>NZ_BSSX01000001.1:0-2036108 GCF_030269205.1 Herbidospora sp. NBRC 101105 | reverse complement strand
GGTCCGGCGGCAGCGAGCGCCGTCCCGGGTGATGGCCGACAGATCAAACACAGGGCACATGGGCCAGTCGTAACGCGGGTCAGACCACCACCCGAGGCGGCACCCTTCGATCCTCACAGTCGTAGCGGGTCGCTGCGGCACGGAACTGTTTGAGCCGGTTGATCGCCCGCTCGACCACCTTACGGCCCGCGTCTCGTGCGGGGTCGTAGCCGGTCGGGCGGCCGCCGAGAGGGTCGCGCCGACGGCAGTTGGCCTTCTGATCGGCTGGTTCGGGAGTGATGAGCCGGATCTTGCGAGATCGAAGGTAGGCGCAATTGGTGGGGGAGCTGCGGGCCTGGACGGCGGCGGTTGGCCTTCTGATCGGCTGGTTCGGCGATGGTGTGCCGGATCTTGCGGGATCGAAGGTAGGCGCAATTCGCGCGGGAGCTACAGGCTTTCTCGGCGGCCGAACTCGTCGGCCGCCGCCGATGCGGCGACGCGGATGCGTTGCAGTACTGCGGCCAACCCGCAGATGATCAGTATCCCGGGGGCGGCCCCATCCACGAAACCGCCCCCGGATCACCACTAATCGGTGGCCAGCACCGTAAAGGAGAACCCGCTGCTCACCGAACGCCGCAGCGACACCTCACACTTCACCCGGCGCCCCACCTCCCTCCGGCTGAGACCAAGCCCAGCGGCGATGAGCCGATCCGCCCGCACCGGCACCGGATCGTCGAAGCCCACCTCCACCCGAACCGGCCAAACCCCGTCGAGCGGTATCGAAGGGCCGTAGAGCCGCCAGGCCCCGGCCCAGTCGAGCCCGATCCGGTTCCGGTGGGCGAACAGTGGATCGAGCAACGTCGTGGCCACCAGGCGGGGATCGTTGTCGCGGTAGCCCCGAAGCGCGTCCGCCTCCAGGCACCTGACCGGCACCCGCTCGTGAACGGTCAGCTTGCTCGTCCGGTCGCAGGACACGCACCGGACCAGCAGCCACACGTCCAGCAACTTCCCGTTGGCATTGACCCGGAAGCGTCCCGCCCCAGTGGTGAAGGACCGCGTCCCGCAGTCGACGCAGCGTAGTGACAGCAGCGGCAGCCTGGTCCGGCGGACGGTCCAGGGCAGCACGATATGAGGTTGTGAAGACATGGTCTCTCTGGATCTGACACGAGGCCGATTGCGCGCGGCCTCGAACGCCGTGTGACCGGGCGCTCAAAACGGGCAGCCCGGCGGAGCCGACCGCGGGGTCGGCTGACGGTGCGCGGAATTACGTGTCAGATCTGGAAAGCAGGCGGGGTCACGCGGGTGTCCTCATGTCTTCACGGCTGGGGCCGCAGGCAACCTACGGCCACGCCGATCCGGAGCACAAACGGTTTACATCGGGGTCAGCACGCAGAACTCGTTGCCCTCGGGGTCGGCGAAGACGGTCCACGGCACGTCGACCTGGCCGATGTTGATGTCGACGGCGCCGAGTGCGCGGATGCGGGCCGCTTCGGCGGCCTGTTCGTCGCCGGGGTAGGGGCGCAGGTCGAGGTGGACGCGGTTCTTCACGGTCTTCACGTCGGGAGTGCGGATGAACTCCAGGTAGGGGCCGACGCCCTTGGCCGAGCGCAGGCGGGCGTGGTCGTCGGTGACCTCGTGGAGGGTCCAGTCGATCGCCGCGTCCCAGAAGCGTGCCATGGCGCGCGGGTCGGCGCAGTCGACGACGACGGCGGCGACCGGGCCGGTGTCGCGGTAGAGCTCCCGGGGTTCCAGGACGCAGAACTCGTTGCCCTCGGGGTCGGCAAGAACCGTCCAGGGCACGTCGCCCTGGCCCACGTCGATCGGGGTCGCGCCGAGGGAGCGGAGGAGGGCGACCAGGTCGGCCTGGTGGGCGGCCGAGGTGGTGGCGAGGTCGAGGTGGACGCGGTTCTTGACCGTCTTGGGGTTGGGGTCGTGGACGACGTCGATGCAGACGGCCGTCGGGTCGGGGTAGACGAAGCCCTCGGGTTCGAGGTTGGTGACGCCCGGTCCTTCGCTGGACATGCCCCAGCCGAGGGCCTGCGCCCAGAAACGGCCGACCGCTTCGTCGTCCGCGGCTTTCATGTGAATCTGCACCAGCCTCGTCGCCATGCGGACGATCTTATGCGTGGGTCTAATGGAGTCATGCCCAAGCTCTTCGCCCGGATGTGGCCGCGTCTGCGGCAGACCATGGACCGTCGCGGCATGGCCGAGCACCGCCGTGCCCTGCTCGCGGGGTTGTCGGGGCAGGTGGTGGAGGTCGGGGCGGGGGACGGCGCGAACTTCGCCCACTATCCGCCGGCCGTCACGCGGGTTCTGGCGGTGGAGCCGGAGGCCCTGCTGCGGCGGCACGCCGCCGCCGCGGCCGCGGCGGCGCCGGTGCCGGTCGAGGTGAGCGCGGGGGCGGCGGGCCGGTTGCCGGCGCTCGACGCGAGCGCCGACGCCGTGGTGTTCTGCCTGGTGTTGTGCTCGATCCCGGACGTCGGCCAGGCGCTGGCCGAGGCGCGGCGGGTGCTCAGGCCCGGTGGCGAGCTGCGGTTCCTGGAGCACGGAAAGGCCGACACCCCCGGTCTTGTACGCATGCAGCGCGCCCTCGACGCCACGATCTGGCCCCCGCTCGCGGGTGGTTGCCACACCGGCCGCGACACCGTCGCCCTGCTGGAGCGCGGCGGGTTCACGGTCACCGGCGTGCACCGCTACAACTTCCCGCCGGTCCGCACCCCGTGGTCGTTCCACACGCGGGGCAGCGCCGCCGTCAGCCCTGCAGGCCCTTCGCCAGGGTCGTGAGGCCGCCGGCCAGCGCGAGCGACAGGACGACCCACCGGGCGGGGCGTTCGGGCACGTGCCGGGCCAGCAGCGAGCCGACCGCCAGCCCGGCCGCGATCCCGGCGCCGACCAGGGCCCACGTCGGCGCGCTGAGCCGGGGGAGTCCCTTGGCGGCGATCGAGAAGACGTTCACGACGACGCCGTAGAACTGGGCGTTGGGGACGAACTCGCGTACCGTCCAGCCGGCGTTGACGGCGTACAGGGAGACGGCGGGGCCGCCCACCCCGGCCGAGGCGTTGAGGAACCCGCTCGCGGCGCCGGCCGCGACCGCGCCCCCGCGCCCGCGGAGCGATCGCACCCGGACCCCGCTCATCACGAGCAACGCGGCGGCGCTGACCAGCGCTCCGGTGACGGCCAGCAGCGCGGGTTCGGGCAGGCCGCGGGCGATCCAGGCGCCGGCCGGTACGGTCGCCGCCGCCGCGACGACCAAGGGGATCATCGCGCCCGGCCGGACCGACCGCCAGGTGCCGACGAGCCCGGCGGCGCTGATGACCAGCGCGCCGCAGTTGGCCAGCCGCACCCCGTCGGCGGGGCCCAGCAGGAGCACCATCGCGGGCACGCCGACCAGCGCGAACCCGATTCCGGCGAGCCGCTGCACGGACGCCCCCACCACGACGATCCCGAACAGCACCACGCACCCCAGCCTCACGAACCGGGCCGGTCCCGCTCAACGGAATTTCACCTTCCGGACATCTCGCCCCGCAAAGTTGATCTTCGACAACACCCGGCTCCTGCACGCCCGCACCGCCTTCGAGCAGAGCGGCGCGCGGCACCTGCAGGGTGTGTACGCCGACCTCGACGGCCTGGCGAGCACGCTGGCGGTGCTGCGCCGGACGGCGGCGCTCGACGAGCTCGACGCCCTCTTCACCGGCCCCGGCACCGGCGACTACCTGGGCGAGGCCGTCACGATGGCCGGGCACATGCTTCAGGCCGCCGCGCTCGCCGAGGCGGCCGGCGCGCCCGCGCACCTGGTCGCGGCGGCGCTGCTGCACGACATCGGCCACCTCGACGGGGGCGCGGAGCTGATGTCGGGCGTCGACAACCGGCACGGCCACACCGGCGCGCAGGTGCCGGCCCGCTGGTTCGGGCCGGAGGTGACCGAGCCGGTCCGGCTGCACGTCGCCGCCAAGCGTTACCTGTGCGCGGTCGAACCCGATTACCGGGCCCGGTTGTCGGCGGCCTCGGAGTTCACCCTCCAGGTGCAGGGCGGCCCGATGAGCGAGGAGGAGGCCGCCGCGTTCGCGGCGCTGCCGGGCGCGGCCGACGCGGTGGCGGTCCGGCGCTGGGACGACGAGGCCAAGGTCGCGGGCGCGGCGACCCCCGGTTTCGGCCACTTCCGGCCGCTGCTGGCCCCGCTGCTGCGCCGCTGACCGCAACCGCGACAACGTCGAGGTCGCGATCGAGTTGTGCACGGTGAACGCCACCGTCCCGGGCAGGTAGCGGTCTTCGGACCACTCCACCGGCCGCCCGGCCGGGTCGGTGGTGCGGCGGCGTTCGCGCAGCAGCGCGGCGCCCTCGGGGCAACCGAGCAGCCGGGCGTCGTCGGGGTCGGCGAAGGCCAGGTCGATGGTGTGCTCGGCGTCGGCGAAGACGATGCCGTGGCCGAGCAGCCGTTCGGTGTACGACACCGTGTCGGCCGGCAGCCGGGCCACGATCTGGCCGACCCGGGCCGGATAGCAGGTGCGTTCGATCATCACGGGGCGCCCCGACAGGGTCCGCACCCGGAGGGCGGCGTACACCTCGGTGCCCGCGCGCAGCCGCAGCCGGGTCAGCTCCTCCTCGTGGCCGGGCCGGACGGTCAGCGATTCGAGCATCCCGCCGGGCTCCTCGCCGATCGAGCGGGCCCAGGTGGTGAAGCTCAGCAGTTCGGCGAAGCTCTGCGCCGGGGCCGCGCCGAGGACCACCCGGCGGGTGCCGCGCCGCGAGGTGACCACGCCGCCGGCCCGCAGCAGCGCCAGGGCCTGCCGGCTCGTGCCGCGGGAGACGCCGTAGTGCTCGGCCAGCGCCGACTCGGCCGGGAGCCGGCCGTCGGAGCCGTAGACCCCGCCCGCGACGGCCTCGCGCAGGTCGGCGGCCACCCGGCGGTAGAGCACGTCACGGTCGTCCACTCACCTATGATCCAGGCCATGACGGATCACTGTGACTGCGGGGCGCCCGCCGGGCCGCTGGGCCGGTGCGCCGACTACTACTACGCGATCCTGGCCGAGGAGCAGGCCGACCCGGACATGTACCGCTGGCACAACCCCGTCGTCTGCTCCTACCTGCTGCAACACCCGGCCGAGGGCCACGCGAAGCACTTCGACGTGCAGTTCCGGTGGCTGCAACTGCTGCTCGACCAGGGGGTCGACGCGGTGGTCCGGGTCGCGGCCCACCAGGTCGCGCGCAACCGGCACACCTCACGCCAGGGCTATGACATGACGCCCTTCGAGACCTACGCGCCGCTGCCGCCGGGCGCGGCGGCGACGGGCTTCCGGGCCTCCTTCAGCGCGCTGCCCGTCGTCGGCGGCAGTTTCGTGTTCGACGGCGCCGAGGCCTACGGCCGCCGTGTCGAGGCCATCGCCGCGGCGACGGTCGAGCGGCTCAGCGGTCGAACCTGACCTCTTTGAGCCGGTCGGCCTCGTCCCGGGTCAGCACGTGGGCCGTGAGGGCGGGCGCGGGCTCGCCCTCCTGTACGCGGCCAAGCAGCCGCCCCCACCTGCGCAGATGCCGGCCGAAGGCGGCCTCGGGCACCACCCGTCCCCGCGACCGCTGCCCGGCCTTCGCCAGGTGGGGCGGGGTGTCGAGCATCAGCAGGTGCAGCCGGGTGCCGCGCCGGACGGCCAGCCAGGCCAGCACGTAGAGGGGGAAGACGCCGCAGCCCCGGTTGTGGGCGATCACCGGGCCGGTGCGCATGGCCCGGGAGATGCGGGACATGTGGGTGACCCAGGTGATCGCGGTGCGCACCGGTTTGGGCGCCCATGGGATGCGGCCCCTCCAGTGGAGCCGCGACTGGTAGCTGTCGATGACGGTCAGGCCGCCCCTGTCGACGGGCCGGGTCTCCTCGCCGCTGAGGGCGTAGAGGCGGCGCAGCAGTGTGGTCTTCCCGGCGCCCGGCAGGCCGGTCAGGATCACCAAGGATCCCGGCGGATAACGCAGTGTGTCGGCCGTCCTGCCGGCGGCCGGTACCCCCAGGGTCAACCTGTCCCCTCCCGTTGTCCTTCATGATGGCGAACAAATCGGGAAGATGGGCTCAGTCGGCGAGGGCGACGTTCCCGATGGCGCGGGCCAGGCGGGCGACGTCGATGCCGTCGAGGTGGTCGAGCAGGTGCCGCCGCAGGCTGGCCAGGTTGGTCGGCCAGGCCCGTTCGAGGCGGGCCAGCCCCGCGTCGGTGATGACGGCGTTCCAGCCGCGGGCGTCCTCGTCGCTCCTGACGCGTTCGATCAGGCCCTGTCTCTCCAGCACGTTCGCGATGCGGGTCATGCCGCTCAGCGACAACTCGCACGCGGTGGCGAGCTCGCCCATCCGCATCCGCCGCCGAGGGGCCTCCGACAGGCGCATCAGGGCGGTCCACTCGATCAGCGGGAGCTGCTGTTCGCGCACCATGTCGGCGTCGATGGCCCGGGGGAGGGCGTACATGAGCCGGGGCAGCGCGCGGACCAGGGCGTCCTCGTCGGGGGAGAGCGGTCGTGTGGTCATCCCCACATGGTAGTTGCTTCACGAAAGAAGTAATGTACTTTTTTGACGAAGCAACTATTACTCGGGGAGGACTCGATGGGATCACTGAACGGGAAGGTCGTGCTGATCACCGGCACCGCCGGAGGGCAGGGACGGGTCGCCGCGCTGGCCTTCGCCCGCGAGGGCGCGAAGGTGGTCGGGTGTGACATCCAGACCGCCGCCAACGACGAGACGGTGGCGCTGGTGCGCCGGGCGGGCGGGGAGATGACGGGCGTCGCGCCGATCGACCTGACCGACCCCGGGCAGGCGCGCCGGGTCGTCGAGGAGGCGGTCGCGGCCTACGGCGGGCTCGACGTCGTCTACAACAACGCGGCCCTGCCGCGTTTCGGGCCGCTGCCCGGCTTCTCGGTCGACGACTGGCACACCACCATCGCGGGCGAGCTCGACATCCCCTTCTTCGTGTCGAAGTTCGCCTGGCCGCACCTGGTCGCGCGCGGCGGCGGCGTCATCGTCAACGTGGCGTCGATGGCCGGCCTGATCGCCGGCGAGGTGCCGCCGATGGTCGCGCACGCCGCGGCGAACGCCGGGGTCATCGGCATGACCCGCCAGCTCGCGCTCGAAGGGGCTCCGCACGGGATCCGGGCGGTGGCCGTCAGCCCGGGGCCGGTGCTGACCCCGGCCAGCGAGCGGGACCTGGGCGACGACCAGGCGGCCCGCGAGGCGATCACGCGCAAGACGCTGCTCAAGCGGTTCGCCCGGCCGGAGGAGATCGTCGAGCTGGTGGTCTTCCTCGCCTCCGACCGGGCGGCCTACATCACGGGCGCCAACTACATGGTCGACGGCGGCGCGACCGCCTGGTGACGGGCGCGTCCGCGCTCCGATTCGGGGAACCGGGCCAGCATCGCGCGCAGTTCGGCGGCCTCGACGTTGGCGCCGAACGGCTCGGTTCCCGGCTCCATCCGCACGCCCTCGGCCAGCGGCCCGGCGATGACCGGGTCGAAGCCGAGGGCGTCGACGATCCCGGCGACGACCGCCACGTCGCCGGGGTCGTCCCCGGCGACGGCGATGGCCCGGCGGCCGGGCGCGCCCGAGGGCAGCGCGCCGTCCTCCAGGTCGTGGTAGCCCATGTGGTTGAACGCCTTGACCACCCGCGCGCCCGGCAGGAACTCCTGGACGATCTCGCTGGTGGTGGTGCGCGGGTCGGTCAGGTCGTCGCGGACGCCGTCGACCTCCCACCAGTAGTTCATCGCGTCGACGACGAGCTTGCCGTCGAGCGCCCGCGCCGGGATGTCGCGGTGCTTGCCGAGCGGCAGGGCCAGCACGACCACGTCGGCCCCGGCCGCCGCCTCCCGCGCCGTGACCACGGTCGCGCCGGGGGTGAGCACCTCGACGATGAGGGCGATCTTGGCGGGGTCGCCGGAGCCCGCGATCAGCACACGGTATCCGGCCGCCAGCGCCAGCCGGGCCAGGACGGTGCCGACCTTGCCCGCCCCGAGGACGCCGATCGTCTGTACGGGGCTCATGACCGGTCGCCCAGGAGGTCGCGGACCATCGGGATGACCTTGCCGCCGAACAGCTCCACGGCCTTGGTGCGGGCGCCGACCGGCTGCGGGCCGACGCTGTAGATGAGGTCGAACCGGGCGACGCCGAGCGTGCCGACCGCCTTGGCGATCTTGCGGGCGACCGTCTCGGGCGAGCCGATGTAGAGGGAGCCGTGGGCGATCTCGGCGTCGTACTCCGACCGGCTGATCGGCGGCCAGCCGCGGGTGGCCCCGATCCGGTCGCGCATCACCTTGTAGCCCGGCCAGAACCCCTCGCGCGCCTCCTCGTCGGTGTCGGCGACGAACCCCGGCGAGTGCATGCCGACCGGGTGGGCGGTGGTGCCGAACTGCTCGGCGGCCCGCTTGTAGAGGTCGATGTAGGGGGCGAAGCGGTCGGGGGCGCCGCCGATGATGGCGAGCATCAGCGGCAGGTCGTAGTGGGCGGTGCGGACGACCGACTGGGGCGAGCCGCCGACGCCCACCCACGTCGACAGACGGCCCGACTCGGTCTTGGGGTAGACGTCGGCCTGGTCGAGCGGGGCGCGGACGGTGCCGCTCCAGGTGACGGGCCGTTCGTCGAGGAGCTTGACGAACAGCTCGATCTTCTCCTCGAACAGCTTGTCGTAGTCGGCCAGGTCGTAGCCGAACAGCGGGAACGACTCGGTGAAGGAGCCGCGTCCGAGGATCACCTCGGCCCGGCCGTTCGACAGCGCGTCGACCGTCGCGAAGCGCTGGAACACCCGGACGGGGTCGTCGGAGCTCAGCACGGTCACGCCGGAGGCCAGGCGGATGCGCGAGGTGCGGGTGGCGATGCCGGCCAGCACGGTCTCGGGCGTGGAGATCGAGTATTCGGGGCGGTGGTGCTCGCCCAGCGCGATCACGTCGACGCCGAGCTCGTCGGCGATCACGGCCTCGTCGAGGACCTGGCGGATGGCCGCGGCGTGGGACAGCGGGGCGCCGGAGTCGTCCGACGGCACGTCGCCGAAGGTGTCCAGGCCGAAGGTGATGTCGGTCATGCGCTTCTTTTCTGCGAGGAGGAGAGGAGTTCACGGACACGGGGGGCGACGTCGCGGCCGAGCAGCTCGATCGTGCGGGCTCGGGCGTCGCGGGGGAGACGCATGATGTCGTACTTGAGGTCGAAGCGGCTGAGCCGCAGGTCGCGGGCGGTTCTGGCGATCTTCCTCGCGACGGTCTCGGGGGAGCCGACGTACAGGGCGCCGTGGTCGAGTTCGGCTTCGAAGCGGTCGCGGGTGGGGGCGTAGAAGCCGCGTTCGGCCGCCAGCGCCGCGACGACCGGCTGCCAGTACGTCCACCAGGTCTCCCTGGCCTCTTCGTCGGTGTCGGCGACCAGGCCCAGGGAGTGCTGCCCGATCGGCAGCTCCGGCCGGCCCGCGCGCCGCAGCGCGGTCAGGTAGAGGTCGACGTTGCCGGCGAACCGCTGGGGCCGCCCGCCGATGACCGCCATCATGAGCGGCAGGCCGTGGCGGGCGGCGCGGAGCACCGAGCCGGGGCTGCCGCCGACGCCGATCCAGGTGGGGATGCCTCCCGGGCGCATGCGGGGGCGGGCGGCGTACCGGACCAGAGGGGTTCTGACCGTGCCCGACCAGGTCACCTCCTCCTCGCGCTCCAGCCGGACGAACAGGTCGAGCTTCTCCTCGAACAGCCGCTCGTAGTCGGCCAGGTCGTAGCCGAACAGCGGGAACGACTCGGTGGCCGAGGCGCGGCCGAGCACGATGCGGGCCCGGCCGCCCGACACCGCGTCGAGGGTGGCGAACTCGTGGTAGAGCCGCACCGGGTCGTTGGTGCTGAGCACGGTCACCGAGGTGCCGAGCGCGATGCGGCCGGTGGCGGTGGCGATGGCGGCCAGCAGCACCGGCGTGGCCGAGTCGGTGTGGCCCTCGCGGTAGTGCTCGCCCAGGCTGAACACGTCGAGCCCGGACGCCTCGGCGAGCCGGGCCTCCTCGACGATCAGCCGCACGGTCTCGGCGTCGGACAGGGTCCGCCCGCCGTCCGTGGCGACCTCCCCGAAGGAGTTCAGCCCTAGTTCGAACATGTCGTGCCTCAACGTCATATGATCGGAAATGATTGACGTGTCAATTATATTCCCGGCGGGGAGGAGACGACGTTGACGCAGCGCAGAGGCCGCTTCCCCACCCGGGAGGAGCTGCGGATCTGGCGGGATTTCATCGAGACGACGGAGGCGCTGCGAGCCGCGACGGCCGCCCGGCTGCTGAGCGAGTCGGGTCTGTCGACGGGCGACTACAGCGTCCTGCTCGCGCTGAGCGAGGCCGAGAACGGCCGCCTGCGCTCCTCGGAGCTGGCGGCGACGATCGGCTGGGAACGCAGCCGCCTGTCCCACCACCTCGGGCGCATGGACCGGCGCGGCCTGATCAGGCGGGAGAACTGCACCGAGGACAACCGGGGCGCGGAGGCCGTGCTCACCGAGGAGGGCGCCGCCGCCTTCCACCGGGCGACGGTCCCGCACCTGCGCGCCATCCGCGAACTGTTCGTCGACGGGCTCACACCCGCGCAGATCCGGGCGGCCGGCGACCTGGCCGCCGCACTCCGGGACCACCTGATCCTTGACCGGGAGAAGGAAGAAAATCTGTAGTCGCGACGATAGACATTCGGCCGCGTGGGGGATAACGTTTGTGTCAGCGTAAGAGAAGGATCCACGAGGGCAGCGCAGTACGAGCATCACGACGACCTGCCTGGACGAGCGTGGAAGCAGTAACGATGCGGAGGAGGCGGAAGGTCGGACCGTCGCGGCCGGCGAAGTCAGACAGGGCCGGGACGGTGGACGCGCCGCCATTGCAGGAATGCAGAGATAACCGGAAAGGAGTGTTGAACGCCATCAGGGATCGCCCGTCGCAGGCCGCTTGCGGCCGCACGGGTACCGGAGCTCCATGAACAGGATGGTGGTCTACGGTCACGCATACGCGATCCACGCACATAGGTGAACCGGCCGACACGGCCGGTGGATGGTGTTAAACCCTCTGGGCCCCGGCGCATCACCGCGCCGGGGCCCCTGTTCGCGTTTTCAGGAAGGTTGAGTGGATCAAGCACATCAGGCGTCAGCCTCAGAACAACGCTTCGACGATGACGACTATCCCGCCTACAGCATGGGCCGGGCCGCCGAGATCCTGGGGGTCACCCCGGCCTTCCTGCGCAGTCTCGGCGCCGCCAAGCTGATCGAGCCGCTGCGCAGCGAGGGAGGTCACCGCCGTTTCTCCCGCTATCAGCTCCGGCTGGCCGCCCGCGCCCGCGAACTCGTCGACGCCGGCACCCCGGTGGACGCGGCGTGCCGCATCATCATCCTGGAAGACCAGCTCGCCGAGGCGCTGGCCATGAACGAGGAACTGCGCCGGCGCGGCTGACACCGGCCGGCGAAAAGGCGGTGGCCCCCAGGAAATACCCTGAATCCCGGGGGCCGTTACGCCGCCACATCGCGGCGCCGGAACCTTTGAAGGCCACGGATCACGATCATGTCGTCCGCTCTTCCGTTGAGCTACGGGCGCAGGGAGAGCACCCGGTGGGATTCGAACCCGCAACCTGACGACTTCCGTCCGTGACCGGTCGCTCCGGCGACCGGCGGCAATGCTGAGTCTGGAGCGAGAGCCTGAGTTTGAACGGCTGCCTCTACCGGTTGGGCCACCCCCGCGAGAGATGCAGGGGGCAGGATTCGAACCTGCGCTGTCACCGTCGTTCAGTCGTGATGCTTCAGTTTCAGCTTGCGCTCATCGCGCACCCCGCCCTTCCGGGCGGGGGTCCTTGGGGTCACCCGAGCAGGTAGCCGAACAGCGCCTCCCCGACCCGCTGGTCGGTGATCTGGGTGCCGTTGGCCTCCTCGCGGGCGAATTTCACCGCCTCCTGCAGCTTGGTCAGCCGGGTCAGCAGCTCGTTGACGCGCCGCTGGGGCAGCGCGCCGGAGAAGGCGACGCGCGTCCAGTAGCCGACGACGACGTCCTCGGTGAAGACCTGGACCTGGGCCGGGTGCTTGTCGGTCGCCTCGGCCAGCACGTGGTTGCGCGGCACCTTCTTGGTCCGGGTGGTGCGGACCGGCTCGGTGCGCCAGGTGTCGGTGTTGCCGTCGAGCGACCAGGTCTCCGACGGGTCGAGCGTGGGCAGCCGGGAGATGAGGCCGTGCAGGTCGGCGAGCTGCTTCTCGAGGAAGAGCAGGTAGGTCACCGGCACGTCGCGGACCAGGGTGGCGCCGTCGACGACGATGTCGGCCTTGGCCGAGCAGTTGGCGACGTCCTTGGTCGCGGTCACGTCGAACAGCCGGGTCAGGGTGACCGTGACGTCCCGCAGCACCTGCTCGGCCTGCACCTGCACGCGCGTCGACTCGGGCGGCAGCTGCTCGCCCTCGTCGTCGATCGGCTGGTAGGTGCGCGAGATGCCCGACAGCAGCGGCGCCTTCTGGATGAGGGTGTTGGCGTCCGTCACCTTGCGCTGGACGTCGGCCTTGACGCCCTTCTCGACGGCCAGGATCTGGTTGAGCTTGGTCACGATCATGACGGTAGCGGCTGCCTCGTTGGGACTTCACCTGATTTGTTCCACTCGGAGCAGAACCTTTCTCCCCGCCGGTCGCGATAGAGGAGACATGAGCCCCGACAGCGACGCCGCCCTGCTGGCCGCCGTGGCCGAGGGCCGGCTTGAGGCGCTGCGTGTGCTGCACCACCGGCACGCGCCCTGGCTGCGGGCCCGGCTGGTCCGCCGGTGCGGCGACCCCGACCTGGTGCAGAGCGCCGTGCAGGACACCTTCGTCGCGGTCTGGCGGGACGCGGGCCGCTACCGCCCCGCCGACGGCGCGGCGGGGGCGTGGTTGTGGACGATCGCGATCCGCAAGCTGGTCAGCGCGCTGCGCGGACGGCCCGTCCCGGTCACCGCCGAGGTCACCGCGACCGAGTCGGCCGAGGACCTGGTGCTGCGCGCGGTCGAGCACGGCGACCTCGGGACGGCGCTGAACCGGCTCTCGCCCGACCTGCGGGCGGCGATCCGGGCCACCGTCCTGGACGGCCTGACCGTGAAGGAGGCCGCGCGGCTGCTCGGCGTCCCGGAAGGCACCGTGAAGACCCGCGTCATGCGGGCCAAGGCCCGGCTGAGGGAGTTGCTCACATGAACGGGTGGCACGTGCCCGACGACCTGCGGGCGGCCTATCTGGGCGGGGGCCTGCCGGAGGCCACGGCGATGTCGGTGGAGGCCCACGTGGCGTCGTGCCCGGCCTGTCAGGCCGCCTTCCCCGCGGAGGAGGCGTGGCTGGAGGCGAGCTGGGCGGCGGTCGCCGACGTCGTCGACCGGCCCCGGCCGCGCCCGCTGACGCGGCTGCTGACCGCGCTGGGGGTGCCCGAGCACGTGGCGGTGTTCCTGGCGGCCACGCCGGGGCTGACCCGTTCGTGGTTGCTGGGGGTGGCCGGCGCGCTGGCGTTCGCGGTGGCCGCCGCGCACGCCGCCGACCGGTCGATGCTCGTCTTCCTGGCGGTGGCGCCGGTGCTGCCGCTGCTCGGCATCGCCGCCGCCTACGGCGCGCGGATCGACGCGCTGCACGAGATCACGGGCGCCGCGCCGATCCGCCGCACGCGGGTGCTGCTGCTGCGCGCGCTGGCGGTGCTGGTGACGGCGCTGCTGGTCACCGGGGCGGCGACCCCGGCGCTGCCCGGGTTCACCGCGGCCTGGCTGCTGCCGTCGCTGGCCCTGACGGGGGCCGCGCTCGCCTTCGGCGCGCGCCTGGCGCCGCAGCGTGTGTCGGCGCTGCTGGCCGCCGGGTGGCTGGTGGCGGTGCTGGCCGGCCGGGAGGCGCTGTTCGGCGCGCCCGCGCAGGCCGCGTACGCGATGGCTCTGATTCCGTTCGTCTATCTGGGGGCACGTCGATGGAACCGACTCTGACCGTCTGCGATCTGACCCGGCGGTTCGGCCGCCGGACCGCGCTCGACCGGGTGTCGTTGGCGTTCGGCACCGGCGTGACGGGCCTGCTCGGCCCGAACGGGGCCGGGAAGACCACGCTGATCCGGATTCTGGCGACCACGCTGGCGCCCGACGAGGGCGGCGTGCGGGCGTTCGGGCTCGACCCGGCCGACCGGGAGCAGCGGCGGGCGCTGCGCCGCCGTCTGGGCTACCTGCCGCAGGATCCGGGCGTCTACCCGCATTTCACCGCGTTCGAGCTGGTGGAGTACGTCGCGATCCTGAAGGAGATGCACGACCGGCGGGCCCGGCACGACGAGGTGCGGCGGGTGCTGGCCGAGGTCGACCTGAGCGACCGCGCCCGCACGAAGGTCCGCAGGTTGTCGGGCGGCATGCGGCAGCGGCTCGCGCTCGCCCAGGCGTTGCTGGGCGAGCCCGATCTGATCGTCCTGGACGAGCCGACGGTGGGCCTGGACCCGGAGCAGCGGATGCGGTTCCGGGCGCTGCTGTCGAAGCTGGGCGCGAGCCGGACCGTCGTGTTGTCGACCCACCAGACCGAGGACGTCACGACGTTGTGCGAACGCGTCGTGGTGCTGAGGACGGGGTCGGTGGTGTTCGAGGGCACGCCGGGCGAGCTGGCCGCCAAGGCGTCCGGGCGGGTCTGGCTGACCACGACTCCGCCGGACGGGACGTTCTGGCGCACCCCCGACGGCCGCTACCGCTCCCTCGGCGACCGGCCGCCGTCGGCGGTGCCGGGCGAGCCGGGCGTCGAGGACGGCTACCTGCTGCTGCTCGGCGCGCAGGGGGTGCGGGCATGACGCTGGCCGTGTTCGAGCTGCGGCGGATGGCGCGCAACCCGCTGATCTGGGCGGCCGTCGTGGTCGCGGTGGCCGTGGAGGGGCTGCGCGCGTCGTCGTGGTGGCCCGATCTGACGTTCGTGACGTTGCGCGCGGTGACGGCGTCCACGCTGGTGGCCGGGGCGGTGCTGGTGGCCGCGAACCTGGCGGCGGGCCGCGACCGCAGGGGCGGCCTGCCGGAGTCCCTGGGCGCGCTGCCCGCACGGGCCGCCGCGCGCACCCGCGCGGTGCTGCTCGCCGCCCCGGTCGCCGGGGCGCTGGCCGCCGCCTCGGTGATCGCCCCTCTGGTCGGGTACGCCCTGCTGCGCGGCCCCGCCGCCGGGACCTTCGACGGCTGGGAGGCCCTCAACGGCCTGGCCCTGACCGCGCTGGCGGCGACCCTCGGCGCGGCGCTGGCCCGCTGGACGCCCTGGCCCTTCACCCCCCTGCTGGTGATCTTCGGCTTCGCGTTCCTGATCTTCGCCAATCCCCGGGGCGAGTACGGCGGCTGGGCGCTCCCGTGGGTCGCCACCCACGACGCGACGCTCGGCCCGCGCCCCTCGGCGGCGCACCTGTCGTATCTGGTGGCGCTCGCGGTCGCGGCGGGCGCGGTGGCGGTGCTCCGGCACGGGCCGCGGCCGATCCCGGCGGTCCTCGCCGCGGTGTCGCTGGCCGTGGCGGTCCCGGTGGCGGCCCGGGCCGATTACCTGCCCAAACCCGCGCCGGCGGGGTGCCAGGACCGGGACGGGCTGACCTTCTGCCCGCGCCCGGGGTACCAGCCGTGGGTGGCGCGGTGGGCCGCGGCGCTGCGCCCGATCACCTCGGTCGTGCCGCCGGGGGCCCTGGCCCGGGTTCCGGAGCTGCGCCAGGACCTCCACGGCTCGCTGCCGCTGGTCTGGCGCACGGGGGTGAGCGAGACGAGCCTGGCGGGCGTGGAGGCCCACGGCGCGGCCGGGCTGGAGCCGGGCCCGGTCTGCGGTCAGGCCCGCACGGTGGTGGCGTTGTGGCTGACCGGCCGGGTCGCCGGGCTGGCGGAGAGCGCGCCGCGAACCTGGGGGCCACCTCCGGAGACCATCCGGCCGGGCGACGGCTGGCACGTGTACCCGCTGGCCGAGACCGGCAGTTCCGCCATCGTCCCCGGACGGCTGAACGGCGCCGTCTACGGCGACGCCGACCTGGTCAACGCCCGCGTGCTGCTCCGCGACCCGGCGGCGGCCGGGCGGGTGCGGGCGCACTGGGCGGTGCTCACCGATCCGGCCACCACGACCGTCCGGGCCGCGCCCCTGCTGGGCATCAAGGCGGTCACCGACTCCCGGGCGTGCGGGGAGCCGGCATGAAGACGCCGGCGGTGTCACTCGCGGTGCCGCTGGCGCGGGCGGCCGACTGGCTGCCGCTCGGGATCACGGCGCCGCTCGTGCTCGCCGGGGCCTGGCTGGTCCCGGCGGAGTTCGCGGGGGCGGTGGTGCGGTCGGCGGGCGCGGTGCTCGCCGCGGCGGCGGCGTTCACGCTGGTCGACGGCATGGCCGCGACGACCGCCGCCACACCGGTGCCGCGCTGGGTGCGGCAGTGGGCGCGCACGCTGATGGCCGCCGCGGCGGCGGGCGGGGGGTGGGGGGCGGCCTGGTGGCTGGCCGGTGCCCCGGGGCCGGCGGACGCGCTGGCCGGGGAGGCGGTGGCGGCGCTGCTGCTGGCGCTGGCCGGGGCGGGGTGGGCGGTGCGGCGCGCGGAGGGCCGGTCAGGGGGCCGGTCAGAGGGCCGGGCGGTGGCGCTGGCGGGGGCCGCGCCCCTGCTGGCCGCCGGCGCCGGCACCTGGGCTCCGGTGGGGTCCGGCTGGTGGTGGGCGGTGGTCCCGCTGCTGCTGGTGGTGGCCGCCGCGCACACCGACCCGGTTCGGCGGGGCCGGTGGCGCGGCGGGGTCATCCCAGGAACTCGTTGACGGTGCCGGTCTGGCCGGTGATCAGGTGGCCGACGCCGGGCAGCAGCCGGACGTCCGCCTTGGGCACGTTGGCGCGCACCCGCCGCGCCGTCTCCGGCCCGTTGATGAGGGCGTCGCGGTCACCCGCGATGACGAGCACCGGCATCGTCAGGCCGGCGAGCTCGGCGTCGGTGTAGATCCTCAGGTCGGTGCGGCGGGGCTTGAAGTCGCGGTTGATCCGGTCGTGGAACTCGCCGAACCATCCGGTGCCGCTCAGGTCGGCGCCCAGGATGAGCTTCTGCGACCGCTTGCGCTGCCCGAGCGCCAGGAGCAGCAGCGCCACCAGCAGGAGGCCGCGCCGGACCCTGCCGATGCCGCCGGGGCAGATCAGCGCGAGCCGCTCGACGCGGCGGGGGTCGCGGACCGCCAGGCCGGTCGCGATCCAGCCGCCCAGCGACAGGCCGACGACGGTGGCCGACTCGACGCCCAGACCGGTCATGACCTCGCCGAGCCAGCCCGGGTAGTCGCCGATCGGCGGCCGGTTGGGGGCCGACAGGCCGGGCTCGCCGGGGATGTCGACGGCGTAGACGCGGTGGTGCTCCGACCAGGCGGCGATGTCGCCGTACCAGGTGAGGGAGTTGGCCATCGCGCCGTGGACCAGGATCACGGGCGGCGCGCCGGGCGGGCCGGAGGCCAGGACGAAGGTGTCGCCGAGCGTGGTGGGGACGGTCAGCCGCTCGGCCGGGACGGGCCAGGTGTCCAGGAGGTCGCGGTAGCGGTCGAGGAGGGCGCGCCCGGCGTCAGGGGAAGTGAAGATGTCCATGAAGACACCGTATCACTCCCTTTGATAGGGAGTCATAGGGAATTTTTCGCCGTGGTAGCGGCGTCGGTGACCTTGGTGATGAAGTCGAGGAGGAGGGCGCGCTCCTCGGGGGAGTAGCCGGCGCAGATCTCGTCGAGGGCACGGGTCATGCCGGCGTACAGAGAGACGATCTCGGGGACCCGGCGCGGGAGCGGGCGGATGAGCACCGCGCGCCGGTCGTGCGGGTCGCGTTCGCGGGCGATCCAGCCTCCCTTCTCCAGCCGGTCGAGCACGCCGGTCATGGTCGCCGGGTGCAGGCCGGTCAGCTTGGCCAGCGCCGAGGGCGTCATGGGGGCGTGCCGGGAGATCAGGTAGAGGCAGTCGCGGTCGACCGGGCGCAGGTCGAGCCGCCCGCCGACCTGCTGGTTGAGCAGCGAGACCTGGGCGGTCAACGCGCGCAGCGCATCCTGGATGGAAGATACTGAAACCATATAATACGACTCTCATACTATTCGCGTTTCGGAGGAATCCGTGAAGATCACGATATTCGGCGCCACCGGCGGAGTCGGCAGCGAATGCCTCAGACTGGCCATGGAGGCGGGCCACGAGGTCACCGTGGTCGTCCGCGACGCCGCCCGCCTGTCGCTCGACCCCCACCACGTCATGGTCGCCGACCTGCGCGTCGCCCCCGACAAGAAGGAGCTGATCCTGGCCTGCGAGGGCGCCGACGGGGTGTTGTCGTGCGTGGGGCCGCGCTCGCCCAAGCACGACCGCGGCGTCGTGACGGCCGCGACGCGCGTCATCGTGGCCGCCATGCACGCCGCGCACGCCCGCCGGATCCTCATCGTCAGCGCCGCCCCCGTCTCGACCGTCCCCACCCCGGGCAATCCCGACGCCCCCAAGCACGACCCGGGCGAGGGCCCGTTCGCCCGCTACGTGCTGACCCCGATCATCAAGCGGGCCATGCCCACCGTGTACGCCGACCTGTCGGCCGCCGAGGACGTGCTGCGCGAGAGCGGCCTGGACTGGACGGCTGTCCGCCCGCCCCGCCTGACCGACAAACCGGGTACCGCCCGCTACCGCACCGCCCCCGACCGCAACCTGCGCGGCGGCCTGTCGATCCCGCGTGCCGACGTGGCCGCCGCCATGCTCGCGATGGTGAACCAGCCCTCGACCGTCGGCCACGCCATGGGCGTGGCAACCTGATCGGCTTTTCGGGTAGGGGACCGTGAGGAGGGAGCACACCCGGGAGGCCGGCCATGACACGCGACGGACACGACCGCCTCGTCCAGGCCCAGGCCGCGTTGTCGCGGTCGGAGCTGCTGCTGCGTCTGGCCGACGACCTGGCCGGCACCACCAGCCTGCTCGACGTCCGGCGGCGCGTCCAGCGCCTGATGGGCAGCGACCTGGAGCCGGTCTACGTCGGCCTGGTGCTGGCCGAGGACGACCGGCTGCGCCGCGTCATCGACGACGAGATCCCCCGCACGGTCGAGACCCTGGCCCGGCAGTACGACGTCGACCCCCACGGCCCGACCTCCGAGGCCTTCCGGCGGGAGCGCATGGTCGAGCTCACCGACCCGGCCGCCCTGCGCGACGGCTACGGCGACGCGGCGCTGGCCGCGTTCACCGACCTGGGGCTGAAGTCGGCGGTGTGCGTGCCGCTGCCGGGGGTGGCGGGGCCGGTCGGGGTGCTGGTGCTGGGCTGGGACCGGCCGCACCCGCTCGACGTCGAGGAACGCGCCGTCCTGCTGGCGGTGGCCGGCTACACCGCCCGCGCGGTCGAGCGCGCCCACGTGCTCCACCAGCGGGTGACGGTCGCCCAACAGCTGCAGCGGGCGATGCTGACCGACCTGCCGCCGGTGACCGGCCTGGAGGTCGCCGCGCTCTACCGTCCGGCGATGACCGCCGACCTGGTCGGCGGCGACTGGTACGACGCCTACTTCCTGGACCTGCCGGAAGGGTCGGGACGCCGGCCGCTGGCGGTCACCGTGGGCGACATCACCGGCCACGACATGCAGGCCGCGACCCTGATGGGCCAGGTGCGCAGCATGCTGCGCCAGGCCGACGTCGACCACCCCGGGCACGGGCCGGCCACCTCGGTGACGGCGCTGGAGCACGCCTGCCGGCTCGTGCTCCCGCAGGCGACCGGCAGCCTCGTGCACGGCCACCTGGTCCCGCGCCCGGACGGCTGGGAGCTGACCTGGACCAACGCCGGGCACCCGCCGCCGATCCTGGTCCACCCGGGCGGCCGGGCCGAGGAGCTGACCGCCCACGACCTGATGTTGTTCCCGACCCTGGACCCGCCCGAGGGGAGCAGGCGCACCGAGTCGACCCGGCTGCTGCCGCCCGGCACGCTGCTGGTGATGTTCACCGACGGCCTGGTCGAGTCGCCCCGCGTCGACCTCGACACCGCGACCGCCCACCTGCTCGCCGCCCTGTCGCGCCGCGCCGGCCGTCCGCTGCCCGGCCTGCTGGAGGAGCTGGCCGACGAGATGGCGGTCGGCGAGGGCAACGTCGACGACATCGTCGTGCTGGCGGTGCGGGTGCCGGCGGGCTGAGACGCACGGCACAAAACGGCGTAGACGATCACGTGAAGGTGCCGCATAGTCGAGGAGTGATCGGCGAATTCATCCGCTGGCAGGTGCTCACGTGGCTGGGCGTCTCCGCGCTCGCCTTCGGGGTCGCGGCCTTCGTGTACGCCGGGGAGACCGCCTTCGCGCGCCGGTCGGTCGTCACCTCGGGCACGGTGGAGGAGGTTCGCCGCAGCGGCGTGCTCTACACCGATGACGGCAGCTCACAGGTGGAGTACCACGGCCGGGTGCGTTACACCGTGCGGGGCGCCGAGGTCGTCAGCAACCGGATGCGGCTGGCCGGCTGCGACGTCCCGGTGTGCCCGGCGCCGAAGGAGGGGCAGATCGTCCATGTCGCCTACGACCCGGAGAACTTCAACCGGGCCGTCCGCACCTCGGCGGCCGGGCTCCCTCACTGGCCGGTGCCCGGCCCGGTCGTCTGGATTCTCGGGCTGATGGGCCTGGTCCCGCTGATCGGCGCCGTGGTCAACCTGGTGTGGATCTGGCCCGTGCTCCGGACCAGGTCCTAATCGCGTCACCGTGGCCTCAGATCCGGCGGCCACCAGCGCCAGACACGAGCGTGACCCCATACGCCGTGGCCCCCCGGATGGTCTCGTGTGGTGCGGCGTAGTCCAGGCCGTGACTCCGCGCTGACCTGTCCCGCTGGCCGAGCAGCGCCGCCGCCCGAAGGTGGTCGTCCCTCGCCGCTGCTCGGCCACGGCTCGTGTGATGGAGGCGGACGTGTTGCCAGGTCAGCCCTGGCGGGCGGCCAGCACGCTGATGCCCGGGTGGCGCGGGTTGTAGCGGCCCGTGGTGCGCAGGACGGCCTTCTTGATGAGCGCCACCCGGCGGCCGGTCAGCGGTCTGCCGTGCGGGACGCCGTCGAGGCCGGTGTGCTGGAGGATGCCGTCCCACGCGCCGAGGCCGATGCACAGGGTGTCGGCTTCGACGCGCAGGGGCCTGGGGTCGCGTCCGGCCATGCGGGCGGTGATGGCGTGGAAGGCGCACGCGCCGGCCAGGCCGCCGGGTCCGCAGCCCATGCGCAGCACGTGGCCCTCCCTGGTGCGGGCGGCGGCGGCGTCGCCGATGCCGTACACCTCGGGGTGCGAGCGGGAGCGCAGGGTGGCGTCCACGAGCAGGCGGCCGTGCTCGTCGACGGCGAGGCCGGCCTGCCGGGCCAGGGCGGGGACGGTGAACCCGGCGGTCCAGGCGACCGCGCCGGCGGCGAGGTGGCGGCCGTCCTCCAGCAGCACGCCGTCCGCGTCGACCTTGGCGACGGCGGTGTGCTCCCAGACCTGGACGCCGAGGCGGTCCAGGACGCGGCGCAGGTGGTCGCGGCCCGGTTCGGTCAGTTCGCGGCCCAGTGTCCCGGCGGTGATCAGTTGCACGGTGTGGCCGGGGTGGGTCTCGGCCAGTTCGGCGGCGGTCTCCAGGCCGGTCGGCCCGGCGCCGACCACGGCGACGGTGCCCGCGGCGCGCAGCCGTTCGCGCAGTCGCTCGGCCTGGTCGACGCCGGCCACCGCGTGGGCGTGTTCGGCGGCGCCGGGGACGGCGTCGAGGTCGGCGTGGCTGCCCAGGGCGTACACCAGCAGGTCGTAGCCGAGGGGGTCCGCGCCGCCGGCGAGTTCGACGTGCCGGGCGGCCGTGTCCAGGCGGGTGACCCGGTCGACGACCAGCCGGACGCGAGATCCCCTGAGCAGGTCGCGCAGCGGCAGGCGGCGTGTCTTGCGGCCGGCGGCGACCTGGTGGTTGCGCATGCGTTCCACGAAGTGGGCGCGGTCGTTGACGAGCGTGACCTCGGCGGCGGTGCGCCGGGCGAGCAGGTGGGCGATCGTCAGTCCGGTGTATCCGGCTCCCAGGACCGCGATGCGGGGTGTTTTCGTCATGCGCGATGAACGGGGAACGGGCGCGATTCGTGACAGTGCGGCGGAAAACAATCAGATTTTCTGTCTGGCGAGGTAGGCGAGCTTGGCGGGGTTGGCGACGGCGCGGATGGTCACGACGCGGTCGTGGTCGAACTCGACGACGGTGATCCCGGACAGGTGGCCGTCGAGGTAGAACGCCAGGGCCGGCTGGCCGTTGACCGTCTCGGGTTCCAGGCGGATCCGCCCGGCGTAGCGGGTGAGGGCGAGCAGGTGGCGCACGACCTGGTCGCGGCCGGTCACCGGGCCGCGTGTGGCCGGCGCCTTGCCGCCGCCGTCGGCCCAGGCGACGACGTCGTCGGCCAGCATCCGTTCCAGCGCGGCCACGTCGCCGGCCAGGGTGGCGGCCATGAAGCGCTGCAGAAGCCGGTCGCCCTGCTCCGGGGAGGGGGTGAACCGTGTGCGCTCCTCGGCGAGGTGCCGCTGCGCCCGGCGGTAGAGCTGGCGCACGTGCGGCTCGGTGGCCTCAAGGATGTCGGCGATCTCGCGGTGGCTGTGGCCGAAGGCCTCGCGCAGCACGAACACCGCGCGCTCGGGCGGGGTGAGCCGCTCCAGCAGCACCAGCAGGCCCAGGGACAGCAGTTCGCGCTGCGCCACCACCTCCAGCGGGTCGGGCGGGCCGCCGGTGAGGATCGGCTCGGGCAGCCAGGTCCCAACGTAGCGCTCGCGCCGGGCGCGGGCGGAGGTGAGCCGGTCGAGGCACAGATTGGTGACGATCTTGGTCAGCCAGGCCTCCGGGGAGACCGCCGTGTCGCAGCGTTCCCAGCGCAGGTAGGCGTCCTGCACCACGTCTTCGGCGGCGGAGGCCTCGCCGAGCAGCCGGTAGGCGACCCCGAACAGGCGGCGCCGGTTGGCCTCGAACCGTGCCAGCCGCTCGGGGGTCATGGGAGCCAGGGTAACGGCGGCCCCTACCGCCCCTCGATGAGGGCGGCGATGCCGTCGAGGAGCCGGGCGAGCCCGAACTCGAAGGCGCCCTCGGGGTCGGCCGGGGCGTTGTAGGCCTCGCCGCTGGCGCTGCCGACCCGGCCGGCCAGGGGGTAGGCGGACATGTCGCCGGCGGCGGCCAGGAACGGCTCGTGCGCGCGCCACCACTCCTCGTCGGTCATGCCGGTCTCCTGGGCGGCGCGGGCGGCCTCGACCACGCCGCGGGCGGCGCCGTGGACGTAGGCGCCGATGAGGGTCAGGACGTTGTCCATCTCCAGGTCGGTCAGGCCGATGCCGTCCAGGGCCGACAGTTCGTGCTCGTACTTGCCCAGGGTGCCGGGGCCGAGCGGGGGGCGGCTGACGGCGAGCTGGAGGATCCACGGGTGGCGGCGGTAGAGGGCCAGGTTGTCGCGGGCGACGCGCTCGACCCGGGCCCGCCAGCCCTCCGGGATCGGCGTGTCGGTGAAGGTCTCCTTGAAGACGGTGTCGAGCATGACGTCCAGGAGCTCGGCCTTGCCCGGGACGTGGGTGTAGAGCGACATCGTGCCCACGCCCAGGTGGTCGGCGACCTTGCGCATGGACAGCGCGGCCAGGCCCTCGGCGTCGGCGACCTCGATCGCGGCGGCGATGACCCGGTCGGCGGTCAGTTCGGGGCGGCCCTTGCGGGGGGCGCGCTCGCGGGCGCGGGACGGGTCGCGCCACAGCAGCGCGAGGGTGCGCGCGGGGTCGCCTCGTCCGATGTATTCGGTCGTCATGATGCCGCTCAGCGTACTCGGGCGCTTAACCGTAGGCTGTACGGTACGCTGTACGGCATGACGTACACGATAGAGGCGCACGGGCTCGTCAAGCGCTACGGCGCGCGGGCCGCCCTCGACGGGTTCGACCTGGCCGTCCCGGAGGGGACGGTCCACGGCCTGCTCGGCCCCAACGGGGCGGGCAAGACCACCGCGGTGCGGGTGCTCACCACGCTGCTGCGCCCCGACGCCGGCACCGCGCGGGTGGCCGGGTTCGACGTGACCCGCGACGGCGGCCGGGTGCGCCGCCGCATCGGCCTGGTCGGGCAGCACGCCGCCCTGGATGAGGCCCTGTCGGGCCGGGCCAACCTGGAGATGTTCGGCCGCCTGTCCCACCTGCGCCCCAGGGCCGCCCGGCTCCGGGCCGGGGAGCTGCTCGACCGGTTCGGGCTGGGCGACACCGGCCGCAAGGCGGTCAAGGACTATTCGGGCGGCATGCGCCGCCGCCTGGACCTGGCGGCCGGGCTGATCCTGTCGCCGCCGGTGCTGTTCCTCGACGAGCCGACCACGGGCCTGGACCCGCGCGGCCGCGCGGAGGTGTGGGCGGCCGTCCGCGCTTTGGTCGCCGACGGCACCACCGTGCTGCTGACCACGCAGTACCTGGAGGAGGCCGACCAGCTCGCCCACCGCATCACCGTCGTCAACGAGGGCCGCCAGGTCGCCGAGGGCAGCCCGGAGGAGCTGAAGAAGACCGTCGGCGGCGACCGGGTGGAGGTCGTCGTGCACGACCCGGCGGACCTCCCGGCCGCCGCGGCCCTGCTCGGCCCCGCCGCCGAGACCGACCCCGACACCCGGCGCGTCAGCGCGCCGGCCCCCGACCGCATGGCGACCCTGAGCGCGGTCGTCCACGACCTGGCGGCGAGCGGCATCGCCGCCGACGACGTCGCGATCCGCCGGCCCACCCTCGACGAGGTGTTCCTGCACCTCACCCGGGGTGCGGCGTGACAATCCCCTTCCGTTACGGCTCCGCCCACCCTGCCCCGCCCGCCGCCGCCGGCGCCCGCCGTATCCGGCGCCGACCGGCCGCGCCCGCCCCGAGGAGTCACGCGTGAACCGACTGACCTGGGCCCTCGCCGACGGCTGGACCGTCACCCGGCGTGAGGTCACCCACTGGACCGCCAACCCCGGCCAGCTCGTCGCGGGGCTGCTGTTCCCCGTCATGGTGCTGCTGCTGTTCGGCTACCTGCTGGGCGGCGGCATCGCGGTGCCCGGCGGCGACTACCGCGAGTTCCTGATGCCCGGCATGTTCGCGATGACGATGGTCTTCGGCCTGGAGGGCACCTTCACCGCGATCGGCAACGACGTCACCAAGGGCGTGACCGACCGGTTCCGGTCGCTGCCGATGGCCTCCTCGGCGGTGGTGTCGGGCCGGGCGGCGGCCGACATGCTCACCACGGTGTTGTCGCTGACGGTGCTGATCGTCAGCGGCCTGGCCGTCGGCTGGAGCGCCCGCAACGGGTTCGGCGACGCGCTGGCGGCCGTCGGGCTGCTGTTGTGGTTGCGCTTCGCGCTGTTGTGGGCGGGGATCTGGCTCGGGCTGAAGATCCGCAACCCGGAGGCGGTGATGGCCCTGCAGATCCTGGTGTGGCCGATCGGCTTCCTGTCCAACGCCATCACCTCCCCGGCGACGATGCCGGGCTGGCTGGGCGTGATCGCCGACTGGAACCCGCTGTCGTCGACGGCGGCGGCGGCCCGGGAGCTGTTCGGCAACCCCGGCTGGGCCAACGACACCTGGGCGGCGGCGCACGCGCTCGAACTGGCGCTGGCCTGGCCGCTGGTCATCACGGCGATCTTCGCGCCGCTCTCGGTGAGGGCCTACCGGAACCTGTCTCGCTAGGCTGAGCCGCATGGCACACGAGTTCGAGGTCCGTGAGGAAATCGTCCTGCCCGCCACGACCGAGGAGGTGTGGGAGGCGATCGCGACCGGGCCGGGCGTCGACTCGTGGTTCATGGGAGCCAACGACTTCGAACCCGGGGTCGGGGGCGCGGGCCGTCAGACGGTCGCCGGGTTCACCACCCACGCCACCGTGACCGGCTGGGAGCCGGGCGAGCGGCTGGCGTTCACGACCGACACGGCGGCCGACGGGTCGTTCATGGCGTTCGAATACCTGCTGGAGGGCCGGTCGGGCGGCAGCACGGTGTTGCGGTTCGTGCACTCGGGGCTGCTGACCGGCGACTGGGAGGACCAGTACGACGCGCTGTCGGTGGGCGACGGTCTCTACCTGCGCAAGCTGGAGGCCTACCTGCGGCACTTCCCGGGCGTGACCGCCGACTACGCGTTGTTCGAGATCGGCCGCCCCACCCCCGATGCCGCGAGGGTGTGGGCGGCCTTTCTCGACGCCTTCTCTCTGGGGCAGCCACCGGAGAAGGGCCGCGTCGCGGTGCCCGGCCTGAACCCCGACGACGCGCAGGTCGTGTTCGCCGAGGCGGGGTTCCTGTGCGTGGTGACCGCGACGTCGCTGATCACGCTCGTCCACGGCTACCGCGACGCCGTCGTCGCGGAGCACCACGCCTTTCCGGGGGAGATCGCCAGGCCGCTGGCGGAGAGCGCCTGGCGGGCCTGGCTGGGGGAGAACTTCTAGGCCGTGGGGTCAGGCCGTGTAGACGGGGTAGCCGTATCCGACGACGTCGGCGGTCTGCCGCTCGCGGACCTCGACCACGCCGTTGCCGGTGTTGCCCTCCACGGTCTCGATGGTGCCGTCGCCGTTGTCCTTGATGACGAAGCCGACGTGCTGGATGTCGTGGATGTCCTTTCCGCCGTTCCAGTCGAAGAACACGACCGCGCCGGGGGCCGGGACGGTGCCCCAGCGGTTGTTCTCGGCGAACCACTCGGCGTGGCGGACGGTGTAGGCGTCCTCGCCGAGCACCGGGCTGATGCCCAGCTGGTTGCCGACCCAGCTGACGAACATGTCGCACCAGGGGGCGTTGGCGTAGCCGTAGCGGGTTCCGCCGTCACGGGCGATGGTCTCGGCCGCGCGCTCGGAGTTCATGTACCAGTGGTGGAACTTGGTGCCGCCGCCGTACATGTTCTCGCTCGTGCCGACCTGGCTGGTGGCGAGGTTGAGCACCTGCTGGGCGCTGACCTTGGGCAGTCCCTTGGCGACCTCCAGCAGAGGGCTGTAGGCCAGGGTGACTCCCTCGGGTGCCGTCCCCGCGGGGGCGGCGGCCTCGGCGTTGGCGACGGCGTTGGGGGTCAGGTCGACAGCGGCGACGGTGCCGCCGGTGACCAGGGCCGCCGTCATCAGACCGGTTGCCAGGACAGCGCGGATTCCAGGTTTGGGGGCTCGCATGGGTGGGGTTGACTCCTTGCTTCCATGCGCCTACCGGGTTAGCTGACGGACTCGGGCGTGGAAGCCGCCCTACGGCCTGTCGTTGAGGGGCAGACAGGCCGATTCACCCCAGAGGACCCGGTGGGTGTGCGTGGTGATCGGGAGAGTCAGGTGATCACCGGGTCCTCGCTGGTTCCCCGGTTCCGCGCGGGGCGCGCGGATTCGGCGATCTCTAGTTGTCTTCCTTCGGCGGCTGACCTGCGGTTACGTAGGTCACACCGCCTCGAGTTCCCCAGAAGGTAGTACAAAGCCCAGAATCGGTCAAACTTGGACAATCAACACATTGTGGGGGTAACGTCAGCGCCAGCCCTCCGGGTCGACCCCGCCGGGCACCGGTCCGGGCGGCCCATAGGGCTCGCGGGTGAACACGAAGGTGTTGAGATCGAGGTGTACGCCCTCGCCGGTGCGGACCACCCGAAGCGTCTCGCCGGCGTAGTAACCGTCCAGGCCCAGCCAGGTTCCGTCGGCGAGCGCGGCGAACCGGGAGGCGCGCCCGGTCTCGCCGACCGGCGTCAGGGCCAGGCCCCGGCCGGGCAGGGCCCGCAGGACGTAGGCGGCCGGCCCCCAGTACCAGGGGCCGGTCAGGGCCAGCAGGTCGTCGTCGACCGGGGCGGGCCGCCATTCGGCCGGCAGCGCGGGTTCGTGCTCGTCGAGGATGTCGAGCAGGTCGCCGGTCAGGGCGTTGCCCTTGACGCCGCTGGTGGTGTTGGCCAGGAACAGCACGCCCACGCCGTCGGACGGGTCGGCCCACACGGTGGCCAGGAAACCGGGCATCGAGCCGGTGTGCCCGGCCAGGCGGCGGCCGTTGTGGCGGCGCAGCTGCAGGCCCAGGCCGTAGCCGGAGGTCCACGACGGGCCGTCTTCGACGGTGGCCGGTTCGCGCATCTCGGCCATCGTGGCCGGGCGCAGGACGCCGGCGCCGTCGCCGCCGACGAAGATCGCCCACCGGGCCAGGTCGGCCGGGGTGCACCACATCTGCCCGGCGGGGGCCAGCGCGACCGCGTCGTGCTCGGGCTCGGGCAGCAGCACGTCGGCCCACGGGTGCACGGCGTATCCGGTGGCGTGCGGGACCCGGGGCCGCTCGGTCGTGTCGCGCATGCCCAGCGGGATCAGCACCTCGTCGTGGACGGCCTGCGCCCACCCCCGGCCCCGGACGCGCGCCACCACCTCGCCGAGGAACCCGAACCCGAGGTTGGAGTAGTGGAAGCGGCGGCCGGGCCGGTGACGGCCGGTCATCGCGTCGAGCATGCCGACCAGCTCGGGCATCGGAACCCCGGGCGTGCGCTCCCACCACGGGCCGGGCGGCTCGGCGGTCAGCCCGCCGGTGTGCGAGAGCAGCTGGGCGATCGTCACCTCGCCGGCGGGCGTGCCGGGCAGGTGCTTCTCCAGCGGGTCGAGCAGGTCCAGCAGCCCCTCGTCGCGCAGCCGCATGATCATGACGGCGACCATGCTCTTGGTGATCGACCCGACCCGGAACTGCGTGGAGGCCGTCGGCGGGCCCTCGCCCACGCGTCCCCGGTAGCCCGACCAGACCAGCTCGCCGCCGCGGATCACCGCGACCGCCAGAGCGGGGATGCGGGAGGCGGCCTGCTCGGTGGCCACCCGTAGCGCGAGGGCCCGCGCCGTACTCTCCAAGACCATGGGGCCAGGCTATGGTCTACGCTCTGGCGCGTGGAATCGGGCTCGGTGATCGAATGCGTTCTCGAACGGATCACTTTCGCCAGTGAGGAGACCGGCTACACCATCGCGCGCGTGGCCACCGAACGGTCCGGCCCCGACCTGCTGACGGTGGTGGGCCCGCTGCTGGGCGCGCAGCCGGGCGAGTCGCTGCGGCTGACCGGCCGCTGGACCTCCCATCCCCGCTACGGGCGGCAGTTCGAGGTCTGGTCGTACACCACCGTCCTGCCGGCGACGATCCAGGGCATCCAGCGTTACCTGGGGTCGGGGCTGATCAAGGGCATCGGGCCGAAGATGGCCGAGCGCATCACCCTCCACTTCGGCGTCGACACCCTGCGGGTCA
Organism: Herbidospora sp. NBRC 101105; assembly: GCF_030269205.1. NCBI lineage: Bacteria > Bacillati > Actinomycetota > Actinomycetes > Streptosporangiales > Streptosporangiaceae > Herbidospora > Herbidospora sp. NBRC 101105. The sequence continues at coordinate 2,007,097 of NZ_BSSX01000001.1, read as the reverse complement.
TCGAGGAGGAGCCGGCCCGGCTGGTGGAGGTGCCGGGGCTGGGCCCCAAGCGCACCAAGATGATCGCGGCGGCGTGGGAGGAGCAGAAGGTCATCAAGGAGGTGATGATCTTCCTGCAGGGGGTGGGCGTCTCCACCTCCATCGCGGTCCGCATCTTCAAGCAGTACGGCGAGACCTCCATCGAGGTCGTGCGCGCCGAGCCCTACCGGCTGGCCGACGACGTGTGGGGCATCGGCTTCAAGACCGCCGACACCATCGCCCAGGCGGTCGGCATCGCCGCCGACAGCCCCGAACGCGTCAAGGCGGGCCTGCGCTACACCCTGTCCCAGGCGGCCGACGACGGCCACGTCTACCTCCCGGCCCCCAACCTGGTCGCCGACGCCGTCAAGATCCTGTCGGTGCCGCCCGAGCTCGTCGCGGCCTGCCTGGAGGAGCTGGTCGCCGAGGAGGGCGTGGTCCGCGAGGAGGTCCCGGTCGCCGAGGGCGCCGTCCCGGCGGTCTACCTGGTGCCCTTCCACCGCGCCGAACGCTCGCTGGCCGCCACGGTGCTGGGGCTGCTGCGCTCCTCCCGCGACCGGCTGCGCGCCTTCGCCGACGTCGACTGGCCCCAGGCCCTGGCGTGGCTGAAGACGCAGACCGGCGCCGAACTGGCCAAGGAGCAGGACCAGGCGGTCCGGCTGGCGCTGACCGAGAAGGTGGCGGTGCTGACCGGCGGCCCCGGCTGCGGCAAGAGCTTCACGGTGCGCTCGGTCGTCACGCTGGCCCGCGCCAAACGCGCCAAGGTCATCCTGGCCGCCCCGACCGGGCGGGCCGCCAAACGCCTGGCCGAGCTGACCGGCCACGAGGCGACCACCGTCCACCGCCTGCTGCAGCTGCGGCCCGGCGGCGAGCCGACCTTCGACCGCGACAACCCGCTCGACGCCGACCTGGTCGTCGTCGACGAGGCCTCGATGCTCGACCTGCTGCTGGCCAACAAGCTCGCCAAGGCGGTCGCGCCCGGCGCGCACCTGCTGTTCGTCGGCGACGTCGACCAGCTGCCCTCGGTCGGCGCCGGGGAGGTGCTGCGCGACCTGCTGGCCGCCCCCGACGTGCCGCGGGTGCGGCTGACCCAGATCTTCCGCCAGGCCCAGCAGTCGGGCGTGGTCGTCAACGCCCACCGCGTCAACGCCGGCCAGCTGCCGCTGGTGCGCGACTTCCCCGACTTCTTCCTGTTCCCGGCCGAGGACCCCGAGGAGATCGCCGCCCTCACCGTCGACGTGGTCGCCCGCCGCATCCCGGCCAAGTTCGGGCTCGACCCGCGCCGCGACGTCCAGGTGCTGGCCCCCATGCACCGCGGCGCGGCCGGGGCCGGGGCGCTCAACGGGGCGCTGCAGGAGGCGCTCACGCCCTACCGGGAGGGCATGCCCGAACGCCGGTACGGCGGCCGGGTCTTCCGCGTCGGCGACAAGGTCACCCAGCTGCGCAACAACTACGACAAAGGCGCCGCCGGGGTGTTCAACGGGACGGTCGGCGTGGTGACCGCGATCACCCCCGACGACCACAAACTGACCGTTTCCACCGACGAGGACGAGAGCGTCGACTACGCCTTCGACGAACTGGACGAACTGGCCCACGCCTACGCCGTGTCCATCCACCGCTCGCAGGGGTCGGAATATCCGGCGGTGGTGATTCCGTTGGCGACCTCCGCGTGGATGATGCTGCAGCGGAACCTGCTCTACACGGCGATCACCCGGGCCAAACGCCTGGTCGTCGTGGTCGGCTCCCGCCGGGCGCTCGGCCAGGCGGTCAGGGTGAAGGGGGCCGGACGCCGCCACACCGGGCTGACGCACCGGCTGCTCTGACACCGATCCGCAGATCGGCTGATCAGGACGTGAACCTTACTTGATCGTCAGACGTCTCAAGTGGCATCGCTACCGAATTGTGAGTCAAGTCAGGTGAAAGTGGCTCACAAGCCAGGTAAGCCCTAATAGGGTTTTAGATGCGCTTTGCCACTGTGGGGGAGTAGTTGTGAACAGCAAGTCTCGTCGCCGGAATCTGCCTTTCGTCACGGCCGCCGTCGTGATGTCGGCGGTCCTGACGGCATGCTCGGGGGGTACGACGCCGGCGCCGGGCGGCGGCGGGAACGTGACAGGCGGCGGCGACAAGCCGTCGGTGGCCGCCCCCACCCTCAAGGTGTCGCCCGCCGAGGGGGCCCAGAAGGTCCGCCCCGACAAGAACGTCGTGGTGACCGCCGCCGGGGGCGAACTCGACGAGGTGACCGTCCAGTCCCAGGGCGTCCCGGTCGAGGGCGAGTTCGACGCCACCCGCACGAAATGGACCTCCAGCAAGCCACTCAAGCCCTCCACCACCTACACGGTGTCGGCCAAGGCGACCGGCGCGGGCGGCCCGGCCGCGCTGACCAGCGAGTTCACCACGCTCAAGCCCAAGCGGGAACTGCAGGTCATCGACATCACCCCCGGTATCAAGGGCGAGACCGTCGGCGTCGGCATGCCGATCATGGTGACGTTCAACAACGACGTCACCAACAAGGCCGCCGTCGAGGCCGCCCTGCACGTCGAGGCCGAGAAGAAGGCCGTCGGCGCCTGGCGGTGGATCTCCGACCGCCTGGTCATCTACCGCACCGCCAAGTACTGGCAGGCCCACCAGAAGGTCGTCTTCACCGCCGACCTGGCGGGCGTGCGCGGCGCGGGCGACATGTGGGGCACCAAGTCGTTCCGGCAGACCATCAAGATCGGCGCCGCCCAGATCAGCAAGGTCGACACCCGCACCCATCAGATGGTCGTCCGCGTCGACGGCAAGGTGAAGCAGCGCATGCCGATCAGCGCCGGCAAGGCCGACACGCGTGAGTACACCACCACCAGCGGCGTGCACCTGACGATGTCCAAGCACAACCCCGAGATCATGATCTCGCCCGGCAAGAAGGAGGGCGACCCCGGCTACTACAAGGAGATCGTCAACCACGCGGTGCGGATCTCCAACTCGGGCGAGTACGTCCACTCGGCCCCCTGGTCGGTCGGCTCGCAGGGCCGCGCCAATGTCAGCCACGGCTGCATCAACGCCAGTCCGGCGCAGGCCAAGTGGTACTACGACAACTTCCAGCGCGGCGACGTCGTCGACATCGTCGGCACCGACCGCGAGCTGGAGTGGAACAACGGCTGGGGCTTCTGGCAGATGTCGTTCGCCAAGTGGAAGAAGGGCAGCGCCCTGGAGGCGTGACGGGAGGCCTAGCGGACCCCCAGCTGCATCAGCAGCAGCGCCCCCGCGAACTTGACCACGACGACCCCCACGACGACGCAGAACACGATGAAGGCGGGCCGGTGCTCGAAGTGCCGGCCCTCCTTCAGCGGAGGCCGCTTGGCGACACGGTCGGCGATCCGCTCTTCGAGGGGCTTACGCGCAAACATGACCCCAACGTTACCCTTGACCGCCACTATGGGGCGGTGAAGGTCCACCACCTCAACTGCGGCACGATGCGCCCTGCGGGCGGATTCACCATCGTCTGCCACTGCCTGCTCCTGGAAACCCCCCGCGGCCTGTGCCTGGTCGACACGGGCTTCGGCATCGGAGAGGCGGCCTTCGGCGCACTGCCCGGCTACTACCGCCCCCTGATCCGGCCGGCGCTGCTGGACTCGGAGGCGGCCTACAACCAGGTGATCGGCCTGGGCCACGACCCGCGCGACGTGCGCGACATCGTGGTGACCCACCTGGACGCCGACCACGCCGGCGGCCTGCGCGACTTCCCGTGGGCCCGCGTCCACCTGCACGCCGCCGAGCACGCGGCCGCCACCCGCCCCGCCACCTCGGCCGACAAGGGACGCTACCGGTCGCGGCAGTGGGCGCACGGGGTCGACTGGATGACCTACGACGACCGCGGCGGGGAGACCCTGTTCGGCCTGTCGGCGATCCGGCCGCTGTGCGACCTGCCGGACCTGGCGCTGGTGCCGCTGGCCGGGCATTCACGGGGGCATTCGGGGGTGGCGGTCGACACCGGGACGGGATGGCTGCTGCACGCGGGGGACGCCTACTGGCACCACGGCGAGGTGGCCCCCTCCCCGCACTGCCCTCGGGCGCTGGCGCTGACCCAGCGGCTGGTCGCCACCGATCACCGGCAGCGGCTGGCCAACCTGGCCCGGTTGCGGGAGCTTCCGGCGCAGGTCCGGGTGTTCAGCGCCCACGACCCTCATGAGCTGGATCTGGCGGTCGCGTAGGGGCGGTGGCGAGCAGGCGGCGCAGAGCGGCCCGGGCGGGCGGGCCCCACGTGGCCTTGCCGCCGGGACGGCCGTGCACACCGGCGTCGCCGATGAGGATCCCGCTGAGCGCCCGCGCCATCGCCCATCCGCGGGCGCGGCGCACCGTGGCGGCGTCCGCCCGGTAGGCGGCGTGGAGGTGGCCGGCCGCCCCGTCGGGCAGCAGCAGCCACGCGGCCGACAGGTCACACGCCGGGTCTCCCGCGCAGAGGTCACCGAAGTCGACGACGCCGCAGATCGTGCCGCCGGCGGTCAGGACGTTGGCCGGGTGCAGGTCGCCGTGCAGCCACACCGGCGGCCCCGCCCACGCGGGCGCCTCGAGCGCGTCGGCCCAGACGGCGCGGACGGCGTCCGGGTCGGCCACCGACCCCGACCGGACCGCTTCGGCGAGCTGCCGGTCGAACCCGTCGGTGTATCCGGCGAGGGGCCCGCCGCGTCCCCGGCCCCGGGGGGCGTGGCCGGGAGCCGGCCGGTGCAGCGCCGTCAGGAAGGCGGCCAGGGCGCCGGCGCTGTGCACCCCCTCGGTGACGGGCGCACGGTCGGCGGGCTCGCCCTGCACCCACGTGGTGACGATCCACGGGCGCGGGAACCGCGGCGAGGGCGCGCCGAGGCGTTGCGGGACGGGGACCGGGAGCGGCAGCCGCGCGGCGAGCCCGGGCACCCAGGTGTGTTCCTTGCGGAGCAGGTCGTCGGCGGACTCCGTCGCCCAGGGAAGGCGGACGGCCAGGTCGTCGCCGAGCCGCCACAGCTGGTTGTCCCAGCCGCGCGCACCGAGCCGGAGCGGAAGCTCGGCCAGGTCGGGGTGCTGGTCGCGGAGCAGATCCCGGACCAGCTCCGCGCTGACCTCGGTTTCGGTGTACGCCATGCTGATCAACAGTAGGCCCCATTGGCGAACTCCCATGCCGTAACGGGCACCGGTGTCCGGCCGCCGCGGTCGTGCGCCGGACTCGGTCGGCGTAGGCTTGGGGGGCGCTCAGGGCGCGTCCGATCCGCGGGAAGGGCCGAGCCCACCTGATGCTCCTCGAACCACCCGGTCCGACCTCCTTTCCGGCCTGATCATGCGGATGCCAGGCCACACGGAAACGAGGTTGTGATGGCCGTCCGCCGACTGCCCGACGATCCCAGCATCGCGTGGCTGCGCAAGCAGGCCAAGACGCTCCTGCGGCAGGCGCGGTCGAAAGAATCCACCGAGCTGGTCGCCGAGTTCCATCCCCGCCCGCCGCGCACGCTCACCCTGTCGGACGCGCAGCTCGTCGTCGCGCGCATGTACGGTTTCGCGAGCTGGCCCCGCCTGAAACACCACCTCGACACCGTCGCCCGCTACTCCCGCTCACCGCACCTGGTCGAACCCACCGCGGACCTTGCGGCCGAGTTCCTGCGGCTGGCCTGCCTCACCTACGGCTCCGACCACCCGGGCCGGACGCGGGAGGCCGACCTGCTGCTGGCCCGGCATCCCGAACTCGCCGCCGCGAACGTGTTCACGATGGCGGCCACCGGCTCGGCCGAGGCGCTCGCCGCCGTGCTGGCCGCCGACCCCGCGCTCGCGCGGGCCGAGGGCGGCCCCTTCGGGTGGGAGCCGCTGCTGTATCTCACCTACGCCCGGCTTGCGGCACCCGGTGATCCCGTGGCGGCGGCGCGGGTGCTGCTCCGGCATGGGGCCGACCCGGACGCCGGGTTCCTGTGGGAGGGGCTGACCTCGCCGTTCACCGCGCTCACCGGGGCGTTCGGCGGCGGGGAGTCCGATCAGCCCGCGCATCCGCACGGCCTGGCGCTCGCACGGGTTCTGCTGGAGGCCGGCGCCGACCCCAACGACGCCCAGACCCTCTACAACCGAGGGCTGGGCGGCTCCTTCACCGACGACACCGACCATCTGGAGCTGCTGCTGGAGTTCGGCCTGGGCCGGGGCGGCGGCGGGCCGTGGCATACGCGGCTGGGGCCGACCCTGCAGTCGCCACGGCAGCTGATGCGGGAGGAACTGGCCACCGCGGCGCTGCGGGGCGGGCCGCGCCGGGCCCGGTTGCTGCTCGCGCACGGCGCCGAGGTGGACGGCCGGGGCGAGCATCCCGCCTACGGCGGGCGCACCCCCTGTGAGCTGGCGCTGCTCAACGGGCACACCGAGGTCGCGGACCTGCTCGCCGCCGCCGGGGCCTCGGCGGACCTGGGGGAGCTGGAGGCCTTCGTCGCGGCCTGCATGCGCGCCGACGCCGCGGCGGTCGCCGGGTTCGGGCCCGAGGTGCTCGCGCGGGCGCTGGCGCGGCATCCGGGGCTGATCAATCGTGCCGCCGGGCTGGGGAAGGCGGAGGCGGTGCGGTTGCTGGCGGCGCTGGGGTTCGACGTCGACCACCGGGAGCGGTCGACGCCGCTGCACGAGGCGGCGTGGAACGACGACGTGGAGACGGTGGGGGCGCTGCTCCAGCTCGGGGCGGACCCGGCGATCACCGACACGCGGTTCGGGGCGACCCCGCTGGGGTGGGCCGAACACGGCGGCAGGCACCGGGCGGCGGCCCTGCTGCGCGAGGTGGGGGAGCGGCGGGAGACCTCGCCGGAGCCGGGCTGAACGCGCCGGCTCCCGCTGTCACGCATCTCCGCGATGCGGGGGAGTGAGGAAAGCACGCGTCAGAGCCGGGTTGGGTGCGCCGGTTCCGGTGGTCGCCCAGGTGAGGCGATCCGCGCGGCGGGCGCGACAACGGATCGGGGCGGTCCTGGCCGTGGTGTGCGGCCAGGTGATCGCCTCCTCGAAGGACGCGCCTTTGGCGACGCCCTCGCCGTAAACGCACGTCGACGTGGTCCCGGAAACATCCGGACACCGTCGTCGCGGCGGTTGGGGGCGCGGCCGGTTGGCGCCGGATGCGGCGCGCGGGCTGGGCGGGGGGCGGTGCCGGGGTGGGCGGAGCCGTAACGGAAGGAAGGAAGCTAGCGCAGGGCGGCGCCCAGCGGGGTGTCCTCGGCGGGGTCGAGACGGGGGTCGAGGGTGATCGGAAGCTGGGACATGAAGCGGGGGCGGGTGCCCTGGTGGGTCTGGGCGGCGTGGACGAGGAGCGGGTGGCAGATGTAGACGTCGCCCGGCTCGCCGGTCGCATAAGCCAGGGGGCGGTCGCGGCTGACCTCCTCCAGGCGGGGCCCGTAGGCCATCAGGTCGACCTCGTCGTCGCCGAGCAGCGCCGCGACGTCGCGCTGGGAGCCGGCGCGGATGCGGGTGGGGGCGTCGTCGGGGCCGACCTCGGAGAACAGGGTGAGCAGCAGCAGGCTCCGCGACCGGACGGCGATCTTGGACCAGTCGGCGGCGGCGTTGAGGTCGATGTGCCAGCCGGTGTCGCCCGCGTCGGGCAGATTGGGGAACCGGACCGGGATGTTGCCCAGCGTGGTGCGCCTGCCCCAGCGGCCCTCGCCGGCGATCTGGTCGAGCCCGGCGGCCAGGCGGGGGGAGCCGATCATCTGGCCGAACGGGCCGAAACCGGCGGGGTCGGCGGTCCACACGACCGTCTGGGTCCAGGAGGACGGGTCGTCGGGGGACAGGCCGATCTGCTGCCACAGGACGGCCCGGGCGGCGTCGGCGACCTCCCGGGGGACGATCGCGGGCAGTTTCAGGAAGCCGTCGCGGGCGAAGGCGTCGAGATCGGCGGCGGAGAAGGGCGCGGACATGGGGGCGACGGTAGCGAGGTCCCGCGCCGCCGACCATCCATTTAACCCGCCGCCGCGCTGCCCGCAGGGCGTGATCGTGCTCTCAGACCAGGGTGAGCTGGCGGTCGGGGGAGCGGCGGCGTTTCCACTGCCGGGAGGTCTTGCCGATGCCGTAGGCGGCGGCCAGCGACTCGACCTGGGCGGCGATGCGGGCCCGGTAGTCGGCCGGGGTCAGCGGGCCGGTGCCGTAGAGGTCCTCATAGCGCGGCACCAGGCCCGGGTGGTCGCGCGCCAGCCACGCCAGGAACGCCTCGCGCGCGCCCGGCGGCAGCCGCAGCACGCCCGGCACCAAAGAGACCGCGCCCGCCTCGGCGGCGCGGCGGACGGTCGCCTGCAGGCTGTCGGGCGAGTCGGTGATCAGCGGCAGGATCGGCGCCATCAGCACCCCGCACGGGACGCCCGCCTCGTTGAGCGCGGCGCACACCTCCAGGCGGCGCTGCGGGGAGACCGCGCCGGGTTCCAGGCCGCGCCGCAGCCGGTCGTCGACGAAGCCGACCGACACCGCGACCGACACGCGGGTGACCTTGGCGGCCTCGCGTAACAGCGGCAGGTCGCGCAGGACCAGCGGGCTCTTGGTCAGGACGGTGAACGGGTTGCCGGCGTCGGCCAGCGCCTTGATGATCTTCGGCATGAGCCGGTAGACCTCTTCGGCCCCCTGGTAGCAGTCGCCGTTGAGGCCGAGCGCGACCGGCTCGCCCCGCCACCGGGGCGCGGCCAGCTCGCGGCGCAGCCGGGCGGCCAGGTCGGTCTTCACCACGATCTTGGTGTCGAAGTCGTCGCCGGTGTCCAGGCCCAGGTAGCGGTGGCCTCTGCGGGCGGCGCAGTAGCGGCAGCCGGTGGCGCAGCCGCGGTAGGGGCTGACGGCCCAGGCGTAGGGGAGCTCGGCGGCGGCCGGGACGGCCTCGATGGCGGTGCGGGCGCTCACCTCGTAGCAGGTGATGTCGCCGAACTCGCGGGTGATCGCCTGCCGCTCGACCCGGGGGCGCGCGGGCCCGGCCTCGTGCAGGGTGGGTGCGTCCCAACGCATGACGACCAGTAGAACACGCATTCGACCCTTCTCGCCAGTCGGACGCGCCCACCGATAACGTGTCACAAAAGGTGCAAATAACGTGAAAGGAACAGCTGTGGCGTGGATTTTCCTGGCGGGAGCCATCGTGTCCGAGGTGCTCGCCACCACCGCGCTGAAACTCAGCAACGGCTTCTCCCACAAGCTGTGGTCGGTCGTCGTCGTGATCGGCTACGTCGCCTCCTTCGCGCTGCTGTCACGGGCGCTGAAACTCCAGATGCCCGTCGGCGTCGCCTACGCCGTCTGGGCCGGGGTGGGCACCGCCGTGATCGCCTCCATCGGCGCGCTGTTCCTCGGCGAGGCCATGACGATGGCCAAGGCGGGCGGGATCGCGCTCATCATCGGCGGCGTGGTGCTGCTGAACCTGTCCGGATCCCACTGACAGAATCGCCCTGGCATAAGGTCGGAGGGTGATCTTTCATCTCGCGCTGGCCTCGGACTGGGCGCACGCCCAGAAAGACGGGGAATACCGCATCTCCACCCTGGGACGCACCCTGGAGCAGGAGGGTTTCATCCACGCCTCCCGCGACCTGCCGCAGGCCCGCGCCGTGGCGACCCGCTACTACGCCGACGTCACCGAGCCGCTCCTGCTGCTGCACATCGACGACACCCGGCTCCAGGTCCCGGTCGTGATGGAGACCCCCGAAGGCACCGCCGAGGAGTTCCCCCACATCTACGGCCCGCTCCCGGTCGCCGCCGTCGCGGCCGTCACCCCGTTCAGCCTCGCGACCTGACCCGATCTCACCCGGTCTCACCCGTCGAAGGTGACCGCGCCCGCCTCATAGGCGACGATCGCCGCCTGCACCCGGTTGGCCACCCCCAGCCGGGTCAGGATCGCGCTGACGTAGGTCTTCACCGTCCCCTCCGTCAGCCGCAATGACCGGGCGATCGCCTGGTTGGACAACCCCGCCCCCACCAGCTCCAGCACCTCTCGTTCACGCGGCGTCAGCACCGCCACCCGGCCCCGCGCCGCCGCCGCCCGCCCCGAGTCGCGGTTGTTCAGCTCGGCGATCACCCGCGCGGCGACCTTCGGCGATAGGTAGGCCGCCCCGCCCGCCACCGCGTGGATCCCGGCCAGCAGCTCGCGCGGGTCGCCCGACTTCAGCAGGAACCCGCCCGCGCCGACCTTCAGCGCCCGCGCGATGTACTCGTCCTCCCCGAACGTCGTCAGCATCACCACCCCCGTCGCGGGGGAGACGCGGCGGATCTCGGCCGCGGCGGCCAGCCCGTCCATGACCGGCATCCGGATGTCCATCACGACGACGTCGGGCCGGTGCGACAACGTCCGCTCCACCGCCTCCCTGCCGTCGGAGGCCTCGGCGACCACCTCGATGCCCGCATCGGCGTCCAGGATCGCCCGCACCCCGGCCCGGATCAGCATCTCGTCGTCGGCCAGCACCACCTTGATCATGCGCGCGCCTCATCGGGCAGGCCCGCGCTGATCTCGAACCGGCCCTCCTCGGCCCGCGCGGCGAACGTGCCGCCCGCCAGCCGCACCCGCTCCGACAACCCGACCAGGCCCGTGCCCGCCCGCGTCATCGGCCGCGTCATCGGCCGCACCGTCTCCGCGCCGGGTTCCAGGTCGTTGCGCACCGTCACCGTCATCCGCCCCTCCCGCCGGGTCAGCCGCACCACGACCGGCGCGCCCGGCGCGTGCTTGGCCGCGTTCGTCAACCCCTCCTGCACGACCCGGTAGGCCGCCCCCAGCGGGTCGGCGCCCGCCGGATCCCCCTCCAACGTCACCGTCATCCCCGACGCGCGCGCCCGCGCCACCAGGTCGGCGATCCCGCCCGCCCGCGCGTGGGGGAGCAGCGTCACCGGTTCGTCCTCGGTCCGCAGCATCCCGATCACCCGCCGCAGCCGCTCGGTCGCATCCCCCGCAGCCTCCCGCAGCCCCGCCGCCGCCTCCCGATGCCGGGCCGGCAGGTCGGAGGCCATCTCCATCGCCCCCGCCCGCAACGCGATCAACGCCAGCTCATGCCCCAGCGAATCGTGCACGTCCTGCGCGATCCGCGCCCGCTCCCGCAGCCGCGCCTGCTCCTCGACCATCCGCCGCTCCCGCAGCCGCCCCTGCCGCCGATGCCGCACACTGCGCCCGGCCGTCCACGGCAGCAGACTGCAGATCAGCACCCCCGACAACCCCGACACCCACACGTTCGGCTCCAGCGACGGCGCCGGACCCAGCGTCGAGACCGCCGCGCACACCCCGCCCACGACGACGATCACCCCGTACAGCACCACCGCCGGCCGCGCCCGCTCCATCCGCAACCCGGCCAGGAAACTCAGCGTCACCACCGCCGGCGTGAACCCGTTCAGCGGGCCGATCTTCGCCGAATGGTTCATCGGCCACAACTGCACCGTCGCCAGCGCCTCACTGGACGCCCACGGCCCCAGCAGCAGCACCACCACCAGCGCCACAAGCGGCCGCGCCCGCGCGAGCGCCACCGCGCCCGCCAGCACCAGGCACCCGCCCGCCACCGACACCACCAGCGTGTTGCCCGACAACGGCCGCCAGTCATAGGGGTTGACCGGCGCGAACACCACCGGCACACACAACACCAGCCACAACGGCAGGTCTCTCAGGCGGGGCACCCCAGCACGCTACCCCGCCCCGCCACCAGCCGCCCTCATCCCCAGGTCGCACCCCACCCCTGCCGAAAGTCAGCCCCGCCGGGCGACCATCGCCGGGGGCGCCCCCACCCGCCACCGCCCTAGGGTCGGCTGCCATGACCGATGCCGTCATGACCCTCCTGCACGACGTGATGACATCCCCGTGGATCTACGCCGCCATCGCGGCCATCGCGGTGATCGACGCGTTCTTCCCCGTGGTGCCCAGCGAAACCGCCGTGATCACCGCCGGGGTCTTCGCCGCCTCCACCGGCGCCCCCCACCTCGGCCTGGTGATCGCCGCCGCCGCCGCAGGAGCGTTCATCGGGGACAACATCTCCTACCAGATCGGCCGCGCCGGAGGCGCCCGCTTCCAGAAGCGCGCCGCCATCCGCTGGGCCCACGCCGCCTTCGAGGAACGCGGCGGCCTGCTGCTCGTCGTGGCCCGCTACATCCCCGGCGGCCGCACCGCCGTCACCCTCACCACCGGCGTCGTCCGCTACCCCCTGCACCGCTTCGCCTTCTTCGACGGCCTGGCCGTCATCTCCTGGGCCCTCTACTCGGCCATGATCGGCTACATCGGCGGCGCCGCCTTCGAGGACAACCCCTTCAAAGGCCTCCTGCTCGGCCTCGGCATCGCCCTGACCGTGACGGCGATCGTGGAGATCGTCCGGTACGCCGTGCGCCGCCGCACCCGCCCCGCACCCGACGCCACCGAACAGCCGCGCGTCCCGGCCGGTCAGCCGTAGACGCGCAGGAACTCCGGCGGATCCTCCCGCCACTCGGGGACGTCGATCCGGTTCAGCGCCTCGACGATCGTCCTCTCCTCGTAGGCGAAATGCGAGGTCACGATCGCCGCCAGACCGGCCACCTCCCCGGCCACCTCCCCGGCCAGCCGCTCCTCGCCCGGCCGCCCGGCCACCGCCGCCAGCCGCGCCAGAATGCCCGCGATCATCTCGTGGTCGCGGCGCAGCAGCTCCAGCGTCGGCCCCAGCTCCGGGAAGTCCTCCTCCACCGCCGGGAAACCGCGCGTGTCCTCCCCGACGTGATGCCGCTCCAGCGCCGAACAGAAGGCCAGGCAGTGGGCCCGCAGATCACCACCCCCGCCCTCACCGGCCACCAGCCGGTCAAGCTCCTCCCGCAACCACAGATGCACCTCGACGAGCTGGTTCCCGAACGCCGCCAACCGCCCCACAGGGCCTTCATGAGATGTATGCATACGGCCGCCCACTGTAGCCCGCCCCGACCAAAGTCACCCCCGGCCCCGCCTTCCGCCCGATCCGCCGAACCCGGCCCGCCCCCTACGGTTCCTGGACATGACCCGGATCGCCCTGGCCGTCGGGCTGTTCCTCCTGGCCCCGCTGATGGGGGAGTACCTCATCGGCAACATCCCCGCCACCCACCTGCCCGGCCTCATCGTCCTGGCCCCCATGTACGGCGGCGCCGCCCTCCTCATCCGTGAGGTCACCCGCCGCACCCGCCGAGGCTGGCCCACCCTGCTCACCCTCGCCACCGCCTACGGCCTCCTCCAGCCCGCCGTCATCGACCAGTCCCTGTTCAACCCGTCCTTCGACGGCCACGACTTCACCGCCGCCCCCACCCACCTGCCCGCCCTCGGCCTGGACCCGGGCCTGCTGCTCACCTTCACCGCCGGGCACGCCATCACGACCCTGGCCGTCCCGATCGCCCTCATCGAGGCCCTGGCCCGCCACCGCGCCGACCAGCCGTGGCTGCGCACCCCCGGCCTCATCGTGACCACCCTGCTGTTCGCCGCAGGGTCATGGCTCATCTACGACGACCACCAGCGCACCTTCCAGGCCTCACCCACCCAGCTGACCATCTCCGCGCTCGTCGTCATGGCACTGACCGCTGCCGCGTTCACCTTCCGCCCCGGGGGCGGCAGAAATGACCGCACGGGGGAGAGCCGCGGTCCGGCCGCCGCCAAGCACCTCAGACCATCCGCCCCGAACCCAAGCACGAACTCCGCCCCCAGCACCGCCCCCAGCACCGCCCCCAGCGTGGACTCGGGCGTGGACTCGGGCGTGGACCGAAGCGTGAGTCGAAGCGTGGACCCGGGCGTGAGTCCCGCGCCTGATCCGGCCCCCTGCCCGGCCCCCAGCCCCGCCACAAGCCTGGCCCTGAGTCTTGGCGCACGCCCCGCGCCCCGCCCCTGGCAGGTCGCCGTGGCGGTGTTCGCCCTCGACACCGCCGAGACGCTGCGTCCCGAAACCTGGCCCGGCCTCATCGCCGGTGCCGGCATCCTGGCCGGCGCCGCCCTCGTCATCACCCGCTGGGCCGCCCGCCCCGGCTGGTCACGCCGGCACATCACCTGCCTGGCCGCGGGGGCCGCCCTCACCCCCATGTGGACCGGATTCCTCCTGCTCCACCTCACCGGCAACGCCACCCCGGCCAACCTCACCGGCCAGGCCCTCGTCGCCGCCACCGCCCTGGCCGTCGTCACGGCGGCCGTGCGCGCCGCCCGCTAGACCAGCAGCAACTTCCCGATCCGACGCGACGCCACCCACAACCCGGCCACCGCCATCACCACCAGATAACCCGCGTGCACCAGCAGCATCCACCCCGCCGGCCCGACCGCCAGCCCCCGCACCAGCTCCACCGCGTGATAGAGCGGCGTCAGCGTCACGATCACCTCGAACACCACCGGATAGTCCTGCACGGGGGAGAAGGTCCCCGAGAACAGGAACAGCGTGAACTGCCCCGTCGTCAGCAGATCGAAATCCTGCCAGCCGCGCAGGAACGTCGAGATCGCCATCCCCACCGCCCCGAACGCCAACCCCACCAGCGCCGTCGCCGGAAACGCCGCCAGCGCCCCACCGGCCGAGGTCAACCCCAACACCACCATCACGACCAGGAACATGAGCGTGTAGAACAGGCACCGCACCAGCGCCCACGTCAGCTCACCCAGCGCGATCTCCACCGGACGCACCGGCGTGGCCAGCACCGCGTCATACGTCTTGGCGTACTTGAACTTGAAGAACACGTTGAACGTCGTCTCGGCCAACGCCCCCGACATCGCCGACACCGCCAGCATCGCCGGCGCCACGAACACCGCGTAGTCGACCGGACGCCCCCCGACCGGCACCGCCCCCACCAGCGCCCCCACCCCGACACCGATCGACAGCAGATAGAGCAGCGGCTCGAAGAACCCCGACAGCAACACCAGCCAGTAGGCCGGCCCCGACCGCAGCGCCCCCACGTTGCGGCCCAGCACCGCCCCCACCCGGCCCGCCGACACCCCGCCCAAAAGGCCACGCCGGACCGCCCGCCCGGCCGCCAGCACCGTCATCATCAGCCGCTACACCGCCAACCGGCGGGCGAACCCGCGCATCGCGAACCAGCCGCCCGCCACCGTCCACGCCACCAGACACGCCACATGCGCCCAGACCGGCCACGGCGGCGCCACCCCCAGCGTCGCCGCCCGGCACAACTCCACCCCGTGCCACAACGGCGACACCCACGCCAGCCACTGCGCCACCACCGGCAGCTGCGACACCGGGAAGAACACCCCCGCGAACAACGTCATCGGGATCATCACGAACCGGAACAACAACGCGAAATAGCCGTCGTTGTCGATCCGCGCCGAAAACCCCATCACCGGCAGCGCCGAGGCCACCACCACCGCCGCGCACACCAGCGGCGTCACCACCGACCACCACGACCGCAGCCCGCCGAACAGCAGCACCACCAGCAGGAACACCACCGCCTGCGGCAGCACCCGCACCACCATGAACAGCACCTGACCGGCCACCATGTCACCGATCCGCACCGGCGTCGCCCGCATCGCGTGATAGCCGCGCGTCCACTTGAAATCACCCAGCACCGGATAGGTCGTCTCACCGACCGCCATCTGGAACGCCGTGGACGCCATCACCCCCGGCACGATCCACTGCAGATAACTCACCCCGCCGAGGTCACCCACATAACCGCCGACCCCCAGCCCGATCGACACCAGGAACAGCACCGGCAGCAGAAACGACGACATCGCCGACGCCCAGAACAACCGCCGATACAACGTCAGATGCCGCTCCAGCACCGCCACCGTCGCATGCACACCCGAACCCGCCATCAGTCGACCAGCGTCCGGCCCGTGAGATGCAGGAACACATCCTCCAGCGTCGACCGCCGCACCAGCACACTCGACGGCGCCAGCCCCCGCCGGTGCACCTCCGCCACCGCCGCGTCACCATCACGCGCGTAGACCAGCACCCGGTCGGGCAGCGGATCGACCCGCTCACCCACCCCATCCAGCTTCACCGCCGCATCCGCGCCGCCCGCGAACCGCAACTCCACCACCTCCGGCGTCGAATAACGGGCGATCAGCTCCCGCGGCGACCCCTCCGCCACGATCCGCCCGCCGTCCATCACCACCAGCCGGTCGCACAACTGCTCGGCCTCATCCATGTAGTGGGTCGTCAGCACCAACGTCACCCCCCGCCGCTTCAGCTGGTAGAGCCGCTCCCACAACAGATGCCGCGCCTGCGGATCAAGCCCCGTCGTCGGCTCGTCGAGCAGCACGATCTCCGGATCGTTCACCATCGCCCGCGCGATCGTCAGCCGCCGCTTCATGCCCCCCGACAGCGGCTCCACCTTCCCCTTCGCCCGATCGGCCAGCTGCACGAACTCCAGCAACTCACCCGCCCGCCGCCGCGCCTCGGCCCGCGACAACCCGAAATAGCGCGCATACGTCGTCAAGTTCTCGAACACCGACAGATCGGTGTCGAGATTGTCCAGCTGCGGGCACACCCCCAGCCGCCCCCGGATCGCCACCCCGTCACGCACCGGATCCATCCCCAGAATCCGCAGCTCGCCGGCCGTCGGCGCCGACACACAACTGATCATCCGCATCGTCGAGGACTTCCCGGCCCCGTTCGGCCCCAGAAACCCGAACGCCTCACCACGCTCCACCGACACGTCGATCCCGTCGACCGCCGTGAACTCCCCGAAACGCTTGACCAGCCCACGAGCGACAATCAACGGTTCCTCAGCCACGAGACCCGACCCTAGCCCCGCCCACCGACAGTTCCGCAACGCCTTTCCCGCCTGACCACCGCGCCCCCGCACGGCCACCCCAACCCCCACGACACGGCCATGCCGAAAACGCCGCTAACTGTTCACCGTCCCGTTGATCGTCTTACATTGCACGTGACCACCCGCCAAGTGATCATTCCGGATGACCACACCCCACCCCCACGGAGGCACCGTGCCCACCCCGCAGCGCCCCCACCTCACCTGGCCGGCCGGGCTCACCCTCATCCTGGCCACCCTGGTCTCCCTCATCGCCGTAAACGCCCCCGCCCCCGCCCAGGCCGCCGTCTACTCCACCTGCACCCAGACCCGCTGCGCCGACGCCCGCACCGCCAACACCGTCTGGAAATCCAAGGGCTACCCCACCAGCGCCGGCTGGTACACCTGGACCGGCGGCCTCTACAACTACACCGGCGGCCGCCACTACAACCGCGAAGGCCAGCTCCCCACCAACGCCACCTACTACGAATACGACGTCTACCCCCGCCCCCGCGGCGCCGCCCGCGACGCCTACCGCATCGTCGTCAACCGCAGCACCGGCGCCACCTGGTTCACCCCCGACCACTACGCCAACTTCTACCGCCTCTAGGACCCGCCCATGACCGCCCGACCCCTGCCGACCTGGCTCACCCTCACCACCGGCCCGGCCCCGGCGGTCATCGACGGACGCGCCTGCCGCACCCGCGCCGCCCTCTTCGACGAAACGGCGCGGGTCCTGCGCTTCCCCGACTACTTCGGCCGCAACTGGGACGCCTTCGCCGACTCCCTCGGCGACGCCGTCCGCGCCGGCACCACCACCCTCATCGTCCGCCACGCCGAAGACCTCCTCAGCGCCGAACCCCCCGAGCAGTACGCCACCCTCCTCGACATCCTCGCCGTCGCCGCCCGCACCGGCCTCACCCTCACCCTCCACACCGACCCCGCCCAAGAACCCCACCTGCGCGCCCGCACCACCGCCGCCCTCACCCCCTAGCCGCCAGCCGCGCCAACCGCTCCAGCGACACCTTCAACGCCGCCGCCGCCACCGGCCGCGCCACCACCCACCCGGCCCGGCCCACCACCCCGAACGGCAACTCCAGCTCCTCCACCCACTCCACCCGGCTGCGCCCACCCGGCAACGGCGACACCCGGAACACCCCGCCACCCCGCACCAGCGCCCCCGTGTGCCGCACCTCCACGATCGCCCCCGCCGTATATGCCGTGATCTCCATCGTGTCGGTGAACCCCACCCGGCCCACCCCCGTGAACGCCGACAACCGCGACCCCACCCCACGCCCGTCACCCGACGTCACCCGCGCATCCGTCAGCACCATCCACTCCCGATGCCGCGGCCAGTCCGTCATCACCGCGAACAACCGCTCCGCCGGCACATCGGCCTCCGCCGCCACCCGCAACCGCACCACTGCCACGACGCCCCCTCCACTCCAGATGGCACACCCCTACCCGATCAGAAAACTGACACCCCCTGGCAGGAACCCCCGCCATCCTGGACCCCATGCACGCAACCGGAACCTTCGACATCACCAGCTGGGACACCCTCGCCACCGACGACCACCCCGGCGCCACCATCAGCCGCCACCGCCTCACCAAACACTTCACCGGCGACCTCACCGGCACCTCCACCACTGAGATCCTCACCGTCGCCACACCCGCCGGACCCGCCGCCTACACCGGCCTCGAACACGTCGACGGCACCCTCCACGGCCGCAAAGGCACCTTCGTCCTGGCCCACAGCGCCGGCGGGGGAGCGGACGGCACCCCCTGGATGCGCTGGGAGATCGTCGCCACCTCAGGAACAGGCGAACTGGTCGGCATCACCGGCTCTGGCCAGATCATCAACGACGACGGCCACCACTACACCCTCGACTACACGCTGTAATCAACCGGTGTTCGCCCTCGTCTGCACGAATACAGGTTCCGGCTCGAACCGGGGCAGCGGCGGGTGTACGCCTCGATCGAGGCCTGAGGGGACAATGCTCACCCGCGGGAGGGGAGTCCTCGAGGCGGACGTCGAGGAGGCCCAGACCTCGTTACACCGGGGGACGACCCGCCGATGGGCCGGTCGACTGCCGTGTCGCCCCTCGGCGGCGCAGGAGCGGCCAGAGGCGGTTGCGTCCCATTTGGACCCGACCTCCGGAAGCCATGCATGCGCGGCTGGGACCCCAAGCGGGGGAGAGGCCCACACCACCGAGTCGGGCGCGAGTTCTGGCCAAGATCAAGATCCGCGCCGAAACCCGGACTCGTGACGGCGCGGCCCCCAGCGCCCGGTTGCCGCCTGCCACCGGCCAGACCCCCGGCGGCGGGAGGCGCCGGCCAGGCGGAGCCGTAACGGAAAAGGAGGAGCCCCCCTCCCAACAGACGGGAAAGAGGGCCCCTCATCACGCCACGGCACCGGCAGGCGACGGGGGACGGCACCGCGCGGGCCACCGCCGTAACCCGCGACGCCGTCACCACCGGCGGCCCCGGAAGCAGGCGGCCGGCACCGCCGCGACCGACCACCACACCGGCGCCACCCAATCCCGCCGACACGTCATGCCCGCCGAAAGCCGGACGAACGGCGATGTTCGTTCCCGCCGCCCACGCCGGTCAAAGCCGAGACCCGCTCACGACCGGCCCGGCACCCGCACCCACCAGCACAACCACGCCCGCCTGTGCCGCCCGGCGGGCTGAACCTTTCACCCCCGCCAGCCAACTTGACATAATGTTCATTATCGAGCAGGCAAAGCCGTCGTAAGATCACCGTCATGGGCACCGTCGGACCCGCCGAAATCCTGGTCCTGCTGATCCTCCTCGGCGTCATCGCCGGCATCGTCCTGCTCGCCGTCAGAGCCTCCGGCGGACGACCCCGCGCACAGGTCGCCTACTGGGCGCCCGGCGTCATCCCGCAGATCGCCGAACCCATCCGCGAACGTGTGCGCGAACTCGGCGCCGAGGGGCGCGTCGTGGAGGCGATCAAACTCGTCCGCCAGGAGACGGGCCTGGGGCTGCGCGACGCCAAGTTCGTCACCGAATCGATCATCGCCGGGCGCTACCTCCCCACCAGCACCGAACGCGCCCTGCAGACCGGCCCCGACCTGGCCGGCCGGGTCCGCGAGCTCAAGGAGGCCGGGCGGACCGAGCAGGCGGTCTTCCTGGTGCGCGGCGAGACCGGCATGAACCAGGAACAGGCCGAGGCGTTCGTCGGCCTCATCTGAAAACCGTCATAACGGGCAAAAGATGGCTATACCAGACAGAAGGTGAATTCTGTTTGGTATCGGATTTACTTCTCGTCGACCCAGAACGTGTCGTGCCGCACGAAGAACTCCTGGTCCTCACGCCCCGACGCGGCCCACTCGGCGATGCCCTCGAAGTAGCCCTCGCGCGGCGCCCCCGGCGAGAAGATCAGCAGCAGGCTGGCCGGTTCGCCCGATTCGTTGCGGAATCCGTGGACGCCGCCCTCCGGCACGTGCACGAAGTCGCCGGGCACCGTGGTGATCCACTCCTGGCCGTTGTAGATGCGGACCGTGCCGGTGAGGATGAAGAACGACTCGGTGAGGCTGCGGTGGAAGTGCGGGGCGGGCCCGCTGGGTTTGGCGCCCATGTCCCAGCGGTAGAGGCCGAACTTGCCGCCGGTGGTGGCGCCGGTGGCGAGGTAGGTGCAGGTGCCGCCGTTGGCGTAGCTGATGTCGGGCGGGGCGCCGTGCGGGAGGTAGGTGGCGGTGATCTCCCCGGTGTCCCCCAGGTAGCGCGGTTCCGGATATGTCATGTTATCGATCATGCCACTGAGCTGTGGAATTGTCGGTGGCCGGGGTTAGGGTTTGGGGTCATGCGTCCGGCGGAGCTGAATCGGTTGTCGGTGGAAGAGGCGGCGGATCGTTATGTGGAGCTGGTCCGCGCGAAGGTGGTGACGGGCGGTCTGTCGCGGGCGACCGCCGAGGTGTACGCGCGTGATGTGCAGACGTTCGTGCGGCTGACGCGGGTGTGCCGGTTGTCGGAGGTGCTCGACGATCTGTCGGGTGACGACGTCGACGCGGTGCTGCTGGCGTTCGCGCGTAAGCCCGACGAGCGGCGGCGGACGCCGTCGGAGGGCGGGGAGGTGCAGAGCGCGGCGTCGCAGGCGCGGTTCCGGCGGTCGGTGTCGGCGTTGTTCAAGCATGCGGCGCTGGCGGGGTGGGTGCAGCTGAATCCGATGGCGTCGGCGACGGTGGTGGCGCGGGAGCGGGGCGGGTTGCGGGCCGAGCGGCGGGCGTTGACGCGGGAGCAGGCGCAGGGGCTGGTGGGGGCGGCGGTGTCCCCTGCCGGTGATGAGGTGCGGGGGCGGCGTGATCAGCGTACGGAGGTGCGGGACGCGTTGATCGTGCTGCTGCTGACGATGGTGGGGCCGCGGGTGTCGGAGCTGGTGCGGGCGAATGTGGAGGATTTCTACACCAACGACGGGGAGCGTTACTGGCGGATCTTCGGTAAGGGCGGCAAGACGCGGGATGTGCCGCTCCCCCGGTTGGTGGCGCGGGTGCTGGCGGCGTATCTGGAGGTGCGTCAGCAGGCCCGTGAGGGGGATGAGAAGGCGTTGTTGTTGTCGTGGCGGGGGCGGCGGCTGGCGCGGGGTGATGTGCAGGCGGTGATCGACCGGGTGCAGGCGCGGGTGGATCCGGAGCGGCGGCGGTCGGTGACGCCGCATGGGTTGCGGCATACGACGGCGACGCATCTGCTGGCGGGCGGGACGGACATGGACGCGGTGCGGCGGGTGCTGGGTCATGGGGATCTGAGCACGCTGGGCCGGTATCGGGATGAGTTGCCGGGTGAGCTGGAGGCGGCGATGCGGGCGCATCCGCTTGTGCACGATACGGGTGTCTAGGGCGGGCGGTAGAGGGCCGTATAGGGCTTGACTCTCACGTTACGGGAGGCCGCAGGCTGGGTCGCGTCAGGAAGGGAGGGGGAGGCGTGGCGGGTTATTCGGTGGGTCAGGTGGCGGCGTTCGCGGGTGTGACGGTGCGGACGTTGCACCATTACGACGAGATCGGCCTGTTGTCGCCGAGTGAACGGACGGCGGCGGGTTACCGCCGGTATTCGGAGCCGGATCTGGATCGGTTGCAGCAGGTGCTGTTCTACCGGGAGCTGGGTTTCCCCCTGGAGGAGATCACCACGATTCTCGATGATCCGGGGGTGGACGCCGCGACGCATCTGCGGCGTCAGCATGAGCTGCTGCGGCGGCGGATCGCCCGGCTGGAGGCGTTGGTGGTGTCCGTGGAGACCGCGTTGGAGGCGGCGAGGATGGGTGTGTCGTTGACGCCGGAGGAGCGTTACGAGGTGTTCGGGGAGTTCCGGCCGGAGGATCATGCGGCTGAGGCGGAGAGCCGGTGGGGTGGGTCGCCGGCGTGGGCGGAGAGCCGTCGGCGGACGTCGTCGTACACGAAGGCTGACTGGCAGGCGATCTCGGCGGAGGCCGGGGAGCTGGTGGAGGCGTGGCGGTCGTTGTTCGCGCGGGGGGTGGCGGCGGACTCCCCCGAGGTGACGGCGGTGGCGGAGCGGCATCGGGAGCACATCAGCCGGTGGTTCTATTCGTGCACGTCGGAGATTCATGTGGGTCTCGGGGAGATGTACGTGGCCGATGAGCGGTTCGCCCGCAATTACGAGGGGGTGGCGGAGGGGTTGTCGGTGTACATCCGGGATTCGATTGTGGCGAATGCCGGGGTCGTCCGGTGATTCCGGGTTTCGCCCGCGCGGGCCCGCGGTCTTTGTCATGATGGGCGTGACTGGTTGTGGGTAAGCCCGGTTTCCCCTTTCACTTCGTGGAAACGCCGTTGTAATAGGGGTTCCGGAGGATGGGCGGCATGATCAGGGCCATTCTCTTCGACCTGGACGAGACGCTGTTCGATCATCGTGCGGCGGTGGCGCACGCGGTGACGGCGTGGACGGCCGAGCGGTCCCCGTTCCATCCGCTGCTGGCCGAGGGGCCGGGGTTGTGGTTGCGGCTGGAGGACGTCCATCTGCCGGCGTGGCACCGGGGCGAGTGCTCTTTCGGTGAGCAGCGGCGCCGGCGGTTGCGTGACTACTGCCGGCGGATGGGTGTGGCGGTGCCGGGTGATCTCGACGGGGCGTACGCGGAGTTCCTCGATCTGTACGAGCAGGCCTGGACGGCCTTCCCCGACGCCGCGCCGCTGATCGGGCGGCTGGCGGGCACGGGGGTGACGCTGGGGGTGCTGACGAACGGCCAGCCGGTGCAGCAGGAGGCGAAGCTGCGGCGGCTGGGCCTGCTCGACCGGCTGGACCCGGTGCTGACGCCCGATGCGCTGGGCGGGAACTTCAAGCCGTCGGCCGAGGTGTACACGGCGGCGGCCTCGAAGCTGGGCCTGGAGCCGGGCGAGGTGGTGCTGGTGGGCGACAACCTGAACCTGGACGCGATCGGGCCGACGCGGGCGGGCATGCACGGGGTGTGGCTCGACCGGTACGGGTCGGCTCCTCCCCCGGCGGGTGTGCCGACGATCCGCACCCTGGCGGAGTTGCCGGCGCTGCTGCCGGTGCTGGCGGCGGCGCGGCCGTCGGCCCTGGTCTGAGGCGCCCGGCGTCAGTCCTGGGTGGGGACCCAGGTGCGGGCGGCTTCGTGGAGGCGGATGAGCCGGTCCCAGTGGTCGGCGACGATGGCGCGGCCGGGTTCGGTGAGGCTGACGACGGTGCGGGGGCGGCGTCCGGTGGTCTTGTCGATGGTGACGATTCCGCCTTTCTCCAGTTTGGCCAGGTGGCTGGACAGGTTGCCTTTGGACAGGCCGGTGACGCGCTGGAGGTAGAGGAAGTCGGCGCTCTGGCAGGCCGACAGGGCGCTGGTGATCGCCAGCCGGGAGGGGTCGTGCACCAGCCGGTCGATCTCTGTCATGTCCGCGAAGGGGGTGCCCACCTCATTGCTCCTGTACGGCCGGTCGCGGCAGCGAGCGCACCAGGGCGCGGTGGTCGAGCAGGCCGTTGACCACGAGGAGCGCGCCGGCGGCCATGAGTTGCCAGAGGGGGTCGGTGGAGGCGAAGGGGTGCTCGCCGGTGGGGGTGAGCACGCCGAGCGGTGCCAGGGTGAGGGCCATGAGCGCGCCGGCGGAGGCGGAGTAGTGGCGGCGGCGGTGCCGGGGCGGGCCGCCCATCAGCGCCAGAGCGCCGGCGAAGATCAGGCCGCCGGTGAGATGGCCGGGCGTCGCGGTGAGGTTGGCGGCGACGACCAGCACGAGCACGGCCGCCGGCAGGGCGGGGATGAGCCACGCCGGGTAGCCGGCGTTGTGGCGTCGCGGGATGACCGTGCCGTAGGTGTGGCGGTAGTAGCCGGCCGCGGCGGCGAGCAGGACCGCGCCGAGGAGGACGGGGGCGGCCATGGTGTCGCGGGTGGCGTCGGAGGCGTAGTACATGAGGGTGAGGCCGAAGGCGGCCGGATAGAGGCCCTGGCGGTGGGCGTGCGCGGCGGTGGTCGTGCGGATGCGGTCGAGGTGGTCGAGTTCCTGGGCGCTGATCATCGAACCTTCCGGTTTGCGGTGCAGACCTTTCGTGCAGCCTAAAGCCCGGCGTCGAGGTTTGCAACGCAGACCATCCGGGGTGGGGGTTCAGCGGGCCGCGGCGGCCAGGTTGCGGGCTCGCCGGGGATGGGTGAGGGCGTCGGTGTTGTCGGCGACCTGGTCGACGGTGCCGACGAGGTCGAGGCGGGCGATGGCGGGGTCGGTGACGGCGTCCATGAGGGCGCGGGCGAAGCGGTGGCCGCCGATGACCTGGAAGGGCCGGTCGTGGTAGGGGCGGGTGCCGGGTTCGACGGGTTCGGTGAGGTTCAGCCGGTTGTGGAGGGCGGCGACGCGGCGGTAGGCGGTGGACAGGTGGTGTTCGCGGCCCTGCCAGGTGGTCTCCCGCAGGGCGCCGGTGAGGGCGTCGCCGAGTTCGGCCGACCCGGACAGGCGGTTGAAGGCGCTGCCGAGCCACTTGGTGTACGGCGGGTAGCGGCGCCGCATGAGCAGGGTCAGGCGCATCAGGTCGCGGGCGATGCGGCCGGTGGCCAGGACCGACCCGAGGTCGTCGCCGACCTCCCCGGCGCGGCCGGGGAAGCTCTCCTCCTGGGCGATGCGGGTCCATTGGCAGGCCAGGACGTAGCGCCACACGTCGTCGGGGTACCAGCGCAGGCGGCGCCGGGCAGGGCACAACTCCTCCAGGCCGTCGTGGAAGACGTCACCGCCGGTGAACTCGGCCAGCCGCTGCCAGGGCACGCCGAGCCAGTCGTCGACGCCGATCGGGCCGCGGGGGTCGAAGCCGAGCAGGTCACGGGCCCAGGGGGTGAACTCGGTGACGGTGACGCCGGGCCGTACCGGATGGAGGTCGGACCCGAACGCGGTCGGGAAGCCGCCGTATTCGGCCGGCAGCCGCTTCCAGACGCGGTCGCGGATCTCCTCGGCGCGTCCGGCCGGGACGAAGATGATCGCGCGGGGGCCCCAGTCGTGGTCGGCGGAGCGGGCGGTGTCGAAGCCGAGGACCTCCGAGCCGGGGCCGATGAGCGCGGCGCTGTGGGGAACGGGGTGGGGGCCGTCGTCGAGGAGGGGCCGCAGCACGTCGTGGTAGTAGGCGCGGCACAACTCCAGGCCGGGGACAAACGCGGACATCATTCCCTCACTGTGCATGGTCGGGCCGCGCCGCTCACCTGGTTTTATGTCTCCTGTACGGCCCGGGTCGCCGCCACCGGCCTGCGCGTGTAGCCGAGCCGCCGGTAGACGGCCAGCGCGGCGGCGTTGACGTCGTCGACCATGAGCGAGACCCGGCCGTGCCGGTCCAGGAGGCCGGCGGTGAGGAACCGGCAGATCGCCCCGGCCAGCCCGCTCCCCCGCACCTCGGGCAGCGTGGCGACGCCGCCGACGAACCCGACACTGGGCGCCGACCAGGCGTCGGCCCCGACGGCGACCAGCCGCCCGGCCTCGTCGCGGACACCGGCCCAGCGGGTGACACCGGGCATGCCGGGCCGGGCGTAGGCGTCGGGGTTGGCGACGTCCAGCACCGCGGCGACCTCGTCTTCGGCGCCGGGGGCGAGCCAGGCGACGTCGGGCTTCACCATCAGGGCCGCCACTCCTCCAGCCAGGCTTTCTCCTGCCGCCTGTCCCCCACGCGACCTGTTCGCCTCAGGCCCGTAGGTCACGGCCGATCCCGTTTCCAGCCGAGCGATGTCGGTCCGATGAGCGTCGGTCCGATGAGCGTCAGGCCGAAAAATGTCGGTCCCAACTGCGTCGGCCTTCGCTGCGCCGGTCCCAAGAGCGTCGGGCCAAAGGCTCTCCGGCCGAAGAGTGTCCGGCCGAGAAGTGTCGGCCTTGATCGCGTCGGGCCCGAGGGCATCGGGTGTGCGAACGTCGAGGCGGACGTCGTCGGGCCCCACGGTCATCCACGTGAAGTTCCCGGCCGGGCCCAGCTCCCCCGGCATCGCCTCCACCAGCCGGTGGATCGTCTCCCGGTCGCCGAAGGGCCGGTAGCCGGTGCCCATCTCCCGCCACACCTGCCGCACGAGCCCGGCGTGCGCGGGATCCCCAGGATCACCGAAGACGGCCAGCCGGTCGTGTTTGGACACCGCCGGGCAGGCCACCACCACCGCCTCGCCGCGCGCCCACGCACGCGCTCCCCCGAAGGGCAGCCGCTGGGCGGTCCACACGACCAGGTCGTCGCCCCCGCAGGCGGCGGCGACCTGGTCGGCGTCGTGCAGTTCGATCACAGAATGGCGCCCGGGGTGTACTGGGCGGCCTGCGCATACCGGGTGGTGATCTCCCCCACGCGGGCGACGACGGCGGCGACCTGGTCGGCGGCGGCGCCGGTGAAGGAGACCCGGTCGGCCAGGAGGGCGTCGAGGTCGGCGCGGGACAGGGGGAAGCGCGGGTCGGCGGCCAGCCGGTCGAGGAGGGTGTTGCCGCCGCCGTCCTGGCGCATCGCCAAAGCGGCGGCGACGGCGTGTTCCTTGATGATCTCGTGGCCCGCCTCGCGGCCCAGGCCGGCCTTGACGGCGGCCATGAGCATCTTGGTGGTGCCCAGGAAGGGCAGGTAGCGGTCGAGTTCGGCCTCAATGACGGCGGGGAAGGCGCCGAACTCGTCCAGGACGGTCAGCATGGTCTCGACCAGGCCGTCGAAGGCGAAGAACGCGTCGGGCAGGGCGACTCGGCGGACGACCGAGCAGGACACGTCGCCTTCGTTCCACTGGTCGCCGGCCAGTTCCCCGGCCATGGAGGCGTAGCCGCGCAGGACGACGGTCAGGCCGTTGACGCGCTCGCAGGAGCGGGTGTTCATCTTGTGCGGCATCGCCGAGGAGCCGACCTGGCCCTCCTGGAACCCTTCGGTGACCAGTTCGTGGCCGGCCATCAGCCGGATCGTCTTGGCCAGAGAGGAGGGCGCGGCGGCGAGCTGGACCAGGGTGGTGAGGACGTCGTAGTCCAGGGAGCGCGGGTAGACCTGGCCGACGCTGGTGAGGGCGCGGGTGAAGCCGAGGTGGGCGGCGACGCGGTTCTCCAGGTCGGCGAGCCGGTCGGCGCCGAGCAGGTCGAGCATGTCCTGGGAGGTGCCGACCGGGCCCTTGACGCCGCGCAGCGGGTAGCGGGCGATCAGGTCCTCCAGCCGCTCGTAGGCGACGAGGAGTTCGTCGGCGGCGGTGGCGAAACGTTTGCCGAGGGTGGTGGCCTGGGCGGCGACGTTGTGGGAGCGGCCGGCCATGACGGTCGCCGCGTACTCCCCCGCCAGCCGCGCCAGCCGGGCCAGGAGGGCGACGACGCGGTCGCGGACCAGCAGGAGGCTGTCGCGGACCTGGAGCTGCTCGACGTTCTCGGTCAGGTCGCGGCTGGTCATGCCCTTGTGGACGTGTTCGTGGCCGGCCAGCGCGTTGAACTCCTCGATGCGGGCCTTGACGTCGTGGCGGGTGACGCGTTCGCGCGCGGCGATCGAGGGCAGGTCGACGGTGTCGGCCGCCTTCTCGTAGGCGGTGATCACGTCGGCGGGGACCGGGATCCCGAGATCGGCCTGGGCCTTGAGCACGGCCACCCACAGCCGCCGCTCCAGCACCACCTTGTGGTCGGGAGACCACAGGCGGGCCAGGGCGGGCGAGGCGTAGCGGGTGGCCAGGACGTTGGGGATGCGCGGCTTGTCGGTCACGTTCCCCGAGCTTATCCAAGCCGCGCATCCCCACACGCTCACCGGGTGGGGGTCAGCGCCTCCTCGTCGTACACCTCAAGCCGGCGTTCGTGCTTGGGGGCGCGGCGGAAGCGTTCCTTGGTCCTCTCCACCATGACGTACAGCGTCGGGACCAGGACGAGCGTCAGCAGCGTCGAGGAGACCAGGCCGCCGATGACGACGATCGCCAGCGCCTGGGAGATGAACCCGCCCGAGCCGGTCAGGCCGACCGCCATCGGGGTGAGGGCGCCGATGGTGGCCAGCGCCGTCATCAGGATCGGCCGCACCCGGCGGCGACCGCCCTCCATGACGGCCTCGGTGACGCCCATGCCCTGCTCGCGGTACTGGTTGATCAGGTCGATCAGCACGATCGCGTTGGTGACGACGATGCCGATCAGCATCAGCATGCCGATCAGCGCCGGCACGCCCAGCGCCGTGTCGGTGATCAGCAGCAGGCCGATCGCGCCGGTCGCGGCGAACGGGATCGACACCAGCAGGATCAGCGGCTGCACGAAGCTGGAGAACGTCGCCACCATGATCATGAAGACGATCGCGATGGCCAGCACCATCGCCAGCCCCAGGTCGGCGAACGCGTCGGCCTGGTCGGCCGAGGCGCCGCCCACGACGGCGGTGACCCCGGCGGGCAGCGTCAGCGCGTCGAGCCTGGTGGTGACCTCGGCGGTGACCGCGCCCAGGTTGGAGGCGTCGGCGTCACCCGAGACCGTCGCGGTGCGCTCACCGTCGAAGCGGCTGATCTGCGTCGGGCCGCCCTCCTTGACGACCTCGGCGACCTGCGACAGCTTCACCATGCCGGTCGCGGTCGGCAGCTCCAGATCCCTGACCGCCTCCAGGCTCTCGGGCGCGTCGCCCGTGCGCAGGACGATGTCGGCGGCCCGGCCGTCGATGTCGATCGACCCCACCGGCGCGCCGCGGAAGGCCGTGGCGACCTGCTGGCCGATCCCGGCCTCGGTCAGGCCACGCGCGGCGGCCTCCTCCCGGTCGACGTGGACCTCGATCCGCTCGCCGCTGTCGGCCAGGTTGGAGGTGACGTCCCGCAGGCCCGGCACCCCGGCCAGCGCCTGGATGACCGTCGCCGACGCGGCGCGCAGCTGGTCGACGTCGGGGCCCTGCAGCCGCACCTGGAACTGGTTGGACGACAGCCCGCCGCCTCCCCCGCCGCCGCCGACGGTGATCTCGCCCACGCCCGCGCCGAGCGCCGTCAGCTTCGCCCGCAGGCCGTCCTGCAGCGCCGTCGCGTCGACGTCCTCATCCAGCGTCACCGAGAACGAGGCCCGGTCGGCGCTGCCGCCCGCCCCGCCCATGAACTGGTTGCCGCCGCCGACGTTCACCTGGTAGGAGGCGACACCAGGTTCGGCGGCGATGACGTCCTCGACCTTGCGGGCGGCCGCGTCGGTCACCTCCAGGTTCGTGCCGACCGGCATCTTCTGGGTGACGTTGACGGTGTTCATGCCGGCCGAGTCGAGGAAGTTGGTCTTCAGGTTCATCCCCAGTGCCGCCGTCCCGGCGAAGACCACCAGGCCGATCGCCAGGGTGATCCAGCGGCGCTGGGTCGCGAACCGCAGCACCGGCAGATAGGCGCGCTGCAGCGGCGAACGCAGCTCCTTGGCCTCGGCCTCCTCCCGCACCCGGCGCGCCTCCTCCGGCGACAGCGCAGGCGCCTTCAGGAACCAGTAGGCCAGCACCGGGATCACCGTCAGCGACACCAGCAGCGAGGCCAGCAGCGCCACCGTCACCGTCACCGCGAACGGGGAGAACAGCTGGCCCACCATGCCGCCGACGAACGCGATCGGCGCGAACACCGCCACCGTCGTCAGCGTCGAGGCCGTCACCGCGCCCGCCACCTCGCGGACCGCGCTCAGGATCGCCTGCCGCTTCGGCTCGCCGTAGCCGAGATGACGTTTGATGTTCTCCAAGACCACGATCGAGTCGTCGACCACCCGCCCGACCGCGATCGTCATCGCGCCCAGCGTCAGGATGTTCAGCGAGTAGTCCCCCACCCACAACGCGATCAGCGCGATCACCACCGACAGCGGGATCGACACCGCCGTCACCAGCGTCGAGCGGATCGACAACAGGAACACCAGAATGATGATCACGGCGAACGCCAGGCCCAGCAGGCCCTCGGTCGTCAAGTCGTGGATCGACCGCTCCACATAGGGCGCCTGGTCGAACACCACCGTCAGCGCCGCGCCCGACCCCAGCGCCGCGGTCAGCTCCGGCATCGCGTCCTGGACGTCATGGGAGATCGCCACCGCGTTCCCATCGGGCTTCATCGTGATCGACACGCCCAGGCTCGGCTTGCCGTTGGTCCGGGTCAGCGTCACCGCCGTGTCGTCGACCACCTCGATGTCGGCCAGCGACCCCAGCGTCACCGGCTTGGGCGGCGCCGGCGGCCGCACCGCGGCGACCGGACGGCCCGGCACCTGCGGCTGCTGCGCCTGCGGCTGAGCGGCCGGCGCGGCCGGCGGGGTCAGGTAGAGGTTCTTCAGGTCCTCCACCGTCGCGACCCGGTCACCGATCTGGACGGTCAGGTTCCGGCCGTCCTCAGTGACCGACCCGGCCGGGATGGCCACGCCGTTGGCGCGCAGCAGCTCGGGGATCGCCGCCGGCGACAACCCCTTCTTCGCCATCTCGGCGACGTCGGGCGTGATCGTCACCTGCTTGCCGCGGGCGCCGGTGATCTGCACCTCCCGCACTCCGTCGATCCCCTGCAGCGACGGCACCACCGTCTGCTCCAGCCGGTCGAGCGTCGTCGCCTCGTCGCCGCCGGAGGCGGCCAGCACCACGACCGGGATGTCGTCGGTGCTGCCCGCGATCACCTGCGGGTCGACCGTGGCGGGCAGCGTCGCCTCGATCCGGGAGATCGACTGCTCCATCTGGCCGATGGCCTCGTCGATGTCGGTGCCGAACTCGAACGCCACCTGGATGGAGGCCAAGCCCTCACTCGACGTCGAGGAGATCTGCGTCACCCCGGCGATGCCCTGGAAGCTGTTCTCGATAGGCTTGGTGACCTGGTCTTCGACGATGTCGGGCGCCGCGCCGGCGTACCGCGCCACCACGAACGCCCCCGGGAACTCCAGCGACGGGAACAGCTGCTGTTTCAACGAGGGGATGGCGTAGGCGCCGAGAGCGCTGGCCACCACCGCAATCATGATCACCAGACTGCGGTTGGCGAGGCTCAGCCTGGCCAGGAAGGTCATGCGCGAAGGCTCCTTGACAGAAGGTGGGCCGGAAGATTAGTGCGGCTCACCCTAACACTTCGCGTCGTACGAATATTTAATGTCACGTGGCGTTCCTGATAACCTTCTCAGGTTTGCGACCGCCCACCGAAGGCAAACGTGAGAAACCACGACACCACCGACGGCGCACCACCCGCCGATGAACGCGCCCAGCTCATCGACTGGATCGCCGACACCCAGCGCCTCCTCGGGCGCTTCTTCGCCCGCGACCGCTCCCTGCCCCTGCTCGCCACCACCCTCACCATGCAGCAGCTCAAGGTCATCGTCGCGCTGTCGTTCCAGGAATCGGCCTCCGGCCAGGAACTCGCCCGCGAACTCGGCATCGGCCTGGGCACCCTCACCGGCATCGTCGACCGCCTCGTCGCCCACGGCCTGGTCTCCCGCCGCGAAGACCCCGCCGACCGCCGCGTCCGCCGCCTCACCCTCACCACTGAAGGCCGCACCCTCACCGACGAGATGCTCGACGCCGGCACCGCCAACTGGCGCCAGCTCCTCACCCGCCTCGACACCGCCACCCTCCGCGACATGCGCCGCGTCATGCAACGGATCAGCGACGTCATGACCGAAGAACTCGGATCATCCGACGATAGAATGAGCGGTCATGAACAATGCGGCCGCCCCCTACCTCACTGACCTGTTCGGCCTCCACGGCCGCACCGCCCTCATCACCGGCGGAAGCAGCGGCATCGGCTACGCCATCGCCCGCGCCCTCGGCGGCGCCGGCGCCCACATCACCATCGCCGCCCGCCGCCAGACCCACCTCGACCAGGCCCTCACCCGCCTGCACGCCCACGGCGTCACCGCCACCGCCGTCCAAGCCGACATGGGCGACCCCGACGACCTCACCCGCCTGTGCGAGGCCGTCCCCGACACCGACATCCTCGTCACCAGCGCCGCCAACAACATCCGCCGCCCCATGGGCGAACTCACCCCCGGCGACTACGAACAGACCATCGCCGTCAACCTCACCGCCCCCTACCGCCTCGGCCAGCACCACGCCCCCCGCATGGCCTGCCGCGGCTGGGGCCGCATCATCAACATCGGCTCCCAGCAGACCCACCGCGCCTTCGGCAACAGCGGCGCCTACGGCGTCGCCAAAGCCGCCATCGGCGGCCTGTCCCGCTCCCAGGCCGAAGCCTGGAGCCCCCACGGCGTCACCGCCAACACCATCCTCCCCGGCTTCGTCCTCACCCCCCTCACCGAAGCCGCCCAGGCCATCCCCGGCCGCGTCGAGGCCCTCGCCGCCCGCCACGCCATCGGCCGCAACGGCCTCCCCGACGACTACGCCGGCATCGCCGTCTTCCTCGCCTCCGACGCCGCCGCCTTCGTCACCGGCCAGAACATCTGCGTCGACGGCGGCTTCTCCATCACCTGACCCACGACCACCCCGCGCCCACCGGCCCGGCCGGTCAGGCCCGCTTCTCGAAAGCGGCCAGGCCCGCCTTCACGGAACCCGCACACCCCCGCAAAGAAACCCGGCCCACCGGCGATCGAACCCAGGCCGCCGGGCGAACGGAACCCGCCCACCCTCGGCGCATCGTCCCGGCCCCCCGTCAGGCCACCCCATCCCCGTGACCCGCCGAACCGGAACACGGCCGGTCCGCGCCGCCGGCGGCGCGGACCGGACACGGCCCTCGGCGCCGGCCAGGCGGAGCCGTAACGGAAGAAGAAAGACCCGTACCCATCGGCCGCCCGCAGGAGGGGAAGAACACGGGCGGCCGATGGGGCACTAGCGGCGGCGGACCACACTCACCCCACGGCCCGGCGCCCAGCTCTCGATCACCAGCATCGCGTCTTCGACCCGCGTGATCACCGCACCCTCGATCTCCACCCGGAACAGGTGCGACTCCCCCGGCTCCCCGCCCACCACCGACTTCACCACCAGCGGATCGGTCACCTCCACCGCGCGCCCCGACAGCTTCGCCTCACCCGGCCAGGTGCCCGACCCCTCCTCCCCCGGATCGGCCGTCGGGCCGTGGAGCGCCATGCGGCCGTCACGCAGCAGATCGGCCGCCTTCACCGCCTTGGTCATCGACCCCAGCCACAATTCCCCCTGCGTGAACTGCGTCTCGGTGCCGCTGATCCGCGGCGAGCCGTCGCGGCGCAGTGTCGCCATGGTCTTGTGCTTGCCCGCGTCGAACAGCCGCAGAAAGCGTGCTGCGAACTCCGGGGCGTCGTTCTCGATCTCCTGCCACGTGGCCATGCCCGCCATAGTGCACCCCGCCACCGACAAAATCGGCTCACCCGTCGTCGATAGGTTGTGGATTGGGGGTGGGTGGACGCCAATAACCCACCGGCTTTACAAAGTAAGGAGCAGACATGGAGACGCGCGCACTCGGACAACTCACCACTTCCGCGCTCGGGCTCGGCTGCATGGGCATGAGCGACTTCTACGGCCCCGGCGACGACGCCGAATCCCTCGCCACCATCCACCGCGCCCTCGACCTCGGCGTCACCCTCCTCGACACCGCCGACGCCTACGGCCCCTTCACCAACGAGAAGCTCGTCGGCCGCGCCGTGCGGGACCGCCGCGACCAGGTCGTCATCGCCACCAAGTTCGGCATCCAGCGCGCCGACGACGGCACCCGCCTGGGCGTCAACGGCCACCCCGACTACGTGCGCGCCTGCGCCGACGCCTCCCTGGCCCGCCTCGGCGTCGACCACATCGACCTCTACTACCAGCACCGCGTCGACCCCCGCGTGCCCGTCGAGGACACCTGGGGCGCCATGAAGGAACTCGTCGACGCCGGGAAGGTCCGCTTCCTGGGCATCTCCGAGGCCGCGCCCGAGACCGTGCGGCGGGCCCACGCCGTCCACCCGGTCACCGCCGGGCAGTACGAATACTCGCTGTTCACCCGCGACATCGAGGCCGACCTGCTGCCGACGCTGCGCGAACTGGGCATCGGCCTGGTCCCCTACAGCCCTCTGGGCCGTGGCCTGCTCACCGGCGCCGTCGACCTCGGCGACCTGCGCGAAGACGACTTCCGCCGCACCAACCCGCGCTGGGAGGACGCCAACCTCAAGGCCAACATGGCCCTGGTCGGCGAGGTCGCCGCCGTCGCCCGCGCCCACGACGCCACCGCCGCCCAGGTCGCCCTGGCATGGGTGCTGGCCCAGGGCGACGACGTCGTGCCCATCCCCGGCACCCGCCGCGCCGCCCGCGTCGAGGAGAACCTCGCCGCCACCGGCCTCACCCTGTCGGGGGACGAGCTGGCCATCCTGGGCGACCTGGCCGACCAGGTCGCCGGCGACCGCTACAACGCGGCCGGCATGTCAACGCTCAACCACTGAGTCAACCACTGAGTCGACCACTGAGGTCGCCCAGCCGGTCGAGCAGCAGGCGCGTCACCTCGCCGGGCCGCTCGATCGACGGCAGGTGACCCGCCCAGGCGAGCTCCACCAGCTCCGCCGAGGCCAGCCCGGCCGCGATCGTGCGGGCGGTGTCCTGGAAGTAGGGCAGGTCATGGACACCGGACACCACGACCGCCGGCGCGGTGATCGCCGCCAGGTCGATCGGCAGATGCCCGGCCGTGGGCTCGGGATCGGCGGCCAGCTGCAGCTCGAAGGCGGTGCGCTGCATCTCCGCCACCCAGATCCGCTCGGCCTCCCCCGCCTCGGGGCCCAGCCACGTGTCGACGTTCAGCCGCACGGCCCCCTCGACGTCGTCCGCCTCGATGAACGCGTCCTCGGCCTGGCCGAACGCGCGCAGCTCCGGCGTCGGCGGCAGGCCCATCCCGGCGGCCAGCAGCACCAGCCGCCCCACCAGATCGGGGCGCGCGGTGGCCACCTCCAGCGCCACCCGGCCGCCGTGCGAGGCGCCGACCACGGCGGCCTCGCGCACGCCCAGCCCGTCGAGCACGTCGGCCACGTCACCGGCGTCGGTGTAGGGCTCCTGGGCCGCCCACGGGCTGCGGCCGAAGCCGCGGAAGTCCAGCCGCACCACGCGGAAGCGCGCGGCCAGCTCCACCCATAGCGGGTCCCACATGCGCGCGTCGGCGGCACTCGAATGCAGCAGCACGACAGGAGCGCCGGAACCGGCCTCCTCGAACCAGACACCCACCAGAGGTCGGCCTTTCTGAAGAGGGCGCTCCGGCCCCCGTGGCAGAGCGCCCGGCCCATCGTCGCCACCCGGTCGGGCCCGGAGCAAACCATTTACCATCGGTGCGAGGCTTTTTGCGGGCAAAGGTTTGATCGCAACAACCCAGCAGCTTTACAAAGTAAGTCTAGCGGTACATCTCCGCCATGCCGAGCGCGGCCTCGGCCATCATCGCGCGCAGGTCCGGCGGCCCGAGCACCTCGATCAGCGCCCCCATGCGCAGCAGCGTCCAGCGGGCCCCGTTGAGCCCCTCGACGGGGATCTCCAGCACCGTCCACCCCGGCCGTTCGGGGTCGGGTTCGGCCAGGGCCAGCGCGGGGGCGGCCCGCTCCTCCCCGATCGTGTATGCCAGCAGCCCCTCTCCCCCGGGCGCGAGCCGGATGCGGGCCGTCCCGGTGTACAGGCGGGTGGCGAACTCGGCGGAGAACTTCTCCCAGAACGCCGGCAGGTCGAAGTCGGCCCGTTCGAAGCGACCCGGCAGCTCGGTCACCGATAGGATGCGGGCCACCCGGTAGGTCCGCATCGAGCCCTCGCACTCGGCCGCCAGGTACCAGGACCCGCCCTTGAGCACCAGTCCGTAGGGCAGCACGTCCCGGGACACGTCGGCCGGCCCCCACCGCCGGTAGGCCAGCCGCAGCGGACGCTGCTCCCACACCGCCGAGGCGACCTCGGCCAGGAACGGCGCGGCGTCGGCCCCCCGGTGCCAGCCGGGCACGTCCAGCAGGAACCGCTCGCGCATCCGGGCCGCCTGCGAGCGGGGGCCGGGCGGCAGCGCGGCCAGCAGCTTGAGCTCGGCGGCGGCCGCGACCTCGGCCAGCCCGAGTTCGGCGGCCGGGCCGGGGAGCCCGGCCAGGAACAACGACGACGCCTCGGCCTCGGTCAGGCCGTTCAGGCGGGTGCGGTAGCCGTCGAGGAGCTGGTAGCCGCCGGCGGGGCCGCGGTCGGCGTAGACGGGCACCCCGGCCGAGGACAGCGCGTCGATGTCGCGGTAGACGGTGCGGATCGACACCTCAAGCTCGGCGGACAACTCCGCCGCCGTCATCCGCCCCCGGGTCTGCAGGAGCAGCAGCAGGGAGAGCAACCGGCCGGCACGCATGGCGTCCAGTCTGTCCCATATTGCCGATCGAACATATCTCGTGTTCAAATGAACACATGGAAAGTGCCGAAAGGCTCAACGCGATCATGGGCACGCTGCGGTCGGCCGACAGCGTCACCGTGGCCGACCTGGCCGTCCACTACGGCGTGTCCGAGATGACCATCCGCCGCGACCTCGACGAACTCGCCCAGCAGGGCGTCGTGCGCCGGGTCAGGGGCGGGGCGCTCAGCCTGCTGCTGCGCGGCGAGGAACCGCCCTACGGGGCCCGCGAACTGGAGGCGGTCGACGCCAAGAAGCGCATCGCCCAGGCCGTGGCCGCGTTGCTGGCCGACGGGGAGGCCGTCGTCCTGGACGGCGGCTCGACCCTGCTGGAGGTGGCGCGGGCGGTGCACGACCGCCGGCTGACCGTGCTGCCGCTGGCCCTGCGGTGCGCCAACGAACTGGCCACCGCGCCGCGGGTGAAACTCGTCATGCCCGGCGGGGAGGTGCGGCCGGTCGAGCTCAACTTCGTCGGCCCGCTCGCCGAGGCGTCGCTGCGGGCGCTGCGGTTCGACACCGCCGTCATCGGGTGCTGCGGATTGTCGGCCAAGCACGGCGTCACCGCCCACGACCTGGAGGACGTCGCGGTCAAGCAGGCCGCCATCGCCTCGGCCCGGCGCGTCATCGTGGCCTGCGACTCCGGCAAGTTCACCCGCACCGCCTTCGGCGCCGTCTGCTCCTTCACCGGGCTCGACGTCGTCGTCACCGACACCGGCGTCCCGCCGGGCGAACACGACGCCCTCACCGGAGCGGGCGTCACCGTCATCACCGCCTGAGAGGGCAAACCCCCACATGTTGTTGCGCGCCCGCGTGGCCGTCTACGGGCTGTTCCTGATCTCCGGGGTCGCCCTGGGCACCTGGACCTCCCGCATCCCCGCCATCAAATCCGACCTTCACCTCAGCGAGGGCGAACTGAGCCTGGCCCTGCTGGGCATCGCGGCCGGCGCCATCGCCGGCATGCAGGCCGTCGGCCGCCTGGTCGACCGCTACGGCTCCCGCCGCGTCATGATCCCCGTCGCGCTGCTGCAGGGCCCCGTGCTGGTGCTGCCCGCCTTCGCGCCG
Organism: Herbidospora sp. NBRC 101105; assembly: GCF_030269205.1. Classification (NCBI taxonomy): domain Bacteria; kingdom Bacillati; phylum Actinomycetota; class Actinomycetes; order Streptosporangiales; family Streptosporangiaceae; genus Herbidospora; species Herbidospora sp. NBRC 101105. Next base: position 1,969,773 of record NZ_BSSX01000001.1, on the reverse strand, counting down.
GGCCTGATCGGGCTGGCCGCGGCGCTGCTGGCCTTCGGCGTCGTGCACGGCGTGCTGGACGTGTCGATGAACGCCAACGCGGTCATCGTCGAACGCCACTACCGCCGCCCGATCATGTCCTCCTTCCACGCCGTCTTCTCCGTCGGAGGGTTCCTCGGGGCCTCCACCGGCGGGTTGTTCGCGCACGCGGGGGCCGGTGTGGCCGCGACGTTCGCGACGGTCGGCGCCCTCATCCTGGTCGTCTCGGTCGTCTGCGCGCGCATGGCGCTGCCCGACGAGCTGGACCTGTCGCGCGCCCCGGCGCAGCAGGCGCCCGGCAAGACCGGCAACGCGATGGCCGGATGGGTGCTGTTCCTGGGCGTGCTGGCCTTCTGCTGCCTGGTCGGCGAGGGGTCGATGGCCGACTGGAGCTCGGTCTACCTGGTGGAGGACCTGCTGTCGGACGAGAGCGTCGGCGCGGCCGGGTATGCCGCCTTCTCGATCATGATGACGATCGGCCGGTTCGCCGGCGACCGGCTCGCGGCCTGGCTCGGCCCGGTCGTGCTGGTGCGCTGCTGCGGCGCGCTGGCCGGGACCGGCCTGCTGGCCGCGCTGCTGATCGGCCACCCGGTGGCGGGCATCGCCGGGTTCGGCCTGTTCGGGGCGGGGCTGTCGTGCATCATCCCGCAGGTGTTCTCCGCCGCCGGGCACCGCGACCCGGCCACCAGCGGCCGGGCGCTGGCCCGCGTCGCCAGCCTCGGGTACGCCGGCCTGCTCGCCGGCCCGGTCCTCATCGGCGGCCTGGCCGAGTTCACCGGCCTGCCGTTCGCCCTTGGGGTGCCCGCGGTGATGGCCCTGTTCGTGGCGCTGGCCGCGGGAGCGCTCCGGCCCGTCGCTACAGCAGATCCCAGCCCAGCCGCAGCACCAGCGCCGACACCACAGTCAGCAGAACGGCCCTGACGAAGCCGGCGCCCCGCTTGAGCGCCATCCGCGCGCCGAGCTGGGCGCCGGCGATGTTGGCCACGCCCATCGCCAGCCCCAGCGCCCACACCACGTGCCCCTGGGCGGCGAACACCGCGATGGCGCCCACGTTGGTGCCCATGTTGATGATCTTCGCGGTGCCGGAGGCGCGGACGAAGTCCATCCCGACGAGCGAGGTGAACGCGATGATCAGGAAGGTGCCGGTGCCCGGCCCGATCAGCCCGTCGTAGAAGGCGATCACCCCGCCCGCCGCCAGCAGCGCCGCCGCGAGCCGGCCCCGGGTCCGCAGCGCGGGGTCGGCGACCTCGCCGAAGGAGGGCCGCCAGGCCACGAACGCCGCCACCCCGACCAGCACCACGATGATCAGCGGCTTGAGCACCGCCGCGTCCAGCAGCCCCGCCAGCAGCGCCCCGCCGGCCGAGCTCAGCACCGCCGCCACCCCGGCCGGGACGGCGATCCGGTCGACGCCGGTCCGGCGGGCGTAGGTGTAGGCGGCGCTGGCCGTGCCGAGCACCGAGGCGCTCTTGTTGGTGGCCAGGGCCTCGACCGGGGTGAGCCCGGCCAGCAGCAGCGCGGGCAGCTGCAGCAGCCCGCCGCCGCCCACCACGGCGTCGACCCAACCGGCCGCCATCGCGGCCACCAGCAGCAGTGCGATATGTCCCCAGGTCACGGGCGAGAACTATAGCCCCGCGTTGGCGATGATCTCCGCGCTGGGCAGGGCGGTCGACTGCGCGGCGGTCAGCCCCGTCGCCGCCAGGTGCGCCTCCACGATGCGGCGGCCGACCGGATATCCGGCCATGGCGGGCAGCCCGACGGGGGTGCCGCCGAACCGCGCCGCGGCCGCGTCGCCGTGGACGTAGGCGGAGAAGTTGTGCATCCCGGTCAGCGACAGGTTCTTCACGATCGTCGTGTACGCCCCCTCGAACTCCCCCTCGGCCAGCGGGCCGGCCCAGTAGCCGGGGGTCCCGCCCAGTTCGGCCACGAACGCGTCGGCCAGGCCCTCGGAGACGATCTGCTCGCCGAGCTGCACGGTCGGCGGGTCCCAGGTCACGTTGGCGTAGCGCACGTTGTGGTGGAACTCGTGCACCGCGCAGTCCACGATCCCGGCCACGCTCTCCTCGGTCGGCCACACGGTGAGGTGGATCCAGCCGGGGATGCCGCCCATGCCGAAGTAGCCGTGGCTGGTCTCGGTCAGGTAGGCGTCGTCGGGGTCGCCGAGCACCAGCAGCACGTTCACGGTGTCGGCGACCCTGATGCCGGGCACCGCGGCGGCCTGGTGGTCCCAGGCGCGGCGCAGGGCGGCCTCGATCCGGGCGGGCACGCCGTCGAGCCGGTCGAGCGCCGGCAGGTAGCGGTCGTCGTCGCGGTCGGTGCGGAACCCCGACCCCCGGTGGTGGAAGTCGGCCAGGTCCCCGGTGGTCAGCCACGGCATCGCGGCGGCCATCGGCCGCAGCAGCTCCCGCAGGCCCTCGGCCCGGCCGGGCAGCGGGGTGGCGAAGATCTCGCGCATCCGCGTGAGGGTGTCGATCACGTTGAGTCTCATGCGGCCGACCCTAGAGACTCCCGTTACGTGAGGCTCAACGCATTAAAACGACCTGGCGGACGGCCTGGCCGCTCCTCAGCCGGTCGAAGCCCTCGTTCACCTGGTCGAGCCTCAGCCGGCCCGACAGCAGGCGGTCGACCGGGAGCACGCCGGAGGTGTACATGCCGATGAAGCGGGGCACGTCGCGGCGCGGCACGCACGACCCCAGGTAGCTGCCGCGCAGCGTCTTCTCCTCGGCGACCAGCGACAGGGCGGGGATGGTGAGCCCGGCGCCGGGGGCGGGCAGGCCCACGGTGACGGTGACGCCGCCGGGGGCGGTGGCCGCGTAGGCCTGCGCCAGGACCGGCGCGACGCCGGTGGTGTCGACGACCTTCACCGCTCCCCCGCCGGTCAGGTCCCGGACGTGCTCGACGGCGTGCTCCCCTCCCGGGACGGCGTGCGTGGCCCCCAGCGCCAGGGCCAGGTCGCGTTTGCCCTCCACCACGTCGACGGCGATCAGGGTGCCCGCCCCGGCCGCCTTCGCCGCCAGCAGCGCCGACAGGCCGACCCCGCCGAGCCCGAACACCGCCACGCTGTCACGCGGCCCGATCCCGGCGGCGTGCAGCGCGGCCCCCGCGCCGGTCAGCACAGCGCAGCCGAACAGCGCCGCCACCTCGAACGGCAGACCGGCGGGCACCTTCACCGCCGAGCGGGCCGACACCACGGCGTACTCGGAGAAGGCCGACACCCCCAGGTGGTGGAACACCTCGCCGAGCCGCCGGCCGCCGCCCAGGAGGGAACCGGCCCGGTTGGCCGCCGCGCCCGGCACGCACAGCGCGGGCCGCCCGGACACGCACGGCGGGCAGGCGCCGCAGGCCGGGACGAAGGTGAGCACCACGTGGTCGCCGGCCGCGAACTCCGGCGACCGCGACGCGGCGACGACCCCGGCCGCCTCGTGCCCGAGCGCCATCGGCAGCGGCCTGGGCCGCGACCCGTCGATCACCGACAGGTCGGAGTGGCACAACCCCGCCGCCTCGATCCGGACCAGCAGCTCCCCCTCGCCCGGCGGGTCGAGGGTCAGCTCCCGGACGTCCAGGGGCCGGCCCGTCTGCGCCAGCACGGCCGAACGGACCTTCACGCGACCACCAGCCTCTCCATCGCCGCCCGCATCCGGCCCTCGATCGGCGCGGGCCGGCGGGTGCGGCGGTCGACGAACACGTGGGTGAACTCCCCTTCGGCCAGCGCCCGATCGCCCTCGAACAGGCCCAGCTCGTAGCGGACCGAGGAGGTGCCGAGCCTGCCGACGCGCAGCCCGACGCGGATGACCGCCGGGTAGGCGGCCTCGGCGGTGTAGGTGCAGCGCGACTCGACGCAGAGCCCGATGGAGGGGCCGGTCATCGGGTCGAGGCCCGCCTCGGAGATCAGCCAGCGGTTGATCACCGAGTCCATCAGCTCGTAGTGGACGACGTTGTTCAGGTGGCCGTAGACGTCGTTGTCCCGCCAGCGGGTCGGCATCTCGTCCCAGTGCGCGTAGGCCATCTACAACCCCAGGTCCCGGCCGATGATCTCGCGCATGATCTCGTTCGACCCGGCCCAGATGCGGGTCACCCGCGCGTCGGCCCACGCCCGCGCGACCCGGTGTTCCCGCATGTAGCCGTACCCGCCGAACAGCTGCACGCACGCGTCCAGGACCCGCCACTGCACCTCCGAGGACCACAACTTGGCCTTGGCCGCCTCGACGGCGCTCAGCTCGCGGGCGGCGTGGGCGGCGACGCACTGGTCGACGTAGGCGCGGGTCACCTCCAGTTCGGTGACCAGGCCGGCGAGGGTGAACTTGTTGTACTGGAACGACCCGACCGGCTGCCCGAACGCCCGGCGTTCCCGCACGTAGGCGAGCGTCTCGGCCAGCGCCGACCAGGCGTGCGCGAGGTTGGCGACGGCCGCGCCGAGCCGTTCCTGCGGCAGGCGTTCCATCATCGCGACGAACCCGCCGTCGACCGGCCCGATGACGTTGGCGGCCGGGACGCGGACGTCGCGGAAGAACAACTCGGCGGTGTCGGCCTCGGGCTGGCCCATCTTGTCGAGCTTGCGGCCCCGCTCGAAGCCGGGCATGCCGGCCTCGACGCCGAACAGCGTGATGCCCTTCTTCCCGGGGCCGGTGCGGGCCGCGACGACCACCAGCCCGGCCTGGACGCCGTTGGTGATGAACGTCTTGGACCCGTTGAGCACCCAGTCGTCGCCGTCGCGTACGGCGGTGGTGGTCAGGGCCGCCAGGTCGGAGCCGCCGCCGGGCTCGGTCATGCCGATGGCGGTGACCAGCTCGCCGGAGCAGAAGCCGGGCAGCCAGCGCCTCTTCTGCTCCTCGGTGGTCAGGTCGACCAGGTAGGGGGCGACGATGTCGAAGTGGATGCCGAACCCGGAGGCCAGCGCCATCCCGTGGGCGGCCAGCTCCTCGTGCAGCACCGCGTTGAAGCGGTAGTCGCCGGCCGCGCCGCCGCCGTACTCCTCGGGGATCTCCAGCCCGAGCAGGCCCAGGCGGCCGGCCGCGCGCCACACCGGCGGGCCGATGAGCCGCTCCTCGGCGAACCGGGCGGCGTGGGGTTCGACCTCGCGGGCGACGAACTCCCTGACCGACTCCCGGAACGCCTCGTGGTCCGCCGTGTACACCGTCCGCCGCATGACACCCTCCCGCTAAGCGATCGCTTAGTCAGGGTAGCGCCCGGACCATCCGCAGGGCCAGGTGGGCGTACAGCGCGCCGACGTCCTCGGGGCCGTCGGGGCCGCCGGGGCGGTACCAGCGGGCCACGTCCACGCACATCGACACGATCGCGCGGGCGGTGCCGGCGACGTCGGCCGCCTCGAAGACGCCCGCGGCGACCCCGGCGGCGACCTCGTCGCGGAACAATGCCTCGACGCGGCGGCGCTCCCCCCGGATCCGGGCCCAGTCGGCGGGGGCCAGCGCGCCGAGCTCGTTCTGCACGACCCGGCATCCGCGCTGGTGGGCGGCGTGGAACCGGGCCAGCGTGTAGACCAGGGCGCGGAGGCGGGCGGCCGGCGCATCGGCCTGGGCGGCGGCCGAGGACACGGCCAGATAGGCCGCCTCGTGCACGATCAGCACGATCCGGGCCAGCAGCTCGGCCTTGGAGGGGAAGTGGACGTACATCGCCCCCGGGCTCAGCCCGGCCGCCGCGGCGATGTCGCGCGTCGAGGCGCCGCCGAAGCCGCGCTCGGCGAACAGGTCCACCGCGCCCGCCACCAGGCGGCGCGCGGCCGGGGGCTCGACCGTGTCCCACAACTCCATAAGGAGTAAGCGTACGCTTAGATGGCGTCGCCGGGGTCGTCGGAGCCACCGGGAAGCGGCGTCGGGCTGCCCCCCTCGCTCGGGCCCGGCGAGGGCGAGGGCTGCGTCGGTTCCGACTGCTCGGGCACCGGCGGCGGCGTCGGCACGAACACCGTCGGCGGCAGCGGCTGCGCCGGGATCGCCTCGTCGTCGCCCCGGAACAGGAACAACCACACCATCACCAGGAGCAGCAGCACCAGCACGGCCAGCACGGCCGAGGCCATCGCCACCTGACGCGGCGTCGCCGTCGGCGGCGGGGCCGGAGGAGGCGGCGCGGGCAGCGCCGGATTGCGGTCGCCCAGCCAGTAGGGCACGAAATCGGGGCCGTGCCGGTCGCCGATCAGCATCCCCGACACCATGACCGGTTCGAGGAACTTCTCGGCCCCCGGCCCGCCCGGCACGAACGGCGTCGCCGCCCACGGCGCCTCACCGCCGTCCCACGCCACCACGTACGGCGTGGCCGGGCTCGCCCGCCGCACCCGCGACAGCAGGCCCCGCACCCCCGACCGGGCCGACTCGGCCTCCCTGATGCCGGTCACGAACCGGTCGCGGGCCGCCGCGTCGAGCGCCGCGCCGCGCGTCAGCACCACCACCGACACCGCCCGCCCGTCGGGCGCCTGCCCCAGGTAGACCAGACCCGCCGGAGCCGACTGCAGACGCGCCTGCAGGACGAACGGACCCAGTCGCGGCGGGTCGCCATACTGGAGAGGAGTGGCCACACCCCATCAAAACACAACGAGACACGGACGGCCGAAGACCGGTCGTGGCTCGTGCCGGAACCCGCCCGACGCACCGGGTGTCCCCGGCGATCGCAACGGGCAGGGTGAGACCATGGTCTTTCCCGCCAAGTCACGATTGAATAACACGCATGATGGTTGCTGATGAAGGGCCGGGCACGTCCGTCGTGCCGGCGAACATGCCCGCAGGTGGCGGCGCCTCGACCGACGCCGACATGGGCGCGCTGCGCGACGCCCTGGCCGAGGTGCGGCGGGTCATCGTCGGGCAGGATCACATGGTCGAACGGCTCCTGGTCGCCCTGCTCGCACGCGGCCACTGCCTGCTGGAAGGCGTGCCCGGCGTGGCCAAGACGCTGGCCGCATCCACCCTGGCCACCGTGGTCGGCGGCACGTTCGCGCGCATCCAGTTCACGCCCGACCTGGTTCCCAGCGACATCGTCGGCACCCGCGTCTACCACCCCGGCACCGAACGCTTCGACGTCGAGCTCGGGCCCGTGTTCGTCAACTTCCTGCTCGCCGACGAGATCAACCGCGCCCCGGCGAAGGTGCAGTCGGCGCTGCTGGAGGTCATGGCCGAACGCCAGGTCTCCCTGGCCGGCGTCACCCACCCGCTGCCGCGCCCCTTCGTCGTGCTGGCCACCCAGAACCCGATCGAGTCCGAGGGCGTCTACCCGCTGCCCGAGGTGCAGCGCGACCGGTTCCTGTTCAAGGTCCGCGTCGGCCACCCCACCGCCAACGAGGAGCTGGAGATCCTCCACCGCATGAGCGTCACCCCGCCGACGCCCGACCCGGTCCTCGACGCGCCGCGCCTGCTCGCGCTGCAGAAGTCGGCCGAGGCGGTGTCGGTCCACCAACTGGTCGCCGACTACGTCGTCCGCCTGGTGATGGCCACCCGCGCGCCCGCCGACTACGGGCTGCGCGAACTGGAGGAGACCATCGAGATCGGGGTCAGCCCCCGCGCCACCCTCGGCCTGGTCGCCGCCGGCCGCGCCCTGGCGCTGCTGCGCGGCCGCGACTACCTGCTGCCCGACGACATCCGCGACGTCGCCGTCGACGTCATGTCCCACCGGCTCATGCTCACCTTCGACGCGCTGGCCGACGGCATCGAGCCCGAAGACGTCGTCCGCCAGATCCTCCACTCCGTGCCGCCGCCGCTGGTCGTCTGGAACCAGGGCCAGCGATGAAGGGCGCCGACTCCGCGCTGCGCAAACTGGAGCTGACCGTCGTGCGCAAGCTCGACGGTCTCCTCCAGGGCGGCCACCTGGGCCTGCTGCCCGGCCCCGGCAGCGAGTTCGGCGACACCCGCGTCTACGTCCCCGGCGAGGACGACACCCGGCGGATGGACTGGAACGTCACCGCCCGCACCACCGTGCCGCACGTCCGCGACCTCATCTCCGACCGCGAACTGGAGACCTGGGCGCTGGTCGACCTGACCGCCAGCATGGACTTCGGCACCGCCGACATGGACAAGCGCACCCTGGTCATCCACGCCGTCGGCGCGCTCGGCTTCCTGTCCAGCCGCGTCGGCGACCGCTTCGGCGCCTACGTGCTGCACGGCGAGGAGGTCCACCGCTACCCCGCCCGGCCCGGCCGCGCCAACCTCTTCGGCCTGCTCCAGTCGCTCACCGACGCCCCGAGGTCCACGGGCAGCAGCAGCCTGGGCGGCGCGATCGAGATGCTCGCCGCCGCCCACCGCCGCCGCGGCATGCGCGTGGTCGTCTCCGACTTCCTCGACGACCCCGCCGACTGGGAACGGCCCATCCGCCGCCTGGCCACCCGCCAGCAGGTGCTCGCCATCGAGGTCATCGACCCGCGCGAACTCGAACTGCCCGACGTCGGCCAGATCACCCTGCTCGACCCGGAGACCGGCCGCCACCGCGACATCCACCTCACCCGGCGTGTCCGCGAACGCTACGCCGAGGCCGCCGCCGAGCAGCGCGAGAACAACCGGGCCGCGCTGCGCCGCGCCGGCGCCGAACACCTCGTCCTGCGCACCGACCGCGACTGGATGACCGACATCGCCCAGTTCGTGCTCCGGCAGCGCCGAACCGCCCATCTGATGGCCCGGAGGGCCCGCGCATGATCTTCCTGTCCCCCGCGTGGCTCTGGTTGTTCGCCGCGCTGGCCGCCCTCGCCGTGGTCTACGTGATCATGCAGTACGTCCGGCGCCGCTACGCGGTCCGCTTCACCAACCTGGCCCTGCTGGCCCTGGTCGCGCCCGAGAAGCCCGGCTGGCGCCGCCACCTGACGGCCGGACTGTTCCTGGCCATGATGAGCCTGCTCGTGCTCGGCGCCGCCCGGCCCGCCGACGAGGTGCGGGTGCCGCGCGACCGCGCCACCATCATGATCGCCGTCGACATCTCGCTCTCGATGGAGGCCGCCGACGTCGCCCCGACCCGCATGGTCGCCGCCCGCCAGGCCGCCGAACGCTTCGTCCAGGACCTGCCCGAACGCTTCAACGTCGGCGTCGTCTCCTTCGCCCGCTCGGCCGCCGTGGCCATCCCGCCCACCACCGACCACGCCGCCGTCATCAACACCATCCGCAACCTGACCACCCGGCCCGGCACCGCCATCGGCGAGGCCGTCTTCAACTCCCTCGACGCCATCAGGTCCTTCGACCAGCAGGCCGTCACCGACCCGCCGCCCGCCGCCATCGTGCTGCTGTCCGACGGCGACAACACCAGCGGCCGGTCGGTCAACGAGGCCGTCGAGGCCGCCGCCGGCGGCAAGGTCCCGGTCTCCACCATCGCCTACGGCACCCCCGAGGGCACCGTCGCCATCGACGGCCGCAGCGTCCAGGTGCCGGTCAACAAGCAGACCCTCCAGACGCTCGCCGACGGCACCAACGGCCGCGCCTACACCGCCGAGTCGGGCGACGAACTGCGCGAGGTCTACGCCCAGATCGGCACCAGCCTCGGCTACCGGGTCGTCCACCAGGAGATCACCCAGCGGTTCATCATCGGTGCCGTGATCGCCGGGCTGCTGGTGGCGGGATCGGCGCTGGTGCTCGGCACCCGCATCCCCTGACGCGGGCGCCGAGCCCGGCTCACACCACCGCTCCGGTTCCCGTCCGGCGCCGGCGGGGCGCGGGCGGCTCGGGCGGCGGCTGCTCGCTGACGCGTTCGAACTCGATCGCGAGAGGACCGGCCACCAGCGACGAGGACGCGGTCCCGACCACGATCCCCGTGACGAGCGCGACGGCGAAGTCCCGCAGGGAGTCGCCGCCGAACACCGCCAGGGCCACCAGGATGAACAGCGCCCCCAGCCCGGTGTTGACCGTTCGCGGCACCGTCTGCAGGATCGCCGCGTTCACCACGTCGGGCAGCCGGGCCGCGGGGCTCGCCTGCCACAACTCGCGGACCCGGTCGAAGACCACCACCTTGTCGTTGATGGAGTAGCCGATGACGGTCAGCATGGCCGCCAGGAACACCCCGTCGACCGGCCGCCCCAGCCAGGCGAACAGGCCGGCCACCGCCAGCGCGTCCACGACCAGCGCCAGCACCGACGCCGCCGCGAAGGTCCAGCGGAACCGCACCGACAGGTAGACCAGCTGCGCCGCCAGCGCGACGCCGAGCGCGATCAGCGCGTTGCGGCGCAACTCCTCGCCCAGGCTGGGGCCGACCATCTCGTCGCGCTGCTTGGTCACCTCACCCACCCGCGCCTCCAGGGCCCCTTCGATCGCCGCGACGTCGTCCGGGCCGATCTGACCGGCCCGTACCGACACCTCGGCGCCCGAGGTCTGCACGGTGGCCGACGCGTGCCCCGCCTCGGCCACCGCCTGGCGGGCCACCTCCCCGCTCACCGGCCGGGCGGCGGTGAACTCGACCATCCGGCCGCCGGTGAACTCCACCCCGACGTTCAGCCCGTTCACGACCAGCCCCGCCACGGCCACCCCGGCCAGCAGCGCCGCTCCGGCCAGCCACCGCCGTCCGGCGGCCATGAGCCGGGGATCGCGCCGCACGATCCACGTCCTGACCCGGCCGGGCGAGGCCAGACCCGACCACCGCCCGCCGATCACGCCGGCCAGGGAGTGCGTCAGCACACGGGTGACGAGCATGGCCGAGACGAGCGCGGCGAAGACGCCGATGGCCAGGGTCACGCCGAAGCCGCGCACCGGCCCGGACGCCAGCCAGAACAGCAGACCGGCCGCCAGCAGCGTGGTGACGTTGGAGTCGGCGATCGCGCTCCACGCCCGGGCGAAACCGCGATCCAGCGCCGGCCGCAGGCCCCGGCCCGGCGCCCGTCCGTACTCCTCCCGGGCCCGCTCGAAGACCAGCACGTTGGCGTCCACCGCCATGCCGACCGCCAGGACGAACCCGGCCAGGCCCGGCAGGGTGAGCGTCGCCCCCAGCGCCACCAGCGCCGCGTAGGAGATCAACCCGTACGTCGCCAGCGCGACCGCCGCCATCAACCCCGACAGCCGGTAGACGACGACGATGAACACCGCCGTGAGCAGCACCCCGGCGACCCCCGCCTTGGCGCTCGCCTCGATCGCCTCCGCGCCGAGCGTGGGCCCGACGGTCCGCTGCTCGACCAGCGCCAGCGGGACGGGCAGGGCGCCGCCCTTGATCAGCATGGCCAGGTCACGCGCCTCCTCGGGGGAGAAGGAACCGGTGATCTGCGTCGAGCCGCCCGGGATGCCGGCCCGGCACCCCACGCTCGGATCGACCTGGGGCGAGGAGATGACCTCCTCGTCCAGCACGATGGCCACCCGCCGCCGGGGGTCGCCGGGGTCGTGGCACGCCGCCTCGGCCGTCAGCCGCCGCCAGGCGCCGGCGTCGTGGAAGTCGAGGCCGACGAACCAGCCGGGGCCCTGCGCCGGATCGGTGCGCGCGGCGGCGTCCCGCACGTCGCCGCCGGTGATCGCGGCCGGGCCGACGCTCAGCGGCTGACCCGACTCGTCGGCCAGGACCCGCCCGGAATCCCCGGCCGGTCCGAGCACGGGGTGGAAGGTGAGCTGCGCCGTCCGGCCGATGACCTCGGCGGCCTGGCGGGGGTCGAGCACACCGGGCAGCTCGACGATGATGCGCCGCTCCCCGGAGCGGAGCAGGGTGGGGTCGACCACGCCGAGCGCGTCGGCGCGGCGGCGCAGCACGTCCAGCGCGCGGTCGGCGGCCTCGGCGTCGGCCTTGGCCGCCGGGCCGTCCCGGGTCTCGAACACGAGCTGGGTGCCGCCACGCAGGTCCAGCCCGAGACGTGGCGAAAGGGTGAGCGTGAGCAGCAGAGCGGTGACGACGACGACACACGCCGCCACCGCGCGCCAAAAGGGCGCACGGAACATGAGAAAGCCTCCACGGCGATCGCAGAAGGGGAAAAGGGACCTCAGCGCGTCGTGGAAGGAGGGGCCCGGGCCGGAGCCCGGCCGGCCGCCGGTCGCGGCACGGCGGAGAAGGACGCGGCGACGGCCGCGACCGCCCGCAGGACCGGAACCGGCCACCCGGTGGACGGCAGCACCGCCGGCAGCAGCAGGGGCGCGGCCACAGCCCACCCGGGCCGCAGCCGGGGCGGGGCGGTGTCACGATCGGCGTCCGGAGCCGGATCGCCCCACTGGGCGAGCGGCGCGGAGCCGCCGGGCGCCACGTTCGGGATCGCCACCGGGAGACCAGGGGCCCCGGTCGCCGGGGCCGGCCCCAGCAGGAAGGCCGACAGCAGCAGGAGCAGCGCGACGGGCAGTCTTCCGCGCACGTCTCCTCCTGCCGGCTCGGGGGGTTTGCGCCACCGTACCCCGCTACCGCGACCGGCGCGCTCCCCCGATGCGCTCGGCTATGGTCGGCATCATGGCAGGACCGTGGAGAACACCACGAAGGCCCGTCGCCGGCGTCGCCGCGACGGTCCTGGTCCTGCTGTGCCTGATCGCGTCGTCACTGCTGACGACCGGCGCCTGGAGCACGGTGAACGACGGCTCCGGCCGGGTGTGGAGCCAGAGCGACGCGGGCGCCGACGTGTCGAGCCTGCCGCCGCAGACCGGCGCCGCCCGCGAGCACCACGCGCCGTCGTCGTGGCCGCTACGCGGCGGGTTCCACGACGCGCCCGCCTACCAGCCTCTCGTGACGCCTTCGGCCCCGGACACCGACGAGTTCCGTGATCCGCAGCGCCCGGCCCACCGCACCGCGGGACCGCGCAGCCCGCCCGGCGCATAACCGGACCTTCACCGAGCCCCGTGGCCATAGGAGCCAGGGCTCTTCTTCGGCGCGGCACCCGAGACGCCCCCTACGGGCCGGTGCCGACGCCTCCCTGCGCGCGCAAAGGAACACACGATCATGACCACTCGTCATCCCACCCCGATCAGCAGCGTCCAGATCCAGTCGCTGCGCGAGGAACTGCGGGAACAACTGGAGCAGCGCGGCCGCCACCTCGACGGGCTGCGCAGGCAGCAGCGCGACAGCAGCGGCGCCGACGACACCTGGCAGGAGCTGAGCGTCGCGATCGTCGTCGCCGAACGCGCCGTCGCCGAGTTGTCCCACGCCCTGGAACGGCTGGCGGAGGGCACCTACGGCCGCTGCGCGGACTGCGCGGGCGTCATCCCCTTCGAACGGCTCAAGATCCGGCCGCTGGCCCGCACCTGCATCGACTGCCAGCGGCGGCACGAGGCCGCCTGACCCGGCCGGCCCGGGGGCGGACTGCCCTCGGGCCGGCACCCGTGTCCGCGGAAGCTGGGGTAACGTTCCGGCCCGTGCACTACTTCGACGAGCGGCCGCAGGCCGAGAGCCGGCCCGCCACGGTCACGCTGGTGCTGCCCGACCTGCACCTGCGGCTGGAGACCGACCGGGGCGTGTTCTCCCCCGACCGCGTCGACACCGGCACCAAGATCCTGCTGGAGTCGGTGCCGCCCCCGCCGACCTCGGGCGATCTGCTGGACCTGGGCTGCGGCTACGGGCCGATCGCGCTCACCATGGCGACCCGGTCGCCGCAGGCGACCGTCTGGGCCGTGGACGTCAACCGGCGGTCACTCGACCTCACGGCGCGCAATGCCGCGGCCGCCCGCCTTGACAAAGTAAGGTGCGTGCACGCCGACGAGATGCCGGGCGACGTGCGGTTCGCCGCGATCTGGTCCAACCCGGCCATCCGCATCGGCAAGCCCGCCCTCCACGCCATGCTCACCCGCTGGCTCGACCGGCTCCTCCCCGAGGGGGCCGCCTACCTGGTCGTGCAGAAACACCTCGGCTCCGACTCCCTGCAGAAGTGGCTCACCGAGCAGGGCTGGACCGCCACCCGCCACGCCTCCCGCGCCGCCTACCGCATCCTGAAAGTGACGCCCAACAGATGAGCACCCCGAACCCGCGCCGCCAGCTCCGCCCGACCGACGTCAAGCGGCTCAACCGCACCTGGCGGCGCAACACGGCCGGCCGCCTCGGGATGATCGTCGAATCGGTCACCGGGCCGTTCAACATCGGCTCCATCTTCCGTACGGCCGCCGCCTTCGGCGTCGACGTCATCTGGCTGGCCGGCAACGCCACCCCGCCCACCAACCCCAAGGCGCAGAAGACCGCCCTGGGCACCGACCGGCTGGTCGAGTGGCACGAGCCGGTCCCGGCCGCCCAGGCCGTGCGCGCGGCCAAGGACGACGGGTTCACCGTCGTGGCGATCGAGCTCACCGGCGACGCCCTCCCCCTCCACGAGGCCAAGCTGACCGGCGACGTGTGCCTGGTCGTCGGCAGCGAGGACCACGGCTGCTCCCCCGCCGTCCTGGAGTCGGCCGACGCGGTCGCCTACATCCCGCAGGTGGGCCGCGTCGGCTCCTTCAACGTCTCCGTCGCGGCGGCCATCGCCCTGGCCGAGGCCCGCCGTCAGGAGTGGTCGGCCCTCTAACCGGGACAACCCGCCACGCGGGCAGGTGAGTGGAACAGGGCTCGCACACCGGGCATACTCACGCTCGTGCAGCGACGGTTCGCCTTCCTCGACCATCCCGGGCCGCTGGCCTTCGCCCACCGGGGCGGGGCCGCCGAGGGGCGCGAGAACACGATGGCCGCCTTCGAGAAGGCCGTCGCGATGGGCTACGACTACCTCGAGACCGACGTCCACGCCACCGCCGACGGCGTGCTCGTCGCCTTCCACGACCACACCCTCGACCGGGTCACCGACCGGCGCGGGCGCATCTCCCGGCTGCCCTACCGCGAGGTCGCCAAGGCCCGCATCGGCGGGGTCGACGAGATCCCGCTGCTGGAGGACGTGCTCGGCACCTGGCCTGAGGTGCGGGTCAACATCGACGTGAAGGAGTCGCCGGCGATCGTGCCGCTGGCGCGGGTGCTGCGGCATACCGGCGCCTCCCACCGGGTGTGCCTGACCTCCTTCTCCGACATGCGGCTGGCGCAGGCCCGGCGGGCCTGCGGGCCCGAGGTGTGCTCGGCGATGGGCCCCCGGGCCGTCGCCGCGCTGCGCACCGCCTCGGCGCGCGCCGGCTCCGGGCGGCTGCTGGCGCGGCTGGCCCACTCGGGCGTCCCCTGCGCGCAGGTGCCCGTCGGGTGGCGGGGGCTGCGCGTGGTCACCCCGGCGTTCGTCCGCACCGCCCACTCGATCGGCGTGCAGGTCCACGTGTGGACCGTCGACGACCGGCCGACCATGGAACGCCTGCTCGACCTCGGGGTCGACGGCATCATGACCGACAACATCACCGGGCTGCGCGAGGTGCTCACCGAACGCGGCCAGTGGCCCACTGCCTGAGAGCGAGTAGGAATGGCTTCCCCCCAGGTCATCGACGAGAGCCCGCAGGCCAGAACCCGCGAGCAAAAAGGCTGGTACTGGTACGACTGGGCCAACTCGGCCTTCCCCACCACGGTCATGACCGTGTTCCTCGGGCCCTACCTGACCGAGATCGCCGAGCAGGCCGCCAACGGGGCGCCGTTCGTCGACGTGATCGGGTTCGACGTCCGGCCCTCGGCCTACTACTCCTTCGTGGTCGGCGTCGCGGCGGTCTGCCAGATCGTCGTGATGCTGATCGCCGGCGCCCTGGCCGACCACACCGGGCGCAAGAAAGAGATCATGGGGTTCTTCGCCTACCTGGGGTCGGCGGCCACCCTGCTCATGTGGTTCGTCGCCGACGGGGCGTACCTGCTGGGCGGGGTGTTGTTCATCGTCGGCCAGACCAGCTTCGCGGCGGCCTTCGTGGTCTACAACTCCTTCCTGCCGCAGATCTCCACGCCCGAGGAACGCGACAGCGTGTCGGCCCGCGGCTGGGGGTTCGGCTACCTGGGCGGCGGCCTGCTGCTGGTGGTCAACCTCGGGCTGTTCCTGAACGCCGAGGCGATCGGCATCTCGACCGGCACGGCGGTGCGCCTGGCGCTGGCCTCGGCCGGCCTGTGGTGGGGCGGCTTCACGATCATCCCGCTGCTGCGGCTGCGCAACCGGCGCGGGGAGGCCGCCGCCGACGAGGGGGCCGTCAGGGCCGTGGCGCTCAGCGTCCGCCAGCTCGGGCGCACCATCCGCGACCTGGTCACCCGCTATCCGCTGACGCTGGTGTTCCTGCTGGCGTACATCGCCTACAACGACGGCGTGCAGACGGTCATCAGCTTCTCGGCCACCTACGCCGACCAGGAGCTGCGCCTGGGCGAGACCGAGCGCATCGGCGCGATCCTCATGGTGCAGTTCGTGGCGTTCTTCGGCGCGATCCTGCTGGGCCGGATCGCGGTCCGGATCGGCACCCGCAAGACCGTGCTCTGGTCGCTGGCCGGCTGGTGCGGGGTCGTGGCCGCCGCCTACTTCGTGCCGCCGGAGCGGCCGCTGCTCTTCTTCGCCCTCGGATTCGCCATCGCGATCGTGATGGGGGGAACACAAGCCCTGTCGCGGTCGTTGTTCTCCCACGTGATCCCGAAGGGGCGGGAAGCGGAGTATTACAGCCTCTACGAGATCAGTGACAAGGGTGCGACGCTCATCGGATCCTTCACCCTGGGCCTGGCCCTCCAGCTCACCGACAGTTACCGGTACGGCATCGTCTCGCTGGTGATCTTCTTCGTCATCGGCGGGGTGCTGCTCGCGTCGGTCAACCTGCCGAAGGCGATCAGGGCCGCGGGCAACGACGTGCCAGAACGGATTTGACGGCGAATCGGTTCACGAGCGCCGGAAAAAGCGCGATTGGATCACGTCTTGGGTGGGAATCCACACACGGTATCAGGCGTTGTACCCGGTGGAGACCAACCCCTCTATAGCTGTGTCGTATAGGGGGATCTCAGGAGGCTTAGAACATGGGCGAGCGTGCACTTCGCGGTACCCGGCTCGGCGCGACCAGCTACGAGAACGACCGCAACACCGATCTGGCACCCCGCCAGGAGGTGTCCTACACCTGCCCCAGGGGTCACCACACCACCGTTCCACTGGCCGCCGAGGCCGAGATCCCCGCGAGCTGGGAGTGCCGTCACTGCGGCTCCCCCGCCCTCCGGGTCGACGCCGAGCAGCCCCAGCAGAAGAAGGCCAAGCCCCCGCGCACCCATTGGGACATGCTGCTGGAGCGACGCTCGATCGAAGACCTCGAAGAGGTGCTGAACGAGCGGCTGGCCATCCTGCGGGCCCAGCGGCGCAAGAGCGCATAGGGACCCATCCCACCACCGACGCGAGGGCGCCCTCCGGATCACCCGGGGGGCGCCCTGTCGCGTCCGGGGCCCGGACCACGTCCGGCGGCTAGGGTCTCGCGTTCTACACGGGCTATCGCGCCGTGGCCAGGCCGACCACCCGCACGACGGTCACAGGAAGGCCGCGACCAGTTCGGCGAACTCCTCCGGTGTCGCCACCCGGACGCCCAGGGTCTCGGCCTTGGTGCGCTTGGAGCCCGCCTTGTCGCCCGCGACCACCAGCGACGTCTTGGCCGACACGCCCGACGACGCCTTGCCGCCCGCCCGTTCCACCAGCTCGTTGACCTCGTTGCGGGACAGCGCCGCCAGGGGGCCGGTCATCGTGCCGGTCACCACCACCGACATGCCCGCCAGCGGCAGGTCGAGCGGCTCGCCCGCCGCTTCGGCGCCGTCGGAATCGCGGGCCGGGGCGCGGACCGCGCCGGGCTGGGTCATGTTCACGCCCGCCTTGATCAGCTTGTCGATCAGGGGGTCGAGTTCGGCCAGTTCGGCGACGACCACGGGGGCCTTCTCCGGGCCGATGCCCTCGACCTGCTGGATCGCGGCGGCGTCGGCGGCGCGGATGGCGTCCATGGTGCCGAAGTGGGCGGCGATGCGGCGGGACATGCTGCGGCCGGTGCCACGCACGCCGAGCGCGCAGAACACGCGGCTGAGCGGCTGGGCCTTGGCGCGTTCGAGGGCGGCCAGGAGGTTGTCGGTGCTGGTCTCGCCCATGCGGTCCAGGGCGAGCAACTGGTCGCGGGTGAGGAAGAACAGGTCGGCGAAGTCGGTGATGAGGCCGGCGTCGAGCATCTGCTTGATGCGGTTGACGGCCAGGCCCTCGATGTCGAGCTGGTCGCGGCCCACGGCGTATTCGATCGAGGCGATGGCGCGGCAGGCGCGGCCGCGCACGCACCGCCAGCGTTCCTGGCCGGCGTCGATGGCGTCGCCGCACGACGGGCAGACCTGCGGGATGTCGATCGGCGTCTCGTCGCCGGTGCGCAGGTGGACGACCGGGGCCTCGACCCGCGGGATCACGTCGCCGGCCTTGTAGACGGTGACCGAGTCGCCGATCATCAGGCCGCGCCGGGCGATGTCGGCGGCGTTGTGGAGGGTGGCGTAGGTGACGACCGAGCCGTCGAGCTCGACCGGCTCCAGCACGGCGCGTGGCGCGATGATGCCGGTGCGGCCGGTGTTCCACTCCACCGCCAGCAGCTTGGTGATCTTCTCGGTGGCGGGCAGCTTGTAGGCCACCGCCCACCGGGGGGCGCGCGAGCTGAAGCCCGCCGCCGCCTGGTCGGCGGCCAGGTCGCACTTGACCACGATGCCGTCGATGCCGAACTCCAGGTCGGCGCGGGCGGCGGCGATCTCCTCCACCCGCGCCTGCACCGCCGCCAGGTCGGAGACGAGCACCCCGGCGACCGGCGTCACCGCCGTGGTCTGCACGCCCTGACCGGCCACCCACTCCATGATCTGGCTGTGCGGCAGCTCCCGCAGCCGGACGGCCAGCGGCGAGCCGTCGCCGGGCGGCAGCGGCAGGGCGCCGTAACCGAAGAACGTCAGCTCGCACACATAAGGGCGGTCCTTGGTCCGCAACGTGCCCGCCGCCGCGCTGCGCGGGTTGGCGAAGGTGGTGCCGTCGTGGGCCTGCCGTTTGGCGCACGCGTCGGCGAACTGCGCCGTGGTCATCATCACCTCGCCGCGCAGCTCCACGGTGACCGGCTCGGCCAGCCGCTCGGGCAGCCCTGCGATCGTGCCGATGGAGTGGGAGACGTCCTCCCCCGCCTGGCCGTCACCCCGCGTGACCAGCTGCACCAGGCGGCCCCGCCGGTAGCGGGCCGAGACCGCCAGCCCGTCGAGCTTGGCCTCCACGCTCCACGCCGTCACGGGGCGGTCGAGCCGCCGCTCCAGCGACGCCGCCCACGCGGCCAGCTGGTCGGGGCCGAACACGTTGTCAAGGCTGAGCATCGGCACCGTGTGGGGCACGTCGCCCACGACCGCGCCGCCCGCCACCTTCCCGGTCGGCGACGTCGGGAGCACCTGGTCGGGATGTCCGGCCTCGTAGGCCTCGATCCCGCGCACCAGCCGGTCGTAGGCGTCGTCGTCAAGGGCGGAGGTGCCGTCGCCGTAGTAGGCGGCCGACGCGTCGACGGCCAGCTGCACGGCCTCGGCGTAGGCGCTCTCGTCGGCGATCGCCGTCATGGGGGGTGTCTCACTCATGCCCCTCATCATGGCGAACCCGACCGACAATCCCCGAAGGCCGCGCGGTAGGCCGTCGGCGTCACCCCGGCGACGCGTTTGAACCGGTCGCGGAAGGCCGCCGCCGACCCGAACCCGGACCGCGCCGCCACCCGCTCCACCCCCTCGTCGGTGCTCTCCAGCAGCAGCTGGGCCCGCCGCACCCGGGCCAGCAGCAGCCACTGCAGCGGGGTCGTCCCCGTCTGCTCGCGGAAGCGCCGGCTGAAGGTCCGCTCCCCCATCCCGGCCCGGCGCGCCAGCCGCGCCAGCGTCACCTCCCCGTCGAGGTTCTCCTCGATCCACGCCAGCACCGGCTCCAGCGACGACCCGCGCGGCACGGCCGGCGGGGCGTGCGGGACGAACTGCGCCTGCCCGCCCTCCCGTTCCAGCGGCACCACCGACAACCGCGCCGTCGCCGCCGCCACCGCCGACCCGAAGTCGCGCCGGACCAGGTGCAGGCACAGGTCGAGCCCGGCGGCGGCCCCGGCCGAGGTGAGGATCTGGCCGTTGTCGACGTACAGGACGCCGGGGTCCACCTCCACCTCGGGGAACGACCGGGCCAGCAGGCCGGCGGCGGCCCAGTGGGTGGTGGCGCGCAGCCCGTCGAGCAGCCCGGCCGCCGCTAGGGTGAAGGCGCCCGCGCAGATCGACACGATCCGGGTTCCGGCGGCCGCCGCCGCGCGCAACGCGTCGAGCACCTCCGCAGGCGGCGGGGGCGCGCCTTCCGAACATCCCGGGACGACGACCGTGCCCGCCTCCCGCAGCGCCGACAGGTCGTGCGGCGCGACGATGGCGAAGGCCTCCCCGGCCACCTGCGGGGCGGGGGCGCAGACCACCACCCGGTAGGGGCGGCTCCCGTCGGCCAGCCGGACCCGCCCGAACACCTCCACCGGCGTCGCCAGATCGGCCGCCACCACATGGTCCAGCGCCAGGACCGCCACCGTGTGCATTCCCCCACGCTAGTGCGGCGGGAACCCGGCGCTGATTGTCCGTTCACCCCCTGGGGCGGCCCCGCCCGGCCGCCCTACCGTGGCGCTGCCACCCAGAAACCGCCGAGAACGGAACCCCACATGGCCGTCGTCATGCCGATCGTCATCGGGCTGATCTGCGCCGCCCTGCTGTCGCTGATCCCCGAACCGCACCGCCGCCCGGTCAACGCCGTGCTCGTCGCCGGCGCGGGCGCCGCCTACCTGGGTGGCGGCGGGCTCGGCTACGCCGAGTTCCTGATGCCCGCCGTCATGACCTACGTCGCCTACCGGGGCCTGACGAACTGGAACTGGATCGGGATCGGCTGGTTGCTGCACACCGCCTGGGACGTCGTCCACCACCTCCAGGGCGCGCCGATCATCCCCTTCTTCGCCGACTCCAGCTTCGGCTGCGCCCTGTGCGACCCCGTCATCGCGGTGTGGTGCTTGGCGGGCGGGCCGTCGATCACCCGCCTGTGGCGTCACAGGGGCCAGGACTCCCGCCGCCAGGCCGCGTCCCAGAACATCCACTCGTAACGGGCCGTCGCCACGAAGTGCTCCGCCGCCCGCGCCCGCTGCGCCCCGGTCGCCTCCGCGCCCAGCCGGTCGGTCAGCGCCACCACCCGGCGCACGGTCTCCTGGAACTCCTCGTTCCCGTACGCCGCGATCCACCGCCGGTACAGGGGGTCGGGCGACGAGCGCGCCAGCAGGTCGGCCCCCACCCGCGCGTAGATCCAGTAACACGGCAGCACCGCCGCCAGCCCGTCGAGGAACGAACCGCCGTACACCGTGGCCAGCACGTAACTCGTGTACGCCCGCGTCGTCGGCCCCACCGGCTGGGCCGCCGCCTCCTCGGCCGACCCGCCCAGGTCGGCCATGAACGCGGCGTGCATCTCCCGCTCGGCCGCGATCGCCCCCACCGCGTCGCCGGCGAACGCGCGGGTGACCTCCTCGTCGGGCGCCCTGGCCGCGCACACCGCCAGCGCGCGGGCGTAGTCGCGCAGATAGTGGGAGTCCTGGACGACGAAGTGCCGGAACGCCTCCCTGGGCAGCGTCCCGTCGACGAGCCCGGTGATGAACGGATGACGGAGGATCGCCTGGTAGACGGGGTCGACGGCGTCCCACAACCCGTCGCTGAACGTGGTGAGGGACGTCGGCTGATACGTCATGGTGAGACCTTCTCCCTACGCCGGCATGACCCGGTCAGGTTCAAGCGGTCTGCGGCCGTCCAGCCGCACTCTCAGCCCGGTACGCCGGGCTCCCGCGATGTCATGATCAACCTAACCGACACGCCGCCCGCCGCAAAGAGGGTCAGCCGATGACGTCCCTCACCCACCCCAGGCTCACCAGACCACTCCCCGCCCCCGCCAGCTCCCCCGCCGCCGGCCGCAACGCCTCCCGCGCCCGATCGAACACGACGCCGTCGCCCCGCGCGCGGGCGGCCGTCGCCAGCAACGTCCACAACGCCTCGGCCAGCAGGTCGCCCGGCGGATCGGGCACCGCGCCCAGATCGGCGTCCGGCCGCAGAACCGGACGCACCCACGGCTCGAACGGGCCGTACACCCCCGGATCGGCCGGCTCGGGCGCACGGCCGTGCCGGAGCCGCAGGCACAACGACGCCAGCGCCGGCAACCCCTCGCTCAACCCGGGCATCCCCGCGCCCTCCAGCAGCCCGGCCGCCTCCCGGTAGGCCGCCTCCTTGGCCGCGAACGCCGCCGCCGGATCCTCCGCCCGCCGCAGCGCCCGGTACCAGGCCGTGAACACCGACGTCAGCGGCCGGTCGTGCCGCACCGCCAGCACGTCGAGACGCGCCGCCTGCCCGTCTGCCCCGGCGAAGTCGCCGACCGCGCACACCGACTGCAGACCGATCAGCCGGCCGAGGATCTCGTAGTTCGCCAGACCGTGGCGGGCCGCCACCTCGACGATCTCGGCCCCGATCCGGGCCCGCCGCCCCGACAGGCCGGTGCGCCCGAACTCCTGCATGTAGGCGCCGTTCAGCGCGAACACCAGCAGCACCGGGTCCTCCAGCCCGCGCGCGATCTCCACCGCCTCGGCCGCCGCCGCGCGTGCCCGCCCCGACCCCCCGCCCCGCGACTCCACCGCGATCGTGGCCAGCAGCCGCGCCCGCGTCGCCGGCGCCGCCCCGGCCGCCAGCCGGTCGAGCGTGCGCGCCGCCGCGCCGACCACCCGCGCGGCCTGCGCCGGGTCGTCGGACCGCGTCCAGATCGCCGGTACGTCGTAGGCGCCGATCACCCGCGCCACCAGTTCGGCGTCACCCAGCTCCTCGGCCGCCTCGACCGCCGCCGCCCGATGCTCCCGCGCCGCCACCAGGCCCTCGCCGCCGGTCACCGCCAGGCCGCGCATCAGCCCGACCGCCGCCTCCAGCCTCGGCCCGGCCCCCGGCGCGACCCGGTCGTGCGCCGCCGCCGCGCTCGCCCACACGCGCGCGGCCGCGTCGCCGAACGCCAGCCGGTCGTCGTGCCGCAGGATCGCCTCCTCCAGGTGCCGCAACCCCGGCCCCGGATCGAGCCCCAGCCGCCCCGCCAGCTCCGCCCGCGCCGCCCGCAGCGCCGCCAGCGCGTCGGCCTGCCGTCCCGACCGGTACAGCGCCAGCGCCAGCAGCCGCCACATCTCCTCCCGCCACGGATGGGCCCGGGCGTGCGCGTCGAGATCGAGCACCGCCTCGGCGGCCCGGCCCAGCTCCAGCAGCGCCTGCGCCCGCCGCTCGACCACCCGCAGCCGCACCTCCGCCAGCCGCGCCCGCTCCCCCTCGGCCCACGCCATCCCGGCGTACGCCGGCCCACGCCACAACCCGAGCGCCGCATCGAGCCGGGCCAGCACGACCGACGGCGGCCCGCCCGTCCGGGCCGCCTCCTCGAACCGCCACACGTCCGCCTCGGCCCGCACCGCGTATCCCGGGCCCGCCGTCACGATCACCCGCGGCGGCGTGCGCGGCGGCCGGCCGGGCTCCAGCGCGCGCCGCAACGCGGCCACGAACGTCCGGATCGCCGCCACCGCGCCCTCCGGCGGGTCGTCCCACAGATCGGCGGCCAGCACCTCGACCGGCACCACGCGGCCCCCGGCCGCGACCAGCCGCGCCAGCACCTCACGATGGCGCGGCCCGCGCAACGCGATCGCCGCCCCCGCCGCGTCCCACGCCTCCACCGGCCCGAGGACCCCCACCACAACGGACACACCGCCACGCTAACGCTCATCGGATGCTCATCCGCACCCGGCAACCTCGACCCCGTGCTCGAGAACTTCACCCGCCACCGCGTCCCCGTCGCCGACGACGTCACCCTCACCGCCGCCGTCGGCGGCTCCGGGCCCGCGATCGTCCTGCTGCACGGCTTCCCGCAGACCCGCCTCATGTGGCGGCACGTCGCCGCCGACCTCGCCACCACCCACACCGTCATCTGCCCCGACCTGCGCGGCTACGGCGACAGCGACAAACCCGCCACCGGATACTCCAAACGCGAGATGGCCGCCGACGTCGTCGCCCTCGCCCACGCCCTCGGCCACGATCGGTTCGCCCTGGCCGGGCACGACCGGGGCGCCCTCGTCGCCTTCCGCGCCGCGCTCGACCACCCGGCCACGATCACCCACCTGGCCTGCCTGGACGTCCTGCCGACCCTGGACATGTGGGACGTCCTGCACGGCGCCTCGGCCGCCGTGGCCTGGCACCTCTACCTCATGGCCCAGCCGCCCGGCCTGCCGGAGACGCTCATCGCCGCCGACCCCGACGCCTTCTTCGGCCACTTCCTCGACGCCTGGGTCCGCGATCCCGAGGCCCTCCGCGACGTCCGCGACGCCTATCTGACCGCCGCGCGGCAGGCGATCCCCTCGATCGTCGCCGACTACCGCGCCTCCGCCGGCGTCGACGTCGACCACGACGCCGCCGACCGCGCCGCCGGAACCCGGCTCGCCATGCCCGTCACCGTCATCCAGCAGGACTGGGGCGCCGCCCTCGGCTACGACGCCGCCGCCCTGTGGCGGGCCTGGGCGCCGGACCTGCGCCACCACACCACCACGGCCGGCCACTTCATGGCCGAGGAGGCCCCTGCGGAGATCACCGGGCGAATCCGCGAACTGCTGGCCCGCTGACCAGGTGAAATTCCGGCAAACCCCGGCGCCCCCTGGCACGTCGGCACGCCTCCGGGGCGCCCGCCCGTGAACATCATGGAGCCCTTCGACAGAAGGGATGACCCATGCGTGCGATCCTGTGCGCCGCCGCCCTCGCGCTCACCCTCGCGCCGCTCCAGCCGGCCGCGGCCGACACCGGCGACATCACCTGCCACGGCGGCAGCCTCAGCCTGAGCTACACCCCCGGGCTGACCTACCGGAGGACACCCGCCTGGATGGCCGGAACGGGCGACCTCGGCGTCTGCTCCTCCGCCCGCCACCCGGCCATCACCGGCGGATCCGTCCGCGTCGAAGGCGGCCTCACCAGCCAGTGCCCCGGTCCCATCGGCCCCGGCTACGCCCGCATCGCCATCACCTGGAACGACGGCACCACGACCACGGTCAACAACGTCCTCTACCGAGGCGACCTGACCGCGTACACCCTCGAAGGCGGCACCGCCCACCTCACCGGCCGCACCACCAGCAACCTCATCGACCTCGGCGCCGGGTGCGTCCTCAACGGCGTCACCCACACCACCGCCACCATCGACCGGCTCACCACCGACCACGGGTGAACGGTCAGCGGCCGAACCGGCGGCCCCGGCCCGCGTACGAACGAAGCGCCCGCAGGAAGTCGATCTCCCGGAAATCGGGCCAGTAGCACTCGCAGAAGTGCATCTCCGCGTACGCCGACTGCCACAACATGAAACCCGACAGGCGCTGCTCGCCGCTGGTCCTGACGATCATGTCGAGCGGCGCCTGCGCCGCCGTGTAGACGTGCCGCGAGATCGACTCGGCGTCGAAGCCGTCCAGGATGTCCTCCAGCGGGACACCCGACGCCAGCTGCTCACCGATCGCCGACCGGACCGCGTCGGCGATCTCACGCTGACCGCCGTAGCCGATCGCGACGTTCACCTTCGCCCCGCCCCGCCGGCCCGCCGTCCGGGCCGCCGCGTCCTTGATCGCCCGGGCCGTGGCGTCCGGCAGCAGGTCCAGGCTGCCGATCGGGGTGACCTCCCACCGGCGGCCCGGCGCGGCCAGCTCCTCGACGACGCCCTCGATGATGCCCAGCAGGGCCGCGACCTCGTCCTTCCCGCGGGCCAGGTTGTCGTCGGACAGCAGGTAGATCGTCACCTGCTCGATCCCGTAGGCGTCGCACCAGCTCAGGAACGTCGGGATCTTCGCCCCGCCCGCCCGGTGCCCGTCGGCCGGATCACGGAAGCCCGCCGACCGCGCCCAGCGGCGGTTGCCGTCGACCATGATCCCGATGTGCCGCGGCATCAGCTCGCGGGGCAGCCGCCCCGCCAGCCGCCGCACGTAGATCCGGTCGAGCACGCCCCTCAGCCGCCGTCGCATCCCCATCATGGGCTCATCGTCGACCGGCCCCGCTCCTCCGGACAACCGCCTGCACCGAACCCCCACCGAAAAACGACAAGCGGTCCTCGCCGGTTGACGGGGGAACGCCCGGCGGATCTAATGGGCCCCGATGTCGCGTGACTCCGGTCAAAGAGCAGTGGGCCGGCCGGTGATCGGGCGAACATCCTTCACGCGAAGGGTCTTCGACACCCCGCCTCTCTCCTAGCACGCCGCCGGCACCGTTCCCGTGTGCCGCCTTCGGCGACCCCTTTTTTTCCTTTCATCCTGATCTTCGGAGACACGCATCCGCATGCCCACGTCATTCGACCAGTCCGTCATCGCCGAGTTCCGCGCCAACAAGGGAAGGGTCGGCGGCCCCTTCGCGGGCGGTGACCTGCTCCTGCTCACGACCACCGGCGCGAAGTCGGGAAAGGAGACCACCACTCCGCTGGGCTATGTCCGCCACGGCGGCTCGCTGCTGGTCGTCGGCTCCAACCTGGGCGCCGCGCGGCACCCCGGCTGGTACCACAACCTGCTCGCCCATCCTTCTGTACGGGTGGAGCTCGGCGCCGACACCTTCGAAGCCCTGGCGATCCCCGCCGAGGGAGCCCGCCGCGACGCGCTGTTCGAGCAGGTCGTGAAGGTCTCCCCCGGCTACGCCGACTACCAGGCCGCCACCACGCGGCTGCTTCCCGTCGTCGTCCTGGAACCGGCCCGGCCCGGCGAGGTCGCCACTCTCGCCGACAAGCTCCTGGAGGTCCACACCTGGTTGCGCGGGCAGCTCCGCCACGTGCGGGCGGAGGTCGAGGCGCACTTCGCCGCCGGGCCCGGCGAACCCCCGGGTCTCGGCCTGCAGATCCGGCAGCGCTGCCTGGCGTTCTGCCAGACCCTGGAGTTCCACCACGCCGGGGAGGACGGGCACCTCTTCCCCGGCCTGGCCCCGCACCATCCCCACCTGGCGGGCGCCTTCGCCCGGCTCGCCGCCGAACACCACACGATCGCGCGGGTCCAGGGCGAGCTGGCCGCCCTCCTGGCCGACATCGGCACCGCCGACCCCGGGCGTTTCCGCGCCGAGCTCGACCGCATGTCGGCGGAGCTGAACGCGCACCTCGACCACGAGGAGGCGGTCGTCCTCCCCCTCCTGGCCGGGATCCCGTGGCCTCCGGCGCGCCCGTGACCGCGCCGTGAGCCGTCTCTGGGGTACTGTTCTAGAACACTCACTGTTCTAGAACAGTCCGGAGGACGACGTACATGAGCGAACACGCCCTGATGAGCGACCCGGGAACCACCGGGCGGTTCGGCGACTACGGCGGGCGGTACGTCCCCGAGTCGCTGATCCCCGCCTGCCACGAGATCGAGGCCGCGTTCCGGGACGCCTGGGCCGACCCCGGCTTCCGCGACCGGCTCACCACCCTGCTCACCGTCTACGCCGGACGCCCCACCCCGCTGACCCCCGCCCGGCGGTTGTCGCGGGAACTCGGGATCACGCTGCTGCTCAAGCGCGAGGACCTCACCCACACCGGCTCACACAAGATCAACAACGTCGTCGGCCAGGCGCTGCTGGCCCAGCGGATGGGCAGACGGCGGCTGCTGGCCGAGACCGGCGCGGGACAACACGGCGTCGCCACGGCCACCGCCGCCGCCCTCCTCGGGCTGGAGGCGACCGTGTTCATGGGCGAGCGCGACATCGAACGCCAGGAGCTCAACGTCCTGCGGATGAACGTGCTCGGCGCCGAGGTCGTGCCGGTCACCAGCGGCAGCCGCACCCTCAAGGACGCCTGCAACGAGGCCATGCGGCACTGGGTCGCCTCCGTCGGCGACTCCTACTACTGCGTCGGCTCGGTGATGGGGCCGCACCCCTACCCGTGGATGGTGCGCGAGTTCCAGCGGGTCATCGGCGAGGAGGCCCGCGCCCAGTGCGCCGCCGAACTGCCCGCCGCGGTGCCCGACTACGTGGTCGCGTGCATCGGCGGCGGGTCCAACGCCGCCGGCACCTTCGCCGGGTTCGTCGGCACCACCGCCCGGCTCGTCGGCGTCGAGGCCCACGGCGGCGCGGCGGCCACCTCCGGCCGGTCGGGCATCCTGCACGGCTTCCGCTCGCTCGTCCTCCAGGACGACGACGGCCAGGTCAGGGAGGCCCACTCGATCGCGGCCGGGCTCGACTACCCCGGCATCGGGCCCGAGCACGCCCACCTCCGCGACGACGGCCGCGCCCGGTACGCGACCGTCACCGACGACGAGGTCGTGAGCGCGCTCGTGCGCCTGGCCCGCACCGAGGGGATCCTGGCCGCGCTGGAGTCCTCCCACGCCCTGGCCTGGGTGATCCGGGCCGCCGAATCCGGCGGGATCGCGCCGGGGTCCACCGTGCTGCTGACCCTCTCCGGCCGGGGAGACAAGGACATCGCCTCCATCAGGGAGCTGCTGTGACGCTCGAAGAGTTCCTGACCGCCCGCCGCGACGCGGGCCGTGCGCTGCTCGTGCCCTACGTCACCGGCGGGGTCACCCCCGGGTGGACGGACGTCGTCCGCGCCTACGCCGACGCCGGGGCCGACGCCGTCGAGATCGGCCTGCCGTTCTCCGACCCCATGCTCGACGGCGTCACCATCCAGGAGGCCTCCGACCGGGCCATCGCGGGCGGGACCACGGTCACGCGTATCCTCGCGGAGCTGGCCGCGCTCGACGTGGAGGTGCCGCTGTTCGCGATGACGTACAGCAACCTGGTCTTCCAGCGGAGCGCCGCCGCGTTCTGCGCGGCGCTGCGGGCGAGCGGGCTGCGCGGGCTGATCGTGCCCGACTCGCCGCTGGAGGAGGTCGGCGAGCTGGCCGGCGCGGCGGCGGCCGAGGGGCTGGACCTGGCGCTGATGGCCGCGCCCTCGTCCTCCCCCGAGCGGCTGCGCGCGATCGCCGCGCGCAGCCGGGGGTTCGTCTACGCGGTGACGCGGATGGGCACGACCGGCGAGGACGGCGGCATCTCCGCGGAGGCGGCCCGGCTCGGCCGTGACCTGACGGCGCTCACCGACCGGCCGGTGCTGTTCGGCTTCGGGGTGTCCGACCCCGCTCGGGCCGCCGAGCTCGCGCGGCACGCCGACGGCGTCGTGGTCGCCTCGGCGCTGATGCGCCGGCTGCTCGACGGCGCCGGGCCCCGCGAGCTGGGAGAGTATGTGGCGAGCATCCGCCGCGCGCTCGACCGCCCACTCGACAGGGAGCCCGATGAGCAGTACGCCCCGCTACCGCGCCATCGCCGACGACCTGATCGCCAAGATCCGGTCGGGCCACTACCGCGCGGGTGAGGCGCTGCCCGCGCAACGTGAGCTCAGCGCCTCCTACGGCGTGACGATGATGACGCTCCGGCAGGCGCTGCAGGTCCTCAGTGCCGAAGGGCTGATCGACCAGCGGGCCGGCCGCGGCACCTACGTGAGGCGGCCCAGCGCCGAATACCCCCTCGACACCCTGCGCAGCCTCGGCGACGACCTGCGCAGGCAGGGCCATCCCCTGCGAACCGAGGTGCTCTCGGCCGCGCTGCGGCCGGCCCCGCGCGCGCTCACCCGGCTGCTCCCCGACGCGCCGGCCGGCCTGCGGGCCCTGCGGCTCGCCCGGGTGCGCCACCTCATGGAGCGGCCCGCCGTCCACCAGATCTCGTGGATCGTCGAGCCGTACGCCTCGGCGATCAGGGGCGCCGACTTCACCGAGACCCCGCTCTACACCGCGCTCGCCGACGCCGGGGCGCGGGTGCACCGGGCGACCGAGCGCATCAGGCCCGCCCTGCTCACCGCCCCCGTGGCGGCCCGGCTGGGGCACCCGGCGGGCAGCCCGGTGTTCGTCAGCGAACGGGTCACCTACGACGACCGGGGTGCGCTGGTCGTCACCGACCACGCCACGATCCTCGGCGAGTGGATGGAGATCCGGGCCGAGCGCAAGGCCGCGGACCTGTCGTTGCACTGGTCCGGCGCCTTTACAAAGTAGATCCAGAGCGGGCTTGCGTCCGGGCGGGGCCGCCGGGTTATAGTTCCGGCGAAGGTCATGAGTGCCAGCGCACAGCCCCGGCTTGCTGGCCGGCAACCCTCGCGTCCGCGGCGGGGTGCCCCGGGTGAAGACCTGGTCCGTCGCGGGGTGCGACGGGCAAGCGCGTGGCTCTCCTGGAGGCGTTGTGTCCCCCGTGTTGTCCCTTGACGTGCCCGTCCGCGACGGCGCCCTGGTCCCCTACGCCAACCTCGACTACGCCGCGAGCGCCCCCTGTCTCCAGGCGGTCAGCCAGGCCGTGGCCGAGGCGCTGCCCGCCTACTCCAGTGTCCACCGGGGCGCCGGGTACGCCTCCCAGCTCACCACCGCCCGCTACGAGCAGGCCCGCCACACGATCAAGGCGTTCGCCCGCGCCCGGCCCGACGACGCGCTCGTGTTCACCCGCAACACCACCGACGCGATGAACCTGCTGGCCCGCGGCCTGCCCGAGGGCACCACGGTGGTGGTCTTCGACACCGAGCACCACGCCACCCTCCTCCCCTGGTCCGCGCCCGTCCGCCTGACGCCGCCCGCGCTGCCCGGCGAGGCCCTCCGCGCCGCCGACGAGGCGCTCGCCGCGATCGACGGCCCCGCGCTGCTGGTCGTTACCGCGGCCTCCAACGTCACCGGCGAACTGTGGCCGATCGCCGGGCTCGCGCACATCGCCCACCGGCACGGCGCCCGCATCGCGGTCGACGCCGCCCAGCTCGCCCCCCACCGCCCGCTGAACGTCGCCGCCCTCGACCTCGACTACGTCGCCTTCTCGGGCCACAAGCTGTACGCGCCCTTCGGCACCGGCGTGCTGATCGGCCGCCGCGACTGGCTGGAGCGGGCCGAGCCCTACCTGAAGGGCGGCGGCGCGGTCGTCTCGGTCGGCGAGCAGGCCGAGTGGCAGACCGACGTGGAGGCCCGGCACGAGGCGGGCACCCCCAACGTGCTGGGCGCCATCGCCCTGGCCGCCGCCTGCGACCACCTGAGCCAGACCGGCTGGACCGGCCTGATCGAGGAGGAGGAGCGCCTGCTCACCCGCCTGCGGACCGGGCTGGCCGCCATCGAGGGCGTGCACGAGCTGGCCCTGTGGCCCTCCGACCACCCCCGGGTCGGCATCGTGTCCTTCGTCGTCGACGGCCACACCGCCCGCGAGGTGGCCGAACGCCTGTCGGCCGACCACGGGATCGGCGTCCGCGACGGCAAGTTCTGCGCCCACCCGTTCGTCCGGCACCTGCTCGGCGTGGGCCAGGGCGGCTGCGACGAACTCGGCGGCGCGGTCCGCGCCTCGATCGGCATCGGCAGCACCGAGGAACACGTCGACCGCCTGCTGTCGGCCCTCAGCAGCCTCGCGAAGCGGGTCAGGGCCGCCTGACCCGGCCGTCGGCGGGGCTGAGCCCCGTTATGGCCAGGCCGAGGAGGCGGTTGGCCTCGGCCGCCGGGTCGGGGTGGTCTTCGGTCGCCAGGGCGATGCCGGTGATCAGGGCGAGCAGGTCGGTGACGGTGACGCCCGGAGTCAGGTCGCCGGCCGCCTGCCGGACCAGGGGTTCGCCCGCCTCCGTCAGCTGGGTCGTGGCGCAGTGTTCGTGTTCCACGTCGGCCGTCCGGTCGCGGTTGAGGGCCATGGCCAGGCCGCGGATCGTGGCGGCCGAGGTGGTCACCGCGTTCAGCCACTCCAGGAGGGCCGCGCGGGTGTCGGCGCGGCCGACGCGGTCGCGGGCGTGGGCGCACAGGTTCTCCACGCGGTCGCGGAAGACGGCGGCCAGCAGGGCGTGCCGGGTGGGGAAGTGGCGGCGGACCGTGCCCGAGCCGACGCCGGCGATCCGGGCGATCTGTTCCAGTGACGCGTCGGCGCCGTTGAGGGCGATCTCCTCCTCGGCGACGGCGAGCAGGCGCGCGTAGTTGCGCTGGGCGTCGGCACGCATCGGTCCTGACCTCGGGGTTGCTAAACGGCGGGGGCCTCCGTATCGTACCGGAACAGAAACGGCGGGGTCCGCCGTTTTTTGAGAGGAGTGTCATGTCCCACGTTCTGGTCACCGGCGCCACCGGGCAGCAGGGGGGCGCGACCGCCCGCGCCCTGATCGAGGCGGGAGTGCCCGTCCGGGCGCTGGTCAGGGATCCGTCGACGGCGAAGGCGCAGGCGGTCGAGGCGCTCGGGGCCGAGCTGGTGACGGGCGACCTCTACGACCGCGGCTCGCTGGTCGCGGCGGCGCACGGGGTCAGGGCGGTGTTCTCGGTGCAGATGCCGCCGATGGACGGGAACGGCATCGACTTCGACGGCGAGCGTGTGCAGGCCGAGAACCTGATCGAGGCCGCGCTGGCCGCCGGGGTGCCGCAGTTCGTGCACACGGCCGTGTCGGGGGCCGCGCAGAAGATCACCACGGAGCGGTGGGCGCACCTGCAGCCGTACTACACCACCAAGTCCGGCATCCAGGACCGGGTCCGCGAGGCGGGGTTCGCCCACTGGACGCTGATCAACCCGGGCTGGTTCATGGAGAACTTCCTGCCGTCGGCGGCCTACCTGCTGCCGCGCGGCGTCGAGGGCGGCCTGGTCACGGTGCTGAAGCCGCAGACCAGGTTGTCGCTCGTCGCGGTCGACGACATCGGGCGGGCCGCCGCCGCGGCCGTGCTCGACCCCGAGCGGTTCCACGGGATCGAGCTGGAGCTGGCGAGCGACTTCCTGACGATGACGGAGATCGCCGCGATCCTCTCCAAGGCGCTCGGGACCGAGCTGACCGCGCCCGACCTGACCGAGGAGGAGGCGCTGGCCAAGGGCATGCCCGTGTGGGCGGGCGCCTCGCACGAACGGACCGGGGCGGTCGGGCAGCCCGCGCGACCGGAGTACGCGCGGGCGCTCGGCATCCCGCTGACCAGCTTCGAGGAGTGGACCGCGAAGTACCTCTAACCGGCGATCAGCTGGTCGCGCAGGGTGGTGCGGACGTCGCAGTTGGCCAGGGCGAACGAGTCGGCCAGGGCGATCAGCTCGTCGTCGGTGAGGCCGCGGAACAGCTCCGCGTACTCGTAGGCGAGCGGCTGGGCCACCGTCAGGTTGAGCAGCAGGGTGCGCACCCAGTCGTACTGGCCCCAGGGGTAGGGGTCGAAGCCGGGGAACTCGTCGGCGATCATCTGGTAGAAGGGGCCGGTCACCTCGGCGACGCCCTTGCCGTCGCTGCCCCACTGGTCGGCGCCCAGGCGCACCTTCTTGGCGACGAAGTCGCCGAACCGCTTCAGGTACGGGGAGTCGGGACGCACCATGACCAGGCCCTGGCGGCCCAGGTCCTTGTACATCCAGATCGACCACCCGGCGCCGTCGCGCTTGAAGATGTCGAGCTGGTCGGCCAGCAGCCGGCGGAGCTCGGCGTCGCGGGGCTCGGAGCCGGTGTAGATGGGGCCGAACTCGCCGACCCACACGGGGGTGCCGGTGCGGGTGCAGTATTCGGTGCGCTCGGCGTACTTGGCCTCCAGGGCGGCCTTGTCCCAGTGCTTCCCGGCGGTCTCGCCCGGGTAGGGGCCGCCGCCGCCCAGGCCGGGGGCGGCGTAGTCGTGGGCGACGTACACCGTGTTGTCCCACGGCTCGTCGAAGACGTCGAACTCGGTGGAGTAGGTGTTGCCGTCCAGGAACAGGATGTGCCGGTCGTCGATCGCGCGGATGGCCTCGACCAGGCGGGTGTAGAACGGGCCGACCACCTTGCGCGACTCGTCGGCGGGCTCGTTGATCGGGTTGTAGCCGGCCACCCAGGGGTTGTCCTTGTAGTGCTCGGCGATGTGCTCCCACATCTTCACCACGCGGTCCTGGAAGTGGGGGTGGTCCCAGAACAGGGGGCGGTGGGTGATGTTGTCGGAGTGCCAGTGGTGGTTCTGCGAGCCGGGCAGGGCGTGCAGGTCGATGACGGTGTAGATGCCGTGCCTGGCGCACGCCTCCACCGC
Organism: Herbidospora sp. NBRC 101105; assembly: GCF_030269205.1. Classification (NCBI taxonomy): domain Bacteria; kingdom Bacillati; phylum Actinomycetota; class Actinomycetes; order Streptosporangiales; family Streptosporangiaceae; genus Herbidospora; species Herbidospora sp. NBRC 101105. The sequence goes on along the minus strand of NZ_BSSX01000001.1, from coordinate 1,936,078 downwards.
CCGGTCCAGGTGCTTGAAGCCCTCGGGCTTGAACTCGAACGGCCGGGCGTCGTCCTCGAAGTGGCGGTAGTTGACGGGAAGGCGGACGCAGTTCATGCCCATCTCGGCCAGCAGCTTCGCGTCGTCCTCGTTGAAGAACGCGGTCAGCAGGCGGTCGAAGAACAGCTCGTACTTCTCGTCACCGAGGACCTCGCGCACCAGGCTGCGCATGAGCGCCTCGTTGCCCGAGTAGCCGGTGATGAAGTTCTCCATGTTCAGCCAGCCGCCGACCGCGACGCCGCGCAGGCGGACGGGGGTGCCCGACTCGTCGACGAACTGGCGTCCTTCGACCCGGAGGAAGGTCATGTGAGGGGTTCCTTTACTTGATGGCACCGGCCGACAGGCCGCGTTCGAACAGGCCCTGGAGGCAGAGGTAGGCGACGATCTCGGGGATCGCGGTGATGACCGCGCTGGCCAGGACCTTGGTCTGGTCGTTGCTGAACTGGCTGACGAAGAACTGCGGCAGCAGCGTCACGGTCTGCTGGGCGGGGTCCTGGATGAGGACCAGCGGCAGCAGGTAGGCGTTCCACGAGCCGATCAGGGTCAGCACCACGATCGCGGCGGCGATCGGCCGCGTCATGGGGATGATGATGTAGCGGAAGGAGGTGAACGTGCTCGCGCCGTCGATGCGGGCGGCGTCGAACAGCGCGTCGGGCACGCCGTCGACGAACCGGCGGGCGATCAGCACGGTGAAGGGGATCTGCAGCGCGGCCAGCGGCAGCACGACCGCCCAGTAGGTGTCGTAGACGCCGAGGGCCAGCGTCGTGGCGAACAGCGGGGTGAGCAGGACGACCTCGGGCAGCGTGAGCGCGGCCAGGATCATCCAGAAGTAGACCTCCTTGCGGCGCACGCGCAGCTTGGAGAAGCCGAAGGCGGCGAGCATCGTCAGGACGTACACGATGGCGATCGTCGAGACCGAGATGATGACGCTGCTCTTGAAGAACGTGCCGATCGTGCCGACCTCGAACACCGCCCGGTAGTTGCCCCAGCCCTCCCCCGCCAGCGAGCCCTGGACCATCACGACCAGGGGGAACAGGTAGGGGATGACCATCGCGGTGACCAGGATCTGCAGCAGCAGCCTGGCCGACGGGCGGCGGGCCTCAAACACCGCTCTCACCGTCCTTCCGGTTCGATCGGGCGGCGACGGCGATGGCGCCGAGCAGGGCCAGCACGAGGAGCATGATCGACAGTGCCGCCCCGTAGCCGACGTGGGCGCTGGGGATGCTGATCCGGTAGATGTAGGTGCCGAGGAACTCGGTGGCGTAGTTGGGGCCGCCGATCGTCACCAGGTAGGGGATGTCGAAGGTCTTCAGCGCGCCGATCACGCTGAGCATGGCGAGCGCCACCGTGGTGCTCCGCACGCCGGGCCAGACGATGCTGACCAGGGTGCGCAGGTTGCTGGCGCCGTCGGTGCGGGCCGCCTCCAGCACCTCCGGGTCGATCTGGCCCATCGCGGCGTAGTAGAGCACGAAGGTCAGCCCGGTGAAGTTCCAGACGGTGATGAACATGATCACGGGCATGGCGGTGCTCGACTGGGCCAGCCAGGGCTGGGAGAGGAAGCCCAGGCCGACGTGGTCGAGGAACCAGTTGAGCTGGCCGTCGGCGGCGAACATCTGCCGGAAGACCGGCGCCATGGTCGCCGGCGCGATGACGACCGGGGTGAACACGATCACCTTGTAGACGGTGGCGAGCCGCACCTTCGAGTGCAGCAGCGCCGCGAAGGTGAAGCCGATCGCGGTCTGCGCGGTGAAGGTCACCAGGAAGAAGATCACGGTGTGCCAGATGGCCTGCCAGAAGATCGGGTCGACCAGGATGTCCTGGTAGTTCTGCAGGCCCACCGAGGTCGGGGTGGGGCTGGTGCCGTCCCAGTCGAGGGTGGACAGGTAGCCCGTCTCGCCGATGCAGTAGTAGAGGATGCCGACCACGAAGACGAACGCGGGCAGGATCCACGGAAGGCCGGAGGGGCGGATCGCCCCGCTCCGGGAACCGGGTCCCGGAGCGGAGGATCCGGAAGGACGGCGTGCCCCGGTCTTCGATGTGGTCGTGGAGGTCAAGGGTTCCGTCCTCGGGGGTTACTTGATCTTCGAAGCGGTGTCCTGCAGCGTGGCCGCGGCCTCCTCGGGAGTGGCCTCCCCGGCCGCCACCGTGGTGGACGCGACGCCGATCGCGGTCTGCAGGTCGGCGACCACCGTGGCGAGGCGCGGCTCGTCCGACTTGCCGGCGTCGGAGATCAGCTTCTCCAGCGCGGGCTTCTGCACCTCGGGGTTGACCAGCTTGACGGCGTCCCAGTTGGGCTGGGCGCTGACGAGGGCGGGGATGTCGTTGAGGATGTCGGCCACCGCCTGCTGGCCCTCGGCGGAGGTGCCGAGCCAGGTCGCGAAGGTGGTGGCGGCGGCGATGTTCTTCGACTTCTGGTTCACGGCCAGGCCGAAGTCGGCGTCGCCGTAGAGGGAGCCGACGTTGCCGGTGCCCGCGATGTCGGGGAAGGCGATGGGGAGCTGGGTGAACGGCTTGGGGTCGGCGACGCCGGCGCCGGAGATGGCGGCCGTCATGCCCTCGACGGTGGAGTACTGCATGTACCAGCTGCCCATCATGACCATGGCGTACTTGCCGGACATGAAGCCGTTGTTGGCGTCGGGGTACTGCTGGGTGCCGAGCGCGCCCTCCTGCATGATCCCGTCGTCGAACAGGCCCTTCCACAGGGTCAGCGCCTTGACGATCGTCGGGTCGGTCCAGGGCACCTCCTTCTTGAGGGCCTTCTCCCACACGCCCGGCTGGACGTTGTTGGAGATCGCCTGGAGGGTGTCCTCGTTGAACGCGGTCTGGGCGGCGCCCTGCACGAAGCAGCCGACGTTGTTGGCCTTGAAGGTCGCGCAGACCTTCTTCCACTCGTCGTAGTTCGTGGGGGGCTGCAGGTTGTACTTGTCGAACAGGTCCTTGTTGATCCAGACCGTGCCGGAGAACACCGAGCCGACCGACAGGGCGGCGAGCTTGTCGCCGTTCTTCAGGCTGGAGACCCCGATCGGCGCCAGCTTCGACTCCCAGTCGGCGCCCAGCGCCTTCTCCACGGCGGGCTTCAGGTCGATGGCGTTGACGCCGTAGATGTCGACGGACCCGTTGGCCGCGCCGGGGGCGACGTCGAACACGTCGGGGCCGACCGACGAGGCGAGGGCGGGCCGGATGGCCGCGTCGTACCCGTCGATGGTGAGCTTCTTGAAGGTGACCTTGATGTTCGGGTAGACCTTGTTGAAGGCCTTGATGTATGCCTCGGCGGGCGCCGCGTCGGGGGTCCAGCCCCACCAGGTGATCTCGCCGGAGTCGGCGGATCCCTGATCCGCGTTCTGGGCGGCGTTCTGCCCCGGCGCCCCGCCGCCGGCGCACCCGGCGAGCACCAGCGCGCCGCTCATGAGCGCGGCGGCGAACCCGAGGGGACGACGCTTCCAGATTCGCGAAGATCCCAGCATGTGTCTCTCCTTGCGCGTGATAGGCACGCACCGTGGTACTGACGCCGTTCCGCGCCCTGTGAGAACTGTCGAGAGCCGGAGCAGGCAAGGCTTCCGAAAACTCCGAAAGTTTCGAAAGCGGTCTCGAAAGAGAGAAACACCGAGCTCTCGGCAGTGTCAAGAATTTCGGCTAAATTGTTTCCGTCGAGTTTCGAAACTCCGGATCTTGCCCGGTCGGCGGTCAGCACCGGTCCTTACGGACGGTCTGCGAATGCGACTAAGTCTTCGCAGTTCACAAGCGCTATGGACGGCACCGGCCCGGCCGGTGCTACGGTGAAGGAAAGTTTCGACAGATCGAATCTACGCATGATGAGGTGTCGTGCCGAAGCGGGTCGCAACCAGGCGCGCCGACCGGGTGACCATCGCGATGGTCGCCTCGGCGGCGGGGGTATCCGTGCCGACCGTGAGCAAGGTGCTCAACGGCCGTGACGCCGTGGGCCCGGAGACCCGACGACGCGTGCAGGATGCGCTGGAGGCCACAGGCTACCAGCGAAGGGCCAGGTCAGAGCCACGCAAAGTGGGTCTGGTCGACTTCGTGATCACCGAGCTCGACACCGCCTGGGCGAGCGAGCTGCTGCGCGGCGCCGAGCAGGAGGCCTACCGGCTGGGGGCCCGGCTGGTGCTCACCGTCACCCACGACCGGCAGGCCAATCCGCGCGAGTGGCTGGCGGCGATCGCCTCCCGGCCGACCGACGGCGTGGTCCTGGTCGGGTCGGGCACCCAGCACCTGGGGGCGGCCCGGCTGCGCACGATCGACGCGCCGTTCGTGGTCGTCGACCAGGTCGGCGGCTTCGACAAGGACATCCCGACCATCGGCGCGACCAACTGGGCCGGCGGTTTCGCGGCCACCGAGCACCTGATCGGCCTTGGCCACGAGCGCATCGGCATGATCACCGGGCCCGACGGCGTGCCGTGCAGCATGGAGCGCCTCGACGGCTACCGCGCCGCCCTGCGCCGGGCCGGGCTGCCGGTCGACGAGCGCCTGATCCGGCCGGGCGACTTCTATCCCGAGAGCGGCCGCCGCGGCGCGGCCGACCTGCTTGACCTGCCCGAACCTCCGACCGCCGTGTTCGCCGCCTCCGACCAGCAGGCCGCCGGCGTCTACGAGGAGGTGCACGCCCGGGGCCTGCGCGTGCCCGACGACCTCAGCGTGGTCGGGTTCGACGACACCGAGGTCTGCGAGTGGACGACCCCGAAACTGACCACCATCCGGCAGCCCCTGGCGCAGATGGCGATGCTGGCCGTCCGCAACGTGCTGGAGGCCGAGCACCCCGCCGAGGAGCCGTTGCGGCTGGAGCTGTCGACCAGCCTGGTGATCAGGGACAGCACCGCGGCGCCGTCCGAAACTTCCTCGAAACAGGCTTGACGTCCGGAAAAGTCAGCCCTACGGTGTCTCCGAATGCTCGGAGTTTCGGATAATTGCCGAAACTTTCTTTGAAGGAGTCCCCGGTGCCTCTCGTGCAGATCGACCTCGACCGTTCCCTCGCCGAACGGCTCGGCCCGCAGATCAGCGAAGGCGTCCACCAGGCTCTGGTGGACGGGCTCGGGATGGACCCGACCGACAGGTTCCAGATCTTCCGCACGCACGCCCCCGGCGAGCTGATCGCCGACCCCGGGTACAACGGCGTCGACCGCCGCGACCTGATCAGCATCCAGATCCAGATGGTCCACATGTACGACGTGACCACCAAGTGGGCGACCTTCGACCTGATCGCGAAGAACCTGGCCGACCTCGGCATCCGCAACGACGACCTGCTGATCAGCGTCGTCGAGAACGGCTTCGAGGACTGGTACGCCGGCAAGTCCCGCAACTAGGAGTACACAGTGAAGGTTCTCTACATCGGCGGCACCGGCACGATCAGCTCGTCGTGCGTGGCCGAGTCGGTCCGCCAGGGCCAGGACGTGTACGTCCTGAACCGCGGCCGGACCAGCAAGCGCCCCCTCCCCGAGGGGGTCACGCCCATCACGGGCGACGTGCAGGACCCCGAGTCGCTGAAGCGGGCGTTCGAGGAGACCGGCTTCGACAGCGTCGTCAACTTCCTCAGCTTCGGCGCCGACGACGCCCAGGCCATGGCCGACCTGCTGGACGGCCGCGTCGGCCAGTACGTGCACATCAGCTCCGCCTCGATCTACCACAAGCCGGTGCGGCAGTGGCCGGTCACCGAGTCGACCACCCGACGCAACCCCTACCTGGCCTACGCCCAGGACAAGATCGCCGCCGAGGTCGTGCTGGAGCGCGCCTACGAGGAGCGCGGCTTCCCGGTCACGATCGTCCGCCCGTCGCACACCTACGACGACGCCAACCCGCCGCTGCCCGGCGACTGGACCGCCTGGGACCGCATCGCGCGCGGCGACGAACTGGTCGTGCCCGGCGACGGCACCAGCCTGTGGACGCTCACCCACGCCCGCGACCTGGCCGTCGGCCTGGCCGGCCTGATCGGCAACTGGCAGGCGATCGGCGAGGACTTCCACATCACCTCCGACGAGTCGCTGACCTGGGACGAGATCTACGGCATCATCGCCACGACCGAGAAGGTGCCGCCGAGGCTGGTCCACCTGCCCGCGGAGTTCCTGCCGAAGGTGGCGCCCGACTGGTTCTGGTCGACGCTGATCCTGGGCGACCTCGCCCACACGGCGGTCTTCGACAACAGCAAGATCAAGCGGTTCGTCCCGGCCTTCAACCCGACGACGACGTGGTCGGAGGGCGCCCGGCGGCTGCACGCCTGGCGGTCGGCCAACCCCGGGGAGACCCGCCCCGACGCGGCCACCGACGAGGTGCTCGGCCGGCTCGTCCGCGCCCACCACGCCGCCGTGGCGGCGATCACCCCGCTGGCTCCTTGATGGCGGACGTCTGGCTGGACGTCGGCGGCGTCCACCTGGAGGGCGTGACCTGGGACGACGTCGCGGGCCGCCTGCGGTTCGTGGACATCCCCCGGGGCCGGGTCTTCGACGTGGGCGCTCCGGACGACGTCCACTGGGTCGACCTGCCGGCGCCGGTCACGGCCGTGCACATGACCACCGACCCCGGCACCCTGCTGATCGCCGACGGCGACGGCATGGCCCTGACCTCGGGCGGCGTGCTCACCGAACGGCTGGCCGCGCCGCTGGCCGACCGGCCGGAGATCCGGATGAACGACGGCAACGTCGACCCGGCCGGGCGCTACCTGGCCGGGAGCATGGCCTACGCCTTCACGACCGGCGCGGCGGCCCTCTACCGGCTCGACGCCGACCGTTCGCTGCACACCGTGCTGACCGGCGTGACGTGCAGCAACGGCATCGACTGGTCGCCCGACGGCACCCGCTGCTACTACGTCGACACCCCGACCCGGCGGATCGACGTCTTCGACGCCGACATGAGCGGCCGCCGGACCTGGGCCGACACCTCCGACCAGCCCGGCATGCCCGACGGCCTGACCGTCGACGCCGAGGGCGGGGTGTGGGTGGCCTTCTGGGGCGGCGGCCGGGTGGTCCGATTCTGGGAGGGCGAGCCCGACGTGGTCGTCGAGCTGCCCGTCACCCAGGTCACCTCGTGCGCGTTCGGCGGACCGGACCTCGACGTGCTCTACATCTCCACCTCCACCGAGGAGCTCTCCCCCGCCCAGCTCCGCGACCAGCCCGCCGCCGGTGCGATCTTCCGGGCCGTGCCCGGCCACCGCGGCCGACCCGCGAACAGGTTCGTGATCTGAGATGGACAGACGGCCCTTCGGCCGGACCGGCCTGCGCGTGACGCCGATCTGCGTCGGCACCAGCCCGCTGGCGAGCATGCCCGACCTGTACGGCTACGCCGTCGACGACGCCCGCGCCGAGGCGACCGTGGAGGACGTGTTCGACGGCCCGGTCAACTTCCTCGACACCTCCAACAACTACGGCGCCGGCAGCGCCGAACGCCGCATCGGCGCGGTCATCCGCCGCCGCGGCCTGCCGGAGGGGTTCGTGCTGGCCACCAAGGCCGACGCCGACCCCGGCACCGGGGACTTCTCCGGCGAGCGGGTGCGCCGCTCGGTCGAGGAGAGCCTGGAGCGCCTCGGCGTCGACCACGTGCCGGTCATGTACCTGCACGACCCCGAGTACCACATCACCTTCGAGGAGGCGATGGCCCCCGGCGGCGCCGTCGAGGCGCTGGTTGCGCTGCGCGAGGAGGGCGTGGTCGGCCACCTCGGCGTCGCGGGCGGCCCGGTGGACCTGATGCGGCGGTTCGTCGGCACCGACGTGTTCGACGCCGTGATCAACCACAACCGCTGGACGCTGGTCGACCGCTCCGCCGACCCGCTCATGGACGACGCGGCCGCGAAGGGCGTCGCCTTTGTCAACGGCGCCCCCTACGGCGGCGGCATGCTCGTCAAGGGCCCCGACGTCCAGCCCCGCTACGCCTACCGGGAGACCGCCGAGCCGATCCGGGAGGCGGTCAGGGCCATGACCCGGGCGTGCGCCGCCCACGGCGTGCCCCTGGCGGCGGCGGCGCTCCAGTTCTCGCTGCGCGACCCCCGCGTGACCTCCACCATCGTCGGCGTCTCCGAACCCGGACGCGTCGCCGCGACGCTGGACCTCGCGTCCACCCCGATCCCCGCCGAGTTGTGGGACGAACTCGACCGCATCAACCGGAGATACACATGACCATCGTGACCACCCCCGCGCCCTGGAAAGACGCGGGACGGTCTCCCGAGGAGCGGGCCGAGGCGCTGATGGCGCGGATGAGCCTGCCGGAGAAGATCGCCCAGCTCTACGGGGTGTGGGTCGGCATCGACAACACCGACGGTGAGATGGCCCCCCACCAGCACGAGTTCACCGCGCTGCCGGTCCCGTGGGACGACCTGGTCAAGGACGGCATCGGCCAGCTCACCCGGCCGTTCGGCACCACGCCGGTCGACCCCGTCAAGGGCGCGGCCACCCTCGCCGCCGCGCAGCGTTCCCTCGTGACGGCCGGGCGGTGGGGCGTCCCGGCGCTCGTGCACGAGGAGATCCTGACCGGCGTGGCCGCCTGGCAGGCCGGCGTCTACCCCAACCCGCTGTGCTGGGGCGCGACCTTCGACCCCGACCTGGTCGAGGAGATGGGCGCCCAGATCGGCGCCACCATGCGCCGTCTCGGCGTCCACCAGGGGCTCGCGCCGGTCCTGGACGTCGCCCGCGACCTGCGCTGGGGCCGGGTCGAGGAGACCATCGGCGAGGACCCGCACCTGGTGGGCCTGATCGGGAGCGCCTACGTCAGGGGCGTGCAGTCGCAGGGCGTGGTCGCCACGCTGAAGCACTTCGTGGGCTACTCGGCGTCCAAGGGCGGCCGGAACCTCGCCCCGGTGTCGGCGGGCCGCCGCGAGGTCGCCGACGTGCTGCTGCCGCCGTTCGAGATGGCCCTGCGCGCGGGCGCGGGGTCGGTGATGAACTCCTACTCCGACATCGACGGCACCCCCGTCGCGGCCGACGTGACCCTGCTGACCGACCTGCTGCGCGACGCCTACGGCTTCACCGGCACGGTCGTGGCCGACTACTTCTCGGTGGCGTTCCTGCAGACCCTGCACCACGTGGCCGAGTCGCCCACCGACGCGGCCCGGCTGGCGCTGACCGCCGGGATCGACGTCGAGCTGCCCACGGTGAACACCTTCGGGCCGGCGCTGGTCGAGGCGGTGGAGCGGGGCGAGGTCGACCTCGCGCTGATCGACCGCGCGCTGCGCCGGGTGCTGGTCCAGAAGGCCGAGCTCGGCCTGCTCGACGAGGACTGGGACCCCGAGCCGCCCATCCTGCACGAGACCGACCCGGTGCTCGACGGGCCCGAGGTCCGGGAACTGGCCGGCCGGCTGGCCCGCCGCTCCATCGTGCTGCTGCACAACCGGGACGCCGCCCTGCCGCTGGCCCCCGGCGTGAAACTGGCCGTGGTCGGGCCGCGCGCCGACACCGCGCAGGCCATGATGGGCTGCTACTCCTTCCCGATGCACGTCGGCGTGCACCACCCGGAGACGGGCATGGGCGTCGAGATCCCCACGCTGCTCGACGCGCTCAGGGCCGAGTACGACGTGACGTACGCGCAGGGCGTGCCGGTGACCGGCGGCGACGACGAGGGCATCGCGGCGGCGGTCGCGGCCGCCGCCGAGGCCGACGTGGTCGTGGCCGTGCTGGGCGACCAGGCCGGGCTGTTCGGGCGCGGCACCTCCGGCGAGGGCTGCGACGCCCCCGGCCTGGCGCTGCCCGGCCGTCAGGAGGAGCTGCTGGAGGCGCTGCTGGCCACCGGCAGGCCGGTCGTGCTGGTGCTGCTGGTCGGCCGCCCCTACGAGCTGGGCCGGCAGATCGACCGGCTGGCCGCCGTGGTGTGCGGGTTCTTCCCCGGCGAGGAGGGCGCGGCGGCGCTGGCCGACGTGCTGTCGGGCCGGGTCGACCCGGCCGGGCGGCTGCCGGTGAGCTTCCCGCGTGACGGCGGCAACCAGCCGGCCACCTACCTCGGCGCGCCCCTCGCCCAGAAGAGCGAGGTCAGCAACGTCGACCCGACCGCGCTGTTCGCCTTCGGCCACGGCCTGTCCTACGCGCCCGTGACGTGGGGCGAGGTGACCGGCTCCGGCGCCTGGACCACCGACGGCACCTTCGACGTCACCGTGAGGCTGCGGAACGAGAGCGGGCGGGACTCCTCCGAGGTCGTCCAGGTCTACCTGCACGACCCGGTCGCCGAGGTGGCCCGGCCGGTGCAGACGCTCGTCGCGGCGCGGCGCGTGGACCTGGCCCCCGGCGAGAGCCGCGAGCTGACCCTCACCCTGCACGCCGACCAGACCTCCTACACCGGGGCGTCGTGGCGGCGGCAGGTCGACCCCGGCGACGTGGAGCTGCGGGTGGGCGCGTCCAGCGCCGACATCCGCGCCGTGCTCGCCGTGACGATGACCGGCCAGCGACGTTTTGTCGGTTTCGACCGCGTCATGGAAGCATCCGTCGTCTGACGGATCCGGGGGCGGTCCGTCGGCCGGGCCGCCCCCTTTTTTCTCTCCCTGGAGTTGTCATGACCTCTTCCCCTCCCCTGCGCTGGGCCGTCATCGGCACCGGAGGCATCGCCCGGCAGTTCGCCGACGACCTGCGCCTGTCGGAGTCCGCCGAGCTGGTCGCGGTCGGCTCCCGGACCGCGGCCCGCGCCGAGGCCTTCGCCGCCGAGGTGGGCGCGCCCCGCGCCCACGGCGACGTGGCCGAGATGCTGGCCGCCGACGACGTCGACGCCGTGTACGTCGCCACGCCCCACCCCGCCCACCACGCCGGCGCCCTGGCCGCGATCGAGGCGGGCAAGGCCGTCCTGGTGGAGAAGCCGTTCACCATCAACCGGCGGGAGGCCGAGGAGCTGGTCGCGGCGGCCCGCGCGCGCGGCGTGTTCCTGATGGAGGCCATGTGGACGCGGTTCCTGCCGCACATGGTCCGCATCCGCGAACTGCTCGCCGAGGGGCGGCTCGGCGACGTCCGCCTCGTGGTGGCCGAGCACGGGGTGTGGTTCCGGCACGACCCCGTCCACCGCATGTTCGACCTCGCCCTGGGCGGCGGCGCGCTGCTCGACCTGGGCGTCTACCCGGTCTCGTTCCTGTCGATGGTCTTCGGCGCGCCCGCGTCGGTGACCGCCTCGACGCAGTTCGGCGGCACCGGCGTCGACGGCCAGACCTCCGTCATCACGACGTACGAGGGCGGCCGGCAGGGGGTCGCGACCAGCAGCATGGAGGCGTTCCTGCCCAACCGGGCCTCCATCGCCGGCACCGACGCGCACATCGACATCGACCCCTGGTGGTACCGCCCCACGTCGTTCACCCTGACCACGCGCGCCGGCGCGGCCGAGCGCTTCACCTTCGACGTGCCCGGCAACGGGCTGCGCTTCCAGGCCGAGGAGGTCGCCCGCTGCGTGCGCGCGGGCCTCCTGGAGAGCCCGATCCTCACCCTTGAGGAGTCGTGCCAGATCATGGGCACCATGGACGAGGTCCGCGCCCAGGCCGGGCTGCGTTACCCCGGCGAATAGGGGGCGGTGCTGGCCCGGACCACCAGCTTGGTCGACAACTCGACCCGGCCCTCGGTCATCTCGGCGCCGTCCTGGTGACCGAGCAGCGACCGGACCGCCAGCGCCGCCATCTTCGCGATCGGCTGCCGGACCGTCGTCAGCGGCGGGGCCATCCACTGCGCCATCGGCACGTCGTCGAACCCGACGACGCTCACGTCGGCGGGCACCCGCAGGCCCCGCTCCTGGATCGCGGCGTAGACGCCGAGGGCCTGCTCGTCGTTGCCCGCGAAGATCGCCGTCGGCGGTTCGGGCCGGTCGAGCAGGGCCTGGGTCAGCGAGAACCCGCTGTGGTAGTGGAAGTCGCCGTGCTGGACCAGGTCGTCGTCGAGCGTCAGCCCGGCCCGCTCGAGCGCCGCGCGGCACCCGGCCAGCCGCGCCTGGCTGCACAACAACCGCATCGGCCCGGTGATCATGCCGATGCGGCGGTGGCCCAGCTCGACCAGGTGTTTCGCGGCGGCCATGCCGCCGCCCCAGTTGCCCGCGCCGATGGAGGGGATCGTGCCGTCGGCGTCGCCCACCGGGTCGACCAGCACCGCGGGCAGCCCCAGCTTCGCGATGCGGGTCAGGTCGGCCGGGGTCAGCTCCGACAGGGCCAGGATGATGCCGCCCGGCGCCCGGTCGGCGATGTCCTCCAGCCACTGCTGCCCGTGCCCCGGCGCGCCGTCGAACACCGACACCACGACGCCGACCCGGGCCGGCCGCGCCTCCTGCTCGGCCCCGCGGATCACCTCGGCCGCCCACGGCGAGTTCACGTCGCTCACCACCAGCTCCAGCAGCCCGCCCCGCCGGGCGGCGGGCCGGGGCAGCGGAAGGTGCAGCGGCCGTTTCGTGCGCTTGGTGGGGACGTATCCGCGCCGGGCCAGCAGCGTCTCGATCTGCGACCGGGTGGCGGGCGCCACGTCCGAACGCCCGTTGAGCACCTTCGAGACCGTCGCCCGGGACACCCCCGCCTCGGCGGCGATGTCGGCGACGGTGACGCGAGAATCTAACGAGTCGGACACCAACCGATCGTACCGAGGTCAGTGGGAGTCGCGCGGCACGTCGCTGCCACGACCACCCCGCAGGAAACCGAAGTCGGCCCCGTCGTCGGCCCCGAGCACGTGCTCCCGGTAGAGCCACCGGTAGCCGCCGACGTCCTCATGGAGCCGCGGCGTCCAGTCGGCGCGCCGCTTCTCCAGCTCCTCGTCCGGCACGAGCAGCGTCAGGCTGCGGTTCGGCACGTCGAGCGCCACGCGGTCGCCCGTGCGGACCAGCGCCAGCGGGCCGCCCACCGCCGCCTCCGGCGAGACGTGCAGGACGACGGTGCCGAAGCCGGTGCCGCTCATCCGGCCGTCGCTGATCCGCACCATGTCGGTCACCCCGGCGCGCAGCAGCTTGGCGGGCAGCGGCACGTTGGCCACCTCGGGCATGCCCGGGTAGCCCTTCGGCCCGGCCCCCCGGATGATCAGGACGTCGTCGGGGGTCACGTCGAGGTCGTCGTCGTCGCAGACCGCGTGGTAGTCCTCCGGCGAGTCGAACACCAGCGCCCGGCCGGTGTGGCGCATCAGCGCGGGCGAGGCCGCCGACTGCTTGATGACCGCCCCGTTCGGGGCCAGGTTGCCGCGCAGGATCGCCGTGCCGGTGCCGGCGGGCTGCAGCGGCTCGGTCATCGGGCGGATGACCTCGGTGTTCCAGTTGACCGCCGTCTGGACGTTCTCCCGGAGCGTGCGCCCCGTCACCGTGAGGGCGCCGGGGTTCACCAGACCGGCCTGGTCGAGCTGGTTCAGCACGACCGGCAGGCCGCCCGCGTAGCAGAAGTCCTCCATGAGGAACCGCCCCGACGGCATCAGGTCGACGATCGTCGGCACGTCGCGGGCCAGCGCGTCGAAGTCGTCGAGCGGCAGGTCGACGCCGAGCCGCCCGGCCAGCGCCGTCAGGTGCACGATCGCGTTGGTCGAACCGCCGATCGCCGCGTTGGCCCGGATCGCGTTCTCGAACGCCGCGCGGGTCATGATCTGGCTCGGCTTCAGGTCCTCCTCGACCATGGCCACGATCCGCCTGCCCGCCTCCTGCGCGACCTCGTAGCGGCGCGAGTCGACGGCCGGCCAGGTGGCCGACCCGGGAAGCTGCATGCCGAGCGCCTCGGCCAGGCACGCCATCGTCGAGGCGGTGCCCATCGTCATGCAGTGGCCGTTCGACCGCGCCATGCAGCCCTCGGCGACGTAGCCGTCCTCGACCGACATGCGGCCGGCCTTGATCTCGGCCTCGAACTTCCACACGTGGGTGCCCGACCCGACGTCCTGCCCCCGGAACTTCCCGTTCAGCATCGGCCCGCCCGTCACCATGACGGCCGGCAGGTCGACGCTGGCCGCGCCCATGAGCAGCCCCGGCGTCGTCTTGTCACACCCCGACAGCAGCACGACGCCGTCGAGCGGGTTGGCCCGGATCAGCTCCTCGGCCTGCATGGCGAGCATGTTGCGGTAGAGCATGGCGGTCGGCCGCAGCAGCGTCTCGCCGGTGGACATCACCGGGAACACGAGCGGGAACCCGCCCGCCATCCAGACGCCGCGCTTGACCGCGTCGGCGACCCGGTCGAGGTGGGCGTTGCAGGGGGCCAGCTCCGACCACGTGCTGGCGATGCCGATGACGGGCCGCCCGTCGAAGACCTCCGGACCGAACCCCTGGTTGCGCATCCAGGAGCGGTAGAGCATGCCGGAGCGCCCCTCGGCCCCGAACCAGTGCTGACTGCGTCGCGTCACGTTCTCGTTCACCGAGTGTCTCCAATAAGGGTCTCCCGGTTTTCGGACCGGGGAGAAACCGCGGAAGGGTGCGGCATTGTTTCTCTCAATTCCATCTGCGGGATTCGGTAACGTCGGCGGCATGTCCCGCTACCGGCTTTCTCCGACGCCTGCCCAGGTGTCGGCGCTGTCGGAGCATTGCGGGCACGCGCGCTACATGTGGAATCTCGCGGTCGAACAACATTCGTATTGGAGGCCCGGCCGGAAATCCGCGCCGGGCTTCGCCGAGCAGTGCAGGCAGCTGACCGAAGCGCGCAGCGAATGCGATTGGCTGCGGGCCGGGTCCATCATCGTCCAGCAGCAGGCGTTGAAGGACTTCGCCCGGGCCATGGCGAACTTCTTCGGTGGAACACACCGGAGACCTGCGTGGCGTAAACGCGGGCAGAGTGAGGGGTTCCGGATCGTCGCCGTGAAAACGGGTGACGTCCGCCGTCTGTCCCGCAACGTCGGCGAGGTTCGTGTCCCCAAAGTGGGCTGGGTCCGCTTCCGCTGGTCGCGCGCCGTTCCCGACGGTGTGAAGTCCTACCGGGTCACGCGTGACAGAGCCGGGCGCTGGTTCGTGGCCTTCGCCGCCGTCCCCGAGCCGATACCCGCGCCCGGGACGGGTCAGATCGTGGGAGTGGATCGCGGCGTCGTGGTCACTGTGGCGCTTTCGACCGGTGAGATGGGCCGGGTGCCCACTCTGGGAGACGGCGAAAGAGCCCGCCTGTCGAGGCTTCTCCGCAAGCTGGCCAGGGCCCGGCGCGAATCGGTGCGGCGCGGCAAGGTCATGGCCTCGATCGCGAGGCTGAGGGCCCGTGAAACCGACCGGCGCAGAGACTGGATCGAGAAGACCAGCAGCGAACTCGCCCGCCGCTTCGACGTGATCGGCGTCGAAGACCTGAACATCGGCGGGATGACCCGGTCGGCCACGGGCACGCTGGAGACGCCCGGGAGGAACGTCCGCCAGAAGGCCGGGCTCAACCGGGGCATTCTCACCGCCGGTTGGGGACGGCTGGCCGAGCGGCTTGAGGCCAAGGCGCCCGGCAGAGTAGTCAAGGTCGGTCCCGCGTTCACGTCGCAGACCTGTAACGCCTGTAGGCATGTCGCCCGGAAGAGTCGTGAGAGCCAAGCTCTCTTCCGTTGCGTCGCCTGCGGGCATCAGGACAACGCCGATGTGAACGCGGCGAAGAACATTCGAGACATCGCCGCAGGGCTTGCGGTGAATGCGCGCGGAGGCGACCGGGGTGCCGGGCCCGTGAAGTGCGAACCTCAACGCGATCTCCTCCTTATGAGGTAGTCACCGTTGGAATCCCCTTCCTCCCGAAGGGGAGGAGGTCAAATCATCCACCCTGCGTCGACGATCCAGTTCTGTCCGGTGCACATGGCGCTGTCGTCGGCGGCCAGCCAGAGCACCAGGCGCGCCACGTCCGACGGCGCGAGGTTGTCGGGCAGGCACTGCACCTCCGCGAGTTTCTCGCGAACCTCCGGGGTGACCCAATGGGTGAGCTGGCGCTCGGTGAAGACCCAGCCGGGGATGACGCAGTTGACGCGGATGTGGTCGGGGCCGAGTTCGCGGGCCATCATCCGGGTCAGGCCCTCGATGGCCGACTTGGAGGAGACGTATGCGGGCAGGCCGAGCAGGCCGACGTGGGGGCTGACGGAGCCGAGGTTGATGATGGAGCCGCCGCCGAGCGCGCGCATGCCGGCCATCACGGCCTGGGCGGCGAAGAACTGGTGGCGGAGGTTGACCGCGATGCCCTGGTCCCATTCGGCGGGTTCGAGGGTCTCGATGCCGGTGCGGGTGTCGTTGGCGGCGTTGTTGACGAGGATCGAGACGGGGCCGAGGGCCTGTTCGACCATGACGATCGCACCCCGGAGGGCGTCGACGTCGGTGACGTCGGCGTGGATGTAGAGGGCCTGGTCGGTGAGCTTCTGGGCGCCCTCGTCGTCGACGTCGACGAAGGCGACCTTGGCGCCCTGGGTGGCGAGCTGGGCGACGAACTCGGCGCCGAGGCCGGTGGAGCCTCCGGTGACGAGGGCGACCCGGCCGCGCAGGCTGGGGTAGACGGCGTACTCGCTCATGGCACGATCACTCCACGGCCGACGGCGCCGCCGGTGAGGTCGGCGAACGCCTCGTTGATCTGGTCGAGCCGGTAGCGCCTGCCGACCAGGAGGTCGAGGGGCAGGCGTCCGGCGAGGTAGAGGTCGAAGATCTTCGGCAGGTCGACGAGGGGGTTGGCGGAGCCGTAGAGGCTGCCGACGATCCGTCGCTCGCGCTGGACCAGCAGGTTGACGGGCACGTTGAAGGTCTGGCCGACCTTGCCGAGGCCGACGGCGACGAGGGTGCCGCCGGGGCGGAGCGCCTCGAAGGCGGTCTCCAGGGTGTCGGGGCGGCCGACGGCCTCGATGGCCCATTCGGCGCCGCCGGGGCGGATGGCGGTCAGGGCGGCGGCGACGTCGACGGCCGAGGCGTCGACGACGTGGGTGGCGCCCAGGCGCTCGGCGGTCTCCAGGCGTTCGGCGACGACGTCCACGACGACGATGGGGTTGGCGCCCGCGAGCACGGCGCCGAGGACGGCCGACAGGCCGACGCCGCCGGCGCCGAAGACGACGATGCCGTCGCCGGCGCACTCGCCGATGGCGTTGAGCACCGCGCCGACGCCGGTGATGACGGCGCATCCGGCGATGGCGGCGACCTCCGGGGGGACCCCGTCGGGGACCGGGACGACGGCCCGTTCGGACACCACGCAGTATTCGGCGAAGCAGGAGACGCCGAGCAGGTGGTGGACCTTCTCGCCGTCGGCGCTGAGCCGGGTGGTGCCGTCGAGCAGGCCGCCCGAGCCGACCATGACCCCGGCGGCCTCGCACAGGGCGGGGCGGCCCACCAGGCAGTTGCGGCACTGGCCGCACCGGGGCCGCCACATGAGGCAGACCCGGTCGCCGGGCCGGAACCGGGTCACCCCGGGCCCGACGGCCTCGATCACGCCGGTGCCCTCGTGCCCGGGGACGACCGGCAGCGGGCATCTGAGGTCGCCCGCGAGGTAGTGCTGGTCGCTGTGGCAGACCCCGGCCGCCTCGACCCTGACCAGCACCTCTTCCGGCCCGGGCGGCGCGAGGTCGAGGTCGCGCACGACGAGGGGCGCCCCGACCCGTTCCAGCAGCGCAGCTCTCATCTGACCCCGTCCCTCCGTCTGCCGTACTCGATCGCAGCAAACGTAGATGTAACGAACGTAGGGGTCAATAGTTTCGAAACTTTCACCTTCGACCGGCCGCCGGTCAGCTCGGATAACCCGGTCTCAACTGCGGCGATCCGCCGATCAGGGGTTTCGGTAGCCCGCCGCCGGATGACCGAAACTTTCCGTCAGGGCACCAGCACGACCTTCCCCCGGGCGTGCCGGGTCTCGACGAGTTCGTGCGCGGCGGCGACCTCGTCCATCGGGAAGGCCGCCGCGACCGGCACCCGCAGCCGCCCCTCGTCGGCGAGGGCGACGGCGTCCGCGAGCCCGTGCCAGGCCAGGGGGTCGCCCGCGCCCACCTCGGCGGCGGGCGCGCCGTGGGACAGGTGCACCCCGTGGGCCCGCGCGGTGAAGTCGGCGATCGTCACCACCCGCGCGGGGTCGCCGGCCAGGGCGACGAGGTCGGGCAGCGCGCCTCCCGCGCAGTCGAGGACGGCGTCGATCCCGGCGGGGGCCAGCGCCCGGACCCGGTCGACCAGTCCCGGCCCGTACGTCGCGGGCACCACCCCCAGCGAGCGCAGGAAGTCGTGGTTGTGCTCGCTCGCGGTGCCGATGACCGTGGCCCCGCGCGCGACGGCGAACTGGACGGCGACCGCGCCGGTCCCCCCGGCCGCGCCCTGGACGAGCACGGTCTGCCCGGGGACGACGGCGAGCCGGTCGAGCACGCGGGTGGCGGTCTCGGCCGCGCCCGCCGCGCCGCCCGCCTCCTCCCAGCTCCACGCGGCCGGTTTGGGGGCCCACGCGGTCAGCACCGCGAATTCGGCGTTGGCCCCGCGCCGGGCGGGGTCGGCCGCGCCGAACACCTCGTCGCCGGGGCGCACGCCGGTGACGCCCGCGCCGACCTCGTCGACCACGCCCGCGGCGTCGAAGCCGGTCCGGAACGGGAGCACGACGGGCACCACCTCGCGCAGCCGGCCGGAACGGATCGCGACCTCGCCGGGCGCGACCCCGGACGCCCGCACGGCGACGCGGATCTCCCCCGGCCCGGCGTGCGGTTCCGGGGCCTCGGTGACGTGGACGACGGCGGGCGGGCCGTATGCGGTGAACTGCACGATTCTCATGTCCGGGGACCGTAACGGAACACCCCGTCCGGTTGACTAAAGTGAGAGCGGTGACGGCGGAAGTGGGACCGAGGCGGCGTTCCGACGCCCGCGACAACCGCGAGCGCATCCTCGCGGTGGCCCGCCTGGCGTTCGCCACCGAGGGCCTCGACGTGCCGCTCCGGGAGATCGCCCGAAGGGCCGAGGTCGGCGCGGCGACCCTCTACCGCCACTTCGCCACCAAGGACGCGTTGTTGTCCGAGGCGTTCGCCGAGCAGATGGAGACGTGCTCGGCGATCGTCGCCGAGGGCCTGGCGACGCCCGATCCGTGGCAGGGCTTCCGCCTGGTCGTCGAGCGGCTCATGGAGTTGCACGCCCTCGACCGGGGCTTCGCCCGCGTGTTCACCTCGCGGCTGCCCGAGGCCGTCTTCGCCGCCGACCGCGACCGCACGCTGCGGATGCTGCTCGAACTCGTCGGCCGGGCGAAGAAGGCGGGCCCGCTGCGCCGCGACTTCGTCATCGAGGACCTCAGCCTGGCGCTGATGGCCAACGAGGGCATCCGCGCCGAGTCGCCCGCCACGCGGGTCGCCGCCTCCCGCCGCTTCGCGGCCCTGATGCTCCAGTCGTTCATGGCCGACCCGGTCGCCGCGCCGCTGCCCCCGCCGGTCAGGCTGCCGCTGACGCGGGCCTAGGTCCCGATTTCGCATGTCGGGCCCGGGCCCGGGAGTATTCCCTACTAACCCTATACAAAAAGTAGGATTTGTCGGCATACTGACGACCGTTTGCGTCGTTCCCCGCAAGGAGCCACCCGTTATGCGCCGCATCGCTGCTTTATTTGGCGTGCTCACCCTGCTCGGCAGTCTCGCCGCCTGCGGGGGAGGTGAGACGACGGCCGACGGCGAGCAACTGCGCGTCGGCTACCAGCGCTTCGGCGGCCAGAGCCTGCTCAAGGCCAGGGGTCTGGCCAAGGACGCCACCTGGTCGCTGTTCGAGAGCGGCCCGGCACTGACGGAGGCGCTCAAGGCGGGGGCGATCGACATCGGCCAGACGGGCGAGGCCCCGCCGATCTTCGCCGCCGCCGGCGGCACCAAGTTCAAGATCATCGCGACCTCGCAGCCGGTGCCGAAGGGCGAGGCCGTGCTGGTCAAGGAGAAGAGCGGCTTCACCTCCTTCAAGGACCTCGCGGGCAGGAAGGTGGCGCTCAACAAGGGCTCCAACGTCAACTGGCTGCTGGTCAAGCTCCTCGAGGCCAACGACATGAAGATCGGCGACATCCAGGTGCAGTACCTCAAGCCGGCCGAGGCGCGCCCCGCGTTCGACAACGACCAGGTCGACGCCTGGATCATCTGGGACCCGTACTTCTCGCTGGCGGAGGCGCCCGGCGTGAAGGTGCTCGCCGACGCCACCGGTCTGGCCAACAACCGGGAGTACCTGCTGGTCTCGCCGGAGGCCCTGGAGAAGAAGCCCGATCTCGTACGCGAGTACCTGAAGGTCTACCGCGAGGTCACCGACTGGGGCATCGCCAACCCGGAGGAGCGCGTCAAGCTGCTCGTACCCGAACTGAAGATCCCCGAGGACGTCGCCCGCCGCGCCCTGGAGCGCAGCGCCCAGCCGCTGGCCCCGGTGGACGCCGCGATCGGCGACGAACTCCAGCAGATCGCCGACGGCTTCGCCGAGCTGAGCCTCATCCCCGGCAAGGTCGACGTCAAGAGCCTGATCGACCCGGGTTTCGCGGACGTCCTGACGTGAGGTTCCGGCCAAGGCGGCTGATCACGCCGATCGCCCTCGTCGCCGTGTGGGAGGGCGCCGCGCGGGCCGGCGTCCTGTCGCCCGACAAGCTGCCCCCGCCGAGCGAGGTCGCCGGGGCGGCCTGGCGGCTGACCCTGGACGGCTCTCTCGGCCTGCACCTGCTGGAGTCGGTGGAGCGGGCCGCCCTCGGACTGCTCATCGGCGGGCTGCTCGGCCTGTTCCTGGGCGCGGTGGCGGGCCTGTTCCGCAACGGCGACGACCTGGTCGACCCGCCCGTGCAGGCGGCCCGCATGCTGCCGCACCTCGGGCTGGTGCCGCTGCTCATCATCTGGGTCGGCATCGGGGAGTCGCTCAAGGTGTCGCTGGTGGCCCTGGGCGCGTTCTTCCCGATCTATCTCAACACCTACGCCGGCATCCGCGACATCGACGAACGCCTGGTCGAGGCCGCCCGCACCTGCGGCCTCACCCAGCTGGAGCGCATCCGCCACGTCGTGCTGCCCGGCGCGATGCCGTCGTTGTTCCTGGGCCTGCGCCTGGCGTTCGCGGCCGGCTGGCTCAGCCTGGTCGTGGGTGAGCAGGTCAACGGCCAGAGCGGCCTGGGCTTCATGATGATGGAGGCCCGCGACTTCAGCCAGACGGAGATCGTCGTCCTCGGCCTGATCGTCTACGCCGCCCTCGGCCTGCTGTCCGATCTGGCCCTGCGCACCGCGGAGAGGAGAACGTTGTCATGGCGTCGCGGCCTGAAGGCGTCGTGACCGCCACCGGCGTGCGCCGCGTCTTCGGCGGCACGACGGTCCTGGACGGCGTCGACCTGCGTATCGAGAAGGGCGAGGTCGTGGCCCTGCTGGGCGAGAGCGGCTCGGGCAAGAGCACGCTGCTGCGCATCCTGGCCGGCCTCGACGAGGAGGCCACCGGCGAGTTCACCACGTTCGGCTCCAGGGCGGTGGTCTTCCAGGAGCACCGCCTGCTCCCGTGGAAGCGGGTGGCCGAGAACGTGGCCCTGGGCGTCCGCGGCGGCGACGCCCCGGCCCGCACGGCGACCGCGCTGGAGGAGGTCGGCCTGGCCGACCGCGGCCGCGCGTGGCCGTCGGAGCTGTCCGGCGGCCAGAGCCAGCGGGTGGCCTTCGCCCGGGCGCTCGTGCGCGAGCCCGACCTGCTCCTGCTCGACGAGCCCTTCGGCGCGCTCGACGCCCTGACCCGGCTGAAGATGCAGGCGCTGTTCGGCCGGCTGCGCGCCAGGCACGGGTTCGCGGCCCTGCTGGTGACGCATGACGTGGAGGAGGCGCTGCTCCTGTCGGACCGTCTCCTGGTGCTGGACCGGGGACGCATCGCCGAGGAGATCGAGGTGGACCTGGGCCGTCCGCGCGCGGTCGACGTGCCGGGCTTCGGCGAACTGCGCCGCCGCCTGCTGGCCCTGCTCCACGTCCCGGCCGATCCGGAGGAGTAGCCGGGTCACTTCGGCACGAGCAGGCCGCGGTTGAACGCCTCGGCGACGGCGGCGGCGCGGTCGTTGACGCCGAGCTTGGCGTAGACGTTCAGCAGGTGGCTCTTGACCGTGGCCTCGGTGATGAACAGCAGGGCCGCCGCCTCGCGGTTGGTGTTCCCGGCCGCGATCAGTTCGAGGACCTCCAGCTCGCGGGGGCTGAGCGGCGGCGGTGGCGTCCGCACCCGGCTCAGCAGCCGGGCCGCCACCGACGGAGACAACACGCTCTCGCCCCGGGCGGCGGCCCGCGCGCCACGCAGCAGCTCCTCACGGGGCGCGTCCTTCAGCAGGTAGCCGGTCGCGCCCGCCTCGATCGCGGGCAGGACGTGCGCGTCGGTGTCGTAGGTGGTCAGGACCAGGATCTTCGACGGCACGCCCAGCCGCGCCAGCTCGGTGATCGCGCCCAGGCCGTCGAGCACCGGCATGCGCAGGTCGAGCAGGACGACGTCGGGCCGCAGGCCGGCCGCGAGCCGCACCGCCTCGGCGCCGTCGCCCGCCTCGCCCACCACCTCGAACCCGGGGGCCGCCGCGAACATGGCGCACAGCCCGTCCCGGACGACGGGGTGGTCGTCGGCGACCAGCAGCCGGATCACGCGGACCTCCAGGGGACGCAGGCGGAGACGCCGGTGCCGCCGCCGGGCTCCGACTCGACGTGCAGGCTCCCGGCGAGCCCTTCGACCCGCTGCCGCATGATCGCCAATCCGAACCCCTCACTCCGGTGGGAAAGATCGAAACCCCGGCCATCGTCCCGTACGTCCAGCGCCACCTCCTCCTCCAGGTAGGAGAGCGTCACCCCGACCCGGGTGGCCCCGGCGTGCCTGGCCACGTTGGCCAGCGCCTCCTGGGCCGTGCGCAGCAGCGCGAACTCGACGGCGGGGGCGAGCGGGCGGGCCGTCCCGGTGGTGGTGAACCGGACGGGGACGCCGTGCAGCGCCGACCACTTCCCGGAGACCGTTTCCAGCGCCTCGCCCAGCCGGGCGGTATCCAGGTCGCCGGGCCGCAACGCGTCGACCGACCGGCGGGCCTCCGCCAGGCTCTCGCGGGCCAGCCCCAGCACCGCGTCGAACGGCCGCCGCCAGGCGGCCGGCACCTCATGCCGCTGCTCGGCGGCCTGGAGCTGGGTGATGATGCCGATCAGCCCCTGGGCGAGGGTGTCGTGGATCTCCCGGGCCATGCGCTGCCGCTCGTCGAGCACGCCGGCCTCCCGGGCCTGGACGAGGAGCTGGGCGTGCAGCCCGGCGTTCTCCTCCAGCGCGGCCTCCAGACGTTCCATGGCGGCCAGCCGCCGCTCCCGTTCGACGTCGGCGGTGTGCAGCACCCAGGCGGTGGTGACCATCATCACGACGTTGACCGTGATGATGACCCCCTGCAGCACGACCATCCCGGGCGCGGCCGACGCCTGCGCCGCCCCGGCCACCACCGCCGTGAGGGCCACCCCGCCCAGCCGCCACGGCCAGGTCAGCACCGTGAAGGCGTAGACGTAGGGGACCGGGGTGAACAGCCCGTACAGAGGATTCTGCAGCACCATCACGGCGGTGATCACCAGCAGCCCGGCGAAGAACGGCGGCGTCGTGCGCCACCGGAACAGGACGATCATCCACGCCGCCGCCGGGAGCAGTTCGGTCACCGGGAACCCGGCGGCCACGACCAGGACGGCGAGCCCGGCGAGCAGCGTGTACGGCACGACGGTGACGATGAGGAACGGCAACCCTACTCCCAGCGGAACCAGCGGACCGCGACGGCCGCGCACCCGACCGCGTAGGCCACCAGGATCACCAGCGGCGGCCACGAGGGAAAGCCGCCCAGGTAGGCGTCCTGGAAGGCGCCCATGCCCGCGCCGAGCGGCGTGTACGCGCTGACGTCCCGCAGCAGCGGCGGCATCTGCTCGATCGGCACCCACAGGCCGGCGAAGAACATCATCGGGAAGAACAGCAGCGTGCCGACCGCCGTGGCCGCCGACCGCGACGGCGCCAGCGCGGTGACCAGCAGCCCGATCGAGAGCAGCGCGGCGGTGGCCAGCAACCAGGCGACCGCGAACCCGAGCGGATGGCGCGGCGGGTCGACCCCGAACCCGAGCCCGGCCACCAGGAGGAAGATCACCATCGCGACCAGCGCGATCACGAAGTTGGCGGCGAGCTGGGCGGCCAGGACCCGGACCGGCCCGACGGGGGTGGTCCGCATCCTCCGCAGCACGCCGTTCTCCCGGTAGCCCGCCACAGTGGTGGGCAGCGCGGTCATCGCCAGGATGGCGACGTTGAACAGGATCAGGACCGGCACGTAGACGTCGAAGACGGTCAGGTCCGCGGTGAGCGGCTCCCGCAGCGCCGGGACGCTGCCCAGGATGACGAGCACCACCAGCGGACAGGCCACGCCCCAGACGAGGGCGACCCTGTCGCGGACGGTGAGCCTCCCCTCCACGGCGATCAGCCGCCAGGTCGCCTGGTTCACGGGAGGTCCTTCCTGGTCAGCTGGACGAAGGCCGCTTCGAGGCCGCCCTGTTCGACACGCAGCCGCTCGGCCGTGATCTGGTTCCTGGCCAGCACGGCCATGACGGCGGTCACGACGGTGTCGTCGCCGGTGACGACGATCAGCTCGCCCCGGCGGGTGACGCCGGTGACGCCCGGCAGGTCCGCGAGCAAGGCGACGTCCAGCTCGCGCGAGGGGCGGAACTGGAGGCGCTGCTCGATCTGGGCGCGTTCGGCCAGCCCGGCGGGCGTGTCGACGACGACGACCCGGCCCGCGTCGATCAGGGCCACCCGGTCGCAGAGGCGTTCGGCCTCCTCCATGAAATGGGTGACGAGCACGATCGTCACCCCGCGCGCCCTGACCCCCTCGATCAGCGCCCACGTGTCGCGCCGCGCCTGCGGGTCGAGGCCGGTGGTCAGCTCGTCCAGGATGGCGATGTCGGGATCGCCGATCAGGGCCAGCGCGATCGAGAGCCGCTGCTTCTGGCCGCCGGAGAGGGCGGCGTACCGGGACTTCGCGGGCAGGCCGAGGTCGTGGAGCAGGGCGCGCCAGTCGGCGGGGCGCGGGTAGAAGGAGGCGTACAGCTCCAGGGCCTCGCCGACGCGCAGGTTGCCGGGCAGCAGGCCGGCCTGCAGCTGGACGCCGACCCTGCGGGTCAGTTCGGCGCGGTCGCGCAGCGGGTCGAGGCCGAGGACGGAGACGGCGCCCCCGTCGGGGGTGCGCAGGCCTTCGACGCACTCGACCGTGGTGGTCTTCCCGGCCCCGTTGGGGCCGAGGATGCCGAAGATCTCGCCTTGCTCGACGGTGAAGGAGACGTCGTCGACGGCGACCTTGTCGCCGTAGCGTTTGTGGAGGTTGTGCACCTCGATCACGGTGGGCATGGCCCAAGCGTGCTCCGGCGGGGGCGGCCCGCGGCACCGCCCGGCAGGCGGGAATCCGGCTCAGCCGATCGGTGGATTCCGCAGAGACTCCGGCCGTGCGACGCTCGACCGTCATGGACGACCAGCCGGCCCGCGTCGCGTTCGACCTCGACGGATCCACCCGCCGGACGGCTGAGGGGCCGTGCTTCGTCTGCTCCTTCGTCGGATGCGCAGCCGCAGGGCGTATGGCAGCACGGATCCGGGTGCCGAGTGTGCTCAGGCTCGGGCGTATCGCTCCGCCAGCCGGTGGAGGTGCTCCCTCAGTTCCGGCGGGTCGAGCACGGTGAAGTCGACGCCCAGGCTCCCGAGGAAGGCCGCCAGGTCGCCCAGCGAGTCGCCGCCCGTCTCCAGCACGCCGTCGTCGGTGAGCACCCCGGCCGCCGGGGGGAGCAGTTCGGCCAGCCGCTCCATCGGGGCGTGCAGCCGGACGCGGGCCGGGTGGCGGTAGGACGCCGAGCCGACCCCGCGCATGACGTGGGTCGCGGCGTCCGCCGGAGGTTCCCTCGGGACGAAGCGCGGACCGTTCGGCACGCGGGGCCGCACCCGGTCGACACGGAAGGTGCGCCAGTCGGCGCGGGCGACGTCCCAGGCGAGCAGGTACCAGCGGCGGCCGGTGTGGACGAGCCGGTGCGGTTCGACCTCGCGCACGCCGGGGGTGCCGTCGCGGAGCCGGTAGTCGAAGCGCAGGCGTTCGCGGTCGCGGACGGCGGCGGCGATGTGGGTGAGGACGTCGGCGTCGACGGTGGGGCCGCGCCGGGTGACCGACACCGTGGCCATGCCGACGGCGTCGATGCGGTGCCGCAACCGCGAGGGGAGCATCCGCTGCAGTTTCGTCAGCGCGCGCAGCGAGGTCTCCTCGATGCCGGTGACGGTGCCCCCGGCGGCGGCGTGCAGGCTGACCGCCACCGCCACCGCCTCCTCGTCGTCGAGCAGCAGCGGCGGCAGGGCCGCGCCCGCGCCGAGCCGGTAGCCGCCCGCGACGCCCGGGGTGGCGCGGATCTCGTAGCCGAGGATGCGCAGGCGCTCGACGTCGTTGCGGACGGTCCGGCCGGTCACGCCGAGCCGGTCGGCCAGCTCGGGGCCGCCCCAGGCGGGGCGTGACTGGAGGAGGGACAGCAGGCGGAGCAGCCTGACGGAGGTTTCCAGCATGGTCCCAGTCAATCGCGGAACCGTACGTTCCGCGATCGTCCCTAGTGTGCGAAGGGAGACGAAGGGAGCAACCCATGTTGCGCGGACCGGCCACCATCACGTTCTGGGCCGACGACCTGAAGGCCGCCACGGAGTGGTACACGGAGGTGCTCGGGATCGAGCCTTACTTCGCGGTGCCGGGGTACGTGGAGTTCCGGATCGGCGACCACCTGGCGGAGCTGGGCCTCGCCGACTCCCGGTACGCCCCCGGAGGCGCCCCGGACCGGCCCGGCGGCGCGGTGGTCCACTGGCACGTCGACGACGTGGCGGAGTCGCTCGACCGGCTGCTGAAGCTGGGCGCGACGCCGCACCTCCCGCTGACCGACCGCGGCGAGGGGTTCGTGACGGCGGCGGTCGCCGACCCGTTCGGCAACGTGCTGGGCGTCATGTACAACCCCCACTACCTGGAGATGCTGGGCCGATGATGCACTTTCCGGACGCGGCGGCGTGGGAGGCCTGGTTGTCGGCCAACCACGCCGGTGAGGGCGTGTGGTTGCGCATCGCCAAGAAGGGCGCGCCGCTGACGTCGGTCACGATCGGCCAGGCGCTCGACGTGGCGCTCTGCTTCGGCTGGATCGACAGTCAGCGCAGACGCCACGACGAGCAGAGCTACCTGCAGCGCTTCTCCCGGCGGCGGCCGGGCGGCGCGTGGTCGCGGGTGAACGTCCGCCGGGCCGAGGCCCTCATCGAGGCCGGGCGCATGCGCCCGCCGGGGCTGGCGGAGGTGGCGGCGGCCCGCGCCGACGGCCGGTGGGACGCCGCCTACGCGGCGCAGAGCGAGTTCACGGTGCCCGCCGATCTGGAGGCGGCGCTCGACCCCGCCACCCGCGCGGTCTTCGAGGGCCTCGACCGGACCGCGCGCTACCTGCTGATCCTCCCGCTGCTCAAGGCGCGCGGCCCGCGAGCGCGGGCGGCGCGGCTGGAGAAGGCGCTCGGTGAGCTCCGGACCGGTATGGCCGGCCAGGCGGAGCCGTGACGGAAGGAAGCAGTTCCCGGGTTGCGAAGCCGACGCCCACTCGTTATCAGGCGTTATAAAGGGACATTCGGGACCGGCGTGACCCATGTGACCTGGTAATATGTCAGATACCACATGTTCTGACAGTGTTTTGTTGAGTTTTCCTATCCCTTGTCCCTTTTTTACCGTTCCATTACCGTCCGCAG
Source organism: Herbidospora sp. NBRC 101105 (assembly GCF_030269205.1). Classification (NCBI taxonomy): domain Bacteria; kingdom Bacillati; phylum Actinomycetota; class Actinomycetes; order Streptosporangiales; family Streptosporangiaceae; genus Herbidospora; species Herbidospora sp. NBRC 101105. The sequence continues at coordinate 1,908,532 of NZ_BSSX01000001.1, read as the reverse complement.
TGGCTTTCCACTCCCTCGGACGGGCTCCCTCTCCCGAGCGCCCCCGTCCCCTCCGCCCTGGAGGCGACATGCGGTTCCGCGCGTCAATGCGCAGAAAAACCCCCTACGTCGCGGCACTGGGCGCCGCGACGCTGGTGGCGGCCGGCCTCACCCTGACGCCGACCGCCTCGGCGCAGTCGGCGGCGGCCGACTGCTCCAGCGACCCCACCGCCCACATCGCGTCGGTCCCGAGCCCCCAGCAGTTCTTCGGGTTCCCGCTCGGCACGGGCCAGACCCGGATCCTGACCAGTCAGGAGCTCATCGACTACACCCACGCCGTGGGCGCCGCCTCCGACCGCGTGCGCCTGGGCGTCATGACGAACAGCGTGCTGGGCACCGAGCTGCCCTACGCGATCGTCTCGAACGCGGCCAACGTCACCGACGCGCGGCTGAAGAAGATCGCGGACGACATCGTGTCGCTGCGGGACCCGCGCACCCTGACCGACGCCAAGGCCGCCAAGATCGCACAGGACGCCCCCGCGATCGTCTACGTCGCCGGCAACGTGCACGGCGGCGAGAAGAGCGGCGCCGACGCCTCGCTGCAGACCCTCTACGAGCTCGCCTCGGGCCTGTCGTGCGACGTCAAGACGCGCAACGACAACCTGATCACGATCATCGTGCCGACCCAGAACCCGGACGGCCGCGACGCCAGCCGCCGGCAGAACGAGTACGGCTTCGACCTCAACCGTGACTGGTTCGCGCGCACCCAGAAGGAGACCGACGCCAAGCTGGAGCTGCTGCGGAGGTATCCGCCGCAGGTCTTCATCGACGCCCACGAGATGGGCGGACGGCAGTACTTCTTCCCGCCGAACGCCGACCCGATCCACCACGAGATCGCCGACCAGCCGGTCGACTGGATCAACCGCATCGGCGAGGCCAACAAGGCCGGCTTCGGCTTCAACGGCGCCTGCGGCGGCTCGGTGACCGTCGAGTGCTACTTCAACTACGCCACGTACGACATGTTCTACATGGGCTACGGCGACACCGTCCCGGCCACCGGGTTCGGCGCCGCGGGCATGACGTTCGAGAAGGGCTCCTCCTCGGCCGTCCCCGACCGGGTGCAGCAGCAGTTCAACACCCAGTGGGCCACCACGGGCTGGGCCGCCGCCAACAAGCACGAGATCCTCGGCAGTTACTGGAACATCTGGAAGACCGCGCTCGCCGAGGGCGAGCAGGGCGTGCTGGAGCCGAACGAGGTCGTGCAGCCGACCAACACCGTCCAGTTCCCGGTCCCGGACGTCAAGATCCGCTCGTACTTCCTGCTGAACGACCGTCAGCTCGGCGACGTGCGCAAGCTGGTCGAGCGCCTGCGCAAGATGGACGTCGAGGTCTACCGCCTCACCAAGCCGCTCACGGTGCCGAACGCCAAGATCTTCGGCGGCCGGTCCGAGACGGACAAGGTGATTCCGGAGGGCTCCTACTACATCCCGATGGCCCAGCCGCAGAAGCACTGGATCCAGGCGACGCTCGGCGAGGACCCGTACGTGCCGTTCCCGTACTTCTACGACGTGTCCTCCTGGAGCAACCCGCTCCTGGCGGGCGTCGACACGGTCTACAGCGGTGACGTCGTGTCGCCGCAGGCCCAGCTGGTCCGCAAGATGGAGGGCGGCGTCGCCCAGGGCGCGTCGAAGAAGGGCTCCTTCTCCTACCCGCTCGACTCCGCCGCCGCCTCGGAGCTGACCTTCAAGCTCCTCGGCCAGGGCGTGGCGCTCAAGCGCGACCTGTCGACCGGTGTCGTCAGCTTCTCGCCCGGCGAGGTCGACCGCGCCGAGCTCGACGAGCTCGCCACCTCCCTCGGCGTGACCGTCGCCGGCAGCGGCGAGGCTCCTTCGGGCACCCTCCTGACGACCCCGGACGTCGGCCTCTACAACGGCACGGGCGTCTCCACCACCTCCGGCTCCTACGGCGAGGCCCGCTTCGTCCTGGGCGCCAAGTGGGGCCTGACCCTCAAGCCGGTCACCACCGCCGACATCAACAACAACACCGCCGCCTTCACCGAGCGCGGCGTCCTGCTGATGCCCGACGGCAGCAACGCCACCGGCGGCCTGACCGCCCAGGGCCAGGCCAACCTCAAGGCGTGGGTCTCGAACGGCGGCACCTACATCGGCCTGCGCAACCAGGGCACCCGCGTCGCCCGCGCGGCCGGTCTGACCAGCACCACCGAGAAGACCAAGCCGACCGGCTACCAGGTCATCGGCTCGCACTTCCGCGTCGACACCGCGACGTCGGACCCGGTCGCCCTGGGCCGCCCGGCCGAGGACTTCCAGTTCAACAACGGCGACCCGATCCTCAACCCGTCGACGACCGGCGCCAACGTGCTGACCTACCCGAGCGACGGCACCTGGTGGGTCAACGGCACCACCAACGGCGCCGACGCCCTCAAGGGCTCGGTCGCGCTGACCAACGAGCCGACCGGGGCCGGGCACGCGGTGCTGTTCGCCTACAACCCGCTGTTCCGGGCGTACAACGAGAACGGCATCCACCTGGTCGCCAACGCCCTGCTGATGCCGAAGGGCGCCCCCGCCCCCGCCGCGCAGAAGAAGGCGCTCGCCCGGACCGCCGCCCCCGCCGTCTCGGAGGAGACCCCGCTGATCGGCGGCGAGTGGCGTCCGTTCCAGATCCAGGTGGCCGACGCCGACCTCGCCCGCACCCAGGCCGTGGTCGCGAAGTACACCGACACCGCGACGGTCGCCAGCGCGGCCGGGTCGTCCTACCTGACGATCCCGAACCCGGAGGGCCTCGACATCCACGAGCACCCCTTCCTGCGTGACCTGGTCAACGAGCTGAACGTGGCGGGCATCCCGCTCCGCTCGGTCGTCGGCTGACCCATGGGAGACGGCCCGGCCGGGTGCCACCCCGGCCGGGCCTTTCCCTTTTCCTGTACGTCGCCTACGGGAGTCACATGATCACCCGGGGTTATCGTCGACACCATGATTCGTTTCGCCACCCTCGCCGGACTGATCGCCCTCGCCTCCCTGACCGCGGCCGCTCCCGCCGCCCAGGCGCGGACCGGTGACATCTGCATGTTCAGCGGCCGCGACTACAAGGGCTCGTCGTGGTGCTGGAACCCGGACAACGGCTACGTGGACATGCCCCCGGCGCTGCACGACAACGTGGGCTCCTTCCGGGCCACCTCCGCCGGGTGCTTCATCAACTGGATCGAGGTGCCGACGCGGAAGGAGACCCGGACCGTGCGCGGCGGCGACTTCCGCAGGGTCTACGACGACGACTTCGGCGCGAAGATCGACGCCGTCGCCCCGAAGTGCTAGCAGTCGCAGGAGCAGTCGCAACACTCGCAGCAGTCGCAGCAGCCCGAGCACCCGTTGCAGCAGTTGGAGCACGCGTCGCACCCGCTGCAGTCGCAACGCTCGGTGCATGACTTGTACCGCTCCTCGTCCCACGGCGGGCGGTAGAGCCCGCAGGTGCAGCAGGCGGCCGACGTGCACAACAACGAGACCAGGCCGCCGGGGTCGGGCTTGAGGCGGCGGTCCTTCTTCGGGGCCTCCGCCTCGGCGAAGGTGCGGTCGACGGCGCGGGCCGTCTCCCTGACGAGCAGCGCTCTGACCAGGCCGCGGCGTTCGAGGTCGAGGTCGGCCAGCGCCAGCCTCAGCCCGCCGACCGCGTCGTCGCAGTGCCGACGGGCGGTGGCGAGGTCCGTGCCGGAGGCGACGAGCGGGTTGTAGGCGCCCTGCGCGCGGTCCTGTTCGAGGTCCTCGACGGCGTCGAGCAGGTGGGCGAGCCGCCCGAAGTAGCGTCCGGCCTCCTCCAGCGTCTCCCTGTTGCCGGGCTTGCCGGCCAGGACGGCCGTGTGGCCGAAGGCCGCCGCGACGGCGTCCTCGGTCGGGGCGGTGAGCTGGAGCAGGGTTCTGTCCGGGAGGCGTTCCACCCTCGTCTGTTCCTGTACGGCCGCCAGCAGCGGCCCCGGGTCGAACGCCAGCGCCCCGGCAGTGGCCGTGCCCGCGCGCGACCACCGCTCGGCGAGTCTCGTCCCGCCCGCGGCCACGAGGCGGCGGGCGAACGGGCCGTCGCCGTCCTCGACGTGGTCCTTGAGCTTGCCCGAGGCGAGGATCAGGGACACGGCGGCGGCCAGGCGGACGCCCTCCGCCTCGCTGATGTCGGCGCCCTTGAACCCGCGCAGGGCGCAGGGGGCGGCGCGGCGGTGCCTGGTCTCCTTCGACTGGGCCTCGGTCAGCACCGAGACGAGCAGCCCGTCGTAGTTGGTGACGAGGCGGGCGGCGTGGCCGTGCTCGTCGCGGAGGGCCACGCAGAGGCCGCACAGGTGGGCCATCCACTCCGCGAACAGGCCGCCGCAGAGGTTGTGCTTGCAGGGGCGAACAATCCCGAACACCATGATCCTTCCCGATATTTCGGGACTAGCTTCGCAGGGATCACTTGCACACCACTTGGAGACGGGCCTAGGTCCCCGAGCCGCCAGTCAGCGCCAGATCGTCCAACTCACCCGGATCCACCCGCCCAGGGCGTCGTTCCGCCAGTCTCGGACGCTGACTGTTCCCATGCGGCCGTCGCTGGTGCGCAAACAGTAGGTGTCGCCGTTGCCCAAGTCGCCGGTAGGGACCCGGTCGAGTCCAGCGGCGTCGATCGCCTCATCGCAGGCGGATGGTGACAGGACAATCCCAGTGGGAGCCGTCGCGAGCCGTGCGTTGTTCAGAGTCGTCAACCCCACATCGCCGGTGAAGGACAGGTCGTCGAGACCGCTGGACTCGGTGCGGGGGTCGAGGTCATGCCCGTTCTTGATCAGCCAACTCCCGGTGAACGGCTTCCGCGACGGTGACGGCACGGGTGACGGCGACGGGGGCGGGGAGCCGGGGGACGTTTGCGCGGGCGGCGTCGCGGGAGGCGTCGCGGCTGTCGTGGCGGCCTGGGTGACGGCTGACTGCCGCCCGACGACGACGCCGGTGCCGATCACGCCACCGCCGAGCAGCAGCGCCAGCCCCAGGACGCCGAGTCCCCCTGTCCCGATCGTCACGCGGCGCGACTGGTCGACGTCCCCGCCCGCGATGACCGATCGGTTCATGGTCACCGTCGATCCCAGAATGGTCACCCGCGCCACCTCGCGGGCGAACCGCGGATCCTCCGCCAGCAGCCGCGCGATGGCTCGCCGCGCCTCCGAGTCGACCCAGCCGTTGTCCGGATCCCGCGCGAGCGCGTCGACCAGCGCGTCACCGTGCGGCGGCATGGCCCGGAGTCTCGCAATCACCTGGGCCCCCACGGGGTCGCCCGGGCCGGCGAGTTCGCGCCGCACCGCCTCCAGAACGGTGGACGCGCTCGCGTTCGACGGCTTCGCGTCGTCCATCCGCCTGCGGAGAACCTCCAGGCCACCGACCGCCGCCGTGACGACGACCAAGAAGGTCGCGACGGTCCACGTCCACTGGTCGACCAGGATGTTGCTGAGGATGCCGGCCACCACGGCCAGCCCCACCGACAGCACAATGGCCACGTCACGTCGCATGTTGTCGTCCGTATCAGTAGGAAATGCCGGCCGAGAGGATCGAATGCGAATTCCACCAATTCAACGCGTTCATTGGAACGGAGCGCACCGCCCGGCACGGCCTGGGAGGACGGCCACCACCGCACGCACGGGACATGAATCACCCTCCCCGGAGATTACTTAGATCCGTTTTATCTGCGGCATTGGCCGGAGTTAGCGGACTATCTCAATTCGTGATGATCGGGTGAGGAATATGTCTCCACATCAGCCATTCATCGAGCCGATCAGGCCATCGCGTCGAGGACGACGCCCGCCGCCAGGGCCGCGAAGTCGTCGCCCGTGCTCAGTTCCTCCAGGACCCCGACCGCCACGTCGGCGGGGTGCAGGGCGACCGCGACGCGGTAGCGCACGCCCCGGTCCTCCTCCACGGCGAGCCGCGCCAGCAGCGCCTCCCCCGACGCGCCCAGCGTCGCGGCGGCGCGCACCCGGAGGTCCCCGTCGGCCAGGGCCCGGTCGAACACCTCTCTATACGCGCCGGGCGCGGCGAGGGCGGCCAGGGTCTCGATCGCGACCAGGCGGACCGGTGTCCGGTTCGCCTCTTCATGGTCGCTACATTCGTCCCGGTCGTCGAACACGGCGTGGTCGTCGATGAGGGCCACGACCGCCGCCGCGTCCCGGGTCGCGCCGTGCATGGCGAGGCGGCGGAGGGCGTTCGCGCGCGCACGCGGGTCGTCCGAGGTCAGGTCGGCCTTCATGGGTCGCATGATTACGGCCGGTACCCCGTTATGTCTATCGGTTTGGTAGGATATAGTCCGGTTCGTGACGATCACTACCGCACCCGCAGGGGTTTCGCTGCGCGGCGTCGGCCGGGCCTTCGGCGACCATGTCGTGCTGCGCGACATCGATCTGGACATCGCCCCCGGCGAAGTGGTCGCCCTGCTCGGCGCCTCGGGGTGCGGCAAGTCCACGCTGCTGCGGATGGTCGGCGGGCTCGACCTCGCCACGTCGGGGACGGTGCAGGTCGACGGGCACGACGTCACCGGGATCGACCCCCGTTGCGCCGTCGTGTTCCAGGAACCCCGGCTCCTCCCCTGGCGCACCCTCGCGGGCAACGTCGCCCTCGGCCTGCCCCCCGGCCTGCCGCGTAACCAGCGCGACGCCGAGAGCCGCCAGTGGCTCGCCGAGGTCGAGCTGCGCGGGTTCGCCGACCACCGGCCCCGGCAGGTGTCGGGCGGCATGGCGCAGCGCACGGCGCTGGCCCGCGCGCTGGCGCGGCGGCCCGGCGTGCTGCTGCTCGACGAGCCCTTCGCCGCGCTCGACGCGCTGACGCGGCTGCGCATGCAGGACCTCGTCGAGGACGTGCAGCGGCGGTCGGGCACCACCGTCATCCTCGTCACCCACGACGTCGACGAGGCGCTGAAGCTGGCCGACCGGGTCGTGCTCCTGGGCGGCGCTCCCACCGGAGTGAGCGTCGTCCTGGACGTGCCGGGTGATCGGCCCCGGGACCATCATCAGCCGGAACTGGCCGAGCTGAGGTCCGAACTGCTGGCAGGCCTCGGCGTGCCGCGACGTACCCCCCTGGAAAGAGAGACCCACGCACGATGAGCAGACTCCGGATCACGCTGACCCTCGCCCTGGCCGCGACGCTCGCCACCGCCTGCGTCAGCGGCGAGGACGCGACGGGGCAGCCCGCCGCGGAGAACACGGGCGGGCAGCAGACCGAACTGCGGCTCGACTACGCCTACTACAACCCCTCCAGCCTGGTCATCCGCGAGCAGAAGTGGCTGGAGACCGAGCTGGCCGCCAAGAACGTCAAGGTCACCTGGACGTTGTCGGCCGGCTCCAACAAGGCCAACGAGAACCTGCGCGGCAACGTGATCGACCTCGGTTCCACGGCGGGCGCCGCCGCGTTCCAGGCCCGCTCGAACGGCACGCCCATCAAGGCCGTCGGCATCTTCAGCCAGCCCGAGTGGGCGGCCGTCGTGGTGGCGAAGGACTCCCCCATCACCGACGTGGCGGGGCTGAAGGGCAAGCGGGTGGCCGCAACGAAGGGCACCGACCCCTACTTCTTCCTGCTCCAGTCGCTGCACGAGGCCGGCCTGGCGGCGACCGACGTCGAGGTGGTCAACCTCCAGCACGCCGACGGCAAGACCGCGCTGGAGCGCGGCGACGTCGACGCGTGGGCGGGGCTCGACCCGCTGATGGCGCAGAGCCAGATCGACGGCGGGTCCAAGCTCATCTACCGCAACGCGGGCTTCAACTCCTACGGCTTCCTCAACGCCCGCGAGGCGTTCATCACCGAGCACCCCGACCTCGTCCAGGCGACGATCAACGCCTACGAGAAGGCCCGTGACTGGATCCAGAAGAACCCCGACGCGGCCGTCGCGCTGCTGTCGAAGGAGTCGAAGGTGTCGCCCGAGGTCGCCAAGCTGGTGCTGACCGAGCGCACCAACCTGGCCGTCAGCCCGGTGCCGGGCGCCGACCAGCGCGCGGTGCTGGAGCGCATCCTGCCGACCCTCGTCGAGGAGAAGCAGGTCAAGACCGAGCAGGACGCGACGACCGCCCTCGACAGCCTCTTCGAGCCGAAGTTCGCCGAACAGGCGGCCAAGCAGTGACGGTCGCCGACGACGTGAAAACCGTCGCCGGCGCGAAGGACGGGCGGCCGGCCCGGTCGCGGCGGCGGTGGACGTCGGTCGCCGCCGCGCTGTCGCTGCCCCTCGTGGTGCTGGTGGTGTGGCAGCTCGCGGCGTCGTCCGGGGCGTACTCGACCGCGCAGCTCCCGCCGCCGCTGTCGGTGCTGGAGGCGCTGGGCGAGCTGGGCGGGGACGCGTCGCTCTGGACGCACATCGCCATCAGCGTGCAGCGGGTGCTCCTCGGCTTCGCGGCCGGGGCCGGGCTCGGGTTCCTGCTCGGGGCCGTCGTCGGCCTGTCGCCCGGGGTGCGGGCGGTCGTCGCGCCGAGCATCGCGGCGCTGCGGGCGGTGCCGTCGCTGGCCTGGGTGCCGCTGCTGGTGTTGTGGCTCGGCATCGGCGAGGGACCGAAGATCACGCTGGTCGCGATCGGCAGCTTCTTCCCCGTCTACACGACCATCTCGGCCGCCCTCGCGCACGCCGACCCGCACCTCGTGGAGGTCGGGCGCGCCTACGGGCTGCGCGGCGGCGGGCTGCTGGGCCGCATCATGCTGCCCAGCGTCGCTCCCGCGATCTTCTCCGGGCTGCGGCTCGGGCTGGCGCAGGGGTGGTTGTTCCTGGTCGCCGCCGAGCTGATCGCCTCGTCGATGGGCCTGGGCTTCCTGCTCACCGACAGCCAGAACACCGGCCGGACCGACATCCTGCTACTGGCCATCCTGCTGCTCGCCACGCTCGGCAAGTTGTGCGACGCGATCCTCGGGCTGGTCGAGCGGCGGGTCCTGCGCACCCACACGTGACAGGTAGTCGCCGAGCCGCGCCGCCGCGCGGAGCGTGGCCAGCCCCTGGGCGGTGAGGCGGCGCCGCCAGTCGTCGAGGGCGCGGGCGAGCGAGCCGGCGCCGCCCCCTGTGCCGCTCGCTGTGCCGCTCGCCGTGCGCACCTGCCCGACGACCGTGGCGATGTGCGCCAGCGGGTAGCCGCCGCGCCGCAGCAGGTGGGCGAGTTCGGCGTCGCGGACGTCGTGCGGGCGGTAGAGGCGGTAGCCGGTGGCCGGGTCGCGGCCGGGGTCGAGGATCCCGGCCTCCTCCCATTTCCGCAGCGTGGCCGGGGTGGTCCGGAGCCGGCGCGCGAGCGCGCCGATGCTCCGCGCGCCCGGTCTTCCCGGCCCCTCCGTCAGGTGGTGGACGGCGCCGCGCACCGCGTCGAGGGTCTCCCGGTCGCGGACCAGCTGGACGTGGCCCGCGTCGACGAGGGCCAGCGCGTCGTCGAGCCGGCCGTCGTGGACGGCGTTCATGATCTGGACCGCGGTCGCGTGCCCGTACGCCGGGACGAGCGCCAGGAAGGCGCGCAGCGCCGCGGCGTGGACCTCGGTGTAGACGCGGTGGCCGCTGGGGGTGCGCCCAGCGGGCGGCAGGCACCCGGCCTGTTCGTAGTTGCGGACGGCCTGGGTCGAGATGCCGTGCTCGCGGGCGAGGTCGGTGGGACGCACGGTTGAGACTTCAGCCCCTTCGTCCTGCGGAAACGCCGCAAAAGTCTCCACGGAGCCTTCAATGTTACGCTTGCGGCACATGAGTCAGGACATTCGCGACTTCGTCCCTCCGTCATGTGAACTCCTGGGCCTCGGCGAGCCGACCCACGGCGAGCCCGCCTTCGGGTGGTTGCGCAACGACCTGTTCGACCGGCTGACCGGTCTCGGCTTCCGCTCGATCGCCCTGGAGATCGACCGCGTCGCGGCGCTGGCCGTCGACGACTACGTCCAGGGCGGGCCCGGCTCCCTCGACGCCGTCATGCGCGACGGCTTCTCCCACGGCTGGGGCGCGTTCGCGCCCAACCGGGCCCTGGTCGCCTGGATGCGCGACCACAACGCGGCCCGGCCGCCGGAGGAGCGGCTGACCTTCCACGGCTTCGACGCCCCCACCGAGAACACCACCGCGCCCAGCCCGCGCGCCTACCTGGAGCACGCCCGCGACCACCTGGGCCTCGACCTCGACCTGGCCGGGCTGCTGGGCGACGACGAACGCTGGGGCCACACCGACGCCATCATGGACCCGGCCCGGTCGCCGGGCGCGACCCCGGAGGCCGACAGGGCGCGCGTCATCGCCGACGAGATGCTCGCCCGGCTCCACGAACGGGCGCCGGAGAGCCCCCGCGCGGCGTGGCTGCGGGCCAGGACCCATCTGACCGCCGGGATCGGCCTGCTGCGCTACCACCGGCAGGCGGCGATCCCGCTGGACCAGGGCGCGCGTATCTCCCTGCTGCTCGCCACCCGCGACGCCATCATGGCCCAGAACCTCTTCGACATCCGCGACGTCGAGGCCCGCCGCGGCCGGACCCTGGTCTTCTCCCACAACCTGCACCTGAAGAAGACCCCGAGCGCCTGGCACCTGGGCGACAAGGCGCTGACCTGGCACTGCGCCGGGGAGATCGTGGCCTCGTTGTGGGGAGACCGGTACGCCTTCATCGCCGCCGGCCTGGGTCGCAGCACGCCCCTCGGGCTCGGCGAGCCCGCACCGGACACCTACGAGGGCGACCTGGGACGCCGGTTCCCCACGTGGGGCCTGACCACCACGATGCCGTCGGGCGTCACCCGCACCGACACGACCCCGCAGATGGGCTACTTCCCCCTGGCCGCCGACACCTTCGAGGGCGCGGACGCCCTCCTGCACATCGCCGACGGAACGTCTTTGGGAAGATAGCCCCCGAAGAACCACCCCAAAGGAGCAGATAGTGCACATCGTGCGGTTTATCGGCCCGGTCACCGGCCAGGCCACGATCGGTCTCGACGACGGCGTCGGCATCATCGAGATCGACGGGTCGATCGGCGAACTGCTCCGGCTGACCGTCGAGGAGCTGCGCGACCGGTGCGCCGCCGCCGGCGGTGCCCGCCACGACCGGTCCTCGGTCCGCCTGCTCCCGCCGCTCGACGACCGCATGGAGGTGTGGGCGGCCGGGGTGACCTACGAGCGCTCCAAGGCGGCCCGCATGGTCGAGAGCGAGAAGGCGGCCGACGTCTACGACCTCGTCTACGACGCCGACCGCCCCGAGTTGTTCTTCAAGTCGGCGGCCTGGCGGGCGACCGGCCACGGCGGGCACGTGTCGGTGCGGCGCGACTCCGGGATCGACGTGCCGGAGCCGGAGCTGGGCCTGGTCGTCAACCGGCACGGCGAGATCGCCGGATACACCGTGGTCAACGACATGAGCTCGCGCACGATCGAGGGCGAGAACCCGCTCTACCTGCCCCAGGCCAAGATCTACCTGGGCGGCTGCGCGGCCGGCCCGGGGATCAGGCCGTCGTGGGAGGTGCCCGACCCGTACACGCTGGGCATCGAACTGACGATCACCCGCGACGGCGAGACGGCCTGGCACGGGCGGGCGAGCACCAGCCAGCTCCACCGCCGGCTCGACGATCTGGTCGGCTACCTGTTCCGCGAGGACGTCTTCCCCGACGGCGTGATCCTGGCGACCGGCACCTGCCTGGTGCCGGAGCTGCCGTTCACCCTCCGCGCGGGCGACGGGATCACCATCACGATCTCCGAGGTCGGCACCCTGACCAGCACGGTCGTCGCGGGGAAGGACGCGATGCCCCGCGTATGACATTCGTCATCCCGGCCGGGCTGATCGGCGGCACTACAGGCCGCCGCCCCCTCCCGGCGAGGCTGGGCGCATGCTGGAACTCACCGGACTGAAGAAGAACTACGGGGAGATCACCGCGCTCGACGGCGTGAGCCTGCGCGTCGGCGAGGGTGAGAAGGTCGCGCTGCTCGGGCCCAACGGGGCCGGGAAGACCACGTTGTTGTCGATCGCCCTCGGGCTGCTCACCCCCGACGCGGGCGCCGCCCGGCTGTTCGGACGGCCGCCCCGCGAGGCGCTGGCCGCCGGGCGCGTCGGGGTGCTGCTGCAGGACGCCGGGCTGCCCGACGACGTCCGGGTCGGCGACCTGGTCGCGGCCGTGGCCGGGATGTACCCGACGCCGTCGATCCTGGCCGACCCCGAGCTGGAGGCGCTGGCCGGGCGCCGCGTGATGGGGCTGTCGGGCGGGCAGCGGCAGCTCGTCCGGTTCGCGCTCGCGCTGGCGGGCGACCCGGCGCTGCTGATCCTCGACGAGCCCACGGTCGGGCTCGACGTCGACGCCCGTAGGTCGTTGTGGCGGCAGGTCAGCGACCGCACCGTCGTGTTCGCCACCCACTATCTGGCCGAGGCCGACGACCACGCCGACCGGGTGGTGCTGCTGTCGGGCGGGCGGGTCGTCGCCGACGGCCCGGTCGGGGAGATGAAGGCGCTGGTCGGCGGCACGGAGGTGCGGCTCACCCTCGATACGATGGACGAACGCCGGCTGCGGTCGCTGCCGGGCGTGCACGACGTCCTGGTCGAGGGCGCCACGGCCACCCTGCGGACCGGCGACTCCGACGCGACCCTCCGCGCGCTGTTCGCCGGGTTCGGCGACGTGCGGAACGTGCGCACGTCGGAGGCCGACCTGGAGAGCGTGTTCGTCAGCCTGACCGGGAAGGGGGCGTGATGCGGTCCTTCCTGCGCTTCGAGGTGCGGCGCGCCCTGTCCAACCCGGTCAACCTCGTGTTCCTGGCCGGCTTCCCGGTGCTGCTCTACCTGCTGTGGACGAAGGTGCTCGACCTGGCGTCCGGGCCCGTGTCGATGGTGTCGATGGCGACGTACGGCGCGATGGGCGGCGCGTTGTTCATCGGCGGGGCGATCGCCCTGGAGCGGTCGAGCGGGTGGTTGCGGCAGCTCGCCGTCACGCCGCTGCCCGCCCACGGCTACATCGTGAGCAAGCTGGCCGGCGGGATGCTGGCGGTGCTGCCGAGCGTGGTGATCGTGCTGGCGGCCGGGGCGCTGCTGGGCGGGGTGCGGCTGCCCGCCGCCACGTGGCTGGCGCTGCCGGTGCTGATCTGGGCCGGGGTGGTCCCGTTCGCGGCGCTCGGGGTGGCGTTCGGCTACTCGCTGAAGGGCCAGTCGGCCACCATCGCCATGATGGTCGCCTACTTCGTGCTGGCGGTGCTCGGCGGGCTCTGGCTGCCGGTGTCGCGGATGCCCGGCGGGCTGCGGACGCTGGCCGAGTACAGCCCCGCCTACCAGGCGGGGTCGCTGGGGTGGCGGGCGCTCGACGGGCTGCCTCCGACCGGGACCTCGGTGCTGGTGCTCGCGGCGTGGACGGCGCTGTTCGTCCTGCTCGGCGGGTGGCGCTACCGGAGCGCCGCGTGGAGGTGAGCCGCAGGGCGCTGACCGCCGCGCGGCTGGCCTCCCAGGTCTGGCTGCTCGTGCTGGTCTGGCCGCTGTGGACGGCGTTCCGGACGGCCGGGCCCGCCGAGATCGCCCTGATCACGGCCCTCAGCTGCGTGTTCGCCTACTGCTGGGCGCGCGTCATGTGGCGGGTCATGGGCGTCGGCGGGCCCGACCTCCGGAGCGTGGCGCTGCTGCTGGGCTCGGCGGCGGCGCTCTATCCGCTGCTGGGCGCGCCGTGGGCGTACACCTCGTACGTGCTGGTGATCTCCGTGCTGGGCACGCTGCGCCCGGTGTTCTTCGCGGCCGGGCTGGTCGTGACCATGGTGGTGAACGTCGCGGTGCTGATCGCCCACGGCGAGGGGTTCGTGTGGTGGGTGCCGCTGGTGATGGCGCTGGAGGCGGGGGCGGTGCGAGGGATGGTCCACATGCGCGATCTGATCATGGAGCTCGGCCGGGCGCGGGCCGAGAGCGAACGGCTCGCGGTGGAGAACGAGCGGCTGCGGTTCGCCCGCGACCTGCACGACATCCTCGGCCACACGCTGACCTCGATCACCATCCGCAGCCAGCTCGCCGCCCGGCTGGCCGAGACCGACCCGGCGCGGGCCGCCGAGGAGATGGGCGGGGTCGAGCGCACCGCCCGCCAAGCCCTCGACGACGTGCGCGACGCGGTCGCGGGCTACCGCGCGGTGTCGCTGCCGGAGGAGCTGGGCAACGCGCGGGCGGCGCTCGACCTGGCCGGGATCCGGCTGACCGTCTCGGGCGCGGGCCCCGTCCCGCCCGGTTCCGAGTCGCTGTTGGCGTGGGTCGTCCGGGAGGCGGTGACGAACGTGCTGCGGCACAGCGGCGCCACCCGGTGCTGGATCACCCTCGGCCCCCGGTCCCTGGAGATCACCGACGACGGCCGGGCCGGCGCGGGGGCCGGGCCCGGCACCGGGCTGCTGGGCCTGGCCGAACGGGTCGAGGCGGCCGGTGGCACCCTGGAGGCCGGCGCCCGGCCGGCGGGCGGCTACCGGCTGCGGGTGGAGGTGCCGTGATCCGCGTGCTCATCGCCGACGACCAGGACCTCGTGCGGGGCGGCCTGGCCGCGCTGCTCGGGCTCGAACCCGACATCGAGGTGGTCGCCGAGGTGGCCCGCGGCGACGAGGTGCTCGCCTCGGTGGCCGCCCACCGGCCCGACGTGGTGCTGCTCGACATCGAGATGCCGGGCCTGTCCGGACTGGAGGTGGCCGAGCGGCTCACCGGCGTGCGGGTCGTCATCGTCACCACGTTCGGCCGGCCCGGCTACCTGCGCCGCGCGCTCGACGCCGGGGTGGCCGGCTTCGTGGTGAAGGACGCGCCCGCCGCCGAACTGGCCGCCGCCGTCCGGCGGGTGACGGCGGGCGAGCGCGTGGTCGACCCGAAGCTCGCGGTGACCGCGCTGACGGTGGGGGCCAGCCCGCTGACCACGCGGGAGTGCGACGTCCTGCGCGCCGCCGACGGCGGGGCGAGCGTCGCCGACATCGCCCGGTCGCTGTTCCTCACCGAGGGGACGGTGCGGAACTACCTGTCGTCGGCCATCGGCAAGACCGGGGCGCGCAACCGCGCCGAGGCGGTGAGCACGGCCCGTTCCCGCGGCTGGCTCTGAGACCTGGTCCTATACCGCGCGTATACGCGGGTGCCGGATGCTCTGAAGTGCTCCCGCCCGGCGTTCCCACCGCCGGGCGGGGGCCTCTAGCCGTCGAGCAGCCGTTCGGTCTCCCGCCACAACCGCGCCCGGAGCCCGGGGTCGTCCGCCGGGGGCGCGGGGCGGATCGGGCGCGCTCCCGGGACGGAGTAGTAGCCGCCCGTCCGGCCCGCGAAGGCGGGGTCGGCGGCGAGCGCGACGATGAGGGCCGCGCCGCGCGCGGGGTCGCCGATCGACAGGCGGGTGAGCAGCTTCTCCAGGGGCGCCGCGAAACGCAGTTCGCGGCCCAGGCCCGTGGTGTTGAAACCGGGGTTGAGGCAGTTGGCGGTGACGCCCGTGCCGGTCAGGCGGCGGGCGAGTTCGAGGCTGAACATGATGCCGAGCAGCTTGCTCCGGCCGTAGTGCGCCGAGGATCCGCGTGCGGTGAACGGGACGGTCTCGGTCAGGTCCTCGGGGAGGCGCAGGGTGCCGTGGCGGCGGGCGGCCTCGGAGGCGACGGTGACGACCCGCGCGGCCGGGGCCCGGCGCAGCGCCGGGAGCAGTTCGCGGGTGAGCAGCCACGGGGCGAGGTAGTTGACGGCGACCATCTCCGGGAGGCCGTCGGGCGTGGTGCGGGGCGTGAAGGCGTGGAGCCCGGCGTTGTTGACGAGCACGTCGACGTGCCCGTGCCGGTCGGTGATCTCGCGGGCGAGGCGGCGGACGTCGGCCAGGCGGCCGAGATCGGCGAGGAGGACCTCGACGCCGGCACCGGCCTCGGCCCGGAGCCGTTCGGCCTTCCCGGGGTCGCGGGCGACGGCGACGACGTGGGCACCCTGGCGGGCCAGGTCGAGCGCGGCCAGGCGGCCCAGGCCGCCGGTCGCGCCGGTGACGACAACAGTAGTTTGCATATGCCCATTACTGTAGGGCGATATAGTTTGGATGTGCAAACTACTCCGGGTGGACGGCGAGACCTCGAACTGGCACTGGGCGAGCAGCTCAACGCTCTGCTGAGCGCCGGACGGGCGTTGAGCGAGCGCAGCGCCGCCCACTTCCACCCCGGGCTGCAACCGGCCGCGTTCCACATCGCGCGCTGGCTCTACGCGTTCGGTCCCGCCACGCCCAGCGCCGTCGCGGAGGCCGTCGGCATGGACCGCAGCTCCACCAGCACCCTGATCGGCAGGATGCGGTCACTCGGGCTGCTGGAGAGCACACCCGCCCCCGGCGATCGGCGCAGCGTCATCGTGGGGCTCACGGAGAGGGGACGCGAGCGGGTGGCGGCGACGCTGGAGGAACGCGGGCGCGAGTTCCACGCCCGCACCCAGGACTGGTCCGACGACGATCTGGCCCGCCTCACCGAGTTGCTCGCCCGGCTCACCGGCTCCGGGCGCGGTAGCGCAGGCCGTCGATGAGCAGGGCGACCATGCGCCTGCTGTAGTCGACGCCCGTCTCGGCCGACGGGACGCACAGGGTGGCGACGGCGTAGAGCAGGTCTTCCGGGCTCACGTCGGAGCGGATCTCGCCACTTGCCGCCGCGGCGTCGAGCAGGGCTCCGAGGGTGGGGCGCAGGCGGCCCATGAAGTAGCCGGGCAGGGCGTCGAAGGCCGGGTCGCCCGAGTGGAGGGCGGCGGCCAGGCCCCGCTTGGTCGCGATGAACTCCGTGTAGCGCAGCACCCACCGTTCGAGGGCCTCCCCCGGCGCGTATGCGGCGCTCAGGGCCGGGGCGGCGTCGGCGCAGGCGTCGACCTCGCGCTGGAACACCGCCTTGACCAGGTCGGACCGCTGCGGGAAGTGGCGGTAGAGGGTGCCGACGCCCACGGAGGCCAGGTCGGCGATCTCCTTGGCGGGGGCGTCGACCCCGGACGTGCCGAAGACGGTCTTCGCCGCCTCCAGCAGGGCGTCGACGTTGCGCTGCGCGTCGGCGCGCAGCCGTCGCGGCGCTCCGTTCGTTTGCATAAGCGGAAAAACTTTCCATATAGTTCCGGAAAGGCGTTCCACTTAATCTACCGCCTGTCAGGAGAGACCGCATGCACTACCGCACACTCGGGCGCACCGGGATCAGGGTCAGCCCCTACGCGCTCGGCGCGATGATGTTCGGGGCCATCGGCAACCCCGACCACGACGACGCGATCCGCATCATCCACAAGGCGCTCGACGCCGGGATCAACCTCGTCGACACCGCCGACGTGTACTCGCGCGGCGAGTCGGAGGAGATCGTCGGCAAGGCGCTCAAGGGGTGCCGGGAGGAGGTCGTCCTGGCCACCAAGCTCGGCCTTCCGATGAGCGACGACCCCAACCACCGGGGCGCCTCGCGCCGCTGGATCACGACCGCCGTGGAGGACTCGCTCCGGCGTCTCCAGACCGACCACATCGACCTCTACCAGATCCACCGGCCCGACCCCGGGACCGACGTCGAGGAGACGCTGTCGGCGCTGACCGACCTGGTCAGGAGCGGGAAGGTGCGGGCGGTCGGCTCGTCGGCGATGCCCGCCTCCGACATCGTCGAGGCGCAGTGGACGGCCGAGCGGCGCGGCCTGGAGCGGTTCCGCACCGAGCAGCCGACCTACTCGATCCTGAACCGGGGCATCGAGGCGGAGGTGCTGCCGGTCGCCCGGCGCTACGGGATGGGCACGCTGGTGTGGAGCCCGCTCGCCAAGGGCATGCTGACCGGCCGGATCAGGAAGGGCCGGGCGACCGACCTGCGGCGCGCGACCCGCTTCCGCAGCTTCGCCGACGAGCGGCGGCTCGACGCCGTCGAGCGGCTCGTCCCGCTCGCCGAGGAGGCGGGGCTGCCGATGACGCACCTCGCGATGGCCTTCGCGACCGCCCACCCGGACGTGTCCAGCGCCATCATCGGGCCGCGCACGATGGAGCAGCTCGACGACCTGCTCGCCGGCCTCGACGTGGTGCTCTCCCCGGAGATCCTCGACCGCGTCGACGAGATCGTGCCGCCCGGCACCGACGTCGGCGACCGCGACGAGTCGGCCTACCTGCCCCCGGCCCTGGTGGAGCCGGGCCTGCGGAGGAGGGCCGCCTAGGAGCCGGCCCGCGACGGCGGACCGGCTCCCTTTGGGCGGGGATCAGTCGTCGTCGGTGACGACCAGGCGGGCGAAGCCGTCGCCGATGGTCGCGCCGGCCGAGACGCCGGCCACGACCTGGTACGACTGCGCGGCCGTCGCCTTCACCGTGTTGCCGGTGACCGGCACCGTGAACGTGCCGCCGGTCGACCCGGCCGGGATCGTGACCGACGCCGCGAGCGAGGTGATCACCGGGTTGGTGCCGCTCTGGAGGGCCTGCACCGACACGGTCACCGGCCGGTCGGAGACCCGCGACAGGGTCAGCGGGATCACCGCCGTGCTGGTCTCGTTCCCCTCGACCACGGTCACGTCGCCGACCGCGACCTGCGGCAGCGTGGCGATGGTCTCCTCGCCGACGCGGTAGCGGGTGAACGACAGGTCGGCCAGGTAGACGCCGCCGGCCGGCGAGGCGCCGGTCAGCGACACCTCCTTGACGTCCTTCTTGTCGAGGCCGCTGAGCCCGGACAGCGGCAGGCGGACCGTGCGCAGCCACGTCTTGGGCAGCGGCGACGCCAGGCCGGGCAGCGCCTCAAGGGCGGTGCTCAGCGAGGAGACCGGCACGCTGACGCTGCGGTCGCGGCCGTCGACCAGGGTGAGGGTGAGGTCGAGCGGCTGGGCGGCCGGGATCGTCTCGTCGCGGGCGACCCGGAAGGTCAGGTACTCGGCCTTGGAGATGTTCCGCTCGGGCAGCGTGACGGTCAGCTTCCCGGTGGTGTCGGTCCAGGCGAACCGCATGAGCGAGGTCGCCGTGGCGTTCGGCAGGTACGTCGCCGGGGTCCACGACGGCGCCTGCGAGGTGGTGAGCCGGGTCGCGCACGACGGCAGCCCGCTCTGCGGGGAACGGTCGAGCATGCTGGCGCAGACGACGCCGGTCGCGCCTCCGGAGACCGTGGAGATGGTGGAACCGGAGAAGGTGTCGACGTCGATCCGGCTGGAGGCCGGGGCCTGGGCGACCGAGTAGACGACGGCGCGGCCGGCCGAGGCGACCGTCTTGTTGCTGCCGTCGAACAGCGGCAGCAGCGCCGTCTCCTGGCCCTGGACCAGCCGGAAGAACCCGGCCATCAGGGCGGTGCCGACGGCGTACTGCTCGCTCGCCGACAGGCGGGAGGGCGCCCGGTTGCCGCAGACGGGGTCGTTGTTGTTCGACCAGTCGTCGGAGGCGGGGGCGGTGGCGACGCCGGGCGTCCACTCGGTGTTGAAGAAGTTGTGGTCGGTGCCCATGACCATCTGGACCGAGCGGAAGGCGGTGTCGCCGGGGACGGCGTACAGGGAGTCGTCGTAGAAGTGCTGGCCCTGCTGGTTCGACACGTCGCCGTCGCAGTACGGCAGGATCGTCAGCGTCGGGATGCCGGGCAGCGAGGCCCGCGCGAAGTCGGTGGGCGCGAGCGGCAGCACGGCGCGGATGCCATAGGGCCTGGCCCGGCCGGCGTTCATCAGCACGGCCTTGGCCACGCCCTCGCCGCCGCGCGAGTGGCCCATCAGGCCGACGTTGTCCAGGTCGACCCGGCCGGCGAACAGCGAGACCAGGCGGGGGTCGCCCTTGCCCTTCTCGGCCTCGTTGATGAGGTCGAGGTGGCGCATGACGACCTCGCCGCGCGCCAGCGCGCCCCGGTCCTCGGAGAAGTTGGCGTCGAAGGCGTTGACCGCGTTGGCGCTGACCGACACGACGACGTAGCCGTGGCTGGCCAGCGCGTCGGCCGGGCCCTTGTAGCCGGTGTAGCTGTCGATCGGGATCTGCGGCGCGGGGCACGGCCAGGCGTTGTTGCTGGTCCGCCGCGTCGCCGCGTCGTAGCAGGCGGAGTGCCGCCCGTGCAGGAACAGCACCAGCGGACGCCGCCCGGTGGCACCCGACGGCGCGTAGACCCTGGCCTTCAGCTCGCCGAGCCGCCCGCCGAGCCCTTCCAGGGCGATGGCCTGCGAGCCCAGGTCGTAGTCGGTCTCGGTGACCGGGAACGGTCCCGGCACACCCGGGTCGGTGGGGATGGTCGACGGCTGCGGCTCGGCCGGCGGGGTGTAGACCGCCCGCGACCTGGCCTGCGCCGCCGACTCGACGACGCCGTTCCAGGCGACCTCGACGCTCTGCGCCCCGGCGGCGCGCGGATCGTCGGTGAGCAGGGTCAGGGTGTGGCCGTCGGCGCTCTCGGTGGCGTAGCCGAGCGACTCTCCGTCGACCGCCAGCTCGGGGACGGCGTTCCGGACGGGCAGGGGTTCGTCGAGCGTTAACGTGATCTTGTATCCGCCGTCGACCTCGACGACCGACCAGGTGTCGGCGGCGGCGGGAAGGGGCAGGGCGAGCAGCCCTGTCACCACCGCCAGGATCGCGGTGGCCCTAGAAAGCCTCATGGCATTCCTCTCGTGCATTTATGTCCCGCAAGCCACACAAAGCTCACGAAACAGCACGAGTTAAACTTTCAACTATTGTCCCGGCATTAACCTCCGTTGCACGGACGTAAACGATCCAGCGCATCGCCGGATCCGATCAGGTGAAGACGCACTCCAGCGCCCGCCGGATGACGTCGGCGAAAGGCTGGTTGGCCGCCGGGGTGAGCCAGTGTCTCCCGGCGACCCTGATCGCGGCGACCACCGCCGCCGCCGTGACCTCGGGCCGCAGGCCGCTCTCCCCGGTGCGTTCGGCGATCGCCTCGGCGAGCGGGGTCTCGCCCACCGTGAAGGCGCGCAGCGCCTCGCCCTCCAGCTCGGGGGTCAGCATGATCATGCGCAGCCCGGCCCGGTCGGGCTCGGGATCGGTGAACAGGTCGACCATCGCCTCGGTCAGCGCCACGTCGAGGGGCTCGCCGGCGGGCCGGGCGCGGAGCGCGTCGCCCGCGCGCCGCGACTGGTCGGCCTGCCCGCCGCAGATGGCCTCCTCCCTGCTGGAGAAGTAGTTGTTGTACGTCCGGGGCGACACCCCGGCCGCCGAGGCGATGTCGTTGACGCGGACGAGGGCGAGGCCGCCGGGGCCCTGTTCGACGGCCAGGCGCAGCGCGGCGGTGGTGATCGCCTCGCGGGTGGCCTGCCGGTTGCGGGCCCTCAGGTCGGTCATGAGGGCAGCATATTCACGACACGTAGCGCCCGACGCAGTCGGTGAAGGCGCCGCCCGCGACCGCGCAGTCATAGGTGAACCGCTCCTCGCCGCCGGAGCCGGTCGTGAAGTCGTAGCGGGCGACCACCCGGTCGCCGTTGGGGGCGAGGTCGAGCAGCGTGTACCTCCCGCCGGCCTCGATCACCTCCGGCACCAGGAAGCGGTCCATGATCTCGGCCCGGCCCGAGTAGATGCGCCCGACGCTGTCGAACCGCGCCGCCTCGGCGAACATCGCGCCCACCCCCTGGGCGTCGCCCGCGTTGATCGTCTTCACGAAGCGGTCGACCACCTCCCGGAGTTCGGGGGCGACGGCGGCCGGGGCCGTCGTCGCGGGAGTGGTCGTCGCGGGAATGGCCGCCGAGGGTTGTTCGTCGCCGGAGCAGCCGGTCAGCAGGGTCGCCGTCAGGACGCCGATCACGAGTCTCTTCATGGCCACGAGTGTGCGGAGACCGGCGGGAGGGCGTCCAAGACCTGCTTTCATAACCGGTGGTTATGGCAGGCCAGGAACTCGCGCACCGCCGGGCGGCGGTCGGCGGCCCGCCAGGCGATGGCCAGTTCCGCCGGGGGCAGCCCGGCGACGGGGCGGCAGACCACCCCCGGCCGCCGGTAGAGGTCGGCGTTGCCCTCGGCGACCAGCGCGATTCCGAGCCCGCCCGCGACCGCCTCGAACACCTCGTCGGCCGAGGCGACCTCCGTCCCGACGACGGCCGAGGCACGCCCGTCGAGGCCGAGCCAGAAGTCGCGCAGCGGCCCCGCCGACGCGGGCAGCGCGAGGAACGGCTCGTCGCGCAGGTCGGCGAGGCCGACCTCCTCCCGGGCGGCCAGCCGGTGCCCTTCGGCGAACGCGGCGAACCTGCGTTCCCTGGCCAGCACGCGGAAGTCCAGACCGGCGGGCGCGGGAAGCCAGACGTAGGCGACGTCGCTGGTGCCGTCGGACAGGCCCGCGCTGGGGTCGTCCCAGGGCACCAGGCGCAGCGCGACCGACCAGCCGGGCATGCGGTCACGGAAGCGGCGCAGCGTCGCGCGGTGCAGGTCGCGGCCGACCGAGGTCTGCATGCCGATGACGAGCGTGCCCGCCGGAGCCGCCTCGCGGGCCGACTCCAGGCCCTCGGCCCAGCGGCCGAGCAGGTCGCGCGCGACCGGCAGCAGCGCGGCGCCCTGCGGGGTGAGGGTCACCCCGGCCGCGTCGCGGTCGAACAGGGGGAAGCCCAGTTGCCGTTCGAGCGCGCGGATCTGCTTCGACAACGCGGGCTGCGACACGAAGAGGCGTTCGGCCGCGCGGGTGAAGTGGAGGTCGTCGGCGACCGCGACGAAGTAGCGGAGGTCACGCAGGTGTGCGTCCATAGATGTCGGCGAGGGCGTGGAAGGACGCCTTCGGCTCCCACCGTAGACCGTCGTCGAGCACCTTCACCACACCGCCGCTCGCCACGTCGAAGCCGCCCCGCAGGTCCCACCGCGCGAAGGTGTACCAGAACGCCGCGTCGACCCCCTCCCCGTCGAGGACCGCCAGCACCTCGCGCAGGTAGCGGGCCTGCTCCTCCTCGTCGCGCACGACCTCCCTGTTCAGCCGCGCGGGCGGGCCGTGGTCGCTCCACTCGACGATCGCGTCGCCGCGCTCGCCCGCGTCGGCCGCGCCCCGGAAGGTCACGCAGCCGAACTCGTTGACCGAGACGGGCTTGCCCAGCGCCCTCCCCTGCTCGACCAGGGCCCGCACCGTCTCGCGGTAGGTCGCGGCGGTGGCCGCCGACCGGTATCCCGCGTCGGTCGCGACGATGTCGAAGATCGTCCAGTCGACCCGCTCGAACGGCAACGACGAGTAGGTCACGCGCCCGCCGAACCGTTCGCGCACCAGCCGCACCGCCTCGGCCAGGAACGTGTTCACCTTCTCCGGCACGTCCGCGACGCCCTCACGCATCCGCGCCACCCGCTCCCACAACGTCTCCCCCGGCAGGAAGCCGGTGGTCATCAGGCTCACCTCCGACCCGGTGACCATGACGACCTCGGCGCCGTCCCGTCGCAGCCGCTCGGCGTGCTCGGCGCAGTCGGCGATGACGGCGAGCACCTCCTCGGGGGTGACGTCGCAGGTGAACGGGGACAACCAGACCTCCAGCCCGGCGCGGGCGGCGGCGGTGGCGGCGGCCTTCAGCCGGTCGGCGTACTGCCCGCTGATCCGGACGGCCGTGCAGTGCAGGTCGTCGCGGATGACCCGCATGTCGCGGGCGACCTCGGCGGGGTCGAAGGGTTCGTGGGTGCTGTGCCCGGCGGCGCGGGCGTGGACGTCGGCGAAGCCGGTGTCGTAGTTGATGCCTCTCGTGCGCATGCCGCCGAACCTACCAACAACTTGCGTGTCACGCACTATTTGCGCGATACGCATTTTGCTTCGCCTCTGTCATCATGTCCCGACGAACGCGGAGATCCGGGGGCGAACGATGCTGCTTGATGTGCTGCTGGGGGCGGCCGACGAGGCGCCCGGCCAGGTCGTCGTGCACGTGCGCGGCGACGGGACCGAACGGGTCGTCACCCACGCCGAGTTACGCGACGAGGCCCTCCGGGTGGCCGGCGCGCTGCTGCGGGAGGGCATCGCGCCGGGCACCCCGATCCCACTGGTCGCCGACCGGAGCGAGGACTTCCAGCCGCTCTTCTGGGGGCTGGTCGCGGCCGGGCTCGTGCCGGTCCCGCTGGCCCCCGATCCGCGCCGGGTCCGGCCGGTGTGGGAGTTCCTCGGCCGCCCGCCGACGGTGGCCGGCGAACCGCCGATCCCGGAGGCGCGCACGTTCTCCCCCGCCGCCCTGCTGCGCGGGGAGAAGGCCGCCGACCTGCCGGTACGGTCCCCGCACGACGTGGCCTTCCTCCAGTTCTCCTCCGGCAGCACCGGAGACCCGAAGGGCGTCGAGCTCACCCACGCCGCCGTCGAGGCGAACCTGGCGCAGATCCGGGCCGCCGCCGCGATCACCCCCGCCGACGTCTCGGTGAGCTGGATGCCCTACTTCCACGACATGGGCCTGATCGGCACCCATCTGGCGCCGCTGGCCGCGCGGATCAAGCAGGTCAAGCTGGGGCCGCTGGCCTTCGCGAAGCGTCCGGCGCTCTGGCTGGAGACCGCCGCGCGGCACCGGGCGACCGTGCTGACGGCGGCCAACTTCGCGCTGGCGCTGGTGGCGCGGCGGGTGCCCGACGAGGTGCTCGCCCGGCTCGACCTGTCGAGCGTGCGGCTGATGCTGGTCGGCGCGGAGCCGATCTCACCGCGCGTCTGGCGGGCCTTCCTCGCCAAGACGGGGCTGCCGCCGCACGTGCCGCAGCCGGTCTACGGGCTGGCCGAGGCGACGCTCGCGGTGACCGTGCCGCCGCCGGGCTCCACGGCCGAACCGCTGGTGCTCGACCGGCGGGCGCTGGCGGAGGGCCGGGTCGAGCTCACCTCCACCGGACCGCACGCGGTCGAGCTCATGGACGTCGGCGTGCCGGTGCCGGGCTGCGAGGTCCGCATCGCCGGCGATAACCGGGTCGGGCCGATCCAGGTGCGCGGTCCGCAGGTCGCCCGGGGCTACCACCGCGACGTGCCGTTCGGGCCCTGGCTCGACACCGGCGACCTGGGCTTCCTGCACGAGGGCCGGTTGTGCGTCACCGGCCGGGCCAAGGACGTCGTGTTCGTCAACGGCGCCACCTTCCACGCCGCCGACCTGGAGGAGGTCGCGGCAGGGGTGGTGCGGGGATCGGTGGCCGTCGTCGGCTCGCCGGGGGCCGAGGGCGAGCGGGTCGCGGTGTTCGTCCAGGCGCCCGTCCCGGCCGAGGTCGCCGCCGAGGTGCGGCGGCGGGTCGCGGAGGCGTGCGGGCACGACGACGTCACCGTCGTTGCGGTGCCGTCGACCGCGTTCGCCCGCACGACCAGCGGGAAGCTGCGCCGGTCGGTGCTGCGGGCGCGGTTCGAGGCCGGGGAGTTCACCCCCGCCCCGCGCTCACGGGCCGACGTCGAGGCGGCCGTCACGGTGATCTGGGCCGAGGTGCTCGGGGTCGAGGCGGTCGGGCCGCACGACCGGTTCGCCGCGCTCGGCGGGTCGTCGCTGAAGGCCATGCAGGTGCTCGCCGCCGTCGAGGACCGGTTCGGGGTGACCCTGCGGCCCTCGGACGTGCGCGACCACGACACCGTCGCCGCCCTCGCCGCCCATCTGCTGGCCCCGCCCGCGCCCGAGAACCGCCCGGCGCGGCCGGGCGGCGCGTCTCCGGTCGCCGTCGTCGGGATGGCCTGCCGGTTCCCCGGCGCCGACACCCCGGAGCGGTTCTGGGAGCTGCTCGAAAGCGGCCACGACGCCGTCACCCCGATCACCCGCTTCGACCACCCCGGCCACGGCGGGTTCCTCGACGACCCGGCCCTGTTCGACGCCGGGTTCTTCGGCCTGTCCGACGAGGAGGCCGCCGCCACCGACCCCCAGGCCCGGCTGCTGCTCGAACTCGCCCACGAGGCGCTCGAACGGGCCGGGTACGCGGGCCCGCGCCGCCACGGCCGCCGGGTCGGCGTGTTCGCCGCCGCCGGGGAGAGCGGCTACCGGGAGGTCCTCGAAGCCGCCCACGGCGCGGGCGGCCTCCCGGCCGAGGCGCTGACCGGGAACCTGCCGAACCTGCTCGCCGCCCGGGTCGCCCACACCCTCGACCTGACCGGTCCTGCGCTGGCCGTCGACACGGCCTGCTCCTCGGCGCTGGTCGCCCTCCACCTGGCCCGGCGCAGCCTCCAGCAGGGCGAGTGCGACCTCGCGGTGGTCGCGGGCGTCAACCTCACCCTCACCCCGGCCGGTTACCGCGCCCTCGGCAGGACCCGGGCGCTCTCCCCGACCGGACGGTGCCGCGCGTTCGGCGCGGCGGCCGACGGCTTCGTGCCCGGCGAGGGCGGCGCGGCGCTGGTGCTGGCCCGGCTCGACGACGCCGGCCGGTCCGGCGACACCGTCCTGGCCGTCGTCCGGGGCACCGCCGTCAACAACGACGGCCGGTCGCTGAGCCTGCTCGCGCCGAACCCGCTCACCCAGCGCGAGGTGATCGTCCAGGCCTACGCCGAGGCGGGCGTCGACCCCGCCGAGGTCACCTACGTCGAGGCCCACGGGACCGGCACCCCGGTCGGCGACCCGATCGAGCTGCGGTCGCTGCGGCACGCCTTCCCGTCCGGCTCCCGGCTGCTGGGCTCGGTGAAGACCAACGTGGGCCACCTGCTGAACGCCGCCGCGATGCCGGGCCTGGTCAAGGTCGTGCTGATGCTGGGGCACGGGAGGGTGCCGCCGTCGCTGCACGCCGCTCCCCCCGCCGACGGCCTCGACGGGTTCACGGTCCCGGCCCGGCCGGTCGAGTGGCCCGGCCCGCGCACCGCCGGGGTCAACGCGTTCGGCTTCGGCGGCACGAACGCGCACGCCATCCTGTCCGAGGCCCCCGCCCGCCAGGTCGAGCGCACACCCCACGAAGGGCTCAGCCTGCTCACCCTGTCGGCGTGGTCGACGTCCGCGCTGCGCCGGGCCGCCGACGACCTGGCCGCGTTCCTCCCCGGCCACGACGAGGGCGACGTCTGCGCGTCGGTCGCGCTGGCCCGCGACGAAGGGCCGCACCGCCTCGCGGTCGTCGCGGACGGCGACCTGGCCGACCGGCTGGCGACCGCCGAGGGGCGGGTCGCCGGGCCGCGTCCCCGGCTGGTGTTCCTGCTGCCCGGCCAGGGCGCGCAGGGCTCCGGCGCGGACCTCTACGCGAACGCGCCGGTGTTCCGGCAGGTCATCGACGAGGCCTCCGACCTGGTCGGCCCGGTCGGCGGGCGCACCCTGAAGGACTGGTGCGCCGATCCCGCCGCCGACGTCGTGCGCACCGACGTCGTGCAGCCGCTCATGGTCGCGTACGGGGTCGCGCTCGCCCGCCAGCTCCGCGCCTGGGGCGTGCGGCCGGACGCCGTCGCCGGGCACAGCGTGGGCGAGCTCGCCGCCGCCTGCGTGTCCGGACGGCTCAGCCTCGCCGACGCCGTCACGTTCGCGGCCGCACGCGGCCGGTCGATGCACGACCTCTGCCCGCCGGGCGCGATGGCGGTCGTGCCCGACGGCACCGAGCTGCCGCCCGGGGTGACCGTGGCGGCGGTCAACACACCCGGCCAGGTCGTGGTCGCCGGGCCTCCCGAGGCGGTGGAGGCGCTCGGCGGGCGACCCGTCGCCGTCACGCGGGCGTTCCACTCGCCGCTGATGGACCCGGCGCTCGGCCCGCTGGCGGAGGCCGCGGGCCGGATCACCGTACGGCCGCCGGAGATCCCGCTGCTCAGCACGGTCACCGGCGAGTGGAACCCGCCCTTCGACCCGGCCTACCTGCGCGACCACGCGGCGCGCCCGGTGCGGTTCGCCGACACGATCGCCCGGCTGGTCGCCGAGGGATATGACACGTTCCTGGAGCTGGGGCCGTCCCCCGCGCTCGGCGGCGCGGTGCGGGCCGCCTCGGGCGCGGCGACGACGATGGCGGCCGGGCACGCGGGTGGCGCGCGGGCGCTGCTGGAGACCGTGGGGGCGTTGTGGCGGCGCGGCCTGCCGATCGACCGCGCCACCATGGACCGGGGGCGGACCCGGGTGGACGTGCCGACGTACCCGTTCGAGCGCCGCCGCCACTGGCCGTCGTCGCGGCTGCTGCACCGGCTGGTCTGGCGCGAGCGGCCGGTCGACGGTCCCCGCGTGACCGTCGACGGACTGGCGCACGCGCTCGACGCCCCCGGGGCGACCGTGCTGACCGGCGGCGACGTCACGATCCTCGTGGCCGGAGCACCCAAGCGGGCCGAGTCGGCCGACGCGCTCGACGCCGTGCACCGCGAGCTGGCGGAGGCGCTTCTCCCGCTCGACGCGACGCGGGTGCTCGTCGTCACCCAGGACGTGCACGTCGACCGGCCCGAGCAGGCGGTGCTCGAAGGTCTGGCGGCGGCGCTGGCCGGGGAGACGGGCTTCGAGGTCAGGGTCGCCGACCTGACCTCCCGGGAGCCCGTGGAGCAGCGGGTGGCCGCGGTCGAGACCGAGATCGCCGCCCGGGGGTGCGGCCTGGTCAGATGGCACGGAGGCAGGCGGTCGGAGCGGGAGCCGGAGGCGGTCGTCCCGGCTGGGCGGGACCTGCCTGCCGACGGGGTCTATCTGATCACCGGAGGCGCGGGCGGGGTCGGGGCCGCGCTCGCGCGGGAGCTGGCCGATCGGGGGCGGCCCACGATCGTGCTGGCCGGGCGGTCGCCCCGGCCGCCCGCCGCGCTGCTCGCCGACCTGCGCTCCCGGGGCGCGACCGCCGACTACCACGCCGCCGACGTGTCGCGGGAGGCCGACGTCGAGGCGCTGCTCGCCCGGCTGCCCCGGCTCGACGGGTTGTTCCACGCCGCCGGGGAGGCGCGTCCCGGCCCGCTGCGCGGCGGGTCGCCCGGGGAGATCGTGGCGGGCATGGCGGCCAAGACCCGGGGCGGCCACCTGCTCGCCGAGGGGGTGCGCCGCCACGGGTTCACGCCGGTCGTGTGCGTCGCCTTCTCGTCGGTGTCGTCGGTGCTGCCCGGCCTGGCCGGGGGGCTCGGCGGGTACGCCGCCGCCAACGCCTACCTCGACGCGCTCTGCCGGGCCGAAGGGGGGCCGTGGATCGCGGTGAACCTCGCCGCCCTCGCGGAGGTGGGCCTGGCGGCCCGCGCCGGGCTGATCCGGGGCGCGCTCGACCCGTCGGCGGCGCTGGCCGCGCTGCGCGGCGCGATCGGCTCGGGGTCCGCGCAGGTGGTGGTGGCCGATCTGTCCGCCGTACCGGAACCGGCTCCGGCGCGGCCGCCGGGTGACGTCCGCACGGTCGTCAGGCGGCTGGTCGGCGGCGCGCTCAAGCGGGACGACCTCGGCGACGACGAGTCGTTCCTCAGCCTCGGGCTCGACTCGCTGACCGCCGTCGACCTGGTCAAACGCCTGGAGAAGGAGCTCGGCCGCACCCTCCCGGTCACCCTGTTCTTCGAGTTCCGCACGCTGCGCGAACTGTCGGCGCACCTCGACGCCGACGGGTCGTTCCCGCTCACGCCGGTGCAGGTCGCCTTCCAGACCCAGCAGCGCCTCTACCCCGAGATCTCGGCGTACGGGCACGTCCGGCAGACGATCACCGGCCCCCTCGACCCGTCGCTGCTGGAGAAGGCGCTGGACCACCTCGTCGACCGGCACCCCATGTTGCGCCTGCGCATCCACGCCGACGGCACGCAGTCGGCCGCCGCGTCCGCGCCTCCCTTCCTGGAGGTCCGCGACACCGACGACCTCGACGCCCTGGAGAGCGGCCTGCGCAACCGGCCGTTCGACCTCACGCGGGAGAGCCCGCTGCGGGCGGTCCTGGCCCGCACGCCAACCGGGACCCACCTGGTCATCGTCGTCAGCCACGTCGCCGCCGACGGCTTCAGCCTGAACGTGCTCGGCGAGGAGCTCTGGACCGTCTACACCGCCCTGTCGCGCGGCACGACCCCGGTCCTGCCGCCACCCGGCCCCACGTTCGCCGAGTACGCCGCCGCCGCGGAGCCCGCGAGCGCGGCCGATCTGGCGTACTGGACGAAGGTCCTCACGACCACCCCCGAGGTGCGCCTCCCCTACGACGGCGACCCGGCGGGGCCGCCGCTCGACACCGTCCAGGTCGCGCTGACCGGCGAGCGGTCGGCCGCCCTGCGGGCGCTGGCCGCCGCGCACGGCGTCTCGCTGTTCCACCTGCTCCTGGCCGCCTACGTCCGCTGCCTGGCCCGATGGACCGGCGGGGAGGAGGTCGCGGTGAACGTCGCCAGGGCGCGCCGCGAGATCCGCCTGCCGGGCGTCGACCGCCTGGTCGGCCCGCTCGCCGACACCCTGCCGCTGCTCGCGGCCGTGCGCCCCGGCGAACCGCTGCCTCGGCTGGCCGCGCGGCTGCGCGACCTCTGGCAGGACGCCGAACGCCACGCCACCCCGGCCTCCGCCGACCTCGCCCGGCTGCTGCCCGCGTCGGGCGGCCCCCGCACGGCGAGCCCGGCGTCGTTCAGCTTCGCCCGGTTCCCCGCCGCCGCCGATCCGGACCGCCCGGTGGAGGTCACCGTGACCGCCGCCGGGACCGCGTCGGCCGCGACCCGGCTCGGCCTGCTGTGCTGGGAGTCCGGCGGCGAGTTGCGGTTCTCGTGGAACTTCCCGTCGCGGCTGTTCCACCGGGCGACCGTCGACCGGCTGGCCGCCGAGCACCTGGCCGAGCTCGCCGTCGGCGAGAGGCCGGGGCTGGCCGCCCGGTTGCGCGCGCAGTTCAAGGCCACCCCCGACGCCGTCGCGGTCGACACCGGGACCACCCGGCTGACCTACGCCGAGCTCGACCGGCGGTCGGCCGCGCTGGCCGCCCGCCTGCGCGGGGCCGGCGACCTGATCGGGCTGATGACCGAACCCGGCGTCGACACCGTCGTCGGCCTGGTCGGCATCGTCCGCGCGGGCGCGGGCTGGGTGCCGCTCGACCCCGCCCATCCGGAGGCCCGCCGCCGCGACCAGCTGGCCCGCTGCGGCGTGACCACGGTCGTCACCGGCACCTCGGGCGAGGGCTCCTACGACGCCCCGGACGTCTCGCCCGACGCCACCGCCTACGTCATCTTCACCTCCGGCTCGACCGGCCGTCCCAAGGGCGTGCCCATCACCTGGCGGTCGCTGGAGAACTACCTCGACTGGGCGCTGGACACCTTCGGCTACCACGCGGGCGACCGGCTGGCCCAGACGGCGTCGATCTGCTTCGACGCCTCGGTCCGGCAGCTGCTGGCCCCGCTGCTGGTCGGCGCGACCGTGGTGACGTTCACGCGGGAGGAGGTGCGCGACCCCGCCCTGCTGGCCGGGCGGCTGCGCGACGTCACGGTGTGGAGCTCGGTGCCGAGCCTGTGGTCGCGGCTGCTGGACGCCGGGCCCGTCGAGCACCGGCTGCGCTGGATCCACGTCGGCGGCGAGGCGCTGCCGCCGGAGCACGTGCGCCGCTGGTTCGACCTGTACGGCCCCGGCGCCCGCATCGCCAACCTCTACGGCCCGACCGAGTCGACTATCAACACCACCTGCCACGTCATCGACGAACGCCCCGCCGACGACGTCACCACGATCCCGATCGGCCGGCCCGTCGCGGGCACCTTCGTCGACGTCGACGCGTCGGGCGAACTCCTCATCGCCGGGGCCGGGCTCACCCCCGGCTACCTCGACGACCCGGACACGGCGTTCGTCGAACGCGACGGCGTGCGGTGGTACCGCAGCGGCGACCGCGTCCGCCGGGAGACCAATGGTGACCTGGTCTTCCTCGGGCGGCTCGACGCGCAGGTCAAGGTGCGGGGCCACCGGGTGGAGCCGGGCGAGGTCGAGGCGGCCTTCCACACCCATCCCGAGGTCGCGCGGGCCGCCGTGGCGCTCACGGGCGACCGGCTGACCGCCTTCGTCGAGCCCCGGCCCGGCCGCGACCCCGACCCCGTGGCGCTGCGCGGGCACCTGGGGGCGACGCTGCCCTCGTACATGATCCCGGCCCGCATCGAGATCGTGCCCGCGCTCCCGCACACCGGCACGGGCAAGATCGACCGCCGCGAGCTGCACGGGACGCCGCCCGCGACCCCCACCGAGGAGCTGGTCGCCGAAGTGTGGCGCTCCCTGCTGGAGGTGCCGCGCGTGTCGCGGGAGGACGACTTCTTCGCGCTCGGCGGCGACTCGATCCTGATCCTGCGGGTGTTCGCCCGGCTCGCCGAGCACCTCGACCCGCTGCCGCGCCCGACGGTCGTCTACGAGCACGGCACGCTGGCCGCGCTGGCGCGGGCGATCGACGAGGCCGAACCCGCCGCCTTCCTCCCGCAGCCGGCCGGCGGGCCGTTCCCGCTGACGCCGGCGCAGCGCGGGTTCCTGCTGGCCGGCCAGACGTGGCTGGCGACGCTGCGGGTGCACGGGCGGGTCGACCGGGAGCGGTTCCAGCAGGCGGTCGACGCCTGCGTGGCCCGGCACGGGATGCTGCGCACGATCTTCCCGGGCGACGCGCAGCAGGAGCTCCCGGACACCCTGCGGCTGCCGGTGATCTTCGAGGAGGCCGCCGACCCGGCCGCGTCGATCGCCGCCGAGCGGGCCCGGGTCCTCGAGCCGTGGGCGTGGCCGCTGCTCCGGCTCCGGCTGGTCACGCTGACGCCCGTCGAGCACGTGCTGGTCGTGCACGCCCACCATCTGATCGGCGACGGCTACAGCGCCGCGCTCCTGGGACGTGAGCTGCTCGATTCCTACGACGGGGTCGACCCGCCCGCGCCGCGCAGCACCTTCCGCGACCACGTGGCCCGGCTGCGGCCCCCGGCGGGCGGGCGGGAGGCGTACCGGAAACCCGTGGTGGCGGCCGGACCGGACCGCACGACGGCGTTCACCGTCGGCGCGACGGCGCTGCGGCGGGCCGCCTCGGAGGCGGGCACGACGCTGTTCGTCGCGGTGCTGGCCGCCTACCACCGGGCGCTGACCGCGTTCACCGGCCACGACGACCTCATGCTCGGCGTCGCGGTGTCCGGCCGCGACGACGCGCCGCCGGACGCCCACCGGGTCTTCGGGCCGTACGCGCACGCGGTGCCGGTCCGGCCCGCCGCCGGAGACCCGCAGGCGGTGGCCGCCGCGGTGACGGCCGCCCGCGCGGCGAACGCCGAGGACATCAGGGCGGCCCAGTTCTTCTTCAGCCACCTCGACTTCACCGCCCTGGGCCCGCTGGAGGGCCGGGAGCTGCGGCTGACCTGGGACCTCGACGGGGAGATCGCCCCCGTGGGCGCGCAGACCTTCCTGTCGGTCCGGCCCACGCCCGGCGGCGACCTGCGGATGGTGCTGCGCACCGCCGTGGCGGACGCGGAACGTTTCGAACGGCTGCTGCGCGCCGAACTCCCCGCGCCGGACGCGGCCCCGACCGCCCCGCCGCTGTTCGGCCGGGAGACCGCCGCCCTGGACGCCGCCCTGGTCGGCTACCTGCCCCCGTTCGACCAGGTCCGGGCCGTCGCCGGAGACGCCGCCCTGACCAGGGAGGACGTGCGCGCCCTGCTGTTCCCCGACGGCCGCCCGCGCCTGGCCGAGGAGCTGGAGACCCCGCTCGGCCGGTCGGGCTTCGTCTGCCTGCCGCTGTTCGCCGACGAACTGGCGAGCACGCCCGACCTGGCCGCGCGGACCGCCGGGGCCGTCGAGCACGCCGCCGCGCTGGGCGCGCGGACCGTGTCGCTGGCCGGGATGATCCCGTCGCTGACCGGCTACGGCTTCGACGTGACGCGGCGGACCGGCGTGCCCGTCACCACCGGCCACGCCGCGACGGCCGTCTCGGTGGTGCTGACCGTGCAGAAGGCGCTGGCGGGCCGCCCGCTGAGCGAGCTGACCGTCGCCTTCGTCGGCCTCGGCTCGATCGGCCGCTCGGCCCTCGGCCTGCTGCTGAGCGTGGCCGGACCGCCGGGACGGCTGCTGCTGTGCGACGACGCGGCCCCGCTCGACGGCCTGCACCCCGGCGCGGAGCGCTGCGCCGTCGACCGGGTCTACGAGGCCGGCCTGATCGTCGCGGCGGTGAGCGGCCACGAGGTCGTCATCGACGTCGACCGGCTGCGGCCCGGCACGGTCGTCGTCGACGACTCCTTCCCCCACTGCTTCGACGTCGCCAGGGCGCGGGCCAGGCGGGACGTCACGGTGGTCGGCGGCGGCCTGTTGTCGATGCCGGGGATCGAGCGGCGGCTGGCCCAGGACGTGCCCGCGCCCTGGTTGCCCGGCACCATCGCCTCCTGCCGCCTGGAGTCCCTCCTGCCGGGCCTGCCGCCCGTGCTCGGCCTGGTGGACACCGGGACGGCCCTGGCCTGCCTGCGCGCGATGACCGCCGCCGGGGTCGAGGCCGCGCCGCTCCACCTGGCGGGGGAATGGGTCTAGACGGCTGTGACGGCCACGAGTTCCCGGTGGTGGACGGGCCGCTCGACCTCGTCGACCACCGCCGCCGCCAGGTCGGCGTAGCCGAAGGTCTCGTCGGCGGGTGCCGCGCGCCCGCCGATCCGGTGCCGTCCGGTCGCCGGTTCGTCGTTCAGGAAGAGCGGCGGCGGGGCGAGCACCACCCAGTCGAGCCCCGACCCGCGCAGGACGCCGAGCTCCTCGACGTGGCCGAGGGTGAAGGCCCGCGCGTCCTCCGGGAAACCGGGCGTCTCGTACAGCGGCACACCCTCCGGCGTCTCCAGCGTCGTGCCGATGCCGACCGCCACGAGCCGGGTCACCCCGGCCTTCGCCATCCCGTCGGCCAGCGCCCCGGCCGCCCGGGGGAAGAAGCCCGGTTCGAACCGGCTCGCCGCCATCACGACCGCGTCCTGACCGGCGACCAGGGAGGCCACCGACGCGGGGTCGGTGACGTCGCCGACCGTCCAGTCGCCCGGACGGTGGGAGACGCCGGTCACCTCGTGCCCGCGCACACCCGCCTCGGTCACGATCCGGCGGCCCGCCCGGCCGCCCGCTCCGAAAACCACGATTCTCATGGGGCGTGACGCTAACCTGCGCACCCTTGGTTTCCGCAACGATACTGACGTACCCTCCCGAAGGTGGCAGAGCCTCTCGACCCCGACATGTTCGCCGGGTGCGCACCCGTCACCCCGCCCGTCCGGATCGGCGACAAGTGGACCGCGAAGATCATCCGCTGCCTCCAGGACGGCCCCCGGCGCTACTCCGAGCTCAAGGTCCCGCTGACCGGCATCACCCCGAAGGTGCTGACCGAGTCGCTGCGCTCGATGGAGCGCGACGGGCTGCTGACCCGGACCGCCCATCCGGGCATCCCGCCGAAGGTCGTGTACGAGCTCTCCCCCCTCGGCCACTCGCTGGTCGAGCCGCTCGACACCATGTGCGCGTGGTCCCGGGCCAACCTCCCGAAGGTGCTGTCGGCCCGGGACGCCTACGACCTCACCTGACGTACCGGGTGAGGACGGCGGCCCCCGTCCGTTCCGCGCCCGCGCACGTCAGGTGGACGGGCGGCCCGCCCGCCGGGAAGAGGCGCTCGCCCTCGCCGAGCACCGTCGGGAAGACGAGCAGCCGGTACTCGTCGACCAGGTCCTCGGCCATCAGGGCGCGGACGACGCCGAGGCTGCCGGCGACGACGACGTCGCGCGGCTCCCCCTTCACGCGACCGACGAGGTCCTCCCCGATCACCCGGGAGTTCGCCCACGCGGACGTGTCGGTGAGCGTGCGGGAGGCGACCAGCTTCGGCACGGCGTTCATCCGCGCCGAGAACGGGTCGTCGCGGTGCGGCCAGAGCCGGGAGAACAACTCCCAGGTGGTGCGCCCGAGCAGCAGGACCCCCTCGTCGAGGGTGCGGCCCAGCCGGAACTTGTCCCCGGCGACCGTCTCGGGGCCGTGCCGGAAGGCCCAGCCGCCCGACGGCGTGCCGCCGCGGCCGTCGGGGTCGGACACGATCCCGTCGAGGGTGATGAACTGGATGACGACGACGCTCATGGCGGAGGTCCTTTCGGTCGGATGCTCGCCCGTACGTACCGGCGGCGCCGCCTCCGCTCATCGCTCCCGGAGGTAGATCTCTTTCGGCAGGCCGAAGACCGTGAACACGTCCGGGTCGGCGAACACCACGTTGTGGGTGATCCGGCCCCCGGCGACCGTGAAGACCTGCAGGCTGTGCGGGCGGAGTCCGGCGTCCGGCGCCGGCGCGTAGGCGGCGAGGGCGGGCTGGCCGTTGGCGGTCAGCCGCGTCATGGCCCAGCCGCCGCCGCGCAGCTCGAACACCCGGCGCATGAACGCCCCGTAGTCGCGGCGGCCCCGGAACCACAGCGGCACCGGCGGCATCTCCATGGCGACGTCGTCGGCGAGCAGCCGCACCAGCCCCGGCACGTCGGCCGCCTCGAACGCCCGCATGTAGCGGTCGATCACCGCGCGGGTCTCCGGGTCGCCGGGCTCGGCGATCTCGGTGGCGTCCGCCATCCCGGCGAGCGCGGCGCGGGCCCGCTGCAGGGCGCTGTTCACCGCCGGCACCGTGGCGCCGAGCTGCGCGGCGACCTCGGCGGCGCTGAACTCCAGCACCTCGCGGAGCACCAGCACGGCCCGCTGCCGGGGCGGCAGCACCTGCAGCGCCGCCACCAGCGCGAGCCGCAGGTCCGCCCTGGCCGCCACGTCGTGGCGCGCGTCGGGGAACGGCTGCAACCACGGGACGTCGTGCGCCGGGGTGAGCGGGGCCCCGGGGTCGTCCCCGGGCGCGCCGAGCCCCGAGGGCAGCGGCCGGCGCGCCCGCCCGTCGAGCGCGGTCAGGCAGACGTTGGTGGCGATCCGGTAGAGCCACGTCCGGACGGAGGCCCGCGCCGGGTCGTACCGGTCGCGGGCCCGCCACGCCCGGGTCATCGTCTCCTGCACCAGGTCCTCGGCCTCGTGGAAGGAGCCCAGCATCCGGTAGCAGTACGCCACCAGCTCCGCCCGGTGAGGCTCGAAGTCCACGGGATCAGCCCCGGCCCGCCCCGGTGGACATGTCGGGCGTGCCGCCCTGGCCCGGCCCGCCGGGGCCCGGGTCGTCCGGGCCCTGGTCGCCGGGACCCGGGTCGTTCGGTCCCGGGTCGTTCTGGCCGGGGTCGTTCTGGCCCGGGTCGTTCGGCCCGGGATCGTTCTGGCCGGGGTCGTTCGGCTTGGGGTCGTTCTGCCCCGGACCGTCGTTCCCTGGACCGTCGTTCCCCGGGTCGGTGGTGCCGGGGTCGGTCTGGTCCCAGCCGTCCGGGGGGCCGTACTGGTCCCACGGGTCCTCGCCGTAGGGGTCGTCAGACCACGGGTCGAAGCGCTCCACCGCGCCGAACCGCTCCTCGTTGATCGGGGTGAACGGCGTCGCCGGAACCCCTTCCAGCGCGGCCAGCATGGTCGCCTTCCAGATCGGGCCCGGCACCGTCGCGCCGAACACCGAGCCGTACCAGCGTCCGCCGATCGTCACGTTGTTCAGCTTGTGGGTGCTCGCCCCGCGCGGGTCGGCCAGGCTGACCGCGCCGGCCAGGTCGGGCGTGAAGCCGGCGAACCAGGCGCTCGACTGGTTGTCGTTGGTGCCGGTCTTGCCGGCCGCCGGGCGGCCGATGCCGCCGACGCCGCGCATCGTGCCCTTGGTGAACACCCCGGACAGGATGTCGGCGGCCGCGTCGGCGACCTCGGCGTCGATGGCCTGCGAGCACTCGGGCGCGAACGACGTCTTCTTGCCGTCGCGGTCGACGACCTCGGTGATGGCCATGGGCTTGCAGTACTTGCCGCGCGCGCCGATCGCCGCGTAGGCGTTGGCGACCGTCACCGGGTCCATCTCGTTGATGCCGAGCGTGAAGGTCTCGAACTCCTGGAGCTTCTTGCCGTCGGCGCGCTTGATGCCGAGCGACTTGGCGGTCTTGACCGTCTCGCACAGGCCGACACGCTCCTCCAGTTCCATGAAGAACGTGTTGACCGAGCCCCACGTCCCGGTCTGGAGGGTGGTGTAGCCGGGCGAGCCCTCGTCGTTGGTCACCGCGTGGTTCGGGTCGCCGACGGCGTTGCCGGCGCAGTCGGTGAACGCCGAGGGCGACGGCGCGGTGTACGACCCGCCGACGTTGAACCCGTCGCTCAGCCGCATGCCCTGGCTCAGCGCCGTGAGCAGCGTGAACGTCTTGAACGTCGAGCCCGCCTGGACGCCGCCGAGCCCGCCGTGGGCACGGTCGGCGACCACGTTGTAGTCGAGGTCGTCCCGGCTGGCGGCCATCGCGCGGATCGCGCCGCTGCCCGGTTCGACGAGCGCCTGGGCGGCCACCGGGCCGTCCTTCTTGCCGACGTAGGCCGCGATGCCCTTCTGGGCGGCGTCCTGCATCTTCGGGTTCAGGGTGGTGCGGATCGTCATGCCGCCCTGCTTGAGGGCGCGTTCGCGGTCCGAGCGGGTCTTGCCGAAGCGCTTGTCGGCCAGGACCTCGGCGGAGACGTACTGGCAGAAGTAGCGGTACTCGCTCGTCTCGCAGCCGCCGGGGATCGGCACGCCCTTGTAGCCGAGCTTGCTCTTCTTCGCCTTGGCCGCCTCGGCGGGGGTGATCTTGCCGAGTTCGGCCATCCGGTCGAGGACGACGTTGCGGCGGGCGACCAGCGCGTCGCGGTTGCTCTTGCCGCCCTCCGGGTCGGTCGCGGTCGGCAGCCGGACGGCCGCCGCCAGCGTCGCCGACTGGACCAGGTTCAGCTTGGCCGCCGAGACGCCGAAGAAGCGCTTGGCCGCGGCCTGGATGCCGTGGGCGCCCGCGCCGAAGTAGGCGATGTTCAGGTACTTCTCGAGGATCTGGTCCTTGGTGTACTTCTCCTCGACCGACAGCGCGTAGCGCAGCTCGTTGAGCTTGCGGACGTAGCTCGGCGCGAGCGCGGCCTCCTTCTGCTCGTCGGTGGTGGCGCTGTTGAGGAGGACCTGCTTGACGTACTGCTGGGTGATGCTGGAGCCGCCCTGGGCGACGCCGCCCGCGCTGAGGTTGGCGGCCAGGGCGCGGATGGTGCCCTCGATGTCGATGGCGCCGTGCTGGTAGAAGCGGTCGTCCTCGATCGCCACGATCGCGGTGCGCATGACGGGCGCGACCTTGTCGATGGTGACGTTCTCGCGGTACTGGTCGTAGAACTGGGCGATGCGCTTGCCGTCGGCGTCCAGGAGCGTGGTCTTCTCGGCGAGCGGCGGTTCGGTCAGTTCCATGGGTCTCAGGTCGATGGTCTCGGCCACCCCGCTGAGGGCGAT
Organism: Herbidospora sp. NBRC 101105; assembly: GCF_030269205.1. Lineage (NCBI taxonomy): Bacteria > Bacillati > Actinomycetota > Actinomycetes > Streptosporangiales > Streptosporangiaceae > Herbidospora > Herbidospora sp. NBRC 101105. The sequence goes on along the minus strand of NZ_BSSX01000001.1, from coordinate 1,869,713 downwards.
CCCGGCCGGGAGGGCGAGGCCGGCGGTGATCACCCCGGCGGCGATCCCGGCGACGAGCAGGCCGGGCATGGTACGCAGGCGCATCACAGCTTCCCGAGGCCTCGTGCCGCGATCGTGGCGGCCCTGGCGATGACGGACTCGTCGGCGGCGGCGTTCCTGTCGGTGCGGTTGGTGTAGATCGCCATGATGATCGGTTTCTTCGATCCCTTCGGCCAGATGACGGCGTAGTCGTTGGCGGTGCCGTAGGTGCCGCCGGTCCCGGTCTTGTCGCCGATCCGCCAGCTCTTGGGCAGGCCGGCGCGGATGCGCTTGTCGCCGGTCTCGTTGGCGACGAGCCAGCCGGTGAACGTGCGGCGGTCGCCCGCGTCGAGGGCGCCGCCCACGGTGAGGGCCTTCAGGTCCGCGGCGATGGCGGCCGGGGTGGTGGTGTCGCGGACCTCCCTCGGGTGCCACAGGTTGAGCCCGGGTTCGTTGCGGTCGAGGCGCGAGACGTGGTCGTCCAGGCCGCGGAAGTACCGGGTCAGGCCCTTCGGGCCGCCGATCTGCCGGAGCAGCAGGTTGGCGGCGGCGTTGTCGCTCTTGGTGACGGCCGCGCGGGCCAGCGCGGCCACGGTCATGCGGGAGCCGACGTGTTTCGCGGTCTCCGGCGAGTTCGGCAGCAGGTCCTTCTTCCTGATGAGGATGCGCTTGCCGAGGATGTCGGGCTTCTTGTCCAGCACGGCCGCCGCGAGCACGCCCTTGAAGGTCGAGGCCAGCGGGAAGCGCTCGCCCGACCGGTAGGCGACGGTCCGGCCGGTGGCGGTGTCGAGGGCGTACAGGCCGATCCGGCCTTTGAACGCGGTCTCCAGCGCGCGCAGATCCGCGACCGCCGAGGTCGGCGGCGCGGTGACGCCCCCGGAGAGCAGGGCGAGGGACAACACGAGGGGAAGCATGCCGAAGAGTCTGTTCTGTCAGCGTAAATACCGTCAAAGACACTTGAAGCCTACATTATGCATTCATGACATAATCACTGGTCGTGGACCTCCTCGCCGCCTGGAGAGTGTTCGTCAACGTGAGCGAACGCGGCAGCTTCACCGAAGGCGCCGCCGCCTCCCAGGTGCCCCAGCCCGTGGCCAGCCGCCGCATCGCCGCGCTGGAACAGCACCTCGGCGCCAAGCTCTTCGACCGGTCCGCGCGCGGCGCGCTGCTGACCGACTTCGGCCGCGACCTGCTGCCCTCGGCGCAGCGTCTGGTCCGGCTCGCCGACGACATGGAGTGGGAGGCGGGCCAGGCCCGGCTCAAGCCGCTGCGACTGGCCGTCCCGGAGATCTGCGCGGTCCGCGACCTGGCCCTCCTGACGGTGGAGGCCCGGCAGGAGGGCGTGCACCTCGACGTGGTCGGCGCCGCCGCCGGGATCAGGGCCGAGCTGGCCCGCTCCCGCGAGGTCCGCGCGGCGCTGGTGGCCACGCCGGAGGACGGCGCGACGTGGGTGGTCGACCTGGGCCTGGCCGGCGTGGGGGGTCCGCCGGGTCCGGTCGTGTACGTCGAGAGCCTCCGGCCCGCCCGCGCCGACAGGTCGGCCCGCAGGCCGAGGATCTGGATCCAGCCGGAGGACGACGTCCCGCACATCAGGGACCGGCTCCTCCGGATCAGGGACGCCGCCGGGCTGCTGCCCTCCCAGGTCGCCGTGGCCCCCTCGCTGGTGACGGCCGCCGCCGAGGTGATGGTCTCGGCCGACCTGCTGCTCTGCTCCCCCCGCCAGGCCGCCGAGCTCGGGCTGGCGTGGCGGCCCGTCGGCGAGCTGCGCCTCACCCGCGGGTACGCTGTGGCCTCCGCCATCGGGGACGACGCCGAGCGGGTGCGGGGATGGCGTCGGGTGGCCGCCTGCCTGGGGGTTGACGCGTGATCCGTGACCTGCGCCGGATGCTCGACGACGGAGGACTGCGGGGCTCGTTCCTGGTCCGCGACCTGCGTACCGGCGAGGAGCTCGGCATCGACCCCGACGACGAGTACCCGACCGCGTCCCTGGTCAAGGTGCCGCTGGCCGCGGCCACCCTCGACCGCATCAGGCGCGGCGAGCTCGACGGGGCCACCCGCCTGACGGTCGGCCCCGGCGCCCGTTTCTCGCCCGGCCCGACGGGCACCAGCCGGTTCCGCCACTCGGCCGAGATCGCCGTCGACGACCTGCTCCTGCTGACCATGACGGTCAGCGACAACACCGCGGGCGACGCCCTGTTCGAGCTGACCCCGCCCGCGATGGTGGCCGCCTTCCTGGAGGAGCACGGCCTGCGCGGCATCTCCGTCCGCCACACGCTGCGCCACCTGACCGAGAGCCCGGTGCAGGCCCTCGGCGGCCACCTGGCCCACGTGCTGGCCATCGAGGGCTCCACCGCCGGACGCGGCCACCCCGTCCCCGAACTCGACGTGACCCGGGGCTCGTCGGGGTCGGCCCGCGCCTTCGTCGACCTGCTGGCGGCGTTGTGGCGGCCGTCCAGGATCGACCCCTGGGTGGCCGGGCGGGTGCGCGAACTGATGGGCGACAACGTGCTGCGCCAGCGCCTGGCCCCCGACTTCACCTCCGACCTGACGACGTGGTCGTCCAAGACCGGCACCATGCTCAACCTGCGCCACGAGGTCGGCGTGGTGGAACACGTCGACGGCCAGGTCCACGCCGTGGCGGCGCTGACGGAGTCCCGCGTCGCGGCGGTCCGCCAGCCCGGGGCCGAGGCGCTCATGGCTCAGGTGGCGCGGGCGTTACGGGACGAAATCCGGTCGCGCTGACCCCGGTCGCTTTGCGACGATCGCGGCAAATGAGCACCCGACTGCGGGCCGTCGCCCGCGAGACCATGGACATCGTCGAGACCGGCGGATACCGGCTTCCCTCCGGCCGCTGGGTCGAGGTGACGGTCGACCCGGCCCTGACCCGGCTCCACCTCCCGGACGAGAGGCTCGACCGGCACGGCGACCGCACACCGCTGGTCGAGGTGCGCAACCAGACCACCCTCCAGGCCGCCCGTGAGCTCGGCGGCGACCCGGCCTGCCTCGTGTTCGCCTCGGCCAAGAACCCCGGCGGCGGCTTCCTCAACGGGGCGAAGGCGCAGGAGGAGGACGTGGCCCGCGCCTCGGCGCTCTACCCCTGCCTGACCGCCGCCCCCGACTTCTACGCGTTCCACCGGCAGCAGGGCGATCTGCGTTACAGCGACCGGGTGATCTACTCCCCAGGCGTGCCGGTCTTCCGCGACGACCGCGGCGCCCTCCTCGACGAGCCCTACCGCGTGGCGTTCCTGACCTCGGCCGCCCCCAACGCGCGGGCCATGGGGCAGACCCAGCGCGAGTCGCTCGCGGAGCTGCCCGCCCTGTTGCACGCGAGAGCCGCGCGGGTGCTCGACGTCGCGGCGGCGCACGGGCACCGGCGGGTGGTGCTGGGGGCGTGGGGCTGCGGCGTGTTCGGCAACGATCCCGGCATGGTCGCCGCCGCCTTCGCCGCGGCCCTGGCCGGTCCGCAGCCGTTCGACGTGGTCAGATTCGCCGTGCTCGACCGCAACCCGGGCACCCCCACCTTCGCCGCGTTCACGGCGGCCCTCACCGGCTGAGCAGCACCGGCACGGCGGCCAGCACGACCAGCGCAGCACGACGACCGGCGCGGTCACCTTGGCCGCGCTGTAGGGCCGTCTCCCGCGCACCTCCCCGGTGGCCCCGTCGACGGTGAACCGGCAAGTCCTCCCGTCGAGCAGATAGGTCCGGGTCCAGTACGGCAGCAGGACGAGGTCCCCGTCGATCGAGGGATACGTGGTGACGACGGAGTGCAGCCGCCGGTCGTCGCCGCCGATGTCGGCCAGGCAGGCCGCCCTGACCGTCGGCCGCACCGAGGCCTTGGCCGCGTCGAGCGCCTGGTCGGGCGGCACGGTGTAGCGCGGCGTCTCCACCCCCGACAGGTATCCGGCCCGGAACGGCACCGTCGCCGCCGGAAGCCGCCGGGCCGGCAGGTCGCGGATCCCCGGCACGACGACGTCGGCGAACCGGCGGCCGACCTTGCCGCGCGCGTAGCTCCAGCGGGTCCGCCGCACCTGGCGGGTGCGCCCGTCGCCGTCGGTCTCGACCTGGTAGTAGTGGTGGCCGCGCCGCCCCGCGTACCGGGTGACGGTCTCCAGGTCGAACACCCAGGCCGCCAGGAACGTGGCCCGCATCGACGCGGCGTCGGAGAACCGGGCCAGCGACTCGGGCGCGAACCAGAGCGTGGCCGCCCACCGGTCGAGCGCCGCCGAGGCGTCCCGCGGATCGACGGAGAACGGCACCACCGCCCCGGGCCGCACCTCGCCCCCGAGCTCCCGGACGATCGGCGTCTCACACGCCGGGCACCGCGACGACAACAACGCGGGCGTGGACGTGGTCGCGCACCGGGGACACACCACCCGATGCTCGTCGGTGACGGTCACGGGCAACCGCCCGGGCAGCGTCTCCACCGGCCGCCGCGCCGCCGGCCCGGTCACCACGAGAGGCTGGAAATCCTGACAGTACGGGCAGCGCATGCCTTCGCCCCCAGGGACGTACTCGGTCACGCCGCCACAGAGATCACAGTGCATCGCTACCCCCACGGTGGCAGGGGCGTGGTCAGGCCCCCGATGTCGATGTCGCAGATCTCCAGCCCCGTCTCGGCGAGATCCCGGTTGACCGCGGCCGCCACCTCGTCGGGCAGCGCCGCGTCGTTGAGCACGTCGAGCACCGTCCGCCGCTCCGACCAGGCCGCGAGCGTGTTCGTCAGCCGCCGCAGCAGCGGCCCCCGGACCGCCTCGGCGACCTGCCCGGCCTCGACGAGCGCCTGCCCGGCGACGAGCTGGGTGAGGAAGGCGGTCGGATCGGCGACCCGGAACGAGAACTCCCATGGGCCGCGAGCAGCACCGGCCCCGTCTCGGGATCGCGCAACTGGACGGGCCGCCGCGTGCCCCACTTGAGATTGGTGAACCTGCGGGTGCTGACGAAATGGACCTCGGCCTTGTCGGGGGACCGGAATCCGTACCGGAACCCCCGCAGCCTGCTCGTGACGGGGACGTTGCCCGTCGCAGGGTCTGCGTCCCGGCGTGACACTCGCGGACGATCTGCCCGCCCCGGACGAACAGCGCGACCTGCCATTCCCGGACGATCAGCTTGCTGCCGTTCTTCAGCTCGTCGAACGGCCGGTCGTACCGCCAGGCGACGACCCCCGGCCGCTCGCCCTTCCACTCGACGATGTCGATCAGTTCGCCACGGATCAGGCCCATGTGCTCCCGCCTTCGTGAACTCACACACATCAGTGGGAACAGGTAACCGTCCGCTTGCGGCAGTGGGGGTAACCCGGCGGATAAATGAATATAGGGAAATATCGCGTGGTGTCCGGGAGTGTGATACAGGCCACTCGCTGACGCCGACGGACAGCTCACCGAACGCCTCGAACCACGCATGCCGCCACTTCACACCTCAAACGAGGCGCGTTCCAATCGCACGAACGTCCAGCTCCGAGCCCGCGCCGCGAACCACGGGCCGACCGCCGACTCCATGTTCCGACGGCGATGGACCACACATCCGACACCTTCCACGAGTGATGACGGTCATGCTCTCGGCAGAAAACGGCCATCACTAATCCGCGTCAGATCACGCCGAATGCACGCCACGATTCCGGATGTGCACCATTCGAGAATCGGGCCATCCGGCCAGCGATTCGACAAACCGACCAAATGGTTCATTTACGGATGAAGCCATTCGATCGCGTTTTGATGAATTCACACAATATGGAGACATAGAGCTCAGCCAACTTCGAAGATTGATGCCATGAATCGAGATCGTTGGTCAGATCGCATGTGGCTGGCCATCGTCGCATTACTGGTCGCAGGAGCCGTCGGTGTGACGTGGCCGGCGATTCAGCAGGGCCAGTGGGACGGGATCGATCCGGGCGGCGTCCTGGGCATAGCCCTGGGACTGGCGGCCACAGTGATCGCCAGCCGCCAGGTGGTCCGGGCGCAACGGATCATCGACGTCGACTACTGGGCGAGATGGCTGGCCGACCACGTAGGACGGGCGGAAGCCCGCGAGTTACGGCACCTGCTGGGGTATGACGGCCAGACCGATCTCGCCGACAGATCCATCGACGTGGAGTTCGTCCTCCAGCCCACCTCCGGTCACCAGGCCACCGGAGCAGGCCGATCAGGGCGTCTGACCGAGGTGGTCGACTATTACCGGAAGCTGAAGCCCCGGCGGCTGGCCATCACCGGCGCGCCCGGAGCCGGTAAGACGGTGCTGGCGGTGCGCCTCATCGTCGGTCTCCTCGCTGACCCCGCACCGGGAGACCGAGTCCCGGTCCGGCTTCCGGCGGCCGAATGCGACGCCGAGGGCTCGCTGCCGACTTGGTTGATCTCTCACCTCGTCACCGCCTTCTCGATGCCTCGACGAGTGGCCACGGCACTGGTGGAAGCCGGCCGGGTACTGCCCGTCATCGACGGGCTGGACGAGGTGGATCTCGACACCGGCGGGCTACCTCACGCGACGCGAGTGCTGCACGAACTGAACTCGCACGCCGACATCGCAGGCAAGACCGACGTGGTGCTGACCTGCCGCACCGAACAGTTCGCCGCCCTGAACCAGCCACAATCGGGAATCCAGGCGCAGGACTTCGCGACGGTCCAGATCATCCCCGTGGTCGCCTCCAGCGCACTGAGCTTCCTGGAAACACGCGTCGGCACCGGCGACCTCCCCCGGTGGGGAGAGGTCTTCGACACACTCGACTTTCACCCTGACGCGCCACTGACCCGCGCCCTGGCCAATCCGTGGCGACTGACCCTGGCCCTCACCGTCTACCAGCAACGCGACCCCGCCACCCGCGCTTTCGTCCGTGAACCCGTCGAACTCACCGATCCCGGTTATGACTCTCCGCAGAAGATCCGCGACCGCCTTCTGGCCGACTACATCGGTGCTTCGGTCGCCATCGCCGGCGCGAACGGCCGGAACGTTTCTCGTTATTCCGCCGAGCAGGTCCATGCCTGGCTGGGCACCCTCGCCGGTTATCTCAACGGAAATCGCCGAAAACAGCTTTTCAACGGCAGGAAGCTGCCCAGCACGGAAATCGTCCTGCACGAGCTGTGGCCCCTTGCCGGCGATCGCCCTCGTCTCCTGACCAACACCTTGGCGGGCGCGTCCAGCTTCATGATCTTGCTGGCCGTCCTGCTCTCCATCCATGCTCCTTCACGCCTGATGTTGTCCTTGGTCGGCGCGTTGGCGTTGACCCGGGTGACCAGCGTCACGTGGCCCGACCCATGGCGCGTCAGCTTGCCACGACCGAGAACTCACCTCGGACACCGCAGGCTGGCGGCCGGTGCGTTGTTCGGGCTGGCGGGAGGCACGCTTATCGGCCTGGCGACGGGGCTCACCCGCGGATTCATCCCTGGAATCGTCGCCGTTGCCGCATTCACCCCCCTGTTCGCCCTGTATCTATGGCTGCTGATCCCCGGCGATGGAGCCTCCTTGAGTCCAGGCGACCCGCTGCGAAAAGACGTCGTGGCGGGACTCGCATTCGTGTTTCTCCCCTGTCTCCCGTTCACACTCGCTTACGTGTTGGTCGGCTTCGAAAACTCGCTCTTCTGGCTGCTCTGGCCGTTGTTCTGGTTCGGGCTCATCCAAGCCAGCCGACGGGCGTCGACGCGATATCTTGCGCTGATCATGTGCACACGCGGCCGCCTGCCGTGGCGTCTCAGCCGGTTCCTGCGCTGGTGTTACCGCGACGCGGGAATACTCCGTGTGGCGGGAATCAGTTACCAATTCCGGCACCGGGAACTCCAGGACTTCCTCGCACCAACTCACGTCAAGCGGTCTAGCTGATCATGAGGGCACGCGTGCGGTAGAGCCGGGCTCAGAGCCTGTTGGCCGCGCAGGCACGGCGTGCTGCGCACCGGGCCGCGGCCATTCGGTCTCCGGGCCGGCCTCCTGCAGTTGAGGTGTGCCCGAGACGACGTCGGTCAGGGACGGGCGTTTGGCCAGGCGGCCGTTGCCCGAGGATCGGCCGGTCAGGCGGCGGATCAGCCATGGCCCCAGGAAAGTGACCACCCAGACCACCTCCGCGTGATACCGGGCCAGCCGGTTCGGCCGCTTCAGCGGTGGCAGGGGCGCCGCCCACGACTCGTCGGCGCCCGGCAACCCGAGGGCGTGGGCCGCGCCCGCGGCGATCAGCGAATGGCCCAGCGGCGTGGCGTGGACGCGGTCGCGGCACCACAGTCGCGGGTCGACGCCGATTTCGTAGGACTCCGTGTCGACCACGATCACGCCGAGGCGGCGCGCGGACTCGCGGATGCGCTGGTTGAACTCCAGCAGTTTCGGCCGCAGGTGCCGGGTCATCGCGGAGATCCGGGTCACGTCGGGATAGGTGAAGGTGAGGATGGTCGCGCCCGCCCCGGCGAACGCGGCGTAGACGGCGTCGAGGTCGGCCATCACCGCGTCGACGTCGAAGCCGGGACGGACCAGGTCGTTCATGCCGACCATCACGGAGACCAGGTCGGGCTTCATCGCCAGGGCCGGGTCGAGCTGCATCGACCTCACGTGGCGGGCGCGGTGGCCGCGGACGGCGAGGTTGGCGTACCGGAGGCCGGGATGGTGGACGGCGAGCATCTCGGCGAACCGGTCGGCCCAGCCCCGGTAGCCCGCCGACTCGTCGCCGTCGTTGAGGCCCTCGGTCTGGCTGTCGCCGACGGCGACGTAACGGAGATAGCGCATGCCGGCTCCTGCGCTCAGGTGGTCGTTATGCGGTCGAGCGCCCGGCGCGAACCCACGGACGCGTGCGGAGTGATCGCATCAGCCCCGCCTGTCCGGTTCTCGCCGCCCAGATGACAGCCGTCTTAAGGCCCGGTGAGCCTTGCCCCGCCACCGCGCCCGCCGCCCCGCCGTCACAGCCGATCCGACCCGCTCGCCAGCACGGCCGGCTGACCCGCCCGCCGTCACGGTCGAGCTGATCCGGCGCCGCCGGACGCCGCGCCGGGTCAGCCGCATGGCGTTCAGGCCACGTACTCCCGCAGGTGCCGGGCCGTCAGGGTGTCGGCGTCGGCGACCAGGGAGGCCGGCGGGCCGGTGAAGACGACCTCGCCGCCGTCGTGGCCGCCGCCCGGCCCGAGGTCGATGATCCAGTCGGCGTGGGCCATGACGGCCTGGTGGTGCTCGATCACCACGACCGTGTTGCCGTCGTCGACCAGGCGGTCGAGCAGGCCCAGGAGCTGGTCGACGTCGGCCAGGTGGAGGCCCGTGGTCGGTTCGTCGAGGACGTAGACCGACGACTTCTCGGCCATGTGGATGGCCAGCTTCAACCGCTGGCGCTCGCCGCCCGACAACGTGTTGAGCGGCTGGCCCAGGCGCAGGTAGCCGAGGCCGACGTCGACCATGCGGTCGAGGATGGCGCGGGCCTGGCCGGTGGTGAAGAAGTCGCGGGCCTCGGTCATCGACATGCCGAGGACCTCGTGGATGTTCTTGCCGCGCAGCGTGTAGCCGAGGACCTCGGCGGTGAAGCGCCGGCCCTCGCACTGCTCGCACACCGACGACACCCCGGCCATCATGGCCAGGTCGGTGTAGATCAGGCCGATGCCGTTGCAGCCGGGGCAGGCGCCCTCGGAGTTGGCGCTGAACAACGACGCCTTCACGCCGTTCTCCTTGGCGAAGGCGGTGCGGATCGGGCCGAGCAGGCCGCTGTAGGTGGCGGGGTTGCTGCGCCGCGAGCCCCTGATCGCGGTCTGGTCGGCGACGACCACGCCCTCGCGGCCGGACAGGTAGCCGTGGATGAGGGAACTCTTGCCCGACCCGGCGACGCCGGTCACCACGGTCAGCACGCCGAGCGGGACGTCGATGGCGACGTGCTTCAGGTTGTGGAGCGTGGCCCCCGAGATGGAGATGTGGCCGCGCGGGGCGCGTACCCGGTCGCGCAGTCTGGCCCGGTGGTCGAGGTGGCGGCCGGTCAGGGTGCCGGAGGCGCGCAGGCCGGCGACGTCGCCGGTGTAGCAGACGCGGCCGCCGTTCTCCCCCGCGCCGGGCCCGAGGTCGACGACGTGGTCGGCGATGGCGATGACCTCGGGCTTGTGCTCGACGACCAGCACCGTGTTGCCCTTGTCGCGCAGCATGAGCAGGATCTCGTTCATGCGGCGGATGTCGTGGGGGTGCAGGCCGACGGTCGGCTCGTCGAAGACGTAGGTGACGTCGCTGAGGCTCGACCCGAGGTGGCGGACCATCTTCACGCGCTGCGCCTCGCCGCCCGACAGGGTGCCCGAGGGGCGGTCGAGGCTGAGGTAGCCGAGGCCGATGCCGACCAGGGAGTCGAGCAGGCCGCGCAAGCCGGTCAGCATCGGCCTGACGCTCGGGTCGTCGATCGTGCGCAGGAACGCGGCCAGGTCGTTGACCTGCATCGACGAACATTCGGCGATGTTCACCCCGTTGATCCTGGACGACAACGCGGCGCGAGTCAGCCGGGTGCCCCCGCATTCGGGGCACGGGGCGAACACCACGGCCCGGTCGACGAACGCCCTGATGGCGCCCTGCATCGACTCGCGGTCCTTGGTCAGGTAGATGCGGTTGACCTTGACGACCAGGCCCTCGTAGCTGAGGTTGTTCGAGCCGACCCTGACCTTGGTGAGCGGCTTGTTGAGGAAGTCGTCCCACTCCTGCTCGGTGAAGTCCTTCAGCTTCTTGTCCGGGTCGTAGAAGCCGGGGTTGGCCATGATCTGCCAGTACCAGCTGTCGACGTGGAACTGCGGAACGGTGATCGCGCCCTCGTTGATCGACTTCTCGCGGTCGACGAGCTCGCCGACGTCGATCGTCGAGACCTGCCCGAGGCCCTCGCACCGGGGGCACATGCCGTCGGGCAGGTTGAACGAGAACGCCGTCGACGGCCCGATGTGGGGCCGCCCGAGACGGCTGAAGACGACGCGGAGCATGGTGTAGGCGTCGGTGGCGGTGCCGACCGTCGAGCGCGAGTTGGCGCCCATGCGCTCCTGGTCGACGACGATGGCGGCGCTCAGGTTGTGGAGCGCGTCGACGTCGGGGCGGCTCTGCGACGGCATGAACGACTGGATGAACGCGGTGTAGGTCTCGTTGATCATCCGCTGCGACTCGGCCGCGATGGTGCCGAACACCAGCGACGACTTGCCGGACCCGGAGACCCCGGTGAAGACGGTGATGCGGCGCTTGGGGATGTCGAGGGAGACGTCGGCCAGGTTGTTCTCCCTGGCCCCCCGCACCTGGATGACGGTGTGGGAGTCGGCCGCGGGCGATGCGTTGAGGGGAGGCAGCACCCGGGAGAGCCTAGACGACCGGAGCGACGCTCCGGCCCGCCCGCGCCCGGCCGGCCGCGAGCGCGACGGCCGCCCAGACCGCCGGCACCGCCAGCCCGGCCCAGGTGCCGACGGGCTCCAGCCCTCCCTGGACGGCCAGCCCCGCCTCCATAGGCGAGACCCACGCCAGCCGCTCCTGCCAGACGGGGTCCTGGACCATGCGGGCGACCAGCGGGAGTCCGTACAGGACGCCGAGGGTGACCCCCATCGCCACCGCCGCGTCGCGGACCAGCGCGGCCACGCCGAGGGCGAGCTGCGACACCAGGACGAGGTAGACGATCGACCCGGCCACGGCCGTCGGCGTGACGCCGGGCCCGACGGCCGCCGACACCGGGATCGCGACCAGCGCCCCGGCCAGCGTCGCGCCCCCGGTCAGCAGCGCCTTGGCGGCGAGCAGCCGCCCCCGGCCCGGCACGGCGAGCAGCGACGTCGTGATCATGCCGGTGGCGTACTCCCCCGACACCACCCCGACGGCCAGCGCGACGACGGCGACCTGCCCGGCGAGAACGCCGGCGAGCGACACCCGCGAGGGGAGCACGTCGCAGCAGGGCACGAGCGCCGTGGCGGCCGCCCCCACGCCGACGGTCACCACGACGAGCAGGACGACGAGCCACGGGAGGCCGGGGAGGGTGCGGAACTTCGTCCACTCCGACCGGATCGCCGTCATGCGTCCCTCCGGCGCAGCATCACCACGGCCGCGGACAGGGCCGCCGCCGCGTACAGGCACGTCACCGCGAAGCCGCCCCACGGGGGCAGCGGGTAGTAGCCGAGAGCCGGGACGGAGTAGTCCTCGACCTGCGGATACGCGGGGATGCTCTGCTGGATCGCGAACCCGGCGGCCGGGGTGACCCGCAGCAGCCACTCGGCCGCCGGCGCCGGGATCACCGAGGCCGTCGCGAGCAGTTGCGGCAGCAGGACCAGCAGGATCGTCGTGATCACCGCCGCCGCGCTGCGCCGGAACAGCGCGCCCAGGGCGAGGGCCAGCACGGCCGTCACCGCCAGCAGCGCCGCCGTGCCGACGACGACCCGGACCTCGGTGAGCACGGTGACCGGCGCGATGGCGTTGTTCCGGTCGCGCATGAGCCGGAGCCCGGCCGGCACCGCGATCGCCGCCGCGACCAGCCCGCCGGTGAACGTCACCGCCGCGACCACGACGGCCTTGGCCGGGAGGATTGCGGTCCGGCCGGGAGCGGCGGCCAGCGTGGAGGCGATCAGGCCGCGCCGGTATTCGGCCGTCACGAACAGTACCCCGACGACGATCACGGCGATCAGGCCGATGGTCGCGCCGCTGAGCGTGCGTTCGATGACCGCGCCCCCGTCGATGCCCGCCGGGGCGATGTCGCCCGAGCCGGTGAGCTGGATCGTGCTCCCCCAGTCGCGCGCCGAGCCCACCGACAACGACGGCGCGCCGGGTTCGCCCCCGATGTCGTCGTGCGTCCACGTCCCGGACGTCCCCTCGACGGCGGCGTTCTCGAACCTGCCGGTGACGTTGGTGAGGCGGCAGGCGCCGACGACCCCGCCGAGCGAGCCCTGGCCGAGGGTGACGTCGCAGGGGGAGGCGGCGAACAGCCCGATCACCGCCGGTCCGGCGAGCCGGGTCGTGGCGACGGCCCGCCATGACCTGCCGTCGGGCGAGGTCTCGCCGGTGAGGACGTCGCCGGTCCGCGAGAGCCGCAACCACGGGTCGCGGCCGGCCGCGCGGTCGTTCACGAAGTCGTCCTGCACGCGGGTGCCGTGGTCGCCGGTGACCATGAGGGCCGTGTAGGCGGACCCCGGGGTGAGGTCGCGCTTGACCATCACCCCGACCTTGGCCCAGGGCACCACCCCCGCGACGATCGTGTCGTGGTCGGGCGGCGGGTAGGTGATGACGCCGCTCACGCCGGTGACCTTGACCGTGATCGCGCCGTCGCCGGGCAGCGCCTGATGGTAGAAGGAGAACCGGTCGGTGACGGCCTGGCCGCCGGGCCCGATCGGGATCTCCGGGCAGACGTTCCCCTGCGGCCCCTCGCACGAGCGGACCGTCCCGGCCGCGCCCAGCAGCCCGACCCCGGCGGTGAGCAGGACCGCCACGATCGACCCGGCGATCCAGCCGCGCACCGTGCGGAACTTGGTCCATTCGGACCTCAGCAGCGCGATCACCGGAACTCCACGCTCTCTCGGGTGAGCTCCATGTAGGCCTCCTCCAGCGTCGCCCGGTGGGCGCTCACCTCGGCGAAGGGCACCCCCGCCGCCGTCAGCGCCGCGACCGTCGCGGCCCCCGCCAGCCCCGACACGGTCAGCGTGTCGGCCCCGGTCACCGTCACGGTCGCGCCCGCACGGGCCAGCGCCTCCATGGCGTCCTCGCGGGCGGTCGTGCGCAGGGTCACCCGGCCGTCGGAGGCGGCCGCGATCAGGTCGGCCACGTCGCGGTCGGCGACGACGCGGCCGCGACCGGCGACGACCAGGTGCCCGGCGACGTCCTGGAGCTCGCTCATCAGGTGGCTCGACACGAGCACCGTGCGCCCGTCGGCCGCCAGCGACCGCAGCAGGCCGCGGATCCACACGATGCCCTCGGGGTCGAGCCCGTTGAACGGCTCGTCGAACAGCAGCACCGGCGGGTCGCCCAGCAGGGCCGCCGCGATGCCGAGCCGCTGCCGCATCCCGAGGGAGTAGCCGCCCGCCTTGCGCCGCGCGGCCTCGCCGAGGCCGACCAGCGCGAGCACCTCGTCGACCCGGCGCGTGCCGATGCCCTGCGAGCGGGCCAGCCAGAGCAGGTGGTTGCGGGCGGTCCTGCTCGGCTGCAGCGCCGAGGCGTCCAGCAGGGCGCCGACGTGGGTCAGGGGCCTCTTCAGGGTCCGGTACGCCACCCCGCCCACCAGCGCCGACCCCGCGTCGGGCCGGTCGAGGCCGACGACGATCCGCATCGTGGTGGACTTGCCGGCCCCGTTGGGGCCGACGAACCCGGTGACCACTCCTGGCCTGACGGTGAAGGTCATGTCGTCGAGGGCCCGCGTCGCGCCGAAGCGTTTGCGGAGCCCGTTGACGTCAACGGTCACGTTCATGCTCCGGAACCCTAGGGTCGGGGCCGCGGCGGGGCGTCCCGCCGGGGAGCGGTCTCGGGATAGCTCGTACGAGGGATGCCACGTGCTCCCCCGAGGGGCAGAATGACCTGCGTGAACGGGCGTGTCGTCGCAGGTCTCCTCGTGGTGGCCGCCTTCGGCCTGGGGGTGTCCGAGTCGACGGCCCTGGCGCTGGTGGGCCTGGCGACCACGTTGCCGCTGGTGCTGCTGTGGCCGCAGCGCGCGGCGGCCGCGGTGCTGGTCACGGTGGCGACGGTGGTGTCGGTGACGGCCTTCCGGCATCCCGCGTACGCCGGCCTGGCGGCCACCATGATCGCGCTGTTCCGTCTCGGCGAGACGTCCGGCCGGTCGGCGCTGGCCTGCTCGGTCCCGTGCCTGGCGCTGGCGCTGACCGGGCACGCCCACGTGGCGGCGGCGCTGGCCCCCAGCGCCGCCCTGGCCGGGATCGCCTGGCAGGCGAGGAGCCGGGCGCGGGTGACCGCCGCCGCGCGCGACGTGATCGAGGAGAGCCTGCTGCGCCGCAGCGCGGCCGCCGAACGGGCCAGGATCGCGCGGGAGCTGCACGACGTGGTGGCCCACCACATCTCCATGGTCGCCGTCCAGGCCGAGACGGCTCGGCTGGCGACCCCCGGTCTGCCGCAGGCCGGGGCCGACCGGCTGCGCGCGATCGGCGACACCGCGCGGAGCGCGCTGACCGAGATGCGCCGCCTGCTAGGTGTGCTGCGCGAGGACACCGGGCCGCCGGAGCGGGCGCCCCAGCCGGGGTTGCGGGAGCTGAACGCCCTGGTCGACACGGCCCGCGCGGCCTCCGGCGGCACCACCCGGCTCATCCTGCGCGGCACGCCGATCCCCCTCGATCCGGTGGCGGAGCTGGCGGCGTACCGGATCGTCCAGGAGGCGCTGACGAACACCCGGCGGCACGCCCCCGGTGCGGCGGTCGACGTGGAGTTCGCCTACGGCGACGGCGTGCTGCGGGTGGTGGTCCGGGACAACGGGCCCGCCGTCGACGACCCGGTCGAGGGGCTGGGCCTGGCGGGCATGCGGGAACGCGCGGGCGCGGTGGGCGGGACGTTGCGCACCGGCGCGGTGCGCGGCGGCGGGTTCATGGTCGAGGCGATCCTCCCCGGGACGACCACGTGATCCGCGTCGTCATCGCCGACGACCACCCCGTCGTCCGGTCGGCGTTCGCCGACCTGCTGGCCACCCAGCCCGACTTCGCCGTGGTCGGCACCGCCTCCGACGGCGCGGAGGCGGTGCGGGTGTGCGCCCGCACCACCCCCGACCTGGTGCTGATGGACGTCCGGATGCCCGTGATGGACGGCATCGAGGCCACCCGGCGGCTCTCCCCCGGCGCCCGGGTGCTCATCCTGACCACCTTCGACCTCGACGAGTACGTCTACGACGCGCTGCGCGCGGGAGCCAGCGGCTTCCTGCTCAAGGACGTCACCGCCGAGCGCCTCTTCGACGCCGTCCGGGTGGTGGCCGCCGGGGAGGCGCTGCTCGCGCCCACCGTCACCCGGCGGCTCATCGGCGAGTTCGCCCAGCTCCGGCCGAAGGTCTCCGTCGAAGGGCTGACGCCCCGGGAGACGCAGGTGCTGCGGCTGATCGCCGAGGGCCTGTCGAACCCGGAGATCGCGGCCCGGCTGACCGTCACCGAGGAGACGGTGAAGACCCACGTCAGCCGGGTGCTGAACAAGCTGGGCCTGCGCGACCGGACGCAGGCCGTGGTCGCGGCCTACGAGTCGGGCCTGGTGGTGCCGCGCTTCAGAGGGTGACGTCTCACGGGATCACGTCGAAGGTGGCCATCATGGCCATGTCCTCGTGTTCGAGGTTGTGGCAGTGGAAGACGTACCGGCCCGGATAGCCGTCGAACCGGGCGATCACCTCCACGGTCTGCGCCTCCCGCAGCTCGACGGTGTCCTTCCACTCCGGGTTCGGCGTGCCGTCGGCCATCACCTGGAAGTGCGCCAGATGCAGGTGGATCGGGTGGCTGACGTCGCTGGTGAAGCGCCAGATCTCGGTCGCGCCCAGTTTCACCGTGGCGTCGACCCGGTCGGCGGCGTACGGCCTGCCGTTGATCAGCCAGCCGGTGCCGCCGTGCATGGTGCCGCTGGTGAACTCGAAGTCGCGGGTCACCGTGGCCGAGGCCGGGTCGAGCCGGTCGACCCGGGAGAGCACGGCCGGGACGGCGGAGTCGTCGGGGGCGTCGCGGTCGACGTCGAACCGCATGACGCGGCCGTCGCCGGCGAGGTCGCGCAGCTCGACGCGGTCGCCGATCCGGTGGGCGGCGAAGTCGACGACGAGGTCGGCCCGTTCGCCGGGCGACAGGCGTACCGAATCGAGGGTTCTCGGCGCGGGCAGCAGGCCGCCGTCGGTGCCGATCTGGACGATCGGGCCGCCGGTCGACAACTCGTAGGGCCGGGCGTTCGACGCGTTGACCACCCGCAGCCGGTAGCGGGCGCGGGCCACCTTCAGCACGGGCCACGGCGCGCCGTTGACCAGCGTGACGTCGCCCAGCACCCCGCCCATGTAGGCCTCCTTGGCGCCGGGCCTGCCCGGCACGCCGGGGTAGGGCATCGTGCCGTCGGCCGCGAAGGAGCGGTCGCAGATCACCAGCGGGATCTCGCGTTCGCCCTTCGGCAGCGGCAGCGCGTCCTCCTCGTCGTCGCGGACCAGGAACAGCCCGGCCAGCCCGCGCCAGACCTGCGGGCCGGTGTGGTCCATGCGGTGGTCGTGATACCAGAGGGTGGCGGCGCGCTGCGTCATCGGATAGTCGTATTCGCGGATCGCCCCCGGGTGTACGAGGTCGGTCGGATGCCCGTCCGAGGCCGCCGGGGTGTGGCCTCCGTGCAGGTGCAGCACGGTCGGCGCGGCCAGGCCGTTCCTGAGCCGGACCACGGTCCTGCGGTCGCGGCGGGTCTCGATCGTCGGGCCGGGGAAGACGCCGTCGTAGCCCCAGATGGGCGTGCGCAGCCCCGGGAGGATCGTGGCGACCGCCTGGCGGGCGGTCAGGTCGTAGTGGTCGGCGTCGCCGCGCCGGACCGGGCGGGCCACCGGCGGCACGGGCAGCGGGACGGCGAACGGCCGAGGCAGTGGAGCGGTGCTGCGCAGGACCTGCGGCACCGGGGTGCCCGCGAGCAGCGAGCACCCCGTGACCAGGGCGAACCCGCCCAGGCCGATGGTGGCCAGGGCCTCGCGCCGGGTGAGCCTCACGCCGCCGCCGACACGTTCCGCCGGGCCGGGTAGAGGTAGCCGAGCGAGTGGACCACACCGCCGAACATGAGCATGCCGATCGGCACGTGCAGCGCCTTGAAGTGCGCGAATCCCAAGTACATCTGCACGAAGACCAGCAGCAGCGTCAGCGCCGCCGGGACGATCACCTTCCGGTCCTTCGTCATGATCGAGACCACCAGCGAGGCCAGCGCCGCCAGCAGCACCAGGATCGCGCTGGCGCGGTGCATCCCGCGCCCGCCCGGTGAGGCCAGCAGCAGCCCTGCGGTGATGCCCTGGATGAGGAGTGCGGCCGCGAGGACCAGCGTCACGATCCGCCGCGCGCCCAGATATGCCGTGTTCATGGGCCGATCGTCGCCGCCCGCCGAGGCCCGGCGCGTCATGCCGGGGATGGCCCGTCGCCTACGTCCGCTGCGGTAGCCGCCGACGCGTGTCAGCCCCGCGACGGTCCCGTGTCAGCGCGGTCGGCGACGGTTGACCCATCGAACAGCACGGATGCGAGGAGCACCCCATGTCCACCACCACCGCCACCCTCCAGGCGACCATCGACGAGCTCGTCGGCGACGGCATCCTCAGCGCGCAGCTGCGTCTGCACGACCGGGGCGACGTCTGGGTCGGCACCGCCGGGGTCGCCCGCCTGGGCGAGCCGGAGGGGCCGCCGGCCGACGGCCGGTTCCGGATCGGCAGCGCCACCAAGACCTTCGCCGCGACCGTGGTGCTGGGGCTGGTCGCCGAGGGCAGGTTCGGCCTCGACGACTCCGTCGCCGCCTGCCTGCCCGGCTTCGGCCTCGACCCCCGCATCACGGTGCGCATGCTGCTGCAGCACACCAGCGGGGTGTTCAACTTCACCGGCGAGTACTTCGAGGACGGCACCGTCGTCCCCGGCATCCCGGTGCTGGGCCGGGAGTGGGTGGAGGCCCGCTTCCGGTCGTACACGCCCGAGGAGCTGGCGCGGTTCGCGCTGAACAAGCCCGCGCGGTTCGAGCCGGGCGCCGACTGGAGCTACTCCAACACCAACTACGTGCTGGCCCGGCTCCTGGTCGAGAAGGTCACCGGCCGCTCGCTCGCCGAGGAGACGCACCGCCTGATCCTCGGCCCGCTCGGCCTGACCGGCACCTTCCTGCCCGGCGAGGACACCGGCGTCCCCGGCCCGCACGCCCACGCCTACTACCGCTACGAGGAGGACGGCGTCGAGAAGACGGTCGACGTCACCCGCCAGAACCCCTCGTGGATCTCCACCGGCGGCGACATGATCTCCACCACCGAGGACCTGCACACGTTCGTCTCCGCGCTGATGGGCGGCCGCCTCCTGCCGGCCCCGCTCCTGGACGAGATGCGCACCCCCCACCCGAAGGCGGGCTACGGCCTCGGCCTGTTCGTCCTGCGGGACGGCGCGCTCCTCAACCACAACGGCGGCCTGTCGGGCTACGCGACGCTCATGTACAGCACCCCCGACGGCGACACCACCCTGACCGGTTCGATCACCTTCGTGGACGACGCCGCGATGTCCCAGGCGGCGGCCTTCCAGAAGTTCGTGGAGCGGATCCTGGACGAGGTCTTCAGTCGCTGATCCGGTAGTGGTAGGCGTGGGACCGAGTGAACCCGTGCCGCTCGTAGAGGGCCCTGGCGCCCGGGTTGTCCTCCTCGACCTGGAGGTAGAGACACCGGGCGCCCTCTCCCTCGGCCCAGGCGGCCCCCGCCGCCAGGATGCGCGACGCGATCCCCCGGCGGCGGTGATCGGGGCGGGTGGCCATGCAGAAGACGCCCGCGTAGCCGTCGTCCACGGCGACGACCCCCATGCCGGCGACCTCGCCGCCCACGGTGGCGGCGAAGAAGGCGACCGGTTCAGGGATGCGCAGGATGACCTCGGCGGTGCTGACCCGGTCGTCGAGGGCCGCGAAGACCTCCGGCCAGCGGCCCCGGTCGCGGACCCGCGCCACCGAGGCGGCCTCGCCCGCGACGGCCGAGGCGGGGGCGGTGAGGATCAGCGTCGGGGCGTCGCGGCGGTAGCCCCGGGCGGCCAGCGCCCGGTCGAGTCCGGTGTGGACGTCCGCCGGGCTGACCTGGACGCAGACGGCCCGGCCGCGATCACGGTAGTAGCGCTCGACCGCCTCGATCGAGGGGTCCGCTCCGGGCAGCGGCAGCGCCGAGTTCGTGCGGCGGCGCGGCACCGAGGGGGTGTGCCGGAGCAACCAGCCGTCCCGCTCCTCGACGTGGACGGCCGGCCAGGCGCGGGCCGCGCGGCGTTCGAGCCGCCACCATTCGGGCTGGTCCATGGGCGGCACCATACACATACCGGGAGGCGGGGAGTTCGCCCCGTATTGTCTAATGGCCAGCATGGAGATCGGGTGTGACGAGTCGGGGGCGGAGGGCGAGAAGCTCATCGGCGGGGTGACCGACGTGTTCGCCCACGCCGGCGTCGCGCTCACCCTCGGCGAGGCCGAGGCCTGCATGGACGAGGTGCGGCGGCGCGCCCCCTCGCCCATCACCGAGTACAAGGCCTTCGTGATCCGGCGGGCCAAGCACCGGCTGGCCCGCCAGTGGCTGCTGGGCCCGACGGGCCCGCTCCAGGGCCGCGCCCACGTCCACCTGACCGACAAGACCCTCCACATGACCCGCCGCGTCGCCGATCTCATCGGTGAGGACGGCGACCGCCTCTACCGGCTGGGCCCGGCCGCCTTCGGCGCCCGGTGGCGGGAGCTGCTGGAGGGCTTCAACGACCTGATGCGCCCCTACGCCGACCGGTCGATCGACGCGGTGTTCACGCTGGTCGACGACCTGGCCCAGGCGCCCGGCGAGGCCGGCGACCTGCTGCGCCGCCTGGCCAAGACCCGCCCCCAGATCGAGGACCTGCGCGAGCGGCTGGCCCGCGACCCGGGCACGGCCGCGCCCCTCGACCCGCTGCTGCCGGCGATCGTGCGGGCGGTGGAGTACTGGGGCCGCGGCCGTCCGGTGACGGTCGTCCACGACCGCCAGACCAGCCTCACCGAGGAGCGGATCGAGCTGCTGCGGCGGGCCTGTCCCCTGGAGGAGCTGCGGCTGCAGGAGTCCCACCTCGACGCCCGCATCCAGGTGGCCGACCTGCTGGCCGGGATCGCCCGGGGCATCGCCGCCGACGAGCTGCACGGCCGGGGCGACCGGCTGCTGTCGGGCCTGCTCGCGCCCTACGTCGACGAACGGTCGGTCTGGGCGGACGGGTCGATGTGGATCTTGGGCGGCTGACCGGGATCCCGCTCCCCCGCCAGCGCTCCGGCCACCTCGTCGAGCCCGACCGTGGCGGCGATCAGCGGCGTCGGGTCGACCGCGCCGGAGGCGTAGCGCTCGATGGTCCCGGCCAGGCCGCCTGAGGCGCTGAGCACGCCGGTCACCCGCAGGTCCTTCAGCGCGATCACGCGGCTGTCGACCAGGCTGGGCTCCCCGGCCAGGCCGATGAAGACCACCCGCCCGCCCGGCTCGACCTTCTCCACGGCCAGCGCGGGCAGGCGGGCGGCGTTGGAGGCGTCGATCACCGCGTCGAACGGCAGGTCGGGCACCTCCGTGTGGCAGGCGAAGCCGAGCGACCGGGCGAAGGCGGTCGACAACCCGAGCAGGTGCACCTCGGCGCCCTCGGCCCGCGCGAACATGGCCGCCAGCAGGCCGATCGTGCCCGGCCCGAGGATCAGCAGCCGGTCGCCGGGCCGCAGAAGGGCCGCCCGGACGGCGCGCAGCGCGTTCCCGCCCGGTTCGACCAGCGCCCCGAGCGCGGGCCCGACGTTGTCGGGCAGGGTGTGCAGGGCGAAGACGGGCACCGGCAGGAATTCGGCCAGGGCGCCCGGACGTCCGTGCCGGATCCCGATCTCGAACCGGTCGGCGCACAGGTGCTGCCGGCCGCCGCGGCAGCGGTGACAGGTCTGGCACCCGAGCATGGTGTCCCCGGTGACCCGGCGGCCGAGCCACTCGCGGGAGACCCCGGCCCCGAGGGCGGTGACCACACCGCACCACTCGTGCCCGATCCGGAGGGGGTAGCGGGCCTGGCCGTCGTGCAGGTAGGCCATCTCGCCGGTGAAGAACTCGGCGTCGGTCCCGCAGACCCCGGCCCGTTCGACCCGGACGACCACCTCGCCGGGCACCGGGACGGGCGGCTCGACGTCCAGGACCTCGCCCTGGAACGGACCGGTGATGACGAACGCGCGCATGATCCCCTTTTCTCCCGGATCTTACGGTGACGTACCGTTTTCGGCCATCCCAAACCGCAAAGGGTTCTTTGCAAAGAGTTCTTTGCGGTTTATGGTGGCTCTCATGAACGAGTCCGTCTTCCTCGACGCCAAGGGCCTGCGCGCGCTGGCGCACCCAGTCCGCGTGCAACTGCTCGGCCTGCTGCGGCTCCACGGCCCCCAGACCGCGACCGGCCTGGCCGACCGGCTGGGCCTGACCTCCGGCGCGACCAGCTACCACCTGCGCCAGCTCGCGGGCGGCGGGCTGGTCGAGGAGGACGTCAACCGGGGCAACGGCCGCGAGCGCTGGTGGCGGGCGATCCACCGCATCACCCACTTCGACGACACCGAACTGGCCGACCAGGAGCCGGAGGCCGCGTTCATGTACCTCCAGTCGGTGATCGACGTCCAGGGACAACGCGCCCAGCGCACCCTGGCCGCCCACCAGACGATGCCCGGCCCGTGGCGCGACGTCTTCGACCTCAGCGACTGGGCGCTGCGCCTCACCCCCGAGGAGGCCCACAGCCTGATCGAGGAGCTGCACGCCGTCGTCGGCCGCTACCGCCTCGACGGCCCCGAGGCCGAGGCCCCCGGCGGCGCGGAGCGTGTCGTGCTCGTCATCCACTCCCTGCCGGAGCCGTCATGACCCGCTCGTGGCGCCCGGTCGCGGGCCTGTTCGCCGCCTCCCTGATCGCCCACACGGGCACCCGCGTCTCCGCGATCGCCATCCCCTGGTTCGTGCTGGTCACCACCGGCAGCGTCACCCAGACCGGCCTGGTCGCGTTCTGCGAGATGGCCCCGTACGTGCTGGTCAAAGCCCTCGCGGGCCCGGTCGTCGACCGGATGGGCCCCCGGCGGATGTCGTGGCGGGCCGACGCGGTCAGCGCCGTGGCGGCCACGCTGATCCCGATCCTGCACTTCTCCGGGGGGTTGTCCTTCCCCGTGCT
This sequence comes from Herbidospora sp. NBRC 101105, assembly GCF_030269205.1. Lineage (NCBI taxonomy): Bacteria > Bacillati > Actinomycetota > Actinomycetes > Streptosporangiales > Streptosporangiaceae > Herbidospora > Herbidospora sp. NBRC 101105. The sequence goes on along the minus strand of NZ_BSSX01000001.1, from coordinate 1,846,977 downwards.
GCTGGTCCTCGTGGCGGTCATCGGGGCGGTGCGCGGACCGGGCGACCTGGCCAAGGAGATCATGGTCCCGGAGGCGGCGGAGCTCGGCCGCATCCCCCTGGAGCGGGCGGCCGGCCTCGCGGGCGTCGCCGAACGCCTCGCCTCCACGGTCGGCCCGGCGGTCGCGGGCGCGCTGGTGGCCCTGACCGGCCCCATGGTCGCCCTGATCGCCAACGCCGTCTGCTTCGCCCTCGGCTCGGTGATCGTGGCGACCGTCCTGCCCAAGGACATGGGCCACCGCCCCGCCGAGACGGGCCCGAAGACCGGCTACTGGCGGCGCTTCGGCGAGGGCTTCGCCTTCCTGAGGAACGAGCGCCTCATGCTGACCATCACGATCATGGTCGGCCTCACCAACTTCCTGGACGCCGCCTTCTCCTCCCTGCTCCTCCCGGTCTGGGCCAAGGAGACCGGCGGCGGCCCGGCCGCGATCGGCCTGGCCACCAGCGTCATGGGCGTCTCGGCCGTGGCGGGCTCCCTGATCGCGGCGATGGTCGCGCACCGGCTGCCCCGCCGCCTGGTCTTCTTCCTCGGTTTCCTCGTCATCGGCGCCCCGAGGTTCCTGATCCTGGCGGTCGACGTGCCGTTGTGGGCGGTCATCGCCGTCTTCGCGGTCGGCGGCTTCGGCAGCGGCTTCCTCAACCCGATCATCGGCGCGATCTACTTCGAGCGGGTGCCGAGGCCGATGCTGGGCCGCGTCAACTCCCTCAGCGACGCGGTGGCCTGGTCGGGCATGCCCCTCGGCGGCCTGGCGGCCGGCGCGGCGGTGGCGGCCGCCGGCCTGGTGCCGGTGCTGGCCTTCTGCGGGGTCGCCTACTTCCTGATCACGACCCTCACGGGCCTGCGCCCCGAGTGGCGGGAGATGCGCTCAGCGCCAGTGACCGGGCCGGTCGAGGTCGAGCCGGGTCTCCCGGTCACCCCGGGCGGCGGCGACCTGCGGACGGGTCAGGAACAGCGCACCCCGTAGATCGGCGCCCCGCACGTCGGCCCCGCGCAGGTCGGCCCCCAGCAGGTCGGCCCCGCGGAGGTCGGCGTCCCGCAGGTCGGCCCCGATGAGCAGCCGCCCCCGGAGGCTGACGTTCCGCAGGTCGTGCCCGCGCATTCGGGCCCCCGCCAGGTCGCGGCGCATCTCCCTGGCCGGGCCGCGCACCTGCTCGCTGATCTCCCCGAGCCGCGCCCCGACCCGCGCCCGCAACTCGCCGATCGCGAAGGCGTCGATCACCGGGGACGCGGCCAGCGCCTCGGTCTCCTCGCGCAGGTCGGCGGCGTGGCCGTACCGGCCGGCCTCGTCGAGGTACCAGAGCAGCTCGTGGAGCTGCCGCAGCAGCGGAAAGAGCGCGACGTCGCGTTTCTCCTGGGTGACCCGCTGCCCGGCTCCGAAACAGTCGAAGGTCACACATCCTTGGTAACCGCTGTCGAGCAGCCGGTCGTGGATGCGGCAGCGGAAGTCCCCGGTCAGATTGACGCAGGGTTTCCCGGCGGGCTTGTCGACGGCGAAGTCGGCCGATCGGGTGAACGGCAACTCCACGCAGCACAACCCCGCGCAGGAGGCGCAGTCGGAGCGCAGGTCGATCACACGTGCTCCATGACGATCACGGCGGTGGTCTGGGGTTCGAGTGCCCGGAAGACATGCGGCACGTCGCCAGGGTAGGTGATGTAATCGCCCGGCCCGAGCTCGACGGGCCCCTCGGTCGGCCCGACGAGGGCCCGCCCCCGCCCGATGATCGCGTGCTCCATCGTGCCCGGGTTGTGCGGATCGGACACCCGCGCCTCCCCCGGCTCGGCGTCGATCCGGAACAGGTCCCGCCGCGCCCCGGGCGGACACGAGGCGAGCAGGGTCGCGGCGTAGTCGGCCCGCTCGGAATGGGTCACCGGCCCCTCCCCCGCCCGGATCACCCGCACATGCGGCCGGGGCGGGTCGATGAGCCGGCTGATCGGCACCCCCAGCGCGACCGCGAGCGCCCACAACGTCTCCACGCTGGGATTTCCGGCCCCCGACTCGAGCTGCGACAGCGTCGACTTGGCGATCCCCGCCCGTTTGGCGAGCTCGGTCAGCGACAACCCGACCCGCTCACGCTCGCGGCGTATCGACGCGGCGATGAGGGTGATCAACGCGGCGGAGGTGTCCAAGCCCGTTCGCTCCATCAGTCCGATTGTTCGCCTTGACGAACATTGTCGTGTGTGTTCATTCTAGTGGCCATGCGTTCGATATCACGAACGGCTTTGCGCGACATAGCCCTCGTCTGCGTGGCCGACGCCATCGTCGGAGCCTCCTTCGGCGCCATCGCCGTGTCCGGAGGTTTCGAGCCGTGGGTCCCCGTGGTGATGTCATTGATCGTGTTCGCCGGAGGAGCCCAGTTCGCCGCCATCGGCATCGTGATGGCGGGCGGCGGCGCCGTGGCGGCCGTGGCGACCGGCCTGGTGCTGAACGCCCGCCTGCTCCCCTTCGGCTTCGCCGTCGCCGACACGTTGAAGGGCCGCCTGTACGGCGCCCAGCTCATCACCGACGAGACGGTGGCGTTCGCCCTGAAGGGCCGGGACGCGCGGGAACGGCACGACTACTTCTGGGTCAGCGGCCTGGCCCTCTTCGCGGCGTGGAACGTGTCGGTGGTCGTCGGGGCGCTGGCCGGGACCTTCATCGGCGACACCGACGCCCTGGGACTGGACGCGATGTTCCCGGCGGTGCTGCTGGCGCTGATCATGCCGGCGCTGTCGGAGCGGGGGGTGCGGGTGCCGGTGCTGGCGGGCGGGGCGGTCGCCTTGGCGGCGTCGACGGTGCTGCCGGCGGGGGTGCCGGTGCTGCTGTCACTGCTCGGGTTGCTGGCCCGTCCGAAGAAGGCCTGATGAACACGTTCGACCGAGGCTCCGACACCCGCCGCGGAGCCCGGCGCGACCACGGGACGCGTGAGATGGAGAAGTTCAGGCACCACCGCCGAACCCGACGCGACCGAGCGACACGACCAGCCGAAACAACGCTGCCGCCTGACGCGACCCGGTGACAGACCAAAGGAGGCCTAAATGGACATGCCGATCGTCGCGATCGTGGTGCTGGCCGCCGGGACGCTGGTGTTCCGGCTGGCGGGCCCTCTTTTCCGGGATCGCGTGCGGATTACGGCCCGCCTGGAGGACCTGCTGTCGCTGGCCGCGCTCGTTCTGCTGTTCGCGCTGGTCGTGACCTCGTCGTTCGCCGGATGGGCGCGGCCGGCCGGGGTGCTGGTCGCGGGGGTGCTGGCCGTCCGGAAGGCGCCGTTCCCGGTGATCGTGATCGCCGCGGCCGCGACCACGGCCGTGCTGCGGCTCATCGGGGTGCCGTGACGCGGGCGTCGAACTCCTCGCGCGTCGGCAGGAACCACGTCTGGTCGCCGCGGTTGCATTCGCGGACCAGGTCGCGGAAGGCGTCACTGGCCGCGATGTGGCGGGAGACGTCTCCGATGACGGCAAGGCGGAAGCCGTACTGGACGAACTTCTGCAGGATCGCGCCCGCCAGGCCCGTCCGCAGGGAGAAGAAGGCGTCGGGCAGCCGCTCGGCCGGGATGACCACCCAGGTCACGCCCTGCCCGAAGGTGGCGCCGATGACGTCGAGCGCGTCGGCCTCACTGGCGATCGGCGGCCCGTCGGCGGGGAGGGTGAAGTGCACGGTCACTCCTTGGTGAGGGCGTCGACGATGGTGAGCAGCGCGGCGGTGTCGGCGACCCCGCCGATCACGATGATCTTCAGCGAGGCCCTGACCTCGTCGTAGATGGCCTCGACCCGGAGCTTTCCCTCGGCGCTGCCGCTGTTGGCCAGGGCGATCACCGCGTTGGAGATCCGATCGGTCTGCTCCCGGCTGATCGCGTCGACCTGGACCACACTGGAGACCTCGACCGCCCGATGCCGCCGCACCGTCTCGGGGACCACCGGCTGGCCCGTGAAGGCTTCGAGGTCCTCGCGGGTGATCCGGTACTGCTTGCCGATGCGGACGGCCTTCAGCTTGCCGTCCCGCACGTAGTTGCGCACGGTTTTGACGTGAAGCCCGAGCAGGTTCGCTACCTGTTCGACCGAATATGGCTGCATGTTCCCCATTATAGGGAACGATAGGGAATGTCAGCGCCGAAGCGAGAAGGCGACCAGCACGACGCCGACGAACGCGAGCGACAGGTTGGCGAAGACCTCGCGGCCCTCGAAGAGGTCCATCCGCTCGAAGATCCAGCGGTTGGGGGCGTTGAACAGTATGCCCATGATCGGCTGCGTGGCCAGGTGGTCGACGGTGCCGCTGACACCCATCATGAACAGGAGCAGACCCAGAAGCCGGGGACCTTTTCGCATGCCGCCGAGATTAGGGGCGGCGACGGTCGGGAGAACTCGGCCGAAGGTCTCCCTCGGTCCGACTTTGGGGTGTTGTGTGGCCGGCGACAACACCGGTTGCGACTGGGACGCCTTCGCCGACTCCCTCGGCGACGCCGTCCGCGCCGGCGTCGTCAGGCGAGGCGTGGCCTGCTCGGCGACGACCGGGACAACGATGGTCACGCTCCCGGTCAGCAAGGCCCGGCCCGCTCTCAGGCGGCCTATGACGACGACGCCGTACCACCTGGTCAGCGGCCTCGGAGGTAGGCCAGCACGGCCAGGACCCGGCGGTGGTCGTCTTCGGCCGGAGGCAGGTCGAGCTTGGCCAGGATGCTGGCGATGTGCTTGGCGACCGCCGCCTCGGTGACCACCAACGCGCGAGCGATGGCCGCGTTGGAGCGGCCTTCGGCGACCAGACCCAGGACCTCGTGTTCGCGCGGGGTCAGCCGGGCCAGGGGTTCGCGGCGGCGGCTGAGCAGTTGCCGTACCACCTCCGGGTCGACGACCGTGTGCCCCTCCGCGACGCGTTCGACCGCCTCGACGAACTCGCGCACCTCGCCGATGCGGTCTTTCAGCAGGTATCCGATGCCGGCGCCGCCGCCGGAGTCGAGGAGTTCGGCGGCGTAGGTCTGCTCGACGTACTGACTGAGCACCAGCACCGCCAGCCGCGGACGGGTGGCGCGCAGGGCGAGGGCGGCCCGCAGTCCCTCGTCGGAGAAGCCGGGCGGCATGCGGGCGTCGGTGACGACGATGTCGGGTTCGTGGGCGGTGACGGCCTCGACGAGCGCGTCCCCGTCGCCGACGGCGGCGACGACCTCGTGGCCGAACCGCTCGAGGAGCCCGGCGAGCCCTTCACGCAGCAGCACGACGTCTTCGGCCAGAGCTACCCGGAGACGGGGCACACGACCTCCACGAGAACCTTCACCCCGGCTGACACGAGACCTCCACCACGACCACCCGAGAACGGAACGAACGGCTCCCCGGAGAGGGGAGGCCGTCCTCTGGAAATACGCGGCGGAAGCGGACGACCACATCGCACGCCATCTCCCTCCCGACCGTTCGGCGACGCGAGACGACAACCTCCGCCAGAGCCACCCGAGATTGCCCCGAAAAGGAACAAGCAGCAACCGCCGAGGCACCGCACCCCGCACCCCGCACCAAACTGTTCGGCGGCCCGCTTGCAGAGGTCGATGTAGGGCGCATGGCGGTCGGAGACGCCGCTGCTGAGGGGGCGCGTCAGCGGCAGGTCGGGATCGGCCGGAGAAACCCCGCCGCGTCTCCCAAGACCGCCGAAGACATGGCACATGATCTCATCCGAGCCTCCCCCGACTAACCGGGCGCGGGACACGGAATCTCCACACGTAACAAGGTCGGGCCACCACGCGGACTCGACAGGCTCATCACCCCGTCGGTGACGGCTACCCGGTCGGCCAGGCCGGCCAGGCCCGAGCCCGCCGCCGGGTTGGCGCCGCCCACTCCGTCGTCGCGGACCTCCAGGACCAGGGCGCCCTCGTGGAGGCGGCCGTAGACGTGCCCGTGCCGGGCTCCGCTGTGTTTGGCGATGTTCGTCATCGCCTCGGACACGACGTAATAGGCCGCCGCCTCGATCGGGGCGGGCAACCGCCCGGGCAGCGACACGTCGACGTCGACGGGGACCGGCGACCGGCCCGCCACGTCTTCGACGGCCGCGCCGAGCCCCCGGTCGGTGAGGACCTGGGGATGGATGCCGCGGATCAGTTCGCGCAGTTCCGCGAGCACACGTTTGGCCTCCTCGTGGGCCTCGGCGACCTGGGTCTCGGCGGGCGAGCCGGGCGGCAGGTCGAGGCGGGCCAGGCCGAGTTTCATGCTGAGGGACACCAGCCGCTGCTGGGCGCCGTCGTGGAGATCGCGCTCGATGCGGCGGCGTTCGGCCTCGAACGCGTCGACCAGCCGGGCCCGGGAGCGGATGATCTCGGCGTCGCCGGGCGCGAGCACCGCCCGCGCGATCATGGCCCTCGTGCCCGCCCACGCGGCCAGCATGTAGGCCGACAGCGGCACCAGCAGCAGCCCGCCGGCGGCCAGGGGCAGGCCGTCGACCCAGTGCATGCTCGGCTGGAGCGGCGCCGACATCAGCAGCACCGGCAACCAGAACGCCGATGAGACCAGCCCGAGGTCCATCCAGCACAACACCGACAGCGCGACGACCGTGAACCCGAGATCACGCCAGGTCGCCTGCTCCCGCACGCGCGTGGTGATCCAGGCCCGCAGACCCGGGTTCGGCGGCTTCACATGCGGGTTGCCCGCGGGCGTGCGGTCGACCAGCCGCATCCGCGCCCGTTCGAACGCCCCGACCGGCAGCGCCGCCACGATCAGGGTCAGCAGGGCGGCGGCGAACGCCGTTCCGGTGCCGAAGACGTAGGCCGTGTAGATGAGCAGGCACATGGCCACCGCGTAGACCGCGCTGCACAGCAGATAGGCGAGCGCGCGCCACGGCCACGACGAACCCAGGAACGCCAGTGGCCGACGCGTCATCGCGGCCATCGCGGTTCTGGTCAGCACGCCCCGACCGTAACCGATCGACCCCGACCGGCACGGTAGTGCCAGGACTACTCTCATCCCTCGCCGCAGCACCAATGCGCCGGCCTGAGCCGTTCGGCTTCGCTTGACGCCATGAAGGTTCGATTGGAAGCGGTACGCCGCACCTACGGAACGGTGACGGCGCTCGACGGGGTGACGGCCGGCTTCGCGGCGGGCACCCTCACGGCGATCATGGGCCCGTCGGGGTCGGGCAAGTCGACGCTGCTGCACTGCGCGGCCGGTCTCGACCGCCCGACCGAGGGCACGGTCGTCATCGACGGCACCGACCTCGGCTCGCTGAACGAACACGGCCTGACCGTGTTGCGGCGCGAGCGGATCGGGTTCGTCTTCCAGGCGTTCAACCTGGTGTCGGCGCTGACCGCGGAACAGAACGTCGCGCTGCCGCTCCGGCTCGCCGGGCGGCCCGCCGCCCCCGACCTGGTTCGCCGGGCGCTGGCGCAGGTAGGCCTCGCCGATCGGGCCGGTCACCGGCCGGGCGGCCTGTCGGGTGGCGAGCAGCAGCGGGTGGCGATCGCGCGGGCGCTGATCACCAAGCCCGCCGTGGTGTTCGCCGACGAACCGACCGGCCAGCTCGACACCCAGACCTCCCGTCAGGTGCTCGGCATGCTGCGCCGCCTCGTCGATGACCACGCCCAGACGATGATCATGGTGACCCACGACCCGGTGACGGCGTCCTACGCCGACCGGGTGATCTTCCTGGAGGACGGGCGCGTCGTCGACGAGTTCACCGGCGCCCTGACGGCCGAGACCGTCGCCGCCCGGATGGCGGGCACATGCTGAGCTTCGCGACGGTACGAGAACGGTGGCAGTCGTTCGCCGGTGGTTTCGTCGTGTTGTCACTCGGCATGGCGCTGGTGTCGATGAGCGTCCTGGCGCTGGCCTCGGCGGGGCCGAGAGTGCCCGACCGGCTGGCGGGGACGCCGGTGTTCGTCTCGGCTCCGAGGCTCGATCGGGCCGACGGCAGCTTCGCCCCCGACCGCCCGTGGTCGCCCGAGACGGTCGCGTCATTAGTTGAGGGGCTCTCCGCGATCCCCGGGGTCGCGCAGGCCGTTCCCGACCGCGCCTTCTACGCCCAGCCCGTGATCGGCGGCAGACCCGCGCCGTCCGAACGGGGTCACGCCTGGTCCACGGCGAGGTTGGCGCCCTACCGGCTGACAGCGGGCACCGCACCCCGAAAAGGCGAGACGGTCGTCGACCGGTCACTGGGGTTGACGCCGGGGACCGACGTGTCCGTTCTGACGGCGCGCGGCCCGGTGACGTTCACGGTGTCCGGCACGGTCGACGGGCCGGGGGTCTTCCTGAACGACGCCGAAGCGGCCCCTCTCTCGGCGGGCGTACGCGCCATCGGCCTGGTCGCCGAACCGGGGGCCGACGTCGCCGCGATCGCCGAGGCTGCGGGGAGGTTCGCCGACGTGCTCACCGGAGACGGCCGGAGCGTCCTGGAGTCCCGCGACGACGAGCGCACCCGCTGGATCGGCATGCAGATCCTCACCGGCATGGCCGTGCTCTCGGCGCTCGTGTCGGTGCTGGTGGTGGGGTCGACGTTCGCCGTCGGGGTGGCGCAGCGGCGCCGCGAGTTGGGGCTGCTGCGCGCCGTCGGGGCGACGCCGCGTCAGATCCGGGCCATGGTCTACGGCGAGGCGCTCGTGGTCGGCGTCGCCGCGACGGCGGCGGGTGTGGCGGCCGGTGCGCTGCTCGCGCCGGTGCTGGGCGCCGTGCTGGTCGAGGTCGGGTTCGAGCCGACGGGCTTCGCGGTCGCTCTGTCGCCGCTGCCGCTCGCGGGGTCGTTCGCAGGTGGGGTGATCCTGACGCTGGTGGCGGTCTGGTCGGCGTCGAGGCGGGCGGCGCGGGTGAGTCCGCTGGAGGCGCTGCGCGAGGCCGAGGTCGACGACCGGCCGATGCCGCGGCTGCGGTGGATCATCGGGCTGGCGTCGTGCGCGCTGGGGGTGGCGTCGGCGGTGAGCTCGGACGGCGAAGGCGCGTTCGTGATGTCGGGCCTGGTCGCCGCGGTGGGCCTGATCGCCGGTCTGGCGCTGCTGTCCCCCGTGGTGGTCCCGCCGGTGGCGCGCTACGCGTCGTGGCCGTTCACCCGGGGCCGGGGTGCGGTCGGCATGCTCGTCAGGGAGAACGCCAGAACCGCGGTTCGCCGGACCGCCGCCACGGCCACGCCGGTGCTGGTCACCATCGGGTGCGCGGTGCTGATCACCGGGATGGTGCAGACGACCGCCGCCGGTTTCGCGGCCGTCCGGGCCACGACGATCCGGGCCGACGCGGTCATCGTGCCCGACGGCACACCGGGCCTGACCGATGCGTCCGGTGGAGAGTCGTCCCTGTTCAGCGCGGTGTTCGAGGCCAACGGCGACCCGTTGAGCACCATCGGGGCGACGCCGGAGCTGCTGAAGACGGCCGGTGACACCTCCGGCCCGCTCGACGAGCTCCGCCACGACGACCGGGTCCTGGTCGCCGAGTGGCTGGCCGATGACCGGGGGCTGCGGCCGGGCGCGGTGCTGCCGGTGTCGTTCGAAGACGGCACCTCGGCGAGGCTGACCGTCGCCGGCACCGTCCGGAACGCCGACGCCGACGTGCTCGTGTCCCGTGACCTGCTGAGGAGGCACGACCCGGTGGTCCTCGCCGACGAGGCCTACGTCGTCGGGGCCGCTCCCGATCCCGGTCCGGGGGCGCGGGTGGTCGACGTGGCGGCCTACGCGGCCGAGGCCGACGCCGAGGAAGACCGGCTGGTGTGGATCGCGACCCTTCTCCTGGTCGTGGTGTCCACCGCCTACGCGGGCGTGGCGATCGTGAACACGATGGTGATGTCGGCCGCCGGGCGGGTGCGCGACCTGGAGGTGCTGCGGTTGTCGGGGGCGACGCCCCGGCAGGTGCGCGGCACCGTCGCGGCGGAGTCGGCGCTGGTGGTGCTGCTGGGCGCCGGGCTGGGGACGGTGGTCGCGTTGCCCGCGCTGTTCGGCATCCGCGGCGCGTTCGCCGAGGCCATGAACACCGACGTGCCGCTGGTGATCCCCTGGCCGCTCATCGGGGGGCTGGTCGCCGTGTGCCTGGTGCTGGCGGCCGGCGCGTCGGTGCTCGCGGCCACGACGAAAGTCGGGCGTTGACCGACCATCGTCGCGTAGCCGGGGGAAAGCCGGCGTGGTTACGCTCGAACGCGATGGACGTCTCCCCCCGCCGCCCCCGTGACTGGATCGTCGACTCGCTGCTGTTCGGGTTCGCGGTCGGCTTCGGGTTGTTCACCGCGTCCGTGCGGATGCCGATCCTGCATCTACTGCCGCACCCCGCCTTGTTCCACCTCGACCAGGTGCTCGGGGTGGCGGGCTGCGCGGCCATCTGGTGGCGGCGGCGTCACCCGACCGGGCTGGCGCTGGTGCTGGTGGTCGTCTCGGCCTGGTCCGAGCTGATCGCCGGGGCGACGATCGTGGCGCTGTTTAACGTGGCCGTGCACCGGCCGCCCCGCGTCACCGCGGGCGTGTTCGGGCTCAGCGTGTTGTCGTGTGTCGTCTTCGTCGTCCTGCGGCCCGATCCGGTCGATCCGGGCGGGGCGGTGTTCCTGCTGGGTACGTCCATCTACGGCATGGCCACCGGCTGGGGCATGGTGATCCATCATCGGCGGCAGCTGGCCGCCTCCCGCCGCGACCGGGAGGCCCAGATGGCGACCGAGGTCCGGCTGCGGGCCGAACAGGCGCAGTTGCAGGCGCGCGAGGCCATCGCGCGCGAGATGCACGACGTCCTGGGCCACCGGTTGTCGCTGCTCAGCGTGCACGCGGGCGCGCTGGAGTTCCGTCCGGACGCGCCGCCCGACGACGTCGCCCGCGCCGCCAAGATCATCCGCGAGAGCGCCCACCAGGCGCTCCAGGACCTGCGTGACGTGATCGGGGTGCTCCGTGCCCCCGTACGCGAACTGCCGCAGCCGACGCTCGCCGAGGTCGGCCGCCTCACCGAGGAGTCGGCGCGGGCGGGCATGCGGGTGACGCTCACGGAGCAGGTCGAGGGTGCGGTGCCGGGCCTGACCGGGCGGACCGGCTACCGCGTCGTCCAGGAGGGCCTGACCAACGCCCGCAAGCACGCCCCGGGCGCCGAGGTGGCGGTGTCGGTCAGCGGCGCTCCGGAGGCGGGTCTCACGGTCGAGGTCCGCAACACGCCGCCACCCGGGGAACCGGCGGTCCGTCCGGGCGGGCAGGGGCTCACCGGCCTGGCCGAGCGGGTGGCGCTGGCGGGCGGCACGCTCACCCACGGCGGGCGGCCTGACGGAGGGTGGGTGCTGACGGCCTGGCTACCCTGGCCGGCGGCAGGCTCACCCACGGAGGCCGTCCTGACGGAGGGTGGGTGCTGACGGCCTGGCTACCCTGGCCGGCGGCAGGCTCACCCACGGAGGCCGTCCTGACGGAGGGTGGGTGCTGACGGCTTGGCTACCCTGGCCGGCATGACCATCGCCGTGCTGATCGTCGACGACGACCCGCTGGTGCGCGCGGGCCTGACGATGATGCTCGGCGGCTCGCCCGACATCCGGATCGCCGGTGAGGCGGGCGACGGCTCCCAGGTCGCCGGTCTCGTCGAGACGCTGGCGCCCGACGTGATCCTCATGGACATCCGCATGCCGAACGTCGACGGCCTGGCCGCGACCGAACGGGTGCGCGCCCGGAAGGACGCGCCCGAGGTCATCGTGCTGACCACGTTCGACGCCGACGAGCACGTCCTGCGGGCGCTGCGGGCCGGCGCGGCCGGGTTCCTGCTGAAGGACACCCCGCCGGCCGAGATCGTCGAGGCCGTCAGAGAGGTGGCGCGCGGCAATCCGGTGTTGTCGCCGGGGGTGACCCGCCGCCTAATGGACCGGGTGGCCGAAAGCGGGCCCGACCGCCGCAGGTCGGCCGCCGTGGCGAAGCTAGAAGGCCTCAACACCCGCGAGCGGGAGGTCGCCGTCGCGGTCGGCCACGGCCGGTCGAACGCCCAGATCGGGGCCGAGCTGTATCTGAGCGTCCCGACGGTCAAGACCCACGTGTCGAGCATCCTGGCCAAACTCGGGTTCAACAACCGGGTGCAAATCGCGCTGCTCGTCCACGACGCGGGCCTGATCAGCGAACCGCCTCGATGAGAATGCGCTGCGAGTGGGCCACGAACGGCCCGTGCCGCTCGATGAAGTCGTGCAGCGTCTCCAGGCGGTCGCGGTAGGCGTCGACGGTGAAACCGGGGACCGTCCAGATGACCTTGCGCAGGAACACCACGACGGCGGCGACGTCGAAGAACTCCATCCGCAACGCCTCGTGCCGGACGTCGGCCACGTCGAGCCCGGCCCGTTCGGCGGCGGTGACGAGGGTGACGACGTCCACGCCGGAACGTGTCGTGCGGGGATCCACGTCCCGGCGTCCGCCGGTGACCGGGCCCATCATGAACTCGGTCAGTTCCCGCACCGTGCCCGACCCGACGTGCTGGGCCAGGTAACGCCCGCCGGGGGTGAGGACGCGGGCGACCTCGTCCCAGCGGGTGGCGACGGGGTGGCGGGAGACGACGAGGTCGAAGTGCCCGTCGGGGAAGGGCAGGTCGGCGTCGTCGGCGACGTGGGCGACGACGTCGCCGAGCCGCCGCCGGGCCAGGGCGAGATTCGGCTCCCACGATTCGGTCGCCGCCACCACCGGCGGCAGAACCGGGACGGACGCCAGCACCTCACCGCCGCCGGTCTGCACATCGAGCAGCGCCTTCGCCGAAGCGGCCCGGCCGGCGAGCAGCCGCGCATATCCCCAGGAGGGCCGCTGCTCGGTGGCCCGCCCCTCGAACCAGGAGAAGTCCCACCCTTCGACGGGAACGGCCGATCCTTCGGCCAGACGATCGGAGAACATGCCGTCCACCTTGCCGGTCATCAGGTGACGTTCCCACCGAATTTCACGCCCGCCGACCTCCGCGCCCCCTCCTGGACAGGTCTCCCCATCCTCACCATGGCAGCAGTCACAGGCCACGCGCTCGCGAACAACCTCGCCAGGGTCGTTCACCTGACGATGGTGTCGGCACTGGTGCCGGGGCGGGACCTCCTTCTGAGCGCTACCGCGTCCAGGGCGAACGACAGGCCGGTTACCCGGCCAGACCGCCGATCACCAACACGAGCAGGCCGGCGCGCCGCCTCCCAATGACGATTACGACCCCGGGGTCCACTTGGTGCTCGTCGCGGTGACGGGCGGAGGCCCAGGGTCCACCCCGTGCTGACGCAGATGACGGAACCGATCACGAGACCTACAGCCGACGTACCCGCCCCTCACCGCTCTCCTCGCGCCCGTTCCTCCGCGATCCGCTCGTCGAGTTCCGGCACCTCGAAGACCTCCCGGATCTCCACCCCCTCCTCCCCGTCCTGCACATACGGCATCTTCAACGCCCAGGCCACCGCCTCCTCCTTGGACTCCACCTCGATGATCCAGAACCCGGCGATGACCTCCTTCGTCTCGGTGAAGGGACCGTCGATGACCACGGCCTTGCCCTTCCGGTACGAGATCCGCGCCCCCCGCGTCATCGGGTGCAGCGCCTCCGCGGCCACCAGGACCCCGGCCTCCGTCATGGCGGCGTTGTAGGCGTGCATCGCCGCGATGAGCTCGTCGCTGGGCAGCACCCCGGCCTCGGTCGCCTCGTTTCCCAGGCCCATGATCATGAATCGCATCCGCCCAGTCTGGTGGAATGGCGCGGTGACCAACAAGGCGCACCACGTGGTGGAAGAGGTCTGGCGGAGCGAGGCGGCCCGCGTCATCGCCGGGCTGACGCGGCTCACCGGCGATGTCGGCCTGGCCGAGGAGCTGGCCCAGGACGCCCTGGTGGCGGCACTGGAACAGTGGCCCCGCGACGGTGTCCCGGCCAATCCGGGGGCCTGGCTGACCACGGTCGCCAAACGCCGGGCCGTCGACGTGTTCCGGCGGCGGGAACGCCACGACGAGAAGCTCGCCGAACTGGCCCGGACCGCCGTCGACGTCGAGGAGCAGCCCGATCCGGACGCCATCGAGGACGACGTCCTGCGGCTGCTGTTCGTCGCCTGCCATCCGGTGCTGACCACCCAGACGCGGGTCGCGCTGACGTTGCGGCTGCTCGGCGGGCTGAGCACCGACGAGATCGCCCGCGCGTTCCTCTCCCCCGAGGCCACGATGGCCCAGCGGATCTCCCGCGCGAAGAAGACCCTCGCCGTCGAGCGGGTCCCGTTCGAGGTGCCGGCCCGCGAGGAGCTGGGCGAGCGCCTGGAGGCGGTGCTGGAGGTCGTCTACCTGATCTTCAACGAGGGCTACACCGCCACGGCGGGAGACGACTGGGTCAGGCCGCACCTGTGCGAGGAGGCGCTGCGGCTGGCCCGCCTCCTGGAGGACCTGCTGCCGAAGGAGCCCGAGGTGCACGGCCTGCGGGCGCTGCTGGAGATCCAGGCCTCCCGGCTGCACGCCCGCACCGACGAGCACGGCGACCCCATCCTGCTGCTCGACCAGGACCGCACGAAGTGGGACCGCGGCCGGATCGCCGCGGGGCTGGCGGCGCTGGAGCGGGCGGGCACGGGACCGTACGCGCTCCAGGCCGCCATCGCCGCCTGTCACGCCCGGGCCGAGACGGCGGAGGCGACCGACTGGCGGCGCATCGCGGGTCTCTACGACCGGCTGGCCGAGGAGGTCCCGTCGCCGGTCGTCGAGCTGAACCGGGCGGTGGCCCTGGCCATGGCCTACGGCCCCGCGGCCGGGCTGGCACTGGTCGACGAGCTGGCCGACGAGCCCGCGCTGCGGGGCTACCACCTGCTGCCGAGCGTGCGGGGCGATCTGCTGGCCCGGCTGGGCCGCGACGAGGAGGCGCGGGCCGAGTTCCGGCGGGCGGCCGGGCTGACGCGCAACGAGCGCGAGAGGGCCCTGCTGCTGGCGCGTGCCGGAGTATCCTGACGATCATGAGTCTGCCCGAACGTGTGATCGACGGCGTGGTGGCCCGTGACGGCGAGGCGGTGCTCGACCGGCTCACGCAGGCGTGGTTGTTGTCGTTCGCCTCCCCCCACACCCGTTCGGCCTACGGCTCCGACCTGGCGCAGTGGCTCGCCTTCTGCGAGCGGCACGAGATCCATCCGCTGCGGGCCGTCCGGGTGCACGGCGACGCGTTCGCCCGCTGGCTCGAACCGGTCTCGCCGCGCACCCTCGCGCGGAAGTTGTCGGCGATCTCGTCGTGGTACGCCTACGCGACCGACGAGGGCGTCCTGGAGTCCAACCCCTTCACGCGGGTACGCCGCCCCAAGGTCGAACGGTTCCAGTCGGAGACCGTCGGCCTCACCGAAGAGGAGGCGCGTGCCCTCGTGGCGGCGGCCGACGCGACGACGGGGCCCACCGCCCTGCGCACGGCCGCGTTCGTCCGGCTGATGATCGAGCTGGGGCCGCGGGTGTCCGAGGCGCTGGCGGCCACCATCGACGACCTGGGTCACCAGCGCGGCCACCGTACCCTCAGGATCGTCGGCAAGGGGCAGAAGACCCGCGTGCGCAACCTGCCGCCCGCCACCGCGGCGGCGCTCGACGCCTACCTCGACGACCGCGCCCGCCGGGCCGGGGTCACCAGAGACCGGCTGACCGGCCCGCTGTTCGCCACGGCGGGCGGCCGGGCGCTCGACCGCGCCGACGCCTACCGGCTGGTCGTGAAGGTCGCCAAGGCCGCCGGCCTGGAGTCGAAGGTGACGCCCCACGCGCTGCGCCACACGTTCGCGACGGTCGCCAGCGACCGGGGCGCCTCGGTCAAGCAGCTGCAGCAGGCGCTCGGCCACTCCAGTTCGTCGACCACCGACATCTACATCCACAGCCGCGACAACCTCGAACGCGACCCGTCCCAGATCGTCGCGGCGGTCATCGGATGACACCCGGCGAACACGACCTCGCCACCCTGCTGGCGACCCTCGACCCCGTTCTGCACGACGGCGTCTACGTCTTCGCGACCGCCGCCGAACCGCCGCCCGGGCTCACGCCGGTGCTGACGTTCACCGAGCCCGAGGGCGTGACCCTGGTGGTCCCGGAGGGCCGGGCCGAGGGCGTCTTCCCGTGCCGCTGGATCACGTTGCGGGTGCACTCGTCGCTGGCCGCCGTCGGCATGCTGGCCGCGATCACGGCCGCGCTGGCGGCCGAGGGCATCCCGTGCAACGCGGTGTCGGCCTACTTCCACGACCACCTGTTCGTGCCGCCGGAGCGGGCCGGCGACACGATGCGGGTGCTGGGTCAGTTGTCGGCGAACGTCCAGGCCAGGTGGGACAGGCCCTCTTCGGCGTAGAAGCGGGCGCCGGGCCGGGTGAGGCCGTAGGCGATGTCCTCGATGATCGCGCAGCGCGCGTAGAACCGGGCGCGCGTCTCCACCGTCGGCCCGGCGTCGCCGCCGTGGTCGCGGTAGTGGCGCAGCGTCTCGGCGAACACCTCGGGGCCGAGGTCGCGCAGGACCAGCCCGAGGTCGTGGGCGGGGTCGGCGACGGCGGCGTCGGTCCAGTCGATGACCCCGGTGACGGTCGCGCCGTCGGTCAGCACGTGTTCGGCGCCGAGGTCGTTGTGGCAGAACGCCAGCGTCTTGGTCTCGTCGCGCGGCGGGTTCTCGCGGAGGAACCTCTCGATGGGCACCCGCAGGTCGCCGGGCACGTGCTCCTGGACGACCTCCTTGTACTCCTCGATGGTCCCGGCCAGCCAGGCGTAGAACGGGTCGTCGTCGACCTCGACCAGACCGGCGACCCGCTCCCGCGGCACCGCGTTCATCGCCGCGAGGAAGGCCCCCAGCGGCTTGGCGACCGCGAGCCCGAGCCGGCTGTCGAGAGGTTCTCCCGCCAGTTTCCGGTACGCCATCACGCCCGCCTCCCCGTCCACGAAGAGGACCTGAGGGGTGGGCACGGGCGAGACCTCCGCGACGACGGCGAGCAGCGCGGCCTCGCGGCGGACCTCCGCCGCGCCGCCCTCCTTGCTGCCGCGCACGATGAGGTCGCCGTCGACCTCGTAGGCGACGTTGTCCCAGCCTTCGCCGAGCTTGACCACCGACCGGGCCGGACGCCCCAGATGACGCGCCGCGACGGCGCCGATCTCGTCGATCACGGGCCTGAGGTTATCCGCCTCAGGTCGATGAACACCAACGTGTCGTCACCGGTCCGATGCGCGCTGAGCATGTCCCGGTCGTCCGCGGTGAGGCCCATCGTGGTGTAGGACCGCTCGCCGCCGTCCAGGGTGACGTTCAGCTCCAGGCTGCCGGACCGCCCGGTGACCACGTCGACGACGTACTGCTCGGCCTCGTCCCGGCCGGTGACCGTCACGGCCATGAACCGGTCGGCGGCCAGCCCCTGCGGCGCGAACGGCACCTCCCGTTCGCCCGACCCGTCCCGTGCGCGCGCGAAGGACGTGCCGTCGGCGTGCTGCCCGGAGCAGGTGGTCACCCCGCAGACGACGTGGCGGTCGCCCGGGGTGAGGGCGGCGTGGCGGACCTCCCCGGTCTCCAGGTTGACGAGCCGCCGGAAGCGGACGTCCTTCTCGCCGTCGGCGGGCAGGTGGGGGTCGCCCGCCCAGGGCCACTCCAGCAGGTGCAGCCCCTCGCCGCCCGGCACCGGCGTGGGCGGCCCGCCGGTCACCGGGACGCTGAAGACGCCCGTGTCGCCCGCGGAGTAGACGAGGCGGTCGCCGACCAGGTCGGTGGCCCAGGGCACGTGCGGCAGCGTGCCCGGCAGCCGCTCGGCGGTCCCCCCAGCCAGCGGCGCCCGCCACAGGGTCGCGGAGGTGTCGGTCTTGACGTGCCAGACCAGCCGGTCGCCCGCGACCACGAAGCCGTCGGCGATCTCGCCCTTGCGGGAGGGCACCAGCGTGACCTGGCGCAGCTCGCGGGTGCGCTGGTCGTAGGCGTAGACGGCGCCGGCCCTCTCGTGGGAGCTCCATGTCGTCAGCAGCGTGGTGTGGTCGTCGGCGATGAGCAGCGGGCGCAGCCGCTTGCCGTTCTCCAGGGAGGCGGGGGCGATCTGGACCGCGCCCGGCCACACCTCCTCGACCGGCGGCGACCCCGCCACCTGCTCCTCGGTGATGGCCGGCGGGGGCGGGGTGACCACCACCGGCTCGGGCTGCTCGTGCCGGACGGCCAGCACCGTCCCGGTCGCGACCAGCACGACGGCGGCCGCCGAGGCGAGCAGCCGGGACCGGGCCCGGCGGCGGCGACGGCGGGCGACCCCGTCGAGCAGGCCGGGCGGGGCGGGAGGAGCGTGGGTCGCGGCGCGCGCCAGCGTGGCGCGCAGGTCGTCTTCCAGCGTCATCGCGGGCTCCTGTCGGTCGCGGTGTCTCCGATGACGGCGCGCAGGCGGGCCAGGCCGTGGCTGGCGTGGCTGCGGACGGTGCCGCGCGCGATGCCCAGCACCCGGGCGATCTCGGCGTCGGTCAGGTCCTCGTAGTAGCGCAGCACCAGCACGGCGCGCTGTTTGCGGGGCAGGTCCGCCAGCGCGCGCCACAGTCCCTGCTCGCGGTCGGAGGGACGCTCGTCCTCCCAGGCGCCGTCGGGCGGGTCGACGGCCAGGCTCTCGCGGCGGCGCCGCCGCCAGACGCTGATGTGCAGGCGGGCCATAACGACCCGCACATAGGCCTCCGGGTCGTCCTTCCGCCGCACGCGCGGCCACGCCCGGTGCAGCCGCGCCAGCGCCTCCTGCGTGAGGTCAGCCGCGTCGTGGGGGTCGCCGCTCAGGACGTAGCCGTACCGTAAGAGCGCGTCGGCGCGTTCGGCGGCGAACGCGGCGAAGTCGGGGTCGGGGTCCACATCACCTAGACGGCCGAGGGCCGCGAAGTGTTGAAGCCGGGCCGCTCACGCTCCGGCCAGCACCGTCAGCGTCTCGCCCAGGGGCGCGTCGAGCTTGAGGAGCGCCTGGTCGTCGCCGCCGGTCGGGCCCTGGTTGACGATCGCGATCGGGATGCCGAGCGCCTCGGCCCGGTCGACGAAGCGCCGGCCCGACCGCACGGTCAGCGAGGAGCCCAGCACCAGCAGCAGCCGGGCCGCGGCGACCATACCGAAGCACTCGTCGACGCGCGGCTGGGGCACGTTCTCGCCGAAGAAGACGACGTCGGGCTTGAGCAGGCCGCCGCAGCCGTCGCAGTCGACCACGGTGAACCCGGCCACCAGTTCGTCGGGGACGACGGCGTCCCCGTCGGGGTTGATGGGGCCGACGGCCGCGTCGAAGCCGGGGTTGGCCGCCTTCAGGCGGTCGTCGAGCTCGGTGCGGGGGATGCGCGCCCGGCAGCGGAGGCAGGCCACCCGGTCGAGGCCGCCGTGCAGCTCGACCACACGGCGGGTGCCGGCGGCCTGGTGGAGGCCGTCGACGTTCTGGGTCACGACGCCGTCGACCAGGCCGAGCCGTTCGAGGCGGGCGACCGCGTGGTGGCCGGAGTTGGGTTCGACGCGGCCCATGTGGCGCCAGCCGACGTGGCTGCGGGCCCAGTAGCGGCGCCGGGCGGCGGCGCTGGTGGTGAAGGTCTGGTAGGTCATCGGGTCGGCGCGGCGGGCCCGGCCGGTCTCGCCCCGGTAGTCGGGGATGCCCGACTCGGTCGACAGTCCCGCGCCGCTGAGGACCACCACTCCCCCGTCGCCGACCAGGCCGGCGAGTTCTCGCATCACCTGTCCATTCTGCGGTCCGCCTGGCGTGCCTTGTGCTCCAGGTAGCGCCGTTCGGGCTGGTTCGCGGTCTGGCGCGCGGCCTTGGCGTAGGCGGCGCGGGCGCCGTCGAGGTCGCCGGCCATGTCGAGCAGGTGGGCCCGGACCGCCTCCACGCGGTGGTGGCCCTTCAGCCGGGCGTCCCGCTCGACCTCGGCGAGCAGGTCGAGGCCGGCGGCGGGACCGTCGACCATGGCGACGGCGACGGCGTGGTTGAGCGACACCATGGGGCCGGGCCAGAAGCGCTTGAGGGTGGCGTACAGGACCAGGATCTGCCGCCAGTCGGTCTGGGCGGCGCTGGGGGCCTCGTCGTGGACGGCCGCGATGGCGGCCTGCACCTGGTAGGGGCCGAGCGAGGCCGAGCGCAGGGTCTCGGTGATCAGGTCGGTGCCCTCGGCGATGAGGGCCCGGTTCCAGCGGGAACGGTCCTGCTCGGCGAGCGGGACCAAGGTGCCGCCGGGGCCGGTGCGGGCCGGGCGCCGGGCGTCGGTGAGCAGCATCAGGGCCAGCAGGCCCGACACCTCGCCGTCGCCGGGCAGCAGCGCGTGCAGCCGCCGGGTCAGCCGGATCGCCTCGGTGGTCAGCTCGACGTCGAGGAGGCCCTCTCCGGCGCTGGCGGCGTAGCCCTCGTTGAAGATCAGGTAGAGGACGTGCAGGACGACCGCGAGCCGGGCCTCCCACTCGGCCGCCGGAGGCGGCTCGAACCGGGCTCCGGCGGCCCTGACCGACTGCTTGGCGCGGCTGATGCGCTGGCCCATGGTCGCCTCGGGGACCAGGAACGCCCGCGCGATCTGCCCGGTCGTCAGCCCGCCCACGGCCCGGAGGGTGAGGGCGACCTGCGACGACGGCGAGATCGACGGGTGGCAGCAGAGGAACAGCAGGGTGAGGGTGTCGTCGTGATGCTCCACGTCGTCGCCGGGGCCGGGCATCGCCGCGACGCGTTCCTCGCGGCGCTCGCGTGCCTGGTCGCTGCGCGCCTCGTCGGCCAGGCGGCGGGTGGCGACGGTCACCAGCCACGCCTTCGGGCTCGCCGGCACGCCCTCCACGGGCCACTGCAGCGCCGCCGCCAGCAGGGCCTCCTGGACGGCGTCCTCGCACGCGTCGAAGCGGCCCCAGCGGCGGACCAGCACCGCGAGCACCTGCGGCGCCAGCTCCCGCAGCAGGCGGTCGGTCACCGCGTCGACGCCGGTCATGAGCCCTCGAACACCGGTCTCACCTCGACGGCGGAGAACTCGGCCTCGGGCAGCCCGGCCGCCAGTTCGACGGCCCGTTCGGCCGAGCACTCGACGATGTAGAGGCTGGCGAGGAACTCCTTGGCCTCCACGAACGGCCCGTCGGTGACGACGGGGATGCCGTCGCGCACCCGGACCGACCTCGCCTGGTCCTCTCCTTCGAGGCCCTGGGCGGCCACCAGCTCGCCGGTCTCGCGGAGTTTCGCGATCCAGGCGTCGTGGCGGTCGACCAGGGTCTGGAACTCCTCCGGCGAGAACGCCGCGTAGCCCGCCTGAGTGCCGTAGATCATCAGCGCGTACTTCATGGACCCGACCGTATCGCCCCCGATCAAAAAATCTTCAAAAACCGGTTGCCGCCCAGTTCAAGGGCTGTTTCACGATCGGTGGACACCTGCCACCCTCCGGCGTTTCCGCAGGTCAGACCGAACGTGAACGTACATTTCACGTTTGCCTGGGGCCGCCTGGGCCGGTCAGGATGGAGCGATCCCGAAACGCCCCCGACCAGGGGTTTCTTCGGCGTGTCCAAAACCTGGAGGGTTCATGATTCACGCCCGTGGCCTGACCAAGACGTACACCCTCAAGAAGACCTCCGTCGACGCCGTGCGCGGCGTCGACCTCGACGTGGAGCCCGGTCAGCTCGTGGCCTTCCTCGGGCCCAACGGCGCCGGCAAGTCGACCTGCCTGCGGATGCTGACCGGCCTGCTCCCGCCGACGTCCGGCACGGCCCGGGTGGCCGGTCACGACGTCACGACCGAGGCGGCGGCCGTGCGCGCCCGGATCGGCTACATCGGCCAGAAGGGCGGCGCCGGGGAGGCGTTCCGCATCGGCGACGAGCTGGTCACCCAGGGCCGCTGCTACGGCATGACCCGCCGCGCGGCCCGCTCGCGCGCCGAGGAGCTGCTGACGGTGGTCGGCCTCGACGGCATGTTCGCCCGTAAGCCGTCGACGTTGTCGGGCGGCCAGCGCCGCCGCCTGGACATCGCGCTCGGCCTGATGAACCGCCCACCCCTCCTGTTCCTGGACGAACCCTCGACCGGCCTCGACCCGGCCAGCCGCGCCGACATCTGGTCGCACATCCTGCGCCTGCGCGCCGACCACGGGACCACCCTGTTCCTGACCACCCACTACCTGGACGAGGCCGACGCGATGGCCGAACGCGTCGTCGTCATCGACCAGGGCCGCATCATCGCCGACGGCACCGCCCGCCGCCTGAAGGCCGACCTGGCCGGCGACCGCCTGACCGTCACCCTGCACGACCCGGCCGACGTCCCCCGCGCGGCCGAGATCGCGGCGGGCCTACCCGGCGCGGCCGGCCTCGCCTCCGACGGCCCGAGGCTGACCCTGCGGGTGGCGGCGGCCGACCGCGCGCTGCCCGAGTTCGTGCGGGCCCTGGACGCGGCCGGGCTCAAGATCGACACGGCCGAGAGCTCCCGCCCGACCCTCGACGACGTCTTCCTGGCCCTGACGGGCCGCACCATCCAGGACCAGGAGGCCTGACCCGTGACCTTCCTCCGCGACACCGCCACGATCTTCAGCCGCGAGTTCGCCCCCGTCTGGCGAGAGCCCCTCTCGCTCGTCTTCACCATGGCCCAGCCGCTGCTGTTCCTCTACCTGTTCGGCCCCCTGCTGGAGAACGGCACCGACACGCCGGGCCCGGCCTGGCAGTGGTTCGTGCCCGGCATCCTGATCATGATGTGCCTGTCGGGGCCGCTGATGGCCGGATACTTCCTGCTCCTCGACCTCATCGGCGGTTCGATGGAGCGCCTGCTCGTCACCCCGGTCAGCCGGACCGCCCTGCTGGTCGGCCGCACACTCAAGGAGTTCGTCGTCCTGCTGGCCCAGGCGGTCCTGATCATCGGGCTGGCCGTCCCGCTCGGGCTGGACCCGCACGTCCCGGGCGTGCTGACCGGGCTGACCCTGCTGGTCGTGTTCGGGATCGGGCTCGGCGGGTTGTCGTTCGTGCTGGCCATCGTCTCGGCGCCCGGCGGGGAGTTGTTCTACGGCGTCACCCAGGTCGTCATGTTCCCGCTGCTGCTGCTGTCGGGCGTGCTGCTGCCGGTCGAGAACGGGCCGGGCTGGCTGCAGGTGGCCGCCGCCGTCAACCCGGTCACCTACGTCGTCGAGGCCGAACGCGCCCTGTTCGCCGGGAGGTTCCTCGACGCGCCGGTCCTGTGGGGCGCAACGGCGGCCGTGGTGACCGCCCTCCTCGGGCTCCACCTGGCCCGCCGCCGCATGGCACGCGGGCTCTAGCCCTGTTTCTTGGATCAGGTGCGGAGCCGGCTCGGCCCCACGCGAGCCGGCCCCGAGCCGGTGTTCCAGGTCAGGTCGGAGACGGACGTGCGCACCCACGTCCGCCGCCCCGACAGCGACACCTTCCGCCGCGGGGAGGCCGCCTACTCGGGCTGGGCGGGGCCGGGAGTACCGCCGCCTGCTGCTCATCCGCGACTGGGGGCCGCTCCGACGTACACCTGCGGCCGCCGCCGTTCAGCCGCGTCCCGTTCCGGCTCGTGCTGGCCTCGGCCTACGCCCACCTGTCGAAGTGGGTGGCCAGAGGCATCTCGCCCCCGACCGCGCCGTCACACGTCAGCCGAGTCGATCACCTGGTCAGCCGGCGGCGCGGTGACGACCAGGGGGAACCCCCAGTCGAGGAAGCGGGTGTCGTAGCTGAGGCCCATCCTCGGCTCCCGGCCGTAGACGAGGTCCGTGGTCCGGAGCCGGGTGGGCAGGCCCTTGGCGTCGGTCCAGAGCGACCAGTGGATCTCGTCTTTCACGTCACCGGTGGGAGGAAGCCCCAGCCGCTTGTGGCTCACGACGCCGCGATAGACGTACCCGCCGGAAACGGCCCTGCCGGTGACCCCGCGCAGCAGAGTGCGCAGAACGCGTTCGTCGAACACGTTGATCCCCTGATTGCTGAAAACCGCGACCTGCGGCGCCTTCCAGTCCCACCGGATCCACGACTTACCGTCGGGGAGACTGCCGGGCGGTTCATGCGTGTACGTGACCCCGCCGACGTACGTGGTGTCGTCCCAGTCGGCCCCGCCAAGAGCGGCCCGCCAGGAGGTTTCCTGGTCGTCGTACGGAACGAGAATGGAGTAACCGGTGGCGTCGTAGGCGACCGGCCCCTTCGGGCTCAGTTGCACCTGACCGCGTATGCGGGCCGCAGCGGTGGAGTGTGTCCCGTCGATCATCGCGGCGAGCTCGGAGATCCGCACCCCGTGCCCCTGACGCAGCTGCTTCTGCACGGCCCGCACGGGGTCGGGCGGCCGGGTCTGCGCGACCGCCGCAGCGGGCGCGGCCACCCCACCGGCCAGCAGCGCGGCCACGACCGAAGCCAACGATCGCCTCATCACGACTCCGTCCATCCCAGAAGATGCGGCCATCGTCGCAGGCGGCGATAACGAAAGCGATCAGCATTGGCCTCGAACCAGCTGCACGATCACCGGGTACACCGTCTGGCCCACGATCCCCGAACCCGACGATCAGAAGGCGCATCGGCGTCAGCGCGGGTCGGCCGGTGGCCGCCGGACCGGCCCCGACCCCGCTCGCTACGCCCGCCGCAACGTGGTCGAGCGGGCGATCAACAGGCTCAAACAGTTCGGGCGGTGGCCACCCGCTACGACAAACGCGGTCACATCCTCGAAACAGGCCTAGCCCCGGAACACCACCTCGTGGGAGGTCGCGGCGGGGTGGGTGAACTCCAGCAGCCGCTTGGCCTCGGCGACCAGCTCGGCCTTGGCCAGGATCGGGACCTGCTCCAGCGGGGTCAGCACCAGCGTCACCGCCCCGCCCTTGGCCGTCGTCATCGTCCAGAGCCCGGCGACCCTCCCGTCGACCAGGAACGACGGCTTGAGCTGGCCGTTGGCCTTCACATAGACGTGGTCCTTGTGGGCGTCGGGCAGGATGCGGGTGCGGCGGCCGGGGGCGTAGGCGAGCAGGGTGCTGTCGAACCACGGCAGCAGCCGGACCGGCGCCTCGGCGTCCTCGCCCGGCCGGGGCGCTCCGGGCAGGTCGTAGAGGGTGCGGCCGTCCTCGTCGGTGAAGGTCACCAGGTCGGGCATGGCCTCCAGCGCCGCGCGGACCGGCGTGATGTTCCAGGCGATCCACGAGGCGACGTCCTCGGCGGCGGCCGGGCCGAACGCCCTCAGGTGGCGGCGGACGACGAAGTCGAGCGCCTCCCGCAGTGGCGGGAACTCCTTGGCCGGGCCGAGCGCGAACAGCACCGGGGTGCGCTTGGACCACGTGCCCTCGGCCGGGACGCGGATGAACCCGACCCGCATCATCACCGACGTCCACCGGTAGAGGCGCTGGAGCTCGATCTCGCGGTCGGACAACACGCCCGGGTGCGCGACCACCCATTCGTCGATCGCGGCCACCAGTTCGGCGGCCGGACGCGGGGTGGCGCCCATCTCGCGCACCAGGTCGAGCAGCTCGCCGATCTCGGGTTCGGGGCCGGCCCGGAACGCGCCCACCTTCGAGGCGGCTGACACCGCCGCGTAGGCGGGGTAGTCGGCCGGGGTGACGGTGTGGATGGTGCCGCGCAGCAGGGTGCCGGTGACCAGGTCGCCGGTGGAGTGGGCGTGCCAGGGCGACTCGGGCGCGAGCTCGTGGGCGCGGCTCCACAACGCCGGTCCCAGCGCGGGCCAGTACTGCATCTGCAGCGCGCCGATCCGCTCGGCCACATCCGGCAGCGGGAGCCGCATCCGCTCCAGCAGACCCTGGCGGGCGAGCAGGGCACGGTTGAGGGCGCGGGTGGTGATCGGCATGCGGCCAGCCTACGGGGCGGGAACACCGGGCCCCCGTGTGTGGTTAACTACGTAGTGCCGGTGTGGATGTGTCCCCCGGGCCGCATATACCGCCTTCACGGAATACCGTTCGGCTGGAACCGTGTTGTGCATCTCGCCGAGGAGGCGACCACCACACCGGCCTAAAACGTTCTCCAGCGATGCCCCGCCCGCGTGCGGGGCATCGTCGTCTCTCGGTCCAGGCGACATCTAGGCTTGGAGCGGTCAACCGAGGGAGGAGCCCCCTTGTCGTCGCTGTTCTACCGCGTCGCCAAAGTCGTCAGCGTCCCCGTGATGCACGCCCTCTGGCGTCCGCGCGTCGTGGGGATGGAGCACGTCCCGGAGACGGGCCCGGCGATCATCGCCGCCAACCACCTGTCCGCGCTCGACTCCTTCTTCCTGCCCGCGCTGATGCCCCGCCCGGTCACCTTCGTCGCGAAGAACGAATACTTCACCGGCAGCCCGATCACCCGCCTGATCATGAGCGGCAACATCGCGATCGACCGCGACAGCGCCGGCGCCGCCCAGGCGATGCTCGACGCCGCCGCCGGCGTCCTGAACGACGGCGGGCTGTTCGGCATCTACCCCGAGGGCACCCGCTCCCCCGACGGCCGCCTCTACAAGGGCAAGATCGGCGTGGCCTGGCTGACCCTGACGACCGGCGCGCCCGTCCTGCCGGTGGCGCTGGCGGGCACCGACAAGGTGCTGCCGCCGGGCGCGTCGGTGCCGCGCGTCCACCGCATCGACGTCACGATCGGCAAGCCGATGACCTTCGAGGGCGACGCCGCCAAGGCCCGCGACCGGCGTGAGGTCACCGACCAGATCATGGACGCCATCCGCGAACTCTCCGGCCAGGAGTACGTGCCCAGCTACGCCAAACGGCCCAATACGTAACGAATTCGCTAAGCTCGTCGCCGTGCGGGGACGAACGATAGCGATCATTTCGGTGGCGTGCGTGGTCGCCGCCGCGGGCGGCGGGGCCGGCGCCTGGTGGGTGCTGCACACGCGCGGCACCCCTCAGGAGACCGCCCGCCTCTACGCCGCCGCCTGGGCGGCCGACGACCTGGCGGCGATGAAGACGCAGCTGGTGACCCCGGTCCCGGCCACGTTCGACACGGTGACCGCCTCGATCGCCAAGGATCTCAAGGCGACCGTGAAGAACGTCGAACTGGGCCAGGTGGCGCCCGCCGGCGACGACCGCTACGAGGCCTCCTACACGGCGACCCTCGACATCGCCGACGTCGGGCCCTGGACGTACACGGGCACCTTCGACCTGGTCGTGTTCGACCGGCACTGGAAGGTCGACTGGAAGCCGCAGGCCCTGCACCCCGGCATTGACGGCACCGCCAAGCTGGCGCTGAAGACGACCTGGCCGCAGCGGGCCGCGCTGACCGACGCCGACGGCAACCGCATCGACGGCACCGACGTCGGCGGGTCGGTGCAGCAACTGGTCGGCTTCCTCGACAAGGCGAACGCCAAGGACGTCGCGAAACTCGGCCCCGCCTACCGGAAGAACCAGGCCATCGGACGCGGCGGCCTGCAGGAGACCTTCCAGAAACGCCTGGCTGGGACCCCCACCACCGACGTCATGGCCGGCGACACGCCCCTGGAGTCGATCAAGGGCAAGGAGGGCGAGCCGGTCAGGACCAGCCTGGACATGACGATCCAGAACGCCGCCGCGAACGCCGTCCGCGACCTCGACAAGCCCGCCTCGCTCGTGGCCATCCGCCCCTCGACCGGCGAGATCCTGGCCATCGCCAACAACCGCGGCGACTTCAACCGGGCCCTCAACGGCCAGTACGCCCCCGGCTCGACCTTCAAGACGGTCACCGCCGCCGCCCTGCTGGCCAAGGGGGTCGGCCCGGGCGAGAAGGTGACCTGCCCGGAGAACGCCGTCGTCGGCGGCCTGAAGATCCGCAACAGCGACAACGCGGAGTACGGCACGATCACCTTCAGCGACTCCTTCGCCTACTCCTGCAACACCACCTTCGCCCCGCTGGCCCAGGAGCACCTCGGCGCCGAGGGCCTCTACGACGCCGCGGGCGACCTCGGATTCAACCAGCCGCTCAACATCGGCGTGCCGGCGAGCGAGGGCAGCATGCCGAAGGCCACCTCCGACGCCGAGCTCGCCGCCGAGTCGTTCGGCCAGGCGAAGATCATCGCCAGCCCGCTGATCATGGCCTCGGTCGCTGCGGCCGTCGCCGACGGCACCTGGCGGCCCCCGACGCTGGTCCCGGGCCTGAAGCAGAAGGCCAAGGAGAAGCCGCTGCCCGACGGGGTGGCCGACGACCTGCGCGCGATGATGCGCGCGGTGGTGTCGAAGGGCACCGCCAAGTCGGCCGGGCTGCCCGGCGGCGCCTACGGCAAGACCGGCACGGCCGAATACGGCAGCGGGCCCGAGCTGCCCTCCCACGCCTGGTTCCACGGCTACCGCGACGACGTGGCGTTCGCGGTCGTGGTGGAGGGCGGCGGAGGCGGCGGCAAGGTGGCCGCGCCGGTGGCGGCCGACTTCCTGCGGGGGCTTTGACAATTTTTCTTGTCGGTGAGACTCTGAGGCCATGTTCGAAGTGGCGGTCATCGACGACCCGGCGGCCGCCGAGGTCTCCCTCGACCCGGTCCGCGCCCGCATCCTGGCCGAACTGGCCGAGCCCGGCTCGGCCACCCAGCTCGCCACCAAGATCGGCCTGCCCCGGCAGAAGGTCAACTACCACTTGAAGACGCTGGAGAAGCACGGCCTGGTCGAGCTCGTCGAGGAGCGCCGCAAGGGCAACGTGACCGAGCGGGTCATGCGCGCCACCGCCGGGTCCTACGTCATCTCCCCCGCCGCGCTGGGGGCGGTCGAACCCGACCCCTCCCGGCGTCCCGACCGCCTGTCGGCGGCCTGGCTGCTCGCCGTGGCGGCCCAGCTCGTGAAGGACGTCGGCACGCTGATCACCCGCTCCGAACGCGCGCAGCAGAAGGTGGCCACGTTCGCGATCGACGGGACCGTGCGCTTCGCCGGCCCCCGCGACCGGGCCGCGTTCGCCGAGGAACTGTCGGCCGCCGTGGCCTCCCTCGTCTCCCGCTACCACGACGAGCAGGCGCCGGGGGGCCGTGACCACCGGGTCGTCGTCGCCCTCCACCCGGCCATCACCCGCCAGGAGCCCTAGCCCGGCGCCTCGGGCACCATCGCCCGCACGATCGTCTCCACGCCCTCCCGGGTGACCGTACCCTCGGGGGCCGTGACCAGGGTGAACAGCGCGCCGCCGTAGAGCGCGATCAGCCCCGGCACCCGCTCGGGCGCGATGGCGAGCCCGAGCTGGGCGTGGTGCCCGGCCGTGAACACCGTCGCCGCCGCCTGGAGTCCCTCCAGGGCCCGGTTCAGCTCGGGGCGGCGGACGGCCTCCAGCCGCAGCTCGAAGATGGCCAGGTAGCGGTCGCGCAGCGCGGTCGCCGCGCCCAGCAGCGAGTCGGTCAGCAGGCCGACCAGGTCGGGCTCGCCCGTCTGGCGTTCGGCGGCGGCGTCCATGTCGGCCAGGTGCAGCTCGACCACCCGTTCGGCCGCGGCCACCAGCAGGGCCTCGCGGTTGCGGAAGTAGTTGGACGCCGTGCCCGTCGGCAGGCCCGCCGCGCGTTCGGCGGTGCGGTGGGTCAGGCCGTGCACCCCCGACGAGGCGAGCAGCCCGATGGCGGCGTCGGTGAGGGCCCGGCGGCGGTCCGGATTGGTGGGCGGCACCCGGCCATGCTACCAATAACGGTAGTAGTACGACCGTAGTGAATGACGGGACCCCCATGAGAATCGCGATCATCGGAGCCGGGCTCGGCGGCGTCGCCGCCGCCACCGGTCTCCACCTGACCGGCCACGACGTCACCCTCTACGAACGCGCCCCCGAACTGCGCGAGACCGGCACCGGCATCGTCGTCATGCCCAACGGCCTCGCCGCCCTCGACACCCTCGGACTGGGCGCACCCCTGCGGGAGCACGCCGCGCCCACCGCCCAGGGCGGGCTGCGCGACCGCGCCGGCCGTCCGCTCCTGGTCACCGACGCCGCCAAGGCCCAGGAACGCTACGGCCCGACCATCGTCGTCGACCGCGCCGTCCTGCACCGCACCCTGCGCGAGCGACTGCCGGCCGACCGCATCCGGACGGGCGTCGCCGTCGGCGGCCTCGCCGAAGAGCCCGGCCGCGTGCTCGTCGACGGCGCCGACGCCGCCGACGCCGTGGTCGTGGCCGACGGGATCGGCAGCCGCCTGCGCGCCCGCCTGTTCCCCGGACACCCGGGCACCGAGCGGACCGGCCGCCTGGACCTGCGCGGCACGCTCGGCCGGATCCCCGGCGTCGACGACCTGCTCACCGCGATCCTCCTCGACCGGCACAGCGGCGCGATGTTCGGCCTGTTCCCGATGGGGTCCGGCGGCCTGTACTGGTTCACCGACACCCCCATGCCCGCGACCGTCCCGGAGCCGGAGCAGGCCCTGGAGCAGGTGGCCGAGCTCATGGCGGGCTGGCACCCGGCCGTGCCGGCCGTCCTGCGGGCGACCGCCGTGGCCGACGTCCATGTCGATCCCATCACCCGGCTGGCCAAGCCGCTGGCGACCTACACGACCGGCCGGATCTGCCTGCTCGGCGACGCCGCCCACGGCATGACCCCCGATCTGGGGCAGGGCGCGAGCCAGGCCTTCGAGGACGCCGCGGCCCTGGTCAGGCACCTTGCGGGCGCGACCCCGGCCGAGGCGGCCGAACGCCTCGGCCGCTACGACGCCGAAAGGCGGCCACGGGCCAACCGGCTCATGGCCGCCTCCAGCCGTCAGTCGCGGCTCACCACCCGCACCGGGCCGGCCGCCTGGCTGCGCGACACGCTGCTGCGCGCCACCCCGCCGTCGCTGGCCGCCCGGCAGCTCGCCGCGATCTGGCTCGCGTGAGCTCAGTGCAGGCGCCGCCAGATGGTGACCCACTGGTCGGGGTGGACGTGTCCCACGACGGCGTCGCGGGGCACCCCCGCGGCCGACAGGGCGGCGTCCACCCCCGCGTAGCGGGTCCTGAGCGACGCCCGCACCGAACCGCCGGTCCCGCCGAAGCCGAGCTCGACCAGCGCGCGGTAGGAGCGCCGGTCGGGCACCAAGGGCTCGGGCCTGCGCTCGATGCGCAGGATCGCCGAGTCGACCGAGGGCGCCGGCCGGAACGACTCCCGGAAGACGGTGTGCCCGAGCCGCCAGTGGAACCACGGCCACGACTCGACCGTGACCAGGCTCCAGCGGCCGTAGTCGCCGGTGCGCTTGCGGGCGTACTCACGCTGGGTCAGTAGTGTCGCCGACGATAGATCCGGCGCCCGAAGACACCAGTCGACGATCTTCGAAGTGACCGAATACGGAATGTTCCCCACCACCGCGAACGGCTCCCGTGGTATCCGCGCACGCGTGAAATCACCTCTCACCACTTCGATGACGGAATCGTCCTTCGTACGGGAGGCGAGCCGCCCCGCGAGCCGGGGATCGATCTCGTAGGCGATCACCCGCGCGGCCACCTCGGCCAGCGCGAACGTGAGCGCCCCCTCCCCCGCGCCGGGCTCCAGCACGAGCCCTTCGGGCGCGGCGGCCTTCACCATCAGGTCGACGGCGTGCCGGTCGACCAGGAAGTTCTGCGAGAGCGTCCGGCGCGCGCCGTCGGCGGGCGTGCGACCGCCACCGCTGTTCCTGGCCTTCTTCTGGGTATGCGAATAGTTTCCGTGCGCGAAATTCTGCGCCACAGCACTGCCCTTCTGGGTCTTCGAGATTCATGGGGTCTCGAAGGGCCCTGGGCGCGCCTGGGACGCGAAATGCCCTCAGTTCAGAGAATGAATCGCGTCCGCTAGCGGGCCAGAGCCCGGCCGTGGCGGATGCGAATGAAGAAGGGGCAGCAGAATGCAGAGGCCATGCGGGTCACTGTAGACATCGGGGAATGGCGCGGACAAAGCATTTAACCCGTGACGGCGGGCCGCCGGGAGCGGGCGGCCGGCGCCGGTGGAGGGCCCGCACCGGGGGCGGCGGGCGGTGCCGGCCGGGCGGAGCCGTAACGGAACTAGAAGGGAACCGCCGCCGCGTCGTTGTGGAAGGCCATCACCAGCAGCGTCGCGATCAACGTCGCGATCAGCAACCAGCTCACCGCGATCACCACCGTCGACCGCCGCCACCGGCGCCTCTTCTTGTCGGTGCGGCGGCGATTGCGCTCGCCCCGCTCCACCCGTTCGTTGAACGACTCTAAACGGGCGGCCAGCCGCGGATCCTCGTCTGTGAGGTGCCGCTCGATCATCGCCAGCATCCGCTCCTCGTCTTGCGACCAGGACATGGCGCACCTCCCAGGGATGCAAGGTGTGTGCGGACGTCGTTCCCCCTAAAGAAGATCGTTAGCCGTTTGGTGGGGTGCGATTTGCCCCCGCTTTCCGTTGCGATCATGATCGAACAGGTGTTCCAATCATGGGATGCGCTGGGACAACCTGCAACTCATCCCCGAACGGCCCGACAACGCCCTGATCACCAAGGGTGCGGTCGTCCGCACGATCGACACGCCCGAGTTCCGCGGCGTCACCTTCTACGAGATCCACGCCCGCTCGATCGTCAACCGCGTCCCCGGCGCCAGTCGTGTCCCGTTCGAGTGGACCCTCAACCCCTACCGCGGCTGCACCCACGCGTGCGTCTACTGCTTCGCCCGCAACACCCACACCTACCTCGACCTCGACGCGGGCCACGACTTCGACACGAAGATCGTCGTGAAGACCAACGCCGTCGAGCTGCTGCGCCGCGAGCTCGCCGCGCCGCGCTGGCGGGGCGACCCCATCGCGATGGGCACCAACGTCGACCCCTACCAGCGGTGCGAGGGGCGCTACCGCCTGATGCCCGGCATCATCCGGGCCCTCACCGAGTTCGCCAACCCCTTCTCGGTCCTGACCAAGGGCACGCTCATCCTCCGCGACCTCGACCTGCTCGCCGAGGCGGCCCGGCGGACGCGGGTGTCCACGGCCATGTCGATCGGCACCACCCATCCGGCGGCCTGGCGGGCCACCGAACCGGGAACGCCGAGCCCGCGCGCCCGGCTGGGCGCCGTGGCCGCGCTCAACGAGGCCGGCGTCCCGTGCTCGGTGCTGATGGCGCCGATCCTGCCCTACCTGACCGACTCCCCCGCCCAGCTCGAGGCGACCGTGAAGGAGATCGCCGAGGCGGGGGCCACCGGCGTGACCCCGCTCGTGCTCCACCTGCGCACCGGCGCGCGCGAGTGGTGGCTCGAATGGCTGGCCCGCGACCATCCGCGCCTGGTGCCGCGCTACCACGAGCTCTACGGGCGCGGCGCCTACGCGCCCCAGGCCTACCAGCGGCGCATCACCGACCAGGTGGCCGAGCTGGCCCGCAAATACGGCATCAGGGAGCGGGCGGGCCGCCCGGCCGCCCTTCCGGCGCGCACGCCGGACGCGGAGCAGCTCGGACTGTTCCGTTAGGACATTTGTCCCGCCGATCTCGGGATCCGGCTCCCTACGGCCGCGCGAGCGCCGGAAATAGCGTCGTCGTCATGACCGACGCCATCGTCATCCGGGGCCTGCGCAAGGCCTACCGGCACGTCCTCGCCGTCGACGGCCTCAGCCTGACGGTCCCCCAGGGGCAGCGCCTGGCCCTGCTCGGGCCCAACGGCGCGGGCAAGACCACCACCATCAGCGTGCTGCTCGGGCTGCTCGCGCCCGACGCCGGCGCCACGTCCATCTTCGGGCGCGACTCCCGCTCGGCGGTCAACGACGGGCTCGTCGGGGTCATGCAGCAGGAGATCGGGCTGCCGCCCCGCGTCACCGTCCGCGAGCTGGTGCGGTTCGCCCGCGCCGTCTTCCCCGCGCCGCTCCCCTACGACGAGATCGTCGCCCGGACGGGACTCGCCGGCCTCGACCGCACCCGCGTCGACCGGTTGTCCGGCGGGCAGCGCCAGCGGGTGCGGTTCGCCATGGCCCTGGCCGGCGACCCGAAGCTGCTCGTGCTCGACGAGCCCACCGCCGGGCTCGACGTCGAGGCCCGCCGCGACTTCTGGGACGGCCTGTCGACGAGCGGCCGCACCGTCGTCTTCTCCAGCCACCACCTCGACGAGGCCGACCGGTTCGCCGACCGCATCGTCGTGCTCAACCGCGGCCGGCTCGTCGCCGACGGCACCAGCGCCGAGATCAAGCGGGGCGGCGACCTGGAGGACGCCTTCCTGGCCCTCATCTCCGGGAGGATCGCATGACCGCCTACATCCGCCTCGAAGTCCGCAAGATGCTGCGCGACCACGGCTTCATCGTCATGAGCCTCACCCTGCCGGTCGTGCTGTACCTGATCTTCAGCAACCTCGCCCTGGGCGCGCAGGGCGAGGAGGCGCGGGCCGCCGCCGCGGCGTGGAGCATGGTGGGCATGGCCGCCTACGGCGCGCTCGGCGGCGCGTTCAGCAACGGCACCGGCACGAGCGAGGACAAGTCCCTCGGCTGGCTGGCCCAGCTCGCCGTGCTGCCCATCGCGCCGTGGCGGGTCATCGCCGGCAAGGCCGCCACCGGCGCGATCATCGTGGTGCCCTCGATCCTGCTCGTCCTGACCGCCGGGGGGCTGGTCAACGGGGTGCCGCTGACGCCGTCCGCGTGGGTCGCGGTCACCCTGCTGCTCTGGGTGGGCACGATCCCGTTCAGCCTCTTCGCTCTCGGCAACGCCTACCTGCTGAGCCCGCAGAACGCGGCCGCCGCCAACCTCGCCGGCTACATCTCCCTGTCGGTCGTCGGCGGCCTGTGGTTCCCGGCCGCCGGCTTCCCCGGCTGGTTGCAGGCCGTCAGCGAGTGGAGCCCGGTGGCGGCGTACGCGAACCTGCCCTGGGCGGTGCTCTTCGGCGAGGCCCCCTCCCTGCGATCGGTGCTGCTCCTGCTGGGGTGGACCGCCGTCTTCACCCTTTACGCTTTGTACGGTTTCCGCCGTGCCGGGAGGAGTGCATGACCCACCGTCAGGGAGGATTCGCCTTCTGGGTCCTCCTCATGGCCCTCCCCGTCCTGGAGACGGTCGCCCGGCCCTCGATCCTCCGCTGGGCGGCCGTGGTCGCGATCACCGCCCTCTACCTGTGGACCGCCCGCCGCCGGTCCCGCCTCACCCTGGCCCTGCTCGGCGTCACGAGTTCGGCGGCCGCCCTGGCCTTCGGCGGCGCCTTCACCTTCGCGCTCACGATGAGCGCCGTCCTCACCGGCGCGATCGTCCGCCGATGGCCGGGAGTGGCGCTGCTGGTGCCGCTCACCGCCGTCGCGGTCGCCGCCGCCGTCAGGAGCGACGTCGGCGGCCTGAACGTCGCCTTCTCCGGCTGGGGGGTGTTCGTCGCCGGGCTGGTGCCGTGGATCATCGTGCAGCTCTGGGACACCATCGCCGAGCTCCGGGCCACCCGGAAGGAGCTCGCCCGGGTGGCCGTCTCGGAGGAGCGCCTGCGCTTCTCCCGCGACCTGCACGACCTGCTCGGCCACACCCTGTCCGTCATGGTCGTCAAGGCCGAGGCGGTCCGGCGGCTGGCCCCCCGCGACGGCGCGGCCGCCGCCCGGCAGGCCGCCGACATCGAGGAGATCGGCCGCCAGGCCCTCACCCAGGTCAGGGCCGCCGTCACCGGCTACCGGGGCCGGGGGCTCGACGCCGAGCTCTCCTCCGCCCGCGACGCGCTGGCCGCCGCGGGCATCGAGCTGACCGTGCGCGGCCCCGGCAGCCCGCTCACGCCCGAGACCGACGCGCTGCTCGGCTGGGCGGTGCGCGAGGGCGTCACCAACGTGATCCGCCACAGCACCGCCCGGACCTGCGCCATCACCCTCGTCGTCGGCGACGGTGACGGGGCCGAGCTGACCGTCGCCGACGACGGCGCCGGGGTCACCGGGACCGCGTCCGGGAACGGGCTCGGCGGCCTGCGCGAACGCGTCGAGGCGGCGGGCGGCCGGTTCACCGCCGGGAACGTCCCCGCCGGGGGCTTCCGGCTCACCGTCGGCGTCCCGGAAGGAGCCACCCCCTGATGATCCGTGTGCTGCTGGCCGAAGACCAGGGCATGATGCGCGGCGCCCTGGCCCTGCTGCTCGGCCTCGAACCGGACATCGAGGTCGTCGCCCAGGTCGGCGACGGCACCCAGGTCGTGCCCGCCGCCCTGGAGGCGCGGCCCGACGTCGCCCTGCTCGACATCGAGATGCCCGGCCGCGGCGGCCTGGAGGCCGCCGCCGACCTGCGCGACCGGCTGCCCGCCTGCCGGGTGCTGATCCTCACCACGTTCGGCCGCCCCGGCTACCTGCGCCGGGCCATGGACGCCGGGGCGCGCGGCTTCCTCGTCAAGGACGGCCCGGTCGAGGACCTCGCCGACGCCATCCGGCGGGTGCTGCGCGGCGAACGCGTCGTCGACCCCGCCCTGGCCGCCGCCGCCCTGTCGGCCGGGCCGAGCCCGCTGACCGACCGGGAACGCGAGATCCTCGCCATCGCCGGCGACGGCGCCACGATCGCCGACCTGGCCGCCCGCCTCCACCTGTCGGAGAGCACGGTCCGCAACTACCTGTCGTCGGCCATCGGCAAGACCGGCACCCGCAACCGGGTCGAGGCCGCCGGGGTGGCCCGCCACAACGGCTGGCTCTAGACCGGCGACTCCACCCGCTGGAACGACAACCGGGCGATCGTCTTCTGCCCCTCGGCGTTGGGGTGGAAGAAGTCCCACTTGCTCACCATCGACACCGGGAACTGGTAGCGGAACACCTCGCCGTTGTCGTACCGGCACAGCGGCCCGTAGGCGGCGCAGGCCTTGGCCATCTCGTTGTTGTACGCCATCACCCGCGCCCGCACCCGGTCGCGCCGGGCCTCGTCCTTCGGCGCGGTCGAGGTCGGGTTGGCCAGCATGCTCTGGCAGATGCGCGCGACGCCCCAGAACGCCCGCGCGACGGGGTTGTCCTTGGCGACCCGCCACAGGCGCTTCAGGTCGGGGATGCTGGTGATGCGCACCTGCGCGCCCGTCGGGGCCAGCCTGGCCAGCGCCGCGTCGACCCGGGCCCGGTAGGTCGCCACCGGGGTCATCTGGCTCTCGGTACGCACGCACGCGTCCTGCGCGCCGACGAGGATCGTCACGTAGGTGGCCTTGGCCTCGATGGCCTTCTCCATCTGTTCCATCAGGTCGTCGCTGGTCGCGCCGTTGTACGCGAAGTTGCGGTTGCGGCCCTTGACGTCGGCCCCGTCGGCCAGCAGGCGCAGGTAGTGACTGTTCACGTCCTTGTGGTCGCCGGCCGCCCACGAGCGCGACGTGCAGGCGACGTACCAGCCGCAGGCGTTGAAGCCCGCGGTGATCGAGTCGCCGAGCGCCGCGATGGTCATCGGCGGGGTTGAGGCCTGGACCGTTCCAGGCCATACGAGCAGCGCGACGGCAGCGGCCACCGGCGTGATCTTCTTGATCATGGACACCTCCGGGAGCCAAAGGTAGAGATCACGAACGCCAAGGCTCTATTACCGAGGCGGCAGGCGTCTCTTCCATGACCAAGCTGCTATCGGGGCTTGACACCGGCGTACCGACGAAAGGGACCCGATGTCGAACACGTTCAGTTTCTGCGTAAAGTGGGTCAGGTGAGCGTCGCCCTCGGACTTCATCCCCCGCTCGTGGTCCGCACGGTCCCGGTACGCGACCCCGGTGACCTCATCTCCCTGCTGCCGGGTCCGGCGTCCTACACGTGGGTGCACCACGGCGACGGGCTGGTGGCGTGGGGCGAGGCGCTGCGGGTGACCATACCGCCGGGGCCCGGCCGGTTCGCGTGGGCCCGCGACTGGCTGGCCGGCGCGTTCGGGCACGCCGACATCGACGACCAGGTCAGGCGGCCCGGCTCCGGGCCCGTCGCGTTCGGCAGCTTCACCTTCGACCCCGCCTCGGCGGGGTCGGTGCTCGTCGTGCCCCGGGTCGTGGTGGCCCGGCGTGACGGGCAGGCCTGGCTGACCACGGTCGGTGAGGAGAACCTGGGGCTGGTCACGCCCGCCGCCCCGCCGGGCCGCATCCGCTACTCCGACGGCGCGCTGACCGCGCCCGGCTGGGAGCACGCCGTCGCCACGGCCGTGCGGCACATCACGTCCGGGGAGCTGGAGAAGGTCGTGCTGGCCCGCGACCTGATCGCGACCGCCGACGCCGACATCGACCCGCGGGTCCCGCTGGCCCGCCTCGCGGCGCGTTACCCCGAGTGCTACACCTTCTCCGTCGGCGGCCTCATCGGAGCCACGCCCGAGCTGCTCGTGCGGCACACCGGGCGGGCCATCGAGTCGCTCGTGCTGGCCGGCACCATCCCCAGCGGGGCCGACCCGGCCACCCTGTTCGACTCGCCGAAGGACCGCTACGAGCACACCTGCGCGGTGGCCTCGGTCGAGGCCGCGCTGAAGCCGTTGTGCGCCGAGCTCGACGTGCCGGCCGCACCCGAGCTGCTCTCGCTGCCCAACGTGCAGCACCTCGCCAGCCGGGTCACCGGCCGGCTCGACGACGGCGCGTCGGTGCTCGACGTGGTGGCCGCCCTCCACCCCACGGCCGCGGTCGGCGGCACCCCGACCGACGACGCGGTCGCCCTCATCCCCCGGCTGGAGCGCATGGACCGGGGCGGCTACGCCGGGCCGGTCGGCTGGATCGACGCCCAGGGCGACGGCGAGTGGGGCATCGCGCTGCGCTGCGCCCAGCTCGACGGCCCGCGCGCCCGCCTTTTCGCAGGTTGCGGCATCATGGGCGGGTCCGACCCGGCCGCCGAGCTCGCGGAGGCGCAGTCGAAGTTCCGCGCCATGCAGTACGCCCTCGAAGGCTGACAAAGGGGCGAAGTTTCGCATTAGCGGACAATCCTGAAAGGCTGGGCCCGGACCGTCCCAACGCAAGCACCACGCACGACCTCCTGGAGGGCCGACCCCTGATCTCCCCCGCCGACCGCCGTGCCCGGGTCGCGGTCGCCCTGCTGTTCCTGACCAACGGCGCGATCTTCGCCAACCTGATGCCGCGCTACCCCGCCATCATCGAGGCCCTCGACCTGTCCAACGCCCAGTTCGGGCTGGCCGTCGCCGCCGTGCCCGCCGGGTCGCTCGCCTCCGGGCTGCTGGCGGGCATCCTCATCCGGCGGCTCCGGTCCTCCCGCGTCGCGGTCGGCGGCATGATCCTCACCAGCGGGTTCGTGCTGCTCGCCGGGCTCGCCCCCAGCTGGGCGCTGTTCGCCGGGGCGCTGTTCGCCGTCGGGGCGCTCGACTCGGTCGTGGACGTCGCCCAGAACACCCACGGCCTGCGCGTGCAGCGGCTCTACGGCCGCTCGATCATCAACTCCTTCCACGCCATCTGGAGCCTGGGCGCCGTCCTGGGCGGGCTCATGGGCGGGGGCGCCGCCGCGCTCGGCCTGTCGCTCGGGCTGCACCTGAGCATCTCGGCGGTCACGTTCGTCATCGTCAACGTGGTCGCCTACCGGTTCCTGCTCCCCGGCCCCGAGCCGCAGGAGCCCGTGGAGGCCGCGAGCCCCGACCGGCCCGCCGCCCCGGCCAGGTCGGTCGCCTACGGCGCGCTCGCCCTGCTCGCCGTCATCGCGATCTGCGGCGCCACCGTCGAGGACGCCGGCGGCACCTGGGCCGCCGTCTACCTTTCGGGCTCGCTCGGCGCGGCCCCCGGCATCGCGGCGTTCGGCCTGGTCGCCGTGGTGGGCGCGCAGTTCGTCGGGCGCGCGCTGGGCGACCGGTTCGTCGACCGGTGGGGCCAGGCCGCCGTGGCGCGGGCCGGCGGCCTGCTGATCGCGCTGGGGTTCGGGCTCGCGCTGGCCTTCCCGAGCGTGCCCGGCACCGTCGCGGGCTTCGGCCTGGCCGGGTTCGGCAGCGCCACCCTCATCCCGGGCGCCATGCACGCCGCCGACCAGCTGCCGGGCTTCCGGCCCGGCACCGGGCTGACCCTGCTGTCGTGGCTGCTGCGGGCCGGCTTCCTGCTCACGCCGCCGCTGGTCGGGCTCATCGCCGACGCGAGCTCGCTGCGGATGGGGCTGCTGGTCGTCCCGGTCGCCGGGATCATCGTGGCCGCCTGCTCAGGCGTCTTCCGCGCGCACGAACAGAAGGTCGCCCGCTGAGGCGGTCGCCCGTCCGGCCGTCGCGGTGGCCAGCCACTCCTCGAACCCGGCGGGGTCGGCCACCGCGACGTCGAAGGCCACTCCCGAGCCGTAGGTGACCCCGCGCACGTCGTAGCGGCCGCGCAGGTCGTTCTCCAGCCGGCCCGCGTGGGCGTGGTCGATCGACACCGTCACCAGGCGGGCCTCGACCATCGTGACCGGCCGCACCCGGTCGAGGGTCTCCCCCACCGCGCCGCCGTAGGCCCGCACCAGCCCCCCGGCGCCCAGCAGCACGCCGCCGAAGAAGCGGGTCACCACCGTGACCACGTCGGCGTAGCCGCGCCGGAGCAGCACGTCGAGCATCGGGGTGCCGGCCGTGCCGCCCGGTTCGCCGTCGTCGTCGGAGCGGCGCGCGCCGGCGCCGATGACGTAAGCGGTGCAGTTGTGGGTGGCGTCGGCGTAGAGGGCGCGGCGGGCCGAGATGAACTCGCGGGCGGCCTCTTCCGAGGGGGCCGGCGCGACGGCGCAGACGAACCGCGACCGCCGCACCTCCGTCTCGTGTTCGACCACGTCGTCGAGGGTCTTGTACGGCACCGCGACAGACTAGCCCCGACCCGGCGCCTTTACAAAGTAGATCCCAATGACGGGAGATTGACCACGATCGCCTCCTGCGACGACCGCGCGATCACCACCACCGCCTCCTCGTCGGGCGAGGGGTTCTCCTCCCGGTGCGGCGTGAACGGCGGCACGTACACGTAGTCGCCCGGCGAGGTGTCGATCCGCTTCTCCACGCCGTCGTCGCCGAGGAAGACGAACGACGGATGCCCGCTGACGACGTAGATCGCGGTCTCGGAGTCGCCGTGGTGGTGGTCGGCCGATCGGGTGGACGGGGCGACGTGGGTCTGCCCCATCCACAGCCGGGCCGAGCCGACGCTCCGCCCGCTGATGGCCGCCCGCCGGTACATCCCGGACGTCTGGGCCGTCTCGTCCGACAACCCGGCGGGCACGACGTGGTGCAGCGGTTCGTGGAAGGACAAACCGGGTCTCCTAGGTGAAGGATCCGAAAGTTCCGTCATGGTAGAGCAGCGGCCGCCGTCCGGGGATCGTCTCCCCCTCGGTGACCAGGCCGACCACCAGCCGGTGGTCCCCCGCCACGAACCGTTCCCTGATCTCGCACCGCAACCACGCCGCCACGCCGTGGAGCACGGGTTCACCGGTGTCGAGGACGTCGTACCCGGTCTCCGGGCCGAAGCGGTCGGCGCCGCTGCGCGCGAACAGCACGGCCAGGTCGCGCTGGGACTCGCCCAGGATGTGGACGACGAAGCTGTCCCGGTCGCGGATCGCGGGCCAGCTCGACGACCCCAGCCCGATGCCGAAGGTGACCAGCGGCGGTTCCATCGAGACGGACGCGAGGGAGGTGGCGGTGAACCCGACCGGCCCCGCCGTGGTGACGACGGCCACGCCGGCGGCGTGGCGGCGGAAGGCGCTGCGGAACAGGTCGCGGGTGTCGGTCTCGACGTCGGGGGGGATTCTCATGGTTCCACCTCTGAATGGTTCCGGCGCATCGCCGATCCGGGGGCGCGGCAAATCCGACACGGCCGTCACGGTGTTCCTCTCGTTCAGGTCCCTTCATCGTAGAAATACCCCTAATACCTGTCAATATTGTAGGGAATTGGCCCGCGCGTAATCCCGAAGAGACCGGCCCCCTACGAACGGGCCCGCCGCCGCACCCACACCATGGTCACCAGGCCGAACACGACCGCCACGGCCAGCGCCGCCCAGGACAGCTGCTTCAGCCACCGCTCGGCCGCGACGCCCACGTAGTAGACGACCGCCGTGGTCCCCCCGGCCCACACGATCGCGCCCAGCACGTTCGCGGCCAGGAACCGCCAGTACGGCAGGTGCAGCGCCCCCGCCAGCGGCCCCGCCAGGATCCGCAGCAGCGCCACGAACCGCCCGAAGAACACCGCCCACACGCCCCAGCGCCGGAACAGCGCCTTGGCCCGCCCGACGTGCTCGTCTCCGAAGTGCCGGGGGAACCGCCGGCCCAGCCGGTCGAACAGCCCCTGCCCGCCCCGATGACCGATGGCGAAGCCGATCGAGTCGCCCACGATGGCCCCGGCGGTCGCGCACCCGCCGACCACCAGCGGGTCGACGAGGCCCTGGGCCGCCATGAGAGACGCGCTGACCAGCACGATCTCCCCCGGCAACGGGATGCCGAGACTCTCGATCCCGATCACCAGACCCACGACGACGTAGATCCAGAGATCCGGGATCGACTGCAGCCAGTGTTCGACGCCCATCCGACTCCCTCTAGCCGATCGCCGCCCGGACGGCGTCGCGCATCGCCACGTGGACCGCCGCGTTGGCGTTCCGGTCGGTGCGGGCCTCCACCAGGCGGGGCCCCTCGCCGCGGATCGCCTTGGCCAGGTCGTCGGGGTCGCTGACCACGCTGTAGGGCGTGCCCGTCGCGGCCGCGAGGTAGCCGAGGTCGACGCCGTGGGGCGTACCGAAGATGCGCTCGAACGAACCGCCGAGCGACGACTGCGGCAGCAGGGAGAAGATCCCGCCGCCGTCGTTGTTGACCACCACGACGCACAGGTCGGGCCGGGGCTCCCGGGGCCCGATGACCAGCCCGTTGTGGTCGTGGAGGAAGGACAGGTCGCCCATCAGGGCGTAGGCGCGGCCGTGGTGGGCCAGCGCCGCCCCGGCCGCCGTCGACACCAGGCCGTCGATCCCGGACGCCCCCCGGTTGGCCATCAGCCGCACCCCTCGGCGGGGCCGCATGGCCTGGTCGAGGTCGCGGACCGGCATCGAGGAGCCGCAGAACAGCAACGACCCGTTCGGGATGATCGCGGCCAGGTCGCGGGCCAGCCGGGGCTCGCTCAGGCCGCCCGCGTCGAGCACGTCGTCGACGGCGTGGCGGGCCGCCATCTCGGCCCGCCGCCAGGCGTTCAGCCACTGGTCGCCGCCGGCCGCGACGGGGATCTCCACCGCCTGCGCCACCTGGGTGGCCGACCGCGTCGGATCGGGCCAGCGGGTCAGGTCGCGGGCGACCACGACGTGTTCCTGGGCCCGCTTCAGCCAGGCCAGCAGGGGCCGCGACAGGCCGGGCCGCCCGAGGGTGACCACCACGTCGGGCCGGTGGGCCTCGGCGAAACCGGGGGTGCCGAGCAGGAAGTGGTAGGTCGAGATCGCCGTGTCGCCGTAGCGGCCGCCGCCGTTGGGCTCCGAGAGCACCGGCCAGCCCGCCATCCCGGCCGCCGCGACGTAGCGCCGCACGTTGGTCGCGCCGTCGCCCACCACCAGGACCCCGCGCCGGGTCGCGGGGATGTGCAGCGCCGACGACGGCGGAGCAACCCGGGCCCGCACCCACGGCCCGTTCGCGTCGAGCGTCTCGGGCCAGTCGTCGTTCCCGTCGGGGACGAGCGGCTCCCGGAACGCCACGTTGAGGTGCACCGGGCCGGGGTCGCCCGGCCCCTCGGCCCGCTGGTAGGCGCGGCAGGCCAGCGACCGCCAGTAGGCCACCTGCCCCGGCCGCTCCTCGGGCACCC
This sequence comes from Herbidospora sp. NBRC 101105, assembly GCF_030269205.1. Classification (NCBI taxonomy): domain Bacteria; kingdom Bacillati; phylum Actinomycetota; class Actinomycetes; order Streptosporangiales; family Streptosporangiaceae; genus Herbidospora; species Herbidospora sp. NBRC 101105. Next base: position 1,803,808 of record NZ_BSSX01000001.1, on the reverse strand, counting down.
CGACCTCGGCGAACCACCGCACGGCCGAGCCGAACAGCTTCACCTGGTCGATCGTCTGGTTGGCGCCGGTCCCGCGCAGCTCCGGCGGCCGGTCGGCGGTGAGCAGCAGCAGCGGCACCCCCGACTCGCCCGCCTCGATCACGGCGGGATGCAGGTTCGCCGCGGCCGTTCCGGACGTCGTGACGACCGCGACCGGCTTCTCCAGGCGCCGGGCCAGCCCGAGCGCGAGGAACCCGGCCGAGCGTTCGTCGGTGCGCACGTGGAGCCGGATCCGCGGGTCGTCGTGGAGCGCCAGCGCCAGGGGCGCCGACCGGGACCCGGGTGCGACCACCGCCTCGGTGACCCCGCACCACGCCAGTTCGTCGACGAGCACGGTCGCCAGCGCGGTAGCCGGATTCACGCGGCGGCCCCCTCCATCCGCCGAATCCACTCCGGCGACTCGATCTCGAAACGCGCCAGGGCGTCTTCGTCCACCTCGGGACGCCGCACGCGCAGGACCCCCTGCTCCTCTGCCAGCGGATCGGCCACGACATCCCCGGCCAGAAGCGACATGGTCCCGAGTCCGCAAGCGTACGGCAATTCCGGCAGCGCGGCGGCCAGCGCGAGCCCCGCCGCCAGGCCCACCGAGGTCTCCACGGCCGACGACACGACGGCCGGCAGACCGCACGCCTCCACCACCCGCAGGGCACTGGCGACCCCGCCGAGCGGCTGCACCTTCACGACCGCGATGTCGGCCGCCCCGGCGGCCCTGACCTTCAGCGGGTCCTCGGCCCTGCGGATCGACTCGTCGGCGGCGACCGGGACGTCGACCCGCCGCCGGACCCGGGCCAGCTCGTCGAGGGTCGCGCACGGCTGCTCGACGTACTCCAGGGTGAACCGGTCGAGTTCCTTGATCGCGCGAACGGCGTCGTCGACGTCCCAGCCGCCGTTCGCGTCGACCCGCACCTTCCCGCCCGGCCCCAGGGCGTCGCGCACCGCCTCGACCCGGGCCAGGTCGTCGGCGAGCGTCTGGCCCGCCTCGGCGACCTTGACCTTGGCCGTGGCGCAGCCCGAGGCGCGCACCATCGCGGCGGCCTCGCCGGGCCCGACCGCCGGCACGGTCGTGTTCACCGGCACGACCGCGCGCACCGGTTCCGGCCAGCCCTCGAACGCGGCCTCCCGCGCGCAGGCCAGCCACCGGGCGCACTCGGCCGGACCGTACTCGGGGAAGGGGGAGAACTCCCCCCACCCGTGGGGGCCCCTGATCAGGATGCCCTCCCGTGCGGTCTGCCCCCGGAACCGGACCACCATGGGAATCCGGAACACCCGCAGCTCCACGCCGCCCTCCCCGCTCTCCGGCACCGGCCCGGCTACCCTGACCAGGTGGTCGATCGTCCGGTGCACGCACTCATCCTGCCGCCAGGTCCCGCCCTCGCCGAGGCGGTGGCCGCCGCGCTCGACGGCGGCGGCCCGGCGATCCTGCCGGTCGCGCCATCGTTGCCCGACCGGGCGGTCAGGGCCCTGTTCGACACGCTGCGGCCGACCCATGTCACCACACCCGACGGCACGAGCGTGCTCCCGGAGGGCGTGCCGGCAGAAGACGACACGGCCGTGATCATCGCCACATCGGGGTCCACCGGGGTCCCGAAGGGCGTCGAGCTCTCGGCGCGCGCCCTGCTGGCCTCGGCGCGGGCCTCGCTCGACCGGATCGGGGCCCGGCCCGGCGACCGGTGGTTGTGCTGCCTGCCGCCCTCCCACGTCTCCGGGCTCCAGGTCATCACGCGGGCGCTGCTGTGCGGCACCGACCCGATCGTCCACGAGTCCTTCGACCCCGGGAAGGTGCTGGCCTCCGGGGCCGACCACGTCTCGCTGGTGCCGACCCAGCTCCGCCGGCTGCCCGACGTGTCGGCGTTCACCACGATCCTGCTGGGCGGCGCCCCGGCGACCGCCGAGCTGAAGGCCCGGCATCCGCGGATCTTCCACACCTACGGCATGACGGAGACCTGCGGCGGCTGCGTGTACGACGGCCGCCCCCTTGACAATGTAGATCTCAAACTCGACGCGGAGGGCCGCGTCATGATCGCCGGCCCGATGCTCATGAACGGCCACCGCCTCGGCCCCCGCCTGACCGGCCCGTGGTTCACCACGAGCGACCTCGGCGAGATCGAGGACGGCGAGCTGCGCGTCCTGGGCCGGGCCGACGACGTGATCAACACCGGCGGCCACAAGGTCGTCGCCGGGGTCGTCCAGAGCGTGCTGGCGACGCACCCCAAGGTGCGGGAGGTCGTCGTGGTCGGGCGTCCCGACCCGGAGTGGGGGCAGATCGTGGTGGCGGTCGTGGCGGGCGAGGCGACGCTGGAGGAGCTGCGCGGCCATGCCAAATCGGAACTGCCCGCCTATGCCGCGCCGAAGGCGTTGGTGCAGGTCACGGCACTTCCCCTGCTCCCCAACGGCAAACCCGATATGGTTACCATACGGAACCAAGTATGACAATCATCCGTCATACGATCAGGTAGCCCGACGAAAGGAAGCAGACCATGATCCCGACCCCGAGGACGCTGATCTCCGCAGGGATCGTCGGTGTCATCGTCGTCGGTGGCGTGGCCGTGGCGGCCACCGCGTCGGCCGGGCGCATCGAGTTCGAGCAGCAGCGCCTGCTCAAGACCGTCGGGGACAAGGCCGAGGAGACCACCTCCGCGCCCACCCCGGAGCCGGTCCCCTCCGACGTCGTGGTCAGGGAGCTGGAGACCGACCCCGAAGAGGTCACCGGCTACTGGACGCCCGAGAACCTGGAGCAGGCCGAGCCCATGAACATCCCCCGTGTCGAGGTCGAGCTCAACTGAGGAGACCGCCCATTTCCGTGCGGTTTAGGTAACACGGGAACAAATATCCGGCGTTGGCGTTCTTACTAAGGCAGCCGTGTTGGCGCGAGGTCGCCCGGGCGTGCCTGAACCCATTGACGACGAATCTTTGATCTCCGCGAAGGAGGAGGTGTCCTCATGCCCCGAACCGCCGTGGCGTCTACCTCGCCCGCGCGCGAGGCCGTTCCGACGACTCTCGACCAGCTCCTGGAGCGGGGACGTAAGCAGGGCCGCCTTTCCCTGTCAGAACTGCGCGAGGCGTTCGTGGACGCCGGGGTGAGCGCGACGAAGGCCCGTGGGATCCTGCGCGGCCTCACCGAGGCCGGAGTGAGCCTCGCCGAGACCACCGACGACACTACGAAGGTTACGACCCCTGTCAAGGACGACGAGGAGATCTCCGAGGGCGACATCGAGGCCGAGGCCGCCGCGGTCGACCTCGACGACACCTCCTCGGCGATGGGCGACTCCGTCCACACCTACCTGAAGTCGATCGGCCGCCGCACCCTGCTCACCGCCGCCCAGGAGGTCGAGCTGGCCCGCCGCATCGAAGCGGGCCTGTACGCCGAGTACAAGCTCGACCTGGCCGAGGAGACCGGCCGGCGGCTGTCCGCCGTCGAGCGCGAGGACCTGGAATGGGTCATCGAGGACGGCCGGCGGGCCAAGGACCACATGCTGGAGGCCAACCTCCGCCTGGTGGTCTCGGTGGCCAAGAAGTACACCGACCGCGGCATGGCCCTGCTCGACGTCGTGCAGGAGGGCAACCTCGGCCTCATCAGGGCCGTGGAGAAGTTCGACTACACCAAGGGCTTCAAGTTCTCCACCTACGCCATGTGGTGGATCCGGCAGGCCATCCAGCGCGGCTTCGCCGACTCCGCCCGCACGATCCGGCTCCCCGTCCACGTGCTGGAGATGCTCTCCAAGCTCTCCCGCGTGGAGCGTGACATGCACCAGCGCCTCGGCCGCGAACCCACGCCCGAGGAACTGGCCGTGGAGCTCGACAAGACCCCCGACCAGATCGAGGAGCTGCTGCGCACCAGCCGCCAGCCGATCAGCCTCGACAGCACGATCGGCGAGGACGGCGAGACCCGGATCGGCGACCTCATCGAGGACGTCGACTCGCTGGAGGCCTCCGAGGTGGTCGACCGGCAGCTGCTGGCCGAGCAGCTCAAGGGCGTGCTGAACAACCTGTCCCCGCGCGAGGCAAAGATCATGGCCCTGCGCTTCGGCCTGGCCGACGGCAAGCCCCACACGCTCGACGAGATCGGCAAGCACCTGGGCCTGACCCGCGAGCGCATCCGCCAGCTGGAGAAGGAGTCCCTCTCCAAGCTCCGCCACCCCAGCAACGCCCGCCCGCTCCTCGACTGGGCGAGTTAGGAAACCTCCCGGTACGGGGTTCGCTCCCGACCCGCACCGCCCCTCGGCCGGCCCGGCCGTCACCTCGCTCGACCGGGCCGGCTTTCCCGTGGCATCGCTACGACGTCAGCTCGATCAGCGACAGCACCGCGCCCGCAGGGTCGGTCACCACGGCCGCCCAGCCCGAGGGCAGGTCGAACGGCGGGACCTGGACGGCTCCGCCCAGGTCGGCCACGGTCCGGCAGGCCTCCTGGCAGTCGGCGACCGCGAAGTAGACCATCCAGTGGGGCGGGATCTCCGGCGGCCACGCGTCGGTCATCTCGACCATCCCGGCCACCGTCGTCTTCGACCGCTTGAGGTCGAACTCGGTGTAGCTGCCGCTGCCGCTCAGGAACGGCGCCCGACGGGCGTGCCAGCCGAACAGCCGGCCGTAGAAGGCGGCGGCCTCGTCGACGTCGCGGGCGGCCAGTTCCGTCCAGCAGAAGGCCCCCGGCGCCCCGCGCACCCCCGCCCCTTCGAGGGCGACCGGCTCCCACAGGGCGAACTCGGCCCCGGAGGGGTCGGCCAGCACGGTCCGCCAGCCCTGTTCGCGGCCCTCGTCGAAGATCTGCTCGGGCCCGGCGAGCACGCGGGCCCCGGCGTCGTCGGCGCGCCGCGTCGAGTCGTCGATGTCGTCGGCGGCGATGTGGACCAGCCAGGCCGGTCCGCCGGGACGGGCGGGCCCGAGCCCGGCGACCGGTTCGCCGCGCAGCAGCGCCGTGGAGTGGCTGCGCCCGCGCGGCTCGAAGTCCCAGGCGAAGACGCCGTGGTAGAACGCCTCGCTGAGCGCGAGATCGGCGGTGCCGACCTCGACCCAGCACGGCCGGCCCGCCGCGTACCTCACCCGTCCGGGCATCTCTCCGGCCTCCCTGACCCCAAGGTAATCCTTAGACGGCGCAGCGTGCCGGTCCGTTGACGCCCCGGACATGCCCGAAGGGTATTTGTCAGCGGGCCGAAGCGGTCACCGGCCGCGGCAGCCGCACGATACCGGTCAGCCGGTTCTCCTCGCGGAGCGTGCGCAGCTTGCTCACCTCGGTGGTCCACTTGGCGCCCTCGGGGGTCGCCCGGCCCTTGCGGCGGCGGATGCGGTCGTCGTAGGCCTTCACGCCGAAGGTGGCCCGCTGCGCCGCCTCGGCGGCCCGGAGGGCGGCGGTGAGCGCCTGGTCGTAGGCGACGCCGGCCTCACGCAGCTCGGGGCCGGACGCGTGGGCGGCCTGGCGGGCGCGCAGGTGGGCCTCGGCCTGGCGGGCCTTGTCGAGCAGCTCACCGTAGCTCTTGGAGATCTCCTGGTCGGCGTGGAACCTGACCTCCGCCTCCCGGCTCACCCGCGGACGGAAAAACGCCATCGTCAACCTCTCAGTCCTGATTGAAACGCACTGGTCGACAGCGTAGACCCTCCCCTGTCCGGCCGGGATGGCAGGATGATCCGCATGCCTGCCAAGCGACCTCCGACCCCCCTCTCGCGCGAACGCATCATCGACGCCGCCCTCCACATCGCCGACGGGCAGGGGCTGCGCCGGTTGACCATGCGGCGGCTGGGCGACGCGCTCCAGGTCGAGGCGATGGCCATCTACCACCACCTCCCCCGGGGCAAGGAGGCGCTCATGGACGCCCTGGCGGAGCACGTGACGGCCGTCCACGTGGAACCGAGGGAGGCGCCCTGGCCGGAGATCGCCCGCGACTGGGCGCGGGCCGCCCGCGCCGCCCTGCTGGAGCACCCCGGGGTGTTGTCGCTGGCGCTGACCAAACCGCCCAAGGGCACCGCGCTGATGTCCGTGGCGAGCCAGGTCGAGCAGCTCCGCGACGCCGGCCTCGACCAGGCGCAGGAGGCGGTGCAGACCCTGCGCGCCTACGTCTACGGCGCGGTCGCGGTCGAGATGCAGGCCTCGGGCTGGGCCGATCCCGACGCCGACGTGGCGAAGGCACGGGTGGCGACGGGCGACGCCGACTTCGAGCGCGGCCTGACCGCGGTGCTCAGAGGGCTGGAAGACTCGTAACGGCCCTGTCGTCTGAGGCAGATTCCGTGGCGCGAGACGCTTTGCCGAAGTGACGGCGTGTCGCGCTTGGGGTGTTATCGTGCATCGGGCACCCTTGTGTCGTAGGTCACACGCATGACCACACCCCCCTACCAGGGTGTGGGCGAAATCGTCCGAACGGGCTATGTCCTTGTGGAGTGACCTGGCGCACACTGGTGTAGGCCGACAGTGGTGTAGGCCAATTTGCGTCAACTCAACCCCATACGCTCGTCCCCCACATGGCTGGGCGGATCCACGTCACGAGCGACACGAGAAAGACACGGAGCCCCGGCGATGTGCCCTCATGAGCCCGGCTGTCCCAGCGCGGAAGCGCAGGACCGCGAAGCCGCCCGAACGGTCGCGGCCCACCCCGAACAAGGGTGGAGCCTCCTCTGCAACGGTGTCGTCCTCTTCGAGGACACCGGCGAGCTGCTCCCCAACGGGGCGATCATCGCTCCGCACCGGCCGACCGACATGGCCGTCACCGCCGCCTGACGCGGCGTCCACGGGGGATCACCGGCGCGCGGTCAGCCAGCGCGCCACCTCCGCCCCGATCAGGGCGGGGTTCTTCCGGAGATCGTGATTCTCTCCGGGCAGCACGACCAGCAGTTCCGCGTCCGCCTCATCAGGCACCCCGAACGGATCACGGTCACCGTTGATGACCAGCACCCCCGCCTTGGCGCCGCGCAGCTCGGCGGCCCGTGACCTCTCCGGGTGACCGGGCGGATGCAGCGGAAACGCCAGCGCCACCACCCCGACGGCCCCGACGTCACCGGCCGTGCGGCAGGCGACCCGCGCTCCGTTGCTCCGCCCTCCTTGGGCGACCGGCAGACCCGGGAAGCGCTCCTTGACCGCCGCGGCGATGGCCACCCAGCTCTCGTCCTGCCGCACGGCCGACCCCGGCGCCCGCGCCCCGCGGAGCCGGAACGGCTGGGTGATCCGGGCGACGGCGATGCCCTCGGCCAGGCAGGCGTCGCGCACCGCGACCAGGTCGGGCGCGTCGACTCCCCCGGCCGACCCGTGGGTCAGCAGCAGCACCAGGCCCGCCGAACCGGGGTCGTCGATCTCCGCCAGCCCCGGCCCGTGAGGTGTCTCGATCCGCATAACCGCACGTTATCGCGGGTCCATCCGCCGCATGACCGCCGTGTCATCCGAATGGATGATGACGCCCCCGGGGGGTTGTGCCACATTTGTGGACGTGCCTGACACATCTCTTCCGCATGAGGACCTGCGCGCCACCCTGGCGGCCCGCCGCGATCTCGGCCCCGCCTACGAAGACGCGCTGGTCGACTCGTTCATCGAGAAGCTCGACAACGAGATCACCGCGCGCGTGCAGGCCGAGGTGGCCCGGCGCGGCGAGATCAAGCCCGCCAAGCCCGACAACAGCCACATCCCGATCGCCCTGGGTTCGCTGGGCATCGGCGTCCCGCTGACGGCCATCGCGGTCAGCCAGGCGGGCAGCTTCGGCCTGATGCTGGCCTGGGGCGGCATCGTCCTGGTCAACATGGCGGCGGCGATCCGCCGCAAGCGCCCCTAGATCTCACCGACGGCTCAGGGCCGGTCCTGGCGCATCTGGACCTGGGCCGCCAGGTCGGCGTCCTGGTGGTCGAGGCCGTAGCGCCAGACCGTCTCGGCGTCGGCGTCGCGACCGCGCAGCGGCAGCGTGCGGGCCAGCAGTTCGATCGCCAGGGCCGCCGTGTCAGCGTCGGGGCCCGCCTCGACCGCGACCTCGAACTCGGCGCAGGCCATCTCCAGGTGGGCGATGCCCAGCAGGACGCGCAGCCGCGCCGCGTCGGCCACGCCCGGCACCGACAGGGCCTGCAGGAGCAGGTCGGCCGCCTCCGCCGGGGCGTTCTCCTCCAGGAGGGTCTGGGCCATGCGTTCGGCCGTGACCGACAGGCCGACGGCGGCGCTGGCCTGGTCGGGGGCCGCCGCGTCGGCGGCCAGTGTGGCGAAGATCGCCGCGGCGGCGTCGAGATTCCCGGCGTCATAGAGGCGCCGGGCCTCGTCGATCTGCCGTCCGGAGTCGATGGCCGTCATCTCGGGGGGCCTCCAGAGGGAACCGGGCCGAAAGGGTTGCGAAGATCCTAACGACCCGGTCCGCCCCACGGCGGCAGACATGCGGAAGGTGATGGGTTTCTGTCCCCTTCCCCGGGGAAGAGCCAGGCGGTTCAGTCCTCGTAGGAGGAGAGCGGCGGGCAGGCGCAGACCAGGTTGCGGTCGCCGTAGGCCTGGTCGATGCGGCGGACGGGCACCCAGTACTTCTGGTCCCGCAGCGTGGCCACCGGGTAGGCGGCCTCGGTGCGGGTGTACGGGTGGTCCCACGCGTCGGCGGTGAGCACGTCGGCCGTGTGGGGGGCGTTGCGCAGCGGGTTGTCCTTGGCGTCGTACCCGCCGGAGGCCACCTTGTCGATCTCGCCGCGGATGGCGACCATCGCGTCGACGAAGCGGTCGAGCTCGGCCAGGTCCTCCGACTCGGTCGGCTCGATCATCAGCGTGCCGGCCACGGGGAAGGACATGGTCGGGGCGTGGAAGCCGTAGTCGATGAGCCGCTTGGCGACGTCGTCGACGGTGACGCCGGTCTCCTTGGTGATCGCGCGCAGGTCGACGATGCACTCGTGGGCCACCAGGCCCTCGCGCCCGGTGTAGAGGACCGGGTAGTGCGGCGCGAGCCGCCGGGCCAGGTAGTTGGCCGACAGGATGGCCTGCTCGGTGGCGGCCTTGAGCCCGTCGGCGCCCATCATCCGCACGTACGCCCACGAGATCGGCAGGATGCCCGCCGAGCCGTACGGCGCGGCCGAGACCTGGCCCACGACGCCGCGTCCCGGCAGGAAGTCGGCCAGGTGGGCCTTGACGGCGACCGGGCCGACGCCGGGGCCGCCGCCGCCGTGCGGGATGCAGAAGGTCTTGTGCAGGTTCAGGTGGGACACGTCGGCCCCGAACTCGCCCAGCTTGGCCAGGCCGACGAGGGCGTTGAGGTTGGCCCCGTCGACGTAGACCTGGCCGCCGGCGGCGTGCACCTTGGCGCACAGCTCGACGATGGTCTCCTCGTAGACGCCGTGGGTCGACGGGTAGGTGACCATGATCGCGGCGAGCCGGTCGGCGTGCTTGGCGATCTTGGCGTCGAGGTCGGCCAGGTCGACGTTGCCGTCGGCGTCGCAGGCCACCACGACGACGCGCATGCCCGCCATGACGGCGGAGGCGGCGTTGGTGCCGTGGGCCGACGACGGGATCAGGCAGACGTCGCGCTCGGCGTCGCCGTTCGCCCGGTGGTAGGCGCGGATGGCCAGCAGGCCGGCGAACTCGCCCTGCGACCCGGCGTTGGGCTGGATGGAGACCGCGTCGTAGCCGGTCACCTCGGCCAGCCAGCTCTCCAGTCCCTGGATCAGGTCGACGTAGCCGCCGGTCTGGCCGGCGGGCGCGAACGGGTGGATGGAGGCGAACTCCGGCCAGGTGATCGGCTCCATCTCGGTGGTCGCGTTGAGCTTCATCGTGCAGGAGCCCAGCGGGATCATCGACCGGTCGAGCGCGATGTCCTTGTCCTGGAGTTTGCGCAGGTAGCGCAGCATCGCCGTCTCGGAGCGGTGGGCGTGGAAGACCGGGTGGGTCAGGTAGCCGGTGGTGCGCTGGAGGTCCTGGGGCAGCGCGTCGTCGGTCGAGATGTCCAGGTCGTCCACCGACGGCCCCTCGACGCCGAAGGCCGCCCAGACGGCCTCCAGGTGCGCGGAGGTCGTCTTCTCGTCGCAGGCGACCGCGACGTGGTCGGCGCCGTCCTGCCGCACGTTGACGCCGCGCTCGCGGGCCGCCTCGGCGATCTCGGCCGCGCGGCCGGGCACGTGGGTGGTCACGGTGTCGAAGAACTCGTCGTGGACGACCTCGACGCCCCCCGCCCGCAGCCCGGCGGCCAGCACGGCGGCGTGCCGGTGCACCCGCTGGGCGATCCGGCGCAGGCCCTCGGGGCCGTGGTAGACGGCGTACATGGAGGCGATCACCGCCAGGAGCACCTGGGCGGTGCAGATGTTGCTGGTCGCCTTCTCGCGGCGGATGTGCTGCTCGCGGGTCTGCAGGGCCAGCCGGTACGCCGGCCGCCCGTCGGCGTCGACCGACACCCCGACCAGACGGCCGGGCATCTGCCGCTGCAGGCCCTCGCGGACCGACATGTAGGCGGCGTGCGGGCCGCCGAAGCCGAGGGGCACGCCGAAGCGCTGCGACGAGCCGATCGCGATGTCGGCCCCGAGGGTGCCGGGCGCCTCCAGCACGGTCAGCGCCAGCAGGTCGGCCGCCACGGTCACGACCGCCCCGGCGGCCTTGGCCCGGCCCGCCAGCTCGCGGAAGTCGGCCACCCGGCCGGAGGCCCCCGGGTACTGGACCAGGACGCCGAAGCACTCGGGCAGTTCGCCGGTGTGGTCGGACTCGACGAGGGTGATGCCCAGCGGCTCGGCCCGGGTGGCCAGCACCGCCTTGGTCTGCGGCAGGGCGTCGGCGTCCACGACGAAGACGTCGCTCTTGACCTTGGAGGCCCGGCGGGCCAGCGTCATCGCCTCGGCGGCGGCGGTGGCCTCGTCGAGGAGCGAGGCCCCGGCGACGTCGAGCCCGGTCAGGTCGCTGACCACGGTCTGGAAGTTGAGCAGCGCCTCCAGGCGCCCCTGCGAGATCTCCGGCTGGTAGGGCGTGTACGCGGTGTACCAGCCCGGGTTCTCCAGCACGTTGCGCAGCACCACGCCGGGCGTGATGGTGTCGTGGTAGCCCAGCCCGATCATCGAGGTCAGCACGGTGTTGCGGGCGGCCAGCGCGCGCAGTTCGGCGAGCGCCTCCGGCTCCGACACGGCGGCCGGCAGGTCGAGGGCGCGGGTGGTGCGGATCGACTCGGGCACCGCCACGGCCACCAGGTCGGCGATCGTCTCGTAGCCGACGGCCTCCAGCATGCGCGCCTGAGCGGCGTCGGAGGGCCCGATGTGGCGGGTGGCGAACGGCGGGGCGTCCAGGTCACGGAGCGGTGTGCGATCGGTCATGACAGGAACTCCAGGGCAGACGAGACCAGGGCGGTCTCCCCCTCTGTCATGGAACCTGAGAGCTTCACCGGACGCCGTCGGCCGGTTTTCCCCTTCGGTGAGGCGCCGCCTGGACGGCGGACCTGCTTTTCAGAGCTGCCTCGCCTGGCGGTACCGGGTGCCTGAGAGATTCCGGGGAGGTTTGCTCCTTCGGCGCCCCATCAGTGCTGATGGGGACTCTCCCGCGCAGGGTCGATGGCTACGACAACCTTACCCGTACCCGGGAGATGGAGCCTCAACCGGTGCGGCGGGCCCGCCTGCGCTGGGCCAGTTCGTCGGAGGGGTGGTCGGCCTCGTCAGTGTCGGGGCCGACCGCCAGTTCCCCCGGCAGCTCCGCGAGCGATCCCTCGACCTCGCGCCAGACCCGGCCGAGGGCGATGCCGAAGACCCCCTGCCCTCCTTGGAGAAGGTCGATGACCTCGTCGGCGGAGGTGCACTCGTAGACGCTGACGCCGTCGCTCATGAGCGTGATCTGGGCCAGGTCGTTGACCCCGCGGTCGCGCAGGTGCTGGACGGCGGTGCGGATCTGCTGGAGGGAGACGCCGGTGTCGAGGAGCCGCTTGACGACCTTGAGCACCAGGATGTCGCGGAAGCTGTAGAGCCGCTGGGAGCCGGAGCCCTGGGCCGCCCGGATCGTCGGCTGCACCAGGTCGGTGCGGGCCCAGTAGTCGAGCTGGCGGTAGGTGATCCCGGCGGCAGCGCATGCCGTGGGGCCGCGGTAGCCGATGTCGTCGCGCACCGCCGCGGGCCGCTCGTCGAACAGCAGACCCTGCTCGCCGGCGCGCTCCCGCGCCGACTCACGCTGAGCCGAGTCGTGCTGGTCGGCCTTGTTACCCTCGCCGCTGCTGACCGCCACTGCGGACCTCCGGCTTTCTCTCATCCCACGGTCTGATCTGGGGGTACGCGAACTACAACCGTGGATTCCCTTGCACCGTAGGACTGGGGAAAGGCACAGTCAACGACCGCCCCCGGCGCGTCGTGAAGGTGAGATAACCCCTCAACTCAACCGGCACGGCCGAAATCCTCGGGGCTGATGTTGTCCAGGAACTCCCGGAACTTCTCGACCTCGTCCTCCTGGTCATCGGCCATGCTGACGCCGTTCTCCCGCATGACCTCCTCGCTGGCGAAGATCAGCGCGTCGGTCCGCAGGGCCAGCGCGATGGAGTCGGAAGGACGTGCGCTTACCTCTACGCCGTTGGAGAACACGAGGTCGGCGTAGAAGATTCCGTCACGCAGCGCGACGATGTTGACGCGTTCGAGTGACACCTTCAACGCGCCCAGCACATTGCGGAACAGATCGTGGGTCAGCGGCCGGGGCGGCGGTTCGTCGGCCTGGGCGAGCGCGATCGCGGTCGCCTCGGTCATGCCAATCCAGATCGGCAGGTAGCGGTCGCCGTTCGCCTCCTTGAGAAGGACGATCGGCTGGTTCGAGGGCATCTCCACCCGGACCCCCACGAACTCCATCTGCAACACAGGCGCTCACTCTCCGGGATGCGGCATTTCACCAGGTATTCAACTCACCAGGCATTCAACGTAACACCCGCGCGCCGGACCCGCGTCAACGGCCGAGAGAGCCGCGGACGGCCCCTTCCAGCAGCGCGGCGTGGATACGTAATAACAACCCGGAGATCTCCCGTGCCGATTCCCCGGCATGGTCGACGGCCCCCGGGGCCCGGCGGCGCAGCAGCGGCGCGACGGCCTGTTCGACCAGGCCCGCCTCGCGTTCGGCGGCGGCCTTGACCGCGCGCAGGTGACGGGCGTGGAGGCCGAAGGCGGCCAGCGCCCCGACGGTGCGGGCGATCTCGAGGGCGGCCTCGTCGTAGAGCCGGGCCGTCGGGGCGATCAGGCCGTAGTCTTCGAGCTCGGCCAGCGTCTCGTCGTCGATCTCGGCCGCGGCGAGCAGCTCCTCGCGGCTGAGCCGCACCGACACCGGCTCGGCGTCGACCGCCCGGGGGCGGGCCGACTCGTCGAGCTGGGATTTGATCACCCGCAGCGGCAGGTAGCGGTCGCGCTGTGCGGTCAGGATGAACCGCAGGCGCTCCACGTCGCCGGGGGTGAACTTGCGGTAGCCGGAAGGGGTGCGCTCGGGCTCGATGAGCCCTTCGCCCTCCAGGAACCGGATCTTGGAGATCGTCACGTCGGGGAACTCGCCCTGAAGCTGGGCGAGCACCTCCCCGATGCTCATGAAGGCCCTGGCCGCCTCGGCGCCCATGATCAGCCCCGGGTCAGGAACACCAGCCGGAACTTCCCGATCTGCACCTCGTCGCCGCCCGCGAGGGGGAACTCCTCGATGCGCTCCCGGTTCACGTAGGTGCCGTTGAGGCTGCCGACGTCGCGCGCGGTGAACTGCCCGCCGCGCCGGTAGAACTCGGCGTGGCGCCGGGAGACGGTGACGTCGTCGAGGAAGATGTCGCTCTCGGGGTGGCGGCCGGCGGTCGTGAGGTCGCTGTCGAGCAGGAACCGGCTGCCGGCGTTGGGGCCGCGCATCACGACGAGGAGGGCGGTGCCGGGCGGGAGCTGCTCGATCGCGGAACGGTCCGGAAGCAGGCCCTGGCCGGTGGCCTCCTCGATCGCCTCAAGCGAGATCGTCGAGGTGTTGTCGGGGACGAAGCCCTGACCGGTCGTGTAGGGGTTGGGAGGTGCCGGGGTGTGGGCCGCGGGGCTCAGCGGCGAACCGCATCGCGAACAGAAACGGGCATCCTCGGGGTTGGGGTGACCGCACTGCGTGCAGTAGACGCTGGGCATCGAACGGCTCGGCCTCTCTCACGACTAGCTCAAACTTGCGAATGCCGAAACTTACGCTGATCAGGCACAAAGGTCAAGGCAGACGCGCCGGACAATGGCCACCCAACGTTATCGTCAGGCACCGGCCACGGTCCATGGCGCCACACCAACCACATGTGATCACCGTTTCCCGGCCAGGCTATCGTTTCATGCCGACCCGGCGGCACGCTCGACCACGTCGGCCCATCGTTCGAGAAGCGACTGCGCGGTGTCCATGTCGTGTCCCTCGGCCCACAGATGGGTGACCGCCTCCGACGGGTCGGGCAGCACCAGCGCCCAGCTCCCGTCCTCTCCGACGACCCTGACCCCGTCGGTGGTGTCGATGCGGTCGCCCTCGGCGGCCTCGACGACCGAGCGCATGACGGTGCCCTTGTGGGCCCACGGGGTGGGCACGGTCCGGCGCAGCAGCTTGGTCTCGGGGATGCGGGCGTCGATCTGGCTGAGCGACAGGCGGGTGCGGGCGACCAGGCCGAGCAGCCGCAGGAAGACGGCCAGGCCGTCGACCGTGGGGCCGAACTCGGGCACGATGAAGCCGCCCCGGCCGTCGCAGGCGAACACCATCTCGGGGTGGCGGGCCGCCGTGGTCAGCGCGTCGGTGCTGGTGGCGGTCCAGTCGACGTGGACGCCGTGGAAGCGGCAGACCATCTCGGCGACCCTGGTCGTGGTGACCGGCAGCGCGACCCGCCCGCCGCGGCGTTCGGCGGCGACCAGGTCGAGGACGACCAGCAGGGCCCGCTCCTCGCTGATGAGCTGGCCCTTCTCGTCGACGAGGGAGACCCGCTCCCCCACCGGGTCGAACCGCACCCCGAACGCGGCCCGCGAGGAGGCCACCAGCTCGGCCAGGCGCTGCAGGTCGCGGCGGCGTTCGGCGAAGGTCTCGGTGGGCGAGGCGTCGTCGAGCCGGTTGTTGACCGTGAGGACGCCGACCCCGACCCGGCCGAGCAGGCTGGGCAGCACGAGCGAGGCGGTGCCGCCGGCGCAGTCGACCACGACCTTCATCTCGGCGTCCTTCACGCCGGTCATGTCGACGCAGCGGACCAGGTCGCGGCTGTAGGTGTCGAGGGCTCGGGCCGGGAAGGACAACTCGGCGATCTCGCCGGGGAAGGCGCGGCGGTACTCCTGGCGGGAGAAGACGCGCTCCAGCTTGCGCTGCGCGGTCTGGGAGAGGTCGGCCCCGGTCTCGTCCATGAAGACGATGTCGACGCTCTGGGGGTCGCCCGCGGTGGTCCGCAGGGCGATGCCGCCCTTCACGGTCTCGCGGGAGGTGTGGAAGCGGGCCACCGGCATGGCGGCGGCCTCCAGGTCGACCACGTTGATCGCGCTGGCGTTGAGCGCGCTGATCACGGCCCGCTTGAGGGCGCGGGCGGCCCGGGAGCCGTCGCGGGAGGTGACGACGGTGTCGCCCTTGCTGAGGGTGGTGGCGTAGGCGCTGGCCAGGCGGACGCAGAGCTCGGGGGTGATCTCGACGTTGACCAGGCCGCTGACGCCCCGGGGGCCGAAGAGGCTGCGCTGGCCCCGCGACTCCCAGATGACGCTGGTGTTGACGACCGCGCCCGCCTCGACGGTCTTGAACGGGTAGATCTTGACGCCGCTGGAGACGTAGGCCTCGGCCTCGATGACGCACTCGTCGCCGACGACCGCGTTCTCCTCGATGCGGGCGGCGGCCATGACGTCGGTGTTCTTGCCGATCACGCAGCCGCGCAGGTTGGCGGCCGGGCCGACGTAGACGTTGTCGTGGACGACCGCCCGGTGGAGGAACGCGCCCTCCTTGACCACGGCGTTGCTGCCGAGCACGGTGTACTCGCGCAGCTCGGCCCCGGCCTCGACCTTGGCGTAGTCGCCGATGAACAGGGGGCCCTTGAGCACCGCCTCGGGGTCGACCGAGGCGCCCTCGGCGGCCCACACGCCGGGCGAGAGCTCGAACGCGTCGAAGTCGACCTTGACCCGGCCCTCCAGCACGTCGGCCTGGGCCTTCAGGTAGCTCTCGTGGGTGCCGACGTCCTCCCAGTAGCCCTCGGCGACGTAGCCGAACAGCCGCTCGCCGCGCTCCAGGAGCTTGGGGAACACGTCGGAGGACCAGTCGACCGACCGGCCCGAGGGCACCTCGTCGAGGACGGCCGGCTCCATGATGTAGATGCCGGTGTTGACGGTGTCGGAGAAGACCTGGCCCCAGGTGGGCTTCTCGAGGAACCGCTGGATGCGGCCGTGGTCGTCGACGATGATGATGCCGAACTCCAGCGGGTTGGGCACCCGCTTGAGGCCGATGGTGACCAGGGCCCGGTTCTCGCGGTGGAACCGCAGCATGTCGGTCAGGTCGATGTCGGTGAGGGCGTCGCCCGAGATGACCAGGAAGCGGTCTTCGCGCAGCCGGTCGGCGGCGTTCTTGACGCTCCCGGCGGTGCCGAGGGGGCTCTCCTCGGTGGCGTAGTGGAGGGTCATGCCGAGCTCGTCGCCGTCGCCGAAGTAGTTGCGGATCAGCGCCGCGAGGAACTGGACGGTGACGACGGTCTCGGTGAAGCCGTGGCGTTTGAGCAGCCGCAACACGTGTTCCATGATCGGCCGGTTGATCACGGGGAGGAGGGGTTTGGGCTGGTTGGCGGTCATCGGCCGCAGCCTGGTTCCTTCCCCGCCCGCCATCACAACGGCCTTCACGGGATGATCACCCTCTTCAGGAAACGCGTGCGAGCTGCCGCACCTGCACCACGTACAGCACCCCTGCCCACCAGTACAGACCCGTACCCCAGATGACGAACGCCCACCCGAAAACAGCGCAGATCTCCGCATACCAGCTGGGGTGGGAGGCCAGGAACAGGAGAGGGAAGGCGTACATGAGGTTGGCCGTGGCGGCCTTGCCGAGGAAGTGGACGGGCAGCGCGTAGCCGTAGCCCATGCGGCGCAGGAACGGCACGGTGAACAGCAGCAGCACGTCGCGGCCGATCACCAGGGCGGCCAGCCACCACGGGATGATGTCGCGCAGCACCAGGCCCGCCAGGGTGGCCAGGATGTAGAGGCGGTCGGCGGCGGGGTCGATGAGGCGGCCCAGCTTGCTGGTCTGGTTCCAGGCGCGCGCGAGCTTGCCGTCGAGCCAGTCGGAGAAGCCGGCCACCATCAGCAGGGCGACGGCCCAGCCGTCGGCCTTCGGGCCGAGGATGAGCCAGAGGAAGACCGGCACGCCGAGCAGCCGCAGGAAGCTCAGCAGGTTGGGGATCGTGAAGATCCGGTCCTCGCTGGTTGTCACGACCCCGACCCTACATGTCGGCGGGACGGAAGTCGGGGCCGACCAAACCCAGACGGTGGGCGACCACGGCGACCTGGGTGCGGTTGCGCAGCCGCAGCTTCTCCATGAGCGCCGCCACGTGGGTCTTGACCGTCGTGACGCCCACGTGGAGGCGGGCGGCGATCTCCTGGTTGGACAGGCCGGTGCCGACCAGGGTGAGCACCTGGATCTCGCGTTCGGTCAGGAACGGGGGCCGCTCCGGGGCGCGCTGCTCCTCGGCCGACAGGGCCTTGGCGACGACGCGGCGCAGCACCGAGGGGGCCAGCAGCTGCTCGCCGTGGGCCGCCCGGCGGACCGCCTCGACCATGCGGTCGGGCGGATCGTCCTTGACCAGGAAGCCCGTCGCGCCGGCCCGGAGGGCGGCGTACACGTTCTCGTCCTCGGCGAAGGTGGTCAGCACGACGACGCGGGCCGACGGGTGGGCGGCCAGGATGCGGCGGGTGGCCTCCAGGCCGTCGACGCGCGGCATGCGCAGGTCCATCAGCACCACGTCGGGCCGTTCCCGTTCGACGACGCGGACGGCGTCGCCGCCGTCGGCCGCCTCGCCGCAGACCGACACGTCTCCGGCGGCCTCCAGCATCATGCGCACCCCGGCCCGGACCAGCGCCTGGTCGTCGGCGACCACGACCCTGATCATCGGGCCGCCGCCTCGACCGGGAGGACGAAGGTGGCCACCAGGCGCCAGCCGCCGTCGGGGAGCGGACCGGCGGTCAGCCGTCCGCCGAGCGCGCGGGTGCGTTCGCGCATCCCGGCCACGCCGTGCCCCGACGACGGCAGATCCGTCGGGGCCTTGCCGGGGGTGTTGCGGATCTCTACGACGAGCTCCTTCTCATCGGCCGTGACGCTCACCGTCGCCCGGCTTCCCTCTCCCGCGTGCTTCAGCACGTTGGTCAGTCCCTCCTGGACGATCCTGGCCGCCGACGCGCGGGCCACCAGGGCGGCCCTGGCGGTCGCGGGGGCGATGTCCAGGACCACCTCGACGCCCGCGGCGGTCACCCGGGCGGCGGCGTCGCGCATGACCTCGTCGGGGTCGGCGACCGGCAGCGTCGTGTCGGGGCCCGGGTCGCGCAGCACCGCGAGCAGGCCGCGCAGGTCGTCGAGGACCTGGTGGCCGGTGTCGCGGATGTCGGCCAGCGCCTCGGCGGCCGGGCCGCCCGCGCCCGCGTACTGGGCGGCGCCCGCGCGCAGCACGATCGCGCCGACGTGGTGGGCGACGATGTCGTGCACCTCGCGGGCGATGCGCTCGCGTTCGGCCAGGCGGTCGCTGCGGGCCCGTTCGGCGCGCAGCTCCTCCTCTCTCCGGGCGGCGGTCCGGCGGACGCCCACATAGGCCCCGATCGCCGCCGGGGCCACGACCATGGTCGCGACGACGCCGTAGGTCAGGCCGGTGACGTCGCTCGTGGAGTCGATCACCGTGGCCAGGGTGACCCCGCAGGTCAGCAGGTAGCCCGCGCCCAGCCACCGCCAGGTGGCCTGGCTGGCGAACACGGCCAGCGCGACGAACAGCACCACCCGGAGGGTGTCGGCGACCGGCGGCACGAGGTTGTCGGCCAGCAGCACCAGCCCGCTCTCGAACAGCAGCACCGACCCGGGCAACCAGCGGATCGCGCCCAGCGCCAGCCCCGACAACACGGCCAGCAGGCCGACCCCGCCGACCCGCAGGTCGTGGCCGTCCCAGTACGACCAGGTGCCGAGGACGGCGTAGGCCACTCCCCCGGCGGCGAACAGCACGTCGAGCAGCGGGGCCGGCTCCTCCCCGTGGTCGCGCCGCCCGGCCGCGCCCCGGAGGTAGCGCCCGATCAGCACCGGCAGCAGCACGACGCCGACGACGTAGTACCAGTAGTTGCTGGTGAACGCGATGCCGGGATCGGCCAGGTTGACGCCCGTGGCCAGGCACGCCGCGACGGCGGCCAGGCCGGTCCAGAGGAGGGTGCGCTGCCGGGCCACGACGCCGACCACGATCGGCAGCAGGATCTGGATGCCGTCGACCAGGCCCGACCCGGCGTTGTCGAACACGACCAGCAGGGCGGCCAGCGCGAACGCGACCGCGACCGGCCGGTGGCGCAGGAAGACCAGCGGCAGGCCGGTGCAGACGGCGATCAGCAGTACCAGCGGGCCGGACGCGGGCGGGGCCCCCGCCCACGACTCGCTCGCGAGCACCGAGAGCGCGACACCGGCGGCGGCCAGGACGAGGTCCGGCCACCAGGTGACGTGCCACCGGAGGTATGACATGAATGCACGGTAGCGGCCCAAATAGACGCGGTGGTCCGCTTCGCCTCCGCCAAGTGGCCGGTCACTCGGGCCGTTTGGACGGCTCGGGCACTCCCCTCCGCCTCATACCTTGCAACTCATGGCCAACGAATCAGCCCTCTTCTTCGGGCAGTTCATGCGCTCCCCCGCCTCGGTCGGCGCGATCGCCCCCAGTTCCCGCCGGCTCGCCGAGGCCGTGTGCGCGCCCATCCCGGAGCAGGGCGACCCCGTCGTGGTCGAACTCGGGCCTGGAACGGGTTCCTTCACCGCGGAGATCCAGCGCCGGCTGGGCGGCCGGGGCCGGCACCTGGCCGTGGAGATCAACCCCGCCCTGGCGGCCCACCTGTCCGACCGCCACCCCGGGGTCGAGGTCGTCGTCGACGACGCGTGCGGGCTGCCGACGCTGCTGGCCGACCGGGGGCTGGCGCGGGCCGACGTGATCATCAGCGGCCTGCCGTGGGCCGCGTTCTCCCCCAAGCTGCAGGACAGCCTGCTGAACGGCATCCTCGGCTCGCTGAAGCCGGAGGGGGCGTTCACGATGTTCGCCTACGTCCACGCGATGATGCTGCCGCCCGCGCTGCGGAT
This sequence comes from Herbidospora sp. NBRC 101105, assembly GCF_030269205.1. NCBI lineage: Bacteria > Bacillati > Actinomycetota > Actinomycetes > Streptosporangiales > Streptosporangiaceae > Herbidospora > Herbidospora sp. NBRC 101105. Next base: position 1,783,614 of record NZ_BSSX01000001.1, on the reverse strand, counting down.
CCGGCGGGCGCTGTTCGCCTCGTTCGAGGAGGTCGTGATGGGACGGACCGTGTGGCCGAACCTGCCTCCGGCGTTCGTCTACCACGCCCGGCGGCCCCGCGACCGGCGATAGAGAACGCGTTCTAGAATGCGGCATGGATTTCAGGCTGCCGGAGAGCGCGCGGGCCGTACGGGACGGCATCGGCGAGATCTGCTCCCACTACGACATGTCCTACTGGGAGCGGTGCGAGGCCGAGAAGCGGTGGCCTGAAGAGGTGTGGGCCGAGCTCGCCAAGGGCGGCTGGCTCGGCCTCGCGGTCCCCGAGGAGTTCGGCGGGGGCGGCCAGGGGCTGCTGGAGCTCACGGTGGCGACCGAGACGCTGTCGGCGTCCGGGTCGGCCGGGGGGTCGGCCTTCACCTACGTGCTGACGCCCGGCTTCGGGGCGATGACCATCGCCCGGCACGGCTCCCCCGAGCAGCGGGCCGACCTGCTGCCCCGGCTGGCGGCCGGGGAGATCGAGACCTGTTTCGCGCTGACCGAGCCCGACGCCGGGTCGAACTCGCTGGCCATCACCACCTCGGCCCGCCTCGACGGGTCGGAGTTCGTGGTGAACGGGCAGAAGATCTGGATCACCGGGGTGCAGCGGGCGACCTGGATGCTGCTCGTCACCCGCACCGTCCCGGCCGCCGAGGCGAGACCCCGGACCAACGGGCTCACGGTGCTGCTGGTCAACGTGCCCGAGGCGGTCGCGGCGGGCACGCTGTCCTACCGGCCGATCCCGAAGATGGGGGCCAACACGACGCCGTCCAACATGGTGTTCTTCGACGACCTGCGGGTGCCCGCCCGCAACGTGGTCGGCGAGGTGCACGGCGGGGCGGTCGTGCTGTGGGACATCCTCAACCCCGAGCGCATCCTGCTCGGCGCCTCCGCGCTCGGCGGGGCCGAGGTCGCCCTGCGGGTCGGCGTCGAGTACGCCAGGCAGCGCGAGGTGTTCGGACGGCCCATCGGCGCCAACCAGGGCATCGCGTTCCCCCTGGCGGCGGTCAAGGCCAAGATCGAGCTGGCCCGGCTGATGCTCTACAAGGCGGCGTGGCTCTTCGACCGGGGCGAGCCGTGCGGGACCGAGGCCAACATCGCCAAGCTGACCGCCTCCCAGGCGTTCTGGGAGGCGGCCGACGCGGCGTTCCAGACCCACGGCGGCATGGCCTACTCGCTGGAGTATCCGGTGGCCCGGCTGCTCGCCGACGCCCGGATCGGGCTGGTCGCGCCGGTGACCGAGCAGTTGCTGCTCAACTACCTGGCCACGCAGGTGCTGGGGTTGCCCCGGTCGTTCTAGAACGACGCCCTGAGGCGGTCGGCGGCGTACCTCCTGGCCTCGGCCGCCTCGGGGAAGAAGCCGGGCAGGCCGAAGAAGCCGTGCAGGGAGCCGGCGAAGCAGCGGTACTCCGCGCCCAGCTCGGCCGCGTAGCGCTCGCACTCGGCGGTCAGCGGGTCGTGCTCGGCGGTGATGACCGTGGCGGGGGCCAGGCCCGTCTTGTCCGGCAGCAGGGCCGGGGCGAAGCGGGGGTCGGTGCGGTCGGCGGCGCCGGCGTACTGGTCGAAGAGCCAGGCCACGCGGGCGGTCTCCAGGTTGTGGTGGCCCTCGTCGGCGAAGCCCTGGGTGTCGGTACGCATCTCCGTGCAGGGATAGACGAGCATCTGGTGCGTGAGGCGCAGCCCGGCGTCGCGGGCCAGGGCGGCGCAGACGGTGGCGAGGTTGGCCCCCGCGCTCTCCCCCATGACCGCGACCGTCGGGTGCTCGCGCAGCACCGCCTCCACCACGGCCCAGCAGTCGTCGACGGCGGCCGGGAACGGGTGTTCCGGCGCGAGCCGGTAGTCGACCGAGACGACCAGGGCGCCCGTCTGGACCGCGAGGTCGCGGCACATCGGGTCGTCGACGTCGGCGCTGCCGAAGACGAACCCGCCCCCGTGGACGTAGACGACGACGGGCAGGTCGCCGGGCGCCGGGCGGAAGATCCGGACCGGCACCCCGGCGATGACGGTGTCGGCGACCTCGTGCAGCGGGATGCGCGGGCTCCGGCCCTCGGCGTCGCCGTCGACGGGACGGCTCTCCTGGATCTCGGCGAGGGTCGGCGGGACGTAGTCGACGGCCGGGGGGAATCGGTCCAGGTACACGCGGGCGCGGTCGTGCAGTGTCATGCACCGCACCCTAGTTCCATGCTTTCCCTACTATGTTCCCGGAGAATGGTGGGGGGACATGGCGGAGATCGCGCTGGCGCTGGTGGCCGGCTTCCTGGTGGCGGCGCTCGGCACCCCGGTCGGGGTCTCCGGAGCGGTGTTCCTGCTGCCGCTGCAGGCGAGCGTCCTGGGGGTGAGCGGGCCCGCCATCAGCGCGACCAACCTGGTCTTCAACGCGGTGTCGACCCCGCTGGCGCTGCTGCGCGCGCCGGCGTTCCGCGGGCGGGCGGCCGAGTTGCTCGTCGTCGCGGGCGCGTGCGTGCCGGCGGCGGTGGTGGGGGCGTACGGGCGGGTGACGCTGTTCGCCGATCCGGCGCGGTTCCGGCTGCTGGTGATCGCGGTGCTCGCGCCGCTGGGCGTGCAGCTGCTGGTGCGGGCGGTGCGCGGGGCACGGGTCCGCGACGGTGACTCCCCGCCCGTCCGGGCGCTGCCGCTGGCGGTGCTCGCGCTGGTGACCGGGGCGATCGGGGGCACGATCGGGATCGGCGGCGGGTCGATGCTGGCCCCGGTCCTGGTGGCGGCGGCGCACCAGAGCGTGGCGCGGGCCGCGCCGCTCGCCCTCACCTCGACCCTGTCGACCTCGCTGAGCGGGCTGGTGGCCTACAGCCTGTTCGACGCCTTCCACGTCGGCACGCCCCCGGCCGCGCCGATCTGGCACGTCGGGATCGCGACCGGACTCGGCGGCGTCGCCGGGGCGCTGCTCGGCGCGGCGGTGGCCCGGCGGGCCGGGGAACGGGTGCTGACGCTGCTGCTCGGCACGACCGCGACGGTGACGGCCGCCACGTACGTGATCCAGCTGGCCCGATGAGGGTCACCACCAGGCGGCGGACGGTCCCGCCCGCCGCGCCCCCGGAGGCGGCAGGTCGAGCGACCGGTCGGCGTGCACCATCCGGTCGTGCACCTCGCCGAGGCCGCCCGTCGGTTCGAGGCCGAGCTCCCGGGCGAAGTCGCCCCGCGCCCTGCGGTAGGCCGCCAGGGCGTCGGGACGGCGGCCGTCGCGGTAGAGGGCCAGCATGTACGCGCGGATCAGCCGCTCCCGCAGCGGGTGCTGCCGCACCAGGTCGGCGAGCTCCGGGAGCAGCTCCCGGTGCCGCCCGCACTCCAGCTCGGCCTCCACGCACGACTCGACCGCCGACAGCCGCAGCTCCTCCAGGCCCGCCCCCAGCCGGTCGCGGACCCGGTCGGTGGCCGCGCCGGCGAGCAGCGGCCCGCGCCAGTGCGCCAGGGCGGCGCGGAGCAGGCGGGCCCGGCCGCCCGGACCGGCCAGGCCCGCCCGCCCGACCAGGTCGCGGAAGCGGTGCACGTCGACGGCGCCCGCGTCGGTCTCGGCCACGTAGCCGTCGCCCCGCAGCAGCAGCCGGAAGCCCCGCGACCCCGTGCGGTCGGGATCGAGGGCGCCGCGCAGCCGGGCGACGTGACTGTGCAGGACGCCCCGGGCGTGCGCGGGCGGATCGTCGTCCCACAGCAGTTCGAGCAACCGGCTCACCGGGACGACCCGGCCCGCCTCCAGCAGCAGCAGGCCCAGCAGGCAGCGCTGGGCGCGGCGGGGGAGCCCGATCCGCCCGCCGCCGTGCCACACCTCGACCGGCCCGAGCAGCCGGAACTCCCAACCCCGGTTCGACATGACCGGGAGCGTCCGGCACCTCGGTATAGGTGGGGTATAGACGCAGGTCGGAGCGGCAAGCCGGTGTCAAGACGGGCCGCCGACACTCGGCGGGTGCTGCGCATCCACTTCACCGCCGAGGACATCGCGCGGACCCGCCTGAGCACCGTCGCCGACCCTCTGTGGGAGGTCCTGCTGAGCCACTTCCGGCTGGGCGACCCGGCCCCGCCGGCCCGCCTCCGCCCGTGGACCGCGCGGCTGCGCGCCCGCCCCGACCTGACCGACCTGCTGCGGCCCGGCGCGGCGTTCCTCGCCGCGCTCGCCCCGCGCGGCCGCTACGTGCCCGACTTCCTCACCCCCGCCGAGTCGGCGGCCGGGCTCGACGCGGGCCTGGAGGCCGTCCGCGCGACGGACCCGCGGCGGCTCCGGCGTGAACTGGACACCGCCGGGCGCCGGCTCCCCGCCGGTCTGCCCGAGCTGGCGTGCGCCCTGGGCGACTTCCACCGTGCCGCGGTGGGCGCCCACGACGACCTCGTCCGCGCGAGCGTCGAGGCCGACGTCGCGACCCGGACGGGCGCGCTGCTCGCCGGGGGCGTCGAGGCGCTGCTGCGCGGGTTCGCGCCGATGATGCGCTGGCGGCGTCCGGTGCTGGAGGTGCGCCACCCCGCCGACCGGGACCTCCACCTCGGCGGCCGGGGACTGCGGTTCGTGCCGTCGTTCTTCTGCGACGGGACGCCGGTGTCGCTCGCCGACCCGGACCTGCCGCCGGTCGTGGTCTACCCGATCGCGGCCGAGCACCGGGCCGCCGGGACCGGGACGGACGGCTCGCTGGCCGAGCTGATGGGTCCGACCCGCGCCGCCGTGCTGGCCGCCCTGCGGCACAGCGCCTCGACCACCCAGCTCGCCACGCGGCTGCACGCCTCGCTCGCCTCGATGAGCCGCCACACCAAGACCCTGCGGCAGGCGGGCCTGATCACCAGCACCCGGCGCGGGCCCGCCGTGCTGCACGGCCTCACCCCGCTGGGCCGCCGCCTCCTCGACGGCGGCTGACGGTCCGCGCCGGTCAGAAGGGCCGGGCCGCCTCGACCAGGGCCTCCATGAGACGGTTGTCGGCGCCGCGCTCGGGGTGCCACTGCACGCCCACGCAGAAGCGGTGCCCCTGCAGTTCGACGCCCTCGACGATCTGGTCGTCGGCCCAGGCCACCGCGAGCAGCCCCTGGCCGAGCTTCTTCACCGCCTGGTGGTGCGGCGCGTTCACCTCCAGACGGTCGCCGACCGCCTTGCCGATCTTGCTGGACACGCTGATGATCACGGTGTGCCGCGCGCCGGAGTGCCGGTCGTGCGCCACCACGTCGGGCAACCACGGGATCAGCGAGCCGCCGAGCGCCACGTTCAGCACGTGCATGCCGCGCGACACCGCGAGCACCGGCTTGCCGGCCGCCACCGCCGCCTTGGCCAGGGCGATCTCGAAGCGGTCGCGGTGGGCCTGCGGCTCGTCGACGCGCGGCTCGCGCGGCTCGCCGTACAGACCGGGGTCGACCTCGATGCCGCCGGCGAGCAGGACGCCGTCGAGGCCGCGCAGATGGTCGTCGACGTTGGCCGGCAGCAGCGCGGGCAGCACGACCGGGACGCCCCCGGCCTTCTCCACGGCCCGCGAGTATCCCTGCGGGGAGACCACGGCCTCCCGCACCCACGCGCCCCAGCGGGCGGCCTCAAGGTAGCTGGTGATGCCGATGATCGGACGGGCCATGGAGTCTCCAGTAGGTTGCGCGCGACGGCATGCCCATCATGGCGCACTTGATTTCGGTTTTGTCACGTATCCCACGTATCAGTCAGCACGCCCCCGCAACAACACGAATGACATTCGCGTTTCTTGTCCGAAAATGTCGGGACCTGAGCTCACGGAGGATGACGTACTGACTACCAACAGTCGCCTTTGGGGTGAATCAGTTGTGACGTGCATCTCAGAGTGGAAGACTCCCAAATGAGCGAAGGTTGTGCCGGGGGGCCGCCGCGCTCGTTCACCCGGAACCGTCAGGGAGGTGGATCGGCAGACCGGAAGAACCTATTCCGGTCACTCAGGGTGGGACCATTACATGTCGTTGAATCCGCGCCTCGTCAAAGAGAGTTTCTCCGTCGTCGAGCCTGTCGCGGAGCGAGCAGCCGCGTACTTCTACGGCCGCCTGTTCGCGCAGAGTCCGCATCTCCGGGGCATGTTCCCCCCGGCGATGGACATCACGCGAGACCGTCTTTTCGGCTCGCTGACCCGGATCGTCTGGATGCTGGACAGCCCGGACAGCCTGGGGGGGTATCTGGGACAACTCGGACGTGACCACCGTAAGTACGGGGTCGTGGCCGAGCACTACACCGCCGTCGGCAACGCGTTGCTGGCGACGATCAAACGCTTCGCGGCCGAGATCTGGAACGCGGAGATCGAGGCGGCCTGGGTGGCCGCCTACACCGCCGCCGCCGACGCGATGATCGGGGCGGCCGACGCCGACGCGGGCAGGAACCCCGCCTGGTGGCTGGCCGAGGTGGTCGACCACGACCGCCGCGCGCCCGACATCACCGTCGTCACGCTCCGGCCCGGCCAGCGCATGGACTTCGTGCCGGGCCAGTACGTCAACGTGCAGGTCGCCCGCTGGCCCCGCGTCTGGCGGACCTACTCCATCGCCAACGCGCCCCGGGCCGACAACACCATCACGCTGCACGTGCGCACCCTGCCGGGCGGCTGGGTGAGCACCGCGCTCGCGCAGCACACCAAGATCGGCGACCAGATCCTCCTCGGCCCGCCGGTCGGCACCATGGCCCCGCCCGACGGCGAGCGCGACATCCTCTGCGTGGCGGGCGGCACCGGCCTGGCCCCGCTGAAGGCCATCGTCGAGCAGGTCATCTCCTCGGGACGGCGGCCCAACATCTCCATGATCGTGGGCGCCCGCCGGGCGGCCGAGCTCTACGACCTGCCCGACCTGCGCCGCCTGGAGTCGGGCTTCCCGTGGCTGAGCGTGCTGCCGGTGGTCTCGCACGACGACTCGTACACGGGCATGCGGGGCGACCTCGACGAGGTGGTGCCGAGGATCAACACGTGGACCGGCCACGAGGTGTACGTGTGCGGACCGGCGACCATGGTCAACACGACCGTGCGGCGGCTGCTCGACAGCGGGGTGCCGCTGTCGTCCATCCACCGGGACGCGATCCAGGGCGAACCCTGAACCGCGCCCGCGGACGCCGCGGGCCTGGCACGATGAACGGATGAAAGCCCGGCCGGTCACCCTGGTGACCTTCGTGCTGCCCACCACCCTGCGCCACTGGATCGGCGACGACACCCAGGTGCGCGTGTTCGCCGTGGCGCCCGGGGAGTCGGAGACCCCGACTCTCGGGGGCGCGCTCGACACGCTGCGCCGCACCCACCCGGATCTGGAGGGGCGGCTGCGCGACGAATACGGCGCGCTGCGGCGGCACATCGGCATCTTCGTGTGCGGGGAGAACGCCCGGCGCCTGGGCGGGCTCGACTGCGAGCTCCCCCCGGGCGCCGAGGTCTACGTCCTCCCCGCGCTGAGTTAGTACCGCTCCGCGATCCCGGCGTTCACCTCGGTGAGCACCACGCCGGTCTTGGCGTAGCGCGCCAGGTTCGGCGGCGTCGGCGGCTGGGCCAGCGTGGCCTGGGCGTAGCGGACGGCGTCGCCGACCGTGCCGAGGCCGAGTGACCTGATCACCGGCGTGCTGACGACGGTGCCGGCGTTGATCCTGCGGGTCGCCGTGTTGAGCAGGGCGGCCAGCAGGTCGGCGCGCAGCGTGCGCGGCTGCGTGACCGGCAGGAGGAACACCGCGTCCGCCTCCTGCTGCGACAACCTGCCGTCGGGCGCCGACCCGTCGGCGCCGTCCCAGCGGGTGTCGGTCGCCTGCACCCGGGCCAGCGTCTCGGGTGTCCGCAGGTCGTCGCGCAGCGCCCACAGGGCCCGCAGCATCGGGTCACGGCTCGGCGCGACCGCGGTGACCGTGGTCGACGACGAGGCGGTGACCGGGGCGTAGGCGCAGGCCCCGCTTCCGTTCCTGTACAAGATCGACACCGCCCCGGCGAAGGTCGCGCCCGGCAGGGCGAGCAGGGTCGGCCGGGCGGTGAAGACGATCGCCCGGTCGCCCGAGTTCGCGGCCAGGCCGCCGGGGTTCCAGGTGAGGGTCCTGGTGCCGTCGGCGTTCAGGGTCACCGTGGCCGGCTTCGGCCCGGCGCCCAGGTCGAGCGCCGTGCTGTAGTAGACGTCCTTCGGCACGGTGGCCGAGACGGCCACGTCCGAGGCGGCGTCGCCACCCGTGTTCGCGTAGGTGATCGTGTACGTGATCGCCTCGCCCGCGCCGACCGAGGGGGTCGCCGTCTGGGACACCGTCAGCTTCGGCGCCCGTGCGGTCGTCGTCGCGGCGGCGGTGTTGTCGGTCCGCGACGGGTCGGGCACGCCCTCGGCGTCGGTGCCGGTGACCGTGGCGGTGTTGGTGATCACGGTGCCGTCGGTGACCGCGCACGGCACCTGGTAGGTGAACGGCGTGGTCGTGGTCGCCCCGGCGGCCAGGTCGGGCAGCGTCCGGTGCTGGACCGTTCCGTCGGGCAGGGTGTCGGCGACCTTGATCGCCTTGGCCGGGCCGGGGCCCAGGTCGGTGACGCCCACCGTGTAGGAGATGACGTCGCCGCCCGCCGCCGTCGCGCGGTCGGCGGTCTTGGTGAGCTTCAGGTCGGCCTGCTGCGTCATCGCCTTGAGGTCGCGCTCGGTCAGTTCCCTCGGCAGGTTCCGCCGCACGCCGTCGGAGAAGAAGCCGACGTTCAGGCGGGGGTTGTACTGGATGCCGGCCCAGTCGTCGTGGCCCTTGAGCTCGGTCTTCTCCTGGATGTTGCAGCCCTCGCCCGGGTCGCCGATGGAGTCGATCCAGTTGATGTCGGCCTCGGCCTCGGTCTCGTTGTCCCCGTCCTTGCCGTTCCAGTCGATGGGCTGGTCGTTGGCGTCGTCGAGCCGCCACTTCCCGTCGAGTCCCCAGATCATCTTGCGGGCCGGGTTCGGCGTCGCGTGGAGGCGCTTGTTCTCGTCGAGTTGCGTCTCCTTCAGCGGGGTGCCGAAGGCGGTGCCCTTGGCGGCGCTGCTGTAGTCGAGGGGCCGGTTCGGGTCGCGGCGCGGGAACTGGAAGGCGTAGCTCATCACGCTCAGGTAGTTGGGCTTGCAGTTGACGTGGTCGCCGCCGCCGTGGCCCAGGCTCAGGGTGTGGCCGAGCTCGTGCATGAACGTCGAGCCCTCGATCACCTGCCGGTCGGCGTCGTCGTCGAAGTCCCAGGTGGCGACGGTGACGATGAAGTCGTTGCCGCCTTCGAGGGTGGCGTCGTCGATCTCGGCCTGGCCCGAGGAGTCGGGGAACTGCTCGTACTTGTGGCCGAAGATCATGTAGCGGTAGACCTGGCGGCGGGCGTCCAGGACGGCCGCGCAGTTCGGGCTCGCGCGGTCGGCCGCGGTGCCGAAGTGACCGTCACAGGGGTTGTCAGGTTTGCCGCTCTTGAGGTCGTTGAAGTCGTCGAGGTCGCCCGGACCGGGGTCGTTGAACTTCACGACGTCGATCCGGGGCACCTGCTCGCCGCTGAGGACGTGCAGATTGACGCCGCGGTACTTGCCGGGTTCGTACTCGTCGACCGGGGCCGCGGCGAACGCGTTGACCACGTCGGTGATCGCGCCGGGGCGGGGGGCGGCGCCCTCCATGTGGTCGGCCTCGACGAACAGGTCCTTGCGGTAGGGCAGCGCGCCCATGTCGCCCAGCGGCAGGTCGACGCCGCCGTTCCCGTCGACGTCGAGCCCCTGGCCGGGGGCCTCCCAGACGTCCATGAGGCCGTCGCCGTCGCCGTCGGTGGTCTTGGCCTTCTGGAGGCAGTCGGGCGTGGTGATGGTGAAGTAGCCGCGGGCCGAGTCGACCGCGCTCTGCTCGCTCTCCCCCGCCAGCGACGTGACGCCCGCGCCCTGTTGCGCGGTCAGGCCGCCGCCGGTGAACACGCACGTGTTCAGGTCGAACTTCAGGTCGACGTGGTCGCCGGGGGCGCCCCAGTCGATGGGGTCGTCGGCGGTGAGGTCGTCCTGGTCCCACAGTTCCATGTGGATGTCGACGGGGTTCTGGCTCGTGTCGACGTCGGCCGAGTGCACCCAGTTGGTCCGGAAGTCGCCTCCATGGGCGCAGCAGAAGTCGTCCTTGCCGTCGTAGAGCTCCTCACCGCCGATCTTGAACTTCGGGTAGTAGTCGTTGCCGCACGCCTCCCCCGCGCCCTCGTCGCAGGAGATCTCGACGACGCGGTAGAGGTGGACGGTGACCTTCACGGTCGCCGCGTGGGCGGGCGGGGCGACGAGAAAGGCCGCCACGACCAGTAACCCGGTCAGGGCGGCCTGCAGTCTCCTCATTTCGGGGTGCTCCTTCCGCGATGTTCGTCATCGCAGGATGGAGCCGCCCGGCGGCGGGCGCCTGAGCACCCCGGTACTCAAATCAGGGGGAGACGCGCCCGTTGGCGTTGAAGGCGGCGTGGGTGAGCGGCATCAGCCCGGCCCACAGGGCCTCCATCTTCTCGGCCACCATCTCGATCTCGCGCTGGGGGAACGACGGGACGACGGCCCGTTCGTCCTTGGTGCGCAACGACAGGAAGTGCATCAGCGCGCGGGCGTTGCAGGTGGCGTACATGGAGGAGAACAGCCCGACGGGGAGCACGGCCCGCGCCACCTCGCGGGCCACCCCGGCCTCGAGCATCTTCTGGTACGCCGCGTAGGAGGCCCGGTAGGACTCCTCCATCGTCTCGGAGACGAGGGTGTGCTGCTCGGGGGTGCCGTCGACGAACACGTACTTGCCGGGGCGGCCCTCCTGCACCAGCTTGCGGTCGGGGCCGGGCACGTAGAAGACCGGCTGCAGCTCCCGGTAGCGGCCGCTCTCCTCGTTGTAGGACCACACGCGGTGGCGGTGGAACTCGCGGAAGACGAAGATCGGCGCGCTGATGAAGAAGGTCATCGAGTTGTGCTCGAACGGCGACCCGTGGCGGTCGCGCATCAGGAAGTTGATCAGGCCCTTCGACCGCTCGGGGTCTTTGTGGATCTCCTCAAGCGACTGCTCCCCCGCCGTCGAGACCCGGGCCGCCCACAGCACGTCCGAGTCGGACGCGCTGTGTTTGACCAGTTCGACGGATACATCACTCTGCAGCTTCACCATGGGCCATGAGCATAACGACCTCAGGTGATGTCTCTCCGGGTGGTGGTGAGGTTGGCGACGACGGCGAACAGCAGGGCGTAGCCGATCAGGACCAGCGCGCCGCCCCAGGCGGGCAGCAGGTTCGACTCCCCGAGGCCGGTGTCGAAGTCGATGCTCATCAGCGCCTGCGCCGCCCCGCCGGGCAGCCACTTGCCGACCGTCTGGAGGGCGGGGAAGGAACTGAGGATCGACTCGATCACGAACGCCCAGACGACGCCGCCGATCAGCGCGGCCACCTGGTTGCGCACCAGCGCGCCCAGGCCGATGCCGAACAGGGCGTACAGGATCATCGTGGCCAGCACCCCGACCGCGAGCTGCGGGATGCGGTTGGCCGTCAGGTCGACCGTGCCGCCGCCGATCAGCACGGCGGTGACGGCGACGACGGCGGTGAACAGCAGCGAGACGACCGCGAAGAACGCGCCGATGAGCACGCCCGCGCCCAGCTTGGCGGCGATGACCCGGCCGCGCTTGGGCGTGGTCAGGAAGGTGCCGGTGATCGTCTGGTACCGGTATTCACCGGTCATCAGCACGATGCCGAGGATCATCGTGAAGATGTTGCCGTTGGCGTTGCTGAGGGCCAGCGGCAACCACGCCGGGTCGTCGAGGGCGGGCAGCGCGGGCTGGCCGTTGGGCGCCGGCGCCCCGGCCTGCGCGATCAGGAACGCCAGGCCGAGCGTGGTCAGGGCGAGCATGACCAGGGCCATCGCCCACCACAGGCGGGTGGTGAAGAGCTTCTGGAGCTCCGCGCGGATCAGGTTCGTCATGCCGGGGCCCCCTCGCCGGTCAGTTCGAGGAAGACGCTCTGCAGGTCGGAGCGCTCCTGGGCGACCTCGGTGAGGAGCACCCGCTGGTCGAGGGCGAGGCGGCCGATCTCCTCGGCGTCCAGGCCCTTGACCCGCAGCACGCCGGGTTCGACCTCCTCGACCTCGGCGCCGGCGGCGCGCAGGGCCGGGGCGAAGTCGTCCTTGGTCTTCACCCGGACCGTGCCGCCGCCGTTGCCGGTGAGTTCGGCGAGGCTGCCCTGGCGGACCAGCCGGCCCTTGGCGATGATCACCACGTTGTCGACGGTCTGCTCGACCTCGGCCAGCACGTGGCTGGAGACCAGCACGGCCGCGCCCAGGTCGTGGGCCAGGTGGCGCAGGAAGCCGCGCAGCCACTGGATGCCCGCCGGGTCGAGGCCGTTGGCGGGCTCGTCGAGGATGAAGATCTTCGGCTGGCCGAGCAGCGCGCCCGCGAGGGCCAGCCGCTGGCGCATGCCGAGGGAGAAGCCGCCGACCCGCTTGCGGGCGGCGTCGGCGAGGCCGACCTGTTCGAGCGCCTCGTCCGGCCGGGAGGCCGGCAGGCCCGCCGCGGTGGTCATGATGCGCAGGTGGTCGCGGGCGGTGCGGCCCGGGTGGAAGCTGGTGGCCTCCAGGACCGCGCCGACCTCGTTCAGCGGGTGGTCGAGGCTGGCGTACCGCCGCCCGTTGACCAGCGCCTCCCCCGAGTCGGGGGTGACCAGGCCGAGCAGGGAACGCAGGGTGGTGGTCTTGCCGGCGCCGTTGGGGCCGAGGTAGCCCGTGACGGTGCCGGCTTCCACCGTGAAGGAGACGTCGTCGACGGCGCGGACGGCGCCGAACGACTTGCTGAGGTTGCGGATCTCTATGGCAGTCATGGCGTTTCAAGTCTTTCTGCCAAGATCTGCTGGTTCCTCCTACCTGAAGACGATTTAGAGTCGGTAGATCCGACGAGCGTTCCCCGACCCGATCATCCCCGCGACCCGTTCCGCGTCTCCGCCCGACCAGTCGCCCGCCTCGATGCGGGCGGCCAGCTCGCGGGCCAGCACGGTGCGGTGCCGCAGCGCCCCCAGGTAGACGGTCTCGGCGACGCCCCAGCCGCCCGAGCCGAACATGATCTTGTGGAACGGCGCCAGGCCGAGCACCTCGGGGAGCCCGTCGCGGACGTCGATGTGCACGTGGGGGAAGGCGGCGGCCAGGAACGCGGCGGCGCGCTCGTACGGCGAGCAGTGCAGCAGGATGACCGGCACCCCGAGCGGGCCCAGCGCCCTGATGAAGGGGACCAGCGCGGTCGGGTCGGACCGGTGCAGCAGGCCCAGCTCGACCCCCGAGTGGCCGCACGGGATCTGCAGCGGCATGGCCCGCTCCCGCGCCACGTCGACGCCGGTCCAGAGCAGGTGGCGCAGCAGCACCGGGTCGGCGAGCGGCTTCTTCGGCTCGGCGGCCCGCCGCCCGGCCGCCGCCAGCACGGCCCCGCGCGCCGGCCGGACCGGATCGACGTCGAGCCCGCAGCGGTAGCCGATCACGGTCGACAACCCGACCGCCCGGGAGGCCCGCGCGGCCACCTCGCCCCGCAGCCGGTCGAGGTAGGCGGGCGCGCTCAGTCCTTCCTCCGCGACGTCCTGCTCGACCCGCTCCAGCCGGACGATCTCGTCGGAGGCCGCGCCCCCGAGCCGTCCGGTCTCGGCCACCGACAGCAGGTCGGGCGAGGCCTCGGTGCCGGTGTCGACCAGGAACGCGACGACCCCGGCGGCCCGCAGCAGCGTCCGGTTGACCTCGGCGGCGCCCAGTTCGGCCCGCCTGGCCAGGTATACCGCGGCCGGGGCGTGCGGTTCGAGCCCCAGGACGGGCGCGCACCAGCGCCGGATCGCCACGCCCTCGGGGGTGTCGAAATGGGTCGTCCCGGGCGGCGCGGGATGGCCCGCCCGGGTGATCAGCGTCTCGAACTGGGCCCTGACCAGGTCGTCGCGGCGCACCCCCTGGCAGTGGTGGTCGACCAGGGGCGCCGCCAGCGCCGCCCGGACCGGACCCGGCAGCACCGGCGTCATTTCCCTCGTCCCCCTTTTACGACAGGGACAGGACTTTAGAGCCGGGGACGCCGGGCGGTCAGGCGATCGGTGCGATCTTTACCGGGTCAGCCGGAGCACGTTGGCGATGATCTTCGCACCCGCGCCGCCCTCGGTGGTGAGGATCGACTCCGGGTGGAACTGCACCCCGAACCGGCGGTTGACGGGGTCTTCGATCGCCATGACGGCGCCGTCGGCGGTGGCCGCCGTGACCGTGAAGCCCTGCACACCCGGGTGCTTGGCGTGCACCGAGTGGTAGCGGGCCGCGGTGAACGCCTCGGGCAGCCCGTCGAGCAGCACGCTGTCGCCCTCGCGCTTGATCTGCCCGCGCTTGCCGTGCTCCGGGTAGGGCAGCAGGTCGAGCTGCCCGCCCGCCTGCTCGACCATGGCCTGCAGGCCGAGGCAGACCCCGAAGACCGGCAGGTTCCGCTCGTAGAGGGCGGCGATCAGGCGGTCGGTGCCGAAGTCGCTCGGCCAGCCGGGGCCGGGCGACAGCACCACCAGGGTCGGCGCGACCTGCTCGATCATCGCGAGCGGGAAGCCGTGGCGCAGCGTGACGACCCTGGCGCCCTGCTGGCGGAAGTAGTCGGCCAGGGTGTTGACGAACGAGTCCTCGTAGTCGACGAGGAGCACCGTGTGGCCCTCGCCCGGCTGCTCGGCCGCGACGGCCTCCTGGGCGACCTCGCCCCGGCCGACCGCCGCCAGCGCGCCCAGCAGGGCGCTGGCCTTGAGCTCGGTCTCGCGCTCCTCGGCGTCGGGGTCGGAGTCGAACAGCAGCGTCGCGCCCGCCCGGACCGTCGCCACGCCGTTCTTGATCTGGGCGGTGCGCAGGGTGAGGCCGGTGTTCATGGAGCCGTCGAAGCCGATGAAGCCGACCGCGCCGCCGTACCAGCGGCGGGTGGTGGCCTCGTGGTCCTCGATGAACTGCATCGCCCACGTCTTCGGCGCGCCCGTGACGGTCACCGCCCACATGTGGGTGAGGAAGGCGTCGAGGGCGTCGAACTCGGGGCGCAGGTAGCCCTCGATGTGGTCGACGGTGTGGATCAGCCGGGAGTACATCTCGATCTGGCGGCGGCCGATGACCTTGACCGAGCCGGGCACGCAGATGCGCGACTTGTCGTTGCGGTCGACGTCGGTGCACATGGTCAGCTCCGACTCCTCCTTCACGCTGGACAGGAGGGTGCGGATCGCCTCGGCGTCCTCGACCGGGTTGGCGCCCCGGGCGATGGTGCCGGAGATCGGGCAGGTCTCCACCCGCTCGCCGGTGACCCGGACGTACATCTCCGGCGAGGCCCCGACCAGGTGCTCGCCCTCGCCGAGGCTGAGGATGAACTCGTACGGCGCCGGGTTGCTGGTGCGCAGCCCCCGGTAGAAGGCGGGCGGGTCGTCGCACGGGGCGTGGAAGACCTGGCCGGGCACGACCTCGAACAGGTCGCCGCGCTTGAACTTCTCCTTGGCCTTGGCCACGACGTCGGCGTAGGCGCCCCGGACCGGGTCGGCCGGGATGTCGACGGCCTTGACCAGCTCGCGGGAGTCGCCGGTCCGCGGCAGGCCCTTGGTCTCGCGGCCCTCGTAGGCGAACTCGTAGGAGTACTCCAGCACGGTCTCCTTCACCCGGTCGATCACCACGAGGCGGTCGGGCAGGTGGAGGACCAGGTCGCGCTGGTCGTCGGGGCGGGTGAGCTGGTAGCGGATCGGCTCGAACTGGAAGGCCAGGTCGTAGCCGAACGCGCCGTAGAGGCCCAGGTGCTGGTCGTCGCCCTTGAACGCGGCGATGACCTCGCGGATCGCGGTGAAGACCGTGGGGCGGCGCGAGCGCATCTCCTCGGGCAGCCACTCGTCGGACTCGGGCACCTCGACCTCGGTGAAGGTGGCGGTGGGCGTGCCGACGACCTCACCGGCGGCGCGGAGACAGGCCGCGACGGCGGGGAGCACGACGGCGCCCCGGTCGTTGAGCGCGCGGGCCGAGATGCGCCGGCCCCGCGCGACAAGCTCCAGGCAGGGATCGGCGTAGCCGAAGGCCCATCGGCTGTACCTGCCCGGATAGTCCATCCCCGAGGAGAACGCCCCGCCCCGGCGAGTGCCGAGCGAGTCGACGATCTCGTCGAGGGCCGCCTCGGGGACGGCGCGCACCACGCGCTCGACCCCGATGCCGCCCGCCGTGGTGTAACCGCTGGTCTCCACTGTCGCCCCTTGATCCGTTCATGCCCCGGGGGCGGAAACGCAGAAGGCCGCCCAATCCCGGGGCGGCCTGTTTCGATTTCGCGAAAACCTGAGCTGAGGGCCGCCTGCTAGCGGCGCCACCACTGCTGCTGAGGAATTCGCATGCGGCACACAATAACACGCCGGACTCCACATGTCGGGCGAATGGCCGGGCACATGACCGCTCGGCGCGTCCAGGCTGCCGCTCGTCGATGGGAGCTCCACCTGTGACACCCGTCACTTTACGCTCCAATCGACAACCTGTCGGAAGGAGAGTCCGTTGACGGATCCACGCTCCCCCAGATCGGACCGCAGCCGCTGGAACTGGGTGTTGCTGCCCGCCGTGGTCATCCCGCTCGTACCGGCCCTGTTCAACCATGAGGAGCCCCGGCTGTTCGGCGTTCCGCTGTTCTACTGGCTGCAGCTCGCCTTCCTCGTCATCAGCGTGTCGGCGACCCTGATCGTCTACCGGGTGACCCGCCGATGAACGAGCACATCACCGAGATCGTCATCTTCACCGTCCTGTTCCTGCTGGTCAGCGGCATGGGCTTCGTGGCCGCCCGGTGGCGGCGGGCCGACGATCTGGCCTCGCTCAACGAGTGGGGGCTGGGCGGGCGCAACTTCGGGTCGTGGATCACGTGGTTCCTGGTCGGCGGGGACCTCTACACGGCGTACACGTTCGTGGCGGTGCCGGCGCTGCTGTTCGGGGCCGGGGCGACCGGGTTCTTCGCGGTGCCCTACACGGTCATCACCTATCCGCTGGTGATGCTGGTGCTGATCCGGCTCTGGTCGGTGTCCCACGTGCACGGGCTGGTGACGCCGGCCGACTTCGTGCGGGTGCGGTTCGGCTCGCCGACCCTGGCGCTGCTGGTGGCGATCACCGGGATCGTGGCGACGATGCCGTACATCGCGCTGCAGCTCATCGGCATCGAGGCCGTGCTGAAGACGATGGGCGTGACCGGCGACCTGCCGCTGATCATCGCGTTCGCCATCCTGGCGGCGTACACCTATCAGAGCGGCCTGCGCGCGCCGGCGCTGATCGCGTTCGTGAAGGACATCCTCATCTACCTGGTGATCCTCGTCGCGGTGATCTACATCCCGGCGCGGCTCGGCGGGTTCGGGTCGATCTTCGACGCGGCCGAGGCGAAGTTCGCCGGCACCCCCGCGCCCGGTGACGGGATCCTGCTGAACGCCAACAACCAGCTCCAGTACGTCACCCTGGCCCTGGGCTCGGCGATGGCGCTGTTCCTCTACCCGCACAGCGTGACCGGGGTGCTGGCCTCGCGGTCGCGTGACGTGATCAAGCGGAACATGTCGGCGCTGCCGGCCTACAGCCTGCTGCTGGGGCTCATCGCGCTGCTCGGCTACATGGCCATCGCGGCCGGGATCACCCCGATCGGGAAGGACGTGAACACGGTCGTGCCGCAGCTGTTCGACCAGATGTTCCCCGACTGGTTCACCGGCGTCGCGTTCGCGGCCATCGGCATCGGCGCGCTGGTCCCGGCGGCGATCATGTCGATCGCGGCGGCGAACCTGTTCACCCGCAACATCTACAAGGAGTACGTCCGGCGCGACGCCACCGACGCGCAGGAGGCCCGGGTCAGCAAGCTGACCTCGCTGGTCGTCAAGGTGGGCGCGGTGTTGTGCATCCTGCTGATCGACCCCCAGTTCTCGATCGACCTGCAGCTCATCGGCGGGGTGATCATCCTGCAGACGCTGCCGTCGGTGGCGCTCGGGCTGTTCACGCGGTGGTTCCACCGGGTGGGGCTGATCGCCGGCTGGACGGCCGGCATGACGGCCGGGATGGTCCTGCTCTACAACATCGCGAACCCGGCCAACAACCACGCCCATTTCGGCGGGTCGGCGTTCCCGCTGAGCAAGCTCGGCTTCGACACGCCGATGACGATCTACGCCGGGTTCCTGGCCCTGATCGTCAACCTGGTGGTCGCCGCCCTGGTGACGGTGGCGGCCCGCCGCCTGGGGTCGTCCGAGGGCGTGGACGGGACCCGGCCGCGCGACTACACCGCCGACGCCGGGGACCCGGAGGTGAGGGACGACCTGGAGCCGGCGGGCTCGACCTGAACCCCCTCCCCGTGCCGTCTTCGTCGCGCTCGTCCCGGCCACACGGAAGCTGGCCCCTCCCCGTCATCTCTGCGATCATCGGCGAGCACCGAACGTCACGGGGAGGGACGCCGATGGCACATCCGGCGGAGGAAGGGGACGGCCTGACGAGGGCCGCCAAGACGGCGGGGCGGATTCTGATCCTCATCGCCCTGACAGCAGTGATCCTGTGGATGGTCTACCAGGTCAAAACCGTCGCCATCAGCATCATCCTGGCGGTCTTCATCACCACGCTCATGATGCCCCTGGCCCGCGCCCTGCGCGACATCGGCCTGAACCGGACCCTGTCCACCGTGGGCGCCTTCATCGGCGTGATCGTCGTGCTGGCCGCCTTCATCGCGCTGCTGGTGCCGCCGACCATCGACGGGTTCGCCGAGCTCAACGCCAGCATCGGCCAGGTGGTCACCGACCTGCAGAAGACCGCCGCGGGGTTCGGCCTGGACCAGGCGAAGATCCAGGAGATCGTCGTCGACGTCCAGACATACCTGTCGCAGCGCGGCCAGGAGATCGCGTCGGGGGCGCTCACGGGGGTCCGCACCGCCGGCGAGATCGTGGTCGGCGGGGTGCTCGCCCTGATCCTGGCGGTCTACCTGGTCCACGGCGGCGACCACCTGGTCCACTGGGTGGCCGACCTGGCGCCGCGCGGCAGCCGCGGCCACATCCTGAACACCTGCCGCATCGTGTTCGACGTGATCGGCCGCTACGTCCGCGGCGTGGCGGCGGTCGGGTTCGTCGACGCGTTCTTCATCGGCATCACGCTGTGGGTCCTCGGGGTGCCGATCGCACTGCCACTGGCGGTGCTGACGTTCGTCGGCGCGTTCCTGCCGGTCATCGGGGCACTGTTCGCGGGCCTGCTGGCGGCCGTGGTGGCGTTCGTCGCCAAGGGGTGGATCGTGGCCGTGATCGTGATCGCGGTGACGATTCTCGTGCAGCAGCTCGAGGGGCATGTCCTGGCGCCGTTGATCTACGGGAAGGCGCTCGACCTGCCCGGGGCGGTGATCCTGGTGGCCTTGGCGGTGGGCAGTGTCGTCGCGGGGATCATGGGCGCGTTCCTGGCGGCCCCGGTGGCCTCGGTGATCGTGGCCCTCATCCGCAACGCCAAGGGCCGCTCCCCCGACGAGGGCCCGCCGGCGGCGCCGCCGGAACCGCCGCCCCCCGCCAGGCCCGCGGTGGCCTGACCCGGTCAGCGCCCGGTCAGCTCCCGCAGGGCGGCGGCGAGGCGGTCGACGTCGGCGGCCGAGGTGAACAGGGCCGGGGTCACCCGCACGCAGTCGCCCTTGGTGACGCCGTCGCGGTGCACGGTGAAGATGCGGTGCCGGGTGTAGAGGTGGTCGACGACGGCGGTGTTGTCGGCCTTCGACGTGCGCCCGGCGAGGCGGAAGGCGGTCATGCCGCCGTACATGGCCGGGTCGTCCGGGGTCAGGATCTCGATGGGCAGGTCGCGCACCTGGTGGACCCAGCGGTCGCGGAGGTAGCGCAGGCGGGCCTCCTTCGCCGGGGCGCCGAGGCTCTCGTGGAAGTCGAGGGCGGCGCCGACGCTGAGGATGGGGGCGACGTCCATGGTGCCCGAGTGCACCCGCGACCGGATGTCGGCCGCCTGCGACTCGTCGCCGAACACGGGGGCGATGTCGGGCAGGCGCTCCCTGCGGATGTAGAGGAAGCCGCTGCCGAGGGGCGCGCCCATCCACTTGTGCAGCGAGAAGACGCCGAAGTCGGCCTTCAGCGACGGCAGGGTGAAGTCGAGGTGGCCCCAGGAGTGGGCGGCGTCGACGATCACGTCGACGCCCCGGGCGCGGGCCAGGTCGACGATCTCGCCCACGGGCACGACCAGGCCGGTGCGGTTGTTCATGTGGCTGAGCAGCAGCAGCCGCAGCCTCGGGGTCGTCTCCAGGGCGGCGGCGTAGGCGTCCAGGACCGCCTGGCGGGTGGCCGGTTCGGGGATCACCAGGCGTTCGACGCGGGCGCCGTGCCGGTCGGCCAGCCAGTTCAGGGCCGACTGGCCGGTGTGGAAGTCGAGGTCGGCGTACATGACCGCGTCGCCGGGGGCGAGGCGGCGGTAGCCGGTGATCAGGTTCTGCAGGGCCTCGGTGCCGCCCCGGGTGAAGGCGATCTCCTCCTTGGTCACGCCGAGGAGGCCGGCGATCCGCGCCGCCGCCTCCTCCGCGTCCTGCCGGTACGCCGTGCGCAGCAACCGGCTGTTCTCCGCGTTCAACCGGTCGGAGTGGGCGTGGTAGGCCAGCCTGACGGGTTCGGGCATGCTGCCGAAGTAGCCGTTCTCCAGGTTCACGAAGCCGGGGTCGACCCGGAACGCCGCCGCCACCGACCGCCAGAACGCCTCGTCGTGGGCGAGCCGCCCGGGAGGGCCCGCGGGCGCCGCGATTGCGGTCGCGGGGCGGGCCATGAGCGACAGCGGCAGGCCGGTGAGCATCGCGCGGCGTGACAGGGTCACGTCTCCCCCTTCGGTACGGCTGGGGGGGCTGATCGATTATCCGCCGCCCCCGCCGCCGGGACCGGCGGGGCACCACCAAACACGCGGAAAGTTCGGTTACTTTGCGTGACGACATGTCTTCTCAACTGGTGGGCGGCACCCCGGTACGCCTGATCACCGAGCCCTTCGCCCCCGCCGGGCGGGGCTTCTGGGCCAAGCTGGAGGCGGTCAACCCCGGCGGTCTCAAGGACCGGGCCGCCCTGCACATCGTCGGGCGGGCCAGGGAGCGCGGCGAGCTCGCGCCGGGCGCGATGATCGTGGAGTCGACCTCCGGCACGTTCGGCCTGGGGCTGGCGCTCGCGGGGATCGTGTACGGCCATCCGGTCACCGTCGTCACCGACCCCGGCATGGAGCCCCTCGTCCACCGGCTGCTCTCCGCCCACGGCGTGCGGGTCGAGACGGTGACCCGGCCCCATCCGGACGGCGGCTGGCAGCGGGCCCGGCTCGACCGGGTGGCCGAGCTGCTGGCCGAGCACCCGGGGGCCTACTGCCCCGACCAGTACGCCAACCCCGACAACGTCGGCGCCTACGCGGGCCTCGCCGACGAGCTGGTCGAGCAGCTCGGGCGGGTCGACGTGCTGGTGTGCAGCGTCGGGACCGGCGGCCACTCGGCCGGGGTGACACGGGCGCTGCGGCGGCACGACCCGCGCGTCGAACTGGTGGGGGTCGACGCGGTCGGGTCGACGATCTTCGGCCAGCCGGCCCGGCCCCGGCTGATGCGCGGCCTGGGCAGCAGCATCCACCCGCGCAACGTCGCCCACGGGGAGTTCGACGAGGTGCACTGGGTGGCCGCCAACGAGGCGGTCTGGGCCTGCCGGACCCTGGCCGCCACCCACTACACGACCGGAGGGTGGAGCGTCGGCGCGGTCACCGTCGTCGCGTCGTGGCTGGCCCGCACGCTTCCGCCGGGCACCGTCATCGCCGCCGTCTTCCCCGACGGCCCGGCCCGCTACGGCACGACGATCTACGACGACGCCTACTGCGCCGCCCACGGCCTGCTCCACCGGCCGCCGGCCGCCGAACCCGACGAGATCAAGACGGCCGGCGAGGCCGAGGTGACCCGCTGGACCCGGATGGTGATCCGGTGACGGCCTGGCGCTCGTTCGACGCGACGACGCGATTGCTGATGGTCAACCAGTTCACCATCAACGTGGCCTTCTACCTGCTGATGCCGTTCCTGGCCGGGCACCTGTCCGGCGGCCTGGGCCTGGCGGGCTGGACCGTCGGGCTGGTGCTCGGCGTGCGCAACCTCAGCCAGCAGGGCCTGTTCCTGCTCGGCGGCACCCTCGCCGACCGGCTCGGCTACCGGCCGGTCATCATCGCCGGATGCCTGCTGCGCACACTCGGTTTCGCGCTGCTCGGCTTCGCCCACACCCTGCCGGTGCTGCTGGCGGCCTCGGCGATGACCGGGTTCGCGGGGGCGCTGTTCAACCCGGCCGTACGCGCCTATCTCGCCCATACGGCCGGTGACCGGCGGGTCGAGGCGTTCGCGCTGTTCAACGTCTTCTACCAGGCCGGGATCCTGCTCGGCCCGGTGGTCGGGCTGGCGCTGATGGCGGCCGACTTCCGGCTGGTCTGCGCGACGGCCGCCGGGGTGTTCGCGCTGCTGACGGCCGTGCAGGTGCTCGCGCTGCCGCCCGGCCCCGAGACGCGGACCGGGCCCGCGGGGGTGCTGGCCGACTGGCGGGCCGTGCTGGCCAACCGGCCGTTCGTGCTGTTCGCGGGGGTGATGACGGGGTCGTACGTGTTGTCGTTCCAGGTCTACCTGGCGCTGCCGCTGGCCCTCGGCGACCCGGGCGCGGTGACGCTGCTGTTCGTGGTGTCGGGCGGGATCGCGGTGCTCGGCCAGCTGAGGATCACCGCCTGGGCGCGGGCCCGGTGGACGCCCGCGCAGGCCATGACGTGGGGGCTCACCCTGATGGGGGCGGCGTTCGTCCCGCTGACGCTGACGACCTGGCCGGGCGCGGTGCTGCTGTGCGCGGCGCTGCTCGGGGTGGGCACGGCGCTGACGTACCCGTTCGAGATGGACACCGTCGTGGCCCTGTCGGGCGGGCGGCTCGTCGCCACCCACTACGGCCTCTACAACTCGATCGCCGGGATCGGCATCACGGTGGGCAACCTGGCCGTCGGGGCGCTGCTCGACCGGGCGGCCCTGTTGTGGGTGGCGCTGGCCTGCCTGGGCGGGGGGTGCGCGGCGGGCGTCCACCTCCTCGGCCGCTCGGGACTCACCCGGCCGCTACCGTGGGCCCATGGCTGACGGATGGCGCTGGGACGAGACCCTGTTCGCGGGCACCGCTCCTCACTACGAGCGCGGCCGGCTGCCCTACACCCCCGGCTACGCCGAGACCCTGGCGGCGGCGCTCGGCCTGGACGACCGGAGCCGGCTCCTCGACGTCGGCTGCGGCCCGGGGACCGTGACCCTCGCGACGGACCCGTTCGTCGGCGAGGTCCGACTCCGCGCCGCACCTGTTCGGCGACCGGCTCGCCGACTTCGAGCACGACCTGCGAGCATTGCTCGGCGAGGGCCCGTTCCCCGAACGCCTCCCGGCGACGGAGATCCGGCTCTGGCGCTCCGCCCAACATACGTATACTTATGCGCATACGGAGGAGGCCGACGATGCCCAATAAGACGATCTACGTCTCAGACGACGACCTGCCGCTCTTCCAGCGGGCCACCGAGCTCGCCGGGGGCAAGCTCTCGGCTGCGATCAGCACCGCCCTGCGGCGCTACGTCGAGACGGAGGAGGGCCGGCAGGAGGGCTACGACGAGGTCGTCGTGAAGGTCGGCCAGGGCACGGCGGTGCGCAAGCAGCGTTTCTCCGGCGTGCTGCTCGGCGAGTGGAGCCGCATGGTGGGCCAGCGGACCGAGACGTTCCGGGTCTACCGCTCCCGCAAGGGCAAGTACGTCCTCCACGTCGAGCGCTCCCCCGAGTGGACCGACAGCATGACCCGCGACGCCGACAACTGGTTGTCGGGCCTGTTCTCCCGCGAGGCGTTGCGCACCTACCTCGGCCTGGCCGACTCCGACTACGGGTTCATCCAGGGCGAGGCCACCCTGGAGGTCCTCGACACGTTCGAGGGGCTGCGCGGCCGGGTCCCCGACGAGTTCTACGACATGATCACCGGTCTCGGCCGGCCGCCCGTCGTCGAGGACCTCGACATCTAGCCCGTCAGGCGTTCGGGCCCAGCGAGGCGGGGAACCGCGACCAGACGCGGTGGCCGCCCAGCAGGGTGACGACCTCGCCCAGCACCTCCGGTCCCGCCTCGCCGACGACCACGCCGGGCGCGCCGGGCGGGATGCCCGCCGAGGCGAACGCGTCGGCCGCGCCGTCCCAGCCGCCCAGCGGCTTGCCGTGGCGGTAGGCCTCGTTCAGCATCAGCGAGACACGCGGGTCGACCGGGCCGCTGAGGCCCGCCTTGGCGTCGCGGGCGCCGATCGCGTCGGGGCCCGGCGCGGGCGCGCCCGCCACCACGATCGCGTCGAACTCGACGGACCGGGCGGCGGCGAAGGTCCGCTGCACCGAGATCGGGTCGCCGGGGCCGGGCAGCACGCCGCCCGCGGGCGCGATCACCAGCGGCACCATCCCGCCGTCGAGCACGGCCTGGCGGACCGTCCGCAGGGCGTCGAGGTCGCCGCCCGCGACGATGCCGACGATCCGGCCCGTGGTCGGCCACTGGCGGCCGACCTGCGACAACGCGGGGCTCGGCTCGACGTACACCTCGGGTTTGCCCTCCGGGACCGGCAGGCCGAGGCCGAGCGCCACCTGCTCACACAGGTAGGGGTCGACCCGCGCCAGCACCTGGAGCTGGCGCTCCCTGATGGCCTGCTCGAACACCTTGCTCAGCTCGAAGGTGTACGCGGCGATGATGTGCGCCTGCTCCACCGGCGACATGCTCAGCCAGAACAGGCGCGGCTGGCTGAAGTGGTCGGCGTAGGAGGCGGGCGCCGTCCGGCCACGGGCCGCCGCCTCGACCGGGACCGGCACCTCGACGTAGCCGCCGGGCGCCTGGAACGGGCAACCCCCGTCGAGCGAGTTCGGCCGGTAGGGCGCGACCCCGGTGTGCACGGCGGTCTGGTGCATGCCGTCGCGCAGCATGTCGTTGACCGGGGCGTGCGGCCGGTTGATCGGGAGCTGGACGAAGTTGGGGCCGCCCAGGCGGGTGATCTGCGTGTCGAGGTAGGAGAACAGGCGGCCCGCGAGCAGCGGGTCGTCGGTCACGTCGATGCCGGGCACGAGGTGGCCGACGTGGAAGGCGACCTGCTCGGTCTCGGCGAAGAAGTTGACCGGGTTGGCGTTCAGCGTGAGCAGGCCGATCGGCTGCACCGGCGCGAGCTCCTCGGGCACGATCTTCGTCGGGTCGAGCAGGTCGATGCCCTCGAACGTCTGGTCCGGGGAGTCGGGGAAGACCTGGATGCCGAACTCCCACTCCGGGTAGGCGCCCGCCTCGATGGCGTCGGCCAGGTCGCGGCGGTGGAAGTCGGGGTCGACCCCGTTGACGATCTGCGCCTCCTCCCACACCAGGGAGTGCACGCCCGCCTTCGGCTTCCAGTGGAACTTGGCCAGCACGGTGCCGCCGTCGGCGGCCACCAGGCGGAAGGTGTGGACCCCGAACCCCTCCATCATCCGGTACGACCGGGGGATGCCCCGGTCGGACATGTTCCACATCGTGTGGTGGGTCGCCTCGGTGTGCAGCGAGACGAAGTCCCAGAACGTGTCGTGGGCGCTCTGCGCCTGCGGGATCTCGCGGTCGGGGTGGGGCTTGCCGGCGTGGATGACGTCGGGGAACTTGATGGCGTCCTGGATGAAGAAGACCGGGATGTTGTTGCCGACCAGGTCGAAGACGCCCTCGGAGGTGTAGAACTTGGTCGCGAACCCCCGGGTGTCGCGGACGGCGTCGGCCGAGCCGCGCGAGCCCAGCACGGTGGAGAAGCGTACGAAGACCGGCGTCTCCACGTCCTTGGCGAGGAAGGCGGCCTTGGTGACCTTCGCGGCGGAGCCGTAGCCGCGGAAGACGCCGTGGGCGGCCGCGCCGCGCGCGTGCACGACCCGTTCGGGGATGCGCTCGTGGTCGAAGTGGGTGATCTTCTCGCGCAGGTGGTGGTCGCGCAGCAGCACCGGCCCGCGCGGCCCCGCCTTGAGCGAGTGGTCGGTGTCGGGCAGGCGCGTCCCGGTCGCGGTGGTCAGGTAGGCGCCGCCCTGCGCCCTGGTCTCGGTGGTGTCGCCCGAGGGCTGACCGGTCGCCGTGAACGGGTCGGGGCCGCGCTGGTCGGGTTTGGGCGGCAGCGGACCGCGCGGCTCGACCGGTTCGGCGACCTGCGGAGGGGCGCTGCCCGGCCGGCCCGGGATCTCCTCCCCGCCGTTGTCGGAGATCGCGTCGATGACCTTGTCGACGGCCTTGGCGACCGGGTTTTCCTTCTTGTTCACGGTGTCCCCTCAGTGGCGGGCGCTGGTCTGGAGATCTGCCCGGTGCTACTGAGTGGCACGCGACACAAGGGACGAAAATGACCATTTCACTGTCTGAGGACGGCGTGGGCCGCCCGGAGGCGTTCCACCTCGGGCCGGTCGGGGGCGCCGCCCGAGACGTCGTCGGCCCAGCCGAGCAGCCGGTGGACGTGGGCGTCGGCGAGTTCCGCGGTCACGGCGGGCTCGCCCAGTGCCACCTCTCCGCTGGTCCCGTCGAGCGTGACGAGGGCGCCCTCGGGGATCGTGCGCCCGCCGGCCCGCACCGACCCCGCCGACACCACCAGCCCGGCCGCGCCGACCACGGCCGGTCTGCCCATCGCGCGGGCGACGACGGCCGCGTGGCTGGCCGGGCCGCCGCGCGCCGTGACGATCCCGGCGGCGGCCGCGATGCCGCGCAGGTCGAGGGGGGAGGTCTCCGGGCGCACCAGGACGACGGGCCCGGCGGCGGCCATCCGGACCGCCGCCTCGGCGCTGGTGGCGACCCGTCCGGTCGCCACCCCCGGGCAGGCGCCCAGCCCCCGGGCGACGACGTCGGCGGGGCCGGTGACGCGGGCCACCCGCCGGAGGTCCGCCGGGGCGACCCGCAGCAGCGCCTCGGCCCGCCCGATGACACCCTCGTCGGCCAGGTCGGCGGCCACCACGACGGCGGCGGCGCCGGTGAACCGGCCGGGACGCACCTGGAGGAACCACAGGTCGCCGCTCTCGTAGGTGAACTCCAGGTAGCAGGCGTCGCGGTAGTGCGCCTCGACCCGCGCCATCGCGTCCGTCAGCCCGGCCCACACGGCGGGTTCGCGCCCGGCCAGCTCGCCGAGCGGCACGGTCGCCTCCCGGCCGGAGACCACCGCGTCGCCCCGCCGCCCGAACAGGACGTCGCCGAAGGGGACGGGCGCGCCCGTCGTCGGGTCGCGGGTGAAGGCGACGCCCGTTCCGCTGCGGGGGTCGCGGTCGCCGTACACCATGGCCTGGATGGTCACGGCGGTGCCGAGGTCGTGGGGGATGCCGTTCAGTTCCCGGTACGTCCGGGCCCGGGGGGCGTGCCACGAGGCGAAGACCTCGGTGACCGCGTCGAGCAGGGGCCCGATCGGGTCGGCGGGCAGGCCGAGGACGGTCGTCATCATGCCGGGCATCGAGACGCCCGCGCCCGACCGCACCGCCACCTCGCCGGCGGGCAGCCCCGCGAGGGCGGCCGACACCTCGGCGGCCAGCCCGCCGGGCAGGCGGCCGTCGCGCAGGTAGGCGCGGCAGGCGTCGGCGCCGATCACGAATCCGGCCGGCACGGCCAGCCCGAGCCGCATCAGGACGCCCAGCCCGTGGGCCTTCCCGCCGATCACCTCCACCGGCTCCCCGGACGGCAGGGGACGCACCCACCTCACCGGGGGATGCCGAGGGTGAGCAGCAGATCCTCGTGGAGCTGGAACCAGACGACGTGGTAGGACGCCATGTCGTCGGTCACGTAGCGGGTCTCCCCCGCCCGGACCCGCACCAGCGCCTCCGCCAGCCGCACCCGGTAGCGCCCGAACCGGGGCAGCGCCTCAGCCAAGTCGGCGAGGACCGGCTCGGCCCGCCGGTCGAGATCGCCGAGCAGCGTGAGCACCCGCGCGTCGGGGCGGAGCTGCCACGCCTCGCACAGGTCGAGCAACTCGGCGTTGAGCGGCAGGAACCGGTCGAGCGCCCCGGCCACGGCCGCCCCGGTCCCGGCGGCGGCCAGCTCGTCGGCGATCCACGCGGCATGGGCGTTCCGGCCCGCGGGGGTGATGCCCCACCCGCCGAAGGGGCCGGGCTCGAACGTCACCAGCCCGGCCACGGCCAGGTCGATCAGCTCCGACTCGACGTCGGGCTCGGCCCGCCCGGCGACCTCGGCCAGCCGCGCGAGCGTGGTGGAACCGGCGCAGCGGAGGGTGTGGAGGGTCAGCACAGAGGAAGCATACGCCGACCATCCAGATGTTATGAACATCCGGATCGGCCGTTAGGCGATCGAGGTCAGGGGCACGGCAATAGCAGGGCCACGACCTTCCATCGCCGAAGGAGGCAACCCATGAAGGCAGTCGTCTGGCACGACACCGGGAAGATCTCGCTCGATCAAGTCCCCGACCCGAAGATCCAGGAACCCGAGGACGCGGTCGTCCGCATCACCACCAGCGCCATCTGCGGCACCGACCTGCACATGGTCCGGGGCACCATGCCGGGCATGCGCCCCGGCACGATCCTCGGCCACGAGGCGGTCGGCGTCGTCGAGGAGACCGGTCCGAAGGTCCGCAACTTCAACGCCGGCGACCGCGTCCTGGTCTGCTCCACGATCAGCTGCGGACGCTGCGTCTACTGCCGGGCGGGCTACCACGCCCAGTGCGACGTCGCCAATCCCAACGGGCCGGCGGCCGGGACCGCGTTCTTCGGCGGCCCCGAGGCGACCGGCCCCTTCGACGGGCTGCAGGCGGAGTACGCCCGCATCCCCTACGCCCACACCGGCCTGGTCGCCATCCCGCCCGGGGTCAGCGACGAGCAGGCCGTCACGGTCAGCGACATCTTCCCGACCGCCTGGTTCGGCGCGCGCCTGGCCGAGGCCGGCCCCGGGGACGTGGTGGTGGTCCTGGGAGCGGGCCCGGTCGGCCAGCTCGCCGCCCTGTCGGCGCGGATGCAGGGCGCCGGGCGCGTCATCATCGTGGACGGCAACGCCGACCGCCTGGAGACCGCCCGGCTCCAGAACGCCGAGACCGTCGACTTCAACGCCGAGGACCCGGTCGAGGCCGTCAAGGACCTGACCGGCGGCGTGGGCGCCGACCGGGTGATCGACGCGGTCGGGGTGGACGCCGAACCGCCCGCCCGCGACCGCGAACGGCCCGGCCACGATCTGTGGGAGCCCGGCGAGGCGCCCGACCAGGCGCTGCGCTGGGCCGTCGAGATGGCCGACAAGGCCGGCACGATCGGCATCGTGGGCGTCTACCCGCCGGGCTTCGGCAACTTCCCGCTCGGGACGGCCATGAACCGCAACCTGACGGTCAAGATGGGCAACTGCCACCACCGGCGTTACGCCCCCGGCCTGCTCAGCAGGATCGCGGCCGGGTCGGCCGACCCGACGACGATCCTCACCCAGCAGGAGACGATGCCCGGCGTGCTGGAGGCCTACCAGGCCTTCGACCGGCGCGAGCCCGGCTGGACCAAGGTCGCCATCGAACTGGGCTGACCGGCTCACCCGAGGGCCTTCGGCGCACTCATCCCGATTCGCGGCTATGGTCGGCACGTGATTCCCACGGATCGGGAGATCCGCGCGCTGCACCGCGCGCACGCCCCCTCGCCGGAGGCCTTCGAGGTCGTCTTCACCCACTGCGAGATCGTGTGGGCGATCGCCGAGCAGCTCCTCGCCCGCTGCCCGGAGGACCTCGACGCCGACCTGGTCAGGGCCGGCTGCCTGCTCCACGACATCGGCGTCTACCGGCTGCACGGCGCCCCCTACGTGCGCCACGGGGTGCTGGGCCACGAGATCCTCGCCGAGGCCGGGTGGCCCGAGCCGATCCGCCGGTTCGCCTCCTGCCACACGGGCGTGGGCCTGCGCCGCGCCGACATCCTGGCGCAGAACCTGCCGATCCCGCTCGGCGACTACGTGGCCGAGACGGGTGAGGAGGCGCTCGTCATGTACGCCGACAAGTTCCACAGCAAGAGCGACCCGCCCACCTTCTACAGCCCCGCCGCCTTCGCCGCCCGGATCGCGCGGTTCGGCGCCGACAAGGTCGACCTCTTCGACGCGCTGCGGCTGCGGTTCGGCGATCCGGACCTCGCGCCGTTCATCGCTCGTTACGGGCACCGTCTGGTGTGAGCCCGGGTTCCACGACCACCGCGATCTTGCCGCGCACCCCGCCTCCCGCCTTCAGCGCCGCCAGGCCCGCGTTGATCGTCTCGACGCCGCTGACGACCGTCCGGCCGACGTGCGGGACCACGAGTCCCCGGGCCGCCCAGTCCATGGCCGACTCCATGCCGCGGCGGAGGAGGTCGCGGGCCCGGCCGTCGAGCAGGCCCGGCTCGGAGAAGTAGCGGAGCAGGTTGACGTTGACGTGCCGCGCGCCGCGTCCGGCCAGGATCGTGTCCACCGGGCTGGAGGTCTCCGCGACCCGCGTGGTCCGGCCCGGCCCGACGCCGAGCACCACCCAGCTCCCGCCCCGGCGGACCGTCTTCGCGGTCTCGGCGAAGCTCCGCTCGTTGTAGGTGGCGTCGAAGACGAGGTCGGCGCCCCGCCCGTCCGTCAGGCCCGCGATCTCGGCGGCGACGTCGTCGCGCCTGTAGTCGAAGACGTGGTGGGCGCCCGACCGCCGGGCCAGCTCGATCGACTCCGGGCTGCCGCCGCTGCTGACGACCGTTCCGGCCGCCAGGACACGGGCCGCCATCTGCACGGCCAGATGCCCGACCCCACCGCCGCCACCCGGGATGTAGACGGTGTCACCCGGCCGGACGGCCCCGTGGAGGCCCGCGTAGGCGGACAAGAAGCACATCGGCAGCGCCGCCGCGTCACGGAAGCCCAGCGACGGCGGCTTGCGGGCGGCGAGGAACCGGCGGGCGACCGCGTAGGAGGTCTCCCCGGCGGCGGCCCAGCCGCCGTCGCCGTCGAGGTCGGCCATGGCGGCCACCTCGTCGCCGACGGCCAGGTCGTGCACCTCGCGGCCGGCGCCGACCACGACGCCGGCGAGGTCGAAGCCGAGGGCGACGGGCGGCGTCCGCCCCATGAAGCCGAGTTCGGCCAGCTTGTACTCCAGCGGGTTGAGCGACGAGGCCGCGACCCGGATCAGCACCTGGTCGGGCGCCGGTTCCGGGACGGGCACCCGGACGGCCTCCAGCGGCAGCCCGGCGTGGTCCCGGGCGTAGCCGACCCCGAGGAACGTCTGTTTCATGATCCGATTCCACCCCGGCGACGCGTCCCCGACGACCCGACGCGCTGTCCTTCGAGCGTGATTGTCGGTCGCTCTTTCTAGGCTGCCGGCCATGTCAGTCGTGCACACCGTCAGCGTGACCTCGACGGTTACGAGGACATCGTGGAAATCGCCTTCGATTCGCCGTCGGGGCGGCTCACGTTGGAGGAATGGAACGAGGGGACCTCTCACCCCGTGCCCCCGTTGACCGCCGGGCCCGGGACCTATCGCCTGCGTTATCACGTCCTCGGAATGGACGACGAGCCGGGAGACGAGCGTTACCTCCTGCAGATCTGGCCCGAGGCCCATCGGGAACCCGTCATCGTCAAGTCGACGACCGAGTTCTTCCGTTACTGGCTCGACGCCGGCTGACCTCGGCCGGTCGGCGCGTCCGGCGGAGCCGTAGCGAAGCACCGAGGCGAAAATGCGTTGCGGGGGCCGTCCCTCTCAACGGATCGTGGCTCGGTGGCCATCCTTGAAGCCCAATCCCTGACCAAACGCTTCGGGCCGGTTCAGGCCGTCGACGGGGTCAGCCTCACCGTCGGCCAGGGCGAGATCACCGGTCTGCTCGGGCCCAACGGGGCCGGCAAGTCGACCACCCTGCACATGCTGCTCGGGCTCGTCACCCCCGACTCCGGCCGGGTCACGATGTTCGGGCTCGACCTGCAGAAGCACCGGACCGAGGTGCTGAGCCGGGTGAACTTCTCGGCCAGCTATCTCGGGTTGCCGGGGGTGCTGCACGTCCGGGAGGTGCTGAACTCCTTCGCCCGGCTCTACGGGCTCCGCGACCCCCGTGCCCGGGTGGCCGAGGTCGCCGAGCTGCTGGAGATCGGGCCGCTGCTGAAGCGGCGGACCGCCGACCTGTCGTCGGGGCAGCACACCCGCGTCCAGCTCGGGAAGGCGCTGCTCAACGATCCCGAGCTGCTCATCCTCGACGAGCCCACGGCGGCGCTCGACCCCGACGCCGGGGAGCGGATCCGGCACCTGCTCGTCTCGGTCGCCCGGGAGACCGGGACGGCGCTGCTCATCACCTCGCACAACATGCGGGAGGTGGAGCGGATGTGCGACACCATCCACTTCCTGTCGGCGGGGCGGATCGTGGCCAGCGGGTCGGCCGCCGAGCTCGCCGCCCACTTCGGGGTGGTCGACCTCGAAGAGGTGTTCCTCAAGGTCGCGCGTGAGGGGGTGCCGGCGTGACGGCGATCGCGTTCGAGCCGCACAGTACGCAGGCCCGGTGGCGGCGGGTCGCCGGGGTGGTCTACCGCGACCTGGCCGCGATGCGGCGCAGCCCGATCCGGGTGTTCGAGATCCTGTTCTGGCCGGTCATCGAGCTGGTGGTGTGGGGGTACGTCACCCTGTTCCTCCAGGCCAACAAGGTGCCCTTCATCGTCTCGATGCTGCTCGGCGCGGTGCTGCTGTGGCAGGTGCTGCACCGGGCCTCCAACGAGGTGTCGATCGGGTTCCTGGAGGACGTCTGGAGCCGCAACCTCATCAACCTGCACGTCACCCCGGTGAAGCCCGGCGAGTACGTCACGGGGCTGATCCTCTTCTCGCTCATCAAGATCGCGGGCGGGCTGGCGGTGATGGTGACGCTGGCCTACGTGCTCTACGGGTTCGGGCTGTTCAGCGTCGGGATCGGGCTGATCCCGTTCATGGCGGTGCTGCTCGTGCTCGGGTGGGCGCTGGCGCTGGTGGCGATCTCGGCGGTGCTGCGGTTCGGTGAGGGCGCGCAGGTCATCGCGTGGAGCCTGGTGTTCGTGTTCCAGCCGGTCGCGGGCGTCTTCTACCCCGTCTCGGTGCTGCCCGAGCCGCTGCAGTGGCTGGCGACCGCCGTTCCGGCCAGCCACGTGTTCGAGGGGATGCGGGCGGTGCTCGGCGGCGCTCCGGTGCCGTGGGACACGCTCGCGCTGGCCGCCGGGCTCGACGTCCTCTACGTCGGGGTGGCCCTGTGGCTCTACACCGCGACGTTGCGGCATGCCCGGTCCAAAGGGCGGTTGTCCCGCTTCGGAGAGTGAACGCGAGAAGCGGCCGACCGAAGGTCGGCCGCTTCTCGCGCTAGGAATCTGCCCCAGGGAGCTCGTACGGTAATGTCCCGGATCATGAGTGAGGCGAGCGCCCCGCTCGTCCAGGGGTACGAGGTGCTCGGCATCCTCGGCCAGGGCGGGTTCGGCATCGTGTACCGGGCCCGGCAGCTCGCCGTCGGCCGCGAGGTCGCACTGAAGATCGACAACAGGGTCCTGGTCAACGACCGTGACCGGCGGCGCTTCATGCGCGAGGTCACCTCGGCCGGGGCCCTGTCGGGCCACCCCAACGTCGCCGACGTCTACGACGCGGGGGTGCTCGGCGACGGGCGCCCGTTCATGGTGCTGGAGTTGTGCCCCGGCGGCAGCCTGGCCGACCGGCTCAAGGACCGGGGTCCCTTCTCGCCCCGCGAGGTGCGCGACATCGGGATCAAGATCTCCGACGCCGTGGCCGCCGCGCACGCCCACGGGGTGCTCCACCGCGACATCAAGCCGGCCAACATCCTGATGAACGGCTACGGCCAGGTGGCGCTGTCGGACTTCGGGCTGGCCACCATGCCGTCCAAGGGCGAGGGCGCCGAGTTGTCGGTCACCCGCGAGTCGCTGACCCCGGCCTACGCGCCGCCGGAGGCGTTCGAGCTGGTCGAGCCGACCGCGCAGGGCGACGTCTACTCGCTCGCCGCGACGTTCTACGCGCTGCTGAACGGGCGGCCGCCCCGGTTCCCCGCCAACGGCGTGGCGAACATCGCGGTCATCATGGCGCTGCACCGGCAGCCGGTCCCCGACGTTCCGGGGGTGCCGCAGGGGTTGCTGAACGTGCTCCGGCACGCCCTCGTCACCGACCCCGCGCAGCGCACCCAGACCGCCGCCGAACTCCGCGACGCCCTGGCGGCGCTCGACGCCGACGGCAACGCGACCGCCGCGCGCCCGGTCGCGCCGGTGCCCCCTCCCCCGCCCTACCAGCCGCCGCCGCTGCGGCCGCCGTTCCAGGACGTCCGGGTCGGCGGGCCCGCCACCCTCAACCCGAAACACGGGCCGGTGCAGCAGTACGCCTCCACCCGGCCGCCCGCCTACCGCCCGCCGGCGCCCCCTCCGGTACGGCGGACCTCGCCGGTCGGGTTCATCATCGCGGCGGTGTTCTTCGCGTTGCTCCTGGGCGGCGGCATCGCCTACTGGGTGATCGAGGGGCGGACCGCCGACCCGCCGGCCACATATGAGCCGACCGGCGCGGAGGGCGGCGCGCCGAAGGAGGCCGGCATCCCGGCCAACGTGGCGACGTTCACGGAGAACTGCGCGGCGGCCAAGGTGGCGGCGGGCGCCGCCTGCGTGCGGGAACCCGAGTGCTGGGAGGGCATCCTCAGCCTGGCCGGGGCGGTCAGCGCCCCCCGCGTGGGGTGCGAGGCGCAGCACACGTGGGAGACCTACGCCATCGCGCCGATGCCGTCGGACGCCGTCACCTGGAACGGCGACACGCTGGAGAAGCACCCCACGGTCGCCAAGCTCTGCTCGATGGCGACGCTGCTGGCGTCCCGGCAGGGAAAGGCGCGGAAGGTGACGGCCGACCAGTGGTCACCCAGCGTGCTGCCGCCGACCAAGGAGGCGTTCGAGGCGGGTGACCACTCCTACCGGTGTGTGGGATCGGTCATCGGGAAGTCCGGCGACGGGACCTACTTCGCCTACTGAGGCCAGCCGGCGATGATCTCCGGCGTGATCTTGTCGGTGTGGCAGCGGGAGGTCTTCTTGTTCGCGTACAGGCAGACCTTCACGTCGACGCGCCTGATCCGCCCGTCTGAGCTCAACCGGAACGACGTCGCGGAGCACGTCGTCCTCGCCCGGCTCCAGCCGGTGCCGCCGCCCGTGTAGTGGAAACGCGCCCGGATGTAGGCGCAGTGCGAGGGCGACCGGTCGCGCAGCTTTCCGTACACGACGAAGGTCTCGGCCGTGAACGGGGTGATCCGGACGTCGGCCTCGGCGCGGCCGTTGGTGGACTTCACCGGGCCCCAGTGGATGCCGGCGGCGGCCTCGGCGGGGCTCCCGGCCGCGAGCGCGAGGGCGGTCAGTCCGGCGGCGATCAGTGTCTTCTTCATGGATCCGACGGTAGAGATCGCGACTTGGAGCACCCTTGCGAGCGGCTTGGTCACGGGATTGGGCGATACTGCCCTGTGCGCGTTGACTTGCTCGGGCCGTTCGAGGTCCGGAACGAGGCCGGTTCCCCGGTGGAGGTGCCCGGGGCCCGGCTGCGGGCCCTGCTGGCCGCGCTCGCCCTGGAGCCCGGCCGGATCGTGACCCGTTCGCGGCTGGTCGACTGGATCTGGGGCGAGCGGCCGCCGGCCGACGAGGTGAACGCCGTGCAGGCGCTGGTCTCCCGGCTGCGCCGGGTGCTGCCCGACGGGGTGATCGAGGCCGACTCCGGGGGCTACCGGCTGGCCGTGGCCCCCGACGCGGTCGACGTGGCCCGGTTCGAGCGCCTGGTCGTCCAGGCCCGGACCGCCGAACCGTCGGCGCGGGCCGAGCTGCTGCGGTCGTCCCTGGCGCTCTGGCGCGGCCCCGCCCTGGCCGACGTCGCGCCGGACGGCAGCGCGACGCTCGACGCCGCCGCCGCCCGGCTCGACGAGCTCCACCTCGCGGCGCTCGGCGACCGGATCGACGCCGATCTGCGCCTCGGCCGCGGATCGGAGCTGGTCACCGAGCTGACCGGCCTGGTCGCCGCCCATCCGCTGCGCGAGGGGTTCGTCGGGGCGCTGATGCGGGCGCTCGCCGAGGCGGGACGCGGCGCCGAGGCGCTCACCCTCTACCAGCGCACCCGCGAGCGGCTCGCCGACGAACTGGGCGTCGACCCGTCGGCCGAGCTGACCGCCCTGCACACCGCCGTCCTGCGGGGCGAGGCGGGCGGCGAGCGGCGCACGACCAACCTGCGCGCCGAGCTGACGACCTTCGTCGGCAAGGACGACGAGATCGCCGCGGTCGCCGCCCTGGCCGCCGGCCACCGGCTGGTCACCCTGACCGGCATGGGCGGCGCCGGCAAGACCCGGCTCGCCACCGAGACCGCGCGGCGCCTGCTGCCCGGCCTGCCCGACGGGGTGTGGCTGGTCGAGCTGGCCCCGCTCCGGCCGGGCGGCGACCTGGCCCAGGCCGCGCTCACCGCGATCGGCCTGCGCGACCAGGCCCTGCTCGGCGGCGTGCGCGCCGGGGAGCCCGCCGACCGGCTCGTCACCGCGCTGCGGGACCGCGAGATCCTGCTGGTGCTGGACAACTGCGAGCACGTCGTCGAGGCCGCCGCCGCGTTCGCCGACCGGCTGCTGGGCGAGTGCCGGCGGTTGCGGATCCTGGCCACCAGCCGCGAGCCGCTCGGCATCACCGGCGAGGTGGTGTGGCAGGTCGAGCCGCTCGCGCCCGAACCGGCGCTGCGGCTGCTGCGCGACCGCGCCGCGCTGGTGCGCCAGGACGTCGGCGCCGACGAGCCCACCCTGGCCGCCATGGCGCGGATCTGCCGGGCGGTCGACGGCATGCCGCTGGCGATCGAGCTGGCCGCGGCCCGGCTGCGCACCATGTCGGTCGACCAGCTCGCCCGCCGCCTCGACGACCGGTTCCGGCTGCTGACGGGCGGCAGCCGGACCGCGCTGCCCCACCACCGGACACTGCGCGCGGTCGTCGACTGGAGCTGGGACCTGCTGTCCGGCGACGAGCGCCGCGTGCTGCGGCGGTTGTCGGTGTTCGCGGGCGGGGCGAGCCTGGAGGCGGCCGTGGAAGTGTGCGGCGCGGAGGACCTGCTGACCGCGCTGGTGGAGAAGTCATTGGTGCTCGCCGACGGCGCGGGCGCGCCCCGCTACCGCCTGCTCGGCGTCATCGCGGAGTACGCCGCCGACCGGCTCGCCGAGGCCGGGGAGACCGAGGCGGCCCGCCGGGCGCACCTCGCCTACTTCACCGAGCTGGCCGAGACGGCCGACCCCCACCTGCGGCGGGCCGAACAGCTCGACTGGCTGGCCGCGCTGGAGGCCGAGCACGACAACATCTCCGCCGCCCTGCGCGGGGCCATCGCCGACGGGCGGCCCGAGGAGGCGATGCGGCTGGCCGCGGCGGCGGGCTGGTACTGGTACCTCAGCGGGCACCGGGCCGAGGGCACCGAGCTGAGCCTCGCGGCGGCGTCCCTGCCGGGCGAGGTGTCCGACGAGGTGCGGGCGCTGGCGTACACGATCGTCACGGTGTTCGTCACCTCGGGGCTCGGCGGCGACCACTTCCAGGCGGAGAAGTGGATCCTGGAGGCCCACCGGCTGGCCCGGCGCGGCGGCTACCGCCACCCCATGCTCGGGTTCATCGAGCCGCTGGAGCGCATGCTGCGGGAGCCGTCGGGCTTCCTGTCCGCGTTCGACCCGCTGATCCTCGACGACGACCCGTGGGTGCGCGCGCAGGCGCGGCTCAGCCGGGCCCGGCTGCGGCTGACGGTCGGCGGCGACGAGACCGGCGTCGACACCGACGGCGAGCTCGCCCTGGCCGGGTTCCGCGAGGTCGGCGACCGGTGGGGCGTCTCGTCGGCGCTGGCGTTCGTGGCCGACCGGCTCGCCATGCGGGGCGCGTTCGAGCGGGCGTGCGCCCACTACGAGGAGGCGGTGACCGCGCTGACCGAGGTCGGCGCGATCGAGGACGTCGTGGGCCTGCGGGCCCGGCAGGCCCAGCTCTACTGGCTGCTCGGCGACGAGGCGCGCAGCGCCGCCGCGATGGCCGAGGCCCAGCGGTGCGCGGGCGGCATCGCCTGGCCCACCGTGCTGGCCGAGCTCGCCGTCGCCAAGGGCCAGCTGGCCCGGTGGCGCGGCGATTCGGAGGAGGCGCTGCGGCAGCTCGCCTCGGCCGGGGCGCTGCTGGGCGACGACGACCCGACCGGCTGGGTCCGCGCGCTGGCCATGGACGCGCACGGCGGCCTCGCCGACGACCTCGCCGAGTCCCGCCGGTACCGGGCGGAGGCCTTCCGCGTGGCCGCGACCAGCGGATACCCGCCGCTGATCGCCACCGTGCTGATTGGGATCGCCGACCTGGCGCACCGCCAGGGCGAGCACGCGCAGGCCGCCCGGCTGCTCGGCGCGGCCGAGGCCGTGCGCGGCGCCGCCGACCACTCGCTGCCGGACGTCGCCAGGATCGCCGCCGCGACACGCGACCACCTCGGCGACGAGAAGTTCACCGAGGCGGTGGACGAGGGAGGACGGCGCGACTGGCGGGAACTGGCGGAGGTCACCCTCGCTTCGTGAACGCGGCCCGCGCCCACACATAGCCGACCACCGCGATGGCGAGGCACCATCAGGAAGATCGGGAAGACCGGCAGGAGCAGGGCGTTGATGACCGCCACTGGGTTCCGCACGAGTGCCTCATCGCGCACCGCCGACGAGGAGGTCGTCGACCGAGGAACTGTCTGGTGACGCCGATCGCGGCGCGGACCGCCCCGGGTCTGGGTGGTCATGTCATGCCCGGCGACGAGTACGGTGCCGGAGCCGGGGAGCAGCAGCGTGGTCAGGACGTTGACCGTGATGGTCTTGCCGTCGAGCACGACCTTTCATGGTCCTACGTTCGCGGGCCGTGCTGACACGAGACCGTCGCCGTGCTGATAGCGGCGATCCTGGATCACCAGGCACTGCTGGCGCCCCCTAGCCGTATTGACGTCGTCCTCCCCAGGATCCACCGTGACACCAAGGGCTTGGCGAACACCCGGGCTGGGGGCGGACCCATGAGCCCAGGCAGTCTCATTCCACCGGGCGATCCGCACCGTGCCCGCGGCCCCGTCTTCTATGTGTGGTGCGATACGTGCGCTTTGGGCTCCGAAAAGGACCGCGACCTCGATACGTGCCCCTGGAACTCCAGACACCGCGCGCGACAAGTGCGGGTCCTCCTCAGATGCGATGTGTGCGATCGCACCTTCGAACGCCTCTTCCAGAAACTTCCCCGGTGCCCGAAAGCCGTCTCGGATTATGACCACCCGCTGACGGTTGTGGAATACTTCCCCTATGATTGAAGGGCTCTTCGACAGGGCGGCTTCAATCTTCGAGCGGCGATTTCTCAAGAATGCCTTCCTCCCCGTCCTTCTGCTCGGTCCTGCCGTGGCGGCGCCCATCTTGATGCAGGGAGACAGGCTTTCAGCTTTGGTTTCCTGGTGGAACGCCCAATCTCTCACCGTGCAGTTCATCGCGCTGGCGGGGTATTTCACCATCTCCTGGTTCGGCGCGGCGATCGTTTCCAGCCAATGGCGCAACATCATCCGGCTCTACGAGGGCTATCCGCTGACGCGCCTGCCCACGTTCTTCTTCGCCCGGCAGGCGGAGGAACGTCATCGCGCCGCGCGCCGCCGAATCATCGATTCCAGCGTCAACGCAGACCTCGCCGTTTATCGCGTCTAGCCCGACGAGCATCATGTGCTGCCCACACGCCTGGGCAACGTCCTGCGCGCCGCGGAGCTCTACCCGATGCGGCGATACGGAGCCGACCTGATCATCGTGTGGTCGCGCCTCTATTACGTTCTCCCCCGAGACATGATCGATGATGTGGAGGACGCCCGTGCCACGCTGGAGTTCTCGCTCGTCCTGTCGCTGTGGTTCGCCGCATTCGGGTTCGGTGGCCCACTGGTCGCGTACACCACCGGGTCGTCGATGTCCGTTGGTTTTCTCTGCTTCTTCGGCGGGATACCGCTCGCCTATCTGCTATATCTTTCGGCCATCTCGGCGGCCACCGAATACGGTGAGCATCTCAGAAGCGCCTTCGAGCTCCACCGGTTCGACCTGCTCGCCCGTTACCGGCTGCCGTTCCCGAACAATCTGCAGGAGGAGAGGGCCCAGTGGCGTCACCTCATGAGTTTCATTGTGAGTGGCGCAGAGCCGAACTGGCGCTACATCTCCAACGACGCCGTCGCCTTCGATGACCGGCAACCACTTTGACCAGCCGATCGGCGAGAGCGAACCGATCCCGGAGGGCGCCATCGGCCACCGGGTGGCCCCCGGCGCATTCGCGAGACTCGCCCCAGAAGCCGCGCGTGAAGACCGCCCGGCCCGCCCTCGGGCGTTCGGCAGCAGAGCGGGCACCATCTCCGGCTACGTCCTGGTCGCGCTTGCCACCGGCATGGTGATGATGTTCCTTTGGCAAGACGCCGATGCCGGCCAGATGCCGGTGCTGGTGCTCAAGGAGGACCTTCCCGCCCACCGCATGCTCACCGAAGACGACGTGACCCTTTCGACTGCGACGTCCGCGGGAAAGGACGGCTACGTCTCCCTGCCAGTAACGGGGCGGCTCACCCTCAGAGCCGTCAAGAAGGACCAGCCCCTCACCAAGGCCGATCTCTCACCGGACGTGACCAAGGTCCTGGGGACTGCCCCCGTTGTCGTCGGCGTCTCGGTTCCGCATCCCGGTGGTCTCAACGGCGCGCTCCAGTCCGGCGACCAGGTCCGGTTGCTGCTGTCCGGCGCGACCGGCGTGCGTGCCGAGGTCGACGCCTTCGTCTTGTCGGTCGCCTCCGGCGGCGCGGGCAGACAGGCCTCACTCGTGGTCGCGCTCCGGCGAAAGGACGCGGAAAGGCACACCGCCGCTCTCCTCGAAGGAAACATCCTCGTCGTGAAGCGGGTCCGCGCGTAGCTAGAGCTCGGCCAGGGCGTCTTTCAGGTAGTCGATGAAGTCCCAGACGTCCGGGACCATCTCGCGGTCGACGACGATCCCCACGTCGAGGAACCCGTCGTAGGAGAACACCGTGATGTTCATGCCGCCGCTCACGTCGGTGATCACCGACAGCGGATAATGGGCGACGATCCTCGACCCGAGGATGTAGAGCGGCAATTGGGGTCCCGGCACGTTCGACACCATCAGGTTCATCGCCGAGACCGTCCCCGAGGCCAGCCGGAACGCCGCCCGGTCGGCCAAGCCGCTCAGCGCCGCGGGCATCGCCTGGCTGAAGTCGAGCAGCCAGCGGGCGGGGGCGACCGAGAAGCGCTCCTTGACGGTGGCCATGTTCGCGCTGATCATCCGCAGCCGGGTCTCGGGGTCGGAGACGTTGGTCGGCAGCGTCGTGGTGGCCAGCAGCACCTGGTTGCCCAGCTCCGGCCGCACGTTCGAGGAGAACGGGATGCCCACGACCAGCGGCTCGACCGGCAGTTCGTCACGCTGGGAGAGCCAGCGGCGCAGCGCCGTGGCGGCCACCGCCATGACGACGTCGTTGACGGTGACGCCGTACTCGTTCTTCACCTTCTTGACCTCGTCGAGGGGCAGCCGGCCGAAGGCGAACCGGCGGTGGGGCGAGATCGGGCCGGAGAACGGGGTCGCGGGCACGGTCACCCTCGGCAGGTCGGGCAGCACGGAACCGGTATCGCCCGGCCAGCCCGCGCCCCGGATGAAGCGTGACAACATGCCGGTGCCGGGGATCTGCGACACCACCGGGATCTCGTCGAGCCTCGGGATCGCGCCGGCCACGAACCGGAGCAGCGCCTGCGGGCTGTCGAGGAACCGTTCGACGCCCTTGCTCAGCATGATCGCCGGGTCGGGCGCCTTGACCGGGAGCTCCTCCGACGGCGGCACCTCCCGGGGTTCGGGGGTGATGTCCATGAGGGTGGCCAGCACCTCGGCGCCGGCGATGCCGTCGATGGCGGCGTGGTGGACCTTGGTGTAGACGGCCGAGCGGCCGCCCTCCAGGCCGTGGATCAGGTACATCTCCCACAGCGGCCGGCTGCGGTCGAGCCGGCGGGCGTGCAGCCGGGCCACCTGCTCGGCGAGTTGGTGGTCGTCGCCGGGGGCCGGGAGGGCCAGTTCGCGCACGTGATAGTCGAAGTCGACGTCCTTCGACTCATCCCAATAGGGGTGGTCGAGGCCGAAGGGGACGCGGACCAGCCGGCGCTTGAGCGGGGGCGCCAGGTGGAGCCGGGAGCGGAGCAGGCCGATGATCCCGGCGCGGGTCACCGACGCGTCCTCCAAAACCGCCAGGCTGGCGATGTGCGCCACGTTCGTGGCCGTTTCGAAGTTCAAGAACTGTGCGTCGAGCGCGCTGAGTTGCCGTCCCATGCTGGGATCATTGCCCATCCGGCGGCCCGGCGAGTCATGAAATGCACGACTCAGTGACGGTGTGTCGCATCCGGCTGACGCGGGTCGCCGGGATGCTCGAACCCGGGCATCAGCGTGACCTTCTCGCGATGCCGCGCCTCCAGCCACCGGGCGAAGAGGATCTCTCGCCTGGTGTGGACGAGACGCGCCTCGATCCGGGACGACTCGTCCTCGAACCGGCCGGGGTGACGGTCGCGGTTGCGGTCGTAGTAGCCGCGCACCTCCTCCGGCGGCACGTCGGCGGCCACGCGGTCGAACAGCGCCCGGCCCGCCGGGGTGGCCAGGACGGCGGCGACGACGCCCCCGGTCCGCAGCGCGACCGGCAGCTCCACCGGCACGGCCTCCCCGTCGGCGTCGCACTCCTGGGCCACCACCCGTTCCATGGTCATGAGCTGCACCAGCCAGCGGCGCAGGTTGCGGCCCTCGGGCGAGGCGGGATGGGGCAGACGGGCGGCGAGCGGGCCGTCGTACAGGGCGGCCAGGCGCGCGTCGACCTCGGCGACCGAGACGACCTCGCCGCCCACGGTGGCGGCGATCACGGGAGCACCTCGATCGTCACCGGCTCGGTGTAGTGGACCCGTCCGGCGGAGGCGAGCTTGACCAGGGCCCACCACGTTCCGGGCAGGTGGCCGCCGACGACCGGGAACCGCAGTTCCCGGCTTCCCGGGCCCACGCCGGTGTTCCAGACGGGGAGCACGTCGTAGGTGTGCCACGGGCTGACGAGCTGGGCCTGGACCGGCGCGTCGCAGGTCAGCCGGATCACGATCTCCGCCCGCTCGCCCGCGCGCACGGCGACGTGTGGCGTGACGGTCGCCGCTTCGAGGGCCGCCGGGCCGAGGCGGTCTTCGAAGGTCTGGCCGTCGAACTCCAGCGTGGCCGTCGTCCAGCCCTCGTTGGGCCAGGCCAGGAACGCGCCCGGCTCCAGGGTGAAGGCGCGGGTCTCGGCGCCGTCGAGCGTGACCACCCCCTCGACCACCCCTTCCACCAGGGACGACGCCACGGTGACCGTCTCCTCGGTGAGGTGGACGGCGACCGGCAGGTTGCCGACCGGGGCGGGGCCGGTGTTGTGCAGCCAGTAGCGGGTGAAGACCGGCTGGAACGGCTCGGCGCCGGGGGCCGCGCCGCCGCCCTCGGCGTCGCGGGTCAACGTCACCACGTCCATGCCGGTCACCGGCCCGCCGGGCAGCTCGCGGGTCTCCAGGAGGTCGGTCCGCCGCCATCCGGGCAGGTCGAGAGGTCCGGTACGCCCATGCGGCTCGTACAGCCGCATCGTCATGCCGGTGACCGGGCCCGGCAGGCGGCCCGTCGCGATCGGGTTGCCCGCGGGCTTCAGCGCGGTCAGCACCAGGCCGCCGGGCACCTCCAGCAGCGACCCGGCGGCGGGTTCGCCCCGCACGCCCTGGTCGCGCGCGATCAGCGGGTGGTTGACGTCGTGGCCCTCGTGGACCAGCCCGGTCTCGCGCCAGTCGCCGGGGCCGGCCACCAGGCCGTACTCGAAGCGGTGGGTCCAGTGCTGGAGCTGGAAGTTGCTGCCGTCGGGGACGGTCCGGCGGGGCGGGTCGATCCAGATCCCGGACGGCCAGCCCGTGCACGACCGGAGCAGCGACAGGTTGAGCGCCCCGTTGGGCTCGACCGCGAAGCCGGGCACGCCCCGGTTGATCAGCCCGACCGTGTAGGGCTGGTAGCTCTCCCCCTCGACCTCGACGA
Organism: Herbidospora sp. NBRC 101105; assembly: GCF_030269205.1. NCBI lineage: Bacteria > Bacillati > Actinomycetota > Actinomycetes > Streptosporangiales > Streptosporangiaceae > Herbidospora > Herbidospora sp. NBRC 101105. The sequence continues at coordinate 1,739,744 of NZ_BSSX01000001.1, read as the reverse complement.
CCGCGTCGGCCAGGTCGTCGATCAGCGCGTCGACGTCGCCGGCGCCGATCGACAACACCGGGAGCGCGTCGTGTGCCTTCAGGTCGGCGCTCGGCACCCAGACCTCGGTGAGCGGCCTGGCTGCCGGATGCCAGCCTTTCGGCCAGGCCGTCTCGCCGACGGCGATCCGGACGTCGGGCAGGTTGGAGTCGACCGCGAGGTCGCCGTAGCGGGGGCCGTCGGCGCGCGAGACCGTGGCCGTGACGCCCTGCTTGACGAGGGCGACCGCGAGCGCGCGCAGGGCCGGCACGGGCACGTCGGGCCCGGCGACGATCTCGGCCACGCCGATGGGCCGTCCGCCGATCCGGCAGGTGGCGGAGAGGGCGAACCAGTTGTGGGCCGGGTTGTCGAGGGTCCACGGGTGCTCGGCGGTGTCCGCGTCGATGAGCGCGAACCCCCGTCCGACCACGGCGTTGCCGACCTCGCTGACCGGCAGCGCGTGGTCGATCGCGACCGGCCAGCGGAGCCGGACCAGCTGGTCGGCGCCGTCGAAGTCGAGGCGGGTGGCCAGGTCGACGCGGCGCAGGCCGTGCCAGAGGGTGATCTCCTGCACGTACCGGACCGGCCCGAACGCCCCGCGCACGACCAGCCGCTCCCCGGCCGCCGACCGCTCGGCCACGACCTCGGCGGCGCTCTCCGACGACCTCGTCCGGGTCCCCTTGGGCACCAGGTGCCAGGGGCCCTCGTGGAACTTCGGATGGGCCGGATATTCGTCGTGGACGACCAGCTCGTTGCCCACCTGGCCCGGCTGGAGCAGCTCACGGCCGCCGGTGACCCAGCTCGACACGCCGCCGCCCCGTGCCGGGTCGGCGGTGACGGCGTGGGTCTCGCTGGCGATCGAGGTGCCCCCGGCGGGCAACCATCCGGCGTTGACGCCGGGGGTGAAGGAGAAGGTGCGGTAGCCGAGCGGCGGCACGTCCTCGGCCAGGAACACGACGTCGGCCTCGGTGACGAACCCGTCGGCGTCGACGACCGCGTTCTCGACCACCACGGGCTCGGCGATGCCCCGCCACCCGGGCGGGAGCGTCAGCCGCACCCGCACGACGTCGGTGCGCGGCCACGACGACGGGTTCCAGACCACCACCCCGCTCAGCTCCGCGCCGAGCACCCGCAACGCGCCGTCGAGCACCTGCGAACCGATCGTGTACGCCTCCCGCCACCCCGTCAGCAGGTCGAGGTAGACCTGGTCGGACTCCGACCCGGTGATCGCGTCGTGGTGGGCCCCGTAGACGAGCTGCCGCCAGGCCTTGTCCATCAGCGCGAACGGGTAGCCGGCCCGGTCGCGGACGGCGGCGAGGGTGGCGAACTTCTCCGCGTCGGCGACCACGACCTCGGCCCGGCGCTGCACCTGCTTGGTGTCGACGAACGAGACGTCCTTGCCGGTGTAGACGGGGTTCATGTCACGGGTCTGCGGCAGGAAGTCGGCCCGCTCGGCCCGGACGGCGGCGAAGAACTGCTTCGGCAGCCCGCAGACGAACCGGGGCCAGACGTAGCGGGCGTTCCACTCCCGCTGGATGTCCATGATCCACTTGTTCGGCGGCGTGTAGTCGGTGCCGACCGGCAGCAGCACGTTACGCGTCGCCGCGACCTGCTTCAGCGCCAGGAACCACGTGTAGACCTGGGCCGCCGCCTCGTCGACGGTCGTCGAGGAGTCCATCCACCACCCGGCGCTGTAGTGGCCGGGCATGTAATGGGTCAGCACCCCGTCGCCCGACGGGGCGACCCAGTCGAACTCGGCCGGGAACTGCATCCGGCGCGGGTCGCCGCCGCCCAGCATCGGCCCCCACTGGTGGAACGGCCCCCGGGCCCAGGAGCTCGACGTCAGCCCCGCCGCCGCGGCCAGGCCCGGGAACTGCGGATCGTGCCCGAACGCGTCGAGCTGCCAGGCGGTGTGCGGGTCGCCGCCCAGAACGTCCCGCTGGAACCCGGTGCCGTGGACGAGGTTGCGGATCGTCGACTCGGCGCTCGTGAGGTTGGTGTTGGGCTCGTTGTAGGTGCCGCCCATGATCTCGACGCGGCCTTCCCGGATGAGCCTGCGCAGGTAGGCGCGGTGCTCCGGGCGGGCGTCCCAGAAGGGCTTGAGGTAGTCGACCTCGGCCAGCACGAACGTGTAGCCGGGCTCCCTGCGCGCGGTCTCCAGGTGGAGCTCGACGAGCTCGAAGCCGGCGTGCTGGAAGGCCGACCGGCTGACCTGGGCGGCCTCTCCGGCGGTGTCCCACGTCGTGGTGTAGGCGGCCTGGGTGTTCCACCAGACCGGGTCGTAGTGGAAGTGGGAGACCATCCAGACCGTCCAGCCGGGCTCGGCCACGACGAACTCCGCGGTCTTCTCCTCGCCGCCGGCCGTCACGGTGACGGCGGCGGTCTCGCCCGGCGCCCTTTCGGTCTCGACGGGCACCTCGACCACGCCCGTCCCCGTCGCGGACCCGGTCGCGTCGCCGGTGATCACCACCTCGGCGGGGGCTCCCTCTTCGAGGGTCACCCGCACGATCTGGCGCGGTCCCTCGGCGAACAGTTCCGTCCCGGCGATCTCGGCGATCCGCATGCGCCAATGATCACACAAGGGGAGGATCCGGTCACGGGTCGCTCAGGGGCGCATGCGCATCAGCGTCTCGGCCACCGGCACGACGGGTTCGCCCAGGTCGTACTGGCTGAACAGGTGGACGTCGTCGCCGGTGTCGATCTCCAGGATGGTGGTCCGCAGGCCGTAGCGGGCGCGTTCGTCGACCTTGATGCGCTCGATCTCGCCCCAGGCGATGCGGCGGCGGCCGGCGAACCCCTCGACCACCGTGATGCCGCCCTGGTCGGCGCTCAGGCGGACGCGGGCGACGACGTCGCGGGCCGTGACGGCGGCCAGCACGACCGTGGCGACGCCCGCGAGGATCAGGGCGCGGAGGTCGCCGGCGAGCAGGCCGTAGAGGACCAGGAGCAAGCAGATCAGGGTCCCGGCGGCCTTCACGGCCACGACTTTGGCGGGGACCTGCCACACGTTCATCACCGCAGGTTACTGCGACGGCAGACTTTACCTGCCCTAGGTGCGAAGCGGGGTATACAGGGAAGAGCGTGATGAATGTGCGCGCCGCCCGGCGTGCGAGTCGATATTCCGCCCGCCGGAGGCACCATGAGCAGGCAGATCGCCAACGGGTACCAGCAGGTGACGCTCGCCGAGCTCGAAGCCCGCGTGAGGGGGCTGGAGACTCAGGTCGCCCATCTGACCGAGATGCTGGAGGTCCTGACCGAGGAGCGCGACTAGCGAAGCCGTGATCAGCCGTCCGGAGCAGGCGCGGGAACTCGGCCTCCACGGCGGCCTGCCTGATTCCCCGGGCCGCGTCCCGTGACTCCTGCCCGGCCTGCTTCTGGTCCGCGTTGCCCAGCAGACTCCGTCCCCGAGCCGGCCCATACAACCGATGGTTGATCGGATCCGACCTGCCGAAACCGCACATTTCCTCTTTTATTGCGGGGCATTCATCCGATATCTCGTGACCGAATTGCCGACAAGCTCGGAAAATGCCGGAAAATGGCGTACTCGGTTAGGGTTGGCGTGGCACTATCTGCGGGTCCGTTCAAGCCGGTCAGCATCTGGGGGAACACGAGCGATGCCGCCTGTTCAGGGAGCCGGCGAGGATCTCGGCCACGCCGGCCCGACCGCGTTGCGCATGCTCGTCGGCGCGCAGTTGCGCGACCTGCGCGAGGCGCAGGGGATCAGCCGTGAGGACGCCGGCTTCGCCATCCGCGCCTCCGCCTCGAAGATCAGCCGCATGGAGACGGGCCAGGCCACCTTCAAGCCGCGCGACGTGGCCGACCTGCTCACCCTCTACGGCGTCACCGACGACAGGGAACGGTCGGCGATCATGATTCTGGCCGGAAGAGCGAACGAGCCCAGCTGGTGGCATCCGCTGCGCGAGGTCGTGCCCCACTGGTTCGAGGCCTGCCTCGGCCTGGAGCAGGACGCGGCGCTGATCCGCACGTACGAGATCCAGTTCGTCCCCGGCCTCCTCCAGACGCCCGCCTACGCCCGCGCGGTCGTCTCCCACGCCCACCGCGTCTACGACGAGGACCAGGTCGCCAAGCGGGTCGAGCTGCGGATGCGGCGGCAGCGCATCCTGGTCGGGGCCGCGCCGGTGAAGTTGTGGGCGGTCGTCGACGAGGCGGCCCTGCGGCGCACCATCGGCGGCCCGGCCGTGATGCGCGAGCAGCTGCGCCACCTCGACGAGATGAACCGGCTGCCGAACGTGACCCTCCAGGTGGTCCCGCTCGAATCCGGCTACGTCTCGCGCGGGATCGGGCCGGTCACCCTGCTGCGCCTGGCCCAGGGCGCCCTGCCCGACGTGATCTACCTGGAACGGCTCGGCGACGCGCAGTACCTGACCAAGGACCACGAGGTGCAGCCCTACCTGCACCTGCTGAACGAGGCCGGCACCGAGGCGGAGCCGGCCACCGCGACGAGCGAGATCCTGCGGCGCTGCATCGATGATCTCTAGGGCTTGCGGGCCACGCCCACCAGCGCGTCGACCGGCGAGGGCGGGCCGAAGGGGTCGGGGTCGGGCCGCCACTGGGTGATCGGCACGACGCCCGGCTCGACCAGTTCCAGGCCGTCGAAGAAGCGGCTGATCTCCTCGTGGTTCCGCAGCGTGTACGGCGCCCCCGGGCCCTCGTTGAGGTCGTCCTGGGCCTTGTCGAGGGCCTCGCCCGTGACCACGTTGGAGCCGTCCCAGACGGCCAGGTAGCTGCCGGAGGGCAGCGGCTCCATCAGAGTCCGGACGATCGTGTAGGCCTCCTCGTGGTCGCCGACGTAGCCGAGGATGCCCATCAGCATCAGCGCCACCGGGCGGTCGAAGTCGAGCGACTTGGCCGCGCCGGCCAGGATGCGGGCCGGGTCGCGCAGGTCGGCGTCCATGTAGTCGGTCACGCCCTCGCGGGTGCCCACCAGGAGGGCGCGGGCGTGGGAGAGCACCAGGGGGTCGTTGTCGACGTACACGACCCGGGCCTCGGGGTTGATCCGCTGGGCCAGGTCGTGGGTGTTGTCGACCGTCGGCAGGCCGGTGCCGATGTCGAGGAACTGGGTCACCCCCGCCTCCACGCTGACGTGGCGGACGATGCGGGCCAGCAGGTAACGCGACAGCCGGGCGATGGCCACGATGTCGGGGAAGGCGGCGGCGAACTGGTCGCCCGCCACCCGGTCAACCTCGTAGTGGTCTTTGCCGCCCAGCCAGTAGTTCCACATCCGGGCCGAATGGGGGACGGTCGTGTCGATCTTGGGGTCGTTCACCGGTGCTCCTGTCAGGTCGGCTCCCCAAGAACCTACTGTTTTCCGGCGGTTTCAACTGGTGTCCGGATATTTCCCGATGACCGCGGCGGACGGGGACCTTCGTGCTCAGCGCCATCAGGGCGAGCCCTGCCAGCATCAGCACGGAGATGATGAGAAGTGCCGCGATCGCCATCGCCAGAATCGATGCGAGCATGGCGGCGACACCCAGTAGCTCGATCATGCGGCCGTTTTGCCCGGTATGACCATTCTCATTCCTTACTCAGGGGCGAGGTCAGAACCCCCCAGGACGTCCAGCCGCCGGAAGATCACTCCCTCGCGCAGCGCCCAGGGGCAGATCTCCAGGGCCGGCACCTGGAACAGGTCCATCGTCGCATCCGCCACGAGTGCGCCCGCCAGCAGCTGACCGGCGCGGCCCGCCGACACCCCCGGCAGGGCGGCCCGGCGGTCGGCCGTCATCTCGCCCATCCGCGCCGCCCACGTCGAGACCGCCTCGTGGCTGAGGTTGCGGCGGACGTAGAGGCCCTCGCTCGACGGGGCGGCCCCGGCCATCCTGGCCAGCTGCTTGAAGGTCTTCGAGGTGGCCACGGCGTGGTCGGGGGGACCGTAGCGGGTGACCTCGCCCACCCGGCGGCCGATCTCGGTCCGGATGTGGCGGCGCAGGGCGCGGATCTCCTCGGGGCTGGGCGGGTCCTCGGTGAACCAGTCGCGGGTCAGCCGCCCGGCCCCCAGGGGCAGCGAGACGGCCGCGTCGGGGGCCTCGTCGATGCCGGAGGCGATCTCCAGGGAGCCGCCGCCGATGTCGAGGACGAGCAGGCGGCCGGACGACCAGCCGTACCAGCGCCGGACCGCCAGGAAGGTCAGCCGGGCCTCCTCCGCGCCCGACAGGACCTGGATGTCGACCTGGGTCTGGCCCTTGATCTCGGCGAGCACCTCCTCGCCGTTGCGGGCCTCGCGGACGGCGGAGGTGGCGAACGCCACCAGTTCCTCACAGCCCTTGTCCTCGGCGAAGCGCAGCGCCTCCTCGACGAAGTCGCGGAGCTTGCCGGCTCCCTGCTCGGAGAGGTGGTGGTCGTCGATGTGCTCGGCGAGTCTCATGTCGACCTTGTGGGAGAACGCCGGCTGGGGGCGGGCCCCACGGTGCGCGTCCATCACGAGGAGATGCACCGTGTTGGAACCCACGTCGAGGACACCTAGTCGCATGCCCATGACGGTATCGCCCTTTGCGGAACGTTCCTGTCGCCGTTACCCCGTCGGAATGACGAAAAGTCACACTCTGGCCCGAAAAGCAGCGGTTTTCGTACGATTCTGACACGCCGTGGAGCAGAAGCGCCGGGTGCCGTTGCGGGAGACGTCCACGAAGACCCGGTCGCAGCGGTCGGCCGTGCAGACCCCCAGACGGTCGCGGAACTCCCCGCCCAGCACGATCGCGAGCGCCGTGGCCCCGGACGCGGCCCAGTTGGCCGCCCACGTGCCGGTCGTGCCGTGGAAGTGGAGATGCCAGGGCTCGCCGTCGTGGCCGCTCAGGTGGGGGCGGGCGTCGGTGGCGTCGAGCACCCGGTTGATCACGGTGCAGGCGTGGTCGAGGTCGCCGGAGAAGGCCGCGCGCAGGTCGGCGGCGTAGCCGGCCAGCTCGGCGACGTCGGACCCGGCGATCTCGCCGCGCTCGCGCAGCGCCGCGGCCACCTCGGCGGCCAGCTCGGGCCCCGTCGGCACGACATAGGGGCGCCCGCGCCGCTCCCCCGGGGTCAGCACGTTCACCAGGGTCACGAACATGGCCACAACGGCATCGGTGTGACTGTTGAAGTTCACTTGACCAGTTACATCCTTCGTGATTACGGTAACTGACATAAGCCTAGACGACAGTTACAAGGGAGATGGCCGTGACACTCACCCGTGACCACGCCCGGCAGTGGCTCGACCGCTGGGACGTCCAGCAGGAGGGCTACCACCCCGCCCGCGAGGAGCGCTTCGCGGTTCTCGTCGACGCGGTCGTCGAGACGGCCGGGCGGCCCGATCCGCTCGTCCTGGACCTCGGCTGCGGGCCCGGGTCGCTCGGCGCCCGGCTCAAGGAGCGGCTGCCGGAGGCGACCGTGGTCGGCTTCGACACCGACCCGCTGCTCACCGCGCTCGGGCAGGCCGCCTACGACGGGCTCCGGTTCGTGGACGCCGACCTGCGCGTCCCGGGGTGGAGCGCGGCCGCGGGCCTGCCCCGCCTCGCTGACGCCGCGGTCAGCACGACCGCGCTCCACTGGCTCCCGGAAGGGCCCCTGACCGACCTCTACCGGGAGCTGGCCACGGTGCTGCGGCCAGGCGGGGTGTTCCTCAACGGCGACCAGATGGCCTCCCCTGACGGCACCCGCCTGGCCGCGCTCGAGCGCGCCCTGGCCGGCCGTGCCACCGACCGGCGGTTTCCCGGGGAACGCCCGGAGAACTGGGCCGACTGGTGGGCGGCGGTGGAGCGGGACCCCGTGCTCACCGCCCTCCACGCCGGCCGCGAGAAGCGCCGCGAGATGGCCGCGCACCACGGCTCGGAGTCGCTCCACCTGGAGACCCACGTGACCGCGCTGACCAAGGCGGGCTTCGCCGAGATCGGCACGTTGTGGCAGGAGGGCGACGACCGGCTGCTCTGCGCGTTCCTTCCGTAGACATCGGCCCGTATAGCGGGCGTATTTCTCAGACCGTCCCGGTGTAGTTGAGCGCCAGCTCCGCCGCCGCGGCCTCGGAGGTCGCGATGCGGTGGAGCTGGGCGAGCTGGAGCCGGGTCTCGTAGTCGGACTGGCCGGGGGCCAGGTGCAGCATCGTGGTCATGAACCAGGAGAAGTGCTCGGCCCGCCAGACCCGCCGCAGGCAGATGTCGCCGTAGTCGTCGAGCAGGTCGTCCTTGCCGGTACGCCGCCAGTGCTCCAGCGCCCGCGCCAGCACCACCACGTCGGCGACGGCCAGGTTGAGGCCCTTGGCCCCGGTCGGCGGCACGATGTGGGCGGCGTCGCCGGCCAGGAACAGGCGGCCGTGCCGCATCGGCTCGGTGACGAAGCTGCGCATCGGGGTGACGGCCTTCGCGGTGATCGGCCCCCGGGCCAGCTTCCAGTCGCCGTCGATCGCGAACCGCAGGTCGAGCTCGTCCCAGATCTGCTCGTCGTCCCAGGCGGCGGGGTCGGTGTCGTTGGGCACCTGGAGGTAGAGGCGGCTGACCGTCGGGGAGCGCATGCTGTGCAGCGCGAAGCCGCGCGGCGAGTGGGCGTAGATGAGCTCGTCGGTCGAGGGGGCGACGTCGGCCAGCACGCCGAGCCACGAGTAGGGGTAGTCGGCCTCGTAGACCCGGCCCGAGGGCACGACGGCCCGCGAGATGCCGTGGAAGCCGTCGGCCCCCACGATGAAGTCGCAGGTCAGGGTCTTCTCCTGGCCCTCGTGGCGGTAGGTGACGTAGCCGTCGCCGATGGCGGTCGCCTGGGCCTCGAACAGCAGCGGGCCGCCCTCGTCGAGCTGGAGGGCGACCAGGTCCTTCACGATCTCGGTCTGGGCGTAGATCATGACGGAGCTGCCGCCGGTCAGCGCCGGGAAGTCGAGGCGGTGGGCCCGGCGGTCGAACCGCAGCTCGATCCCGTTGTGCGGGAGCCCCTCGCGGTCCATGCGCGCGCCCGCGCCGCACTCGCGCAGCGCGTCGACCGTGCCCTGTTCGAGCATGCCGGCGCGCTGGCGCTGCTCGACGTAGGCGCGGTCGCGGCTCTCCAGCACGACGGAGTCGATCCCGGCGTTGTGCAGCATCCGGGCCAGCAGCAGGCCCGCCGGGCCGCCGCCGATGACGGCGACCGTGGTGTGGGTCATTCCAGGCTCCCTAGCGTGCGTTGGGCGACGGCGAAGGCGGCGTTGGCGGCCGGGACGCCGCAGTAGATCGCGGTCTGGAGGAGGACTTCCTTGATCTCATCCGGCGTGAGACCGTTGCGGATCGCGGCTCTGACGTGCATGGCCAGCTCGTCGAGGTGGCCGCCCGCGACCAGTGCGGTGAGGGTGACGCAGCTGCGGGTCTTCCGGTCGAGACCCGGGCGGGTCCAGATCTCCCCCCAGGCGTAGCGGGTGATCAGGTCCTGGAAGTCGGCGGTGAAGCCGGTGGTGTTCGCGACGGCCCGGTCGACGTGCTCGTCGCCCAGCACGGCCCGGCGCACCGTCATCCCGTCGACCGGGGGCAGGTGGGCGCGCATCGCCGCCACGACGGCCTCGGGCCGCTCGACCGGGGCCAGGTGGGCGGCTCCGGGGAGCTCATGGAGGGCCGCGCCCGGGATGCCGTCGGCCAGTTCGCGCGCCACGGCCGGCGGGACGGCGGGGTCGTCGCGGCCCGCGACCACCAGGGTCGGGGCGGTGATGGCCGGGAGTTCGGCGCGGACGTCGTACCCCGCCAGCGCCTCGCAACATGCGGCGTAGCCCTCGTCGTCGGCGGCCAGCAGGTCGTCGATCATGACCTGGCCGGCGGCCTTGTCGGCGTTCCCGGTGAACCACCGGCCCCACGCCAGGTCGGCCAGGGCGCGGGTGCCCTCGCCCCGGACCAGCGCCGAACGCTCGTGCCAGCTCTCCTCGGTGCCGAACTTGGCGGCCGAGCAGACCATCGTCAGGGAGAGCACCCGGTCGGGGTGCCGCAGCGCCAGCCACGCGCCGATCGCGCCGCCCAGGGAGATCCCGCCGTAGTGGAAGGAGTCCGCCCCGGCCGCGTCGGCGACCTTGACCACGAGCGCGGCCAGCGCCTCCATCGAGGTCGCTCCCGGCACGACCGGGGAGTCGCCGTGGCCCGGGAGGTCGTACCGCACGACCCTGAAGTGCCGCGACAGGGCGGCGGCGGGGGCGTCCCAGACGCGGAGCGAGGTGCCCAGCGACGGGCCCAGGATCAGCGCGGGCGCGTGCGCGGGCCCGTCAACGCGGAAGTTCAACATCGGCGATCTCCTTGAGACGACGGTCGAGGGCTCGATCGACGAGTTCCCCCGCCGCACCGGAATAGCCGGTCGGGTCGAAAAGCGCGGGATCGATGCGAATCACGCCGGGCCGTCCACCCGGGCCTTCTGCCGCGGAATCTGGACGGATCGCCCCTGCCGGTCCGCCTTGGTGATCGGGAGTCACCGGACGGGGCCGCCCGCCTTCTTGATCGGTCGTGGGACCGGGCCGGCGCACGGCCGACCCGGTGATCTCGACGGAGACTCCGGCATGCGCGCAGGCGAGCTCCAATGCCTGGCGGAGGGGCATGCGGAGGCGGGCCGCGTCGCGGGAGGCGGTTTCGAGCAGCTCTCGCGCCGCCTTCTTCCCGATCTGCCGGGACAGCTCGCCCATGACGCGCTCGGCCACGATCAGGCCGCCCGTGAGCGACAGGTTCTCCCGCATCCGGGCCGGGTGGACCCGGAGGCCGCCGGTCAGCGCGGCCGTGTGGAAGGCCGCTCCCCCGGCCAGGCGCAGCAGGGTGCGGAGCGGCTCCCACTCGGCGTGCCACGCCCCGGCGGGGCGTTCGTCCTCGGCGGCCATCGCGCCGTAGAGGATCGCGGCCAGTGCCGGGGCCTGCCGGGCGCAGGCGGCGACCAGGGTGGCGTGGACGGGGTTGCTCTTGTGCGGCATCGCCGACGAGCCGCCGCCCGATCCCTCGGCGACCTCGCCGATCTCCGTACGCGACAGCACCAGGACGTCGGCCGCGATCTTGCCGAGCGCCCCGCAGCAGAACGCCAGCGCCCCGGCGAGGTCGGCGACCGGGGTGCGCAGCACGTGCCAGGGCAGCACCGGGACCGCCAGCCCGAGCTCGCACGCGAACCGCTCCATGAGCGGAACCGAGAGCGTCGCCAGGGTGCCCCCCGCCCCGCCGAGCTGGGCGGGCAGGGTCACCGCGCCGAGCCGCTCGTAGGCGTCGAGCACCAGCGACCGCCACCCCGCCGCCTTCAGGCCGAACGTCGTCGGCACGGCGTGCTGGGTGAGGGTGCGGCCCGGCATGGGGGTGTCGCGGTGCTCGCGGGCCAGCGCCTCCAGCGCCCCGGCGGCCGAGGCGAGGTCGGGCAGGATCAGCCGCCGGGCCCGCGCGGCGACCAGCATGAGCGCGGTGTCCATGACGTCCTGGCTCGTCGCCCCGTCATGCGCACCTTCGGGCAACGCCTTGACCAGCGGAATCACCGGATTCCCGCCGCTGTGCCCGAGGTCCCCGGGCTCCGCCGCGGTGATGGCATCGGCCAGGTCGGGGCGGTTCTGGGCGCGGGCCAGCGCCGCCTCCGCGTCGAGCAGGGCGCGCAGGACCGCCGGGTCGGCGGTCGCCCCGTCGACCGGGGCGCCCGACCAGGCCGGGCCCAGCAGCCCGTCACCCGTGATCACGAGAGCCTCCCGGTTCAGCCCAGGTCGAGGAAGACCGTCTCGCCCTCGCCCTGGAGGCGGACGTCGAACCGGTACACCCCGTCGCGCTCCGGAGCGGCGACCAGGGTCGCGCGCCGGTCGGCGGGCAGCGACGTCAGCAGGGCGTCGCCGGCGTCCTCCAGGTAGACGCGGGTGTACAGGTGGTGCAGCAGCCCCCGGGCGAACACGCACACCGCGAGGTAGGGCGGCCCGCCGGGGCGGACCGTGCGGAGCGTCCAGTGCCCGCCGAGGTCGGTCGCCACGCGGGCGAACCCGGTGAACGTGACCCCGTCGCGGCCGGCGACCGAGCCGTCGACGTCGTCGCGGCGCATCGAGCCGGGCCTGCCGTCGAGGTTCCCGCCCTCGTCGGCCTGCCAGAACTCCAGCAGCGCGTCGGGGACGGGCTCGCCCGCGCCGTCGTAGACGTACCCGTGGACGGAGACCGCGCCCGGGTGGCCCGGCGGGACCAGGTCGCCGCCGCCGCGGAAGGGCAGGGCGTAGCCGTAGAAGGGGCCCACGGTCTGCGAAGGGGTGGGTCTCATCGGCCTTCCTCCATCCAGGTCGCCGACGGTCCGTCGAGGACGATGTCCCATCTGTACCCCAGGCTCCACTCCGGCCGGGAGAGCTCGTGGTCGTAGGCGGCGACGAGGCGCTCGCGGGCCTTGTCGTCGGTCACCGACTGCAGGATCGGGTCGTACGGGAACAGCGGGTCGCCCGGGAAGTACATCTGGGTGACCAGGCGCTGGGCGAAGGCCGTGCCGAAAACCGAGAAGTGGATGTGGGCCGGCCGCCAGGCGTTGACGTGGTTCTTCCACGGGTAGGCGCCGGGCTTGATCGTGGTGAAGGCGTAGCGGCCCTCGTCGTCGGTCAGGCAGCGGCCGGTGCCGGTGAAGTTGGGGTCGAGCGGCGCGGGGTGCTGGTCGCGCTGGTGCGGGTAGCGGCCGGAGGCGTTGGCCTGCCAGACCTCCACCAGCTGCCCGCGCACCGGGCGGCCGTCGCGGTCGACCACCCGGCCGGTCACGGTGATGCGCTCCCCGAGGGGCTCCCCGGGGTGCTGGCGGGTGAGGTCGGCGTCCAGGGGCGTGACGTCGCTCGCCCCGAAGACCGGGCCGCGCAGCTCGGCGTAGGCCTCGGGCGGGGCGACGAGCGGGCGGTGCGGGTGCCGCAGGCCGCTGGAGCGGTAGGGCGGGTAGTCGCGCGAGGGGTGGTCGCCGCCGTCGGACCTGGCGGCGAGGTCGGCGATCTCCCGGGAGATCGTCTCCTGGGACAGCGGTTCAGGCATCGGGTGCTCCTTGGGCGAGGCGGCGCAGGGCGGTCAGCTCGGCCTCCGTGGGCGGTTCGGTGACGCGCAGGCCGGGGGCGACGGCGAGGGGCCAGCCGGTGGCGGCGACGGCCTGTTCCGGGGTCGTGCCGGGGTGCACCTCGGTGAGGGTCAGCTCGGCGGTCTCCGGGTCGGGCCGCATGACGCCCAGGTCGGTGATCACGGCGACCGGACCCGCCCCGGGCAGGCCGAGCCGGGCGCGCGACCCGGGCCCGTCGCCGTGGCCGACGGTGGTGACGAAGTCGAGCCGCTCGACGAGGTTCCGGGTGGAGTGGCGCAGCACGAGCAGCACCTTCCCGCAGCTCGCGGCGATCTCCGGGGCGCCGCCCGCGCCCGGCAGCCGGCCCTCCGGCTTGCCCGGCCCCCGGTCGACGACGGTCGTGTTGACGTTGGCGAACCGGTCGACCTGGGCGGCGCCGAGGAAGCCGACGTCGATCCGCCCGGCCTGCAGCCAGTAGTTGAAGATCTCCGGCACCGACACCACCGCGTCGGCCGTGTCGGCCAGCTCGCCGTCGCCGATCGACAGGGGCAGCCGCGACGGCTTGGAGCCGAGGGTGCCCGACTCGTAGATGAGCACCAGCCCCGGTTCGGTGGTGCGCCGGGCCAGGTTGGCGGCGGCGCTCGGCAGGCCGATGCCGACGAAGCAGGTCCGGGCCCCGGCCAGGGCGCGGGCGGCGTTGACGGTCATCAGCTCGTCGGAGGTCCAGCTCATCGGGCGGCCTCCAGGACGTTCTCGTCCATCCAGCGCAGGAAGGCGTCGCGGTCGCGGGAGACGGCGTCCCACGCCTGGTAGAAGCCGTTGTCGCGGACGGTGTAACCGGCCGCGTAGGAGGGGTGGGCGCCGTTCGGGACCACGGCCACCGCGTCGACCGTCCAGGACGGCAGCACCACCGCGCCGGGGGCGGGCGCCAGGTCGTCCACGATCTCCTCGACCGTCACGAGCACCCGCGCGGCGGCCAGCGCGGCCTCCTTCTGCACTCCGACCAGGCCCCAGAGCTGCACGTTCCCGTCGCGGTCGGCACGCTGGGCGTGGATCACGGTCACGTCGGGGTTGATCGCGGCGACCGCCGCCAGTTCCTCGCCGGTGAACGGGCACACCACGGTGGAGATCGTCGCCGACCGCGACGGCAGGTCGCTGCCCCGGTAGCCGCGCAGCACGGCGAACGGCAGCCGGGACGCCCCGGCGACGTAGCGGTTGGCCATGCCGGCGTGGCTGTGCTCGTCGAGTTCGAGCGGGCGCGGCCAGCCGTTCTCGACCGCGTCGCGGAAGCGGTGCAGCGAGCCCACGCCGGGGTTGCCGCCCCACGAGAAGACCAGTTTGCGGGCCGCGCCCATGCCGATGAGCTGGTCGTAGATGACGTCGGGGGTCATCCGGACGAGGGTGAGATCGCTCACCCGCTGCCGGATCATCTCGTGCGCGGCGGCGAACGGGATGAGGTGGGTGAACCCCTCCATCGCCACGGTGTCGCCGGAGTGCACCAGCCCGGCCACCGCGTCCCGCAGGGTGAGGATCTCCGCCATGTTCTCCCTGTTCGGAGTGGACTTGTTCGTCTGATGAACTATTGTTCACATTTGACGTAGTTCAGGAGTCTGCTACCCCCTTTGGACGTGTGTCAATGACCGAGGCAGTCGTGGGGCCGCTGGAGCGCGGGCTCGCCGTGCTGCGGGCGATGGCCGGCGGCGAGCCGTGCCGCCCGAGCGATCTGACCCGCGTCACCGGCCTGGCCCGCTCGACCGTCGACCGGGTGCTGGCCACCCTCGTCGCGACGGGCCTGGCCCGCCCGGCCGGGGCCGATCGGTCGGTACGGCTGACGCCCCGCGTGCTGGCCGTCGGGAACGCCTACCTGTCCGGCAGCGGCGTGCCCGACGCGCTGGGACCCGAGGCGAGCAGGCTCGCGGAGACCCTCGACGAGTCGGTGTCGCTGGCCGTGGCCGACGGCACGGCGGTCCGGTTCGTCACCCAGCTCCCCCGGCGGCGCAGCCGCTCGCTGACGTTCCGGGTGGGCGACCTGGTGCCGGCCGAACGCTGCGCGGCGGGCGCGCTGCTGGCCGCAGAGTGGACCGAGGCCGGGTGGGCCCGCTGGCGGGCGGCCCGGCCGCACACCGTGGTCGCCCCCGACCCGAAGGCCGAGCCGGAGTTCCGCGACCGGGTCAAGGCCGCGCTGGAGGCGGGCTGGGCCCGCGACGACGAGCTCATCGAGCCGGGCCTGATCGCGGTGGCGGTGCCGGTGCGCTCGCGCGGCCGGGTGGTGTGCGCGGTCAGCGTGGTCTCCCACCGCAGCCGCCACACCGTCGAGTCGCTGGCCTCGCTGGCCCTCCCCCGGCTCGACGTCGCCCGGATGGAACACCTCCTGGCGGCCCGCACGCCCACGCGCCCGACGCCGATCGAGATCCCCGCCGACACCCCGGTGCAGTCGCTGGCCCGGGGGCTGGCGGTGCTCACCGCGCTCGGCGGCACGCTGTCGGAGATCGCCGAGGCGACCGGGCTGGCGCGGGCGACCGCCCGGCGGGCGCTGCTGACCCTGGTCGAGCTCGGCTACGCGGTGAAGACGGGCAACCGGTTCGTCGCCCTGCCCAGGGTCCTGGAGCTGGGCTACGCCCGGTTGTCGTCGCTGACCCTGGGCGAGCTCGCCACCCCCCACCTCGCCGCGCTGGCCGAGGCGGTGGGCGAGTCGGCGTCGGTGGCGGTGCTCGACGGGACCGACATCCGTTACGTGGCGCGGGCGCCGGCGTACAAGATCATGAGTGTGGACATCACCGTCGGCACCCGGTTCCCGGCCTACGCCACGTCGATGGGCCGGGTCCTGCTCGCCGACGACGCCGACCTCGGCCACCCCGTGGCGCTGACGCCGCGCACCGTGACCGACCCCGAGCGGCTGCGGGCGCTGATCCGCCGGGCCCGCGCCGACGGCTACGCGATCGTCGAGGACGAGCTCGAAGAGGGCCTCCGCGCGCTGGCCGTGCCGATCCGCGACCGGGGCGGCCGGGTGGTCGCGGCGGTGAACGTCGCCATGACCGGCCAGGTCAGGCCGGGCCTGCTGGCCCATCTGCAGGCCACCGCGCACGCCGTCGAGACCGATCTGGCGCTGGTCGCCGAACGAACCGCGCCCCGCCCGGCCTGAATCGCCCCAGGCCGGGCATAGAGGGCGGCCATGAGGAGAGCGCTCGCGAGATTCCGGCTCGGGTCGACGGCCCGGCGCGTGTTCGGCTGGCAGGGGCTGCGGCCCGGGCAGAAGGAGGCCATGCGGCATCTGGTCGCCGGGCGCGACGTGCTGCTGGTGATGCCGACCGGGGGCGGGAAGTCGGCCGTCTACCAGGTGCCCGCCCTGCTGCTCGACGGCCCGACGGTCGTGGTGTCGCCGCTGATCGCGTTGCAGCGCGACCAGGTGATGAGCCTGCTGAAGGCGGGCACCGGCGCGGTGGCGGTCAACTCGACGCAGTCGGTCGACAAGGGCCTCGACCAGGTCACCGCCGGGACGGCCGAGTTCGTGTTCCTGTCGCCGGAGCAGCTCGCCAAGCCCGAGGTGGTGGAGCGCCTGGCGGCGGCCCGGCCGTCGCTGGTCGCGATCGACGAGGCCCACTGCGTGTCGTCGTGGGGGCACGACTTCCGGCCCGACTACCTGCGGCTCGGCCAGGTGATCGAGAAGCTGGGGCATCCGCCGGTGGTGGCGCTGACCGCGACGGCGGCGCCGAACGTGCGGGCCGAGATCGTGCGGTCGCTCGGGCTGCGCGACCCGGTGGAGATCGTGCGGGGCTTCGACCGGCCGAACCTGACCCTGTCGGCCCGGCGGTTCACCTCCGAGGACGACCGGCGCAGGGCCCTGGTGGAGCACGCCCTCGCGGGCGAGGGCCTGACGCTGGTCTACGTGCCGACCCGGCGGGACGCCGAGGAGTACTGCGCGCTGATGGAGGGCAAGCGGGCCGAGCCGTACCACGCCGGGCTGAAGACGGCCGACCGCAACCGCACCCATGCGCGGTTCGCGGCCGGGGAGCTGGACGTGGTCGTGGCGACCTCGGCCTTCGGCATGGGCATCGACCGCCCCGACGTGCGCCGGGTGCTGCACGCGGGCCCGCCGGAGTCGCCCGACGCCTACTACCAGGAGATCGGCCGCGCCGGCCGGGACGGCCGCCCCGCCGAGGCGGTCCTGTTCTACCGTCCCGAGGACCTGGGCCTGCGCCGGTTCCAGGCCGGCGGCCGGGCCGACCCCGACCTGCTGCTGCGCATGGCGGTGCTGATCCGCGAGCACGGCGGGGTGGTCCCCGCCGGGGAGCTGCGCGACCTGCTCGGCGTCGGCACCACCCGGCTGACCGCCCTGGCCAACCTGCTGGAGCGCGCGGGCGCGCTGGTCCCCGGCGAGCTGCGCTGGGCCCGCCGGCGGCTCACCGCCGAGCGGGCGGTCGAGAGGGCCGTCGAGCTCGACGAGACCCGTCACCGCGTGGACGAGTCGCGCCTGGACATGATGCGCGCCTACGCCGAGACGACCGGCTGCCGCCGCCGTTTCCTCCTGGAGTACTTCGGCCAGCCCTACGGCCGTTCCTGCGGCACCTGCGACACCTGTCACGGGGTGGCCCAGGAGGCGGTCCAGGAGGGGGACGACGGCCCCTTCCCGCTCCAGTCGAAGGTCGAGCACACGGCCTGGGGCGCCGGGACGGTGATGAGCGCCGACCCCGACCGGGTGACCGTGCTGTTCGACTCGGTCGGCTACAAGACGCTGGCCCTGGCCGCCGTCGACGGCCTGTTGAAGAAGATTTAGAGAACTGTTCTAATTTGTCGCCATGAACGTGGTGGTGACCGGAGGAAACCGGGGAATCGGGTACGCCGTCTGCGCCGAGCTGGCGCGGCGGGGGCATCGGGTGGTCGTCGTCGCGCGCGACGCCGCGCGGGGAGAGCAGGCGGTCCGCTCGCTGCCGGGCGAGGCGGTCCTCGTCGTCGGCGACCTGTCGGCCGTGTCGGGCATGCACGAGGTGGCCGGGCGGCTGGCCGAGGCCTGCCCCCGGATCGACGTGCTGGTCCACAACGCGGGCCTGTGGCCGTCGCGGCTCACCCTCACCGCCGACGGCCTGGAGGAGGCGTTCGCGGTCAACCACCTGGCCCCGTTCACCCTGAACCGCCTGCTCGAAGACCGCCTCACCCGGGTCGTGCAGGTCAGCGCGGGCCTCTACGTGAAGGGGAAGGCCGACCCCGACCGCACCCCCTACGGCCACGACTTCCACCCGCTGCGCACCTACGCCGACACCAAGCGCTGCAACGTGGAGACGCTGCCGCTGTTCGCCGAGCGCTGGCGGGAGCGCGGCGTGACGATCGACGCCGTCCACCCCGGCGTGATCAACACCGGCCTGGGCGCGCGGGGCGGGCCGGTCGGGCTGCTGCTCAAAGTGGCCAAGCGGTTCTGGAAGACTCCCGAGCAGGGCGCGGCCCCGGTGGTCGCGCTGACCGAGAGGTCCACCACGGGCCGCTACTACGACGAACTGGAGGAGATCCCGATGAACGTCGACCGCGAGCTCGGCCTGCGGTTGTGGGAGCAGGCCGGGAAGCTCTCGGGAGTCGCGTGAGGCAGGCCCGCAGCGAGGCCACGATCCGCCGGCTGCTCGACACCGCCCTGGAGGCGTTCACCGACGACGACTTCACCCTGCGCGCGGTGACCTCGCGCAGCGGCGTCAGCACGGGCAGCCTCTACCACCACTTCGGCAGCTTCGACGGGCTGGCCGCCGCCCTCTACTCCGAGTGCATGGACGACCTGCTGACCGGCCTGATCGAGGCGGTCGAGGGGGCCGAGGGCACCGAGGAGGGGGTGCGCGCGATCGTGCGCGCCTACCTCGCCTTCGCCCGCGACGAGACCGCACGGGCCCGGTTCATCCACGCCGCGCCCTTCGTCGAGCCGCACGCCGCCGCCGTCGCGGCCCGGAAGGCGCCCCGCATGGACCGGCTGACGGCGTGGTTCGCGCCGCGCGTCGCCGCCGGGGAGATCGCCGACCTGCCCCCGGCGCTGATCGAGATGCTGCTCATCGGGCCGCTCGCCGAGACCACACGCCGGGTGCTGGCCGGTGCGCCGGGCCTCGATCTGGACGAGGCGGCCGCCGCGCTGCCCGGTCCGATCTGGCGTTCCCTGCGCGCCCATTGACGGGATCTGTGACGCGGGTTACGTTCGCCCTAATTAAAAGGAAAGCTTCCTATTAGTTGGACGGGAACCCCCTGTTCCCGGCGCGTCCCGCCGCATTTCCCTTCCCCCCGGACGTGGAGTAGCACGATGAGAAGAGTCCTGACCCTCTTACTGGCGATCGGTGCGCTGATCCTGCCACTGATGTTCGCGCAGTCCGCGGCGTACGGCGCGGTGACCGTGCCCCTGCGGGCCAACGCCAACGGCCCGGCCCTGACCGACGGCGGCGGCAACGCCTGGCTCGCCGACAAGGCCTACTCCAGCGGCAGCTGGGGCTACGAGACGTCCTACGGCTCCGGCTCCACGGGCAGCGCGATCGGCGGCACCACCGACGACGCGCTCTACCAGAACTACCAGCTGTTCAGCGGCTGGGGCGGCTACAAGTTCGACGTGGCCAACGGCACCTACCAGGTCACCCTGAAGATGGTCGAGGACTGGGCGAACGCCGCCGGGCAGCGCAAGTTCGACATCCGGATCGAGAACACCGTGGTGGCCTCGGCGTTCGACGTGTTCGCCTCCTGCGGCGCGCTCACCGCCTGTGACCGCACCTACACCGCGACCGTCTCCGACGGCCAGCTCAACGTGCAGTTCAACATGAACGGCGGCGCCAACTACGCCATCGTCTCGGCGATCCAAGTCACCGGCGGCACCGGCGGCGGCGACACCACCGCGCCGAGCGTGCCCGGCAACCTCCAGGTGACCGGCGTGACCAGCAGCAGCGTCTCGCTGAGCTGGAACGCCTCGACCGACAACGTCGGCGTCACCGGCTACCTCGTCTACCGGGGCGGCACCCTGGTCACCACCGTGACCGGCACGACCTTCACCGACACCGGCCGCGCGGCCAGCACCGCGTACACCTACCAGGTGCGCGCCCGCGACGCCGCGAACAACCAGTCGGGGCTGTCCAACAGCGTCACCGGCACGACGAGCGGCACCACCCCCGACACCACCGCGCCCTCGACGCCGGGCGGCCTGACCGTCACCGGGGTGACCAGCAACAGCGTCTCGCTCGGCTGGAACGCCTCGACCGACAACGTCGGCGTCACCGGCTACCTCGTCTACCGGGGCGGCACCCTGGTCACCACCGTGACCGGCACCTCCTTCACCGACACCGGCCGCGCGGCGAACACCGCGTACACCTACCAGGTGCGCGCCCGCGACGCCGCGAACAACCAGTCGGGGCTGTCCAGCAGCGTCACCGGCACCACCTCCCAGACCGGGACCGGCGGGAACAAGAAGCTGCTCGGCTACTTCGTCCAGTGGGGCGTCTACCAGCGGGCCTACCACGTGAAGAACATCGTCACGAGCGGCTCGGCGGCGAAGCTGACCCACATCAACTACGCCTTCGGCAACGTCCAGAACGGGCAGTGCACCATCGGCGACAGCTACGCCGACTACGAGAAGGCCTACACCGCCGCCGAGAGCGTCGACGGCGTGGCCGACACGTGGGACCAGCCGCTGCGCGGCAGCTTCAACCAGCTGCGCAAGCTCAAGCAGCAGTACCCGCACATCAAGGTCCTGTTCTCCTTCGGCGGCTGGACCTGGTCGGGCGGCTTCGGCCAGGCGGCGCAGAACCCGACCGCCTTCGCCAACTCCTGCTACAACCTCGTCGAGGACCCGCGCTGGGCCGACGTGTTCGACGGCATCGACATCGACTGGGAGTACCCGAACGCCTGCGGCCTGTCCTGTGACACCTCGGGCTTCGCGTCCTTCAAGAACCTGATGCAGGCGCTGCGCAACCGCTTCGGCCAGAACTACCTGGTCACCGCGGCCATCACCGCCGACGGCACCACCGGCGGCAAGATCGACGCGGCCGACTACGGCGGCGCCGCGCAGTACCTCGACTGGTACAACGTCATGACCTACGACTACTTCGGCGCCTTCGCGGCGCAGGGCCCGACCGCCCCGCACTCCCCGCTGTACAGCTACACCGGCATCCCGACGGCCGGCTTCTACAGCGACAACGCGATCCAGAAGCTCAAGTCCAAGGGCGTGCCGGCGTCCAAGCTGCTGCTCGGCATCGGCTTCTACGGCCGCGGCTGGACCGGCGTCACCCAGGCCACCCCGGGCGGCACCGCGACCGGGGCCGCGCCCGGCACCTACGAGGCGGGCAACGAGGACTACAAGGTCCTGAAGAACACCTGCCCGCCCACCGGCACCATCGCGGGCACCGCCTACGCCAAGTGCGGCAGCAACTGGTGGAGCTACGACACCCCGTCCACGATCACCGGGAAGATGACCTATTCGAAGGACCAGAGCCTCGGCGGCGCCTTCTTCTGGGAACTCAGCGGTGACACGAGCAACGGCGAACTCATCACGTCCATGAAGAACGGCCTCGCATAACACCTTTCAACCAGAAACCCCGGGCGTTTCCGCCCGGGGTTTCTTTTTCTGATCTTTTGGTTGAAATATCTACTACGATCATCAGCTTCGGGGCCCCCGGACTCACTGGAGGAGAACCAATGCGCGCGGTGGTCGTCAGGAAATACGGGGGCCCGGAGGCCCTCGAGACCGTGGAGGTCCCGGCCCCCGAGCCGGGCCCAGGCCAGGTCCGCATCCGGGTCGAGGCGGCGGCGGTCAACCCCGTCGACCTGTTCATCCGCGGCGGCGGCCTGCTCATGCACGGCGCCCCGGCCCGGGAGCAGACCGGCATGGGCTGCGACGTCGCCGGCGTCGTGGAGGCCCTCGGCCCGGACGTCACCGGGGTCGCCGTCGGCGACCGCGTCCTGGCCGCCTCCACCTGGGGCGGCTTCAACCGCGACTTCGGCCCGTACGCCGACCAGGCGGTCATCGCCGTCGACGAACTCGCCCCCGCGCCCGCCGACTGGCCCGCCGAGCGGGCCGCCGGCCTCCCGCTGCCCGGCCTGACGGCCTGGCAGTGCCTCGACATCCTGAACCTGCCGGAGGGCTCGACCCTGCTGGTCACCGGCGCCGCCGGCAGCGTGGGCGGCATGCTGGTGCAGCTCGCCGCGCTGCGCGGCCTCACGGTCGTCGCGCTGGCGCGTTCCACCGACGAGGAGGAGCTGCGCGCCCTCGGCGCGCACTACGTGGTCGACGACGTCGCGAAGGTCCGCGAGCTGCTGCCCGAGGGCGTGGACGCGGCCGTCGACCCGGCGAAGCTCATGGAGGCCGCCCACGACGCGGTGCGCGACGGCGGCCAGTTCGTGGCCGTGGTCGTCGACGGCGCGCCCGCCGACGGCCGGGGCATCACGTCGCAGGTCATGTGGGCCCACTCGGCCCGCGAGCAGCTCGACGCGCTCGTGGGGCTGGTGGACGCCGGCAAGGTCAGGGTCCGGGTGGCCGCCACCTATCCGCTCACCGAGGCCGCCGCCGCGCACACGCGGATGGCCGAGGGCGGATTGCGGGGACGGCTCGTTCTCCTGCCGTAATCCTGACAATCTGGAATGCTGCCGGTCATATGCGCCTACGAGTCACGCCCATCGGCGAACCGCTGACCGGCCATTCCGCCCCCGTCGCCGGGGTGGCCCTCCATCCCGGCGGCGACCTGATCGCCACCTCCGACGACACGGGCCTCATCCGCTACTCCACGGGCGTGGAGATGAGCGGGTCCCCGTACACGATGACCCTGGCCTTCCACCCCGACGGCCACCTGCTCGCCTCCGGCGGCGAGGACGGCGCCGTCCGCCTGTGGGACCTGTCCGGGGTGCCGGCCGGCGAGCTGAAGGGCCACGACGACGTCGTGACCGCCGTCGGCTTCCACCCCGACGGCCACCTGCTGGCCAGCGCGGGCTGGGACCACACGATCCGCCTCTGGGACCCGGTGACCCGGATGCCGGTCGGCGACCCCCTGACCGGTCACACCGGCCGGGTCGTCGACCTGGCCTTCCACCCCGCCGGGCACCTGCTGTCCACCGCCGCCCAGGACGGCACGGTCCGCCTGTGGGACGCCGGCACCGGCCAGCCGGTGGGCGACCCCGTCCCCGGCGAGGGCGTCGCCTTCCTGGCCGGACGGCTGGTCATCGTCGGCCCCGACCGCCTCGCGCGGGCCGACGACGAGGTGATCGTCCCCGAGCCGGTGTCCGGGCTGGCCGCCCGCGGCGACGTGCTCGCCGCCGTGAACTGGGACGGCTCCATTTCCCTGTACGACCTGAGCGCCGCCCCCCTGGCCCGGGTGAGCGGCCACACGGGCGCCGTCCAGGCCGTGGCCCTCGGCCGGTCGCTCATGGTGAGCGTCGACGACCGCGGCGAGGTGCGGCGGTGGCGGGTCGACGGACTGCCCGAGGAGGAGCCGTCCGACCACGTCGCCCGGCTGCGCCGCTCCCTGGTCACCCTCCAGCACACCCACGCGGTGGCCCGGCGGGTCCGCGACGACCTGCACCGCCGCCTCGAGGAACGCGACGACCTCGTGCGACGGCTGACCGCCCGCGTCGACGAACTGGAGACCCGGATGACCTCGGCGGCCGTCGCCCGCCGGTTGACCGGCCACGACGCGCCCGTCCACGGGGTGGCGTTCCACCCGCGCGGCCACCTGCTGGCCACCGCCGACCGGGCGGTCCGGTTGTGGGACCCGGTGACCCGCGACCAGATCGGCGACCCGCTGCCCGGCGGCCCGGTCGTCGCCTTCCACCCCGGCGGCCACCTGCTGGCGGCCGCCTGCGCCGACCACACCGTCCGGCTCTGGGACCCCGGCACCCGGCGCTCCTTCGGCGAGCCCCTGACCGGGCACACCGGCCCGGTGACCTCGGTGGCCTTCCACCCCTCCGGCGATGTCATCGCGACCGCGAGCGCCGACGGCACGGTCCGGGTGTGGGACACCGTCATGGGCCGGCAGCTGAGCGAGCGGCCCGGCACCCGCGTGGTCTTCGCCGGCGACGAGCTCGTGGTCGGGGCGAGCGCCGCGTGCGGCCATCTGGTGGCGACCGTCCTGCCGGGGGGCGCGGTGGCGCTGGCGAACCGGCGGACCCGCGCGACGCGCGAGCTGACCGGCCACACCTCCGGCGTGCGCGCCGTGGCCTTCGACGGCACGGGCGAGCTGCTGGCCACCGGCGGCGGTGACCGTACCGTCCGGATCTGGGACACCGCGAGCGGCGCGGAACTGGCCGTCCTCACCGGCCACACCTCCGCCGTCAACGGCGCCGCCTTCCACCCCGACGGCCACCTGCTGGCCACCACCTCGGACGACTGCACCACCCGGCTCTGGCCGACCAGGCTCGGCGGGCACGCCGGTCCGGCAGAATGGGCCGGAGCCTAGGGAGAAGGAAGATCGTGATCCAGTCGATCAACCAGCGGATCGCCGAGGAACTCGGCGTACGTGAGCGGCAGGTCGCCGCGGCCGTCGATCTGCTCGACGGCGGCGCGACGGTGCCGTTCATCGCCCGCTACCGCAAGGAAGCGACCGAAATGCTCGACGACGCGCAACTGCGCGCGCTGGAGGAGCGGCTGCGCTACCTGCGGGAGATGGAGGAGCGCCGCACCGCGATCCTGGAGTCGATCCGGTCGCAGGGCAAGCTCGACGACGCGCTCGAGGCGCAGATCATGGCGGCCGACTCGAAGGCCCGGCTGGAGGACATCTACCTCCCCTACAAGCCGAAGCGCCGCACCAAGGCCCAGATCGCCCGCGAGGCCGGCCTCGAACCGCTGGCCGACAAGCTGCTCGCCGACCCGAACCTCGACCCGGCGGCCACGGCGGCCGGCTTCGTCGGCGAGAACGTCGCCGACGCCGCGGCGGCCCTGGAGGGCGCCCGCGCGATCCTGATCGAGCGCTTCGGCGAGGACGCCGACCTGATCGGCACCCTCCGCGAGTCGATGTGGACCCGGGGGCGGCTGATCTCGGCCGTGCGTGAGGGCAAGGAGGAGGCCGGGGCCAAGTTCTCCGACTACTTCGACTTCGCCGAGCCGTTCGCCAAGCTGCCCTCCCACCGCGTCCTGGCGATGTTCCGGGGCGAGAAGGAGGAGGTGCTCTCCCTCACGCTGGAGCCCGAGGAGCCCCAGGAGGGCCCCTCGACGTTCGAGGTGCGCATCGCGACCCGGTTCGGCATCTCCGACCAGGGGCGGCCGGCCGACAAGTGGCTCTCCGACACCGTGCGGTGGGCCTGGCGCACCCGCATCCTCGTGCATCTGGGCATCGACCTGCGCATGCGCCTGTGGCAGGCGGCCGAGGACGAGGCCGTGCGGGTGTTCGCGGCCAACCTGCGCGACCTGCTGCTGGCCGCCCCGGCCGGCACCCGGACGACGATGGGCCTCGACCCCGGCCTGCGCACCGGCGTGAAGGTCGCCGTGGTCGACGCGACCGGCAAGGTCGTCGACACCGCCACCATCTACCCCCACGAGCCGAAGCGGCAGTGGGACCAGTCGCTCGCCGTGCTCGGGGCGCTCTGCCAGAAGCACAAGGTCGAGCTGGTCGCGATCGGCAACGGCACCGCCTCCCGCGAGACCGACAAACTCGCCGGCGAGCTGGTCGGCCTGGTGCCCGGCCTGACGAAGATCATGGTGTCCGAGGCCGGGGCGTCGGTCTACTCGGCGTCGGCCTTCGCCTCGCAGGAACTGCCCGGCCTCGACGTGTCGCTGCGCGGCGCCGTCTCCATCGCCCGCCGGCTCCAGGACCCGCTGGCCGAGCTGGTCAAGATCGACCCCAAGTCGATCGGCGTCGGCCAGTACCAGCACGACCTGGCCGAGCAGAAGCTCTCCCGTTCACTCGACGCGGTGGTCGAAGACTGCGTGAACGCCGTCGGCGTCGACGTCAACACCGCGTCGGCCCCGCTGCTGACCCGGGTGTCGGGCATCGGCTCGACCCTGGCCGACAACATCGTGCAGCACCGCGACGCCAACGGCCCGTTCCGCTCGCGGTCGGCGCTCAAGCAGGTGCCGCGCCTGGGCCCGAAGGCGTTCGAGCAGTGCGCGGGCTTCCTGCGCATCCCCGGCGGCGACGACCCGCTCGACGCCTCCAGCGTGCACCCCGAGTCCTATCCGGTGGTCCGCAAGATCCTGACGGCGACCGGCAGCGACCTGCGCACCCTGATCGGCAACACCGCCGCGCTGCGCTCGCTGAAGCCGGCCGACTTCGTCGACGGCACGTTCGGCCTCCCGACGGTGACCGACATCCTCGGCGAACTGGAGAAGCCCGGCCGCGACCCGCGCCCGGCGTTCAAGACGGCCGCCTTCAAGGAGGGCGTCGAGAAGATCTCCGACCTGCAGAAGGGCATGATCCTCGAAGGCGTGGTCACCAACGTGGCGGCCTTCGGCGCGTTCGTGGACGTCGGCGTCCACCAAGACGGGCTGGTCCACGTGTCGGCCATGTCGAACACCTTCGTGAAGGACCCGCGCGACGTCGTCAAGCCGGGCGACATCGTGAAGGTGAAGGTGCTGGAGGTCGACATCCCCCGCAAGCGCATCTCGCTGACGCTGCGCCTCCAGGACGAACCGGCCCGCCAGCAGGCCCCGCGCCAGGAACGCGGCGAGCGGCAGCCGCGCCAGGACCGGCAGGACCGCCAGCCCCGTCAGGGCCGTCAGGACCGCCGCCAGTCGTCGCCGCCGCCGGGCGGCGCGATGGCCGAGGCGCTGCGGCGCGCGGGCCTGACCGACGACGGCCGCAAGAAGCGCTGACCTTCGCCGAAGGGCCGGCCATGGGTGATGGCCGGCCCTTCGTGTTCGATGCCCGAGGCCGGGCAGGAGGCCTTCGAAGGGCTGTCCGGGTACACCTGCGCCGACGCCACTCCGGCGTGCGTGGCTCGTCCGCCGGGGGTGCGACACCACCGGCGAGCAGCACCGCCTGGAGGACATCCCCGTCTTCGACACCTCCAGCTTCCACGAGGACGCCCGCACCCGATCAGCGCAGTTCTGCGCTCCGGCACGCTGACGCCCTTTATGGGGCCCTCTCCTCGCGTGAACCCTTAGTCGACGGAGAAGCTCCCGGTGAGGGGCGGAACACGGCTGCCGTGACCGGGCTGGACCGTGATGCTCGGGGTCAGGCAGAACGGATCGAGATAGACGCGGACAGGCCTGTCGGTCTGGTTGTTCAGCTGGGTGCTGGCGAGCGGCAGTTTGTGACAGCCATCGGGGTCGTTGTAAATCGACAGCGGGGTGAACTCGGTGCTGAACACGACCACCTGGCCGGTGGCGGCGTGGGCCGGGATCGGCGCGCCCAGCACACTCATGACGGAACCCGCGGCAACCACGACGACGAACCCCAGCCGGGACTTCGAAGACATCCGTGCTCCAGTGAAAAGGGCCCGCGTATCGGGCCGGCACCACTGGTATTCCATGATCCTTTGCTCCATCAGCCGGCTACCGGAGATCTTGGTCAAGTCAATACCTCCGACGACGACGCCGCCTGACGTGACGCGGATCAGGGGGCCACTTCACCCCGACGTGAGCCAGGCCCGCGCCTGCCGGAGGTGGGCGTCGCGGATGCCGCGGCTTGAGCCGACGTACAGGAGCCGGAACCGGCCGACGTTCGGGTGGGCCTCCAGCCAGAGCCGGTCGGCCCGCCCGAGGTCGTCGTCGAACCAGACGAAGGGGCGGCGGTCGACGAACTCGGCGACGGCCGGGATCTTCCAGCAGCAGCCGGGGCCCTCCGCGCCCCGGCCCTTGTCGACCTCGATGACCGGCAGTTCGGGCAGCCCGAGGATTGGGCCGATGCTCGTGTTGGCGTCGTGCTGCCAGGTGGTCGCCCACACCAGTTCGGCCCCGGTCGCGTGGGCGAGCGCCAGCAGCAGCGGGCCGTGGGCCGGGTTCAGCCAGAGCAGGTAGGGCTGACCGGCGGCCGTGCACGTGTACGGCCCCCACTCCGGCCCCGGTCGCCGGAACGGGTTCAGCACCCCGTCGACGTCGAGCAGGATGAGGGGCCGGCCGGTCGTCAGGCGGCGCGCTCCGCCGTGGTGATCTCGGCGAGGACGTCGAGGGAGATGCCCAGCGCGGCGGCCAGGGCGGCGATGGTGAAGAACGCCGGGGTCGGCACGCGGCCGGTCTCGATCTTGCGGAGGGTCTCGGGGCTGATGCCGGCGGTGGCGGCGACCTCGGTCATGCTGCGGTCGCCGCGCGCCTGGCGGAGCAGGGCGCCCAGGCGGTTGCCGCGTTCGTGGTCGAGTTCGGTGAGCGGTGGTCGGACCATGCACGCGATCATAGCAACACGTGATAACAATACCGGTATAAGTATTGGATCCACGGGAGCAGACCATGGTTGAGATCAAGACCGCCACCGAACTGGACGCCATGCGCGAGGCCGGAAGAGTGGTGGCCAGAGCCCTGCAGGCCGTCCGCGAGGCCATCGTCCCGGGAGTGCGCCTCCTGGAACTGGACGAGGTCGCCGCGACCGTCATCAGGGAACACGGCGCCAAGCCCGCCTTCCTGCACTACCAGCCCCGCTTCGCGCCGACCCCCTTCCCCGCCGTCATCTGCGCGTCCGTCAACGACGTGATCGTGCACGGCATCCCCGACCGCTACCGGGTCCGCCTGGGCGACGTGGTCAGCATCGACTGCGGCGCCTACCTCGACGGCTGGGCCGGCGACTCGGCCTTCACGATGATCGTCGGCCCCGGCGACCCGGCGGACCAGTCCCTCGTCGCCACCGCCGAGCAGGCCCTGGCGGCGGGCATCGCCGCCGCCGTGCCCGGGAACCGGCTCGGCGACATCGGCGCGGCCATCGGAGCGGTCGGCCGGGCCGCCGGATACGGCATCCCGCAGGACTTCGGCGGCCACGGCATCGGCCGGCACATGCACGAGGACCCCCACGTCGCCAACGAGGGCCGCCCCGGGCGGGGACTGGTGCTGAAGCCGGGCATGACGCTGGCGATCGAGCCGATGTTCATGTCCGGGGGGAAGGACCGCTACCTGACGGCGGCGGACGGCTGGGCCCTGCACACCGTCGACGGCAGCCGGGCCGTGCACGTCGAGCACAGCATCGCGGTGACCGACGACGGCCCGCGGGTGCTGACTTCCCTCTGAAACCCGTCCGTTCCGGGCTCCGCTCCGAATGAGATGTCATGGAGAGCATGCCGTACACGACCGTCCATCCCGCCCGGGGCACGACGCGCCTCGTCACGTTGGTGCTGCACGGCGGCAGGGAGGTCGGGCCGGGGCCGACGAGCGCGTGGCAGCTCGCCGTCCTGCGGATGGTGCCCTTCGCCTGGGCGATCCGGAACGCGGGGACGCGCCGGGGGGTCGCGGTCTGGCGGGTGCGGTACCGGGTGCGCGGCTGGAACGGGCCGGCCGCCTCTCCCGTCGGTGACGTAGAACGGGTCCTGGAGCAGGTGCGGCTCGCGCACGGGGACGACGTGCCGGTCGTGATGGTCGGGCATTCGATGGGCGGGCGGACGGCGTTGCGGGCCGCGGGGCATCCAAGCGTGCGGGGGGTGGCGGCGCTGGCGCCCTGGTTGCCGAAGGGGGAGCCGGTGGAGCAGCTCAGGGGGCGGCGGGTGCTGCTGGCGCACGGGACTACCGACCGGGTGACCTCTCCTCGGGCGACCCACCATTACGCCGACCGGGTCCGGGAGGTGACGGGGGACGTCAGGGTGGTGGACGTGCCCGGGGAGAACCATGCGATGGTGCGGAAGCCGGGCTACTGGCATGACCTGTCGGCGGACTTCGTGCTCTCTTTCTTGCCTGGGAGCTCAAGCGGGCGGTCTTTTAATCCGTAGGTTCAGGGTTCGAATCCCTGGCGCCCCACCACTTATGACCCGATTTGACCGGTGGTTATGCTCCGGTTTGGGGCCTCGGCAGCGAGGCGCGATCGTCCATGGTTGCTCGCCGGTTGCTCATTGGTACGTCCCCGCGCCGGGCGAAGATCGCTAAGCGGACCGGCGTCACGTCGGACCCAAATGACGGCCACAGAACATCCCCCGAGAACGGGTTTTCGAGTCCCGCTTCACCTCGACCGGGTCGTCCCAGGGTCAAGGATCGGTCAACACGCAGAGGCCCCGGGGAACGTCGTTCAGAATGACAGCCGTTTTGACGGCCTCTCCTAGTGCTGTGACCGGAAACCTTCACCGGTCTCGCGTGTAGCCGCTGGCGTCGTTTGGATGTGTCCTACATGTCCGGCCGACGCGAGGAGGCGCGGTGGGAGAACCGGTCCGAGTACGAAGACTGATGGACGCCGAAGGGCAGAAACTCCAGCAGATCGTCCGCCGGGGCAGCACCAGTTCGGTCCGCTACCGGCGGGCGATGATCGTGCTGGCCTCGGCCGGGGGCAACACCGTCCCGGTGATCGCCCGCCTGGTGGCCGCTGATGAGGACACCGTCCGCGATGTCATCCACCGGTTCAACGAGATCGGGCTGGCCTGCCTGGACCCTCGGTGGGCGGGAGGCCGTCCCCGCCTGCTCAGCGATGACGAGGAAGCCTTCGTCATCCAGATGGCCACCACCCGCCCGGCCAAGCTCGGGCAGCCCTTCACCCGCTGGTCGATCCGCAAACTGGCCGCCTACCTGCACCGCCTGCCCTCCCGGCCGCTGGTCATCGGCCGGGAGGCCTTACGCACCCTGCTCGCCCGCCGGGGGATCACCTTCCAGCGCACCAAGACCTGGAAGGAATCCCCCGACCCAGGCTTCGACGCCAAGCTGGACCGGATCGAGTACGCCCTGACCCAGCGTCCGGAGCGGACTTTCGCCTTCGATGAGTTCGGCCCGCTGGGTATCCGCCCCACCGCCGGATCCGGGTGGGCCGAGCAGGGCCGGCCGGGCCGGTTGCCGGCCACCTACCGCCGCACCCAGGGGATCACCTATTTCCACGGCTGCTACTCCGTCGGCGATGACCTGCTCTGGGGCGTCAACCGGCGCCGCAAAGGCATCGACCACACCTGGGCGGCGCTCAGGTCGATCCGCGCGGCCCGGCCGGACGGCGCCCCCATCTACGTCATCTTGGACAACCTGTCGGCGCACAAGAACTGGCGCATCCGCACCTGGGCGAGGAAGCACAAGGTCGAGTTGTGTTTCACCCCGACCTACGCCTCCTGGGCCAACCCGATCGAGGCACACTTCGGGCCGCTGCGCCAGTTCACGATCGCCAACTCTGATCATCCCAACCACACCGTCCAGACCCGGGTTCTGCACGCATATCTGCGCTGGCGCAACCTCAACGCCCGCCATCCGGACGTGCTGGCCGCCCAAAGCCGTGAACGCGCCCGCGTCCGCAGCGAGAAAGGCATCAGGTGGGGCGGCCGACCGCTGTCACCTGCGGCCTGACCACCGTCCAACCCGGCAAACGTTTCCGGTCACAGCACTAGGTGTCACCGCGGTTCGTTACCACGGTTCGTCACCACGAACGTCGTACCTTCGAGCGTCTCGCCAACTGGAGTCGCCGCCCACTCAGCCAGTTGCTCAGGTTTTCTGCAACTGCGCTCCAGTACCTCTGCCAGCTCGGACATGCTAGGCGGGATGGCTCGGACACAGCGAAGGAGCGGCTCCCCTGTAGCTGGCCCGTCCTCGTTATCCGGGTCGTCAAGCACCCAGCGCCCCACGTCCAACCTCCATTCGTCGGTGTCGTCGTCACCGGGCATCGGGGTGAAGATGTTGAGGAAATGGCGTTCCGGATCGTCCAGTGGTTCGTAGTCCACAAACAGAGACCAGTCGATGACGAAATTGACCCCGGGGTGGCCGGCGCGACGATAGGCGCCGTAGAGGATTCGCAGATCATCGACTGCTCGCTTAAGGCCTCTTCCGTAAACCTTGCCTTCGAGGTGATCGAAACGGGAGTGCTCCGCTCCCAGGCAGTAAGGGTCGCCCAAGTAGATGTTTCCGCGGCTGCTGTCGAATGTGACGAACGGGTTTTCCGACTCGCATTTGCGGATGTCTTCTGGCGCCGATGGCTCCGGGTCCTCTGACGGGTCGATGAGTGAAGCGGCCTCAGCGTTGAGTTCGGCCCGGACCGCCGTCTGCACGGGCGAGGGCACAGACAGCATCGCCCTGTCCAGGTCAGTCAGCGCGTCGTGAAGCAGCAGCTTCACATACTCGTACCAGAGGCTGTGCGAGCCTTCAAGTAGGTGCTTTCGTGCGTCTTCATCGACGAGAGTGGTGATGTGGTCGGTAGGGTAAAACTCTTTTCGGCCTTTGCGGTCGTCGCTCACGACGATAGGGACTGTTGCGTAGGCGGAGATCCTGTTGAGTGCGCTCACCAGCGGCGTAGCGAGGCCAGCGTTCTCCACACTGGTGACCGTCACGGACCGCACACCACTTGGCGAACGATAGGTAGCTAGAATCTGAATTTTCCCACGATTCGCGTGCTGTGAGTAAATAGCCATAACAGCCATGCCCTTTCGGCCGAAGGACACGGCAAGTCCCAATCGGCCTGCAAAAAGAGAGAGTGCGACACCAATCGCATATGACAGACCGGCGCCTCGAAGCGTTTCGGCGGTGGCTCAGATCCGATTCCGAGCTCCATGCCTGTCTGGAAGGTACGCGGCATTGATGCCGAGGGCAACCGGATCGGACCAGAACATTGGTTCGCTCTGTGAGTCAGTACCATCCACCACCCCGCCCCGCCTCAGTTCGGCCATCTGGACTTCGCCCTTGGCGTAGCTTCTGGAGGAAGACGCCAGATCGCCGCAGCGCCCTCATAATAAAGCTGCCGTGCAAGGTATCCCCTGCTTCGACGACCAGACTGAGTTACTCACCGACCAGGGCTGGAAGAAGTTCCCACAGGTGATAGGAAACGAACGAGTCCTTACCCTCAACGGCGATGCCGCCGAGTGGGGACCCGTGACCGGGATGAGCTAGGCTCAGTTCGATGGCTACCTGAATCTGCATGACGGAGACAGAGTCAACTTCTGTGTCACGGACAACCACCGGTTTCTGGTCCGCAGCCTCAAGAAGGAATACAAGCGATATAGCCGAATCACCACCGGGCAGGGGCAGGACATCAAGGCGGCACGCGCTCGCGGCGTCTCCGCCAGCGAGTTAGCCAAGCAGTATGGCGTGAGCACAGCCCTCATCTACATGATTTCGCGAGGGAGCCGCGACCATGCGATGGTCGACGAACTGGGCGGACCGCGCTGGCGGCTGATCGAGTACAAGGACCTGCCCAACTCTTTCATTACCCGACGCACGAACACCTGGGGAGGCGGCTCCAACCCCGACACGGTCGCTTTTGCCCAATCGTCATGCCCAGGCCGGAAGGCGATCACCTATACATTCGGCTTCGAGGACTGGGCGCGATTCCTCGGCTGGTACGTGTCCGAAGGATGGACTTCTGTCTCCACAAACTCAAACTCGTATCGGATCGGCATCGCCCAGATGCAGGGAGACAAGTACGAGGAGATCGCCGCCCTGCTAACCCGCATGGGCATCACCTTCAGCCGCTTACGCCACCAGCTCAGGTTCAGCCACTACACGATGGGTGAATGGTTACGCGAGCACTGTGGTGTCGGGTCGGGCAACAAGCGCGTCCTACCTGCATTAAGGAAGCCCTACCCGAGAGCATTGAGGCGTTCCTCGACGCGTTCGGCAAGGGCGACGGCGCCCAGCACACCCACGAGGACAGCCGCCGCTATGTGACCTCAAGCGTGCAACTCGCCGACGACCTGCACGAGGTGTTGTGCAAGCTGGGGCGCGGCCGGAAGATGCGCGTCATGCACGAAGAGGGCAGCAAGTCGGTAGGCCCACAGGGAACACCGTTTCGGCGACGAAGAAGTACGTGGATGATCAACGACCCAGGTGTGCCCGTCGACAGCGACGTCCTGAAGAAGAAAGTGGTCAAGCACCACTACAAAGGCGTGATCTACTCCGTGTTCACCCCCCACCAGACCATCATGGTCCGCCGCAAGGGCTGCGCCATGTGGAGCGGAAACAGCGCAAATCCCCTCTTGGCAGTCGAGTAGATCACGGCCCCCAGACTCCCAATGCCCGGTCTGGGCGGCGGGGTCCGCCTGCGCGTGCTGCGTAAGAGCCTGTCCAATGACGACAACCGAGCGATCAAGGCCCTGCTCAGGCAGGGCGGTACCAGCTGAGCATCTGCTTTCCGCGCCGTTCCGTGCTTTGCCTGGATGTGACCGGGCGGAACACCAGGTCCCGCGCGAATGCGTGTTGCGCCAACAATCACAATGCACTGCTAAGGGGGCTAGCACCCCCTCGCGCGCCTTGGAAGCCTCGCAGATCAGCCGGCGGCGCTGAAAGCGGACGCCCCACCACTCCTAGTTTTCGAAGGCGACCCGGACCTGAAGATCCTGCAGATCATCAGGTAAGTCGCCCACGAATTAGATCTGCATCCACGGGTCCTCATCGAGGCGGACGATACCGACTATCACCGGCGACAGGTTCCGGTTTCGGACGATCGGCCCGTTCCAGATGGCCCCTGGCCTCCTCTGTTCGCGCCAGCCGCAGTTCACGGGGTGCTGGCTGCGATGCGGTACCAGCCGGGTGTGGCGGTCTGTGGGCTTCCGCCGGGGATCCAGGACCGTACCTGTGAGCGGGTAAGCCGCCCCGGGTCGCTGCCTCTACGGCCGACGGCTCTGTAGACATCCTTGCCGGTGTTCTCGACCCAGATGAGCGACCTCTGCTCGGCAGTGAGCCACCGTTCGAGCCACTCCGCGTCGACAAGAAGTTCGTTCTGCCCAACGTTGCCCGTATGACGAAGGGTCGCGATGAGCTGGCCCGCGTCGTCGGACCAGCCGTTGCGTCCATTCCAGTGGAGTTCGCCGGGCGCAACCCTGAAGAACTCAGGAGCGGGCATGTAGAGGGAGAAGCCCTTCTGGTTCCCCGGGGCATATTCGTACTCCCCGTGGAGCTGCCAGGAGGCGGGCTGGGTGGGGACGGATAGTGGTTCGTGCCGTTCATGGCGTATCAGGTTGAGGCCCACTCCGTGGTGGTGGCCGTAGGGAAATTCGCCGACGTACCCGTAATGCACCTCGGGGTTGCGAGCAATGCTCTCGCCGAGAAGATCGCGACTTTCGAGTTCGCTGATGGCCGCAGCAAGGTCCTTGGTCTCGACCATGTGGGTGCAAAGGTGGGTCCATACGCCCCTGGTGGGCTCCGTGGTGCCGGAGCCGTTCTTCCAGTCGTACGTGCCGGCTAGGACGATGTGAGGGCGCCCCCCGAAGGCGGCTCCGTTGATTG
This sequence comes from Herbidospora sp. NBRC 101105, assembly GCF_030269205.1. Classification (NCBI taxonomy): domain Bacteria; kingdom Bacillati; phylum Actinomycetota; class Actinomycetes; order Streptosporangiales; family Streptosporangiaceae; genus Herbidospora; species Herbidospora sp. NBRC 101105. Next base: position 1,704,613 of record NZ_BSSX01000001.1, on the reverse strand, counting down.
CGACGTCTGGTAGGTCGGTGTCGTCAGCGATCCACTCGGCGTCGGTCTTCGCGAAGGTGGATGCCCAGTCGTAGGCCGGTACCCATGGGCGCGGAGTCTGGTCAGCGGGGGCGTACTCGACGACGGTCGGGTCGACCTGCCGGGAGATGTCGGTCTGCGGGCCGGGGACGGCAGGCGGCGGCGGATCCCAGCTGTCGGGGGTTTTGGGGACGTGGTCGGAGACGATGCCGATGAGGCGGTTGAGCGCAATCCACTGGTACTTCTTGCCAATGCGTTCGATCCATGCAGGCTTGGGGCGCCCGCTGCCGAACTTGCTGAGGACATGCGCGTCGAAGGATGCGTGAAGTTCGGGCTGGTACCCGAGGCGGATGACTTCGGCAACGACCCATCGCGCGGCGGAGGGGAGGTCGATGCCGGGGCGATCTTCGAGTTCGAGGCTGAGTTGGTAGATGAAGAAGTCATCGCCCGTGGCTGACATGACCAGCTTCGGGTAGCTGCTGTTGTCGTACGCGGCAGTGTCTGTGTCGGTGGGCCAGGTCAGGGGCCAGTCACTCGTGTAGGGGGGTCGGAACTGATCGACGGTGACGCCAGGCGGGAGAGCTTCGCGGTCGTTCGCGGCTTCGAGGATGCTGCGGGCGGCATCACGTACGGCGGCGTTCGGGGTAACGGCCGATGGCACGGAAAAGATCTTCTTCCACACCGCTTCGGCCGCGGCAACCCAGTCACTTTGGGCACCGTTCGCGAGGAGGGCCGCGTACGCGGTCTCGAAGGCTCGCCCGACGACCCACTCGTCGTCGACCACGGCGAACCGGTCCAGCAGCCCGGCCACCAGCCCCGGGTGACGGGTGAGGAGGCGGACGGCGGCGATGGTTGCCGGGTCCCGGACGCGGCGGTCGCTGGCGCTGGTGGCCCACAGCAGCGTGGTCGCCCATAGGCGGGTGGTTTCTTCACCGACTCGGTCTAGCGGTTTCTCCCTAGCCCACCGGGTAAGCCGGTCGACAGCTCCGCCGGTGTCGTGCGTAATGTGGAACCAGCCAGGCAGGAACGAGTCCCGGGCCCCCATGTTCCAGCGGGTGAGGAACCCGTGGAGCCAGTCGGCGTTCAATGGGTGATCGGGGCGGGCGGCCAGGCGGAACAGCATCGTCAGCGCCTCGGAACACACACCAGCCCGGCGGAGCGCGTCAATGACGATCTTGCGGGTGACATCAATGATTGAACCGATGTCGCGCCATCCGATCCCGGCGATGACAGCTGCGGCGATGGCATCGTCGTCACCGATCTCAGTACGGAACTCGGTGAGCTCAAGCCCGAACCGCTCCGCGACCACGACGGAAGTTGCTTCAAGAAGGCCGATGTCGATCGTGCGGCCGAGGCCGATGACCGTGCCGAGACGGCCGCCGAGCTCGGCTGTGATGCCTGCGGCGTCTCTGACGTCAGAAAGGGCACCAGAGACGATGAGGTGGTGTCCGATGCGCTCAAACGTGATGGTGATGATGTCCTTGCCGTAGGGGCTGCCGTCGAGAACGACGTCCTCTTCGACGAGCCCTTGGGCGATGAGTGCGTCAAGGAGCGACTTCTCGGCGCTCCGGTCGGACCACATCGGTGTCAGCAGGGCTTGAGCCTTGGTACGAGTAAGCGACGGGTTGCCGCTGTCAGCGATGGCTGCGGCCAGGGCGTACATGGCCTCGTGCACGAGGCGGTCAGACGGTGGGGCGTCGATCCGGTCGCTGACGATGTCGTTCGCATTGCTGAGGACCATCCGACTCAGCTCGTCGAGACCCATGGCGGCCTGGTCAAGGGACAGCCGGGTGCTGTACTTGAGCGCTTCGCAGACCAGACGCAGGTAGAGCGGATTGTCGAACTCACCATGGATGGGCGGTGACGTTGGTGGTTCGAGGCCGTAGTGCGTGGCGTACTCGCTCACCGCTTCGAACTCGACCCCTTCAAATCCGGTGTGCTCGAACTGCGGCAGGGCGAGCCCGGGCGGGAGGACCTGGCTGACGTAGTGCGTGCGGGAGGTGAGAAGGAGTCGGACGTTCGGGTATCGGCGGACGGTGGTGATAAGCCGTTCAAGGTTGTCGCGCCATGTAGACCGCGGCCGGGTGTCGTTGAGCGCGTCGACGACGAGAAGCGTCGAAACGCCTGCGGTGCGTCCGCTCTCGTCGAGGAGCGCGATGATCTCCTCGCCCGTGAGGTCGGAAGGCATCTTCAGCACGTCACGCAGGTGAGTCAGTGGGTCGCGGTCGGTGAACCAGCGGCCGTGCATCATTACGCTGGGGCGGCCCTGGCCAAGGCGCCGGGCAACCACATCGATGGCGAGGTAGGTCTTCCCGATACCAGCCGTACCAGTCATAAGTGCCGCCGGGGCAGCGGCGAGCCGACCAGCCTGGCCAACGAAGAGTCCAGTAGCGTCAGAGAGCTTCTCACTCAGTTCTCGGAGGGCATCGACGGCTGCCGCCGGGAACGATATCTGGTACCCCGCCTGCCACTGTCTCCAGCTCGGGCTGTCCCAGTTCTCTTCGGGGTATTTGGCGTCTATCGCCGCGACTTCGACAGTTACTTGGTCGCTCACGATTCTCGAAGCCTCATCGAGTGCTCTAGCCAGACCGCCGAGGTCAACGGTCACGCGCGTAGCCTGCCAGGTGGCTACCGCGTCAGTGACCTTGGTGACGGCCGAGCGGACTGCGTTCAGGTCCGCGGCGAGTACATGGTCCTCGGCGTAGCGCAAGCGGCCGGCGGAGTCGTTAACTTTGCCGATCTGGTCGTTGACGAGCGTCCACCACTCGTTGTCGGCACAGAGTGCTGCGATGGAGCTGACGGCGGGAACCACAATGTGCAACTCGGGCTTGTACCGGGGTCGGGCGGCGTCGATCGCCTCCTGTAGCCGGTCTTCCCACCATTGGGGGGCGAGGATGTCGATGTCGAACCAGTACCGACGCTGAATGCCGGTGGGGTCAAGGCGTTCGAGTCGGGCGATGATGTTCGTCGCCCACTCCAGCTCAAACTCCACTGTCATACCGCGCTCTGTGGCCATGGCCTTCCAGGCATCGAGCCAGCCTCCCTCTTCCTCGATCTTCTCCAGGAGCGACTTGCCGCGGCCACCGGTTCGGCCGGTCGGGTCAGCGGGGATGGCAATCGTGTACTTGGTCAGGTTCGGATGGTTGTTCAGGGCAGCTCTGACGGACTTGTCGAGCTGGGCCCTGTCGACGTCGGCGTGGGCGGTCCAGAACTTGGCCTGCCAGCCGTGTTCAGTGCTGTCGGGCAGTGTCCAATAGCACTCGACGCCACCGTCGCCGCCGGCTCCGTGTAGTGAGACGAACTTGGCGTCAGCCGTGGGCGGCTCCTGCGCAACCTGCTGGCAGATGAACTGCTCGTACCCGTCGCGTTGCCCGCCAGGGCCGAGTGACCGAATCCGCTCGAATTCGATATCGGGAATGTTCACGGGAGTGCCCTTCGGGTGCGGCAGTCGGAATCCAGGAGGAACGCTATCGGCCCGCTCCGACAATCGTGGCCGGTCCCTGATGCACTAGATAGCATCAAATTGCACATACAAGCCTAATTATGGACAAATCAACCGGAACAACGTGTTGTTCCTCACGCAGTACCGACAGCCCTGTGCAGGCCAGCCGTTTTGTCGGCCCCTAGGCGTAGCCTCTAACATCATGACGCGGATATTGGGCAGCCGACGGACCACCCGACTGTTTGTCGGCGACACAGGCGGGCTGATGAACGACATCGTCCAGGCCGCTCGTCGCGAGAAGCTCACCAGCCTGCTCGCCGCTTTGCATCTGGAATCGGCCCTGCTTTATATTCCCAGGCACGTACTGATCGAAGTAGAACGCGACTTGGCCGAGTACGCCCTGAAGCCCCGCAAGCCGGTAAACCCAGAGAGCGCCATGAAGTGGTGGCGTGACTCGTACGCCCCATACATGCGAGTCGTGGACGTGCCGGACGACTGGGGAGCCGACGACCCGCGCGTCGAGGCTGTCGGCAACCGACATGACCCCAACGCGCCACCGGAGAAATTCTCCGACGCACCGACCGCCCGCCTAGCACTTGCCCTAGCCGAATGTTTTGTCATCTGCCGAGATGACGATCTCACCGATTACTCGTTCGGCCGGCACGAACATCTGGAGCTTCTGCATGCCGCCGCCAACGAGGGAGAGAAGCAATACGTTGACATGATGGCGGGGCTGCCGCTGATCATCGGCGGCTCGCTAGCAAAGGTTGGCGTTGACGGGTTCCGCCGCTTGTCACCAGTCGCCCAGATCTGTACGGCGATTGGGGCGGGAGCCCTCGCTTATCTATGGCAGCGCAACGGCCGAGCACGACGTCAGATCAAGCGGGTCGGCACCGAATTTAGTGGCCTACTCCAAACTGTCGGGCCGCCGCTCATGCAGATCCAGGCCAGACTGGCTGAGAATCAGGCCGTCTGGGAGCGGCACTCGGTGCGGCGAGATGGCCCGGCAAGCGTCAGCGAACAAGCGGCACGCATTCTGGCGTACGCACCTCATAGCGGAATGTTGGCAGTCGAGATCGCGAAAGAGCTGCAGGCGCCGGGTTCGCTGGCGGCCCGGACAACAGCAGTGCGGGCAACTCTAGAGAAAAGCGGTGCATTCACGCAGGTCAGCCGCGGCCGGTGGCAGCTGGGCGAACCAGTTATCGAGAATCGACCGACTCTGAAACCACAACTGATGGCCGACTGGGTGAAGCGCGCACATGAAGAGGTGGCCCTACATCAGTCGGAGAAGAAGACACGCTGACCGTAACCATGCCCGCCCTTCCGCAGCAAAGTATGACCGCGTTCGCGTCGCCGGGCGCAGGAATTTCGTTCAACGCTCAGCGAGCCTGGTCGCCCGTACCCGCAGATAGTCACGTAACGTTAATCTGACCACGACAAAGCTTCCCCCCGCCGCCGTGAGCATGAACAACCACGCGACTCCCCAAGGCAACGTCGCGATGGCCTCTGGGACTCCGTTCAGCACAATGCCCGCCCCGACGACTAGAAGGCCTCTCGCGTCTACGCGCGCAGCATATCGAGACTCCTGAACAGTGGGCTTCTTGAGTTCGTCTACCTCCTCGCGCAGGTCGAGGCGTAAGGCGTCAAGAGCAGATCTTGTACTGCTATGCATGGCGTGGTGTGTCCCGTCAACCCAATCCAACTTCTTATCGAGGTGCTTCACGTAGGTGGTGAGGAGGGCGAGGCGCTCTTCAAGCGAAGCGTCATCCACCGGAGCGAAGTTGAAACCGAAACCCACCTTCCCGCTGAAGTTCACCTGAAGCGCCGGCAACGCGCCATCCATTGCCCCAGTCACCGTGCGACGAAGCGCCGGAATGTACCGCGCAAGCCATCTGCGCATACTCTCCAGCAGCTCCTTCCCTCTCGCCTTGCAGGTACTCAGGAAAACGTCAGTTCCGGCAGGGGCGGTGATCCCCAGTCCTATGAGGGCGATGATGACGCCAGATACCTTACTGGCGTTGGTAACTACGGTTTCGCTGGTGAGCCAGAGGAGGATGTTCACACCTACTTCAACGCACGAACAACCGGGAGGTTCCAGCGCGCATGCACTGTATTTCTCAGGCAATTGTTCCGAGTTGCGCGTCTGAGCTCGGCCCGGGCATGTCGACCGGAGCTTGGGTCAGCTCGCATCCAGAAGGGATGCGAGCAGCTCATCAATTATCAGCCCACTCGCATCGGATGCTGATGTCGTCACCAGTGTCGCTGAAGGTGTAGCCGTGCAGTCCAAGGTTCCGTTCGCATGAGGTGATAGCTGTGCCGAACACTCCCGAGTAGCCCTTACTGTCCCAACGCCACGGATGGTTCTCACTGCCCGGCGGATGAGAGAGGTCCGGACCAGTCAAGATCAGAGGCATGTTCGGAAGCAGCCTTCCATCGGAGAGTTGAACGTCTTTTGAACGCTCGACGAGTCCACGCAGGCCGGAAATCTCCTCAGGTGACAGTTCCTCCTTGAGGGTCGCGAAAAGCAGAAGGCAGCGCACGTCTTTGTCAGACAGCTTTTTCTGAAGGAATTCCAGGTTGGCGATGTCATTTGCATCGATCCGATTTGCTGTCTTCACTTCGCCGAGCACCACAGTCCAGTCTCGATCGGGCAGGTGGGCCGCGACGTCAACTTCGATCTTGCGTCCGTCGATCGATACTTCGAGTCCGAGCATGTGAGGCAATGGAGGCTCTTCGGCGTGCCTAAGTTGTCTCAGCAGCGAGGTGGCCGCCAGCGCAGGAAGCAGGGCTTGGACCTGGTCGGCACGTAGATGCGCAGCGAGTCGGTAACGCCACTCAGGTTGGGTGAGCGAATGCGAGAGAGCAAGGTTGAACGTCTGCCCGCAGAACTCACAGATCATCGTCGCGGCGAGGTCGTCGGCCGAAGCGTGACGTTCGACCCGGCAGTGACTGCAGTGGATCTTCAGGGTTGGAACAAATATCCCACTATGGAATAAATAGTTCACCTGCCTTCTAGCGTATTCCTTCGGCTTCACATTCCGCTCGAAGAACGGATCAGGCCACGCACCTCTGTTGTCATCGACAACTTGGAGGAGGTGCGGGAGCCCGACGCCAGCGACTCTTTCCGCTGCGAGTTCAACTGCGGCACGCGTGCCCGGTTGGTTGAAAACACCACTGAATGGTCCACCGAACTTTTCGGCCGCCCGGGACTGAAACTTGCCGATGTCTGACTGTGACGTCGTCACGGCATCGTCATCAAAGAGAAGCCGCATCACATCTTGGTTATATCCGAACGGGACGGGCACGTGGTCAAGATCCGCGTCGATCCCGAGCGCCAGGCCAGCATGTGTCACGCGCGCGTGATCGATCCCCTGCGCGACGGCGGTGTGACGAAGTAGCGCGGAGTGACGTCGGTAGGGCGGGATGGAGGCGGTGAACCGTGGATCCTGCCCTACCACACTGTGTAATTCGATGTCCGCAGCGACCACCCCACGAAAGTAGGCGTCGGGTTGATCGCCGATTGGAAGCGTCGGCAAGGTGACGTCAACCCATTGGGCGCCCGGTCGGAAGTCGGCACGCACAGAACGAGTGAAGGGTGTTCGGAGCCCTGGGAAGATATAGCGCGTCCATATTCCGCGCTCCATCGGCCTTACCTTCAGGCCATCTCGTTCTGCTGCCGAACGGATCGCCTTCGAAGTCGCCTCAGTCGCGTCCTCAAGTCCCCACACACGAACAACCTGCTGGGCGGTTCCTTCGCCACTGCTCCCGCGTATCTCAGTGCCCGCGAGCGCGGACGATAGAAGGAAGCTCAGCAGCTCCTCGGTCCCTTCGGAGGGGACTGCAATGATCTTCGTACCGTAGGTACGCATGTTCCAGAATTCGACGACGTCCGCAGGCAGACCGGGTCGGATGATGTAGACGCCGGCGTAGCCGTCGAGGTGGGTTCGCGGATTGGTTCGCACATAGAGCGAACTGGCTGTAAGTGCACCGACAGTCGACCTCCTCATATCCGAACGAGAAAGAATCTGAGAGTACGGCGCGACCCGCGGTCTGGCCTCGTCGAGGGTCGGGGAGAGAGGCCGGCCAAGCCGATCCCCCAGGCCCCAAATTGCCGCTAGTACCAGTTCTGCGGGATCGTCACGGTCCCACATCGGCTGGACAAAATCGGTCGACGCGTCGATGAAGGACCGGGTCGGAAGAAGGCCCATCCTGATGCCGTCCTCCTCAGCAAACGGCCCCCAAGAGCCGCCCCAACGCCACATCCACCCTGGCTTTTTTAAGAGGTCACCGACAGGCCCGTCGTGTGCATCGGCGTAGAGGGAGTCGACGTCATACTGGCGACCGAGCCGTTCCAGCTCATCTGTTGGAGTACCGATATCGAAGATCGGCATATGGCGGCCACCCCACACACCGCTAAGGTTTCCAATGGCGTCGCGGACTTCCTCGACAGAGGATGTATCGACGAGGATACCGACACGCCACGGGCGGATCATCGCTCGCCCTCGCGCTTCCGCCATCTCTTGTGCCACGTTCTGATCGTAGAGGTGGTCATGGCCGAACAGTCGACGCTTCAGCCGAGATGCGGTCCGGCACGACTCCGGACCTGTGCACCTTCGTGATGCCTGCTCCAGTGGGCTGGCGGTTCTACCTCACGACCTGGATATCTGGCCAACGAAGACGGCCGGAAGCGCGGATCGAGTTTCGGTAAGCTATGGTGGGTGGCTGATCGTTGCTCGTCGGTTGCTCATTGGTATTCGGTACGGGGCAACACCTGGCGTCATCATCGGGAATTTTGACAGCGGCAAATCCGGGCGGTCTAATAGAAATAGGCACTCTGCGGCACCGAACGGCAGTAAAGCTGCGAACTTCTAATCCGTAGGTTCAGGGTTCGAATCCCTGGCCGATCGTCCATCGGCGACAACCGCAGCGCGCCGAAGGTGTTCGTGACCGCAAGGCAGGCCAAGCGAATGCCGCGCGCGGCCCCTCCCCGTGATGGCCGAAGGTCGCATCACGCCACGCGAAGCCCTGCAGGGCTATGGACTGGACGGATGGCATTGTCGGCAAGCGACACGGTCGTGATCTACGGAGCCGGGCCCGTGGAGCTGATGGCGGCCTACTCCGCCACGCTCATGAGCGCGAGGGAGGTCAGTGGTCGCCGACCGCCACCCCGACCGACTCGCCAAAGCCGAGGAGATCGGCGCGATCACGATCGACGACTCCAAGGGGTCACCGGTCGACCAGGTCATGGAACTCACCGACGGCCCGGGCGCCGACCCGCGAGCCGAGAGCCATCCGATCTCGGTGCGGCCCGCGCCTGAGTGAGGGGCGGCGCCTTTCTTCGGTGACTCCCGGAATCACCGTGATGATGCGGTGCCGCAGGTGTTTCGATACGGCGTCCCCTCGGTGTAGCGTCGCCATTCCACCTGGGTGAGGTCACGCCCGAGAGCCCGGCAGATGCGGGTGGCCGCCTCCTGGGGGTCGGTGTTCCACAACCGCACGGTGGCGTCGGCGCCGGCGGTGGCGAGCGTGCGCGCGTCAGGACTGAAGGCGATCGCTCGTACCGGTTCGGTGTGACCGACGAGGTGAGCCGTAAGTCTGCCATCGCGGACGTCCCACAAGGTGACGGTGTGGTCGCCGCTCGTGAAGGCGAGGGTGCGGCCGTCAGGGGCGAAGGCGACGCCGGTGGTGAGAGCGTCGGCGTGACCGGGGAGCACGGCCAGGCGGGCGCGCCGGCGCACATCCCACAAGGTCACGGTCTTGTCGGCGTCGGAGGTGGCCAGGGTGCGGCCGTCGGGGCTGAACGCCACGGTTCTCACCCACGCGGTGTGGGCGGCCAGTGGCGCGCCCAGTGGTCTGCCTGTCGCGGTGTCCCAGAGGATCGCGGCCTGGTCGTGGCCGCCTGTGGCGAGGGTGCGGCCGTCGGGGCTGAACGCCACGCCGTTGACGGGCCCTTTGTGGCCGTGGAGGACGGCCGAGCGGGTGCGCCGGGCCACGTCCCACAGAGTCGCCGTCGTGTCCACGCTGCCGGTGGCCAGGGTGCGGCCGTCGGGGCTGAAGGCGACGTCGAGCACGGCGCCGTCGTGTCCGGTGAGTTCCGCGGACGTGTCCTTCTCCAGGTCCCACAAGGTGATGGTGCCGGCCGATGTGTCCGGGGGCGATCCGGTCTTTCCCTGCGCCAGGGCGAGGGTGCGGCCGTCGGGACTGAAGGCGAGGGCGTAGACGTCCGAGGACGTGTCCGTGTGCAGGGCGTACAGGGTTCGATCCCGCGTGTCCCACACCATCGTTCGATGCGCGTCGGCGGCGGCCAGCAGGCGGCCGTCGGGGCTGAAGGCGACGTCGTTGACCGGTGTGGCGTGACCGGCCGGCGATGCCTGCGCGGTGTCCCACAGGATGATGGCCCCGTCTTCTCCCGCCGAGGCCATCATGGACGTCCGGGGATTGATGTCCAGCGCGTAGACGTTGATCTTGTGTCCGGTGAGACGTCCGCGCAGGACACGGCGCTCGACGTCCCACAGCAGGATCGCCGGGTCGTGTCCCGAGGTGGCGAGCGTCCGGCCGTCCGGGCTGAACTTGAGGGTGATGACCTCCCCGGGCCGCTGATGGCTGAAGGTCGCCACGCGAGCGCGCCGGACGACATCCCAGAGGATCACCGTCGTGTTCCCGCCGGCGCCGGCCAGCGTGCGGCCGTCGGGGCTGAAGGCGACGGCACTGGCGGTTTCGGCGAGCCCGCTCAGGGTGGCCAGCCGGACACGCCGCCTGAGATCCCACAGGATCACCTGCCTGTCGTCGCCTGCCGTGGCCATGGTGCGGCCGTCGGGGCTGAAAGCCACGCCGCGCACCTTCCCGGTGTGCGCGCTGAGCGTCGCCAGGCGGGTGTGCCGGAGCGCGTCCCAGAGGATGACGGTCCGGTCGTCGCTCGCGGTGGCCACGGTGTGGCCGTCGGGGCTGAAAGCGATCTCCCTGACCTGCTCGGTGTGCCCGTCCAGGGTGGCGACGGGTACGCGCGCCGCGGTGTCCCAGAGCACGATGTGGCCGTCCTCCCCGCCGGTGGCCAGCAACTTCCCGTCCGGGCTGAGAGCCGCGGCCTTCAGCCAGGTGTCGTGCCCGCGAAGTGTGGCCAGCCGGGCCCGGCGGCGGACATCCCACACCGCCACCGTTCTGTCCTTGCCGACGCTGAAGAGGATGCGGCCGTCGGGGCTGAAGAGCACCTGGGAGACGGCGCCGATGTGGCCGGTGAGCATGCCCTGGTGTGCTCGCAGAGCTGAGGCGCTCAGCAGGGCGCCGCGCGCCTCGACGGTCGGCGCGACGGAGAAGGCGTGCGCGGCCAGCAGCATGGCGGTGTCGGGCTCGGTATCGGCGACGGTGAACGTTTGGGCGGCGAGCTGGCGCGACAGCGCGATCCGGTGGGCGGCTTCGGCGTCCTGCCACTGCTGGACGGCTGTCAAGCCGGTACCGGTGCTGACGAGCAGCAGGAGCGCGAGGCCGAGCGCCAGGTAGCGGAGTTGGCGGCTACGGCGAAGGACCCCGGCGTGCTCGGTCTTCTCCCGGTGGATGGAGGTGTCCAGGAAGTCGCGTTCGAGTCTGTTCAGGGTGTCACGGCGGTCGTCGTCACCGGCCCATTCCCGGGCGATGGCCAGGCGGGCGCCGCGGTACAACGTCCCGGGGTCGTGGTCGAGTGCCGCCCAGGACTGTGCCGCCTCGGTGAGCTGGCGGCGCACGCGCAGGGCCTCCCGGTCCGCCGTCAGCCACTGATGCAGCCGGGGCCAGCCCCGGATCAACGCCTCGTGGGCGATTTCCACGGTGTTGTCGCCGAGGGTGATGAGCCGGGCCTCGGCGAACAGGCCGAGAACGGCCTGGGTATCGGGGTGGTTGATGTCCAATTCGTCCTGGGTGATCCGGCGAGCGGTGTCGTCGGTGCCCTCTCCCAGCGCGGTCAGCCGGATGAACATGTCCTTGGCACATGATCGCTGGGCCGGGGAGAGATCGGAGTAGAGCGTCTCGGCGGTTTTCACCAGGGCCCCATGGATGCCGCCCGCCTCCAGGTACCCCGCGAGGGTGAGCGTGTTGCCGCGGCGCCGGTGCCACGTCTCCACCAGGGCATGGGAGACAAGAGGCAGGGCGCCCGGCTGCCCGACGGCGTCGGCGACGATCGCGGCGAGCAGGGCGCCCTCGACACTGCAGCCGGCGGCACGGGCGGGTTGTGTGACGGCCTGGCGCAGTTCCTCGGTCGTCATGGGAGCCAGGAGGATCTGCGCGTCCGTCAGCGCCGCCGCGAGATCAGGATGGTCGGCGCAGTGCGCGTAGAAGTCGGCGCGTACGCCGAGAACCACTCGTGTCAGGCCGCCGGTCTCCTGGGCCGCGGCCAGCAGAGCGCTGATGAACCGGCCCCGTTCGTGGGCGTCGTGGCAGAGGGTGAAAACCTCTTCGAACTGGTCGACCACGAGAAGAACCGGAGCGGGCGGTGGCCGGTCCGGCGTCTCCTGCTCGGTCGGGCCGGGGAGGCCGGACGGGTCGTCGAGCAGCGCGGTGTGGATCTCGGCCGCCGACCGACGGCTGACGGCGGCGAGCCGGTCGGCGTACTCGCGCAGCGGATGTGCCCCCGGGGTCATCAGCACCGTCCGCCATCCCCCGCCGCCTTCCGGGTCGCCGGCTCGGGCCCTCGGGATCAAACCCGCCCGCAACAACGAGGACTTTCCCAGCCCGGACGTTCCGAATACCGCCAGAAAACGCTGCCGGGTCAGTCGCGCGATGAGTTCGTCGACGATCCGTTCACGGCCGTGAAATCGCTCGGCGTCCTCAGTCTGAAAGGCGGCCAATCCCAGATAGGGACTTTTTCCGCCCGAAGCATCGCCGGCGTCCCCGGCAGTGAGGCGCGTGTCTTCCACGGTCTCCGTGGCCTGACGCCAGCGCGCCTCCCATTGCGCGCTGTCACCGCCGCATGCCTGAACGTAGGCCAATGTCACCGCGAGGCTCGGCAGCCTCTCCCCTCGGGCTGCCTGAGCGAGCGTGCTGGCGGAGTAGTGCGCGCGTCGCGCCAGATCGCGATAGCCCGGGTTGCCCACGCTTTGGCGTAACCGGCGAAGTTCCCACGCGAACCGCTGAACAGCGCCTTCCGCTGGATCCACCGGCCGCTCAGGACGCGGCAACTCCACCTCCGGGCGCATTGCGACGGTTGTGCACGGTTGATTATGCATTGCGCGCCCCGACGCCTCACAACTCGGCGGCTGTTAGACCGGTAACCGCTTGAGTTCCGGAGTCCCGTCGGGGGGCTCGTGTGTAACGAAGGGACGAGAAATGACGTTGGGTCGTAGGTTTCTGTCGACCGCCGCGGCGATGGTCGTCGTGGGTGGACTCTCGGTCACCTTGTCCGCGGGTCCGGTGAACGCGGACGCGGCGAACTGCACCAATGGAGCCAACGGCTTCACCAGCATCCCCTACAACAAGTCCGGGATCATCGAGACCAGCAAAGACCTCGGTGGCGGGCGGACGGTGGAACTCCACGTGGCGACGATCAACGGGGCCCCGCACAGGTGGGCCAGGATCAGCGGGGCCACCAAGGCCGGGGATCTGGTCTGGATGGACTACACCACGACCTGGGGGAACGGCTGGATTCAGTGCGGCCCCTTCACCGTGCAGAGCAACGGGTCACCCAACACCAGCGCAGCGCACAAGGTGACCCGGACGTCCGGCGAGCAGTTCCGCGCCTGCGGGCGGCGGTTCGATGGAAACTCCATCTGCGGGCCCTGGCTGTAGCACCTGGCGAAAGCCGCTCTCGGTCCTCTACCTGTCCTGAGGCGCGGCCGCACGCCCGGCGGTGACCGGACTCGCTGGAGGAGACACCTGCTCCTTACCGGTTCTTCCGTGAGTATCCCGGCGTTCAGGGGGCGCCCCCGCGTTCCCTGAACGTCCACCGGGACGGCCGGTCGGCTCGTCGGTACAGCCGTCATCGGTGAGATTGATCTTGTTCTTGGTCAGACCGAGCCGGCCGGACAACGGTTCGAATCATCGTGCCGCCGGCGTGGATCTGGATGGATCTCGTCCGCGCCGTGCCGGCGGGGTTTCTGACAGATGAGCAGGCTGCGGCCTCTGGGAACGTCCATGCTGCGGCCGAACTTTAGGAGAGAACGTGGGCTCAAAGGCGTCGAAGAAGACCCAGGCGAGAGGAACGATGTTCCACAGAATCCTGCGGGGATTGGCAGCGGCGATCGTCTTAGGTGGACTGCTGTCCGCCACTCCGGCCAACGCCGCTCCCCCTGCCCCGGTAGCCACGTCATCGACATCGACCGGCTCAACGGGCATACCGTCCCTCCTGAGCCGGCAGGCGCGCTCGGATGCGGAGTTGCGCGAGCAGATCGCACTTCAGATGGAGATCGCCCCAGGGGGCGAACAGACGAGCCTCAACGAGGTTTCGTATGACGGTGGGAAGTTCGTAGTGACTTACGCTCTGCCTGGGCAGCGTGCCCTCGGCGTCGCCGACTGCCCGGCCAACTGGTTCTGCTTCTACCAGGACAGTAACTTCGGCTATCCGCGAGGCAAGCTTTCGGACTGCTACACGCAGGAGCTCGCACAATACGGCTGGGCCAACCGCATATCCTCGGTCGACAACAGCACTTTCAACAGCGTCGAATACTGGGAAAGGCTGAACCCCACGACGACCTTGTACCTCTTCACCAACTACAACCCTGGGGCGCTCGCCAGTCTCGGCGACTACAACGACAGGGCGGATGTCGTGCACCGCAACTGCTGAACTCGCTGCGCACGTACCGAAGATGCTTCCGAAGCCCCGGGAAATCCAGCCCCCGGGGCTTCACCCGTCCTCCGCGCGAACGCCGGCAGCACACCAGCGACCCGGCACGCCACGTGCACCTCGGTCGCGCCGAACCTCCCGGCGACGACGGGTGCTGGCTTCGATCCGCCGCTCGCTGGCCGGGAGCTTCTCCAGCCATTCGGCGGCAGGTGCGGGTTTCGTAGGTGGTCGTCGGCGTATCCCAGCAGCGTCCGCACACCCTGGACCGGGACCATGTACCGGCCCTGCGGCCAGGGCCAGCACGGCAGGGCCATGCACCGATGCGATCGAGCGTCCGCCGGATCTGGCCGACTTCGCTCCCGCGCCGCCACACAGGACTCGTCGTCGCGGATGCCACCTTGGACCGGGATTCCCCGGACCCCTAACAGGTGCCAGCACCCTGTGGGGCACCGGTCGCCGCTGCCTATGGTTCGAGTGATCCTCTCGCAGCCAGGAGCGCGTGATGACTCAGGACAACCGACCGCAGTCGTGGCGGCCGACCGCCGCCGAGCGGAGCGCATGGACCCGCGACGCCTTCCGTGCCGCCGCCGGCCTGATCGTGGGCCCCGGCGGCTTCTTCCTCTACCTCGCCGGAGAGTACTTCTACGACCGGCGGCACCTGCTGTTCGGAACCGGCGGGACTCCCCAGCGGGCGATGAACCCGGAGGGCGAGTCGATCGCCCTGCGTGGCGGATTCGCCAACCTCGACGCCGTCCCGCTGCTCGGCGGACGAGGCCAGGGCACGCAGGTGCTCTCCATCACGCCGAGCCTGACCCCCTCCACCCGGGCGATGGGCCTGCGCGACGGCGACCCGGTCTCGTTGGCGCTGTCGAGCCGTACGGTCAGCTCGACGAGGAGCGGGTTGATCGTGCCGGGGCGGATCGGGACCACGACACGCGTCACCGTCCCGAGCGACGACTACTCGGTCGCCGCCCTGGGCACCAGAGCCTCGGCGCTGTTCACCAGCAAGGATCCCGTCATCGGCACCGGGACGGGCACGGTGATCGGGAGCGGCGTCGTCGTTCCGGGAGCGCGGCAGGTGAACCTGCCGCTGGCCGGGCGGACGCCGTTCCCGTCGCCGCAGCGGCCGGACACGCTGGTCGCGCCTCGGTGCCCGTGGTGCGGGGAGAGGGTGACCGGTTCGGCGTTCGTCGCGATGGCCGACTGCCCGAACCGAGCGGGGACGGCGCAGGCCCTTCGGGCGCTCAACGTCTACCGGCCTCCCGCCGTCGCCACGGTCACCCGCCGGTACTGCTCGGTCTGCCACCGCTATACGTCCAAGCCCGAGGATCACAGCCTGTGGTGCCGGTTCATGACCTTCATCGGCGACTTGTGAGGCTCGCGGGTCGCGACCGCCCCGGTGTCAGGTGCGGCTCGGGACCGCGTCGAGCAGGGCCTCGTAGGCCTCCGGCGCCGTCGTCTCGCAGCCCAGCCGGTGCCCCGTCAGCTCACCGTGGTCGTCGCTCGACCCGGTCACGACCAGGCCGAGGTCCTTCGCCAGGCCGCGTAGTTCCTCGCGCGCCGTCGTCGTGTGGTCGCGGTGGTCGACCTCGATCCCGGTCAGCCCGGCCGCCGCCATGTCGGCGATCCACTCGTCGGGAACCACCCGGCCGCGCTTGGCCGACCGCGGATGGGCCAGCACCGCCACGCCTCCGGCGGCGCGGGTGAGTTCGACGGCGCGGACCGGGTCGAGGGCGTAGCGGGCCACGTGGGCGCGTCCGCCCGATCCGATCCAGCGGTTGGAGAAGGCCTCTTCGATGTCGGCGACGGCGCCCACGGCGAGCATCGCGCGGGCCACGTGGGGGCGGCCGACGACGCCGCCGCCCGCGATCCGCTCGACCATCTCCATGGTGATCGGAACCCCAAGGTCGATCAGCCGGGCCACCATCTCGGCGGCCCGGCCGTCTCTGGCCTCGCGGATCAGCGCCGTCTCCCGGGCCAGGCCCGGGTGGTCGGGGTCGAACAGGTAGGCGAGCATGTGGATGCTCATCCCGTCGCGGCGGCACGACAACTCCATGCCGGGCACCAGGGTCAGGCCGTCGGGCAGGTTCGCCAGGGCCTCGGCGTGGCCGCCGACACCGTCGTGGTCGGTGAGGGCCAGCACGTCGAGACCGGCCTCGCGGGCCCGCCACACCACCTCGGCGGGGCGGCTGGTCCCGTCGGAGGCGGTGCTGTGGCTGTGGAGGTCGATCCGCACCCGCTCAGCTTTCCACGGGCTCCCGCTGCGCCGCCACGAAGGCGTCGATGACGTCGTCGGGCAGTTTCCCGCGTGCGGGGACGTCCAGGCCCTGGGCCTTGGCCCAGTCGCGGACGTCGGTGTTGGTGAAGCCCTGCAGCTTGCTCGGTTCGGCCGGCTTGCGGCCCCGTCCGGCCTGCTTGACCTCACGGCCCTTCTCGATCGCCAGCTCGATCAGGCCGACGGCCTCGGCGAGGCGTTCGTGGTTGGCCTCGGACAGGTCGATCGCGAACAGCTTGTCGAGCAGGCGGAACTCCCGCCGCGAGACGTCTTCCCCTTCGGACGCGTCGAGATCATCGATCAGGACGACCTTCTCGGCCACGTGGCTACTCCCCCGGTCTTCACTTTTACGGAAGCCGACAGCCTATTCGATCTGCTGCCACCACCCGTCCACAAGCGGAGGCTCGTCGACCGCGAACCGCTCGCCGGGCCTGGGCACGGCCAGGTGGACGCCCCGGCCCTTCGCCTCGCGCCACAACCGGTCGACCGGCTCGCCCCACGAGTGGAAGGCCAGCGTGAACGTGCACCAGTGGACCGGCACCAGCAGCCCGGCGTTCAGGTCGAGGTGGGCGCGGACCGCCTCCTCGGGCGTCATGTGGATGTCGGGCCAGCTCTCGCTGTAGGCGCCGATCTGCACCAGCGCCACGTCGAACGGGCCGTGGCGGCGGCCGATCTCGGCGTACCCCTCGAAGTAGCCGGAGTCGCCGGTGTAGAAGACCTTGCGGCGTTCGCCGGCCACCACCCACGAGCCCCACAGCGTGGTGTTACGGGTGAAGGAGCGGCCGGAGAAGTGGCGGGCCTCGGTGACCGTGAGGGTGAGGCCGCGGAGGGTGACGCTCTCGTTCCAGTCGAGCTCGACGATCCGCGACTCGGGCACGCCCCACCGCTCCAGGTGGGCGCCGACGCCGAGGGGGACGACGAAGGGCGCGTCCTGGAAGCCGGTGAGGGCCTGGACGGTCCGCATGTCGAGGTGGTCGTAGTGGTCGTGGGAGATCACGATGGCGTCGAGCCGGGGCAGCATGTCGATCGGCTGCGGCGGCCTGTGGTTGCGCCGGGGGCCGGCGAACGGCACCGGCGAGCATCGATCGCTCCACACCGGGTCGAACAGGACCCGGCGGCCCTCGATCTCGGCCAGCACGGTCGCGTGGCCGTACCAGATGATGTCGAGGTCGCTGATCGGGTCGGGCGCGGGCGTGACCACGGGGATGACGCCGCGCGGGCGGCGCTGCTCGCGGCCGAAGAGAAGGTCGCGGAGGATCTTGGTGGTCTCCTCGCGCGGGGTGACGACCGCGGGCGCCGAGTTGGCGAACGCGGTGCCGCGGAACTGCGGGGAACGGCGGACCCTGTCGGCGCGCGCGCCTGTGGGGTCGGCGCCCATCGCCTCGGGGACGTCGCGCAGCTTCCACGCGACTCCAGCGGCCAGTGCCCCCGCGACAAGCCATCCGGTTTTTCGCATACGAGGAATGGTGTCACAGCACCTTGATCAGCCGGTCGGGAGACACCGTGTCGCGGCGCGAGTGGCTACAGTGCCAAGGGATGAACCAGGAAAAATCCCGCCACGTCATGTCGACGGCGCCCTACGCGTGCAGTTGCGGGGCCGACCTGCCCGACCAGGTGTCGGCCGAACTCCACGCCTCCGAGGCCAATCTGTGTACGGTCTGCCTCGGCACCCTCGAAGAGGAGCCCTTCCCCGGCTGGCGGCGGCGCTGCCTCGCCTGCGCCGGAACCGGCCGCCGCGGCCCGCAGCTCGTGTGGGAGCTGGCGCACGCCGAGGCCGAGACCGCCATCCCGGTCCGGGTCGTCCTGGCGCTGCTGCCCGGACGGCCGTTCCGCCTGTCCGAACTCGCCGACCTGGTGCGCGAACGCCTCAACCTGCCGCCGGGCCGGTTGCCGGTCGGCCCCCGGGTCCGGGACATCCTGCTCCAGCTCCAGCAGGAGGGCGAGGTCGCCCTGATCTCGGCCCCTGAGCAGCTCCTGGACGATTCGGGAGCGGTCCTCTACGACGACCCATACTGGGTGAAGACCGTCCGATAGGGTACCTATCGTGCGTGATCATGGAGAGGACCCGCGCCCGTCGCGGGGCGCCGTCCGCGAGGTCCACCGGATCGACCGGGCGGCCCGCATGGAGTACTCGCCCGACCTCGACGGCATGGCCGACCCGGGTGAGGTCGTCTGGACGTGGGTCCCCTACGAGGAGGACCCGTCCCGAGGCAAGGACCGCCCCCTGCTCGTCGTGGGGCGCCACGGCCGCCGCCTGCTCGGCATGATGCTCTCCAGCAAGGGCGACGACTCCCCGGACTGGCTGCCGCTGGGCGTGTGGGGCGGGGATTCCCGGCCGTCTTACCTGCGCCTGGACCGGGTCTTCGAGATGAACGAGGACGACATCCGGCGGGAGGGGGCGGTGCTGGATCCTATGCGGTTCGCGCGGGTGGCGGCGGCGCTGAAGAAGACGTGGAGCTGGGCGGCCGACGGCTGACCATCGGCCCCCCTGGACGTGCCCGTTCACGGGGCGCGATGTGGTGCCGGTGGTGAGCACGGAAGGGCACGCCGGGACCACGCTTCGCTTCAACGGCCCAGTGCTGGCCAGGGGCTACAGCTGACGCCCCTTCGGGCGGCTGTCATGAGCCGTTCCTCATTCCCCCTCGGGGCGCCAACCGGGCCGACGTGTAAGCAGTGGAGCAGGAAAGCCCGGCGAGTTCTACGCGCAGCGCAGGCGCGGCGCTAGTCAGGGATCTCCGGGCCGGCGGACCAGCCTGCGGACCGGCGGCGGCAACCACCCGAGACGCCTTCGGCGCCATGACTCGAACGCGGCCCCGAGCCCCACGTCGAGGTCGGCGACCAGCCGGCCGACCTGCGCCAGGTCCGTGCGCCGCCACCCGCGGAGTCTGAGGGCGAGGCGTTCCTCCACAGCGTGGGCCACCTTGGGAAGGGGTCTGCGGGCCTCCCACGCGACAGCGAACAGGTTCGCCGCCGCGCCCACCGGCCGGCCTTCGCCATGCCGCGTCAACAGGTGGTCGACCGAGCCGGTGAAAGCGGCGTGGACGGCGCCTGGCGCGGATCGCAGGGCTCTGACCGCCATGCTCGGTGGCAGGGTCAGCAACAACGCGGGCAGCCTGAAGCGCAGGTATTCGCGCGCCGGCCGGTAGTCGTGCTCGTAACCGGTGATCAAGTCGTCCAGGGCGGAGTAGCGGGCCGAGTCACGGCCGGGCGTGCAGTACACGCGCTCCCGCTCCAGAACCCGGTGCATGATGGCCCTCGGCCAGGAGGAGCGGGGGGAGGCCGAGGCCGCCCGGGCGGCCTACCAGCTCGTCATCGAGTCCGGGCATCCTGACTACGCTCCGGCTGCGGCCCTGAACCTTGGCTGCCTGCTCGAAGTTCACGGGGAACTGGAGGGCGCGCGGGCGGCCTACCAGGCGGCCGTCGACTTCGATCATCCCGAGGAGTCGCCGTTGGCGGAGTTCGACCTGGGCTGCCTGCTCGGGAGGATGGGCGACGTCGAAGGGGAGGTCGCGGCGTACCGGCGGGTGATCGAATCAGGGCATGCCGGACACGGGCCGAAGGCGGCCTACAACCTGGGGTACGTGCTGCGCGAGCAGGGCGATCACGACGGTGCGCGGGCGGCCTACCAGATCTCCATCGACTCCGGGCACCCCCGGTGGGCGCCGGTCGCCGCCTTCAACCTTGGGGTGATGCTCAGTGATCTGGACGACCGGGCCGGCGCGGAGGCGGCGTACCGTTTCGCCGTCGAGTCGGGGCACCCGCACTACGCGCCCGACGCCGGCTACAACCTGGGACTCTGCTACGAGAGATGGGGCGATGTCCATGCCGCGCGGGCGGCCTATCAGGCCGTCGTCGACTCCGGGCACCCGAAGGCGGATGACGCCAGGGAGGCGATGGACGATCTGCCCCGGTTGTGATCATCACTCGGCCGGGGAGGGCGGCCGACGGCTACTCGTACGGCCGGGAGCGCCTGCGCGGCGCCGTCTCCCCCGGCGCCGACGACGATCGGATCGCCACGGCGGCCAGCGGCCGCTCCTCCGGCTCCACCGGAGGCTCCGGCGGGGGCGGCGTCGATCTGCGGTGGCGGCCCACCGAGAAGGCGAGCTTGCGCACGTGGAACCCGCCGAAGATGAGGCTCACCCCCACCGCCACCACCAGCACCCCCGTCGCCATCGCCGCGACCGGGTCCACCCCGCCCGCGTGGCTCGTGGTCGCGCTGACCGCGTCGGGCCGTAACGCCAGTGTCACGTCGGCCGGTTCGACGGTCAGGTCGGGCTTGACCATCCGGGGGATGCCGTAGCCGACGACCTTGCTCTCGTCGCGGACCTTTCGCTTCAGCCAGACCTTGTCGACGTTCGCCTCGATCGTGTGGATCTTGTCGCCGTCGACCCTCTCGACGATGCCCACGTGGTCGATGCCCTTGATGTCGTCGCCACCCGCCCAGTCGAAGAAGACCAGGGCTCCCGGCTCGGGTTCGTCCGTCCACGCCTGGCGCTGTTCGAACCAGCGCGCGTGGGAGGGCGTCCAGGCGAAGGCGCCGACGTAGTCGGTGACTCCGGCCTTGTCCGCGGCCCAGGCGATGAACATGTCACACCACGCGGCGTTGCGGTACTGGGGATCCTTGACGGTCTCGGCGTACCACGCGCCGTATTTGGTGTGCTGTCCGGGCTTCTCCCGGTATCCGAGCTCTCGGGTGACGACGGCTAAAAGGTCGTTGGTGATCGTCTCTGGGGAACGTTCCACCCGCTCTGTCCTCCATGCCTCCCGATACCTGGACTGTAATTCGGAAATCGGGAGTACGCCCCCGATTCACCAGAAAGGGCGAGCAATACCCCCCAACCGTAACTGTGCGGATGATCTCCTCCCGTATGATCACGTTCAGTTCGTTTTGGGAGGGTCGTGAACCACCGTGTCCTGTTCGCGGCGGCCGGGATCGCCGTGGTGGGCGCGGTGACCTGGGGTTTCGCGCTGCCGTCCGAGGAGGTCCCGGAACCGGTGGCCCAGGTCGGGACCGTGCCACCGCCGGCCTCCCCGCGGGCGACGCTGCCGTACATCCCGCCGCCCGCCCCGACGCCGCCGCCGAGCACGCCGAAGAAGGTCAAGGTGCCGGAGAAGGGCTCGGGGAAGTACCGCGTCGCCGTCGGCGAGGCCGAACCCCGCGCGGGCAGGGCGCAGGTGATCAGGTACATGGTCGAGGTCGAGAAGGGGCTCCCCTTCGACGTGGACGAGTTCGCGACGGCCGTCCACGAGATCCTGAACGACCCCCGGGGCTGGGGGCGGTTCGAGCGGGTCTCCAACGGCTCGGCCCGGCTCCGGGTCACGCTCGCCACTCCCGGTACGACCAACCGCGAGTGCCTCCCGCTGCGCACGTTCGGCCAGCTCTCCTGCTGGAACGGCCGCCGGGCGGTGATCAACGCGCGCCGCTGGGCCTACGGCGCCGACACGTACAAGGACCTGGAGCTCTACCGGAAGTACGTCATCAGCCACGAGGTCGGCCACGGCCTCGGGCACGGCCACCGCGACTGCCCCGGCCGGGGGCGCGCGGCCCCGGTGATGGTCCAGCAGACGATCTCCCTGCGCGGCTGCAAGCCCAACCCGTGGCCGAACCCCGGGCGCGAGCCCTGATGAACGTTTCGCGGGCGACCTCGGACGCTGACAGCGGAGCTTGACGGCCCGTCCACAACCCCCTGACACTGAGCCCCCCGCGGGCCGATCAAGAACGCTCCCGGCGGTCTGCGCCCAACAGACGAGCGGGAGGATCTGCGATGAAGCGTGTCCGGTTACTGCTGGTGACGGTGCTCACCGTCGCCCTGCTGGGGGTCACGCCGGCCCTCGGCCAGGGCAGGCCCGACTGGGTGCACACCTGGACGTCGATGCCGCAGCTCACCGAGCCGCACAACCTGCCCCCGGCGCCGTTCACCCAGGACAACCTGGTCATGGACGACACGACCCTGCGGCAGACGGTCCGGGTCACGACCGGCGGCCGGCAGGTGCGGCTGCGGTTCTCCAACGCCTTCGGCGGAGTCGCGCTGCCCATCACCAAGGCCGCCGTCGCGCTTCCGGCGGACGGCCGGGCGGGCGTGGCGGCGATCCGGCCGGGGTCCTCGCGGCCGGTCACCTTCCAGGGGCGCGCGTCGGTGAGCGTGCCGGTCGGCGCGCAGGCGGTCTCCGACCCGCTGAACTTCGCGGTCGCCCCCGGGACCAACCTCACGGTCACCCTCTACCTGGCCGACGGCCAGGCGAGCAACCTCGTGACCTCCCATCCCGGCTCCCGCACGACCTCGCACCTGCTCGCCGGCGACCATGTCGCCGACGCCGACCTGCCGGGGGCCACCCCGACCGACCACTGGTACTTCCTCAGCGGCGTCGAGACCGTCTCCGACGCCAGGGCCCTCGTCATCGTCGGCGACTCGCTGACCGACGGCCGCGGCTCCACGACGAACGGCAACGACCGCTGGCCCGACGTGCTGGCCGACCGGCTGCGCGGCACCCCCGTGCTGAACCAGGCGGCGGGCGGCAACCGGGTGCTCAACGACGGCCTCGGCCCGAACCTGCTGGCCCGCCTGGACCGCGACGTGCTGGCCGTCAGCGGCGCGGCGTGGCTGCTGGTCTTCGAGGGCGTGAACGACATCGGCACCGCCGAGGCGGCCGAGGCCGCCCAGAACCAGGTCGGCGCCGACCTGATCGCCGCCTACGAGCAGATCGCCGTCCGGGCCCGCGCCCAGGACCTGCGCGTGTACGGCGCCACGATCACCCCGTTCGGCGGCAACACCGGCTACGACGACCCGGCCGGCCTGCGCGAGGCCACCCGGCAGCGGGTGAACCACTGGATCCGCACGAGCGGCGTGTTCGACGCCGTGCTCGACTTCGACCGGGTGACCCGCGACCCGGCCGACCCCCGCCGCATGCTGCCCGCCTACGACACGGGCGACCACCTGCACTTCAACCCGGCGGGTTACCGCGCCATCGCCGACGCGGTCCCGGCCCGGCTGTTCCGCTAGGCCGACTCGCGGACGACCAGTTCCGGTTCGAAGATGACCGACTTCGGGCGCCGGGACGGGTCTTCGATCTGGGCCAGCAGGAGCCGGGACATCTCCGCCGACATGTCCTCGACCGGGTGCCTTATGGTCGTCAGCGGCGGGCGGCAGGCCAGGGCGGCCGTGCTGTCGTCGAAGCCGACGACCTTGAGGTCGGCGGGGATGCGCAGGCCGCGGGCGGCGGCCACCTCCAGGGCGCCCTGGGCCATCAGGTCGTTGGCGACGAACAGGCCGTCGATGTGGGGGTGCTCGTCCAGCAGCCGGGTCATCGCCGCCGCACCGCTCTCCTTGGTGAAGTTGCCCGCGACGCTGGGCACGTAGGCGTGGCCGTGGCGGGCCATCGCCTCGCGGAAGCCCGACAGGCGTTCCATCGAGGCGAGCACGTCGAGAGGGCCTGAGATGGTGGCGACCCGTTCGCACCCGCGCGCGACCAGGTGGTCGGCGGCCATACGCGCGCCGGCGCCGTGGGCGAGGTCGACGTACGAGATGGGAATCGGCTGGTCGGGGCGGGCGAACAGGACGACGGGGGTGCCCGACTCGGCCAGCATCGCCGGGAGGGGGTCGTCGGCGTGGGTGGTGACCAGGATCGCGCCGTCGACGTGGCCCTGCCGGACGTAGTCGACGACCTGGGCCCGCGCGTCGGCGGCCTCGGCCAGCATCAGCACGAGGTGCACGCCGAGCGGGCGCAGGTGGCCGCTGATGCCCTCGACGACGCGGCCGAAGAAGGGGTCGGTGAAGACGCGGGCGAAGAACTGGCCCGCCCCCGAGACGATCAGCGCGATCGAGCCCGTCTTGCCGGTGACGAGCTGGCGGGCGGCCCGGTTCGGCACGTAGCCGACCTCGGCGATGGCCCGGCGGACCACCTCCTGGATCGACGGGTCGACGTTGCGGATGCCGTTGATCACGCGGGAGACCGTCGCGCGGGAGACCCCGGCGGCCCGTGCCACGTCTTCCAGCGTGGGCGAAGCCACCCGATCTTCCCTCATATCCGCCACTTTAGCGGAGAGCGCTCTCCATCAGAGGGGTAAGAGGCGCACGGCGTCCAAGGCGAGGGTGAGGTCCACGATGTCGCGCGGGCGCGACAGGGAGCGGCCGGTGAGCTGCTCGATGCGGCGGATCCGGTTGATGATCGTGTTGCGGTGGCAGTAGAGCCGCCCGGCCGCGCGGGCGGCCGAGCCCTCGCAGAGCAACCAGGTCTCCAGCGTCGTCAGCAGCACGTCGCGGTCGGCGCCCTCCAGCGCCAGCAGCGGTCCCAGCACTCCCCCGACCAGGTGGCCCGACAACTCGGGCTGGCAGATGACCAGCACGGTGGCGAGCCGCTGGTCGAGGCGGGCGATCTCGGGGCCGGCGTCGGCGCAGGTGCGCATCGCGAGCTCGGCCAGGCGGTGGGCGTCGCCGAGGTCGACCAGGCTCTCCACCACCGGGCTCACCCCGGCCACGCCGCTGACGACCAGGCGCAGCGCCTGGGTCAGGTCGTCGAGCGAGGCGTCGCCCAGGGCGACCACGCCGACCTCGTGGCCGGTCCGCATGCGCCACATGAAGCGCATCTGGCCGATCTTCTCGGGCAGCCGCGTGCCCTCGTGGTCGTGGCGGATCGGGAAACGCACCGTCACCACCGCGAAGCGGGCCCGTTCGGGCAGGTCGAGCGCGGCCGAGGCGCCGCGCACCACGCCCGCGTCGGCGGTGCCGTCGAGGAGGGCGTCGAGCAACGCGTTCACGCGTTCGTGGTTGCGGCCGAGCAGCTCCTGCTCCCTTCTCCGGTAGGTGTTGCCGGCGACCAGCGCCTGCCGGTCGATGGCGTGCCAGACGTGGCCGGCCACCCGGACCAGCACGCCGATGCGTTCGGGCTGCTCCCGCTCGACGTACTCGACGATGGCCGACCACATCACCTGGGCGGCCAGCCGGTACATGCGCATCAGGGAGTCGACCGGGAGGCCCTGTTCGGCCCGGCGGCGGGCCATCGACTCGGTGAACGGCAGGTCGCGGCGTTCGTGCCGGTCCTGCAGGATCGTGGTGATGCCGATCCGCAGGCCCTCGCGGGTGCTCTGCCAGTGGTCGTCGGCCGGCACGAACGTGCAGTAGGCCTCGTCGCCGCCGCGGACCCGGGTCACCAGTTCGTCGGTCAGCTCGGGGAGCCGGGCCAGGAGGGCCCCGGCCGCGCCGCGCAGCAGCTCACGGACCTCCGCGTCGTGGTTGGACTGCGTAAGGGAGCGCATCTCCCCAACCTGCCACCCGACCCATTCCGGAACAAGGTTCGGTTTCGTTTCGTGACACGCCGTTGTGCGGGTGCACAACCGGGTCCCGTCATGAGTGGGCAGGGGTCGCGACTTCACCGGACGCTCTGGACGGCCGTGCGAGCGCGGGGTTTGGTGTGCACCACCGACGCTCTTGGAGGAATCACGTAATGGCCGATCTCGCTGTCAGCGATCTGGTGGTGGGCTACGGGCCGGTGCGGGCGCTGCGCGGGGTGTCCATGCGGGTGCCGTCCGGGTCGATCGTCGCCGTGCTGGGCGCGAACGGCGCGGGCAAGTCGACCCTGCTGCGGGCGATCTCCGGCACGCTCCGCTTCCACCGGGGCGCCTGCCAGGGTGCCGTGACGCTGGGCGACCAGCGGCTGACCGGGCTCGACGCCGCCTCGGTGGTGGCGCGCGGGGTCGTGCAGGTGCCCGAAGGGCGGCGGGTGTTCGCCCGGATGACCGTCGAGGAGAACCTGCGGGCGGGCGGCCTGGGCCGGTCGCGTCGTGCGAACGCCAAGGCGCACGACCAGGTGGTCGAGCTCTTCCCCGTGCTGAGGGATCGCGCCCGCCAGCGGGCCGGGCTGCTGTCCGGCGGCGAGCAGCAGATGCTCGCGATCGGGCGGGCGCTGATGGCCGGGCCGACGACGCTGCTGCTCGACGAACCCACCCTCGGGCTGGCCCCGCTGATGGCCGCCCGCATCGCCGAGACGATCAAGGAGATCAACAGTTTGGGCACCTCGGTCCTGCTCGTGGAGCAGAACGTGGCGATGGCCCTGTCGCTGGCGTCGCACGCCTACGTCCTGGAGGTCGGCGAGGTCGCCCTGGAGGGCACCGCCGCCGAGTTGCGGGACAGCGACGAGGTGCGCCGCCGCTACCTCGGCGTCGCCGACGCCGTGGAGGGCACCCTTGAGACACGCACCCTCTCGAGGTGGTCGTAGCATGACGACGGCATACCAACCGGACGGTATGGAACCGCTCGAAGTCCGCGACGTGACCGTCCGGTTCGCCGGGCTCACCGCCCTCGACGGCGTCAGCTTCACCGTGGCTCCCGGGACCGTGCACGCCGTCATCGGGCCCAACGGGGCCGGCAAGTCGACGTGCTTCAACGTGTTGTCGGGGGTCTACAAGGCGACCTCCGGCTCGGTCAGGTTCGGCGGCGCCGAGCTCACCACGCTCCGGCCGCACCGGATCGCGGCGCTGGGCGTGGCCCGCACGTTCCAGAACATCGCGTTGTCGCCCCGGCTGCCGGTGCACGACAACCTGATGCTGGGCCGGCACCGGCTGACGTCCTCGGGGTTCGTCTCGGCCGGGCTGCGGCTGCCGCGCGCCCGGCGCGAACAGCGACGGCACGTCGCGCGGGTGGCGGAGATCGCCGAGTTCGTCGGGCTGACCGGCAAGCTGGCGTTCCCGGTGGGGCTGCTGCCCTACGGCGTCCAGAAGCGGGTGGAACTGGCCCGCGCCCTGTGCATGGAACCCCGGCTGCTGCTCCTGGACGAGCCGGTGGCCGGGATGAACAGCGGTGAGCGCCAGGAGATGGCCGAGCTCATCCTGTCGGTGCGCGACAGCCTCGGCATCTCGATCGTCCTGGTCGAGCACGACATGGGCATGGTCATGCGGCTGGCCGACCGGGTGACCGTCCTGGACTTCGGCAGGCGCATCGCCGACGGGACCCCCGCCGAGGTGCAGGCCGACCCCGCCGTCATCGGCGCCTACCTCGGGACGGAGGGCACGTGACCACGTTCGTGGAGCTGCTGGTCAACGGCATCTCGATCGGAGCCGTGTACGCGCTCATCGCGCTCGGCTTCGTCATCATCTTCAAGGCGACCGAGGTGGTGAACTTCGCGCACGCCTCGCTGCTGCTGGCGGGCGGCTATCTGGTGGCGCGGTTGTGGCCCGTGGTCGGCTTCTGGGCGGCGCTGCTGATCGGCGTCGCGGCGGCGGCGCTGGTCGCCGCGGCCATCGAGTTCCTGGTCATCCGGCGGGCCAACGTGGCCTCCCACAGCGTGCTGGCGATCGTCACGATCGGCGTCGACATCGTCATCACGACCGAGCTGACCCGGCAGATCGGCACCGACGTGCTGGCCATGGGCGACCCGTGGGGCAGCGAGGTGGTGCGGTTCGGCGGGGTGACGCTGGCGGAGACCCGGATCGTGGCGCTCGTGACGGCGGCGGCGCTGATCACCGCGTTCCTGCTGGCGTTCAAGTACACCGGCTGGGGCGTCGCGATGCGGGCCGCCGCCGAGGACGCCGAAACGGCCGCGCTGATGGGGGTGCGGCTCGGCCGGGTCTCGATGAGCGCGTGGGCCGTGGCGGGCGGCCTGGCGGCGGTGGCCGCGCTGTTCCTGTGCGTCTTCCCCACCCCCGGCCTCGACCGCAGCACCTCGCTGGTGGCGCTGAAGGCGTTCCCGGCCGCGATCCTCGGCGGGCTCGACTCGACCACCGGCGCGCTGGTCGGCGGCCTGGTCATCGGCGTGACCGAGTCGATGATGAGCGGCTACCAGAACGACATGGCCTTCCTCGGCCGCGGCATCGGCGACGTGGCGCCGTTCCTGGTGATGCTCGTGATCCTGCTCATCCGGCCCGCCGGGCTGTTCGGGACGAAGGAGCTGGCCCGTGTATAGGTACCTCGCCTGGACCGGTGTCGCGGCGGTGCTCTGCCTGGTGCCGTTCTACCTCGACGGCTTCTGGCTGCAGACCGGGCTGTTCGCGATGTCGGCCGCGATCGGGGCGATCGGCATCAACCTGCTCACCGGGGCGACGGGCCAGCTCTCGATGGGCCACGCGTTCTTCCTCGCGGTCGGGGCCTACGCGTACGTGTTCTTCTCCGCCGAGCCGACCGCGCGGCTGGGCGGGCTGGGCCTGCCGACGGGGCTGGCGGCGGTGCTGGCGGTCGTCGTGGCGGGGGTCGCGGGCGGGTTGTTCAGCCCCATCGCGGGCCGGCTCAAGGGCGCTTACCTGGGCATCGCCACGTTCGCGCTGATCTTCGGGGGCCAGCACGTGCTGTTCAACGCCGAGCACCTGACCGGCGGCTTCAACGGCCGGGCGGTGCCGGAGCTCTCCCTGTTCGGCTTCTCCTTCGGCGACACCCCGGAGCTGATCGTGCTCCAGGTGCCGTTCGGGACGCTGGAGCGCCTGTGGTTCCTCGGGCTGATCCTGGTGGCGCTGTCGATGGTCTTCGCCCAGGGCGTCCTGAAAGGGCGGCCCGGCCGGGCCATGAACACCATCCGCGACCACGAGATCGCGGCGGGCGTGATGGGGGTGCCGGTCGCGCGGTACCGGGCCGGGGTCTTCGTGCTCTCCAGCATGTACGGCGGCCTCGCCGGCGTCCTGCTGGCACTGGTCTTCCAGCGGACGGTGCCCGAGTACTTCGGCGTGCTGCTGTCGCTCGACTACCTGGCCATGATCGTCATCGGCGGCCTGGGCTCGGTCGGCGGCGCGGTCGTGGGCGCCCTGTTCGTCTCCCTGCTGCCGCAACTGCTCACCAAGTACAGCGACTCGATCCCGCTGGTGGCCGCCCCGGGGACGCCGGGGGGCGTCTCCCCCGCCGAGGCGGCCCGCATCCTCTACGGCGCGGCCGTCGTGACGGTCGTGCTCTTCCTGCCGGGCGGCCTGCTCGGGCTGATCCGGAAGATCCGCCTGAGACCGCCGCGCCTGCGGCTGCCCCTCTCCTCCCCCTCCCCCTCACCAGAAACCAGGAGTCCGCATGTCCCTTAACCGGAAGGCCGCGATCGTCATCGCGGCCCTGGCGCTCGCCGCGTCGGCCTGCGCCAGCGACAAGGCCACCGGCGGGGCGGCCCCGGCCACCGCGACCGGCGGCGACGGGGTGAAGACCGGTCCCGGCGTGACCGAGACGACCGTCACGCTGTCTCTGCTCACCGACCTGACCGGGCCCTACGCCTCGCTCGGCAAGAGCGTCACGCAGGCCCAGCAGATGTACTTCGAGCAGCTCAACGCCGCCGGGGGCGTCTGCGGCCGGACCATCGAGACGGTGGTCCGCGACCACGGCTACGACGTCCAGAAGGCGATGGCGGCCTACGCGGAGGTCGCGCCGCGCACCGCCGCGATCCCGCAGTTCATCGGGTCGCCGATGGTGACGGCGCTGAAGGAGAAGATCACCGCCGACAAGATCCTCACGCTCCCGAACGCGTGGGCGACCAGCCTGCTCGGCAGCGACGCGATCCAGGTCACCGGCACGACCTACGACGTCGACATGATCAACGCCGTCGACTTCCTGACGAAGGAGAAGGGCATCAAGTCCGGCGACAAGATCGGGCACCTCTACTTCGAGGGCGACTACGGCGAGAGCGCGCTCAACGGCTCGAAGTTCGCCTCGCAGAAGGTCGGCCTCGAACTGGTCGAGCAGAAGATCAAGGCCACCGACCAGGACATGACCGCGCAGGCCACCGCCTTCAAGAAGGCCGGTGTGAACGCGATCCTGGTCTCGGTCGGCCCCCGCCAGGCCGCCTCGCTGGTCGGCGTGGCGCTCGCCTCCGGCCTCGACGTGCCGTTCGTGGGCAGCAACTCCGCCTACAGCCCCCTGCTCCTGGACACGCCCGCCGCGCCCGCGCTGCTCAAGGACTACTACGTGGCCACGGCCGGGGCGCCGATCTCGGCGCCGCTGCCTGTCTACCAGAAGCTCATCAAGGACTACGAGGCCAAGTTCCCCGGCCAGCCCCTCGACAGCGGCGTGGCCTCCGGCTACACGCAGGCCGTCATCATCGGCGACGCCCTGAAGGCCGCCTGCGCGGCCAAGGACCTGAGCCGCGAGGGCATCATCACGGCCCACCGGTCGCAGAACGCCTGGGAGGGCGGCTTCGGCGGCACCCCGATGGACTTCTCCGTGTACGACAAGCCGGCCTCGCTCTCGACGTACATCGTCAAGCCCGACAAGGAGGCGATCGGCGGAGCGGTGATCTTCAAGGAGCACACGATCTCCGACCTGGCCAAGGAGTACCAGGTCCCGCCGCCCGCGTAAGTCAGCCCGCGTAGGTCAGCCCGCGTAGGTCAGCCCGCGTAGGTCAGCCCGCGTAGGTCAGCCGCCCTCCTCCGCCACGAGGTCGCGGGCCAGCTCCGGGACGGGCTCCCCGGTGAGCTCCCGCCACCGGTCGCCGATCTCGCCGGGCCCGGCCGGGGCGACGCAGCGCACGACCCAGTCGAGCGCGGCCTCCGCGTCGCCCCGGATCTCGGCGACCCGGACGAGCTGGCGGTAGGTGGCGGTCGTCATCCGCCGGTCGCCGAGAGGCCCGTTGGCGTCCAGCGACCGGCGCAACCACCGGTCGGCCTCGTCGAGCCGCCCCCGTTCGCAGGCCACCCGGCCGAGCCCGTGGCAGCTCCCGGCCATCACGGGCCGGTAGTCGATCTCCTCGCCGGTGGCCAGCGCGGTGCGGTACCACGTCTCGGCCTCCTCCCACTCTCCCCGCTCCTCCGCCACCCGGCCGAGCTGGTGCTGGACGGCGGCGAGCTGCGCGCCGGCGGGCCGCTGCGGGAGCGCGGCGAGCAGGTCGCGGTAGCCGCGGCCCGCCTCGTCCAGGCGGCCCGCGGCGAGGTGGCGTTCGGCGTCCCCGGCCACCAGGGAGAACCACAGTTCCCCGGCGGGGCCGTCGAGGGCCGGGGCGATGCCGCCCGCGAACTCCAGGGCGCGGCGGCCCCGGGCGGTCCACATCCGCCCCTCCTCGTCGAGGTCGCCGGACCATCGGGTGGTGAGCACCGTCGCGATGCGCTGCGCGGTCCGCCACTGTCGGCCGTCGAGGGCCGCGCCGAACACCCCGGCCAGGCTGTCGTACTGGACGCGCAGCACGCGGGCGGCCAGTTCGGCGTCGCCCTCGGTGAGCTGGTGGTGCAGCCGTCCGGCGAACTCGGCGGTGGCCTCCATGAGGGCGAACCGGGTGGTGGCGTACTCCTGGTCGAAACCGCGCTGACCGGCGGCCCGCCACTCCTCGACGAGGTGGGGGCGCAGGGCCGGGTGGAGGGCGTACATGCCGAGCGCCATGGCCAGGGCCGGGCCGGTGCCCAGGCCGTCGGCGGTCTCGGTGCTGACGCGCACGCGGGTGAGCAGCCCGGTCGCGACGGCGCGGTCGAGCTCCGCGCGCCAGGCCGCCGGCCCGAGGCCGCGGAAGGCGTCGGGGGCCGACCAGAACCGCGACACCACGGCGAGGACGTCGGTGATCACGACCCCGGGGAACAGGGCCACGGCGCCCAGCCGCCGCCGCTCGTCGGCCGACAGGTAGGTCAGGGCGTGGTGCACGCCCGCGCCGAGCAGGTCGCGGCCGAGGCCCCGGTGGCGGAGGGCGTCGAGCAGTTCCTCGGGCTCGGTGTCGGCCAGCCGGGGCAGGGTCAGCCGCATGGCCAGGGGGTGCCCGGCCAGGGCCGCCATCAGGTCGGAGAAGACCCACCGCCGGCGGCGCGGCGCCGCGCCCGGCACGGCCGCCAGCAGCCGGTCGGCGTAGCCGGTGGCGTCCTCGGCGTTCAGCCCGGCCACCTCGATCCTCGGCAGGTCGCCGAGCCGGGGCTCGGGGGTGCGGCTGGTGATCAGCACCGCGCCGCGCGCCGACGCGGCCACGTCGGCCACCAGGTCGCGCAGGGCGGCCGGTCCGTCGTCGTCGGGGGAGCCGAGGGAGCCGAGGGAGTCGAGGGTGTCGAGGCCGTCGAGGATCAGCAGCAGCCGCCGTTCGCCGAGGAGCCGCCGCACCAGGTCGCGGCGCCGGTCGCGGCCGGCGCGGGCGAACTCGGGTCCCAGGCGGGGCAGGCCGAGGGCGGCGACGATCGTGTCGGGGCCGGAGGCGGTGTGCCGGACCACGTCGGCGGGGTCGGCCCCGCCCGTGCGGGCCCACCAGCGGCCGAACGCCTCGGCCAGCTCGGTCTTGCCGATCCCGGGGGGACCGTGCAGCAGGGCGGCCCCACGGTGGTGGAGGTGGTCTTCCAGGTCGTGGAAGAGGTCGTCGCGGCCGACGAACGTCTCCCGCGAGGTGACGGGGTCGCCCTTGGGGTCGAGCAGGTCGGGGAAGCGCGCGTCGCGGCGGAGGTGGTGGACGGGGACCAGCCAGTCGTCGAGGCGCAGGGGCCCCCGGAGGCTGGGGCGCTCGGGCCGTCCGGCCAGGCGTTCGCGGCCGGCCGTCACGGCGGCGGTGACGGTGTCGCCGGCGATCAGGCGGTCGTACAGGCAGGCCAGGAACCCGGCGGCGGCGGCCGCGTCGAGGCGGTGGGGCAGGGCCACCACCGACCCGGCGGACCCGGCCAGCACGGCCGCGGCCTCGGGCGGGCACGCGCCGGCGATCACCAGCGGCACGTCGCACCCGCCGAGCGCCTCGGCGACCTCCTCGGGCGGTCCGGGCAGGCCGCCGCCGTCGAAGTGGACGACGTGGCAGCCGGCCGCCTCCTCGCGGAGCCGGGCCAGGGTGGGCGGGCGCAGGACGACGAGGTCGACGTCGCCGCCGAGCCGGTCGAGCAGCGGGCGGGTGACGATCGGATGGTCGCCCCGGGAGAGCACGGAGAGCACCCGCAGCCGTTCGCCGGGCACGGGCACCGGCTCGCCCGGCTCGGTTCCGGGCGTGGCACGCACCACCGCGACCTGGTCGAGGACCAGGAACCGGCCGCGCTCCGGGTCGCGCAGCAACTCCCACGGCAGGCCGGTCTCCCCCCGGATGACCAGCTCGACCGGGCCCTTCCCGGCCCGTGCCGCCTCGTAGGCGGCCCGCCGGTCCTCCGCCGCGAAGAGGGCCGTGAACAGCGCCTCGCCCCACGCGGCCATCTCGGCGGAGAGCTCGGCCGCCCGCGCGGCGCCGACGCCGTAGGGCACACGCCGATAGTCCTCCAGGTACCACCGGAGGTCGGGCGGGTCAGGCGGGCACGCGAAAGCCGCGTCGCCGACGTCGAACAACAACCGATCAACCACCGCGGCTCAGTTCGCGAACTTCCGGGCCGTCTCGCGCGCCCGCTCCGCGGCCTCGCCGGCCTGGGCGGGGGTGATGACCGAGCCCGTCATCCGGCTCAGGCGGGTCACCTGGTCGGCGTAGCGCAGGTGCTCGGCGGCGGCGTGCTCCCGGCACGGCAGGCAGGTCACGCTCTCGGGCCGGACCGACGTCTGCGCGTAGGGCACCCGGGCTCCGCAGCCCGTGGTCACGACCGTCGGCTCGTCGGGCACCAGGCCGGTCGACGACACGAGCAGGTTGCGGTAGGCCGCGCCCGCCTCCAGGATCTTCCGGTCAACGTGAATGTGAGACATCGCAAGTCCGATTAAACCGCCTCCCACCCCGAGTCGCCGAACCGGAACACGCGCAGGTCCTCCACCGGATAGGGGTCGCCGGGGCCGGTCGAGACGGTGATGCCGGGCAGCAGCGTGCCGATCTCGACGTCCCGCAGATCCCGGGCCGCCGCCATCAGGCCCTCCCGCGACGGGCACTCCATCCGCTCCAGCGCCGCCGCGAAGGCCGCCGCCGACGTCCAGCCGAACATCACCTGCGAGCTGGACGGGTCGGCGCCGGGCACGTGCCGCCGGACCGCGTCGGCGAACGTCCGCACGGCCGGGTCGGTCTCCCACGCGACCGGGTCCTTGTAGAAATTGGTCGTCAGCACGCCGCGCAGCGCCGAGGGCCCCAGCGCGGCGATCAGGGAGGGCGTGTTGGCGACGCCGTTGAGCAGGTGGAGCGGGTTCCAGGTCGTCATGGCGGCGTCGGCGGCCAGGGCCTGGGCGGCGAACTTGGGCGTGCCGACGTTGAGGAAGACCCCCGCCCCCGACTCGGCCAGGCTCGCCATCTGCGCCTGGACGTCGGCGTCCATCACCTCGTAGCTGCGCCGGGCCACCACCTGGACCCCCGTCCCGGCGACGGCCTCCTCGAAGGCGGTCAGCAGCTCGTGGCCGAAGTCGTCGTTCTGGTAGAGCACCGCGACCGTCGCGTGCGGGCGGGTCTCCAGCAGGTGGCGGGCGTAGACGCGGGCCTCGGCGGCGTAGGTGGGCTGGAAGCCGATCGTCCACGGATAGGCGGCGTCGCCCCATTCGGAGGCGCCCGAGGCGACGAAGAGCTGCGGCACTCCGCGCTGGTTGGCGTAGGCGCGCACGGCGGCCGTCGACGGCGTGCCGAGCGTCTGGAACAGCGCGAAGACGCGGTCGGAGTCGACCAGCCGCCGCGCCTCCTCGACCGCACGGGCGGGCTGGTAGCCGTCGTCGCGCACCAGGAACTCGACCTGGCGTCCGGCCACGCCGCCGCGCGCGTTCGCCCAGGCGAAGTAGGCCGAGACGCCCTGCGCGACCGCCGCGTAGGCCGAGGCGGGGCCGGACAGCGGATAGACGCCGCCCACGAGCACCTTCCCGGGGGTGAGGCCGTCGGCGCGCTGCCCGGCGCACTCGGCGGGGCTGCTCACGGTCACCTCCGCCGAGGTCAGCCGGCAGGCCGAGACCAGGAGGAGCGCCACCAGCACCAGTCGTCTCATCGCCGGTCCTTCCTGAGGAACGCCGGCGCTCGGCGCACCAGTCCGGTCACCCCGCTGGGCGCGACCGCCAGCACGAGGATGAGCGCCAGGCCGGAGACCAGCCCCGGCGCGGGGAGGAAGGTCACCACGACCGCCCCGATCACCGCGCCCGAGACGGTCCCGAGGCCGCCGATGACGATCCCGGCCAGCAGGGTGATCGACAGCGTGACGGTGAACGACTCGGCCGCCACGAACCCGGTCGTCCAGGTGAACAGGCAGCCGGCCAGGCCGGCGTACAGGGCCGAGCACGCGAAGGCGTGCGCCCGGATCGCCGCGGGCCGCATCCCGAGGAGCTCCGCCGCGCCGGCGTCGCCCCGCAGCGCCACCAGGGCCCGCCCCCAGCTCGACCGCACCACCGAGCGCATCAGCGTGAACGCGGCCGCCGCGACGGCGAGCACGAGCAGGTAGACCCACTGGTCGTCGGCGAGGCCGGTGAAGGAGGGCGCGGCCGGGGTGCGCACCGGCAGCCCCATCGCGCCGCCCGGGGCCAGCCGCCGGATCAGCGGCGGCACGGCCACCGCCACCGCGAACGTCACGACCGCCAGGTAGACCCCGCTCAGCCGGACCGCCGGCCGGCCGAAGGCGTGCCCGAGCCCGTAGGCGACCAGCCCGGCCACCGGCAGCGTCACCGGATAGGGCACGCCGGAGGAGAGCAGGATCGCGGCGGCGTAGGCGCCGACGCCGAAGAACGCCCCGTGCCCCAGCGAGATCAGCCCGCCGTGCCCGGCCACCAGGTCGAGCCCCAGCAGCGCCACGACGTAGACCAGCACCAGCGTCACCTGGTGCAGCGGGTAGGGCGGCACCAGGAACGGCACCGACACGGCACCGGCGACGGCCACGCCGAGCGACCACCGGGGGTAGGGCCAGGCCCGCCGCCGGTCGCCCGCGTACTGCCCGACGGCCGGGCGGCGGTGCCCGGTGCCCGGGTCGTGACCCGTGCTGACGCCCGCGCTCATGTCCGCACCCGCGCGAGCCCGCCGCCCCGGACGACCGGCAGCGCCAGCAGGACCGCGAGCGGCACCAGCACCCGCAGGTCGGCCCACAGGTAGGTGCCGGCCAGCGTCTCGGCCACCCCGATCAGCAGCCCGCCCGCGACGGCCGCGACGGGGTCGGCGAACCCGCCGGCGGCCGCGGCGGCCAGGGCCGCGACGAGCGCGCCGCCCATCATCCCGGGCTCCAGGAACACGACCGGCGCGACCAGCACGCCCGACACCGCCCCGGCCACGGCGGCCAGGCCCCAGCCGAGGGCGTGCACGCGGCCCACCCGGACGCCCGACAGGCGGGCCGCCCGGGGGTCGGCGGCGACCGCGCGCAGCGTCAGCCCGGCGCCGCTGTGCCGGATCACGAGGTAGAGCAGCGCCAGCACGGCCCCCACCACGGCCAGCGGTCCGGCGACGCCGAGCGGCCCGCCGGGGAAGGGGTTGGGGAAGGCGCGCAGCGCCGAGGTCCAGATCTGGTCGGCCAGGGCGTGCACCAGGACGTACAGGCCGATCGTCATGATCAGCGCCGCGTCGGCGGCCCGGCGCGTGACGAGCCGCTGCGCCAAAGCGCCCGCGGCGAAGGCGGCGGCCATGGTGAGCGGCAGCGCCAGCCAGTAGGACAGTCCGGCGTCGACGAGCTGCCAGGCCACGTAGGCCGACACCATCGCGAGCTCGCCCTGGGCGAAGTTGACCACGCCGGTGAACCGGTGGACGAGCACCAGCGCCAGCGCGAGCGCGGCGTAGACCGCGCCGGCGCCCAGCCCGTTGAAGACCTGCCCGATCATGCGACCAGCCGCCCGCCGTCGAGGGTGTGCACGCGGTGCGCGACCAGCGTGGCGGCCCGCGCGTTCTGCTCGGCGACCACGATCGTGCCGCCCTCGCGTCCGGCGATGGCCGCGAGGGTCTGGAACAACCGGCCGGTCACTCCGGGAGACAACCCCCGCGACGGCTCGTCGAGCAGCAGCACCCGGGGGCGTCCCATCAGCGCCCGCCCGATGGCGAGCATGCCCTGCTCGCCGCCGCTGAGCGTGCCGGCGGGCTGCCGCAGGTGGGCCTGGAGCACGGGGAAGTAGGTGAACACGCGCGCGAGGTCGTCGTCGATCCCCCGGCGCGGCCACCGCCGCGCGAACGCGCCCACCCGCAGGTTCTCCTCCACGGTCAGCGGCCCGAACACGCCGCGTTCCTCGGTCACGTGGCCGAGCCCCCGCCGTGCGATCTCCTCGGGCGCGAGCCCGAGCACCGGCGTCCCGCCGACCCGGACGACGCCCCGGGCCGCCACCAGCCCCGACAGCGCCCGCAGCAGGGTCGTCTTCCCTGCGCCGTTGGGTCCGAGCACGACGACGACCTCCCGCTCCCCCGCCACCAGGTCGACCCCGTGCAGCACCCGCACGGCCCCGTATCCGGCCCGCAGGCCGCCGACCTCCAGGCCGCTCATCGGGCCCCCAGGCAGGCCGCGATCACGGCCGGGTCGCGGCGCACCACGTGCGCCGGGCCGTCGGCGATCTTGTGGCCGAGGTCGAGGCAGACGATGCGCCCGCACAGGCCCAGCACGAACTCCATGTGGTGCTCGACCACCACGACGGTCATTCCCGTCGCCCGGTGCAGGTCCCTGATGAGGCCCGCCAGGGCCGCCGCCTCCTGCGGGCCGAGCCCGCCGGCCGGTTCGTCGAGCAGCAGCAGCGCCGGCTCGGCGGCGACCGCGCGGGCGATCTCCACCCGTTTCAGCACCCCGTAGGGCAGTCCGGCGGCCGGGTGGTCACCGAGGCCGAGCAGGCCGAACAGGTCGAGCACCCGGTCGGCGTGCGCGCGCAGCCGCCGTTCGCCGTCCCGGGCGAAGGCGGCCCGCCAGAAGCCGGCGGGCGCGAACCGGTACGCCCCTGTCATGACGTTCTCCCGGACCGACAACCCGGGGAACACCGCCGGGTGCTGGAAGGTGCGCGCGATGCCGCATCCGGCCACCTGGTGGGGCGGTCGCGCGAGCACGTCGTGCCCGGCGAAGCGGATGACGCCCTCGTCCGGGGCGCGGCGGCGGGTCACGCAGTCGAACAGGGTGCTCTTCCCGGCGCCGTTCGGGCCGATGAGGCCCACCACCTCACCGGGGGTCGCCGTCAGGCCGACGGCGTCGAGTGCGGTGACCCCGCCGTAGCGCACGGTCAGCCGGCCGATTTCCAACATGGGCACCATCGCCTTGTCGCATGCCGACGGAACGGTGCACGAGTCTTGGCAGCGGCGACCGGGTCGCGCATCGGTGAAATCACCAGTCTTGCCCTGCGCGCCGCAGGTGGCGAAAGGTGTCGCGACTTTTCCGGCATGTCCCTCTTTCAGCGATGTCATGTGGCCGTAACACTGAGGAGATGCCGGCAGCCCATCACGTCACATCCGTCCCCCTGCGGGGCCGTGCGGCCGAACTCGCCGCCTTGCGGGACGTGCCGGCCGCCGCGCGGGCCGGGTCGGGCGGCGCCCTCCTTCTCGTCGGCGCGGCGGGAACGGGCAAGTCGGCGCTGCTCGACCTCGCCGCCGCCGAGGCCGGCGACCTGCTGGTGCTCCGCGCGCGCGGGGTGGCGTGCGAACACGACCTGCCCTACGCCGGGCTGCACGGCCTGCTGCGCCCGCTGCGCGACCGGCTGGCGGCGCTGCCGAAGGCGCAGGGCGAGGCGCTGACCGAGGCCCTGGACCTGGGCACGCCGACGGGCCGCCTGGTCGTCCCGGCCGCCGTGCTCACGCTGCTGTCGCTGGCGGCGGCCGACCGCCCGGTCGTCGCGGTCGTGGACGACCTGCACCGGTTCGACGCGCCCAGCCGCGAGGCCCTGCTGTTCGCCGCCCGGCGCCTGGCCGGCGAACCGGTGGCCCTGCTGGCGGCCGCGCGCTCCGACGTCTGGGCGGGGGCGGTGCCGGTCCGGCAGCTCGACAACCTCGACGAACGGGCCGCCAGGGAGCTGATCGACGACCTGGTGCCCGGCGGGCTGCCCGACGACCTGCGGGCCGCGCTCGACCAGATCGCCCGGGGCAACCCGCTGGCGCTCACCGAACTGGCCGCGGCCCTCACGCCCGAACAGCTCGCCGGGACGGCCGCCCCTCCGGCGACCCTGCCGCGCCAGGGGCGGTTGTGGCGGGCGTACACCGACCAGATCGGCGACCTGCCCCGCCCGACGCGGGACCTGCTGCTCCTGCTGGCCGCCGATCCGCGCCTCGACACGGCCACGCTGGTGAAGGCGTTCGACGGCGACCCGTTCACCGCGCTGGAGGCAGCCGAGGAGGCCGGGATCGTCGAGGTGGCCGGTGACCGGTTCCGCTTCCGCGACCCGGCGGCCGGGCCGGTGGTCTACCACGACGCGTCGCTGCTGGCCCGGCGCGGCGCCCACCGGTCGCTCGCCGGGGCGCTGGCCCACCACCGGCTCCGGCGGGCCTGGCACCGGGCCGCCGCCCTCGACGGGCCGCCCGAGGACCTGGCCGACGAACTGGAGGCCGCCGCCACCGCGACCGGTTCGCCCTGCCCGTTCCCGGCGTTGTCGCTGGCCTACGAACGGGCCGCCGAACTGAGCACCCGCGGCGACGTCAAGGCGACCCGGCTGGCCGCCGCCGCCCAGTACGCCCGCCTCGAAGGCCGTCCCCACCGCGCGCACGCCCTGCTCGACCGGCTGCGCAGCGGCGCGGTCTCGGCCGAGCTGCGGCAGCAGGCCGAGAGCATCCGGGCCCGGCTGGAGTTACGCGGCGGCGAGACCAGCTTCGCCCGCGACGAGCTCCTCGCCGTCGCCGCCTCCCTGCTCGACCGCGACCGCACGATGGCGGTCCGGGCGCTGGTCCGGGCCGCCGAGGCCAGCTACCTGGCGGGCGACCACCACCGGTTCGTCGGCATCGCGCGCGACGCCCTGACGCTGCGGCGCGACGACGACCCGCCCGCGATCCGGCTGATGTTCGAGTATCTGACCGGCATGGCCGCCTCGTTCCGGGGCCGCCACGACGAGGCGGCCGGTCCGCTGCGCCGGGTCGTCGAGCTGGCGCCCCACGTGCACAGCCCGTCGGTGCTCGTGTGGGCGGCCGTGTCGAGCCTGATGCTGGGCGACGACGCGCAGGCCTTCCGGCTCTCCACCCGCGCGGTCGAGACGGCCCGCGCGCTGGGCGCGGTCGCGACCGTGCCACAGGTGCTGGAGTTCGCGATCAACAGCGAGTTCTGGCTCGGCCGGTTCGCCTCGGCCGCCGCCAACGCCTCGGAGGGCCTGCGGCTGGCGCAGGAGACCGGGCAGCGCGGCAGCGCCGGGCAGCATCTCGGCTGGTTGTCGATGATGGCGGCCGTCCAGGGAGACGAGGAGACCGTGCAGACCCGGGCGCGGGCCGCGATCGAGGTGGCCGGCGCCCACGGGGTGAGCATCGCCGGTGCCCTGGGCAACTGGGCGCTGGCCCAGATCGACCTCGCCTCGGGCCGCCCGGCCGCGGCGGTGCAGCGGCTGCGGCCGACCGCGCGGGCCGACGTGCGCAACACCCATCTGGTCGTCCAGGTGACCGCGACGCCGCACTTCGTCGAGGCCGCCGCGCGGACCGGCGACCGCGACCAGGCCGCCCGCGCCCTGCGCGTCTTCGAACGCTGGGCCGAGAGCACGGGCAGCCCCGACCGGCGGGCGCTCGCCGTGCGCTCCCGCGCCCTGCTCGCCCTGCCGGGCGAGGCCGACGACCTGTTCCGGGCCGCGCTCGACCTGCACCATCAGGGCTTCTCCGAGTTCGAGACGGCCAGGACCGAGTTGTTGTACGGCTCCGCCCTGCGCCGCGACCGCCGTCCGGGCGCCGCGCGGGAGCACCTGTACAGCGCCCTCGACACCTTCGAGCGTTACGGGGCCCGGTTGTGGGTCGACCAGGCCCGGAGCGAACTGCGCGCGGCCGGCGAGCCGGTGCGCACGACCCGGCCGAAGGCGGCCGAGGAGCTGACCGCCCAGCAGTTCCAGATCGCCCGCATGGTCGCCGACGGCGCGACCAACCGGGAGGTCGCGGCGCAGCTCTACCTGAGCCCCCGGACGGTCGAGCACCACCTGCGCAACATCTTCGCCAAGCTCGACATCCGGTCGCGGGTCGAGCTGGTGCGCCTGCTGGCCTGAACGGCCCGCGCGCGGCGACCAA
Organism: Herbidospora sp. NBRC 101105; assembly: GCF_030269205.1. Taxonomy (NCBI): domain Bacteria; kingdom Bacillati; phylum Actinomycetota; class Actinomycetes; order Streptosporangiales; family Streptosporangiaceae; genus Herbidospora; species Herbidospora sp. NBRC 101105. The sequence continues at coordinate 1,663,303 of NZ_BSSX01000001.1, read as the reverse complement.
GACGGGAGCGGGTGGGGGGCTCCTCCTTCGCGCACGGGCCGTCCGCTCAGGCGCCCGCGTCCAGCACGTAGTGGTGGTCGCGGGCCAGATGGAGGAAGCCGTCGGCGTCGAGGTGGCCGCGCTCGCCCGTGCGCAGCACCCCGCGCAGGTCGTCGCCCCGGGCCAGGTCGCGCGCCGAGCGGGCCGGGCCCATGCCGACCGTGTCGCCCTCGTAGACGACCTCGCCGCGCACGACCGACAACCGCCCGCCGGGCAGCGCCGGGCCCACCGAGCCGGGGCGGGCCTGGCCGGGCGGGGTGGCGGCGACTCCGTACAGGAGAGAGGCGAAGCCCTCCGGCGGGGCGCCGCCGACCATGGTGAGCGTGCGCAGGGAACGGTGCCGGACGGGCGCCCAGCCGAGCCGGTGCAGCAGCGCGAACACCCGCGGGGAGGCGGCGAACGACCCGCACGCCCACCGTTCGGCGGCGGCCCAGAACTCCGCGCCCGCGACCGAGCCCTCGGCGGCGACGACGGCCGCCCCGGCGGCGAGGTGGGCGTTGAGGAGCGCGAGCCCGGCGCCGGTGAACAGGGGCGGGCTGGTCAGCGTGGCCTCGCCGGAGCGGATGCGCAGCGCCCGCGCCACCGCCTCCCCCTCGGCCTGCACGGCCCGGCGGGACAGCCGCATCCCGCCGGGCCCGTCGAGGAGCACCACGGCCAGGTCCGGGTGGACCGGGGCGCCGGGGTCCGTGCGCACCCATGCCCGCCCGTCGGCGCGGTATCCGGGCGGCGGTGCCCCCGGCGCCCCGAGCAGGGCGGCCGGCGCGAACCGGGTCACGAGGTCGCCCGCGCGGGAGCGGACGAGCCGGGGATCGAGCGGCGCGACCGGACGCCCCGCGCGCAGGGCGGCCAGGTAGGTGACGATCACCTCGGCGGTCGCCGGCGCGGCCAGCATCAGCAGCCCGCCGGGCAGCCGCGCCAGCCGCAGCGCGGCCCGCTGGACGGCCCGCCGCAGCACGGGCCCGTAGAGGATCTCGTCGGTCCGTGCGTCGATCACCCGGGTGTCGCGCGCGCCGGGCGCGGGACCGTCCTGACCGGGCCCGCCCGGCCGCGCGGATGCCCGGCCGCGCGAAGGGGTCGGGGCGGGCCCGGACAGGAGTCGGGGGTGGGGAATCGCTGCGCAGATCCGCTGCGGAGGCATGGGGCGCTCCTCGGTCGGAGAGGGGGGCGTGCTCTCGGGCCGAGAGCGTAAGCCGGGCTTTTTCCGGGACGCCATGACATGTTCCAAATATTGGAACAAATGGCCTCTAAGCCGGCGGCGGCTCATCCGGCCAGCCGGGCCGTCCGCAGGGTGACCGTGAGTTCGTGACCGGCCCGCCGCACCGCGGCCTCCGCCGGGCCGGCCTGCAGGAGCGTGATCGGGCCGGACACGCCCACGGCCACCACGCCGAAGTTGGGCACGCCCAGAACCGGGACCGCGATGGCGCTGAGCCCCGGGACGTACTCCTCGACGCACCACGCCACCCCCTGCCGGCGGACCACGGCGAGCCGGCGTTCGAGCACGCCGGGGTCGGTGATGGTGCGGTCGGTGTGGCGGCGCAGCGGGACCCGCAGGTCGGGCGGGCCGCCCTGGTAGGCCAGCAGCACCTTCCCGGCCGCCGTGCAGTGGGCGGGCGCGAGTTCGGCGGTCCGCCACAGCGCCTTGGTGTGGGTGCGCGGGTAGAGCGTCATCACGTACTCCGCCTGACGGTCGGTCAGCACCGCGATGGAGACGATCTGGCGGGTGTTCTCGTACAGCTCCAGCAGGTGGGGCGTGGCCATGCGGCGCAGCCACTGGAAGTGGCGGGCCCGCTCGGGCTGCGCGTAGGGGCGCAGCGTGGCGGCGACGCGGTAGTCGGCTCCGGTACGGCCCACGAGGTCGTCGGCCTCCAGGGCGGCGAGCAGCCGGTGGACCGTGGACTTGGGCATCTGGACCTGGCGTGCCAGGGTGGTGAGGCTGACCGGCTCCGACGACGTGGCCAGAGTGCGCAGCACGATCATGGCTTTGGCCAGCGTGCCGATCCGTTCCATGACGGCTCCTTCAGCGCGTTAGACGTCCCCGAAAAAAACCGACCGGAATGTATTTTTATAGGGCCGACTCGGGGCGAACTGAAGGGGGGACAGCAGAACCTGTCGCTCAGGTGAGGGCCAGCGCCTCGGCCCGGCGGACGGTGGTGCGGGGCGAGGGTTCGGCCTGGATGCCGAACAGCACGACGCGCCACATCTCGCGCAGCCGCTCCTCGGTGTCGGCCCGGCCGAGCGTGTCGCTGACCTGGAAGACCCCGAAGAACGAGCTGACGACGACCCGCGCCGCCTTCTCGGCGGTGACGCCCTCGGCGAGCTCGCCGGCCCGCTCGGCCGGATCGAGCACCTGGGTGAACGCGGCCTCCCAGGCGCCGACGTTGCGGTCGAGGGCCAGCCGGGCCCCCGCGCGCATGACCGGTTCGTCGCGGAAGGCCCGGGTGATGGCGAAGGTCAGCGCGACCACCACCACGACCGGGTCGGACTCCTCGGCGCAGAAGCGTTTCACGAGGGCGGGCCAGCGTTCGAGCTGACGCTCGACGATCGCCTCGGCCACCGACTCCTTGTTCGGGTAGTGGAAGTAGATCGCGCCCTTGGTCACCCCGGCCCGCTCGTGGATCTCGGTCAGGCTGGTCCCGGCGTACCCGTTGGCCGCGAAGATCTCGGCGGCCGCGCGGAGCAGCCGTTCACGGGTCGCCAGTGCACGCTGCTGCACGGCCCTCGCCTCCTACGGGCCCCGACCCCACAGACGCGGCCCTTTCAGAGGTTAACACGGGAAGAATCTACCAAATCGGGTAACGGACCCACTACGGATAATCACCGTCTATTTCGGTGTTTTGTGGTCGGGTCATTCGAATGCAAACTCGCAATTGACACTCCGAAGATCGCCCCTGCATTATTGATCCGTTCGGCCAGCCCAATGAGGTTTCTCGCGCGGGCCCCCCTGAATTTCTTTCGCTTCGCCGCAGGAACAGGAGTCGAGTTGACCGTTGAGAACGAGCAATTGAGCCTGGGCACGGCGGCGGCCAGGAAACTGGCCACCACCACCAAAACCGTCCCCCAGATGCAGGGCATCAGCAGCAGATGGCTGCTGAAGGTGCTGCCCTGGGTCCAGGTCTCCGGCGGCGCCTACCGCGTCAACCGCCGCCTGTCCTACGCCGTCGGCGACGGCCGGGTCACCTTCACCGTCCAGTCGGGCCAGGTGCGGGTCATCCCCGCCGAGCTCACCGAACTCCCCCTCCTGCGCGGCTTCGACGACCCCGACACGCTGACCGCCCTGTCCGAGCGCTTCACCCAGCGCGACTTCTCCTCCGGAGACGTCATCGTGGAGGCCGGCCAGCCCGCCGACCAGGTCATATTGGTGGCCCACGGCAAGCTGACCAAGATCGGTACCGGCCCCTATGGCGACCAGGTCGCGCTGGGCCTGCTGGCCGACGGCGACCACATCGGCGACCAGTCCCTCCTGGCCTCCGGCACCTGGGACTACACGGTCAGGGCCACCACGGCGGGCACCGTGCTGACCCTCCCCCGCAGCGAGTTCGAGCGGCTCGTCGACCAGTCCGACGCGCTCCGCGCCCACGTCGAGTCCTACCAGGCCGGCTCGGGCCGCCCGCAGGACGAATACGGCGAGGCCGCGATCGAGGTCTCCTCCGGCCACCACGGCGAGCCCTCGCTGCCCGGCACGTTCGTCGACTACGAGACCTCCCCGCGCGAATACGAGCTGAGCGTCGCCCAGACGGTCCTGCGGGTGCACTCGCGGGTGGCCGACCTCTACAACGACCCGATGGACCAGATCGAGCAGCAGCTCCGCCTCACCATCGAGGCGCTGCGCGAACGCCAGGAACACGAGATCGTCAACAACCGCGAGTTCGGGCTGCTCGCCAACGCCGACCTCAAGCAGCGCACCCACACCCGGTCGGGCCCGCCGACCCCCGACGACGTCGACGAGCTGCTGTCGCTGGTGTGGCGGGAGCCGTCGTACATCCTGGCCCACCCGCTGGCCATCGCGGCCTTCGGGCGGGAGTGCAGCGCCCGCGGGGTCTACCCGACCAGCGTCGACGTCGGGGGGCACCACTTCCCGTCGTGGCGCGGGGTGCCGATCCTGCCCTGCAACAAGATCCCGGTGACCGACACCCGCACCTCCTCGATGATCGTGATGCGGCTCGGCGAGGAGAAGCAGGGGGTGGTCGGCCTCCACCAGGTCGGCATCCCCGACGAATACCAGCCGAGCCTGTCGGTGCGCTTCATGGGCATCGACGAGAAGGCCATCATCAAATATCTGGTGAGCGCCTACTATTCGGCCGCGATCCTCGTCCCCGACGCACTCGGAATTCTGGAGAACGTCGAAGTCGGTCATTAGAAAAAGGTTCCCCCAGGGCGGCCCACGCGTGAATTCCCGGGCCGCCCTTTTTGATTCCCACCAGTAAGGGAGTGGCGTGAACGATCAACTCAGCCTGGGCACGGCGGCGGCCAGGAAACTGGCGACCACCACCAAGACCGTCCCCCAGATGCAGGGCATCAGCAGCAGGTGGCTGCTGAAGGTGCTGCCGTGGGTCCAGGTCTCCGGCGGCGCCTACCGCGTCAACCGCCGCCTGTCCTACGCCGTCGGCGACGGCCGGGTCACCTTCACCGTCCAGTCGGGCCAGGTGCGGGTCATCCCCGCCGAGCTCACCGAACTCCCCCTCCTGCGCGGTTTCGACGACCCCGAGGCCCTTGAGGCGCTCGCGGGCCGGTTCGCCCAGCGCGACTTCGCCGCCGGCGACGTCATCGCCGGGCAGGGCGACCAGGCCGACGAGGTCATCCTGGTCGCGCACGGCAAGCTCACCAAGGTCGGCACCGGCGCCTACGGGGGCGAGACCGCGCTCGGCCTCCTCGCCGACGGCGACCACGTCGGCGACCACGCCCTGCTCGCCCCCGGCACGTGGGACTTCACCGTGAAGGCCACGACGGCGGGCACGGTGCTGACGCTGGGCCGGCGCGCGTTCGAGGAACTGGCCGACCGGTTCGAGACGCTGCGGGCCCACGTGGAGGCCTACCGCAGCAGTCCGGAACGACCGCAGGACCGGCACGGCCAGGCGGAGATCGCGCTCGCGGCGGGCCACCACGGCGAGGCGGCGCTGCCGGGCACGTTCGTCGACTACGAGACCTCCCCCCGTGAGTACGAGCTGAGCGTGGCGCAGACCGTGCTGCGGGTGCACACGCGCGTCGCCGACCTCTACAACGACCCCATGGACCAGGTCGAGCAGCAGCTCCGGCTCACCATCGAGGCGCTGCGCGAACGCCAGGAACACGAGATCGTCAACAACCGCGAGTTCGGCCTGCTCGCCAACGCCGACCTCAAGCAGCGGCTCCAGTCGCGGTCGGGCCCGCCGACCCCCGACGACATGGACGACCTGCTCTGCCGCCGCCGCAAGACGCAGTACTTCCTGGCCCACCCCCAGGCCATCGCCGCGTTCGGCCGCGAGTGCACCAAGAGGGGCGTCTACCCGACCACCGTGGAGGTCGAGGGGGCCCGCCTGACGGCCTGGCGGGGGGTGCCGATCCTGCCGTGCAACAAGATCCCCATCAGCGAGGCCCGCACCACCTCGATCATGGCGATGCGGCTCGGCGAGGAGAACCAGGGGGTGGTGGGCCTGCACCAGACCGGCATCCCCGACGAATACCAGCCCGGCCTGAACGTGCGGTTCATGGGCATCGACGAGCGGGCGGTGATCAACTATCTGGTCAGCGCCTACTACTCGGCGGCGATCCTGATCCCGGACGCGCTCGGTGTCCTGGAGAACGTGGAACTCGGCCATCGATGACGACGACCGAGACGGGGGCTCGCGACGTCGCGGAGGTGCTCGCCTGGAGCCGCGACCTGGTGCAGCCGGCGATCCGGGAGGCGGCGGCCACCCTGCCGGCCTCGATGCGGCACATCTCCGGCTACCACATGGGCTGGTGGGACGAGCGGGGCCGCCCGATCACCATCGGCTCCGGCAAGTCGGTGCGGCCCGCGCTGGCCCTGCTCGCCGCCGAGGCGGTCGGCGGGACGGCCGAGGGGGCGCTGCCGGCCGCGGTGGCGGTCGAGCTCGTCCACGACTTCTCCCTGCTGCACGACGACGTGATGGACGGCGACGCCACCCGGCGCCACCGCCCCACGGCGTGGCGGGTGTTCGGGGTGAGCCAGGCGATCCTGGCCGGTGACGCGCTGGTGTCGCTGGCGTTCGCCCGGCTGGCCGAGAGCGGCCATCCGCTGGCCCACGAGGCGGCGCGGCTGCTGAACGCGACGGTGCTCGACCTGCTCGACGGGCAGAGCGCCGACGTCGGGTTCGAGGACCGGTCCGACGTGACGCTGCCCGAGTGCATCCGGATGGCGGGGTCGAAGACCGGCGCGCTGATCGCGTGCGCCTGCGCGCTCGGGGCCCTCTACGGGGGAGCCGACGCACGGGCGATCGAGCACCTGCGGACCTTCGGCGCCGAACTGGGGCTGGCCTTCCAGCTCGCCGACGACCTGCTGGGCATCTGGGGCGACCCCGAGGTGACCGGCAAGCCGGTGTTCTCCGACCTGGCCAACCGGAAGAAGTCGCTGCCGGTGGTGGCCGCGCTCACCTCCGCGACCGGGGAGGCCGCGGAGCTGGCCGAGATCTACCGCTCGGGCACGGTGTTGTCCGACGCCGAGCTGGCCAGGGCCGCCGACCTGGTGGAGCGGGCCGGGGGCCGCGACTGGTGCCGCGAGACCGCCGACGGCCTGCTCGCGCGGGCCCCCGCCCACCTGGCGGAGGCGGGTTGCGCGGCCCGCCCGGCGGCCGAGCTCACGGCGCTGTCGACGCTGATGGCCCGGCGCACCCTCTGAGACGGCGGTGCCGGGCGGTGACGAGGACGCCCGGCACCCGCTTCCTCACGTGTACGTGTCGAACGCCAGCTTGACCGCCACGATCAGCCCCGCCACCGCGGTCAGCACCCGCAACGATGTTCCGGGCAGCCGCCGGGCGATCAGCGGCCCGATCCAGCCGCCGACGACCATGCCGGCCGCCAGCGGCACCACCACGTCCCACCGCACCGGCCCGAACAGGGCGAACCCGAGGGCCGCCACGCCGTTGGAGGACATCGCGATCACGTTCTTGACCGCGTTGACGCGGGCCGGGCTCTGGTCGAGGGCCGCCGTCAGGACGGCGAACATGATCACCCCGCCGGCCGCCCCGAAGTAGCCGGTGTAGATCGCGACGGCGTACACGCCCAGATAGAAGGCCCACCCGCGCAGCGCCGCGGATCTCGGGGCCCGCAGCAGCACCAGCGACGCGCCCGCGACCAGCACGGGCGCGACCAGTTCGAACGCCCTCGGCGGGGTCAGCAGCAGCAGCGCGGCCCCGGTGGCGCCGCCGAGCGCGGTCACCGCGCACAGGCGCAGCACCAGCGGCGCCTGCCCCTTGAGCTCGGGCCGCGAGGCGGCGGCCGATCCGAGCCCGGTGAACGTGAGCGACACCGTGTTCGTGACGTTGGCGGCCAGCGGCGCCAGCCCGAAGGCGAGCAGGGCCGGGTAGGACACGATCGACGCCAGGGACACGACCGTGCTCACGATCCCCGTCGCCACCCCCACGAGGGCAAGGACGAGGATCTCCACGCACCGAACTCAACCACAAGATCGTTTCAGTACGCGGCCGGGGCGGACGGCACCGCCTTCGGGGTCACCCGGTGGTCGCTGAGGTGCAGGTCGCCGCCGAGATCGGGGCGCAGCTTGTCGAGCGTCTCCCGGGTCCCGAGCACGGTCCAGAGCCGGCCCACGAGATGAGGGTTGTACTCGGGCGCCTGGTCCATCCAGGCGTCCTTGCCCTTCTCGGTGGCGAAGGTGTTGACGAAGAAGTCCCCGGCCTCGGTCGAGCAGGCGCCGGTGCGCAGCTCCTCGGCGTCGACCTGGATCTTCACGTCGCACCCGACCTTGGCGGCCAGTTCCTCGACGGTCGGGGCGGGCCCGGCCTCGACCGGGGCGGCGGCCGCCGCCGGAGCCGGGTCGGACACCTGGTAGGCCCCCTCTCCGGGGGCCGGAGAGCCGCCCGAGCAGGCGGACAGCGACACGACGGCCAGAGCGGCGGCGGCGAGGGCGGCATGGCGCGAAACAGTCAGCACGCCCGGGGATACGCGGCGTGGACGGAGGAGGTTCAATCCGGTGAACCGAAGTGACCCCTGGGGCGTCATGTCTGGCAAGGGAGGCCCGTATGGACGTCCTGGACAACCTCCTCGACGGAGATCTCCGGCTGGAGCTCGTCCTCGTGGAGGCCCTCCATTGGGAAGCCGATCGGCTGGCCGCCCCGGCCGATCGCGAAAGGCACCACTGAAACTGCGGTCCCGCCCCTCGATCAGGTGAGGGGCGGGGCTCGTGCATGCGGGCCCCTTTTGCGGGAAGTTCCGCACCATTCGCTTTGAGGGAGGTCGTCGTCGATGGCGCAGCATGCCGATGTCGTCGTGGTGGGGGGAGGCGTCGTCGGTCTCACGACCGCGATCGCCCTGAACGAGGCCGGGCTCCGGGCGGTCGTGTGGACCGCCGAGGTCCCCCGGCTGACCACCTCCGCCGTCGCGGGCGCCCTGCTGGGCGGCCCGGTCATGACCGAGCCCCGCGACGACGCGGTGCGCTGGCAGCAGACGGGTCTGGAGATCTTCGGCGAGCTCGCCACCCACCCGCACACCGGCGTCACCGCCGCGCGCGGCCGGCTGGTCACCCGCCTCGACGGCGGCACCCCGCCGTGGGCCCGCGACCTGCCCGGCTTCGCCGAGTGCTCCCCCGAGGAACTGGCCGGGTTCAAGGCGGGCTTCTGGATCACCAGCCCGATCGCCGACATGCCCTGCTACCTCGACTACCTCGTCGACCGGTTGTGCCGGTCGGGCGGCGACATCGAAGTGTGCACCGTGGCCTCCCTGGAGCAGCCGACCTCCCACGCGCCGGTCGTGGTCAACTGCGCCGGCGTGGCCGGAGGCACGCTGGCCTGCGACGACTCGGTGACCCCGGTGCGCGGGCAGCACGTCGTCGTCGAGAACCCCGGCCTGACCGAGTTCTTCTACGAGGGCGGCGCCGACGACGACTGGACCGGCTTCTTCCCGCACGGCGACCGCGTCGTCCTCGGCGGCAACGCCCGCAAGGGCGACTGGAACCTCGAACCCGACGAGACGCAGACGGCCGACATCCTCCGGCGCTGCGCCGAGGTCGAGCCCCGCCTGGCCGACGCCCGCGTGGTCAAGGTGGACGTCGGCCTGCGGCCCGGCCGCCCGTCGATCCGCGTGGAGGAGCAGCAGGTCGAGCAGGGGCGGCTCATCCACAACTACGGGCACGGGGGCGTGGGGGTCAGCATGAGCTGGGGCTGCGCGCTCGACGTGGTGAAAATGGTGACTGCCTGAGGCGAGCGGAACACCTTCGCCCGTCTGCTACCGCACCCGTCAATTCGCGGCCGCACCGGCGCGAGTTTCCAGCTCGCCCTCAAAGGTGCAGGTCAGTAGCCGCCTTGACGTGTCGTGTCCGCTCTCCCTATTAGGTGGCGGAATTCGATCGCGCCAGCGACGATATACGCGGGGAAGTCGGAAACGGTCCCGATGGCGCGGGGATGGGTTCATGTCGATAGAGAGCACCCGGGGCGACTCCCGAACACCCTGGAGGGAACGCCTCTCCTGGCTCCGCGACGAACCCGAGGTGGGCATCGCCTTCCTGATCGCCGTGGCGGCGGCCGTCTACGACGTGTGGGACGCCGACGCCGACGTGATCGGCAAGGCGACGCTTCTCGTCCTCGCCCTGGTCGCCATCACGCTGGTCCGCAGCAGGCTGCGCACCGGCGAACTCGAGATCGAACTCCGCCGGACGTTGTCCGACTCCGGGGACGCCCTGCGGCAGGTGCCCGAGCGGCTCGCCGAGGTGACCGAGCTGCTGGAGAGGTCGCGGCAGGCGATCGACCAGATGTCGGTCGTCTCGCTGCTGCCCGGCGCGCAGGTGCGCACCGAGCTCGTGGCGGCGACCCAGCACACCAACATCTGGATCTTCAAGGGCGGCACCGGCACCTTCATCCGCGCCTTCACCCTGCCCGAGTGCGTGGAGAACTCCCGGGCCGCGCGCCGGCAGCTCCAGGTGCAGCTGGAGATCATCGACCCGGAGAACGACACGGCCTGCGCGGTGTACGCCCGGTTCCGCCAGTCGCTCGTCACCGGCCGCGCCGACCCCTGGACGGCCGACCGCACCCGCAAGGAGGCGTACGCGACCATCCTGGCCGCGAGCTGGTACCGGCGGCACAACGACTTCCTCACCGTCCGGGTCGGGTTGTCGTCGACGATGACGACCTGCCGGTGGGACATGTCGGCCTCGCGCGTCATCGTCACCCGGGAGGATCCCACCGCGCCGGCGCTGGTGGCCTACCAGGGCAAGCTCTACTACTCCTGGTGCGAGACCGAGCTGAACAGCAGCTACGCGCAGTCGAGGAGGCTGCCCGTGGAGAACGTTCTGATGGTGCCGCTGAGCGACGAGCCGACGGTCGAGGAGGTGCGCGAGCTGTTCGAGGTGCTGGGCTTGTCGCTCGACGCCCTCGACGACTCCGAGGTGGCCGACGTGACCCGCCGCGCGCTGCGGCCCGCGGAGCCCTACCGCTGAGAGGACCACAGAGGCGACATGCGCTACTCCGATCTACGGCACGAGATCGACCAGGGCACCGCCGCCTCGACGATTCCGGCGTGGGCCGAATCGGTGCTCCGGGCGGTCGCCGCCGGGGCGGTGCGCATCCCTGCGGTGCGCCATCCGCTCGGGTTCTTCTGCCTGCCCGTCGAACGCGACGGCGACCTGGGTGTCTGCCTGCACGTCTGGTCGCCGCAACTCAGCACCTCGGGCAGCAGCACCTCGCTGGTGCACTGCCACAGCTGGGACCTGCTGAGCTTCGTCCTGTACGGCCGGGTCTCCAACGTGCTCGGCCGGATCTCTGACGGGACCGTCCACCGGCTCTTCGAGGTGACCGGCCGCGGCGACGAGGACGCCGTCACGGCCACCGACCGGCTGGTCGACTACCGGCCCGAACGTCTGGAGCGGTTCGGCGCGGGCGAGAGCTACTCGCTCGCGGCGGGCCTCTTCCACAGCACGGTCATCGAGGGCTCGGGCGAGGCGGCGACGGTCGCGCTCGGGCGGATGATCCGCACGGGCGCCGACCTGTCGCTCGGGCCGCTCGACACGCCCAGCCACACCCAGCGCCGCCACGTGTGCGGCCCGGCCGAGTCGGCCAGGGCCGCCGCGGTCGCGGCCGCCGGCCTGGCCGCCCGGTACGACACCTACTGAAGGGGCGCGCGGTGGACGTCTCGGCGGAACTGGCGGTGGCCGTGGCCGCCGCGGAGGCGGCGGGCGCGCTGCTGCGGCGTGAGCCCGCGTGGATCGCCGCCAAGGGCGCGGACGGCGATCTCAGCACCGACCTGGACCTCCGCTCGGAGGAGCTGATCGTGAGCCGGGTCAGGGCCGCCTACCCCGGCGACCGGATCGTGGCCGAGGAGTCGGGCGCGGGGGGCACAGGGGGCGCCGAGGGCGACCGCGTCTGGTTCGTCGACCCGCTCGACGGCACCAACAACCTGGCGATCGGCCTGCCCGTCTACGCCGTGGGCATCGCCTTCTGCGTCGCCGCGCGGCCCGTGGCCGGGGTGGTGCACGACCCCGTCAGCGGCGGCACGTGGTCGGCCGTGCGCGGCGGCGGCGCACGCGGGCCGGGCCTGCCCGCCGAGGTCGCGCCGAGCGGGCGGCCGTTGCTGCTGGCCTGGACGCAGGGGCACGGCCTGGCCGCCGATCCGGTCGCCGGCGCGCTGCGGACCGCCCTGGAGGCGCGGGCCGGCCGCCTGCTGCAACTCTGGGCGCCGCTGGTCGCCTGGATCCTGCTGGCCCGGGGGCGGATCGACGGCATGGTCGGCTACCGGGCCGAGCTCGTCGACTTCCCGGCGGGCGCGCTGATCGCGGCGGAGGCGGGGGTGGCGATCCACCGGTTCGACGGGGAGCCCTTCGACCTGCGGGTCGACCTGCCGGAGTCGGAGCGCAACTTCGTCGCCTGCCGGGCCGGGCGGTTCGCCCGGATCTGGCCGTCAGGCGGCTGAGCCCAGCCCGACGGTCTCGACGACCTCGACGCAGGTGCCGTGCTCGCCCATCACGCACAACGCGAGGGTGCGGTAGACCTCGTCGAACGACCGCACCGGCGGCAGCAGGTCGGCGGGCACCTGCCGGCCGCGGTCGCGGAACCGGGTCATGGTGATGTGGGGGCGGAACAACCCGCCGATCTCGTCGTAGCCGTGGCGGTCGAGGTTGGCGCGGGCCTCAGGGGGCGCGACGAGGCGGTGGTCGGCCAGCACCCGGCCGACCGGGTCGTGTTCGCGCAATCCGGTGCGCAGCGGGCCGAGCCCGGCGACGAGGTCGTCCTGGAGCCGGGTGACGGCGGCGGTCTTCCGGTAGAACAACTCGAACATGCCCTGGTCGTTGGCGGCGAAATGGCCGCCCTCCAGCGGGATCACGGGGGTTCGCGCCGCGACCCGGCGGAGCGTCTCGCACACCTGGCCGAGGCGGGCCGATTCGAAATTCGCCATGTAAAGCGAGATGTGCGGATAGAACGCGCCGCTCCGCAGCGTGAATTCGACCGGGGCGAATTGCGCGCACCACGCGCTCAACCGCACCGAACGCTCCTCGACATCGGTGCCGGGTAACAGCACCGCGTCGTAAACCGGAAGACCCGACATGCGCCCACCCTATTTCAGGTGAGCGCCAGCACCCATACGACCGAAGGGAGCAGGAGAATGGCGAGCACCGCGCCGGTCAGCACGAATTTCCCCAGGGGCACCCTGACACCCCGGCGGCGGCACCATTCGAACCAGAGCAGCGTGGCCAGTGAGGCCCACGGCGTGATGACCGAGCCCACATTGGTGCCGGCCAGAAGGGCCAGCAGCTGGTCGAGATCGGCGGCCGGCACGACCTGTTCGCCCGCGACGTAGGCGGGCAGGTTGTTGATCGTGTTCGACAGGCCCGCGCCGGCCGCGGCCGTGCGCAGCAGCCCGGCGAACCCCTCGCCGGTGCCGACGAGCCAGGTCATCAGGTCGCCCAGGCCGTGGCGCATCAGCGTCGGCACGACCAGGAACAGGCCGGTGACGAACACCAGGAGCTGCCAGGGGATGAGCGAGGGACGCAGCGACCGGCGGTCGCGAAGCAGGTAGGCGGCGACGGCGAGCGCGGCGGCGACGATCGCGGCGACCTCGATCTGGAGCCCGGCCAGGATGGCCGCGATGAACAGCAGGCAGGCCGCGCCGGTGCCCCAGAACAGCACCGGGTCCCTGATCGGCTCGGGCGGGGCGGGCTCGTAGCGGTCGGCCCCCCGCACCCCCCGCCGCCAGTAGAAGACCCAGAGCAGCGCCATCGTGCCCGCGATCGCGACCGTCTGCGCGAGCCACATGCGGACCGCGAACTCCGGCGCCGACAGGCCCAGCTTGTTCAGCGCCAGCAGGTTGGTCAGGTTGCTCACCGGAAGCAGCAGGCTGGCGGTGTTGGCCAGCCAGACCGTGGTCATCGCCAGGGGCAGCGGCGCGATCTTCGCCCGGGGCGCGAGCGCCAGCATGACGGGGGTGAGCAGGACCGCCGTGGTGTCGAGGTTGAGGAAGATCGTGGTGGCCGAGGCGAACGCGACGCACAACAGGAAGAGCGCCGGATAGGCCCCCCGGCCGAGCAGCGCCAGCCGCGCCGCGATGACGTCGAATACCTGCGCCTCTTTGGTGAGTTCGGCCAGCACGATAACGCTGACCAGAAACAGCATGAGCGGAGCTATTCGCTCGACGCTCGCCCGCGCCTCGGCAATCGGCAGCAGACCCGTCAATACGCAGCCGACCCCGATGAAAAGCAGGCCGATTCGAATCCAGTCGAGTACACTCGGTGCTCGTACGGCCCGTTTCCACAACGGCACGGACGGTGACCCCTTGTCGCCCACGGTAGAAAATATCATGGCTTCATTCCGGCGAGGCGGGTGATACCGGCGTCATGGAGCGGCCGATCGACATTTTCATCAGCTACTCTCCGGCCGACGAACGGTGGGCGTCATGGCTGGGCTGGGAACTCGAGGCAGCAGGATACCGCACCATGCTGCAGGCCTGGGATTTCGTCCCCGGCACGAATTTCGTCGACTTCATGGACCGGGGCGTCCGGGAGGCCGCGGTCGTACTGGCGCTGCTGACCGAGAACTATTTGGGTTCGCGTTACGGGAAACTCGAATGGCAGGCCGCGCTCCGCGCCAATCCGGATAATCCAGAAAACAAACTCATCACCGTGCGGATCGAGGACTGCCGGGTCGACGGGCTTCTTTCGACCATCACCTGGGTCGACCTCGTCGGGGTGACCACCCCCGACCACGCGCGGGGGCTCGTGCTCACCCGCATCCGCGAGGCGCTGGCCGGGCGGGCCAAGCCCGAGTTACGCCCGGCCTTCCCCACCGGCTCCGAGCCCCGGCCGCCCGCGCCGCTCACCTCGCCCCGGCCGGCCGTGCCGACCGGGCAGCGCCGGGCCCGCCGGGTGCCGGTGGTGCCGCCGGGATATCCGGCCGACTTCGAGCCGCCCGCCCGGCGCGACAGCCTGAGCGTGCTCCACGTGGCGGGCCCCCGGTTCGGCCGGACGATGGGGGCCGAGCCGCCCCTGAGCCCGGCCGGTCTGCAGTCCCACATCTTCGCCGAGCTGACCCGGCTGACCGACGCGGGGGTGCCCCGGCCCGAGCTGATGGTGGTGGCCGGAGACCTCACGGCGGCGGGCAGCCGCAAGCAGATGACCGACGCGCTGACCTTCCTCACCGGGCTGCGCGCGCTGGCCGGTCTCGAACCCCAGCGGGTGGTGCTGGTGCCGGGCGCGCGCGACGTCAACCTGGCCGCCTGCGAGGCCTACTTCAACGACTGCAAGGCCGACGACGAACGCCCCGAGGCGCCCTACTGGCCGAAGTGGCGCCACTTCGCGTCGTTGTTCCGGGAGTTCTACCAGGGCGTCGACTCGGTGATGTTCGACAGCGCCCAGCCCTGGACGCTCTTCGCCGTCCCCGAGATCAAGGTCGTGGTGGCCGGGCTCAACTCCACGATGGCGATCAGCCACCGCACCGAGCACCGGTTCGGGCTGGTCGGCGAGTCGCAGGCCGCGTGGTTCGCCGAGCGGGTCCGCGCCTTCGAGCGGGAGGGCTGGTTGCGCCTCGGCGTGGTGCACCACGGCCTGACGCCGGGTCACCCCGAGTCGCTCACCGACGCGGCCGTCGTCGAGGGCCTGCTGGGCGGGAAGCTCCACACGATCCTCCAGGGCGGCGGCCGGGCCGGCGACCCGTCGGCGCTGGGGGCCGGGGCGCTCGTGCTGCCCCCGCTGGAGCCCGGCCGCCAGCAGGTGCTGGAGTTCACGCCCGACGGGCTGGTCGTCCACCGCACCTCCGCGCCCCCCGCCACGATCGAGCGGCGCTGGGTCTCGGCCGGCGGGATCTTCCCCGAGCCGGGGGCCGTGCCGGCGCCGCTGGCTGTGGGCGGCCCCGAGCCCGACCGGCCGCCGCCGGCGCGGGCGCAGGGGCCGCGGGCCCAGCTCCTCGACCGGGTCGCCGAGGCCTGCGAGACCCGTTTCGACCACGCCGTCATCCGGACCGTCGACGACGACCCGCCCCACCTGCGGGTGAGCTACCGCGACGGCGGGTTCGTGCGGGAGTTCTGGGTCGGCGTGATCGTCGGCGAGCCGACCGCGGGCGAGGTCGACGAGTTCGTCCGCCACGTCCACGCGGGCCACATGGGCCAGTCGGCCGAGCTGGTCTACCTCGGGCCGACGCCGCCGCGCAGCCTGCGCGAGGACGCCGCCCGGCGGGGCGTGCGGCTGCGCAGCCTGATCGAGTTCCAGGGCCTGGTCGACCTGTCGGGCTACGTCGCGGCCCAGACCCGGCGGCTCGACGCCGACCCGACCTACCCCGCCCACCTCTACGTCACCCAGGACTACCGCGAGCTCGACCCGACCGGCGGCGAGATCCGCCACGACCTGGCGGGTGAGCTGATCTCCCAGCTCCACGGCGACCAGGGCAGGTTCGTCCTGGTGCTGGGCGACTTCGGCCGCGGCAAGACGTTCGTGCTGCGCCAGGTCGTGCGGCGGATGGCCACCGAGACCCCCCACCTGACGCCGGTCCTGATCGACCTGCGCACCCTCGACAAGGCCCACTCGGTCGAGACGCTGATCGCCGCCCACCTGGCCAACCACGGCGAAGACCAGATCGACCTGAAGGCCGTCCAGTACATGCTGCGGCAGGGCCGGATCGTGTTGTTCTTCGACGGGTTCGACGAACTGGTCACCCGGGTGACCTACGACCGGGCCGCCGACCATCTGGAGACCCTGCTCCAGGCGGCGCAGGACCAGGCGAAGATCGTCGTGGCGAGCCGGACCCAGCACTTCAAGTCCGACGCCCAGGTGTTCACCAAGCTCGGCGAGATGGTCGGCGTCCTGCCGCAGCGGCGGGTCTTCAGCATCGAGGGCTTCTCCAGCGAGCAGATCCTGGCCTACCTGATCAACGCCTACGGCGACCGGGCGGCGGCCGAGGAACGGCTGCGGCTGCTGCGCAGCATCCAGGACCTGAGCGGGCTGGCCCGCAACCCCCGCATGCTCACCTTCATCGCCGACCTGGCCGACGACCGGCTGCGGGCCGTCGCGCACGCCCACCGCACGGTCAGCGCCGCCACGCTCTACCAGGAGATCCTCGGTTCCTGGTTGCGCTACGAGCAGCGGCGGCTGGGCGACCAGCGCGGCGCGCAGGCCGGGCTCGACGAGGCCGACCTGTGGCACGCCGTGCGCACCCTGGCGATGCGGTTGTGGGAGACCAACGAGCCCTACCTGCGGCTGGCCGAGCTGGCCGAGGTCGCCGAGACGCTCTCGGGCCTGGCCGACGGGCGCATGTCGGGCGAGCAGGCCACCCACACCGTGGGCACCGCGAGCCTGCTGGTGCGGACCTACGACGGCCTGTTCGGCTTCATCCACGGGTCGGTGGCCGAGTGGCTCGTCGCCCACTTCATCGCCGACGAGTTCGCTCGCGACCGCGCCGACCCGACCGCGCTGAGCCGCCGGGAGTTGTCGCAGCTGACCGTCGACTTCCTGTGCGACCTGGCCGAGGCGCACGACTGCCAGCTCTGGGCCGACCGGGTGCTGGCCGACCCGGAGGCGGGGAACACCGCGCGCAAGAACGCCCTCAAGATCATCACCCGGCTGCGCACCCCCGCCCAGACGAGCCTGCGCGGCGCGCGGCTGCGCGGGGAGGACCTCTCCCACCGCGACCTTCAGGAGGTCGACCTCACCGACGCCGACCTGACCGACGCCCGGCTGGTGGGCACCAACCTGTCGCGGGCGATCCTGCGGGGCACCAAGCTGGCCGGCGCCTGGCTCGACGAGGCCAGGCTGACCGGCGCCGACCTGCGCGGGGCCGACCTGACCCGGGCCCGGCTGGCCCGGACCGACCTGCGCGACGCCGTGGTCTCCGGCAGCCGGTGGACCCGCGCCACGCTGGTCAACGTGACGGCGGGTGAGCGGGTGCTGCGCGCCCCGGAGCTGCGCGACGCCGCCGTGGTGCCGGGGTCGTCGATCGAGGTGCAGGTCGCTCCCCCGGCGGTGGGCGTGCCCTACGGGTTCGACCCGCTGACGACGCGGTTGCCCAACCCGATCGCGTACAACACCGACGGGCAGATCTTCGCGGTGGGCTGCGACAACGGCGGGGTGATGGTGTTCGAGGCGCCCTCCGGGCGGCCGATCCGCACCCTGTGGGGGCACCGCGACCGGGCCTACGCCCTGGCCTTCGGCGCACAGGACCTGCTGGCGACCGGGTCGGCCGACGGCGACGTGCGCATCTGGGACACCGCGACCGGGGAGTGCGCCCACGTCCTGCCGGTGCATGCCAAGGGGGTCTGGCCGCTGCTGTTCGACGAGAGCGGCACGCTCCTGGCGGCCGGTTCGCCCGACGGCACCGTGCTGGTGTGGGAGACCGCGACCGGCACGCTGCGCTGCGCGCTGCCGGGGCACACCCCGCCGGTCTACACGGCGGTGTTCGGGCCCGACGGCACCAGCCTGATCACCGGCGACGCCTCGGCCAACGTCCGCGTCTGGGACCTGACCACCGGCGAGCTGCGGGTGGTGCTGTCGGAGGGCACCGGCCCGGTCTACCGGCTGGCGCTCAGCCCCGACGGGTCGCTGCTGGCCGCCGGCGACCACTACGGGCTGATCCGGCTGTTCGAGACGGCGAGCGGGCGGGTCGTGCACGAGCTGCGCGGCCATCCCGGGCGGGTCTACGCCGTCGACTTCCATCCCGAGGGCACCCATCTGGCGACCGGCGACACGATGGGCACGATCCGGGTCTGGAACCTGCGCGCCCCGCTGGTGCCGCGCCAGCTCGCCGGGCACACCGGGGCGGTCTACCAGGTGTCGTACACCCCCGACGGGAAGAACCTCGTCAGCGTCGACAGCAACGGGTCGCTGCGCATGTGGCAGGGCGAGCTGGGGCAGCCGAGGCCGGGGCTGGCGGGGCACCGGGGGTCGATCTGGCCGTTCGCGATCCACCCCGACGGCGCCCAGCTCGCCACCACCAGCAACGACGACTCGATCCGGTTGTGGGACCTGGGCACCGGCCAGCTCACCCGCACCCTGCGCGGGCACGGCCGCCGGGTCACCTCGGTGAACTTCAGCCCCGACGGCACGATGCTGGCCAGCAGCGGCAACGACGGGGCGGTCCGCATCTGGGAGCCGCCGACCGGCCGGCTGATCAAGGAGTTCAGCGGGGTCAACGACCAGCTCACCTCGGCGGTGTTCAGCCCCGACGGCGAGCGCATCGCCACCACCACCAACGACGGCGCGGTGCACCTGCGGCAGACCGCGGGCTGGGACTTCGAGCGTGAGCTCGACACCAACACCGAGTCGGTGTGGGCGCAGGCCTTCAGCCCGAACGGCAAGGTGCTGGCCACCGCCAACGACGACGACACGCTCCAGCTCTGGTACCGCACCAGCAACACCCACGTCACCCGGCCGGCCCCCCACCAGGGCCGGGTGCGCTCGATCGACTTCAGCCCCGACGGCCGCCTGGTGGCGACGGGCTGCGACGACCGGCTGGTCCGGATCTGGGACGCCACCACCGGCGAGTGCCTGCGCATCATGCCGGGGCACACCGACCGGGTCTACCGGGTGGTCTTCAACCCGATGGGCACGGCGCTGGCCAGCATCGGCAACGACGGCGTGGCCCGGATCTGGGACCACACCACCGGCCGTGAGCTGCAGGCGCTCGACGCCGGGTCGGGCCGCCTGTGGACGGGCGACTTCAGCACCGACGGCTCGATCCTGGCGACGGCGGGCGACGACCGGCTCGTCCGTCTCTGGGACGTCGCCACCGGCCGCCACCTGCACACCCTGTCGGGCCATTCCCGCCGGGTCGTGTCGGTCGCGTTCAGCCCGGCCGGGCCGCTGCTCGCCTCGGCCGGGAACGACGGCATGATCATCCTGTGGGACCTGTCGGGCCCCGAACCGGCCCGCAAGGTCACCCTGCTCGGCCTGCCCGGCGGGTGGGCCGCCTTCGCCCCCGACGGGCGTTACAAGCAGGAGGGCAACGTGCACGGCGAGTTCTGGTTCGCCATCGCCATGTGCCGCTTCGACCCGGGCGAGCTCGACCCCTATCTCGACGACGTGCGGCTCATGGTGCCGCAGGAGGAGTTCTGAGTCAGGCGAGGTGGCGTTCGACCGACGCCACCTTCTCCTCCATCCGCCCGGGTTCGCCGGTCCGGATGTCGGCCTTCAGCACCAGGCTCACCCGGTCACACCGGGCCTCCACGGCGGCCACCGCCGCCTGGACGACGGCCATCACCTGATCCCAGCTCTCCCCCTCGACGGTGGTGAACATCGCGTCGGTCCGGTTCGGCAGGCCGGAGGCCCGGACCACCCGGACCGCCTCGGCGACGTACTCCCCCACCTCCTCGCCCTTGCCGATGGGGGTGACGCTGAAAGCGACGAGTACGGACATGGCCTGACCTGCTTCCTTTGGTACCGTGGACCAACGTGGGCGATCTTGGGCATGAGCTGTGGTTCGGAGTGGGGCCGGAGCCCCGGGCGGACGGCGCCGCGCGGCTGGTCGACGTCGCCGTCCTTGCGGAGGAGGCCGGGCTCGACCTCGTCGCCCTCCAGGATCATCCTTATCAGCCCCGCCATCTCGACGCGCTGACGGCCCTGGGCCAGATCGGCGCCCGCACCCGGCGGATCCGGCTGCTGCCCAATGTGGTGAACCTGCCCCTGCGCCCGCCGCAGGTGCTGGCCAAGGCCGTGGCCAGCCTCGACGTCATGACGGGCGGCCGGGTCGAGCTGGGGCTCGGGGCCGGGTTCTTCTGGGACGCCGTCGCCTCCTACGGCGGCTCCCGGCGCTCCCCGAAAGAGGCGGTGGACGCCGTCGCGGAGGCCCTCGACGTGATCCGGTTGTTGTGGACGCCGGGCGGCCCCGTCTCCTACGACGGCGCGCACTACCGGCTCGACGGCGCCCGGCCGGGGCCGTTCCCGGCTCATCCGATGGGGATATGGGTGGGGGCGTACCGGCCCCGGCTCCTGGAGGTCACCGGGGCCAAGGCCGACGGGTGGATCCCGTCGAAGGGCTACGTGACCCGTGAGGAGCTGCCCCGGCTCGGCCGGATCGTCGACGAGGCGGCCCGGGGGCGCCCGATCAGGAAGGCGTTCAACGTCAGCGGGAGCTTCGACCCGCGCGGCGCCGGCTGGTTCGAGGGCCCGCCGGACCTGTGGGCCGAGCAGCTCGCCGAGCTGGTGCTCGACGTGGGGATGAGCGTCTTCGTCCTCGGCACCTCCGACGAGCGCCAGATCAAGGTCTTCGCCGCCGAGGTGGCCCCGAGGGTGCGCGAGCTGGTCGCGGCCGAACGTCCCGCGCCGGCTCCCCCGGTCGCGGCGGTGATCGACGACGCGTCGCGTCCCCGCTCGGTCAAGCGCGACGTCGCCTCGTTGTCGCCGCGCCAGCGGGAGATCGGCAACCGGCTGGTGCTCATCCACGACCACCTCCGGCAGGAGCTCGCCCGCATCGGCGACGCCGTCGAACAGGTCGCGCGGGGGCGGGCCGAGGCGGCGGCGGTCCGGTCGATGATCAACGACCTGACCATGCGGCAGAACTACTGGACGCTGGGCGGCTTCTGCGCCTCCTACTGCCGGGTGCTGACCGCCCACCACTCGATCGAGGACGCCCACATGTTCCCCGGCCTGGTCGCGGCCGAGGCGTCGCTGGCCCCGGTGATCCGGCGGCTGGAGGAGGAGCACGAGGTCATCGCGGAGATCCTCACCGGCCTCGACGCGGACCTGGTCGCGATGGTGACCGACCCGTCGGGCCTCGACGAGGTGCGCCGCCGGGTGGCGACCCTGACCGAGGCGCTGCTGTCGCATCTGGCGTACGAGGAGGAGGAGCTGGTCGAGCCGCTGTCGCGCCTGGAACTCGACGTCTGACCTCAGGCGCCCGCCGCCCACGCCGCCAGCAGCACCAGGGCGGCCACTACCAGGACGACCGCGCTCGCCCGCTGCCACAACGGCCCGAACCCGCGCGAGGGCCGGGCGATCCGGGCGAGCATCTCCTCCCGCATCGCCGGGAGCAGCACCGGCACCAGGCCGGGCAGGTGGCGGCGCACCGCCTCCTCGGCCGTCTTCCCGCACGCGTCGCACACCCTCAGGTGCCGTTCGACGGCCAGCCGGACCCGGCGCGGGAAGGCCATGCGGTCCCAGCCGTCGACGCCGAGGCAGCCCGGGGCCTCACGGGCCAGCAGGAGGAGCCGCAACCCGCCGGTCAGCGCCCGGCGCAGGTCGCGCAGCAGCAGCCCCGCCCGGGGCAGGTCGACGCACCGGGCCTCGGCGACCTCGCGGCCACCGGCGCCGCGCCGGACCACCAGGTCGTAGAGCCGCCGGTCGCGCGCCGGCAACCCGGCCGCGACCTGGTCGAGGAGGCGGCGGACCTGGTCGTCGGACGGCCCCCGCGACGGCGGGCAGCCCGCGTGTCCCGGCCACGGGGCCCAGGGGGCGTGGTCGTGGTAGGCGGCGATCAGGTGCTCGTGGAGGTCCTGGACGTCCACCTGGCCGCAGCGGCAGGCGGCGATGCCCCGGACCTGCCGGTCGTAGATCGCGGTGAACGCGCGCTCGCGCGGGGATCGGTCCATCCCTGCCAGCGTGCGGCCCCCGGACCGGGGGTTTCCGTTCCTGTACGAATCTTTCCGCCGCCAAGTGGGAGTGAAAGGAGGAAGATTGCGTCATACCCGCATGAAAGGAGTTTCCATGGAGGTCACACTTCGCCCGGTCCGGGCCAAGGATCTCGAGCTCTTCGAGCGGGAGCGCGCCGACCGGGAGGGCACCGGTCCCCACCAGTGGTTCGGGCACCGGCCGCCGCAGCCGTTCCACCGCGAGTTCGCCGAGAACGGGTTCCTCGGGCCCGACTCCGGCCGCATGACCATCGAGGGCGACGGGGTGCCGGTCGGGTGGGTGTCGTGGTGGATGAACTCCTGGGGACCCGATCTGACCTCGTGGTGCTGGTCGACGGGGATCTGCGTGTTCTCCGGCTACCGCGGCAAGGGCATCGGCACGCAGGCGCAGGCCCAGCTCGCCGCCTACCTGTTCGCCCACACCCGGGCCGAGCGCATCCAGTCGTTCACCGACGCCGAGAACATCGCCGAACAGCGGGCGCTGGAGAAGGCCGGGTTCGTCCGCGAAGGGGTGATCCGCCGGGGGCAGTGGCGTGAAGGCGCCTGGCACGACCAGGTGCTCTACTCGGCCCTGCGCCCCTGAAAGGCCCCGATCAGCGTGTACGGCACCGCGAGCACGGCGAACAGCAGCCACGACGGCGCGAACTCCGACCCGAACCCGTAGGAGACGAAGGTCAGCACCGCCACGACCTCGGTGCCCAGGCCCGACATCGAGGTCACGGTCGCGCGTGACCGGTCCGACAGGCCGTGCTGGAGACGGGTGTCGGCCGCGGTGATCGCCCACTGGATCACCCCGAACGCGGCGGCGACGAACACGAACCCCCACGGGTGGCGCACCGCCGCCCCCGCGATCAGCAGCAGGCCGCCGGCGCAGGTGACCGGGCCGGTCCAGCGCAGCCCGCGCCCGGCCAGGAAGCCGCCGGCGGCGAACCCGGCCGAGACCAGCACCATCAGCGGCGGCACCCACGCGTCGCCGACGCCGGTGCCCTGGGCCAGGAGCGGCAGGTACTCGTCGAACGCGCTCAGTCCGGTCACGGCCGAGACCAGCAGCAGCCGCCGCCCGAGCGTCTTCGAGCCCCTGACCTCGCGGAAGCCCGCCTTCAGCACGTCGAGGTAGCCGTCGCCGTCCTCGCCGGGGTCCTCCCGGGTCTCGGGGAGGGTGCGGGCGACGAGGGCGGCGGCCACGAGGGTGGCCATGGAGGCGACGCCGACCGCCTGGTAGCCGCCCCAGGCCATGGCCGGGGCGGCGATCCCGCTGGCGATCATCATGGCGGTGGTGCCGACCGCCTCGGCGCGTCCGGCGACCCGGGGGTAGGCGTCGGCGGCGTCCAGGCGGGCGAGTTCCTCGTAGACGAGGGCCTCGGCGGTACCCGAACTGATCGCGGTGGCGACACCCCAGAGCACGAAGCCCGCCACGAACGACCAGTAGCCCGGCAGGAACGTCCACAGGCCGAAGCCCGTGGCGGTGAGCAGCGGCGAGGCCACCAGCAGGCGGCGGCGCGAGAACGTGTCGGCCCACGCGCCGGACGGGATCTCCAGCAGGAAGGAGGTCAGCGACCAGATGACGAAGAGCGTGGAGATCTGGCCCGCTGAGAGCCCGTGGTCGGCGAACAGGAGCGCGTAGACGGGGTAGAGGAGGACGAACTCCTCGAAGAACGCCAGGGCGTAAAGCCGCCGGGCGAATCGGGACGCGGGTGTGGATCAATGTCGCCAGGTCATGTCCCGACCATAACGGGTCAAGGCGAACGGGCGCATGCGGGTTTCCGTCCGCCGGAGCCGTCATGACGCGGTGGAGCGTCTCTCGTCACGGCGCGGGGTGACCGCCGTCGCCTGGTGGCTCACCTGTCGTCGGCGGCGCGGGTGGAAGCCGTCGTGTGGTTAACCTTTTCTCGTTGCGGTGTTCGACCGGAGCGGCTGAGGAGCGCCGGATGCGGCGCGGGCCCCGGGCGGTGGGCGGGGCCGGGGTGGGCGGAGCCGTAACGGAAAGTGCTTATCGGGGGCCCGGTGCGCGGCGGAAGGTGAAGGGTTCGCTCTCGCGGCCGGGGACGACGAACCAGCACTCTCCGGTGCCCTCGCTCGCGACGACCTTCTCGAAGGCGTCGACGACCTGGTCGACCTCCATGATGGGGAAGCCCTCGGCTTCGAGGAGGACGCGGGCGTCGCCCAGGATCGCGGTGTCGGCGAACGACGGGCACAGGGCCTGCACCTTGATGCCGTCGGGCGCCAGGGCCGCGCCCAGGGAGCGGACCAGTCCGACGACGGCGTGTTTGTTGGCCGCGTAGATCGGGTCGAGCGGGATGCCGACGATGCCGGCCATGGACGCGGTCGCGACGATGGTGCCGCCGCCGGAGGCCTTCAGCGCGGGGATCGCGGCGTGCGCGCCGAAGACGACACCGTCGAGGTTGACGCCCATCGCGCGGCGGTAGAGGGCCGGGTCGAAGTCGTCGCCCACGCCGCAGCCGGAGGCCACGCCGGCGTTCAGGAAGGCCAGGTCGAGGCGGCCGTGCTCCTTCATCACGAAGTCGACGGCCCGCAGGTTGTCCTCCAGGACGGAGACGTCGCACCGCACGTCGGCCGGTTCGGCGACGTCGGCGACCACGACCTTCACGCCGGACGCGCGGAGGCGGCGGGCGACCCCGGCGCCGATGCCGCTGCTGCCTCCGGTCACCAGTGCTACTTTCACAGCGGCAGTCCTCCGGTCGCGGCCCGCGTCGAGCCGGTGTCACGATAGGCGGCGATGGTGCGTTCGGCGATGCGCATCTGGTGGATCTCGTCGGCGCCGTCGGCGAAACGTGCCCAGCGGGCGTGCTGGAACATGTTCGCCAGCGGGGTGTCGGTCGAGTAGCCGAGCGCGCCGTGGACCTGGATCGCCCGGTCGACGATGCGGTTCAGCGAGTTCGCCACGAAGTGTTTGGCCATGGAGACCTCGGTGCGGAAGTCGTCGCCCTTGTCGATCTTCGAGGCGGCGTGCAGCACCATGAGCTTGCACTGGTAGAGCTCCATCGCCGAGTCGGCGATCAGCCACTGCACACCCTGCTTGTCGGCCAGCAGCGAGCCGTGGCTGTAGCGGTTGAGCGCCCGGTCGACCATCATGTCGAGCGCCGTCTCGGCCTGGGAGATCCACCGCATGCAGTGGGCCAGCCGCGCGGGCCCGAGGCGGTACTGCCCCAGGCGGTGGCCGTTGCCCCGGCCGCCGAGGATCTGACCGCCGGGCAGCCGCAGGTCCTCGATGAGGATCTCGCTGTGCCCGGTCGAGCCGTGCATCGTCTCGACCTCGCGCACGTCGGTCCAGCCCGGCGAGGGGATGTCGACCAGGAACGCCGTGGTGGCCCCCCGCTGCCCTTCCGGCACGTCGGGTTCGGTGCGCGCGATGAGGATCGCGAAGTTCGCCCGGCGGGCGTTGGAGATGAACCACTTGTGGCCGTTGACGACCCATTCGTCGCCGTCCTGTACGGCGGTCGTCCGGATCAGCGTGGGATCCGACCCGGCCACCTCGGGCTCGGTCATCGCGAAGCACGACATGGCCCGCCCCTCCAGCAGGGGCCGCAGGTACTTCTCCTTCTGCTCCTCGGTGGCCCAGTGGTGCAGCGTGTGCATGTTGCCCTCGTCGGGCGCCTGGCAGTTGAGCACCCACGGCCCGAGCCGCGTCTTGGCCGCCTCCGACTGCACCATCGCGAGCGCGACGTGCCCCAGCCCCATACCGCCGACCTCGACGGGCATGTGCGGCAACCACAACCCCTCGGCCTTGGCCCTCTCGCGCAGGCCGAAGATCGTGCGCAGGTACTCGTCGCGCGGCAGGCCCTCGGTCGTCGCCGGGACGATGACGTCCTGGACGAACGCGCGGACCCGGCGGCGGATCTCCTCGTGCTCGGGAGCGAGCGTGAAGTCGATGGCCATGGGCCGTATATTAATGCGATCGCCTTAATCCGCACAGGGGGTGCATCGTGGACGGCCGCCTGCGGCTGGTGCTGGCCGCCGAGGAACTGTTCGCCGACCGGGGCATCGACGCCGTGTCGCTCCGGGAGATCAACGCCGCCGCCGGGCAGCGGAACTCCTCGGCGCTCCAGTACCACTTCGGCGACCGGGAGGGCCTGCTCAGGGCCGTCATGGCCCGGCACCACCCGTCGGTGGAGGCCGCCCGGCACGCGCTGCTCGACGCCTTCGACGCCGACCCGCCCGCCGAGCCGCTGCGGCCCCTGGCCGGGGCGTTCGTGCGCCCGCTCGCCGCCCACCTGGCCGAGCCCGGCGGGCGGCGTTATCTGCGGCTGCTCGACCAGGTGGTCCGCCGGGCCTCACCCGGCGCGCTGCGGGCCTCGACTCAGGAGCCGACCAGCGTCAACCGGTGGCGGGAGACGGTCGGGCCGCTGCTGCCGGAGATCGCCGTGACGCGGCTGCACCGGCGGTTCACGGCGATCCGGGTGACGTACACGGAACTGGCCCGCCGGGCGGAGAGCGGCGAGGGCCGTGACGAGCGGCTCTTCACCAGTCACCTGGTGGACGTCGTCGCGGCCGTGCTCGCCACCCCGGTGTCGGCCGAGACCGCCGCGCTCATGAACCCGTGACCCACGTCTTCAGCCAGGCCAGCTGCACCGGCAGGTGGGCGTCGGCGCCGCCCTCGTGGTCGTTGAAGGCGTATTCCTCCATGTGCTTGGCCGCCCCGGCGTAGGCGTTGTAGGCGGCGTAGACGGTGGAGGGCAGGCAGATCTCGTCCATGAGCCCGACCGAGAACAGCGCCGGGGCGGCGGCGCGCTTGGCGAAGTTGACGCCGTCGAAGTAGGACAGGGTGCGCTCGACCTGCTCGACCTCGGTGCGGCGGATCTTCAGGTAGCGGGCGATCTCGGTGTACGGGTCCTTGCCCGTCACCCGGATCGAGCGGGGGAAGTCCGACAGGAACGGCACGTCGGGCATGGCCGCCGCGACGTCGGGGAGCAGCGCCGACACGGCCAGGGTGATGCCGCCGCCCTGGCTGCCGCCCGTGATCGCGACCTTGGCCGGGTCGACGAGCGGATGCTGCCGGACGGTCTCCACGGCCCGCACCGCGTCGCTGAACACGCGGCGGTAGTAGTAGGTCGCCGGGTCGCCGATGCCCCGGGTCATGTAGCCCGGATGCGCCGGGGCCGAGCCCTCGGGGTCGGGGGTGTCGCCGAGGGACCACCCGCTGCCCTGGCCCCGGGTGTCCATGACGAGCAGGGCGTATCCGGCGCTCGGCCAGTAGAGCCACTGGTGCGGCAGCCCCCGGCCGCCGCCGTAACCCTGGTACTGCACCACGCACGGCAGCGGCCCCTCGGCGCCGGCCGGGACGAGGAACCAGCCCCGCACCGGCTGCCCGCCCCACCCCTGGAACGCCACGTCGAAGACCTCGACCGTGGTCAGGCCAGTGGCGACCGGCGAGAAGACGGGGGCGAGCTCGTGGGAGCGGGTCTCGGACAGGGTCGCGGCCCAGAAGTCGTCGAAGTCGTCGGGCTCGGCGACGGCGGAGACGTAGGTGCGCAGTTCGGGCAGCGGCAGATCGAAGTACGGCATGAGCCCATCATCTGGGGTTTCGTCCCCGATTGGCGATCGGTCTCGCCATTTGAGCGCCTTGATCCCGCTAGGGTGCTGCCCATATGAGGGTCTTCGTCTGCGCCGCCTGCGAACAACCCCTGACCGCGCCCCTCTCCCGCGTCGCCTTTCCCTGCCACGCCCTGACGCAGTGGGGTCACCAGCTTCTCCCGGGGCAGCTCCTGGAGCCGAAGACCTATGTCGTGGACCCCGGGCGTGACGGTCCCAAGTGGCGGCGGTGGCAGGACGAGACGCTGGAACCGCCCGGCGCTCCGCTGTCCCCGCGCGAGAGGGCCGGATGGGTCGGGATCTGCCTGGGGGATCTCAGGGGGACCGTCTTCCTGCCCGATCGGCTCGACGGCTACTGCTGCGGCCTGATGGACGCCATGGCCTGCGCCTCGTGCGCCGCCCCGGTGGCCACGCTGATCGACGACTGCGGGCACCTGCAGGTGGTCTGGCTCGATCCCGGCGCGGTCCGGGCGACGGGAGCCGACGAACCGGCGCTCGGGTGGGACGAGCTCGGGGACGTCTTCGACCGCGACCCGTCCGAGATCCCCGACGCCGAGTGGAGCGTGATGGCGGGCAGAGTGACGGCCCGGCTCCTGGCCGCGTCGGGAGGTGTGCGGCCGGACCTGCCCGCCGGAGCGAAGATCTTCGGCGACGTGCTCGACGTGCTGCTGCCGCTGGGGCCGGGCAGCCGGACCGTCGGGCTGGCCGGACCCGGACGGGCGGCGCCCGGGGCCGGCGTCGTGCTCGTGCCCGAGCATCCACAGACCGAGGAGATCTGGCGGGGGGACGCGGCGACGTCCATCGCGATGCCCTGGGCCGTGTGGCGGTGTCTCGCCTTCCCCGCCGACGCCCGGCGGCTGCTGATCGCACGGACGTCGATGCCCCCTGCGGCTCATCTCGACGACCCCACGCTGATGCGCCGCTTGAACGCCACCCCCGACCTGCGCGCCTTCGTCGAGACCCTGGCCACGTTGCCCGAAGTGCGCCAGCCGTGGCTGCGGGCGATCTTCGACCGCTACACCGACCGGTGGCGGCCCTCCTGGCCGTTCTGGTGATCCCGGGCCGCGCGCATGATGGCGCGGCGGATGGGTTCGTAGCCCGTGCAGCGGCAGAGGTTGGAGCCGACCAGGGCGGCCACCTCCTCTTCGCCGAGTGCCGGATCCCGTTCCAGGGCTCCGGCCGCGAGCATCAGGAAACCCGGGGTGCAGAAGCCGCACTGGAGGCCGCGTTCGGCGGAGAAGGCACGTTGCAGGGGGTGGGGTTCGCCGTCCGCGCCGGCCAGGCCCTCGACGGTGCGGATCGGGACGCCGTCGCACTGGACGGCCAGCATCAGGCACGACCGCACCGCCTCGCCGTCGACCAGGACCGTGCACGCGCCGCAGACGCCCTGTTCGCAGCCCAGGTGGGTGCCGGTGAGGCCGCAGTCGTCGCGGAGGGCGTCGGCCAGCACCCGGCGGGGTTCGACGTCGAGCGGGTAGGCCTCGTCGTTCACGGTGAGGGTGATCTTCATACCGGGGCGGCCTCCCTCAGGGTTCGCGCGACCAGGACGGCGATGACGTGGCGGCGGTAGTCGACGTCGGCGTAGGGCTCGGGCACGGGGGCGGCGTCCTGCTCGGCGGCGGTCTCGCCCGCTCTGGCGAACACGGGCGAGGAGGGGCCGGCCCCGACGAGAGCCCTTTCGGCCGCGTGGGCCCTCAGGGGGCGGTCGGCGCAGTTGGCCAGGCCGATCCTCGCCTCGGTGATCACTCCGTCCCGGATCGTGAGGGCGGCCCCGACGGCCACCTGGGCGAAGGAGAAGCCGGTGCGGCGGTGCTCGGTGAAGGCGACGCCGGTGTCCGGGGCGAGCAGGGGGTAGCGGACGGCGGTGAGCAGTTCGTCCGGTTCCCTGGCGGTCCGGAAGGGGCCCAGGAAGTAGTCTCCGGCCGGGATCTCGCGCGTGCCCCGGGTGCTGCGCAGTTCGACGACCGCGTCCAGGGCGACCGCCAGGGCGCACCACTCCGAGGCCGGGTGGGCCCACGCGAGGCTGCCGGCCATGGTGCCCCGGGCGCGGATCGGCGGGTGGGCGATGTTGACGACCGCCCGGCCGAACAGGTCGCCGAGCGGGCCGGGGACCGCGCCGGGCGACTCGAAGGTCTGGTGGCGGACCAGCGCGCCGACCGTCAGGGTGCCGTCGGCGACGGTCAGGGCGTCCAGGCCCGGGATGTGGTTGATGTCGGCGACCAGGTTCGGGTGGACCCGCTGGAGGTGCATCTCCAGGAGGAGGCTCTGCCCGCCGGCGAGCACCTGTGCCCCGGCGGCGAGCGCGTCGACGGCCTCGTCGACCGTGCCCGGCGCGAGGTAATCGAACGCGGTGGGCTTCATGCCGCCGCCCGCCAGACCACGTCGGGGGTGAGCGGCATCTGGAGCCGGTCGGGGTGGTCGAGCCGCAGGGCGTCGGCCACGGCGTTGACGATCGCGGGCGGGGTGCCGATGCAGCCCGACTCCCCCGCGCCCTTCGCGCCCAGCGGGGTGCGCGGGGTCGGGGTGCGGGTCTCCCCCAGTTCGATGGGCGGGATCTCGGCGTACGTCGGCAGCAGGTAGTCGAGCAGCCCGTTGCCCAGCAGCGGGACGCCGTCGTCGCCGAACGGCACGCCCTCGTAGAGCGCCTGGCCGAGACCCTGGACGACCGAGCCGAACGCCTGTCCCCGGACCACGGCCGGGTCGAGGGCGCGGCCGCAGTCGTCCACGGCGACCAGCCGCAGCACGCGGACGGTGCCGAGGTCGGGGTCGACCTCCACCACGGCCGCGTGGGTGCCGAACGGGAAGGCCATGTCCGCCTCGTAGCGTTCGTCGATCCGCAGCGGGCCGGTGCGCTTGACCAGTTCCGACAGGCCCATGGCGGCGGTGCCCCGGACGGGGTGCACGGCGCCGTCGGACCAGGCGGTCTCCTCCACCGGGAGGTCCCACATGCGCGCGGCCCGTTCCCTGGCCTCCTCGATGAGGAGGGTGGCGGCGTGCTGGAGGCCCGCGCCGTCGATCTGGGCCGACCGGCTGCCGAAGGAGCCGACGCCGCCGGGCAGTTCGTCGGTGTCGCCCTCGACCAGGCGGACCCGGGCCGGATCGACGCCGAGCGTCTCGGCGACGAGCGCGGGGAAGACGGTCGCGTGGCTCTGGCCGCTGGAGGAGGCGCCGCAGCGGGCGACGACACCGCCGTCCTCGCCCGCCTCGACGCCGACGTAGTCGTGGAGGGAGCCGCGTTCGCCGCCGGACCGCTCGACGTAGCAGGACAGGCCGACGCCCACGGGCAGGGCGCCCGGGTCGGCGCGGCGGCGGGCCTGCTCGGCGCGCCAGCCGTCGTAGTCGAGGGTGCGCAGGGCCAGGTCGAGGGCGGCGAGGTGGTCGCCGCTGTCGTAGACGCGGCCGGTGGGGGTGCGGTAGGGGAACTGCTCGGGCGGGATGAGGTTGCGGCGGCGCAGCTCGGCCGGGTCGAGGTCCAGCCGCCTGGCCAGCACGTCCATGGTGCGTTCGAGGGGGCTGGTGGCCTCGGGCCGGCCGGCGCCCCGGTAGGGGTAGGTCATCATGGTGTTGGTCAGCACCGAGCGGACCGTGGCGTGCACCTGCGGCGTGGTGTACGGACCGGTCGCCATCCAGGCGGTCTGCATCGGGAAGGCGACGCCGAGGTGGGGGTAGGCGCCCACGTCGGCCTCGACGGTGAGCTCGTAGGCGAGCAGCCGCCCGTCGGCGTCGGCGGCCAGCCGCACGTGCTGGTCCTGTCCCCGCCCCCGGGTCGCGACGAGCAGGGACTCCCGCCGGTCCTCGATCCAGCGGACCGGACGGCCGAGCCGCTCGGCGAGCCAGGCGACGACGATGAACTCGGGGAACACGGCGCTCTTCGAGCCGAACGCGCCCCCGGTGTCGGGCACGACGACCCGGATGCTCTTCTCCGGCCGCCCGAGCAGCCCGGCCAGATCGCTCCGCAGCCGGTGGGGGGCCTGGTGACCCGACCAGACGGTCAGCCGGTCGCCCTCGGGCACGCACAGGATGGTCCGGCACTCCATCGGCGAGGGCATCAGCAGCTGCTGCCGATAATCGCTCTCGACCACGACGGCGGCCCGTTCCCACACCTCGTCGTCGATCGGCTGCCCGGCCTCGCCGTGCAGGGCGACGTTGCTGAGCCCGTCGAACAGCCGGACCTCGTCGCCGGCCGCCTCCTCCGCCGTCACCACGGCGGGCAGCGGGTCGATCCGCACCCGGACCCGCGCGGCGCCGTCCTCGGCCCGGTAGCGGTCGTCGCCGAGGACGACCGCCAGCGCCTCGCCGGGGTAGCGCACCCTGCTCTTCACGAGCGAGGGCCACTCGCGGGTGGCCTCCCCCTGGCGGGTGTCCGGCATCGGCGGCAGGCCGGGCAGGTCGGCGGCCGACCAGGCCCCGGCCACCCCCGGCGTCTCACGAGCGGCCGAGCAGTCGGCCTCCCGCAGCACGCCGTGCGCGACCTCGCTCCGGACGAAGACGGCGTCGAGGCATCCGGGCACCCGCAGGTCGGCGACGAAGCGGCCCGCGCCGGTGAGCAGCCGCTCGTCCTCGCGTCTCAGCCAACGATCCACCATTCGGACACTAGCTGGCCGAAATATCCAGCAAGAGTGGCCTTTAGGGGGATTTTCAGGCGGTGAGTGCGGCCGAGACCACACTCTTTGCCTCCTGCTGAACCTGGGCCAGGTGCTCCGGCCCGAGGAACGACTCGGCGTAGATCTTGTAGACGTCCTCGGTGCCCGACGGCCGGGCCGCGAACCACGCGCTGGCCGTCTCGACCTTCAGGCCGCCCAGCGCCGCGCCGTTGCCGGGGGCGTGGGTGAGCACATTGGTGATCGGCTCGCCCGCCAGGCTGCCGGCCGTCACCTGGCCGGGCGAGAGCCTGGCCAGGATCGCCTTCTCCTCCCGCGAGGCGGGGGCGTCGACCCGGGCGTAGGCGGGGTCGCCGAAGCGGTCGGTCAGGTCGCGGTAGTGGGCGCTGGGTGACTTGCCCGTGACGGCGGTGATCTCGGAGGCGAGCAGCGCCAGGATGATGCCGTCCTTGTCGGTGGTCCAGACCCGGCCGTCGCGGCGCAGGAAGGACGCGCCCGCGCTCTCCTCGCCGCCGAAGCCGAGCGAGCCGTCGAGCAGGCCGGGGACGAACCACTTGAAGCCCACCGGGACCTCGACCAGGCGGCGGCCCAGCCCGGCCACCACACGGTCGATCATGCTGCTGCTGACCAGGGTCTTGCCGACGCCCGCGTCGGCCCGCCAGCCGTCGCGGTGGGCGTACAGGTAGGAGATGGCGACGGCCAGGTAGTGGTTGGGGTTCAGCAGGCCGCCGTCGGGGGTGACGACGCCGTGGCGGTCGCTGTCGGCGTCGTTGCCCGTGGCGATGTCGTAGCCGTCCTTGGACGCGATCAGCGAGGCCATCGCGTACGGCGAGGAGCAGTCCATGCGGATCTTGCCGTCCCAGTCGAGCGTCATGAAACGCCACGTCGGGTCGGTCAGCGGGTTGACGACCGTGAGGTCGAGGTGGTGCCGGTCGGCGATCTCGCCCCAGTAGGCGACGCTCGCGCCGCCCAGCGGGTCGGCCCCGATCCGGACGCCCGCGGCCCTGATCGCGTCGAGGTCGACGACCGAGGGCAGGTCGGCGACGTAGGAGCCCATGAAGTCGTAGCGCCCGGTGGTGTCGGCCTTCAGGGCGCGCTCGAACGGGATGCGGCGGACCTCCTTCAGCCCGCCGGCGATCAGCTCGTTGGCGCGGTTCTGGATCCAGCCGGTCGCGTCGGTGTCGGCGGGGCCGCCGTTGGGCGGGTTGTACTTGAAGCCGCCGTCCTGCGGGGGGTTGTGCGACGGGGTGACGACGATGCCGTCGGCCAGGCCCGAGGTCTTGCCCCGGTTGTGGGTCAGGATGGCGTGCGAGATCGACGGGGTGGGGGTGAAGCCGTCGTGCACGTCGATGAGCACCCGCACCTCGTTGGCCGCCAGCACCTCCAGCGCCGACACCCGCGCGGGCTCCGAGAGCGCGTGGGTGTCGATGCCGAGGAACAGCGGGCCGTCGACGCCCTGCGCGCGGCGGTATTCGCAGATGGCCTGGGTGGTGGCCAGGATGTGGTCCTCGTTGAAGGCCGTGTTCAGCGACGAACCCCGGTGGCCCGAGGTGCCGAAGGCGACCCGCTGAGCGGGCTGCTCCACGTCGGGGCGCAGCGCGTAGTAGCTGGTCAGAAGGCGGGGGACGTCGACCAGGTCGGTCGGCAGCGCGGGCTGCCCAGCTCGCTGATGCACCATAGGCCTAAGTTTGCCGCACTATGCCCCACCAACGGATCACCAGGGGCTCAGAAATGGTCCACGAGTTCGGTGAACCGTCCCAGGGTCAGCACACCGTCGTCGAGCGGGTCGAGCTCGGCGTGCTCCAGCACCCAGGTGTGCTCGTGGGGGATGAACACGGCGCCCATCCCGGCCTGGCGGGCCGGCCGGATGTCCGACTTCGGGGAGTTGCCGATCATCCAGGTGCGGTCGACGGAGAAGCCCGAGTCGGCCGCCAGCCGCCGGTAGACCTCGGCGTCCTTCTCCCGCACGATGTGGGTCTTGCGGAACCACGTCGCCAGCCCCGAGGCGTCGATCTTGCGCTGCTGCTCCTCGGGGTCGCCCTTGGTCAGCAGGAACAACTCGTGCCGCGAGGCCAGGTCGGCCAGGGTGTCGGCGACGCCGGGGATCAGGTCGACCTCGCCCCGGATCAGCCGGCCCGCCAGAGCGTCGATGCGCTCCCGTTCCGCGAGGGAGGCGGGCCGCTCCTGGAGCCGTTCGAAGGTCTCGTGCAGGTTGCGCAGGAAGACCCGGCTGCCGTAGCCGTGGGTGACGGCGTTGGCCCGCTCGATGTCGTTCAGGATCTGCCGGATCTGGACCCGGTCGAGCGTCGGATGGGCGGCCCAGTCGAGGAAGTCGTCGATCACCCGCTCGAAGAAGACGTTGTTCTCCCACAAGGTGTCATCCGCGTCGAAAATCAAGGTCTGTCCGGTACGTCGCATTGGCACAGCCTCCCATGACAGAGATACTTGCGGCGCGGAATAAGTTGGTGCCGGACCACGCTACAGCGGCCGTAACACGAGACCGAGGAGGATGAGCAGAGATGCAGTTCGGGATCTTCACCGTAGGTGACGTCACCACGGACCCGACGAACGGCACCACCCCCACCGAGGCCGAGCGCATCAAGGCCATGGTGACGATCGCGCTCAAGGCCGAGGAGGTCGGGCTCGACGTCTTCGCCATGGGCGAGCACCACAACCCGCCGTTCGTGCCCTCGTCGCCGACCACGATGCTCGGGTACGTCGCCGCCAAGACCGACCGGCTCATCCTCTCGACGTCCACCACGCTGATCACCACCAACGACCCGGTGAAGATCGCCGAGGACTACGCGATGCTGCAGCACCTGGCCGACGGCCGGGTCGACCTGATGATGGGCCGCGGCAACACCGGCCCGGTCTACCCGTGGTTCGGGCAGGACATCCGCAACGGCATCGCCCTGGCCATCGAGAACTACGCGCTGGTCCACCGCCTGTGGCGCGAGGACGTCGTCGACTGGGAGGGCAACTTCCGCACCCCGCTCCAGGGCTTCACCTCGACGCCCCGGCCGCTCGACGGCGTGCCGCCGTTCGTGTGGCACGGCTCGATCCGCAGCCCCGAGATCGCCGAACAGGCCGCCTACTACGGCGACGGCTTCTTCGCCAACAACATCTTCTGGCCGAAGGAGCACTTCGCCCGGCTGATCGAGCTCTACCGCACGCGGTTCGCCTACTACGGGCACGGCACCCCCGACCAGGCGATCGTCGGCCTCGGCGGCCAGGTGTTCATGCGGAAGAACTCCCAGGACGCGGTCCGCGAGTTCCGCCCCTACTTCGACAAGGCCCCCGTCTACGGCAACGGCCCGTCGCTGGAGGACTTCACCGAGCAGACGCCGCTGACCGTCGGCAGCCCGCAGCAGGTCATCGACCGCACGCTGACCTTCCGCGAGTCCTTCGGCGACTACCAGCGCCAGCTGTTCCTGATGGACCACGCCGGGCTGCCGCTGAAGACGGTGCTGGAGCAGCTCGACATCCTCGGCGAGGAGGTCGTGCCGGTGCTGCGCAAGGAGTTCGCCGCCCGCCGCAAGCCGGGCGT
The DNA here is from genome assembly GCF_030269205.1 of Herbidospora sp. NBRC 101105. Taxonomy (NCBI): domain Bacteria; kingdom Bacillati; phylum Actinomycetota; class Actinomycetes; order Streptosporangiales; family Streptosporangiaceae; genus Herbidospora; species Herbidospora sp. NBRC 101105. The sequence goes on along the minus strand of NZ_BSSX01000001.1, from coordinate 1,627,369 downwards.
CGCCGAGGCCCCCACCCACGCCGCGCTCGTGCAGAAGCGAGACGCCGCGCTCGTCGCCGGTTAGGAGACCCCCATGACCGTCATCGCCGTCGTCTCGGCCGGGCTGAGCCAGCCCTCGTCCACCAGGCTGCTGGCCGACCGCCTGGCCGAGGCCGCCGGCCGCCACCTCGCCGGCCCTGCGGAGAACACCGAGATCCGCGTCGTCGAGCTGCGCGGCCTCGCCGTCGACATCGCCAACAACCTCGTGACCGGGTTCCCCTCCCCCGCGCTGAAGGAGGCGCTGGAGACGGTGGAGCGGGCCGACGGCCTGATCGCGGTCACGCCGATCTTCACGGCGTCCTACAGCGGGCTGTTCAAGTCGTTCTTCGACGTGCTCGACAACACCGCGCTCCAGGGCACTCCGGTGCTGATCGCCGCGACCGGCGGGACCGCCCGCCACTCGCTGGCGCTGGAGCACGCGCTGCGGCCGATGTTCACCTACCTGCGCGCGGTCGTCGTGCCGACGGCCGTCTACGCCGCCTCGGAGGACTGGGGCGCCGCCTCGGGCGACGGGCTGGCCTCCCGGGTCGACCGGGCGGCGGGCGAACTGGCCGCCCTGCTCTCGCGCACCCCGCCCAAACGGCCCGCCGAGGAGCCGCTCATCCCGTTCGAGCAGCAGCTGGCCGCGCTGCGGCCGTTCACAACCGGCTGAACGGCTCGGCGTAGGCGAACGGGCCCTTCTCCCCCTTGTACGCCGACAGCGGCCGGGCCTGGAAATACCGGCCCCACTGCGGGTCGGGAGAGACGATCCCCAGGTCGGAGGCGGCGCGGAAGCCGTACCGCGTGTAGTAGTCGGGGCTGCCCAGCAGCACCACGACGGGCTCGCCGAGCGCGTCGGCGGCCCCGAGGACCGCGTGCATCAGCGCCAGCCCGACGCCCTGGCGCTGCCGCTCCGGCGCGACCGCGAGCGGGCCGAGGCCGAGCGCGGGAGTCCCGCCGAGGTCGGCGCGGGTGCAGACCACGTGACCGGCCACCGCGCCGTCGATCTCGGCGACCATCGACAGGGCCGGGATCCAGCCCTCGTCGGCACGCAGCCAGTCGACCAGCGGGGACTCGACCGGGTCCGGGTTGTCCGGTCTGGCGAAGGCCCGCCTCACGACCTCGCGGATCGCGGCCACGTCGCCCGGGGCCTCACGTCGGATCAGCATCAGGTCAGTGTGGGCACGCGAGCCGACCCCGGCAACCGGTTTATCCTCGGCTACGCTCGGTGACATGCCGGCCGACACGCCCTATGTGGTCGCCCACCTGGGCGTCTCGCTCGACGGGAAGACCGACGGGTTCCCCCTCGACAGCGTCCGCTTCCACCAGCTCGTCGGCACCACCTGGCACGAGGACGTCACCCTCGCCGGGTCCGACACCGTCCTGGCCCTGGAACCCACCCTCGTCCACGGCCCCGGCCCGCGCGACCCCGGCCCGCTGCTGGCCGTGGTCGACGGCCGGGCCCGGGTCACCCGCTGGGAGGAGCTCCGCGACGCCGGCCACTGGTCGGAGGTGCTCGCCCTGCGCTGCCACGCGACCCCGCCCCACCCCCACGGCCGCCACGTCCCCGAACTCGTCGTCGGCGACGACCAGGTCGACCTGGCGGCGGCGCTGCGCGCGATCGGGCGGCGGCCGGGCGCCGAGGTGGTGCGGGTGGCGAGCGGCGGGCGGCTCGTCGGCCGGCTGCTGGCCGCGGGGCTGGTCGACGAGGTCAGCCTGCTGGTCCATCCGGTCATGGGCGTGGGCTCCCGCGACTGGTGGGGCGATGCCCCGCCGCCGCAGCGCTCGCTCCAGGTCATCGACAGCGACACGTTCGGCGGGGGCCTGGTCTGGCTGCGTTACCGTGTCGCATGAGCGACATCCTCACCCTCGGGGTGCCGGTCTGGGACAAGGTGGTCCGGACCGTCGCCGTCTACCTCTGCGTGGTGGTCCTGCTCCGGCTGGTCGGGAAGCGGGACCTGGCCCAGCTCAACACGTTCGACCTGGTGGTCATGCTGCTGCTGTCGAACGTCGTGCAGAACGCCGTCATCGGCCCCGACAACTCGCTGCTCGGCGGCATCATCGGCGCGGTGGTGCTGGTGACGGGGAACGCGATGCTGACCCGCGCGGCGGCCCAGTGGGGCTGGCTGGCCCGGCTGTTCGAGAGCAGGCCGACGGTGCTGGCCCACGACGGCCGCTACGACGACCGCAACCTGAGACGCCTGGGCCTGCGGCACGCCGACCTCGACGTGGCGATCAAACGCCAGGGCGGCACCCGGGTCGAGGACGTCGCCGAGGCGACCCTCGAACCGGGCGGGACCGTGGTGGTCCGGCTCCGGCCCGAGGAGGAGAACGCGACCCTGGCCGACATCGCCCGGCTGGACGAACGCCTGGCCCGCATCGAGGCCCTGCTCACCGAACGCCGCGCCTGACCCGCCTCAGAGCCACCTCAACCAGGAGCCGTGCGGGTCGGTGACCGCCTTCGGGACGCCGTCGAGGGCGGTCACGAAGGCCAGCCGGTCGTGCGGGACCACGCCGTCGGGGATCGCCAGCCGGGGCAGGCGCACGGCGCCCTCGTTGGAGATCCACCGCACGCCCAGGCCGGTGACCAGGTCGACGAACCGGTCGCGCGCCTCGGGGGTCAGGTAGGGCAACATCGCCGAGTGGAAGACGACCACGGTGCCGTGCGCCCTCGCCTCCTCGACCAGGCCGGGCAGCGCCTCGGCGGCGTCGCCGCGCACCAGCCGGGGCGGGCTTGCGGCGGCCAGGGCCAAGGCGGCGCGCAGGCGGTCGCGGCGGGCGTGCTCGCCGGGCCAGACGAGGCATTCGAGCCAGCGGCGCTCCTCGGGGTCGGTGACGTCGACCGGGGACAGGTCGATCCCCGCCCGCCAGGCGACGCCGGGGACCGCGCCGGGAAGGGGCGGGTCGCCCTCGGTGGCGCAGGTCAGGGTCACGGGGCCGGTTCCGATGGGCTCGCGGTCGTCGTAGGCGTACCGGTAGCGGTCGAGCTGGAGGCAGAGACCGGCCGAGGCGCCGACCTCGATGAGGGCCAGCGGCCCCGGGATCCGCGCGAGCACGGGTAACAGGCTGGCGCAGCGGCCGGCCTCGTTGGTCTGGGTGCGGCGGGCGAGCACGGTCCGCTCGACGCGCGGCCAGTGGTCCCTGGCCCACGCGCGGAAGCCGCCCTCCTCGGTCTCCGGGCCGCCCTCGTACCGGACCGCCGCCAGCACCAGGTTCGGCTGGCGTTTCCCCGGCGGGAGCGTGTCGATGAGGGCGATCAGGTCGCGGTCGGCGGCGATCGCGGCGGCGAGCTCCCGGTACGCGCCCCGGGCCTCGCGGATGCCGAAGGTGCGGTAGACGTCGGCGGTGTCCATACCCGCATCCTCTCCGTGCGGCCGGGGTGCGGTTCACTGGGGGTGTGGGAGAGCAGATCGTCATCGGCGCCCGGTTCAACGGGCCGCCCGCCTCGGCCAACGGCGGTTACGCCGCCGGGCTGGCCGCCGCGTTCGTCGACGGCCCGGCGCGGGTGTCGCTGCGCCGGCCGCCGCCGCTGGAGACCCCGCTCGACGTGGTGCGCGACGGGGCGGGCGTCCGCGTCCTGCACGACGGCGTGCTGGTCGCCGAGGCGGGGCCGTCGGACGCGGAGTTCCCCGACCCGCCGGTCCGCCCCGGCCTCGCGGCGGCGGCCGAGGCCAGGGAGCGGCATCCGTGGATCGGCGTGCGGAACATGCTGACCGGCTGCTTCGTCTGCGGGCACGGCCGCGCCGACGGCCTGCGGGTCACCCCGGGGCGGCTTCCCGACGCCGACGTGTGCGCCGCGCCGTTCGAGCCCGACGCGACCGTCACGGAGAACGGGGTGGTGCGGCCGGAGATCCTCTGGGCGGCGCTCGACTGCGTCGGCTATCCGCCGTTCGCCCAGGGCACCGAGGTCATCGCCCTCCTGGGCACGCTGGAGGCCGAGATCGTCCGCGAGGTGGCGGCCGGGGAGCGCCTGGTGGCGGTGGGCTGGCCGCTGGGGTCGTCCGGACGCAAGTCGTTCAGCGCGTCGGCTCTGCTGTCGGCGGACGAGGTCGTCGCGCGGGCCCGCGCCACCTGGATCACGGTGCCCGACGCCGTAGGGTGACGCCCATGGATGCCCTACCTCTGGCCTGGAAAGAAGGCGGGCCGCCGGGAGACGTCCCGGTCGTCCTGATCCACGGGCTGACCGGTACCTCCGGCACGTGGGACCGGATCGCCCCGTTCCTCGGGCGGCACTGGATCGCCCCCGACATGCGCGGCCACGGCGCCAGCCCGCGCCACGCCGACTACAGCCTCGACCTGATGGCCGCCGACACCCTGGCGTTCCTCGACGCGCGGGGCCTCACGACGATCGACATGGTCGGCCACTCGATGGGCGGGCGGGTCGCCCTGCTGGTGGCGCGGGAGCGCCCCGGGCTGGTCCGGCGGCTGGTGCTGGAGGACTCGTTCCCGGCGCCCCACGAGCCGCAGATCATCGAGCCCACCGTCGTGACCGGCGACGAGATCGACCACGACCCGGCCGTCGTCGACGTGATCAGGGCGGGGGTGCGCCAGGTCGACCCGGCGTGGTGGGCGCGGCTGGGCGAGCTGACCATGCCGGTGCTGGTCGTCGGGGGCGCGTACAGCGAACTGGTGCCGCAGGAGGCGCTGGCCGAGTTCACCGCGGCGCTGCCCGACGGGCGGCGGGTGGTGCTCGACGCCGGGCACCGCGTGCACGCCGAGGAGCCCGACGGGTTCGTGAAGGAGGTCGCGGCCTTCCTCAACCGGTGAGGCCGCGGCGGTGGCGGCGGGCCTTCTCCCGGTTGCCGCAGACGCTCATGCTGCACCAGCGGCGGCGGCCGCCCCGCGAGGAGTCGAGGAACAACCAGCCGCACCGGCCACACGCCCTGACCCGGCCGGGCGGCAGGGTGAAAACGGCCTCGACGGCCGAGAGGGCGAGCGCGGCGGGGATCGCCCCGGGCGCACCCCAGCCGGCGTCGGCCCGTCCGGCCCGCAGGCCCTTCCCGGCCCGTTCCAGCAGCGCGCCGAAGGGGGCGGGCGGCACGGCCGCGCCCCGCGCGATCGCGTCGAACACCTCCCACGCCTGCTCGCGGACGGTCCGCGTCTCGGTGACGAGACCACTCGCGGGCGGCTCGGGCGCCTCGTCGAACAACCCGGCCGAGAGGCACCAGCTCAGCACGTCGGAGGGGGATCTGAGCAGTTCGACGTCCTCTCCGGCCGGGAGCGTCCGGTCGAAGACGGTGTTGGTGAGGTCGAGCGCCAGGTGGCCGCCGACGAAATGGGCGTCCTCCCAGGGCGGCCTGACACGCGAGGTCAGAGTAACCATTTAACCCACTATATCTGGTTCCCCCTTGAGCCGTCGCCGGAGCAGGACCGTCACGACGGCCGCCACCGCCGCGAACGCCACCGAGCACCAGAGGGCCCAGCGCCAGCCTGCCACCTCGCCGCCGGTGGCGAAGTGGGCGGCCACCGAGGTCACGACGCCGACCCCGACGGCCAGCCCGAGCTGCTGCGAGACGTTGATCAGGGCCCCGGCCGTGGCCCGGCGCCCCTCCTCCGCGCCGTTCGTGCCGGCGATGCTCGTCGTGATCAGGGCCAGGATGTGGCCGAAGGCGTTCACCGAGGTGCCGACCAGCACGAGCGCGAGCCCGCCGTCGTCCGGCAGGCCCACCATGACCAGGATGCCGATCGTCTCGACGACGATCCCGGCCAGCAGCACGCGGTACAGCCCGAACCGCTCGACGAGCCGGCCCGCGTAGATCCCGGTGACGACCGCGACCGCCCCCGAGACGGCGAACGCCAGGCCGGTCGCGAGCGCGCCCAGGCCGAGGTGGGTCTGCAGGTAGAGCGTGAGGATGAAGAGCATGCCGCCGTACGAGCAGATCAGCAGGACGGTGATCAGGTTGGCCGGGCCGATGGCGGCGGTCCGGAAGATCGAGATCGGCACGAGCGCCTCGCGCCGGCGCGACTCCACCCACACGAACAGGGCCACGGCCGGGACCGCGACGGCGGCCGACAAAAGGATCGGGGCCGACGTCCAGCCGTACCTCTCCCCCTCGGTCAGGGCGAACACGAAGGCGACCATGCCCGCGGCCGCCAGGACGACCCCCGCCAGGTCCAGGTGGCGGGAGGCGTGCGTGTCACGGCTCTCGCCCAGGTGGATCCTGGCCAGGACGCCGAAGAGCACCACGAGCGGCACGTTGATCAGGAAGACCGACCGCCATCCGGCGTACTCGGTGAGGATCCCGCCGAGCACCATGCCGGAGACGAAGCCGGCCGACAGCGCCGCCCCGTAGACGCCCAGCGCGCGTTCGCGCTGCGGCCCCTCCGGGACGGTCGCCTGGAGCAGTCCCAGGCCCGCCGGGGCGATGAACGCCGCGGCCACCCCCTGCAGGGCGCGGCCCGCGATGAGCGCGGCCGGCGACCAGGCCAGGCCCGCGAGGAGCGAGGCCAGGCCGAAGGCGGCCAGGCCCCAGACGAACACCCGCCTGCGGCCGTAGAGGTCGGCGACCCTGCCCCCGAGGAGGAGGAAGCCGCAGAAGGTGAGCGGGTAGGCCGACAGCACCCACGCGACGCCGCCGCCCGGACCGAAGTCCATGCCCTCGCGGATGCTCGGGGCGGCCACGTTGATGATCGAGTAGTCGACCGCGATCAGGAACTGGGTGCCGCAGATGACGGCGAGCGGCCAGAACCGCCCGGATCGGGTCGTGCCGGTCTCGTGCGTCGCCAGGTTCATGCCCATGCCTTTCGGTTCAGCCGGGGGTCAGAAACAGGCCGTGCAGTCGTGTCACCGCCGTGAGGACGTCGGGCTCCGCGCAGGTGACGGAGATGCGCCGGGGGCGAACCGTCAGGTCCCGCACCCTGACGCCGCAGGATCGGAGCGTGTCGGGGAGCAGGCGCACCTGCGGGTGGTGCGGGCGGAAGCCCCGGCCGACCAGCGACACCGTCCCCATGGGTGGCGACCAGTGGCAGCGGGCGCAGGCGCCGGCCGCGCGCAGGCCGGCGAGCAGTTCCTCCACCTGGTCGCGGTCGGCGGCGTCCACCGTGAACCGCAGGGAGTAGCCGGTCCCGGCGGCGAGGTGGTCGAGCACGTCGACGGGCGCCGGGAGCTCGGCCAGGGCGGCGGCGATCGTGGTCAGCGCGGCCGGGTCGACCCCGTCGACCCGGCAGCGGAGCCGTCCGGTCCGGTGGGCGACGCCGACGGCGGCGAACCGCCCGTCGTCCGGCGGGTCGTCCGGCGGGTCCGAGGTCACCCACGTCCCGGTGCCGTCGGTCGTGCTCGACCGCACGTGGACGGGCACGCGGTGGGCGCCGGCGAGTTCGACGCTGGAGTGGGCGAGCACGCCGGCTCCCCCGGCGGCCAGTTCGGCCATGTCCTCATAGGAGAGGCGGTCGAGCTTGCGGGCGTCGGCGACGTGCCGGGGGTCGGCGGTGAAGACGCCCTCGACGTCGGTGAAGATCTCGCACGCCTCGGCCCGCAGCGCCGCCGCCAGGGCGACGGCGGTGGTGTCGGAGCCGCCCCGGCTGAGCGTGGTCAGCTCGCCGCTCCCGGCCGCGATGCCCTGGAACCCGGTCACCACGGGCACGTAGCCGGTCTCGACGCACTCGCGGATCAGTCCCGGCCGGACGGTCACGATGTTGGCGCAGCCGTGCACGCCGTCGGTGACGATGCCGCCGTCGCGGGCGTTGAACGAGCGGGCCGGCACGCCCAGCTCGTGCAGCGCCATGGCGAGCGCGGCGGCGGAGGCCTGCTCGCCGGTGCTGAGCAGCAGGTCCAGTTCCCGGGCGTGCGGGTTGTCGGTGAGCTCGCGGGCCAGGCCCAGCATGGCGTCGGTGGTGCCGCCCATCGCGGAGACGACGGCCACCACCGGTCCGGGCGCGGCGGCGATGCGCTTCGCCACGTGACTGATCTTGTCCACGTCACCCAGTGATGTGCCGCCGTACTTCTGGATCACCAGGTCCATCGGTCACCCCCGCGGCTGCGGGAGCCGGACCGACTCCGCCGCCGCCCTCCGGTAGTAGAGCTGCGCGTCGTCGTCGGACCGCATGCCCGCCGCACCGTGGATCTGCATGGTCTGGACGGTGACCGTGCGGGCCAGGTCGGCGGCCTCGGCCAGGGTTCCCGCCGCGTGCGCGGCGGCGTCGCGATCGTGGACGAGCAGGCGGGCCGCGTCGACGCGCATCGACAACTCGGCGAGCCGGAAGGACAACGCCTGGTTGGCGCCGATGGCGCGGCCGAACTGGCGGCGGGTCTTGGCGTAGCCGACGGCGTGGTCGAGCGCCGCCTGGGCCAGGCCCACGAGGTAGGCCGCCTGGCGCACCCGCGCGGGCTCCCAGTCGACGGGGCCCGCCCAGGTCGTCACGGGCGTGTCGGTGAAGTCGACCCGGTAGAGCTCGCCCCGGCCGGTCTCCTCGTGCCGCCGCGTCGTGATGGACGGATGGCCGGCCCGGACGAGCGCCGACCGGTCCCCGCCGACGACGGCGAAGTGCTCGACCTCGTCCGCGAACCCGACGAAGTCGCACCGGGCGGTGATCGTCTCGTCCTGGCCGGAATAGGACCCCGCCGCGAGCGCCACCGGGGCGGGGCCGAGATCGGCGTCGGGGAACAGTTCGCGCGCGGTCAGGGTGTCGAGGAGCGGGCCCTGGTAGAGGACCGATCCGAGCAGCTCGGCCAGGCCGACGGCGTCGCCGTCGTCGAGGGCGCCGAGGCCGGTCAGGCCCTCCCACACCATCGCGCGGGTCTCGCGGCGGTCGTCGTCGGTGTCCCCGCCCTCGCCGCGCGGGCGGTCGGCCATCCGCCGGACCAGCGGGGCCAGGTCTCCTTCGAAGAACTCGGCGATCGTGGTGGTCATGACGGCAACCCCAGTTTCGATGTGGCGACGAAGTACAGCATGATCTCCGAGGAGCCCTGCGCGAGCGTGAGTCCGGGCGCCTCCCGGAACGCGGCGTCGAAGACGCCGTCGGCGATCGCGTCGGGGTCGCGCGCGTCGAGCAGCGCCCGCGGTCCGAGCAGCTCGACCGCGGCCACCGACACCTCCTTGGCCGTCTCGGACGTGTACCACTTGGCGGTCGCCGAGTGGATCTCGTCGGGCTTCCCCTCGTGCAGGTTGGCGATGCACCGCCAGGCCAGCAGCCGGGCCGCGCGCACCCGGGTCTCCAGGCGCGCCAGGCGTTCCGCGCTCCCCGGCGGCGCGTGCTCGCGCAGCGCGGCCAGCGTGCGTTCGGCCTTGGCGGAGTGGTCGAGCCCGGTGCGCTCGAACGGCAGCACCCGGTTCAGCACCTGCCAGCCGTCGTCGACCTCGCCGAGCACGTCCTCGCGGCCGATCCGGATGCCGTCGAGCGTGATCAGGTCGAAGCGCTCCTCCGACAGGTTCCACACCGGCTCGATCACGGTGCCCAGGGTGTGCAGCGGGACCAGGAACAGCGTGATCCCGGCGTAGTTGACCGGGCCGGTCGAGGTGCGGGCCGCGCACAGCGCGAAGTCGCTGTGCTGGGCCTTCATGTTGTAGATCTTCCGGCCCGTCAGGCGGTAGCCGTCGCCGTCGGGCTCGGCGCGGGTGGCCAGGGAGCCCAGGTCGGATCCGACGTCGGGCTCGCTGAACAGCACGTTGGCCGTGGTCTCGCCGCGGGCCAGGCCCGGCAGGTAGCGCTCCTTCTGCTCGTCGGTGCCCATCAGGTTGATGGCGTTGCCGACGATGTCGACGCCCAGGGAGTGCACGTTCTCGGGGATGCCGTGGCGGATCATCTCCTCGGTGACGATCGCCTTCTCGACGATCGTGGCCCCCGAGCCGCCGTACCGTTCCGGCCAGTTGATCGCGAGCCAGCCGAGCTTGCCCAGCCGCCGGTGGACGTCGAGCAGCCCGCTCTCCTCCCCGTACGGCGTCCGCCGCGACTGGGCGATCTCCGCGCGCACCACGTCCTCGCACAGCAGCGCGCAGACCTTCTCCCGGAAGCCCTCCTGTTCGGGCGTGAAGACCGGCGTCATCGCACACTCACCTCGCTGAACCTCTCGCGCATCACGGCGGCGAGCGCCTCGGCGCGCGCCGCCTGGAGCATGGTGTAGTGGTCGCCCGCCACCACCTGGACGTCGTCGGCGTAGGGCCGCCACCGGTCGAGCTTGGCCGGTTCGCAGTCCTCGGCGCAGAGCAGGACCACCCGGCCCTCCACCCGCGTGGGGCGGAAGGCCAGGAGCCCGCGGACGTTCGCCGCGAACACGGGGAACCGCCGGGCCCGTTCGGCCTCGTCGAGTTCCGCGCCCATCGCGGCGAGGTCGGCGTCGAACCACGCGGCCAGTTCGTCGTCGCCGGGCCTCGACGGCTCGTCGGCGACGCCGGTGTCGAGCAGGAACGTCAGCGCGGCCCCGCCGTCGAGGCGGGCCATCTCCAGCGCCACCGCCCCGCCGACCGACCAGCCGCCCAGGTACAGCGGCCCGTAGGGCCGGACCGCGCGGACCTCGGCCAGGTAGACGGCCGCCAGTTCGGCCAGGTCCCGGTCGCCGGGCACGCCGTCGTGCAGGCCCGGGTCCTCCAGGGCGTACACCGGCCGGTCGCGGCCCAGGACCGCCGCCAGGGCGACGTAGGGCGCGACCGAGCCGCCGGCGGCGTGCACCAGGAACAGCGGCGGCTCCTCCAGGCCCATGCCGCCGAGCGGGACCAGCGGGGACTCCGGCCGCCGTTCGGGACGCGGCAGCCGGAGCGCCTCCTCCCGCCTGCGCCGCAGCTCGACCCGCAGCAGCGCCTGCCGTTTCTCCTCAAGGGTGGCGTCCATCAGCTCTGCTCTTTCAGCAGCCGGTCGAGTTCCTCCTCGGACAGGTCGGCGACCTGCGCCTCCAGCTTCGCCACCTCGTCGTCGCCGAGCAGCGCGCGCTGCGCGTCGTCGACCTGGGCGGAGAACTGGCTGAGCAGCGGGTAGCTGAACAGCCGCCGGGGGTCGAGCGTCACCTGGAAGGCGTCGCGCACCCGGGAGATCATCTGGGTCACCTGCAGGGAGTTGCCGCCCAGGACGAAGAAGTTGTCCTGCGCGCCGACGCTGCCGGGCTCCAGGCTCAGCAGGCCGGTCCAGATCTCGGCGATGCGGCGCTCGGTGTCGGTGGTCAGCTCGACCTTGCCCGCGCCGCCCTCGGGCCGGGGGTCGGGCAGCTTCCGGTGGTCGATCTTCCCGGCGGAGGTGAGCGGGAGCTGGTCGAGCGCGACGTAGTCGGTGGGCACCATGTGCATGGGCAGCCGCCCGGCCAGGTGCTCGCGCAGGGCGTCCGGTTCGAACTCGCCGACGACGTAGGCGGCCAGCCACGCCGAGGGCGTGCCCTGGTCGCGCACCGTCACGACGCACTGCCGCACGCCCTCGAAGCCCTCGATGGCGTGCTCGATCTCGCCGAGCTCCACCCGCAGGCCGCGCAGCTTCACCTGGCGGTCGGCCCGGCCCAGGAACTCCAGCTGGCCGTCGGCGTTCCAGCGGGCCAGGTCGCCGGTGGCGTACATGCGCTCGCCGGGGCGGTTGGCGAAGGGGTCGGGCCGGAACCTCTCGGCGGTCTGGTCGGGCCGGCCGAGGTAGCCGACGGCCAGGCCCGCGCCCGCCATGTAGAGCTCGCCGGGCACGCCGACCGGCACCGGCCGCAGGCCCTTGTCCAGGACGTAGGCGCGCTGGTTGTCCATCGCCCGCCCGATCGGCGGGGTGCCCTCGATCGGCTCCGGCGGGCACAGGTAGTCGACGCAGGTGACCGTGACCTCGGTCGGGCCGTAGCCGTTGTGGAACTCACGGCCCGGCCGGCTCCACTTGTTGACCAGCTCGGGGCCGAAGGGCTCCATGCCGATGAAGCAGACCCGCAGGTCGTCGAGGTTCGACGGGTCGAGCAGCCCGAGCACGGCGGGCGGGATGTCCACCATCGTGACCCGTTCGCGGGCCAGCAGGTCCTGGAGCGAATCGGGGTCGAGCAGCTCGGCGCGCGGCGCGCCGACGATGGTGCCGCCGGCGGTCAGCGTCGAGAAGACGTCCGAGACGCTCACGTCGAAGGCGGGGTTGGAGAACTGCAGAATCCGGTCGTCGGACGTGACCTGGAACATGCGCTGGAAGGCGGTGCAGAAGTTGACCACCGCGCGGTGGGGCACCATGACGCCCTTGGGCGTGCCGGTCGAGCCCGAGGTGTAGATGACGTAGGCGGTGTCCTCGTGCGACACGGTCACCGACGGCGGCATGCCGGGCCGGCCGTCGAGCGCGTCGGTGTCCAGCAGGACGCGGGCCACCTCCGAGGGCACCCGGTCGGCGAGGTCGGAGGTGGTCACGACCACCGGCACCTCGGCGTCGCCGAGCTGGTAGGCCAGCCGGTCGGGCGGGTACTGCGGGTCGAGCGGCAACCACGCGCCGCCCGCCTTGAGCACGCCGAGCTCGGCGGCCGGCAGGTCGAAGCCGCGCTCCACCAGCACCCCGACCACGGTCCCCGGCGTCACCTTGTGCTCCTCGACGAGCACCTGCGCCAGGCGGTTGGACCGCTCGTCGAGCTGCGCGTACGTCAGGTCCTCGCCGGCGAAGCGCATGGCGACCGCGTCGGGGGCCTCGGCCACACGCGCGGCGACCAGCTCGTGCAGCAGGCGCTCGTCGCGCTCGCGGGGCTCGGGGTTCCAGGCGGTGAGCACCCGCAGGTACTCCTCGTCGGACATGATGTCGAGCTCGTCGATCCGGGCGCCCGGCCGCGACAGCGCGTCGGCCATGACCGTGGTGAAGTGCTCGACGAGGCCCTCGACCCGTTCGTGGTCGAACAGCTCGGAGGAGTACTCGATCCACACGCCGAGCCCGCCGTCGGGCAGGTCGTTGATCTGGAAGGTCAGGTCGAACCGGGTCGTCTCGGGCTGCGGGGTGAGCATCTCGACGTCCAGGCCCTGGAACTCCCAGCGCGCGATCATCGGCTCGGGCAGCAGGGTGAACAGGTGGGCGACCAGTGGGTTGCGTCCCGGCACCCGCTCGGGGCTGAGCTCCTCGATCATCCGGCCGAACGGCATGTCCTGGCGGGCCATCGCGTCGAGCACGGTGTCGTTGGTGACGTGCACCAGGTCGCGGAAGACCGGGTTGCCCGCGAGGTTCCCGCGGACCGCCACCGTGTTGGCGAAGAAGCCCATCATGGGTTCGGTCTCCGAGCGGGTCCGGCCGGAGAAGACCGAGCCGAGCGCGATGTCGTCCTGGCCCGTGTAGCGGTTGATCACGATCTGGTAGCCGGTCATCGTCAAGGCGAGCAGCGAGACGTTCTCGGACTGGGCCAGGTCGCGGATGCCGCGGGCGAGGTCGTCGGGCAGGCGGCCCTCGTAGATGCGGCCGGCCCCGGTCGGCGCCGAGGGGCGCTCCCGGTCGCCGCGCCACTCCAGCGGCTCCATCCCGTCGAGCGCCCTGCGCCAGGACTCGATCTGCTTGGCCGGTTCCTCGCTGAGCAGCCAGAGCCGCTGCCAGGCCGCGAAGTCGGCGGGGTGCAGGGTCAGCTCGGGGAACTGCGCGCCGGGGTCGGCGTAGCGGGTGCTCAGCTCCTCGGCGAACTGGCGCGACGACCATCCGTCGATGACGATGTGGTGCCAGACGATGGACAACACGTGGTCGTCGGGGCCCAGGCGCAGCAGGCCGAACCGGTAGGGCGGATGGTTGCGCAGGTCGAACTCCTCGCGCACCTGGCCGTCGATCCAGTCCTGGATCCCGTCCTCGGTCCCCTCGGTGACCGGCAGTTCCCAGTTCTCGGGCGGCGGGTCGACGGTCTGGAACGGCACGCCGTGCTCGTCGCCGAACCGGGTGCGCAGGCTCTCGTGGCGGGTCACGATGCCGCGCAGCGCCCCGGAGAGGGCGTCCACGTCGAGCGGCCCGCGCAGCCGCATCGCGAACGGGACGTTGTAGACGGGGGCGCCGGCCACCATCTGGTGCAGGAACCACAGGAAACGCTGCTGTTCGGCGATGGCCATCTTGCCGGTGCGGGGCACCGGGACGATCTTCTCGCGTTCGGCCTTCTCGGCCACGCGCTGGCGGACCTTGCGCTCCAGCAGGGCCCGCTTGATGTCGCCGACGTTGCGCTCTTCGGGGGTGGACATGATCTCCTTCTCCTCCTTCACCGTCGGACGCTCAGCGGACGCAGATCCGTCCACACGCTCGCGATGTGCGCCAGGCACTCGTCCTTGCCGCCTTCGAAGCCGGCCTCGCGCCAGCCGTTCGGGATCTCGCGGCCGACCGGCCATATCGAGTACTGCTCCTCGTGGTTGATCACCACGGCGAACTGCTCTTCCATTGCGCCTACCTTTCTTGAGGGACGAAGGCGGAGGTGTCGGACAACGAGCTGAGGTAGCGGTCGAGCGCCCCGAGCGCGTCGGTCTCCGGGCGGGCGAGCGCGGCCCCGTGGCGGTCGAACCGCCGGATGTCGAAGTGCCGGGATCCGTCGGTGAACATCTCGTCGAACTCAGCGGGAGCGGCGCCGCCGTCGCCGGACGGGGGCGGCAGCAGCAGGCGGAGCCCGGTGAGCCTGTCGTCGGGCTCGGCGACCGCCTCCAGCCGGTCGCGGAACTCCGCGTAGCCGACCCGGTCGAGGCCGCAGCGCGCGGCGAGCACGTCGAAGGCGTCGGCGAAGCGCAGCCCGACCGGCCACAACACGTGCATCGCGCCGTCGGGCACGTCGACCTCGCCGGTCGCGGCGCCGGCCAGGAACCGGGCGACCACGTCGACCGGGGTCACGTCGGTGGCGGCCCCCGTCGGGAACACGCACCCCGTGCGGGCGCAGGCGTACAGCAGGTTGTGGGCCAGCGAGTCGGGGTTGGGCACGCCGGTCTCGCGGTGGGGCCAGACCTCGCCGAGGCGGTAGACCACCGAGGCGACGCCCTGGCGGTGCGCCTCGGCGACGAGGCTCTCGGCGACGTACTTCGATCGGTTGTAGCCGTCGGCGGCGACCTCGTCGGGCACCGGGATGCGGTCTTCGGTGATGGGCGGGCCGCTCCGCCCGGCGGGGGCGAAGATGCTCAGGGTGGACAGCAGGTGCAGGCGGGCGCCGCCCGTGGCGAGCTTGATGAGCTCCTGGACGCCCAGCACGTTGGCCGGGCGGTGGTCGAGGTAGCCGGACAGGAAGTTGACCGCGCCGGCGGCGTTGACGATGCCCGACACCGTCGAGGCGAGGGCGTCGAAGCGCCGCTGGGTCAGCCCGAGCAGGTCCCCGGCCAGGTCGCCGGGGAGGACCTCGACGCGTCCCGACGTGATCGCCATGGGGAGCTGCCGCCAGGCGGAGGTCAGGCCGTATCGGTCGAGGACGCCGGTAAGCCGCCGGGCGCCCTCGTCGGGGTCGGCGCACCGGACCAGGCAGACGACCTCGGCGGTGGAGCGGGTCAGCAGCTCCGCGAGGACGTGCGCGCCGATGAACCCGGTCGCGCCGGTCAGCAGCAGCGTGCGGGGCGGGCGCCACGCCAGGTCCTGCCGGACGTAGGCCAGCTCGGCGCTGTCGTCGTCGACGCCGCCCTCCAGCCGCGCGGCCTGGGCCCGCACGGTCGGCTCGGCGAGCAGGTCGCGCGGCCGGACGGGCCGGCCGAGCCGTTCGCCGACGGCGGTGACGACCCGGTAGGCCAGCAGCGAGGTGCCTCCGTAGTCGGAGAAGGGCACGACCACGGAGATCCGGTCGCGTTCGAGCACCTCGCGCCACGCCGCGCAGACCAGCTCCTCCATGGGGCCGGACGGCGGCTCCACGGGCTCGTCCGAGCCGTCGGCGACGACGAGCGCGGCCAGCGCCTTGCGGTCGGCCTTGCCGTTGTGGTTGAGCGGGAGCTCGTCGAGCACCACGATCCGGTGCGGGACCTGCTCGGCCGGGAGCTTCCCGGCCGCGTAGCCGCGCAGTTGCTCCGCCGACGGCGTCTCGCCGGGCGAGCGCGGCGTGACGCAGCTGACCAGCGTGGCGTCGGGCGGCTCGCCGAGCACGACCGCCGTGGCGTCGCCGACGAGCGGATGGCCGGCCAGGGCCGCGGCGACGTCGCCGAGCTCGACCCGGACCCCGCCGAGCTTGACCTGCTCGTCGATCCGGCCGGCGAAGTGCAGCAGCCCGTCGTCGCCGGCCCGCGCGAGGTCGCCGGTCCGGTAGAGCCGGGGGCCGGGGATCTGCGGGAACGGGTTGGGCACGAACGTCCGGGCGGTCCGCGCGGGGTCGCCGAGGTAGCCCGCGCCGACGCACTCGCCGCCGAGGTAGAGCTCGCCGGGGGTGTCGTGCGGGACGGGGTTCAGGTCGCCGTCGAGCAGGATCGCGGCGGTGTTGTCGATGGGCAGGCCGATCGGGATCCGGTCGGCGTCGGCGTCGGTGACGTCGTGGAACACCGACCCGATCGAGCACTCCGTCGGCCCGAAGGTGTTGGTGACCGCGAGGCCCGGCAGCAGCGCGCGCAGCCGGTGGACCACGGCGGGACCGGCCGGTTCGCCGCCGATCAGCATGCGGCGCAGGCCCGACGTGGCGGCGCGCAGGTCGTCGCGCTCCTCCAGCAGGGCCACGAACGCCGCCAGCACCGACGGCACGAAGTCGGTGGTCGTGACGCCGTACCGGCCGATGGTCGTCGCGGTCTGCTCCAGGTCGAGGATGCCGTCGCGGTCGGGCAGCACGACCTGCCCGCCGGACGTCAGCGGCCACAGCACCTGCCACATCGAGGAGTCGAACGTGGACCGGCTGTTCTGCAGCGTCACGTGGCCGGCGCCGTCGCCGAACCGGCGCGACATCGTGGTCAGCCGGTTGACCAGGCCGCGGTGGTGGTTGAGCGCGCACTTGGGCGTGCCCGTGGAGCCGGAGGTGTAGAACCCGTAGATCAGGTCGGCGGGACCGGGCCGGCGCTCGTCGGGCGGCGGTTCGGCCTCGCCCGGCCCGGCGCAGTCGGCGACCACCGCCGGGACGGCTTCCCGCAGGCCGGCGAGGATCTCCTCGGTCGCCGGGGACACCACGACGGCGGGTGGCGAAAGCTCGGCCATGATCGCGTTGAGCCGGTCGGCGGGCCAGGCCGGATCGAGCGGCACGAACGCCGCGCCGGTCTTCATCACCCCGAAGAGCGCGGCCGGGAATTCGCGTCCGTCCGCCACCAGAACGGGGATCAAATGGTGTTTCTCCACCCCGCCGCGGATCAGCCGGCGGGCGGTCGCATTGGCCGCCGCGTCGAGGTCGGCGTAGCTCATCGTCAGGTCGCGATAGCGAACGGCGGGACGGTCCGGCGCGTTCTCCACCTGTTCCCGGAAAAGGTCGAGGACGGTGCTTCTTGAAGGGAACTCGCGCGGCGGGCCGAGGAATAAGTGAGCGGCGGGATCGGCGTTTTCGTTCACGTGCGTCTGCTGATGGCGTGGCATCGTGCTTCCATGGTCAGGTCAGACAGATCAGACACTATTCAGATGGGTGCGAAAATGCTTTTGAGCGTGACCGCATGCTCCCTTCACGGAACGATTGAGTAACCCTCATTCAGGGTGTTACGGGTTACTCCATACTGTGTCAGCCGGACCGGATCCGCAAGCCCGGACCTGGGTTGACTTGCCTGAAGTGCTGGCTCTACCTGCGTAAACCGTGCTCCTAACCGCACCGGGAGGGCGTGGTGCGGCGGCAGGCGTCCGAGCGCCCCGATACCCGAGCCCGCGAGGGCTAATCCAGGATTCGCGTTTTCCGTGCGAAATTCCTCCAAAAACGCCGATGACCAGCGGAGAATCGGATCGACGATCATCGGGCCGATTCGGCCCGCACCTCATCAGTAACACGAGACGACTTCCGGACCATCAGCGCTCAGGGCGTGCGGACTTGATTTCCATGGGTATGGTGGGCAAGGCTTGACATATCGCCAGTAATCCCCCAGCGCAAGGAGGAGGTCGTGGTAATAACCGATGGCACACCCCCGACGGGGTTATTCCAATCAGGAGGACTTTCCTCGCTGGCCGTCGGAGTATGGCTCCGTGAGACGTCCACTCCGGCGAGGCACTACATCGCCGACATCGGCCAGTCGGACCATGCGGAATTGCAGGAGCTCGCGACCTCCCTGCGCCATTCCGGCGCGGAGGTCGTCACCGTGGACCTGCGCGCGCCGATGGCCGAGGTCGCATCCGATCTGCTGCGTTACCGCGCCCGCCACGACGGCGGCTACTGGAACACCACCGGCGCGTCCCGCCTGGTGCTCACGAGCGAACTGCTGCCCCGGATGCGGGCCGACGGGTGCGAGACGTTCGTGCACGGCTGCGTCGGCGGCGGCAACGACCAGCGCCGGTTCGCGCGCTACGGCGCCCAGCTCGCCCCGGAGATGTCCCGCGTCGAGCCGTGGACCGACCCCCGCGCCCTCGGGCGTTTCCCCGACCGCGCCGCCATGACGAAGGCGGTCGCCGACCACGGGCTGCGCCTTGACCGGGGCAGCTCCGCCGACCGGTCCACCGACGCCAACCTCGCCGGCGCCTCCCACGAGTCGGCCGAACTCGAAGACCTGGAGACCCCGGTCACCCGGCTCCGGCCCCGCTGGAGCGCCTGGCCCCACGAGGCCCCGCCCGAACCCCAGACCGTCACCGTCGTCGTCCGCGACGGGCGCATCGCCGACGTCGACGGCAGCGGCCCCGACCCGGTCGCGTGGATGGCCCTGGCCAACACGATCGGCGCCCGCCACGGCGTCTGGCTCCGCGACGTGGTCGAACGGCGCATCGTCGGCACCGTCTGCCGGGGCATCTACGAGTCGCCCGGACTGGAGCTGCTCGAACGCGCCTGGACCCGGGTCCTGCAGGCCGGCCTCGACGCGGCCGGACGCGAGCTCTACGACCGGCTGTCGGCCGTCCTCGGCGCGGCGATGTACGAGGGGCGCTGGCTCGAACCCGCCGCGCGGGCGGCCCGCGAGGCGGCCGACCGGCTCGTCGGCGACCTCAGCGGCACCGTGACCCTGTCGGTGCACCGGGGCGTGGTCCGGCCCGAAGGGATGAAGGTGGCGAGCCACGTGGTGCGGCAGACCCGGTTCGGCTCGGGCGGCAACCGCTGGAGCGGGGAAGGAGGCGGCGATGCGTGAGCGTCGGTTCGGCCGGCTCGGCTGGACGGTCGGCGAGGTCGGCTACGGCATGTGGGGCATCGCCGGAGGTGAGGGCGGCTGGACCGGCGCCGACGACGCGACCGGCGACGCCGCGCTCGACGAGGCCGTCGGGCTCGGCTGCGACTACTTCGACACCGCCTGGATCTACGGGCGCGGCGAGAGCGAGCGCATGCTCGGCCGGCTGGTGCGGCGGCATCCCGGCCGCCGTCTCCGCATCGCGACCAAGCCCCCGCCCAAGGACCTCGCGTGGCCGTCCACCCGCGACTCCAAGCTCGCCGACGTCTACCCGCCCGACCACCTCTGGGACTACCTGCACCGCAGCCTCGAAGGGCTGGGCACGCCGTCGGTCGACCTGTTCCAGTTCCACGTCTGGGAGGACTCCTGGGCGCACGACCCGACGTGGCAGGACACCGTCGTCGAGATGCGCGAACGCGGCCTGATCAAGGGCGTGGGCATCAGCGTCAACCGCTGGGAGCCCTGGAACGTGCTGGAGACGCTGCAGACCGGGCTGATCGACGCCGTCCAGGTCATCTACAACGTCTTCGACCAGGCCCCCGAGGACGAGCTGTTCCCGGCCTGCCGCGAGCTCGACGTCGCGGTGGTCGCCCGGGTGCCCTTCGACGAGGGCACGCTCACCGGCACGCTCACCCACGACACCCGCTGGCCCGAGGGCGACTGGCGCAACACCTACTTCGTGCCCGAGAACCTCGGGCCGAGCGTCGACCGCGCCGAACGGCTCAAGCGCATCCTGCCCGAGGGCATGACCCTGCCCGAGCTCGCCCTGCGCTTCATCCTGCACAATCCCGACGTCTCCACCGTCATCCCCGGCATGCGCAAGCCCGCCCACGTCCACGCCAACATCGCCGTCAGCGACGCCGAACCGCTGAGCGAGGCGCTGATGGCGGAGTTGCGGACCCACCGGTGGGACCGCCGTCCGACGGAGTGGTCGCAGTGACCGCCGCGCCGAAGCCGATCATGTTGTGGGCGGTGCCCCGGTCGCGGTCGACGGCGTTCCTGCGCGTCATGATGGAGCGCGGCGACCTGGAGGTGGCCCACGAGCCGTTCTCCTACCTCCAGGACGACGGCCGGTTCTCGTTCGCGGGCCGGACCGTCACCTCCCCGGTCGAGCTGCTCGACGTCATGCTGGAGGTCAGCGCCTCGGGGCGGCGGGTGTTCGCCAAGGACACCTCCGATTACACGTACACGCCGCTGTTCGAGGACGAACGCCTGTTCACCGACGTCGTCCACACGTTCATGATCCGGGAGCCGGAGAGCGCCATCGCCTCCCACTACGCCATGAACCCCAAGGCGACCCTCGACGAGTACGGCTTCGAGTACCTGCACGCCATCTTCGAGGCCGTGCGCTCGGCCACCGGCCAGACCCCGCTGGTGATCGACGGCGACGACCTGGTGGCGCGTCCCGAGGCGACGGTCCGGGCCTACTGCGAGCACGTCGGGCTGGAGTTCGTGCCCGAGGCGCTGCGCTGGGACCCCGGCGAGCAGGCGGGCTGGCGGCGCACCAACCGGTGGCATGCCGAGGTGGCCCAGAGCAGCGGGCTGGTGGCGCGGGCGCCCGCGCGGCGCGAGACGCCCGCGACCAACGAGCACCTGCGCCGCGTCGCCGACCACCACCGGCCCTACTACGAGGCGCTCGCCCGGGCTAGACCTTCCGCCGCATGATCGGCCGGTCGGCACGCGGGCGGGCCACCTCGGAGAACCCGGCGTCGAGGAAGGCGCTGGCGATGCCCGTCATCGCCGTGTCGGCCCCGGCCCGTCTCCCCTCGCGGGGTTCGACCGGATAGCCCTCGGCGTGGGCGTAGCCCGCGGACGACGCCCAGTCGCAGACCGCCTCCAGGATCCCCGGCAGCAACCCGGAGCCACGATGACTCTTCTCGACGTACACACACGCGATCGCGCAGACCCCCTCGTCGTCGCCGGCCTTCGCGAGGAGCGGCGAGCGCTCCAGCCGGGGGAACGACGACCGCGGCCCGAGCGAGCACCACGCGACCGGGGTGTCGTCGTCGTAGACGACGAGGCCGGGCGCCGGTTCGCGCCCGGCGAGGCGCCTCATCGCCTTCTTGTTGCCCTCGCCCTTCCCCTCCGTCCACTCCTTGATGGACAACCGCCAGTGCATGCACCAGCACCCGCGGGCGCCTCCGTTCGCTCCGAGGACCGACTCGAAGTCGCCCCAGGTCTCCCTGGACAGCTCTCTGACGGTCAGGGAACTCATCGCGCCACCTCCAGATAACCGATGTAAAGCTGATTACAGGTTACTCCAACCAGAAACCGGAGGGCCGGGACATGGCCGGAGAAGACGCCGTCCTCGACATGCTCGAAGCCGAGGCGGTCCACATACTGCGCGAGGTCGCCGGGGCGTTCCGGCGGCCGGTGCTGCTCTATTCGATCGGCAAGGACTCCTCGGTCCTGCTGCACCTGGCGCTGAAGGCGTTCGCGCCCGGCCGGATGCCCTTCCCGGTCGTGCACGTCGACACCGGCTGGAAGTTCCGCGAGATGATCGCCTTCCGCGACGCCACGGCCGAACGGCTGGGGCTCGACCTGCGGGTGCACACCAACCCGGACGAGGCCACGCCGTTCACCCACGGCACCCACGAGTACACCCGGATCAAGAAGACCCTCACCCTGCGCAAGGCCCTCGACGACGGCGGGTTCGAGGCGGCGATCGGCGGCGCGCGGCGCGACGAGGAGCGGTCGCGGGCCAAGGAGCGCATCTTCTCGCTGCGCGAGCCCGGCCACCGCTGGGAGCCCCGCTCGCAGCGCCCCGAGTTCTGGTGGCAGGCCAACACCGAGCTCGCCGACGGCCAGACGATGCGGGTGTTCCCGCTGTCGAACTGGACCGAGCTCGACGTCTGGCGCTACATCAGGCGGGAGGAGATCCCCGTGGTGCCGCTCTACTTCGCCGCGGACCGCCCGGTCGTCGAACGGAACGGCTCACTGATCATGGTGGACGACGACCGCTACCCCCTGGAGCCCGGCGAGCGGCCGGTGCAGCGCCGGGTGCGCTTCCGCACCCTCGGCTGCTACCCGCTGACCTCGGCCGTGGAGTCCAAGGCCGAGAACATCGACGAGATCATCGACGAGATGGGCCGCGACCGCCGGTCCGAACGCGCCGGCCGGCTGATCGACGGCGAGGGCGGCACGTCCATGGAGAGCAAGAAGTCGGAGGGGTACTTCTGATGGTCGCAGTACTGAGAGTCGTGGCGTGCGGCTCGGTCGACGACGGCAAGTCCACCCTCATCGGCAGGCTGCTCGCCGCCACCGGCGGCGCCACCGACGACCAGCTCGACTACGCCAGGACGACACGGCGCGGCGGCTCCACCGTCGCGGCCGGGGCGGTCGACTACTCGCTGCTGACCGACGGGCTGGAGGCCGAGCACGAGCAGGGCATCACCATCGACGTCGCCCACCTGTTCATGGACCTGCCGTCGGGCCGCCGGGTGATCGTCGCCGACGCGCCGGGGCACGAGCAGTACACCCGCAACATGGCGGTCGCCGCCTCGACCGCCGACGTCGCGGTGCTGCTGGTGGACGCCACCAAGGGCGTGCGCGAGCAGACCCGCCGCCACCTGGCGATCTGCGCGCTCATGGGGGTGCCGTCGGTGGTCGCGGTGGTCAACAAGCTCGACGCCGTGGGCTGGGACCGGTCGGTCTTCGACGAGCTGGCGGGCGAGGTGCGGGCGGCGGCCGACGGCTTCGGCATGCGGGCCGACGTCATCCCGGCCAGCGCGCTCGACGGCGACAACGTCGCCGAGCCCTCCCCCAACCTGCCCTGGTACGACGGCCCGACCCTGCTGGGCGCCCTGACGGCCTGGGAACCGGCGCAGGAGCCGCGGGAGGCCGGTTACCGGCTGCCGGTCCAGTACGTGATCCGCGCCGACGGCTTCCGCGGCCTCGCGGGCACCGTGGTCGGCGGCCCGATCCGGCCCGGCGACGCCGTCGGGGTGGCGGGCGGCGGGAGGACGTCCACGGTCGGCCGCCTGCTCGGCCCCGGCGGCACGGACCTCGACCGGGCCGCTCCGGGCACCGCGGTCACGGTGACGCTGGCCGACGACGTCGACGTGCGGCGCGGCGACCTGCTGGCCGCGCCCGAGGCCCTCCGCGACGGCCTGTCCCCGGCCGGTGCCTTCTCCGTCACGCTCATCTGGACCGCCGAGGAACCCCTGCGGAACGGCCGCTCCTACCTGCTGCGGGCCGGGGGGCGCACCGTGCCCGCCGTGGTCACCGCCGTGCGCGACCGGCTCGACGTGGTGAGCGGCGGGAGGCTCGCCGCCCGCACCCTCGACCTCAACGACATCGGCACGGTCGAGCTGACCACCGACACGCCGGTCAGCCTCGACGCCTACCGGGAGTCGCGGCACACCGGCAGCCTCCTGCTCGTCGACCGGGTCACCAAGGAGACCGTCGCGGCCGGCATGGTCCGGCACGCCCTGCGGCGCGGCCGCACCGTCGCCCCGCGCGCCTACACCGTCGACCGCGAGGCCCGCGAGCGCCTCAAGGGCCAGCGGGCGAAGGTGGTGTGGCTGACCGGCCTGCCCGGCGCCGGCAAGTCGACCCTCGCCAACACGCTGGAGCGGCGGCTGCACGGCATGGGGCTGCACACCTACGTGCTCGACGGCGAGAACGTGCGCGGCGGGCTGAACAAGGACCTCGGGTTCACCCCGCAGGGCCGCGCCGAGAACGTGCGCCGCGTCGCCGAGGTGGCGCGGGTCCTGGTGGACGCCGGCCTCATCGTCGTCGTGGCGCTGGTGTCCCCGTTCCGGACCGACCGGGCCGCGGCGCGGGCCCTGTTCGCGGAGGGGGACTTCGCCGAGGTCTTCGTCGACACCCCGGCGGAGGAGTGCGCCCGCCGCGACCCGAAGGGCCTCTACGCGCAGGCGAGGGCCGGGCGGCTGCCCAACATGACCGGCCACGGCCAGGCCTACGAGCCGCCCGAGCACCCCGACCTCGTCGTCGACGGCGCCGGTTCCCTCGACGAGGCCGCCGACGCGCTGTGCGCCCTGCTACGCCCCTGAGACGTCGGCGACGAAGGCCGCGATCGCCGCCGCGCTCTCGTCGGCGTGGGTCTCCAGCAGGTAGTGGCCGGCGTCGTAGACGTGCATCTCGATCCGGTCGAGATCACGGGCGTAGCCCATGATCTCGGCCAGGTCGAAGAACGCGTCGTGGCGGCCCCACAGCAGCAGGCACGGCGGCTGGTGGGTGCGGTGGTATTCGGCCAGGTCGCCGAAGCGGGCGACGTGCGCGCCGTAGTCGCGGAAGAGCTGGAACTGGACGTCGAGGTCGCCCGGCCGCGACATCCGCTCCCAGTCGAGGTGCCAGGTCTCGGGCGGGTGCAGGATCCGCAGCCGCTCGGGCAGCCCGTCCAGGTACTGGCCCCGGGTGCCCTCGAAGTTCAGCCACTCGGGCAGCCTGGCCCGGTTCTCCTCCGAGGGGTCGGCCCAGTAGTCGCGGGCGCCGTCCCACTGCTCGCCCAGGCCGTCGTCGTGGGCGTTGCCGTTCTGCACGACCAGCCCGAGGACACGCTCCGGCCGCCGCATCGCCAGGTGGTAGCCGACCGGGGCGCCGAAGTCGTGCAGGTAGACGAAGAACTCCTCGACGCCGATGCGCTCCAGGAAGCGCTCCATCGTGTCGGCCAGGTTGGCGAAGGTGTACTCGTACTCACCGATCTTGGGTGCGGAGGAGAACCCGAAGCCCGGCAGGTCGGGGGCGACGACCCGGCTGACCTCGCTCAGCGGCGCGAGCACGCGCCGGAAGCAGTGGGAGGAGCTGGGGAAGCCGTGCAGCAGCAGCAGGCACGGCAGGTCCGGCGTGCCGGCCTCCCGGTAGAAGATCTCGATCCCGTCGACGTCGACGCGTCGGTGGCGCGCCTTGGCGGTCGCTCGCATCCGTGGGGTCCCCTCGGCTGGACGGTGTCGGCCGTGGTTACCCCTGCCCCGTCGCGAAGGGTTGATGAGCGCATCGAGACCGACGTGCTCCAAGCACGAGGAACTCGTCCGCGACCTGGCCGCCCTCCGCGAGCGCGGGCTGATCCGCCTCGTGACACCGACCTGCCCCCACCTCCGCCGGGCCACCGCCCTGCGCCACCCCCGCGATCAGCCACGTCGCCGCCGTGGAGCGGCTGGTGCGCGACGCGGTCGGCCGGTTGCCTGAACTCCCAGACGGCACGGCCGCCGTCGCGGCCGAGGGGCGACCGAACCGGGCGGCGAAGCGGAGCGCCTGGGCGTGGGTGGGCACGTCTCAGGCGCCCCGCACGACCACCCATCCCCGCGTGGCCGGCCCGTCCTGCGCACCGGATGTTTCGGTTGCCCGCATCGGACGCCTCCTGGTGAGTGGTGCCTCCAGAGAAGCGGCATCCTTGGTGCGGTGCCGGTCGGGAGGCGGGCGAGGTCAGGGCGTTTACGGGTTGACCCTTGCAAGAGTCAGCTCATCTCACTAAGGTTCGCCCAACCTTAGTGAGATATATTCGCAAGCAATGAGCTCATATAGGGGGAACCAAGCGGTGCTAGCCCAGGAGCGAAGGCTTGCCGCGATCGCCGCGGCGTCCGCCGCCGCCTTCCGGCACAGCGACTACCACCAGGTCCGTGCCGAGGACGTCGCCGAGCGGGTCCGGCTGCCCCGGGGCGGCGAGAAGGACACCGGCCGGTCCGCCGTGTGGCTCTACAACGAGGTCCGCAGCCGCCGCGTCCTGGTCGCGCTCGCCGCCAAACACGCCTTCGACGAGTTCACCAGCGGCGAGAGCACCCCCGAGCCGGTCACCTCGATGCTCGGCGCGGCCGAGTCGGTGGCCGCCGCGCTGCGCCGCATCGCCCGCTTCCACCAGGTCGAACGATTCCTGCTCGCCCAGGTCAGGCTGGGCATCGGCGACATCTCCACCTCCGAGAAGCGCCCCTCGGCGGCGCAGACCCCGCCCGTCTGGCTCACCGGCACCTACGGCTCGGCCGCCGCCGCGGGCTGGGAGGGGCGCGTGACGGCGTACGCCGAATATCTCGCCCCCCGCCTCGACCAGGCCGCCCGCGCGGTGGCCGTGCCGCCGGAGAACTGGGCGAAGACCAGCGCCGAGCGCCTGTCCGAGCTGGCCTTCCGCGCCATGTCCGACGACGCCGACGCCCCCGCCGACCGCCAGGCCGAGGGCCTGGCGGCCTACTGGCTGGCCCGCGACCTGATCCCGCTGACCGGCGAGTGGGCCGACCGCCTCCACGCCGCCGAGCGCACCGCCGAACTGGTCGAGAAGATCGGCCCCAACGGCCGTTCGCGCGCGAACGCGCTGGTCGTGGTCTTCCAGGTGCTCCTCGACAGCAGCCCCCTGCTGGCCCGCGCCGCCGAGGTCGGCGCCGAGCTGATCCCGCTGCTGGCGGGCTCCCCCGCCGACGCCGTGACCCTGTGCGACGTGACGTCGCGGCGCGGCCTGGCCCTGCTGCGGCTGGGCGACACCGCCGCCGCGCGGGGCTGCTTCGAGGAGTCGCGGCGCATCGCCGAGAAGCTGCCCGACTCGGCCGACCCGGCGTCGCTGATCGCCCGCGCCGAGCACAACCTGGCCGAACTCCTCGTCGACGAGGGCCACGCCGAGCAAGGCCGGGCGATCCTCGCCGACGTGGCCGGACGCCGCAGTGCCGGGGTGCCGACGACCGGCGCCGGTCCGGCCTGGCGCCGCCACACCCTGACCCGGCAGGCCCTGGCACGCGCCACCACGAGGGCGGGCCGGCTGATAGAGGGCGTGCGGCTCGCCGAGGCCACCCTGACCGACCGCGAAGACCGCCTCGGCCAGGACAACGTGAACACCGCCTCGGCCCGGGTCACCCTGGCCGAGGCTCTGCTGGCCGCCGCCCACCCCGCCCAGGCCCGCCACCACCTGAGCGAGGCCATGCGCCTGCGCTCCCTCTACCTCCCGGGCGAGAGCTACTGGCCCCAGTACGACCTGGTCCGCCTCGCCGAGATCGAACTGCACGCCGGTTTCCCCGCCCAGGCCGTCCGCCTCCTCGACGACGCGACCGTGACCACGACGTGGTTCGCCGACCGCGTCTCCCCCCGGCTGCACGAGGAGGCCGTGCTGATCCGCTCCCTGGGCCTGACCGCCTCCGGCGAGGCCCTGACGGCCCTGTCCGACCTGGCCGAACTCCCCCAGACCAGGGCGGTGCTCCGCGCCCAGGCGACGGCCCGCCTGACCGTCGGCGACCCCGCCTCGGCCGCCCGCGTCCTCGACGCCCTGGACCCCGGCGAGCCCGCTCCCGAGCAGGCCGAGACCCTGCTGATCCGCGCCCGCGTCGCCGCCGCCCTGGGCCGCGAGCAGGCCGCCGAGGAGGCCTGCCAGGCGATCCTGGCGCTGGCCGGCGACCAGATCGACGCCACCCACCCAACAGTGCTTGGCGCCCGCCTGGGCCTCGCCCTGCAACGTGTCTGCTCCGACCGGGCCGCGGAGGTCGGCGACCTGCTCGCTCCGCTGCTCGACCGCCGGGCCCTCGCACACGGGAAACCGGCGCTGGGTGACGGGCATCCGCTGCTGGCAGAGGCCATGGCGCTGGCGGCACGGGCGGGCGCGCCGCCGGCGCGGGCGCCGGAGGACCAGCTGTGGGAGAACTTCTAGTTGAGTCAGCTCTCTATGAGTTGTTGATCTGAGTAAAGCTCGCGTTGACGAGGTCGGCGCGGAACATGCCCACGATTTCGATCAAATCATTCAAACGGGTCTTCGGAGCGCCGTACACGATCCAGAACTCCTCGGGCGACTCGAGATGTTCGAGCTCCCTCACCGAGAGCTCGACGCTCAGGGCGTCGTCCGGCCATCGTTCGCGGATCCGGCGGAAGCCGGTCGCGTCCAGGCGGATGCGGGCCTCGAAGTGGCTGTCGGGAAGGTAGCGCAACCGGCTGTCCACGCTGGACAGACATGTCTTCCACAGCAGCACCTCGGCCCTCGAATTCAGCCGGACCGTGAAACGATCATTCGCCCACTCCAGCGTGACCGGCCCCTCCTGGCGTCGGAGCATGCCACCTCCCCATTGAAATCCGCCGATTCGGTGGCGGCTGAACCCTTCTCAGGCGAGTGGTCGGGTTCAACCCTGGTTATAGCAGGCGGAATACTGCGGGGCGTGGAATCCACGTCCCTGATCTCGCCGACCCCCGCGCTCCCGATCGTGCTGGTTCTGATGGTCGCGGGTGGTGCCGTCGTGGCGGCGGTGGGAGGGCTCGGGCTGGGGTGGGCGGTGGTGCGGGCCTGCGCGCGGGCCGTGGTGCAGCTCGGGGTGGTGTCGCTGGTCATCGCCTGGGTGGTCGCGAACGGGTTCGCCGTCGCCGGGTTCATCCTGCTCATGTACGTCTTCGCCGTCCACACCGCCGCCCGCAGGATCGGCACTCGTTGGGCGGCGGTCCCGATCGCCGCGGGCAGTGCCCCGGTCCTCGCGCTCCTCATCGCCACCGGCGTGGTCTCGCTGGACGGGATCGTGGTCATCCCGGTCGCCGGCATCGTCTTCGGCGGCTGCCTGATCGCCACCAGCCTGGCCGGGCGGCGGGCCGCCGACGAACTGACCACCCGCCACGGCGAGGTGGAGGCGGCCATGGCCCTCGGGTTCACGCCCCGGGAGGCCCGGCTGGAGATCTGCCGGCCCGCCGCCGCCCAGGCCCTGGTGCCCGCGCTCGACCAGACCCGGACGGTCGGGCTGGTCACCCTCCCGGGCGCGTTCGTCGGCATGCTGCTCGGCGGGGCGGGGCCGATCGAGGCGGGGATCGTGCAGCTGGTCGTCCTGGTGGCGCTGTTGTCGGCGGAGGCCCTCGCCGTCGTGCTGACCGTCGAACTGGCCGCCCGAGGGCGGCTGATCAGGCCGTAAATTTCTGCCCCATATCGTGATATGTCCCGAATTCGGGATCTTCGGAGCGGGCACGCCCAACCCGGAACCGAAGGGGGTACGCAAGTGATCAAGAAGCTGCACCGTATGGGTCTCAGGTCCAGTCACATGTACACCGCCGCCGCGGCGTCGGTGGGCCTGTCCTTCTGCACCTGGATGATCTCCAGGCAGGTGGAGCACGCCGGCCTCGACCGGGCCGACCGCTGGGGGATCTTCATCGGCCAGTGGGCGCCGACGCTCATGGCCATGGGCGTGGCGCTCCGCGTCGAGGAGACCCACATGACCGACGACGAAATGCGGAAGATGGACTCCGACATGGAGATGGGCTCCCGCACCTCGGGCAGCTCCCGGGTCCACGCGCCCGCCAGGTAGGAGACCACTGGGGCCGCCCCGGCAACGCATCCGACCGGGGCGGCTCCAGACCCGCGACGTCCGCACCCACCGTCCCCGACCGGCACTGACGCCGCTCCGCTCCGCCGCCCATCGTTCGGCACTGTCGCCGCTCCGCCTCCGCCGCCCATCGTTTCCGACCGTTCCGCGCTGACGCCGCTCCACGTCCGCCAACCACCGTTTCAGCCCGTTCGGCGCCGACGCCGCTCCACGTCCGCCAACCACCGTTTCAGCCCGTTCGGCGCCGACGCCGCTCCACGTCCCAGGGGTCGCTCACCCGTCGCCCGGGACCGCCGATGTTCCAGCCGGCGTGTCAGGCCCGGGACACCAGGTAGGGCACCAGTTCGCCCACGCCCCGGACCACCTGCAGGCTCTCCGCCCGCAGCCCGAACCGGGGATGGTCCTCCAGTTCCCCCGCGATCGCCGGGTCGGCCAGCACGCCTCCCGCCGGAGCCAGTGAGGTCAGCCGCGACGCCAGGTTCACCGTCGTGCCGAAGACGTCGCCCATGCGGCCGATCACCGGGCCGATCGCCAGGCCCACCCGCAGCTGGGGCATGCCCTTGACGCGGGCGTGCGCGCCGATCAGGGACAGGGCGATGTCGGCGGCGTGGGCGGCGGTGTCGCTCACCCACAACACCGAGTCGCCCAGGGTCTTGATCATGCGGCCGCCCGAGGAGGCCACGATGTCGGCCGAGCGGCTCTCGAAACGTTCGACCAGGCGGGCCAGTTCGGTCTCGGAGATCTGGCGGCTCAGCCGGGTGAAGCCCACCAGGTCGGCGAAGCCGACGGCCAGGCGGGCCGAGGCGGTCTCCTGGTCGACGATGCGGCCGGCGGAGGCGGCGAGGTGGCGGCGCCAGGCGTACACGAGCAGGCGTTCCAGGTCGGGGACGACGCGGTCGGCGCGGCGCTGCCACGCGTGGCTGCGCCGGGACAGCGGGACCCCGGCCAGGTCGAGGGTCTCGGCGCCGAGTTCGGCCTGGGACTCCGCGAGGCGGGCGGAGGCCCGGCCGAGCGAGCGGGCCATCAGCATGATGTGCTCGTCGTCGTAGGTGCCGTCGGCGAGCAGGCCCATGAGGGTCTTCAGCGCCTCGACGTCGGCGTCGGTGAACTCGATCGCGTCGTCGGCGACGTTGGCGAAGCCGAGCGCGCGCCAGAAGCGGCGGGCCCGGTGGAAGGGCACGCCCGCCAGTTCGGCGACCTGGTGACTGGTATAGCGACGATGCTGGCGGAGGAAGGCCTCCGTCAGCCCGTCGACTCGCGGGTCGTCAATCGTCATGCGGAAACCGTTCTGCGACCCATTCCGGAGAACGCACGATACCCGCGCTTTCGGTGGGGGAAAAGTCTTGCCACCAGCCACTTTATCCGGCAATTTGCCCAAATGCTCAGCGTTTGCGGCCCACGCCCCCGTACTGGTGGACCTCCCGGTCCCGGTAGTCGGTCAGCGTGTCGGGCCGCCACTGGGGCAGCGACACCACGCCGGGATCGAGCAGCTCGAGATCCTCGAAGAAGCGGGCCAGGTGCTCGGGCGAGCGCAGCACCAGCGGGGCGCCGCCGCGGGCGTGCCAGACGTCGACCGCCCGCTGCATCCGGGTGCTCGGCACGCTGCACGCGATCGCCACGTAGCTGCCCGGCGCGAGGGCGTCGAGCGCCAAGGTGTCGTCGGTGACGAACTCGACCACCCCCATCAGCATCAGCCCGACCGCCCGGGAGAAGTCGAGGATCTCCGAGGCGGCCTGCAGGAGCGGGTCGGGGCAGCGCAGGTCGGCGTCGAGGTAGTCGCTGGCGCCGTCGGGCGTGCTGTCGAGCAGGGCGCGGGCGTGGATCGGGACGATGGGGTCGTTGTCGACGTACCCGATCCGGGCGGCGGGGTTGATCTTCTGGGCCACCAGATGGGTGTTCCCGGCGCTCGGGATGCCGGTGCCGATGTCGAGGTGCCGGCCATCTCCTTCCCTCCACTCCAGCCAACATGGCCGCGGGCCTCTCCCGGCACGGCGAAGCGGAGCCCGTGATCTGGTCACGAACCCCGCTTACGGCGGGAAATCGGGGCTAACGACGCGGCAGGGGCCGTACCGCCGACGTGCCGAGGCCCGAGGGGAGCAGCACCAGCCGGGGCGGCGGCGCGAACGACTCCGCGCGCAGCCGGAGCAGTTCGGGCTCGGTGTAGCGCACGCAGCGGCGGTGCCACTCCATGATCCCGGCCATCCAGTCCTTGAGCAGGGCGGCGTGGCGCTCCAGCACCCGGCTCACCTCGGGGTCGCCGATCATGGCGAGCATGGCCGGGAGGCCGTTGGCGAGGATGTGCTCGAACTGCCGCATGCGCTCGTTCATCAGGTCGGCCACGATGGCGCGGGCGGTGACCCGGTCGACGTCGAGGAAGTTCTCGACGACGAGGACCATGTTGTGCAGCTCCCCCTCGAACTCGATCTCCTTCTGGTAGGAGAACAGGTCGTTGGTGAAGCAGGCGTAGTCCTGCGCCGCGGTCTCCAGTTCCCGCATGACCCGCGACTGGTAGACCGCGTCGTCGACCACCTCGGCCGCCGCCAGCCGGGCCAGGCTCGCCGTCAGGTCGGAGCCGAAGGTCCGGCGGCGCATCTCGATGTAGTCGACGGGGTCGGGGATCCGGCCGGCGGCCTCGTTGTCGAGCTCCCACACCCAGCTGTCGATCATGTCCTCGACCGCGGTCCGGAATCCGGACCGCGCCCGCTCGGGCAGGCTCGCGGCGGTACGCCGCCACAGGTCGGCCAGCCCCCGCTCCATCGACGTGACGGGCTCGGGAGCGGAACCCTCGCGCATGATCGCCTTGAGCCGCGTGTTCAGCGCCCGGGCCCCGGCGAGGTCGCGCCCGGCGCCGAAGGCCACGGGATAGTAGTCGTCGCCGTAGGTTCCCCAGGTCAGCCAGTCGGTGGTCAGGAAGACCTCCTCGGGGGCGCCGTCGGCGTTGATCAGGGCTGCGCAGTGGGCCAGGTCGATGCCCGAGAAGCGGCGTTCGTCCCAGATCGCCTCGTCGAGGAAGCCCATCTCCCGCGCCCAGACGCCCGCGTGGCGGCGGGCCGCGTCGAGGTGGGGGCTCATCCGGAGCGGGTAGGGCAGGTGGAGCTCCGGCACGGGCTGCGGCCCGACCCGCTCGAACGGCACGTGGGAGTGTTGCCGGGCACGCTTCTCCGCGCCGATCCGCAGGGTCGCCGTGCCGAGGCCGTGAGGTTGCCGCACCTTGCCGGAGACCATGCCCTCGTTCATGTAGCGGCTCGACCGCATGTGCCACTCGTGGCCGCCCGACTGCCAGTCCTGCAGGCCCTTGGCGTAGAGGGCGACGGCGGCCTGCTCGTGGGGCGGGACCGCCCGCTCGGCCAGCAGGGCCGGGAGCTCGGTCAGCGCGGTCGTCTCGAACTGCTGCAGCCGGGAGGTCAGCAGGTCGTTGACCCGTTCGGCGGCCTCCTGCGTGGTGACGCCGAGGAACTTCTCCAGCACCAGCACGGCGTTGGAGTTCTCCCCCTCCTCGGCCACCTCGCGCTGGTAGGAGAACAGGTCGTTGCGCAGGTGGACGGCGTCGGAGAAGGCGTCGGAGAGCACCTGGAGCGGCCGGGTCGCGGCCAGGTGGCCGGGCACCTCGGCCCCGGCGGCGAACTCGACCAGGTTGGCCGACCAGGGGGCGCCGCCGACGCGGCGGCGCATCTGGACGTACTCGATGGGGTTGGCGATCCGTCCCCGGTCGATGTTCTCCAGTTCCCACATCGACTCGACCATCAGGTTGTGCGTCGACACGACGAAGCGCTCGCGCCAGCCGGCGGACATGTGGGGAACGGTGCGCTCCCACAGGTCCTTGAGGCCGGCCTCGGCCGGGTTCTCGGGCTCGGGCGGGTCGTCGCCCATGAACAGCTCCAGCCGGTCGAGGTAGTGCTGCGCGCCGGCGAAGTCGCGGGAGTGCTTGAACAGCTCCAGGAAGTGGTCGTCGAAGAAGAACACCCACACGTACCAGTCGGTGACCAGGTCGAGCGCGGGGCCGTCGCAGTCGGGGTGGGTGTACGCGCACATCAGCGCGTAGTCCATGCGGTCGAGTTCGTCGGCGGTCCACACGACGCCTCCCCCGGGTCGGGGGGCGTCGAGCATGCCCATCTCCTTGGCCCACGCCATGGTGTGGGCCCGGGAACGTTCCAGATGGGGGTTGAGCCGCGCGGGATGCGGCACGTAGAACTCGGGCATGGTGAAGGCCTTCAAAGAGGCTCCTCTCCTCGGGGGGGTACTCGCCGTGACGACATTGGCACTTTCCGTGGGATCACCGCAAGACCCGAAAGATCTCACCCTTGCGGCGGACCCGCCGGGTCTGTCCCGCTTTGTACGCTCTCCCGATGACGATCAGGGTGCTCATCGCCGACGACCAGGCGATGATCCGTGTGGGGCTGCGCCTGATGGCCGAGACCGAGCCCGGGGTCGACGTGGTCGGCGAGGCCGCCGACGGCCGGGCGGCGGTCGCCCTGGCCCGCTCCCTGCGGCCCGACGTCCTGCTGCTCGACATCGCGATGCCCGTCATGTCGGGCCTGGAGGCCGCCCGGATCCTCCTGGACGAGGGCGGCGCGCCCCGGATCGTGATGCTCACGACGTTCGACACCGACGAGAACCTGCACGCCGCGCTGCGCCTGGGCGTGGGCGGCTACCTGCTGAAGTCGTCTCCCCCGGAGCAGCTGGTCGAGGCGATCAGGACCGCCGCCGCCGGAGACGCCCTGATCGACCCCGCCGTCACCCTGCGGGTGATCGCCGCCTTCGCCGCCGCGAGCCGCCTGGCTCCCCCGCCCGAGTTGTCCACGTTGACGGCCCGCGAGCGGGAGGTGCTCACCGGCCTGGCCCGGGGCCGTTCCAACCGCGAGATCGCCGCGTCGCTCTTCGTCGGGGAGGCGACGGTACGCAGCCACGTCGCCCAGGTGCTGCGCAAGCTGGGCCTGCGCGACCGCGTCCAAGCTGTGGTGTTCGCGTACGAGACCGGGCTGGTCAGGCCGGGTGAGGGCCGATGAGCCGGGTGGCAGCCGTCCTCGTGGCCGTCGCCGGGCTGGCCGAGGTCCTCGGGCGTCCCGAGGCGGTCGGCGACCCGGTCCCGCTCGCGCTGGGGGCGCTGGCCGCCGGGGCGCTGGTGTGGTTCCGCACCCGCTTCCCCGCCGCGCTGCTGGTGGCGCTGGTCGCGGTGGGGGCGGTGTCGGCGGGCGGCGCGTACTACCCGTTCTGGCACCTGTACGCCACGCTCGTGCTCGTCCACACCATCGGGTGGGCCTACGAGCTGCGGTCGCGCGCGGGCCTGCTGGGCCTGGCGGCCGTGATGGCGGCGTGGGCGCACCTGCAGACGCGGCTCTGGACCGATCCGCCCGAGGTGCTGATCTCGGCGATCTTCTACGTGGCGGCGTACACGACCGGAGTGGCCCTGCGCCGTCAGATCGCCCGCACCCGGATCATGGCCGAGCGGGCCGTCCGCCTGGAGCTGGAGCGCGAGCACGCGGTGCGGCAGGAACGCGCCCGCATCGCGCGGGAGCTGCACGACGTCGTGGCCCACAACGTGAGCCTGATGACGTTGCACACCGGCGGCGTGCGCCGCCTTCTCGGCCCCGCCTTCCCCCGTGAGGTGGAGCTGCTGCACGGCGTCGAACGGGCCGGGCGGGAGGCGATCGAGGAGCTGCGGCTGATGCTCGGCATGCTCCGCGAGCCCGGCGAGCCGTCCCCGCCCGGCACCCTGGAGGACCTGGTCGCGGCCGCGGGTCCCGGCGTCGGCCTGACGACGGTGGGCGAGCCCCGGCCGCTGCCGCCGGGGGCCGGTCTGTCGGTCTACCGGATCGTCCAGGAGGCGCTGACCAACGTCCGCAAACACGCCCGCGCCACCCGGGCCGAGGTGACCCTGACCTACGCCCCCGGCTCCGTCACCGTGACGATCACCGACGACGGGACCGGCGGCGGCGCGGACCACGCCGCCGCCGGGACCGGGCACGGCCTGATCGGGATGCGCGAACGCGTCGCGATGCACGGCGGCACCCTGACGGCGGGCCCCACGGCCACGGGCTACCGGGTGACCGCCGTGCTGCCCATCGGCTGAGCCCATTCCCCGTCGCTCATCCTGAGCATCCGCAGGCCGACGACCCCCGCTCCGGCCAGGTAGAGCGCCCCGGCCACGATCGTCCCGACCGGATAGATCGGCCCGGCGAGCGCCCCCGCCAGCATCGCCGGCCCCGCCCACCAGGGGGCCTGCTTCGTGTACGCCAGCACCAGCGCCAGCAGCAGGACGCCCAGCAGCCCGAGGAAACCGGGGTTGCGGAAGCCCCAGGCGAGCCCGGGGTCGGCGCCGATCAGGTCGCCCAGGGCCGACCCGGCGTGGGGCTCCATGACCCGCTCCAGCCGGGAGTAGACGAAGTCGCTCGTCATCAGCGCCGAGAAGTTGATCACACCCAGTACGGCGACGGACCCGGTGACGTGGGCGGCGACCGGCGCGCGTTTGGCGGCCAGATGCGTCATGCCGAGCAGGCCCGGCACGAGCAGCACCCACGACCAGTGCAGCAACGTGGCACTGACGGAGACCTGGCCCGGGTTGGCGCCGTAGTGCCCGATCCCGCCACCGGCGCGGAGGGCGGGATCGACGACGAGCCCGGCGATGTAGAGGACGGGGACGGCCAGGAGACTGCTCCCGGCGACGACCCGGAAGAACCTCACGGGATCACGAAACATGACAACCTTCCGACAAGCCGCGAATGACGTGCGGGAAGGCTAGAGACCGGACACGGGCCGGGGCGTCCCCCGGGACGCGGAAGGCGGGTCCCCCGAGACGCTGAGCCGGCCCGCGCGGCGGCTAGTCCGCGAGCTGTTTCACCAGGGTTCTGGCCTCCATGGTCACCCGGCTCGACCCCTTCCTGGCCGCCAGTTCGGCCAGCCCCGGCACCTTGCCCTTCGCCCCGCACACCCGGGCCGCCTTCACCGCCACGCCCAGCAGCTCGCCCAGCCCGGAGCGGGGCTTGGCGCCCTCGTCCGGCAGCAGGCCGGGCAGGGCGACCGACAGCACCTCCCACACGGCGGCGTGGGCGCCCGCGTCGGCCGACTGGCCGAGCACCTCGGTGATGCGGCTGAGTTTCAGGACGTCGCCCGTCACCAGGCGGCGGATCGCGTCGCCGACGCCCTCGGCCGGGAAGTCGGGACGGCCCGCCAGGGCCAGGAAGGCCTCCCCGGCCGCCGAGCGCTGGACCGCCCGCTGGTGACCCATCGCGCCGACGACGGCCGCCGCGACCAGAGGGCCGACCGGGCCGGGGGCCACGGCCAGCGGGATGACGGCCTCGCCGGAGGGGTCGCTCTGGTCGGCCCAGACGCAGATCCAGCGGAGCAGGTAGGCGGCCGTGGCCTCGGGGTGGTTCGGAAGGGTGCCGGCCCAGATGTCGCGGGACCGGACCCAGTAGTTGAACTCGTCGTCGGGCGACAGGGTGACCAGAGTGCTGATGTGGTCGGGGAGCCGCCGGCCCGGGTTCATCGTGACGACCGGCTGCCGCTGGATCCAGCCGTGGCGGTCGGTGACCTTGACGGTCCACTCGACGACGGGGTCGGGCAGACCGCCCTCGCGGATCCATTCGGCCACCATGCGGCCCCCGTGACCGCCGATCTTCTCAGCGCGGTCGGCCACCGAGGCGTCGACGTCGCGGGGCAGGCGGAGCAGGGCCTGGGTGAGGTCGGCCGGGAAGGGCTCGCGGTCGCCGAGGGCTTCGAGCCGGGTCAGCAGGGTCTCGGGGTCGACGAGGTGACCGGGCAGCGTCGGGGTGGCGAGCAGGCAGGGGCGGGTCTCCCCCTCGGCGGCCATGCGGACGAGTTCGAGGGCCCGCTGCCGGAACAGGCGGGCGTGGGGGGTCGTTCTGCCGCGGTCGGGGTCGCGCGGCGGCAGCGCCAGGTGTTTGAGCCGATCGAGGAACGACGGGTTCAGGCCGAGGAGCTTGCGGGCCTTGGCGCGGAAGCCCTCGTCGGCGTGTTCGCCGATCAGCGCGGCGGCCCAGAACAACAACCAGCCCGGGTCGTCGGGGACGTAACCACTGGTCCGGAAGTACTCCCAGGCGGTGGGCTGGAAGTCGGCCTTGAAGCCGGCGACCATGGCGGCGCGGTCGTGGTGGCTCAGCTCCACCAGGGCGGCCATGACCCGCTCGAAGGTGTCCATGTCGTCGGTGTGCTGGACGTCGTGCAGCTCGATCACGAGTTCCGGGACGGTGCGGATCGGCGGCTGGAGCGGCGGCGCGCTCACCAGGGGGACGCCGGTGAACACCTCCTCCTCGGCCGTCTCGGTCACGCCGAACCTCTCGGCCAGCGGCGCGCGTTCGTCGGCGGGCAGCCGGACGGCCGCGTCGGCGACGGCCGCGCGGGCGGTCTCGGTCGACGGGCCGAGCTTGACCGCGAGGCGGATCGCGCGGGCGCGGGTCGCGGAGCTCTCGGCGGAGAACACGTCGGCCAGCGCGAGCAGGGCGCCCTCGGCCCTGACGGGGTCGGCCGCGGTGACCTTGAACGTGTCGGAGATCCACTTGAGCGCGGCCCCGACGTGCTTCTTCTCGGCCCGCAGGGCCAGCGCGCCGACGGCCTCGCCGAACAGGCCGGCGTCGAGCCGCCCGGCCAGATCGAGGGCGCGCAGTTCCCCGACCGCGAGGTCGGCGACGTTGGCGGCCCCGGCGGGCAGGCAGCGGACCAGGTCGCGGGCGGGCGTCTCGTCGGGGCCGGGCTCGAACCGGCGGCGCAGCTCCACGAACATGCCGAGGTCGCGGGCCTCGCCGCCGATCAGGAACCGGCCGATCGTGCCGTCGAGGACCGTCGCCCGGTCGAGGCGGCCCCTCTTCACCTCAGCGTGCAGCGCGTCGACGAACGCCGTGACGGCGGCGCTCTCCCAGGTGCTCCGGAAGGGGGCGGAGGCCCCTTCGGTGTCGAACAGGCGCGGCACCATCGTCTCGGCGATCGGGTCGTTCCTCAGGTCGCCCGTGACGAAGGCGTGCCACGCCCAGCAGACGGTGAACGCGTCGCCCTCGGGTTCGACGCCGGTCTCGAGCAGCATGGTCCGGGCCAGCGCGAATCCGGGCGGCCCGCCCTGCCGGCGCCACGACCAGCTCGACCCGCGGGGCGGCCGGAGCGCGGCCGTCAGCCGCCGGGCCAGGTCGGCCCGCCATTCGAGGGGACGCCCGCGCAGCGCCCCGGCGACGGTCTTCGCGTCGGCCCACGCGTCGGCGGGCTCGCGCAGCTCACGCCGGTTGAGCCAGGTGGCGACCTGGCCGGCCCCGCCGTGACAGAGGGCGCCGGCGACCCGCAGCCCGGTGATCTCGTGGCGGTGGTCGGTCGCGAACCGCCACTCGCCGAACTTGCGCACCCGCGCGGTCAGCTCGGCCTGGAGCTCCTTGCGCCCGGCGGCGTCGAGCCACTCGATCGCGGCGGGGATGTGGGTGTGGCGGCTCTGCGCGATCAGCTGGAGGACGGTGCTCACGCCGTCACCTCGGCCAGGGACGCGACCTTCTGGGCGGCCAGCACGTGTTTGCACGGCCCTCGCGACCCCCGGTAGTCGATCCACCAGGGACAGGTGCAGGTGGGCGCCGCACCGGGGGTGAGCCGGACGGTCCGTTCGTTCACCTGGGCCACGCCCGGGCCGGTGAACCGGACGGCCCCCCGCTCGACCAGGTCGAGCGCCGACTTCAGGCGCGGGTTCATGGCCAGGACGCGGCCGGCGTCGTAGGGCAGCTCGCGGTGGAAGTGGGCGGCCTCGGCGACGTCGTAGCCGACGCGGCCGCCGGTGCCCAGGCGGGTGAGGGCCGCGCCGACGCGGGCGCGAGTCAGGCCCGACTGCTCGGCGAGCAGGTCGGCGTCGAGGCGGGGCTCGAACCGCAGCAGCGCGCCCACGAGGTCGGCGTCGTCGGCCACGGTGTCGCCGTTGAGATCGTCGAGGACGGCCCCCTCGCCGGAGAACCCGCGCCGCGGCTCGGGCGACAGGGTGAGCGTGAACCGCATGCCGGGCAGCTCCAGCTCCCACGCGGACGCCATCGGCAGCCCGCCCTCGACGAGGGGACCGTAGACGCGCAGCCCGGTCGCGAACCGCAGCAGCGGCGCGAGCACGGCCAGCCGCTCGGGCCCGGCCAGGCAGACCGCGCCGGGCGTGGGGCGCGCGGCCAGCCGCAGCGACCGCCCGGCGGGCACCGCCCACAACACGCCGCGTTTGGGCAGGTCGCGCACGAACTTCACGGCCTCGGCCCGGCCCAGCGAGGCCCGCAGGTCGAATCTGGACGCGATCACCTGGACCTCGGCGAAGCCGCGTAACCAGCGCTCGGGCAGCGGCACCTTCTTCTCCACCACCGCGCCGTCGAGCGTGGTGGCGACCACCTCGTCGTCGCCCACGGCCAGGTGGAGGGGGTCGGTGCCGCCGACGCGGGCCAGCGCCCTGCGGAGCGGCACGTTGACGTCGACGTTGGTGGTGCCGACCTCGACCACGTCGCCGTCGAGCGCCTGCTGCAGCACGTCGAGCCGGGCGTAGACACCGCCGCACGCGGAGAACGACTCGAACCGCAGCCGGTCGCCGTTGCAGGTCACCACCGGGTCGCGCATGAACGTCACGGCGCGCAGATCGAAGTAGCGGGTCTTGGCGACGTCGGCCAGGCCGATCAGGGCGGCCGCCGCGGGGGCGGCGTTGGTCAGCACGCCGCTGAAGAAATGGGGGCGGGCGACCAGGCCGGAAGGGGTGAACCCGCCGGAGGTGGACAGGCCGAGAAGGCCGGCGGCGAGGTCGAGTTCGGAGGCTCGCGAATAGGAGTACGCGATCTGCGCGTCAGACATGGCGGGGACTCTAACGGCGTCGACCGACATTCACGGAACTCGATATAGTCGAACACATGAGCGATCTCCAGGGTGACGTGCAGGCCGCGATCGACGAACTCGTCGAGAAGGGCGTCGAGCGGGGCCTCCAGGTGTCGGTCTACCTGGGCGGCGAGCCCGTGGTCGACGCCGTGGCGGGGGTGGCCGACCCGGCGACCGGGCGGGCGGTGACGCCCGAGACGCCGTTCTACAACTACTCCGTCGGCAAGGGCGCCACCTCGGCCGTGCTCCACGTGCTCGCCGAGCGGGGCCTGATCGGCTACGACACGCCGATCGCCGAGGTGTGGCCCGAGTTCGCCGCCCACGGCAAAGGCCGGGCGACGGTCCGCATGGCCCTCGACCACTCCGTGGGTGTGCCGGGCATCCCGCTCACCACGACCGCCGAAGACCTCTGCGACTGGGAGGCGATGTGCGCGGCCGTCGCCGACGCCGAGCCGTGGTGGGAGCCGGGCACCGCGATCGGCTACCACGCCTACAGCTTCGGCTACATCGTCGGCGAGATCGTCCGGCGTGTCACCGGCAGGAAGATCTCCGAGGTCCTGCGCGACGAGGTCGCCGGCCCGCTCGGCGTGGCCGACGAGCTCTACTTCGGCATGCCCGCCGACCAGCACCACCGGCTGGCCGTCCTCGAAGACGCCCCGTCGCCCGAGCCGCCGCCGGGGCTGCCGGCCGAGCTGCCCGACCTGCCGATGTTCAGGGCGGCCCCCATGGCGCTGATGCCGACCGCCGCGTTCGGCAACCGGCCCGACATCCTGGCGGCCGACATCCCGGCCGGGGGCAAGATGTCGGCCCGCGCGATGGCCCGGCTCTACTCGGCGCTGATGACCGAGGTCGACGGCGTGCGGCTGATCTCCCCCGAACGCCTCCGCGAGATCTCGGCGATCTCCTTCGAGGGCGTCGACGCCGTCTTCGGCAACCCGGTGCGGTGGGGCCTCGGCTACGGCATCGGCCACCCGGGCGCGTTCGACGATCCCGACCCGACCACGTTCGGCGTCCCGGGCGCGGGGGGCGGCAGCGCCTACGCCGACACGAAGATCGGCATGGCCTTCGCCCTCACGAAGAACGTGCTCAGCACCGACTTCACCACCGCCACCACCATCAGCGACCTGGTCCGGCGGCGACTCACCGGGTGACGGCGAGCGGCTCGCAGGTGGATTTTGGGGGTCGAGGTCGGAGAGACTGCCCGTTATGACATTTCTTCTGGCGATCAGCGATGTGCACGTCGGTTACCCCGAGAACCGGGAGATCGTCGAGCGCATCCGCCCCCGGTCGGAGACCGACTGGTTGCTGCTGCCCGGAGACGTGTCCGAGAAGGTCGCCGACTTCGAGTGGGTGCTCGGCACCCTCGCCAGCCGCTTCGCCAGGGTCGTCTGGGCGCCCGGCAACCACGACCTGTGGACCCACCCGAGCGAGACGCTCCAGCTCCGCGGCGTCGAACGCTACGACCATCTGGTGAAGGTGGCCCGTGACCTGGGCGTCGTCACCCCCGAAGACCCCTACCCGACCTGGGAGGGCCCCGACGGCCCGGTCACGGTGGCGCCGCTCATGGTCCTCTACGACTACAGCTACCGCGTGCCCGGCGTCACGACCAAAGAGGCGGCGCTGAAGCTGGCCTACGACAAGGGCGTCGTCTGCACCGACGAGATGGTCCTCCACCCCGACCCCTACGACGGCATCGACGAGTGGTGCGCCGCCCGGGCCGAGGAGACCGAGCGCCGCCTGGCCGAGCGCCCCGGCGGCCTGCCGACGGTCCTGGTCAACCACTATCCGCTGGTCCGCGACCCCACGTTCGTGCTGCGCCACCCCGAGTTCGCGATCTGGTGCGGCACCGACCGCACCGCCGACTGGCACATCCGGTTCGGCGCGGTCGCCATGGTCTACGGCCACCTGCACATCCCCCGCACGACCTGGCACGACGGGGTGCGGTTCGAGGAGGTGTCGCTCGGCTACCCGCGGGAGTGGCGTCCGAGGAGCACGACACCGGGCGAGCTGCGGCAGATCCTGCCCGTGATCTGACGGCGTGATCGACACCGTGCTGATCGACACCGTCTTGTTCGACGTCGGGGGGGTCCTGACGGTCGACCCCTGGCAGGCCCTGTGGCTGACCGGCGGCGACGGTCTCGCCGACCGGCTCGGGCTCGACCACGAACGGGTCGACGCGATCGGCGAGCGGTTGTGGCCCGACTACTCCCTGCGGGTGCGCGACGAGGCCGACTACTGGCGCGACTTCGGGCGGGCGCTCGGCCGCGAGATCCCGGCCGAGGTCGTCGCGGCGGCGGAACACTCGACCCTGCGGAGCGACCCGGCGGCGGGGAGGGCCGTCGGGCTGCTCGCCGGCCACGGCGTCACGGTCGGATTCATCAGCGACAACACGTCGTTCTGGTTTCCCAAACAAATGCGCCTCATCGGCGAAGTCGCGGAAATCCGGCCGGACCACGTGTTCCTGTCCTATCTTCTCGGTGTGTCCAAACAGACCCCCGGAACCGGCCTCTTCGAGCTCGCCGCCCGAACGCTCGACCCGTCGCGCACCCTCGTCGTCGACGACCGGGCGCACAATATCGGCCGCGCCGCGAGCGCGGGTTTCCGGACGCGCTTCCACGCCCTCGGCGGCGATATCGGCCTGCTCGACGCCGTCAGGGAGAGCGCGGGAATTTAGGGTGCGATTCTTACGCCGCGCGCCCTCGCCGCCGCCCGTCGAGATCCAGGAACTGGGCGATCAGACGCAGGCCTTCCAGGCCATGCTGGTCGAGTACAACTGGCTCCGCCAGGAGAGCCTGAACGCCATCAGCAACCGGGTGACCATCGCCAACTTCATGTTCGGCGCCATGGCGATCATCCTGGCCGCCCTGATCGGCCAGCCCACCCCGAGCACCGGAACCGCCCTGGTCAGCCTGATCGGCGTTCCCCAGATCGCCAAGGTCGGGCTGATGATCTGGCTCGGCGAGTACAACCGCTCGCAACGTGCCGGGAAATGGCTGGCCGAACTCGAGGTGCGCATCAACACCGCCGTCGGGCGCAGGAACGTGTTGTCGTGGGAAAGCACGCTGCTGAGCAATTCCCTGCACATGTCCTATCCCTATTCGTCGGTGCTGCTGCTGTTGCTCGGCGCGGGCTGGGCCGGGATATTCGTCGGCGTGATGCAATTGCGGGTCACCGCCGGC
This sequence comes from Herbidospora sp. NBRC 101105, assembly GCF_030269205.1. NCBI lineage: Bacteria > Bacillati > Actinomycetota > Actinomycetes > Streptosporangiales > Streptosporangiaceae > Herbidospora > Herbidospora sp. NBRC 101105. Next base: position 1,584,109 of record NZ_BSSX01000001.1, on the reverse strand, counting down.
CTGCCCGCCGGCCAGGTGCCGTGGCTCATCGGCGGGGTGCTGGTGGTGGCGGTCGTCATGGAGGCCTGGTTCCTGGTCTTCTTCCGCCGGAAATGGCTGCAGATAAAACGGAACTACTCCAAGTCCGGCCCGTCGATGTGGACGGTCTGAGCCTCAGAATCCCGCCGTCTCGCGCACCAGCACGACCACGCTCCGGCCCGGCATGAACTCGTTCTCGATGATGAGGATCCGGCTGATGAACGACTCCTGCCCGACGAGTTCCCGCAGCCGCCGCCCCTCCAGCACCAGGCTGTGCTCGCGCAGCCGGCGCAGCCCCGTCTCGACGTCCGGGACGATCTTCTGGGAGCCGACCACCCACACCGCCGTCCGGGCGCCCGACCCGTACGGGGCGAGTTGCGAGCCGCTGGCCGACGCGGTGAGCAGGCGGCCGTCCTCGGTCACGGCGTGCACGCTGCCGACGACGACCTCCGGGGTGGCGCCCAGCCTGATCCGGTCGCGCACGTCGTCGAGCGGGCCCGCGGAGGCGCGCACCGACACGTAGCCGCCCGACTCGTCGATGTCGGCGGCCAGGCCGGAGACCCGGAGGGTCTCGCTCGTGGCGGTGAAGATCGGCTGGTCCCTGGGGAGCAGGCCGCGGACGAGGTCGCGGGCCTCCACCAGGGTGTCGACGACGTGGACGTCGAAGCCGTTGGCCTTCAAGGCCCCGGCCGCGCGCTGGAGGGTGGTCTCGTCGGCGGGCAGGGCGAAGGTGGAATCGGTCATGATGTCCCATCTCATAGGTGGTTCCGTCTGGTAACTGACCACATTTTGCGGAACCATGACGTCATGGAGAAGACGGCACTTTCAGCTGCCTCAGGCACCTCGGGGGAACCACGTGACGAGCGGTTGTGCCGGGCGCGGCAGATGCTCGACCGGGTCGCCGACAAGTGGACGCTCAACGTCATCCACGTCATCGGCACGGAGACCAAGCGCTTCACCGTCATCAAGCGGGAGATTCCGGGCCTCAGCCAGCGCATGCTGACCGTCACGCTGCGCAACCTCGAACGCGACGGCCTGGTCACCCGGACGGTCCATCCGGTCGTCCCGCCGCGGGTCGATTACGAATTGACACCGCTGGGTCACACTTTGCGTTCGGCGGTTTGCGGTCTGTTGGACTGGTCCATGACAAACGTGGACGCGATCGACCGGGCCCGCGAGGCCTACGACGCCCGGCAGGCCGACATGTAGGGGAGGAACCCATGCATCCGAGCCCGGTTACGTGGCGTGACCAATTCCTGTACTTCCTGCTCCCCGACCGGTTCAGCGACGGCCGCGAGGAGACCCGCCCGAAGTACGACCGCACCGACGCCCACCGGGCCCCCGACCCGATCGTGTGGGCCGACTCGGGATCACGTTTCCAGGGCGGCACGATCAAGGGGATCACCGGCAAACTCGGCTACCTGCGCGACCTCGGCGTCACCACCCTGTGGCTCGGCCCGGTCTGGAAGCAGCGCCCCGACCTGGAGACCTACCACGGCTACGGCATCCAGGACTTCCTGGACGTCGACCCCAGGTTCGGCAGCCCCGACGACCTGCGCGCCCTCGTCGCCGCGGCCCACGACCGGGGCATGTACGTGCTCCTCGACGTCGTCTACAACCACACCGGCGACAACTGGTTCTACGACGACGGCGGCTCCCCCGTCTCCCAGCTCCCCTACCGGCCCGCCCCGCCCTACCCGATGCACGGCTGGCGCTCGGCCGACGGCGCCAGCGTCCGACACATCGCGGGCCGGGGCGACGGCGTCTGGCCGGAGCCGTTCCAGAACCCCGAGTGGTACACCCGGGCCGGCGGCATCGGCCGCTGGGACCCCGAACCGTGGGAGAACCCGCTCCACCCCGACGTCGAGTTCCGCCGGGGCGACTTCCAGACGCTGAAAGACCTGGCCCTCGGCCGCGACGAGGTCCTGTCGGCGGTGGTCGACGTCTACCGGCACTGGATCGCGTTCACCGACTGCGACGGGTTCCGGATCGACACGGTGAAGCACGTGCCGTGGGAGGTGTCGCGCAACTTCTGCGGGGCGATCCGCGAGTACGCCGAGTCGGTCGGCAAGGAGAACTTCCTGCTGCTCGGCGAGGTGACCGGTGGGGCGGAGATGGCGCGCGACTACCTTGACGTGTTCGGCCGCAACCTCGACGCCGTGCTCGACATCGGGCAGCCGGCGGCGCTGATCGCCGGGCTGGTCAAGGGGTTCGCCGACCCGCAGGCGTTCTTCGCGCAGTACCGGGGCCACGACGTCCTCGGCGGCCACCGCGAGACCGGCCGCTACCACGTGACGATGTTCGACGACCACGACATGGTCGGCCGTGAGCGCCGCCGTTTCTCGGCGGGGAACAGCGGGCCCCACTCCGACACCCAGGTGGCCCACGCGGTCGGCGTGCAGCTCACCACGCTGGGCATCCCGTGCGTCTACTACGGCACCGAGCAGGGCTTCGACGGCGCGTCTCCGGCCGGGGGCGACGACCGCTACATCCGCGAGACGATGTTCGGCGGCACGTTCGGGGCGTTCGGCACCCAGGGGTGTCACTTCTTCGACCCGGAGCATCCGGCGTACCGGCGGATCCGGGCCCTGGCGGCGGTCCGCAACCGGGCCGACGGCGTGGGGCTGGCGCTACGGCGCGGCCGCATGTACCTGCGGGAGATCTCGACGGGCGGCCCGTTCCGGCTCCCGGCGACCGGCGAGCTGACCGCGTGGTCGCGCCTCCTGCACGACCGCGAGGTCCTGGTCGCCCTCAATCCGACGCTGCACCCGCTGACGGCCCTGGTCACCGTCCACCGCCCGTTCCACCCGGAGGGGTCGGTGCTGTCGGTCCTCTACGGGGAGACGGCGCCGCCCTCGGTCGTCCACCACGAGGGCCGGGCGCTGGTGCGGGTCAGCCTGCCACCGGCGGGCATGGCGATCCTGGGCTGAAGGCCGAGGACTCGGCCGCACGGCGCTCTCCCCGAGCGTGACATGCGACCAGGTCGATTGAGACGGACCGTCCCCGATCAGTCGCAGGCCGAACCCCCTCCGGGTCAGCCTGGTTGCGACCCCGACGTGAACGCCGCCTGCAGTAAGGCCTCCGCGTCGTCCAGATACCTCGACAGGTACTGCTCCGCCTCGGCCAGCCGGCCCTCTTCCAGGAGCCCGGTCAGCAGGCGGTTGCGGGCGACGAACGGCGCGTGGAACGCGCCCGGGTTCTCCATCACGTGGAAGACCAGCCGCAGTTCGGCGAGCAGCTGGCCCATCAGCTCGTCGAGGCGGGAGCTTCCGTGGAGGGCGACGAGGGCCTGGTGGAAACGCAGGTTCGCGGTGCCGACGTCGCGCCAGCGGTCGTCGGCGGCGGCGCGTTCGCCCTCGTCGACCGCCTCGCGGCAGGCGGCCAGGTCTCCCCCGGCCGAGTTGCGCACCGCCGCGCACTCGATGACGCGCCGGACCAGGTAGAGGTCTTTCACGTCGGAGGCCGACAGCACCCGGACGAACACGCCCCGGTTGAGCTTGTGGACGAGCAGTCGCTCGTGGCCGAGCAGGCGGAAGGCCTCGCGCAGGGTGTTGCGGGAGATCTCCAGTTCGGCGCCGATGGCCTCTTCGGAGAGGCGTTCGCCGGGTGCGTAGACCGCCTGGGCGATGCGGTCGCGCAGCACACCCGCCACGAGTTCGGCGGTGCTGGCGCGCAGGAGATGGGCCCCGGTCCTCTGTTCACGCACGGTAACCAGCAAAACATGCGAACAAACCTCTTGTCGAATTGTTCAACAATTCTTATGTTGAAAATGGCCCACCTCCCCACGAAGGAGCGTCATGGCAACCTCCCAGTCCCGCCGGGTGATCGTCGCGAGCCTGATCGGCACGTCCCTGGAGTGGTACGACTTCTTCCTCTACGGCACCGCCGCCACCCTGGTCTTCGGCAAGGTCTTCTTCCCGACGTTCGAGCCGCTCACCGGCACCCTGCTCGCCCTCACGACCTACGCGGTCGGCTTCGTCGCCCGCCCGCTCGGCGGCATCGTCTTCGGCCACTTCGGCGACCGGGTCGGCCGCCGGGGTGTGCTCGTCACGACGCTCCTGCTGATGGGGATCGCGACGTTCCTCATCGGCCTGCTGCCCACCTACGCCGCCGTCGGCGTGGCCGCGCCGGTCCTGCTCGTGACGCTGCGTTTCCTCCAGGGGCTCGGCCTCGGCGGCGAGTGGGGCGGCGCGGTGGTGATGACGATGGAGCACGGCGACCCCGCCCGGAAGGGCTTCAACGCGAGCTGGCCGCAGGTCGGGGTGCCGGCCGGGAACCTGCTGGCGGCCGGCGCGCTCGGGGTGCTGTCGGCGGTCCTGCCCGAGCAGACCTTCCTCGACTGGGGGTGGCGGGTCCCGTTCCTGCTGTCGGGCGTGCTCGTGGGGGTGGGGCTCTGGATCCGGGTTCGGGTCTCCGAATCCCCCCTGTACGCCGAGATGCCCGCCAAGGCCCGCATGCCGCTGATCGACGTGATCACCACGCATCCGCGCGCCCTGCTGTCGGCCATCGCCGCCCGCATCGGCGTCGACGTCGCGTTCTACACCTTCACCCTCTACATCCTCACGTACGTCACCGGCACGCTGAACCTCGACCGGCAGACGGGCCTGAACGCGGTGCTGATCGCGTCGGCGTGCCAGCTCTTCCTGATCCCGCTGTTCGGCGCGTTGTCCGACCGGGTCGGCCGCAAGTCCGTCTACCTGGCCGGGGCGGCGGGCGCGGCGGTGTGGGCGTTCGTGTTCTTCCCGCTGCTCGACACCCGGTCGTTCGCCCTGATCGTGTTCGCGACGGTCGTGGCGCTGGCCTGCCACGCGGCCATGTACGGCCCGCAGGCCGCGTTCATCGCCGAGTTGTTCAGCACCCGCCTGCGCTACAGCGGGGCGTCGATGGGCTACCAGCTCGCGGGCGTGCTGGGCGGGGCGCTGGCGCCGATCATCGCGCTGGCGCTGCTCGACCGGTTCGGCAGCACCCTGGCCGTCTCGCTCTACGTCCTGGTCGCGCTGGGGATCACCGCCGCCGGCGTGGTCGCGGCGCCCGCGACGGCGGAGGCGCGCGTGTGACGCGCCGAGATCCGCGCCGCCACTTCACACGCGAAGGCCGCCGGCGAGGCCGGCTCGAAGACCGGAATGGAGGCGCTCGCGCGCGGCGACATCGGCCTCGACGGTCCCGGTCCCGGCGTGCGGGCGTCCACCGCGTCGGTGTGGCTCCCTCTTCTGGAGCACCGCGCGAAGGACACGGGTGGCGTCGCTGCCACGGCGCCACCCGTGCCGATCTCACCTCGCCGCCGACGGTCGCGATGGCGTGCCCGACGGCCGGGGCGCTCGTCCAGCAGGTATTCGCATCGGTGATCTCGAAGCGCTGAACTGGCCCGCGCCATCTGGTTAGTGTAGCCTTACCTAAGTTTTACTCGGGCGAGGCGGAGGGTGACGGGTGAGGGCTGTCCTGTGGCGGGCGATCTCGGGGCAGCGCCGTGACGTCGTCACCGGTGCCGTGCTGGGGGCCGCCCACCAGGCCGGTGAGGTCATGGTCCCGGTGCTGATCGGCGTCGTGATCGACCAGGGCGTTGCGGCGGGCGACCTGCCCGCGCTGGCCCGGTGGCTCGTCGTCCTGGCGGTCGTCTACGTCGCCCTGTCGTTCTCCTATCGTTTCGGCGCCCGCGCCGGGGAGCGCGCCGCCGAGCGGGCCGGGCACGCGCTGCGCATGGAACTGGTCGAACGGGTGCTCGACGCCCGGGGCGGCGCCGAGGAGGGCCGGCTCCCGGGCGCGCTGACCAACACCGCGACCGAGGACGCCAAGCGGGTCGGCGCGGTCAACATGTCGGTGATGCTGGCCTTCTCGGCGCTGATGGGCATCGTGGTCGCGGCGGTCGTGCTGCTGCGCATCTCCGTGCCGCTCGGCCTGGTCGTGCTGGCCGGCACCCCCCTGCTGCTGTTCCTGGGCCACCTGCTGAGCAAGCCGCTCGAGAAGGCCAGCGAAGACCAGCAGGACCGCGCCGCGCACGCGTCCGGCGTCGCGGCCGACCTGGTCAAGGGGCTGCGGGTGCTGAAGGGCATCGGCGCCGAGACGGCCGCGGTCGCCCGCTACCGGGTGACCAGCGGCGACTCCCTCGCCGCGACGCTGCGCGCGGCCCGCGCCGAGGCCCTGCAGACGGGCCTGGTCGTCGCGCTCACCGGCGTCTTCATCGCCGTCGTGGCGCTGGTCGGCGGCCGGCTGGCCGCCTCGGGTGAGATCACGCTCGGCGAGCTCGTCTCGGCCGTCGGCCTCGCGCTGTTCCTGATCGGCCCGCTGGAGGTCTTCGCCTGGGTGAACGCCCAGTTCGCCATGGGCCGGGCCTCGGCGGCCCGGATCGCGGAGGTGCTCGCCGCCCCCCACGCCATCGCCGCCGGCACGTCGCCGATGCCCGTTCCGGTACGCGGTTCGCTCCGCCTCCGCGGCGTCTCCCACGACACCCTCAAGGGCGTCGACCTGGAGGTGGCCCCGGGCGAGGTGCTCGGAGTGGCGGCCGTCGACCCGGCCGACGCGGTCAGCCTGCTGCGCTGCCTGGGCCGGACCGCCGACCCGTCGTCCGGGACCGTCGAGCTCGACGGGGTGGCGCTGGCCGACCTCGACCCGGCCGCGCTGCGCGAGGTGTTACTGGTCGCCGACCACGACGCCGACCTGTTCGAGGGCACGCTGCGCGAGAACGTCGGCGGCGCCCACCCCGAGGCGATGGCGGCGGCCGGCGCCGACGAGGTGGCCGGCGAACTGCCCGGCGGCATCGACGGCCACGTCGCCGAACGCGGCCAGTCGCTCTCGGGCGGCCAGCGGCAGCGGGTCGCCCTGGCCAGGGCGCTGGCGGCCGATCGCGCCGTCCTGGTCGTCCACGACCCGACCACGGCGGTCGACGCGGTGACCGAGGCGCGCATCGCCTCCCGGTTGCGCGACGTCCGGCGCGACCGGACCACGATCCTCGTCACCACCTCCCCCGCGCTGCTCGCGGTGGCCGACCGGGTGGTGCTGCTCGACGGCGGCCGGATCACCGACGCCGCCCCGCACGCCGACCTCGTGACCCGCAACGCCGCCTACCGGACGGCGGTGCTCGCGTGAACCGCGAACTGCTCCCCGTCGCCACGGCGGCCCGCACCCGCGCGGTGCTCCTCGACCTGGTCCGGCCCTATCGCGCGCTCGCCCTCGGCGGGTTCGCCGTGATGGTGGTGGCCACCTCCATCGGCCTGCTCACCCAGCCGCTGCTCGGCGCCGTCGTCGACCTGGTCGCCGCCGGGGAGCCCGCCGCCGCGATCACGACGCCGGTGCTGGCGCTCGTCGCGGTCGCGCTCACCCAGGGCGGCGCGATGACTGTCGGGCTCGCCCTGGTGTCGCGGCTCGGCGAGACGGTGCTGGCCCGGCTGCGCGAACGGTTCGTCGACCGGGCGATGCGGCTGCCGCTCGAACAGGTCGAACGGGCCGGGTCGGGCGACCTGACCGCCCGGGTGACCGGCGACGTCTCCCTGATCGCCGAGGCCGTGCGGGTCGCGCTGCCCGAGATGGCCCGCTCCGGCTTGGCGATCGTGCTCACGCTGGGCGCGCTGGCGATCCTCGACTGGCGGTTCCTGCTGGCCGCGCTGATCGCGGTGCCGGTCCAGTGGCACACCGCGCGCTGGTACGTCCGCAACGCCGGCCCCCTCTACGCCCGCCAGCGGGTGGCCGGCGGCGCCCAGCAGCAGCAGCTCCTCGACACCATCGGCGGCGCGACGACCGTGCGGGCGTTCCGGCTGGAGGCCGACCACACGGCCAAGGTCGCCGAACGCTCGAACACCGCCGTCTCGCTGACCCTCCAGGGCGTCAACCTGGTGCTGCGCTTCTACAGCCGCCTCCACGTCGCCGAGTACGCGGGCCTGGCCGCCGTGCTGGTCGCCGGGTTCCTCATGGTGCGTTCGGGGGCCGCGTCCATCGGCACGGCCACCGCCGCCGCCCTCTACTTCCACTCCCTGTTCGCCCCGGTGAACACCGCGCTGGTGCTGATCGACGACGCCCAGTCGGCGGGCGCGGCGCTGGCCCGCCTGGTCGGCGTCATCGACCAGCCCGAACCGCCCGCCCTCGACCGGCCGAAGGCCCCGCAGATCGAGGTCTCCGGGCTCGGCCACGCCTACGACGAGGGCCGGCCCGTGCTGCACGACGTCGACCTGACGATCCGCGCGGGCGAACGGGTCGCCCTGGTCGGCGCGAGCGGCGCGGGGAAGACCACCCTGGCGAGACTGATCGCCGGCATCCACCGGCCGTCGACGGGCACGATCGCCGTCCCCGGCGAGGTCGGCATGGTCACCCAGGACGTGCACGTCTTCGCCGGCCCGCTGGCCGACGACCTGCGCCTGGCCCGGCCCGACGCCACCGACGCCGACCTGCGCGAGGCGCTGACCAGGGTCGACGCGCTCACCTGGGCCGAGACGCTGCCCGAGGGCCTGGCCACGGTCGTCGGCGAGGGCGGCCACCGCCTCACCGCGACCCAGATCCAGCAGCTCGCGCTGGCCCGGCTGATCCTGGCCGACCCGCCCGTGGCCGTGCTCGACGAGGCGACCGCCGAGGCGGGCAGCGCCGGGGCGCGGGTGCTGGAGAAGGCCATCGAGACCACCGTCGAGGGCCGCACCGCCCTCATCGTCGCCCACCGCCTCACCCAGGCGGCGGCGACCGACCGGGTCGTCGTCATGGACGGCGGCCGAATCGTGGAGAGCGGCCCGCACGACGAGCTGCGCTCCTCCGGCGGCCGCTACGCCTCCCTCTGGGAGGCGTGGTCGGGTGTCCGCACCACCAGTGAAAACCCCCTCGAATAAGGAAATTCGATGCTCGGCATTACGAGAGGCATCCGGTTCGCCGCGGTGCTCGCCTCCTCCCTCCTGCTCGGCACCGTCGCCGCCTGCGGGTCGTCGTCGGAGACGGCAACCCCCGCCGCGTCGGCCCCGGCCGCCCCTCCGGCCGGCACGACCGCCCCCGCCGCCGCCTTCCCGGTGACGATCGAGCACAAGTTCGGCTCCACGACCGTCCCGGCCGCCCCGCAGCGGATCTTCACCGTCGGCCTGACCGACCAGGACGCCGCCATCGCGCTCGGCGTCGTCCCCGTGGGCACCACCAACTGGTTCGGCGGCTTCCCCGGCGCGATCGGCCCGTGGGCCACGCCGAAGCTGAACGGCGCCCCCGTCCCGACCCTGCTGGAGGACCCGGGCACCGGCCCGCAGGTCGAGAAGATCGCCGCCCTCAAGCCCGACCTGATCCTGGCCCTGTACGCGGGCCTGACCAAGGAGCAGTACGAGACCCTGTCGAAGTTCGCCCCGGTCGTGGCGCAGCCCGCGGCGTACAACGACTACGGCATCCCGTGGCAGGAGCAGACGCTCATCACCGGCAAGGCCCTCGGCAAGGAGACCGAGGCCAAGGCGCTGGTCGACGAGGTCGAGACCAAGTTCAAGACGATGGCCGCCGAGCACCCCGAGTTCGCCGGCAAGAAGGCCGTCGTGGCCACGCCCTACGAGGGCTTCTTCGTGTACGGCAGCCAGGACACCCGCTCCCGCAACCTCGTGTCGCTCGGCTTCAGCCTGCCGGAGGACCTCGACGCGGTGATCGGCGACAAGTTCGGCGCCAGCATCTCCAAGGAGCGCAGCGACCTCCTCGACCAGGACCTCATCATCTGGACGGTCCCCGACACCAAGAAGGACGTCGAGACGCTGCACAAGGACGCCGTCTACAAGGACATGAAGGTCGTCGCCGAGGGCCGCGAGGTCTTCGTCGGCGAGAGCACCAACTACGGCGTGGCGTTCTCGTTCGTGACGGTGCTGTCGCTGCCGTACGTGCTCGACCGGCTGGTACCGCAGCTGGCGCAGGCGGTCGACGGCGACCCTGCGACCAAGGTCGAGCCCGCCGCCGACTAGCGGCCGTCACTTGAATGAATCGGAGGCCGGGCCCACACAGGGGCCGGTCTCCGTTCTCACGGGCCGTAGGTCAGTCGATGGTCTGACGAGTGCGACCAGCCGCGTCGTCAGTCGGACCGCCCACTCACGATTCGATCGTGAAGCGCGGAGATCCGCGTCTTGTACTCGGCAAGTTGCTTGGAGTCGGCGAGATACAGGCTCTCCGGCGATCCTGCCAATAGTTGCTCCAGGCCCTTACACAGCTCCTTCGCGTAGCTTGGTTTACCTTGATCGATCGCGTGGCCGATCAAATCGATGTACGCGGAGATCTTTTGCCTGACCGCCCTGTGCGGGAGCCGGGATGGTTTCGTCGTAGCTGAGCGCCTGGTCTGAGGCACCGATGGCTGGCTGGTCAGGGCCCGCTGAAGACTGTTCAACAGCTCCTGGAATGCGCCGACGTGAGCAATGGGTACGGATCGAAAGAGTGCCAGCGCCTGACCGTGCAAGCGCCTCGCCTCGGGCACGTCTCCTGCCTTGGCCTTATCGAAGGCGAGATCGAGGATCCGGCCAAGTTCCCGGACCGATTCCGACGACGCAGCCGGTGGGGCTTCAGCTCTGTTGTCTGCCCTTCGCCGACGGTTGAGACGCTTGCGAGCCCGTTTCTGCTCCGTAGCGCTCAGCGTCGCGATGAGGGCCTCAGCTTCCCCATTGAGCCGTGTCGAGGCTTTGAGGTCACGAGCCTGACGCGCTTCGGTAAGTCCATCAAGAATGCTCTCCAGCCTTCCCCACGCCGATGCTTCGGGCGATACCTCGTCCGTTCTGGTCGGGGTAGGTTCTGCCAGGGGTTCGAGTTCCCCTTGGGGGAAGGCCTGTAAGCCTTGCGCGTGTATCCTCCACGTCACCCCTGTCTGGGTGCCCTCAGCTGAAATGAGCGCCGGACCTATCACTCGATGATCACGGCCGATCACCACGTCGGCTGTCTGCTCCGGCAACACGATGCGGACTTGCTGTGTCGGGAGCGTCACGACTTCGCTCTTGATCTCCGCCTCTATGACGCAGCCATTTGCCGAACGGGGCACCACGGCCAGCAGGCTGATGCTCAGCGGGAAACCTATGATCGACCCAACGCCTGCTTCCACCGCCCTAGATTCAGGTGGTGGCTCCATCACCTTCGCATGCTCCACCTCGGCGGGTGCCCCGGGCAGCCGGACGCTTAGACGGCGATGATCGGCCACGTGAGGGGTCCAGATGCGGCCCTGCTCGTCGAGCTTGCAATCCTCAAGGTTCGCCCAGAGCGGGATCTTGCCGCCGATCTTCGTCCCGATCCGGACCGTACGGCGGAGCCCATCGCTCTCACAATCGACCACAAGGGCGTACCCCCGCCTCCGGGTCATGTGCTTGACCATCGGCACGGTTGGAGAGAACAGCCAATCGACCTTCTTATGAGAGCGCCGGAGCGCGGCATCTCGCTGGGGCCAGGGTCGATCAGAGTCCCAACGCAGGTCGGGCCGGAGCGCGATGGCGATCAACAATCCCTTTGTCGTCTCGATCGTCATGCCGGTGCAGGTGCCACCCTGGCGCGGAATGGTGCCTTCCCAGCTGAACTCCCTGATCTGGTGGTCCTGCTTCGTCAACCAACGGGTCAGCGCCTGCCTGATGTAGAGGTGGTCGGCGCTGCCGACATCGTTGCTGGAACGGCGACAGGTGATGGGACGGCTGGTGCCCTCGGGATGGTGCGCGAAGTGCGGCACCTTCTGGGGTCCGATGCGGGTGTACAGCTCCTTCCCACAGCCTCCCAGCCACTCACCGCAGAAGAACCTTCGAGCGCTGTAGCGCTTGCGCAGCAGCTCTGCGTCGATGCGCCCGAACGGCATCAGGATCGGCTCGTGAGATTTGGGCGATCCGAGCACGGCGGTCTGAACCTTGCGCTTGTCCGTCATCTGCACCTGCCCCGACGAGGCCCGAGAGTGGCGACAGGCTACAAGATCGGGGCACTACCCAACAGACCGTAACTCTCAGTAGTAGGCGGCCGAACGGTGCATGATCCGGCCCTCCTCTCCTGCCGGACAGCGGCGGAACAGGCCGGGTTTCATGATCCATTATCAGCCGGCGAAACGCACCCGAAGAGATTCGTCGAAGCGTTCAAGCTCCTCCGCAGGACGATCGAGGCGACCAGCCCCTGCGAGGCCCGCGCCGAGCAGGGCGGGCCTCGCCGCAGGCGGTGTCCACCCAGTCGGTTTCGGTCGGCACTGGTGCAGCCCCGCCGCACGGCACCGTGCAAGCGCGGCCACCACCTCGGCGTACTCGCCGTCCGTCGCCGCAACCACGGCGACCCCGACCCGCAGCGGCAGTTCAACCCGGTTTCGAGCCACCAGCGGCAGTGGCGTCGCTCGCGGCCGTCACCTCCCGCCGGGGGTTGTGATCAAAGTAGCCAGACCGACCGGCAACCGTGCTTTCGTGACATGGACCAGCCAGCCAGCCCTGTGGCCGGCCGGCAGTCTCCCGGCACCGGATCAGGAACGCAGGCTCTTGGGCCGCATGTCCGTCCACGTCGCCTCGATGTGGTCGAGGCAGGCCTGCCGCGCCGCCGGGCCGAAGGTCACCGTCCAGCCCGCGGGCACGTCGGCGAACTCGGGCCACAGGCTGTGCTGGCCCTCCTCGTTCACCAGGACGACATAGACCCCGTCGGGGTTCTCGAACGGGTTGGTGCTCATGCGGGGGTTCCCTTCTCTAGCGCGTCGCGCCACTTGTCGGCCAGGTCGGGCGCCCCGGGGGCGCGCGTCCAGGTCGCGGTGAAGACGCCGTCCACGGTGACGGCGTCGATGGTGTACGGGTGGGTCAGGGGGGCGTCGGGATGGTCGGGGGTCTCCTCGGCGGAGGGGTCGACGGTCCAGTCGCCCTCCTCCGGGGTAAGGCGGCCCAGGTAGTTCAGCAGGACCTCCGGTTCGCCGTCGCCGTGCACAGTGATCTTCGTGAACCAGCCGACCGTACGCGACAGGTCGCGGTCGCCGTCGCGGCCGTGGCCCTCGACCTCGATCGTGACGTCGCGGCCGAAGGCCTCGCGCAGCGTCGTGACCAGGAACACGTCGGTCACGTCGAAGGCGGGGACCCTGGTCACCGAGGTGACCGCGTCGCGGACGAGGCCGTGGACGCCGGTCTCCGGCAGGTCGTCGCCCGCCGCGGCCCACTGGTGGAACTGCACGGGGACGGGGGCCAGCTCTTCGCCGCGCCAGGCCGCCACCAGGTCGTCGAGGATGACGCCCCACGAGACGGCGTCGACCGCCAGGTGGTGGATCGACAACCGGACGCGGTCGCCGAGCCAGTCGACGGCGACCATCCGGCCGACGCGCGGGTCGAGGTCGCCGACCGTGAACTCGCCGATGTGGAGGCCGTCGTCGGCGAGCCGGGAGCGGAGCATCGGATGGTGGGCGGCCACCTTCGCCAGGAGTTCCGCGAACCGCTCAGGTGTCAGGCCGGCCGGGACGCGGAGCACGGCCGACTGGCAGAACGACTCCATGTGGGGCCGCCGGACCAGGCGGCGCATGATCGGGGTCAGCGGGATCGCCTCCCGGCGGGCCGCCTTCGCCAGGGCCTCGACCGTGCGGGACTCGAAGATCTCGCGGGTGGTGACCGTCCAACCGGCGGCGCGGGCGCGGGCGAGGACGCGCATGGCGACCAGGCTGTCGCCGCCGAAGGCGAAGAAGTCGTCCTCGACGCCGATGCCGGGCACGTCCAGCACCTCGGCGAACACCGCCAGCAGCGCCCGCTCGGCCTCCCCCGACGCGGGGCGGCTCCGCGAGGGCGCGAACGACGGGGGCGGGAGCGCGGCCCGGTCGAGCTTGCCGTTGGGCAGCACCGGCAGCCGGTCGAGGGCGACGAAGGCGCTCGGGACCATGTAGCCGGGCAGCTCCCGGGCGGCCAGGTCGCGCAGGCCCTCCACCGCGCCGGCGACGTAGGCGACCAGCCGGCCGTCGACGACCTGCACCGTCACCTGCGCCGCCCAGCGGCTCAGCACCGCCTCGATCTCGCCGGGTTCCACCCGGTGACCCCGGACCTTGACCTGGTCGTCGGCGCGGCCCTGGTAGTCGAGCCGTCCGTCGGCGGTCCAGCGGGCCAGGTCGCCGGTACGGTACATGCGCTCCCCCGCCGCGAACGGGTCGGCCACGAACCGTTCGGCGGTCAGGCCCGGCCGGTTGAGGTAGCCGCGCGCGAGGCCCGCGCCCGCCAGGTAGAGCTCGCCGGTGACGCCGGGGGCGACCGGGCGCAGGCCCGCGTCCAGGACGTAGGCCCGGGTGTTGGCGACGGGGCGGCCGACCAGCGGCGTCGCGCTGTCGCCCGTGTGGGCCACGAGCGCGTCGACCGTGGCCTCCGTCGGGCCGTAGAGGTTGACGCCGGACCGCATCCGCGACCACAACGTGTCGGTGACCGCCTCGCCGCCGACGCCGACGAGCGCCAGCGGGCCGTCGTCGAGCAGGCCCGGCATCTGGGCCAGGAACGACGGGGTGACCTCGATGAAGTCGATCGTGTGGGCGCGGACGAACCGCTCCAGCAGGACCGGGTCGCGCCGGGTCTCGTCGTCGGCGACGTACAGGGCGTGGCCGTCGACCAGCCACAGTTGCGGCTGCCACGACGCGTCGAACGAGAACGACCAGGCGTGCCCGACGCGGAGGTGGCGGCGGCCGGTGGTGGCCTTCACGCGGTCGTAGAGGTCGGCGCGGTGACTGTGGAACAGGTTCGCCATCGAGGCGTGGGTGACCACGACGCCCTTCGGGCGGCCGGTCGAGCCGGAGGTGTAGATCACGTACGCCGGGTGTCTCGGGTCGTAGACCTCCGGGAGGTCGCCGGAACCGTCGAGGCCGTCCAGGGTGTGCAGGACCAGCACCGGGTCCGCGTCGGCGAGCATGCCGGCGACGCGGGCCTCCGGCAGCGCCGGGTCGATCGGCAGGTAGGCCGCCCCCGACCGCAGCACCGCCAGGATGGCGATCACGTGGTCGGCCGTGCGCGGCAGCGCCAGCGCGACGATCTTCTCCGGGCCCGCTCCCCGGCTGACCAGGGCCCTGGCCACAGAGTCGACCGACGAGGCCAGTTCGGCGAACGTCCACGACCGGCCGCCCGCGACCAGCGCCACCTCGGCGGGGGTGGCCGCCGCCTGGGCCGCGAACAGTTCCGGGACGGTGCCGCCCGTTTCCCGGACCACGCCGGTGCCCTGGTCGAGCAACCACGCACGCTCGCCCGGGACGAGGCCGTCGAGGGCACCCACGACCGGGTCGTCGGCGACCCGCCTCAGGATCTCCGCCAGGGCGTCCGCGACGCGTTCGGCCCCGGCCCGGTCGCCGTGGAACTCGGCCGTCAGCACCAGCTCCTCGCCGGGCTCGACGGCCCAGGTCAGCGGGTAGTGCGTGGCGTCGTGGTGGGCGATCGGGGTGAACCGGTCGTGGCCGCCCGCGTCGGGGTAGGACTCGAAGACCATCAGGGTGTCGAACAGCTCGCCCGTCCCGGCGGCCTTCTGGATGCCGGCCAGGCCGAGGTGCTGGTGCTCGATCAGCGACGCCTGCCGGTCCTGGAGTCTCGTCAGGTACGCCGTCATCCGCTCCCCCTCGCGAGGGGTGGCCCGCACGGGGACGGTCGTGATGAACAGGCCGACCATCGAATCGGCGTCCGCCATGTCGCGGCCCGAGACCGTGGCGCCGAAGACGACGTCGTCGCGGCCGGTCAGGCGGGCCAGCAGCAGGCCCCACGCGCCCTGGGCGACCGTGTTGAGCGTCAGGCCGTTCGACCGGGCGTAGGCGGTGAGGCGCTCGGTCTCGGACCGGGTCAGCCGCACCTGGTGGAGCTTCGGCAGCGCCGGGTGGTGGGCGCCCTGGCCGAGCAGGGTGGGTTCGGCGCCGTCGAGCGCCTCGGCCCAGGCCCGCGCGGCGGCGTCGGCGTCCTGCCTGGCCAGCCACTCCAGGTGGTCGCGGAACGGGCGGGCCGCCGGGAGGGCGCGGCCCTCGTAGAGGGTGGTGAACTCGGCCATCAGGGCCGGGAGCGACCAGCCGTCGAGCAGGACGTGCTGGTGGGAGAGCACGAGGCGGTTCCCGGCCAGCATCAGGCGCAGCAGCGGCGGGGCGTCGAGCCGGAACCCGCTCCGCTCCACGGCCAGTTCGGCGTCGAGGTCGTCCGCGGAGATCTCCCGCCAGGGCAGCTCGACTCGCGGCGGGATCACCGCCACCGGGCGGCCGGACGACAGGTGGCGGAACCCGGCGCGCAGGTTCTCGTGGCGGTCGAGGAGGGCCTGGCCCGCCGCGCGCAGCCGGCCGGGGTCGACCTCTCCGTCGATCTCGAACACGACCTGGACGGTGTAGACGTCCTCCTCGTCGTGGGAGGCGTGGAAGAGCAGCCCGGCCTGGAGGGGGGTCACCGGGAGGATCGGGTCGGCGGACTCGGCGCGCTCCTCCGGGGTGAAGAAGGCGACCGACCGCTCGTCGGCGGACGCCTCCGCCGAGACGGCCGCGAGGCCGCGTACCGAACGGAACCGGAAGACGTCGCGCGGGGTCAGCTGGAGACCCGCGGCCCTGGCCCGGCTGACCAGGCGCATCGCCACGATGCTGTCGCCGCCGAGGGCGAAGAAGTCGTCTTCCGCGCCGACCCGGTCGAGGCCGAGCACGTCGGCGAACACCCCGGCGAGCGTCTCCTCGCGCGGCGTCGCCGGGAGGGCCTCGCCCGCGGTGAAACCGGGCGCGGGCAGGGCGGCGCGGTCGAGCTTGCCGCTGGTGGTCAGCGGGAGCGCGTCGAGCCAGACGACGGCGGCGGGCACCATGTACTCGGGCAGCGTCCTGGCCAGGTCGAGGTCGCGCGGCTCGCCTGTCACGTAGGCGACGAGCCGGTCGTCGCGGGCCACCACGACGTTGACGCCGCCGATGGCGGCCTCGATCTCGCCCAGCTCGATCCGGAAACCGCGGATCTTCACCTGGTGGTCGGTGCGGCCCAGGTAGGAGAGGGTGCCGTCGCGGTTCCAGCGGGCCAGGTCGCCGGTACGGTACATGCGCTCCCCCGCCGCGAACGGGTCGGCGACGAACCGCTCGGCGGTCAGGCCGGGCCGGTCGAGGTAGCCGCGCGCGAGCTGCACGCCCGCGAGGTAGAGCTCCCCGGCGACGCCGGGCGGGACCGGCCGCAACCACCGGTCGAGCACGTAGGTGCGGGTGTTCCAGATCGGGCGGCCGATGGTGACCTCGTCGCCGGGCACCGCGACGGCGGTGACGTCGACCGACGCCTCGGTGGGGCCGTAGAGGTTGTGCAGCTCGGCGTCGACCTTCCGGTGGAACGCGGCGGCCAGGTCCGGCGGCAGCGCCTCGCCGGAGCAGAGCACCCGCTTCAGGCCGCGCACCTCGACGTCGAGGAAGGCGCGCAGCATCGACGGCACGAAGTGCACCGTCGTCACGCCCTCCCGTTCGATGAGCGCGGCCAGGTAGGCGGGGTCGCGGTGGCCGTCGGGCCGGGCCACGACGAGCGCCGCCCCGGTGATCAGCGGCCAGAAGAACTCCCACACCGACACGTCGAAACTCGCCGGGGTCTTCTGGAGCACCCGGTCCTCGGTGGTCAGCCCGTATTCGGCCTGCATCCACTGGAGGCGGTTGGCGATGCCCTCGTGCGGGACGACGACGCCCTTCGGGCGGCCGGTCGAGCCGGAGGTGTAGATCACGTAGGCCGGGCTCTTGCCCGGGTAGGCCGTGGGCAGGTCGCCGCGCGGGCCGGCCGGGAGCGGGCCGTCGACGACGAGGACGGGCTTGGCCTCGGCCAGCATGTACGCCCGGCGCTCCGCCGGCAGGTCGGGGTCGAGGGGCAGGTAGGCGGCCCCGGCGCGCTGGACGGCGTACAGGGCCGTGACCAGCTCGATCGAGCGGGGCAGCGACACGGCGACGGTCGTCTCCGGGCCCGCGCCGAGACCGGCCAGCACCCGGGCCGTCTCCTCGACGCGGGCGTCGAACTCGGCGTAGGTGAGCCGGGTGTCCCCGAAGACGAGCGCGAGCGCGTCGGGGGTGCGGCGCACCTGCTCGCGGAACAACTCGGGCAGGGTGGCCGCCGGGACCGCGACGGTCGTGAAGGCGGGGGGCTCCTCGATGTGGACGTCGAGGTCGCGTACCCGCGTCGCGGGGTCGGCCGCCACCTGGCGCAGGAGCCGCACGAGCCGGGCGGCGAGCAGGTCGGCGGTCTCCTGGTCGAACAGGTCGGCGCTGTACTCGATCCACCCCTCGACGCCGCCGTCGCGCTCGACGAAGTCGACGCTCAGGTCGAACTTCGCGGTGTCCTGGCCGGTCTCGACCTCGGTGACGGTGAGGCCGTCGAACGCGGGCGGGGCCGCCCGGCCGGTCAGGTAGACGACCATCACCTGGAACAGCGGGTGCCGGGCCAGCGAGCGCGGCGGGTCGAGCACCTCGACGAGCCGCTCGAACGGCACGTCCTGGTGCTCGTAGGCGGCCAGCGCGGTGGCCCTGACCCGGCCGAGCAGCTCGGCGAAGGTCGGGTCGCCGCTCAGGTCGGTGCGCAGCACCAGCGTGTTGACGAAGAACCCGACGAGGTCTTCGAGGCTCTCGTCGGCGCGGCCGGAGATCGGGGTGCCGAGGGGGATGTCCTCCCCCGCGCCAAGCCGGTTGAGCAGGGCGGCGACGGCGGCCTGGGTCAGCATGAACATGCTGACGCCGTGCGCCCGCGCGACCTCGCGGAGGCCGCCGAGCAGGCCGGCGTCGAGGGTGAAGCCCGCCAGGCCGCCCCGGAACGAGCTCTCGGCCGGGCGCGGCCGGTCGGCCGGGAGGGCCAGCTCGTCGGGCAGGTCCCGCAGCGTCTCCTCCCAGTAGCCGGTCTCCCCTTCGGGAGCCCAGAGGGTGTAGTCGGCGTACTGGACCGGCAGCGGCGTCCAGTCCGGGGCCTCGCCGCGCCGGCGGGCGTTGTAGGCGGTGGCGAGGTCGCGCCGGAGCGGGGCGTCCGACCACTCGTCGGTGGCGATGTGGTGGACGACCAGCGTCAGCACGTCGCCGTCGAGGTGCGCCCGGACGGGGATCTCGCGGTCGAGCGCGAACCCCGGCGTGACGGGGCCCTCGACCAGCGGGACGGTGACGTCCTGGAGGACGAGCTGGTAGGGCTCGCCGTCGCGTTCGGGGAAGACGGTGCGCAGCGCCTCGTGCCGTTCCGCGACGTCGTTCAGGGCGTGCCGCAGCGCCGCGACGTCCAGGGCGCCCTCCAGGCGCCAGGCCATGGTGATCTCGTAGGCGCTCGTGTCGTCGATCCGGTCGAGCAGCCACATGCGGCGCTGGGCGTAGGAGAGCGGGAGGAACTCCGGCCGCTCGACCGGGACGGGACCCGGCCGGACCGCGTCGCCCAGCCGCAGGGCCAGCCGCGCGGGGGTGGGCGCGTCGAAGACCGCCCGGAGCGAGACCTCGGCGCCCAGCGCGGCCCTGATCCGGCTGACCAGGCGCATGCCGAGCAGCGAGTGGCCGCCGAAGGCGAAGAAGTCGTCGTCGGGGCCGATCTCGGCGCCGAGCACGTCGGCGAAGACCGCGCACAGCACCTCCTCGCGGGCGTCCCGGGGGCGGCGCGACGCGGCGGCCCGCCGCTCGGGGGAGGGGAGCGCGCGGCGGTCGAGCTTCCCGGCGACCGACCTCGGCAGCGTGTCCATCTGCACGAACGCGGCCGGGACCATGTGGTCCGGCACCTGCGCCGCGACGTGGGCGCGCAGCTCGTCCTCGGTCGCGGCCGAGACGACGTAGGCGACGAGCGTGTCCTCGCGCACGATCACCGCCGCCTGGCCGACGGCGGGGTGGGCGCGCAGCACGGCCTCGATCTCGCCGGGCTCGATCCGGAAGCCGCGCAGCTTGACCTGGTCGTCGGCGCGGCCGAGGAACTCCAGCGTGCCGTCGGGGCGGAACCGGGCCAGGTCGCCGGTACGGTACATGCGCTCCCCGGCCGCGAAGGGGTCGGCGGTGAAGCGCTCGGCGGTCAGGCCGGGCCGGTTGAGGTAGCCGCGCGCCAGGCCCGGCCCGGCCAGGTAGAGCTCACCCGGCACGTTGGCGGGCTGGGGGCGCAGGCGGGCGTCCAGGACGTACACGCGGATGTTGGCGACCGGGGCGGCCCAGCCGTCGTGCCAGCCGTAGGCGTCGACCGCGCACTCGGTCGGGCCGTAGAGGTCGTGCACGACGACCCCGGGCAGGCGCTTGAGCCGCTCCCACAACGCGGGCGGGGTGGCCTCGCCGCCGACCGAGAGCACCTTGGGCACGTAGCCGTCGAGGAACCCGTGGTGCATGAGTTCCCGCAGGTAGGTCGGGGTGAGGTCGACGTAGTCGAGCCGCTCGCGCTCGATCAGGGCGAGCAGCGCGGCGGGGTCGGTCATGGTCTGCTCGTCGGCGACGTGGAGGGTGTGCCCGGCCAGCAGCCAGAGCAGCGGCTCCCACGAGCCGTCGAAGCTGAACGACGCGGCGTGCAGCGCCCTGGCCGGTTCGGCGGTGATGAGGTCGGCGGCGTGCGCGGCGAACAGGTTGGCGATGCCCCGGTGGGTGCCGACGACGCCCTTGGGCGTGCCGGTCGACCCGGAGGTGTAGATGACGTAGGCCGCGCTGTCCGGCTCGACGTCGGCGACCTCGGCGTCACCGGTCAGCCCGTCGAGGGAGGTCAGCACGCAGACGGGCTTCGTGTCGGCGATCATGTACGCCAGCCGGTCGGCCGGATGGCCCCGGTCGATCGGCAGGTACGCGGCCCCGGAGGCCAGCACCCCCAGGATCGCCGGCACCATCTCGGCCCGGGAGACCGCCAGGCCCACCACCTTCTCGGGTCCCGCGCCCTTGGCGGCGACGTGCGCCGCCACCGCGCGCACCCGCTCGGCCAGCTCGGCGAAGGTGTAGGCGCGGTCGGCGGTGACCAGAGCCGTGTGGGAGGGCCTGGTCACCGCCAGCTCCTCGACGATCGACGGGATCGACCGGAACGGGAACGGCCGGGGCTCGCTCCGGACGGCCGTGTCACCGTCGAGCAGGACGGGCAACTCGCTGACCCGGGTGCCGGGCCGCAGCCCGTCGAGGAGTCTCAGCGCGCGGGCCCCGATGTCGGCGGCGGTCCGCTCGGTGAACCGGCCCTCGGCGTACTCCAGCAGCAGGGTCATACGGGGGCCGTCGACGAAGGTGAAGTCGAGGTCGAACCGGGCCGTCTCGATCGGGCTGTCGATCCACTCGGTCTCCAGGCCGAGCACGTCGGGGTCGCCGCCGGGCCGGTGGTGGTAGCCCATCATGACCTGGAACAGCGGGTTGCGGCCCGGCACCCGCGGCGGGTTGAGGTCTTCGACGAGCCGCTCGAACGGCAGGTCCTGGTGGTCGAAGGCGGCCAGGTCGGCCTCCTTCACCCGGTCGAGCAGCTCCCCGAACGTCGGGTCGCCGGACAGGTCGGCCCGCAGGACGAGGGTGTTCACGAAGAACCCGACGAGGTCGTCGAGCCCTTCGTCGGTACGGCCCGCGATCGGCGCCCCGATCGGGATGTCGTCGCCCGCGCCCAGCCGGTGCAGCAGGGCGGCGACCGCCGCCTGGAGGACCATGAACACGCTGGTCCCGGTGGCGGCGGCGAGCTCCCTGACCGCGTCGGCGTTCGGGACGTCCAGGCGGATCAGGCCCGAGGGACCGCCGGGGACCCGCGGGCCGTCGTGCGGCAGGGCGATCTCGTCGGGCAGGCCGTCGAGCCGGTCCCGCCAGAAGGCGAGCTGGCGCTCGCCGTCGCGGGCCAGCAGGCGGTCCTGCCAGAGGGTGTAGTCGGCGTACTGGACCGCGAGCGGCTCCCAGCCGGGGGCCCGGCCGAGCAGCCGTGCCCGGTAGGCGGTCTCCAGGTCGCGCAGGAACGGCCGGTCGGACCACTCGTCGGTGGCGATGTGGTGCAGGATCATCGCCACGAGGTGCTCATCGGGGGCGGTCTCCCGGACCGAGACCCTGATGGGCGGCTCGCGGGTCAGGTCGAACGGGCTGCGGTCGTCGACCGTGCCCACCCGGACCGTCAGGTCGGTGACGACCTGGTAGGGCTCGCCGTCGACCTCCTCGATGACGGTCCGGAGCACCTCGTGCCGCCGGACCACGTCGTTCACGGCCTGCTCGAAGGCGGCCGGGTCGAACGCGCCGCGCACCTTCACGACCAGCGGGAAGTGGTAGGCGTCGCCGCCGGAGAGGCGTTCGGCCAGCCACAGGCGCCGCTGCGCGGCCGAGGCGGGCACCCGCTCCGGTCGCGGCCCGGCCGTCAGCGCCGGGCGGGCCGGCGCGCCGCCGGCGACGCGTTCGGCCAGCAGCGCCGGGGTCGGGGCCTCGAACAGGTCCCTGATGGCGAGTTCGGCGCCGAGGTCGGCGCGGGCCCGGCTGACCACGCGGGTGGCCAGCAGCGAGTGGCCGCCGAGCTCGAAGAACGTGTCCTCTGCGGTGACCTCCTCCAGGCCGAGCACCTCGGCGAAGATGCGGCAGAGGGTCTCCTCGACGGGCGTGCGCGGCGCCCGGCCGCCGCCGCTCGCGACCGGCTCGGGCGACGGGAGGGCGGCGACGTCGAGCTTGCCGTTGTCGTTCATCGGCAATTTCGGCAGCACGACGAACGCGCCCGGCACCATGTAGTCGGGCAGCTCGCGCCTGACGTCCTCCCGGACCGCCGCGACCAGCGCGCTCGACCGGCGGGCGTCGCCGGGGTCGTTGGCGAGGGGCACTCCCCCGGTCGGGCGGTAGACGCCGTCGAGGGCGCGCGGCACCTCGGGCAGGAACACGGCCTCGAAGCAGCCCGGTTCCGGCGACCAGGTGGTGACGGCCGGGCCGAAGGTGTGCAGGAACTCCGGCTCGACGCCGCCTTCGACGATCCGGCCGTCGGGGATGCCGGTGACGCGGACGGGGTTCCCGTCGAACCCGGTGAAGTCGGGCCAGGCGACGGCCGGAACGTTCTGTACCGAGATTTCGGCGTCCGTCTTGTGGAGCACCACGTCGTAGCGGTACCTGCTGAGCTCGTTGTGGTGGTGGCCGCGCTTGGTGCGCAGGTCGAGGGGGTGGCCGAGACGCGTGAAGTAGTCGGGGTCGACGAGGAGCTCCTTCTCCAGGGCGAGGCTGCGGTCGACGTCGCCGCCCTTCACGGCCTGGATCGCCTCGTGGAAGTGCCGGTTCAGCCGGAGGTTGCGGACGTCGCCGACGAACAGCGCGCCACCCGGCCGCAGCAGCGCCATCGCGCCCTCGACGACCTCGGTCAGGTGGTCGAGGCTCGGGAAGTACTGGATGACGGAGTTGATGACGATCGTGTCGAAGAAGTCGCGCGGCAGGCCGTCGGTGACGTTCGCCGCCTGGTGCCGCAGCGTGACCTTCGAGGCGAGCGCGGGGTCCCGCTTGAGGTCCTCGCCGATCTTGCGGATGACCGGGGCGGCGAAGTCGGTCGCCCAGTAGCTGTCGGCCTCAGGAGCAAGCTTCGACAGCAGCAGGCCGGAGCCGACGCCGATCTCCAGGACGTTGCGCGGGTTGAGCGACCTGATCCGGTCGACCGTGGCCTCGCGCCATTCGCGCATGTGCTCCAGCGGGATCGGGGTGCCGTCGTAGGAGCTGTCCCAGCCCGCGAAGTCCTCGGTCCAGACGGCGGTGCCGATCTCCTCGTACTCGTCGGAGTAGATCTCCTGCCACTCCCCGATCTGGGCGCTCTCGGTCTCGCGGCGGTCTCCCGGGACGGGCACCAGATAGGCCACCAAGCGGTCGTCGCGGACGACCACGGCGGCCTGGGCCACCTGCGGCAGGCGGGTGAGCGCGCTCTCGACCTCGCCCGGTTCGATGCGGTAGCCGCGGATCTTCACCTGGTCGTCGGTGCGGCCGAGGAAGTCGATGTTGCCGTCGGGACGCCGCCGCACCAGGTCGCCGGTCCGGTACATGCGCTCGCCGGGCAGCCCGAACGGGTCGGCGACGAAACGTTCGGCGGTCAGGCCGGGACGGCGCAGGTAGCCGCGGGCCAGGCCGATGCCGGAGATGTAGAGCTCGCCCGCGACGCCCTCGGGCACCGGCCGCAACCAGCCGTCGAGGATGTGCGCGCGGGTGCCCCGGATGGGCGTGCCCACGGTCGGGGTGTCGCTGTCGTGGGTGCCGCCGCCGAGCGTGTTGATCGTGTACTCGGTCGGCCCGTAGAGGTTGTAGCCGTAGGTGCCCTCGGTGTCGCGCAGCACCGACCACACGTGGTCGGAGACCGCCTCGCCGCCGAGCAGCACGAGCGGCGGCCGGTGCCCCTCCAGCAGGCCCTCCTCGATCAGCACGTGGGCGTAGGTCGGGGTGACGTTGACGACGTCGATCCGGTTGGCCTCGCAGTAGGCGACCAGCGCGAGGGCGTCGCGGCGCAGCTCCTCGTCGCAGACGTGCACCTCGTGGCCCTCGACGAGCCAGAGGAGCTCCTCCCACGACATGTCGAACGCGAACGACACGGTGTGCGCGATGCGCAGCCGCCGCCCGCCGGCCGAGGCGACGGCCGGGTCGAAGATCTCGCTCTGGTGGTTGAGCTGCATGTTCGTCAGGCCCCGGTAGGGCGTGACGACGCCCTTCGGGCGGCCGGTCGACCCGGAGGTGTAGATGACGTAGGCGGGATGGTCGAGGCTGAAGTCGACCGTGACCGGGTCGGCCGCGAAGTCCTCCAGCCGGTCGAGGTGGACCCTCGGCGTGGTGGTCGCGATGCGGGCCGAGACCTCCGGCGTGGTGACCAGGACGACCGGCCGGGCGTCCTCCAGCATGGCGGCCAAGCGGTCGTCGGGGTGGTCGAGCTCCAGCGGCAGGTAGGCGGCGCCGGTCCGGAGCACGGCGAACAGCGCGGCGACCATGTCGATCGACCGGGGCAGGCCCAGGGCCACGACGGCCTCCGGCTCGGCGCCGTGGGCGATCAGCAGGCGGGCGATGCGGTTGATCTTCGCGTCGAGCTCGGCGTAGGTGACGGTGACGTCGCCGAAGACGAGCGCGGTGGCGTCGGGGGTGCGTCCGGCCTGCCGGGCCAGCAGGTCGGCGATGGTGTCGGCCGGGTCGTCGACGCGGTTCTCGCCGGGGTCGACGGCCTCGGACGGCAGCGAGGCGTCGAGGCGGCCCGTGGGGGCGGTGACGTCGGCGGCCAGCCGCGTCACGACGAGGGCGAACCGGTCGAGGAGGTCGGCGGCGTAGCGCTCGGAGACCAGGTCGGGGCGGTAGGCCAGGGTGACCCTGGTCGGATCGCCGGGGGTGACGATCAGGTTGACCGGGTAGTGGGTGGCGTCGACGTTGGCGACCGCGGTCGCGCCGTGGCGTTCGCGCAGGTCGGCGAGGCGTTCGCGGGTGTCGCCGTCGCGCATGACGAACAGCGTGTCGAACAGCCTGCGGTGGCCCGTCTCGGCCTGGACGACGCCGAGGCCGAGCCACTCGTGCGGCATCAGCGCGAGGCGCTCGTCCTGCACCCGGCGGAGCAGCGCGCCGACCGGCTCGGCGGGGTCGAAGGCGATGCGGGCCGGGACGGTGTTCAGGAACAGGCCGATGACGTTCTCGACGTCGGGGACCTCGGCCGGGCGGCCGGCGACCGTGGTGCCGAACACGACGTCGCTGCGGCCCGTCACGCTCGCCAGGGTGAGGCCCCAGGCCGTGGTGAACAGGGTGTTGAGGGTGAGGCCGTGGCTCCGGGCGACGTCGCGGAGCGTGCCGGGCAGGTCGCGGTCGAGCTGCTCGGGGATGACCGGGTCGTGGTCGCCCGGGGCGAGCAGGGTCGGCTCGTCGAGGCCCTTGAGCGCGGCGCGCCAGGCGGCGGTCGCGACGGCGGTGTCCTGGGCGTCGAGCCAGGTCAGGTAGTCGCGGTAGCCGCTCGTGCCCAGAGGCGCGGCGGGGTTCTCGTACAGGGAGAAGAGCCGGTCGAGGAACAACCACGCCGACCAGCCGTCCCACAGGAGCAGGTGGCGGCCGATGACGAGGCGGTCGCGGTCGGGCAGCCGGATCAGCAGGACGCGGAACAGGATCGGCCGGTCGAGGTCGAACCGCTTGAGGCGCTCGGCCCGCATGAGGGCGTCGAGGTCCTCGGGATCGTCGTGCACCTCCAGCGGGATCTCGTAGTCGGTCGCGATGAACTGGACCGGCTGGCGCAGGCCGTCGCTGGTGAACCCGGCCCGCAGGCCCGGGGTGGCGGCCAGCAGCGCCCCGATCGCGGCGCGCAGCCGCTCGGGGTCGAGCCGGCGGTCGAGGTCGAAGGTCTCGTGGACGGTGTAGACGTCGAGCTCGCCCGCGTCGAAGTTGGAGTGGAAGAACAGGCCCTCCTGGAGCGGCGCGAGCGGCCAGACCTCCAGGTCGCCGAGTTTCGCGCGCTCCTCCTCGGTGAGGCGGAACTCCCGCCGGGCCGCCGTCGTGCCGGTCACGGCCTCGGCGGTCGCGGCGAGGGCGGCCGGGGTGCGGTGCACGAAGACGTCGCGCGGGCTGACGGCCAGCCCGGCCGCGCGGGCCCGGCTGGAGACGCCGATCGAGCTGATGCTGTCGCCGCCGAGCAGGAAGAAGTCGTCGTCGGCGCCGACCTCGCCGAGCTTCAGCACCTCGGCGAAGATCGCGGTCAGCAGTTCCTCGCGCGGGTCGCCCGCCGCGCGGGCCGCCGCCCGCCGCGCCGTGGGCTCGGGCAGGGCGTCGCGGTCGAGCTTCCCGCTCGGGGTCAGCGGGAGGGCGTCCAGGATCACATACGCCCCGGGCGTCATGGCGGCCGGGAGCCGCTCGGCGACCGCCCGGCGGACGTCGTCCTCGGTGACGTCGCCGACGACGTAGGCGACCAGGGTGTTCGCCCGGACGGTGACCGCCGCGCGGGTGACGCCGTCGACGGCGGCGAGCGCGGCCTCGACCTCGCCGAGCTCGATGCGGTTGCCCCGGAGCTTCACCTGGCGGTCGGTGCGGCCGAGGTAGTCGACCGTGCCGTCGGGGCGGCGCGAGACGAGGTCGCCGGTGCGGTACATGCGCCGGCCGGGCTCGAAGGGGTCGGCGACGAACCGCTCGGCGGTCAGGCCGGGCCGCCCGTGGTAGCCGAGGGCGAGCTGCACGCCGGTCAGGCAGAGCTCGCCGGGCACGCCGTCGGGCACCGGCCGCAGGCACGTGTCGAGCACCCGCAGGCCGGTGTTCCAGACCGGCTTCCCGATGGGCACCGTGAGGTCGTCCTGGCCGGTCGTGTACGGGTGGAAGGTGACGTCCACGGCCGCCTCGGTCGGGCCGTAGAGGTTGTGCAGCGGGACGCCGGTCAGTTCGGTCCAGCGGCGGGCGGCCTGGCCGGGGAGGGCCTCGCCCGAGGAGAAGACCCGCCGCAGCGAGCCCGCCCACGACGGGTCGGCGGTGATCTCCGGGGCGGCGAGGAACGCCTCCAGCATCGACGGCACGAAGTGCATCGTGGTGACGCCCTCGGCCGCGATGAGCCCGGCGAGGTAGGCCGGGTCGTGGTGCCCGTCCGGCTTGGCGAACACCACCGCCGCGCCTTCGCAGAGCGCCCAGAAGAACTCCCAGACCGAGACGTCGAAACTGGCCGGGGTCTTCTGCAGGATCCTGTCGTCGGAGTCGAGCGGGTAGGCGCCCTGCATCCACTCCAGCCGGTTGACGATGGCCTCGTGGGAGACGAGCACGCCCTTGGGACGGCCGGTCGAGCCGGAGGTGTAGATCAGGTACGCGGGGTCGCCGGGCCGCGCCCGATCCGGGTCCGGGCGGTCGCCGCCCGCAGCGCCGACGCCCACAGAGTCAACGCCCGCAGAGTCAACGCCCGCAGGACCGACGCCCACAGAGTCGACGCCCGCGGGGTCGACGTCACGGGCCGCGCTCGGGCGGCTTTCGCCGCCCGAGATTTCAACATGTAGCTCTCGGCCCCGGATCACCGTCCTGGCGCCGCTGTCGGCCAGCATGTAGGCGATCCGGTCGGCCGGGTAGCCGGTGTCGATCGGCAGGTAGGCCGCGCCCGACTTCAGCACCGCCAGCAGGGCGATCATGAGCTGCTCCGAACGCGGCACCGCCACGGCCACGACGTCGCCGCGCCCGGCGTGCAGCCGGCTCGCGAGTTCGGCCGCGCGGGCGTCGAGTTCGGCGTAGGTGAGGCGCGTGTCCTCGTACACGACCGCGAGCGCGTGCGGAGTGCGGGCCACCTGTGCCGCGATGCGGTCGGCCAGGGTGCCCGGGTCGATCGGCACGGTCTCGCCCTGCTGCGGGCCGAGGTCCTCGGCCAGGTCGACGCGGGCGGCACGCTGGCCGGGGTCGGTGGCGACGGCGGTGAGCAGGCGGGCCAGCCGGTCGGCGATCCCCTCGGCCTCGGCGCGCGGCACCCGGCCCTCGTGGAACTTCAGCCGCAGGTCGAGGCGGCGGCCCGGCTTGACGATCAGCGCGAGCGGATAGTGCACGGTGTCGTGGAACTCCGCGCCCGCGATGCGCAGCCCGCCCGCCGCGAGGCCGCTGCTGGACGGATAGTTCTCGAACACGACCAGCGTGTCGAACAACTCCCCGCCCCCCGCGCGCCCGGCGGCCCGCTGGACGGCGGCCAGCCCGAGGTGCTGGTGGTCGAGCAGCGCGGCCTGCTCGCCCTGCAGCGTGGTGAGCAGGTCGGCCAGCGTCGCCGACGGGCTCCACCGGAACCGGGTCGGCAGCGTGTTGATGAACAGGCCGACCATGTCCTCGATCCCGGCCACCTCGGCGTCGCGGCCGGAGACGGTGGTGCCGAAGACGACGTCCTCGCGCCCGGTGGTGCGGCCGACGAGGAGCCCCCAGGCCCCCTGCACGACCGTGCTCAGCGTCACGCCGAGCCGGCGGGCCCGCGCGGTGAGCCGTTCGGTGACGTCCTCGGCGAGCTCGACCCGCACGTGCGCCGGGACCACCGGGACCGGTGGCGCGGCGACCATGCGGGTCGGCTCGTCGAACCCGGCCAGGGCCTGCGCCCAGGCCGCCCGCGCGCCCTCGCCGTCGCGCCCGGCCAGGCCACGCAGGAACTCGCGGTACGGGGTGACCTCCGGCAGCGCCTCACCCGCGTAGAGCGCCAGCAGCTCACGGTGGAGCACCGGCAGCGACCACCCGTCGGCGACGATGTGGTGGAACGTGAGGACCAGCCTCCGGCCGCCGATCAGCGCGCAGCGCAGCAGCGGCGCGCCCGCCAGGTCGAACGGCCGGGCCCGCTCCTCGGCGGTGACGTCGTGGTCGGCCTCCCGCCACGGCAGCGCCACCGCGCGCCGGATCACCTGCACGGGACGGCCGCCCGCGCCGGGCCGGAAACAGGCCCGCAGCGGCGCGTGCCGGGCGACCAGCAGCTCCGCCGCCCGGCGCAGCCGCTCGGGGTCGACCCCGCCGTCGAGCTCGACCACCTGTTGCACCACGTAGGCGTCGTGATCGTCGGCCAGCGAGTGGAAGTAGAAGCCCTCCTGGAGGGGGCTGAGCGGCAGCAGCTCCTCGACGTCGAGCCCGGCGACGTCCACGCCCCCGGGCACGTCCAGGACGCCGGCGGCCTGCGCCCGGACGTCGGCCACGACGCCCGCCAGCCCGGCGACGGTCCGGTGCCGGAAGACGTCGCGGGAGGTCAGCCGCAGCCCGGCGGCGCGCGCGCCCGCGAGCACCCGGATGGCGGTGATGCTGTCGCCGCCGAGGGCGAAGAAGTCGTCGTCGATCGTCACGCCGGAGACCCCGAGCGCCTCGGCGAACAACCCGCAGAGCAGTTCCTCGCGGGGGTCGCGCGGGGCGCGGCCGGAGCTGAGGGCGGCGTAGTCGGGGGCGGGCAGGGCGGCGGCGTCGATCTTGCCGCTGGCGGTGACGGGCAGCCGGTCGAGCGGGGTGAAGGCGGCCGGGACCATGTAGTCGGGCAGCCATTCGGCGGCGTGCGCCCGCAGGACGCGCATGAGCGCCGACACGTCCCGGAAGGGGGCGGGCCGGTTGGCGAGCGGGAAACCGCCGGAGGGCCGGTAGACGGGCACGGCGGTGGCGCCCGGCCGGGTGAAGACGGCCTCCAGGGAGCCGTCGTCGGCCTGGGCGTCCCAGGTGACCGTGGCCCGGAAGCCCTGCTCGGCGGCGAGGGCGTGCAGGTCCTCGGGGTCGACGCCCTCGGCCGCCGCCGGGCGGCTGGTGTCGTCGACGGCGTACAGGGCGGTGAGGTCGGCGGTCAGGCGGGCGTTGGGGATGCCGGTCACGCGCAGGCCGTCGGTGAGGGTGAGGCCGGGGCCCGTCCACCGGACGGCCCGCTCCCCGGCGGGTTCCGCGAGGCCGGGGCGCAGCACGACGTCGTAGCGGTAGCGGGTGAGCTCGTTGTGGAAACGGCCCCGCTTGACCTGGACGTCGGCGGTGAAACCGTCGAGGGTGGCGAAGAAGTCGGGGTCGAGCAGGAGTTCGCCCTCCCATGCCACCGAGCGGTCGGTCGCCGCCCGGATCGCCTGCTTGTCGTCGGGGTGGCGGCGGGTCTCCACGGCGGCCCGCAGCGTGCGGAGGAGCCGGAGGTTGCGCACGTCGCCGACGAAGACCGCCCCGCCGGGGGCCAGCAGCGTCGCCGCCTTCCGGATGACCCGCTCCAGGTAGGCGGCGTCGGGGAAGTACTGCGCGACCGAGTTCAGCACGACGACGTCGAAGTGGCCCTCGGGCAGGCCGGTGACGTCGTCGGCGGGCTGGGCCCGCAGGCGCACCTTGGCGGCCAGCGCGGGGTCGAGCCGGTCGCCGAGCGCGCGGACGGCCTCCTCCGAGAGGTCCGTGGCCCAGTAGGCCTCGGCCGACGGCGCGATCCGGTCGAGGATCAGGCCGCTGCCCACGCCGATCTCCAGGACCTTCCTGGGCTTCAGGTCCTCGATGCGCGCGACGGTGGCCTCGCGCCACTCGCGCATCTCCGCAAGGGGGATCGGGAGGCCGTCGTACATGCTGTTCCACCCGGCGAAGCCGTCACCGGCCGAGGCGGAGTAGAGCAGCTCGTGCAGGTCCTTCCACTCCTCGACGCGCGCCCCCTCGGCGAGCGACGGCACGACGTAGGCGGCCAGCCTGCGGTCGCCGGGCCGGTCCTCGCGCACCACGACGGCGGCCTGCTCGACGGCCGGGTGGGCGCGCAGCACCGACTCGATCTCGCCGGGCTCGATGCGGAAACCGCGGATCTTGACCTGGGAGTCGACCCGGCCGAGGAACTCCAGGCGGCCGTCCGACCGCCATCTGACCAGGTCGCCGGTGCGGTAGAGGCGCTCCCCCGGCCCGCCGAACGGGTCGGCGACGAACCGCTCGGCGGTGAGCGCCGGGCGGCCGAGGTAGCCGCGCGCCAGGCCCTCGCCCGCCAGGTAGAGCTCACCCGGGACGCCCGCCGGGACCGGCCGCAGCCGGTCGTCGAGCACGTAGGCGCGGGTGCCCGGGTCGGGAACGCCGATCGGCACGATCGAGCCGGGCGCGATGTCGGGGTCGCACAGGCCGAGCGTGGAGTTGGTGGTGGCCTCGGTGGGGCCGTAGGCGTTGAACATCATCCGGCCGCGCGCGTAGCGGTTGACCAGCTCGGGCGAGACGCGTTCGGTGCCGGCGAGCAGCGTCGCCGGGGGCAGGACCACGTCCGCGGGCATCGCGTCGAGCAGCGCGGGCGGCAGGATCATGAAGGTGATGCCGTGGGCGTGCGCGTAGTCGGCCAGCGGCCGTCCGGGCACCCGCAGCTCCGATGGCACCACGACCAGCCGCCCGCCCGACAGCAGGCCGAGGCACAGGTCCCAGAACGCGAC
Source organism: Herbidospora sp. NBRC 101105 (assembly GCF_030269205.1). NCBI lineage: Bacteria > Bacillati > Actinomycetota > Actinomycetes > Streptosporangiales > Streptosporangiaceae > Herbidospora > Herbidospora sp. NBRC 101105. The sequence goes on along the minus strand of NZ_BSSX01000001.1, from coordinate 1,552,561 downwards.
GTCGAACGACGGCGAGGCGAACTGCAGCACGCGGCTGTGCGGCCCGATCCCGAACCGCTCGACCTGGGTGGCGACCAGCTTGGCGACCCCGGCGTGCGACAACACCACGCCCTTGGGCTTGCCGGTGGAGCCGGAGGTGTAGATGACGTAGGCGGCGTTGTCGACCCGCAGGTCGGTCACCGGATCGGTGGCCGGCCTGCTCTCCAGTTCCCGTACGGTCTCCGCCGCGTCGAGCACCAGGCTGCCCGGTTCGGCGGTCTCGGTGGTGGTCACCGTGCAGACGGGCCGGGCGTCCTGGAGCATGTAGGCGACGCGGTCGGGCGGATAGTCGGTGTCGACCGGCAGGTAGGCGGCGCCCGCCTTGAGCACCGCGACCTCGGCCACGATCAGGTCGAGCGACCTCGGCACCGCGAGGGCGACGACCTTCTCCGGTCCCGCGCCGCGGGCGATGAGGGCGTGCGCGATGCGGTTGGCCCGCGCGTCGAGCTCGGCGTAGGTGAGCGACTGGTCCTCGAAGACCAGGGCGGTCGCGTCGGGGCGGGCGGCGACCTGGTCGGCGAACATGGCCGGCCACGTGCGCAGTGGCACGGCGTGCGTGGTCGGGTTCCAGCCGTCGAGGATCAGGGTTTTCTCATCGGCGGGGAGCAGGTCCAGGTCGGCGACGGGGGTGCCAGGGCGGGCGAGCGCGTCGGCCAGCAGGGTGGCGAGGTGGGCGGCGTCGCCGGGGCCGTCGAAGGCGACGTGGCCGTCGTCGAAGGTCACCGTGAGGGCGGCGTCGGCGGGCCACGGGCCCACCGCGACGGCGACCTCGGGGAGCTCCTCGGGGCGGCCGTGGGCGCGGGCCTCCTCCAGGGTGGCGGTGACGCTGCGTACAAGCTCGGAGAAGGGGGTGGCCCCCGTGACCGCCAGGCGGAGCGGGAGGGTGTCGTACCCGATCAATAAGTCGGTCGCGCCGCCGTAGCGGTGCAGCAGGGCCGCGACGGCGGCCAGCCGGGTCGCCTCCGGGGCGGCGGGCACGGCCCTCCGGCCGCGCCGGGGTCCGGGCGGGGTCGCCGTGTCCACCGGGAGAGTGAGCCGCTGAGGAAGAGGGGTCAGGCGCTGGCGCCAGAAAGCCGCCGACTGATCGATAGCGGACACGAAAGACCGAGCCTCCCAAACCGTGAACACCACTACTAAGGTAAGCATTACCTAAGTTCTTCGGAAAGGCTACCTAAGCCGGGGGGCTAGAGTTAAGGGCTGCCTAACCTAAGATGAGGATTCGTGGCGATCGGTTCAGTTACTCCCAGTAAGTCACCCCCCGGGGTCCGGCCGATGTTGCTGCTGACGCTGCTGGTCGCCGTGCTCGTCCTCGTCTGCCTGCTGTCCCTGGCGCTGGGCGCCGTCGCGATCCCCCTCGGCCAGGTCGTCGCCGCCCTCACCGGCGACCCGGTGTCGTCGAACGTCGAGAACATCGTCTGGTCGGTCCGCGCCCCCCGCACCGCCATCGGCCTCACCACCGGCGTCGCGATCGGCCTGGGCGGCACCCTCATGCAGGCGCTCACCCGCAACCCGCTCGCCGACCCCGGCCTGCTGGGCGTCAGCGCGGGCGCGTCGTTCGGCATCGTCGTCTCCATCGTGGCCTTCGGCGTCGGCACCCTGTACGGCTTCATCTGGTTCGCCCTCCTCGGCGCGGCGGCGGCCAGCGTGGTCGTCTTCGTGCTCGGCCGCATGGGCCGCTCCGGCCTGACCCCCGTGAAACTCGCCCTGGCCGGCATCGCCGTGACCGCGTTCCTCGGCTCGGTGACCAGCGCGATGGTCCTCATGGACGTCGAGGCCCTCGACCGCTACCGCTTCTGGTCGGCCGGGTCGCTGGCCGGCCTGAACGGCGACGTGGCGGTCCAGATCCTCCCGTTCGTCGTGGTCGGCGCGGTGCTCGCGTTCGCCTCGGCCCCCGCGCTCAACAGCCTCGCGCTCGGCGACGACGTGGCCACCTCGCTGGGGCGCAACCTGGCGCTGGTCCGCACGCAGGGAGTGGTCGCCATCATGTTGCTGACCGGCGCCGCCGTCGCCGCGATCGGCCCGGTGGTCTTCATCGGCCTGGTCGTGCCCCACGTCGCCCGCGCCCTCGCCCAGTCGGCCGGTCTCGGCCCCGACCACCGCTGGCTGCTGCCGCTGTCGGCGCTGATCGCCCCGGCGCTGCTGCTCGTGGCCGACATCGCCGGCCGCCTGATCGCCGAACCCACGGAGGTGCAGGCGGGCGTGCTGATCGCGTTCCTGGGCGGGCCGTTCTTTATCATGCTGGTGCGCCGCCGCAAGCTGGCGGAGGTGTGACGTGGCGGCCAAGACCCTCACCCCCAAGGCCGGCGCCCACTTCCGGATCGCCCTGCCGCCCCTGTCCGGCCGCCTGCGCCCCCGCCTGATCACCGTCTGCGCCGCGCTGGCCGCCGCCACGTTCCTGGTGGTCGCCTGGGCGGTGTCGATGGGCGACTTCCCCATCACCTTCACCGAGGCGCTGCGGGCCGTCGTCGGCGTCGGCGACCCCGGCACGCTGCTCATCGTGCAGGAGCTCCGGCTGCCGCGCGCCGTCGTCGGCCTCCTGGTCGGCTTCGCGTTCGGCCTGTCCGGCGCGATCTTCCAGACGATGACCCGCAACGCGCTGGCCAGCCCCGACATGATCGGCTTCACCCAGGGCGCCGGCACGGCCGTCGTCGCCGGCATCGTCTTCGGCTGGACGAGCACCCTCAGCACCCAGGCGCTCGGCCTGCTCGGCACGTTCGTCATGGCCGCCCTCGTGTACGTGCTGGCCTGGCGGCGCGGCACCACCGGCTACCGCATCATCCTGGTCGGCATCGGCCTCCAGTGGATGGCCACCTCGGCCACCGACTACCTGGTGGCCCGGGGCATGCAGTTCCAGGCGCACGCCGCCCTCGGCTGGCTCACCGGCAACCTCAACGGCCGCGACTGGTCGCAGGCCCTGCCGCTCGCGCTCACCATGGCGGTGCTGGTGCCGGCGGCCCTGGCGCTCGGCCGCCTGACCCGCACCCTCCAGCTCGGCGACGACGTCGCCGTCGGCCTCGGCACCCGCGTCCAGGTCGTGCGGTTCGCCCTGCTCGTCACCGGCGTCGGCCTGGTCGCCTTCGGCACGGCCGCCGGAGGGCCCATCGCGTTCGTCGCCCTGGCCGCGCCCCAGATCGCCCAGCGGCTGGCCGGCACCGCCTGGCCTCCCCCGCTCGCGGCGGGCCTGACCGGCGCGTTGTTCGTCACCGGCTCCGACCTCGCCGCCGCCCGGCTCTTCCCGATGGAACTCCCCGTCGGCATCGTCACCGGCGTCCTCGGCGCCCCGATTCTGCTCTGGCTGCTCATCCGCGCCAACCGCGCGGGCTCAGGAGGCTGAGATCCCATGATGACCCCCGAACTCCAGGCCGGCGGCCTCCAGCTCGCCTACGACCAGCGGATCGTCGTCGACGACCTCGACGTGAAGGTCCCCCCGGGCCGCATCACCGCCATCGTCGGCGCCAACGCCTGCGGCAAGTCGACCCTCCTGCGCGCCCTGGCCCGCCTGCTCGCCCCCCGCAGGGGCGCGGTGGAGCTCGACGGACGCGCCCTGCACTCCATCCCGACGCGGGAACTGGCCCGGCGGCTCGGCATCCTGCCGCAGGGCCCGACCGCGCCCGAGGGCCTGACCGTGCTCGACCTGGTGACCCGCGGCCGGTCGCCGCACCAGACGTGGTGGCGGCAGTGGTCGCAGGCCGACGAGTCGGCCGTGCACGGAGCCCTGGCGGCGACCGGCATCACCGACCTGGCCGGCCGCGCCGTCGACGAGTTGTCGGGCGGCCAGCGCCAGCGCGCCTGGATCGCGATGGCGGTGGCGCAGGGCACGCCGGTGCTGCTGCTCGACGAGCCGACGACGTACCTCGACCTCGCGCACCAGATCGACGTGCTGGACCTGATCCACGACCTGAACCGCAACGAGGGCCGCACGATCGTGATGGTCCTGCACGACCTGAACCAGGCCTGCCGCTACGCCGACCACGTGATCGCCATGAAGGGCGGGCGCATCGTGGCGGAGGGAGACCCGGCCGACGTCATCACGGCGGAGAACGTGGCCGAGGTCTTCGACCTGCGCTGCCAGGTGACGACCGACCCGGTGAGCGGGACCCCGCTCGTCATCCCGATGGGCCGCCACCACACGTCGCAGCGTCAGCCGAGGTAGCCGCCCATCGTGCGGAAGTAGTCGGTCGCCGCCAGTTCGGTCCCGTCGTCGAGCCGCACCTTCCTGATGACGAGACCGGGGAGCCGGCCGCTGCGCGCGTCCGCCCCCGCCACGATGACGATGCCGTCGCCCTCGCGGATGAACACCCGTCCCGGCGTGCCGCCGTAGTTGCCCTCGGAGACCGACGCCTCCAGCACGCGCACGCGCTCGCCCTTGTGGAAGGTGAAGGCGTTCGGATACGGGTCCGACTGCGCCCGTACCAGCCGCTCCAGGTCCTCGGCCGGCCACGTCCAGTCGATGCGGCTGTCCGCGATCGCCCGCTTGTGGAAGAAGGACGCCTTGGTCCGGTCCTGGGGCGTCCAGACCGCCTGGCCCGACTCGATGAGGTCGAGGCCCTCGTGCACGATCGGGGCGATGAGGTCGACGGTCGCGAAGAACAGGTCCGTGGCCGTCGAGGTGGGGGTCACGGGGACCGAGCGCTGGAGCAGGACGTCGCCCGCGTCCAGTTCCTCGGTCATGCGGTGGGCCGTCACGCCGACCTCCGGTTCGCCGTTGATGAGGGCCCAGATGATGGGCGAGAACCCGGCGTACTTCGGCAGCAGCGAGTCGTGCACGTTCAGGGTGCCGTGCGGGGGCAGGTCGTAGATCTCGGGCGGCAGCCAGGTGCGCCAGTTGTTGGCCACGATGACGTCGGGCCGGGCGTCCTTCACGGCCTGCAGTAACTCGGGGTCGGTCGGGCGGTTGCGCAGCAGGACGGGCACGTCGTGCTCGGCGGCCAGGTCGGCGACGCTGTCGTCCCAGATCTTCTCGTACGCGTGGTCGCTCTTCGGATGGGTCACCGCCAGCACGACCTCGTGCGACGACTCCAGCAGCGCCCGCAGGGTGCGGTGCCCCCAGGTCTGGTGTCCGAACATGACGACCCGCATGGCTGGGGTTCCCTCTCCGTCGGCCGATATTGCAAGGTAAGGCTAACCTTATTTACCATACGAGCGACAAGGGAGGCGATCGCGTGACCACGATGGTCTACGACGTTCTGGGGATCGGATTCGGGCCGTCGAACCTGGCACTGGCCATAGCCATCGAGGAGCACAACGCGCAGGCCGCGCCATCGGAGCGGATGACCGCCGCCTTCCTGGAGAAACAGCCGCGTTTCGGCTGGCACCGGGGCATGCTCATCGACGACGCGACGATGCAGGTCTCCTTTCCGAAGGACCTGGTCACGATGCGGAACCCGGCCAGCGAGTTCAGCTTCCTGTGCTACCTGCGGGACAAGGGCCGCCTGGTCGACTTCCTCAACCAGAAGACCCTGTTCCCGCTCCGCGCCGAGTTCCACGACTACTTCGAGTGGGCGGCGGCGCGCATGGCCCACACGGTGACCTACTCGTCCGAGGTGACCGAGGTGAAGGCGGTCAAGGAGGACGGCGAGATCCGCTACTTCGACGTCGTCACCGCCGACGGCCGGGTCCGCCGGGCCAGGAACCTGTCGGTCGCCGTGGGCCTGGAGCCGCACCTGCCGCCCGGCACGGTGTTGTCCGACCGGGTCTGGCACACCAGCGGGCTGGTCCCGAAGGTGGCCGAAAAGGTGGCCGGAGGCGACCCGGTCAGGCGCGCGTTAGTGCTCGGGGCCGGGCAGAGCGCCGCCGAGGCGGTCGACTACCTGCACCGCACCTTCACCGACGCCGAGGTCTGCGCCGTCTTCGCCAAGTACGGCTACACCCCCGCCGACGACAGCCCGTTCGCCAACCGCATCTTCGACCCCGACGCGGTCGACGTCTACTTCACCGCCCCCGCCGAGGTGAAGCAGTCGCTCGTCGACTACCACCGCGGCACCAACTACTCCGTGGTCGACATGGACCTCATCCAGGCCCTGTACGCCACCATGTACCGCGAGAAGGTGCACGGCCACCAGCGGCTGCGCATGCTCAACGTCTCCCGCATCCGTGACGTCGAGGAGGGCCCCGACGGCCTGCGGGTGACCGTCGAGTACCTTCCGACCGGCGAGCACGTCACGATCGAGGCCGACGTGCTCGTCCACGCGACCGGTTACCGCCCCCACGACGTGGCGGCGCTGCTGGGCGAGGCGGGCAAGCTCTGCCTGCGCGACGACGAGGACGCGCTCAGGGTGAGCCGCGACCACCGCGTCCAGTTCGCCCCCACGGTGACCGCCGGCGTCTACCTCCAGGGCGGCACCGAACACTCCCACGGCCTCACCTCGACCCTGTTGTCGACCACGGCGATCCGGGCGGGTGAGATCCGCGACTCAGTGATCGCCCACCGCGCTGCGGTAGTCGCGGGGTGAGAGCCCGTAGGCGGCCTTGAACAGGCGGCTGAAGTGGGAGGCGTCCGGAAAGCCCCACTGCGCGCCGATCGCGCTGACCGGACGGGCCGCCTGGAGCGGGTCGCGCAGGTCGCGGACGCAGCGTTCCAGGCGGCGGGTGCGGATCCAGGCGGCCACCGTCGTGCTCTCGGCGCTGAACAGCTTGTGCAGGTAGCGGGTGGAGATGTGGTGCGCGGCCGCGATCCGGGCCGGGTCGAGGCCGGGGTCTCCCAGGTGCCCTTCTATGTACGACGTGATGCGCAGCAGCATCGCCCGCCGCGCGGCGTCGGGGTCGGCCGGGGGCAGGTCGAGCCGGTCGGCGAGCATGGTCGCGACCAGGTCGACCACGTTGCCGGCCAGGCGGGCCCCGTCGCGGACCTCGACGTCGTCGAGTTGCGCCGCGAGGCGGAGCAGGAAGGGCGCGACCAGGGCGCCGAGGCCCCCGGCGCTGGGGATCGACCGGCCGGTCACCTCGTCGACCCGGTCGTGCGGCAGCCCGAGCATGGCGCGCGGGAACAGCAGCACGACCATGCGGGTCGGTTCGTCGAAGTCGAGCCAGTAGGGGCGGTCGGTGTCGTACACGGCCATCTCGCCGGTCCCGACGACGGCCTGGCGGCCGTCCTGCTCCAGCCGTCCGCGGCCCTTCACGAACAGGCCGAGCTTCAGGCTGTCGGACGGGGCGGCCGAGACCAGCCGGGGCGTCCGGCGGGCCTGGTGGGCCGTGGTGTCGACGTCGATGACGTCGAGCGGTCCCAGGGAGGTGGACCGGAGTTTTCCCTCGAACCGCTTTGTCGGAAAAACCGCTTCAAGCGGCACAAATGCCGAAGAAACGACATCTTGCCAGAAATCCTGACGCTCCTCGGCCGGGACGCCCGCGGTATGGGCGATATAGAGCATGTGTGCAGATTGGGACCCGGTGCGCTGTGCGTCAAGTCATGTGCCGCCAGGTGCAAGACGAATGCCCGCCGGGATTTCCACAATTGACGGCAAATGAAGGCCGTACTGGAAGTCACCGCACTGTCCGCCGGTTATGGCGCCGCGCGCGCGATCCGCGCCGTCACGATGCGGGTTGAGCAGGGAGAACACCACGCCATCGTAGGCGGCCCCGGCTCGGGCAAGACGACGCTGCTGCGCACGCTCGTCGGCCTGCACCCCGCCGCGAACGGGACGATCCGTTTCAACGACACCGACATCACCCGGGAACGTCCGGAATGGCGGAAAGCCCGTGGGCTCTGCCTCATGCCGCAGAATCATCGTTTGTTCACGTCGCTCACCGTGGAGGAGAATCTCCTGGTCGGCGCACGCTGGGCGGCCCCCGGGCCGTGGACCCTCAGCAAGGTCTACGACCTCTATCCGAACCTGCGGGAAAAGCGCCGTGCCCACGCCGCGGCCCTTTCCCTCACCGAGCACCAGGCCGCCGCCGTCGGCCGCGCCCTGATGGCCAACCCCCGGATCCTGCTCCTGGACGCGCCCGCCGACCTGGCGGCCCTCGACCGCCTCACGAAGGAGGGCCTGGCGGTCGTGGCGGCCACCCGCGAGGTCCCGGCCGGGGCCTGCCACGTCCACCGCCTGGTCGACGGGACGGTCACGACCACCCGGACGGAGGTCCGCTGCCGCCGCTGAGCCGCGGCGCGCACCGTCCGTCCGGGTGTGCCCTGTCAGGTACGGGTCCAGCGCTGGTTGGCGGCGCCGTTGCAGGACCAGATCTGCAACGCCACCCCGTTGGCCGTCGAGTAGTTCGGGACGTCCAGGCATTTGCCCGCGCCGACGGCGGTGATGGTGCCGTCGGCGTTGAAACGCCACTTCTGGTTGTTCTGGCCGTTGCAGTCCCAGATGATCACCGCTGCGCCGTCGGCGGTGGAGCCGCCGTTCACGTCCAGGCACTTGTTGCCGTAGACCCGCAGCTCGGAGGCGGACGTGGCGGTCCACCGCTGGTTGGCCTGCCCGTTGCAGTCCCAGATCTGCGCCCGTGCGCCGTTGGCCTGGGAGACCCCCGCCACGTCCACGCACCGGTTCGAACCGACACCGCGGATGGAACTCGTCGCCGACGGGGACGGCGACGGGGTCGGGCTGGGGGTGGTGTTCGGCTGGCCGATGCTTCCGGGGATGGACTGCAGGGCCGCGTACCAGGCGGCGGCCATCTTGTCGTAGCCGCCCGCCGTCGGGTGGATGCCGTCGATCAGGTCGGCGGTGGTGAGCTTGCTGTACATGTCGACCAGGTGCACCCGCTTGCCGGCGGAGACCTTGTTCCAGACGATGTCCGGGATGGCCGCGTTGAAGGTGCGGGCCGCCGCTGCCTGACCGGCCGACGACAGCGGGATGATGGTCGCGACGAGGACGTCGGCGTTCGGGACCGTCGCGGTGATGCGGTCGATCAGCGCGGACAGCCGCTGGGGCGCGGTGGACACGTTGTAGTTCTGCAGGATGTCGTTGGTGCCGATGTGCAGCAGCACGGTGCGCGGGTTGTGCGTCCGCAACCAGCCGGTGACGTTGGCGTCGATCTGGTCGATGCGCCAGCCGGGATGTCCCTGGTGATCGTGGTCGCCGAGCGAGCCCGGCCCGTTGAACTGGGTGCCGACGAAGTCGACCGTGTACCGGGCGGCGGCCAGCCGCTGCCACAACCCGATGCGGTAACCGCCGGGCACCTGGGTGCCCTCGGTGATGGAGTCGCCCAGGGGCATGACGCGCACCCCGCCGTTGGACTCCGCCTGGGCGGCGGTCGCCCGGACGGCCACCAACATGGCGAGCACGGTCACCGCTCCGAGCACCAGGGTGAGTAATCGTTTCCCAGCGGACATGGCCAACCTCTCATCGTGCAGGTCAGGTTGATGTGAGCGCTAACATCTCCACCCGTGATCTACGGGGTGAATCATGCGAAGCAAACAGGAAACAATCGGCGACCGTCAAGAGTATGAAACATCGCGGCACGCCTTCCTGCGGCGGGGCCGCCCCGGCCCGCCGGGGCACTGAAACTTTCCTCACGGGCGGCGCCTCCGGGGCTGGAATACCTCCCCGTCAGGCACGGTTTCCGCCGATATGACGACAACCAGAGGCCGGGTCCGGCTGGAGCCGACGGCCAAGCGTTTGCGCGTTTACCTCGGTGGGCAGCTCGTGGCCGACACCACGTCGGCGCTCATGGTCTGGGAGGCGCCCTACTACCCGACCTACTACATCCCGATCAAGGACGTCGTGCCCGGAGTGCTCAAGGAGGCCGGTCCGGGGCCCCATTCGCCCTCCCGCGGCGACGCCACCCTCTACACCGTCACGTCCGGCGGCAAGGAGGCCCCGGCGATCGTCTACGCCGACTCGCCGATCGAGGAGATCCGCGACCACGTCCGGTTCGAGTGGGACGCCATGGACTCCTGGTTCGAGGAGGACGAGGAGGTCTTCGTCCATCCGCGTGACCCGTACACGCGGGTCGACATCCTGCCGTCGTCCCGGCACATCCGGGTCGAGGTCGACGGGCAGACGGTCGCCGACTCGCGGCACGCGCGGATCCTGTTCGAGACCGGGCTCCCGGCGCGCTACTACCTGCCCAAGACCGACGTGCGGTTCGACCTGCTGGAGGCGACCGACACCGTCACGCACTGCCCCTACAAGGGGTCGGCCGAATACTGGTCGGTCAACGGGAACCGGGATCTCGCCTGGTCCTACCGCACGCCGCTGCCGGAGAGCCAGAAGATCGCCGGGCTGGTCGCGTTCTACAACGAGAAGGTCGACGTCTACGTCGACGGCGAGCTGGAGCGGCGCCCGAAGACGAAGTTCTCCAAGTGATCGAGATCCCGGGCGGGGTGATCCTGCTGCGCGACGAGGCGCGGAACACCGGGTGGACGGTCGAGGTCGCGCCGTTCCTGCTCGCCGCCCACCCGGTGACCCGGGAGGAGTTCCACGGCGTCGCCGGCGACCGGCGTCCGGTCACGGACGTGTCCTGGTACGACGCCGCGGAGTACTGCGCGCGGGCCGGAGGCCGCCTGCCGACCGAGGCCGAGTGGGAGCACGCCTGCCGGGCCGGTTCCCGCGGCGACCGCTACGGCGAGCTCGACGTGATCGCCTGGCACGGGGGCGAGGTCCGGGAGGTGGGCCTCAAGGAGCCCAACTCCTGGGGCCTGTACGACATGATCGGCAACGTCTGGGAGTGGACGTCCGACCTCTACGACCCCGAGGTCTACGGCGAGTACCGGGTGTTCCGGGGCGGCGGCGCCCATGACCGGCCGTCGGCGCTGCGGGCGTCGTGCCGCCGCAAGAGCCACCCGGCGTTCGCGATCGACGATCTCGGCTTCCGGGTGGCCCGGACGATCTAGGCGGCGAACAGGAGCATCAGGCCCGTCACCGTGTAGACGACCATCAGCACCAGCAGCGGCACCTGGCCCGCCACGGCCGTGCGCCGGGGGAACAGCACCAGGGCCCGGTCGTGGGCCAGGGCCGTGCCGAGGACGTGGCCGATGACGATCAGGGTCACCTGGAGCATGGCCACGGCGGCGGGGGTCAGGAACGCCGACTGGAGCGTCCAGTTCGCCGTGCCGAGCCAGTTGGCGCCGGTCACCAGGGGGTCGGAGAGCAGGGCGACGGTGCGCTGGCCCTCGTACACGAGCAGGGTGAAGTAGTGGGCCACGACGTAGCCGATCGCGATCGGCACGATCGAGTGGGCGATCTCGCCCGCCGTGCGGTCCTGCTCCCCCATGCCGCGCCGGCCGGCCAGCCGGGTCGCCAGCAGGTAGGCCCCCAGGACGAGCAGGATGACCGACAGCAGGCCCACGGTGCCCAGCACCGGTGACGGCAGGCTGTTCTCCTGGACGAACCTGACCCAGACCGGCGCGTTGGAGACGCTGTCGTACATGGTCGAGCCCAGCAGGACGATGACCAGCACGACCAGGCCCGGCGCGGGGCGCAGCGTGGTCATGCCGTCGAGCGGGTTGCGCCAGACCAGCACGCCGTCGTCGCGGCGGGCGATCGGGGACAGCCGCCCGGCCAGGTCGCTGTAGACCTCGAACGCGTCGCCCTTGTCGAACCACCGCACACCGTAGACGAATCCGCCGGTGAGCATCGCGACGGCGTACAGGGCCAGCCACCCGCCGATGACCGGCAGGGTCACGCGCCCGGGGGCGACCAGCTCCAGCCAGACGAAGGCGAGCAGCCCGGCGGCGGCCGGCCAGTAGCCGAGCCGCTCGGGCAGCGGGCGGACCGAACGCTCCCCCCGGACCAGCAGGACGACGGTGCGCAGCGGGTTGAACAACCGCCACACCCCGCCGAAGACCAGCGACAGCGGCACCAGGCCGACCCAGAACAGGACGTAGACCACCCCGGCCGTGGGGTTGTCGGCGTCGTCAGGGCCGAAGAAGCCGATCAGGAAGTACGCCGTCGCGACCAGGCCGACGCCCCGCCACACCCGCTCCGGTACCCGCCACTGGAGGAACCTCGGCAGCGGCCGGGCGTCGTCGAGGCCGACGCCGAGCCGGGGCTCCCGCCACAGGAACCCCAGCGCGGCGAACGACACCACGAGGCAGACGATCGCGCCGATCAGGGCGGCGGAGAACGGGATGGGCAGGTCCTGACGGCCGCCGACGCCGTGGGCCAGCAGCATCAGCTCACCACGAGCTGGAAGAGCTGGAGGTCCTGGTCGTGCGTCTCCACCTCGAACAACCCGGTCGTGTCGGCCAGGAACGAGATGACCGAGGGGTGGTTCGGCAGCAGCGTCGCCGCCTTGTCGTACCCGTGGACGTGGGCCTCGTCGGCGACGTCGCTGGTCACGGTGATCTTGACACCCTGGTTGAGGCGGACCTCGATCCGGCCCGGGGGCGGGGTGACCTTCTTGCCGGAGATCGTGATCGTGATCTCCTTGATCGGGCCGACCGCGGCGGCCGGTCCCCCGGTGGCGCAGCCCGACAGGGCCATGACCGCCACGAGCAGAGCGGCGAGGTGTCTCATCGGTTCTCCAGTCAACGTTTCTTCGCGCCGGCCTTGGGCCGGTTGTTCTTCGCGGGGTTCCCCGACCTGCCGGTGGTCTTCTTGGCCGGTGGACGTCGCATCGCCCGCGCCAGCAGCACGACGACCCCCACGCCCAGCACGACCGGGATCAGCCAGACCAGCGGGCTGTCGTCACCCGTCTCGGGCGCGGCCACCGGCGAGGGCGCCACGCTCGGCGCGGCCGTCGTCACGGTCTGGGTGTCGGTGGTCGGCAGGGTCACCGGCTGACTGTCCTGCGAGTGGGCCGCCTCGATCGTGGCGAGCAGGCCCGGGTCGGGGCCGTGCGTGGGCTCGGTCCAGTCGGCGGGCGCCTTGCCGGTCTTGCCCGCGTAGGTGAACTCCACCTTGCCCTTGACCTCTTCGCCGTCGCTGGCGATCGACAGGTACTCGACCGTGTACTCGCCGACCTTCGGCCAGTAGGCCACGGGGACCTCGACCGAGTAGCCCTCGTGGTAGAGGCGGGGCTCCCACTTGCCGTCGATCAGGAACAGCTCCGTGACCGGCTCGTCGAGGCGCTTGGTCGCGCCGGTGAGCCACTGCCGCTCGACGCGCTTGCCGTCGGGGCCGGTCACGGTGAAGTGGGCGTTGCCCGGCGGCGCCTCGGTGAACCAGAGCGTCACGGTCTGGCGCGGCTCGGCGAGGGTGCCGCCCTTCTCCGGGGACGACTCGACGAGCTGGCCGTGGGCGAACGCCGGGCCCTCCAGGAGGACCGTCGTCGTGCCCAGGCAGAGCACCGCGATCAGCAACCGGGCCAGCCATCTCGTCATCGGGACAGGTCCTCCAGTCCGAGCGCGACCAGGCGGTCGCGCGTCCAGGCGAGCTCGGCGGCCAGACCCGCCACCAGGCCCGCGTCTCCCTGTGGGCGGCGGTCCTCGGGCAGGACCTGCCAGGTGTAGGTCTCGACCTCCACGTGGTCGGTCACCGCCCGCTCCCCGCCGAAGAGCGCTTCGAGGGTGGCGTTCAGCACGCCGCTCGTGCTCGCCAGCGGCGGCTCGGGGTCGGCGTGCAGGGGCAGGTGGAAGTGCACCCGCCAGGCGTCCTCCCCGGGCAGGCCGGCGAGCGCCTCGTCGAGGTCGTCGCAGGACCCGCCGCCGCGCTCCCGCGTCTGGTGCAGGAACCGCTCCTCGTGGAAGGCGGCCAGCTCCTCCCTGGCGGAGGCGGGGTCCTCGACGTGCAGGGCGCAGGAGGCCTGCGTCTTCACGACCGGCAGCCCCGCCGTCTCCAGCGAGGCCAGCGCCCCGGCCGGGTCCTCGAACTGCACCGCCAGGTGGCAGACATCGAGGCAGACGCCGAGCCAGTCGTGGTCGAGCGCGGCGAACTCCTCGCACGCCTGCCCGATCGTCTCCACGACGCAGCCGGGCTCGGGTTCGAGCGCGACCCGGATGGTCCGGCCGCTGGAGGCGGCCAGCTTCGAGAGCCCCTCCGCCAGCTCGCCCAGCCTGTTCCGCGCCTCGGCCGCCTTGGCCGGGTCCCAGTCCGTCCGCCACGCGAGCGGGAGCGTCGAGACGCTGCCGCGCGCGGCGTCGTCGGGCAGCAGCCCGGCCAGCACCGAGGCGCAGTCGAGCGTGTAGCGCAGCCGGTCGTGGGTGGTCCAGTCGGGGACGTACACCTTGCGCTTCACCACCGGGTCGTGGAAGCCCCGGTAGGGGAAGGCGTTGAGCGTCACCACCTCCAGGCCGCGGGCGGCGAGCTCGCGGCGCAGCCGCACCACCTGGACCGGGTCCTCGACCAGGGCGGTCGCGACGTCGCGCGCCAGCCACAGGCCGAGGCCCAGGCGGTCGACGCCGAGGGCCTCCCGGACCGGCTCGCCGAAGCGGGCGAGCTGGCCCAGGACCCCCTCCAGGCTTTCTGCGGGGTGGACGTTGGTGCAGTAGGCGACGTGCACCGTCGACCCGTCGGGATGCCGGAGCCGCATGTCAGGCGTCCTTGCGCACGCCGCGCAGCACCGAGTTGCCCTCGAAGGTCTCGTCGGTCTTCAGGTCCTCCAGGTCGAGGCGGCCCGACTGGCCGTAGAACTCGACCGGGTTGCGCCACAGCACCTTGTCGACGTCGTCGGCGCTGAACCCGGCGGCCAGCATCGCGTCACCGGTCTTGCGGGTCTTCAGCGGGTCGCTGCGGCCCCAGTCGGCGGCCGAGTTGACCAGCATCCGGTCGGTGCCGAACTCCTGGAGGATGCGGACCATGCGGTCCTCGTCCATCTTGGTGTCGGGGTAGATCGAGAACGCGGCCCAGCTGCCCGACTCGACGACCATCTTCACGGTCATCTCGTTGAGGTGGTCGACCACGACCATGCCCGGGTCGATGCCCGACTCGCGCACGACGTCGAGGGTCCGCCTGGTGCCGGCGGCCTTGTCGCGGTGGGGGGTGTGGACCATGATCGGCAGCTCGTGCTCCTTCGCCAAGTCGAGCTGACGCGTGAAGGCCTCGTCCTCCTCCTTGGTCATCGAGTCGTAGCCGACCTCGCCGACCGCGACCACGCCGTCCTTGGCGAGGTAGCGCGGCAGCTCGTCGAGGACGTCCACGCAGCGCGGGTCGTTGGCCTCCTTCGGGTTCAGCGCGATCGTGCAGTGGTGGCGGATGCCGAACTGCGCGGCCCGGAAGGGCTCCCAGCCCACGAGGGAGTCGAAGTAGTCGAGGAACGAGCGCACCCCGGTGCGCGGCTGGCCCAGCCAGAAGGCGGGCTCGACCAGGGCGCGGACGCCGGCCTCGTACATGGCCTCGTAGTCGTCGGTGGTCCGCGACGTCATGTGGATGTGCGGGTCGAAGATACGCATGTTCAGGACTCCTGGTCGGCGAGGTGGAGCACGAGGTGCACGTCGTCGGGCACCACGCGGCCGGCCGCTTCGCGCTCCTTGGCGAAGTCGGTCAGCATGCGGGCCAGCTCGGCGTCGGCGCGGTCGGCCAGGCCCGCGACCGCGGCCACGGGAACGCCCACGAAAACGCACTTGAGCACGCCGTGCCGCCAGCCCTCGTCGTCGAGGTGGGCGGCGGCGTAGGGGCCCATGGCGGCGGCCACGAGCCGGGTGTCGTTGGTGCGCAGGGCGTCGCGCACCAGCGGCAGCCCCTCGTCACCGAGGCCGAGGATGGGCAGCGCCCGCAGCACCGCCCGCTTCTCGGCGTTGTCCCCGTCGGCGTACGCCCGGGACACCGCCGCGGCCCGGGGCCGCGGCAGCGCGTCGAGCAGCAGGGCGCGGGCGGCGTCGTCGGCCGTCCAGCCGGTCAGGCTCTCCAGGGCGCCCCGGCCGACCTTCCGCCCGGCCGCCGGGAACAGCACGGCCAGTTTCGCGGGGTCGTCGGCGATCCTCCTGCGGGAGTCCTCCAGCCACGCCGCCGCCTCGGGGGTGAGGTCGAGGGCGGCGCGCAGGTCGTCGGGCGTCATCGGGCCGCCCACTCTCGCAGGGTGTCGTACTGGGCGAGCAGCCGGTGCTCGTCGGTGCCGACGGGGTCCTTGAAGAAGAAGCCGAGCGCGGTCAGCGCGCCCGACTCGCCCTGCTCGTGCGCCCACGACGTGAACCGGGCCAGGTCGAGCACGAGCGGCGCGGCCAGCGCCGAGTCGCACCCCTGCCAGGTGAACTGCATCGTCATCCGGACGCCGAGGAAGCCCTCGAACAGGATGTGGTCCCAGGCGGTCTTCCAGTCGCCCAGGTCGGGGACGTAGTCGATGTGGACGTCGCCCCCGGCGGAGTACCCGAGCATCTTCGCCATGCCGCGCTGCTTGGAGGCCGTCTTGCTGGCCGCGGCGGCCGGGTCGGCCAGGGTCGCCCCGTCGCCGCCGCCGAGCAGGTTGGTGCCCGACCACGACAGGACCCGCAGCGCCCGGGTGGTGAACATCGGCGCGAGCGCCGACCGCATGAGCGTCTCCCCGGTCTTGCCGTCGCTGCCGGCGTACGGGACGCCGCGCGACCTGGCCAGCTCGTCGAGGGCCGGCAGGCGGGCGCCGGTCGACGGGGTGAAGTCGACGAAGGCGCAGCCGGCCTCGAAGGCGGCGTAGGCGTACACGGAACTGGGCGGCAGCACGTAGGCGTCGGTCTCCATGGCCTTCGTGAGCGCCGTGAGGTCGTCGTGCTCGGGACGGTAGGCGCTGGGCGGCTCCGTCGACGAGACGTTGATCACGACGACCCGGTCGAGCCCGTGCCGCTCGCGGAACCCCGCGATGTCGGCGGCCAGCCGGGCCACGACCTGGAGCTGCGGCACCGCGTCCTCGACGTGCACGCCGTCGCGGATCTCCGCCTCGACCGCCGTCACCTCGGGCAGCACCGCCGCCGCGATGTCGCGGGGGACCACCCCCGAGGTGGTCAGCTGCTCCACGCGCTTGGCGAGGGGCGTGGCCACGATGTCGTGGCCGCCGAACACGAGCTCCCCGAATCCGGCCAACGGAAGCTGGGCGAAGTCCGGCAGTTCCGAGACCAGGCCCACAGGGGCGGCAAGCCCTAACCGCACGGCGGTGGCACCCGCCATCGCGGTGGTCGCCACCGACCCCCGAACCCCAACGAACCAGACGCCTGTCCGACTCTGCTTCACCATCACCGGCTTCCCTTTCGATATATATCTCCGAAGGGACGGCTGATGAGGTCGGGTGGAGCCGGCCTATGGCACGCTGAGTCCCCGGTCGGAGGACGCGCACGCCGAACGCGTCTACGGTTCAAAAACCCTGCTTGACCTATGGCGTGCCACCGCCGCCAAGCCCGAGACGTCCATATTGTTACGGTCCGGTACAGGTCGGGTCAATGCCGCGAACCACCCCGTCACGCTCCGTGATCCCTCGAAGCCAGAGCCACACCACCGGAGCGCCTAACGTTTCCATAAATGTCAAATAAAGAATGGAATAAGCATATAAACATATCCCTGGAGCGACAGTTCTTCCGGAATCGGCGACGAAGATAACCTGCGAATCAGCCGAATACGGAGAATTCAAATGAGATCAAGATTACGGCTGATTCCCGCTCTCGTCCTCGTTCTCGCGTCCCTCGGTTTCGGGGCCCGTCCGGCCGCCGCCGCCGAGGACATCCAGGGCGACATCCGCACCGCGGTGTCCGTGACCAGGGCTTTCTGGGCCTCGCACTGGTATGACTATTTCCGCGTCCGCTATCTGCCGCCGCGCGTGCTCGGCGGCTACAACGGCTACAGCCCCAATCGCCCGGCCTGCGGCGGGCAGCCGCTCCGTCCCTACAACGCCGGCTACTGCGCGGCCGGGCATTACATCGCCTGGGACGTCAACCTCATGCGACTCGGTTACGAGTACGGCGACGGCTGGATCTACCACGTCATCGCCCACGAATGGGGCCACGCGGTCCAGGCCAACCTTCCGCCCGGCCTGCACTGGGGCCGGCTCGAACTCCAGGCCGACTGCTTCGCGGGCGCCGCGCTCCAGGGCGCCGCCGACGACGGCGACCTGGTCTGGGAGCGGGGCGACACGGCGGAGATCCAGAGGATCCTGCGGCTGCTCTCGGGCGACACCCCGTGGACCCGGCCGGGTGACCACGGGAGCGTGTCGCAGCGCATGTGGGCGTTCCGGCTGGGGGTGCGCGGGGGCGTGCCGGCCTGCGTTCCCTAGAGGGCGCCGTCCTCGTGCTGGACCAGCGTGCAGTAGTGGGCCAGGCGCGACGTCGTCCGGCCCACCATCTCCGCGTCGGCACGGCCGAACCACGTGTAGCCGGCCTGCGCGAAGATCCGCAGCCCGTCGTCGTCGGCGGAGGCGATGCGGTTGACCGTCCGGGCGACCGTCAGCCAGTGCCCCCGGTCCATGGCGAGCACGTCGGCGGCGCCGGCGCCGCGGTAGGCGGCGAGAACGTCGCGGCAGGCGCCCGGCCGGGGCAGGGTGCGCTCCCTGATCGGCTGCTGGAGCGCCTCGATCACCTCGGGGCTCCACCGGGCGGGCGGCTCGGGCAGGACACGGAGGTACCACGCCCACTGGGTCACCGCTCCGACGATCCCCGTGGCGGCCACCACGGCGACCACCGCGATCGCGGCGATCCGGACCGGCAGGGGCCGCCGGGCCGGGACCGCGGTCGCGGGCGGCCGGACGGCCCGGACGAGGGCGGCGACCACGGCCAGGAGCAGGCCGGGGAACAGGGCGTAGGCGAAGGTGAGGACGTAGTAGTTGCCCAGCGTGGCCGGGAACGAGGCGCCCTGGGTGTAGCAGGACAGGGCGCGCGCCAGGCCGCACTCCGCGAGGGCGACGTGGCCGAGCAGCACCAGCGCCATCGGGACCCCGGCCACCGCGAGCGCCGGGGCCGTGTGGGCGGCGGCCCACATGATCCGCCGCCGGCCGCCCGTCACCGAGCCGACGACCAGCGCGGCCACCCCGAAGAGGGCCACGGCGACGCCGATCAGGACGTACACCGAGGTCAGTTGCCGGCCCGTGCGGGCCGCCTCAAAGAGCCAGGGCTGTAAGGCGAAGCCCGCCGCGAGCATCACCAGCACCGAGGCGAAGGCGGCCGCGAGCGCGGCCAGGAACCGGGAGTGCGCGCGGGCGAGCGGCGCCGGCGGCGCGCCGTCGAGATGGAGGGCGAGCGGCCGGGCGGGCCGGCCCCGCCGCGCGCCCGCCGCGACGAGGAACCCGCCGGCCAGCACGATCGTGAACAGGTGCACGGGATGCCGCGCGGCGAACACGGCGAGGATCGCCGGCACCTGACGAGAGTCGGCGACCTCGCCGAGCAGCTGAAGCCCGTGGTGCCACAACCCCAGCCAGGGCCCGATCACCAGGGCGCCGACGGCCACCGCCGTCAGCGTGACCACCCGGAGCCGGTTCGCCATGGGCAACCACGCGGTCGCGCACGCCTTCGCCCACGACAGGAAGAGCCGGACGAGCACCAGCAGACCGGCCGCCATCAGCGCCGCCGCGAGCGGGTCACGTTCGAGCCCGGTCCAGAAGTTGCGGCTCTGGGACTGCACGAACCACTGCCCCAGGAGGAGCCCGGCCGTCATGGCCGCCGCCGACACCCACAACCGCCCGCCGCCCGCCAGACCGGCCGGGACCGCCCGCCAGACCGCCACCAGTGCGGTGCCCGACAGCAGGGCGCCGAAGAGGACACCGGGCAGGAAGGCCTTCGCGTCGGGCCCGGACTCGAAGTTGACGTACGCGAAGGAGTCGAAGACCGGCCCGAAGCACATGCCGGAGAGCAGGCCGACGGTGAGCAGTTCCCCGGCGCCCGGCCGCGACAGGCGGCCCGGGTCGGTCAGCACCGTCGTCCTGCGGCCCGGCCCCGGATGGTTGCCCAGCCTGCGGTGCCGGCTCAGTGGCCGGGCCCGCTCGACGGCCGCCTTCACGCCCTCCATCCGGGCGGGGGTGTCCCCCGCCCGCACGTCGGCGTGGTGCTCACGGGATCGCAGCACGGCGGTGCGCGACGACCACAACAGGAGCAGGATCACCGCGAGGAAGAGGGCCATCGCGGCCAGCCCCGCCGGGTTCCACACGGCCGTCGCGACCATGATCGGCAGCGCCCCGGTGAGCAGGAAGGCCCACCAGACGGCCACGGTGACGTGGGCGATGCCGACGTCGCGGTTGCGGATGTGCGCGAGCTCGTGCCGCAGCAGCGCCTCGGCGACCCGCGGCTCCTCCTTGTACGCCAGCACCGTGCCCATGCTCAGCACGACGGTGTGCCTGCCGGGCAGCCCGAACGTGCGCCCCGACAGGTCGGAGCGGGCCGGGTCGACGAGCAGCCGGACCGTCCGGCGCGGCGTCTCCTCGGCGAGGATCTGCGCGAACCGGGCCATGACCGCGTCGTGATGAGGCCCCGCGCCCGCCTCCGCCAGCGCCATGGGCCGGTGGCGGACGGCGAACACCGGGTGCAGCAGGTAGAGGACGACCGTGCCGACCAGGGGCGCGGCGAGCATCGCCACGGGGATCAGCGAGTCGATCATGGTGACGCGGACGGCGCAGGCGGCGTACCGGTCGGCCACGGCGGCCGCCTCCTCCAGCCGGCCGGAGCGCAGGGCCGCCAGGCAGTGCCCGGCGCGCACCTGCTCGGGCGTGTTCGCCACCGTCCACCACAGGGTGCGCAGGTAGAGGTCGACGAACAGCGCCCCGGCGACGGTCGCGAGGATGAGGACGAGGAACCGCGACGTCGTGGACGAGGGCAGCAGGAAGGGGTTGAGCCGTGGCGCGTCCCGGGTCTCCGGGCCGGTCACCGCTCCCCCGACAGGTGCCCGAAGAGCGCCTGCCGGAGCCGCAGCGCGACCGTCTCCTCGACGCCGATCGAGACCGCGATCCGCTCGACCGCCTGCGTGACCTCCTTGACCTGCTCGGGGGTCAGGTCGAGCACGGTCTCGGGAGGGGCGATCTCGGGCGCCCTCTTCCGGCGCAGGAACCCCCACACCCGCTTGGACGTGCCCTTGGTCGCCGTCTCGACGAAGGTGGTCAGCGTGTTGGTCGCGGCGGCGCTGAGAGCTCCGAGCACGATCGGGGTGAGCAGGGCGACCGCCTCGGCCAGCCCGAAGGCGAGCGGCTCGTCGCGACCGGGCCCGAAGGCGCGTGCGGGGTCACGCCGCACGGCCTGCGCGATGGCGGGGAAGTACTCCGCCTCTTCGGGCGACACCTCGGCGACGATCGCGGCCGCCACTTCGTCAAGTCGCATGATTTCCCTCGGGGTCGAACGGCGACGTGACCGGAGTTTAAATGCCGTTTTCCCGAAAGAAAATGAATTCCATAAATGTCAAACGCTATGTGGAATCGATTAGCCTTCCAGGTCGGGAGGGGGCGCGGACCCGTTGTAGAAGGGGTTCTCACCGAGCCGCCGCTCCGTCACCAGCAGCCGCACCACCCCTTCACGGACCTGCCACGCGTTCCAGACGGTCCAGCGGTCGCCGGGGGTGACGTCGGCGAACGACAACCCTCCGTCGGCCGCGATCTCGATTCTCTGGTACGTCACCCGCAGGCCCCGCCGCTCCGCCTCGGCCCTGACGTCCTTCACGGGCGCGCCGTGCCGCAGTCTGACCCCGTGGAGCGGCCCGCCGGGCGCGAGGGCCCTGTCGAAGTCGGCGTAGTCCTCTCCCGGCCGGGCGGGCCGGCCGAGGCGGATGTGGACGGACCCGGGGAAACCCTCGGGCACCCGGACGATCAGGGAGCAGCCCGGCCGCGCGGGTTCGCAGCCCTTCGGCTCCGGATCGGCGCTCAGCACGACCCCGTCGTAGGCGAACTCGCCGCCGATCTCGCCGGGACGGTCGAAGGTCCCTCCGATCATCATGCCGAGCGACCTGCCCGCCGACAGCGGCGAGACCGGCAGCGGCCGGATCCGCACGTCGAGCCCGACCGCCCGGAACGCCTCGGTGAACCGCTCGTGGTCGGCGAAGGGGTCGAGGATCCGGGCGACGTACTGCCGCCCCTCCAGGTGGATCTCGACGGCCGCGTTGGCGTAGGAGGTCACGATCTGCGGCGGCGTCAGCGTCACGACGAGCCCGGCGGCGACGGCCACCAGCGCGGGACGCAGGAGGCGGCGCCGCCGGACCGGCGCGGGCTCGCTCATCACGTGGGCCAGCAGCGCGCGGGCGCCCGGCGCGTCCGGGTCGCCGCCCCGGGCGGACGGGTCGAGGGTCGTCAGCAGATCGGTCATCGGATCTCTCCCAGGGGTGCCAGGGCGAACGAGGTGGGCACGCCGTTGGCGGCCAGCGCCTTCGCGAACCGGCGGCGGGCGCGGTGGAGGCGGACGCGGACGTTGTTGCGGGTGATGCCGAGCGTCACGGCGATCTCGTCGTGGCCGAGCCCTTCCCAGGCGACCAGGGCGAGCAGTTCGCGGTCGCCGTCGGGCAGCGCGCGGAAGGTCTGCCCGATCACGCTCATGTCGACACCGGGCGTCTCGGCGTACAGGTCGGCCATCTCGGCGTCGAGCAGCGCGTCGCGGCGGCCGCTCCTGCGATGCTCGGACAGGACGCGGCGGGCGACGGCGTAGAGCCAGAGGATCGCCTCGTCGCCGCGTGGGATCTTCTCGCGTCTGCGCCAGGCCACGGCATAGGTGTCCGCGACGACGTCGGCGGCGTCCTGCGGCGACGCGCAACGGCGCACCGCGTAACGGGTGAGCCGTTCGTAGGTGTCGCGGAAGACGGCCTCGAAGGTTTCGGGGGTCACGTCCCCCTTATGACGTTCCGGGCCCGGGCATTACCCGAGGAGGCGGGAGAATTCCTCGAAGGAGTAGCGGCCGTCGCCGTCGGCGTCGAGACCGGTCGCGTAGGCCCCCAGGGCCTCGGCGGGAAGCTGGGGGAAGTGGGCGACGATCTCGCCCTCGGTGACGAATCCGTCGCCGTCGGCGTCGATGGCGTCGAACGTAGCCTTCAGGTCCACCTGGTCTCCTTATCCTCGGGCCACACCATAGTGCACGGTCCGGGCGACTTGGGCGAACCCTATTGAACGGTACAGACGCGCCGGAATCGGCCACGCGTCGTCACCCCGGGGGCTGACCGTGGCTATCTCGGCGCCCAGGTCCCTCGCGGCGTGGAGGGCCGCCAGGCAGACGTCTCTGGCCAGCCCCTTCCCCCGGTGGTCGGGGACGGTGCCGACGGGCTCGATCAGCACGGCCTTGCGGGCGTCGTCGAGCCAGGCCAGGCAGTAGGCGGCCGTCTCGCCGTCCACGTCGGCGACGACGTCGAGCTCTCCGCGGTACGGCGGGGTCCGCTGGACGTTCCGGTAGCTCTCCTCGGTGACGCGGGAGGGGTAGAAGGCCTCCCGGTGGGCCCTCACCCGGCCCGCGACGTCGGTGACGGGATGGCAGGCGGCTCGCGGCGCGGGCAGGTCTTCCAGGTCGCGTACCAGATGCAGGAAGAACGGCCCCTCCACCGGGACGAACCCGCGCGCCTCGACGGCGCGCACCAGGTGCGGCTCGGCGCTGGAGACCACGACGCTCTCGGGCTCGGTGATCTCCCCGAACCAGTCGAGGACCGCACCGGCCCAGTGCTCGTCGACGGCCTGGAGGTTGAGGTGGCCGGGCAACTCGGCCCATCCCCACGCGACGACCCGGCCGTTCGAGCGCCAGACCTTCGTGGGCCACTCGTGCTCACGGCCGGTGTGCTGGCGCAGCCCCCAGGCGAGGTCGCCGACGTGCCACCGGGCACCGGGGAACCACAGGCGGGAGGTGAGGTCCTGCATGGCGTCGATGCTCATCGCCCGATCCTGCCGCAAAGAGATCACCGCACGCTCGGCACCCCGGGGATGCGGATCACTCGGGTCGAGGAGGGCGGGGCCGGCGTGCCCTCGCGCGCTCACCCGCCGCACCGCCTCGGCCGAGGCCGATCCCGGGACCGTGAAGATCTGCCCTAGAGGGCTCGGCGGCGGGCGGCGAGGCCGTCGAGGAGGCGTTGGAGGCCGTACTCGAAGACGGTGTCGAGGTCGAAGTCGAACTCCTCGCTGACGACATGACCGAGCCCGGGATGGTCCGGCGAGGCGGCCCAGCGGCGCAGGCCGCGGCCCTGGTGGCGCATCCAGTCGTCGGCGGTCATGCCGGTGTCCTCCTCCGCGCGGGTCTCGGCCAGGCGGACCAGGGCCATGCCGCGGACGTGGCCGAACAGGTTGATGTGAGCGCAGAGCATGTCGTGGGCGTCGAAGCCCATCGCCCTCAGCGTGGTGAGCGACCATTCGGCGAGGGGCAACACGTTCGGCATCACCTGGGGGCGGCTGAGCGAGAACACCTCGGCGGCCCAGGGGTGGCGGGCGAAGGCCGTCCAGAACAGGCGGGCCACGGCCTCCAGGCGGCGGCGCCACTCCGCCGGCGGGATGTCGGGGAGCAGGGCTCCGGCGAAGACGTGGTCGGCCATGCGGAGCGTGAGGTCGTTGCGGTTCGGCACGTGGCGGTAGAGGCCCATCGTCGACACGCCCAGCGACACGGCCACCCTGCGCATCGTGACCAGCGGCAGCCCTTCGGCGTCGGCGATCTCGATCGCGGCCTCGACGATCTCGGTGACCGACAGTCTCGGCCGCCGGCTCGTGGCGGGGGTTCCACGCCGGCGCACGATGGTGCCACTGCCGGGGACCGTCTCGACCAGGCCCTCGGCCCTCAGCGCGCCGATCACCTTGGTGGCGGTGGCCATCGCGACGCCCCAGTCGCGGACGATCGCCCTGGTCGACGGCGCGGGCCCGCCCTCGGCGAGGCGGCCCCCGCGGATGTCGGCGGCGATGGCGTCGGCGATCTGCAGATAGCGGGGCCGGTCGGACACGGGCACCTCCAGCGCACTAGTGCGGTCCTCGCACTGTACTACTCGCTCTATTGCGTTATCCGGCTTCTGCGTACGTTGTAAGCATGACACAACTTGCCACGTCGGCGGATGGCACGCCGATCGAGTACACCACCGTGGGACAGGGGTCCCACGTCATCGTCGTCCCCGGGGCGCTCGCCCTGGCGGCCGACTTCTCCGGGCTCGCCGGGCTGCTGGCCGAACGGCACACCGTCCACGTCGTGCAGCGGCGCGGCCGCGGCCTCAGCGGGCCGCAGGGCGCGCACTACGCGATCGAGCGGGAATGCGAGGACATCGAAGCAGTCCGGGCCGCCACCGGGGCCCGGCTGATCTTCGGGCACAGCTTCGGCGGGCTGGTGGCACTGCGGGCGGCGTGCGGGAACCCGGAGTTCGACGCGGTGGCCGTCTACGAGCCCGGGGCGTCGGTCGGCGGGTCGATCCCGGCCGGCTGGATCGGCCGCGCCCGCCGTGAGATCGCCGTAGGCCGGAACCTGGAGGCGTTCCTGACCTTCGTCGGCGGGACCGGCCCCTCACTGGTCAGACGGCTGCCCCGGTGGTACCTGAAAGCCGTGCTGCGGATGGCGATCCCCCGCGCCGAGATGCGGCAGAAGCTCGCCCTCATGCCCCAGGCGGTGGCCGAACACGCGGAGGTGGGCCGCCTCGACCCTCACGTGGCCGACTACGCCGCCGTCGGAGCGGCCACCCTGATCATGCGCGGCAAGGGACGCCCCGGCGACCCGCAGGACCTCGCCCACACCCGCCTGGCCGAGACGATCCCCGACGCCCGGAGGGCGGCCTTCCCCTCCCTCGACCACTTCGCCCCGGAGAAGAAGCCCGGCGCACTCGCCGACACGATCCTGACGTTCTTCGCCACGCACGCGCAGCAGGACGCCCAGATCGAACGGTGACCCGGGAGAACGCCGCGGAAGCCGTGGCCCGGGGATGGCCACGGCCATCAGTACCACGCGGAACCGGGCGTTCCCGGTCGAGGCGCCGGCGTACACGAGGGCCGGGGCTGATCGGAGCATCGTCGGATTACGGCGGATGTGTCAGTTCGGGCCGACCTTACGGACTCCGGGCAATGTGATCAGGCGGTGGAGGAGCTCCGTCAGGCCTGTCGTGTCGTCCAGGTCCACCCAGAACTTGGTGCCGAAATAGACGTCGGTGGGCAGTTTCCACCGTGGGCCGAGGCGGCGCAGATAGGTGTGGTAGTTCCACCGGGCATGCGCCGGGGTCTCCTCGTAGACGATCGGATCGCCGGGCAGGGCCCGCAGGTGGTCGGCGACCGCCGCCAGCTCCGCGCCCGTGGCGGCGCCCCGCCCCGCGCAGCTGAGATCCTTCTCGGTCGCGGGTCCGCACATCTGGACGCGGACATCCGCGCGCCCGCTCCAGTACATGACCGGCCAGACGTAGACGTAGGTGACCGCGGGGATCCTCTCGAAGTCCTCGATCAGGACCTCGGGGACGGCCTCGGCCACCGCCTCGGCCTCGATGGAGTACGGGAGGTCCTTCGCGGAGAGGAGGGATGACCAGTCGGTCTTGTCGGGGGCGTTCGACCATTCGGCCGTGTGCTCGAAGCCTTCGGCTCCTTCCTCCGGATCGACGAGACGTGCCTCGGTGATCCTCGGATCGGAGGCGACCGCCACGGTCGCGGCGTCGATCTGCGACGGCGTCGCCGCGCCCTCCGGGCAGCGTTCCTCGACGCCGAGACCGGTGCCGCCGCAGAGGTAGACCGACACGGTCCACCTGTGCGGCCAGGGGTCCTTCGCCGCCGCTCCCCCGCTCGCCGACGCGCCGGCGAGGACCAGGGCCACGGAGATCAGCAAGCGGAGCATCGTCGGATTATGCCGGAAAAACAGGGCCATCCCGGGACCCGGGCGGAATGCCGGGGGTGCGGGTCCCGGGATGGCGGTCCTGCCGGATCGGTGACTAGCGGGGCAGCGCCTGGAAGGCGCGGCCGACCGCGGTCGGGGTGCCGTTGTCGCGGAACAGGCCGCTGTTGACGCCGCTGGCGCCCGCGCCGATGCCGAACCAGGCGTAGCGCTCGACGAACGGGAGGGACTGGAGCATCTTGGCCGACTCGGTCACGAACGCCGCCTGCTGGGCCTCGGTCGGGTAGCGGACGCCGTTGCTGAAGTCGATCAGGGCGAACTCGGTCAGCCAGATGGGCTTCTTGTAGCGGTCGTACACGGCCTGGAGGTAGCCCTTGAGCTGCTGGACGGCGCGCTCGGTGACGAAGTCGCCGCCGTACCAGTGCAGCGGGATGAAGTCGACGCGGTAGCCGCGCTGCTTCGCGCCGGTCATGAAGCGGTCGAGCCAGCCGCCCGCGCGGTCGCCGCCCCACGCCACGGCGGGGGCGCCGAGGATCTTGCCGGCGTCCTGGAGCCTCGGCCACAGTTCGAGGGCCTTCTCGACCGTCATGTTGGCCTGGTCGGCGAAGTCGGGCTCGTTGAAGCCGAGCAGGTAGGGGCCGGCCGCCTTGGCCTTGGCCAGGTTGGCGTTGGTGACGCTGTTGGCGCCCCAGATCATCGGGACGAACTGGCTGTCGGCCGGGGTGGTGATGTTGGGGTGGTCGACGGCCCAGGTGTAGTACCAGCTCGCCTGCGCGTTGGCGACGGCGGCGTTGACGCCGGGGATCTGCCAGACCGCGACGCCCTTCTTGCCCTTGGCGGTCGCCGGGGGCGTGCTCGGGCTCGACGAGGGGGTCGGCTTCGGGGTCGTCGTGGGCGTGGTGGTCGGGGTCGTGCCCGGGGTGCCGTCGCCGAAGACCTGGAACTCCCAGAGGGAGACGCCGTACTGGCTGGACCGCTTGGTGGCGTGGAGGCGCACGTAGCGGGCGCTGGCCGACGCGTTGATCGTCTGCACGCCGCCCTTGCCGGCGGTGGTGGTGTGGATGGTGCGCCACGTCGCGGCGTCGTTCGAGGTCTGGATCTGGAAGGCGGTCGCGTAGGCGCGCTCCCAGTTGAGCACGATCCGGCTGATCGGCGTGACCTTGCCCAGGTCGAGGCGGATCCACTGCGGGTCGGCGAACTTGCTGGACCAGCGGGTGCTCGTCTTGCCGTCGAAGGCCGCGGCCGCCGACAGGTCGCCCCGCTCGACCGACGAGGCCACCGCGGGACGACCCTGCGAGACCAGCGTGTCGGCGGCCTCGGCGGGCCCGACACCGGTGATCAGGGACGCGCTCAGGGCGGCCACGAGGGCGCCCCCGAGCGCGGCGCGCCGGCGGGGAACTGTCGTCAGAGTCATGGTTGTCCTTCGTAGGGGATGTCTGAACCGGAGACCCCGCGACGACCTGCGGATAACAGAAATCGAGAAGACGGCGGCAGGTTTTTCCGGCCACACTCGACGACCATGGACGAACGGCGCATGGTGCGCATCTCGAAATACCTGGCCAAGCACCTGCGGCACCAGCCCGAACGCATCGGCCTGGTCCTCGACGAGCAGGGCTGGACCCCCGTCGACGACCTGATCGCGGCCGCCGCCGCGCACGGCTTCCCCTTCGACCGGGCCGAACTCGACCACGTGGTCGAGGCCAACGACAAGAAGCGGTACGTCATCGAGGGCGGCCGCATCAGGGCCAGCCAGGGCCACTCGATCGAGGTCGACCTCGACCTGCCCGTGGTCGAGCCGCCCGAGGTGCTCTACCACGGGACCGCCCCGGCGGCGCTGGCCGCGATCAGGGCCGAGGGGCTGGTGCGCATGGCCCGGCACCACGTGCACCTGTCTCCCGACGTGGCCACGGCCGAGCGGGTGGGGGCGCGGCGGGGGCGTCCGGTCGTGCTGACCGTGGAGGCAGGGCGCATGCACGCCGAGGGCCACGAGTTCCGGGTGAGCGCCAACGGCGTGTGGCTGACCGATCGGGTGCCGCCAGCCTTCATCGGCTTCCCCTAGATATACCGGCTATAAGATCGCCTGGCAAAGCACGTTGACAAACCCTCCTGCCCCGAGTTTTGCTCATAAGCAAAACGTTTTGCGAGAGGGTGATCGAATGGCCGACACACCCCGCCGGGTGCTGGTCACGGGGGCCGCGGGCAGGCTGGGCAGGGCCACGCTCGCGCTGCTGGCGGAGCTGGGGGTCGAGGCGACCGCGCTCGATCGGGAACCGACCGACGCCGACCGGGCCGTGGTGGGCGACGCGGGCGATCCGGCCACGGTCCGGCGGGCGCTGGCCGGGGTCGAGGCGGTGCTGCACTTCGCGGCCATCCCCGCGCCCACGCTCGGCACGCCCGCCGAGGTCTACTGCGGCAACACCCGGGCGACGTTCGTCGTGCTGGAGGAGGCCGGGCAACTGGGGGTGCCGCGGGTGGCGCTGGCCAGCAGCCTGTCGGTGACCGGGATGCCGTGGGCGGCCAAGCCGCTGCATCCCGCCTACCTGCCGATCGACGAGCGGCTCCCGCTCCAGAACGAGGACCCCTACGGCCTGTCCAAAGAGGCCGACGAGGCGACCGGCGCGATGATGGCCCGGCGGTTCGGGATGGCCGTGGTGGCGCTGCGCTACCCGCTGCTCGGCGGCCCCGGCGACAAGTTCGACGACACGGCCGCCCGCTACGCCGACGACCCCGGCTCGGGGGCCGCCGAACTGTGGACCTACCTCGACGACCGCGACGCCGCCCGAGCCGCCTGGCTGGCCGTCACGGCCCCCCTCACCGGCTACCACGCCGTCTTCGTGACTGCCCCCGACACCCTCGCCCCCCAGCCGACCGAGGAGCTGCTCGACCGCTTCCATCCCGACGTGGAACGCCGGAGGAGATTCGAGGGCCGCGAGGCGCCGATCGACCTGACGGCGGCCGAGAGCCTGCTCGGCTTCCGTGCCCGGCACCTCTTCGCGGCAGCGGCTCGATGATCCACCCCGTCCGGACACCACTGCCCGCGCGCCGTCGCACCGCATACCTACTCCCGATGGCGGACCGCTCAGGAGGGGACACGTGATTCCCGAGACCCAGGCCCCCTGGCCGCCGCGCGACAACCTGAGGATCACCCGGGTCCGGTCGATCGTGACCGCGCCCGGAGGGCCGCCTCTGGTGGTGGTCCGCGTCGACACCTCCGATCCGGGCCTGTACGGCCTGGGCTGCGCCACCTTCACCCAGCGTTTCCACGCCGTGGCCGCCGCCGTCGACGAGCACGTCGGGCCGATGCTCGTCGGCCGACATCCGGCCGACATCGAGGACATCGTGCGGATGGTGCACTACTCGTCGTACTGGCGGGGCGGGCCGGTGCTCAACAGCGCGTTGTCCGGGGTCGACCAGGCCCTGTGGGACATCATGGGCAAACGCGCCGGCATGCCCGTCTACGAACTCCTCGGCGGCCGCGTCAGAGCCGCCGCCGACACCTACCTCCACGCCGAGGGCGCCACGATCGAGGCCACCCTCGACCACGCCCGCCGGCTCCTCGACGCGGGCTACCGCAACGTCCGGCTGCAGACCGGCGCGCCGGGCCTCGGCCACTACGGCGCGCCGGGCTCCGCGGGCGGCTACCCGGACGCGCCCTACCCCGACGGCTGGGACGTGCAGCGCTACCTGCGCGACACCCCGAAGCTCTTCGAACGGGCCCGGGAGGAGCTGGGCGAGGAGCCGGGGCTGCTGCACGACGTCCATTCGCGGCTCACGGTGAAGCAGGCGGTCGGGCTGGCGCGGGCGCTGGAGCCGTACCGGCTGTTCTTCCTGGAGGATCCGATCGCGCCCGAGTACTACGACCGCCTCCCCGAGGTCAGGGCGGCGGCGCCGATGCCGATCGCGGCCGGGGAGCAGCTCGGTTCGGTCGCCGACGCGGCCCGGCTGGTCAGGAACGGCGGGGTCGACCTGCTGCGGCTGCACGTCTCGGCCGTCGGCGGGCTGACCCCGGTCAGGAAACTGGTCGCGCTCTGCGAGCTGAACGGGGTCGGCACCGCCTGGCACTCCCCCGCCGACGTCTCCCCCGTGGGCTCGGCGGCCAACATCGCCCTCGACGTCACCACCCACGCCTTCCAGATCCAGGAGGGCCACGTCTACCCCGACCCGGTCGTCGAGGTCTTCCCGGGCACGATCAACCCGGTCGGCGGCTACCTGTTCCCGCACGACGCCCCGGGCTGGGGCGTCGACCTCGACGAGGCCGCCGCCGCCAGGTTCCCGCCCGAGACCCACCTCCACGAACGATGGGCGGGCCGGGTCCGCCGCCCGGACGGAGGGATCGAGCCTCCGTAGAAGTTACAGCCGGTGCAAGGTGCGTGTGGATATACGATCCCTCCATGGATCGGCGGGAGCGGAAGAAGGCCGAGACGCGCCGGGCGATCACCGGGGCCGCGCTGCGGCTGTTCGCCGAACGCGGGTTCGCCGCCGTCACGGTCGCCGACGTCGCCACCGAGGCCGACGTCGCGGTCAAGACGGTGTTCAACTACTTCCCGGCGAAGGAGCAGCTCTTCTTCGACGCCGATCCGCCGCTGCTGCCGCGCGGGCCGCTGCCCGAGGAGCCGGTGCCGCAGGTCGTGGCCGGGTGGGTGGCCGCGACCGGGGTCATCGACCGGGAGCGGGCGCGGGTCTACCGCGACAACGCCGACCTGCGGTCCCACGCCCGGGAGGCGTTCGCGGCGCGGGAGGAGGAGCTCGGCGCCGGGGTGACCGGCGCGCTGATCGCGGCGGCGGCCCGGCGGGTGTGGGAGTCGGCGATCCTGCGGGTCGCCGACGGCGTGCCCGCGCCCACCGCCGCCGAGGAGGCCCGCGACCGGCTGAAGGAGGCGCTGGCCTCGTTCGCCGCGCCGCCGGTCCGCCGCGCGCCCGCCCCCCGCGCCGACGCGCGGCGGCCCAGCATCCTGCTGGTGGCGCAGGCCGCCGGGGTCAGCGCGACCACGGTGTCCCACACCCTCAACGGGCGGCGGCCGGTCGCGGCGGAGACGCGGCGGCGGGTGCTGGAGGCGATCGACCGGCTCGGCTACCGGCCCAACGTGCTGGCCAGAGGGCTGCGCACCAACCGCAGCCAGACGATCGGGCTGGTCATCCCCGACATCACCAACCCGTTCTATCCGGCGCTGGCCCGGGGGCTGCAGGACGTGCTGCGCCCGGCCGGCTACGACGAGATCATCAGCAACACCGACGGCGACCGCGACATGGAACGTGCCGCGATCGAGCAGATGATCGCCCGGCAGGTCGACGGACTGGCCTTCGCCGTCTTCCACACCCACGCCGAAGACCTGCTGCCGGTGATCGAGGCGGGGCTGCCGGTGGTCCGGCTGGGCGGCGTGCAAGTGCAGGAGGGCGTCGACCTGGTGCACAGCGACGACGAGGGCGGCGCCGCCGAGGCGACCCGTTACCTCCTCGAAGCGGGCTACCGGCGCATCGGCTTCGTCTGCGGGCCGCGCGCCGAGGGGCCCGCCGCCGAACGCGTCTCCGGCTACCGGCTGGCCCTCGCCTCGGCCGGGATCGAGGCCGATCCCCGGCTGGTCGTGCACACCAGCTTCAGCCGCTCGGGCGGCGCGGGCGGCACGTCGTGGCTGCTCGGCCTCGCGGAGCCGCCCGACGCGGTGTTGTGCGCCAACGACATCATGGCCCTGGGCGCCCTCGACGCGGCGGCGGCCCGTGGCCTGCGCATCCCCGCCGACCTGGCGGTGATGGGCTTCGACGACATCGAGGCCGCCAGCCTGGTCTCGCCCCGGCTGACCACGATGGCCAACCCGGCGCGCGAGATCGGCCGCGCCTGCGGCGAACGCCTGCTCGCCCGCCTGTCGGGCACGGTCGCCGAGAGCTCGACCGAGACGATCATCCCGGCCCGGCTGGTCCGCCGCGAATCGGCCTGACCCTTGACACAGGGTGTCCCGCGTGTAAATTCCAGGGACAGTCTTAACGATTTGCGTCCCACCCCCAGGGGGCCGACATGGCATCTATGAAAGCGCGAATCCTGTCCTTGGCCGCCGTCGCCACCTTGGTGGCCGCCGGTTGCTCGTCAGGCGGCGGGCAGACGAGCGAACCGGCCGCGTCCGGGCAGTCGCTCACGATGTGGACCTTCAAGCAGTCGCACGCGACCGCCCTCCAGAAGGCCGCCGAGCAGTTCACCGCGCAGACCGGCATCGGCGTCAAGATCGAGGCCGTCACGCCCGACGACGTCTTCAAGAGCAAGATCCAGAGCGCCGCCCAGACGGGCGACCTGCCCGACGTGCTGGAGGCCCACGCCGCGGGCGAGGACCTGGAGCTCGGCGCCTCCGGCCTGCTCGCCGACATCAGCGGCGACGTGAACGACGCCTGGAAGGGCCGGTTCCTGCCGTCCACGCGGAACGCGGGCGTGCTCGACCAGGGCCGGATCGACCGCGCGGCGGCCGACTCGCCGTTCAAGCAGGCCAAGGCCGGGTCGATGTACGCCGTCCCGTTCACGGCCGGCGCGTTCGGCATCGTCTACGCCAACAAGGAGAAACTCCAGGCCGCCGGGCTCAGCCCCGACACTCCCCCGGCCAGCTGGGAGGAGTTCGTGGCGGCGCTCAAGACGTCCACGGAGAAGGACCCGCAGGCGGGCGGCCTGTCGCTCGGCCTGAAGGTCAGCCAGGTCGGGTTCAACTGGATCTACCAGCCGCTCGCCCACGCCTACCTGGGCAAGGAGAAGTTCCAGGGCCTGTTCGGCAAGGACACCGCGGCCGGGTTCGGCTCGCCCGACGGGGTCAAGACCCTCGACCTGTACGCGCAGCTCACGCCCTACTGGATGCCCGGCGCGACGACCCTCGGCATCGACGAGGCCGACATCGCCTTCGCCCAGGGCAAGTCGGCGTACAACGTCGGCGGCACGTTCACCCTCGCCTTCCTGGCGCAGAACGGCATGTCGCCCGACAAGGTGCTCACCTTCCCGATCCCGCCCTCGGAGACCGGAGCCCACAAGGACATCGTGATGGCCCCGTTGGCTCTGACCTCCCTCGGTGTCACCTCGACCTCCAAGAACCGGGCCGCCGCGCTGAAGTGGATCGACTACGTCACCTCGCCGGCCGGGGCGGGCATCGTCGCCAAGGAGTCGCTCGACCTGCCGGCCACCGACCTGGGCGCCGAGGCGGCCACGCTGATGGGCCCCGAGCTGGCCGCGCTGCAGAAGTACTTCACCGGCGACCCCGCCAGCACCTACGACGCGGGCGACACGACGTTCTTCCCGGGCGGCTACGACCAGGTCAAGCCGGGTGACGCGTTCGTGCGGCTGTCACCGCTGAAGGAGCTCGACCCGGCGCAGGCCGGCAAGGAGCTCGACGCCATCTTCGGAGCGATGTGGAAGTCCGCCGAGTAGCCATGGCGTCCCGGTGGAAGGAGTGGGTCACCGGCTGGGCGTTCGTGTTCCCGGCCGTGGCCCTCTTCGCGGTGATGGGCGTCTACACGATCGGCAGCGGTCTCGCGCTCAGCTTCGCGTCGTGGAACGGGTTCACCCCCGAATGGATCTGGGTGGGCCTGGAGAACTACGCCGACCTGCTGTGGGCCGATCCGTCGCTGGCCCCGGGGGTGCGCCGGGCCGCCTGGAACACCTTCCAGGTGTGCGTGGCGGTGCCGCTGCTGACCGTGCTGATCTCGCTGCCGCTGGCGGTCATGCTCAACTCCGTGCGCCGCCTGCGGGGGCTGCTGCGCTCGGTCTACTTCCTGCCGTACGTCACCACCGGCATCGCCACCTACTACGCCTGGCGCTACCTGCTCGAACCCGAGGGTTCGATCAACCTGATGCTGCGCTCGGCCGGCCTCGGCTCGCTGGCGCAGCCGCAGGGCTGGCTGGCCAACCCGTCGACGGCGCTCTGGACGCTGATCCTGATCCTGGTCTGGTCGGCGGTGCCGACCGCGACGCTGCTCTACCTGACCGGGCTCCAGGCGATCGACCCGAGCATGGTCGAGGCGGCCCGCATCGACGGCGCGGCCCCCCGCCAGGTGCTGCGGCGGATCATCGTGCCGCTGCTGACGCCGATGACGGCCGGGATCGTGCTGCTGGGCGTGCGCGACTCGCTGCACGGGTTCCAGATCTTCCTGATCATGACCAACGGCGGGCCCGGCGGGCACACCAACGTGCTCGCCCTGGAGACCTACGAACTGGCCTTCTTCAAGGGCCTGGCGCCGACGCTCGGCCTGTCGAGCGCGCTGGGCTGGTTGTTGTTCGTCGGCGCCGTGCTGCTGACCCTGGCCAACGCCCGGCTGCTGAGGAGGGTGCGGTGACCGCCGCCCGTGTCGCGAAGACCGCCGCCTACGCGGCACTGTCGATCTATGCCGTGCTGAGCCTCTACCCGTTCCTGTGGATGGTGTCGGGGGCGTTCAAGACGCGGGAGGAGATCCTCGACGGCGGCCACCTGATCCCGCGCGAGCCGACCTTCGACACCATCGTCACCACGTGGAACCAGCTCGCGTTCGTCGACTACTTCCGCAACAGCCTGATCGTGACCGGGCTGACGGTGCTGGGCGTGCTGGTGGTCTACAGCCTGGCCTCCTACGCGTTCGCGGTGCTCCGGTTCCCCGGCGCGAAGGCGCTCTACTGGTTGTTCGTGGCGCTGCTGTTCGTGCCGGGGATCACGGTGCTGCTGCCGGTGGTGATCCTGGAGAACCGGCTGGGCCTGCTCGGCACCCACATGGGGCTGGTGCTGCCCTTCGTCAACGGCACGGCTCCGCTGACGGTGCTGCTGCTGACGGCGGCGTACCGGAGCGTGCCGAAGGAGCTGCGCGAGGCCGCGCGGGCCGACGGCGCGAGCGAGGCGCGGATCTTCCTGCGCGTCTACCTGCCGCTGACCCGGCCCGCGCACGTGACGATCGCGGTGCTGACGGCGGTGCCGACGTGGAACGAGTACGTGCTGAGCCGGGTCTCCCTCAACGACGAGTCGCTCTACACGTTGCCGCTCGGGCTGGAGTCCCTGATTTCCGGTACCGTCGTCCGCTACAACGAGGTGCTCGCGGCATCATTGATCATGGTGCTGCCGGTGATCGCGCTGTTCGCCTTTTTGCAGCGCTACTTCGTCAACGGGCTGGTCGGTGCGGTGAAAGGGTGACGATGACGGTTTCCGAGACGGACCTGCGGCATCTGCGGCGCTGCGTCGAGCTGGCGCACGAGGCGTTCGAGGCGGGCGAGGAGCCGTTCGGCTCGGTGCTGGCCGCGGCCGACGGGACCGTCCTGGCCGAAGACCACAACCGGACCGCCGCCGGCGACCAGACCCGCCACCCCGAGTTCGAGCTGGCTCGCTGGGCCGCGGCGAACCTGCCGCCGCAGGAGCGGCCGGGCGCGACGGTCTACACCTCCGGCGAACACTGCCCGATGTGCTCGGCCGCCCACGCGTGGGTGGGCCTGGGCCGCATCGTGTACGCCGTCTCGGCCGCCCAGCTGTCCGGGTGGCGCGACGGGTGGGGCGCGCCGTCGGCGCCGGTGCGCCCCCTCCCGATCCAGGAGGTGGCCCCCGGCGTGGCCGTCGGGGGCCCGGTGCCGGAGTTCGAGGCCGAGATGAAGGCCCTCCACCGGCGCGCGTTCACTTCGCGATGAACGTCAGCAGGTCGGCGTTGAACGCCTGCTCGTAGTCGCCCCTGATCCCGTGGGGCGCCCCCGGGTAGACCTGGAGGGTGGCGTCGGGGATCAGCCGGGCGGTCTTCGGGGCCGACGCCTCGAACGGCACGATCTGGTCGTCGTCGCCGTGGGCGACCAGGGTCGGCACGTCGATCCGCGGCAGGTCCTCGGTGAAGTCGGTCTCGGAGAACGCCCGTACACACTCGAAGGCGCTCTTGACCCCGACCTGCATGCTCCACATCCAGAACGCGTCGATCGCCCCCTGGCTGACCTGGGCGTCGGGCCGGTTGAAGCCGTAGAAGGGCAGCGCGAGCTCCCGGTAGTACTGCGACCGGTCGCCGGCGACGCCCTCGCGGATCTCGTCGAAGACCTCGATCGGCATCGAGGCGGCCATGTGCGGCGGGACGGCGCTCGCCAGCACCACCTTGTCGACCCGGGAGGTGCCGTGGCGGCCGATGTAGCGGGTGACCTCGCCGCCGCCGGTCGAGTGGCCGACCAGGACGACGTCGCGCAGGTCGAGCGTGTCGAGCAGGGCGGCCAGGTCGTCGGCGTAGGTGTCCATGTCGTTGCCGTTCCACGGCTGGTCGGACCGCCCGCCGCCGCGCCGGTCGTGGGCCAGGCCGCGGAAGCCGTGCTCGGCGACGAGGCGCAGCTGGTTGTCCCAGACGTCGGCGGTGAGCGGCCAGCCGTGGCTGAAGACGACGGGCTGCCCGGTCCCCCAGTCCTTGTAGAAGATCCTGACCCCGTCGTTCGTGGTGATGTACGGCATTTCGAATCCCCCGTTCCGGAATATGCACATTACCCACCGAAATGGCGTCAATACTAATGGCCGAGATTTCACCCTTTCATGACCGGCGACAGAACGGTGAAAGGGCGGTGAAATGCGAAATGGGCAGGGTGTACGACATGGACACCAAGAAACTCGAAGACTTCGCGATGAAGATCACCCTGGAGGCCCTGGGCTCCAGCCTCACCCTCCAGACCCACCTCGGCGACCGGCTCGGCCTCTTCCGCGCCATGGCCGGCGCCGGCCCGCTCACCAGCGCCGGCCTGGCCGCCAGGACGGGCCTGTCCGAGCGGTACGTCCGCGAGTGGCTGCGGGTGCAGGCCGTCGCCGAGCACGTCGACTACGACCCGGCCGAGGGCACGTACCGGCTGCCCGACGAGCACGCCCTGGTGCTGGCCGACGACACCACGATCGCCGCCCGCGCCTCCGCCTCGCAGATCCAGGCCGCCTCCTGGAAGGCCGCCGACCACCTGGCCGAGGCGTTCCGCACCGGCGAGGGCTTCGCCTGGCACCGCCACGACGACAACCTGTTCGACGGCGTGTCGCGGTTCTTCGCCCCGCTCTACCGGTACAGCCTGGTCGACCACTGGCTGCCCGCCCTCGACGGCGTCACCGAGCGGCTGACCGCCGGGGCCCGCGTGCTCGACGTCGGCTGCGGCATGGGCACGTCCTCGATCCTGATGGCCGAGGCCTACCCGAACTCCCGCTTCGAGGGCGTCGACACCCACGAGCCCTCGATCGAGGCCGCCCGCCTGGCCGCCAAGGACGCCGGGGTCGACGCGCGGGTGCACTTCCACGTCGCCGACTCGGGCGAGGAGCAGTACGGCACCTGGGACCTGATCTGCTTCTTCGACGCCCTCCACGACATGGGCGACCCGCTGGCGGCGGCGAGGCGGGCCCGCGCGGCGCTGGCCGAGGGCGGCACCGTCCTGGTCGTCGAGCCCTTCGCGGCCGACCGCCTGGAGGACACCGTCGGCAACCCGATCGCGGCCACCTACGCGGCGGCCTCGGTCATGCTCTGCCTGCCGCACGGCCTGTCGGAGGGCGCCAAGCTCGGGCTGGGCAACCAGTCGGGCCCCTCCCGCATCGAGGCGCTGCTGCGCGAGGCCGGTTTCGGCCGGGTGAGGACCGCCCTGACGACCGACTTCAACCTGGTCATCGAGGCCCGCGCCTGACCGCGCTCAGCACGACGAACTTCGGATCGCCGGCCACCACCGTCACCTCGCCGAACAGGCGCTTGAGCTTCACGTGGTAGCCGAGGTGCCGGTTGCCGACGATCCGCAGCTCGCCACCGGGCCGCAGGGCCCGTTTGGCCTGCGTGAACATGCGCCACGCCGTCGCGTCGGTGACGGCCTGGTGGGAGTGGAACGGCGGGTTGCACAACACCAGGTCGGCCGACCCCGGCTCGGCGTCGGCCAGCCCGTCGCCGACCAGGAACCCCGCCGGGCCCGGCGCGTTGGCGCGGGCCGACGCGACGGCGGCGTAGGACTCGTCGACGAACAGCACCTCGGCGTCGGGGTTGTCGCGCAGCACGAACGCCCCGACGATCCCGTTGCCGCAGCCCAGGTCGACGACCCGCTGCCCCTTGACGGTCGCGGGCAGGTGCTTGAGGAAGAACCGGGTGCCGATGTCGAGCCGGTCGGCGCAGAACACGCCGGCGTGGTTGACCAGGTCGAGACCCTCGTGGGTGTACGTCACCGGGAACCGGCTCGCGACCGGCGTCGGGCGCGGCTCGGTGAAGATCAGCCGCGCCTTCTTCACCGCCAGCGACGTGCGGGTGGGGCCGAGGATCTTCTCGAACAGGGCCAGCGTGGAGGTGTGGATCTCCTTGACCATGCCCGCGCCGAGGATCACGGTGCCCTCGTGGACGGCCGGCGCGAGCCGGATGAGCTGGTCTTCCAGCAGGGCGAGGCTCTTGGGGATCCGGACCAGCAGCGTGTCGATCCGGGCGGGCGGGGCGTCCTGGGTCGACAGCAGCGTGGCCTCGGGCAGGCCGAGCCGGTCGAGGTTGGCCCGGGTGGCCCGCTGGGTCAGGTAGGAGTCGGTGATCTGGACCGGGCGGTGCTCGGCGAGCGCGGTGACCAGCGCGCCCCAGCGGTCGCCGAACACGACGACCGTGCCGTGGGGCCCGCCGAGCCGGCCCAGTTCGCCGAGGAGGTATTCGTCGGCGGCGTCCCAGGCCCGGAAGGGGTCGCGCGGGTCGTCGGGGTAGCGGCGCAGGCCGAGGTCAGAGAGCGGCGACATAGACCCAGCGGCCGTTCTCACGGGAGAACGCGCTGTTCTCCTCCATGACCCCGGCCCGCCCGCGCTCGACGTAGTGGGCCCGGAACCGGACGGTCCCGTCGGTGTGGATCGCCGACCCGCCGGAGGTCTCCAGGATCTCCAGCTCCGTCCACCGGGTCTTCCGGTCGAGGTCGAGGCGCGGCGGCTGGGTCGTGGAGTGCCAGGTGGTCAGCAGATAGGCCGTGTCGCCCTTGGCGTAGGCGGAGAACCGCGACCGCATCAGCGCCTCGGCGGTCGGCGCCGCCGCCTGCCCGGCGTGGAACCGTCCGCAACACTCCCGATATGCCTTGCCAGACCCGCAAGGACACCCCGTCTCGACCACCCGGCCATTCTTCCCTAGTCGAGGACCTCGACCGTCCCGGCCGAACCGTCCACCCGCACCCGGGCGCCGTCGCGGATGCGGCTGGTCGCGTCTCCGGTGCCGACGACGGCGGGGATGCCCAGCTCGCGGGCCACGATCGCGGCGTGCGACAGCGGGGCGCCGACGTCGGTGACGACGGCGGCGGCGCGGGGGAACAGCGGGGTCCAGCCGACGTTGGTCACGTTCGTCACCAGGATCTCCCCGGCGGCCAGGTGCTCCGCCTCGGTCATCGAGGGGATGACGCGGGCGATGCCCTCCACCACCCCCGCCGCGCCGGGGAAGCCGTTGATCGACCCGTCGCGGGCGGAGGGCCGCAGGGCGGCGTCGGCGTAGTCGGAGCGCCGGTCGGGGTCGGCCGCCCACCGGTCGGGGTCGAACGCGCCCCGGATCACCCCCGGGTAGGGCGGCAGCGACCGGTAGTGGTCGTAGGCCGCGCGCCGCGCGTCGGTCAGGCCGAGCACCGCCCGATCCCCCCGGAGCAGCCGCAGGATCTCGCCGATCCGCAGGAAGAACACCTCGTCGCCGATCCCGGTGACCGCTCCCGCCCGGCGCACCCAGTCGCGCAGCACCCAGAACGCCCGCACCGCCTCCGACCGCGCCTCCTCCCGGGCCTGGACGATCTCGCTCCACCGCCGGATCAGGCCCCAGTAGCGGTAGGCGTTGCGCGGATCGTGCTCCTTGAACCGCCGCCACGCCGCCCGCGAGGCCTCCTCCTGCCGGTTGAGCAGGCCGATCGGGTCCTCCGACAGGCCGGCGAGCTCCCGGTCGAGCCAGCGCGGGTCCTCGCCGGGCCGGGGGGCCGACAGTTCGAACTCGTCGGAGCAGCGGTGGCCCCACCGGTGGGCGTACTCCTGCCGGGACAACCGGCCGCGTTTCACCTCGCCCAGGCCGAGCAGCGGGCCCATGCTCTCCAGGTGGGCCCCGAAACCGCTGGTCAGGGCGTTGGCGTCGGCCGCGCCGACGAGGCGCTCCAGGCGGTTGCGCAGGAAGATCAGGCTGCCGGCGTCCTGGCGTCCGGCGGCGGCCAGGAGGCGGTTGCAGTCGCGGAAGTAGGGCTCGACCGCGCCCCGCCACAGGCCGGTCAGGTCGTTGCTGACGGCGATCAGGGTCCGCAGGTCGTCGGCCCGGCGCCGCAGGCGTGGCAGCATGCGGTCGAGCCGCCGGGCGTAGGGGACCAGGGCCAGCCGGCCTCTCAGCAGCGGGACGACGCCGCGTGCGAACTGCCGCCGGGTCAGCGGGAGCAGCGGGATCTCGGCGCCCTCGGGCAGCCGCCCGAAGACCGGCTCCAGGCTGTCTCTGATCACCCGGTTGAGGCCCAGCGAG
The DNA here is from genome assembly GCF_030269205.1 of Herbidospora sp. NBRC 101105. Lineage (NCBI taxonomy): Bacteria > Bacillati > Actinomycetota > Actinomycetes > Streptosporangiales > Streptosporangiaceae > Herbidospora > Herbidospora sp. NBRC 101105. The sequence goes on along the minus strand of NZ_BSSX01000001.1, from coordinate 1,511,718 downwards.
TCGCCGATGGTCAGCAGGACCGACAGGTTCATGTAGAACCGCCCGCCGATGTTCCCGCACATCGGATGCCCCGCGAACGACCCGCTGATCATCGCGTCGGCCATGAACCGCTGGACCACCGACCAGGTCACCGGCGTCATCACGCTGGGGATGGCCTCCCCCAGGTTGCCGTTGCTCCACAGGTAGTCGCCGAGCAGCGAGTCGTTCCACACCTCGCGCCGCCCGGTGATCGGCCGGGCCTGCAGGATGTACGGCTTCCCCTCGGCGATCCCCCACTCGACGTCCATAGGCATGCCGTACAGGATCTCGATGCGCCGTCCGAGCCCGGCCAGCGCCATCACCTGCTCGCGCGTCAGCGTGGGCGCCGACCGCAGGTCGCCCGGCACCGGCACGAGCCCCGACGTGCCCGCCATGACGGTCTTGTCGGAGATCGTCTCCTCGATGTGGCCGTCGCGGCCGACGGCGTAGACGTCGGGCGTGACCGTGCCGCCCGCGACGGTCTCCCCCAGCCCCCAGGCGGCGTTGATCACCAGCTTCCCGTCGAGCTAGGTGAACATCACCCCGGACACCGACGCGTCGACCAACTCCTGGACGACCACCGCCATGCCCGGCCGGTCGATGCCCTCGCGTTCCCGGTAGGCCCGCGCCCGGTCGTTGTCGAGCGACCGCCAGCACCGCTCCACCGCGTCGATCACCGCCGCCGCGCCCCGGACCCCGAGGTAGGTGTCGTGCTGCCCCGCGAACGACACGTCGGGCCGGTCCTCCGCCGTGGCCGACGACCGCACCGCGACCGGCACGTCCTCTCCCATCGCCCGGTAGGCGGCCGTGATCTCGGCGGTCACCTCGCGGTTCATCCCGGCCTCGCGGGCGGCGGTGACGACGTGGAAACCGCCCGGCACCGGCAGCCCCGCCGACGCGAGCCGCGCGAGGGAGGCGCCTTTCCCACCGGCGGTGCCGACGTCGGCGGATTCGCTGGTCAACGGCAGCGTGTACGGGCTCATTTCGGGATGATGCCGGAAACTCGGTCATACCAAACCCGTCACTCAGCGCCCACGCTGCGTTCACCGTGTGTAAACATTACGCGGCTTACAGTCCCGGTCAAGGAGGTAAGAAATCATGGAAAGACGCAATTTCCTTCGTGCTTCCGTGCTGGGCGCGAGCACGGTGGCCTTCACCGGATCCCTCTGGCAGGGCGCCGCCCTGGCCGCCCCGGCCCAGCCGGCGACCGGCCCCTACGGCGCGCTCCAGGCGGCCGACGCCAACGGCATCCGGCTGCCCGCGGGCTTCACCAGCCGGGTGGTGGCCCGCTCGCGGCAGGTGGTCCCCGGCACCTCGTACACCTGGCACGACGCCCCCGACGGCGGCGCCTGCTTCGCCGACGGGTCGGGCTGGATCTACGTCTCCAACTCCGAGATCAACCCGGGCGGCGGCGCCTCGGCGATCCGGTTCGACGCCTCGGGCAACGTCGTTTCGGCCAACCGCATCCTGTCGGGCACCCGGCAGAACTGCGCGGGCGGCAAGACGCCGTGGAACACGTGGTTGTCCTGCGAAGAGGTCAGCAGGGGCTTCGTGTACGAGACCTACCCCTTCGGCGGCGCGGCGGTCCAGCGTCCGGCGATGGGCCGGTTCACCCACGAGGCCGCGGCGGCCGACCCGGTCCGCCGCGTGATCTACCTCACCGAGGACGAGTCCAACGGCCGCTTCTACCGCTTCGTGCCCACCACGTGGGGCGACCTGTCGTCGGGCACCCTCCAGGTCATGGTGGCGGGCTCGGCCACCAGCGGCTCGTTCACCTGGGCCAACGTCCCCGACCCCGACGGCGACCCGACGGCGACCCGCAACCAGGTGTCCGGTTCGAAGTCCTTCAACGGCGGCGAGGGCTGCTACTACGCCGACGACACGGTCTGGTTCACCACCAAGGGCGACAACCGCGTCTGGCAGGTCAACCTGACGAACAACACCTACGAACTCGCCTACGACGACAGCCTCGTCTCCTCGGGCACGCCCCCGCTGACCGGCGTCGACAACGTGACGGGCTCGACCGCGGGCGACCTCTACGTCGCCGAGGACGGCGGCAACATGGAGATCTGCCTGATCACGCCCGACGACAAGATCTCGCCGTTCCTCCGCATCAGCAACCAGGGCTCGTCGGAGATCACCGGCCCGGCCTTCAACCCGGCGGGCGACCGCCTCTACTTCTCCTCGCAGCGGGGCACGTCGGGTTCGTCCTCGGGCGGCATCACCTACTGCGTGACGGGCCCGTTCCGCCGCTGAGTCCCTCTTCCATCACGGCGCCGCCCGCCGACCCGGGCGGCGCCGTGGCCGGGACGCGCGGCTCAGGCGGGAGGTTCGCCGACGGGGAGTTCGAAGACGGCCAGCCACCTGGTCAGGATCTCTTCCAGGCGTTCGGCGTCGTCGGGAGCCAGCGCGTCGAGGAGGCGGCGTTCGTTGGCCATGTGTTCGGTGAACGCCGCGTCGATCAGCTCCAGGCCCGCCGTCGTCAGGGCGACCACGCGGCCCCGGCCGTCCGACTCGCTGGGGCGGCGGGTGACGAGCCCGGCCTGTTCCAGGCGGTCGACGCGCTTGCTCATCGCCCCCGTGGTCACCATGGTGTGGGCGGCCAGTTCGCCGGGGGCCCGTTCGTACGGGGCCCCGGCCCGGCGCAGGGTGGCCAGCACGTCGAACTCGCCCTCGGCCAGCCCGAACCGCCGGTAGACGAGGCAGAGCCGTTCGGTGAGATGCCCGGCGACGCGGTGGAGGCGGCCGATGACTCCGGCCGGGCTGACATCGAGGTCGGGCCGCTCGCGGGCCCACTCCTGCTGGATGCGCGCGACGTGATCGATCACGCGGGTCAGGATATATCTTCCTTGGAAGCTATATTGACTTCCATGGAAGCTACTTGGCGGTGGGCGCCGGTCACGGCGATCGCCCCCATCGCGTGGGGCACGACCTACTACGTCACCCACGAATACCTCCCCGCCACCCACCCCCTCTACGGCGCCGTGTTCCGCGCCCTTCCCGCCGGTCTGCTTCTGCTGCTGCTGACCCGCCGGCTCCCGCGCGGCGGGTGGTGGTGGCGCTCGCTCGTGCTCGGCACACTGAACATGAGCGTCTTCTTCGCCCTGATCTACCTCGCCGCGCAGTTGCTTCCGTCGAGCGTCGCGTCCACCATCATGGCGACCTCTCCGATGGTGATGATGCTGCTGGCCTGGGGCCTGGTCTCCGAGCGCCCGGCCGTCACCCACCTGGCCGGCGCGGCCGTCGGCGTGGCAGGGGTGGCGCTGACCGTCCTCACCGGCGCCGAGGCGGTGAACGGCTGGGGCGTGCTCGCCTCGGTCTCCGCGATGATCCTGTCGTCGGTGGGCTTCATCCTGGCCAAACGGTGGAGCACGGGGGTCGACGTGTTGTCGTCCACGGCCTGGCAGCTCACGGCGGGCGGGCTGGTCCTGCTCCCGGTCGCCGTCCTCGCCGAGGGCGCGCCCCCGGCCGTGGACGCCCCCGCGATCGGCGCGTACGCCTACGTCTCGGTGATCGCCACCGCCCTGGCCTTCGCCGCGTGGTTCACCGGGCTGCGCCACCTCCCGGCCGGCACGGTCGGCCTCATCGGCCTGCTCAACCCGGTGACCGGCGTGGTGGTCGGCACCCTGGTCGCCGCCGAGACCCTGACCCCGGTCCAGCTCGGCGGCCTGGCCCTGACGTTCGCCGGCATCCTGCTGGGCCGCCCGGTCACCCGGGCGAAGGCCGCGCCGCCGACCGGCGATCGGGCCCGCCAACCGGTGCCGGACCACGCGGCACGCTGACCGCCGGTCAGCCGGGCCGCTCCACCGCGACGTCGTGCCCGCGCAACGCCACCCCGCACCTCCCGCACGACAACCGGGGCAGGAACGCCTCCCCGCAGCCCAGGTGCCGGTAGACCAGCGCCGGCCCCTCGGGCGCGCGGAACCACCGCTGTCCCCACGCGATGGCCGTCACCACGACGGGGAAGAAGGCCCGGCCCTTGTCGGTCAGGTGATAGGTCGTCCAGTCGGCCCGGTCGGCCGACGGCGCCTGCTCGAAGATGCCCAGGTCGCGGAGGACGCGCAGCCGGTCGGCCACGATCGCGGGCGGCGCGCCGAGGCGCTGCTCGAAGTCGCGGAACCGGTGGAGCCCCTGGAAGGCCCCGCCGAGGATGGCCGCCGACCAGCGGTTCCCGATCAGGGTCATCGTCTGCGGGAACAACCCGGCCGAGGCGGAGGCGACCCGCCGCCGGGTCGTGCCGGACGGCACCGACCGCTCCCACGTCCCCGAGGGGCCGAAGGTCCCGGCGACGTCGCGCGGCGCCACCGCCTCGCCGCACGCCCGACAGTCCAGGACGGGCGTGAACTCCGACCCGCAGCCCCGGTGGGCCATCAGCGGCAGCGGCTCGGCGTGGTCGGGCACCCACGCCGACTCCCACGCCCAGACGGTGAGGAGCACCGGCCACAGGTCGCGCCCGCGTTTGGTCAGGCGGTATTCCGGCCGTTTCGAGGCGGTGGACGTCTTGTCGAACACGCCCGTCTCGGTCAGGAAGGCCAGCCGCCCGGTCAGCACGGCGTGGGAGATCGGCAGCGCGTCGCGCCACTCCCCGTAGCGCCGGGCGCCCATCATGGCGTACCGGAGGATGAGCAGGTTCCACTCGTCGCCGACCAGGCCGAGGGTCATGCCGACCGCGTTCGTCCCGCCCGGCGCGAGAACCGTGGGGTGCGTTCCGGGCTCAGGCAAGCCGGACGGCCCGTTCGGGTGAGTCAGCGGTGCGCCAGCCGGGGATCGAGTCACCCGGAGCCCAGGTGGCGTGGGTGCCGCTGGAGACGCGTTCGGGCAGGCGGACGCGGGCCAGCGGGCCGTCGGCGGGGCGGGCCGCGTCGAAGATCAGGCACTCCGACCGGTCGTCGTTCATGTCGGTCGTCAGCGTGACCAGGTAGCCGTCGTCTTCGGCGACCGCCCCGGCCCGGGGGGCCATGGCGGGCTCGCTGCCGTAGACGTTCGGCGGCAGTTTGTACGTCTCCTCCCTGCCGGTCAGCAGGTCGTGCTTGGTCAGCCCGTCAAAGAGGAACCAGCCCTCGACCCCGGTGGCCGCGTAGGCGTAGCGGTAGCCGACGCCCCCGTACCGGGCGTTGAGCACCCCGAACTCGGTGACGGAGTCGGTGAGGCGCTCCTCCCGGCACCGCCCGGTCCTCAGGTTCAGCCGCCAGCGGTGCAGCTTCGTCTTCATCCGGTCGAGCGCCAGGAAGCGGAACATGCGCTGGTAGTAGCTGCCGTCGCCGACGTCCTTGGGCTCCGGGTCCTCCTGGAAGAAGCCGTCGAGCACGATCTCGTCGCCTTCTTCGTAGGCGTTCACCCAGTGCAGCACGTAGGTCGGCGCGGCCTCGAACCACTGGACCGTCGAGCCCGTCCGGGGGATGACGCCGATCCGCAGCGGGAGGTCGGGGTGGAAGCGGGCCGCGTGCCTGCCCTTCTTCAGCAGGTCCGGATCCCAGAACATCGGGCAGTCGTTGAGGATCGCGTAGTTCTCGGTGAACGCCATGTCGTGCGGCAGCCGGGGGCCGGGCAGCGGGACGTCGACGTAATGGGTCAGCCGGTCGTCGGCGGAGACGACGCCGTAGTGCATGTAGGGCTCGTCGGTGCCGTAGTTGAAGAACAGCAGTTCCCCGGTGCGCGGATCGACCTTCGTGTGGGCGGAGACCCCGCAGGCGTAGGGGAAGTCGCCGTGCCATTCGGCCTTGCCGAGCGTCTCCAGGGTCAGCGGGTCGAGCCGGTAGAGGTCGCCGCACTGGTAGAAGCTGGTCAGCGCCACCCCGGCGTGCACGACGACGTCGGTCGAGGAGGAGTCCTTCAGGCCGCCCCGCGCGCCCCGGCCGTCGCGCAGCGAGAGCGACGGGCGTTCGGCCAGGCCCGCCCACAACGCCTGCCCGGCCTCGGCCTCGGCGAGGAAGCCGTCGGTGCGGACGAAACGGTTGCGGTAGAAGGCCCGGCCGTCGCGGAACCCGATCACGTGGACCATCCCGTCGCCGTCGAACGGGTGGTAGCGCTCGATGGCCGGGTGGACGGGGTTCTCGGTGTTGCGCAGGTAGACGCCGTCGAGGTCGGCGGGGATCTCGCCGACCACGTCGAGGTCGTCGGCCCGCCACTCGGTGGTCTGGGGACGCCACGGGCCGGTCCGGTAGGGGTGGTCGTCGTCTTCCGGAAGAGTCGACAGGACCCGCGCCACGACCTCGACGTCCATCGTCACTCCCCTGTCCCGATCACGAAGCTGACGGTCGTGGTCGTGCTGCCGCCGATGTTCAGCGTGCCGAAGCGGCGGGCCCCCTCGACCTGATAGGCCCCCGCCCGCCCCGCCACCTGCTTGGCGGCGTCGAGCACCATCCGCACCCCGGTCGCGCCGACCGGATGGCCCCCGCCGATCAGACCGCCGCTCGGGTTGACCGGGATCCGCCCGCCGATCTCCAGGTCGCCGTTCTCGACGGCCTTCCAGCTCTCCCCGGGGCCGGTGATGCCGAAGTGGTCGATCGCGGCGTACTCCGACATGGTGAAGCAGTCGTGTGTCTCTATGCCGTCGATTTCCGCCAAAGAGACCCCGGCGCGGGCGAAGGCGTCGGTGATCGCCCGGCGGACGTGCGGGAGGACGTAGGGCGCTCCGGCGCTGCGGGCGAGCTTCTGGTCCAGGGGCAGGCCGACCGTGCGGTGGCCCCAGCCGAGGAGCTGCGCCATGGGCCGGGCGCGGGTGCGCTCCAGGAAGCGGCGGCCCACCACGACGAGGCCCGCGCCGCCGTCGGTGATCTGGGAGCAGTCGGTGCGGCGGACGCGGCCCTCCACGACCGGGTTGGCGGCGTCGTCGGCGGCGAAGCTCGCGTCGGTGAAGGTCCACTTCCGGGTCTGGGCGTTGGGGTTGGCCGCGGCGTTGGAGAAGTTCAGGCGGGCGATGGCGCGCAGGTGGGCCTCGTCGACGCCATAGCGGCGGTCGTACTCGTCGGTGAGGGCGCTGAACATGTGGGGCCACATGAATGTGGCGTCCCGGCCCTCGTGGCCGACCCAGGCGGCGGCGCCCAGGTGACCGGCCGCGGCGTCGCCGGGGACGGTGCGTTCGAGCTCCAGGCCGAGGACGAGGGCGCAGTCGTAGCGGCCCGACTCGATGTCGGCCATCGCCGCGAGCAGGGCCACCCCGCCGGAGGCGCAGGCGGCCTCGTGCCGGGTGGCGGGCACGTCCCAGAGTTCCGGCACGACGGTGGCGGGCATGCCGCCGAGCTGGCCCTGGCCGGTGAAGAGCTGGCCGAAGGCGTTGCCGACGTGGACGACGTCGACGTCGGCGGCGGAGACGCCCGCGTCGTCGAGGGTGCCCCGCACCACCTCGGCGGTGAGGTCGGCGAAGTCGAGGCCCTCGCGGGACCAGTTGCGGGCGAAGTCGGTCTGGTGGCCGCCCAGGACCCATACGGCTTCCGGCATGCTTCCCGTACTACAACAAACAGAGTTACAGTGCAAACGTGTCTGACGTCTACGTCCTCGACTACGTGCGCACCCCCCGCGCCAAGGGCTCCCCGAAGGGCTCGCTGCACCACCGGAGCTCGGTCGACCTGGTGGCCGGCCTGCAACGGGCGCTCGTCGAGCGGGGGCTCGACCCGGCCGCCGTCGGCGACGTGATCGTCGGGTCGGCCTCCCAGGTCGGCGAGCAGGGCGGCAACCTCGCCCGGGTGGCCACGCTGCTGGCCGGATGGGGCGAGGCGGTCCCGGGCGGGACGGTCAACCGCTTCTGCGCCAGCGGGATCGACGCCGTGGCGCAGGTGGCGGCGCGCGTCCGTGCCGGAGAGATGGACCTGGCGGTCGCCGGCGGCGTCGAGAGCGTGTCCCGGGTGCCCATGTTCAGCGACCGCGCGCCCCTCTGGACCGACCCCGCGACGATCGAGCGGGTCGGCTCGATCCACATGGGGGTGGCCGCCGACCTCAACGCCACCGTCGACGGCTGGACCCGCGAGCAGCTCGACGCGTACGCCGTCGAGACCCACACGAAGGCCGCGGCGGCCTGGGACCGGGGCGACTTCGCCGGCTCGGTGATCCCGGTGCCCCGCGCCGACGGCTCGCTCTTCGACCGCGACGAGCTGATCCGGCCGGGCACCACGATGGAGTCGCTGGCCGCGCTGGCCCCCGCCTTCGCCGACCCGGCGCAGGACGCCATCGCGCTGAAGGCCCATCCGGAGGTCGGCGAGATCGTCCACCACCACACGGTCGGCTCCTCCCCCGCGCTGGCCGACGGGGCGGCGCTGCTGGTCCTCGGCACGGCCGAGAGCCCGATCAGGATCGTGGGCGCCGCCACCGCCGCCGTCGACCCGGTCGTCATGCTGACCGCCGGGCAGGCCGCCGTCGAGAAGGTGCTCGCCAGGGCCGGGCTCACCCCCGCCGACGTCGACGTCTACGAGTTCGCCGAGGCCTTCTCGGCCCTGTGCCTGCGGCTGCGGCGCGACCTCGGGCCGGGGCCCGACCGGCTCAACCCCGGAGGCGGCACGATCGCGATGGGGCACGCGTTCGGCGCGACCGGCGCGATCATGGTGGGACAGTGCGCCGAGAACCTGACCCGCCTCGGCGGCCGTTACGGCGTCGCCGCCGTCAGCGGCGCGGCCGGGCTCGGGGTGGCGGTGCTCATCGAGCGGGTAGACGGTTGACGTGATCTGGATCAATCTGGCGGCGACCCTCGTGGCCGTCGCGTTGACGATGGCCGCGACCATGGCCTACGCGCTGCGCACGAACAACCAGTCGATCGTCGACTCGGTCTGGGGCCTCGGCTTCGTGGTCGTGGCGATCGTGTCGTTCGTGCTCTCGCTCGCCTCCGGCGAGGGCAACCTGGCGCGGTCGCTGCTCGCCCTGGTGCTCACCGCGATCTGGGGGGTGCGGCTGGGCGCGTACATCCACCACCGCAACCGCGGCAAGGGCGAGGACCCCCGGTACGCCGCCATGCTGCGCCAGAACACCGGCCCGGTGGTGCCCTTCGTGCTCAGGAGGATCTACCTGCCGCAGGGCGCGGTCATGTGGTTCGTGTCGCTGCCGGTGCAGATCGCCATGTTCCAGCCCCAGCCGCTCAACGTCTTCACCTGGCTGGGCGTGGCGTTCTGGATCGTCGGGTTCGCGTTCGAGGCGATCGGCGACGCGCAGCTGGCCCGGTTCAAGGCCGACCCCGCCAACGAGGGCCGGGTCATGGACCAGGGGTTGTGGGCGTGGACGCGGCATCCCAACTACTTCGGCGACGCCGCCGTGTGGTGGGGCCTGTTCCTCATCGCCCTGGGCACCCCGTGGGCGCTCGTCACGATCGTCTGCCCCTGGCTGATGACCTATCTGCTGATCTCCAAGAGCGGCAAGGCCCTCACCGAGAAGCGCATGGCCAGGAGCAAGGGCCAGGAGTACGTCGACTACGTCAACCGGACCAGCGGCTTCTTCCCGCTGCCGCCGCGTCAGCGCTCGTAGGCCCACATGTGGAACCGGGTCAGCTCCCGGAACCCCATCTTCCGGTAGACGGGCAGGCCGAGGTCGCTGGCCAGCAGCATGGCCGACGCGGCGGGGTCGGAGCAGGCGGCGGCGAAGGTGACGGCCGCGGCGAACCCCCGGCCGCGCGCCTCCGGAGCCACCGACACGTAGTTGACCTCGGTGAGCCCGTCCTGCGTGTACGCCGCCGCGGTCGCCACCGGCAGCCCGTCGAGCCGCCCGAGGAACAACCGCCAGCCGGTGCCGTGGACGTCGCCGCCGAACAGGCGGCCCGGCTGCCAGCCCGCCCGGTCGAGCGGGTAGGCCCGCGCCACCGTCGCCTCGAACTCGGCGGGGTCGCCGGTGACCTCCTCGACGTGGTGGGGCAGTCGCGGCGCTTCGCCGGGCTCCCGGATCATCAGCGGCGGCTGCCCGTCGGGGCGCCAGGGCGCGGCCGGCTCGGGCAGCGGCCAGCCGCCCCAGAAGTAGAACAGGCCGGGACCCTCGTGCAGGTCGGCGAAGTCGAGCGCCTCGTCGGCCAGCTTGCCCAGGTTCTCGGGCTCCCGCAGCAGCGTCGCCCCGTTGGCGAACCCGGCCGCTCCCCCGAAGTCGGCCAGCCACATGTCGTCGCTCCGTGACACCTTGCCGCCCTGGAGGGCGACGTGGGCGTCCGCGGAGGCGGCGAGGAGGCGGGCGTACCGGGTGAGCATGTCGGTCATAAAGGACATTTTGCTTTAAGCGGACCGTTGCTTCGCAATCGCCCGCCGCATGGCCGACACGTCCGTGTTGTAGGGCAGCGCCTCCAGGATGTCGCAGCACCGGTCGGCGGCGTTCAGCCATTCGAGCGCGAACTTGGCCACGAACCGGTCGTAGAAGAGCACCAGCCCCGCCCCCGCCAGCAGGAACGTCTCCCGGTCGTCGGGCCGGGGTCGCTCGACGACCGCACGCAGGTGGCGGGCGGCCTCGGTGAGGTGCTCGGGCTCCCGCTCGACCCGGGACCGGCAGGCCGCCGCGCAGGCCAGGGTGAGGTCGTCGCGGGTGCCCCAGGGAAGCGCCGCGGCGAGGCGGCCGAAGTCGGCGGGGAACTCGACGGTCAGATGGCGGCACATCGCCGCGAGCACCAGGATCATGGCGTGCTCGAACTCGGGGTCGCCGGGCTTGGCCTGCTCCATCAGCTCGACCAGGGCGTCGACCCCCTCGGCCAGGTCCTGCGGCGCCTCCGACTTGGTGGTCAGCAGGTTGCCCAGGGCCAGCAGGGCGGGCGGGCGCATCAGGCTGGGCGGGGCCCCCAGGGCGGCGCGCAGGATCGAGAGCCTGCGGCCCTCGTGCGTGCCGGGGTCGTAGGCCGCGAGGCAGGCGTACAGGGTGCCGAGCATCGCGGCGTGCTCGGGCTCGGCCGGGCGCGCCTGCCCGACCGCCGCGAGCGCGGCCTCGTGCTCGCCGGTGGCCAGCGCCACCGAGCCGAGCAGCAGGAGGGTGTGGGCGTCGTGCGGGTCGTGGCAGACCGCCGTGAGCAGGTGCCGCGCCGCCTCGGTGAGATCCGGAGAGGTCCGCCGCGCCATGACGGCGGCGTCGACGAACGAGATGCCCAGCCCCGGAACGGCCCGCTCCAGGAGGAGTTCCCCGGCACGGGAGTGCGCGGTGGCGGCGGCCTGGACGAGGGCGGGCGTGGGCCCCGCGGCCCGCAGCCGCTCGTCGACGGCCTGGGCGGCCTCGATGGCGACGGCGGGAGTGGGGTTGTGCTTCAACGCGCGGAGGGCACGCTCGACGTCCTCATCCGGTGAAGTCATATGAGCATATTGCCGGGATTTCGAGGTTCGTTACGCGAGTTCGCGACAGAATTCCGGGCTCCGGGCGAAGATGGCGCGAACGGGACATAATTCCACAATTACTACATATTCAAATGGCTGCCCTTGGGCCGATAAGGTGCCGTCGTGACAGCGGCTTTGGAACTCGACGGACTCGGCAAACGCTTCGGCCCGAAAATAGCGGTCGACCATGTGAGCCTTTCTGTCCCACCCGGATCCTTTTACGGCCTGGTCGGCCCCAACGGCGCCGGGAAAACGACCTCGTTGTCCATGGCCGTGGGCCTGCTGCGCCCCGACACCGGCCACGCCCGCGTCTTCGGCGTCGACGTGTGGGCCGATCCCATCGGCGCGCGGGCGCGGGTGGGCGTGCTCCCCGACGGGCTGGCGCTGCCCGAACGGCTGACGGGCCGCGAACTGCTCACCTACCTGGGCCGGCTGCGGGGGCTCGACCGCGCCACGGCGGGCGCACGGGCCGGTGAGCTGCTGGAGATCCTGGAGCTCGACCAGGCCGAACGCACCCTGGTGATCGACTACTCGACGGGCATGCGCAAGAAGATCGGGCTGGCCACCGCGATGCTGCACGGCCCCCGCCTGCTGGTGCTCGACGAGCCGTTCGAGGCGGTCGATCCCGTCTCCGCGCTGACGATCCGGGCCATGCTGCGCGGCTTCGTCGCCGGTGGTGGTTCCGTCGTGTTGTCGAGCCACGTCATGGCCCTGGTCGAGCAGCTCTGCGACCACGTCGCGGTGATCGACGGGGGCCGCGTCGCCGCCGCCGGGCCCCTCGACGAGGTGCGGGCCGGCCGCTCCCTCGAAGACCGGTTCGTCGAACTGGTCGGGGCCGACGTCGCCGGCGTGAAGGGCCCGTCGTGGTTGGCGTCCTGATCGCGATGAAGGTGCGGGTGCTGCGGCACTCGATCGGCGGGTCGCGCGCGGCCGGCATGGTCATGGGCGGCCTGGCCGGCCTTGCCCTGGCGATCGGCACGATCGTGGTGGCCGGGATCGACGGCGACCTGCTGGCGGCCGTCTTCGCGGTCTGGTTGTTCGGCTGGATGCTCGGCCCCGTCTACACCGGCGGCGGCGACGAGAGCGTCCGGCCCGAGCACTTCTCGCTGTTGCCGATCGACCCCCGCAGGCTGGCCCTCGGCCTGCTCGGCACCGCGTTCGTCGGCGTGCCCCCGCTGGTCAGCCTGGTCGCGTTCGGCGCCCTGGTGGTCTACGCGGGGCCGTTCGGCCTGGCCGCCTTCGTGGTCGCGCTGGTGGCGGCGCCGCTCATGGTGGTGCTGGTCGTGGTGTTGTCGCGGCTGATGATCGCGGTGCTCGGCGTGGCCGTCAGGTCGCGGACGGGCGCCGTCCTGGCGGCGCTGGTCAACGCGTCGATGAACGTCGTCCTGAACCAGTCGTGGGTGCTGATCTGGGCGGCGATCCAGTTCGACCTGCTGACGTCGGGCTTTCCGCCGTCCTTCTCCGCCGTGGTGCGCCGGCTGCCGTCGGGCTGGGGCGTGGCGGCCGTGGAGGCGGCCGGGCGGGGCGACTGGCTCGTGGTGGCGGCGGCCCTCCTCGGGATCTGCGCGCTCATCGCGCTGGCGCTGCTCGTGTGGTCACACCTGCTGGTCAGGCGGACCACGACCAAGCCCCTCCACCGGGTGCCCCGGGGCACCGGCCGCGACCTCGCCGCGCGCGGCCCGGTCACCGCGGTGGCGGCCAAGGAGTCGCGGACGTGGTCGCGCGACCTCATGCGCACCCACCTGCTCTGGTTCGCCGTCTTCTTCGGGCTGCTCTACACCCTCGTCCCGCTGATCATCGGCTGGTACGGCATGCTGCCGTGGGCCGGCGTCCTGGTGGTCGTGATGGCCGCCGCGACCTCGGCCAACCTGTTCGGCCTCGACGGCACCTCCCTGTGGCTGAACCTGGTCAACCCGGGCACCGAGCGGGCGGAGGTACGAGGCCGCCAGCTCGCCTGGCTGCTGCGGGTGGCCCCCGTCGCGATCGTCTTCACGGTCGCCGGGACGATCGTGGGCGGCGAGGGCTGGACGTGGCCGTGGACCTTGTCGATCCTGGCGGCGGTGCTGGGCGGCGGGGCCGGGCTGATCGCCCTGGTGTCGGTCGCCATGCTGGTGCCGGTGACCGAGCCGTCGAAGCGCAGCGGCAACCCACTGGAGGCGGGCGGCATCTTCGGCCAGGTCGTGCTGATGTTGCTGCTGGTGACGGTGACGGCGCTCCCGGCGGGCGGCGTCGCCTATCTGGGTGACACGCTCGACCTGCCGGTCGTGTCGTGGCTGGCCGTGGCGGTCGGGGTGGCCACGGGGGCGCTCCTGACGGGGTGGTTCGGGCGGCTGGCCCACCGGCGGCTGGCGTCGCGGGGGCCGGAGCTGCTGAGCCTGATGCGCTCGGGCGGGACCGTCGCGCCCGGTTCCGGCGCGGCGACCGTGGGGCGGGCCCGGGTGAAGCTGCCGCCGGGCAAGCAGGCGCTGGTCACCTTCCTGTGGATCTTCTGCTGGATCCCGCTGTTCCCGCAGGGGCTGGTGCCGCTGTGGACGATCTGGACCGGCGGCGAGTCGCGGCTCTGGTTCCTGGCGCTGCACCTGCACGATCCGTGGCGGATCCCGGTGGCGGTCGCCTTCGTCGCCGTCGGGGCGGTGATGATCTACTACGGCACGGTCATCCCGAACCGGCACGACCGGGCCGCACGCGAGAACGCGGGCTGACGAGACCCCGCGGAGAGTGCGGACTGCCCGCACGACATGTCGTCCGCACTCTCCGCGGTCATTGACTCGCAGCGATGAAGGCGTTGCGTGTTCGTCACATTACGTCCCGTTGCGCCGTCGGGCCGTCCGACACGCCGATACGGCCAACCCGCCGCCATGCACACAGAGTAGTGATTGTTAACTTTCAGTGATGGAAGTGGACGAGGGCGACACGGACCGGCCGGGATGAGGTCTCCCCGGCAGTGGTCGGTGCGGCTGCGGCTGACGATCTGGGCGACGGCCGCGGCCACGCTGGCGTGCGCGGTGACCGTGGGCTTCGTGCTCGACAGCAATCACGAGGCCAGGATGTCCGACCAGCTCCGCGACGTGTACTCCGCCGACCTGCGGGTGTTGCACAAACTGACCGGCAAGTCGGTGGTGCCGCCCGTGCTGCCCGACGAGGGACCGACCGCGATGCAGGTGGTGGACCCGAGCGGAAAGATCGTGTCGGCCAACGCCCGGATGGTCGGCCAGCCGAGGATGGCGTACTTCGTGCCGCCGCGTCGCCCTGGAGCGATGGACGGGGTGGTCTGCGACGTGCCGAGTTTTCCCGATCGGTGCCTGACCGTCGCGGCGATGTGGATCACGGCCCCGAGCGGCCCCCTGATCGTCTACGGGGGCGAACCGGCCCACCCGTGGTACGGCGACGGGGCGTTCGCGGCCATCCTCGTCGCCGGGGCGCTGATCTGGCTGATCCTGGTGGCGGTGGGCACCGACTTCCTCGTCGGCCGCGCGCTGCGCCCCGTGGTGGCCATCACCTCGGAACTCGCCGAGATCACCGAGAAACGCCCGGGTCGCCGGGTGCCCGTCCCGGCCCACCACGACGAGATCCGCTACCTGGCCACGACCGTGAACCGCACCCTGCGACTCCTGGAAGGAGCCATCAAGCGGGAGCGGCGTTTCACCTCCGACGTCTCCCACGACCTGCGCACCCCCATCACGGGAGCCCGGCTGCGGCTGGAGGAGGCGTTGACCGATCCCGACGTCGACTGGCCGCGGACCGCCCACGACGTGCTCGACGACATGGAACGCCAGCAGGCGCTCGCGGAGGACATCCTCACCATGGCCCGCATGGACGACGATCGGCTGCCCCCGCAGGCACCGGCCGACCTCGGTCAGCTGGCCCGGCGCGAGATCGAGCGCCGCCCGCACGGCCGGGTGCCGATCGAGACGGACCTGGAGCCGGACGTGATCGTCTTCTGCGACCGGCTGCTGATCTCCCGGCTGCTGGCGAATCTGCTGGACAACGCCCAGCGGCACGCCGCCACCCGCATCACCGTCGCGGTCAGGGCCGAGGACGGCACCGGGGTGCTGGTGGTCGCGGACGACGGCGCCGGTATCGCCCCCGAATTTCGTGAGCTCGTCTTCGAGCGGTTCGCGCGGCTGCCCGAATCACGTGAGCTGGATCCCAAGGGCACCGGCCTCGGCCTGGCCATCTGCCGGGAGATCGCCCAGGCCCACCAGGGCTCGCTCACCGTCGCGGACTCGGCCCGGGGCGCCTGCATGGTCCTGCGCCTGCCGCTCCACAGCGAGCCGCCGTCGGCTCAGGAGGGTTTTCCGATGATCTGATGGAGCACGTCCATGTATCTGCCGAACGCCGCGCGCCCCTGGTCGGTCAGCGACAACCACGTTCGGGGGCGTTTGCCCTCGAAGGCCTTGGTCGCGTTCACGTAGCCCGCCTCTTCGAGCGCCAGCAGGTGCTTGGACAGCAGGGAGTCGCTGACCTCGATGGTCTCCTTGAGGAACCGGAAGTCGGCCTGTTCGGCCGCCGCCAGGGCCGCCATGATCGACAGGCGCACGGGGGCGTGGATCAGGTCGTCGAGGTCGTGGCGCGGGTGGGTGTGCTCCTGCGGCGGCCTGGCCGCGTTCACCGGCTGCTCCGCAGCCGCCAGCCGGCGTAGATCATCGGCAGGCCCGAGATCAGGCACAACACCGCCACCAGCCAGTTCGCGCTCTCCACACCCGCGATCTTGAGACCGGTCGCGACCAGCATCGGCGCGAGGAACGTCACCCCGCCCAGCACCGCGAGGCGGGAGACCCAGGGCGTGCTGACCCGCCCGCGCAGACCGGGGCGCCGCGGGAGGACCAGCATCCAGATCACCAGGGCGATCCACCCGGCGCCCGCGACATAACCGGCCCAGTCGGGGCCGAGCAGCATGGCGCCCCAGTAGGGCCCGGTGGCCAGGCCCATCGTCAGCAGAATCGCGCCGTGGGCCCGGCGCGTCTTGCGCACCTCTTCCTCGACCCGGCGCACCTCGTCGAGGGCCGCACCAGCGGACAGTTCCACAACTCCTCCTCCGTTCCGGTACTCAAACGCTAGCAAGTACTCAACTCTCATTCAAGTGAGTACCTAGAGATCCGATCTTTTCGAGTAAGTCGAAGGGTTCTTTACAGATTCCGACAACCTGGATCGGTCCACCATGTCACGCTGACCTGCGCACTTCTACCGGTTGTTAATTCGGAAGTTTCCAAAGGGCTGCCGAATGTTGCGTTCGTGTGTCGACGGCTGTCAAGATGACGCCGAGCCGTCCGATGTTACGCGGCGATAACACCGCGACGTGCCCTCCCCTCCGCCAGACCGAAGGAGTCCCACGTGGCCGTCTCCCGCCGGGGGTTCATGACCTCCGCCATGACCGGCTCCGCCCTCGCCGCGGTGTCCTCGACCGGTGTGCTGTCCGCGCTCTCCAGCCCGGCACACGCGGCGAGCCCGCCCGGCGACGTGGTGGGCAAGATCACCGTCGGCTACCAGGGCTGGTTCGCCTGCCGTGGCGACGGGTCGCCCATCGACCGCTGGTGGCACTGGAGCGGTGCCGACAACACCGTGCCGCCGTCGCCGTCGAACAACACGATCGTGTCGTGGCCGGACATCCGCGACTACACGCGCACCTACCCGACGCTCTACCAGAACCTGAACAACGGCCAGACGGCCAACCTGTTCTCCTCCTGGGACCAGCAGACGATCGACACCCACTTCAAGTGGATGCGCGACTACAACTGCGACACCGCCGCCTTACAGCGGTTCAACCCGTTCGGGGCCGAAGGCCCGATCCGCGACGGCATCACCGCCAAGGTCCGGCAGGCCGCCGAGGCCTACGGCCGCAAGTTCTACATCATGTACGACGTCACCAACTGGACCAACTTCCAGTCGGAGATCAAGACCGACTGGACGACCAAGATGTCGGCCTACACGCAGAGCCCGATGTACGCCAAGCAGAACGGCAAGCCCGTCGTCTGCATCTGGGGCTTCGGCTTCAACGACCCCGGCCGCCCCTTCCCCCCGGCCCCCTGCCTCGAAGTGATCAACTGGTTCAAGGCCCAGGGCTGCTACGTCATCGGCGGCGTGCCCACCTACTGGCGCCAGGGCATCAACGACTCCCGCACCGGCTTCGGCGAGGTCTACCGCGCCTTCAACATGATCTCGCCGTGGATGGTCGGCCGCACCCACACCATCTCGGGCCTCGACGGCTTCTACGCCAACAACGTCGTGCCCGACGTGGCCGACTGCAACGCCAACGGCATCGACTACCAGCCCTGCGTCATGCCCGGCGACCTCCAGTCCCGCGCCCGCGCCCACGGCGACTTCATGTGGCGCATGTTCTACAACACCATCCGCGCCGGGTCGCACGGCATCTACATCTCGATGTTCGACGAGTACAACGAGGGCAACCAGATCGCCAAGACCACCGAGACGCAGGCCACCGTGCCCGCCGGGTCGGGCATCCTGGCGCTCGACGAGGACGGCACCTTCTGTTCGGCCGACTACTACCTGCGCCTCACCGGCGACGGCGGCCGCATGCTGAAGGGCCAGATCGCGCTGACGGCCACCCGGCCGACCCCGCCGGTGGTGTCGGGCGGCGGCGACACCCAGGCCCCGTCGGTACCCGCGAACCTGGTGGTGACCAACCGCACGGCGACCTCCGTCACGCTGTCGTGGGCGGCCTCGACCGACAACGTCGGCGTCGCGTCCTACCAGGTCAACCGGGGCGGCACGGCGGCCGGCACGACCGCCGCGACCACGTTCACGGTGACCGGGCTGACCCCGAACACCGCCTACACCTTCACCGTCGCCGCCCGCGACGCGGCCGGGAACACCTCCGCGCCGTCGGGCGGGGTGTCGGCCACGACGCTGCCGCAGACCACCGCCTACGTCGCGCTGCGCGCCCGCGCGAACAGCAGGTTCGTGACGGCCGGCGCCGGTCAGAACCTCATCGCGAACGCCACCACGGCCGGCACCGCCCAGCAGTTCGAGCGCGTCAACCTGGCCGGCGGCCAGATCGCGCTGCGGGCCCGCTCCAACGGTCAGTACGTCTGCGCCGAGAACGCGGGGGCCGCGCCGCTGATCGCCAACCGGGCGGCCGTCGGCCCCTGGGAGACCTTCACGCTGGTGCAGAACCCGAACGGCTCGGTCAGCCTCCGGGCCCAGGCCAACAACCAGTACGTCTGCGCCGAGAACGGCGGCGCCGCCGCGCTGATCGCCAACCGGGCCGCCATCGGCGGCTGGGAGCAGTTCGACATCGTGGCCGTGTGACCGGAACTGTCGCCCGGGGCTCCTAGAGTGGCGCCCGTGGAGGCGACGGTCGAGCGGCTGGTGTTCGTCCGCGACGACGAATACACGGTCGCGCGGATGAGCGACGGCGGCGGCGGTTTCGTCGCCGCCGGTCGCGTGCTGGCGGGCGTGCAGCCCGGCGAGACCCTCAGGCTCACCGGGGCGTGGTCCGACCACCCGCGCCACGGCCGCCGGTTCGCGGTGGAGGCGTGCGAGCGGGTGACCCCGGCGACGATCCCGGCCATCCAGGCCTACCTGGGGTCGGGGCTGATCCGGGGCATCGGCCCCCGGCTTGCGGCGGCGATCGTCGGGCACTTCGGCGCCGACACCCTGACCGTGATCGACGCCGAGCCCGACCGGCTGACCGAGGTGCTCAACATCGGCCCGCAGCGGCGGGCCCAGATCGTCGAGGCCTGGCTCGACCAGAAGGCGGTCGCCGCCCTCATGGTGACCCTGCAGGGGTTCGGGGTCTCCCCCTTACTGGCCGCCAAGATCTACCAGGCGTTCGGTTCCGAGAGCGAAGAGGTCGTCTCCACCGACCCCTACCGGCTGATCGGGCGGGTGCGCGGGGTCGGGTTCCACATCGCCGACCGCATCGCCCTGCGATCCGGCGTACCGGAACGCAGCCCGCAGCGGATCAAGGCGGCGATCCTCGACCGCCTCGAATCGGCCGCCGCGCGGGGCGGCCACTGTCACCTGCCGATGCCCGCGCTGCTGGCCCAGACCGCCGAGCTGGTGGAGCAGGATCCCGAGCTGGTCCGCACGATGGTCGACGCGCTGACCGCCGAACGCCGCGTGGTGGTCGAGGCCGGGGAACAGCCCGGCCGGGTCGTCGTGTACGACAAGGAGCTGCACAGCCGCGAGGTCGCGCTGGCCGGGCACCTCCAGCGCCTGATGTCGGCCCGGTCGGGCATGCCGATGCGCCACTACGACGAGGACGCCTCCCTCCACGACGACCAGCGGGCGGCGGTGACCCTGGCGCTGACCTGCCAGGTGACCGTGCTGACCGGCGGCCCGGGGTGCGGCAAGAGCCACACCGTGCGGTCGCTCGCGCGGGCGGTCCGGGCGATGGGCGGCACGGTGACGCTGGCCGCGCCCACCGGGAAGGCGGCCAAGCGGCTGTCGGAGCTGACCGGGCTGCCCGCGATGACCGTCCACCGCATGCTGATGGCCCCCGACGACGACGGCACCACCCTGTTCGCCGAGGCCCCGGCGAAGGCCGACCTGATCGTGGTCGACGAGGCCTCCATGCTCGACCTCCACCTGGCGGTCCGGCTGACCGCCGCGATCCCCGACGGCAGCCACCTGCTGCTGGTGGGCGACACCGACCAGCTGCCCAGCATCGGCCCCGGCAACGTGCTGGCCGACGTGCTGAAGGTGCCCGGCATCCCCCGGGTGCGGCTCACCCACGTGTTCCGGCAGGCCGAGGGCAGCGGGATCGTGCGGGCCGCCCATCTCATCCGCTCGGGGAACCTGCCCGACCTGCCGGGGCGCGGCGGGTTCTGGTTCGAGGAGGCGGGCGATCCCGAGCTGGTCGCCGAACGGGTGGTGGAGCTGGCGACCGAGGGCATCCCGCGCAAACAGGGGGTGCCGCCCGACCAGGTGCAGGTGCTGTGCCCGATGCGGCGCGGCGTCACCGGCACGGTCGAGATCGGGCGGCTGCTGCAGGAGCGGCGCAACCCGGCGCGCGAGGGGGTGGCGGAGTTCTGGTCGGGGCCCGAGGTGTTCCGGGTGGGCGACCGGGTCATGCCGGTGCGCAACAACTACGACAAGGGCGTCTTCAACGGCGAGACCGCCACGATCACCGCCATGGACCTGCCCGGCCGCACCGCCGCCCTGCGGGTCGACGACGGGCGCGAGGTCGAATACGGCTTCGACGAGCTCGACGACCTCACCCACGCCTACGCGATCAGCGTGCACCGGGCGCAGGGCAGCGAATACCCGTTCGTGGTCGCGCCGCTGGTCGCCGAGTCGGGCGGTGTCATGTTGCGGCGGCGGCTGCTCTACACGCTCGTGACCAGGGCGAAGGCGTGGGTCGTGCTGGTGGGCCACCGCGAGGCCCTCGAACAGGCCGTCCACCGGCTCGGCACGGCCCGCAACACGGGCCTGGCCCGGCGGCTGAACGTGTAATCCGCCATAGACGGCGGCCTCTTATTCGGAGACCATGCCCGCGTGATCGACACACCTCTCGTCGAACGTGAGCGGCAGCTGGCCGCGTTCGACGCCCATCTGCGCGCGCTGGCCGGCGGGGCCGGGCGGTTCGTCGTGGTCGACGGCGGGCCCGGCGCGGGCAAGAGCCGGCTGCTCGCGGCGGTCCGCGCTGCCGCCGACGGGCACCGGGTGCTGTCGGCGCGGGCGTCCCGGCTGGAGCGCACCTACGCGTTCGGCGTGGTGCGGCAGTTGCTCGAACCCGTCGTCGCGCGGGCCGCCGACCGGGAGCGGCTGCTGACCGGGCCCGCCGCCGCGGCGGCGTCGGTGCTCGGGGCGCCCGGGGAGCCGCCGGGCGACTACGCCGTGCTCAACGGATTGTTCTGGCTGGTCGCGAACGTGTGCGAGAGCGGCCCCGTGGTCCTGCTCCTCGACGACCTGCACTGGGCCGACGAGGCGTCGCTGCGGTTCCTGGCCTACCTGCTGCCGCGGGTCGACGGGCTGCCGCTGCTGGTGGCCGCCGGGTCGCGGCCCGAGTCCGACGGGGGGCTGCTCGACGTCGTCCTCACCGAGGCCGAGCGGCTGCCGCTGCCGCCGCTGACCCCGGGAGGGGTGGCGGCGGTGCTCGACGGCATCACCGGCCGGCGGCCCGACGAGGCGTTCGCGCGGGCCTGCGCCGAGGCGACCGGCGGGGTTCCGCTGCTGGTCAGCGAGGCGTCGCGGGCGCTGGTCGCCTCGGGCACCCCGCCCACGGCGGCCAACGCCGAACGGCTGCGGGAGCTGGGCGCGCGGGCGCTGACCCGGCGGGTCGGCCTGGAGCTGGCGGGGCTGCCCGAGGGGCACGTGCGGGTGGCCGAGGCGGTGGCGGTGCTGGGACCGCACGCGACGACCGCGAACCTGGCCACGCTGACCGGCGCGCCCGTGCTGGAGGTCAAGGGGGCGATCGCGGCGCTGGAACGTGCCGACCTGGTCTGCGCCGGGGAGCGGGCCTACGACTTCGTCCATCCGCTGGTGGGCGCGGCCGTCCACGAGCGCATGGACCACGGCCGGGCGGCCGAGGCGCACGCCCGCGCGGCCGAGTGCCTGCGCGCGGCCGGGGCCGGGGCCGAGAAGGTGGCCGCCCACCTGCTGCGGGTCACCCCGGTCGACGCCGCGACGATGACCGGGCCGCTCCGGGAGGCGGGGGCCGACGCCCTGTCGCGGGGCGCGCCGCAGGCGGCGCACGCCTATCTCCGGCACGCCCTGACCGGCCTGCCGCCCGGCCCGGAACGTGTCGAGCTGGAGATCGAGGCGGGCATGGCGGCGCTGCGCTTCGACCACGACCTCGCGGTCGGCCACCTGTCGGGCGCGCTGGCCATGGAACCCGAACTCGGCACCCGCGTCAGGCTGACGGTGCTGACCGGCCTCGCGCTCGTGTACGCCGGCCGCGGCGCCCAGGCCGCCGACCTGGTCACCGGGCTGCTCGACCGGCTGCCCGACGGCCTCGACGACCTGCGCCGCCGCCTGGAGACCATCGTCGTCGCCGGGCCCTCGACCGGCTCCGCGCCGCCGCTCGACCCCGCCCGGATCGAGCGCCTGCACGCCCTCCCCCGCACCGGCACCGTCGCCGCCGCCAGCCTCGACGGCACGCTGGCCGTCCACGACCTGCACACCGGCGACCCGCGCGGCCTCGATCTGGCCCGCCGGGCCGTCGCCGCGCTGGCGGCCCGGCCGGTCGACCCGGCCGACCCGAACGACTCCCCGGAGATCCGGGGCCGGTCGCTCGCGCCCTCCTACAGCGTGTTGCCGTTCGGCGACCTCGACGAGGGCCTGGCCGGGGCGACGGCGGCCGTCGAGGCGTCGCTGGCGCAGGGGTCGCTGGCGCTGCTCGGCCTGCACACCCACATCCGGGGCGGCTGCTGGCTGCTGCGGGGCGACCTGGCGGAGGCGGAGGCCGACCTGCGGGAGAGCGTGCGGACCGCCCGGCTCACCCACAGCGAGGTGACCGTCAGCCAGAGCGTCGGCTGGCTGGCCGAGGCGGTGCTGGAGCAGCGCGGGCCCGGCGAGGCCGCGGCCGTGCTCGGCCACTTCCACGAGATCGCGACCGCCCCGCGCTCGGGTCCGCCCCACCACCTGGACTTCGCCTGGGCCCGGGTCCGCCGGGCGCGCGGCGAGTTCGAGGAGGCCCGCGCCGCCGCGATCCGGGCCGGGGCCGGCTACGCGGCCTTCGGCGGCCGCAACCCCGCCGTGGTGCCGTGGCGGTCGGAGGCCGCGCTCGCGTTGTGCGGGCAGGGCCGCCGTGACCTGGCCGCCGACTACGCGCGGGAGGAACTGGCGCTGGCCCGCGCCTGGGGCTCGGCGCCGGCGCTCGGCCGGGCGCTGCGGGTGGCCGGGACGGTGACCGGGTCGCGGGCGCTGCTGGAGGAGTCGTCCGAGGTGCTGGCGCTGTCGTCGGCGCGGCTGGAGCACGCCAAAACGCTGGTCGCGCTCGGCGACTCGGCGGCGATGGTCGCCCGGGGACGCGAACTCGCGTTCCGCTGCGGCGCGGCCCCGCTGGTCGAGGAGGCGACGGTGCGGCTGCACGCCCTGGGGGCGCGGCCCCGCCCGCTCACCCAGACGGGCGCGGGCAGCCTGACCCCGAGCGAACGCCGGGTCGCCGAGCTCGCCGGGAAGGGCGGCACCAACCGCGAGATCGCCCAGACGCTGTTCGTGACCCCGAAGGCGGTCGAGGTGCACCTGTCGAACGTGTACCGCAAGCTCGGCGTGACGACCCGGAACGAACTGACGGCCGCGCTCGGTTAGCGCACCGTGTTCCCCGTGGCGGTCGAGGTCGCGTGCACCCGGGCGCCGACCGGTTCGCCGGTCGTCAGCAGGGCCGGGTCGGCCGTGGCGGCGAAGCGGCGGCCGTCGTCCAGGCGGGCGAGCACGATGCCGGTCCGGCGGCCGTCCCTGCTGTAGCGGACCGTGTACGTCTCGATCGTGGCCGGGCCGTCGGCCTCGGTGGCGACGGCGACCTTCGGCCAGGCGTCGACCTGCCCCTGGAGGTCCGACTGCTCGGTCCAGGGGGCGGGGGTGGTGGCGTACAGGCCGACCGAGTACTTGCTCAGGAGGCCGCCGTTGGCGCCGACCAGGGCCAGGTCGCCGGGGTGGGCGCGGCAGAAGGCCACGGCCTCGGCGATGGCGTGCAGGGAGTAGGCGTTGCCGGGGCCGCCGAAGAACGGCAGGCCGCCGGTCAGGGTGAGGGGGCAGGTCAGCGGGACGGCGTCGGTGATGTTGGTGACGGCGACCGGGAAGCAGCTGTAGAGGTCGGCGGCGGCGACGTCAGAGGGGGTCGCGCCGGCCTGGGCGAGGGCGTCGGTCACGGCCAGGGCCGAGGCGGGGCCGCGGCTGAGGTCGGGGCGGGCGAGGATGTCCTGGTCGCGCACGTCGGCGTGGCCGTGGACGTACACCCACCGGCCCGCCGGGACGCCCAGCTCGCGCGCCTTGGCCACCGACATGAGCAGCACGGCGGCGCCCTGGTTCACCTTCTCCCTGGCGACCACGTATCGCGGGTAGGGGTCGGCGATCACCCGGTTCCGCTCCGACACCGTGACGAGTTCTTCCGCGGTGCGTTCGGTGGGGGCGGCGGCGTGCGGGTTGGCGGCGGCGACCCGGGTGAAGGGGGCGAACAGGGCGCCCATGCCGAGGGCGTACTCGTCGCGGGTCTGGCCCAGGCGGGCGCGGCGGGCGTTCTCGAAGAGGGCGTACTGGGCCGCCGCGCTGGTCAGGCCGTGGCGGGCGAGTTCGGCGTCGACCAGGCCGTCGAGGCCGTACCCCCGGTCGTCGAGGCCGCCGGGCGCGTGCTCGGTGAAGTCGGGCCGGTCGGGGGAGCGCATCAGGTGGGCGATCGTGGAGATGGCCTCCGCGCCGACGACCAGGGCGGCCCGCGACTCCCCCGCCGCGATCGAGGCGGCCAGTTCGGTCACCAGGTGCTGCGGCGACTGGCCGCCGGTCACGTCGAGGATCGCGCGGGCCGGGTCGGCGCCGACGCGGCGGGCGACCGAGCGGGGGAGGTTGTCCGAGCGGCCCAGCGGGGCCACCGCCTGAGGGGTGGAGATCTCGAACTGCCGTACCGCGGCGATCGTGTCGACCGCGCGGGGGTCGACGCCGGCGAGGGCCAGGGCGGCCGCGGCGGCGGCCAGCTCGACGGGCGAGCGGCCCCGGTAGCCGGGGTCGCCGAGGCGTTCGGAGACCTGCCCGGCCCCGACGAGGACGGGCGTGTGGTGATCGTTCATATCATCATCAACGTATCAACCTGGACATCACGCCCTGACGTCACTGGTGACCAGCGGAATCGTCAATTTGACTGAAACGCCGTTCATCTCACCGCCCCGACTGCTCGGCGACAGCCGCCCGGGAACCGGGTTCGGCCGGATTTCCCGCGGTTAGCCTGCTGACCTTGTGAGCACCGACCCCGGCATGCCCGTTCCGGGACCCGGCCGTCCGCGCGACGCCCAGGTCGACCGGAAGGCCCTCAGAGCGGCGCTGGCCCTGTACGCCGAGCTGGGCTGGGCGAAGTTCACGCTCGACGCGGTCGCCCGCCGGGCCGGCATCGGCAAGGCCGCCCTCTACCGGCGCTGGCCCAGCCGCGAGAAGCTCATCGCCGACGCCATCGAGTCGGCCCTGGTGGTGCCGTCGTTCGACATCGACACCGGCACCCTGCGCCAGGACCTGCGGGAGCTCATCGGCTCGATGCTCGCCCACTACCTGGGCCCCTACGGCCTGGCGGGGCTGCGGCTGCACGTCGAGGCGCGGGCGTATCCCGAGCTGTTCTCCCCGGTGACGGGCGTGATCAGGAAGTCGCGGGTGCTGGAGGCGCGGCAGATGATCCGCCGCGCCATCGCCCGGGGCGAGCTGGGCCCCGAGGCGTCGCCCACCCTGATCCTCGACACGCTGCTGGGCGCGGTGCTCCAGCACGTGCTGGCCACGCCGGAGGAGCTCCGGGAGGACATGCGCGCCCAGGCCCCCGCCTACGCCGACCGGCTGATCGACTTCGTCCTGACGGCGGCGACCACCCTCTATCCCCCGGACTGAACGCGGTCGTACCGCTCGTCGGTGAGTCACGGATCGGCGGCGCGCAGGTTCTCGGCGAGGTGGACCTTCGCGCCCGGGACGGCGAGCGTGTTCCCCTTCTCGACAGCCCACTGCGGTGGGATGGTCATGCCGGGTCTCCCAGGTGTTCGCGGGCCACCTTCTTGGGGACGCACATGCGCCAGGCGTCGACGACCAGTTCCGCCATCTCCTCCGGGTCGAGGCGGTCGAGGCGGCACTCCACCCACTGGTAGCGCAGGTCGGCCGGTCCCGGCAGGAAGAAGGTCTCGGGCCGGGCCGCGACGAGGGCGGCGCGCTCCTCCTTGGGGAAGCCGAAGCCCATCGTGGTCTCGTCGCGGGAGAAGGCGACGTAGACGATCCGCCCGACGCGGAACTTGACCCGGTCGCGGATCAGGTGCTCGGTGGTGCGCGGCAGGGCCAGCGCGACCCGGCGTACGTCGTCGACTCCGACCATCGGGAACCTCCTTGAACGCGAGCGTCCAGGGCACCGTATCTGGGTGTACCGACAACTGAATCGCGAAGTTGACCAAGGCCCTGACAGGAGGCTCGTCACACCATTTACTCTTAGGAAACTTTCTTTTACATTGCTCGGAAGCCCCCCAGGAAGGAGAGCTTCACATGAGAAAAACGATCTTGTCGATCGTCACGGCCCTGGCGGCCGTGGCTTCGACGCTGGTCGTGCTCACCGGTCCCGCCCACGCCCACGGCTACATCTCCTCGCCGCCGAGCCGGCAGGCGAACTGCGCCCAGGGCCGGGTGGCCAACTGCGGTCCGATCGTCTACGAACCGCAGTCGGTCGAGGGCCCCAAGGGCCAGCGCAACTGTCACGGCGGTCTCTCGCAGTTCGCCCAGCTGAGCGACGAGAGCAAGCCGTGGCCCGCGACCTCCGTCGGGCAGAACGTGACCTTCAACTGGGTCCTGACCGCCCGCCACGCGACCAGCACGTGGGAGTACTTCATCGGCAACACCCGGGTCGCCGTCTTCAACGACGGCGGACGCCAGCCGGGTGCGACGGTCTCGCACAACGTCAACCTCGGCGGCTTCTCCGGACGCCAGCGCCTGCTGGCCGTCTGGAACATCGCCGACACCCCGATGGCCTTCTACAGCTGCGTCGACCTCCAGATCGGCGGTGGCGGCAACCCCAACCCGCAGCCGTCCCCGACGCCGACCGTGACCCCCCGTCCGCCGTCGCCCACGCCCACCGTCACCCCGCCCCCGGCGGGTGGCACGTGGCGCACCGGCACCTACTACGCCACCGGTTCGACCGTGACCTACGGCGGCGCCACCTACCGCTGCCTCCAGGCGCACACCTCGCTCGCCGGCTGGGAGCCGCCGAACGTGCCCGCGCTCTGGGCCCGCGTGTAGTCCTCTGAAGACCGCCGGCACGGCGCAGTCCGCGCGCCGTGCCGGCTCCGAACAACAATGAGGGAGCCATGAAGCGTCTGGCAATCGTCCTCGCCCTCGTGGCCGGATGTTCCGCCCCGGCCGAGCCCGCGTTCAACGCCGCCGACGTGATGTTCCTGCAGATGATGATCCCGCACCACGAGCAGGGCATACGGATGGCGGAGATCGCCGAGGAGCGGGCCGCGCGCCCCGAGGTGAAGGCCCTGGCGTCGGCGATCCGGGCCACCCAGTCGGACGAGGCCAAGACCATGACGACCCGCCTGACCCGGTGGGAGCAGCCGATGGAGGCGCCCCCCGGCTCCCACGACGCCCACGGCGGCCTGCACGAGACCCGCCCCTCCGACATCCTGTCGCTGGAGAGGGTGCCGGGCGACCAGTTCGACACCAGCTTCCTGAACCTGCTCACGGGCCACCAGCACAACGCCGTCGACATGGCCCGCACCGAGGTGAAGACGGGCCTGGACGCCTCGACGAAGGACCTGGCCAAACGCATCGAGGAGTCGCGCAACGCGCAGATCCAGGAGATGCTCCGGCTCCTGGCGGCCCCCCAGGGTTAACCTGCCCGACAGATCGGTCCGGCAGCCTCACACGCGTGAACAGCACCTCCAAAGCCGCGCTCGCCGCCGGCGTCCTCGCCACCGTCCTGCTGTCCGCCCTCCCCGCCTCGGCGGAGGGCCCCGCGGTCGTGACGACCGACAACGAGACCCCCGTCCTGTACGACGACGACCAGGGCGGCAACGCCTCCGGCGACGACCCCGCGATCTGGGTCCACCCGCGCGACTCCCGCAAGTCGATCGTGATCGTGACCGCCAAGGAGGGCGGCCTGCGCGTCTACGACCTGGAGTCACGGGAGCGTCAGTCGCTGAAGGCGACCAGGGCCCCGCGGCGGGACGGCGTCGAGGGCCGCTACAACAACGTCGACATCGCCTACGGCGTGCCGCTCGGCGGCCGGAAGGTCGACGTGGCGGTCGTGTCCGACCGCTACAACGACCAGATCCGCTTCTTCGCCATCGACCCCTCGGCGGCCGAGCCGCTGCGCGAGGTGACCGCGCCCGACCAGCCCTTCCTGTTCAGCCCCGACCGGGAGACGGTGGACGAGGAGCACACCGCCTACGGCCTGGCCGTCCACCAGCCCCGTCCCGGCGAGGCCTACGCGGTGGTCACCCAGGAGGGCGCGACGACCCTGGCGACCGCCCGGATCGTCGAGAAGGACGGCAGGCTCGGCTACGCCGACGTCGAGAAGCTGACCATGCCGTCCGAGTTCCCGCTGCCGAACGGGAAGACCTGGAAGCCCTGCGAGGAGCCCGGGGTGCTCCCCCACTTCGAGGGCCTGGCCGTCGACCAGCGTTCGGGTGTCCTGTACGCCGCCCAGGAGGACGTCGGCCTGTGGCGGGTGCCGCTCCCCCTCGGTTCCCGGAAGCCGACCCTCGTCGACAAGGTGACCGACTTCGGCGTCGAGGACGTCTACGACGAGGAGACCGAGGAGTGCGAGCCGGTCGACCCGAAGGCCCCGGGCTTCGGCGGCGACCGCCTCACCGCCGACGCGGAGGGCGTCGACGTCTACTACGCGGGCGGCGCGACCGGCTACGTCATCGTCTCCAGCCAGGGCGACGACACCTTCTCCGTCTACGACCGCCAGGGCACGAACCGGCCGCTGGGCACCTTCCGCGTCAAGGGCGTCAAGGGCGTGGACGACGTCAACGGCTCCGACGGCCTCACGGTGACCAACCGCCCGGTCGGCAGGTTCACCAAGGGGCTCCTGGTCACCCACGACGAGCCCGACACGGGCGCGAACGTGGACGGGGAGCGCGACGCGACCAACTTCTCCTACGTCTCGTGGGGCGACGTGGCCCGCGCGCTGAACCTGAAGGTCAGCACGAAGGCGGGCAACGACCCCCGGTTCTGACGCTTCAGCCGGGCAGGCCGATCTGCTCGCGGCCCTTCCGCTTCAGCGCCTCGGCCTCCTCGCGGGCGAGCTTCTCCTCCGCCGGCCGTCCGGCCGCGGCGTAGGCCTCGGCCAGGCTGTCGAGGGCCGCGGCGATGAAGGCCTGCCAGCCGCGCACCCGCCACAGGCGCACCGACTCCTCCAGATGCGTGACGGCGTCGTCGACCCGGCCCTCGGCCACGTCGACCTCGCCGAGCACCCACAGGGCGTCGGCGCGGTGGTGGGCCAGCCGGTGGTTGCGGCACAACTCCTCGGCGGCCTCGGCCGCGCCGCGGGCCCTCGGGTCGCCGGCCACCGCGTAGAGACGGGCCAGGGCGACCATGCCGGTGGCGTCGACCAGGGCGTCGCCGAAACGGCGGTCGGTCATGGCGCGGCTCAGGTAGGCCATGCCCTGGTCGTACTGGCGCAGGTGGGCGTGGGCCAGGCCGAGGAACTGGAGCGCGGTCGCCTCGAACCGCGCGTTGCCCACCCGTTCGGCCAGCTCCAGGCCCTTGTGCAGGTGCACGATCGCCATGTCGAGGTCGGACAACCCGTAGGTCACGGCCATGCAGACGTGGGCGCGGGCCTGGCCGCTCAGGTGGCCCGCCCCCTCGGCCAGGCGCAGGGCGGTCCGGCCGGATTCCAGGCCCTGGGCCAGGGCGCCCCGGGCGGCCTCGCCCCAGGCCCGCATCACGTGGGCGTCGGCCAGCCCGCGGTCCTCGCCGACCTCGGTGAACAGCGGGATGAGCTGCTCGGCGCCGTCGTAGTGGGCGGCCATCGCCTCGTTGTCCATCCAGCTCGTCGCCGAGATGAGGCCGCGCAGCACGGTCGCCTCGCCGAGCCGGTCGCCCGCCGCCCGGCAGGCCTCCAACAGCGGCTCGTGCATCGTGCGCCAGTCGTCGAACCGGCCGCGCACGTCGAGGTAGCGCTCCAGGGAGCAGGCGGTGTCCCAGGCCACGGCGGTCAGGCCCAGCGTGCACGCCTGCCGGACGGCGGCGACCAGGGCGGCCCGTTCGGCGTCGAACCAGGCGAGCGGGTCGTGGCCGGCCAGCGGCTCCCACGGCTCCGCGGGCGCCTCGTCAGGGGGCCGCCAGCGGGGCGCGTCGCCGTGGATGATGGCCAGCGAGGTGCCGTGCACCCGTTCGGTGGCGTGTTCCGCCAGGGCGAGCCAGCCGCCGAAGGCGCGGGCCAGCGCCGCCAGCACGGCGGCGTCGTCGTCCTCCAGGGCGCCGCGCTCGCGGGCGTACAGGCGCACCAGGTCGTGGAAGCGGTAGCGGGACTGCCCGGCCGCGTCGGCGCCGCTGATGAGGAGGAGCTGGCGGTCCACCAGGGACTCGACGAGCTCCTCCCCCGCCGCCAGCGGCAGGTCGAGCAGGGCGGCGGCGGTCCAGGCGGCGAAGTCGGGGGCGTCCAGGGCGCCGAGCAGGCGGAAGGCCCTGCGGGTGGCCGGGTCGAGGCCGAGGTAGCTGAGCGCCAGGCTCGCCCGCACCGCCAGGTCTCCGGTGGCGAACTGGTCGAGCCGCCGCCGTTCGTCGGTGAGCTGGCCGGCCAGCCGCTTGAGCGGCCAGTTGGGGCGCACCGCCAGGCGCGCCCCGGCGACCCGGACGGCCAGCGGGATGCGGTCGGACAGGCGGGCGATCTCGGCGGCGGCCTCGGGTTCGGCGGCCACCCGCCCGGCCCCGGCGATCCGCGAGAGCAGTTGCACGGCCTGGGCGGGCAGCAGCACCGACAACTCGATGAGCGTCGCCCCGGACAGGCCGGTCAGCCGGGTCCGGCTGGTGACGATGACGGCGCAGCCCGACGAACCGGGCAGCAGCGGGCGCACCTGCCGCTCGGAGGCGGCGTTGTCGAGCACGATCAGCATCCGGCGGTCGGCGACCTGGCTGCGGAAGCAGGCCGCGCGTTCCTCCGTGGTCTCCGGCATCGCGGTCCGGGGCACGCCCAGCGCGGTCAGGAAGGAGGCCAGCACCTGCCCGGGGTCGGCGGGCGTCGGCTCGACGCCGTGCAGGTTCACGTGGAGCTGGCCGTCGGGGTAGTCGCGGGCGATGCGGTGGGCGGCGTGCACGGCCAGCGTCGTCTTGCCGACCCCGCCCATGCCCGCGATCACGCACACCCGGACGTGCCCCGGGCCGGCGGGCGGGGGGCCGCCCAGCAGGGTGGTGATCCGGCCGAGCTGGTCGTCGCGGCCGGTGAAGTCGGAGATGTCGGCCGGGAGCTGCGCGGGCGTGGCCTCGCGCGGCGGGGGCGGCGGCGCGGCCGGGTCGTCCGGGAGGGTGCCGGTGAGGATCGCCTGGTGGAGGTCGCGCAGCTCGTCGCCGGGGTCGAGGCCGAGCTCGGTGGCGAACACCCGGCGCGCGTCGTGGAAGACGGCCAGCGCCTCGGCCTGCCGGCCCGACCGGGCCAGGGCCGTCATGAGCTGGGCGCGCGGGTGCTCCCGGAGCGGCTGCTCGTCGACGAGCGCGGTCAGCTCCGGCACGAGCGCCGACGACAGGCCGCGCGCGAGGTCGGCGTCGACGCGGTTCTCCAGCGCGGTGAGGCGCTCCTCCTCCAGCCGCCGCGCGTGCTCGCGCAGCCCGTCGGTGACGTTGAGGCCGTCGTAGACCGGACCGCGCCACAGCTCCAGCGCCCGCGCGAGCACCGCCGAGGCCTCCTCGTGGTCACCGGCGGCCAGGAGGGCGCGGCCCCGCCGGGCCAGGGTCTCGAACACCTCCGCGTCGAGTTCCCCCGGATGGACGGTGAGCGTCCAGCCGGTGCCGGTGCGGGTGACGCGGTCCTGGCCGAGCACCCGGCGCAGCTGGTGCGCGTACAGCCGCAGGTTGTCGGCGGCGGTGCGGGGCGGACGCTGTCCCCAGAGCGCTTCGACCAGGACGTCGGCGGACACCGGGCGACCGGCGCGGCAGAGCAGTTCGGCCAGCATGACGCACTGCTTGCCGGCGCTCAGCGTCAGCACCCCGGCGTCGTCCGACACGCGGAGCGGCCCCAGGACGGCGAATTCCATCAGGCTCCAGTGGAACGGCGATCACGATGATCAAAGCCGCTCAAATGTGCACGATGGAGTCACAACCGTCAACCCATGGGTCAGAAAGACACCGGCGGGAACCGTGGGACGGTCCCCGCCGGGATCACCGGTCCGTCACACCCGGCCCCCGTAGAAGACGGCCAGGTAGTAGGTGGTGGCGAGGTTGCGGCAGGTGCCGCGCTTCCACCAGGCGTACGCCGGGCAGACGCCGTTCCAGAGCACGTTGTAGAAGACGGCGTCGGCCTGGTACTTGCTGGAGATGTAGCCCATCCTCCGCAGGGCGTATCCGTAGTCGTGCATCATGCAGGCCTGCCGGAAGTCGAATCCCAGCGGGCGGTCGGGGCTGCTGGTGCAGTAGTCGTACAGGATGCCGCGCACCCACCAGCCCCGGGGGGTCTTCACCCAGCGCACGGTGCGCCAGCTCCCGTGGTACCAGGCGCGG
The DNA here is from genome assembly GCF_030269205.1 of Herbidospora sp. NBRC 101105. Classification (NCBI taxonomy): domain Bacteria; kingdom Bacillati; phylum Actinomycetota; class Actinomycetes; order Streptosporangiales; family Streptosporangiaceae; genus Herbidospora; species Herbidospora sp. NBRC 101105. Next base: position 1,479,151 of record NZ_BSSX01000001.1, on the reverse strand, counting down.
GTGACGCCGCAGTGGTTGAAGGCGAAGTGCGAGAAGGTGCGGCACCAGTACCACTTGCGGCCGTCGAGGTCGGCGTTGGACGTCGGCGCCTGGGCGGCGTAGTCGTAGGCGTTGGCGCTGCCCCCCTCGACCGGGTCGGTCTGCAGGAACCGGCCGAGTCTGGGCTGGTAGAGCCGCACGCCCATGAGGATCGTGCCGTCGGGGGTGTCGGTGACCCGCTCGGCGGCGCCGTGCCAGCCGTAGCGGCCGGCCGGCTGGCCCGGTCGCGGGTTGCCGAACTCGTCGAAGTCGAGCGCCAGCGGCACGCCGGTCGTCAGGTCGAGCACGACGTTGATGTCGTCGTGCAGGTTGGTGAGCTGGAGCCGGATCTCGCCGGTGGCGGAGGTGACCGCCGCCAGGCCGCCCGACACCGAGTGCACGTTCCGGCTGACCCGCCCGGTGGCGACGTCCTCCACCACCCAGGCGGGGGTGTCGTCGTCGGCGTCGAAGTGCTCGACGCGCCGGGCCGTGGCGGCCCAGGTCCCGCCGGTGCGCACCTCGGTCAGGGTGCTGTTGCGGCGGAGCTGGGGGTCCAGCGTGTACGACTGCCGCGTGTCCCCCGACGTCATCGCCTTGACCAGGTCGGTCGCGTAGTAGTCGACGGCCAGGCCGTCGGGGGTGGAGACGGTGCGGCCGAAGGCGTCGTACACGTAGCCCTGGTCGACGAGCCGGTCGCCGGTGTCGTAGGCGTGGGTGCGGGTGGTGGCCCCGCCGCCGTCGCAGCCGCCGCTGGTGAGCGAGGTGCGGTTGGAGTTGGCGTCGTAGCCGTAGGCGCGGCGGGTGCAGACGCCGCCGACGGTGTCGTCGACGGAGGAGATGCGCCCGATCTTGTCGTAGCCGACGATCTGCGCCGACAGGCCGGTGCGGGTGAGCTGCTGGCCGTGGATCGACCAGGTGACCGCGTCGTCCAGGAGCTTCACCCCGGCGGCGTTCTGGTAGACGCGCCGGGTCGGCGCGCCGGTCGGGTCCTTGCCGACCGTGTACGACACGCCGCCCGGCAGCTGCTCGGCGACGATGCCGCCCTCGGCGTCGTAGGTCGCGGTGAAGCGCCCGGCGACCGAGTCGGTCATCGCGGTGAGCAGGCCGCGGGGGTCGGCGTCGAGGTCGTACTCGTAGGTCATCGTGGACGGGGCGCCGTCGGTCTTCCTGATCACCCGGTCGAGGGCGTCGTACTCGACCCGGGTGACGCCGCCGTCGGCGTCGGTGTAGGAGGTCTGCCGGCCCAGGGCGTCGTACTCCCGCGTGATGGACGCGCCGGTGGAGGCGGTGGTCCTGGTCAGCCGGCCGGCCGCGTCGTAGCTGTTGGTGACGACGGGCACGGCCGTGCCGAGGCCCCCGGTGACCGTGGTGGTGAGCACCTGGCCGGCCGTGTCGTAGGTGGTGGCGGTGGTGCGGGTGACGCCGTTGGCCGTCTCGGTGACCGAGGCGACCCGGCCGCCCTCCTCGTAGGCGTACACCTTCGTGACCAGCTCGGACGGGTTGGAGCCGCCGCCCGAGACGTGCTGCTTGGCCTGGGTGCGGCAGAGCAGGCCGGCCCATTCCGGTCTGCCGCCGCAGGCGCCGGAGCCGTCGGCGGTGTAGTAGGCGCTGGTGGTGGTGCCCGCGTCGTCTCCGGACGACTTCGGCATGGTGGCGCTGACGACCCGGCCGTCGGCGTCGTACCCGGTGGTCCGGGTGACGGCCAGGCCGCCCGGATCGGTCACCGTCCTGACCACCTTGCCGGTGGCCCAGTCGTAGAAGGTCCGGGTGAGGCGCACGTCGGCGTCCGCGCCGCCGCCGGGCGACCACGCGCCGACCGCGGTGGTGGTGACCAGGCCGGAGACCTTGGCGTCGGCGGGCCGGCCCTCGTCGAGCGTGTTGACCTGGTGCTTGCGGGCGGGGGTCGGGACGCCGTTCAGCCGCACCAGGTGCAGCGGGCCGAACTCGCCCAGCATGCGCTGGCCGTCGGCGGAGTACACGGTCTCCTCCGACAGCAGCCGGGCCCGCTCGGCGGTCGAGCTGTTGATCAGGCCCAGCCGGGTCAGCTCCTCGGCCGCGCCGGGTCCCTGGCCGAAGGCCAGCGCCCGGTTGCCCGCCGACAGGGTGGACACGGTGTTGCCGTGGGCGTCGTACTGGCTGGCCGACAGGCCGCCGCCGGGTTCGGCCCGGTTGACGGTCGCGCCGTTGGCGTTCAGGTAGGTGACGGTGGCCCGGCCGTAGTCGGAGGCGGCCAGCCCGCCGCGCCCGGTGTGGTTGGCGGGCACCTGGTCGGGCGGGAAGATCGCGGTGGCGTCGGACGGCGGGTCGGCCTGGCCCCACGTCAGCGTGGCGGCGGGCGAGAGGTTGTAGGGCGCGCCGCCGCCGCTGGTCGGCACGTCGTACACCACCGAGGTGACGGCGGTGCCGTTGGTCTCGCTCAGGGTGCCGGGGCGCAGGGTCGGCCGCGAGACGGCCAGCAGCATGCCGTCGGCGGCGGTGTCGGCGTTCCCGGCCCGGCCGTAGGTGAGGGTCCACGGCAGCTCACCGGGCGGGGTGAAGCGGTTGACCCGGCCGCCGAGGTCGTAGTCGTAGCGGGTCTTCACGGCGGGGGTGGCGGGGTCCCAGCGCTCCCGGAGCCGGCCGAGGTCGTCGTAGCGGTACTCGGACAGGCCGCGCGGCGCGGCGACGCCGCCCTCCCACAGGCTGATCTGCTTGACCTGCCCGGCGACGTCGCCGAGCTGGGCGCCCGCCGTCGTCGTGGTGGCGTAGGTGACCACGATCAGGCGGCAGCCCTCGGGCAGGGCGGCCAGGGTGGCGACGTCGCAGTCGCTCGGCGAGGCGACCGACCAGGCGGGGGCGATGATCCTGGTGGGCCGGGCGAGCCGGGCGCCGTCGGCGCCGGTCACCGGCTCCCAGACGAAGACGGTGCCGCCCTTGCCGCCGGCCGGGTAGACCGCCCGTACCAGATAGGCGTCGTTGACCTTGGCGAACACGGTGCGGTCGGCGGTGGTGGAGTCGGTCAGGGTGTAGCGGTCGGCCGCCGCGTCGTAGGTCAGCCGGAGGTTGCCGGCGTCCGACTGCGGCGTCCAGGAACCGTCGGTGTTCTTCGTGAAGCCGACCGAGGCGCCGTCGCCGGTGATCTCCACCGAGGTGGCGGAGGTGGCGTGCAGTTCGGTGAAGGTGCCGTCGCCCGACTGGGCCAGGCCGTTCGGCGTCCACTCGGCGCCGAAGATGGGCGCCACGCCCGGCAGGGACGAGCCCTTGCGCGGGTCGCGCGAGGAGAAGGAGCGCATCAGGCCGACGCCGAACATGCTGGCGTCGGTGGTGGTCATCCGGAAGTCGCCGTTGAGCAGGTTGACCGTGCCGGGGCCGATCGGGCCGGTGGTGGCGCCCTCGGCGTCGCGGTCGACGGTCAGGTCCACCTTCGCGGAGGCGGCGGTGCCGCCCGAGGTGGTGAACTCGGCGCGGATCTCGATCGCGCCGTCCTCGGTCAGCGTGCGGGTGACGTCCCAGACCAGGTCGGGCGAGACCCCGGCGGTCATGGCCACCGGCCAGGTGACCGCCGCGCCGTCGGAGCGGCGGCGCACGTCGGCGGCGGGCACCTGGTGCCAGTCGTCGGCCTCGCCGCGCCGGTAGGAGAAGGAGACGGCGGTGACGCCGGCGCTGCCGGCGGCGGCCAGCACGGTGCGCCGCGCCGTGGAGCTCGCGTCCTGCGGCGAGGTCACCGCGAACCTGCCCACGCCGAAGTCGTACTGGGCGGGCTCCGACAGGTTGCCGGCCTTGTCCTTCACCCAGGCCCGCAGGGTGTGCGGCCCGTCGGTGGCGGGCGTCCAGGTGACCGTGTGGGCGCTCCCCGTGTTCGCCGCCGACTGCTGGGCGCCGCCGTCGAACGACCAGAGCACGGCCGACACGTCGGTTCCCGCCGGGGTGACGGTGAACGTGCCGGCCTGCCCGGCGCCCTTCGACCACGTGCCGGCCGGGTAGTCGGCCGAGGCGACCTCGGGGCTGTCGGGCGCGGCGGCGTCGACGGTGAAGGCGAACCAGGCCGACCACGCGCCGTAGGCGGTGCCGTCGTAGGTGCGCACCCGCCAGTTGTAGGAGGTGTTGGCGAGCGGGGTGGCGACCCGCCAGGTGCCGGTGCCGTTGTTGGCGACGCCCGACACCGAGCCGCCGGTGATCTTGGTGGCCTTGGTGGAGTTCCACACCTCGAAGTCGGCCCGCTGCGCCGTGCCGTCGGCGTCGGAGACCTTCGCCGACAGGGTCGGCTGCGCCGCCCCCACCAGGGCCGGGCTGGAGCAGGTGGAGCAGGGCGCCACCGCCAGGGCGGTGGGCGTGCCCGGGAGCGTGTTGTAGGTGATGGAGATGTTCGGGTTGTTGGCGAACCGCTTCCAGTAGGTGTTGTCGGTCTCGCTGGACGCCTTGACCATGAACGTCACCGAGGTGCCGCCCGCGTCCATGACGCCCTGGAGGGCCGAGGCCACGTTCCAGCCGACCCACGCCGCCGGGCAGCTCGACGGCCCGCCCTGGCCGCTCGACGACCAGCCGTGCGCGACGTTCTTCGCGCCGATCGACAGGTTCGAGGCCGGCTGGTTGTTCCAGTTGGTCGACGACGACACCGCGGCGGTCCGGTGCAGCTCCACGTTCCGGGCCGAGCACGACCAGGCCCAGTGCTCGTAGAGGTTGAACGTGGCGGACACGATCTGCTTGCGGGTGCCCATGCCCGACAGGTTCATGTTGAAGAAGGAGCGCCGCTTCATGCCGCCGGAGTCGGAGGTGCCCGACGTGGCGTCGTTGGAGCTGTTCCAGTAGGTGCTGGTCGGGTAGCGGGAGTCGACGTACGTCCAGGCCGACTTGGCGGCGGTGAAGCTCGGGTCGATCGTCACCGGGAAGACGGTGGCCGGGTCGGCCAGCAGCGCCGCGTCGGGGGTGATCGTGATCGCGTCCCGGCCGACCTTGACGCCCATCGTGGCGCGTCTGCCCGGATCGAGCGCCTCGGCGACGGTCTTCGAGGCGGCGGCCGGGGTCTTCCTGGCCGCGTTCTCGGCGGCGGCGTCCCACATCTCGTTGGCGACGGCGGCGAAGACCGGTTCGTCCTTCTCGTCGACGACGGTGAGGTTGCCGTGCCGGTCGGCCTTCAGCGCGCCCTTGTCGACGTCGGCGCCGAAGGTGAGCGACCTCAGCCGCGGGTCGGCGGCGGCCCGCCGGTTCTTGACCATCAGCTTCTGGGCGAAGCCGTCGACGTCGGCGGTGAGCACCAGGTCGACGCCGGGCAGCACTTCGGGATAGGTCGCGGTCGCCCCGGACACCACCGGCTTCGGCAACGTGCCGAGCGGGGAGCCGAGCGTGAACTCCACGCCCTCGCGGGCGGCCCGCACCAGGGGCCCGTCCCCGCCGCCGGAGAACCCGTAGGACACCGAGGCGGCCTTCGGGACGACCGTGCCGTCGGCGGCCGTGACGAGCGTCGCGTCGGCCGGCACCCAGGCGTCGTCGCGCCTGACCCGGACCGGGCGGTAGCGGTGCTCAAGGGTGAGCGTGCCGTCGGGGTTGACGAAGTACTCGTCGTTCTCCGTGGTCATCTGCGCGGCCCTGACACGCCTGCCGCAGACCTGCGCGGCCAGCCGCGCGGCGATCTCGGTCGGCATCTCCTCGGGGCAGGTCACCGCCGGGGCTCTCACGGGGGCCTGGACGGGCGGCGTGACCGCCTTCGCCGGGACCGAGGCGAACAGACTGGATAACAGAGCAAGCGAGATCATGGCGGGTAGTGCGGCGCCCTGCCGCCGTTCGCGCAACACCGTCGGGCCTCCGAGAAGAGTCATCCGGCTTATCAGGGGCCAGCCTCGTGAGCCGCTGTATAGCGCCCGTATAAACGGCGTTGATGATCACGGCCAGCGAGCCGCAAAGACCTGTCGCGGGTCACATCCCGGCAGCTCAGGCCGGGTAGTCCCTGCGGATGGCGACCTGTGCGAGGCCCGGCGTCGTGCTGGCCATCTGCTGTGTGAGCGTGTTCATCGTCGGCATGGACAGCAGCATCCTCAACGTCGCCCTGCCCTCGATCAAGCAGGCCTTCGACGCGAACATCTCCGGCGCGCAGTGGACCCTCGACGCCTACACGCTGACCCTCGCCTCGTTCCTGATGTTGTCGGCCTCGACGGCCGACCGGATCGGCCGGCGCAAGGTGTTCCAGACGGGCCTGGTGGTCTTCACCGCCGGTTCGCTGCTGTGCAGCCTGGCGCCCACCCTGGAGACGCTGACCGTGTTCCGGGCCCTGCAGGCCGTCGGGGGCAGCATGCTCAACCCGGTCGCCATGTCGATCATCACCAACACGTTCACCGAGCCCCGGGAGAGGGCCAGGGCCATCGGCGTCTGGGGCGGCGTGGTCGGCGTCAGCGTCGCGGCCGGGCCGCTCATCGGGGGCGCGCTGGTCGAGTTCGTCGGCTGGCGGTCGGTGTTCTGGGTGAACGTCCCGATCGGGATCGCCGCCTTCGTGCTCGCCAAGCTGCACGTCCCGGAGTCGAGGGCGCCGCACCCCAGGAAGATCGACCCGGCCGGGCAGATCCTCGTCATCGGGACCGTGTTCCTGCTGACGTTCGGCATCATCGAGGCCCCGAACACCGGCTGGGGGTCACCGCAGACCGTGCTCTCCCTGCTCGGCTCGGCGGTCTGCCTCGGCGCGCTCATCGTGGTCGAGCGGCACCGGCCGGAGCCGCTGATCGACGTCAGGTTCTTCAAGGCCCCGCCGTTCGCGGGGGCCACCGGGATCGCCCTGCTCATGTACACCGCGCAGGGCGGCTTCCTGATCGTCAACACGCTCTACCTGCAGGTCGTCAAAGGCCTCTCCCCCTTCGAGGCGGGCCTGTCGATCCTGCCGATGCCCCTGCTGCAGGCGCTGACCGGGCCGATCTCCGGACGGGTCGTCGGCCGGTACGGGCCCCGGCCCTCCATCGTGCTCGGCACCGCCGGGAGCATCAGCGCCGGGCTGCTCGCCGCCGTCCCGGCCGACCTGCCCACCGGGGCCCGCATGTACCTCTGCTACGCCCTCATGGGCTTCGGGCTCGGCTGGCTGAACGCCGCGATCACCACGACGGCCGTCTCCGGCATGCCGAACGCGCAGGCCGGCGTGGCCGCGAGCATCGTGTCGACCATGCGGCAGACGGGCGTCACGCTGGGAGTGGCCGTCGTCGGCAGCGTCGTCGCCTCGCACGTCACGGTGCTGGCGGCGGGTCCGGGCTTCACGGCCGCCTACCGGATCAGTTGGGCGATCATCATCGCCTGCGGGGCGCTGGTGCTCACCATCGGGCTGGTCACGACCGGGCGGTGGGCGCAGCGGGCGGTCTACAAGCAGGTGCACAAACATCCCCTGGAGAAGATGTGGCATCCGTAGGCGCCACCCGCTAGTCGTCGGTGCCGCGCACGACCGAGGCGACCGGGCCGGGGCAGCGGACCGTCACGGTGGTCGTGCGGTCGTCGGCCGACTCGAAGGTCACCGCGGCAGAGGGGGCCGGGCCCCGCTCGACGTCCTCCACGCTGTGGTTCTGCGCCGGCGTCCACGACAGCAGGACCGCCCGGCCGCCGGAGCAGGCGGCGGTGAGCGAGCCCTCGGGGTAGGCGAAGCTGCTGCCCGCCCGCAGGGTCACGCCCGGGGGCGGGGGCGGCTGCGCCGAGGCGGTGGCGAGCGCCTCCTGCACCTGGGCCTCGGTCAGGGCCCCGCCGGGGGCGATGAGCGAGACCGCCCACGTGCCCGCCGACGTGGCGCAGGCCGCCGCCAGGAGCCACGCCGCCAGTCCCGCTCCGCGCATCGTCCGCCTTTCTCGGGGAACCTCGCAAGGTAGTACCCAGAAAGGCGGACAGGTGGCACACCTGCTTCTCGTGGAGGACGACCCCCAGGTCAGAGCGGCCCTCACCCGGGCGCTGACCGGTCTCGGGCACGCCGTCAGCTCGGCGCCCCAGGGCATGGAGGGGCTGACGCGGGCCCTGGAGGAGCGGCCCGACCTCGTCGTGCTCGACCTCGGGCTGCCCGACGTCGACGGCTGCGAGGTGCTGCGCATGTTGCGGGCGGTCAGCACGATCCCGGTGATCGTGGCGACGGCCCGCGACGCCGAGCCGCAGATCGTCAAGGCGCTCGACGCGGGCGCCGACGACTATGTGGTGAAGCCGTTCGGCGCGGCGCAGCTCGACGCCCGGGTGCGGGCGGTGCTGCGGCGCGGCCGGGAGCAGGGCGAGCCGGAGGTGATCGTGGTCGGCGGCCTGCGGGTCGAACCGGCGGCGCGCGAGGCGTGGCTCGACGAACGCCGGCTCGACCTCACGCCGAAGGAGTTCGACCTGCTGCACTACCTCGCCGCGCGGGCCGGGCAGGTGGTGCAGAAGCGGGAACTGCTGGCCGAGGTGTGGCGGATGGCCTGGGGCGGCGGCGACAAGACGGTCGACGTCCACCTGTCGTGGTTGCGCCGCAAGCTCGGCGAGACCGCGCAGCGGCCGCGTTACCTGCACGCCGTGCACGGGGTCGGCGTGAAGATCGTCGACCCGGGCCGATGAGGCGGCGGCTGGCGTCGCTGGCGCTGGCGACGACCTCGCTGGTGCTGGTGGCGTTCCTGGTCCCGCTGGCCGTGCTGGTGCAGGCGCTGGCCGCCGAACGGGCCACCGGGACGGCGGCGGCGTGGGCCGGGTCGGTCGCGGCGACGGCCGCGCTCGGCGACCGCGACGCGCTGGCCGCCGCCATCGCGCAGGCGAAGGGCGCGGGCGTGCCGGTGACGGTGTTCCTGCCCGGCGACCGCTTCGTGGGCGAGCCCGCGGCGGCCGGGCCGGGTGTGCGGCTGGCGCGGCTCGGCCGCAGCCTCACCGTCGACACGCCGCAGGGCCGCGAGGTGCTGGTCGCGGTGCAGGGCGACGGGACGACGGTGGTCCGGGCGCTGGTCCCGCCCGAGCGGCTGCGCGAGGGGGTGACGCGCACCTGGCTGGTGCTCGGCCTGATCGGCCTGGCGCTGCTGGCCCTGGGGGCGCTGGTGGCCGACCGGCTGGCCCGGTCGCTGATCGGCCCGGTGGCCGAGGCGGCGGGCGTGTCGCGGCGGCTGGCGGGCGGCGACCTGGCCGCGCGGGTGACCCCCGACGGGCCGCCGGAGATCCGCGACGTCGGCACCGCCCTCAACCAGCTCGCCGGGCGCATCGACGGCCTGCTGCGGCGGGAACGCGAGTCGGTCGCCGACCTGTCCCACCGGCTGCGCACCCCGGTGACGGCGCTGCGGCTGGAGGTCGACGCGATGCGCGACCGCGAGGACGCCGCCCGCGTCGGCGCGGCCGTCGCCAGCGTCGAACGCATGGTCACCCAGGTCATCACCGAGGCCCGCCGGTCGGGCGCGGAACGCGGGCCGGGCTGCGACGCGGCGGAGGTGGTGGCCGAGCGGGTCGCGTTCTGGTCGGCCCTGGCCGACGACCAGAACCGCCGCCGTTCGGTACGGCTCGCGCCGGGCCCCCTGCCCGTCCCGGTCCGCGCCGAAGACCTGGCCGCGCTCGTCGACCTGCTGCTGGAGAACGTGTTCGCGCACACCCCCGAAGGCACCGCGTTCGCCGTCGACCTCACCGCGCGGCCCGGCGGCGCGCGGCTGACCGTGAGCGACGAGGGGCCCGGTTTCCCCGGCTCCGACCTGGTCGAACGGGGTGTCAGCGGGGCGGGGTCGACCGGGCTGGGGCTGGACATCGCCCGGCGGACGGCCGAGGAGTCGGGCGGGAGCCTGCGCGTGCGGAACGGGCCGGCGGGCGCCGAGGTGATCGTCGACTTCGGAAATCCTTAGGAAACCCGCAGGGTGCCGATAGGCCGCACTCCCCGATGGTGGAGGAACAAGCGCGAAACCATCAGAAGGAGACGAGATATGCGCAGGAAGACCGCCATCGCCACCGGTGTCCTCGCCGCCGCCCTGGCCGCCGGCGTCGCCGGGGTGGGGATCGCGTCGGCCGACAGCGACAACGGCACCGAGACCCCCGACAAGGCCCCCGCCAGGCCGACGGTGCTCGTCGACGCCGCTCAGCGGACCGCGGTCGGGCAGGTCGCCGGTGGATGGGTCGTCTCGTCCGATCTCGAGGGCACGACGTGGGAGATCGAGGTGGCCGGCACCGACGGGACCGTGAAGGAGGTCTACGTCGACGCGGCCAAGGGCACGGTCGTCCAGGCCCCCGCGGACGAGGCCGACGACGCCGCCGATGACGCCGACGACGCGAACGACGCCGACGACGACTGACACCGCGGAACGCCGACTACGGCGGCCGGCCCGGTCCGGCCGCCGTCACGGCGTCACGGCTTGCGGGCCACGCCGCCGAAGGAGTCGATGGGACGCTCGTACTCGGTCGGGTGCCACTGCGACAGCGGGACCAGACCGGGCTCGACGAACTCCAGCCCGTCGAAGACCGACTTGAGCTCCTCGACGGTGCGCAGGTAGTAGGGCACACCGCCCGACTCCACCAGCTTGTCGGCCCCGTCGCCGATCTCGTCGCCCTCGGAGCTGTCCCAGAAGATCATGTAGCTGCCCGACGGGACGTGGGCCATGACGCGGTCGACGATCGACTTCAGCTCGTCGAGCTTCTCGACGTAGCCGAGCACGCCCATGAACATGACGCAGATCGGCTTGGTGAAGTCGAGCACGTTCTTCGCGTCGGCGACGATCAGCTCGGGGTCGTGGTAGTCGGCCTCGACGTAGGTCGTCACGCCCTGGGGGGTGGTGTTGACCAGCAGGGCGCGGGCGTGCACCAGGACCATGGGGTCGTTGTCGACGTACACGATCCGGGCGTCGGGGTGCACCGACTGGGCGACCTCGTGGGTGTTCTGCATGGTGGGCAGCCCGGTGCCGATGTCGAGGAACTGCTTGACGCCGCCCTCCTCGGCCACCCACCTGACGGCGCGGATGAGGAACTTCCGCGACTGCTTGGCCATCGTGACGATGTCGGGGTAGACCGACGCGACCGCGTCGCCCGCCTGGCGGTCGGCGGCGTAGTTGTCCTTGCCGCCCATCCAGTAGTTCCAGATGCGCGCCGCGTGCGGCGTGCTCGTATTCAGCCTGGCCGCGTAGTCGGCACGCGGATTCGTGTATTCGTCGGCCATTTCGGCTCCCTGTACGGAAAAGTCCGGGACGTCAAGATCATACTTTCTGGGGCAAAGTACGTTACAAGACCAGTACAAGTCGTCCCCGACAAACTGGGCCACATGAGTGAGATCGCCGACGTCCTCAACGGAGTCACCCCCGGCCGCCGCGGCCCCGGACCCATCGGGAAGTTCATCCTGATCCTGTGCTGGCTCGCCGTCTGCGGCATGTCGATCTACGGCTCGGTGCCCTCGCTGCTGCTGGCCACCGGCCAGGCCGGCACCCCCGGCACACTGACCGTGACGTCGTGCGTGACCCTGGGCCAGGGCCGCTACGACTGCGACGGGACCTTCGTCCCCGCCTCCGGCGGCCCGGCGGTCGCGGTCGACACCTCCCCCGACTCCGAGGCCGGCGAGGTCACGCCCGCCCAGCTCACCCCTGAGGGCGACCGCGCGGTGCCGAGCGGGACCAAGGGGATCCTGGCCGCGCTGAGCCTGGCCGGGGTCGGGATCGGCGGGCTGGGATACCTGCCCTACGTGCTGGTGTACTGGGCCCGGCTGCCCGGCCGCCGCGTCGCGGCGGTGGCCGGCGCGGTCATATCCGTGGCCGGGCTGCTGCTGGCGATCGCGGGAGTCACGGCGTCCGTCCTGTAACTACTTGCGGGGTCCGGACACTTACCTCATCGTGACGGCATTCGACGAGTTCTACCTGACCCATTACCCGGCGGTGATGGGCTACATCAGGCGCCGCACGGCGTTACCCGACGACGCCGCCGACGCGATCGCCGAGACCTTCGCCACCGCCTGGCGCAGACGCGACGCGATCCCCGCCGAGGCCCGCCTGTGGTTGTTCGGGGTGGCCCGCCGGGTGCTGGCCAACCAGCGTAGGGCCGACCACCGGCACACCGCCCTGGCCGAACGGCTGCGCGACGAACTGGCGACCCGGCCCCACACGGAGCCCGACGGCGACCCCGACGCCGTGCGCGCCGCCTTCGCGCGGCTCAGCGACTTCGACCGCGAGGTGCTCTCCCTGGCCGGATGGGAGGGCCTGACCACCGCCGAGATCGCGACGGTGCTCGGCTGCCCGCAGGGGGTCGCCCGGGTGCGCCTCCACCGCGCCAGGAAACGCCTCGCCCGGCTGCTCGCCGCGGCCGACCTCGACCTGTCCCGGTACGGCTCCCGCGCCGGATCCCTCGCGAAAGGACGCCCATGAACGTCGACGAGATGGTGGCGCGGATCAACCCGGCGCGTGCCGACGCCCCGATCACGCCAGGCGCGCGCGCGCTGCTGGAGGCCGTCAAGACGCTCCCCACGCCGAGACGCCGCCGCACCCGGGTGGCCGTGCCGCTCGCCGCCGCCACCGCCGCGGCCGTCACCTGGGCGGCGTGGCCCAGCCCGGCGGCGGCCCTCGACATCCGCCGCGACGGCGACTCCTACGTGCTCACCGTCAACGATCTGACCGCCGACCCCGAGACCTACGGGAACCTGCTGCGCGGCGTCGGCCTCGACGTGACCCTGCGGACGGTCCCGGCCGCGCCCAGCCTCGTCGGCACCGCGATCCCCGTCGGCGGACAGGTCGGCCTCCTCACCAAGGAGGGCGACTGCGCCCTCACCGACTGCGTCGTCGCCCTGCGCATCAAGGCGGGGCAACCGGGCGAGATCGACATCAGGCTCGGCCGGGAGGCCGCCGCCGGGGAGCGTTATGCCATGCCCGGCCAGATCGACGCCCCCGGCGAGCCGCTGCACTGCGTCGACTTCCGCCGCCTGCGCTTCGGCGCGGTCAAGGCGCTGCTCGCGGAGAAGGGCGTCACCGACGTGACGGCCGCCGGCGGCGGCGCCGAGGACGACTGGTTCGTCCACGACGGCGTCATGTGGGCGGCCGACACGGCGCTGCTGCTGGCCGGGCCGACCGCGGACGTGCCGCAGGACGTCGGCCCGGTGAACACCCGGGGTCTGTGCTGACCCGTCAGAGGCGTTCGGCCCCGATCGTGGTGTCGGGGCCGTGGCCCGTCTTCACGACCGTCTCCGGAGGCAACGTCAGCAGCCTCTCCCTGATCGAGGCCACGATCGTGTCGTAGTCGGAGAACGACCGCCCCGTCGCCCCCGGCCCGCCCTGGAACAGGGTGTCGCCCGTGAACACGACCCCCAGGTCAGACGCATAAAAGCAGCACGCCCCCGGCGCGTGGCCCGGCGTGTGCAGGACCGTCAGCGTCGTGCCGCCCACCTCGATCGTCTGCCCGTCGGCCAGTTCGCCGTCGGGGCCGCGGTCGGAGTGGGTGAGCCGCCACACCGGCAGGTCGTCGGGGTGCAGCAGGATCGGCGCGCCCGTCGCGTCGGCCAGGGCGGGGGCCTGCCGGACGTGGTCGTCGTGGGCGTGGGTGGCCAGGATCGCCTTCACGCGGCGGCCCGCGACCACCTTCAGGATCGCGTCGACGTCGTGGGGAGCGTCGAACACGACGCACTCGGCGTCGTCGCCGAGCACCCACACGTTGTTGTCGACGTCGAAGGTCTGGCCGTCGAGGCTGAAGGTGCCCGAGGTGACGGCGTGGTCGATCCGGGTCACCATGACCATCCAGGTCGAGTGCCCCGACTTTCGGAACGGGGAATAAACGCTGAACGCTGTAGCACTTCTTCGTCTCCCTGATTTTATCGGTTGGGCCGGTTACGATTCTCCACATGTCCCGCTACCGTCTTTCCCCGACGCCTGCCCAGGAGGCGGCGATGGCGCGGCATTGCGGACATGCACGTTTCGTGTGGAATCTCGCGGTTGAACAGCATTCCCACTGGCAGCCGGGACGAAAGAACGCTCCTGGCTTTGTAGAACAATGCCGTCAATTGACCGAGGCGCGGGCTGAAAATGAATGGCTTCGCGATGGGTCGGTGGTCGTCCAGCAACAGGCGCTGAAGGATTTCGCACAGGCCATGGCGAATTTCTTCGGCGGAACACACCGGCGGCCGACCTGGCGCAGACGCGGGGAGAACGAGGGCTTCCGCATTGTCGCGGTCAAGCCCGGTGACGTACGTCGCCTGTCCCGTCGCGTCGGCGCGGTCTTGGTTCCCAAGGTGGGCTGGGTCCGCTTCCGCTTGTCCCGGCCCGTTCCCAAGAGCGTGAAGTCTTATCGCGTCACCCTCGATCGGGCCGGGCGCTGGCACGTGGCCTTCACGTACATCCCCCCACCCGTCGCCGGCCCGGAGAGCGGTGAGCTCGTGGGTGTTGACCGGGGCGTCGCCGTCACGGTGGCCCTGTCCACCGGTGAACTGCTGTTCATCCCCAGGCAGAGGGAGACCGAAGAAGCTCGTCTTCTCCGCCTGAGGCGCAAACTTGCTCGCGCCGAGCGTGGGTCGAACCGGCGTGCCAAGGTCAAGCGGGCCATCGCCCGGATCATGGCGCGCCAGAGGGACCGCCGCAAGGACTGGGTCGAGAAGACCAGCACCCAGCTCGCACGACGGTTCGATGTCATCGGCGTCGAAGATCTGCGGATCGCAGCCATGACACGGTCGGCCAAGGGCACGACCGAGGATCCCGGGCGCAACGTCCGTCAGAAGGCCGGGCTGAACCGGGCTGTCCTCGCTGCCGCCTGGGGCCAGTTCGTCACCCGGCTCGAGCACAAAGCGCCGAGCCGGGTCATGAGGGTCGATCCCAGGTACACCTCGCAGACCTGTCACGCCTGCGGGCATCATGCATCGGACAACCGCGAGAGCCAAGCGGTCTTCCGGTGTCGCGTCTGCGGGCATCAGGCCGACGCCGATGTGAACGCCGCCCGGAACATTCGGGACATCGCCGCGGGACACGCGGTGAATGCGCGGGGAGGCGACCGGGTTGCCGGGCCTACGAACCGCGAACCTCAGCTCGCTCTCCCCTCCGAGTGAGACGAGTTGGAATCCCCCGCCTGCCGGCGGGGGAGGATGTCAATTCCAGATCACCACGGACCGGAGCACGTCGCCGTGGTGCATCTTCTCGAACGCGGCCTCCACCCCGTCGAGCGGGATCGTCTCGGACACGAACGCCGCCAGGTCGATGCGGCCCTGGAGGTGCAGGTCGATCAGCATCGGGAAGTCGCGGCTGGGCAGGCAGTCGCCGTACCACGACGACTTGAGCGAGCCGCCGCGGCCGAACACGTCGAGCAGCGGCAGCTCCAGGCGCATCTCCGGCGACGGCACGCCGACGAGCACGACGGTCCCGGCCAGGTCGCGGGCGTAGAAGGCCTGCTCGTACGTCTTCGGGATGCCGACCGCGTCGATCACGACGTCGGCGCCGTGGCCGCCGGTCAGGTCGCGGATCGCCTCGACGGGGTCGGTCGAGGAGGAGTCGACCGTGTGGGTCGCGCCCAGATTCCCGGCCCATTCGAGCTTGCGGGGGTCGATGTCGACGGCGATGATCTTCGCCGCACCGGCCAGGCGGGCGCCCATGACCGAGGCGATGCCGACGCCGCCGCAGCCGATGACGGCGACCGAGTCGCCCCGGCCCACGTTGCCGGTGTTCATCGCCGCGCCGAAGCCCGCCATGACGCCGCAGCCCAGCAGGCCGGCGACGGCCGCGCCGGCGGCCGGGTCGACCTTGGTGCACTGGCCCGCCGCCACGAGGGTCTTGTCGGCGAACGCGCCGATGCCCAGGGCCGGGGACAACACCGTGCCGTCGGTCAGGGTCATCTTCTGCGTGGCGTTGTGGGTGTTGAAGCAGTACCAGGGACGGCCGCGCAGGCAGGCGCGGCACTGGCCGCAGACGGCGCGCCAGTTGAGGATCACGAAGTCGCCGGGCGCGACCTCGGTGACCCCCTCGCCGACGGCCTCGACGATCCCGGCCGCCTCGTGGCCGAGCAGGAACGGGAAGTCGTCGTTGATGGCGCCTTCGCGGTAGTGCAGGTCGGTGTGGCAGACGCCGCACGCCTCCACCTTGACCAGCGCCTCTCCCGGGCCCGGGTCGGGCACGAGAATCGTCTCCAGCGTCACCGGGGCGCCCTTGGCCCGGGCCACCACGCCGCGTACTTCGTGTGTCATGGACCGATTGTGATGGACTGGATCTCCGACCGGAAGGAGGACGCCGTGCCGCCGCGGGATGACGATCTGTTCAAAGGAGCCGCCGACTACTACGAGCTCGGCCGCCTCCCCTACTCGGCGCGGTTGCCGGAGGTCCTGGCGAAGGAGCTGGACCTCGGCCCCGGATCGGTGCTGGCCGACATCGGCTGCGGGCCCGGCCTGCTGGCGGTCGCGCTGGCCCCCTTCTGCGGACGGGTGGTCGGCGTCGACCCCGACCCCGACATGCTGGCGCGGGGCCGCCGCCGCGACCCGTCGGTCACCTGGATCCGGGCGCGGGCCGAAGACCTGGCTTTCGAGCCGGGCGAGCTCGACGCGGCGGTGTTCGGGCGCTCGTTCCACTGGACCGACCGGGCTCTGATGGCCGCCCGGCTGCGGACCTTCGTCCGGCCCGGCGGCCACCTGGTGCTGGTCTCCGAGATGCACCGGCCCGGCCGCATCCCGCCGGGGGTCAAGGAGCTGGTCGCCGAGTTCCTCGGCGAATACCGCGTGCCGAGGCTCGGCGACGAGGAGGAGATCATCGCGGCGGCGGGCTGGCAGGGCCCGAAGCGGCTGACGATGCGGACGGCCGGCACCCTGACCCGCGACCCGGAGACCCGGATCGCGGAGGTCTACTCGATGTCGAGCTCGACCCGGCACCGCTTCGGCGCGCGGCTGCCGGAGTTCGACCGGCGGCTGCGCGCGCTGCTGTCGGAGCCGGAGGTCATTCCGTTTCCCGCGACACTCGCCCGGATCTGGACGAATCCCTGACGGCGTAGCCGAAGACGAGCGTGGTGCCGAACATCAGCACCCCGTAGACGGCGGGCGGGATCGACATCGTCGAGTTGTTCAGCAGGGTCGGGCTGAGGGCGATCGTGATGGCCAGGGTGCTGTTGTGGATGCCGATCTCCATGCCCGAGGCGATGGCCTGGCGGCGGCCGATCCGGAACAGGCGCGGCAACCAGTAGCCGACGGTCAGGCTGATCGCCGAGAACAGCACCGCGACGACGCCCACCGAGGCGAGGTGGTCGAGCAGCCGTTCGCGCTCCTGCACGATCGCGCCGACGATGACGGCGGCCAGCACGATCGCCGAGGCGACCCGGACCGGCTTGTCGGCGCGGTCGGCGAAGGACCGTTTCCAGGCGCGGACCAGCATGCCGATCACGACCGGGATGAGGACCAGCGCGAACACCTGGAGGACCTTGTCGGCCTGGAGCCCGAGTTCGCCGCCGCCCTCGACGAAGTGGCCGATCGACAGGTTCACCACGAGCGGGAGGGTGAAGGCGGCCAGCACCGAGTTGACCGCGGTCAGCGTCACGTTGAGCGCGACGTCGCCGCCGAACAGGTGGCTGTAGAGGTTGGCGGTGGTGCCGCCGGGCGAGGCGGCCAGCAGCATCATGCCGACCGCGAGCAGCGGTTCGAGGTCGAACAGGACGACCAGGCCGAAGCAGATCGCGGGCAGGAGGAGCACCTGGGCGACCAGGGCGATCACGACGGCCTTGGGGCGGGTGGCGACGTCGGCGAAGTCGCGGACGGTGAGAGACAGGCCCAGCCCGAACATGATGAGGGCGAGCGCGGCGGGGAGCGCGACGGTGGTGAGGATCGACTGCTGCACGGAACACCGCATTTCTCGGGGGTTGCGCCGGTTGTAGCAGCAGTCCTGTCGGCGATCAAGGGATGGTAACGCTCCCATCCCGTTGACTCGGTTTCATAACGAGCTATTGACACGTTTTATGTTAGCGATAACAGTCTTCGCATGACGCACGTGAGATTCCCCCGGATCGCCGCCGCCCTCCTCATGGCCACCGCCTTGGCCGCGTGCGGGTCCACCCAGAAGACCGTTGACGCCGAGGCGTCCCAGTCGGCCGCCGCCGGCCCCGCGGGAACCCTGGTCGGGGTGACGATGCCTACGAAGTCGTCGGAGCGCTGGATCTCCGACGGCGAGAACGTGAAGGCGGGGCTGGAGAAGCTCGGCTACCAGGTCGACCTGCAGTACGCCGAGAACGACATCCCCACCCAGATCAACCAGATCGAGAACCAGATCACCAAGGGCGCCAAGCTCCTGATCATCGCCTCGATCGACGGCACCGCCATCACCACGCAGCTCCAGGAGGCGGCCGACAAGAAGATCCCGGTCATCGCCTACGACCGGCTGATCCGCAACTCCCCGAACGTCGACTACTACGCCACCTTCGACAACTTCAAGGTCGGCGTCCAGCAGGCGACCTCGCTGCTCAAGGGTCTCAAGGTGGACGACTCCACCAAGGGCCCCCTCAACGTCGAGCTGTTCGCCGGGTCTCCTGACGACAACAACGCGACGTTCTTCTTCAACGGCGCGATGTCGGTGCTCCAGCCCTACATCGACAAGAAGGTCCTCAACGTGAAGAGCGGCCAGACCGACTTCAAGACGGTCGCCATCCTCCGCTGGGACCCGGCCACCGCGCAGAAGCGCATGGAGGACATCCTCACCAAGACCTACAGCGGCGGCGACCACGTCGACGGCGTGCTCTCCCCCTACGACGGCCTGTCGATCGGCATCCTGTCGGCCCTGAAGTCCAACGGTTACGGCACCTCTGAGCAGCCGTACCCTGTGGTCACGGGCCAGGACGCCGAGCTCGCCTCGGTCAAGTCGATCCTCGCCGACGAGCAGTACTCGACCATCTACAAGGACACCCGCCAGCTCGCCGACGTGACCGTGAAGATGACCGACGCCCTCCTCAAGGGCGGCAAGCCGGAGGTCAACAACACCACGGACTACGAGAACGGCAACAAGGTGGTCCCGTCCTACCTGCTCGACCCGGTCATCGTCGACAAGTCCAACACCCAGACGCTGGTCGACTCCGGCTACTACGAGGCCTCCGAACTGCAATGACCGATGACATCCTGCGTATGCGGGAGATCACCAAGACCTTCCCCGGCGTACGGGCGCTCCAGGACGTGAACCTGTCCGTGCGCCGGGGTGAGATCCACGCCATCTGCGGCGAGAACGGCGCCGGGAAATCGACGCTGATGAAGGTGCTGTCGGGGGTGTACCCCCACGGCTCGTACGAGGGCGAGATCGCCTTCGACGGCCAGGAGTGCCGGTTCGCCGGCATCCGCGACAGCGAGCAGCGGGGCATCGTCATCATCCACCAGGAGCTGGCGCTCTGCCCGCAGTTGTCGATCGCGGAGAACATCTTCCTCGGCAACGAGCGGTCCCGGCGCGGCCTGATCGACTGGAACCGCACCAACCACGAGGCGCAGACCCTGCTCGACCGGGTGGGCCTGCCCGAGAGCCCGGTCACCACCGTCTCGGACATCGGCGTCGGCAAGCAGCAGCTCGTCGAGATCGCCAAGGCGCTGGCGAAGGAGGTGCGGCTGCTCATCCTCGACGAGCCGACCGCGGCGCTGAACGACGAGGACTCGGCCCACCTGCTCGACCTGCTCCGCGGCCTGCGGGCCGAGGGCATCACCTGCGTGATCATCTCGCACAAGCTGAACGAGATCGCCGCGATCGCCGACCGGGTCACGATCCTGCGCGACGGCCGCTCGATCGAGACGCTCGACATGGGCGCCGACGACGTCACCGAGGACCGCATCATCTCGGGCATGGTCGGCCGCGACCTGGAACACCGCTATCCGCCGCACGAGCCGTCGATCGGCGCGGAGGCGTTCCGGATCGAGAACTGGACCGTGCACTCCCCCGTCCAGCGCGACCGCGTGGTGGTCGCCGACGCCAGCCTGTCGGTACGGCACGGCGAGATCGTCGGCCTGGCCGGGCTCATGGGCGCGGGCCGCACCGAACTCGCGATGAGCGTGTTCGGCCGGTCCTACGGCGTCGACGTCTCCGGCCGGGTCTACCGCGACGGCCGGCAGGTGGAGATCAGGACCGTCCGCGACGCGATCCGCCACGGCATCGCCTACGCGACCGAGGACCGCAAGCGCTACGGCCTGAACCTGATCGAGGACATCAAACGCAACATCTCGGCCGCCGACCTGGGGCGGCTGGCGCGGCGCGGCTGGGTCGACGACAACGAGGAGTACCGCGTCGCCGAGGGCTACCGCCACGACATGAACATCAAGGCCCCGAGCGTGCTGAGCGTGACCGGGAAGCTGAGCGGCGGCAACCAGCAGAAGGTCGTGCTGTCGAAGTGGATCTTCACCGACGCCGACGTGCTGATCCTCGACGAGCCGACCCGGGGCATCGACGTGGGCGCCAAGTACGAGATCTACTCGATCATCAACCGCCTCGCCGACGCCGGGAAGGCCGTGCTGGTCATCTCGTCGGAACTGCCCGAACTGCTGGGCCTGTGCGACCGCATCTACACCATGTCGGCCGGCCGCATCACCGGCGAACTGCCCCGGCACGAGGCCACCCAGGAACGCCTGATGACACTCATGACCACGCTCACCAGCAAGGACCCCGCCCGATGACCAACTATCAAGGCCCGCACGCGCACCGGGAGGGCCGATGAGCAGCGTCTCCACCGACGTCTCCACCGCCCCCGCCGGACCGCCGCCCGCCGGGCCGGCCAGGACCACCGTCTTCGGGGTCTCGCTCAACATCCGGCAGAGCGGGATCTACATCGCCTTCGCGCTGATCGTCGTGCTGTTCACGATCCTCACCGAGGGCGCGCTGCTCCAGCCGCAGAACATCTCGAACATCATCGTCCAGAACTCCTACATCCTGATCCTGTCGATCGGGATGATCCTGATCATCATCGCCGGGCACATCGACCTGTCGGTCGGCTCCGTCGTCGCCGTCACCGGGGCCATCGCCGCCGTGCTGATGGTCGACTACGGCATACCGTGGCCGGTGGCGCTGGTGCTCACCCTCATCGCGGGCGGGCTGATCGGCGCCTGGCAGGGGTTCTGGATCGCCTACTTCGGGATCCCGGCCTTCATCGTCACGCTGGCCGGCATGCTGCTGTTCCGGGCGCTGACGCTGACCGTGCTGGGCAACCAGGGCATCGGGCCCTTCCCCGACCCCGTCCGGACGCTCTCCAACGGGTTCACCGACGGCTACTTCGGCAACGTCGGGCTCGGCGTGCTCGGCGGGGCCGACATCTTCTCGCTGCTCGTCGGCGTGCTCGCCGTCGGGGGCGTGGCGTTGTCGCAGTGGCGCACCAGGACCGCCCGGCTCGGCTACCACCAGGCCGTCGACCCGCTGCCGGTGTTCCTGCTGAAGATCGTCACGGCCGCCGCGGTCATCATGTTCGTGGTGGTCCAGCTGGCCCGGTTCCGGAACCTGCCGTGGGTGCTGGTGCTGCTGGCCGTGCTCGTGCTGGCCTACTCGCTGGTCACCAACCGGGCGGTGTTCGGGCGGCAGATCTACGCGATCGGCGGCAACCTGCAGGCGGCGGTGCTCTCGGGCATCAAGGTCAAGCAGGTGGTGTTCTGGATCTTCGTCAACATGGGCGTGCTGGCCGCGCTGGCGGGGGTCATCTTCGCCGGCCGGTTGAACCAGGCCGGGCCGACCGCCGGCAACGCCTTCGAGCTCGACGCCATCGCGGCGGCGTTCATCGGCGGCGCGGCGGTGCAGGGCGGCGTCGGGAAGGTAGTGGGCGCGATCACCGGAGGTCTGATCATGGGTGTGATCAACAACGGCATGTCCCTCATCGGCTCACCGAGCGAACGCGTGATGCTCGTGAAGGGCGTGGTGCTGCTGGCGGCGGTGGCATTCGACGTCTGGGCCAAGCGGCGTGCAGCGCGTTAGGTCATAGGCTTGGATCCCATGACCACATCCTCCGGCGGCGAGCCGGCCGAACGCACCAAAGCGGCCGTTCTCGAAGACGTCGCCGGCCTCGCGGGCGTCTCGGCCATGACCGTCTCCCGCGTCCTCAACGCTCCGGAGAAGGTGCGCCCCGAGACCCGCGCGCGGGTGCTCGCGGCCGTCCAGGAGCTCGGCTACCGGCCCAACTTCGCGGCCCGTTCCCTCGTGACGGGCCGCTCGGGCGTGCTCGGAGTGGTGAGTTTCGACACGACTCTGTACGGCCCCGCCTCCACCCTCTACGCCATCGAACGCGCCGCGCGCGAACACGACTACCTGGTCAACATCGCCAGTCTCGAGGCGATGACCCGGCGGTCGATCGCCGAGGGCGTCGACCGGCTCCGGCAGCAGTCGGTCGACGGCGTGATCGTGATCGTCCCCCACGAGTCGGCCGCCGACGGCCTGCGCGACCTGCCGCCCGACCTGCCCGTGGTCGACGTCGGCGGCGGCGAGCGCCTGTCGGTCCCGGCCGTGGCGGTCGACCACCACGCGGGCGCGGTCAGGGCCACCCGGCACCTGCTGGAACTGGGGCACGACACCGTCCACCACCTGAGCGGCCCGGCCAACTGGATCGACGCCAACAACCGCATGCAGGGCTGGCGGCACGCGCTCCGGGGCCGCGAGATCCCGCCGCCGCTGGCCGGCGACTGGTCCGCGAACAGCGGCTACGAGCAGGGCAAACGGTTGTCGCGCGACCCGTCGGTGACGGCGGTGTTCGTGGCCAACGACCCGATGGCGCTCGGTCTCATGCGGGCCTTCCGCGAGGCCGGCCGCCGGGTGCCCGAAGACGTCAGCGTGGTCGGCTACGACGACGTCCCGGAGGCGGCCCACTTCTGGCCGCCGCTGACGACGGTCCGGCAGAACTTCGCCACGCTCGGGCGCCAGGCCTTCCAGTTACTGCTGAACCGGATGGTCGGGCACGACACCTCCGAACGCCGCACGGTGGAACCGGAACTGGTCGTCCGGGAGTCGACCAGCCGCCGGTAAAACCGAATTACCCCGGCCATGACCTGATCGCAGCACCGCAGCGGGCAACGGTCTTCCATGGACGACGTGTGGTTGATCGTTGCCCGGGGGGTGTTCGGGGGCGTCCTGGTGATGTGCTTCGCGCTGCTCGGGGAGGCGACCTCGCCGAAGCGGTTCGCCGGCATCTTCGCGGCCGCCCCGGCCGTGGCCATCGGCGGGATGGTCATCACCGCGCTGAGCGACGGCCGCGACGAGCTGGCGGAGTCGGGCCTCGGCATGGTCGCCGGAGGGGTGGCGCTGGTGGCCTACTGCGCGCTGGCGGTGCCGCTGGTCCGCCGGTTCGGCGCGCTCAAGGGCTCGGCCGGCGCACTGCTGCTCTGGGCGGCCGTGGCCTGGCTGGGCTGGACGGTGGTCTCGTGAAGGTGAGGTTCCGGGCGTCGCGGCTGCGGCACACCCGGGCCCGCGACCTGGTGGTCCGGTTCGTGTTCGGCGCGGCCATCTCGGTGATCGCCGGGCTGGTGGGCCAGCGCTGGGGGCCGCTCGCCGGGGGCGTCTGGCTGGGGTTCCCCGCCATCCTGGGCGCCACCCTGACGCTCATCGAGGAGGAGGAGCACAAACGCGGCCCGGCCGCCAAGGACGCCATCGGGGCGATCTTCGGGGCCGGCGGGCTGACGGCGTTCGCCGTCTGCGTCTGGCTGCTGGCGACCCGCCTTCCCTCGTGGCTGGTGCTCCTCCTCGCGCTGGTGGCGTGGATGGTCGTGGCCGCGCTCCTCTACGTGGTCACCGAAGCGAGCAGATCGCGTCTTCGATCACGCGGGTCACGGCCTCCGGATGGGAGATCAGGGCCAGGTGGGAGCCACCGTCGAACTCGGTGACCTTCGACTTGGCCCGCTTGGCCATCGCGCGCTGCGACCCCGGGACGATGATCTTGTCCCCGCTCGCGATGAAGTACCACGACGGGATGGTCTTCCACGCGGGCTCCTTCGACGGGGTCGTGAACGCGGCCGTCGAGGCGGCCCGCTGCGTGGCCCAGAGCCCGGCCGACCGCGTCTTGGGCAGGTCCTGGGCGAAGGAGTTCTGGAAGACGTCCTTCTTCAGGTAGAGGTCCTTGGCGGTCGTGCCCGGCGCGGCGGCCTGGTCGTAGAGGGTCTCGGGCTGCCCGCCCAGGGCCGAGCCCGACCCGCTGAGCTGCATCGTGTTCTCGCCCGCCGCGGGGGCGGCCGCGTCGACGTACACCAGGGCCTTCACGTCGGGGTCGCCGGTGGCGGCGTTGGTGATGACCGAACCGCCGTAGGAGTGGCCGACCAGCACGACCGGGCCGCGGACCGTGTCGAGGAAGTCGCGCACGGTCTGGGCGTCGCTCGTCAGGTCGCGCAGCGGGTTGCCGACGGCGCGGGCGGTGTATCCCGACCGCTGGAGGGCGGCCACCTCGCCGGCCCAGCTCGAGGTGTCGGCCCACGCGCCGTGGACCAGGACGACGGTGGGTTTGACCGGGCACACCCGCCCGGGGGCCGCCTCGGCGGCGTGGGCCGGGACGACGCCCGCGAGCATCACGACGACGGCCAGAAGCGACTTCGACACGGTTTCCCCCAGATCAGCGCTGGTCGACGAGCACGAGCCGCGGATGCTCCGCGTGGACGCCCTCGTGCACGAACTCGGTGAGGTCCTTGAGCGTCTCGGCGTGGTGGGTCTCCAGGCCGTAACCCCGGGCGACGGCCAGCGGGTCGGCGCCGCCGATGTCGAGGTAGTCGCCGCGGGCGACCTCCAGCAGGTCGGCGAACTCCTCCAGGGCGCGGTAGCGGCGGTTGGCGCAGATCACGAAGGTGACCGGGACCTGGTGGCGGGCGGCGGTCCACAACGCCGAGGGGGTGTAGTGCAGGGCGCCGTCGCCGATCAGGGCGAGCACCGGGCGGTCGGGGCGGGCCAGCGACAGGCCGATCGCGGCCGGGAGGCCCCAGCCGAGGCCGCCCGCGGCAGGGTAGAAGAGCGACTTCGGGTGAGTGATCGTGAGGCGGTCTCTGAGGAGGTCGGCGGAGGTCCACTCGAAGGCGATCACGGCGTTGCCGGGTTTGCCGTGGTCGACGGCGTCGAGGATGGCCTCGGCCGTGAACGGCTCGGCGTCGGGGAGCAGGCGGCTCTTCGGCTGCGGCCGGTCGCTCCTCTCGCACGTGTCGAGCAGCCGCACCAGCGCGTCGGTCGGGTCGCCGAGCAGGAACCGGCCCATCGGGGCGCGGGCGGCCTCGCGGGGGTCGTCGGTGACGGCGTACAGGAGCGTGTCGGCGGGCGGGAAGGCGGCCCTGCTGGGGGCGTGGTAGCGGAAGACGGGCGCGCCGACGCAGATCACCAGGTCGTGGGCTGCCAGGAGGTCGGCGACCGCCCCGGCGGCCGAGGGCAGGACGCCCCGGTAGCTCGGGTGGCGGGTGGGGAACGGGGCCCTGGGCGCGCTCGGCGCGATCCAGACCGGCAGGCAGGCCTTCTCGGCCAGCGCGACGGCCGCCTCGAAGCCCTCGTCGGTGTCGGCTCCCGGGCCGAGGACCAGCACGGGGTCGCGCGCCCGGTTCAAGGCGTCCGTGAGCTCGCGGAGCGAGGCCGCGACCGGGGGGCCGTCGACGGCCCGGTCCAGCAGGCCGGTCAGGGCGGGCTCGTCGGCGGGTTCGTCCCAGTCGTCCAGCGGGATCGACAGGTAGGCCACGCCGCGCGGCGCGCTCCGGGCGAGCAGCAGCGCCGTGGAGAGCAGGGCGGGGCCGTCCTGCGGCCGGAGGGGTTCGCCCGACCACTTGACCAGCGGGTCGGTGAGCTTCGTGGGGTCGGCGTTGGTGAGCATCGCGTCGACCGGGACGTAGCGGCGGGCCTGCTGACCGGCCATGACGACCATCGGGGTGTGACCGGCCGCCGCGTTGGTGAGGCAGCCCATGGCGTTGCCGGTGCCCGAGGCGGCGTGCAGGTTGACGAAGCCGGTCGTGTCACCCGCCTGGGCGAAGCCGTCGGCCATGGCGACGGCGGCGCCCTCCTGGAGTGCCAGGTAGTAGGGGAGGTCGTCGGGCAGGCCGGTGAGGAAGGACAACTCGTTGGAGCCGGGGTTGCCGAACACCGCCTTCACCCCGTGGTGCCGCAGCACCCGATAGAAGGCCTCACTCACTTTAGTCACCAAACGAACATATCCAGATTTATCGGAAATGCGCAATTAATGGCGCCGCGTTTCGCGACTTACCCGCAACGGGAACATTTGACTCGGTGTGGCGATTTCCAATACCCAACAATTAGGGAAATCACTGTGATTGCTCGCCCCAATCCCGCTAAATCCGGCATACGTCCATCAACGCGGAAAGTCCCCACGCTGGCGCCCATGTTGGGCCCGGCGTTCGTCGCGGCCATCGCCTACGTCGATCCGGGGAACGTGGCCACCAACCTGACCGCCGGCGCGACCCTCGGCTACCTGCTCGTCTGGGTCGTGGTGCTGGCCAGCCTGGTCGCGATCCTGGTGCAGTTCCAGGCGGCCAAGCTGGGCATGGCGACCGGGCGGAACCTGCCCGAGTTGTGCCGCGAGCGGTTCAGCCGGCGCGGCGGCCTGCTGCTGTGGGGGCAGGCCGAGATCGTCGTGCTCGCCACCGACCTGGCCGAGTTCGTCGGGGCGGCCATCGGGATGCAGCTGCTGTTCGGCATGCCGGTGTGGTTGTCGGCGATCACCACGGCGGTGATCTCGCTGGCCCTGCTGGAGTTGCGGCGCAAGGGCCGCACCCGGCCGTTCGAGCTGATGAGCGCGGCGGCGCTGATGTTCGTCGGGGCCGGGGTCGGCTACGACATCCTCGCCACCGGGCACCAGTCGGCGAGCGGCCTGGCGGCCGGGCTGATCCCGAACCTGGGCGGGGCGGGGGCGCCGCTGCTGGCCATGGGCATCGTCGGCGCGACGGTCATGCCCCACGCCGTCTACCTACACTCCGCGCTGGTCCAGGGGCGCGGGATGTCGACCGAGACGGCCCGTGCGCAGCCGGCGCTGGTGCGGCGCATCCTGCGGTGGGACTGCTCGCTCGCGCTCGGCGTGGCCACGGTCGTCAACGTGTCGATGATCGCGCTCGGCGCCGGGCTCGGGGTGGCGAGCGGCGGCGCCTGGACCGGCGACCTGCCGGCCGCCCACGCCGAACTCGCCGCCCGGGTGGGCGGGTTCGCCGCGCTGGCCTTCGCCGTCGCGTTGTTGTCGTCGGGGTTGTCGTCGTCCGGCATCGGCACGCTCGCCGGCGACGTCGTGATGCGCGGGTTCCTCGGCGTGCGGGTGCCCGTCCACGCGCGCCGGATCGTGACGATGACCCCGGCCGTGCTGGCGCTCGTGTCCGGGGTCCCGCTCACCGGCCTGCTGGTGCTGAGCCAGGTGGTCATCTCGCTCGGCGTTCCGGTGGTGCTGTTCCTGCTGGTGTACTTCTGCCGCGACCGCGACCTGATGGGCCCGCTGGTGAACGCGCCCCTCACGACCTGGATCGCGGGCGCCGCGGCGGCGGTCGTCGCCCTGCTGGGCTGTTCGCTGCCGATCACGATGCTGCTGTGACGACCGTCCGCGCGAAGATCCGGGTCTGCGCCGTGCTGGCCGCCGTCTCCTTCCTCCTGGACGCCGACCTCCGGCTCACCCTGACGCTTGTTCTGCTGGCGTCATTTGCTCACGGGGTCGCTGGGATTGAGGCGCGGCACGATGAGCGGGTCGATCGGGGTGAACGGGAACTGCGGGAGCTCTCTCTCCGAGAGTCCGAAACTCGCGGCGAGGACCTCGCGTGAGAAGGCGGTCGCGGTGGCCTTGTAACCGATGTCGGCGGGCATCGGCTGGTCGAAGAAGATGAGGAAGTGCATCTCGTCGTCGCCGATGACCTCGATGTGGTGCGGGTAGGCGCGCGGCACGAAATAGAGGTCGCCGGGGCCGAGCAGGTACTCGTCGAGGCTGAGGTCGGGGTCCAGGACGCGCATGCGGGCGTGGCCCTTGGCGACGTAGCCCATCTCGGCGGTGACCGGGTGCCAGTGCGGCTCCCGCATGCCGCTCTCCTTGATGCGCAGGGAGTACATGGAGATGTCGTCGAGGGCGGCCCAGAACTGGTGCCGCGCCATGCGCGCGTCGCCGTAGGAGTAGGTCAGCACCGGCGCCTGGCTCTCGATGTCGAACAACTTGGCGTTGGGCAGCGTGGCGGTCGGCGTCACGTCGGCCGGGCCGGAGCGCCGGACGATCTGCTGGGCCGGCGACCGGTCGAACGCGGCGAACGCCGAGGCCTGGAGGTCGAAGGTGTTGCCCAGCACGGCGTCGGTCATCGCGGTGAAGCTGTCGCGCACCGAGAAGTGCTGCGGGCGCTCGCTGCGCAGGGCGAGCACGAGCTCGGCGCGGTCGGCCCCGATGTTCTCGATGTGGTAAACCGCGCCCGACTCGACGTGGTACATCTGCCCCGGCCGCACGACGAACGACGAGAACGTGTCGGCGTTGCCGAGGATCGACACCAGGACGGTGCCCGCGACCACGTAGGCGAGCTGGTTGGCGTTGACGTTCCACTGCGGCTCGCGGATCGCGCCCGGCTCCAGAACCACCCTCTTCAGCGAGAGCCGGTCGAGGATCGGCAGCACCTTCTCGTCGACCACGGTGACGGAGCCCAGGTCGTTCTCGAACGTGGGCCGGACCTTCCCCAAGGACATGATGTGTGGCGACTTACGCATGTCTGCTCCCCCGGATGCGAACTGTTTTCCCAGGTTAAGCAGCATGTGTCCGACATATCGGCAAGGACACGCGCCCGGCGGGGTGTGCGCTTTCCGGGAGATTGGGGGAACAAGATCTGGAATGTCGGAGATGTGCGCTAGCCTTCCGGCGACACGGTCGTAGCGCAGAGGTCGTCGCGCCCCAAAGCGATGCGGAGGACGCCGGTTCGAATCCGGTCGGCCGTGTCACCTTTTTTCGCCGGAGGGTCTTGCCGGAGGGGGACGCGCATGGCTTCTGACGTGGAGACCTGCCTGCGGGTCCTGGCCGAGGCACGCGCGGCCGATCCCGACGACGAGCGCTGGAGGCCGGTGCGGGAGGCCGCCGCGCAGGTCTACCGGGCGGGCAAGAAGGCCCGCAAGGCGGCCCGCAACGCCGACCGCCGCCGGCACGACGACGTCGTCACCGCGGCCGCCGAGCGCCACCGCGACCAGAACCCCGACTCCGCGCCGCCGGTCACCCCGTCGATCGGCCCGGCCACGCGGTTACGGCCGCTGGCCGGGACCCGGCGCTGCTACGTCTGCAAGGCCGTCTACGGCCAGGTCCACTCGGTCTACCACCTGCTCTGTCCGGCCTGCGCCGAGGAGAACCTGGCCCGCCGCACCGCCCGCTGCGACCTGCGCGGACGCCGGGCGCTGGTCACCGGCGGCCGGGTGAAGATCGGCTTCCAGACGGCGCTGAAGCTGCTGCGCGACGGCGCCGAGGTGCTCGTGACGACCCGGTTCCCCGCCGACGCGGCCCGCCGCTACGCCGCCGTGCCCGACGCGGCCGACTGGCTCGACCGGCTGCACGTCCACGGCGTCGACCTGCTCGACCTGCCCGGCGTGGCGGGCCTGCTGGAGACCGTGCACGAACGGTTCGACCACCTCGACGTCCTGGTCAACAACGCCGCCCAGACGATCCGCCGCCCGGCGGCCTACCACCGCGAGGTGCGCGCGGCCGAGAGCCTGCCGCTGGCCGGGCCGGCCGCCCGGATCAGCGTCACGGCCGGTGCGCCCGCCACGGCCGTCGCCCGGCTGGAGGCCTCCTCCGGGGAGCTCGAATCGCTCTTCCCCGCCGGGCTGCTCGACGAGACCGGGGAGCCGCTCGACCTGCGCGACCGCAACAGCTGGAGCCTGCGGCTGCACGAGGTCGACGCCGCCGAGTGGCTGGAGGTGCAGCTCGTGAACGCGTTCGCGCCGTTCCTGCTGACCTCGCGGCTCCGGGGGCTCCTGGAGGCCTCGCCGCACCCCGACCGGTACGTCGTGCAGGTGTCGGCGATGGAGGGCAGCTTCTCGCGCGCGAACAAGACCGTCCGCCACCCCCACACGAACATGGCCAAGGCCGCGCTGAACATGCTGACCCGGACCGCCGCCCCCGACTACGCGGCGAGCGGCATCCACATGAACAGCGTCGACACCGGGTGGTGCACCGACGAGCGGCCCCACCCGGAGAGGGCGGCGAGCCGCTTCCGGCCGCCGCTCGACGTGATCGACGGGGCGGCGCGGGTGTACGACCCCGTCGTCCGGGGGGTCGGCGGCGACCCCGTCTCCGGACTGTTCCTGAAGGACTACCGATCGGTGGAGTGGTGACCGTGAAGCCTGTGCCCGTACGCTGCCCGGCGATCGAGCACCCCGACGTCCCGCCGGCCGAGGCGGCGGCCCTCGACCCGCTGCTCACCCGGCTGGCCGACACCCGCCCGGTCGCGGCCGACGAAATCTTCCCGCTCGGCGCGCTGCGCCCCGACGGCCGGGTCGACCTGTGCAAGCAGGGCCTCGGCGCGCCCGGGGTGGCCCGGCTGCTGCCGGTGGCGACGGCCTCGCCGCACGCCCGCCACCTCCTGCTGGGCACCAACGCCATCGGCGACGAGGGGGCCCGCGCGGTCGCGGGCGCGCTCACCGACGACCACCGCCTGCGCACCCTCTACCTGGGCTGCAACCGCATCGGCCCAGAGGGCACGGCGGCGCTGGCCGACCGGCTGAGCGGCGACCGGAACGTGCGGGCGTTGTGGCTGAAGCGCAACCCGATCGGCGAGGCGGGGGTGCGCGCGCTGGCGCAGATGCTCACCTGGAACAGCACCCTGCGCACCCTCGACCTGGTCAACACCGGCCTGTCGGCGGCCTCGCTGGAGGTCCTGGTCGCGGCCCTGACCAGCCGGGACGTCCCGCTGGAGCGACTGTTCCTCGGCGGCAACGGCCTCGGGCCCGCCGCCGCGCCGCTGCTGGCGAAGCTGATCACCGAGGCGGGGGTGCGGGAGCTCTACCTTCCGGCCAACCACCTGGGCGACGAGGGCGCGGCCGTGCTGGCGGCGGCGGCCGACCCGGCCCGTCCGGTCAGGCTCGGCCTCGGCGGCAACGGCATCGGCCCGGACGGCGCGACGGCGCTGGCCGCCGCGCTCGACCGCATCGAGTCCCTCGACCTCGGCCGCCCGCCGTCGGAGCGCAGCCTTGGCGCGCCCGCCAACACCACCGGCGACGCGGGCGCGCACGCCTTGGCCGCGGCCCTGCCCGGCAGCCCGCTGCGCCGTCTGGAGCTGCGCCACACCGGCCTGACCGGGCGCGGCGCGAAGAGCCTGCTGGCCCAGGTGCCCGACGACACCCGCCTGGAGTACGTCGGCCTCGGCCCCGGCCTGCCGCGCAAGGTGAAGCGGTCGTTCACCGCGCGCCTGCGCCCCGCCGGCCCCGGCCACCCCGACCTGGTCGCGATCGGCAGCCTCTACCGATGACCTTCGACCGCGACGAACTGAGCCGCTGGCGGCGGGCCCGCCGGTACGCCGTCCCCCGCTGGATGATCGAACAGTCCGCCGGGCGCCGCCTGGCCGGCGACTGGCAGGGCGCCTGCGCGGCCGCCGCCGTCGACGTCGCCTTCGACCCGGCCATGGCCGAGAAGGACCCCGCGCTCGCCGACGACCTGCGGCACCTGGTGCCCGAACTGCTGCGCTGGCACCTGCCCCGCAGCGGCAACGGCGGCGGCACCCTGGGCACCCACCACCACGTCACCCTGGCCCGCTACGGCGACACCGCCCTCCAGGCGTTCACGCCCCAGCTCAGCGAGGCCCCGCAACGGCTCACCCTCGATCTCGTCCCCGTGGACGACGACCGCGACCCCTACATGATCACCCGGGTCGACTGGACGTCCGCCCGCCACTTCTGGGACGCCCGGCACACCGCCGGGCTCCGCGACGGCACCGACGCGTCGCTGCCCGACCGCGTGCTGCTGGAGGCCGGTCTGCTCACGCCCGACGACCTGCACCCGCTGGTCAGGGAGTCGCTCTTCCCCGGCCTCCCGCCAGGCGCGTCGGGCCCGCCGGAGCCGGGGCTGCCCGAGCCGGTGCGGGTGCGCTGCGGCGGAGCGTGGCACCAGGTCGTCTCCGGCGGCGGCCGTCTCCTGCTGGAGCACGGCGACGACGAACAGCGCCGCGAACGCGCCATGCGCGCCCTCGGCGGAGCCGTCTCCGGCTGCTTCGCGGTCGAGCAGGCGTGGACGTCGGGTGAGGGCAGACTGCCCCGGAGGCTCCGCGCCCAGCGGTGGGCCCTGTTCCTGCACGCCCAGCACGGCGACACCCCAGCGGTCCTCCGGCTGCTGGACGCCGGTGTCGACCCCCGGGTCCGCGACGGCCGTCAGCGCGGCCTCCTGCACATGCTCCACCTGGTCGACCACACGGTGCTGCTGCCCCGGCTGCTGGCGGCCGGCCTCGACGTGAACGGCCTCGACTACCAGGAGCGCACCCCGCTGCACCACGCGGTCGCCTCCTACGGATCGCCCGCGCTGGTCGAGGCGCTGCGCGCGGCCGGGGCGCGGATCGACGTGACCGACTGGGAGGGATGGTCCCTGGCCGACCTCATCCGCCGCCGGCGGCGCAGGGACCTCGTCGCCCTGCGCGACGAGATCGAGCGCGACCACCCCGGCATCGGCATCGGCTACGAAAGCGACGACGACGATTAACGACGACATGGGCGATCTGGCCGCCGCCGACGAGATCAACCGGCGGCTGCGGGTGCACCGCACCGAACCGGCCGCCAGCGCCCAGCTGGAGGCGCTGGCCCTGGCCGTGGCGGCGAACCTGCCGGTCCTGCTGTGGGGCGAGCCGGGCATCGGCAAGTCGGCCGGGCTTGAGCAGCTCGCCGCCGGGCTCGGGCTGCCGCTGGAGACGGTCATCGCGAGCGTGCACGAGCCGTCGGACTTCGCCGGCCTGCCGATCGTCGGCGACGACCCGGCCGTGACCGGGGTGCCGATGGCGCCGCCCGACTGGGCCGTGCGGGTGACCGGGCGGAGCCGAGGGCTGGTCTTCTTCGACGAGTTGTCCTCGGCGCCGCCCGCCGTGCAGGCCGCCCTCTTGCGCGTCGTGCTGGAACGGCGGGTCGGCAGTCTGCGGCTGCCGGAGCAGGTCAGGATCGTGGCCGCCGCGAACCCGCCGTCGAGCGCGGCCGACGGCTGGCACCTGAGCCCGCCGCTGGCGAACCGGTTCGTCCACCTGCGCTGGACGCACGACCCCCGGACCGTCGCCCGCGGCCTGGCGGGCACCTGGCCGGCGGCGCGCATTCCGTCGATCGACGCGGCGCGGATCTCCGGTGCGGTGGCGCGGGCCCGGGGCGCGATCTCGGGCTTCCTCACCGCCCGCCAGGGTCTGGCCCACCACCTGCCCGCCGACGCCGAAAGCCGGGGCGGGGCGTGGCCGTCGCCCCGGACGTGGGAGATGGCCCTGAAGCTGCTCGCCGTCGCCTACGCGAGCACGACCGGCCGGGAGGCCCTCGCGGCGGCGGTGGTCGGCGCGGTGGGCGACGGCGCGGGCGTCGAGCTCATCTCCTACCTGGAGGAGCTCGACCTGCCCGACCCCGACCGGGTGCTCGCCGACCCGGCCGCCTTCCGGCTCCCCGAACGCGGCGACCGCCAGCTCGCCTTCCTGACGGCGGTCGTGGCGGCCGTGCAGGGCGACCTGACCCGGCGCCGCTGGGAGGCCGGCTGGGTCGTGCTGGCCAAGGCGGTCGACGCGGGCGTGCCCGACGTGGCCGCCCGCGCGGCCATGGACCTGGCCGCGATGCGCGACCTCAGCTGGCCGGTGCCCCCGGGCATCGACGCGTTCGTCGACCTCCTCCAGCTGTCCGGCGCGCTCTGACGATGGACAGGGTGAAGTTGCTCGCCGCCCGCTACCGGGCGGCGGCCGATCGGCCCTACTTCGCCACGGCGCTGTACGCCCTCTCCATCGTCCCCAGTTCCGGGGTGCCCACGATGGGCGTCGACGCGCACTGGCGGTGCTACGTCTCCCCCGCCTTCGTGGACGCCACGCCCGTCGAGGAACTGGCCGCCGTCTGGATCCACGAGGTCTCCCACCTGCTCCGCGACCACCACGCCAGGGCCGGGCGGCTGCCCCCGGCCCACCAGCGCGACCGGCTGCGGGTCAACGTGGCGCAGGACTGCGAGATCAACGACGACCTGGTCGCCGACCGGCTGCCGCTCCCGGCGGGCCGGATGGAGCCGCGCCTGTTCGGGCTGGAGCCGGGGCGTCTGTTCGAGGAGTACGTGCCGCTGCTGCCGCCGCACGGGCACGGGCTCGACTGCGGTTCGGGCGCCCACGGGCGTCCGTCGCCGTGGGAGGCGGGCGAGGGCGCGCCCGTGGTGGGCCCGGTCGAGGCCGAGTCGCTGCGCCGGCACACCGCCGAGGCGATGCGGGCCCGCCGGCGCTCCCGGGGCAGCCTGCCGAAGGGCTGGGAGCGGTGGGCGGAGCAGGTGCTCGAACCGGTCGTCGACTGGCGGCAGGTGCTGACGGGGGCGGTGCGCGAGGCGGTCGCCTGGGCGGGCGGCGCGGTCGACTACACCTACCGCCGCCCCTCCCGCCGGTCGGCGGCCATGCGGGGCGTGGTGCTGCCGAGCCTGCGCCGGCCGCTGCCCCGGGTGGCGATCGTGGTCGACACGTCCGGCTCGATGGGCGACGACGAGCTGGGCGCGGCGCTGGCCGAGGTGACGGGCGTGCTGCGCGAGGTGGGCGTGCACGGCAACCGGGTGACGGTGCTGGCCTGTGACGCCGACGTCCACGCCGTCTCGCGGGTGACCTCGGCCGAGCAGGTCACCCTGGCGGGCGGCGGCGGCACGGACATGCGGGTCGGCGTCACGGCGGCCCTGGCGGCGCGCGACCGGCCGAACGTGGTGATCGTGCTGACCGACGGCCACACGCCGTGGCCGGACGAGCCGCGGTCGTGCCGGCTCATCGCGGCCCTGATCGGCCGGAACCCGCCGCCCCCTCCCGGGTGGGTGGAGACGGTGCGTGTGCCGCTCTGACCGCCGTGGCGGCGATCGGGATGAGCGGGTGCGGAGCGCCGGGCCGCCACCCGCCGCCGGGTGCGGCGGGCGGGGCCGTGGTGGGCGGAGCCGTAACGGAGGAAGCGTTTCACCAGGCCACGGGGAAGCTCGACAGGCCGTAGACGACGTTGAACGAGCGGAACGCCGGTTCGCCGGCCTCGCGCAGGCCCGGGAAGCGGTCGAAGAGCGCGGGGAAGGCGATGCGCATCTCCATGCGGGCCAGCGGCGCGCCGATGCAGTGGTGGGCGCCGTAGCCGAAGGCGACGTGGGGCAGGTCGCGGCGGGTGACGTCGAAGGCGTCGGGGTTCTCGGTCAGCGCGGGGTCGCGGTTGGCGGCCGGGAGGGAGACCACGACGGCGTCGCCCTTCGCGATCGGGACGCCGCCGATCTCGGTGTCGGCGGCGGCGACCTTGATCGCGCCCGAGTGGATGATCGTCAGCCAGCGCAGCAGCTCCTCGACCATGCCGTCGACCTTCTCCGGGTCCTCGCGGACGAGGGCGAGCTGGTCGGGGTGGCGGAGCAGCGCCAGGGTGCCCAGGCCGATCATGCTGGCGGTCGTCTCGTGCCCGGCGATCAGCAGCAGCCCGCCGAGGCCGACCAGTTCGGCGTCGGTCACCGCGTCGCCCTGGTCGCGGACCAGCATGCCGAGCAGGTCGTCGCCGGGCTCGACCCGGGCCCGCGCGACCAGTTCGCCCATGTAGGCGGCGGAGGCCATCTGGGCCTGGCCGCGCGCCTCCGGCGGCTGGTTGAAGTCGAGCAGGGTGGTCGAACGCGCCTGGAAGTCGGCGCGGTCGGCGTAGGGCACGCCCAGCAGCTCGCAGATGACCAGCGACGGGATCGGGGTGGCGAAGTCGGCCACCAGGTCGGCGGGCGCCCCGGCCCGCTCCATCGCGTCGAGGTGGTCGGCGACGATCTCGCGCACGCGCGGTTCGAGGCGGCGGATGCGGCGCATCGTGAACTCGGGCGTGAGCATGCGGCGTAAGCGGGTGTGGTCGGGCGGGTCCAGCATCAGCAACGCGCCGGCCTTGAGGCGTTTGGCCTGTTCCTCGCTCATCGGCGGGATGTTGATGCCGTGGCCGTAGCTGAACAGCTCGGCGTTCCTGAGCACGTCGCGCACGTCGTCGTAGCGGGTGACCAGCCAGGCGTCGCGGCCGTAGGGGGTGGGCACCTTGGTCAGGCCCGGCTCGGCGCGCGCGGCGGCCAGTCCGGGATCGGGGTCGAAGCCCTGGCGGCGCATATGGAGGGGCAGCGTCATGGAATCTCCTGAGGAAGATCGGCTTACCCCAGCAAGATCCCGCCCCGTCGGGCGCGGCGCAACCTTCCCGGGCGAAGCGGGCTTGACGGTCGATTGGCGCGCAGCGGCGCCCCGCTTCAGCGGGGGCCCGGTCTTCGTCGGATCTACTGACCAAAAGATGGGGATTTGTCCGGATAGCCCGCGTGAGAATGAGAGGTATGGCGACGGACGGCGCACGTCCCGGATCGCCGGGCATGCGGCTGGGCGAACTCCTCTCTGACCTCCGGACGGAGCGCGATGCCGCGCTGGCCGGCCGTGACCGGGTCCGCGACCTCGTCGAGGCGGTGGCCTCGGTGGGCCGTGACCTCCGTCCCGAGATAGTGCTCCAGCGGCTCGTCACGGCCGCGACCGAGCTCGCCGGCGCCCGCTACGGCGTCCTGCACGTCTCCGGGGAGAACCGCCGCCCGGTGGAGCACGTCCCGGCCGGCGAGGAGGAGATCACCCGGATCGGGCACTGCCCCCGCGGCGGCGACCCGCCGGGCCGGGTGATGCGGGAGGCCCGGCCGCTGCGGCTGGCCCGCGTTCCCGGGCGCCCTCCGGCGGACGCCTTCCTCGGCGTCCCCGTGAGAGTCGGCGACGAGCTCTTCGGCGCCCTCTGCCTGATCGGCAAGCGCGGCGACGCCGATTTCGACCAGGATGACGAGGACCTCATCGTCGCCCTGGCCACGGCGGCCGGGACGGCCATCGGGAACGCGCGCCGCTACGAGGTGGCCCACAACCTGGGCGTCCGGCTCCAGGCCGGTTCCGACATGACCACGCGCCTGCTGTCCGGCGAGGGCCCGGGAGACGTGCTGGCCCAGCTCACCAGGCGGATGCGGGAGATCGCCGACTCCGACACCGCCCTCGTCTTCTTCCCCGTGGAGGGCGGCACGACGTTGCGCGCGCTGATCTCCGAGGGGGTCGGCGGACTGGCCGGCGGGGAGGTCGGGGCCGACTCGTCCCTCGCGGGCCTGGCCCTGCGGACCGGGGACGCGGTCGTGGTCGACGACCTGGTCGGCGACGGATACGAGACGATCAGGAACGTGCCCATCGGCCCGGCCGCCGCGGTGCCGCTGATCTCGGCGGGGTCGACGCACGGCGTGCTGGTCCTCGGAAAGTGGTCGGGCCGGGTCCCGTTCACCCCGTGCACGCTGCGGATGATCAGGTCGTGCGCGGCCCAGGCCGCGGGGGCCCTCGAACTCGCCAAGGCCCGGCTCGACGCCGAGCGGCTCCGCACGCTGGAAGACCGCGACCGCATCGCGCGGGACCTGCACGACGTGGTGATCCAGCGCCTGTTCGCGGTGGCGATGACGCTCATGAGCACGGTCCGGCTGGTGGACCATCCCGAGGCGCGGGGCCGGGTGCGGCACTCGGTCGACGAGCTGGACGAGACCATCCGGCAGATCCGGGCCACCGTCTTCGCCCTCCAGGGTCCGCGTGCCCTCGGCGAGTCGGGGCTGCGGGCCCGCGTCGCGGAGCTGGTGGACGACACGTACGGGGACCTGGGATTCCGGCCCGTGCTGCGGCTGGACGGGCAGCTCGACTACGGCGTGCCCGACGACGTCGCCGAGCAGGTGCTCGCCGTGCTCCACGAGGCGCTGTCGAACGTGGCCCGGCACGCCGGGGCCGGGCACGTCTGGGTGTCGCTGGAGCAGAGCGGCGGGCAGGTGACGCTGGTGGTCGAGGACGACGGCGTCGGGCTCCCTCCCGGCGGGCGGCGCAGCGGGCTGCGCAACCTCGCGAGGCGCGCGGGCGACCTGGGCGGCTGCTTCGAGGTGGGGCCGCGCCGGGGTGGGGGCACCCGCGTGCTGTGGCGCGTGCCGGTCAGCTGACCCCGTCGCCCCGCAGGCGCGCGGCGTAGACGGCGGCCTGGGTGCGGCGGCGCATGCCGAGTTTGCCGAGCAGGCGGGAGACGTGGTTCTTGACCGTCTTCTCGGCCAGGAACATCTCCGCACCGATCTGGCGGTTGGTCATGCCCTCGACGACGTACTCCAGGATGCGGCGCTCCTGGTCGGTCAGCACGGCGAGCGGGTCCTTGCGCGCGGCGTCGTCGCGCAGCCGCCGCACCATCGTGCGGGTGACCTGCGGGTCCAGGAGCGACCGGCCGCCGGCGACGGCGCGCACCGCGCCCACCAGGTCGGATCCGTGGATCTGCTTGAGCACGTAGCCGGCCGCGCCGGCCATCACGGCCTGGAACAGGGCGTCGTCGTCGGCGAAGGAGGTCAACATCAGGCAGGGCAGATCGGGCCTGCGGCTGCGGACCTCGCGGCAGACGTCGACGCCGTTGCCGTCGGGCAGGCGGACGTCGAGGATGGCCACGTCGGGCTGGAGGGCCGAGATGCGCGTGATCGCCGACGCCACGGTCCCGGCCTCGCCGACGACGCGGATGTCCTCCTCGGACTCCAGCAGGACGGCCACCCCGCGCCGCACCACTTCATGATCGTCGACGATGAAAACGCGAATCATACCTTTGACGCTATTCACCCGAAATCTTCCCAGATAGGGACCAAAGTCCCCATTTATCTGATTAGGGACTTTCGTCCCTATAGATCTACCCAGCTCAGACGTTGTCATGGGAAACCGGGAGAACACCAAGGGGAGAGATGAAGGTCGTAACAGTCGGAGTGGACGGCTCGCCCAACTCGCTCGCGGCCGTCGAATGGGCCGCGGACGACGCCGCCCGGCGGGGGACCTGGTTGCGCGTCGTCCACGTGGTCGACCGGTCTCCGTACCGGTTCGTGCACTCTCTCGAACTCGAAAGCCAGATCGCCAGGGTGAGCGGCCAGATCATGACCGAGGCCGAGAGGACCGCGCGGCACCGGCGTCCCGGCCTCGGGATGCGCCTGGAGCACATCGAGGGCCGCCCGGCCGAGGTGCTCCGCCGGCTGGCCGCCGAGTCGTCCGGGCTCGTGCTGGGCAGCCGGGGCATGAGCCGCACCGCCGGCGGCATCCTCGGCTCGGTCAGCACGCAGGTGGCCGGGCACGCCACCGGGCCGGTGGTGATCGTGCGGGACCGGCCGGCCGACCGCGTCGGCGAGGTCGTGATCGGCCTGGACGACTCGGCCGACTGCCAGCGCCCGATCTCCTACGCCTTCGAGCAGGCGGCCCTGCACCACGCGGAGATCCGCGCCCTGCACGCCTGGAGCCTCCCCGGGCACACCTACGCCCCGGCGGTCGACTACGACATCAACGCCGTCCGGGCGCGTCAGCGGGCCGTCGCGGCCGGACTGCTCGACCGGCACCGCAGGAGGTATCCGGCCCTGCCGGTCGTCGACGACCTGCGCTCCGCGCATCCGGTGGAGGCGCTGGTCGAGGCGTCGCTGAGGGCCGGCCTCCTCGTGGTCGGCTCGCACGGCCGGTCGGGGTCGATGGTCATGGGCTCGGTCAGCCGCCGGGTGCTCCGGCACGCGCGCTGCCCGATCGCGGTGGTCCGCCCGTGCGCGCGGCACTGAGGTTTCGATCTGGTTTCGGAGTCTTGACAGTGTCCGCCTGAGCAGCCATATTTCGGGACTAACTTTACCAATAAAGAAAGTGAGCCCGATGGCTGCGACCGATCGCGGCGATCTCACCCGGACGGCGATCCTGGCCCTGCTCGGCACGCTCGGGCCGCTCAGCCGCACCGAGATCGCCAAGGAGCTGGACCTCTCCCCCGCGACGGTCACCCAGCTCACCAAGGCGCTCATGGCGGCGGGCATGCTGGAGGAGCTCGACCTCCAGCCGTCGCGCGGCGGCCGCCCCGCCCAGCGCCTGGGCCTCGCCGGCACGGCGGGCCGGGCCCTCGGGGTGAAGGTGACCGCCGAACACCTGGTCATCGTCGAGGTCCGCCTCGACGGCGAGGTCCTCGGCTCCTGGGAGACCCCCTTCGACCCCGCCTCCCCCGACGCGCTGGGCGATCTGGCCGAGGCCGTCGCCGACGTGCTGGACAAGGTGCCGCCGCTGCTGGGCGTCGGGGTCTGCGTCCCCGGCGGCGTCGACGACCAGGCCGTGGGCACCTGCGACGCGCCCACGCTGGGCTGGCGGGCCATGCCGGTGGGCGAGCGGCTGCGCCGCCGCCTCAAGCTGCCCGTCCTGCTGGAGAACGACGTCAACGCCCTGGCGGTGGCCGAACGCCTCTACGGCCGGGGCCGCACCCACCGCGACTTCCTGGTCCTCACGATCGGCCGCGGCGTGGGCGCCGCGATCGTCGCCGACGGCCGGGTCTACCGGGGCGCGCGCGGCGGCGCGGGCGAGTTCGGGCACGTGCCGGTCGCCGTGGACGGGCCGCTGTGCGGCTGCGGGGCCCACGGCTGCCTCGAGGCCGTCGTCGGCGCGACCGGCCTCGTGGCCGCCGCCCGGGCCCGGGGCCTCGCCGTGGCCACGGTCGACGACCTGGGCGCCCTGGCCGCCCACGACGCGACCGCCCGCGAGGTCTTCGCCGAGGCGGGCGCCATCCTGGGCCGGACGACCGCCGGGTTGATAAACGTCGTCGACCCCGAGGTGGTCGTGGTCCTCGGCGAGGGCACCGCCCACTGGGAGCACTGGCGCGCGGGCTTCGACACGGCGGTCCGCCGCCAGCTCATGCCCGGCCGCCGCGACATCGAGATCGAGGTCGAGAGCTGGGACGACACCTCCTGGGCCCAGGGCGCGGCGGCGCTGGTGCTCGCCACCCCCTTCGACACCGAGGGCGCGGCGGGCGAGCAGGGCCGCATGGTCAGGGCCCGGCTGATAGGAGCGGCCCCGTGACCCTCACCGAGACCCCGCCGAAGGCCCCCGCCCGGCAGCCCGTCCGGCCGCCGAGGAAGCGGCTCCGGTACGCCCTCACCGTCGCCGTCTTCCTGCTCCCGAGCGCCGTCCCGCTGCTGCTGTTCACGCTCATCCCGATGGCCGGGTCGCTCTGGACCTCGCTGCACGAGTGGAACCTGATCACGCCGATGAAGTGGGTCGGCCTGGACAACTACGCCCGCCTGCTGGCCAGTGAGGAGACCCGGGCGGCGTTCGGCCACACGCTCTACTTCATCGCCGGTTACCTGCCGCTCGTCTACGCGGGCGGCCTCGGCCTGGCGATGCTGCTCAACCGGGCCATGCGGGGCCGCGACGTCTTCCGGGCGATCTACTTCCTCCCCGTCGTCACCTCGTGGGTGGTCGTGGCGCTGTTGTGGAAGTGGCTGCTCAACCCGGCCTCGGGGATCGTCAACTGGGCGATCGGCCTGATCGGCCTGGAGGGCCCAGGCTGGTGGACCGACCCCGGCTGGGCGATGCCCTCGATCATCCTCGCCTCGGCCTGGAAGGACCTCGGCTTCGTGATGATCATCCTGCTTGCGGGGCTGCAGGCCATCCCGAAGGAGTACGTCGAGGCCGCCCGGGTCGACGGCGCGAACGCCTGGCAGCGCTTCCGGCGCATCACCCTCCCGCTGCTGTCGCCCAGCACGTTCTTCGTCGTCGTCATCTCGCTGATCAACGGGTTCCAGGTCTTCGACCAGGTCCACGTCATGACCGGCGGCGGACCGGCCGGCGCGACCCAGGTCGTCGTCGAGCAGGTCTACAACCTGACCTTCAAGTACGGCCGCGCCGGCGAGGCGTCCGCCCTGTCGTGGCTGCTGTTCGCGGTCGTGCTGGTGGTCACGCTGATCCAGGTCCGGGGCCAGCGCCGGTGGGTGAAC
Source organism: Herbidospora sp. NBRC 101105 (assembly GCF_030269205.1). Lineage (NCBI taxonomy): Bacteria > Bacillati > Actinomycetota > Actinomycetes > Streptosporangiales > Streptosporangiaceae > Herbidospora > Herbidospora sp. NBRC 101105. Next base: position 1,437,454 of record NZ_BSSX01000001.1, on the reverse strand, counting down.
TATGGCTAAAGCAGGAAAGTACGTCGTCGTCGTGCTCGGCGCCCTGGTCATGCTGTTCCCGTTCGCCTGGGCGGTGATCACGTCGCTCACCCCCTCGGGGGCGGTGCTGCAGACCCCGCCCGACTTCACCCCCGACGGCGCGGGCCTCGGCGCCTACGAACGGCTGCTGGAGACCATGCCGTTCTGGCGGATCATGTTCAACAGCCTCTGGATCGCCGTCGCCTCGACCGTGTTCCAGCTGGTCACCAGCTCGATGGCGGCCTACGCCTTCGCGCGGTTGCCCTTCCCCGGCCGGGGCGCGCTGTTCGCCGTCTACCTGGCGACGCTGATGGTGCCGTTGCAGGTCCTGGTCGTGCCGCTGTTCATCGAGATGCGGACGTTCAACCTGACCGACACCTACTTCGCGGTGCTGGCCCCGACGATCGCCTCGGCGTTCGGCGTGTTCCTGCTGCGGCAGGCCGTCCAGCAGGTGCCGAAGGAGTTCGACGAGGCGGCGGTGCTCGACGGGGCCGGGCACTTCCGGATCTTCGCCCTGGTCGTGCTGCCGCTGATCCGCCCGGCCCTCGCCACGTTCGCCGTCTTCGGGTTCATGGCGAGCTGGAACAGCTACCTGTGGCCGCTGGTGATCATCAGGTCGCCCGAGTTCATGACCCTCCCGCTGGGCCTGGCCAACCTGCACGGCCAGTTCACCACCGAGTGGAACGTCGTGATGGCCGGGTCGGTCGTCAGCGTCGTCCCGATCCTCGTCCTCTACCTCTTCGCCCAGAAGCACGTCATCGCGTCCGTGGCCCAGTCAGGGCTGAAATAACAACACGAAGGAACCCCCCATGGCCGGATCAGCCCGGGTCGCCGCGGCGACCCTGATCACCGCCCTGCTCGCCACCGCCTGCTCCCAGGGCTCGGCGACCCGTACGGAAGAACCCGCCGCAGGCGGCAAGGTCACCCTGCGCTACTTCACCTTCTCCGCCGCCCCCGACCACGTGAAGGACCTCGACACGATCGTGGCGGCGTTCGAGAAGGAGAACCCCACGGTCGACGTGCAGGTGGAGACGGCCCCGTACGACCAGTACTTCACCAAGCTCCAGACCAGCATCGCCGGCCAGACCGCCCCGGACACCTTCGAGCTCAACTACGAGAACTTCGTCACCTACGCCGGGGCGGGCAGTCTGCTCGACCTGGGCGCCGCGGGCGGCGACACCGACACCTCCGGCTACGCCACCGAGTCGCTGAACGCCTTCAAGCACGACGGCAAGCAGTTCGCGCTCCCGGCGTCTTTCTCCACGGTCGTCCTGCTCTACAACAAGGACCTGTTCGAGAAGGCCGGCGTCCCGCTGCCCACCGCCGACTGGACGTGGGCCGACGAGCAGGCCGCCGCCGAGAAGCTGACCGACAAGGGCGCCAAGGTGTACGGCGACTTCCAGCCGGTGACCTTCTTCGAGTTCTACAAGGCCCTCAAGCAGGCCGGCGGCGAGTTCATGAGCGGCGGCAAGTCGACGTTCAACAGCCCGCAGGGCGTCAAGGCGGCCAAGTGGCTGGTCGACAAGGTCGGCAAGACGATGCCGACCGAGGCCGAGATCGGCGGCACCGCCGACTTCGACACCAACCTGTTCAAGTCGGGCAAGCTCGCGATGTGGCACAACGGCATCTGGCAGTTCGCCGGGCTGAAGGACGTGCCCTTCGAGTGGGACGTCGTCGTCGAGCCGGGCGACAGCCAGAAGGCCAGCGCCGTGTTCCACAACTCGGTGGCCGCCTCGGCCACGACGAAGCACCCGCGTGAGGCCTACGCCTGGGCCAAGTTCCTGAGCAGCTCCAACGTGGCCGCGACGACGCGGATCGCCAGCTCGTGGGAGCTGCCGCCGGTGTCGGACCAGTCCGTGCTCCAGGGCTACCTGAAGGACCCCGTCCCGGCCAACCGCCAGGCCGTCTTCGACTCGCTGAAGAGCATCGCCCTGCCGCCGGTCATCGCCCGCCAGCAGGAGATGCAGGACGCCGTCACCCAGGAGCTCACCGAGGCCGCGGCCGGCCGCAAGCCGGTCGAAGAGGCCCTGACCGAAGCCGCGTCCAAGGTCGACGCCCTTCTCGGCTAGGAGACGACCAGCATGATCGACTTGATGTCTCGCAGCATCCAGGTGATCCGCGGGAATCAGTCGCCCTCGGGGGCCTATCCGGCGTGCCCGACCTTTTCGGCCTACGCGGGTTACGCGTGGCTCCGCGACGGCGCGTTCATCGCGGAGGGCATGTCCCGTGCGGGCGAGGAGTCCTCGGTCACCGCCTTCCACGAGTGGTGCGCGCGGGTCGTCACCGCGCGCGCCGCGCAGGTCGACGACCTGATCGCACGACGCCACGACGAGACGCTCTCGCCCGGGGAGATGCTGCCGACCCGGTTCACCCTCGACGGCGCCGACGGCACCGACGAGTGGTGGGACCACCAGCTCGACGGCTACGGCACCTGGTTGTGGCAGCTCGCCGAGCACGTCCGGCGGTATGACACCCCCGTCCACCTCGACGCGGTCCAGGTGGCCGCCCGCTACCTGGCGGCGTTCTGGGACAGCCCCTGCTACGACTGGTGGGAGGAGCACGTCGATCAGCGCCACGTGGCCACGCTCGGCGCGATCCACGCCGGTCTGCGGGCTGCGATCTCGCTCGGGGCGGCCGGCCCGGAGATCAAGGAGGCGATCGGCGGCATCGAGGCGCTGATCGCCGCCGAGGGCGTCGCGGAGCAGGGCCACCTGCGCAAGTGGCTGGGGTCCGACGAGGTCGACGCCAGCCTGCTGGCGTGCGTCGCCCCCTTCGGCGTGTACGCCCCCGACCACCCGGTGGCCGTCGCGACCGTGGCCGAGGTCGAACGGCAGCTCGCCCGCGACGGCGGGGTGTACCGCTACCGCGCCGACACCTTCTACGGCGGCGGCCGGTGGGTGCTGCTGGCCGGGTTCCTCGGCCTGAACCACGCCGCGGCCGGGCGTCCGGACGAGGCCCGGCGCTACCTCGACTGGATGGCCGCCCAGGCCCTGCCCAACGGCGACCTGCCCGAGCAGGTCTCCGACGTGCTGCTCTTCCCCGACCGCCACGACGAGTGGCTGCGGCGCTGGGGGACGGTCGCCACCCCCCTGCTGTGGTCGCACGGGATGTATCTGATGCTGGGAGCGGAACTGTGATCCGTCATCGCCCCTACGGCTCCGGCCACCCCTACGCCGAGTCCGAGGACCAGCGGGTTCCCGTGCTGCCGCTCGACGGGGAGCCGGTCGAACTGCGGGTCCGCTCGTCGGCCGCCGAGGTGGTCTGCGAGTGGGACGGCGCCGACCTGCCCATGTCGCCCGCGTTCGCGGGTGAGGGGCCGGTCGTCACCGACGGCGGGCACCTGGCCGCCGCCCAGGCCAAGGCGGCGCGGGCCGCCAGTGGGTCGTGGACGGTGACGACTCCCCCGCTGGTGTTCGGGAACCGCTATCGCTACCGGTTCCGGGAGCCGGGTCGTACCACCCGGTGGTTCGAGGTGTCGGCGGCGCGGTGGACGCCCGGGAAGATCGGCGTCAGCGGGACCGACCGGGTGGTGCCCGGGTCGGCCGAGCAACTGGCCGACGCCGACGGGCCGCGCCGGGTGCGGTTCGCGGTGCGGCTGGCGCCCGGCGACCACCTGGTCGGGTTCGGGGAGCGGTTCAACGCCGTCGACCAGCGGGGCAACGACCTCGACGCGGTCGTGTTCGAGCAGTACAAGGGGCAGGGAGCGGCGAACCGGACGTACCTGCCGATGCCCTTCGCCTTCGTCGTCGGCGACGAGCCGTGGGGTTTCCACGTGCGGACCTCACGGCGCACCTGGTACTCCACCGAGGGCGACGTGCTGACGATCGAGGCGGAGGTCTCCGGCGACGACCTGGAGATCGTCTTCTACGACGGCCCGCCCGCCGCCGTGCTGGCGGCCTTCCTCGACGAGGTCGGCCACCCGACCGAGCTGCCCTCGTGGGTGTTCCGGCTCTGGGCCAGCGGCAACGAGTGGAACACCCAGGCCCGGGTGCTGCACGAGATGGACCGGCACCGCGAGCACGACATCCCGGTCGGCGCGCTGGTCATCGAGGCGTGGTCGGACGAGACGACCTTCACGGCCTTCCGCGGCGCGGTCTACGAGCCGTCGGAGGAACCGCACTCCCTGAAGGACTACACCTTCCCCGCCGACGGCCCGTGGCCCGACCCGAAGGGCATGATCGACGAGCTGCACGACCGGGACGTCAAGGTGCTGCTCTGGCAGATCCCGCTGCAGAAGACGCGCCCGCACCCCCGCCACCAGGCGGCGGTCGACGCGCGGCAGCTCGTCGAGCGGGGCTACGGCGTCCGCGAGGCCGACGGGCGGCCCTACCGGAACCGGGGCTGGTGGTTCCCGCTGGCGCTGATGCCCGACCTGTCCTCCCAGGAGGTCCGGGACTGGTGGACGGCCAAGCGCGCCTACCTGGTCGCCGAGATGGGCGTCGACGGCTTCAAGACCGACGGCGGCGAGCACGCGTGGGGCCACGACCTGCGTTACGCCGACGGCCGCCGGGGCGACGACGGGAACGGCCTGTTCCCCGTCCACTACGCGCGGGCCTTCGGCGACCTGCTGAAGCGGCACGGCAAGGCCCCGGTCACCTTCAGCCGGGCCGGGTTCACCGGCTCGCAGCCGCACGGCGCGTTCTGGGCCGGCGACGAGGACTCGACCTGGACCGCCTTCGAGGCCTCGATCCGCGCCGGGATCACCGCCTCGGCCTGCGGGATCGTCTACTGGGGCTGGGACCTGGCCGGGTTCTCCGGCGACCTGCCCACCGCCGAGCTCTACCTGCGCGCGGCCGGGACCTCGGCGTTCATGCCGATCATGCAGTACCACTCCGAGTTCAACCACCACCGCACCCCCATCCGCGACCGCACGCCATGGAACATCGCCGAACAGACCGGCGACGACAGGGTCATCCCGGTCTTCCGGACGTTCGCCAAGCTCAGGGAGCGTCTGGTGCCCTACCTGACCGAGCAGGCGGCCGTGGCGGTACGCGGCGGCAAGCCGCTCATGCGGGGTCTGTTCTTCGACCACATGGAACACGAGTTGTGGTCGTACCCCCTGCAGTTCAAGCTGGGCGACGCGCTGCTCGTCGTCCCCGTCACCACGCCCGGCGCCACCGAGATCGCCGCCTACCTGCCCTCGGGCGAGTGGGTGGACGTGTGGACCGGCGCGGTGCTCACCGGTGGGCGGGAGGTCGTCCTTCCCGCGCCCATCGAGCGTCCTCCAGTGCTCTGCGCCTCCGGGCACTGGCCGCGTCTGAAAGGAATGTTCGCATGACCCGGTTACGCTCGGGCGTCACCGTCGTGGTGCTCGCCCTGCTGGCCACGATGTTGCATGCCCTCCCCGCGGCCGCCCTCAGCGGCGTGCACCACAACCCGACCGGCATCGACGACCTCTACTCCACCGAGCCGACCGAACGTTCTCCCCGCGACCCGATGGCCGGGGAGGCCGTCACCCTCAAGGCCACGACCTGGCCGATCGAGCCGGGTCAGACCGTCTGGATCACCTGGACGAAGAACGGCGTCGCGCAGACCCCGATCGGCGCCGCCTGGGACTACAACCAGGGCAACAACACCTACTGGCGCATCTCCATGGGCTCGTTCGTGCGGGGCGACTCGATCTCCTACACCGTCAACGCCGACGTCAACGGCGGCGGGCAGCGCAGCGTGGGGCCGTTCACGTTCAAGGTGACGTCGTGGTCGACGGTCACCAACGTGACGTCGTACGTGAACAACGGCACCAGCGTCGACGTGACGACCGGCGACTCGGCGGGGTCGTTCACGCCGAAGATCCGCTTCGCCTTCCCGGCGCTGGACCGGTTCCGCACCCAGATCGCCCCCTCGGGCAGCGGCCTGAACATCACCGGCGTCTCCGGGTACACGGTCACGAACTCGGCCTCCACCCTGCAGATCTCGACGCCCTCCCTGGTGCTGAAGATCCAGAAGACGCCCTACCGCCTGTCGGTCTACAAGGGCGACGGCACGACCCTGATCACGCGGCAGTACGACCCGGCGGTGTTCCGCAACATCGGCTGGGCCAGCGACGGCGTCTCGACGATCACGAAGATCGAGGACCACTTCCTGTCGCCGTCCGGTGAGCGCTTCGAGGGCTTCGGCGAACGCTACGACCGCCTCGACCAGCGCGGCACCGACGTGCACAACTTCGTCTACAACCAGTACCGCGACCAGGGGTCGTGGCGGCGCACCTACCTGTCGACGCCGTTCTTCCTGAACTCCGCCGGATACGGCGTCTACCTGCCCTCGACCCGCTACTCGGTCTTCAACCTGAACACCCACCTGAGCGACCTGGCCGGATTCACCGTCGACACGAACGGCGCGCTGAACTCGACGCTCGACTACCACTTCTTCGCGGGCACCCCCGCGGAGATCGTCGACGACTACACCGCGGTCACCGGCCGGCCGCAACTGCCACCCAAGTGGGCGTTCGGCCTCTGGATGTCGGCCAACGAGTGGAACACCCAGTCGGAGGTCACGGCCGAGCTCGCCAACCCGACGACGCACGACATCCCGCACTCGGCGATCGTGCTGGAGCAGTGGAGCGACGAGGCCACCTTCTACGTCTGGCACGGCGCGACGTACACGCCGAAACCGGGCAGCGGGAAACTCGCGCTGAGCGACCTGACGTTCCCGCCCGGCACGGCGTGGAGCGACCCGAAGGCGATGGTCGACGACGCCCACTCCAAGGGCATCAAGGTCATCCTCTGGCAGATCCCGGTGTTCAAGGAGAACTTCGACGTCAACCCGTCGACCGCCCCGCAGCAGCACCTCAACGACAAGGCGTACGCCCAGGCGCAGGGCTATGTCGCCGCCCAGCCCGGCGGGGTCTACCGGGTGCCGACGGGCCAGTGGTTCGGCGACAGCATGGTGCCCGACTTCACCTCGTCGGCCGCGCGGAACTGGTGGATGAGCAAACGCGACTACCTGATGGACGACGTCGGTATCGACGGCTTCAAGACCGACGGCTCCGAGGCGATCTTCGGCCGGAACGTGTCGTTCGCCGACGGCCGCAAGGGCGACGAGATGCACAACGCCTACCCGAACTCCTACCTGTCGGCGTACAACACCTACGTCAAGGGCAAGAAGCCGGACGGCACGATCTTCAGCCGGGCCGGCACCGCCGGGGCGCAGTCGACCTCGATCTTCTGGGCCGGCGACCAGAACTCCTCGTTCCCGGCGTTCCAGGAGGCCGTGCGGGCGCAGTTGTCGGCCGGGCAGTCGGGCGTGCCCTACACCGCGTGGGACATGGCCGGGTTCACCGGCGACTTCCCGAGCGCGGAGCTCTACCTGCGGTCGGCGGCGCAGGCGGCGTTCTCGCCGATCATGCAGTACCACTCGGAGAAGGCCAACCCGGGCGTCTCCGAGGCGCGCACCCCGTGGAACGTGCAGGCCCGGACCGGGAACACGAACGTGATCCCCTACTTCCGCAAGTTCGCCAACGTGCGGATGAACCTGATCCCCTACCTCTACACCGAGGCCAAGTCGTCGTCGGTGACCGGTGTGCCGATGATGCGGGCGATGAGCTTCGCGTTCCCGTCCGACTCCACGGCCGCCGCGCTGGACCAGCAGTACATGTTCGGCCCGCAGCTCCTCGTCGCGCCGATCACGACCCAGGGGGCGACGTCGAAGAACGTCTACCTGCCCGCGGGTGAGTGGTACGACCTGTGGAACGGCGGCCGGTTCACCGGCCCCGGCACGAAGACCTACAACGCCGGCCTCGACACGATCCCCGTGTACGCCCGCGCCGGCGCGATCATCCCGCTGAACCTCAACTCCTCCTACCAGCTCGGCGGGAACATCTCGAACAACGTCTCCTCGTACGCCAACCTGGTGTTCCGGATCTATCCGTCGGGCAACTCGTCGTACTCCTACTTCGAGGACTCGGCGGGCCTCTCGCGAACCGTCACGGCGACCGAGAACTGGGCGTCCCACACGGTCGGGGTGTCGGTGCCCGCGCTGACGACGACCAGCACGCTGCAGGTGGCCTCGACCCAGCCGTCGTCGGTGACCGGCGCGACCGCGCGGGCCTCCCTGGCCGCGCTCCAGTCGGCCTCCGAGGGCTGGTGGTGGGACCCGGTGCAGCAGCTCACGTACGTGAAGCTGGCCTCCAGCGCGTCGGCGCGGTCGGTCACCCTGAACGGGGTCGACAAGGCCGCCTACGAGGCCGAGTTCGCCACCGGCGTCGGCGTCTCGACCAACACCAACCACACCGGCTACACCGGCACCGGTTTCGTCGACGGCTTCGCCTCCTCGGGCGACTCGGTGACCTTCCAGGTCAGGGCCGACACGACCGGCAGCCACCAGCTCAAGTTCCGCTACTCGACGACGGTCGCCTCGACGCGCACCGTCTACGTGGACGGGGTCTCGGCCGGCACGCTCAACCTGCCGGCGCTGGCGAACTGGGACACGTGGGGCACCGCGACGCTCACGACCAACCTGACGGCCGGGGCCCGCTCGGTGAAGATCGAGTATGCGTCCAACGGCATCAACCTGGACAACCTGGTGGTGGCGCGGCCATGAAACGCATTCTCACCGTATTCGTGGTTCTGGCGAGCAGTTTCCTGGTCGCCCTGCCCGCCCAGGCGGCCGTCCAGCGGGTGCAGTTCACCAGCGGGTCGACGTACCTGATCGCCGAGTTCCTCGACGACGACCTGGTGCACTTCGAACTGGCCCAGGGCACCAGCCCCGGCACCGGGTCTCCTCTGTTCACCACCCCGCAGGTGGCGAAGACCGACTACACCGGGCCTTCCAGCTTCAGCCAGGTCGGGAACGTCATCACGACGGCGTCCATGAAGGTCGAGGTCACCGCCGGGACGCTCTGCGTGAAGGTCTCCGACCCGACCCGGCTGCTCTACGAGGCCTGCCCGCGCAACCTGTCGCAGGCGTGGAAGGGGCTCTCGGTGACGAAGAGCTCCGTGCAGCACGCCTACGGCCTCGGCCAGCAGTTCTTCACGGGCGGCAGCGCCGACGGCGACTGGCTCGGCCGGACCCGCTCGCCCGGCGGCGCCTACGGCAACGCCATGGTCTGGGACCCCGACAACGGCCCCGTGGGCAACACCCAGATCCCGGTGCTGTTCGCGGTGGGGGCGTCCAACCTGAACTACGGCCTGTTCCTCGACCAGGTCTACAAGCAGGAGTGGAACCTCAACGGCGACCCGTGGACCATCGACACGTGGGGCGACCAGCTCCGGTGGTACACGATGACCGGCCCCGACCTTCCCGACCTGCGCAAGGACTACCTTGAGCTGACCGGCAGGCCGCCGGTGCCGCCGAAGAAGGCGTTCGGCCTGTGGGTGTCGGAGTTCGGCTACGACAACTGGACCGAGATCGACAACCGGCTGGCCGGGCTGCGCACGGCGAAGTTCCCCGTGGACGGGTTCGTGCTCGACCTGCCGTGGTTCGGCGGGGTGACGGCCGGGTCGGACAACACGCTGATGGGCTCGCTGACGTGGGACACGACCGACTTCCCGTCTCCGGCCACGAAGATCGCCGACTATTCGACGAACCAGGGCGTCGGGCTGATGACGATCGAGGAGTCGTACATCGGCAAGAACCGCCCCGAACACGCCGACATGGCCTCGCGCGGGTACCTGGTGCGGGCGGGCTGTTCGTCGTGCGCGCCGACGTACCTGACCACCAACGACTGGTGGGGCCGCGGCGGAATGATCGACTGGACGCAGAACGCGGCCGGCGACTACTGGCACACCCTGAAGCGGGCGTCGTTGAGCACCCAGGGCATCCTCGGCCACTGGCTCGACCTGGGCGAACCGGAGATGTACGACCCCGCCGACTGGGTCTCCGGAGTCATGCCGGGCAAGCACGCGCACGCCGACTACCACAACGTCTACAACCTGAAGTGGGCCGAGAGCATCGCCCGGAACTACGCGTCGGGCACGAAGCGGCCGTTCATGCTGGCACGGTCGGGCGCGGGCGGCATGCAGCGCCACGGCGTGGCGATGTGGTCGGCCGACATCGGCTCGAAGCTGACCGCGCTGGCCCAGCAGCAGAACGCCCAGATGCACATGTCGATGTCCGGCATCGACTACTACGGCTCCGACATCGGCGGATTCCGGCGCGAGATGCTCGACAGCGACCTGAACGAGCTCTACACGCAGTGGTTCGCCAACGGGGCCTGGTTCGACGTGCCGCTGCGCCCGCACACCGAGAACCTGTGCAACTGCGCCGCCACCTCGCCCGACTCGATCGGGCACGTGGCCAGCAACCTGGGGAACCTGCGGCGGCGGTACGAGCTGACGCCGTACTACTACTCGCTGGCGCACCGGGCCTACCTGACGGGCGAACCTGTTGTGCCGCCGCTCGTGTACCACTACCAGAACGACTCCGCCGTCCGGGAGATGGGGCACCAGAAGCTGATCGGGAAGGACCTGCTGGTGGGGGTCGTGGCCGGGGCAAATGAGCGGTCGCGGAACATGTACCTGCCGGCGGGGACCTGGTACGACTACTCGACCAACGAGAAGCTCGTGTCGACCGGGCAGTGGTTCAACGACCGGCCGCTGTGGGTGAACGGCGAGTTCCGGTTGCCGACCTTCGCGCGGGCCGGGGCGATCATTCCGAAGATGTTCGTGGACGACAAGACGATGAACGTCCTCGGGAAGCGTACCGACGCCTCTACCCGGAACGAGCTGATCGCCCGGGTCTACGCCGCTCCCAGCGCGAGTTCCTTCACCCTCTACGAGGATGACGGGAGCTCCACCGCGTACAAGACGGGATCGGTGCGGACGACCGCGTTGAGCCAGTCGTTGTCGGGGTCGGTGGCGACCGTGACCGTCGCGGCCTCGTCCGGGACGTACACGGGAGCGCCGGCGTCGCGGTCGAACGTGGTCGAGCTGGTGGCGGACACGCAGGCCAGCGCGGTGACGTTGAACGGGTCTCCCTTGACGCAGCACGCGTCCAAGGCGGCTTTCGACGCCGCTTCCAGCGGGTGGTACAACGCGGGCGGCGGCGTGATCGTGGCGAAGTCGGCGTCGGTTTCCGTGGGGACGGCGAAGACGTTCGCCTTCACCATCGGACAGGCGCCTGCCTCCATGACGTTCAGCTGCGCGAACGGGACGACGGTCGCGGGGCAGTCGGTCTACGCGGTGGGGAACGTGCCGCAGCTCGGGGGGTGGTCGGTGGCGAGTGCGGTCAAACTGTCGCCGACCTCGTACCCGACGTGGACGGGGACCGTCTCGAAGCTGCCGCCTGGAGCTTCCGTGGAATGGAAGTGCGTGAAGCGGCAGGAGGCGGGGTTCCCGGACACGGCTGACGCGTGGGAGCCGGGCGGGAACACGGTGTTCACGGCACCGGCGAGCGGATCGGGAGGCACGACCTCAGGCTCGTTCTGACATCGCGAGCCCATTGAAATGTGCCCGGATTCTCGGATCCGGGCACATTTCACGTTGCGATCGTCACGTCGGAGATTCGCCGGGTTGCGCACTCCGCGACTTCTGGCCATATTTTGATGCCTTCGGCCTCGCAGGCCAGAATGAGCACTTCTCGAACCTCTTCTGCCGGCCGACCTTCATGATGATCACGCACGTGTGCGAGCGCCTTCATGCACGGGGAGGGGCATCTTCGTAGCGGGAAGTCACAAGTCACCTTTGATAAGGAGCGAGGTGAGCAGGGAATTCACCTTGTCATCCGAAAGGTGAGCGGGACATCGAAAACGTCGATGAAGTATCTCATGAAAGAGGCATCTCCGGGCTCATCTCTCAGCCGCCGGATCACTTGCACAGGTTCGGCGCCTTCTTGCGCCGTCACTGCCACTCTTCCAGCAAATGGAATGCCGGATGGGCCAGCCACGCCTCAAGGAAGTCACCATCAGCTACATGAACATAGCGAAACTCACCGCCGTACATGGCATATGCAACCTCATAGACGGTGCCTCCGACCGATGAGATGAAGGGTCGAACCTCCAGCACATGCTTTCGATGGGAGTCCATCGACCCGCCGGACAGCCATGGCCGCGGGCCCAGCAGTCCATCAAAGTCAATCAGCGCATTGAGCTGACGGGTCATTTCAAGCACCAGTTCGCCGAGGGCGACATCTTCTCCTACGAGATCGCGCTCAGACCAGGCTATGAGTTCAGCGACCGGCTGGGGCGCGATAACCTGCGAATAGTCGTCCTCGGGGTCTGGATCCCACTCTCCCAAGTTTACGCCAAATCTGTACTCAACATCATGCCGGGGATATCGGGCTTGCACTTGAGGTGTTGTCTCGAGGTACACAGAAAATCCTTTACCCCCAACAATTGCATAGCCTTTTCTTTTTAATCTTTCAGCTAGGCCCTCCCATGACCCGGCATCCATATTATTGAATAGCCACAGAGTGACAGAAGATCTCGACAATTTGGCCTCCTGGAAGCCATCGAGCTCATCTCAACCCGCGTGCACCGAGAGCTCCTCGTCCGAGAGGGGAACCGGTCATGCCGATCACGATCTCCGATGCACGTCCCGGGCGCCACCTCGTCCGGCAGGTCTCCGGCGACGTCCTACCCCGTTCGGTGTACGCCGGCCCCCGGACGGCGCACGGCGAACAGACCCCGTCCGGACGACGCGCCCCCGGCGGCCGGGGTCCTACTGTCTCCGCATGACAGCCACACTCCCTTCGCGGGAGAACGTCCTGGTACGTCTCTCGGGCCCCGTCGCCGACGTCGCGCTGGCGGCGGTCACGGTGGTCGTGTTCACCGCGGTCGCCCTGGCCACCGGGGTGCGGAACCCCTGGGACGGCGCCCTCCCGCTGGCCCTCTTCCTCGGGGTGCTGCTGTTCCTCCGGCGCCGATGGCCCATGGCGGTGCTGCTGTTGTCGGTCGCCGGGGTCGTCGTCTACCACCACTTCCACTGGAGCCCGGCCGGGTGGATCTGGCCGGTCGCGGCGGCCTACTTCACCGCCGCGACGGCCCCGCGCATGGTGCGGTGGGTGGCGCTCGTGGGCGCCGCCCAGATCGTCTACTCCGCCGTCCACGCGGGTCCGATCGTCGACCGGAACCTGAGCCGGTACGTCGTCCACGTGCTCGGGGAGTCGGTGCTGCTGGCGGTGCTGATCGGCGGCGGAGTGACGTACGCGGCGGTGGTGCGGTGGCGGGCCGGGGCCCGCGAGACCGAGGGGCGGGCGCGCGCGGCCGAGGAGCGGTTGCGGGTCGCCCCCGAGGCGACCGCGCCCCAGCCCGGCCTGGACGCCCTCGACACCCTCGTCTCCGACGCCCGCGCCACGGGCATGGACGTGACCTTCACCGAGCACGGCGAGCGTTCGGCCGTGCCCGCGACCGCCGCCGTCGCGGTCCACCGGATCGTCCAGGAATCCCTGGCGAACGCGCTGCGGCACGGCGGCGCGACCAAGGTCCGGCTCACCGTCGGCTACGGCCCGGAGACGGTCACCCTGGAGGTCGCCGACGACGGCGAGCCCGGAGCCGTCACGGGCGACGGGCACGGCCTGACCGGCATGCGGGAACGCGTCGGCGCGCTGGGCGGCGAGCTGACGGCCGGGCCGGTCGACGGCGGCTTCGCGGTGCGGGCGACGATCCCTGTGGCAGGCTCGGCGGCGTGACGACCAAGGTGCTCCTCGCCGACGACCAGGCACTCGTCCGGGCAGGCTTCCGCAGCCTGCTGGCCCGCGCGCGCGACGTGAGCGTCGTCGGCGAGGCCGCCACCGGCGACGAGGCGATCCTGCTGGCCGGGAGCACCCGCCCCGACGTCATCCTGATGGACATCCGGATGCCCGGCACCGACGGCATCACCGCCACCCGTCGCATCGTCACCGACCCGGCCACCGCCGCCTGCCGGGTCGTCATCCTGACCACCTTCGACACCGACGACCACGTCTTCGCCGCGCTGGACGCCGGGGCGAGCGGATTCCTGACCAAGGACGTCGAACCGGCCGAACTCCGCCGCGCCGTCGCCCACGTGGCCGAGGGGAACGCCCTGCTCTCACCGGAGGTGACCCGCCGCGTCATCGAGCGGTTCGGCGCGCGTCGCCCCGGGGTGGGCAAACGGCTGGCCGGCCTGACGGAACGGGAGCTGGAGGTGGTCCGGCTGGTGGCCTCGGGCCTGTCCAACGACGAGATCGCGGCCCGCCTCGTCATCAGCCCCATGACCGCCAAGACCCACATCACCAGGGCGCTCGCGAAAACCGGTGTGCGCGACAGGGTGCAACTGGTGATCCTGGCCTACGAGAGCGGCCTGGTGCGCCCCGGCGACGGGGGCCGCGTGTGACGGTGATCTGGACGAGGGGAAACCGGTCATGTCAAGCTCCGACGAGGCTCCCGAGCGCCGCCTCGCCCGGCTGGGCACGGTTTTCGCCCGGTTCGACCGGCAGGACTCCGGCAACGTCTCCTACGGCGTCGTCATCGACGGCGAACGCTGTTTCGTGAAAACGGCGGGTCACCCCGACGCCACCGCCTTCCTCGACCACGCCCAGCGCGTCGACCTCCTGCGGAACGCGGTCCGGCTCGCCCGGGCCCACCGGCACCCCGCGCTACCGGCTCTCCGCACGGTCATCGAGTCGGCGCACGGCCCGATGCTCGTCTACGACTGGGCCGACGGCGACCTGATCGGCGTCCCCCGCGCGCATCGCGACGACCCCGCCTCCCCCTACCGGCGCTTCCTCGCCCTCCCGCCCGGCCGCGTCCTCGCCGCCCTCGACACCATCGTCGACGTTCACGACCTGCTCGGCCAGGCCGGCGAGGTCGCCGGGGACTTCTACGACGGTTGTCTCCTGTACGACTTCACCACCCACCACCTGTCCCTGATCGACCTGGACCACTACCGTCCGGGCCCGTACCGCAACGACATGGGCCGTTTGTTCGGCTCCTCCCGGTTCATGGCGCCGGAGGAGTACACCCTGGGCGCCATGATCGACCAGCGCACCAGCGTCTTCACCCTGGGCCGGACCGCCCAGCTCCTGCTCGGCGACCACCTCCACGGCCCTCTGCAGCAGGTCACCACCCGCGCGACGCACCCGAACCCGGAAGAACGTCACGGCTCGCTTCCCGAGTTCTGCGCCGCCTGGCGGGCCGCACGCCAGGACCGGTGCTAGACAACGCTCACGCCGGGTTCCTCGGATAGGCACGATCCCAGGCTTCCCGCTGAGCAGCGTCCAGGGGGATGTTCGGAAAGATGGAGAGAAATCTGTGCGCGAGATCGACCAGCCCCGCTCTCTTCACATCCGGGAGCCGGTCGAAATCGGCCCTGGTGACGTCCAGGGAGAAGTGACCGCCGGTGCCGTCCCGCAGAACCACGGTGGTCGAGCAGCGAAACACCCCTTTCGTCTCTTCGAGCAGGAACGTGAGGTAGATATCCGTCAGCTCGGCCCGATGATCGGCCAACCAGTCAGGGCGGCCTCGGCCGCTCCACTTGTTGCGGCTCGCCGCCTCCACCAACCGATCGAGATCCTCAGTGGACAGTTCCTTGATGTCTCCTCTCTCGATGACACCAAAACGGTTGGGCACTCGGGGCCAACGGCCGAATCGGAACATGCGCCTCATTCGCGGTTTCCTCCGGCTCCGGCAGGCAGAGTGTCCATCTTCGCCCGGCCGGCGATCCCTTGCGAAGCGGCCCTAAACAGATTGCCCGGCTTGCTCCTCCGCTGAAAGTCTCGGCCGGGCGCAGATCCCGGAGAGGAACCCTCGACATGGTCACCCCCCGTACACCGTCCATCTCAGAACCCGTAGTCCGCACCGCCGCCGGTGCCCTGCGCGGCGCCCGGGAAGCGGGCCTGACCGTCTTCCGCGGAGTCCCCTTCGCCGAGCCGCCCGTCGGCGCGCTGCGGTTCCAGGCGCCGCGGCCCGTGCGGAGCTGGGACGGTGTCCGGCCCGCCCTCGAACACGGCCCGCCGCCCCCGCAGTCGGGTGTGCTCGGGTCGTCCGGGGGCGTGTCGGACGGCGGCTGGTTGACGCTCAACGTCTGGACCCCCGACCCGGACGCCGCCCTCCCGGTCATGGTCTGGATCCCCGGCGGCGGTTACGCCATGGGCCACTCCGGCCTGCCCGAATACGACGGCGGGCACCTCGCCTCGGCCGGGACGGTCGTCGTCACGATCAACTACCGCCTCGGCGTCGAGGGGTTCGCGCACATCGAGGGGGCTCCGGCCAACCGAGGGCTGCTCGACCAGGTCGCGGCCCTGGAGTGGGTGCGGGACAACATCCGCGTCTTCGGCGGCGATCCGGACCGGGTCACGGTCTTCGGCCAGTCGGCGGGCGGCGGGTCCGTCGCCGCGCTGCTCGCCATGCCCACGGCCGCGGGGCTCCTCCACCGGGCGGTCGCGCAGAGCGTGCCGGGGACGTTCTTCTCCCCCGAGCTGGCCGCCGACCTCGCCGCCGCGTTCGCCGCCGAGGCGGGGGTCCGGCCGACCGTCTCGGAGATGGCCGAGGTGGAGCCGGAGCTGCTGGCCGCCGCGGGTGACGCGGTCTTCGCCCAGATGGACCGCTGGGCGGCGATCACCCTTCGGCCGATCCCGTTCGCACCGGTCGTCGACGGCGACGTGCTGCCCGCCACCCCGTGGCAGGCGCTCGCCGACGGCCGGGCGCGCGACGTCGTGCTGGTCGCCGGGCACACCCGTGACGAGCACCGGCTGTTCAGCCTGATCGACGGCGTGCTCGGGCAGGTCACCCGCGAGCAGGCCGAGACGGCCCTGCGGGTGCTCGCGCCCGGCCTCCCCTATCGGGAGGCGTTCCCGGCGGCGTCCGATGAGGAGGTGTACGAGCTGGTCAACGCCGACTGGCTCTTCCGGATGCCGAGTGTTCACCTGGCCGAGGCGCAGGTCGCGGGTGGCGGGCGGGCGCACCTGTTCGAGCTGACCTGGCCCGCCCCGGGCATGGGCGGTCTCCTCGGGGCCTGTCACGGGCTCGACGTGCCGCTCGTCTTCGGCAACCTGACCAGCGGCCAGACCGCCACGCTGATCGGCGAGCCGTCGCCCGAGGCGGTGGCGCTGTCCGCCGAGATGCGGGGGTCGTGGACGGGCTTCGCCGCGCACGGCGACCCCGGCTGGCCCGCGTACACGACCGGCGAACCCCTCACCCGGGTCTTCGACAACCCGTCCACGGTCGGGCCCTATCCCGAGGAGACCGCGCGGCTGCTCTGGCGGGACCACGTCTTCTCGGCACTGCCGCCGCTCTGAGGGAGACTTCGGCCATGCGGATGCTCGTCGTCCAGGGCGACATCACCACCCGGCACGCCGACGTGATCGTCAACGCGGCCGGCTCGTCTCTGCTGGGCGGCGGCGGGGTCGACGGGGCCGTGCACCGGCGCGGCGGGCCGGCCCTCGTCAAGGAGTGCCGGGCGCTGCGCGCGTCCGCCTACCCGGACGGGCTGCCGGTCGGGCAGGCGGTCGCCACCACCGGAGGTGAGCTGAGGGCGCGGTGGGTGGTCCACACCGTGGGGCCGGTGTACTCCGCCGACGACGACCGGTCCGGCCTGCTGGCCTCCTGTTACCGCGAAAGCCTGCGGGTCGCCGACGGCCTGGGGGCGCGGAGCGTCGCGTTCCCGGCGATCTCCACCGGGGTGCGCGGATGGCCGCTCGCCGAGGCCGCCGAGATCGCGGTCCGGGCGTTGCGGGCCACGGCTACCGAGGTGGCCGACGTCTGCTTCGTGACGTTCACGCCGGAGGCGTTCGCGGCCTTCACGACAGTCGTCACCGGCGACGAGAACATCGCGGCGGGGCTGGCCGCGCATCCGGAGGAACACTGGCGGCGGCTCTTCGCCGCCGTCGACGAGCTCACGCCGGCCGACCGGGTGGTCACCTGGGAGGCCCCGGAGAACCAGCTCCCCTACCCGGTCTACAGCGAGCGGTTCTGGCGGGTCGTGCGGCTGCTGGCGGAACTCGACGTGATCGTGCCGTTCGACTGGGGCGCGTGGAGCCGGGCCAGCCCGCTCCATCCGGACGGCCGGGGGCTGGCCGCCGCGCCGGTCGCCGACGCCGCGCGGCTGGCCACCGCCTACGTCCGGGGCGAGCGGTTCTGCGAGGGCACCCTGGAGACCGGTCTCGCCAACGGGGCCCTGGACGCGATCTTCGATCGGCTGCGAGGCTGGTGCGCCGAAGGGGGTGCACGATGAAGCCGAGGGTCGAGCGTGACCTGCGTGTGCCGATGCGCGACGGGACCGTCCTGCTGGCCGACCGCTGGGCGCCCGCGAACGGCGACGGCCTGCCGGTCGTGCTGGTGCGCACGCCCTACGGGCGGCGGCGGGCCGTCCGGCAGATCGTCGGGCCGCTGGTCGAGGGCGGATTCCAGGCGGTGGTGCAGAGCACGCGCGGCACGTTCGGGTCGGGCGGCGGCTTCGACCCCCTGCGACGCGAACGCGACGACGGCCTCGACACGGTCGAGTGGGTCGCCGCGCAGCCGTGGTTCGGCGAGGCGATGGTCCTGTACGGGATGAGCTACCTCGGATTCGTCCAGTGGGCCGTGGCCGACGCCCTGCCGCCGCAGGTCAAGGCCCTCGTGCCGGGGGTCTGCGAGTCGGCGCTCACCCTGGAGTTCCTGCGGGCCGACGGGTTCTCGCTGGAGACGCCGTTCTCCTGGGGCGTCATGGTCGGCGTACAGGAACGGCCGTTCTTCCTGCTGCGGATGCTGCTCGGCGGCCGGCGGCTCCAGCGGGCCCTGCGCACCCTCCCCCTGAACCGCGCCGACACCGCCGCGCTGGGGCGCGGCAGCGACTACCTCCAGGACATCCTGCGGCACGACACCACGAGCCCGTTCTGGCAGGCGGCCGACCACCGGCACCGGGTGGCCGGGGTCCGGGTGCCGGTGAGCCTGGTCGGCGGCTGGTTCGACATCTTCCTCCCCGGCCAGCTCCGCGACTTCCGGGCCGCGCCGGACGCGCGCCTCACGGTCGGCCCGTGGACCCACGTCTCCCCCGGCGTCATGGACGCCCAGGCCGCCGAGGCCCTGGAGTTCGCCCTGCCGCTGGCCCGGGGCGAGACCCCGGTCGAGCGAGCGCCGGTCCGCCTGTACGTCATGGGCGAGGAGAAATGGCGCGACTTCCCGACGTGGCCACCGCCGGGCTACGAGGACCGGCGCTTCCACCTCCACCCCGGCGGGCTGCTGGCGACCGACCCGCCGGACGACGCCGGCCCCGACCGTTACCGCTACGACCCCGCCGACCCCACCCCGGCCGTGGGCGGCGTCCGGATGGCCTTCGGCGTGGCGGCGGGCCCGGTCGACAACACCGCCCTCGAAAGCCGCGCCGACGTCCTCACCTACACCACACCCCCGCTGACCGAGGCCGTCGAGGTGATCGGCGAGGTGCGCGCCGAGGTCTTCTTCCGCTCCAGCCTGCCGCACGCCGACGTGTTCGTCCGGTTGTGCGACGTCGACCCCGGCGGCCGGTCGACCAACGTGTGCGACGGCCTGACCGGCGTCGCCGGGGCCGACGAGGTCACGGCCGTCGACGTGCGCCTCTGGCCGACCGCCCACGTGTTCAGGCCGGGCCACCGCATCCGCGTCCAGGTCTCCAGCGGGGCCTTCCCCCGCTACAACCGCAACCCCGGCACCGGCGAACCGCGCGCCACCGCCACCACGCTGCGCGTCGCCGACCAGGAGGTGTTCCACGACCCGGCCCGTCCGTCGGCCCTCGTCCTGCCGGTCCGCGCCGGCGGTCCTACGCTGGACGAATGACGATCTTCGGGGACCCGATCGACGTGCGCCGCCTCTTTCCCGCCGAGCGGCGCGCCCTGCTGGACCTGCTCGGCGGGCTCGCGCCAGGCGACTGGACCCGGCCGACCGTCTGCCCCGGCTGGGACGTGCACGACGTCGTCGCCCACGTCCTGCACGACTACGCCCGGCGGTTGTCGGGCAGCCGGGACGGGCACCGGGGCGGCGGTTTCCTTGAGGGCGAGACGCTGCCGGTGTTCCTCGCGCGGGTCAACGACGAGTTCGTGCGCGCGGCGCGGTCCCTCTCCCCGGCGGTCCTGGTCGACCAGATCCGGCATCTGGGGGTCCAGCTGGACGCGTACTGGACGACCACGGACCTCGACGCCCCCGCCGACCTGGACGTCTCGTGGGCGGCGACCGACGTGCCGAGCCCGGCGTGGCTCGACGTGGCGCGGGAGTACACCGAGTTCTGGGTGCACCAGCAGCAGATCCGCGACGCGGTGTCCCGCCCCGGGGCGCTCGGCGCGGACCTCGCCGAACCGGTCGCCGACACGTTCGCGCGGGCGCTGCCGTTCGCCCTCCGGGAGGTCGTCCGCGCCGAGGGCACGTCCGTCGTGCTGAAGGTCGGCGGCCGGGAGTGGTCGGCCGTGTGGCGGGCGGGCCGGTGGCGCATGGGCGCCGGGAACCCGGCCGCCGAGGTGGCCATGGACCACGACACGTTCTGGCGGCTGGCCAGCAGGGGCGTCACCGTCGAGGAGGCCCGCCGGAGGGCCGCGGTGAGCGGCGACCCGGAACTGACGGACGCGGCGACCACACTGCTGGCCGTGGTGGCCTGACGGTCAGGACGCCGGGCCGACCTCGGGGTCGGGTTCCGGCATGTCGGACTCTTCGGAGCCCGCCACGTCGTCGACCTCCTCCACCGGCTCCAGGTCGCGGAGGATCGGGTGGTCGGGGGTCTGGGTGTCGGCGCCCGAACGCTGGGCGACGACCTCGCTCTCGCCGTCTATGCCACGCTTTTCGACCATGACGTGCCCGTGCCCGGGACGGCGGGCCGTACACGCGAACGGATCCCCGGGCACCGCCGGCCGATGCCCGGGGATCCGCCATGAGACCCGGCCTCCCCGCGGGGGGTGAAGAGGAGACCGGGCGGTCAGGGGGTCAGGTCGGGTCGGGGCGCGGCGGTTCGACGGTGGTCCGCGTCGGCCGCCGGAGATGTGGTGGCATGGGGTCCTTCCTGAACGAGGGAACGTCTCGTCAGGCAAGGCGCGCGCCGCCGCGCATGTTGCCGCGTGAATGGTCGGTTCGGCCACGGCACGAACCGGGCGACGAACCGAGGTGCCACCCGCCGGCCGCCCGGACAGTTGTCCGCGAAGGGGATCGATGATGTTGTAACACGGGCCCAGTGGATCAGGCACCCCCGGACCGGATAACGACTTGGCGCTTCAACATCCTGTTGACAACATTTCGTTGAAAGAGCCATGATGGCGGGCGTGTACGCATCACTGACCCACATCGCCTCCCGCCACGCCACCACCGAGGCCCAGCGCTCCCGTCAGGTCCACCCCACGGTCCTCGGCGCCCACGAGGCGGTCCGCCTCGTCACCATGCTGGCCGCCGGCTCCGCCGCCCCCGACGCCGGCGAACCGGAGGTCGACGCCTCCGACCTGACCGCGGCCCTCACGTTGATGCCCCTGGTCAGAGGGGAGATCGACCAGCTGGAGGCGAGCCTGCTGCTGATCGCGCGGGGGCGCGGGCTGACCTGGCAGGAGATCGCCAACGCCCTGGGCCTCGGCTCACCCCAGGCGGCCAAACAGCGCTACGAACGCCTGGCCGGCCGCGTCGCTACCTGAGCACCCATTCCGCCCGTGCCCGCAACTCCTGCGGCGCCTTCGGGAGGAGCCCGGCCAGTTCCTCCCGCAACGCCTCGGGGCACGGCCGGTAGAGCGCGACCAGCACCTGGTCACACCACACCCGCAGGTCCGTCGACGCGACGTCCGCCAGGTCGGGGTCGTCGAGCAGCAGCAGGTCGGCCTTCAGCCGCGTCCACGGATCGGCGGCGACCAGCAGGCGGTGCCCGGCCCGCCGCACGTGCGGCGGGTTGGCCCGGTCGAGCAGCCCGAAATCCGGCGGGGCTCCGGCGGCCCGCAGGCTCTTGGCCACCTGCCGAACCACCCGCGCCGACGGGTCGCGGACCAGCGGGGCCACGTCGTCATGCCGTCCCCACACCCGCAGGGCGACGACCGCGGCGGCCCGCACCCGCGCCCGCCTGTCCCGCAGGAACGGCACGACCCGATCGGCGTCGGCGGGCCCGCCGCTCTCCCCCAGCCCCAGGATCGAGACGGCACTCCCCAGACGGGTGCGATACCAGGACGCGGGGTCGCCCCCCGCCCGCCTGACGAGTCCCTGGGCCGTCAAACGGACGATCTTCGAGCGGTCGCCGAGGAACTCGCCGCCCCGATGCGGCGCCAGCACCAGCGCACGGGCTCTGACCTGGGCGAACGGCGACCGGAGGAACGGCTCCGGGTCGCTCCGCTCGATCAGGTACATCGCCGCACGGAGCAGCGCACCCGGCGCGGTCATCCGCTCGTGCAGACCGCGCACGGCCTCGACGTCGTCCCGCCGGATCAGTTCCTCGACGACGAGACGCATCGTCGGCCCGTCGAAGTCGGCGTGCGCGTCGAAAGCGATCACCGGGCGGAGCAGGTCGAGCAGGCCCGGCCCGCCGATCCTGCCGCGCAGCCGCATGGCGATCGGGATCATGCGCCGTGCCGCCTCGGGCCGCGTCGCGACGTTGACGAGGATGTGCCGGGCGTAGTCGCGCACCGGCCCGGCCCAGTCGAGGGCACGGACGACGAGCAGCGGCCACAACACCGGATGGCGCGCGAGCTGCGGGATCGCCCGCTCCCGGAACTCTCCCCGGCTGCTGCACGCCATCAGCAGCACATGGACCGGCCGCCGCATCAGCGTGACGTCCCGCGGCGCCTGGAGGTAGTGGCCGGAGCGGATCGACTCGTCCAAGGCGACCCAGGCGCCGGGGGTCAGCTCCCAGAGCCGGCTCTCCGGGACGACGTCGTCGAACAGGTCGTACACGCTGATCCGCATACGAGATGGTGGCAGCTCCGGATGTCCGGATTCGACTGCTTCAGGTCGCGCTCCACTTGAACCAGTCCGTGCCCACGACGACGTGCAACTCGTCACCCCGGCCGAGTATGGTCGCCGTCCGGGGGACACGTCGTCCGCCGGGCATCGCCAGCCGGGCCGGGTGCCGCGCCGTGAAGCCCGGACGGTCGAGGATCACCACCCGGTCCCGGTCGTTCCCGTATCCGCCGACGAGGGCGATCCGCCGATCGGCGACGACGAGCGCGCGGGCGCCGCCGACCTGCGTCGGCCAGCCGGTGATCACGCCGTCGCGCACCCGGACGACGGGGAAGTCGGTGTAGTAGTAGGCCCAGGCGTCCGGCCCGGTCACGTTGAGCGCGTAGCAGTCGGAGATCGCGCCGAGGTCGCCGTCGTACGGATATCGCCAGGCCACGTCGAGTTCGGCGGTGAAACGGACCAGCCCCGCCGAGCCGACCGGCTCCGGGCCGTCCGGCTCGCCCCATCCGTGGTTCCCGTAGACGCCCTCGTCGAAGTAGCCCACCCAGACGTCCCCCTCGGAGGTCGTCTGCACGTCGGCGATCCCGTCGCCCAGGACGCCCCGGCGAAGGCGGCGGCCGTCGGCGTCGTAGATCGCGGCGTTCCGTTCGGCCACGCCGTCACGCCGACGGCACCGCGCGGCCACCAGCAGCACGCCTCCATCGGGCATCGGCTGGAGGTGCGGAAACGCGAGCGACCACCCGTCGACGGGTACCGTCGCCGTCAGGTGGGGGGTGTAGGCGGCGATCCGCATGGAGACGGGCCCGGCGGTCCGGCCGTGCAGCACGTCGGCGTCCCCCCGCGACGTCCACATGACGAGCAATTCTCCTCCGGGACCGGCCGCTGCCGTCACCGGCACCGTTCCTTCGGCCGGAGGGGTCAGCTCCGCGTGGTGACGGAGGCGCAGCTCTTTCATTGGACGTGCAGGCCGGTGACCGCCCTGCCGATGATCAGCCGCTGGATCTCCGACGTGCCCTCGAAGATGGTGAAGATCTTCGCGTCGCGGTGGAACCGCTCCACCGGGTGGTCGCGTGTGTAACCCGCCCCGCCCAGCACCTGGATCGCCTGCTCGGTCACCCACACCGCCGTCTCCCCCGCCACCAGCTTCGACATCGACCCCTCGGCCTGGGTGAACCCGGCCCCCTGCCGCCCCATCCAGGCCGCCTTCCACGTCAGCAGGCGGGCCACCTCGATCCGGGTCGCCATGTCGGCGAGCAGGAACGCCACCGCCTGGTTCTCCCCGATGGCCCGGCCGAACTGCCGCCGCTCCCGGGCGTAGTCGCGGGCGTACTCGAAGGCGGCCCGCGCGATCCCGACGGCCATCGAGGCCACGACGGGCCGGGTGGCCTCGAAGGTCCGCAACGCGGCCTGGCCGCCCGACCGCTGTCCCGACCGGGCCCGCGCCAGGCGTTCCTCCATCTTCTCCACCCCGCCCAGCAGGCAGGACGCGGGCAGCACCACGTCGTCCAGGACCACCTCGGCGGTGTGGGAGGCCCGGATGCCGTGCTTGCGGAACTTCTGGCCCTGGGAGAAGCCGGGGGTGCCGGGCGGGACGACGAACGTCACCTGCCCGCGGGCCCCCAGCGACGGGTCGACGGTCGCCACGACGATGTGGACGGCGGCGATGCCCCCGTTCGACACCCAGGTCTTGGTCCCGTTCAGGCGGAAGTCGCCGTTCGGCAACCGGGTGGCATGCGTCCGGATGGCGCCCACGTCGGAGCCCGCGTCCGGCTCCGAGGCGCAGAACGCGCCCACGGCCACGTCGTCAGGGGTGCCGAACATGACCGGCAACCACGTTCCCACCTGTTCGTCGGTCCCGTTGGCCGACAACGCGGCGGCGGCGAGGCCGGTCGCGGTCAGTGACAGGCCGATCCCGGCATCACCCCAGAACAGCTCCTCGAAGGCGACCGGCAACCCCAGGCCACTGCTCTCGAACCACTGGGTGGCGAAGAAATCCATCGAATAGAGGCCGATCTTGGCCGCCTCCTGGAGCACCGGCCACGGGGTCTCCTCCCGGTCGTCCCACAGGGCCCCGGCAGGGCGGACGACGTCGCGGGCGAACGCGTGCACCCACTCGCGGACCTCGCGGACATCATCTGGCAATTCAGGATTGAAGGTCGTCACCGCCACAGGCTACCCCTTGACGTTCATGTTCCCGTTAAGTTAAATCAAGGATCGAAATAAGGCATTGAGAAAGACCCTTCACACCCCCCTTCACTGTGGAGAACACGCATGAGAGGTCTGTCCAGGCTTGCCGCCTTGGGCACCGCGTCGGCCGTCGTGGCCGCCGCGCTGATCGCCTTACCGGCGAGTCCCGCCTTCGCCGACGTCCTGCTGTCGCAGGGCAAGACGGCGACGTCATCCTCCGTCGAAGGCGGCGGCACGCCCGCCTCGGCGGCCGTCGACGGCAACACCGGCACCCGCTGGTCGAGCCTCTACACCAACGACCAGTGGCTCCAGGTCGACCTCGGGTCGGCCCAGGCGATCAACAAGGTGACCCTCCTCTGGGAGGGCGCCTACGGGAGCGCGTACAAGATCCAGGGCTCGACCAACGGCACCTCCTGGACGGACCTGCAGAGCGTCACCGGAGGTGACGGAGGCACCGACACCCTGACTGTGAGCGGTACCTATCGGTATGTCCGGATGCAGGGCGTGACCCGGGCGACCGGGTGGGGCTACTCGCTCTGGGAGTTCCAGGTCTTCGGGCCGGACGGCACCCCCGGCGGCACCTGCGGCACCACCAACGCGGCGCTGAACAAGCCCGCCACCGCCTCCTCGCTCCAGGGCGCCGGCTTCCCGGCCTCCGCCGCGTTCGACGGTGCCACCGGAACGCGCTGGTCGAGCGCCGCGAGCGACCCGCAGTGGGTGCAGGTGGACCTCGGTTCCGCCGTCGACATCTGCAAGATCGACCTGCGCTGGGAGGCCGCCTACGCCTCCGCGTTCCAGCTCCAGTCGTCGACCAACGGCACGACCTGGACGACCCTCAAGTCGGTGACCGGCGCGACCGGCGGCGTGCAGTCGCACACGGTGACCGGCAACGGCCGGTACATCCGCATGTACGGCACCGCCCGGGGCACCGCCTACGGCTACTCACTCTGGGAGATGGCGGTCTACACCGGAACGACGCCGACCGACCCGGGTGACCCGGGCGGCCCGATCACGGGCGGCGGCGACCTCGGCCCCAACGTCCACGTCTACGACCCCTCGACGCCCGCGGCGACCATCCAGAGCCAGCTCGACTCGGTCTTCGCCCAGCAGGAGTCGGCCCAGTTCGGCACCGGCCGCCACGCCTTCATGTTCAAGCCGGGCACCTACAACGTGACCGCCAACGTCGGCTTCTACACCTCGATCTACGGTCTGGGCCAGAACCCCGGCGACGTCACGATCAACGGTCAGGTCAAGGTGGACGCCGGCTGGTTCAACGGCAACGCCACGCAGAACTTCTGGCGCTCCACCGAGAACCTGTCGGTCCAGCCGACCGGCGGCACCAACCAGTGGGCCGTCTCCCAGGCCGCGCCGTTCCGCCGCATGTGGATCAAGGGCAACCTGAACCTCGCGCCGACCGGCTACGGCTGGGCGTCGGGCGGCTACATCGCCGACTCGCGCGTCGACGGGACCGTCGGCCCGTACTCGCAGCAGCAGTGGTACACCCGTGACTCCACGATCGGCGGCTGGCTGAACGGCGTGTGGAACATGGTGTTCTCGGGCGTCAACGGCGCCCCGGCCAACGGCTTCCCCGAGCCCGTCTACACCACGCTGCAGAACACCCCGCTCTCGCGGGAGAAGCCGTACCTGTACGTCGACGGCTCCGGCGCCTACCGCGTCTTCGTGCCCTCGCTCCGCACCAACGCGCGCGGCCAGAGCTGGGCGAACGGCGCCACCCCCGGCACCTCGCTCCCGCTGTCGCAGTTCTACGTCGCCAAGCCCGGCGACTCGGCCGCCCGCATCAACGCGGCGCTCGCCCAGGGCCTGCACCTGCTGCTGACCCCGGGCATCTACCGCACCAGCGCCCCGATCAACATCGACCGGGCCAACACCGTCGTCCTGGGCCTGGGCCTGGCGACGATCATCCCCGAGAACGCGTCCGTGGCGATGAAGGTCGCCGACGTGGACGGCGTCCGCCTCGCGGGCTTCCTGATCGACGCCGGACCGCAGAAGTCGCCTGTGCTCATCGAGGTCGGGCCGCCCGGCTCCTCGGCCGACCACAGCGCCAACCCCACCACCCTGTCGGACGTGTTCGTCCGCATCGGCGGCGCCTTCGCCGGCAACGCCGAGGTCAGCGTCATCGTCAACAGCGACGACGTGATCATCGACCACACCTGGCTCTGGCGCGGCGACCACGGCGAGGGCATCGGCTGGAACGTCAACACGGCCGAGACCGGCCTGATCGTGAACGGTGACGACGTCCTGGCCACCGGCCTGTTCGTCGAGCACTACCGCAAGTACGACGTCGAGTGGTACGGCGAGCGCGGCCGGACGATCTTCTTCCAGAACGAGAAGGCCTACGACCCGCCGAACCAGGCCGCCTACATGAACGGCTCGGTCAAGGGCTGGGCCGCCTACAAGGTGGGCGACAACGTCCAGGTCCACGAGGGCTGGGGCATGGGCGCCTACTGCTACTTCAACGTCGACCCGACCATCCAGGTCGACCGGGTCTTCGAAGTGCCGATCAGGCCCACGGTGAAGTTCCACAGCCTGCTGGCGGTCTCGCTGGGCGGCAACGGGATCATCAACCACGTGATCAACACGACGGGCGGACCCGCCCAGGGCACGGCGACCATCCCCGCCAAGGTGGTCTCCTACCCGTAACCACCACGAACTGGGCCGTGGGTCTCCCGGGCGCCGCCGGGAGGCTCACGGCTCCTCCATGTTCGGTGAGTCCAATTTGTAATGACCTATTCCGGCTTGTCGCCTATAAGGTGACCCGCACCGGAATGGGGATTAAGATGCCGATCTTCCTCGCGCGGCTGCTGGCCCGGATCAGCACCTGGTGGACTCCCGTGCTCGTGCTGGCCGTGGTGTTCGCGACCAGCTGGCCCCTGATGACGCTGGCCGAACCGGGCGCCGACATCACCTCGCCGGGCAACTTCTGGTGGTGGTTCGTGGTGACGTCCTCGACCGTGGGCTACGGCGACCTGTTCCCCAGGTCGCCGGCGGGCCACCTCGTGGGCGTGTACGTGATCGTCGGCGGCATCGCCGCGCTGACGACGCTGTTCACCCGCCTCGCCACCCGGATCGAACGGACGAGGGGACGCCGCATGCACGGCTCGATCACGGTGCGCCTGTCCGGGCACATCGTGCTGCTGGGTTACAGCCCGGGGCGCACCGAGACGATGGTGGACGAACTGTCCGCCGACGGCACGAAGGTGGTCGTCTGCGCCTGGGACGAGGTGCAGAGCCATCCCATGCCCGAGAAGGACGTCGAATTTGTCCGGGGTGACCTGGCCGATGAGAAGACGCTGGTCAGAGCGGGTGTCGACAGAGCGCACAGCGTGCTGGTCGACGCCCGCGACGACAACGAGGCCCTCGCCGTCGCGCTGACCGCCGACCACGTGATCACCACCGCGCATCTGGTGGTGGCGCTGCGCGATCTCGCGCGGGTCAGGCAGGTCCGGTACGTCGGCGAGAAGGTCCGCTGCGTGCAGTGGCACACCCCGCACATGATCACCGAGGAGCTGAAGGACCCCGGGATCAGTGAGATCTACGCCCAGCTCATGACCCACGGCGGCGCCGACACCTATTCGGTCCCGCTCACGGTCGGGCCGGTGACGGTCGAGCACTGCCAGACGGTGCTGGGCCGCCACCACGGCGCGACCCTGCTGGCCGCCCGCGACGGCGCGGCGCTGCTGGTCAACCCTCCGTGGCAGACCGAACTGAGCGCGGGAACGGTCCTCTACTACATGGGCTCGGCCCGGCTCGACGCCGCCCGGCTCGCCGTCAGTCTTGGAGCTCCGGCCAGTCGATGATCATCGGGATCGGCATGCCGATCTCGGGCGCGCCGCCCGCGTCGCGCATGAGCGTGCCGATGTGCTTGTACGTCATGGTCGCCTGGTCGAGGTGGTAACGCTCGACGGCGGAGGCGCCCGACCGGTCGAGCCGGACGATCCAGTAGTACAGGATCCCGGCCCGCCCGTATTCGCTGGGTTTGCCGCACGTGTCGGTGGTCTCGGTCCCGGCCTCGACGATCTCCACGGCCAGCACGACGTCGTCGGGGCGCAGCACATGCTCGTCGTCGAGGCACCGGAAGAGCACCACGTCGGGCCGCCGCACGTGCAGCGGCACGTCCCGGAGCCGGACGTCGGCCGCGTTCGCGACGGTCAGGCAGCCGTAGCCCCGGGCCATCGCCTCGCGGGCGTGCTTCTCCAGCAGATCGGCGAGCCGCCGGGCCACGGTCTGGTGCCGGCGGCCGTTGGCCGGGCGGTGCACCACATAACCGTCGACGACCTCGATCAGCAGGTCGTCGGGCAGCAGCGCGTACTCCTCCACCGTCAGCGGGTGGGGCTGGGAACTGAGCGTGCGGAACCAGTCGTCTGGCACCGTCTCAGGATAGAACGCCCGCCATGGGAGGTCTCTGGGCGACGGAGACATCGTGTTCGACCGGTTCGTGGCCCAGCGCGGACCGCCGGAACTGGGTGAGCCGCAGCTGGCCGCTGCCGAGCGGCACCCCGGTCAGCCGCGACCAGGCGGTCTGCATGATCTGCGCGGCCATCCCGCCGAGCGCCTCGGTCGACTGGTGGGAGTGGACCCGGCGGCCGAGGTCGACCTGCGCCAGCGCGTCGAGGCCGCACAGGCCGAGCAGGTCGATCAGCAGGCCCAGCTCCACGCCGTAGCCGGTCACGAAGGGCACCCGCTCCAGGGCGGTCCGGCGGCCGGCGTACTCGCCCGAGAGCGGCTGGACGAACCCGGCCAGCTCGGGCCAGTGCAGGTTGATCAGGGGACGGGCGACCAGCTCGGTCACCCGGCCGCCGCCGGTCTGCTCGGCGCCGAACGGGCGGTCGTAGCAGCCCTTCACGTACGCCACCGTGGGGTCGGTCAGCAGCGGCCCCAGCAGCCCCGTGACGAACGAGGTCTCGAACTCGCGCAGATCGGAGTCGATGAAGACCAGCAGGTCACCGGAGGTGACGGCGAGCGACTTCCACAGGGCCTCGCCCTTGCCGTCGAGCGGCTTGAGGTCGGGCAGGATCTCGTCCTGGGCGATCACGGTCGCGCCCGCCTTGAGGGCCACCGCCGCGGTGTCGTCGGTCGAGCGGGAGTCGATCACCACCAGCTCGTCGACCAGGCCGGGGAGATCGCGCCGGATGGCCGCGACGATCTCGCCGACGGTCTCGCGCTCGTTGCGGGCCGGGAGGACGACGCTGATGGTCGTGGTCCCCTTCGCGTCGAGCAGCGCCGGGAGGGGCCAGTCGGACGCCGACGACGATCGCCTGCCCGACCACGCCAGCACCTCAGGCAGCACGCCCCCACTCCCCCCTGAACGTCACGCACACACCTTATGGGGTGGCGTGACCGTTCTAATCTGCGGCGTGGCGTTCGAGGAACGCGTAC
This sequence comes from Herbidospora sp. NBRC 101105, assembly GCF_030269205.1. NCBI lineage: Bacteria > Bacillati > Actinomycetota > Actinomycetes > Streptosporangiales > Streptosporangiaceae > Herbidospora > Herbidospora sp. NBRC 101105. The sequence goes on along the minus strand of NZ_BSSX01000001.1, from coordinate 1,407,156 downwards.
ACGTCGGCCTCGTCGACGCCGGGGAACGAACCGGGCGGCAGCGCGGCCAGCACGTGGGAGTTCGCACGGGCCGAGGGGAAGGCGTACCCCTCCCAGCGCTGGGCCAGCTCGGCCGGCGGGCGGCGGCAGCACTCGCCGTTGGGGCAGTTCGACTTGGTGCGCCGGGTGGTCTCGCGGCCCCGGAACCACCGCGACTCGCGGAACGGCACGCCGAGCGTGATCGCGAAGTCCTTCTCGTGGGACGGGTCGACGTGGGCGACGCAGAAGTGGGTGCCGGTGGGGCCGTCGCTGTACTGGTGGTAGACCGAGTAGCGGTCGGGCGACCGGAACACCTGGCGGCCCGACCACTGCTGGCAGAGCCGCTGCCCCTCGATCGCGCCCTGCTCGTCGGCGGGGAAGATGATGCCGTCGTTCTCGTACGCCTTGTAGATGATGCCCCCGGCGTCGTTGCGCACGAAGTGGCAGACCAGGTCGAGGTGGTGCGTGGCCAGGTTCGTGAAGCGGTGGGCGGCCATCTCGTAGGAGACGGCGAACACGTCGCGCAGGTCCTCGACGGAGAGCGCGCGGTCGCGCTTGGCCTCCAGCAGGTAGGGGGCGGCGGCGGCCTCGGGGACCAGCACGGCCGCGGCGAAGTAGTTGGCCTCGACGCGCTGGCGGAGGAAGTCGGCGAAGTCGCGGGGTTTGTGGTGGCCCAGGGCGATGTGGCCGATGGTCTGGAGCAGGATCGTGCGCGGGGTGTGCATGCCGAGCTGCTCGCGCTTGAGGTAGATCCGGTGGTTGCGCAGGTCGGTCACCGAGCGGGCCGAACGCGGCAGGTCGGGGGCGGTGTGCACGGTGAAGCCGTAGTGGGCGACCAGGGCCTGGATCGTGCTCTGCGACAGGGCGCCGGTGCGGTAGCCGACCGACAGCAGGGCCTCGGCGGCGGCGCTCTCGATCTCCTGGAAGTAGTTCCCGGCCTCCTTCTGCTTCTGCCGCAGCTCGGCGTTGGCGGCACGCGCCTCCTCGGGGGTGGCGGTGCCCTTGGCCTGGCGGGCCTTCAATTCGTCGTACAGCCCGAGAAGGTGTTCCAGCACGTCGTTGGGGACCCGCGCGGACACCTTCAGCTTCCCCAGGCCGAGGGAGGTGTAGAGGGGGTCGCGCTGGGCCTCCTCCAGGGCGATCTCCAGCTGGGCGCGGCGGTTGGGGGCCTGCCGGCGCAGCAGTTCCTCCACCGGGACGCCGAGCGCGGCGGCGAGCGCCTTCAGCAGCGAGAGCTTGGGCTCGCGTTTGCCGTTCTCCAGCAGGGAGAGCTGGCTGGGCGCCCGGCCGACCCGTTCGCCGAGGTCGGAGAGGGTGAGGCCGCGCTGCCTGCGCAGGTGTTTGAGGCGCTGCCCGAACGCGAGCAGGTCGATCTCCTGCGTCAAAGACAACGGTTCTTCGCCGAGCACGGAGGGCATCTCCTCAGAATAGGCGAAATTTCGCGACATCTTCCAGATGCAGTGACCCAGCTCACATCGATTGGTCTAGTCCTTATAGGAAATTCGATGTTTCTTCTCACCGCAACACGGGAACGAATTTCCTCCTCGCGAATATTTTGCCATATTTCTAGACATCTCACCTTGTTTGGTCTCTTGACATCAACACAAACTCGGAAACAAGCACCCCAGGTGACGACCCAACGCAACAAGGGAGTGACCGAGAAGATGATGTCGGAACGCCTCAGGTCAGCCGCTGCCGAGCTGCGTCATGACTGGGACACCAACCCCCGGTGGTCCAGCATCGACCGCACCTACACCCCGGAAGACGTGATCAGGCTGCGCGGGTCCGTCCAGGAGCAGTACACCCTGGCCCGCCTCGGCGCCAAGCGGCTGTGGGACCTCCTGCACACCGAGGACTACGTCAACGCCCTGGGCGCCCTCACCGGCAACCAGGCCGTCCAGCAGGTGAAGGCCGGTCTCAAGGCCATCTACCTGTCCGGCTGGCAGGTCGCGGCCGACGCCAACCTCGGCGGCCACACCTACCCCGACCAGAGCCTCTACCCGGCCAACTCGGTGCCCGCCGTGGTCCGGCGCGTCAACAACGCGCTGCTGCGGGCCGACCAGATCACCTGGGCCGAGGGCGTCGAGGACGCGCCCCACTGGCTGGCGCCCATCGTCGCCGACGCCGAGGCCGGGTTCGGCGGGGTGCTCAACGCCTTCGAACTCATGAAGGGCATGATCGCGGCCGGCGCGGCGGGCGTGCACTGGGAGGACCAGCTCGCGTCCGAGAAGAAGTGCGGCCACCTCGGCGGGAAGGTCCTCATCCCGACCTCCCAGCACGTCAAGACCCTCAACGCGGCCCGCCTCGCGGCCGACGTCTGCGGCGTCTCCACCCTGGTCATCGCGCGGACCGACGCCCAGGCCGCGACCCTCCTGACCAGCGACGTCGACCCGATCGACCGCCAGTTCTGCACCGGCGACCGCTCCGCCGAGGGCTTCTACCGGGTCCGCAACGGGATCGAGCCGTGCATCGCGCGGGGGCTGGCCTACGCGCCGTACAGCGACCTGTTGTGGATGGAGACCGGCACGCCCGACCTGGACGTCGCCCGCCGGTTCGCCGAGGCGATCAAGGACCGCTACCCCGACCAGATGCTCGCCTACAACTGCTCGCCGTCGTTCAACTGGCGCAAGCACCTGGACGACTCCTCGATCGCCAAGTTCCAGCGCGAGCTCGGCCACATGGGGTACAAGTTCCAGTTCATCACCCTGGCCGGGTTCCACTCGCTCAACTACTCGATGTTCGACCTGGCCCGGGGCTACGCCGAAGAGGGCATGACGGCCTACGTGGGGCTCCAGGAGGCGGAGTTCGCGGCCGAGAAGCGCGGCTACACCGCGACCAGGCACCAGCGCGAGGTCGGCACCGGCTACTTCGACCTGGTCAGCACCGCCATCTCACCCGACTCCTCGACGACCGCCTACCGGGGCTCCACCGAGGAGGACCAGTTCCACTAGAAGCCCGGCCCCGCCGCCGCGACGCCGCAGGTCACCCTCGAAGGATCTGACGTATCAGCGGCGGCGGGGCCGTTCCCAGTAGGCTCCGGCGAATGATCGGGAAGTTACTCGGCCTCGCCGCCCTCATCGCCGTGGCGGCCTGCGGCCAGGAGGTCCCGCCGACCACGCGGGCGGTGCCCACCCCCGCGGCCCCGGCGGAGTCGGTGTCGGTACCGCCCGAGGTCGCGCCGCATCGGCCGAACGTGGTCAGGGTCACCGTGCCCACGCCCTCCTGCGCCAAAGACAGGGCCCAGGGCACCGGGTTCGCCTATTCACCCGACCGGGTCCTCACCACCGCACACGTCGTGGCGGGCGCCGACGGCCCGATCACGGTGACCGGAGCCGACGGCCGACGCCACCAGGGCGACGTCGTCGTCTTCGACCCCAAACGGGACGTCGCCGTGCTGCGGGTGCCGGGGCTGGACGCGGACTTCCTGAGCTTCGACTCGGCCGACCCCGGGGAACGGGCCACGTTCGCGGCCTACTCGAAGGACGGGGAGTTCACCGTGCGGTCGGGCCGGACCGGAACGCCCCAGACCGCCGTCGGCAACGACATCTACAACGAGCACATCGTGGAGCGCCAGGTCTTCCTCGTCCACGCCGCCGTCGACCCGGCCATGTCGGGAGCGCCGCTGTTCGGGCCGGACGGGGACGTCGTCGGCATGGTCTTCGCGAGCAACCTCGACGATTCCGTCAGCGGCTGGGTGATCAGCACCGGAGAGATCGCCCACCCCGGCCGGAAAGGCCTGAAAGCCACCGCCGCCGTGTCCGCGCGGAAGTGCGTCTGAGATCACCCGCCGGGAGACGGAGACGGCGACGGACTCGGCGAGGGTGACGGGGAGGGCGACGGAGACGGTGACGGGGAGGGCTGAGGCGACTCCTCGTCGCCCCACTGCGGCTCCGTCGTGATCCCGCCCGTCGGGACCGGGCGGGTCGGCGTCGGGTTGCCCGTCGGCCCCGGGTTGTCCGGCGGTCCCTGGGTCCAGGTCGCCCCGCCGGGGGGCGGCGACGGGACCGAGGTGTTCCACGGGTCCTCGCCCTGCGGCCACGACGGGGTGATCGTGCGGGTCGCGGTCACGGTGACCTCCGCGCCCTCCTCGCCGATCGGCGGCACCTCGCCCGCCACCGGCGGCCGGGACGTGCCGAGCACCTCCGGAGAGGCCGCCGCCTCGTTGGGCAGCACGACCATCGGCACCGCCGGCGGCGGCTCGGCGGTCTGCACGCCGCCCGCCGGGGAGCTGGTGGCCGCCACGACCGTGATCGCCGCGATGGTGACCGTGGCCAGGGCGGCGTATCCGGCGTGCTGGGTGGCCGAGCCGGTCCGGCGGCGGCGTCCCCGGGCGGCGGTCTCGGGCGCGGGCTTGGCGAGGGCCTTCACCTCGCCGCCGCGCGGATAGGGCACCGGCTGCCAGATCTCCTCCATGACCTCCGCCACGGCCACCCGCAGGTCGGGCGGCAGGCCCACGCCCCCGGCGGCCAGCAGGGCCGACAGCAGCTCGGCGGCGTCGGGGCGCTCGGCGGGCTCCTTGCGCAGGGCGGCGTTCACGGTGTCCCAGAGCAGCTTGGGCACGGCCGCGATCCGGGGCTCCTCCAGCAGGATGCGGCGCATCACGACCTCGGGCTCGCCCGCCCCGAACGGGTGGTAGCCGGTCGAGGCGAAGGCGACCAGGCAGCCCCAGGAGAAGACGTCGGAGGCGGGGATCGCCGGGCCGCCGGTCAGCCGCTCGGGGGCGACCCAGCCGGGGCTGCCCATGATCTGCCCGGCCTGGGTGTGGGCGGCCAGGGTGTCGAGGTCGCGGGCGATGCCGAAGTCGATCACGAACGGGCCGCTCGGCGACAGCAGCACGTTGCCGGGCTTCAGGTCCCGGTGGACCAGCCCGGCGTCGTGGGTGGCCACCAGGGCGGCGGCCGTGCCGAGGGCGACGCCGTAGGCGAGGTCGGGGGTCAGCGGGCCGCGTGCGGCCACGACCTGCGACAGGCCGGGACCGGCGATGTACTCGGTGACCAGGTAGGGGCGGTCGCGGTCGTGGCCGTCCTCGATCACGGCGGCGGTGCAGAAGGGCACCACGCGGCGGGAGAACTCGATCTCCTCGGTGAACCGGGCGCGCAGCGTCGGGTCGGACAGGTGCATCGGGTGGGGGGTCTTCAACGCCACCAGGCCGCCCTGCGGATGCTCCGCGAGGTAGACCACGCCCATGCCGCCGGTGCCCAGGCGGCCGAGCAGCAGATATCGGCCAATGATGACCGGGTCTCCCACGGTGAGTGGCCGCACGCCGGGCGGCATGCCGTTCTGGGGGCCCGTTCCGCCTCGTGCCATCCGGAAGTTACCTCTCCGATCCAAAGAAGTACGCAAGGCACACTGTGGCCGGATGGAACGGTCCGCGCCCGCTACTAGGCAGAAGCGGCATAACGGGTTAGGTCACTACGACCTGGGGGTAACAAACGCCTGGTCACACGGGTATCACGAGCCCCATGCCTCTAGGCCGCGACCTCGCCGTCGGCCGCCTTGGCCGCCGCCTCGACCGCCTCGACGAACTCGCCCATGTGGGGGAAGACGAGCCGGGCCTCGGGGAGCAGGTCGGCCATGAGCGCGAAGACGTGGGGCATCTTCCGCCATTCTTCATACCGCACCGGAACGCCGTCCGCACGCGCCCGTTCGGCGACCCGGTGGGCCTCCTCCCGGAGCACCTCGGTGGTGCTGGTGACGATCATCAGCGGCGGCAGGCCCGTGTAGTCGCCGAAGACCGGGGAGACGAGGGGGTCGCGGTTGTCCAGGCCCTCGGTCCAGCGGCGGGCCATCCACTCGACCCGCCCGGCGGGGAGCAGCGGGTCGGCCCAGCGGTTGGCGGTCTTGCGCTCGTCGCTGAGGTCGGCCCAGGGAGACAGACAAATGGCCGCCGCCGGAAGCGGCAGCCCGTTGTCCCTCAGGGAGAGCAGCATGGCGAGGGCCAGATGTCCCCCGGCTGAATCACCTGCCAGCACGATGCCGTCGGGGGCGAAACCGCGGTCGAGCAGGGCCCGGTAGGCGTCGAGGGCGTCGGCGAGCGACTCGGCCAGCTTGTGCTGGGGTCCCTGCCGGTAGTCGAGCGCCAGCACCGGCCGCCGCGTCACGGCCGACAGCCGCCACGTGATCGGCCGGTGCGTCACTGGAGAACAGATGAAATAGCCGCCCCCGTGGAGGTAGAGGACGACCTTGCTCTCATCGAGCTCCTGGAGATCGGAGTCGGGGTCGCCGGACCCGCGTACCCACTCCCCCGAGCAGGCGCCGAACGACTCCTGTTCGATCGAGACGGTCGCCGGGACCAGTCCGGGCAGGCGCCCGCCCAGCTCGATGATCCGGTTGGCGACCACCAGGCTGGTGGTCGTACGGAGAAGGACGGCCGATATGGGCTTCATCGTGCCCCGCAACAGCGAGTTGGCCGCTATGGCCTGCCAGCTCAAAGGGTGCTCCGGGCGAACGTCCACGTCGATGTCAGCGTTCATGCGGATCCCTCCTTGTCCGATTCGTTCCCTTATGCCTAGTTAGGTAACCCTGGATGTTACACAGGGGTTACGCAGATCGGCAGGGGTGAATTACCGGGTTACGATCCTCGGCGGGAGGTGGCCGACTTCGTCCTCTACCTACGCCTGTTCCAGTACGGCTTCCGCCGCCACAGCACCTACCTCGCCGCGGCGCTGGCCGGAGCCTTCACCAACACGGTTTTCGGCGTTTTGCGGGCCTATGTCCTGATCGCCTTGTGGGAGGCCCGGCCCGGCCTCGCCGGATACACCCTCACCGAGGCGGTGACCTTCTGCTTCCTCACCCAGGGCTTCATCGGGCCCATGCAGGTGTTCGGCAGGGGCCTGTCGTTCGGTGACCGCATCCGGTCGGGCGACATCGCGTTCGACCTGGTCAGACCCGCTCCCCTGCTGCTCTGGAGCCTGTCGGAGGACCTCGGCAGGGCCGCCTACCTCACCCTCGCCCGCAGCCTGCCGCCCTCGATCGCCGGGGCGGTCATGTTCACCATGATCGGGCCGGTCTCCCCCTGGTTCGCCGTGTCGTTCGTGCTGGGGGTCGTGGTCAGCTTCGGCTGGCGCTACCTCGTCACGCTGACGGCCTGCTGGACCACCGACGACCGGGGCGTGCACACCCTCTCATCCCTGCTGACCTTCTTCTTCAGCGGGATGGTGCTCCCGCTCGGGCTGTTCCCGGGCTGGTTGCGCACGGTCGCGGAGGCCTCGCCGTTCGCGGCGATGGTGCAGGTGCCCGCCGACGTGTGGCTCGGCGCCGAACCCGCCTGGAGCGCCCTGGGATTCCAGCTTTTCTGGGTGGTCGCCCTGCTCGGCCTCGGCGCGCTGGCGACCTCGGCGGCCCGGCGCAAGGTGGTGGTGCAGGGTGGGTGACTACCTCCTGCTGGCCTGGACGTGGGCCCGCGCCTCCGCGCAGTACCGCACCTCGTTCGCCGTCTCGATCCTCAGCTCGTTCGCGATCAACGCCCTCGACGCCGTCGCCATCGGCATCGTCTTCACCCACGTCACCACCCTGGGCGGGTTCTCGCTCCGCGAGGTCATGTTCCTGTACGGCACCGGCGGCGTCTCCTTCGCCGTCGCCGACATGCTCTTCGGCAACGTCGAGCGCCTCAGCCAGCACATCAGGGCCGGCACCTTCGACACGATGCTCATCCGGCCGGTCTCCCCCTTTGTCCAGATGGCCGCCGACGGCTTCGGCGCCCACCGGATCGGGCGGCTGGCCCAGGCGGTGATCGTGCTCGGCCTGTCGCTGCCGGTCGTGCCGTGGTCACGGGCCTGGATGGTGCCGGTCATGATCGTCTGCGGCGTGGTGATCTTCACGGCGGTGTTCACACTCGGGGCGGCGCTCCAGTTCGTCCTGGTCGACGCCCCCGAGCTCGCCAACGCCTTCACCTACGGCGGGGTCACGCTGACGCAGTATCCCCTGTCGGTCTACGGCGACCAGCTCGTGCGCGGGGTGACCTACATCGTGCCGCTGGCCTTCGTGAACTGGCAGCCGGCCCTCTACGTGCTCGGGCGGCCCGACCCCTTCGGGCTGCCCGGCTGGCTGCGCTTCGCCGCACCGCTCGCCGCCCTGCTGCTGTCAGCCGTGGCCGCCCTCGCCTGGCGGGCGGGCATCCGCCGCTACCGATCGACGGGGAACTGATGATCGAGACGATGTCACTGGGCCGCGACTTCAAGGTGCGCGGGGCGGTCGTCCCGGCCGTACACGACCTGACCTTCGGGGTGGCGGCCGGCGAGTTCGTCGGCTGCCTGGGCCCGAACGGCGCCGGGAAGTCCACGACGATCAAGATGCTGACCGGCATCCTGACCCCCACACGCGGCCGGGCGCTGGTGGCCGGGCTCGACCCGGCCCGGCAGCGCAAGGCGCTGGCGCGGCGGATCGGGGTGGTCTTCGGGCAGCGGACGACGTTGTGGTGGGACCTGCCGCTGCGCGACAGTTTTGAGCTGGTCCGGCTCCTTTACAAAGTAGATCGTGACCAGTTCAAGAAGCGGCTGGCCGAGCTGACCGAGGTGCTGGAGCTGGGCCCGTTCCTGAAGACGCCGGTCCGGCAACTGAGCCTGGGCCAGCGGATGCGCGGCGACATCACCGCCGCGCTGCTGCACGACCCCGAGGTGCTGGTGCTCGACGAGCCCACGATCGGGCTCGACGTGGTCGCCAAGGCCGAGGTCCGGTCGTTCCTGGCCCGGCTGAACGCCGACCGCGGCACGACGGTGCTGCTGACCACCCACGACCTGGGCGACGTCGAGCGGCTCTGCCGGCGGGTGCTCCTGATCGACCACGGACGGCTGGCCTTCGACGGGAGCGTGGCCGAACTGCGGGCGCTGGTGCCGGGCCAGGAGTCGATCGAGGACGTCGTGGCGCACCTCTACCTCAGTAGTACTCGGGCTGCTCCTCGTACTCCTCGTCGTACTCCCGATGCGGACCCGCCCACCGTGACGGCATGAGCACCGGCACGAACAGGGCGATGCCCACCAGGCCGTAGACGCCCGACGACAACAGCGCGAGCATGCCCTGCCCGGCCTCGGCGATCTCCTTCTGGACGGTGGCGCCGACGGGGGCCAGGCTCGTGGCGCGGGAGACGTCGATGGCGTACACGACCGTCCAGGCCAGCAGCACCATCGACGGCACGAACGTGGCGATCGGCGAGATCCGCCCCGCGATCACCAGCCCGAGGAGGAGTCCGACGGCGGCCATGACGCCCAGCGCGATGAGCATGCGGTTGTCGCGGATGGGGTCGACGTCTCCGACGGACCCTCGCAGCGACTCCCGCGAGGCCCAGCCCCCTCCGAACAGCAGAGCGGCGGCGACGACGATCCCGACGAGCAGCCCGATGAAGTGCCGCATGTCACCCACCTCGAAAACGTTCTTGGTCCGGCGCGGCCACATTAGCGACAAAAACCGAAATATCGCACTGCTCCTGACGGGATCGCTTCAGACGTGGGGTGACATCCGGTCGAAGCGTGAGAAGATGTGCGCGCCATGCCGAAGAGCCCCCCGTCCGCAGGCCTCGCCTTGAGGTTCGCCCGGTCCGTCTCGTTCGCCGCCGTCTGCGTCGTCCTCGCCGCGCTCGGCCACCAGGCCGCCGGAGGCGACGGGCCCACCGTCGGGGCGCTCGCCGTCGCGATGCTCGGGGCCTTCGGGGCCGCGTTCGCGCTCGCGGGCCGGGAGCGGTCCCCCGGTGTCATCGCCGGGGTGCAGGTCGCGGCGCAGGTCGTGCTCCACGAGCTGTTCACCGAGGGGCAGACCGCGCGGGTGCTGATCGGCCCGCTGACCGATCCCGGTCACGACCACGGCGGGTTCGGGGTCTCGGTCGGCATGGTGCTCGCCCACCTGACCGCCTCGCTGGTCACCGCCTGGTGGCTCGCCCGGGGCGAGGCCGCCCTGTGGGCGGTGCTGCGCCGCCTCGGCGTCGGCGCCTGGCGGGTGCTCAGGACGCCGCCGGTCCCGGCGCTGCCGCGTCAGGTGCGGGTCCGCGCCGCGTTCGTCCTGCCCGCTCCGGCACGCCCCCTCCGGCACGCCGTCGTCAGAAGAGGTCCTCCACTGGCCGGGTGCTGACCCGTCCCCTTTTTCCCTTCTGTACGACCAGTGGAGTCTTCGCCATGTCCATCATCCGCCGCGCCCTGACCGTCACCGCGACCGCCACCGCCCTCACCCTCGGCTTCGCCCTCCCGGCGCTGGCCCACGTCACCGTCCAGCCCGGCTCGGTCGAGCAGGGCAGCTTCAGCAAGGTCGCCTTCCGCGTCCCCAACGAGCGCGACGACGCCTCGACCACCAAGATCGAGGTCACCTTCCCGGTCGACCACCCGCTGCCGTTCGTGTCGGTCAAGCCGGTCCCCGGCTGGAAGGCCGAGGTCACCGAGGGCAAGCTGCCCACCCCGGTCCAGTCGCAGTACGGCGAGATCACCGAAGCCGTCACGAAGATCACCTGGTCGGGCGGCGAGGTGAAGCGGGGCGAGTTCCAGGAGTTCGAGGTCTCCCTCGGCGGCCTGCCGACCACGACCGACCACCTCTACTTCCCGACGAAGCAGACCTACAGCAGCGGCGAGGTCGTCGACTGGAAGGACGAGCCGAAGACCGACGGCGGCGAGGCCGAGCACCCCGTCCCGACCCTGAAGCTCACCCCGCCCACTGGTGACGACCACCACGGCGCCGCCGCCTCGGCCGCCCCGAGCGCCGCCCCGGCTGTGGCCGCCACCCCGGTGGCCGCCGACACCCACGACTCGGCCTCCACCGACGGCACCGCCCGCCTCATCGGCGGCATCGGCATCGTGGTGGGCATCGCGGGCGTGGGCGTCGCCATCGCGGCCCTGCGCCGCAGGCCGACCGCCTAAGCCGTGACGTCCCGCGACGTGAACCGCGCCCACGCGACCGAGCCGAAGATCGCGATGTACGCGGCGAACGCCAGCACCCCCTGACCCATGTCACCCGTGGCCAGCGGTTCGCGGAGCGCTCCGTCGAACCGCTGGAACCACGAGGTGAGCAGGTAGGGCGAGACCGCGTCGAGTTGCGGGATCACCGTGAGGATCTGGCTGACCAGCACCAGCACGACCGTGGTGACGACCGCCCCGATCGAGGTGTCGGTGAACACCGACACGGCCAGCGCGAGCGTGCCGAGGGCGATCATGCCGAGCGTGACGTAGAGCGCGATCAGGCCGATCCGCAGCAGCCCCTCGACGAGCGGCACGGTCGTGCCGGACAGCAGCGTGACCGGCCCGACCGGGAACAACACCAGCCCGGTGACCAGCGCCGCGACCAGGATGACCAGGCACGTCACCAGCGCGAACACGGCCATCCCGGCGAACTTCACGCCCAGCAGCCGGGTCCGTCCGGCGGGGGCGGTGAGCAGGTACCGCAGCGTGCCGAGCCCGGCCTCCCCCGCGACGGCGTCGCCGGCCACGACCGCGACGACCAGCGGCAGGATCAGCGGCACCATGAACGAGAACGCGACGAACCCGAGCGCGAGCCCGTTCCCGGCCACCTGCGTCAGCAGCGCCTCCCCGTCGCCGCCGAAGATCCGGATGGCGACCCCGCAGAGCACGGGCACGACCGCGACGACGGCGAGCATCGCGACGGTCCTCGGCCGCCGGAAGATCAGCCCGACCTCCGACCGGAAGAGCCGGAACGTCGACCGCACCGTCGACTGCCTCGGCAGCGCCGCGAACGGCGAACCGGCCGGGTGGCCGCCGAACCGGTGCGGGGCCTCCGCGGACACGACGACACCGGCGCCGCGCCCGTCACGAGAGGCCTCGGCCCGCGCGTCCGCGGGCTCCGGCCGCGGGCCGGCCTGGGCCGCGGCTCGGACGCCCTGCTCCCCGCCGGGGGAAGGCGCCGCCGTCTCCTCGCGCGGCGCCGCCGTTCGCTCATGAGCCGACATCGAAGCCCTCCCCTGTCAGCCCGACGAAGACGTCCTCCAGGCTGGGCCTGATCACCTGGAAGCCGCGGATCGACACCCCCGCCTTGAACAGCAGGTCGCTGACGTGTTCGGGAGCCGTGTGGCCGATCTCCGCGCCGACCCGGCCGGCGGCCGGGGTCACGTCGCGCAGGCCGAGGTCGGTCAGCACCCGCGTCGCGGCCGTCACGTCGGCCGTCTCGACCTCGACGCGGGCGGGCGCGCCCGACCCGAGGCCGTCCAGCGGGCCCTGGGCGACCAGCTTGCCGGTTCTCATCACGCCGACGTGGGTGCACATCTGCTCGACCTCGGCCAGCAGGTGGGAGGAGACGAAGACCGTGGTCCCGTCGGCGGCGACGTCCTTGATCAGGTTGCGGACCTCGCGGGTGCCCTGGGGGTCGAGGCCGTTGGTGGGCTCGTCCAGAACCAGCAGGTCGCGGCGGCTCAGGAGGGTGCTCGCGATGGCCAGGCGCTGGCGCATGCCGAGTGAGTAGGCCTTGTAGCGTTTCCCGGCCGCCGCCGTCAGGCCGACGCGGTCGAGGGCCTCCGCCGTCCGCCGCCGGGCCGAGGTCGGGTCGGCCGCCGGGTTGGCGGCGTCCAGCCGCAGCAGGTTGGCCTCGCCGGACAACCACGGGTAGAAGGCGGGGCCCTCCACCAGCGCGCCCACCCTCGTCAGGGCCGCGCGGGCGGGGTCGCCGAACAGGGTGCTGGTGCCGGCGGTCGGGGTGATCAGGCCGAGCAGCATGCGGATCGTGGTGGTCTTGCCCGATCCGTTGGGGCCCAGGAAGCCGTACACGGAACCGCCCGGGACGGCCAGGCCGACGCCGTCGACGGCGACCTGGCCTCCCGGGAAGCGCTTCGTCAGGCCCCGCGTGGCGATCGCGGGAGCGTTCATCCGGCGGCCTTCTCCAGGGTCTCGGGGGTGACCGCGCCGACCAGGAGGCGGCCGTCGTCGGTGAGGAGGGCCGAGACCAGCTTGGTGGTGATCACCCTGCCGCCCTCGACGGGCCTGGCCGAGGCCAGGATCGGGTTGTCCTTGAGCTCGGCCGCGTCGAAGGGCAGCGTCACGACGGAGGTCCAGCCGTTCCCGGTGACCGCGAGGTCGCCGGCGGGCATCTGCGGGTGCTGCCGGGTCAGCGCGGGCAGGTCGCCCTCGGTCACCTTCGCGCCGGGCGGCGGGGTGAAGGTGAAGTTCTCGGGTGCCGGCTCGGCGAAGGTGATCGAGTCGAAGCCGACCTCGAAGGCCGGTTCGGCCGCGCCCTTGGCGAAGACCTGGACCCGCAGGGGCACCAGCGTCTCGCCGTCGATCGCCAGCCGCACGTCGCGGACCAGGGACTCGGCCGCCTTCGGCGCGAGCACCAGCTCGTACGCCGCCCTCCCAGCCACCGTCGCGTCGTTCCCCACGCTGACCGCCGTGTCGGTCTCGGCCATCGCCAGCGCCTGGCGGGCGGCGTCGGGCGGGGTCACGGCCGTGGGGAGGGGCGCGGGGGCCGGGGCCTCCGCCGGCAGCTTGATCTTCGTGGCGGTGTTGGCGGCGCTGTCCCACCACCACGCCTGACCCTTGTTGAAGATCACGTTCTGCTCGCTCATGGCGCCGGGGATCGCGAGGCGGAAGCGGTCGGCGGAGCCGTACCAGACCTTGAGCTCGTGGGAGCCCGACAGCAGCGCGAGCGGGCTGGTGCCGACCGGCGCGGCGGGGAGGCCGGGGATGCCGAGCGAGGCGGTCTCGACGATCGTGCCCGACATCGGCGGCAGCGTGCCGGGGCCGCTCCACTTTGCGCTGACCTCGCCGATCAGCTGCTCGGCGGTCAGCTCGGGCAGCTGCGGTTCCCCCTGGACCGCCGCGATGACGGGGCCCGCTCCGATGGCGCCCGCCACCACCAGGACGGCGGCGGCCGGGACCCCCCACCTCACGGCGCGTGCTCTCGTGGACATGTCATGCACTCCAATCTGACGGACGTGCCCCCACCATGCGCGCCCGGCCCTGTGGCGAGGCTGAGACGTGCTGAGACTCCTCTCAGCCGGGTCACAGCGCAGAACCCGCAAAATGGGGAAATGCGCGTGCTGGTGGTGGAGGACGAACGACGGATGGCGGCGGCCCTGCAACGGGGCCTGCGCGCCGAGGGCTTCGCCGTGGACCTGGCCCACGACGGCGAGGAGGGCCTCCACCTGGCCTCGACCGGGGAGTACGACATCGTCGTGCTCGACATCATGCTCCCCCGCCTGTCGGGCTACAACGTGTGCAAACGCCTGCGCGAGGCGGAGAACTGGGTGCCGGTCCTGATGCTCTCGGCCAAGGACGGCGAGTACGACATGGCCGACGGCCTCGACCTGGGCGCCGACGACTACCTCACCAAGCCGTTCTCGTATGTGGTCCTGGTCGCCCGCCTGCGGGCCCTGCTGCGGCGCGGCGGCGGACGCCGTCCCTCGGTGCTGCGGGCCGGGGACCTGACGCTCGACCCGGCGCGGCGGCTGGTGCGCCGCCAGGAGAAGACCATCGACCTCACGCCCCGGGAGTTCGCGCTGCTGGAGTTCCTGATGCGGCACCCGGACGAGGTCGTCTCCAAGGCGGAGATCCTGGAGCACGTGTGGGACACCTACGACACCGACCCCAACGTGGTCGAGGTGTACGTCGGCTACCTCCGCCGCAAGATCGACGCGCCGTTCGGCCGGGGCGCGGTGCAGACCGTGCGCGGCGCGGGATACCGGCTGGCCAGCGATGGCGGCTAACCCGTTCCGGTGGTGGCGGCGGCGCAGCCTACGGGTCCGGCTGACCGTGGTCGCCACCGCCGTGCTCGGCGTCGGCCTGGCGGTCGCGGCGTGGGTGTTCGTGAACGTCCTGGGCCGCTCCCTCATCGCCACCATCGACGACGAGGTGACCTCGCGGGCCCGGGAGATCGTGGCCCTGTCGGACGCCGGCCGGCTCGACGGCGAGATCGTGCCGACGAAGGCGACGATCGTGCAGGTCATCGACCGGAACGGGCGGATCACCGCGGCGACGCCCTCGACCGACCGCCTGGTGCCGCTGCTGCCGCAGGGCGCGCGCCGGACGGCGGCCGACTCGGGCCGGCCGCAGTTCCTCGACGGACGGCCCTACGGCATCCCGGCCGTGTTGCGGATCGTGGTGATGAGCGCCGACAACGGGGTGACGGTCCTGACCGCCCGCTCCTTCAGTGAGATCGAGCGGGCCCTGAAGGCGACCGGCCACGTGCTGCTGCTCGGCACGCCGCTGCTGCTGGTCGTGCTGGCCGGGGCGTCGTGGGTGATCATCGGCCGGACCCTGAGCCCCATCGGCGCGCTGCGGCGCGGCGCGACCGAGATCACCGGCTCCTCGCCGTCCCGGAGGCTTCCGGTCCCGGAGGCCAACGACGAGGTCCACTCGCTGGCGATGACCCTGAACGACATGCTGGCCCGCCTGGAGGAGGCCGGGTCCCGGCAGCGCGCCCTGGTCAGCGACGCCGCCCACGAGCTGCGCAGCCCGCTGGCCAGCATGCGCCTCCAGCTGGAGGTGGCGCTGAGCCACCCCGACGGCCAGGAATGGCGCGAGACGGCCGAAGGCGTCCTGGAGGACACCCTGCGCCTGTCGAAGCTGGCCGAGGACCTGCTGGCCCTCGCCCGGCTCGACGAGGGCCGGGCGCTGCGCCACGAACCGGTCGAACTGGGCCGGCTGGTGACCCGGACCGCCTCCCGGTACGGCCTGGACGCCGACATCCCGGCCGAGGCCGTGGTCGTGATCGGGGCGGAGATGGACCTGGGCCGGGTGCTGGTCAACCTGATCGACAACGCGGTCCGGCACGCCCACGACAAGGTCCGGGTGGGGCTCTGGAAGTCGGGGCCGTGGGCGCTCGTCACCGTCACCGACGACGGGCCCGGCATCCCCCCGGAGGACCGCGAGCGGGTGTTCGACCGGTTCACCCGGCTCGACACGTCCCGCTCGCGCGACGACGGCGGCACGGGACTGGGGCTGGCCATCGCCCGTGAGGTGGTGGAGGCCCACGGCGGCACGATCACGCTCGACGACGCGGAGCCGGGGCTCGTCGCCACGGTCCGGCTGCCGGTGTGATCAGGCCAGGCCGTGGTCGTGGGCGTACACGATGGCGGCGGGCCGGTCCCTGAGGTCCAGCTTGGTCAGGATGTTGCCCAGGTGGGTCTTCACCGTCGCCTCGGAGATGTGCAGGGCCGAGGCCGCCTCGGCGTTCGTGGCGCCCCGCGCGATCTGCGACAGCACGTCGTGTTCCCGCTGGGTGAGCCGGGCCGCCGCCGACCGCCCCCTGCGCTCGCGGTCGGCCACCCGGCGGAAGGCCGTCAGCACCGGCCCGGCCACCTGGGGGTCGAGCCACGACCCGCCCTCGGCCACCATCGTGACGGCCCGGACGATGTCCTCCCCCGGCGCGTCCTTCAGGATGAACCCGGCCGCGCCCGCGCCCAGCGCCGCCGCCACGGTGTCGTCGTCGTCGAAGGTCGTCAGGATCAGCACCGGCACCGCCCCCGCCAGGCGGCGGGTCGCCTCGGCGCCGTCGACCCGGCGCATGCGGACGTCCATCACGACCACGTCGGGCCTCCAGCGGGCGACGGCCTCGGCGACCTGGTCGCCGTCGTCGCACTCCCCGGCGATCGCGAAGGTCCCCTCGGGTTCGAGGATGCGCCGCAGACCGGCGCGGACGAGAGGCTGGTCGTCGACCAGCAGCACGGTGATCACGCGGGAATCCTCGCCGACACGAGCCACTCCCCGTCGCGCATCCCTGCGGCGCACTCGCCCCCGGCGGCGGCGGCGCGTTCCCGCATGCCCGCGAGCCCGCTGCCCGGCCCGTCGTCCCGCACGCTCCCGACGGGGTTGGCGACCTCCACGAGCAGGTCGCCACCCGTCAGGGTCACCGACACCCGGGCCGGGCCGGTCCCGTGCCGGACCGCGTTGGCGAGGGCCTCCTGAATGATCCGGTACGCCGCCAGCTCCGCCCCCGGCTCGACCGCCGTCACCCCGTCCACGGAGAACGTGAGGTCGACGGCGCCCCGGAAACCCTCCACCAGCGCCGCCACGTCGGCGAGCCCGGGTTGCGGCGCCGTGGACGACTCCTCGCCCGAACGCAGCACCTTCACCAGCCGCCGCAGGTCGGCCAGGCTCGCCCGCCCGTGCCTCTCGGCCTCTTCGAGGGCGTCGAGCGCCTCCGCGCCGGCGTCCCGTCTGATCGCCATCCGCGCGGCGGTGATGTGCAGCATGGTCACCGCGAGGGTGTGCCCGACCACGTCGTGGACGTCCTGCGCCATGATCCGCCGCTGGTCGGCGGCCCGCTGGAGGGCCAGTGCCTCCAGCGCCTGGGCCACCAGGCGGCTGGAGTCGTGGCTGACCCGCACCGCGTAGGCGGCGGCGAGGGTGAGCGCGAACCCCAGGTGCACGGCGACCCACGCCACCGGCGGGGCGCCCGTCAGAGCGGCGAGCGCCACGAGATAGGTCAGCCCGGCGACCCCGGCCGCCAGCGGCACGGGCGCGAAGCCGACGTTCAGCGCCACCAGCAGCAGCGCGACCGCCAGCAGCGTCAGCACGGCCACCGGGCTGTCCAGCCCGGCCAGGACCGCCGCCCCCAGCGGGACGAGCACCGCCAGCGCGAACCACCACGACGGCCCGTCGTCGCCCTTGAGGATCCAGCGCCCCCACGGGATCGCCGAGACGAGCACCAGCACGATGCCCACGACGGACGGCCGGGCGGCCAGGGCGGCGGCCGGCACCGCCCCGGCCGTGAAGGCCAGGGCGAGCGCCGGGGCGCCGACGCGGAACATCACCGAGAGCTGAGCGGGGGCGGCGCGGCCCGCGCGGCGGAGGTCGTCCTCCCAGTCGCAGACGGCCGCGGCCGCGTGGTCGGACCTGTCGTCGGACATGTCCCTATCGTGCTATGGCCACCACGTCGTAGGGCGTGGTGGGCGTCGGGGTGGTGTTGAAGCGGCCGTTGGGCAGGTAGAGGCGGTCCTTGAAGGCGGCCACGGTGGTCGGCACGTCGAACCGGGGGTCGGTCACCTTCCGGTCGATGACGCCCTTCGTCGCGCGCCGGTCGAGCTTGACCCAGGTCACGGTGTTCAGGAAGTTCTGGACGACGACCAGCCGGCGTCCCTCCAGGAGCAGCCCGTCGCCGTTGGTGAGCAGCTCGGTCCCGAGGTCGACCTGCGTGGTCGCGCCGGTCTTCTTGTCGGCCCGGAACAACTTGCCGGTGTTCGACTGGACCAGCAGCAGCGCCTTCCCGTCGGGTGTCTGGGCGATGCCGTTGACGTTGATGCCGGTCGTGTAGACGAGGTCGCCGCTGAGCGGGATCTTCTCGGCCTCGGCGGGCAGGCGGCCCCACCGGCGCAGGTCGAGCTTGTAGAGGACCGGGTTGGTGGAGTCGGTGAAGTAGGCGGCGTCCCGGGTCAGCACGACGTCGTTCACGAACGACGCGCCGGTGGCCAGGGTGTAGCTCTTCAGCACCTTGCCGGTCCGCGCGTCGAGCACCCGGGCGGTCCCGGCGGTGCCGCCCGCGACGAACAGGCGGTTGCGCTTGACCTTCAGGCCGAGGGAGGGCGTGCCGGGGCCCTCGTTGATGATCTTCCCCTGGCCGCTGCGCAGGTCGACCTTGTAGATCGCCCCGGAGGAGCGGGAGCCGAAGTAGGCCGAGCGGCCCTCGTCGACGGCGATCCCCTCGGGCGGGAAGCCGTCGGGCAGGGAGAACGAGGTCGGGTATCTCGTCTCCGCCGACGCGGCGACGGGCGGAGCCGCCACGAGTACGGCCAACAGTCCGGCAACGAAGGCTGCCACGCGCATGGAACAGGTCCCATCTGTCGTCTGAGCGGGACATGAGAGGTTTCCGTAAAGTGATCCGAGTCGTCAACGTATGTCAGGAGATGTCACGGTGCTCCCCCACCACGGCGTGACCGCCGAGGAACTGCTCGCCCGCCTGGCCGAGGCGCAGGAGGCCGATCTCCCCGTGCGGGGCGGCAAGGTCACCGCCTACGTGTACGACACCGGCCGCCCCGAGGTGCACGAGGCCGGCGCCGCCGCGTACGCGGGCATGCTCGAGGTCAACATGCTCGACCCGACGGCGTTCCCCAGCATGGTCGCCCTGGAGAAGGACGTCGTGCGCGCCGTCGCCGCCGAACTGGGCCGGCCGGACGCGCCGGGCATCTTCACCAGCGGCGGCACCGAGTCGATCATGCTGGCGGTGAAGGCGGCCCGCGACGCCGCGACGACCGACCGGCCGCAGATGGTCGTGCCGGTCACCGCGCACCCGGCCTTCCACAAGGCGGGCCACTACCTCGGGGTCGAGGTGGTCGCCGTGCCCGTCGACCTGACCACCTTCACCGTCGACCCGGCGGCCGTCGAGGCGGCGATCACCGACCGGACCGTGCTCGTGGTGGTCTCGGCGCCCTCCTACCCGCAGGGCGTGATCGATCCCGTGACGGAGGTCGCGGCCGTCGCGGCGGCCCGGGGCATCCCCTGCCACGTCGACGCCTGCGTCGGCGGCTGGTTGCTGCCGTGGCTCCGGGAGGCGGGGGCCGAGGTGCCGCCGTTCGACCTGTCGGTGCCGGGCGTCACGTCGATCTCCTGCGACCTGCACAAGTTCGGGTACGCCCCCAAGGGCGCCTCCGTGCTGCTGTTCAGGGACGCCGCGCTGCGCCGCGCCGCCTACTTCGCCTCGGCCGCCTGGCCCGGCTACACGATCATCAACGCGACCGTGCAGAGCTCCCGGTCGGCCGGCCCGCTCGGCGGGGCGTGGGGCACCCTGCACGCGCTGGGCCGCGAGGGCTACATCGACCTTGGCCGCGCCACCCTGGAGGCGACCCGGCGCATCGCCGAGGGCGTCGCGAAGATCCCCGGGCTGCGGGTGCTGGGCGACCCGCAGGCCGCGCTGGTCGCCGTCGCGGGCTCCCCCGAGGTCGACGTGTTCGTGCTGGCCGACGAGGCGCGCAGGCGCGGCTGGTTCCTGCAGCCGCAGCTCTCCTACGCCGGCATCCCCGCCAACGTCCACATCACCGTCACCGGCGTGACCCTGGAGCGGGTCGAGGCGATGCTCGCCGTCATCGCCGAGTCGGCGGAGGCCGCCCGCGAACGCGGCCCGGCGACGGTCCCGGAGGGCCTGCCGGAGCTGATCGCCTCCTTGAACCTCGACGAGCTCGACGACCCGACGTTCGTCGAACTGGCCGCCTCGGTCGGCATCGACCTGACCTCCCGCGACCAGCCGGAGATGGCCGCCGTCAACGCCGTACTCGACGCGCTGCCCGCCAAGACCCGCGAGGCGATCCTGGTCAGGTTCCTGTCAGTGATCTACGGCTGACCGGCTCGCGCAGGCCACGGTCACATGCGGCCGACCACGTCCAGGACCTTGCGGGCCGAGGCGGCGTCGTGGACGCGGAACACCCGCGCGCCCTGCACCGCCGAGACCGCCAGGGTGGCGAGGGTGCCCGCATGGCGCCGGTCCACCGGCAGGCCGCCGAGGGTCTCGCCGACGAAGTCCTTGTTCGAGACGGCCACCAGGACCGGCCAGCCGGTCGCGACCATCTCGTCGAGGCGGCGGCTGAGCTCCAGGGAGTGGTAGGTGTTCTTGCCGAAGTCGTGGGCGGGGTCGATCAGGATGCGGTCCCGCGAGACCCCCGCGGCGAGCGCCTTCTCCGCCAGATCGGTCGTGTACGCCACCACGTCGCCCACCACGTCGTCATAGGCGATGCGATGGGGGCGGGTGCGCGGCTCGACGCGTCCGGCGTGGGCGCAGACCAGGCCGATGCCGTACTTGGCGGCCACGTCGGCCAGCCGGGGGTCGACCCCGCCCCACGTGTCGTTGAGCAGGTCGGCGCCGGCCGCCGCGACGACCTCGCCGACCTCCGCGCGCCAGGTGTCGACGCTGACGATCACGGACGGGTGCCGGTCGCGGACCGCCGCGACGAGGTCGGCGACCCGGCGGATCTCCTCCGCCACGTCGACGTCGTCGCCCGGTCCGGCCTTCACGCCGCCGATGTCGACGATGTCGGCGCCCGCCTCGATCTGGCGGGAGGCGGCGTCGAGGGCGGCGGCGAAGCCGTAGGTCGCGCCCCGGTCGTAGAAGGAGTCGGGCGTGCGGTTGACCACGGCCATGATCGCGTGGTCGCCGGGGCCGAACGTACGGCCACGAAGGCGCAGAGTAGACATCGTCAGCGAGCCTACTCCGCGCCCTCTCCGCGACTGCCGGGACGAGGGAGTGCTTCGGGAAATGGCCGATCCAGAAGTGCCCCCACCGATCCGGCCCCGAATCCGACAAGTCGGATTTGGAACGGTCCAAGCGTTTAAGCGGCGGATCCTCCTTCTGCCAGGGTCACGAAGTCCTGCGCGGTCGCGGGCAGCCGTTTGCGGGCGTGCACGATCGCGATGATCTTCCTGGGGGCCGGGTCGAGCGACCGCACGACCAGGCCGGCGCGGGCCGCCTGCTCGGCCATGCCGCGATACCACAGGAGCGAGGCCTGACCCTCGCGTACGGCGGGCAGCCACTTGGCCCGTTCGTCCGACTCCAGCGCGGGGATGGGGCGGACACCGTACGAGGTGAAGATCTGGTCGAACTCCCGCCGGCGCGGGCTGCCCGGTCCGGGCAGCACCAGCCGCATGCCGTTGAGCCTGCTCATCGGCACGGGGTCGGGCAGGTCGAGACCGGGCGGCGAGATCAGCACGATCTCCTGCCGCTCCAGCGGATGGCTGACCAGGTCGGTGGGCACCGGCAGGTCGGTCAGCCCGAGGTCGGCCCGCTGCTCGCGGACGGCGGTGACGACGCTGTCCCGTCCGTCGCAACGGACGATGTGCACGCGGATCCCCGGATGCTCCGCCACGTAGGCGGGCAGCAGGCGACCCGCGAGCCCCGGTTCGAGGCTCGGCGTCGACGCGATGCGCAGTTCGGCTCCCGCCGTGTGCGACTGGGTCGCCAGCGCCTCGATCTCCCGGACGGCGTCGAGCGCCTCCCGGGCGAGCTTGACGACCCGCCGCCCCTGCGCGGTCACGACCACTCCCCGCCCGGAACGCGCGAAGAGGGTCATGCCGAGTTCCCGTTCGAGGTCCCGGATCGCGCGGGATAACGCGGGCTGCGCGATGTAGAGGGACCGTGCGGCGTCGGTCATGGTGCGGTGCTCTGCGGTGGCTACCACATAGCGGAGCTGTTGCAGATTCATGCCAAAGACGCTAGGGCAGACGAGCCGTCCGAATCCGGAACATCGCAGAGATCACCTCGGATGATTACGGCCCGTGCGCGATCAGTGCTACATCCGTGACAAGTGTGAAATCAGTATTGTTCTGCCCAATCTCCAACCAAGGGGGTCAAAGAGATGGGGCAGCCGTATCCGCCGCCTCCCGGACGTCACCCATACGGTCCAGGCGGCCCACGACAGCCCTCCCAGGGGTACCCTGCACCCCCACCCCCCACCCGCCAGACCACCCCACCGCACCCACCGGCGCCTCCTTATGGGCCGCCGCTTGGGCGGCAGCCGCACTTTCCTCCCGGGATGCGTCCCGCTCCCGCGGGTCCCTACGGGCCGCCCCGGCAGATGCCCGTCCACTGGCGGCCTCGGCGGAAGTCGAGTGCCGGGCCGATCATCGGGGGGATCTTCGGGCTGATGGCCGTGGGGTTCGTGGTGGTCGTCCTCGGCGCGTCGCTCGGTGACCGGCCGGCCGCGTCCGAGCCGGTCGTGAGCTCGTCACGCGAAGGGGACGGGCAGGTGCGCGATGCGCAGCGGCAGCCCGTACAGGAACGACGCGCGCCGCTCAACACGTCGCTGAAGGAGAACACGGTCTACTCGGCCGGCGCGCTGCCGCGCACCCGCTGTCCGGGCGGGCGGGCGAACGTGTTCGACCACGCGCAGATCAAGGCGCACATCCTGAAGACGGCCACGTGCATGGACCGGGCGTGGCGGGCGACGCTGGAGAAGGTCGGCATCCCGTTCGAGCCGCCGAAGTGGGTCATCGCCTCGGGGAAGGGCCGCGGCCCGTGCGGGGACTTCCCGCAGGCGAACAGCGCGGCGCCCTACTACTGCCCGCGCACCATGTCGGTGTACGCCTCGACCAGGGCCATGGCGAACGGCAACGGCGAGGCGGTCGGCTACGCGCGGATGTCGTCGTGGCACGGTTCCTACACGGCGATGATGGGCCACGAGTACGGCCACCACGTCCAGCAGCTCACCGGCCTGTCGCAGGCCCGCTGGGAGAGGAGCCTGGCCTCCGGGTCGGAGAGTCAGCGGCTGGCGCTGAGCCGCCGCCTCGAACTCCAGGCCAACTGTTTCGCCGGCATGTTCATGCGCTCCGTCGCGGCGAGCTACCCCGTCCCGGCCGCGCGCCGCAACGACCTGTTCGCGTTCTGGGGCAGCCTCGGCGACCACGCCGGATGGCCGCGTGACCACGGATCTCCGCCGAACAACGGCGTGTGGTTCCGGCAGGGATGGCAGAAGCGGCAGGCGTATCAGTGCAACACGTGGGTGATGCCGGCGAAGGCCGTCTCCTAGACGGAGCCTTCTTTCCGGATGTGTTCAGTGTTGTCCAGATTTGAGGGCTAGAATCCCTGGGCATCGCACGGGCAATAACGAGCAGAGGAGCGGTTGACCATGCGTCGTGGGGGAGCCGCGGGTGACGAGTCACGCCAGAGACGCACGCGAAAACGCCCCCCGAAGTCGTCCGAGGACTTCCCCGGCGCGGTAGCCGACGAAACATACGAAGAACAGCAGATGCCCGCAGAGTCCTCAGGCCCGTCGGAACCCCCGCAGACCGGTTCCTTCGCCGCCATCCCGAAGACCGCCGGCCCCCAGCCCGACCCGGTCCCCAAGAACGCCGGCCCGGCGGCCTCGGTCCGGCCCGACACGATCGTCCACTCGGGCGCCCCGAGCGGGGGCGTGCACGTGGGCGCCCCGCCGAAGTCCGGGGGGCCGCAGTTCATTCCGCCCCCCGCCGTGCAGGGCCCGCCGGGCGAGCAGCAGGTCGCCGACGACGAGATCACCCGGCCGGGGCCGCCGCGCAGGCCCGCTCCCCTGCCGCCCCGGGGTCCCGCGAGGGGCGGCGGCCCGAAGAGCCGGGCGCCGCAGTTCGGACGGCCGCTCACCACCGGCGGCGTCATCGCGTGGACCGCGCTGTCGGCGATCGTGCCGGGGGCCGCGCACCTGCGCAGCGGACGCCGGAAGATGGGCTACGTCTTCCTCGGCACGTTCGGCGTGGTCCTCGTCGCGGCCGTCGTGTTCGGCTTCGGGATCCTCAGCAACGTCGGCTCGGCCGTCCGCGAGAGCACGCTGACAGGTGTCGTGATCGGGTCGGCCACGCTCGCGCTGGCGTGGTTCGCGCTGATCCTCATGTCGTACATCTCCCTGACGCCCGACCGGCTGCCCCAGCGGGGACAGATCATCTCGGGGGTCGTGGTGGGCGCGCTGTGCGTGGGGGTCATGGCCCCCTTCGCGTACGCGGCGAACTTCGCGAACCAGACGCAGAGCCTGCTCGCCAACTTCCCCAGCGACCACGACAGCGCCAACCCGCAGGCCGTGCCCATCAAGGCCGAGGACCCGTGGGGCGGCAAGAAACGGGTCAACTTCCTGCTCATCGGCGGCGACGCGGCCGGCAACCGGACCGGCGTGCGCACCGACTCGATGCAGGTGGCCAGCGTCAACGTGCAGACCGGCAACACGGTCCTGTTCGCGCTCCCGCGCAACCTCCAGCACGTCCACTTCAGCAAGAACAGCCCGCTCAACAAGCAGTTCCCGAGCGGCTTCCACGCCGAACTCCCCAACGGCGGCCTGCTGAACGAGGTCTGGCAGTACGCCGAGGACTACCCCAACCTGGGTGTCCGCGGCCCGGCCGCTCTGAAGGACGCCATCAGCACCACGCTCGGCCTCCACGTCGACTACTACGCCATGGTCGACATGTACGGCTTCGCCGCCCTCGTCGACGCGATCGGCGGCCTGGAGATCAACGTACAGACCGACATCAAGTACGGCGGCGTCTACGGCACGGCCGGCACCATCAAGGCCGGCAAGCGCGTCCTGAACGGCGAGCAGGTCCTCTGGTACGGCCGCTCCCGCGTCGGCAGCGACGACTTCTCCCGCATGGGCCGCCAGCGCTGCGTCATCGGCGCGCTGGCCCAGCAGGCGTCGCCCCCGGTCGTGCTGGCCAACTTCAACAAGATCGTCGCGGCGGCCAAGCGGCTCTTCCGGACCGACATCCCCCGCCCCCTGCTGGAGCACCTGGTCAACCTCGGCCTCAAGGTGAAGGACGCCAAGATCACCAGCACCCAGTTCGTCCCGCCGCAGATCTGGCCCGGCAGCGCCGACTGGGACAAGATCAAGCGAATGGTCGCCACGGCCATCCGCAAGTCCAACGGCGCGGCGGCCCCCGTCCAGGCGGGCGTGACCGCCTCCCCGAGCGGCGGCAGCCCGGTCGCCTCGGCCTCCGCCCCGAGCCCGACCCCGACGGCGGCCAAGCCGACCCTCACCCCGACCCCGAACTCCCAGGCGACCGAAGACCAGTCGCTCGCGGAACTCTGCGGGTTCTAGAAGACGGCGAAGGCCCCCGGGGGTTCACCCCCCGGGGGCCTTGTCTTTGCTACCAGTCGTCCTCACGGCGAATGGCGAACCGGGTGGGCACCCGGTAGCCGGTGTGCTCGGCGGCCAGCCACTCGGTGGTCACCCTCACCCCGGTGAGGCGCTCCGCCAGAACGAAGGCGCGTGTCTTCCACACGTCGAAGTCGAGCGGCGTCTCCAGGGCGAGATCGCCGGCGAGGGACGGCGGCTCTCCCTCGGGTGCGTCTCCCCAGCGGAACCGGCACACCTGCTCGCCGTCGCGGGCGACATGGAGGTGATAGTGCCGCAGCGTGTCCCCGATGACCAGCGAGACCGCCTCCCCGCCACGCGACAGGGCGGCGATGCGATCGGCGGAGTTCCAGTCGTTGGGTTCCAGGACCAGGAACCATCCGTCGAGTTCGCCGATGACCACCGTCCGTCCGCGCCCCGTCATCGCCACCTGGTTGATGGACAGGTCGAACGCGTCGGAGAGCGTCTGCGGCACTGCGCTGTCCGGATCGATCGGGAGCACGGCCGCCACGTTCGCGGCACGGCACCACGTGATGGTGCCGTCGGCCAGCGACGGGTCGATGCTCTGGACCACACGCCGGTAGTGCTCGTCGGGCTCGATCGGGCCGTCCTCGTGCGAAGGCCCCGGGGCCGCCGCGGCGGCGTCCGGGGCCGGGGACCGCCGCCGCGAGGGCGGCGGTCCGGGAACGCGTTTCATCGGGGAGTTGTCCGCCGGTTCACTTCTCGATCGTGAACTGGTCCACGTCGAAGAGGGAACCGGATCCGCCCGTGAACCTCAGGAAGATCGCCCCGGAGGCCGAGCTCGTGAGGTTCGCCGATACGGTCTGGAAGGTGTCCCAGCTGCCGGTGTTCGGGATGGTCAGCGTGCCGATCTGGGTTCCGGTCGCGGAGCCCGCGCGGACCTGGATCTGGCCGCCCGGTCCGCCCGAGGAGTAGCGCACCGTGATGCGGGTGGCGCCGTTGGCGGTGACCTGGTTGTAGCCGGCCCAGTCGCCGTTGTCGATGAAGCCGAGGGTCTGCCCGCCGACGGCGGGGCCGTGACTGGCGACCTGGACGCCCGACTGCGACGTGAACGCCTCACCCTGGACCGTGGTCTGCGTCGGCGTGCTGCCGGTGGTCAGGGTGATGGTGTCGACGTCGAGCAGGGCGCCGGAGCCGCCGCTGAAGGTGAGGAACAGCGGGCCGGAGGCGTTGCTGTTCAGCGAGGTGGTCACGGTCTGGAAGGTGTCCCAGCTGCCGGTGTTCGGCACGTTGACCGTGCCCAGCACCGTGCCGGTCTGGGAGCCCGCGCGGATCGTGATGGTGCCGCCGGGGCCGCCCGAGGAGACGCGGGCGGAGAAGCTGTTCTTGCCGGCGGTGGAGAAGTTCGCGTAACCGACCCAGTCGCCGTTGTCGACGTAGCCGACGGTGGTGCCGCCGCTGGCGGTGGCGTGCCCGGCGGGCTGGACCCCGAAGTTGGAGGTGTACGACTCGGCCTCGATCGTGGTCGGCTGCTGCGGCGGGTTGCCGTTCAGCTCCTTGATGCGGATGTTGCGGAACGACACGTCGTCACCGGTGCCGTGGTTCTGGATGCCGATGTAGCCCTGGGCGAGCGACCGGTTGGCCACGGTGTTGGTGAAGTCGTTGATGAGGCGGCCGTTCAGGTAGACGCGCAGCCGCTCGCCCTCGACGAGGATCTCGTAGCCGTTCCACTCGCCCGGGGGGTTGAGCGCGGCGTCGCGGGCGGCGACGTCGGCCGACTTGAAGCCGTAGATCGAACCCGTCGTCTTGTCGGCGGTGTCCGTCGCGTCGATCTGGATCTCGTAGCCGTTGTTGATCGCCGAGTTCGGGTCGGTGGACGAGGGGAACCCGACGAACACGCCGGAGTTGTCGTCGCCGTCCATCTTCCAGTCGAGCTTCAGCGAGTACGAGGCGTACTCCTTGGCCGAGTACCAGAGCAGGCCCATGCCGCCGGTCGACTTCAGGGTCGCGTCGGAGTTGGTGAAGCTGCCCGGTCCGGCCTGCGACCAGCCGGTGGTGGAGCCGTTGTAGATCGGCGTGTAGCCGGTCTCGACGCGGCAGTCCTGCTTGGCCCAGCCGGCCGCGTACCGGATGCCGCCGAGCAGCAGCGTGCGGAAGGCGGCCTCGCTGTAGGTGGCCTGGGTGTGGCCGAGGCCGGTGTAGAAGCTGCGGCCGTTGCTGACGTTCTTGCACCAGGTGATGGGGTGGTCGCCCATCCCGCCACCCGAGTAACTCGATTCGTCGAGGTTTTGCAGGATCTTGGCGCTGCTTCTCGGGTTCGTGCGGTACGAATACCATTCGTCAGACCGCGACCAGGTGCCGCCCAGGTGGGCGGTGGCCGCGTGGGCGCGGTCCTCGGTGCGGATGGTGGCCGTCTGGATGGCCGGGTGGCTCTGGAACCAGGCGCCGACCAGGTTGCCGTAGAACGGCCAGTCGTACTCGGTGTCGGCCGCCGCGTGCACGCCCACGTAGCCGCCGCCGCCGTTCACGTAGTTCTCGAACGCGGTCTGCTGGGTGGCGTTCAGCACGTCGCCCGTGGTGCTCAGGAAGACCACGGCCTTGTAGTTGGCGAGGTTCCCGGCGGTGAACGCATTGGCGTCCTCCGTCGCGGTGACCGTGAAGTTGTTGGCCGA
The DNA here is from genome assembly GCF_030269205.1 of Herbidospora sp. NBRC 101105. Lineage (NCBI taxonomy): Bacteria > Bacillati > Actinomycetota > Actinomycetes > Streptosporangiales > Streptosporangiaceae > Herbidospora > Herbidospora sp. NBRC 101105. The sequence continues at coordinate 1,379,076 of NZ_BSSX01000001.1, read as the reverse complement.
GCCGATGGCCTGGATCGCCGCGATGCCCTGCGGGATCGAGTCGTGCCGGAAGCCCGCCGTCTTGGAGAAGACGAGCACCTGGTAGGCCGGGTCGGCGGCGTGCGCCGCCGTCGGCACCAGCGTCGTCGCGGCGACGGCCGCCGCGGCGATCGCGCCGAGGAGTCTGCGCTTCATGTCCCGCCTCACTTCTGGATGGTGAAGTTGTCGACGTCGAAGAGGGCGCCCGAGCCGCCGGTGAACCGCAGCACGACCTGGCCGGTGGCCGAGCCGGCCGTCAGGTTCGCCGAGGCCGAGGCGAAGGTCTCCCAGCCGCCGGTGTTCGGGATGGCGAGGGTGCCGAGGAGCGTCCCGGTCGCCGACCCGGCCCGCACCTCGATGGTCCCGCCGGGACCGGCCGAGGAGTAGCGGACCGTGATGCGGGTGGCGCCGTTCACGGTGACCTGGTTGTAGGCGGCCCAGTCGCCGTTCTCGATGTGCCCGGCGGTCAGGCCGCCGGTCGCCGGGGCGTGGGTGGCGACCTGCACGCCCGAGGTGGAGGTGAAGGCCTCGCCCTCGACCGTCGTGGCCGGCGGCGGGGTGCTGCCGAGCGAGAAGGTGTCGATGTCGAACAGCGCGCCGGAACCACCCGTGAAGGTGAGGAACAGGGCGCCGGTGCCGGTGCCGGTCAGCGTCGTGGACACGTTGGCGAAGGTGTCCCAGCTGCCGGTGTTGGCGACGTTGACCGTGCCGAGGACGGCGCCGGTCTGCGATCCGGAGCGGATGGTGATCGTGCCGCCCGGCCCGCCGGAGGACACCCGGGCGGTGAACGAGGTCTTGCCCGAGGTGCTCACGTTCGAGTAGCCGGCCCAGTCGCCGTTGTCGATGTAGCCGACCGTGAGGCCGCCGCTGGCGGTGGTGTGCGAGGCGGTCTGCACGCCGGACTGCGAGGTGAAGGCCTCGCCCTCGATCGTCCCGGCGGGCGGGTTGCTCGTGCCGCCGTTGAAGGTGAACGCGTCGAGGTCGAACAGGTTGCCCTGGCCGGTGACGCCCTTGAAGACGAGGAACACCGTCGTCGTCGCGGTCGGCACGTTGCTCAGGTTGGCGGTGACGTTGGCGAAGGTGTCCCAGCTCCCGGTGTTGGCCACCGTGGCGGTGCCCAGCAGGGTGCCGGTCGCCGAGCCCGCGCGCACCTCCAGGGTGCCGCCGACGCCGCCGGAGGAGACCCGGGCGGTCAGCGAGGTCGCGCCGGTCAGGTTGTACGGCGTGAAGGAGATCCAGTCGTTGTTGTCGACGAACCCGACCGTGGTGCCGCCTTCGGCGGCGGCGTGCTGGGCGGTCTGGACGCCGTTCTGGGCGCCCCAGTGCTCACCCTGGCGGTGCCGCGGCTGGAGGGTGCGGGTGACCGTGGTGGTCAGGCCGCCGTTGTCGGTGTACTCGGCCGTGAAGACGCCGTAGATGTTGGCGGCGGCGTCGTGCTCGCCGTCGGTCGGGACGGTGATGCTGCCGGAGCAGCCGTCCTTGGAGGTGATCTGGTGGGAGTGGCTGTCGTGGCCGAGGAAGTAGGTGAACTTCACCCGGGCGCAGTTGATGGTGCCGTCCTGCGGGTCACTGACGGAGATCGTGTACGGGATCGTGTCGCCGAAGTTGAACAGCGCGCCGCTCAGCGGGGTCTGCAGGTTGACCGTGGGGGCGGTGTTGCCGACGGTGATCGTCACGTTCGCCGAACCGGTCAGGCCGCCGGAGTCGCGGACCGTCAGCGTCACGTTGTAGGTGCCGTTGGCGGTGTAGGTCTTCGACGGGTTGGCGGCCGTGGAGGTGGTGCCGTCGCCGAAGTTCCACGAGTAGGTCAGCGCCGAGCCCTCGGGGTCGGACGAGCCGGCCGAGGAGAAGCTCACCGCGAGCGGGGCGACGCCGGAGGTCGGGGTGGCCGCCGCCTTGGCGATCGGGTTGCGGTTCGCGCCGCCGATGTACTCGATGCGGTAGAGGGCCTGGTTGCCCGAGCCAGTGCCGTAGTCGAGGACGTACAGGGCGCCGTCGGGGCCGAAGGCCATGTCCATGACCTGGGTGCCGGTCCACGGGAAGCCGCTGATCTCGCCGACGCCGCCCGAGGAGGTCACCTCGATGGCCTTGATCCAGCGGCGGCCGTACTCACCGGCGAAGAAGCGGCCGTCGAGCGACTGCGGGAACTTGACCGGGGAGGTGTTGTTCGGGTCGTACCGGTAGACGGGGCCACCCATCGGGGACTCCGAGCCGCCGCCGAACTCCGGCGGGCTGCCGGCGTCGCCGCCGTAGCGGATCCAGGCCGGGCGCGGCTGCGGGAGGGTCTGCAGGCCCGTGTTGCGGAAGGAGTTGTTGGTCGGCTGCCCCGCGCAGTTGTACTTCGCCTGCGACGGGCCGCTCGGGAAGGTGAACTCGTTGTAGGTCTCGGCCGTGGTGTTGTTGCCGGTGCAGTAGGGCCAGCCGTAGTTGCCCGCCGAGGTGATGCGGTTGAACTCGACCTGGCCGCTCGGGCCGCGGTTGGCGTCGCTCGAACCGGCGTCGGGGCCGTAGTCGCCCAGGTAGACGATGCCGGTCGCCTTGTCGACGCTCATCCGGAACGGGTTGCGCAGGCCCATCGCGTAGATCTCGGGACGGGTGTTGGCCGTGCCGGGCGCGAACAGGTTGCCCGAGGGGATGGTGTAGGTCCCGTTGGCCTGCGGCTTGATGCGGAGCACCTTGCCGCGCAGGTCGTTGGTGTTGCCCGAGGAGCGCTGCGCGTCGAACTGCGGGTTGCGGTTGGTGCGCTCGTCGATCGGGGTGTAGCTGTTCGACTCGAACGGGTTGGTGTCGTCGCCCGTGGTCAGGTAGAGGTTCCCCTGCGCGTCGAAGTCGATGTCACCACCCGCGTGGCAGCACTGGCCGCGGTCGTTGTCGACCCGGAGCACGATCACTTCGCTCGCCATGTCGATGGTGTTGCTCGTGGTGAGCGTGAACCGGGACAGGTAGAACTGCCCCTTCCAGGTGTTCCAGTCGGTCTGGGTGCCCGTCGTCGGCGCGTCGCCGCTGGGGGTGCTCAGCCGGGGCGAGTAGTAGAGCCAGATGTGCCGGTTGGTGGCGAAGTTCGGGTCGACCGCCACGCCCTGGAGGCCCTCCTCGTCGTGCGTGTACACGTTGAGCGTGCCCGCGAGGGAGGTGTTGCCGTTGACGTCGGTGATCCGGACCTGGCCGCCGCGGGCGGTGTGCAGCACCGACCGGTTCGGCAGCACGGCCAGGGACATCGCCTCACCGAGCTCGCCAGGTCCGGTGGCGAGCGCGACTTGCTGATAGTCCGAGGCCGGGATGTCGGCCGCGTGGGCACTGGGGGGCGCCACGACGACGCCCATCGTCACCAGGAGCGTGGTCAGGGCGGCTAACGCCCGTAACCGGTGAGGTCGAGACATGTAGGGGGTGATCCTTTCCTGACCTGGGGATTCAGTCAGGCAAGGCGCGCGCCGCCGCGCTTGTGCCCGGGTTACAGCATGTAAAGCGGGGATCATGCCGACGCAAGCCGTGACGGTGCCACGTCGCCGACATGCGTCATTCCGTCTAACTTTTGCGTAACAGCAGGCGGAATTTACCGATTTCTAACACATCTGTCATCCCCGTGTACAGACCCGGGAGTCTACGGAACGAGCCAGAGTTCCGTGTTACGAAACTGTAATGCAAGGCGAAGCGGTTCGACACTTGTGGCACATGCGTCCAGGACATTTAATTCGGCGAGGCATGCAAATTAATTCGAGACGAACGGCCGCAAGCAGACCGACGGGAAGCAAGACGTGCGACTAACCTCAGGGCCCCAGCTGGGCAGGAACGGCTCGACGGGCGTGCCCGTCGACCAGACCATGATCCGCCGGTCCAACCTGTCGCTCGTCCTGCGCCACCTCCAGGAGCACGGCCCCCGCTCGCGTTCGGCGGTCGCCGCCGAGACCGGGCTGAACAAGGCGACCGTCACCAGCCTCGTCGGCGAGTTACGAGCACGCGGCCTGATCCGCGAGATAGGCCCGCAGCACGCCGGCTCCGTCGGCCGCCCGGGCCTCGCCCTGGCCCTCGACGGCGCGGGCGTCGGCGCCCTGGGCCTGGAGATCAACGTCGACTACATCGCCGCCTTCGCCACCGACCTGGCGGGCCGCGTCCTGGTCGACCGCCGCGTCGGGTTCGACGCCATGGGCTGCGAGCCCGAGGCCTCGCTCGACGAACTGGCCCGGGTGGCCCGCGACGCCATCGCCGAGCTGCACATGCTCGGCGTCCGGGTCGCCGGGATAACGGTCGCCGTCCCCGGCCTCATAGACGGCACCAACGGGGTCGTCCACGTCGCCCCGAACCTCGGCTGGTACGGCGTCCCCGTCGCCGAGCGCCTCTGGGAGGTCGCCCCCGGCGTCCCCGTCACCGTCGCCAACGACGCCAACCTGGCGGCGCTGGCCGAGTTCACCAACGGCGTGGCCGCCGGATCGGCCGACATGGTCTACCTGACCGGTGAGGTCGGCGTCGGCGGCGGCATCATCGCCGGCGGACGCCTCCTCGGCGGCGCCGACGGCTTCGCCGGCGAAGTGGGCCACGTCATGGTCGACTCCTCCGGCGAGCGCTGCGGCTGCGGCCGCATCGGCTGCTGGGAGACCAAGGTCGGCCTGGCCGCGCTGGTCCGCATGGTCACCCCCGACCACGCCTACGGGGTGCGCGACGGCATCGTCCGCGACCCCGAGGAACGCCTGAGCGAGATCGAGCGCCGCCTGGCGGCGGGCGACCCCCAGGTCGACCACGCCCTGGCGGAGGTCGGCCGCTGGCTGGGCCGCGGCTCGGCCACCCTCGTCCGGCTCTTCAACCCCCGGGTCATCGTCGTCGGCGGCTTCTTCGCGCGGTTGGAAGGGCACATCCTCCCGCGAGCCCAGGCGGAACTCGCCCGCCTCGGGGTCACCGGCTCCGTCGCCCGCTGCACCTTCGTCGCCTCCGACCTGGGCTTCGGCGCCGCCTCGCGCGGCGCGGCCGGGGTCGTGGTCGACCGCGTCCTGGCCAACCCGACCACTGTGGAGATACCACCCAGCACTCTCAGCACCCTGGCCTGACGCGACCAAAGACTCCCGTCCGCCTGGCTTTCCGGTTCTTCGTGGCGCCGACCTCGCCGACCTCGGCGCCACGGGGATGTGCCACCCGGAGGCCAGGCGGACGGGCTTTTCACGTCAGGGGTTCTGGGACGATGTGAGGGTGTTTCCCCCGCTCACCCGCCATCTGACCCCCCACCGCATCGGCGTCTGGACCCTGGCCTGGGTGTCGGCGGTGACCTACGCGGTGCTCGGCCTGGTGAGGTTGGGGACATTCCGGGCCACCGTTTTCGACCTCGTGATCGTCGACCAGACGGTGCGCGGCTACGCCGCCCTCGGGCCGCCCTACGCGCCCTCCTCCGGCGTGCAGAAGGGCCAGGGGCTCGACTTCCTCCAGCTCGCCGACCACTTCTCCCCTATCTACGCGCTGCTCGCCCCCTTCTACGCGATCCACGACGGCCCCCAGACGCTGATCGTCTGCCAGGCCGTGTTGTTCGCCGCGGCCATCCCGTTCCTGTGGCTGTACGCCCGCCGCCGGCTCGGGGTCGTCGCCGCCTACCTCGTCTCGGGCGCCTACGCGGTGTCGTTCCCGGTGGCGCAGGCGGTCAACTTCGACGTCCACGAGGTCATGTTCGTGCCCGTGCTGAGCGCGATCATGATCGAGCGCTTCGACCGTGGCCGCCGGGTGCCCGCCTACCTGGCGGCGTTCGGGCTGCTGCTGGTCAAAGAGGACATGGGGCTGATGCTGATCGGCTTCGGCGCGGCGCTGGCGCTGACCCGGCGGCGGCTCGACGGCGCGATCGTCGCCGTGATGGGCCTCGGCGCGCTGGCGCTGGTGCGCGGCGTGCTGATCCCGTGGGCGGGCGGCTCCGACGACACCCACTGGCGCTACGACCACCTCGGCGACTCGGTCCCGGCGGCGCTGGCGAAGCTGGCCGGCGACCCGCTCAACACCCTCCACCTGGTGTTCGGCGACGCCGGCAAGATCGACCTGCTGGTGCTGCTCTGCTGGCTGACCCTGTTCCTGTGCCTGTTCTCCCCGTTGACGCTCGCGGCGGCGCCGATGGTGCTGGAGCGGCTCGTCTCCGAGAACCATCTCTGGTGGTCGACCGACTACCACTACAACGCCTTCGTCGTGGCGATCCTCTTCTGCGCCGGGGTCGACGGCGCGGCCCGGCTGGCCAGACGCGTGGAGGCGAAGCAGACCGTGGTGATCGCGTGGGCGGTCGCGGTGGCGGTCGTCGGGCTGACCCAGCTCCCCCGCTTCGCCTTCGACCAGCTCGCCGATCCGGGCTTCTACAAGCCGCACGACCGCGCGGCGGCGGCCTACCAGGCGATGGGGCTGGTCCCCGACGGGGTGGTGGTCGAGGCGGCCAACCACCTCGGCCCGATGCTGACCCACCGCACGACCGTGCTGATCTGGGAGCCCACCCCGCGCGGCGCGCCCTGGGTGGTGGCCGACCTCGGGCAGTGGGCGTGGCCGTGGGGGTCGGTCGACGACGCGAAGAAGTCGGTGGAGGAGCGCCGGGCGGCGGGCTACATGGTGCTCTTCGAGCGCGACGGCTTCGTCGTGCTGCACAAGCCGGGAGGTTAGACCGTCGTACCCCCGCGAAGGAATCGGCGGGTACGGCGGGGATTGGCGGGAGTTGGGCCGGTGGACCCGGTGGCGGGCGTGCGCCAGATTGGTGGGCGTCGTGTCCCCCTGACCGGATGGATCTTCGCATGCGCGTGCTCGTCCAGCTCCGCCCCTCCCCCGACGTGGTCGCCGCGGTCGCCGACCCGGCGGTGACGGCCACCGCGGCCGACGTCGTCAACGGGCTCCCGGGCGTGCTGCTCGACCCCACGTTCACCCCCGTCGCGGTGCCCCGCCCGCTGCCGGCCCGCGCGGGCGGCGACCCGCTGTCGCTGAACCAGCCGCTGATCTTCTCGATGGCGCCCCGCGACGCCTCGGTGCTGGTCCGGGGCGAGATCGCCGACGACGAGGTGTCGACCCGCCTGGCCCTGCTGCCGGGCCGCGACGGGGTGGTCGGCGTCTACGCCGACCCGGTCATCCAGAGCTCCCTCACCTGCGGGGGCGACGGTCCCGTCGGCGACTGGCGCGACGTGCGGCGGCTGCTCGCCGTCGAAAGGCTCCACGCCGAGGGGTACGACGGCTCCGGGGTCGCCCTGGCGGTCACCGACACCGGGGTGAACGAGCACCATGTGAAGGCCGCCCTCGGGAGCGACTTCGTCCTCGACCGGGAGCGGAGCTGGTCGCCCGACGGCGTCCCCGGGCGGCCGGGCGAGTTCGACGTCGACCACGGCACGATGTGCGCCTTCGACGCGCTGCTCGCCGCCCCGAAGGCCTCGGTGATCGACCTCCCGGTGCTGCTGTCGCGCCGCCCCGGCGGCTCGGCGCTCGACGGCCTGCTGTCCGACGCGATGGCCGCCTTCGCCCACCTGCGCACCGTCCTCGACGCCCAGCCCGCCGAGACGCGCGCCCTCGTGGTCACCAACAGCTGGGGCTCCTTCTCCCCCGACTGGGACTTCCCGCCCGGCCACCCCGGCAACTACTCCGACAACCCCGCCCACCCGTTCAACCTGATCGTCGGCTCGCTGGCCGCCGCCGGGGCCGACATCCTGTTCGCGGCCGGGAACTGCGGGCGCGAGTGCCCCGACGGCCGATGCTCCTACCCCGACCGGCCGATCACCGGGGCCAACTCCCACCCGGCGGTGGTGTCGGTGGCCGGGGTCGACGTGACCGGCGAGCGGGTCGGCTACTCCTCGCAGGGCCCCGGCCGCCTGGCCGACCGCAAGCCCGACCTGGCGGCCTACACCCATTTCGCCGGGTCGGGGGCGTTCGGGCCGGGCGAGCCCGACTCCGGCACCAGCGCCGCCTGCCCGGTCGCGGCCGGGGTCGTGGCGGCGATCCGGTCGCGGGTGCCGTCCACGGTCCTCTCGCCGTCCGATTTGCGGACTTTGCTGATGAGAAGTGCCGATGATCGTGGTGTGCTGGGGTATGACTACGACTACGGATACGGAGTCGTGAACGTGCCCGGCATCGTCGAGGCCCTGCGGGCGAGGGCGAGCGAGACGCGGACGGCCGACGGCAGCCCGTGGCTCGCGGTGTAATCCGCCCCAACAAACCGGAGTTGTTGCGTAATGGTTCTGATCACGGTACGGCTGCCGCGTGGCGCCACCCTGGACATGGCGCTGCGCGAACTGCGGCTGAAGAAGGAAGAAGTCGACGTCGGCTACGGCGTCGTGGCGATCGACCCCGACCACGGCCTCTACGGCCTGCGGGTGAGCGCCATGGCGGCCCACCGGCTGACCGCGACCCCGGAAGCGATGGACGGCCCCTGGGCCGACCCGAAGATCGAGCCGATGGGGCCGCCCGGGAAGGACCGATGACCTGCTGGATCGTGGCGGGCCCGCCCGGGAGCGGCAAGACCACGCTGAGTGAGCTCCTGCTGGCCCGCCTCGACCCGGTGCCCGCCCTGCTCGACAAGGACACCATGTACGGCGGCATGGTCAGCGCGATCCTGGCCGCCGCCGGCCGCGACGAGGGCGAGCGCGAGGGCCCCTGGTACGACGAGCACATAAAGAGATACGAGTACGCCGGCATGACCGCCGTCGCCCGCGAGATCCGCCGCCACGGCGCGCCGGTCCTGCTGAGCGGCCCCTTCACGGGCCAGGTCCACTCGAAGTCCCGCTGGGACGAATGGGCCGAGGAACTCGGCGGCGGCGACATCCGCCTGTTCTGGGTCCGCTCCGACGCGGCGACCCTGCGGGAGCGCATCGTCGCCCGGGGGCTGGAACGCGACCGGGGCAAACTGGCCGCCTTCGCGGCCTACCTGAAAGCGATCAAGGTGGACGAGCCGCCTGTCGTGGACCATGTGGAGATCGACAACCGCCCGGGCGCGGAACCGATGGAACGGCAACTGGAACGACTGGGAATCGGCTAGACCCCGGCCACGGGTCGCCGAAAGCAACGCGCCACCCGAGATGGCTCAACACCCTTCATATGGTGATCGGTGATCGCTTGCCGGTTATGTCGGCCGGGCCCGGCGCGTACATTCTTGTGCGTGTCTGAGGTGGAACCGGTCGAGCGTCATGCCAGCTGGCTTGAGCTGTTCTTCGACCTGATCATCGTGGTGGCCGTCGCCCAGCTGGCCCATATCCTGCATCCCACGCCCGAGCATCCCCTCGACGTCGAGCGGGTGCTGCTGTTCCTGGGGCTTTACTACGCCATCTGGAGCGTGTGGACCTCCTTCACGCTCTACGCCAACGTCGCCGGGGAGAAGACCCGCCAGCGGGCCATGCTCGCCGCGATGTTCGGGATCGCGGTCATGGCCGCGAGCGTGCCGGAGGCGACCGGAGCGCACGGCACGGCGTTCGCCATCGCCTACGTCTACTGCCGGCTCCTGGCCGCCTCGACCTGGGGTTCCACCAATACGTTCTTCGGCGGCTGGCCCGCCGCCCAGAACGGGGCCGGGCTGGTCCCGTGGGTGGTCTCGATCTGGGTGCACGACGCGCCCGCCCGCTACTGGCTCTGGGGGGTCGGCATCGCGCTCGACCTGGTCATCTCCATCCTGAGGAGCGGCGACAGCCGGGAGCAGCTCGACCGGATCACTCAGAGGCTGGAGCGGCGGGGGCGAACCAGGCGGTCGTTCCGGCTGCCGGAACCGGCGCGTGTCAATGAGGGTCACCTCGCCGAGCGGCTCGGCCTCTTCGTCATCATCGTGCTCGGCGAGGCGGTGATGCAGGTGGTGGTCGCCACCTCGGAGATCGAGTGGACCCGGCCGCTGATCGTGTCGGCGATGGCCGGGTTCGGGCTGCTGGTCTGCTTCTGGTGGCTGACCCTTCGTTATGGGGCCTCGGCCGCGCCCGTCCACGACGTCAAGCCCCGGGTCACGATGCCCGGCCACTTCGCGATGACCGCCGGGATCGCGGCGGTCGCCGCCGGGCTCGGGGCGCTGGTCGCCCACCCGGAGGGCCACCTGGAGGAGGCGGTGAAGTGGACCCTCTGCGGCGGGACGGTCGTCTACTTCCTCACGTCGGGCATCATCGCGGCCGCCTCGAAGGCCAGGATCGGCTGGCTGCTCGGGTGGACGCTGCCCGCCGTCGCCGGGCCGGTGGTCCTCGGGCTGCTGCCGCTCCCGGGCTGGGGGCTGGTGCTCGGCCTGCTCGCGGTCGCCGGCTGGCAGGTCTGGTTCCCGCGGGTCACGGCGCGCCCGCGGGCTCGCGGAGCGACCTGACCTCTTCTCTGAGCTCGGCCAGTTCGGCCAGGATGCGTTCGCTGACCTCGACCTCCTCCTCGTCCATGGCGCTGACCACGACCGCGATGAAGAGGTTGACGACGACGAACGTGCAGATGAGGACGAAGCAGACGAAGAAGATCCAGGCCGACGGGTATTCGGTCATGACCTGGCGGGTGATGTCCGACCAGCCGTCCCCGGTCATGATCTGGAACAGGGTGAACAGCGACGTCTGCAGGTTCCCGAAGTAGTCGGGGGCGACGTGGGCGTACATGCGGGTGCCCATGACCGCGGCGACGTACAGGACCAGACCCAGCAGAGCCGCGATCGAGGCGACGCCGGGAACGGCGGTGAGCAGCGCGGACACCACCCGGCGCAGGCTCGGCACCGCCGAGACGAGCCGGAGCGCCCGCAGCACCCGCAGCGACCGCAGGACGGTCAGGCCGCCGGCGGCCGGCATGAGGGAGACCACCACGACGATGGAGTCGAAGACGTTCCACGGGTCGCGGGGGAACCGGCCGCGCTGGACGTAGAGCCGCGCGGCCAGTTCCACGACGAAGACGGCCAGGGAGACGCGGTCGATGAGGTGGAGGAGGTCGCCGTAGCGGGCCATCGCGTCGGCGGAGGTCTCCACGCCGAGGGCGGCCGAATTGATCAGGATGATGGCGATGATCGCCTGCTGGAACCGCTTGGACTCGATGATGTGCCGGACACGCTCGCGCACCGTTTTTGCCCCCGGGGGAAGCGAACAGGAACAGCAGGCGAGCGTAATCGCGGTCGCACGAATCCCCGGGGACCCCGGGAAATACGGCGATCCCCGGCCAAAAGTCACCGAGAGTAGTGTTCCACCACGAGTTGCTCGTCGACCGGGATGGCGATCTGCTCGCGGACCGGCTTCTGCAGCAGGGTGACCGTGAGCTCCTTCAGGTCGACCGACAGGAAGCCCGCCGGGCGCTCGTCGGCGTAGATGCCCTCGGCCGCCGCGACGAACGGCTGCGTCTGGCGCGACTTCGCGCGCACGCCGATGACCTGGCCGGGCTTGACGAGGTAGCTGGGGATGTCGACCTTGCGGCCGTCGACGGTGATGTGGCCGTGGTTGACGTACTGGCGGGCGGCGTAGATCGACGGGGCCAGGCCCGAGCGGACCACGATCGAGGCGAGGCGGGTCTCCAGGATGGCCAGCAGCTCCTCGCCCGAGCGGCCGGGGCGGCGCACGGCCAGGTCCCAGTAGCGGCGGAGCTGGCGCTCGGACACGTCGTAGTACCAGCGCAGCTTCTGCTTCTCCAGCAGCCGCATGCCGTAGTCGCCGACGTTGCGGCGGTTGGTCTTCCGGCCGTGCTCCCCGGGCGGGTAGGGCCGCGCTTCGAAGTACTTCACGGCCTTGCGGGTCAGCGGGACGCCCGCCCGCCGCGACAACCGCACCTTCGGACCCGTGTAGCGCACCTGCACTCCTCTGTGGTTAGGTAACCCTTGCTAAGGTAAGCCTTACCTTAACAGACCAGAAGGAGCGTCACGATGACCCAGCCCGTCTCGGCTCCCCCGATCACCGAACGCGTCCGGACGCTGGCCGCGACGGCGGCCCCGACCCACATCGCGGTGGCCGGTTCCGAGCTGACGGCGCTCCCCGCCCGAGGCGGCGTCGACGCCCAGGGCCGCCCGGTCCTGCTGGTCAAACCCGATGAGGTCCTGTACGGCTGCCGCGACGACCTGGCCGTCACCGTCGACCTGGTCGCCACCCGCAGCATGGGCGAGACCGAGCGCGCCCGTGGCATGCTGAAGATCCGCGGCTGGGCCTCCACGGTCCCCGGCCACGAGGTCCGCGAGACGGCGATCGCCATCGCCGAGCGCTGCCCCGACGAGGACCTGTTCGCCGTCGTCGAGAACGCCGGCCGGGCCCCGAGGCTCCTGCGCGTGGACGTGGCCGACGTCGTCTACCTGACCGGCACCGAGAGCGGCATCCTGGACTCCGACGACTACCTCGACGCCGACCCCGACCCCTTCCTCGACCTGGCCGAGCGCATGCTGCACCACGTCAACTCATCCCACCGTCCCCAGCTCGTGGCCGCCGTGGAGCGCCTGCTGGGCGAACCGGCGCCGGACGCCTGGTTGTGGGAACTCGACCGTTACGGCGCGACGGTGCGCGCGGCCCGCGACCGGCTGATCAGGATGCCGTGGCCGTCACCGGCCCAGACCCCGGAGGCACTGGAGCACGCGTTGGCCTGCCTGGTCTGCGCCCACTGACACGCCCGTCGGACGTTCGCCGCCGACACATCCGGATCGCGTCGCGCTGCGGCACGGGCGCAAGGCGACAGGGCCAGAGACGGTCCGCTGAGCCGTGGGCGGAAGATCGGTGGCCACACCCTGCCCACCAGCTCGGAAGAAGCGCGCTCACCAACAGGGCTGTGTCGCCTCCGCGCCAAGACCCAAGCACAACCGCCCGCTGCTCAACGAGGTTGTCCACCCGCACACCACGTCAGTAGTGAGCGGTGCCTCTCCGCCTACCCGAGTTCACCGAGACGGAGGGCGTCCCTCATCTCGCTGAGCTTCGCGGTTGCCGCCGGGGTCCACTCCTTCGCCTGTTCGCCGAGACGGAGGGCGTCCTCGATCTCGTCGAGCTTCGCGGAGGACAGGACGGCCGCCCGCTCGATCAGGTCGTCCTTGGACAGGGTGGTCAGCCACGTGCAGGGGGTGAAGTCCGGGCGCGGGAACGCGAACCGCAGCACGCCTTCGAAAGGCAGTCCTTCCACGGCACCTACGTGCACTTCGACGCCCAGACCGCTGATGTCGACGCCCGCAGGAGCGACGACCTGCATCGCCCGGACCCTGGACGCGTCGTCTGCCCCCAGCAGCACGACCAGCCGCCGCTCGTCGAACTCCACCCACCAGACTTCGCCCGGTTGCACATGTCCTCCTGACTCGGGACGGCAGGAACCGCGCGACCCTGACGCGTTGTGGAGACGGGTGCGGCCATCGTTGACCATCGTGAGTTGTGTGGACCGACGAAGAGACGGTGGCGGCAGGTCACAGCCTAGAACCCGCCGTTGGCGGGACGCATTCGAGTGCCTACGGCCGGGCCAAAGGCCGTCGCAGTGCGGGTCTGAGGATCTTCTTCGTCACGGGCACCTTTGACATGTGAGCCTCTTGGGCGGCTTTGATCGGGTGGGCGCAGACGGTCGGGTGGCCGGCCAGGCGGAGCCGTAACGGAGAAAGGATTTTCGAGCGGAGCGAGCAGCCGTCCGAGCGGAGCGAGGCCTGCAGGGAGCGCGAGGGGCGGAGCCCTTCGCCCGGAGCGGAGCGACTCGGAGCGGCAGCGACGCCGGGACGCGCAAGCGGCCGGGGGGAGCGTGAGGGGGCGCAGCCCCCTGACAGCGGGGGGTTCGGGGGGTCGTCCCCCCGGGTCAGAGCGCGTCTGGGTCGAGGATGTGGTCGATCACCAGCAGGGCGCAGCCGGTGATGCCCGCGCCGGGGCCCAGGCGGCTGCGCTCGATCTTGAGGCTGCGGGTGGCGAGCTGGGTGGAGCGCTGGTAGACGACCTCGCGGACGCCCGAGACCAGGGGCATGAACATCTCGGCGACGTCGCCGCCGAGGACGACCACCGACGGGTTGAGCAGGTTGACCGCGCTGGCGATGACCTCGCCGAGCCATCTTCCGGCCTGCCTGACGACCGCCATCGTCTCGGCGTCGCCCTGGCGGACCAGGACGGTCACGTCGGCGAGGGTCTCGACGTCGCGGCCGCGTTCGCGGAGGGTGCGCAGGATGGCGGTGCCGCTGGCGACCGAGTCGACGCAGTCGAGGTTGCCGCAGCGGCACAACACGCCCCCGCCGTCGCGGACCGGGATGTGGCCGATCTCGCCGGCGGCGCCGAGGGCGCCGCGCATGATGGCGCCGCTGGAGACGACCCCGGCTCCTATGCGGGTGGAGACCTTCACGAACAGCAGGTCGTCCTGGTCGGGGTAGACGCCGCGGTGCTCGCCCATCGCGATCACGTTGACGTCGTTGTCGACCAGGACGGGGACCGGGAACCGCTTGGCGATGCGGGGCGGGATCTCGACGCCGGTCCACGAGGCCATCACGCGGGCCGACTCGGTGCGGCCGCGGGCGTATTCGACCGTGGCGGGCACGCCCAGGCCGACCCCGGCGAGGGGGCCGCGTCCTTCGAGGAGTTTCTCCCAGGTGTCCATCACGAGGCCGAGGACGGCGTCGGGGCCCTCCTCGACGTCGATCACCAGGTCTGTGCGTTCGATCACATCGCCGGCCAGGTCGCACAGGGCGATCTGGGTGCGGCTGGCGCCCAGCGAGGCGACCGCCACGACGCCGCCCGCGGCGTTGAACCGCAGCCGCACGGGTGGCCGCCCGCCGGTCGAGGGGCCCTCGGCGTCTTCCACGACGAGACCGCGTTGCAGCAGCTCGTTGACTCGGTGGGTGACCGCGGGGCGGGACAGGGCGGTGACGCGGCCGATCTCGGCGCGGGTCGTGGCCTCTCCGCTGCGGATGAGCTGGAGCACCTCACCGGTGGTGGCAATCCGTGACATACGTGGCATCGCCTAAAGCATAGTGGTTGACTGAAGTTCATCGACTTATTCATTCTAGGTTACAAAAGTCAGCTTGATAAGTACCTAAGGTTCGGGCTAATGTCCCGCTTGTCCGTATTGAGGAGGGACGTCATGACACACCCGGCCGTGGCCGAGGTCACCCAACGCATCGTCGAACGCAGCCGGGAGTCCCGCACCGCCTACCTGTCCCGTGTGGACGCCGACGCGGCCGAGCTGCGTCGACGGGGGCCCGCACGGGGCCATCTGGGGTGCGCCAACCTGGCCCACGGGTTCGCCGCCGCCGGTGCCGACAAGCCGCTGCTGCGGGCGAGCACCCGGCCGGGCGTGGCGATCGTGACCTCGTACAACGACATGTTGTCGGCGCACCAGCCGTACGAGAGCTACCCGCCGGAGCTCAAGAAGGCGGTCCGGGCGGCCGGGGGTGTCGCGCAGGTCGCGGGCGGGGTGCCGGCCATGTGCGACGGGGTCACCCAGGGCCGGGCGGGCATGGAGTTGTCGCTCTACAGCCGCGACGTGATCGCCATGTCGACGGCCATCGCGCTCTCGCACGACATGTTCGACGCCTCGCTGCTGCTGGGGGTCTGCGACAAGATCGTGCCGGGCCTGTTCATCGGGGCGCTGCGGTTCGGCCACCTGCCGGCGATGTTCGTGCCGGCCGGGCCGATGCCCTCGGGGTTGCCGAACAAGGTGAAGGCGCGGGCCCGGCAGGCGTTCGCCGAGGGCAAGATCGGCCGCGAGGAGATGCTCGACGCCGAGGCCGACAGCTACCACTCCCCCGGCACCTGCACCTTCTACGGCACCGCCAACTCCAACCAGCTCCTGATGGAGGTCATGGGCCTGCACCTGCCGGGCTCGACCTTCGTCAACCCGCGCACCGAGTTGCGGCAGGCGCTCACGGCCGCCGCCGCCCGCCGGGTGGTCGAGCTGACCGCGCACGGCGAGGAGTACACCCCGATCGGCCACGTCGTCGACGAGAAGGCGATCGTGAACGCCGTCGTGGCGCTGCTGGCCTCGGGCGGCTCCACCAACCACACCATGCACCTGGTCGCCATGGCGAACGCCGCCGGGATCACGCTGACCTGGGACGACATGGCGGCGTTGTCGAAGGTCGTGCCGCTGCTGACCCGGATGTACCCCAACGGGCAGGCCGACGTGAACCACTTCCACGCCGCGGGCGGCATGCAGGTGTTCATCGGCACGCTGCTGGACGCCGGGCTGCTGCACGACGACGTGCTGACCGTGGCCGGGCGGGGGCTCGGCCACTACCGGTCGGCGCCGGAGCTGAAGGAGGGCGAGCTCGTCTGGACCGAGCGGGCCGAGGGCAGCGGCGACCTGTCGGTGCTGCGCCCCGCCGATGAACCTTTCTCGCCGGACGGCGGCATCCACATGGTCGGCGGCAACCTGGGCCGGGCGGTCTCGAAGGTGTCGGCGGTCAAGCCCGAGCACCTGGTGATCGAGGCCCCGGCGAAGGTCTTCGACGACCAGCTCGACCTGCTGCGCGCCTTCGAGGGCGGTGACCTCGACGGACAGGACTTCGTCGCGGTGGTCCGCTACCAGGGGCCGAGCGCCAACGGCATGCCGGAGCTGCACAAGCTCACCCCGCCGCTGGCCGTGCTGCTGGACCGGGGACAGAAGGTCGCAATCGTTACAGACGGCCGGATGTCGGGCGCCTCCGGCAAGGTCCCGGCCGCGATCCACCTGTCGCCCGAGGCCGCCGACGGCGGCGCGATCGCCCTGATCAGGGACGGCGACCCGATCAGGCTCGACTCGACCGCCGGAACCCTGGACGTGCTGGCCGACCTGAGCGGCCGGACCCCCGAGGGCGCCGCGAAACCTGACGACAAATGGGTGGGAACCGGACGCGAGCTTTTTGCCGCCTTCCGTCGTACGGTTGGACCCGCGGAACGCGGTGCCAGCATCTTCGGAGGGTTCTAAGTGAGCTACCCCTGGCTCGTCGCCGACATCGGCGGCACCAATGCACGTTTTGGGATCGTCGCCGGGCCGGGTGCGGTGCCCGAGGCGGTGGCCGTCCTCAACGTGGCGGAACACCCGACGTTGCCCGACGCGATGGCCGCCTACCTGGCCGACCACGCCGACGGCGCGCGGCCGGGCGCCGCGTGCGTGGCGATCGCCGGGCCGGTCAAGGGTGACCACTACACGCTGACCAACGGCTCGTGGTCGGGGTCGGTGGCGGGCCTCGGCATCCCGCAGTCCCACGTGCTGAACGACTTCGAGGCGCTGGCGATCTCGCTGCCCCACCTGGCGGGCGACGACCTGGTGCCGCTGGGCGGCCCGGCGCCGGTGGCCGGGATGGTGAAGGCGGTGCTCGGGCCCGGCACGGGGCTGGGCGTGGCCGGGCTGGTGCCGGCCGGCGACGGCTGGGTGCCGGTGCCGGGCGAGGGCGGCCACGTGTCCGTCCCGGCGGTGACCGACCTGGAGTTCGAGATCGTCAAGGCCCTGCGCACCGACGGCCTGCCCTACGTCGACGCCGAGCACCTGCTCTCGGGCTCGGGCCTGCCCCGGCTGCACCGGGGCCTGGCGCTCGTCCGCGGCATCAAGACCACCCGCAAGAGCGCCTCGGAGATCGTGGCGGGCGACGACGACCTGTGCCACGAGACCGTCGAGGTCTTCCTCGCCCTGCTGGGCGGCTTCGCCGGCAACGTCGCGCTCACGCTGGGCGCGCGTGGCGGCGTCTACCTGGGCGGCGGGGTGCTGCCCCGGATCGTCGACCGGGTCCGCGACAGCGACTTCCGGTCCCGGTTCGAACTGACCGGCCCCGCGTTGTCCGACTATCTGACCGCCATCGCCACCTCGCTGATCGTCGCCGAGCAGCCCGCTCTGACGGGTGCGGCCGCCTGGCTCCAGCAGCGGGCCACTAGTGTGGAGTACGTATGAGTTCCCTCCTCGACCTCGCCCCCGTGGTCCCCGTCGTCGTGGTCGACGACGTCGAGACCGCCGTGCCGATGGCCCGCGCCCTCGTGGCCGGCGGGCTGCCGGTCATCGAGGTCACCCTGCGGACCGAGGCCGGGCTGGAGTCGATCCGCCGGATCGCCGCCGAGGTCGAGGGCGCGGTCGTGGGCGCCGGCACGGTCCGCCGCCCGGCCGACGTCGAGGCCGCGGTCGAGGCCGGGTCGAGGTTCCTGGTCTCCCCCGGCTCCCCGGCCGCCCTGGTCGACGAGATGATCGCCTCGGGTGTGCCGTTCCTGCCCGGTGTGGCGACGGCGACCGAGGTCATGGCGCTGTTCGAGCGCGGGCTGCGGGAGATGAAGTTCTTCCCGGCCGAGCAGGCCGGCGGCGTGAACTACCTGAAGGCCCTGGGCGGCCCGCTGCCCGAGGTACGGTTCTGCCCGACCGGCGGCATCCGCCTGGCGACCGCCCCCGCCTACCTCGCGCTGCCCAACGTCGGCTGCGTCGGCGGCACGTGGCTCACGCCCGCCGCCGCGCTGGCCGCCGGAGACTACGCCGCCATCGAGAAACTCGCCGCGGAGGCCGCCACGCTCCGTTGACAGCCTCGTCAGCCAGGCCATCCTCCCTCGGCCGAAGCTGGCGGCCATGCCCGCGTCCGCAACCCGGAAACACGGCCATGGGTACCGGGGCCCGTGACACCCAACCAGGACGTCACGGGCCCTTCCCGTGCCTGGCCCCGGTCGAGCGGCGGACCACCAGCTCGGGCTGGAACATCAGCTCCAGGTTCTTCGAAGGGGCGCCGTCGACGATCTCCAGCAGGGTCTCCACCGCCGCCGAGGCCATCGCGCCGATGGGTTTGCGCACGGTCGTCAGCGGCGGGTCGGTGAACGGGATCAGCGGGGAGTCGTCGAAGCCGACCACCGACACGTGGCCCGGCACGTTCAGCCCGCGTTGCCGGGCGGCCCGGATCGCGCCGAGGGCCATCAGGTCGCTGGCGCAGAAGACGGCGGTGCAGCCCCGGTCGAACAGGGCGCCGGCCGCCGCCTGTCCTCCTTCGACGGTGGCCAGGCTGTGCTCGATCAGGTCGTCGGCGTCGGCGGCCCGGGGCAGGTGGGTCATGGCCTGCCGGAAGCCCTCGATCTTGCGCAGCGCCGGGACGAACCGGCGCTGGCCGAGCGCGAGCCCGATGCGCTCGTGGCCGAGGTCGACCAGGTGCCGGACGGCCAGCCGGGTGGCGAGGCGGTCGTCCGGGGAGATGAAGGGCGCCTGGATCGCCTCGTTGTACCCGTCGACCAGGACGATCGGCAGCCCCCGGTCGGTCATCCGGGTGTAGCGGTCCATGCGGGCGGTGGCGTCGGCGTGCAGGCCGGAGATGAAGACGATGCCGCTGACGCCCCGGTCGATGAGCATCTCGGTGAACTCGTCCTCGGGGGCGCCGCCGGAGGGTTGCGTGCACAGGACCGGGGTGTATCCGTGCTGGCCGAGGGCCTTCTCCACCGCCTGTGCGAAGGCCGGGAAGACGGGGTTGTCCAGCTCGGGGGTGACGAGCCCGACCAGGCCGTTGCTGCGCTGGCGTAATCGGAGCGGGCGTTCGTACCCCATGAAGTCGAGGGCGGTGAGGACGGCCTGCCGGGTGGACGGGGAGACCCCCGCCTTCCCGTTGAGCACACGGCTCACGGTGGCCTCACTGACCCCCGCCTGCACCGCGATGTCGGCGAGCCGGGCGTTGTTCATGCGCGTATCCTCACCGCCGGGCGGCGTTCCGGCCAGGAACGCTTCGTCGCCCCGTCCCGGGATCGCGGAAAGTAGGCCGCTCACCTTTGATCCGCCCTTGTCAGGGCCGGAAGTCAAATGAACCTTTCATGTCGCTGTTTCAGGAAATGTCAGCTGATGACGGAGAACGGCGCGAAAACCAGCAGGAAGTTCCGCAAGACAGCTGGGACTCCAGCCGCTGATCAGGGGGTTTCGGGCCACCCAGAACACCAGGGCACCCCTTCTCGATTGGGTCACCCCTGGTCCCGGCAACACCCCCGTAACCCCAAGGCCTCCCGTTTTTCACGACATGTATGGACATGGACCGTGCCCACGCGATGTACTACCTCATCAATCACCCAGATGGCGGGCTCCGGGCACTGCGCGCCCGGAAGGGAACGAGAACCTATGAGCCAGGTCGTCCTCGACAACGTCACCAAGGTCTACCCAGGTGGATTCCTGGCTGTGGACCGGATGAACCTGCGCGCCGAGGATGGCGAACTGCTGGTGTTACTCGGCCCGTCGGGTTGCGGCAAGTCGACCTTGCTCCGCATGATCGCCGGCCTTGAGGACATCACCGACGGCGACCTGTGGCTGGGCGGGAAGATCGCCAACCACCTGGCCCCCCGCGACCGCGACGTGGCGATGGTGTTCCAGAACGGCGCCCTCTATCCGCACCGGACCGTGCGGGGGAACCTGTCCTTCCCCCTGGAGATCGCCAAGGCCGATCCGCAGATGGTGCGCGAACGTGTCGTCGAGTTGTCGAAGGCCCTGCACATCGACGAGACCCTCGACCGCCGGCCTGGAACGCTCTCCGGCGGCCAGCGCCAGCGGGTGGCGATGGGCCGTGCCATAGTGCGTCAGCCGTCGCTCTTCCTGATGGACGAGCCCCTCTCGAACCTCGACGCGGGCATGCGCACCGAGCTCCGCATGGAGATCTCCAGTCTCGTACGGGCGCTCGGCGTCACCACCATCTATGTGACGCACGACCAGATCGAGGCCCTCACCCTGGCCGACCGGATCGCGATCATGAACCGGGGCGTGCTCCAGGACATCGGCACTCCCGCCCAGGTCTACAACGACCCGGCGACCGCGTTCACCGCCGCGTTCCTCAGCTCGCAGCAGCTCAACCTGCTGGCGGCCACGGTGCGTACACCGCAGAACCAGTTCATAATGCTGGACTTCGGCACCCACCAGATCACGATGCCCTGGACCGATCCACGCGCTTACGCGGTGTCACAACACACCGGCAGCCAGATCATCGTCGGCATCCGCCCCGACGCGCTCGCGCCGATGCCCGAGGGCATGGACGGCCCGGTGTTCATGGGCCGGGTGCGCACGCTCGAATACCACGGCCACGAGTGGCTGGCCTACGTCGAGTGCGGCATCCCGGCGGTGGCCGTGCCCGAGCCGCCCGACCCGAGGTTCCGGGCCGCGAACGGCGGCGCCAACGGCTCGAAGACCCGGTCGATGATGCGGCGGCTGTTCAACTCCGACATCGAGGCCGACGAGACCCCGTCGGGCCCGCAGTCCGGCCCGAACGGGCTCGGGTCGCACCGCCGGGCCGACCTGATCGTCCGGCTCGGCGCCCGGCCGTCGTGGCGCGCGGGCGAGCACGCTCGCGTGGCCGTGGACGTGTCGCGGCTGATGTTGTTCACCCACACCGGCGCCCGCATCGACCCGCCGCGCCGATAGGCGGCTAACGGCTGGCGCCCGCGTGCGCGAGCACCGACACCACGCCGACCAGCCGGCTCACCTTGTCCTGTTCGGCCCGGTGGAAGGCCGGTCCCTGGCGGCGGGCCACGACCATGCAGAGGTCGCCGATCGGCACGCTCAGCAGGTGGAGCGCGCCCTCGGAGAACGCCGCCGCGCGGGGCGCGCCCAGGAGGGCGGCCGGGAGGGTCTCGGGGGCCTGCCAGCTCCCGTGCACGACCTCTCCGGTCCCGGCGTCGACGGCCACCGCCCATTCGGCGCTCACCAGGTCGGGCACCGCGTCGACCAGGGTGAGCACGGCCCGCCCCGGTTCGGCCGCGACGTGGCCGAGCAGGTCGTAGTCGGGACTGGCGCCGGGCGCCTCCCGGGTGGGCCAGGCCGCCTCGACCTTGACCCCGGGCACGACGCCGATGCGGTCGCGCAGTTCGTCGGGGCTGAAGACGGCCGACCACGACACCGTGAAGTCGTCGATCGCCCGGCCCGCCTCGCGTTCGAGCACGGTCACCTGGAGGATGTCGGCCCCCATCACCCCGAAGGCCCTGGCCACCTGGCCGAGCACTCCCGGCCGGTCGGGCAGCGACACCCGCAGACGCAGCAGCATGAGCGGCCTCCTCTCTTCCCCACCCGAACACCACCCTGGCCCACGCACGTTTCGGTCATGTTCCGGAAGGATGTCCAGCATAAGGCGGCGTCCGATTCCCGCCCGGGGCTTGGCCGACCTTTGGTGTTGTCGGGGCGGCGCGATGAGATCACGGTGAGTAGCCTCAAGGGATGTCCCTCCCCTGGCTGCGGACCCGCTCGATACGCGCGCGCCTGACGCTCGTCGCGGTGGCCATCGCGCTGCTGATCCTCATCCCGGTCGGCGTCGGCGGCAACCTGATCACCCGCAGGCTGGTGATCGACAACATCTTCGAGGCGAGCCAGAACGTCGCATCGCAGGTCTCGGCCGAGATCCGCATGGGCACCGTGCCCTCCCCCATCCCGATCCGCGACGAGATCGACTACGTGCAGGTCGTCGCCCCCGGCGGCCGGGTGATCGAGTCGAGCAACCCGGCCCGAGACCTCCCTCCGGTGACGGCCGTCTGGCCGGCCCCCGACAACCGGATCATCCGCTTCACCTCCTGCGCGCTGCCCGAGAAGAGTTGTGTCTACGGTGTCGGAATAAGAGCCACCACCGACTCCAACAGCGAGGTCGTGTACGCCGCCCGTGAGGCCCCCACCTTCCTCACCACCCGCAGCCTGGCCCTGGCGATCGCGGTGCAGGTGGCGCTGCTGACCGCGCTGATCGGCTGGCTGGCCTGGAAGATCACCGGCCGCGCGCTGCGCCCGGTGGAGGACATCACCAACGAGCTGGCCGAGATCACCGTCCGCGACCTCACGCAGCGGGTGCCGGTCCCGCCCGGCGACGACGAGATCGCCCGGCTGGCCCGCACCGCCAACGCCACCCTGGGCCGGATGCAGCGGGCGGTGGAGCAGCAGCGCCAGTTCGCCGCCGACGCCTCCCACGAGCTGCGCACCCCCATCGCGGGCATCCGGGCCCAGCTGGAGAGCGGCCGGCTGCACGTCGAGGACATGCCGGAGGCGATCGAGGCGGCGCTGCGCGACACCGACCGGTTGGAGGCGATCTGCACCGACCTGCTGTTCCTGGCCCGGGTGGGCTCGGCCGAGGCGAACGTCAAGGAGCGGGTCGACCTGGCCGGGCTGGTCGGCGCCCGGCTCAAGCCCAGCTCCGAGCGCATGCCGCGCAAGCTGCGGCTGGAGCCCGGCGTGGTCGTCGAGGCGATCGAGCCGCAGCTCGCGCGGGCCTTCGGCGAGCTGCTCGACAACGCCGACCGGCACGCCGCCAGCGAGGTCACCGTCAGCCTCACCGCCGAGGGCGGCGAGGCCGTGCTGACGGTGCAGAACGACGGCGAGGGCATCGCCGAGGCCGATCGCGAGCGCATCTTCGAGCGGTTCACCCGGCTCGACACGGCCCGCAGCCGGATGCGCGGCGGCACCGGCCTCGGCCTGGCCATCGCCCGCGAGGTGGTGGAGGCCCACCACGGCACGGTCAGGGTGGAGCCGGTGCCGGGCGGCGTCAGCTTCGTGATGCGGCTGCCTCTCGCCGGTCCGCCACCGCCTGACGACCGATGAGGTCGTCCGGCGGGGCGTCGGGCACGTCGGCGTCGAACCGGGCCAGGCGCGGCACCCGCAGCGCCACGAGGGCGATCAGCGCGATGGCGGCGGCGAAGACGACGTACAGGAGCCCGATGCCGGCGCCCTTCGGGCCGTCGACGAGGTTCTCCATGAGCTCCGAGCCGAACGGCGCGACCACGCCGAAGGCCAGCGGCAGGGTCGACCAGGCGATCAGGGTGTTCAGCGCGATGACCCGCCCGTGGAACCGCTGCGGCACCTTGACCTGCACGATCGTGGCGTAGATGCCGTTGACGACGGTCAGCGCGAGCGACATGCCGAACGCGCCGAAGGCGATCACCGCGAGGTCCTGCCGGAGCCCCGTGACCGCGCAGAAGACCGCGAGCCCCAGGGTGGCCAGCAGCATGCCGCGCATGCGGCGCCGGCGCGGGCCGCCCCACAACGCCACCGCGAGCCCGCCGAGCAGCACCCCGACGCCGCCGGCGACCGACACCCGGGCGACGTCGTCGAGGTCGTTGCCGCCGAAGGCCAGCACGAGCGGGCTGAGCAGCAGGAACAGCGGCGACAGGAAGACGTTCAGGCCCGCGAAGAACAGCAGCATGGCGCGGAAGTTGCGGTTGAACCAGGTGTAGCGGAAGCCGCCCACCATCTCGGCCCAGATGGTCTCGCGGCGGCGCAGCCCCATCGTGCGGGGGAACTTCACCAGCAGCACCGAGACGATCGCGAAGGTGTAGCTGGCGACGTCGATGACGAGGATGCCCTTCAGGCCGATGGTGCCCATCAGGCCGGCGGCGATCAGCGGCACGATGAGCTGGGCCGAGCCGGTGACCATCTGGACGACGCCGTTGGCGT
The DNA here is from genome assembly GCF_030269205.1 of Herbidospora sp. NBRC 101105. Taxonomy (NCBI): domain Bacteria; kingdom Bacillati; phylum Actinomycetota; class Actinomycetes; order Streptosporangiales; family Streptosporangiaceae; genus Herbidospora; species Herbidospora sp. NBRC 101105. Next base: position 1,354,896 of record NZ_BSSX01000001.1, on the reverse strand, counting down.
GCCCGAGCAGCCGTTTGGGCACGAGCTGCGGGATCGACGCGCCGTAGGCGAGCCGCTGGAAGGTCAGCGCCACCGACAGGACCGCCAGCAGCGGGTAGATCGCCCAGATGTGCAGGTTCCCGGTCCACAGCAGCACGCCGAGCGCGAGCTGCGTCGACCAGGCGCCGACGTCTCCGGCGAGCATGACCTTGCGGCGGTCGTAGCGGTCGACGATGACGCCGGCGAGCGGGGCGACCAGCATGCCGGGGAGCAGGCCGATGACGGAGAACAGCGCGAAGTTGACCAGTGAGCCGGTGGTGACGTAGATCCACAGCGGCACGGCGAACTCGGTGAGGGCCGAGCCGATGATCGAGACGAGCTGACCGGCGGCGACCGCCCCGAACCGTTTCATGCTCGGCTTCGGGCCCTCGTCGGCGACGGGCTCGTCGGAGGTCGCCTGCGTCCACCAGGTGCGTTCGGGGGTGCGGGGCACCTTCTCGCGGGTGGTGACGATCTCGGCGAGCTCCTCGGCGCGGTGCTTGAGGAAGAAGTGCCCGGCCTCGTCGAGCACGACGCACGAGCTGGCCGGGGCCAGCCGGAGCCACTCGCGGAAACGCTCCTGGTAGAACTCGGTGGCCGGGTCGCGTTCGCCGACGACGGCGGTGATCGGGGCGTTGATCACCGGCCCGCCGGTCTCCGACCAGAGCCGGGTGAAGTAGGCCTCGGCCTCGCGGGTGCCCTCGCGGCGGTTGCGGATGATCGCCTTGAGCTGGTCGTCGTCGAGCTCCTCGACGTCGAGGCCCGCGGCGATGAGGCCGTTGGCCCACATCCGGTCCGAGCGCAGCTTCTCGGCCATGGTGCGCACCCTGCCGACCACCGAGCTCGGCCGGGAGAACGGGAAGACGCCGCCGAGGTGCAGCACCTCGACCTCGCGTCCGGCGGCCTCCAGGCGGCGGGTGATCTCGACCGCGAGCATCACGCCGAGGCCGCAGTGGCCGTAGAGGGCGATCGGGCCGGGAACACGTTCGAGGATCTCCTGGACGCACGCGTCGGCGACCTCGGGGATCGGCCGCGCCTCCTCGTCCAGGCCCCACTCCTGGCCGGGGACGGCCACGGAGTAGAGGGCGACGTGGTCGGGCAGGGCGTCGGCGAGGGGCTGGTAGATCGCGGCGCTGCCGCCGCCGTACGGGACGCAGACGAGGGTCGTGGTGGTGCGCCGGGGCGGGGTGAGGCGGTGCAGGAGGCGGCGCGGGCCGTCGTCCGTGCGGGAGGCCAGGGCGCGGACCGTGCGGTGCCTGAAGATGTCCATGATCGTCACCGGGCGCTCGGTGACGCGGCGGAGCTTGGCCACCACCTGGGCGGCCAGCAGGGAGTGGCCGCCCAGGGCGAAGAAGTCGTCCTCGGCGCCGACCTGGTCGACGTTGAGGACGGCCGCCCAGACGTCGGCGATGGCCTGCTCCAGCGGGGTCGCCGGGGGGACGTAGGCCGATTCGGACTGGCGGTCGGTGCCGGGGTCGGGCAGGGCGGCGCGGTCGACCTTGCCGTGCGACTTCAGCGGGAGGGCGTCGAGCCAGACGTACCGCGACGGGATCATGTAGTCGGGCAGCAGGCCGGTCAGTTCGGCGCGCAGGTCGCGCGGCTCGCCGACCAGGTAGGCGACGAGGCGGTCGGCGCGCAGTTCGACCACCGCCTGGTCGACGGCGTCGAGGTCGGCCAGCACGATCTCGATCTCGGCCAGCTCGACCCGGTAGCCGCGGACCTTCACCTGGAGGTCGCGGCGGCCGAGGAACTGGAGCTCGCCCGACGGCAACCAGCGGCCGAGGTCGCCGGTGCGGTACATGCGGGCGCCCGGTCCGCCGAACGGGTCGGGCACGAACTTCTCGGCGGTGAGCGCGGGCCGGCCCAGGTAGCCGCGCGCCAGCCGGTCGCCGCCGAGGTGGACCTCGCCGGGGACGCCGACCGGGCAGGGGTTCCCGGCGGGGTCGAGGACGTAGACGCGGGCGCCGGGCAGCGGGCGGCCGATCGGCAGCAGGCCCTTCTCCCCCTCCGCCACGTCGTGGGTGGTCACGCCGACGGTGGCCTCGGTTGGGCCGTAGTGGTTGACCACGCGCAGGCCCGGCCGCCGCAGGCCGGCGGCCCACTCGGCGGGCGAGGCCTCGCCGCCGAGCAGCAGCAGTTCCCTCGGCAGGACGTCGGCCTCGGGCAGCAGCGACGCCAGGTGCGACGGCGTGATCTTCAGGTGGTCGGTGTCCCGCAGGGTCACCGCGAGCTCCTCGGCCGGGAGGCGCGGGTTGAGCAGCGTCAGCGTGCCGCCGGTCATCAGCGACAGGTAGAAGACGGTGATGCCGAAGTCGAAGCTCAGCGACTGGAGCAGCGCGTAGGACCCCTGCGGTCGGGGGTTCAGGCGCTCGCGCACGCCCGAGAGGTAGGTGAGGATCTGCCGGTGCTGGACGGCCACGCCCTTGGGGCGCCCGGTGGTGCCGGAGGTGTAGATGACGTAGGCGAGGTCGGTCTCGGAGACCTCCGGCAACGGGGAGGCGCCGCGTTCGTCCGGGGTCACCGTGTGCGTGACGCCGGGCAGGCCGCGCCGGGTGACGGCGATCTCGATGCCCGCGTCGTCCACGAGATAGGCCAGGCGGTCGTCGGGTTGCGCCGGGTCAAGCGGCACATAGGCGGCGCCCGCCTTCAGCACGCCGAGGATGGCGACCGCGATCTCGGCCGACTGCTCCAGGCAGACGGCGATCCGGGTGTCGCGTCCGGCGCCGAGGTCGCGTAATCGGGCGGCCAGCGCGTCGGAACGGTCCGCCAGGTCGCCGTAGGTCAGGTCGACGCCGTCGCAGCGTACGGCCACCCGGTCGGCCGGGCCGCGCACCACCTCGTGCAGGAGCGTTCCCGCCCGGTCGACGGGACCGCCGTCGGAGAAGGCGAGCACGTCCCCGGCCGGGAGGGCGTAGGAGGAGATCGGCCGGTCGGGGTCGGCGACGACCTGGCCCAGCAGGTCGGCGAAGTGCCCGGCGAAGCGCTCGACCGTCGCCCGGTCGAACAGGTCGGTGTTGTACGCGAACTGGGCCCAGTAGCCCCCGGGGCGCTCGTACAGGTAGAGCGACAGGTCGAAGCGGCTCACCCCGGCCTCGACGCGGAACGGGGTCAGGGTCAGGCCGTGGCCGTCGAGGCCCTGCCGCCAGTTCTGCAGCGCCATGGTGACCTGGGCGATCGGCGAGCGGGAGACGTCGCGTTCGACCTCCAGCTCCTGGACCAGCCGGTCGAAGGGGAGCTCCTGGTGCGCGTAGGCGTCGAGGGCGCGGTCGCGGACCCGGGTCACGAGCTCGGTGAAGGTCGGGTCGCCGGTCAGGTCGGCGCGCATGGCCAGGGTGTTGACGAACATGCCGGCCACGTCGTCGAGCTCGGGCACGCTCCGGCCGGCGATCGGGGAGGCGACGGCGAAGTCGTCCTGGCCCGAGTAGCGGCCCAGCAGCACCTGGAAGGTCGCCAGCAGCACCATGTACGGGGTCACGGTGCCGTCGCGGGCGACGGCGACGTCCACCGGGATCTCGTACATCGCCCCCGCGTGGCCCATCTCGGGCGGACGCGGCCGGTCGGTCGGCAGGTCGAGCACCGGGACGTCGCGCAGGTGCTCGCGCCAGTGGGCGATGTCCTTGGCGTGGTCGCGGTCGCGCTGCCAGACGGCGTAGTCGGCGTAGGCGACCCGCGGCGGCGGCTTGAGCGCCTCGCCGCGGGCCAGGGCGAGCAGCTCCGACAACACGATGTCGTGCGACCAGCCGTCGGTGACCAGGTGGTGGGCCGCCAGCAGCAGGATCCGGTCGTCGGGCGCGAGCCGGACCACCAGGGCGCGCAGCAGCGGGCCGTGCTCCAGGTCGAACGGGCGTCCCAGGGCGGTCTCGACGATCTCCCTGGCCTGCTCGTCGGTCCCGGCCTCGGCCAGCCGGAACTCGGCCCCCGCCTCGGGCCGCAGGGTCACCACGGGGAGGCCGTCGTCGTCGGCGGCGAAGCGGGTGCGGAACACCTCGTGCCGGGCCGCGACCTGGTGGAAGGCCGCTTCGAGCACGGCGTCGTCGAGGTCGCCCTGGAGGCGGATGGTCAACGGGACGGTGTAGGTCGTGGTGCCCGGCCGGTACTGCTCCAGGAACCACAGGCGCTCCTGGGCCGGGGAGAGCACGAGGGGCGCGGCCGGGTCGCGCGGGGGTATCGCCCGGGTCTCCTCCCGGCGTCGTAACCGCTGGGCGAGGAGGGCCTTCTTGTCGGCCGACAGTGTGCTCACGGAACGTCTCTTCCGACGACGGTTTGTCAATTTCCCTTACTGTAAATAGTCTTTACAGTTGGGCGGAGATCGTCAGTCTCGCACGCCCGCCACGTGCACACAATGACCGGGACGAGGGCTTGTCGGCCCCTCCGTCCGCGTGGTTCACTGACGGCGATCTCGCTAACTGTAAGCAAACTTTCCAGTTTTAGTTTGGCGGTTCCCCCCTTGGCTCGCGCCCTCTCCCCGGCCCAGGAACGCCTGTGGTTCCTGCACCAGCTCGACCCCGCAGACCCGTCCTACACGACCTGCCACGCCTACCGGTTGCGCGGCCCCCTCGACGTCCCGAGGCTGGCCCTGGCGTTCGAGACCGCGGCGACCCGGCAGGAGAACCTGCGCACCCGCTTCCCCACCGCGGCGGCCGAGGTGCTGCCGCCGGGCCCCGTGCCGATCGCCCAGGTCAGGGCGGTCGACGCCGACGAGGCGCGGGCGATGGTGCGCGAGCTGGCCAACACGCCGATGGACCTGTCGCAACCCCCGATCACGGTCGTGCTGATCGAGCTGGCCCCCGACGACCACGTGCTGGCCATCGCGCTGCACCACATCATCGCCGACGGCCTGTCGGTGGCGGTGCTGGCCCGCGAACTGGCCGACGCGTACGGCGGAACTGGAGCGCTCCCACCACTGAAACCGCAGGTCCACGCCCCCGAGGCGGGGCACACCGACTGGTGGGTGGAGCGGCTCCAGGGGGTGCCGGTGCTCGACCTGCCGACCGACCTGCCGCGCCCGGCGCGGCGCGGCGGCGCGGGCGCCGAGGTGATCGTGGAGATCGACGCGGCGACCGCCGGGCGGGCCGCCGAGACGGCGCGGCGCATGCGGGCCACCCCGTTCATGCTCTACATGACCGCGTTCGCGGTGTTCCTGGCGCGGCACTCGGGCCAGGACGACTTCTGCGTCGGCACCCCGGTCTCCCGCCGCGACCACGTCGGCCTGGAGCAGGTCATCGGCCACCTGACCAGCATGCTGCCGCTCCGATTAGCCCCGGCCGGCACGTTCACCGAGGCGATCAAGGCCACCCGGCGGACGCTGATCGAGGCCATGTCCCACGCCGACGTGCCCCTGGAGCGCGTCATCGCCGAGCTCGGGCTGCCCCGCGACCTGAGCCGCACCCCGGTCTACCAGACCATGTTCGCCCTGCACAGCTACACCGCCGACACGGTGCCGAGCCCGCTCCCCGGCCTCGACGCCGAGTCGTTCCCGAGCGGCTGGACCGGCGCCCGCTGCGACCTCTCGCTCGATCTGTGGCCCAACTCTGACGGCTCGGTCACGGGCTCGCTGATCTACTCCACCGAGTTGTTCACCGAGGCCACGGCCCGGCGTATGGGCGCCAGGTTCGCCACCCTGCTGACCGCCCTCCTCGACGACCCCGACCGGCCGCTCGACAGCGTGAACCTGCTGCCCGACGAGGAGCGGGCGTGGCTGACCGAGCAGGGCCAGGGCGCCCCCGGCCACGACGTCGCCACCTGGACCTCGTTGTTCGTCGAGCAGGCCCGGCGCACCCCCGACGCGCTCGCCGTCGACGACGTCACCTACGACGAGCTGCTCCGCTGGGCCACGTCGGTGGCCGCCTCGCTGCCGCCGGCGCGGCTGGTCGCGATCAGGACCTCGCGGGGCGTGCAGACGATCGTCGCGATGCTCGCGGCCCACTTCGCGGGGGCCGCCTACCTGCCGGTCGACCCCGCCTATCCGCAGGCGCGCGTTGAATACATTCTGAAAGATTCAGGCGCGGAGGTCGTGCTGCGCGACGAGGATCTCGTCGTCCCGGAGGCCGACTTCACCCCGACCTCCCCTGACGCGGCCGCTTACATTCTCTACACCTCGGGGTCAACCGGGCGGCCGAAGGGCGTCGTCGTCCCGCACCCCGCGCTGGCGAACCTGCTGCTCGGCATGCGGGACATCGTCGGGTCGACGCCCGGCGACGTGTGGCTGGCGCTCACCAGCACCGCGTTCGACATCTCGGCCGTCGAGCTGTTCCTGCCGCTGATCACCGGCGGGCGGGTGGTGTTCGCCGAGGACGCCCGCGACGCCCAGGTCGTCGCCGACCTGATCCGCGACCACGGGGTCACCCACGTGCAGGCGACGCCGTCGGGCTGGCGGGTGCTGCTCACCGCCGACTGGCCGCCGGTCACCGCGATCACCGCCGGGGAGCCCCTGCCGCCCAAGCTGGCCGGGGAGCTGACCGCCCGCACCCGCCGCCTGATCAACGGCTACGGGCCCACCGAGACGACCATCTACTCGACCACCTGGGACGTGCCGCGCGGCGCCGAGGCGATCAGCATCGGCCGCCCGACGCCGGGCACGGTCGTGCGGGTCGTCGCGCCCGACGGCGACCTGGCCCCCATCGGGGTGCCCGGGGAGCTGCGCATCGGCGGGCTCGGGGTGGCCCTGGGCTACCACGAGCGGCCGGAGCTGACCGCCGAGCGGTTCACGCCCGACGGGTTCTACCGGACCGGCGACCTGGTCAGGATGCTCGACGACGGGACCCTGGAGTTCCTCGGTCGCACCGACAACCAGGTCAAGCTCCGGGGGCACCGGATCGAGCTGGGCGAGATCGAGACCGTGCTGGAGTCGATCGACGGGGTCGGCCAGGCGGTGTGCGCCGTCCAGGACGACACCATCGTCGCGTTCGTCACCGGCGACGCCGCCGCCGTGCGCGACGAGACGCGGCGGGTGCTGCCGGCGTACATGGTGCCGAGCCGGGTCGTCGTGCTGGACGCGCTGCCGCTGACCCCCAACGGGAAGGTCGACCGGAAGGCGCTGCCGAGGGCCGAGGCGGCCCCCGCGCCGGCGCGCATGCTGCGGACGCGGACCGAGCGCCTGGTCGCCAAGGTGTTCGCCGACGTGCTCAAGACCGGCCTGCCGGGCGGCGACGACGACTTCTTCGCCCTGGGCGGGCACTCGCTGCTGGCCACCCGGGTGATCGCGCGCCTGCCGGTCCGGCTGCCGGTGAGCACCGTGTTCCTGCACCCGACGGTCGCCGGGCTGGCCGCCCAGGTCGACGCGGCCCGCCCGCCGGTCGACCACGTGCCCCGGCCGCGCCCGGCCGGGACGGTGCCGCCGCTGTCGGCCGGGCAGGAGCGCCTCTGGTTCCTCAACCGGCTCCACCCCGACACCGACGCCGGGTTCAACATGTGGATGGTCCGGCACCTGGCCGGCGACCTCGACCGCGCCCGGCTGCAGGACGCCCTGACCACGGTCGCCCGGCGGCACGAGATCCTCCGCACGAGCTTCCCGGCGGTCGACGGCGAGCCCGTCGTCGAGATCCTCGACACCACGCCGGTCATCGAGTGGATCGCCGCCGACGACGCCGCGCGGCCGGTCGCCGACCGGGTCAACACCCCGTTCGACCTCACCGCCGGACCGGCGATCAGGGTCACCGTGGTCGAGGTGCCCGACGGGCACGTGCTCTGCCTGGTCGCCCACCACGTCACCGGCGACGGGGTGTCGCTGAACATCCTGCTCGACGAGCTGGCCGACGCCTACTCCGGCGTCGAGCTGCCGCCGGTGCCGCTCCAGTTCGGCGACGTCGCGGTCTGGCAGCGCGCCCGCGACGCCGGCCCGGCGGTCGACTACTGGCGGCGGCAGCTCGCCGCGCCGACCCCGCTCGACCTGCACCCCGACCGGCCCCGCACCGGCAACGCCGGGCCGAGCGCCACGGTCACCTTCCGCGTCGGGCTCGCCGAGACCGAGCGGCTGGTCGCGCTGGCCCGCGACAACCGAGTGACGCTGTTCATGGCGCTGCTGGCCGCCTACCAGACCACGCTGGCGCGGCACACCGGGCACACCGACATCCTCGTCGGCACCTCCAACGCCGGGCGCGACACCGTCGCGCTCGAATCGGTGATCGGCTACCTGACCGACATCCTGGTGCTGCGCGGCGACCTGTCGGGCGACCCGCTGTTCACCGACCTGCTGCGGGCCACCCGCACCACCGTCCTGGACGCCTTCCAGCACCGCGGCGTGCCGTTCGAGAAACTGGTCACCGAGCTCCGGCTGGAGCGCGACCTGACCCGCACGCCGGTCTTCCAGACGATGGCGATCCTGCACACCCACGAGACCGGCCGGGTGCCGCGCCCGTTCGCCGGCCTGACCGTGACCGACCTGCCGTCCGGGCACGCCCAGGCCAAGTTCGACCTGCTGCTGGAGGCCTGGCAGGACGCCGAGGGCCTGCACGTCCAGCTCGAGTACGACACCCTCCTCTACGACGCCGCCACCGCGCGGGGCGTGGCCGAGCGGCTGCGCACGCTGCTGCTCGGCGTCGCCGCCGACCCCGCCCGCCGCCTGTCGGAGCTGCCGCTGCTGACCGACGCCGACCGGGCCTTCCTCGACGAGGCCGGGCACGGCCCCGCCGTCCCCGACCCCGAACGGGTGCCCGCCATGATCGCCCGGCAGATCGCCGAGCGGCCCGGCGCGGTGGCCGTCCGGACCGACGGGCGCGCCGTCGCCTACGGGGAGCTCCCCATCGCCGTCCACGAGAACGGGCGGACGATCCGGGAGGTCGGGCTCGACCGGACCCCCGAGGGCATCGGGGCGCTCCTGGCGGCCTGGGCCTCGGGGGCCGCCTACCTGCCGGTCGACCCGGCGCTGCCCGAGGCGCGCAAGGCGTTCCTGCGCGCCGAGGCGGCCGGCGGGAGCTACGAGGACGCCGCCTACGTGCTGTTCACCTCGGGCTCCACCGGGACGCCCAAGGGCGTCGTGGTCGGGCACCGGGCGCTGGCCACGCGGGTGGCGTGGATGCGGGAGGCGTACGGGCTCACGCCCGGCGACCACGTGGTGCAGTTCGCGGCCTACTCCTTCGACACCCACGCCGAGGAGATCTATCCGGCGCTGGCGGCCGGGGCGACCCTCGAACTGCTGCCCGGCGGGCCGCTGACGCTGCCGGAGTTCCTGGCCTCGCCGCGCGGGCGCGACGTGACGGTGCTCGACCTGCCGACGGCGTACTTCCACGAGCTGGTCACCCTCGACATCGAGATGCCCCCGAAGCTGCGGCTGGTCATCCTCGGCGGCGAGGAGCTGAGCGGGGCGGCCGTGGCCCGGTGGCGGGAGCGGTTCGGCGACACGGTGCGCCTGGTGAACACCTACGGCCCGACCGAGGGCACGATCATCGCGACCGCGGGCGACGTGACCGGCGACGAGGAGCGCCCGTCGATCGGGCGGCCCGTCGGCGGCGTGGTCGTGCTGGTGCTGGACGCCCACGGGCGTCCGGTGCCGCCGGGCATGCCCGGCGAGCTCTGCCTGGGCGGGCCGAGCCTGGCCGACGGCTACCTCAACCGGCCCGCGCTCACCGCCGAGCGGTTCCGGCCCACCCCGCAGGGGCGGGTCTACCTGACCGGCGACCGGGCCCGGTTCCTGGCCGACGGGCGGCTGGAGTTCCTCGGGCGGATCGACGACCAGGTCAAGGTGCGCGGGCACCGGATCGAACCGGCCGAGGTCGAGCTGCGGCTCACCGCGCATCCGGCGGTCACCGGGGCCGTGGTGGTCGCCGACGCCGACCGGCTGGTCGCCTACGTCACCGGGACCCGGACCGACCTCGCCGAATGGGTGTCGGAGGCGCTGCCGGCGTACATGGTGCCCTCGGTCTGGATGTGGCTGGACGCGCTGCCCCTGACCCCGCACGGGAAGGTGGACAAACGGGCGCTCCCGGCGCCCGACGCGGGCGCCTCGCTCGGGCACGTCGAACCGCGCGGCGACGCCGAGGCGCTCGTCGCGGAGGTGTACGACTCGGTGCTCGGCCTCACCGGGGTCGGCGCCCTGGACGACTTCTTCGCCATCGGCGGCCACTCGCTGCTGGCGGCCCGCGCGCTGGCCCGGATCAAGGCCATCACGGGGATCGAGGTGCCGATCAGGGTCATCTTCGACTGCCCGACCGTGGAGAAGCTGGCGGCGGTGCTGGAGGAGATGATCGTCGCCGAGCTCGACGAGCTCTCCGACGAGGAGGCCGCCGCGCTCGTCCACGGGACGCCCCAGTGACCGCCTTCTCGGGGCTGCCGGCCCGCGAGGGCCCGCTCACGATGGGGCAGGCCAACATGGTGCGCTGCGTGCGCACCGACCCCCCGGAGCACATGAACTACCGGGTGGTGCGCGGCCTGCCCGCCGGGGCCTCGGTGGAGGACGCGGTCCGGACGCTGGTGGCGCGGCACGAGTCGCTGCGCACCACCTTCCACGGCGACGTGCAGCGGGTGCACGGCTCCGGCGTGATCGCGTTCGGCGCCGAGGCCGACCACACGGCGCGCTTCGACGTGGAGAACGAGCTGCCGCTGCGGGTCGGGGTGTCCGGCGACCAGGTGACGCTGGTGACCACCCACAGCGCCGCCGACGCCGCCGGGCTGGCCGTGCTTCTGGCCGACTGGGACGACATCGTCGTCGGCAAGCCGCTCGACCCCGTCACCGCGCCGCAGCCCGTGGACGTCGCCCTGGCCGAGACCTCGCCGGCCGGGCGCAAGCGGGCCGAGGCGGCGCTGCGCTACTGGGACGGCGCGTTGTCGCGGGTGCCGCGCTCGACGCTGACCGCCTCGGTCGACGACACCGGCCACGAGTGGCGGCTGCCCCGCCTGCGGATTCGGTCGGCCGGCGCGGCCCGCGCGCTGGCCCGCATCTCGGCCCGGACGGGCGTCAGCGGCTCGGCCGCCGTGCTCGCCGCCTACGCGGCCCTGTCCGGGCTGCGCGGCGGGCTGCCGCTGACGGGGGTGTTGTCGATCTCGGCCAACCGGTTCCGGCCCGACCTGCGTTCGTACGTGGGGCCGCTGGCCCAGGACGCCCTGGTCCCGGTGCCCGTGTCGGCCTCCTTCGAGGAGGTGCTCGCGGGGGTGCGGGGGGCGGCGCTGGGGGCGTACCAGAACAGCCGCTTCGACGCGGACGCGCTGATCTCGATCATGGAGCGGGTGCAGCGGGAGCGGGGCGTGTTCTTCGCCCGCGACCTGGTGTTCAACGACATGAGCGGCACGGGCCGCAACGGGCGCCCGGCGACCTCCGGGGACGAGGTCCGCGCGACGTGGCTGCCGGAGGCGACGTTGCCGTGCCGGACGGCGCTCTGGGTGCACCGGCTGCACGGCGAACTCGACCTGACCCTGTGGGCCGACCCGCGCGTGCTGCCCCGGGAGGACGCGCTGCTGCTCGGCGAGGGAATAGCGAAGACATTGATCGCCGCCGGGCACGGAAATGTCTCCGACATTTCCGAAATTTCAGGAATTGCACCGATTGAGCGGGACGATTCCTGGGTGTTCACCGATGGCCAATGGGTCTCATTGCCGGAAGTGACGAAACTCGTGACCGACGCCTGCGGCATTCCCGCGTCGGTCGGCGCCGATCTCGTCTGCCAGGTGGAAACGCCGATGACCCCGGCGCAATTGCACACCGAATGCCTCCGCCTGCTTCCGGGCCGAATGGCGGCGATCACCCCGCGCCACTATGTCGTGGCGGGAACCGAGGGCTCCGGCCGCTGATTCCCCTCCCCGCCGCACCGGTCCATCCCGCCGCCGCGGGTCACAACCCTTTTCCGTTACGGCTCCGCCCGGCCGGCCACCCGACGACGTGTGGCCGCCCGACGCGCCCGCGCCGTTCCGGCCTCGACCCGCTCGCGCGGGTGGTGACGGGCCTGCGGGCGGGCAGGGCCGACCCGCGCGGGGCGCCGGAGTTGTCGTACCTGCGGCCTGGCCCGGGGAGTTCTGTCCGCGCCTGCCATACGTGGATTCCGGGGAACAGGCCTCCCTCAGGCTTCCGGGAGGAGGGTGGGGAGGGCGCGTTCGAGGGCGCGGGTCCAATAGGGCCAGTCGTGTTTGCCGTTGCCGTAGAGGTCGGTTTCGACCGTCAGGCCGGCGATTCTGGCGGCGCGGAGGAAACGCTGGTTCTGGCGGAGGATGGACTGCTCGCCGAAGTCGGTGCCGCCGCCCTCGTCGAGTTCGCCCGGCTCGCCGTTGCCCGATGAGACGTAGAGGCGCAGGCCCGTCAATCGCGGGGCGAGGTCGGCGGGGTTGTGGTCGCGCCAGTTGTCCTCGCGCGCGGGCAGGGGGCCCCACAACTGGTCGGGGTCGGCGCCATTGTCCTTCAGGAAGGAGGAGAAGCCGGGCACGTCCATGCGGATGTCGAGCACGCCGGAGAACGACGCCGCCGCCTCGAAGAGGCCGGGGTTGCGGGCGGCGTAGCCCATCGCGCCGTGGCCGCCCATCGACAGGCCCGCGATCGCCCGGCGATCCCCCACGCCGTAGAGGTCCTCGACCAGCGGGAGCATCTCCTTCAGGTGGAAGGTCTCCCAGGCGGGGCCGTCGAGCCAGTCGGCGTACCAACCGTCGGTGCCGCCCTCCGGGACGACCACGACCGCCTTCAGGTTCTCGGTCACCCTCGCCGCGTCGCCCTTGGTCAGCCACGTGTCGGGGGTCGGCTCGCAACAACCGTGCAGCAGGTAGAGGACCGGCCAGCCGGTGGAGCCCTTCGTCCAGCCCGCCGGTTTGAGCACCCGCACCTGCGCCTCGCGGCCGAGGGCGGCCGAGGCGATCGTCAGGGCGTCCTGGCGGTCGTCCACGGCGACGGTGTCGGCGACGCGGGGGGTGAGGGCGGTGGTCAACGGGTCCTGCCTTTCCTGAGGGGCGTCGGAGCATCCGGCGGCGAGGAGAACCAGAGGTAAACTCACCGCCAGCAAAATACGTCTCATATGTGACTTCTATCTAAATTTTGATCATTTGGGTAGGGGTCCAGATTTATGGGTAAACCGCCGCGATACCCCCTGAAACGCCGGGAAAAGACGGCCGGTCAGAGCGGTCACAGAGATCAAAGTGATGCCAACGGCACGGAAAGTTAACATGCACGTTCATAACCGTTAAGCTCAGCACCCCCATTCAGGTCACACTCGTGACTAGGTTTCCTGGGACCCCCATCCCTGGGGGGTTACCGCCCTTTGAGGAGTTGACCCGTGCGAGTCCTGGCCGTTGTCCCCGCCCGCGGTGGTTCGGTGGGAGTTCCGCTGAAGAACCTGGAGCGGGTCGGAGGAATCCCCCTCGTCTCCCGGGCCGTCAGCGCGCTCGTCCGCGCCGAGTCCGTCGACACCGTGGTCGTGAGCACCGACCACGCGGGGATCGCCGCCGCCGCCGAGGCCGCCGGCGCCCGCGTCGTCGACCGCCCGGCCGACATCGCGGGCTCGACCGCGTCGAGCGAGTCGGCCGTCCTGCACGCCCTGGCCTCGCTCGGCGAGACCCCCGAGGTCGTGCTGCTCGTCCAGTGCACCAGCGCGTTCATCGACCCGGCCGACGTCGACGCCGCCGTCGCGAAGGTGCTGTCCGGCGAGGCCGACGTCGTGTTCTCCGGTCTGGAGACCTACGAGTTCATCTGGACGGAGGCGGGCGAGGGCGTCAACCACGACCCGGCGACCCGCCCGCGCCGCCAGGACCGCGAGCCCCACTTCCGCGAGACCGGCGCCTTCTACGCCATGCGCGCCCAGGGCTTCCTGGAGGCCGGGCACCGCTTCTTCGGCACCGTCGCCGTGCAGCCGGTCAAGAGCGTGACCGCCCACGAGATCGACACCCCCGAAGACCTCGAGATCGTGCGCGCGCTGGCCCACGTGGTCGACGCGCCGCTGCCGATCGACGTCGACGCCGTGGTCACCGACTTCGACGGCGTCCACACCGACGACCGCGCGTTCGTCGACTCCGAGGGCCGCGAGATGGTCTCCGTCTCCCGCGCCGACGGGATGGGCGTCTCGCTGCTGCTGCGCGCCGGGGTCAAGGTGCTGGTCCTGTCGACCGAGCAGAACCCCGTCGTGGCGGCCCGCGCCCGCAAGCTCGGCGTGCCCGTGCTCCAGGGCCTGTCGGCCAAGCAGAACGCGCTGGCCGACTGGCTGGCCATCGAGGGCCTCGACCCCGAGCGGGTCGCCTACGTCGGCAACGACGTCAACGACCTCGGCTGCATGGCGCTGGTCGGCTGGCCGGTCACCGTCCCCGAGGCGCACGCCGAGGTCCGCAAGGCCGCCCGGGTCGTGCTGACCCACGGCGGCGGCGCCGGCGCGGTCCGCGAGCTGGCCGACCGGGTGCTCGCCGCCCGGCCCGCGACCCCGGCCCCGGCGCCCGCCCCGGTTCCCGCCTCCCGGTTCCGCACCGTCACGGTCGAGCCGAAGGCCGTCGCCATCGGCGAGAAGCTGCTCGGCGCGGGCCACCCGGTCTACGTCATCGGCGAGATCGGCATCAACCACAACGGCGACGTCGAGATCGCCAAGAAGCTGATCGACGTGGCCGTCGAGGCCGGTTGCGACGCGGTCAAGTTCCAGAAGCGCACGCCGGAGATCTGCGTGCCGATGGAGCAGCGCTCCCAGATCCGGCAGACGCCGTGGGGCGAGATGACCTACATGGAGTACAAGATCCGCACGGAGTTCGGCAAGGACGAATACCAGCAGATCGCCCTCTACTGCGCCCAGAAGGGCATCGACTGGTTCGCCTCGCCGTGGGACGTCCCGTCGGTCGAGTTCCTCGAGAACATGAACGTGCTGACCCACAAGGTCGCCTCGGCGTCGATCACCGACCACGAGCTGCTGCGCGCGCTGGCCGAGACCCGCAAGCCGATCCTGCTCTCGACCGGCATGTCGACCCTGGAGGAGATCGACGCCGCCGTCGATATCCTGGGCACGCAGAACCTGGTCATGATGCACGCCACCTCGACCTACCCGCTGCCTCCCGAGGAGGCCAACCTGCGCACGATCCAGACCCTCCGCGAGCGCTACGGCGTCCCGGTCGGCTACTCGGGCCACGAGCGCGGCCTGCAGATCTCCCTGGCGGCCGTCACCCTCGGCGCCGTCACGGTCGAGCGCCACATCACCCTCGACCGCACGATGTGGGGCTCCGACCACGCCGCCTCGCTGGAGCCGAGCGGCCTGGAGCACCTCGTCCGCGACATCCGCATCATCGAGAAGGCCCTGGGCGACGGCGTCAAGCGCGTCTTCCCCGGCGAGGAGGCCCCCCGGGCCCGCCTGCGCAGGGTGACCGTGTGATCAGCCTCTCGGTGATCGTCCCGGTCCGCGACGGCGCTCCCTTCATCGCCGACGCCCTCACGTCGCTGGTGCGCAACCAGCGCGCCGACTTCGAGTACATCGTCGTCGACGACGGCTCGGCCGACGACACGGGCGCGATCACCGACGAGTTCCGCGCGGAACTCCCCGGCCTGCACCTGATCCGCAACCAGGTGCCGGCCGGGCTGGCCGACGCCCGCAACACCGGGCTGAAGCTGGCCTCCGGCCGCTACGTGACCTTCCTCGACGGCGACGACTGGATCGGCCGGGGCTACCTGGCCGACCTGGTCGCCGCGATCGACGGCCTGGGCTGCGACTTCGTGCGGGTCGACCACGTGCAGGTCAACGGCCTGAAGAGAGAGACCCACCGCGCGCCGGTCGCCCGGCGCGGGGTGGTGCTCGACCCGCGCGAGTCGATCATGCCGCCCGACGCGAAGACGATGGTCGACTACCCCTACGCGTGGGCCGGCGTCTACCGGCGCGAGTCGCTGGGCGACCTGCTCACCTTCCCCGGCGGCCTCCACACGGCCGAGGACCGGCCGTGGATCTGGCGGCTGCACCAGCGGGCCCGGTCGTTCGCGGCGGTGTCGCTGGCCGGCGTCTTCTACCGCCGCGGGGTGCCGCAGTCGCTCACCCAGATCGGCGACGAGCGGCAGCTCCACTTCTTCGACGCCTTCGACCTGGTCTTCGAGGAGGTGGAGGAGCGGTTCCTGCCGAAGGCGGCCCGCACCTTCCTGGCGCTGCTCGCCAACCACCTCGCCAACAACGAGCGGTTC
Source organism: Herbidospora sp. NBRC 101105 (assembly GCF_030269205.1). Lineage (NCBI taxonomy): Bacteria > Bacillati > Actinomycetota > Actinomycetes > Streptosporangiales > Streptosporangiaceae > Herbidospora > Herbidospora sp. NBRC 101105. The sequence goes on along the minus strand of NZ_BSSX01000001.1, from coordinate 1,338,836 downwards.
ACGCCCGAGATCCTGGCGACGTTCGAGGCGCGCGGCGCCGACCGGCTCGGCCGCCTGCCCCGGGAGCTGGTCCGGGAGAGCTTCGACGCCATCGAGCCCGACCGCCGGGAGTTCGTCGCCCGGCTCCTGGAGGTCACGTGACGCAGGTCTTCCACGCCTCGCGGTTCTTCGGCGCCATGTCCCTGGCGGCGGCCGTCGACGCCGGGGCCTTCGGGCCGCCGGGCTCCGCCGAGCGGGTCCTGATCGTCACCAACAACGCCGCCGTGCCCGAGGCCGCGCTCGGCCTCGACGAGGCGCCCGGGTTCGGCGCGCTGCGCGACCGCTTCGACCGGATCGTCTCGTGGAACGAGATCATCGCGCCGCTCCACCCGTCCGACTGGAAGCCCCGGTCGATCGAGACGCCGATGCTCGGCCGCCTGCTCCAGAAGGCGCTGGGCCTGGAGCACATCGAGGAGATGGTGCTGGAGTCGGTCATCGTGCCGCCCGCGCGGGCCCTGCCGGGCCTGTTCAAGGACGCCATGCTGACGATCTACTCCGACGGCCTGATGGCCCACAGCCCGACCCGCGACGTGCTCCCGGGCGAGATCTCCCAGCGCATCACCCGGCTGCTCCACCTCGACCTGGTCCCCGGGCTGACTCCGCTGCTGCTCCGGGAGTACGGCGTGCCGGCGCGGGCGCTGCCCTCCGAGCCGTTCACCGACGTCGTCGGCCGGGTCGCGGCGGCGGCGGGCCCGATGCCGGAGGGCGAGGCGATCGTCCTGGGCCAGTACCTCTCGTCGCTCGGCATCCTCACCCCCGACGAGGAGTTCAAGCTCCACGCCGACATGGTCCGGGGCGTCGTCGCGCGCGGCCACCGCTCGATCGTCTTCAAGCCCCACCCGGCCGCGGGCCGCCGCCAGGGCCGCGAGCTGGCCCAGGTCGCGGCCGGCCTGAACGCGAGCCTGACGGTCGCCCCCGACGAGGTGCCGGCGGAGGTCCTGTTCGCGACCCGCCGCGCCCGCCTGGTGGTGAGCTGCTTCTCCACGGCCCTGATGACGGCCCGCCGCTTCTTCGGCCTCCCGGTCGCCACGGTGGGCTCCGACCTGCTGCTGGAGCGGCTGACCCCGTACGAGAACAGCAACCGGGTGCCCGTCACGATCGTCGACGCGTCGGTCCCCCGCCTCGACGCCGACGGCACCCTGACCGAACCGGCGGTCGCCGACCTGGCGGGGCTGGTCGACGCGGTCGCCTACTGCATGCAGAGCGCGGCCCATCCGGCGCTGCGGCCGGCGGCCGAGGCGTACGTCAGGGCCAACGGCCCGATGCGCTACTTCAAGAAGAAGCGCCTGGAGGCGCTGGGCATCATCGAGAAGCCCGCGCCGCCGCCCCCGCAACCCCCCAAGAGCGGGCTGGCCCGGCTGAAGCAGATCGTCAAAGGCTGATCGGTTCCGGGTGATACCAAAGGGGTATTCCACACATTCTGTGACGTGAGGGTTCGGCACCCTTGCCGTATGTCCACCCCTCTCAAACAGATCATCGCCGGCGGAATGGCCGCCGCCGGCGTGCTCGCCCCCACCGTGCCGGCCGAGGCGTCGGCGGCGGGGGCTCCGCTGAGACTCGCGGGCACGTCCTGGTTCGCCGGCGGCGGCGTGCCCGTCTGCGGCGCCAGCACCGCGACGAGCTGCGCCGGCCAGAAGCACGTCGGCGGCGTCTCCTACAACTGGTGGCAGTGCGTGGAGCTGCCGCAGCGCTTCTACCTGCGGCGCGGCTGGCACTCGGGGGTCTTCTCGGGTGTCGGCATCGCCTCCCAGATCTTCACCCGGGCGGCGGCGCTCGGCATGGAGCGGCAGGCCAACGGCTCGATCAAGACGATCGTGCCCGGCGACATGATCGTCATGAACCGCAGCGGCGCGGCCGGGCACGTGGTCGTGGTCGAACGCGTCACCGTCAACAAGGACGGCACCAGGAACGTCGTGACGGTCGGGCAGAACTCCCAGGTGGTGCGCAACCCGATGCGCTGGCACGGCGGGCGGCTCGACTCGTTCTGGGCCTCCTACAGCGTCGCGGGCGTCGTGCACGCGAAGAAGAACATGGGCATCCTGTCGACCGACGGCGGCCCGGCCGACTACCCGGTGCTGGTGAACGGCGGCGGCGCCCGGCCGTTCGGCGCGGGCCACCTTGCGGTGACCTCGACCGGCCAGGTGTTCGGCGGCCTGCCCGGCCCGGCCCCGGCGGTGTCGGGCCGCGTCACCGACGCCGCCGTGACGCCGTCGGGCGCCGGTTACTGGCTGCTCTCGTCGTCGGGGCAGATCTTCCCGTACGGCGACGCCGCGCCCGCCGTCGCGCGCCCCGCGACCGCCGAGGGTGAGCTGGTGGCGATCGACGCCGCCCCGAACGGCTACCTGGTGGCGACCTCGACGGGACAGGTCTACGGGCCCGGCGTGTGGATCACCGCCTCGCCCGAGGGCTACAGCGGGCGGTTCGTCGACATCGAGGTGACGACGGGCGGCTACTGGCTGCTGACCTCGGCCGGGCAGGTCCACCCGTTCGGCGCGGCGAAGTGGTACGGCAACGCGACGACGTTCGAGCGCGCGATCGTGGCCATGGCGGGCACCCCGACCGGCAGGGGCTACGTGATGGTCGACGTGGCCGGGAACGTGTTCGCCTTCGGCGACGCCGAGCACCTGGGCGACCTGCCGGCGGGCTCGGCGGAGGCGGCCGACATCGCCGCCACGGCGACCGGTTACGTCATCACCACGAAGACGGGCGTCCGGCACACGTTCGGGCCGGACGCGGGGGTGACGAACCCGGGGGCCTTCACCGGGACGTTCTGACGGAGATTGCCGGGAAGCGACATCTCCATACGGTCTGAGAACTCCTGAGCGGTTCGCCGCGTCTTAAAGGTCAGTCGTGCCCGGAGCCCGCCGGCTCCGGGACGGCTCGTCCCTGGAACGTGACAAACCCTCGGAGAGACCATGACCACCATCCGCTCCCTTCTCGTCGGCGCCCTGCTGGCGCCGGCCCTGCTCGCGCCCGCCGCCCTGCTCCCGGCCTCGGCGACGGCGAAGGCCGTGCCCCAGCTCGTGGCGGTCAGGGCCGACCGCCACCCCGGCGTCGACCGCCTCGTCTTCGAGTTCCGCAACGGGCTGCCACCCACGCGGATCGCGGAGTACGTGCCCAAACTGATCGCCGACGGATCGGGCCACACCGTGCCCGTCCCCGGCGCCGCGAAGCTCGCCTTACGGTTCTTCGACGCCCGGGGTCACGACGACACGGGCGGCTCGACCTACGGCGCCTCCCGGCGGACGTACGCGCTGCCGGGCGTCATCCAGGTCGTCAACACGGGCGACTGGGAGGCGACCCTGTCGTTCGGGGTGGGGCTGGCCAAGAAGGTGCCCTACCGGATGTACACGCTGACCAAGCCGAGCCGGATCGTCGTCGACTTCACGGTGGGCTACCGCACCGTCCCGGTGAAGGCCTACTTCCTCGACCTGCCCCGCGAGCCGAAGCTCAAGGCGGTGTCGCGGCCGGTGATCCCGCCGAGCACCGCCCACGGCGCGCTCCAGCGGCTGTTCGCCGGGCCGACGGCGGCCGAGCGGGCGGCCGGGCTGCGCTTCGTGAACTCCGGCGCGACCGGTTACAGCAAGCTGACCGTCACGAACAAGGTCGCCCGGGTCTACCTGACCGGGAAGGTGAAGAGCGGCGGCGCGACGTTCACCGTCGCGAATCACCTGAACGCGACCCTGAAGCAGTTCCCGACGGTGAAGTGGGTCAAGATCTACGACGCGGCCGGCAAGACGCAGCGGCCGGGCGGCAACAGCGACTCGATCCCCGAATCCCTGGAGCCGTGAGTATTTGTCCGCAGACGGCCGCGGGCTTCCGCGGTTTCCTGGACCCCGTCAACCCAACCAGACGGGGGAAAATCACATGTCATTCGCACAGCGTGTCCTCACCGCCTTAGCGCTCGCCGCGGCGAGCCTGGTGATGGTCACGAGTCCCGCGCAGGCGGCGGCGGCCACGTCCGTCCACGTCTCGGGGAAGACCCTCTTCATCGTCGGCACCAGCGGCGGGGAGATCGTCAACGTCAGCTTCCTCGAAGGGAAGCTGACCGTCGACTCCAACTCGGGGATCGTCGTGGGAGCCGGGTGCTCCAAGTCGGGCGCAGTGGCCCAGTGTTCCGGCGCCATCCAGTTCCTGGACGTCTCGCTGCTCGGGGGCAACGACACGTTCTCCAACGGCACGAACTTGCAGTCGACCGTGCTGGGCGGCGCGGGGCGCGACGTCCTGAACGGAGGTTCGGGCCGTGACGGGCTCAACGGGGGCTCCGACGACGACATCCTGAAGGGCAACGACGGAATCGACACCGCGAACGGGGTCGGCGGTTTCGACAAGTGCACCGCCGAGACCGAGACGGCCTGCGAGGCCGACGCCTGATCGGCGATCGGAACACCGGAGCCGCCCCGCGCCACTCGCGCGCGGGCGGCTCTTTTGATGGGCTCGCGCCTGACAGAAACGGCCGGCCTGGCGCCAGGCGGACCTCCCCGCACCAGCGCGCGTCAGTGGGCCCGGTAGAACTCCAGGTGCGCCTCGGCCGCCTTGCGCCACGTGTGCCGGGCGGCCAGCGCTCTCCCCTTGGCGACCCGTTCCGGCGACGGGACCGTCACCGCCTCCCGCAGCGCCGCCGCGAGCGAACCCGGATCGGTCGCGAACAGGGCCGCGCCGGTGAAGACCTCGCGGAAGACGGCCAGGTCGCGGACGACCAGCGGCACCCCGGCCGCCAGCGCCTCCATCGCGGCCAGGCCGAAGCCCTCCTTCGTCGACGGGAACGCGAACGCCGCCGCCCCCGCCACCAGGCCGGGCAGGTCGTCGTGGGGCACCGGGCCGAGCACGACCGGCGCGACGCCCAGTTCCGCCGCGCGGGAATCCCACGCCGACCGGTAGTCCCGGTAGTCGAACAGCGTCTCGCCGCCCGCGACGACCAGCGGATACTCCGGCAGCAGGGCGTGCGCCTCGAGCAGGTCGAGGGAGCCCTTGCGGGGTTCGATGCCGCCGACCGTCAGGACGTACCGGCCGAAGCGGGCGCGCCAGGGCGACCCGTCGGCCGTCGCGAAGCGGGCGGCGTCCACGCCGTTGGGGATGACCGACGCCGAGATGCCCCACCCCTGCGACAACTCGGCCGCCACCGCCGACGACACGCAGATGTGCGCGAACGGTTCGACCAGGGCGCGTTCGTGGCAGGCCGCCAGCTCGGGCGTGGTGAAGTGGTCGAGGTGGTGCACCGTCCGGACGCAGCGCCCGGCGGCGTTGGCGGTGATGCAGTCCTGGGCGTGCACGACGTCGTACGCCGACGACGTGAAGGCCTCGCGCAGCAGGTCGATCGAGCGCAGCACCCGTTCCCCCATCGTCTCGCCGGGCACGTCGGGGCAGTCGACGATGTGCACGGGCACCCGCACCCCCCGGTGGAAGCGGCGGTCGCCGCCGCGTCCGAGCGCCCACACCTCGGCCTCCTGACCGAGATCGGCCAGCGCCTCGGCCAGGGCCAGGGTGTGCACGACCCCGCCGCGCGGCTTGGTCGAGTAGGTCAGCAGCGCGATCCTCATGCCCGGTACGCCTCCGGCCGCCGTTCGCCGATGTGCCGCAGCACCCGCCGTGCCTGGGCGATCTCGGCCGCCACGTCGAGGGAGGCCACCGCGAGCCCGGCCTTCGACCACGTCCGCGCCAGGATGTCGCCGCCCGGGCCGACCACCTTGGCCTGGCCGAGGAAGCGCATGCCGCCCATCGCGCCGGTCTGGTTCGAGGAGGCCAGCACCACCTGGTTCTCGGCGGCGCGGGCGCAGTCGTACAGGTCGAACAGGCGCGACTGGCGGTCCTGGGCCATGCGCGGGGCCCGGTTGGTGATGCTGGTGGGCCAGGCCGACAGGCAGGCGACGATCTGCGCGCCGTCGAGGGCCAGCGACCGGGCCGACTCGGGGAACGTCTTGTCGTAGTCGATCAGCATGCCGATCCGCCCGGCCGGGGTGTCGAACGCGTCGAAGCGGTCGCCGGGCGAGTAGGCGGCGACCTCCCCGGCGGGCAGGTGCACCTTGCGGTGGCGGCCGAGCACGCCGTCGCCGCTCACGCAGACGGCCGCGTTGTACCGCGACTCCCCCTCGGCCTCGCAGTAGCCGACGCAGACGACCATCTCGGCGGCCAGTCCGGCGACCCGCTTGATCAGCGCGTCGTCGGGGTCGAGCGCGGGCGGCAGCGCGTCCGGGTCGGGGTGGCGCAGGTCGGCGAGGTAGCCGCCGAGGGCGGCGTCGGGCAGCACGAGCAGCCCGGCGCCCTCCTGGCGCGCGTCGGCGATGAGCTTGGCGACCCGCTGGAGGTCGAATTCCAGGTCACGGCCGAAGTGCGCGGAGGCGGCGGCGATGCGGAGCACGGGTCACGATCCTGCCGCATACGCCTCGGGACGGCGATCCCGCAGATGACCCATCGACCGCCGCGCGGCGGCCAGCGCCCCGGGCACGTCCACGTCGCAGACGGCGACCCCGCCCTCGACGCCGGTCGCGGCGAGGATCTCCCCGCCCGGTGCGACGATCTTGGCGCGGCCGACGAACCGCAGGTCGCCGAACGAGCCCGACTGGTTCGACGACACCCACACGACCTGGTTCTCCAGGGCCCGCGCCTGGTCGAACAGGTCGAACCGGCGGGTCCACCGGTCGTCGGCCAGGTCGGGCGCGGGGTCGGTGCGGCTGGCGGGCCAGGCCGACACGCAGACGACGATCTCCGCGCCGTCGAGGGCCAGCGTGCGGGCCGACTCGGGGAACGCCTTGTCGTAGCAGATCATCATGCCCATGCGCCCGGCCGGGGTGTCGAAGGCGGTGAAGCCGTCGCCGGCCGCGTAGCTGCGGTCCTCGCGGAGCGGCTGGTGGACCTTGCGGTGGTGGCCGAGGACGCCGTCACCGGTCAGGCAGACGACGGAGTTGTACCGGGCGTCCCCGTCGGCCTCGCAGTACCCGGCGCAGATCACCAGGTCTCCGGCGATGGCGGCGAGGCGCTGGAGCTCCGGGCCGTCGCGGCGCAGCGCGGGCGGCCCGGCGGCCGAGCCGCGGAGGTCGGCCAGGTAGCCGCCCAGGCACGCCTCGGGCAGCGCCAGCACCGACACGCCCTGTTCGCGGGCCTGCGAGGCCAGGGCCCCGATCGTGGCGAAGCACGCCTCAAGGTCCCGGCCGAAGGGGGCGGCGACGGCCGCCAGCCGAATGGTCATGCGTCCTCCTCAGGCCGTTCCGAGTCCGGTGACCGCGCCGTGCACGCCCTCCGTCACCACCCCGTCGGGCCAGCGCAGCCGCACCCCGCTCCCGGTCACGAGCTCGCCGCACTCCGCGCCGAGGGCGGGCCCGGCGGGCAGCGCGGGACCACCCGCGGTGAGCATGGCGAAGCCCGGGAAGCAGGTGAGCCAGTCGCCCATCGTCACCCCGGCGGGCCGGGGCACGCGGGCCGGTTCGAGCACCGCGCCGCAGCCGCCGGCCTCGGCCAGCATGCCCAGGGTCCCGGCGATCCCGGCCATGGACACGTCCTTGGCCGCCGCCGGCCGGGCCGCGCCGACCGCGCCGAGCATGGCGCGCAGCTCCTCGGTGGTCCGGGTCGAGGTGGAGTCCCACTGCCGACCGGTGTAGCCGCTGCGCCACCGGCCGCCGAGGTCGGCGGTCAGCCGTACCCGATGGCCCGGACGCCCGCCCCCGCCGGGCACCGGCGACGCGGCGAGTCCGAGCGCGGTGACCGAGAGCGCGGCCGGCACCCCGAGCTGGGTGTGCCCGCCGAGGATCGGCACGTCGTAGGCGCTCGCCGCGCGCCGCAGCCCGGTCAGCACCCGCGCCGCGAACGAGGCGTCGCGGGCCCCGAGGGCGTCGAGCAGCCCGACCGGGGTCGCCCCCATCGCGGCGAGGTCGTTGAGGTTGACCAGCACCGAGCACCATCCGGCCCAGTCGGGGTCGCGTTCGACCATCGAGGGCAGGATCGCGTCGCACGCCGCCACGACGTCGCTGCCGGGCACCGGCGCGCCGTCGTCGCCGACCCAGCCGCGCCCGCCGGGCGAGAGCCCGCGCAGCAGCGGTCCGAGCGCGGCCTTCCCTTCGGCGGCGCGGGCCAGCCGCCCGATGGGCCACCGCATCGTGTGGTGCGGCCGTCCGGTGACGCGCACCGCCCGGACCGGCCGCCAGCCGAGCCGGGTGAACAGCGGGACGGCCCGTTCCTGCACGTCGGCCTCGAACCGCAACACGCCCGCGTCCTCGGCGTACGCGCACGCCGCCCGGACCAGCGCGGCCCCCACCCCGGGGGCCACGCGCCGGGCCGGGTCGACGACGAGCCGGGAGCCGCGCCACCAGCCGATGTCGGGCCCGTCGGTCTCCGGCCCGAGCCGCACCCCGCCCAGCACGGCCCCCGAGGCGTCCCGGGCCACCAGCACGACGGTGCGCGGGTCCTCGTCGCGGTGGTCGAGGTCGTCGTCCTCGAACAGGCCCTGCTCCTCGACGAAGACCCGCCGGCGGAGCAGCCGGTAGGCGTACAGGCAGCCGCGGTCGGTGGTCGGCTCGACGACGAACCGGGCGGGCGCGGCCCCGGTCGCCCCGAGGAGCGCGGGCACGTCGAGCACGCGGGCGGCGGCGGGCCCGGGCGAGCCGGTGAGCAGCACGTCGCAGACGGAGGTCACGCCCTCACCCGCCCGCCGTGGCCAGGGCGCTGCACGCGCCGCAGGCCGCGCAGCCCGCGCCCTGTTCGGCGCCGGTCATCCCGGCGCCGCGCAACATCGCGGCCACGCGCTCCGTCACGTCGCGCACCAGGTCCTTCGACGGCGCCGGTACGCCGTCCCGCCGCGCCGGCGTGCCCGCGAGCGGCCGGTAGGGCACCACGAAGGGGTAGACGCCGTGGGCGATCAGCTCGGAGGCCCCCGCGACGATCTCGTCGGCCGACTCCCCCAGCCCGATCAGCAGGTAGGTCGACACCCGGTTGCGGCCGAAGACGCGGACCGCCTCGTCCCAGGCGGCCCAGTAGTCGGCGAGCGGCGTGCGCGCCTTCCCGGGCGTCCAGCGGCGCCGGACCTCGTCGTCGAGCGACTCGACGTGGATGCCGATCGCGTGCGCCCCGGCCCGCTTCAGCTCCGCGATCCAGGCGAGGTCGGCGGGCGGCTCGCACTGCACCTGGATCGGCAGCCCCGGCACGGCGGCCAGGACGGCCCGGACCGACCGCGCCAGCACCCTTGCCCCGCGGTCGGGCCCCGACGTGGTCCCGGTCGTCATGACCATCTGCCGCACCCCGTCGAGCCGGACCGCCGCGGCGGCCACCTCGGCGAGCTGCGCGGGCGTCTTGGCCGCCACGGTCGCGCCGGAGGCCAGGGACTCCTCCACGGCGCAGAACCGGCAGCGCTCCTCCTCGGCGTACCGCACGCAGGTCTGCACCACGGTCGTGGCCAGCACGTCGGCGCCGTGCAGCTTGGCGATCTTCTCGTAGGGCACGCCGTCGGCGGTGGCCAGGTCGTAGAACCGGGGCCGGCGCACGGCCCGGACGGCCACGCCCATGTCGGTGCCGCCCAGGTAGAGCCGCCCGTCGCGGACGACGTAGGGGCTGGCGGGGTCGAGGGGCAGCGCGGCGTTGGCGCCGTCGACGAGCAGGTGCCCGTCGTCCGACGGACCGGCGCCCCCGGTCCGCCGTACGGGCGCGTCGAGCCGGACCCCCCGGATGGCCACGTCGACGCGGGTCGAGACGCGGTCGGTCATCAGAACATGTACGTCGAGTTGATGACGGCGCCCTTGCGGGTGTAATGGATCAGCGCGTCCTGGACGTCGAGCGGGTGCGTCGGGATGACGCCCTCGATGAGGTCCTCCTCGCGCGCGCCGTGCAGCGACAACCCGAACCGGCAGCAGAAGACCTTGCCACCCTCGGCGATGAACGTCTTCAGCGAGTTGTTGATGTTGTGCTCGCCGGGGAACGCCGAGTTGCCGGTCGTCGGGAAGCCCCGGGTGGCCAGGCAGTTCAACGACCCTGGTCCATAGAAGTAGATGGCCGACTCGAAGCCCTTGCGGAGCGCCCGGGTCGCCTGGAGCACGGCCACGAAGCTGACCGACGACTCGTGCGCGATGCCGTGCACCAGCGTGAAGTACGTCTCGCCCTCCTCGGCCTTGTAGTCGGGGAAGACCTTCGTCTCGCCGTAGAGGCTCGACCCGTCGGGCAGCGACGGGTGGGGGATCTCGGTGAGGCTGGCCTGCTCCAGATCGGTCAGTTCGGTCATGGGTTGCTCCTATCCGTACAGCTTCTCGAAGGTGTCGTGGAAGACCAGCCGGGCCAGCTCGCCGTCCCCCACGGCGGCGCTGAGCCGGGCATGCTCCCCGGGGTGGTCGCCCCAGGGCTCGTCGCTGGCGAACAGCAGCCGGTCGTGGCCGAGGCCGCGCCGGTCGATCTCCTGGGCCAGCCAGCGCGGGGCGAACCCGATGGCCCAGGAGAGGTCGGTGTAGACGCGCTTGCCGGCCGCGATCCAGTCGAAGAACCGTGACCCGGCGAGCTTGATGTGGCCCGACGCGCCGCCGCCGAAGTGGACGAGGTGGATGGCGACGGCGTCGCCGTACCGCTCGACCAGGTGGGCGATCTCGTCGACGTCGGAGGCCGCGCCGGGCGAGGTGTGGACGTGCACGACCAGGTCCCCGTCGCGGGCGACGGTGAAGATGCGGTCGAGCAGCGCCCGGCAGGAGGGGTCGGCGGGGCGTCCGCCGAGCAGGAAGCTCAGCTTCAGCGCCCGGACTCCGGGTTCGCTGGCGAGGGCGAGCGCGGCCAGCGTGCGCGACTCGTCGGCGGGCAGCGGCGAGACCCAGAGCCCGGCCCTGATCCGATCGTCGCGGGCGGCGGCCTCGACGCAGAGGTCGTTGAAGGAGAACGCGACGGCCGGGTCGGGCACGCCGTAGTTCGGGATCACCAGCGCCCGCTCGGTGCCCTCGCGGTCGAGGTCGCGCAGGAGCTCGGTGATGGTGGCGCGGGCGCCGACGTCGGGCCGGACCGGCGGCCCGCCGTAGAAGGGGTAGGTGGGCAGGATCCCCAGGTGGCGATGGGCGTCTCTGATCATCGTCACGTCCCCAGCAGCTCGGGGTGGACGTGGTAGCCGGAGGCCGAGGGCGCCCGCCCGGCGAGGTGGGCCGAGACGTGCCCGGCGAGGTGCTCGGCGTCGCGGCCGACCCCGACGATGCGGCCGGATCCCCAGGTGTGCAACCAGGGCAGGCCGAGGAAGTAGAGCCCGGGCCAGCCCGTCACCCCGCGCGTGTGGGCGGGGTAGCCGGTCCCGTCGAACACCGGCACCCTGATCCAGGAGTGGTCGCGCCGGAAGCCCGTGCACCAGACGACCGAGGCGATCTCGTCGGCGCGGACCGTGGAGGTCCCCGGGGGCGGCCGCCAGACCGGGACGTAGCGCTCCTCGGCGGGGGCCGCGATCCCGTTCGAGGCGATGTACGCGTCGATGGAGTCCTTCACGCTCTCCGACACCGCGTCGGCGTGGTCGAGGTTGGCCGCCAGGTCGTCGGCGAATTCGAACCGGCCCCCGGTGACGCCGGTGAGCCGACCGTGCAAGCGCATGCCCTGGAGCGCGAAGGCCCGCAGGTCGATGTCGCGTCCGCCGTCGCGCCCGGTCACGTAGTGGTTGGCGCGGGCCCGCACCGCCTCGGGGTCGTCGAACTCGGTGATCGGCCGGTCGTAGTGGCCCATCAGGTCGAGCCACTCGACCACGTCGCGCCCCCGGTAGCGGCGCGCGACCCGGGGCGCGGTGCCGACGGCGAGGTGGACGGTCCGCCCGGCCAGGAACAGGTCCTCGGCGATCTGGCAGCCCGACTGCCCGCTCCCCACGACGAGCACCGGGCCGTCGGGCAGGCCGTCCGGGGCGCGGTAGGCGTCGGAGTGCAGCGAGGGCACGGTGAGCCGCTCGGCCAGCCGGGGCACGACCGGCGTCTGGTAGGGGCCGGTCGCGACCACGACCTGCCCGGCGGTCAGCACGCCCCGGTCGGTGGCGACGGCGAACCCGCCCTCGACGGCGGTCAGCCGGGTGACCGTCACCCGTTCGGCCAGGGGCGGCGCGAAGGAGGCGGCGTACGCCTCCAGGTAGGCGACGATCTCCTCGCGCACCATGAAGCCGTCGGGATCGCCGCCCGCGTAGGGGTGGCCGGGCAGGTCGCACTGCCAGTTCGGGGTGACCAGGCAGAAGGAGTCCCAGCGCCGGGAGCGCCACGACTCGCCGACGCGGCCCCGCTCCAGCACGACGTGGCCGACGCCCAGGCGGGTCAGGCAGTGGCTCATCGCCAGCCCGGCCTGGCCGCCGCCGATCACCACCACGGGGTGGGCGGTACCGTCGACTCTCATGCCCCTCAGTGCATGAGCGGGCCGTTGCCGATCGATGTCATCCGGAACAAATCCCCGTCAACGGATGCTCACCCGCCGTGACGGAGCCTGTTACTTGAGCAGCTTGCGGATCTTCTTCTTGGCGCGGTAGCCGTAACGCAGCACCTTGGGCGGCACCTCGATGCGCAACCGGGCGCGGCGGCGGGCGGCGGCGTGCTGGGGGCCGTCGAGCAGCGACGTGGAGGGCGTCAGCGTGCCCGCGCGGGCGGCCTCGACCAGCGCGAGGGTGCGCACGGCCCAGTCGTTGTGGGCGGCCTCGTGGAAGTAGTTGGCCGCGCACCACTCGGGGGTCGGGGTGCGGAAGTCGGCCTTGGCGAGGTCGTCGAGCGTGCCGAGCGAGCCGGAGCCCTCGAACACCAGGTTGATCATCTCGGCGCTGACCCCGAAGTCGGACAGCACGAGCAGCGGCACACCCTGGGCGATGGCCTCCAGCGCCGCCGTCGAGGAGACCGTGACGAACCCGTGGGCGCGGGCCAGGTGCTCGTGCATCGGCCCGGCCTCGAACGACAGCAGGCCTGCCGGGACCCGCCCCTCGGCGGCCATGGTGTTCCAGAGCCGCTCGTAGTGGTGCTTCTCGTTGTGGGTCTGGCGTTCGTCGTCGCGGGCCCGCAGCTTGACGACCACCCGCAGGTCGGGCCGGGCCTCGGCGAGCGCCTTCAGCGCCAGCAGCACGCTCTCGCGGTCGTCGCGCCGCACCGGCACCTTGGCCTGGGTGGCGAACACGACCCGGTCGCGCGTCTCGCCGGCCGAGGGGTGGCCGGTCAGGTCGAGGTAGGGCAGCCGCGCCAGCGCCACCTGCCCCCCGCCGCCGAGCCGCCGGGCGATCTCGCCGAACTCCCGCACCTCGCGGCCGGAGTGGAGGATGAACAGGTCGCAGCCGCTGCGGTAGATCCAGGCCTTCTCGGTGGCCGGGACCGAGATGCCCGGCAGCCCGGTGACGAACACCGGGCGCGGCCTCAGCCCGGCGAGGACCTCGCTGACCAGCGCGTCGACGACCGGGCCGGTGCACGACACCAGGATCACGTCGGGCCGGAACCGCTCGGCGGCCTTGCGCAGCGCCCGCGCGCCCAGCGTCGGCACGTCGTGGAAGCGGGTGCCGCTCACGGCGGCGGCGATCTGCGACTCCGAGGGCGCGATGGGGGTGCGCACCACGGCGAGTTCGAGCTTCCAGTCGCCGGGCGCCCCGCCGACGAGCCCCGCGGCCCACTTCAGGTAGGAGTCGGAATCGGCCACGGCGAAAACGCGGATCAAGGAGCGACTCTTTCGTGTGCGAAAAGCTGAAGGTGGGAGCGGAGCGAGGGACCCGCCGAGGCGGTCCACCATTCGTCGGGGACCTCGACCGTCTCGACCGAGACGCCGCGTGCCCGCAGCAGGATACGGAGAGACGTGACCGCCGTCGACGGCAGGCTGAGCACCCGCTGGCCGGGCCGCAGGTCGCGCAGCGTCATCTCGGCGGGGGCGCCGCTCTCGTACACCGTGACGCCGTCGATGCGGCGGACCCGGTCGAGGTCCTTGGGGTCCTCGCGGCGGTGCGGATAGTAGGCGACCGGCTCGTCGAGCCCGGTCAGCCACTTCACGTAGGCCTCGCGGTGGATCAGCCCGTTGCGCACCAGGGAGGTGCCCAGCACGACCGTCTTCTCGGCCGGGGGACGCCTGCCGGGCTGGCTGCGCAACCACGGGAAGTCGTGCCGCACCACGGACGCGCCGAGGGCACGGACGGCGTCGGCCACCTCGTCGGGCACGGGCAGCGCGGTGAAGACGGTGAGGCGGCCGCGGCGGGCCAGCCGGCGCAGCCGCACCCCGGCGACCGCCCCCATGGCGGTGCGGGCGGTTCCGGGCACGGCGCGGGCGCGCAGCAGCGGGCGGCGCTCGGCGAGCAGTTCGAGGAGCCGGATGGTGGCCAGCCCGTCGTCGACGAGCAGCAGCCGGCGCACCGGGGACGTCAGGAGGCTGAGCTGGACGCGGCCGGAGAAGGCGTCGCCCACCGCCCACGACCGGCCGGGCTTGGGCATCTTCGCCGACGGCTCGGCGAAGCGCAGCCCGTCGGGCAGCGCGAGCCGGGAGATCTCGTTTCGGGTCAGCCGCAGCGCGGGCAGGCCCGACCGCGGCACGACGACGGCGTCGTCGCCGAGCAGACCCGCGTGCTGCGCCTCGATGACGCACAGCAGTTGCAGCGGGGACTCGACCCACGCGACGGACGAACCGCCATTACTCGCAGAACTCTCCATGGACCCGTTCACGACGGGCTCACGGTAGCCGCCGATCGCAACAGGACAGGGAACGACGGGTGAACAGCCGAATACGTGAACCCCCGGATCTCATACGAATCACTGTCCCGGAGGCATTAGAACGGTGCAACCGGTTGGGAGAATCAACTACGTATCGTGTACGGTCCGCTGCTAAATGTACGTTTTCGCAGGTGTAACAGCGGCAATGATCTGCCCCATGTTGAAGAGGAGTCTCACCTGCGGCCTCGCCCTGGCCCTCCTGGCGGCGCCGCTGACCATCACGCCGGCCACCGCCAAGTCGTCTCCGAAGGTGCCCGCGAAGGCGTCGGTCAAGGCTCCTCCGAACGTGGTCTTCATCCTCGCCGACGACCTCGACACGGCCGACCTCCACCGGTTCCCCAACATCTCCAAGCTGGCGGCGAGCGGCACCACGTTCTCCCACTTCTACGTGACCAACCCGTGGTGCTGCCCGTCGCGCTCGTCGATCCTGCGCGCGCAGTACATCCACAGCCACGGCGTGACCAGCAACCGCTTCCCCACGGGCGGGTTCCCCCGGTTCAAGCCGCTGGAGGAGAGCACGATCGGCACCTGGATGAAGGGCGCCGGCTACCGCACGGCCCTGTTCGGCAAGTACCTGAACCAGTATCCGAGCCCCGAGGTGCCGCGCACCTACATCCCGCCGGGCTGGGACGAATGGGCGGTGCCGGTCACCAACCTCTACCGCGAGTACGGCTACGCCCTCAACGACGACGGCATCATCGTCGAGCGCGGCGAGCAGCCGGAGGACTACCTGACCGACGTGCTGGCCCAGAAGGCCGCCGGGTTCGTGAGCCGCAGCGACCCGTTCTTCCTCTACCTGTCCCCCACCGCGCCGCACCGCCCGGCCAACCACGCGCCGCGCCACGCCGACGCCTTCGAGGGGGTCAAGGCGCCGCGCACCCCCTCCTACAACCAGGAGGACGTGTCGGCCGAACCGCTCTGGGTGCAGCAGCGCGGGCGCATCCCGAAGCGGGTCAGGCACAACATCGACCAGATGTACCGCGACCGGCTGCGCTCCACGGCGGGCCTCGACGACCTGGTCGGCACGGTCGTCTCGGCGCTGGAGCAGGCCGGCAAGCTCGACGACACCTACATCTTCTTCGGCTCCGACAACGGCTTCCACCTGGGGCAGCACCGCCTGCGGTCGGGCAAGACGACGCCCTACGAGGAGGACATCCGGGTCCCGATGATCGTGCGCGGGCCGGGCGTGCAGGCCGGGCGGGTCGACACCTCGCTGGGCTCGACGGTCGACCTGGGCCCGACCTTCGCCGAGCTGGCCGGCGCGCAGGTGCCGGGCTTCGTCGAGGGCCGGTCGCTGGTCCCGCTGCTGCAGGGCCGGCGGGTGCCGTGGCGTGACGCCGTGCTGGTGGAGTTCGACAAGCCGGACTACGCGCCCGGCTGCCCGCCCACCTACCGGGCGCTGCGCACCGAGACCCACGCCTACGTCGAGTACGCCACCGGCGAGCGCCAGCTCTACGACATGATCAGCGACCCCCACCAGCTCACGAACCTGGCGGCCACCGCCGACCCGGCGCTGATCGCCGGCCTGTCGGGCCGGCTGGCCGCGCTCCACGCGTGCTCGGGGGCGGGGTGCCGGGTCGCCGATACGATTTTGGGCGAACGCTCAGATTTCCCCCCGTCAGGAGTGCAATGGATCGGACCCCGACCCCAGAACGCACCGCATGTGATCGGCTGAGCCCCGGCTTCGGCCACCTCATCCGGTCGGCCACCGCGCTGGAGCGCCTGATCGACAAGGCGCTCCAGGAGGAGGTCGGGATCACCCACGTGATGTTCGAGGTGCTCCTGCGCCTCTACCGCGACCACGGCGCCTGCACCGCGATCAACGCCCTCGACCTGACGCTGACCAGCGGGGGAATGACCCGGCTGCTCGACCGGATGGAGAAGGCGGGGCTGGTGACCCGAGGCCGCCACGAGGGCGACCGGCGGGTGACCCTGATCCGGCCCACTGACAAGGCCTCGGAGGTCTTCCTGAAGGCGGTCGACGTGCACGTGCGCGTCGTCGAGCGCCACTTCGAGGCCCCGCTGTCCACCGTCGAGCGGGAGACGCTGCGGCGGGCGCTGGCCCGGCTCGAGGAGGTGCTCACCGAATAATTTGATTGCACGGGAAGATATTGCACGGGAAGAAGGTTGTTGGGCAACATGAGTGCCATGACAACCCAGAGCGCCCTCGACGCCACGGCCCAGGACCTGCTCTTCCGCGACGCACGGACGGCCAACACCTTCACCGACGAGCCCGTCTCCGAGGAGACCGCGCACGCGATCTACGACCTGATCAAGTGGGCCCCGACCGCGATGAACACCCAGCCGCTGCGCATCGTCTACGTCCGTTCTCCCGAAGCGCGGGCCAGACTCGTCGAGCACATGTCACCGGGGAACAAGGCGAAGACGGCCACCGCCCCGCTCGTCGCCATCCTGGCCGCCGACGTGGACTTCCACGAGCACCTGCCGCGGACGTTCCCGCACTTCCCGGGCGCGAAGGACGTGTTCGCCGACCGTGAGCAGCGGGTCGAGTCGGCGCGGTTCAACGGCGCTCTGCAGGTGGGCTACTTCATCGTGGGCGTGCGCGCCCACGGCCTCGCCGCCGGGCCGATGGCCGGCTTCGACAAGGCCGCCCTGGAGAAGGAGTTCTTCCCGGAGGGCGGGCACGAGGTGCTCGCCGTGGTCAACATCGGCAGGCCCGGCCCGGACGCCTGGTACGCCCGCAACCCCCGCCTCGACCTCCACGAGGCCGTGACCACCGTCTGAGCACTCCCCCACCAGTGGCCCGTCTCCGCAGTGAGATGGGCCACTTTGTTCTCTATGAACTGGGAGCGCTCCCAACTGCGGGTATGTACTTTTTGTAGGTTCATGTCCATTTCTACGCCTCTAACCGTTACAGGAGTAACAGTTAGGTTTCGGCATATTGACGGGTGCGTTGCCCATAGTGGACTCTTCGTGGGAGCGCTCCCAACCTGCTGAGCAGTCGGGGATCGGCCGGGAGCCCACCTTCTGTCACAGATTCGGGAACCACCTGAGAGGGGTCCGGAATGATGAACAACACGCGCCGCGGTGTGCTCGCGGCCGTGGCCGCAGGGACGCTGGCCTTCACGGCCGCTGCCTGCGGCGGCGATGAGGCACCCGCAGCGGCACCCAGCGCGGGCGGCTCCGCGGCCCCTGCCGAGAAGATCGAGCTCACGCTGAACACCTTCGGCGGCGGCGAGAACTTCGCCTACGACGACGCCGTGGCGCAGTGGAACGCCGCGCACCCGAACATCCAGGTCAAGTACGTCAACCTGACCGACCGGTTCGAGGACACCTACCTGCCCCAGGTCCTCCAGTGGCTGGAGGCCGGCAGCGGCGCCGGCGACATCATCGGCATGGACGAGGGCGCGATGGGCCTCATGGCCGCCCGCCCGCAGTACTTCGCCGACCTCGGCCAGTACGGCCTCGACAGCCGTAAGGCCGACTTCCCCGCCTACAAGTGGGACACCGGCGTCAACACCGAGGGCAAGCTGTTCGCCCTCGGCACCGACATCGGCGGCATGGCCATGTGCTACCGCACCGACCTGTTCGAGAAGGCCGGTCTGCCGACCAACCGCGACGAGGTCTCCAAGCTCTGGCCGACGTGGAACGACTACCTCGAGGTCGGCAAGAAGTTCAAGGCGAAGGTCCCGGACGCGGGCTTCGTCGACGGCGCCAACACCGTCTACGAGTCGGTGCTGGCCCAGGAGGCCGGCAAGAACGGCGGCCAGATCTACTTCGACAAGAGCCAGCAGCTCATCGTCGACAAGAACCCGGGCGTCAAGGCCGCGTTCGACTACGTCCAGTCGCTCAGCACGGCCGGTCTGACCGCCAAGCTGCGCTCCTGGAGCGAAGAGTGGAACACGGCCATGCAGAAGGGTGGCTTCGCCACCATGGGCTGCCCGTCGTGGATGCTCGGCGTCATCTCCGGCACCTCGGGCGAGGGCAACGCCAAGAAGTGGGACGTCGCGGCGGTGCCCGGCGGCTCCGGCAACTGGGGCGGCTCGTGGCTGATGGTGCCCGCGCAGAGCAAGCACCCGAAGGAGGCCGCCGAGGTCCTCAACTTCCTGACCGGGAAGGAGGGTCAGGTCGCGGCGTTCAAGGAGGGCGGCAACTTCCCGAGCTCCATCCCGGCGCAGCAGGACCCGGCCGTCGCCGAGGCCAAGAACGCCTACTTCAACGACGCCCCGAGCGGCCCCATCTTCGCCGCCTCGGTCGCGCAGCTCTCGCCGGTGTTCTTCGGTGAGAAGCACGCCCAGGTGAAGGCCGCCGTCGGAGAGGTCCTCGTGGGCGCCGACCAGGGCTCGGTCAAGTGGGACGAGGCCTGGACCCGATTCGTGGAGGAGGGCGTGAAGGCCGCGGGCTGACCCCCGGCCGTGCCCGACCGGCCCCTGCACCGAGGGGCCGGTCACTCACTTGAGCGGCCGGATCCCCCCGGCCGCTCCTTCCACGAAAGGTTGACGATGAGCCTCAGCGTCGACGCGGGCTCCCGGACCCGCACGGTGCCACCCGGGCCCCGGCGGCACGCGCGGCCGCCGGGCGGCCGGAGATTCTGGTCCTGGCTGGACCTGCGGGCCACTCCCTATTTGTTCGTCTCGCCCTACTTCATCCTGTTCGCGATCTTCGGCATCTTCCCGCTGATCTTCACCGCCTGGGTGTCGCTGCACGACTGGCAGCTCGCCGGCGACAAGACGTTCATCGGCCTGGAGAACTACACCGAGCTGCTCGCGGACGACAAGTTCTGGAACTCGGTGCTCAACACCGTCGGCATCTTCCTGATCGCGACGGTGCCGCAGCTGGTGCTCGCGCTGCTGCTGGCCAACGCCCTGAACAAGAAGCTGCGCGGCCGGCTGGTGCTGCGGCTGAGCGTGCTCGCGCCGCTGATCACCTCGGTGGTGGCGGTCGCGGTGGTCTTCACCCAGCTGTACGGCCGCGACTACGGCATCGTCAACTGGGTGCTGGGCTGGTTCGGGGTCGACCCGATCCACTGGCAGAACCAGAAGTGGTCGTCGTGGATCGCCATCGCGACCATGGTCGACTGGCGCTGGACCGGCTACAACGCGATCATCTACCTGGCCGCGATGCAGACGATCCCCAAGGACCTCTACGAGGCCGCCGCGATCGACGGCGCCTCGCCGCGCCGCCAGTTCTGGGGCATCACGGTCCCGCTGCTCAAGCCCACGATCATCTTCACCGTCATCGTCTCGACGATCGGCGGTTTCACCCTGTTCGCCGAACCGGTGATGTTCGGCGCCGGCCTGATGACCGGCGGCACGACGGGCCAGTTCCAGACGGTGGCCATGTTCATCGTCAAGGAGGGCTTCCGGGACTTCCAGTACGGCTACGCCGCGGCCGCGGCCTGGATCCTGTTCCTGCTCATCATGATCACCGCGTTGATCAACTTCGCCATCGTCCGCGGCATCGGGAGATCACGATGACGACGATCACACATCGGGCGCCCCGGGCCCCGCGCACCGCCGGGGCCGGGACCTCGCGCCTCGACCCGTTCCGCGCGACCGTCCTGACCAAGGCGAGCCTCGCCCTGGCCATCTTCCTGTCGATCTTCCCGATCTACTGGATGATCGTCATCGCGACGCGCACCAACGAGGACGCGCACAGCATGCCGCCGCCGCTGCTGCCGGCCGGCAACCTGGGCGAGAACATCAGGGCCGTCTTCGAGGCCGAGAACGCCCACTTCATGACGGGCATCATCAACTCGATCATCATCGCCTGCACGGTGACGATCGGCATCGTGATCATCTCGACCCTGGCCGGGTTCGCCTTCGCCTCGCTCACCTTCAGGGGCCGCAACCTGCTGCTGCTGTCGGTCGTGCTGACCATGATGGTGCCGCTCCAGCAGATGGGCATCGTGCCGCTCTACCAGATGATGGTGACGCTGGGCTGGACGAACACCCTCAAGGCGGTCATCCTGCCGTTCCTCGTGAACGGGTTCGGGGTGTTCCTCATGACGCAGTACACGCGCCAGGCCGTACCGAGGGAACTGGTCGAGGCCGCGCGCGTCGACGGCGCGAGCACCCTGCGCATCTGGTGGAACGTCGCGGTGCCGGCGGTGCGGCCCGGCATGGCGGTGCTGGCGATCCAGACGTTCATGCTGATCTGGAACGAGTTCCTCTGGCCTCTCATCGTGCTCACGCCGGACAATCCGACCGTGCAGGTCGCGCTGAGGGCCCTGAACGACCGTTACTCGACCAACTACGTGCTCATCTTCGCGGGCACTACGGTGTCGATCATTCCTCTTCTGCTGGTATTCGTCTTTTTCGGCCGCCAGATCATCGGCGGACTCATGGAAGGTGCGGTCAAGGAGTGACCCAGAACACAGAGACCCAGATCGACACCCCTGGTCTGGTCTTCCCCACCGGCTTCGTCTGGGGCAGCGCGACGTCGGCCTACCAGATCGAAGGCGCCCTCACGGCCGACGGCCGCGGCCGTTCCATCTGGGACACCTTCGTGGCGCAACCCGGGCGGGTCGTCGAGGGCGACGACGCCTCGGTCGCGATCGACCACTACAACCGCTACCGCGACGACGTGCGGCTGATGGCCGACCTGGGGCTGACCGCCTACCGGTTCTCGGTCTCCTGGACCCGCATCCAGCCCGACGGCAAGGGCGAGGTCAACCCCAAGGGCCTCGACTTCTACAAGCGGCTGGTCGACGAGCTGCTCTCCTACGGCATCTCGCCGTGGGTGACGCTCTACCACTGGGACCTGCCCCAGGCCCTGGAAGACGACGGCGGGTGGCCGTCGCGCGACCTGTCGAAGCGCTTCGCGGACTTCGCCGCCATCGTGCACGGCGCCCTCGGCGACCGGGTCGCCAACTGGGCCACGGTCAACGAGCCGTGGTGCGCGGCGTTCCTCGGCTACTCCTCGGGCGAGCACGCCCCCGGCCGCCGGGTCCCGGCGGAGTCGATCAAGGCGGCCCACCACCTGAACCTGGCCCACGGCCTGGCCGTCCAGGCGATGCGGGCCCAGCGCACCGACACCCGGATCGGCGGCTGCGTCAACCTGTACGCGATCAGCCCGCAGACCGACAGCGAGGCCGATCGCGACGCCGCCCGCCGCATCGACGGCGTGCAGAACCGCTTCTTCCTCGACGCCATCATGCGCGGCCGTTACCCGCAGGACGTCCTCGACGACCTGACGCCGCTGATCGCGCCGGAGGAGTACATCAAGGACGGCGACCTGGAGCTGATCGCTGCCCCGCTCGACATGCTGCTGATCAACTACTACAGCCGCTTCACCGTCACCGGCGCCGAGGGCGGCACCAAGTCGGCGTCGGCGGCCCCCACCGACACCGGCTCGGCGTGGCCCGGCAACGAGCACGTCGGCTTCGTCAACGGCGGCCGTCCGGTCACCGGCATGGGCTGGGAGGTCGACGGCGGCGGCCTGTACGAGGTCCTCACCCGCCTGCGCGACGAGTACCCCGCCATCCCTCTGTACATTTCAGAGAACGGCGCCGCCTACGACGACGTGGTCACCGAGGACGGCGCGATCCACGACGTCGAACGCCAGGCCTACATCGACACCCACCTGAGGGTCTGCCACCAGGCCATCGAGGCGGGGGTTCCGCTGGAGGGCTACTTCGCCTGGTCGCTCATGGACAATTTCGAGTGGGCGTGGGGTTATGGCAAGAGATTCGGCCTAGTGTACGTGGACTATCCAACCCAGACGCGCATCCTGAAAGATAGCGCTCTCTGGTACGCCGAGACCATCCGGCACGGGGGCCTCCGGGGTCCGGCACAATAGCGTGAACGTGGTGAGGGGGCAGGACTGATGAACGGGGACCGCCGGTCGGTCGCGCGACCGACGCTCGAAGCCGTCGCCGCGCGTGCCGGAGTCGGGCGAGGAACGGTTTCACGGGTCATCAACGGCTCGCCGAAGGTGAGCGAGAAGGCCCGCGACGCCGTCCTGCTCGCGATCGACGAGCTCGGATACGTCCCCAACCGGGCGGCCCGCACCCTCGTCACCAACCGGACCGACACCATCGCGCTGGTGGTGTCGGAATCCGAGCAGCGTGTGTTCGACGAGCCCTACTTCGCCGGCCTGATCAGGGGAATCGGGTCGGCGCTGGCCGAGACGGGCCTGCAGCTCATCCTGAGCATGGCCCAGAACCGCAACGAACACGACCGTCTGGAGCACTACCTGACCGGGCAGCACGTCGACGGCGTCCTGCTGACCTCGGTCCACGGCGCCGACCCCCTGCCGGGACGTCTCGAAGAGCTCGGCGTGCCCACCGTCCTCGGTGGCCGCCCCGTGGGGCTCAACCCCTACAGCTACGTCGACATGGACAACCGGGCGGGGGCCCGGCAGGCGGTCAAGTACCTTCTCGGCAAGGGCCGCACCCGCATCGCGACCATCGCCGGTCCCCAGGACATGGGCGTGGGTGTCGACCGACTGGCCGGCTACCGCGACGCCCTCCTCGCGACCGGGCTGACCGAACGCGTCGCCTACGGAGACTTCTCCGAGGAGAGCGGCTCGACGGCGATGCGCGAACTGCTCGACCGCCACCCCGAACTCGACGCCGTCTTCGCGGCCTCCGACCCGATGGCGGTCGGCGCGCTGCGGGTGCTGCGCGAGCGGGGGTGCGCGATCCCGCAGGACGTCGCGCTGATCGGCTTCGAGGACTCGAAGGTGGCCCTGCACACCGAGCCGCCGCTGACCAGCGTCCACCAGCCGACCGAGGCGATGGGCCGGCAGATGGTGCAGCTCCTCGTCGCCCGCATCAACGGCGAGCCGCTGGAGCAGCCGGTCGTCATCCTCGACACCCACCTGGTGATCAGGGCGTCGACCTGAGATTTCCACATATGAAGGAGAAACGTAGAATTCCGGCTACGTTTCCCCTTCATATCGTCCGCATGGCACGATGTCGGGATCACCGAGTACATCGGAGGTGGTCTTGACTGAGCGGCGGGCCCTGCTTCTAGGTGTGCCTCGGTGCGACGATCCCCAGTTCAGCGACATCGGATCGGTCGTCCGCACCGATGTCCGAATGATGGAAAACGTACTTCGCGAATCCGGTTATGGGGATGTTCGCACCTTTGGTGTCGACGAATCCGGAAATGAGCCGACTGGGAGCCGCATAAAGTCACAGATCAAGCGGGCCTGTGCCGACGCACCGCAAGACAGCGTCCTCCTTCTTTACTTCTCCGGCCACGGTGTGACCATCGACGGTGACGACTTCCTGGTCCCGAGCGACGCCTACTGCGACCCCGACTCCCCCACGCCCGATCCCGAGAGCCTGGTGCCGCTGGTTCCCTTGAACATCGCGGAATGCAGGGCGCGTCTCGTCCTGTTCTTCGTGGACGCCTGCCGGGACACGCCCAACGAGTCCTTCGGCGCGCCACCCCGCGGAAAGCTGCTTCCGGCGCTTCCCCACGGCGACTTCGTGGTGGTCACGGGGTGCACGGCCGGCCAGCGGTGCCTGTTCGGGGAGTCGGGGAGCTTCTTCACCCAGGCGCTCGCGCAGGCGATGGACCGGCGCCATCCCGCCCGGACCTTCGAGCAGGTGCTGACCGAGGTCACGAAGCAGATGCGGCGCAGCGCTGGCCAGATCGAGGAGAGGCAGCAGGAGCCCGAGCCCCATCACCTGGGCGCCGACCTGCCAGGCGCGCACATCACCATCTGCGACGGCGACCAGCTCACGCAGACCTGGCGCCGCGCCGCGGAAGAGGCCAGACTCTGGGACCGCGTGCAGGACGCGCCGCTGGCGGCGAACCTCATTCGCGGAACGGTCCTGGAGATCGTCGACGAATGCGCCCGCCACTGCGGCTCCGCCCGGAACCATCTGTCGGAGAGAACCACGATCGAGGACTCATGGTCCGACCCGAACTATCCCGTCAGGGTCCTGGCCGTTCTCGACCAGCTTCTCGGGCCGCTCATCCCGCTGACCGCGCCCGAGGTGGCGGTGCTGATCGTGGCGCCGTTCCTCCGCGAAAGCGTCTTCGCGGAGGGCATCCGGACCGCGGCGGGCATCCAGCCGACGATGTTCCGGCGCACCTACCAGCCGGGGCCGAGAAGCGACCTGGAGACGACGTACGAATTGTATCCGCACGTCGTCCGGAGGGCAGAAGGTCTCGACAAACGCGGCGACACGGTATCCCGGAACTCCCTGGCCATGTGGCTGGTGCACCAGTGGCTGGGCGCCCGGCCGGCGATCTGGCGCAGCCCCGCGGCCGAGAACGCGTACCGGCGCGGCGCCGGGCTCCTCGAACACTGCGACGTGTCCGCGTCGTCCGGTGAACTGCCGAACCTGATGGAGGCGCTGATCCGCGCGGTCGGCGCCGACCCGGTCGACCACCAGCTCGCCGACCTGCTGCGGCACGTCTATGTCGACGACCGCTCGCGCGGCTTCGCCTCCCATCTCTGGGTAGCCGGAATCCTGGCCGCCGACCCCCGGCGCATGCCGACCGTCATCGCCGACCACATCGGCACCCGGCTGGAGCTGCCGCTGACCGCGATCACCGCGGCGGTCGACCGGATGGAGTGGCGGCGCACGGGCGACGCCCTCGACCTCCGCATGATCTGCGACAACCCGGCGCTCTATCTGGGCATCGAAGACGTCGTCCAGCGGGCGGGCACCGCGTTGCGGAGCGTCCGGCAGCTGGCCACGTCGCCCGAGTTACGGCAGACGATCCCGGCTCAGATCACCAAGAGGGGATTCCGGCCCGAGCAGCGGAAGGACGGCACACCGCTCTACGAGACCCCCGTGGCCCGCTTCCGGCTCTCGGAAGACAAGATCAGAGAGCTGCTCATGGGACGACAGCTCTACAACGATCCGTCCCTGGCCATCCGCGAGCTCTACCAGAACGCCCTGGACGCCTGCCGCTACCGGGCCAAGAGGTGGGAGTTCCTCGACCGCACCGGCCGCAACCCCGATCCGTGGACGGGACGGATCAAGTTCGAACAGGGCACCGACGCCGACGGCCGCGAGTACATCCTCTGCGAGGACAACGGCGTCGGCATGGACGTCGACACCTTGAAACACGTGTTCGCGAACGCCGGCGAGCGGTTCGTCTACCGGCAGGAGTACCGGGCCGAACAGGCTGACTGGCAGGATCTCCAGCCGCCGATCGACGCGGTCTTCAACAGCCAGTTCGGCGTCGGCGTCTTCAGCTATTTCATGCTGGCCGACGAGATCTCGGTGGTGACACGCCCAGTCGGCAGGAACGGGATCGTGGCGCCGCACGCCTACAGCGTCAGCATCGCCAGCAGCGGCAGCCTCTTCCAGATCACGTCGTCGGACCACATCCCGCACGGCGGCACCCGCGTCAAGCTGTACCTCACCGGCGACGAGAAGGTGTCGGTCACCCAGACGCTGCGTGCTCTCCTATGGATCGCTGAGTATCGCGTCGACGTGGCCGAACAGGACCTCGCTGCAGAGGTCTGGGAGGAGAACGACCTCCACTATCGCGGGGAGGATTCGTTCAGGGCCACCAACGATCTGTGGTGGGTGTCCGAAACCGGGGGCTTGGCCGCCGACGGCATCGTCACTGACCAGGATATCTTCGGCGTGGTCGCGAATCTCCACGGGAAGCAGAAACCGACCTTCACAGTGGATCGCCGCGCACTCCGCGAGTGGGACGAGAAGTGGGTGTCCGAGGAGATCTCCCGATCTCTGCCCGAACTGGCGTCCTGGAGCGGGCTGACGTGGAACTGGTTGTGGGACCTGGCCACGAACGAGCCGGCGATCGCACAACAGGTGTTCGACCATCTGGTCAAAGAGAAGAAGTCCATTCCTCTCGGGGGCCGAAAATACGCGGCCACCAGGGTTTCCGTCGAAGAACTCGGAGTCTTCCCCAAGGACCTCGGACTGGTCGACAGGCGTTCCATAGTAAACAACGCCCCCTGGAGCGTGGCCTGGCGGGCGACCCGCCTGCAACTTCTCCTGAACCGCCAGCTGCCGACCGCCAGCAAGTTCGCGATCGACAACGGGGCCGCAGGCTATCCCGTCCCCGATCCCATCGACGCCGACCTCCTGAGGAATCTATCCTCTCACCGTCTTTCCACCTTGTTCAGGTCAACCGTGATCTCCATCGTCGGGCGTGAGGACATGCCCATCGCGGCGGCGATGAAGCGGTTACGCCGGTATGCCATCTGCGGCCTCGGCATGGAGCGCCTCCGCGATGTCCCACCCATCACGAGGATGCTCAGCGCGACGGAGTCACAATTGCTGGACGCCTGTCAGGCGTGGACTCGCCCGGGGAGCCCGGCTCACCCAGACGGCATCGCCCGGCTGGCCAAAGCCTCGGCTGCGCTGAACATCTCTATCGGCGACGTGATCTCGGCCGTCGCCTCGGTGATACCTCAGGGCTGGGTCCCCCCGGCCGTCGATGTGCGGACCGTCGGAAAGCATGTCTGCACTCCGGAGGATGTTCGGCTCATCTCGGTCGACATCGACGGCGTCGCGCCGTGGGTCGACCGGCCGCTTTCTCCCCAGGACATAACCGCCCGGGTCAACGCCCTCGGACAACCCGCCGATCACATCCTGCGGATGTGCGACTCCCTGGCGCCGCTCGGGCTGGCTGTGGAGGATCGGGACAAGTACCCGGCGGATCTCAACGAACTGGAACTCGCCGCCCTGCGGTATGTCGACGCGGTCGGCCGGCGTCTGAAGTCGACAGATCTTCTCCGGGTCGCGGGCGCCGCCGGCATCAGCTTTCACGAGGCCGCCGACGGACTCGAACGCCTTCAGAGGTGCGGCCTACTCGAACTCGACGACGTCGCAGCGCTTCCAGACCTCACTCCACCCGAGGAGCTGGTCGACTTCATCAGCGAGTTCAACGGAGGAGGATTCGCTGTACCTACTGACAGTCTGCACACTTCGGATGCGATCACGCTGACCCAGATGTTCGCCATGTTGCGGTCGGAGCGGGATCAGAGGCAATCGCACGCCGTCACACTCAGCCAGTTCGTCCGGCCGCCCACTCCACTCCACGCGTTCGAACTGGCGATTCTCGGCGCGAGAAGCTTCAGTTCACTTGAGGAGGCCCGCGACCTCGTTGGCCAGCTCTACCCCGACGCGGAATTCGGGGAGTTGACGCCCGCCGAACTCCGGCTGCGGCCGACGCCGAGCCAGCTGAACGCCGTGATCAGCAATGTGGCGCCGTCCCGTGAAGGAGCGAGGCTGACGACCAGCCCGCGAAAGATCGCGACGGGAGCGAAAACCCTCGGAGTCTCCCTGGGCTCGTTCCTTGACCAGCTTCATCCTTACCGACAGCTCGGAGTCGAACTGATCGACCCCACCGGCGAAGAGCGCGAGACGCTGGCACACACCTTCCCCGACGACTACGACGTCGAACTTCTCACGCCCAGTGGGACCGAATCCGCTGTCCTGACGGTCGGCCCGCTGCATCTCGTCAAGGGCGCCGGGCGCTACGGATGGACGCTGGCCACCACCCACGCCCGTTTCGCATCCCTGCAACCCCTCGGCCTGATTCTCGACTACCCCGCCGGCGCCTGCGGAGACGAGACCGTGTCGTGGCAGGACCTGCTCGTGGTGACCGAATACCTCGACGGCGCCGAACCGGCCTTGCGCGGAACGGTCACCCATGACCACATCACGTGGGCGGCCGAGGAGCTCGACGAGTCAGTGGACGACGTGCGCGCCCGGCTCCGGAGATTCGCCCCGCTCTTCGGCTTCACCCTTCCGGAGGCCCATCAGTGACCAGCCAGAACCCGGTCGAGGAGATCATCGAACAACACCGTTCGATCGAATACCGCGTCGCCGATTACGGCGTCCAGGACGACGGCTTCACCGTGACCGTCGCCGACGAGCGGGTGGAGGTCACCGGGATCTGCCCGGGCTGCGGTGCCCGAACCACCTTCACCTGGGAGCACGGCCTGCCCGGTCACAAGGGCGTCTTCTCCCGCCTGGCCGGTCGCGATGCCCCGGAGGCCAAGAGCGCCCGTGCGGTGGAGGACCCCGAACGCCCCCGCACGGTGTTCTGCGAATGCGGTTTCACCCATGCCGAACGCCCGCCCGAGGCGTGGGACCGGGGTTGCGGCGGGTTCTGGCGGGTGAAACTCGTGGGCTCATCCGACCTGGGCGAGAACGCGTGAACGCGGATCTGCGCCGCTGGGCCCAGCGGGCCGACCAGCTGCGTTTCGGGCAACTGGAGGTGGCCCGCAAACAGGCGGAGAGCTGGCGCACCGGCCTGGCCGGCCTGACGGGCCTCCTCGGCGCGGTGCTGATCGTCAAGGGCAAGGACACCGTCTCCGACCTGGCCGCGCCCTACATCTGGATCGTGATCTCGTTCCTCGCGCTCGCCCTCGCCGGCCTGGTGACGGCGACGCTGACGGCGATCCGCGCCTCGTCCGGCACCCCGGGCGACGACCTCCTGCTCAGCGGCGAGGACCTCCAGAGGTGGACCCGCCGGGAGGTCCTGCTCATCGGACGGCACATCCGCCGCGCCCGCGCCCTCACCATCGCCGCGCTGGCCCTCGTGAGCACGGCGGTCGGCCTCTCCTGGGTCGGCCCCACGACCTCCAAGGACTTCCTGGTGATGGTTCACACGGGTGCCGAGGTCGTCTGCGGCGTCCTGCTCCAGAGCGGCGACGGCGAGACGATCATCAAGACGGAGCCGCCCGGCGAGCACTACCGGGTGATCCGGCTGGCGGCCATGTCGGCCATCAAGCCCGTGAAGTCCTGCTAGCGGCGGGTGAAGCGGCCGACCCGGCTCTCCCAACCGGGCCGCCCGCCGTCCTGGGTGATCAGCTCATCGCGACCAGCACGCGCCGCGAGCCCGTGAAGGGCCGGCGCCCGTGCCCGACGAGCACGTTGTCGATCAGGAGCACGTCGCCCGTCCGCCAGTCGACGTCGACCGCGTGCTCCAGCCCGCGGTCGCGCACCTGGATCACGTGCTCGGCCGGGATGGGGGTGCCGTCGGCGTACTGGACCGACTGCGGGAGGTCCTCCGGCGGCATGATCTCCGCCAGCATCATCGCCGTCTCGTCGCCCAGGGACGCCGGGTGCCACTGGTCGGACTGGTTGAACCAGACCTCCGCCCCCGTCACGGGGTGGCGGGTGGTGGCCGGGCGGACCTGGGTGACCCGCAGGCCGCCGTCGGAGCGCCACGTCCACTCGGCGGCGGAGGCGTCGAGGAAGGCCTCGACCGCCTTCTTGTCCGAGGTCTCGAAGGTCTCCTGCCAGCTCTTGCCGAGCCCCATCCCGCCGTGCAGGTTCTGGGTGTAGCGCACGCCCTTGGCGAACGCCTCCCGGACCGGCGGGTCGAGGGACTCCAGCCAGGTGACGCCGTCGACGACCGGCGTCGCGCCGCCCGACTCGGCGGCCTTGGCGCAGAAGAACATCAGCCGCGACGGCCACGACGCGGCGTAGGACAACTCGTTGTGCATGGAGATCGTGTACTCGGCGGGGTACTCCGTCGAGGTGTACACGTTCTGGCCGACCTTGGTGCGCGGGGAGTTCCCGTGGACGTAGGCCAGCCGGTTGGGCAGCAGCAGATCCATCGGCGCGTCCAGGGTGGCCTCGGTCACGCCGAAGCCGCGGAAGACCAGGGCCTTCTTCTCGACCAGCAGCTCGTCGACGGGGGTGTCGCGCAGGAAGTCGGCCAGGGGGCGGCCGTCGCCGTGTAACTCATGGGGTTGCCAGCTCATCGGGATCCTTTTCGGAGGTGGCG
This sequence comes from Herbidospora sp. NBRC 101105, assembly GCF_030269205.1. NCBI lineage: Bacteria > Bacillati > Actinomycetota > Actinomycetes > Streptosporangiales > Streptosporangiaceae > Herbidospora > Herbidospora sp. NBRC 101105. Next base: position 1,308,514 of record NZ_BSSX01000001.1, on the reverse strand, counting down.
TCGGAGCGCTTCGCGCTGGGATTCCGTGAGGACGGGACGAACCGGGCGCGGCGGGCCGAGGAGCGAGGCAACGAGGGCCGCCGCTCTCGTGATGCCCGCCGACGGGTCGAGGTCCTCGGGTGCTGCCGGCCGCTCCCCCGATGCGAGCAGGTCGCGCAGCGTCTCCCCCGCCTCGGGCCATTTCCCGGGCGGAAGCCATTTCGCCAGCCCGAGTTTGGCGAGCCGGGCGGCGTTGTCGGGGCGGTCGGCGCCGTCGGCCAGCACCAATTGCGGGGTGCCGGCCATCAGCGCGCGGGTGAGGGTGCCGATGCCGCCGTGGTGCACGACCGCCCGGACATTCGGCACGACCTGGTCGAACGGCAACCGCTCGAACCAGCGCACCCCTTCGGGCAGCGGCGCGGGCAACAATTCGGGATAGGGCGTGACGACCACCGCCGGAAATCCCTCGACCGCTTTCAGGGCGGAGGCGTAGAAGGCCTCGTTCAGCATGCGCCCGGTGCCGCCCGAGACCAGGACGGGCCGATCGGCGACGACCTCGGCAGAGAACGTTTCCCGGGAGGCGGCGTCGGGCACCGCGAAGCCGGCGAGTTCGAATCGCGCCGGGGATTTCGCGCCGGCCTGGTCGAACCAGCGGGGCCACAGCCCGATGTCCATCGTGGCGCCGGCGAACCAGCCATGCCAATCGGTTATCGGCGGCAGGCCGAGGTCGTCGCGGACGGACTGGAAGCCGTCGGCGAGTTCGGTCGCGTACATGTGGGCGGCCAGGCGGGCGCCCATGACCTGGATCGGGGAGACCGCGACCCAGGCGACCGGGCAGCCGAGCAGTTCGGCGGCGAACCGGACCGACAGGGCCGAGGTGTGCCGGCCGACCAGGACGGTGCGGCCCGGCTCGTGCCGTTCGGCGATGGCCTTGACCTCGAAGGCGAGCTGCTCGAACAGGCCGTTGCGCTCGTAGAAGGCGAGCCAGCCCAGGCCGCTCCGGGTGTCCATGAGCAGGGCGGTGTCGGCCTGGTGGCGGGCGAACTGCTCGGCGGTGTCGATCGCGGTGAAGTCGAGGCCGGCCGCCGCCGCGCGGTAGGGCGCGTGCGTGATCAGGGTGACCTCGTGACCCTGACGGCGGAGTTCGGCACCGAGCCGGACGAAGGGCATCACGTCGCCGTCGGTGCCATGGGTGACGGCGATTATCCTCGGCACGCCACCCGCCCGGCGCCCGGAATTTCGGCTGACAGTGAGCTGCGCATGAAAGTTTCTGGTCCCTTGCATCGGTGGCCGCCGGTGGGTGATACTCCGACTGAGAAAGCGCTCTCTTGTTCCCGGATGCCGTCCTGGAATGCAACCAAAGAAGCAGTAGCGACATGTTCCTGTCAACGGTGATCCCGCATAATGGAACGACCGCTTCCAGTGCTCCGGGAATGTGGGGCAGGCTCAGGGCCGTGACTTTTTTTAAGTTCTATACTATCCTGCTGCCGGATGCCTGACCTGCACAACAACAGAGCGAAGGAGGGCTACTCGCTTACTCATCGGTAATTCGCGGGTAAGCCGCCATTCCCTGGTGGGTCGCGGCGTGCACTTGCGCGCGGCGAATAGGTTCCATTAATCTCTTGTGGGGGTGCAGTGGGAGCGCTCCCATGACGGTTAATTGGGTTCCGCAACTTTCTGCAACTCAGCGCAACATTAGGATGGCGCTTATCGCGCCGGCCTTTTTCGGGTTGCCTTGGACCGTTCAAAGAAAGGCCACTCCGTGGCAGTGACGTCCACATCCACACCCGAGTCCGCGCCCCGTAGCTCCCTCGGCGGGCTCTCCCCCGCGCGCCAGGCGGCACTCGCCCGCCTGCTCACCGCGCGTCCGAAATCCCCCATCCCCGTCGTCCCGCGCGACCAGGGCCCCCTCGCCTGCTCCTTCGAGCAGCGGCAGATGTGGCTCGGCGCGCAGCTCGACGGCGTGGCCCCGGCCCCCAACGCCACTCTGGGGCTGCGGCTCGACGGCCCGCTCGACGTACCGGCGCTGACCGCCGCCCTCGACGCCCTGATCGCCCGACACGAGAGCCTGCGTACGGTTTACGCGACTCCCGGCGACCAGGCCGCTCAGGTGGCGGGCTCCTCCGCGGACGTCCAGGCCGTGAGCGGCGACGAGCCGCTGCAGACGGTGCTCGACCCGTTCCCCATGCCGTTGGAGTTCCACGGCGCGCCCGACCAGGCCGAGGAGATCACCGCCGAGGCGGTGACCCGGCGGTTCGATCTGCGGACCGGGCCGGTCGTGGCCGCCACGCTCATCCGGCTGGCCGAGGAGTCGCACGCCCTGCTGGTCGTGTGCCACCACATCGCCGCCGACGGCTGGTCGATGGGGATCCTGGCCGACGAGCTGGCGACGCTCTACCGGGAGGCTCTCGCCGGGGAGCCGGGCACGCTGCCCGCCCTGCCGGTGCAGTACGCCGACTACGCCGCCTGGTCGCGAGCCGAGCTGACCCCTGACACGCTCGAACGGCGCACCGCCTACTGGCGGGCCGCGCTCGACGGAGCCCCAGCGGTCGACCTGCCGGTGCGGCGCGAGCGGCCGGCGCCCGGCGGGCGGCGTACGAACACCAACTGGAGCCTGCTCGCCCCGGGCACCCTCGCCGCGCTGCAGGCCGCCGGCGGGCCGGGCACGACGCCGTTCACCGCCCTGCTGGCGGTGTTCTCGATGCTGCTGGCCCGCTACACCGGCGCCGACGGGGTCACCCTGGCGACCACCAACGGCGGGCGCCGGCGGCGCGAACTCGAAGGCGTCGTCGGCTGCTTCGTGAACGCGGTGCCGATCCACGGGGACCTGTCCGGCGATCCGACCTTCCCCGAGGTCGCGGCGCGCATCCGGACGGCGGTCGGCGGCGCGCTGAGCAACCCGCTGCCGCTGTCGGTGCTGGCCGACGCGGTCGACCTGAAGCTGCCGGTCAGCTTCTCCTTACGCGGCTTCCGCGACCAGCGCGGCGACTGGCCCGGCCTGACCGCCTCGATCTGGGACCACGAGGTCGACCACCAGGGCTACGAGTTGTCGCTGCTGGTCCACCTCGACGGCGAGGTCACCGGGCTCGACTTCACCTACCGGCGCGACCTGCTCGACGACGAGGTCGTCGACCGCATGGCCGGCCACTACCACCACCTCGCCGCCCAAATCGCGGCGAACCCGTCGGCCACGCTGGCCGAGCTCGACCTGGTGACACCGGAGGAGCGGGACACGATCTTCGGGACGTGGAACGACTCGGCGCGGCCGTACCCGGAGAGAGCGCTCCCTTTGTTGCTGGCCGAGCACCGCGACTCGACCGCGACGGCGGTCCGCTTCGGCGGCCGGGACACCTCCTACGCCGAGTTGCACGCCCGCGCCAACCAGATCGCCCGGCGGCTGCTCGCCGAGGGGGTCACGCCGGAGAGCACGGTCGGGGTGCTGCTCGACCGCTCCCCCGACCTCATCGCGTCGCTGCTGGGCGTGTGGCTGGCGGGGGCGGCGTACGTGCCGATGGACCCGGCGTTCCCGCCGCAGCGCATCGCCGACATGCTGGAGACGGCGGGCACGGCGCTGGTGCTGACCGAGCGGAAGTACGTCTCCCGGTTCGACGGCCCCACGGTCGTCGACGTCGCCTCGGTCGACGGCGACACCACCCCCGTCGACGTCGCGCCCGACCTCGACCGGCTGGCCTACCTGATCTTCACCTCGGGCTCGACCGGGAAGCCGAAGGGCGTCCAGGTCACCCACCGGGGGCTGGTCAACCACGTGTGGTGGGCCGTCGAGGAGCTCGCCTCCCGGGGCGAGGGCGGCGCGCCGCTGCTCGGCTCGGTCGCCTTCGACCTGGTCGTGCCCAACCTGTGGGCGCCGCTCGTCGTCGGCCAGGCCGTGACGGTCCTCGACCAGGACTTCGACATGGGCGAGCTCGGCGAGCTCCTCAGCGGCCACGACTTCAGCTTCATCAAGCTCACCCCCGGCCATCTGGAGGTGCTGGGCCACCAGCTCGACGACGCCCGCGCCGCCGCGCTGGCCGGGGTGATCGTCGTGGCCGGGGAGGCCCTCCCCGGTTCGCTCGCCGACCGCTGGCTCGAGATCCTCGGCCCCGGACGGCTGATCAACGAGTACGGCCCCACCGAGGCCACCGTCGGCACGTGCGTCTACCCGGTCACCCACCGGCAGCACCACGAGGTCGTCCCCATCGGGGCGCCGCTGCCCAACATGCGCATGTTCGTTCTCGACCCGCACCGCCGCCTGCTCCCCGCCGGCGTCCCGGGCGAACTCTACGTCGGTGGCGTCGGCGTCACCCGCGGCTACATGAACCGACCGGACCTGACCGCCGAACGGTTCGTGGAGTTCGAGGGTGAGCGCGTCTACAAGACGGGCGACCGGGTCCTCTGGCTGCCCGACGGCAACGTGGCGTTCCTCGGCCGCTTCGACGACCAGGTGAAGATCCGCGGATACCGCATCGAACTGGACGAGGTCAGGGCGGCGCTCCTCGACCATCCGGGCGTGCGGGACGCGGTGGCGGCGGTGCACGAGGAACGGCTGGTGGCCTACTACGTGCCGGTCGCCGGACCGGTGCGGGGCCTGGACGAGCACTGCGCGCTCCGGCTCCCGGAGTACATGGTCCCGGTGGTCTTCACCGAGCTCGACCGCATGCCGCTCAACGCGAACGGCAAGGTCGACCGCAAGGCGCTGCCCGTCCCCCAGGTCACCGCCACGGCGGGACGGGAGCCCAGCACCGAGACCGAGCTGCTCATCGCGGGCGTCTGGAAAGAGGTCCTCAACGTCGAGACCATCGGCGTCGACGACGACTTCATGGCCCTGGGTGGCCACTCGCTGCTGCTCATCCGCATGATCGCCAAGCTCCGCCAGACGATGCCGGACAAGCCGATCAGCGTGGTCGACGCCCTGGCCAACCGGACCGTCGCGGCGCTGGCCGCGCTGGTCGACGGGCCGGCGGAGGAGGAGAAGGGCCTGCTGGTCCGGCTCACCAAGCCGATCGCCGCCCCGACGATGACCCTGGTCTGCGTGCCCTACGGCGGCGGCAGCGCGGTCGTCTACCAGGCGCTCGCCGACGCGCTGCCGAAGGGGATCGCGCTCCAGGCCGTCGCCCTCCCCGGGCACGAGCTCGGCGTCGACGAGGAGATCCTGCCCTTCGACGAGGCCGCCGAGCGGATCTGCGAGGAGATCCTCGCCAAGGTCAAGGGCCCGCTGGTGCTGTACGGCCACTGCGTCGGCAGCGCCCTCACGACCGAGATCGCCCGCCGCGTCGAAACGGCCGGCCGGGAGATCGACGCCGTCTACATCGCCGGCAGCTTCCCGTTCGCCGTCCCGACCAAGGGCCTGAGCGGCCTGCTGAACAAGCACTACTTCAACAACCGCAGGCTGCGGAACAACAACTCCGAGGCCAACTGGCTGCGCGCGATCGGCGCCGACCTCGACGGCCTGGGCGGCGAGGAGGTCGAGCGCATCGTCACCACCATGCGCTCCGACGCCAAGGCGGGCGAGGCCTACTTCACGAAACTGATCGACGAGGGCGCGACCCCGCTGACCGCCCCGGTCATCTCGATCGTCGGCAGCCGCGACCCGATCACCGACTTCTACGAGGAGCGCTACCGCGACTGGCACGTCACCGCCAGGACGACGGCGCTCGTGGTGATCGACGAGGCCGGCCACTACTTCCTGCGCTACCGCGCCGAGGAACTGGCGAACATCGTCACCACCGTCCACACCGACCTCGACGGCCCCCACGCCGCCGAGACGTGGCGCAAGGAGGCGGTCTCCCGCGAGAAGCCGCCCGTCGAGGCCACGCTGGGCCGGTTCCTGCGGGTCGCCACCGGCCAGACCGTGTCGATGGTGGGCACGGCCATGACCGAGTTCGCGGTGCCGATCTGGGCCTACCTGAAGACCGGCTCACTGCTGCAGTTCAGCCTGTTCGCCATCATCGCGCTGGTGCCCGGCCTGGTGCTCTCGCCGCTGGTCGGCGCGCTGGTCGACCGGAGCGACCGGCGCAGGGCGATGCTGATCGGCGACGGCGCCTGCCTCGGGCTCCAGGCGCTCATGCTGGGGCTGCTGCTCACCGACACCCTCCCGATGCCCGCGCTGTACGGAATCCTCGTCCTGCTCAGCGTGGCGCTGACGGTGCAACGCCTGGCCTGGGCGTCGGCCGTGCCGCAACTGGCGCCCAAGCACTATCTCGGCCACGCCGGCGGCGTGCTCCAGCTCGGCAACGCGATCGGCCGCCTGATGGTCCCGCTGTTCGCGGTCGGGGTGCTGGCCGCGATCGGCCTGAACGGCATCCTGATCGCCAACGTCGTCTGCTACCTGTTCGCCGTCGCCGTCACCCTGTTCACCCCGTTCCCCAAGGCCATGGCCTGGACGCGCCGGGAGACGGTCGGGGCGGAGATCCGCAACGGCTTCCGCTACCTGTGGCGGCGGCCGGGCCTGCGGGCGATGGCGATCACCATGTTCGCCGTCAACTTCTTCCTGTTCACCGCGTTCACGATGATCTCGCCGCTGGTGCTCTCGATGGGCGACCTGGGCGACACCGGGACCGTGGCCCTGGTCGCCGCCGCCGGGGCGGTGGCGGGCGGGTTCGTGATCTCGATCTGGGGCGGCCCGCGCCGCCGCCGGATGTTCGGGATGCTCTCGGCCGTGGCCGTGGTGGCGCTCTTCGCCTTCTCGATGGGCCTGCGGCCGTGGTTGCCGCTGGTCGCGGTGGGGGCGGCCGGCATGGCGCTGTTCATGACGATCAGCGACGGCATCTGGATCACGATCATCCACTCGAAGGTGCCGCAGCGCTACCACGCCCGGGTGATCGCCATCAACCAGATGCTGGCCATGTCGACGCAGCCGATCGGCCTGGCCGTGCAGGCCTGGCTGGCCGGGCTGGTGTTCGTCCCGCTGCTGCGCGAGGACGGCGCGCTCGCCTCGACGGTCGGCGCCGTGATCGGCGTCGGCGAGGGGCGCGGCATCGGCCTGCTCTACCTGATCTGCGGCCTCGCCATGGCCGTCACGATCGTGATCGCACTGAGGCACCGGGCGCTCCGGAACTTCGACCGGGACACCCCGGACGCCGAACCCGACGATTTGGTCGGTCTCGCAGAACTGAAGGGAACCTCCGCATGACCCCCACCGAATCCGCCGTCGCCGAGATCTGGACCGAGCTGCTCGGCCAGGCTCCGCCGTCGGTCGACGACGACTTCTTCGAACTCGGCGGCCAGTCGCTGACGATGGTCCAGTTCCTGGCCAGGGTGGAGGAGCAGTTCGGCGTCGAGTTACCCATCGACGTGCTGTTCGCGTCCGGGTTCACCGTCGCGGAGGCGTCCAAGGCGATCGACCAGGGCCGGATCGCGGCCGTCGACGACGACGAGCTGGCCGCCCTGCTCAAGCAGCTCGACGGCATGTCGGACGACGAGATCAACGAGCTGCTCGCCGACAACGCATGAGAGTCCTGCTCGCCCAGAACATGTTCCACCTGCCCAGCCACGGCGGGGCGAACAAGTCCAACCGGATCATGATGGAGCAGCTCGCGGCGCGCGGGCACGAGTGCCACGTCGTGGCGCCGATGAGCGGGGAGCTCCGCTCGACGTCCGCCGACGATCACGTGGCCTATCTCAGGGGTCTCGGCGCGGAGGTGACGTCGGCCGGTCCGGACGTGCTGGTCTACGAGTACAACGGGGTGCGGGCCCACGTGGTGACCCGCGCCTCGCTGCTCGCCGGGCGGATCGGCGAGGTGGCCGCCGAGGTGTCCCCCGACTGGACGCTGGTCCCGTCCGACGACCCCGGCCTCATCGTGCTCGGGGCCGCGCTGCGGGCGACCCCGGAGCGGGTCGTCTACCTGGCGCACACGCTCCAGCAGCTGCCGTTCGGGCCCGGGGCGTTCTATCCGAGCGCGGCCGGGACCCGGATGGTGAAGCTGGCGGCGTCGGTCGTGGCGGTGAGCCAGGCGGCGGGTGCGTATCTCCAGAAGTGGGGCGACATCTCGTCCACGCTGATTTATCCGCATATTTACGGAGATCCGGCGGAGCTGCCCGGCGGGGACCTGATCACGATGATCAACCCGTGCGGGTACAAGGGCCTGAGCGTGCTCCTCGGCCTCGCCGACGCGCGGCCCGGCCTGCGGTTCCTGGCCGTGCCGACCTGGGGCACCACCGCCGACGACCTCGACGAGCTCAAGCGGCGGCCCAACATCGAGATCGGGCAGCCCTCCGACGACATCGACGACATCCTGTCGCGGGCGAAGGTCCTGCTCATGCCGTCGTTGTGGGACGAGACCTTCGGGTACGCCTGTGTCGAGGCGATGGCCCGGGGGATCCCGGTGATCGCCAGCGCCGTCGGCGGCCTGTCGGAGGCCAAGCTCGGCGTGCCCTACTCGGTGCCGGTGCGCGGCATCGAACGCTACGAGTCGGTCGGCCAGGCCAGGCCCGTCCCGGTCGTCCCGGAGCAGGACCTCGGCCCGTGGCTGAACGCCCTCGACCCGGTGACGGGCGACGAGGCGCTGCGCCGCCACCTGTCCCGCCGGTCGAGGAAGGCGGCGCTCGACTTCATCGGGTCGCTGGACGCCGGCGCCCTGGAAACCCACCTGACCGCCCTGCGCCCCAACCGCCGCCTCGCCGCGCTGGCCGCGCTGGCGGCGGCCCGCGCGAAGGAGTCCCAGTCATGATCGGAGCGGTGCGGGAACGCACCCTGACACCCGTCTCGGAAGCCGACCTGTCACGCATGTTGCGGATCCGGCACTTCGAGAAGGCCCTGCTGCGCCTGTTCGAACAGGGCCGCCTCAACGGCACCACGCACACCTGCCTGGGCCAGGAGCACGTGCCGGTCGCGGTCAGCGCCCTGCTGCGGCCCGAGGACCACGTGTTCAGCAACCACCGGGGGCACGGCCACTTCCTGGCCCGCTACGACGAGCCGCACGCCCTGCTGGCCGAGATCACCGGCCGCGAGGGGGCGCTCTGCAACGGGGTGGGCGGCAGCCAGCACATCTACCACGAGCGGTTCCTGTCGACCGGCGTCCAGGGCGAGTCGCTCCCGGTCGCGGTCGGGGTCGCGCTGAGGCACCGGCGGACCGGCGACGGGATCGCGTGCGCGTACATCGGCGACGGCACCTGGGGCGAGGGGTCGGTGTACGAGGCCCTCAACATGGCCCAGCTCTGGGGCGCCCCGCTGCTGGTCGTCGTCGAGCACAACCGGATCGCCCAGTCGACCCCGACCCAGGCGCAGCTGGCCGGGTCGATCGCGGGCCGCTGCGCCGGGTTCGGCGTGCGGCACGAACGCGTCGAGTCGGTCGACGTCAACGTCGTGCGCGGGGCGCTGGCGCCGCTGGTCGAGTACGTGCGGCGGGAGAAGCGCCCCGCGGTGTTCGAGGCGTCGGTGCACCGCGCCGGGCCGCACAGCAAGGGCGACGACACCCGGACCGCCGCCGAGCTGGCCGAGGCCGCCGCCGGCGACTGGTACACGCACTACACGCGCGACTTCCCCGCCCAGGTGGCGGCGCTGGAGGAGATCGAGCGCGCGTTCGTCGACGCCGCGGTGGAGAACGTGCTGGCCCGGCCCCTGTCGGAGTGGTCATGAGAGTCGCCGAACACCTGAACCGGTCGCTGCACACGCTGATGGAGAACGATCCGTCGGTCCACCTGCTGGGCGAGGACGTCTCCGATCCGTACGGCGGCGCGTTCAAGATCACCAAGGGCCTGTCGGACCGGTTCGGCCCCCGCGTGATGTCCACGCCCCTGTCCGAAGGGGGCATCGTCGGCGTCGGCGCCGGGCTGGCCCTGGCCGGCGACCGGGCCATCGTGGAGATCATGTTCGGCGACTTCGCCACGCTGGCCTTCGACCAGCTCGTGAACTTCGCCGCCAAGTCGACGACCATGTACGGCCGTCGGGTGGACGTGCCGCTGATCGTGCGCCTGCCCACCGGCGGACGCCGGGGCTACGGGCCGACGCACAGCCAGAGCCTGCAGAAGCACTTCATCGGCGTGCCGGGCCTGTCGGTGTACGAGATGAGCCCCTTCCACGACGCCGGGGGGCTGTTCACCGAGATCTTCGACAGCGGCAAGCCGGCCGTGTTCTTCGAGGACAAGGTGCTCTACACCAAGCCGATGCTGAGCGGCGGCGACGGCCTGCACACCTTCGAGGTGCGCGACGGCTGGGCGGTGATCCGGGCCGAGCGGGACACCGAGCACGTGCTGCTGGCCCCGGGCGGCCTCACCGACCGCGCCCTGGCCGCCCTGCGCGACCTGCTGCTGGAGGACGAGATCGCCTGCACGCTGCTGGTCCCCGCCCGCCTCCACCCGCTCGACGTGACCCCGGTCGCCGACGTGCTCGCGGCGGCCAGGCGGGTGCACGTCGCGGAGGACGGCACCGCCGGCGGGACCTGGGGCGCCGAGGTGGCCCGGCTGCTGCACGAGCGGCTCTGGGGCCGGCTGACCGCGCCGATCACGCACATCTCGGCCCCCGACTCGATCATCCCGACGGCCGCGCACCTCGAGGCCCGCTGCACCGTCCAGCCCGCCGACATCCGAAGAGCCATCAACACATGACCGAATTCCGCATTCCGAAGCTGAACAACAACGACGACAGCTACATCCTCGTGGAATGGCTCGCGGCCGACGGCCAGGAGGTGAAACAGGGCGACCCGCTCGTGGTCATCGAGACGTCGAAGACGGCGGAGGAACTGGAGAGCCCGGCCGACGGGACACTGGTCATCCGGGTCCATTCCGGCGACTGCGCGCCGGGCGAGCTGATCGCCGCCATCGGCGCGGCGGTCGAGGTCGCCGAACCGGTCGTGCCGGAGGTGCCGCCGCTGGAGTCCGGGGAGATCGACGTCGTGATCACCCGCCCGGCCCAGGCGCTGATCGAGCGCCACGGCATCTCCCTCGACCGGGTGCGCGCGCTCGGCAAGAAGGTGATCAGGGCCGAGGACGTGGAGTCGCTGGCCGACCCGCGCGAGGTCGTCGAGCTGCCGAGGGCGCAGCGCCAGGCGGCCGACGTGGTCGTGTTGTCGCACCAGACCATCCCGGCGGCGTTCACGGTGGTCAAGGCCGATGTGACCGACACCGCCAAGCTCACCCGCGACCTGTCCAAGCATGCCCGGACCCTCATCGGGCTGTCGGAACTGCTGGTCAAGGCGGTGGCCGACCAGCGGGCGGAGTTCCCGCACCTGTTCGCCACCTGGCTCGGCGACGGCCGGATCCGGCTCGCGGAGGGCTCGCACGTCGGGGTCACCATCGACGTCGGCAAGGGCCTGTTCGTCCCGGTCGTCCGCGACGCGGACGTGCGTCCGCTCGACGCGGTGGCCCGGGAGCTCATGGACTACCGGATGACCGCGCTGCGCGGCAGCTTCCGCGAACGCGATCTGGAGGGCGCCAACATCGCGGTCACCCTGCACAGCGAGGCGGGCGTGGAGTTCGCGATCCCGATCATCTATCCCGGCCACGTGGCGGCGCTGTCGCTCGCCTCGACGCAGCAGGAGGTCCAGCCGGGCGATGAAGGTTTCATGGTCCGCCAGACCGTGCGGATCGGGCTCGCCTTCGACCACCGCGTCGTGAACGGCCGGGACGCCGCGCTCTTCCTCGGAGCGGTCAAGCGGTTGCTGGAAGAACCGCGCAGATGGTTGGAATAACGCGTCGTGGTGTATTTGTGCTGATGTCACTCAGCGCCGCCGGCGCCTGCGCCGCAGACCGACCGAGGAGAACCATGACGTCCGTACGCTTCCCGCGCGACTTCGTCTGGGGGGCGGCCACCTCCGCCTTCCAGGTGGAGGGTGCCACCAAGGAGGACGGCCGGGGGGTGTCGGTCTGGGACACCTTCGCCGCCACCCCCGGAAACGTGCGGGACGGTGACACCGGCGACCCGGGCGCCGACCAGTACCACCGCTTCGAGCAGGACATCGAGCTGATGCGCGAGCTGGGCCTGGAGAGCTACCGCTTCTCCGTCGCCTGGCCGCGCGTCCAGCCGACCGGCGCCGGCCGCCCCAACCTCAGGGGCCTGGACTACTACAAGCGCCTGGTCGACGGCCTGGTCGGCGCCGGCATCCGCCCGATGGTCACGCTGTTCCACTGGGACCTCCCCCAGGCCCTCCAGGACGAGGGCGGCTGGGAGAACCGCGAGACGGCCTACCGCTTCGCCGAGTACGCCGAGATCATGTACGACGCCCTGCACGTCCGCGACTGGCTCACGATCAACGAGCCGAAGACCGTCGTCGACTGCGGCTACCGCACCGGCATCCACGCCCCCGGCGTGCGGGACGACGACCGCGCCCTGGTCGCCTGCCACCACCTGCTGCTGGCCCACGGCCTGGCCAGCCGCGTCCTGCACGACCGCCACCCCGGCCGCCGCATCGGCCCGGCGCTGAACCTCCACCCGACCTACCCGGCCGACGACTCGCCCGAGGCGAAGGAGGCCGCGCGCCGCCAGGACGCCCGCGAGAACCGCCTCTACCTGGAGCCCGTCTTCAACGGGACCTACCCGGAGGAGGCCATGACCCGGCATGACATGATCATGGACGGGGACATGGAGATCATCAGTGAGAAGGTGGACGTGCTCGGCGTGCAGTACTACACGCCGCTCTTCATCGACGCCGAACAGCGGCGCGTCGTCCGCCACCCGGTCAGGGTGGCCGGCTGGCTGGAGGACTACCCCGACGGCCTGCACGACGTCCTGCTGCGCGTCACCCGCGACCACCCCGGCGTGCCGATCGTCATCACCGAGAACGGCCTGGCGACCGACGACGCCGTCTCCCCCGACGGCGGCGTGCACGACGAGGACCGGATCGATTATCTGCGCGGCCACATCGGCGCGATGCACCGGGCCGTCAAGGCGGGCGCGAAGGTCGAGGGATATCACGTGTGGTCGCTGCTCGACAATTTCGAATGGGCCGAGGGATACAGCCAGCGATTCGGCATCGTGTACGTCGACTACGCGACGCAGAAACGAATTCCGAAAGACAGCGCCCTTTGGTACCGGGACCTTATCGAGACCGGCGAACTACGGTGACCTGCCGCTTTTTCGTTGACTCACCGGCTCAATTCACACTAGGTTGTGGGAGCGCTCCCACTCGGGTGGCCAGGAGGCTGCCGAGCTGGGCCGATCGCGTGGCGCATACCCTTGACCTTGTCTCTCGGAGAAAGGACACCCCCCGTGCCCCAGTACACCCTCCTCGGCGGCGGCTACCGCGCGGAGCTGACCGAACTCGGCGGCGCCGTGTCAGCCCTCACGCACGGAGGACGTGACCTGATCCCGAGCCGTCCCGTCGACGGGCCGATCGAGTTCTACAACGGCACCCTGCTCGCCCCGTGGCCCAACCGGGTCGTCGGCGCGCGTTACGTCTTCGCCGACGAATGCTTCGAGCTGCCCGTGAACGAGCCCGACCGGGGCCACGCCCTGCACGGCTTCGTCTCCGACGCCCACTGGTCGTGCGTGGAGTTCACGGCGATCGAAGACCACCGCTCGTCGGCGGTCATGACCTACACGCTGGAGCCCCACCAGGGCTACCCCCACCGGCTCGCCCTGACCACGACGTACGTGCTCGACGAGTCGGGCCTGACGACCACGCTGAAGGCCGAGAACATCGGCGAGGCCCCCGCCCCTTACGGCTGCGGTCCCCACCCGTGGCTGCTGGCCGGCCCCGACGTCACCGAATACACGCTGTCCCTCCCCGCGGGGAAGGTGTTCCTGACCGACGAGCTGCTCGCCCCCACGGAGCTGGTCGCGGTCGACGGCACCGACTACGACTTCCGCGAGCCCCACGTGCTGGGCCAGGTCGCGATCGACCACGCCTACACCGCCCTGACCGAGGGCCGCGTCGTGGTGAGCGGCCCCGGCGGCGGCGTGGCCGTGACGTGGGACCACGAGTCCCTGCCGTGGGTCCAGGTCTGCAACGGCGTGGGCCTGGGCTACAAGGGCGTCGCGGTGGAGCCGATGACCTGCCCGCCCGACGCCTACAACAGCGGCACCGACCTGATCGTCCTCAAGCCCGGCGACACGCACGAGGCGAGCTGGACGATCTCGGCGGCCTGACCCATGGACAGCAAAACGAAGCGGTCGCTGACGACCGCCGAGCTCGACGCGCTCGTCATCGGCGCCCTGGGAGCGGGCGTCGTGACGGCCGAGGAACTGCCCGACGGCTTCGCCAACGCCGTCTGGCGCCTCGGCCTCGACGACGAGTCGCAGGTCGTCCTGAAGGTCGGGCCGCCACCCGACCTGCCGCTGCTGACCTACGAGCGCGACCTGCTGCGCACCGAGGCGATGGTCTACCACCTGGCCCAGGGCACCGGCCTGCCCATGGCCACGCTGCTCCACGCGGGTTTCGACGACCCCGAGATCGGCGGCGACTGGCTGATCCTGTCGGCGCTCACGGGCACGCCGTGGAACCGCGCGGCGCCCGACCCGGCGCGCGACGCCGCCCTCCGCCGCGAGATGGGCGTCCACCTGGCCACCCTCCACCGCATCCCGGGCTCGGGCACGTTCGGCTACCCCTACGCGGGCCTGACCGGCGAGACGTGGCGTGAGGCGTTCCTGAAGATGGTCGGCGCGATCCTCGACGACGCGGTGAAGTGGGAGACGCGCCTGCCGGCCACGATCCTCGACCTGGTCGGCGCCTTCCACCGCAACGCGGCCGCCCTCGACGACGTGCGCACCCCCGCGCTGGTCCACTTCGACGTCTGGCCGGGCAACGTGTTCCTCAACCCCGACGGCACGGTCGAGGCGCTGATCGACCACGAGCGCGCCTTCTGGGGCGACCCCCTGGCCGACTTCGTGACCCCGACCATCTTCTCCGACCTGACGGGCGACGACCCGATGCTGGCGGGCTACCACGAGGGCGGCGGGCGGGCGGGCTTCACCCCGACGTCGCGGGTGCGGTTCGCGATGTACCAGGCCTACCTCTACCTGATCCTGCTGGTGGAGGACGGCCCCCGGCAGTACCCGGAGGCCGACTACGCCCGGCTGCGCAACGGGGCGACCGACGGGCTGGTGCGGGCGCTGGGCGTCCTCACGCGTTAGGCGATCCACGGCGAACGGCGGGGCGATTACGAATACGCCCCGCCGTTCCGCGTTTCTCCGCCGGGTGAATCCTCTTGACCACGGGTTTCCGCGATCGGGAGAATCGAACGGTCGGCGATGTCCAACGCCTTTTCTGGAGCGGCGAATGGGACAGATCGGTCTTGCGGCGGCGATCGCCTCATTACGTGCGGAGCTTCTGGCCGCGATGACCGAAGGCGATGATTCGCCATTCCGTTTCCCCATCGGGCAGACCCAGATCGAGTTCCACGTCGGCGTCACCAAATCCGGAGAAACCGGGGGAAAGGTGAAATTCTGGGTCGTCGAACTCGACGGCAAGGGAACCTACGCCGCCGAGGAGATCCAGAAGATCACCATCACCCTGGAACCGCCGGTCGACGTGAACGGCGACCCGGTGAAGGTCACCCAGGGCTACGACGTCAAGCCCTGACGCCCCGATGAACCGGGTGACGGTCGACCGCGCGGTGGAGGTGCTCCACGACCGCGGTCCTCAGGTCAGGCCGCGCTGGCAGGTCGGCTCGGGGTTCCTGCTCGCCCCCGGCCTGGTCCTCACCGCCGCGCACAACGTGTCGCGGACCGGCGGGTTGTCGGTCCGCTTCCAGGACCGCCGTGAACGGCCCGCGCTCCTGCTGCGGTCGGCGGCTCCCCGGCTCGACCTGGCGCTGCTCCAGGTCGACGGCTCCGCCGAGCCCGGCGACCTGGGCCGTCCCCCGTTCGCGGCACTCGACCGGACCAGCGCCGACCTGGTCGGCGACTGCTGGGCGGTGGGCTTCCCCCGGTTCAAGGTCACCGGCGGAGTGCGGGAGACCGCCCACGTGCACGGGGAGATCCCGCCGGGCGCGAACCGCATCGGCGGGCTGGTGCAGTTCCGGGTGCGCGACAGCCCCCGCCCGATTCCGGGCGGCAACCTGGCGGAGTCGGAATGGGCGGGCATGTCCGGCGCGGTGGTCTTCGCCCGGCACCCCCGCCTGGGCGACCACGTGATCGGCGTGGTGGCCGAACACCACCTGGCCGAGGGCGAGTCCTCGCTCACCGTGGTGCCGATCACGGCCGTCGCCGAACTGGGCGCCGAGGAGGCCGAGGCCTGGAGCGGCGTCCTGGGCCTGGGCGACCCCCGTGAGCTGGCCGTGCTGCCCGTGCCGCCCGCGCCGGCCCGCGCCGTCACCCGCCCGGCCGGACATGTGGCCCTGCTCCGGCGGCTGGCCGACTTCACCGACCGCTCCGACGCGCTCTCCGCGATCATGGAGATCGCCCGGGCCCAGGGCGAGGCCGATCCCAGTCAGATCGTCGTGCTCTACGGGATGGGCGGCGTCGGCAAGACCACGCTCGCCAACCAGGCCGCCCATCTGGCCGCGCCGTTCTACGGCCACGCCCGCGTCCACCTCGACCTGGGCCCGGCCGAGGACGACGCGTACCTGCAGTTCTTCCGCAAGATCGGATTGTCCGACGAGGAGGTGCCCAGGAGCGGGCGCGGGCTCGCCTACCAGGCCGCGCTCCGGCGGGGCCGCTGCCTGCTGGTGCTGGACAACGCGGTCAGCGCCGAGCAGGTGGAGTCGCTGCTGCCCTACGGCGACGGCTGCCTGACCCTCGTCACCAGCAGGTCGGTGCTCGCCGGCGTCGACGGCGCACGCCGGATCATGGTCGCGCCCATGAGCGACGCCGACAGCCTGGTGCTGCTGGAGCGCATCGTCGGAGCCGACCGGCTGGACGCCGACCCCGAGGCGGCCCGCGCCGTCGCCCGCCAACTGGCGGGGTTGCCGCTGGCCACCCGCATCGTGGGCACCCGGATGGTGCTGCCCCGGCATGCGCGGCTGCC
Organism: Herbidospora sp. NBRC 101105; assembly: GCF_030269205.1. Lineage (NCBI taxonomy): Bacteria > Bacillati > Actinomycetota > Actinomycetes > Streptosporangiales > Streptosporangiaceae > Herbidospora > Herbidospora sp. NBRC 101105. Next base: position 1,291,697 of record NZ_BSSX01000001.1, on the reverse strand, counting down.
TCTGGGGCAGTTGGCCGATCAACTGAAACTCGGCCTGCGAAGCTCCGGAGCCAGATTGAACGAGTTCGAAGACGGCCAGCGCGGCGTCGGATCGAGCCTGGCCGTCAGCTACGCGGGCCTGCCACCTGACACGGCCCGCGCGTTCCGCCTGCTCGCCGTCCTGCCGCTGGCCGACTACGGCCCCGACGCCGCGGGGGCCGCGCTGGGCGTGAGCGCCGCCGAGGCGGACGGGCACCTGGGCACGCTGGTCGACGCGCAGCTCATGATGGTCCGCGACCGATTCGTCTTCCACGACCTGGTCCGCGCCTTCGCCCGCGAGATGGCCGAACTGGACGACCCCCCGGAGGCCGCCGCCGAGGCCTTCGCCCGATGCGCCCGCTGGTACGCCGACACCGCCGTCGCCCTGCGCGCCGACTGGCCGGAGGACCAGGCCGACCCGGCGGCGATGGCCTGGTTGTCGGCCGAACGGGTCAACGCGCTGGCCGTGCTCCGGCAGGCGCACCACGACGGGCTCTGGCGTGACACCCACCGGCTCGCCTGGGCGCTGCGCGACATGCTCAAGTATCGCGGCCTCCTGGCGGACGCCGACGACGCGCTGGCCCTGGCCGTCGACGCCGCCCGCGAGGACGGCGACGCCCAGGCCGAGGTGCACCTGCTCGTCCACCTGGCGCTGGTGCGCCGCGAACGCGGCCGTTTCGACGGCGTCGCCGACCTGTACGACCGGGCCCTGGCCGGCGCCGCCGCGCGCGGCGATCAGGAGGCCGAGCTCTGGACGCTGGTCCACTACGGCGACTACCTCTGCGACCGCGACCGCCAGGAGGACGCCCTCGTCCAGTACGCCCGCGCCCGCGCGATCCATCAGGCCAACGGCGACGCCCACGCCGAGATCTGGGTGATCGCCCACATGGCCGACGCCTACCGGGGGATGGGCCGCCACACCGAGGCCATCGAGGTCTCCATGGCGGGCCTGGAGCTCAGCGTCGCCCTCGGCGACCAGAACCAGGTCGCCTGGACCCTGCTCCACCTGGGCCTGGCCTACGGCGGGGCCGGTCAGTTCGCGCAGGGCACCTCGGCGCTCACCCGGGCCCTGGACCACCAGCGCCTGATCGGCAACACGGCGGGCCAGGTGACCCTGCTCCACCACCTCGCCCGCCTCCACCTGTCGGCGGGCGACCTGGCGTCCGCCCGCACGGCCGCCGGGGAGGGCCTCACGCTGGCCCAGGGCATCGGCAACCCCGATCTCCTGAACAGCCTGCGCGCGACCCTGGCCGACATCGGCTGAGAACCGGCGCTCACACCACCTTCGCGAGCATGACCGGCTCCGTCGTCGGCTGCTCGGAGCCGCCCGCCGGTTCGACCGTCACCCCGAAGTGGTCGGTCCCGGGCGGCAGGTCCACCGTCGCCGTCCGGACGCCGCCGCCCTCGACCAGCCCCGCCGAGCGGATCCGCTCCCCGCCGATGGTCCAGAGCTGGTAGGTCCGGGACGGATCGAGCGCCGGCAGGTCGGAGGTGAACATCACCTTCCCGCGGCTCTCGGAGGCCACCACCGTCGCCGATCCCCCGCCCGTCATGGCGACCCTGCGGACCACGGCGTCGGGCGCGGCGAGCAGGCTCTGCGTCTCCTCGATCGAGGCGTCGCGGGAGCGGATCTCGTTGACCGCGACGACGCCGACCGACACCGCCGCGGCGGCCGAGACGGCGGCCAGGGCCAGCGCCCACCGCCCGGGGCGGCGGCGCAGCGGCACGACGGCCGCGGGAGGCTCCTCCTCGATCGGGGGCGGTTCCTGGCGGACCTCCGCGATCTGGGCCATCACCCGCGACTTCAGCGCCCGGGGCGGCGCCTCGGCCACCGCGGCGCCCAGGCGGGCGGCCGTCTCCTGGAGGCCGCGGACCTCGATCGTGCAGGCCTCGCACCTCGACAGGTGGCCCTCGAACTCGCCGAGTTCGCGGAGCGGCAGGGCGTTCAGGGCGTAGGCCCCGGACAGGGTGTGGATCTCGTCGTTCACCGCTCCACCCCCATGCAGTCGCGCAGCCGGACCAGACCGTCGCGCATCCGCGTCTTGACCGTCCCCAAGGGGACCTTCAACAGGCCGGCCACCTCGGGATAGCTGTATCCCCCGTAGTAGGCCATCGTGACGGCCTGGCGCTGCAGCTCGGTCAGGCCGTCGAGGCAGCGGCGGACCCGTTCGCCCTCCAGCCGCGTGGTCACGGTCTCGGCCACGTGGTCGTAGGCGACCTCGCCGCCCATCCGGGCCACCCGGTCCTCGCGGTCGGAGGAGGCCTGCGCGGAGCGGACCCGGTCGACGGCACGCCGGTGGGCCACGGTCATCACCCAGGCCATGGCGCCGCCGCGGGCCGGGTCGAAGCGGGCGGCGGTCCGCCACACCTCGACCATGACCTCCTGGGCGACCTCCTCGGCCTGGGCCCGGTCGCGCACGACCCGGCGGATCAGCCCGAACACCGAGGCGATCAGCCGGTCGTACAGGCGCTCGAACGCCGTCTCGTCGCCGCGGGCGACCCGGACCAGCAGCTCGTCGAGCTCGGGACTGCGGCCCGTGACGGATATGGGCACGACATCGTTCACGAACCCCATTCGCCGCCGCCTGCCCCGTGGATTGCCCGGGTAGGACGGGAATATGGAAACCACCGTGGTGATCGCGGGCGGCGGGCCCGCCGGGGCGATGCTGGGGCTGCTGCTCGCGCGGGCGGGGATCGAGGTCGTCCTGCTGGAGAAGCACGCCGACTTCTTCCGGGACTTCCGGGGCGACACGATCCATCCCTCGACGATCCAGGTCCTCGACGAACTGGGGCTGCTGGAGGAGTTCGAGGCCATCCCGCACCGCTCCTTCGAGTACTTCGCCCTCTACACGGGCGACGAGTTCATCCCGATGGCCGACTTCCGGGGGCTGCCGGGCCGGCACCGGCGGCTGGCCATGGTGCCGCAGTGGGACTTCCTCAAACTGATCACCACCGCCGCCGGCCGATACCCGAACTTCCGGCTCCTCATGGAGCACAGGGCCGTCGACGTGATCCGCGACGGCGACGCGGTCCGCGGGGTCGTGGTCGAGTCCGGCGGCACGAAGACGGAGATCCGGGCCGCGCTGACCGTGGCCGCCGACGGGCGGCACAGCGACCTGCGGGCGGCCGTCGGCTTCGAGCCGGTCGACATCGGCGCGCCGATGGACGTGCTCTGGTTCCGGCTGCCCCGCCACGACGGGCATCCCGACGACGTGTTCCTGCGGCCGGGGCGGGGCACGGCGCTGGTCTCGCTCAACCGGGGCGACTACTGGCAGATGGCCTACCTGATCCCGAAGGGCGGGTTCGACGACCTCAAGGCGGCCGGCCTGGACGACTTCCGGTCGAGCATCACCGGCCTGCTCCCCTACCTCGACACCAGCGAGGTCACCTTCGACGACGTCCAGTTGCTGACCGTGGTCGTCAACCGGCTGCCGAGGTGGCATCTGCCGGGCCTGCTGATCATCGGCGACGCCGCCCACGCGATGTCGCCGATCGGCGGGGTCGGCATCAACCTGGCGATCCAGGACGCCATCGCGGCCGGGAACCTCCTCGCCGGTCCGCTGGCCCGGGCCCAGGAGAACCGGCGGCCGGTGCTCGATCCCGTGCCGGCTTCTCTCCTGGCGAAACTGCGCCGCCGGCGGTGGTACCCGACGGCCGCGACCCAGGCCGTCCAGGTGCAGGTGCAGAACCGGATCATCGCCCGCGTCCTCGCCGGTGACGCCGATGCGGGCTCCATCGGCGCCGCCGCGCGTAAGATCCCGGCGCCGGTACGCCGCCTCCTCGGCCGCGCCATCGGGCTGGGATTCCGGCCCGAGCACGTACGCTCATCTCACTGAATGGACATGGCAGGCCGGTCCTCGGGACGAGGAACGATAACCTCGTATGTCGTGAGCGCACTCAACCTCGACACCTGGCGTGACCTGCCCGCCGCCCAGCAGCCCGAGTGGCCCGACCGCGGCGCGCTCGACGATGTGGTCACCGAGTTGCGCGGGTTGCCGCCGCTGGTCTTCGCCGGGGAGTGCGACCGGCTGAAAGACGAGCTGGCGGCGGTCGCGCGCGGCGAGGCGTTCGTCCTGCAGGGTGGTGACTGCGCCGAGACGTTCGCCGGCGCCACCGCCGACAACGTCCGCAACAAGATCAAGACGCTGCTCCAGATGGCGATCGTGCTGACCTACGCCGGGCGGGTGCCCGTCGTCAAGATCGGCCGGCTCGCCGGGCAGTTCGCCAAGCCGCGGTCGAAGAACACCGAGACCCGCGACGGCGTCGAGCTGCCGGCCTACCGGGGCGACATGGTCAACGGCTTCGAGTTCACCGAGGCCTCCCGCGTGCCCGACCCGGGCCGTCTCCTGCGGGCCTACCACTCCTCGGCGGTGACGCTGAACCTGGCGCGCGCCTTCACCAAGGGCGGCTACGCCGACCTGCGGCAGGTCCACGCCTGGAACCAGGACTTCGTGGCCGGTTCCCCGGCCGGTCAGCGCTACGAGCGGCTGGCCCGGGAGATCGACCAGGCGCTGGCTTTCATGAGCGCCTGCGGCGCCGAGCCTGCGGAGTTCCACACGGTCGAGTTCTACTCGTCCCACGAGGCCCTGATCCTCGACTACGACCACGCGATGACCCGCATCGACAGCCGCACGGGCCTTCCCTACGACGTGTCGGCCCACATGGTCTGGATCGGCGAGCGCACCCGCCAGCTCGACCACGCCCACGTCGAGTTCTTCAGCAAGATCCGCAACCCGATCGGGGTCAAGCTGGGCCCGACCACGACCGCCGACGAGGCGCTGACGCTGGTCGAGAAGCTCAACCCGTCCAACGAGCCGGGCCGGCTGACCTTCATCAGCCGCATGGGCGCCGGGAAGGTCCGCGACGCCCTGCCGCCGCTGGTCGAGAAGGTGACCGCGAGCGGCGCCGTGGTGACGTGGATCTGCGACCCGATGCACGGCAACACCTTCGAGGCGAGCGGCGGCTTCAAGACCCGGCGCCTCGACGACGTGCTCGACGAGGTGACCGGCTTCTTCGAGGTCCACCGCGCGCTGGGCACCCACCCCGGCGGCATCCACATCGAGTTCACCGGCGACGACGTGACCGAGTGTGTCGGCGGCGGCCACCAGATCCTCGAAGAGGACCTGGCGCTGCGCTACGAGACCGCCTGCGACCCCCGGCTGAACCGGTCGCAGTCGCTCGACCTGGCGTTCCGGGTGGCGGAGCTCTACCGGGGCGACTGACCCAGGGAAACGCGAAAGGCCCCCGGCTCGGGGGCCTTTTTCGTCTGGCCGGACTAGTTCTTCTTCATCTCCGCGCTGATCTCGGCCCGGATCGCGTCCATGTCGAGGGCGCGGACCTGGGTGATCAGGTCGTCGAGCGCGGGGGCGGGGAGGGCGCCGGGCTGGGCGAAGACCACGATGCCGTCACGGATGGCCATGATGGTCGGGATCGCCGTGATGTCGAACCCCTGGGCCAGGGCCGGCTGGGCCTCGGTGTCGATCTTGCCGAACGTGATGTCGTCGTGCTTGGCCGACGCCTTCTCGAAGATCGGGCCGAACGACTTGCACGGCCCGCACCACTCCGCCCAGAAGTCGAGCAGGACGATGCCGTCGTCGGCGATCTCGTTGAAGTTGCTCTCGGTTACCTCGATGGTCGCCACTCGCGACTCCTTTCCTCTCGGGGTGCAACCCGATTGGGCCCCACCGCATTCCAAGGCCTATCACGCCGGTCAGGTTGCCCGGTCGCACCCGTGGGTACGTCCCGCGTCCCGACGACGGCAGGAGGCCTCCATGATCCCCGGTTGCGGCTCGTGCAACTGCTCCGACGAGATTCTCAGCACCCTTCGCCCCCCACGCATCACCCAGTTGAGCACCGAATGAGCGAAACGGCCCCGAGACGACACGTCCGGGGCCGTTTTCCGTTCCCGGGGTGGCAACGACGACACATTTGACAGGCAGCCCGAAAAGGGCCGGAAGAATTGCCGATCGTGGGTAAGCCTTTGGGCATGAGGCAACTCCTTTCCTGGAGCACCTGCGCCACGAGCGCCGATTGCGTAGGGGTGACGCGGCAGCCGTACAACCGCTGCCTGACCCACCTGGAAGCCGAAGAACTGGAAGCCCACCTCGCCACGCTGACGCCGGGGCAGGCCCTCGACCTGCGCGGCACGACCGTGCCCGCCGGGCTGCTCGACCGGATTCTCGCCGCGATGGAGAACGTCGTCGGCCGGGCCCGTTTCGACCAGGCCGTGTTCTGTTCCCCCGCCCGTTTCGGCGACGTCACTTTCAATGGCGACGCGTCGTTCGACGAAGCCCGGTTCGACGCGCTCGCGTCGTTCTTCAACACCCGTTTCAGGGGAAATGTCTCATTCAAGGGCGTGCGTTTCGGCCGGGAAATCTCCCTGTACGGCTCCCGCGTGCGCGGCCACCTCTCGATGGACGAGTCCGCCGTCGCCAGTGACGCCCTCTTCGGCGAGGCGTGCTTCGGTTCGGCGTCGTTCCGCCGGGCCGAGTTCCACGGCTTCAGCTCCTTCGACCAGGCCAGGTTCCACGGCGACGCGACCTTTCGCGGCGCCCGGTTCTCGCGCCCGGTGTCGTTCCTGAAGACCGCGTTCGAGGGCGCGGCCGGGTTCCAGTCGGTCAGGTTCGGGGCGAAGGCGTTCCTGGCCCCCGCCGTGGTGGGCCGCCATCTGGCGCTGACCCAGGCCAGGGCGTCCGGCCCGGTGGAGCTCCACGTCACGGGTTGTCCGGTCGACCTCTCCGAGGCGCGGGTGCTCGGCCGCCTGACCGTGCGGGCGGGCGACGCCGACCTCGACCTGACCGGCCTGACCAGCCGGGGCCGGTCGAAGGTCGGGCGCAAGGGCGGCCCGATCAGGGTCCTGTCGATCGCCGCTCTCGACGCCGACGACCTGACCATCGAGGGCGCCGACCTGACCCGCTGCCACCTGCCCGGCGTGGTGAACGCCGACCGGCTGCGGCTGCGCGACTGCGTGTTCGCGGCCAGCCCCGGCGGCCGGCGGCAACTCCGGTTCAGCTGGCCGCCCCTGCGGCGCACGTTCTTCAGCCGCGTGTCGTGGGTGGCGCTGCTCGCCCTGGTGGCGGTGGCGGCGGCGCTGTGGTCGTCCACCCCCCAGCAGCAGAACCGACACCCCCGCCCGGCGGTCACGCAGGGCGGGACGTGGGCCCACTCGTCCGGGACGGATCAGGGTTCGCCCTGATGCGACCCCCACGAGTCCTCCCATAGCCTGGCGAACGACCATGGACACCGCATTCGAGACGGCCACCGTCGACGACTACGTCGCCGCGCTGGCCAAGACGCTCCGGGGGCCCCGGCGGGCCAGACGCGACCTGCTCGCCGAGGCGCGCGACGGCCTCTGCGACGCGGCCGAGGCCTACGCGGAGGAGGGCCTGTCGCCCGAGGAGGCGCAGGCGCGCGCGGTGGCCGACTTCGGCCCGGTCGCCCAGGTGGCGCCGGGGTTCCAGGAGGAGCTGACCGCGGTCCAGGTCCGCCACACGGCGCTGCTGCTCTTCCTGGGCACGCCGGTGCTGGCGCTCATGTGGACGTATCTCTGGCAGATCTTCCCCGCGGGCCCCGGCTACGCGTCGCGGCCGGGCTGGTTCGACGTGGTGGCCAAGACGGTCGACGTCATGCAGCTCCTGACCGGGCTGGCGGGGGGCGTGGCGTTGTGGCGGTTGCGCCGGACCCGCCGGTCGCGGCGGGTGGCCAAGGTGCTGGGCCTGCTGGTGTGGTGTCAGCTTCCGTTGATGGCGGTGCTGTCCTCGGCCCTGACCGAGACGGCGAACGTGCTGACCGCCTTCGAAGACTACGTCCCGGGCATGGTGGCGACGTGGCTGAGCCTGTCGTTCTGGAGCTGGAAGCTCTGGAGCGCGGCCCACTGCCTGCGCACGGCGGTCACGGTCCCGAAGGGCCGGTAGGGGCTCACGTCTGCGGGTCGAGGACCCGCCCGATCACGCGGGTGAACCTGCTCCAGGCCGAGCGTTCCCCGGCCAGTTCGGCCCGGCCCGAGTCGGTCAGCCGGTAGGTCCGTCTCTTGCGGCCGCCCACGGTCGCCCATTCGCTGGCCAGGAAGCCGGCCCTCTCCAGGCGTCGCAACGCTGGGTAGACAGTACCTGTCGGAACGTCAAGGGCGCCGCCGGACCGCTCCCGCAGGGCTTCGATGATCGCGTAGCCGTGGAGGGGCTCGTGCTCCACCACGGACAGGAGAAGGGCGTCCATATGCCCACGGAGCGCGTCGGGGTTCACGAGTTCACCTTAACCGTGTTCGGCATGTAGCCAGTCTACATGTAGGCTCTCTATATGTAGCCAGACATAAGGAGCCTTCCATGGACGTCCTCGACCTGGCCCGGTTGCAGTTCGCGGTGACGGGGAGCCTGCATTTCCTGTTCGTCGTGCTCACGCTGGGCCTGGCCCCCCTTGTGGCGATCATGCACACCCGATACGCCCGCACCGGCACCACCCTCGACGAGCGCATGACGCGCTTCTGGGGGCAGATCTACGTGACGAACTACGCGCTCGGCATCGTCACCGGCATCGTGATGGAGTTCCAGTTCGGGCTGAGCTGGAGCGGCCTGACCCACTACGCCGGCGACGTGTTCGGCGCGCCGCTGGCCCTGGAGACGCTGATCGCGTTCTTCCTGGAGTCCACGTTCCTGGGCCTGTGGATCTTCGGCTGGCACCGGCTGCCCAAGTGGCTGCACGTCGCGACGATCTGGCTGGTCACGCTCACCGCCTACGCGTCCGCCTTCTGGATCATGGTGGCCAACTCGTTCCTCCAGCACCCGGCCGGGGCGGTGCGCGACGGCGACGTGCTGCGGCTCGACGACTTCGGGGCGCTGCTGACCAACCCGTCGCTCTCGATGGCGCTGCCCCACGTGTTGTCGGCCGGGCTGACCGTGGGCGGCTTCGTGGTGATGGGCGCGAGCGCCTACCACCTGTTCCGGAAGACCTCCGACCAGGAGCTGTTCTCCCGGTCGTTGCGGATGGGCATCTGGACCTCGTTCGTCGGCACGATGACGGTGGTCGGCTTCGGGTTCGCCCAGTTCGGGCCGGTGACCAGCGTCCAGCCCGACAAGTTCGCCGACCGGCCGCTGGCGGCGTTCGGCCTCGGGATCATGATCATGCTGGGGCACCTGCTCCAGCTCGTCGCCCTCCTGCTGGTCGTCGTGGTCAAGTGGGCGCCGCGCTGGCGGTTCCTCCACCCGCTGATCCTGCTGGTCACCCCGCTCCCCTTCGCCGCCGCCATTCTCGGGTGGATCGCGCGGGAGGAGGGCCGCCAGCCGTGGATGATCTGGGAGCGGCTGAAGGTCGCCGACGCCCTCACCCCCGGGCTGACCGAGGCCCAGATCACCCTGTCGTTCGCCGGGTTCGTCGGCGTGCTGACCCTGCTGGCGGTCGCCGACTACCTGCTGATCTCGCGGATCATCCGGCGCGGCCCCGACCAGATCGCGCTGGGCGAGCAGCCCGCGCCCGCCCCCGCGCTGACGTTCTAGGAGTCGACTGATGGAGATCCTGTGGTTCGGCGCGCTCGCGCTGCTGGTGGTCGGTTACTTCGCCCTGGAGGGCTTCGACCTCGGCGTCGGCCTGCTCCTGCCCGTCACCGCCGACCGCGACCGGGCGATCGGCGCCATCGGCCCGTTCGTGCTGGCCAACGAGGTGTGGCTGATCGCCGCCGCGGGCGTGCTGTTCGGCGCGTTCCCCGCGTGCGAGTTCGCCCTGAGCGCCAACTACACCGCCGTGGTGCTGCTGCTGGTCTCGTGGGTGGTGCGCGACGCGGGCCTGTGGTTCCGCCGCCGCCTCGTCACCCGGGCCTTTTGGGAGTGGCTCATCGCCCTCGGGTCGCTGGGCGTCTGCCTGGCCTGGGGGCTGCTGCTGGCCGGCCTGGCCGGGTTCTCGTTCCCCTTCGGGCTCCTGTACGGCCTCCTCATCGCCGCCCTGTTCGTCATGCACGGCCGGAGGTTCCTCGACTGGCGGCTGACCGGCGGCGGAACGCTCCTGGTCACCGGGGGGCTGGCGGCCGTGCCGGCGCTGGTGCCGCTGGTCGGGATGGCGGGCGGGGTCATCGGCAACGCGGCCCCGTCGGCGACCCTGACGGTGCTGACGTTTATGGTGTTGCCGTTCGTCCCGGTCATGGCCGGGGCGCAGATCTGGGTGTGGAGGGCCTTCGGCAAGGGGCCGGTCCCCGCCTACTTCTGAGGGGGGCTCGGTGCACAGAGGTCTCGTGCGGCTGCTGCCGCGCCGCCACCTGACGGTGTGCCTGGGCGCGGCGGTGGCGGCCGGGCTGCTGGTCCTGGTGCAGGCCGAACTGCTCGCCGGGGTGCTGTCAGGACGGTTCGCCGTCGGCATGCTGGGCTGGCTGGCCCTGGTGATCGCGGCCCGGGGCGCGCTGGGCTGGGTCCAGGGCGTGGCGGCCGGGGCCACCGCGAGCGGGGTGAAGTCGGAGCTGCGCCACCGGCTGCTGCGCCGCTTCCAGGGCATGAGCCCGGCCGAGACCCGCTCGGGCGAGCTGGTGACGCTGACCGGCCGGGGCCTCGACGCGCTCGACCCCTACCTCACGGGCTACCTGCCGTCGATCGCCGTGGCCGCCGTGGTGCCGGTGGCGGTGATCGTGCGGCTGTTCGCCGCCGATCTGACGACCGCGCTGATCGTGCTGGTCACGGTGCCGCTGATCCCGATCTTCGGCGCGCTGGTCGGCATGACGACCAAGGTGGTGACCGAGCGGCAGTGGGCCGCCCTGTCCCGGCTGGGCGGCCACTTCCTCGACGTGGTGCGGGGCCTGCCGACCCTGCGGGCGTTCGGCCGGGCCCGCTACCAGGCGACCGTGATCCGCGACGTCGCCGGCGCCCACCGCTCGGCGACGATGAAGACCCTGCGCGTGGCGTTCCTGTCGTCTCTGGTGCTGGAGCTGGTCGCGTCCCTGTCGCTGGCGCTGGTCGCGGTCCCGGTGGGCCTGCGGCTGCTGTCCGGCTCGCTCGACCTGACGACGGCCCTGCTCGTGCTGCTGCTCGCCCCCGAGGCCTACCTGCCGCTGCGCGCGATGGGCACCCGCTTCCACGCCGCCATGGAGGGCGTCACCGCCGCCGACCAGGCGTTCGCCCTGCTCGAAGGGGCTAAGCCGGCCGCCCCGCGTCCCGCGGTCGTCGGCGAGCGGGTGCCCGAGATCCGGCTCGACGGCGTGACCGTGCGCTACCCCGGCCGCGACGACCCCGCCCTCCGCGACGTGTCCCTCACCATCGCCCCCGGCGAACGGGTCGCCCTGGTGGGCGAGAGCGGGGCCGGGAAGAGCACCCTGCTCCACCTCCTGCTGGGCTTCGTCACCCCCTCCGAGGGCCGGGTCCTGATCGGCGGCGTCGACCTGGCCACCCTCGACCTGGAGAAATGGCGGCGGCAGCTGGCCTTCGTGCCACAGCGCCCCCACCTGTTCGCCACCTCGGTGGCCGGCAACATCTCCCTCGACGGCACCGCCTCCCCCGAGGAGATTCGCGCCGCGGCGGTCGCCGCCCAGGCCGACGTGTTCGTCACCGACCTGCCCGACGGCTACGACACCGTCATCGGCGAACGCGGCGCCGACCTGTCGGCCGGGCAGCGCCAGCGCCTGGCCCTGGCCCGCGCCTTCTGCCGCCCCGACGCGGGCCTGCTCCTCCTCGACGAACCCACGGCCCGCCTCGACGGCCGCAGCGAGGCCGCGGTCATCGAGGCCACCCGCACCCTGTCCGAGGGCCGCACCGCGGTGATCGTCGCCCACCGCCCGGCGATGATCGCCCTGGCCGACCGGGTGATCCGAGTGGACGACGGAGTGATCAAGTGACCTCTTCCATGATCTGGAACCGGCGGCTGCTGGTCGCCGCGCTGGCCGGGTCGGCCGCCGACCTGGCCGGGCTCGGGCTGATCGCCTCCGCCGCCTGGCTCATCACGCGGGCCGCGCAGCAGCCCGAGCTGGCCGCGTTGTCGGTGGCGATCGTGGCGGTCCGGGCGTTCGCGACCTCTCGCGGCGTCTTCCGCTACGCCGAACGGCTGTCCGGGCACGACGTCGCGCTGCGGGCGCAGGCGGCGACCCGGGAGCGGCTCTACGACTCCCTCATCCCGGCCGGGCCGCTCTCCCACCGGGGGGCCGACCTGCTGAGCCGGATGGTCGACGACACCGACGCCGTGCAGGACCTGCTGGTCCGGTGCCTCCTCCCGGCCATCGCCGCCCTGGTCACGGGGGTGACGGCCGTCGTCATCGCCGCGTTCCTGCTGCCGTTGGCGGCGGTGGTGCTGGCGGCCGGGCTGGCCGTCGCCGGGGTGCTGCTCCCGGCCGCGACCGCCGCGCTGGCCCGCCGGTCGACCACCCGGCTGGCGCCCGCGCGGGCCGATCTGGCCGCCCACACCGCCGACCTCGTGCACGGGTCGGCCGACCTGGCCGCCTACGGCGCGACCGGGCGGGCGCTCGACGCCGCGGCCGCCGCCGACGACCGGCTGGCCCGGCTGGAGCGCGGGCAGGCCCGGGTGAACGCGACCGCGCTGGCCGCCGGGGTGCTGGTGCAGGGGCTCACGGTCGTGATCGTGGTGGCCGTGGCCATGGCGCTCGGCGCCGGTTCGATCGCGACCGCCGTGCTGGCCCTGATGTCGCTGGTCAGCTTCGAGCCGGTGCTGCCGCTGGCGGCAGCCGGCGAGCGGCTGACCGGAGTGCTGGCGGCGGTCCGGCGGCTGCGCGAGATCGAGGCCACTCCCCCGGCGGTGCCCGCCCCGGCCGACCCGCTGCCCCGGCCGACCGGGCCGCTGACGGTCGTGGTCGACGACCTGGTCGTCCGCCACGGCGACCGGCCCGCGCTCGGCGGGATAAGCCTGACGCTCACGCCCGGCAAGCGCGTCGCCGTCGTGGGGCCGAGCGGGGCGGGCAAGAGCACGCTGCTGTCGGCGCTGATGCGGACCGTCGACATCGTCTCGGGGAGCATCACCGTCAACGGCGCCGACCTGCGCCGCATCTCCCCCGACGACGCCCGCGCCATGATGACGGGCCTCACCCAGGACCCCTACGTCTTCCAGACCACCTTCCGCGACAACCTCCGCCTCGCGGGCCCGGAGGCGGCCGACGCCGACCTCGAACAGGCGGTCCGGGAGGCCAGGCTCGACACGTTCGCCGACCGGGCCGGCTGGGACGTCCAGCTCGGCGAAGACGGCCGCACCCTGTCGGGCGGCCAGATCCAGCGCCTCGCCCTGGCCCGCGCCCTCCTCTACGACCCCCCGGTCCTCCTGCTCGACGAACCCGCCGAGGCCCTCGACGAGACCACGGCCGACGCCCTGATGGCCGACCTCCTCGACGCCACCCGCGGCCGGACCACCCTCCTCGTCACCCACCGGCTCCGGGGGCTGGAGGCGGTCGACGAGGTCGTCGTCCTGGAAGACGGGCTGGTCGTCCAGCGCGGGACCCACGCCGAACTCGTGGCGGCCGACGGCTACTACCGCGAGTTGTGGGAGGCCGAGAACATGATCAGGAGGTAGCCGCACCCGCCCGTGACAGGGCGGACCGGGAGCGGCCGGTGCGCGCCGCTTCTTGAGCGGACCGGAGGCGGCGATCGGGGCCGGGGAGGGCGGAGCCGTAACGGAGAAAAGACCAGCGGGGCCGCGACGGGAAAGACCAGCCGAGCGGTGGCGGGCAAAGACCGACGGAGCCGTGACGGGAAGAGACCAGCAGCGCCGTGACGGGAAGAGACCGGCGGGGCCGTGACGGAAATGACCGGCGGCGCCTCCCATGCCTGGAGGCGCCGCCGGCCGTTCCCTGTCCCCTGCCTGAGAGATCTCCGCGTCAGTTCGTCGTCTTCTCCTCCAGAGTGATCGTCGCCGTGTTCGCCTGACCGTTCCGCATGTAGGTCACTGTCACCTTGGTCCCCGGCTGGTGGCCGCGGACGATGCCGACGACGGTCTCGCCCGCGTCCACGGGGGTGTCGTCGACCTTGGTGATGATGTCGCCCTGCTGCAGGCCCGCCTTGGCGGCGGGGCTGTTGGGCTCGACCGTCGACACCAGCGCGCCGGGGGTGTCGCCGGTGGCGTCGCCGACGCTCACGCCCAGGTAGGCGTGGACGGCCTTGCCGGTCTTGATGAGCTGGTCGGCGACGTTCCTGGCGGTGTTGATCGGGATCGCGAAGCCGACGCCGATGTTGCCGTTGCCGCCGCCCGAGGTGGCGATCGCGGTGTTGATGCCGATGACCTGGCCGGACGCGTTGACCAGGGCGCCGCCCGAGTTGCCGGGGTTGATCGCCGCGTCGGTCTGGATCATGCCGCCGATCGTCGTGGTCGGGTCGGCCTGCTGCTGCTCCTGGCCGAAGCCGCCGCCCCAGCCGGGGGGAAGCTGCGGGCCGCCGCCACCGCCGCCGCCGCCCGAGGTGACCGTGCGGTCGAGGGCCGAGACGATGCCCGAGGTGACCGAGCCCTCCAGGCCGAGCGGGCTGCCGATCGCCAGGACCGAGTCGCCCACCTGGAGCGCGTCGCTGTCGCCGAGCGCGGCGGCCGTGAGGCCCGAGACGCCGGTGGCGCGGATGACCGCGATGTCGGTCGTCGGGTCGGTGCCCACGAGCGTCGCCGGGATGGTGCGGCCGTCGCTGAACTTGACCGCCATCTGGGCGTTCTGACCGGCGCCCGCGACCACGTGGTTGTTGGTGAGGATCAGCCCGTCGGCCGAGAGGATCACACCGGAGCCCTCGCCCTGGCCCTGCTGCGAGGTCACGGTGATCATGACGACCGAGGGCTGCACGGCCTTGGCGACCGCGGCGATCGTGCCCTTGGCGGGCATCGCCGCCGAGCCGTTGCTCTGCGCGTTCACCACCGGGCTGGCCAGCACCGGGGTGCCGTCGTCGTCCAGCGCGTTGGTGATGAGGGCCCCTGCGACCCCACCGCCGACCGCCACGCACGCCAGGGCGAGGATCGAGACGCCCCGCTTCCAGGCCCGCCCGTCGGACCGCTGCCGCTGGGGAGGCTCCGGCGGGACCGGCGGCAGACCGTAGACGGCGGTGTCGCCGACCGGGTTCGCCCCGACGTGTCCCTGGATGGGGCCCGGCTGGTGCGGCGGCGGGGGCGGCGCGAAGGTCGGGGCGGACTGCTCGCCCCGGTAGTCGCCGTACTGCGGGGCCCGCCGGCCGAACTGGCTCCAGCCGCGCCCCTCCAGGACCTCGGTGGTCCCGTGCTCGTTCTCCCGCTCGTCAGCGCTCATCTCTGCCATCCCCTTACCGAATCCCGGCTCCTTCGGGCCGGTGGTTCTAAGATGGCAAACCGCCGATAAGGCGGGCTTAAGCGATCACCCCGCTGACCTGGCGAAACCGAACATCGGCCTTATTTGTGCTGCTCCGGCCAGTATTCGGCGCGCAAAATTCGTTTGTACAACTTCCCGGTGGGGTGGCGGGGCAGCTCCGTGCGGAAGTCGACCGACCTCGGGCACTTGTAGTGGGCCAGCCGTTCGCGGCAGTACGCGATCAGCTCCGCCTCCAGCTCCGGCCCGGCCGCCGCGGGGTCGGCGGGCTCCACGACGGCCTTGACCTGTTCGCCCATCTCCTCGTCGGGCACCCCGAAGACGGCCACGTCGGCGACCTTCGGGTGGACGGCCAGCAGGTTCTCCGCCTCCTGCGGATAGACGTTCACCCCGCCCGAGATGATCATGTAAGAGCTCCGGTCGGTCAGGTAGAGGAAGCCCTCCTCGTCGAGGTGGCCGATGTCCCCGAGCGTCGACCAGCCCCGGCCCTTCGGGTCGTGCGCGGCGGCGGTCTTCTCGGGGTCGCCGTGGTAGACGAACGCCGGGCCGCCGGACAGGTAGACGACGCCGGTCTCCCCCGGGCCGAGCTCCTCGCCCTGGGGGTCGAGGATGTGCGGCACGCCGAGCAGGGGCCGTCCGACGGTGCCCTTGTGGGTGAGCCAGTCGTGCGGGCCGGCGTAGACGAAGCCGTTGCCCTCGGTGCCCGCGTAGTACTCGTGGATGATCGGGCCCCACCACTCCATCATCCGCTCCTTGACCGGGACCGGGCAGGGGGCGGCGGCGTGGACGGCGTACCGGAGCGTGGACAGGTCGTAGCGCGACCGGGTCTCCTCCGGCAGCTTCAGGAGCTTGATGAAGTGGGTCGGCACCCACTGGGAGTGCGTGACGCCGTACTTCTCGACGGCGGCGAGGGCCTGTTCGGGGTCGAAGCGCTCCATGACGACGACCGTGGCGCCGAAGCGCTGGAAGGTGAGCGAGTAGCGCAGCGGGGCGGCGTGGTAGAGCGGCGCGGGCGACAGGTAGACGCTGTCGGCCGTGGGGGTGAACAGGAAGCCGATCAGGTTCATCAGCGGGCCGGGCACGTCGAGCGGCTGGCCGGTCCAATTTGGCCGGACGCCCTTCGGCCGCCCGGTGGTGCCCGAGGAGTAGAGCATGTCCATGCCCTGCACCTCGTCGGCCACGGGGGTGACGGGCATGGGGGCGACCGCGGTCTCGTACGACAGGAAGCCGGGGACCGTGCCGTCGAGCATGAGCCGGAGCGGCGGGCCGGTCACCGCGGCGGCCGCCTCGGCGCACGCCGCCGAGCTGACGAACGCCTTGGCCCCGCAGTTCTCCACTATGTACGTCAGCTCGCCGGCCTGCAGCCGCGAGCTGATCGCCGTGTAGAGCAGCCCCGACCGGTGGGCCGCCCACGCGACCGCGAGGAAGAGGGGGTGGTTCTCCAGCATGAACGCGATGTGGTCGCCGGGCCGCAGCCCGGCCTCGCGCAGCAGGTGGGCGAGGCGGTTGGACTCCTCGTCGAGTTCCCGGTAGGTGACCACCCGGCCGGAACCGGCCATGATCACAGCGGGTTTGTCAGGGCTCACTGCGGCGACGGCACCCGGATACATGACCGAACATTACTCGGTGATCGTCGGGCGGAAAAGGAAACGGCCCGCGCCGGGATTGGCGCGGGCCGTTCAGTAGACCGCTCAGCCTACCGTTCGGGGGTGCCGATCAGACGGCTTCGTAGACCGGCGACCAGGGGCCGTAGAAGCCCTTGGGGCTGAAGAAGTTGCCGCGGGAGACCTGGACGTCGATGGTGTTCACGTTGTCGGCGCTGAAGCCGAACCAGTCGCCGCCCTTGTCGCAGTTCTTGAACTTCTTGAAGTAGGTGTGGCCCTCGAGGTCCTCGATCTTGAAGACGGCCCAGGCGCACTCGTACTTCTTGTCGCCCCACCACTTGTGGTTCGTGAGTTCACCCTTGACCGAGACCTTGGTGTACTCGACCCACTTCCAGGACCACTTCTTGTCCCACTTCCAGCCGACGATCTTGCACTTCTTCTCGCCGTGCTTCCACCAGCACTTCTTGATGGGCTTCTTGAACTTCTCCCAGTGCCAGACCTTCTTCTTCTCGTGGTGGAGGACGTACTTGCCCTCCGCCTCGGCCTTGTGGTCGGCGGAGAAGTAGGGGCCCCAGTCTCCGACGAAGGGGGAGGCACTGGCGGCCGTCGGCGCAACCACGGCGCCGGTGATGAGAGCGGCCGCGACGCCGCCGCTCACCAGGAGCTTCTTGATGAATCGCATTTCCGGATTCCTCTCGGGACGAGGAGTTTGACAGGGAAAGAAATAAACCGTCCCGATAGCGGCTCAGTAGCGACTGACTTGAAGCTCGCTTTAAAGCGCAGGTCACACCCCGCGGATCAGGCTCAGCGCACGTTCGCGCAGCTCAGGACTGGCGGTCGCGGCCGAGCCCGAAGAGAAGGGAGGGGCGGGGTCGTACTCGATGGCCAGCTGCACGGCCCTGGCGGTGTCCTCGTCGCGCAGCAGGGCGAGCAGGGTCAGCGCCATGTCGAGGCCGGCCGACACCCCGGCGGCGGTGACGACCTTCCCCTCGGTGACCACGCGTCCGGCGGCCGGGACCGCGCCGAAGGCGGCGAGCTGGTCGTGGAAGCCCCAGTGGGTGGTCGCGGGGAGCCCGTCCAGGACTCCTGCGTGGGCGAGCAGGAAGGCCCCGCTGCATACCGAGGTGGTCCACCTCGTGGTCCGGTGGGCGGCCCGGATCCACTCGATGAGGCGGTGGTCGCCGAGCGCTCCGACGGTGCCGGGACCGCCCGGGACCAGGACCACATCGGGGTCGGGCAGCTCGTCGTAGGCGGCGGTCGCGGTGATCGACAGGCTGTCCTGGTCGTCGACGACCGGGCCGCGCTCGCCCGCCACGAACGTGACGGTGACGCCGGGCGCGAAGGCCAGGACGGTGTAGGGGCCGACCGCGTCGAGGGCGGTGAAGCCGGGATAGAGGGGGATGGCGATGCGCAACTAGTGCTCCTTGTCACGGAACCGGCGACGGTAGTCGCCGGGGGAAACGCGCAGGTGACGCCGGAACACCCGGTAGAGGCTCCCGGGCAGGCCGAGGCCGGTGCGCCGGGCGACGACGTCGAGGGGTTCGTCGGTGGTCTCCAGCAGCCGCCGGGCGGCGCCGGTGCGGGCCATCTCGACGTACCGGCCGGGGGGCATGCCGGTCTCGTCGGTGAAGACGCGGGAGAAGTGGCGCTCGCTCAGGTTCATCCGGCGGGCCAGCGCCGGGACGCTGAGGTCCTCCTCCGGGTGCTCGTCGATCCAGGCCTGCAGCTCCTTCAGGGGCTCACTTCTCGGTACGGCCTGGATCGGCGCCGAGAACTGCGACTGCCCGCCGGGCCGGTGGAGGTAGACCACCAGCCCCCGCGCGACCTCGCGGGCCACGCGGTGGCCGTGGTCGTCGGCGACCATCGCCAGGGCCAGGTCGATCCCGGCGGTCACCCCCGCCGAGGTCCAGACGTCGCCGTTCCTGACGTAGATCGCGTCGGAGTCGGTCTCGACGGCGGGGTAGCGCCGGCTCAGCTCGCCGGCCGACAACCAGTGGGTGGTGGCCCTCCCGCCGTCGAGCAGCCCGGCCTCGGCGAGCAGGAACGCCCCCGTGCAGACCGATCCGGTCCGCCTGGCTCCCGCCGCCAGCCGGCGCACCCCCGCCACCAGACGGGGGTCGCGCAGGTGGTCGTCGACGGTCGGCCCGCCCGCGACCAGCAGCGTGTCGATCGGCCCGGCGACCTCGTCGATCGGGGTCTCCACGAGCGTGGCCAGCCCGTTCGACGCCCGGACCGGCCCGGCCGCGGTCGAGGTCACCTCCAGCGTGTACGCCGCCCTCCGGGAGACCAGCCCGGCGGTGGCGAACACGTCGGCCGGACCGGCCAGATCAAGGTGCTGGAACCCTTCGGTGATGACGCAGACGACCCGCATGCCTCCATCCTGCGAGTCCCGCCCCGGTGGCCGCAACGACATGAACCTTGCAGATCAGGACATGGCCGGACATGACGAAGGGGGCCTCCCCTGTCCCGGGAGACCCCCTTCGCGCTCGTGGAGACTACGCCGCCGCCGACTGCCCCACCTTCGCCGGGGTCAGCGCGATCTCCAGGACCTCACGCACGTCGCCGACGGCGTGGACCTCGAGGTCGGCCAGCACCTCGGCCGGGACGTCGTCGAGATCCGGCTCGTTGCGGGCCGGGATCAGGACGGTCGTGATGCCCGCCCGGTGGGCGGCCAGCAGCTTCTGCTTGACGCCGCCGATCGGGAGGACCCGGCCGGTCAGCGACACCTCACCGGTCATCGCCACGTCGCTGCGCACCGGCCGCCCGCTGAGCAGCGAGGCCAGCGCGGTCGTCATGGTGACGCCGGCCGAGGGGCCGTCCTTCGGCACCGCGCCCGCCGGGACGTGGATGTGGACCTGGCGGTCCTTCAGCGACCCGACCGGCAGCTCCAGCTCCGCGCCGCGCGAGCGCAGGTAGGAGAGCGCGATCTGGGCCGACTCCTTCATCACGTCGCCGAGCTGACCGGTCAGGGTCACCCCGGTCGAGCCGGTCTCGGGGTCGGCCAGCGACGCCTCGACGTAGAGGACGTCACCACCCGCGCCGGTCACCGCCAGGCCGGTCGACACGCCGGGCACCGAGGTGCGCTGGCGCGACTCGGGCAGCGACGACTCGGGCACGTGGCGCGGCCGGCCGAGGTAGCCGACCAGGTCGGCGTCGGTGACGGTCAGCGGCAGGGTCTTGTCGCCCAGCGAGACCGCCGCGGCGACCTTGCGCAGCACCCGCGCGACCGCCCGCTCCAGGGAGCGCACGCCCGCCTCGCGGGTGTACTCCCCCGCTACGCGGCGCAGCGCCTCGTCGTCGATCGTGACCTCGTCGGGGGTCAGGCCCGCCTTCTCGAGCTGCCGGGGCAGCAGGTGGTCGCGGGCGATGACGACCTTCTCGTCCTCGGTGTAGCCGTCGAGGGTGACGACGTCCATGCGGTCGAGCAGCGGGCCGGGGATCTGCTCCAGGGCGTTGGCCGTGGCCAGGAACAGCACGTCGGACAGGTCGAGCTCGACCTCGAGGTAGTGGTCGCGGAAGGTGTGGTTCTGCGCCGGGTCGAGCACCTCCAGCAGCGCCGCCGTCGGGTCGCCCCGGTAGTCGGCGCCGACCTTGTCGACCTCGTCGAGCAGCACGACCGGGTTCATCGAGCCGGCCTCGCGGATCGCCCGGACGATGCGGCCGGGCAGCGCGCCGACGTAGGTGCGCCGGTGGCCGCGGATCTCCGCCTCGTCGCGGATGCCGCCCAGCGCGACCCGGACGAACTTGCGGCCCATGGCGCGGGCCACCGACTCGCCGAGCGAGGTCTTGCCGACTCCGGGAGGGCCGGCCAGCGCGAGCACCGCGCCGGACCGCCGCCCGCCGACGACGCCGAGCCCCTGGTCGGCGCGGCGCTTGCGGACCGCGAGGTATTCGATGATCCGGTCCTTCACGTCCTCCAGGCCGGTGTGGTCGGCGTCGAGGATCGCGCGGGCGCCGGCGATGTCGTACTCGTCTTCGGTGCGGGTGTTCCACGGCAGGTCGAGGACGGTGTCGAGCCAGGTGCGGATCCAGCCGGTCTCGGGCGACTGGTCGGAGGTGCGCTCCAGCTTGTCGACCTCCTTGAGGGCCGCCTCGCGCACCTTCTCGGGCAGGTCGGCCGCCTCGACCCGGGCCCGGTAGTCCTCTTCCTCGGTCTCGGGGTCGCCGTTCAGCTCGGCCAGCTCCTTGCGGACCGCCGCGAGCTGCTGGCGGAGCAGGAACTCGCGCTGCTGCTTCTCCATGCCCTCCTGGACGTCCTTGCGGATCGTCTCGGCGACGTCGACCTCGGCGAGGTGGTCGCGGGCCCAGCCGACGAGCTTCTCCAGCCGCTCGCCCGCGTCGGGGGTCTCCAGGAGGAGGAGCTTCTGCGCGGTCGAGAGCCAGGGCGCGTAGCCGGAGCTGTCGGCCAGCACCGAGGGGTCGTCGATGCCGTTGACCTGGTCGACGACCTGCCAGGCGCCGCGCTTCTGCAGGATCGTGGTGGTGAGCGCCTTGTACTCCTTCATGAGGGAGCTCACCTTGGCGTCGGGCTCGCCGGCGGCCTTGGCCACGAGGGTGGCCTCGACCCACAGGGCCGCGCCGGGGCCGGTCGTGCCGGTGCCCACGCGGGCGCGCGCCACACCCCGCACCACGGCGGCGGGCTCGCCGCCGGGCAGCCTGCCCACCTGCTCGACCACGGCGCTGACGCCGACCGCCCCGTAGTGCCCGTCGATGCGGGGCACCAGGAGGACCTGCGGCTTCTTCGCGCCGGTGGCCTGGGCGGCCTCGATCGCCGCGCGCACCTCGGAGTCGGACAGATCGAGGGGGACGACCATGCCGGGCAGGACGACCTCGTCGTCCAGGGGCAGGACGGGAAGGATCTCAGTCATGCGTGCTCCTCAGCCTTGAGTTATATGCGCTCAACTAAGGCGAGTCCCATGATGTTCCCAAGCTTGCGTGCGTTCGCTGAGAGCGATCGTAATCGTGTAATCAGGTTTAACGACACTCTGTCATCAAGCTGTTGACGATCGCGCCGAAGGTTTGTGACACTTCGTCATGAACGACACTCTGAGGAGCCTGCCATGGGTTTTGCCGAGGTCCTGCGGACCGCGACCTGGACCGACCACGAGTCCGCGGAGGACGACAGCTACCTGAAGAACCTGATGGCGGGCAGGCTCAGTCCCGAGGCCTACGGCGAGATGGTCGCCCAGCACTACTTCGCGTATGTGGCCCTCGACGGCGCGTCCAGGCGGCTGGCCGGCGACCCCGTCGCCGGGGCCTTCGTGTTCCCCGAGCTCTACCGGGAGGAGGCGCTCGTCCGCGACCTCACGACCATCTACGGCGACGACTGGGCCTCCCGCATCGCCCCCAGCAAGCCGACCCAGACGCTCGTCGCCCGGATCAACCAGGTTTGCGACTGGCCGGGCGGATACGTGGCCCACCATTACACTCGGTACCTCGGCGACCTGTCCGGCGGGCAGTTCATCCGGATGGAACTGCAGAAGATCTACGGCTACGGCAAGGGAGGCGGCGTGGACTTCTACCACTTCGACATCGGCAGCCTCCCCCGGTTCAAGGACGAATACCGCCGCCGCCTCGACGTGCTCGGCGAGAGCCTCGACGAGGCCGGCCGGCAGCGCGTGATCCGGGAGACCCGGCTGGCCTACCAGCTGAACACCGAGGTGCTCGGCGACCTGGGCCGGGTGGCCACGGTGGCGGCCTGACGTGCCGCGCATCTCGGCCGCCACGATCGGCGAGCACCGCGCCCAGACCCAGGAGAAGATCCTGGAGGCCATCGCGCGGCTGGCCCGCAGGCAGGGCATCGACGCGATCTCGATGACCGAGCTGGCGGCCGAGGCCGGCATCACCCGCACCGTCCTCTACAACTACTTCCCCGACAAGACCGCGCTGCTGCTGGCCTTCACCGAGCGGGTGACCCACTACTTCGTCGAGAGCTACGCCCGCGACCTGCCCGCCGACGCCTCGCCGTCGGTCCGGCTGCGCGCGTTCGTCCGGCTCCAGCTCACCGGCCTGGTCGCCCACCCCCACCCGGGGGCCGCCGACCTGTCGGCCACCCTCGGGCCCGACGCCTACCAGCGGCTGGCCGCCCACGTCGCGCCGATGCAGGCGATCCTGCGGGAGATCATCCAGACCGGCGTCGACTCGGGCGAGTTCCAGACCGCCGACGTCGAGGCGTCGGCACGAGCGGTGCTGGCGGTCCTCGGGTCCGAACGCATCCCGCTGACCGAGGGCGGCCGGACCCTGGAGGAGGCCGAGGAGTTCGTCTCGGCCTTCTGCCTGCGCGCCCTCGGATCGGGAGATTAGAGGGTCAGCGGCAGGCCTCCGTGATGGAGGCGGAAGGCGTCTCCGGGGTCGGCCGCGAGGCGCAGCGTGCCGAGTCCGCGGGCGACGCGGTCGAGCATGATCCGGGCCTCCAGGCGGCCCAGCGCCGCGCCCAGGCAGAAGTGGATCCCGTGTCCGAACGCCAGGTGGCGGTGCACGTCGGACCGGTGGACGTCGAACACGTCGGGGTCGGCGAAGACCTCCGGGTCGCGGTTGGCGCCCCAGAGCGACAGGGCCACCCGCTCGTGGGCCGGGATCACGCCCCCGGCCAGGCCGAGGTCGCGGAAGGCGAACCGGGGCGGCACGATCTCGACCGGGCCGCGGAAACGCAGCGTCTCCTCCACGGCCGCCTCCGCCAGCGCCGGGTCGTCGCGGAGGTCCCGCCACTGCTCCGGGTGCGTGAGCAGCAGCCGGATCCCGTTGACGACGACGTCGACCGTGGTCTCCTGACCGGCGATCAGCAGGAGCTGGATCATCGCGACCAGTTCGTCGCGGTCGAGGGCGTCGCCGTCCGCCTCCAGGGCCACCAGCCCCGAGAGCAGGTCGTCGGCCGGGTCGGCCCGGCGGCGGGCGGCCAGGTCGTCGACGTAGGCGGCGAAGGCCAGCGTGGCCGAGCCGTCCCGATCGGAGCCGGAGACGATCGTCGCCGACCAGGCGCGGAACATCGGCCGGTCGTCCTCGGGCACCCCGACGAGCTGGGCGATGACGTTGACCGGCAGCGGGTCGGCCAGGTCGGCCACGCCGTCGAAGGAGCCCAGCTCCCGCGCGCGGGCGACCAGCCGGTCGGCGACCTCGGCGATCCACGGCTCCAGACGTGCCACCGTCCGGGCCGTGAACGCCCTGCCCACCAGCCCGCGCAGCCGGGTGTGGTCGGGCGGGTCGAGGGAGATGAGCTGCCGGGCCGCGATCCGCTCGGCCTCCCCCTCCTCGGGCAGGGCACCGGGGAGCCGGTGGCCGATCTCCGGGTGCCGCAGTCCCGCCAGGACGTCGGCGTGCCGGGCCACCACCCAGAACCGGTTCCCCGCCGGGTCGACCTGCGGAACCGGCCGGCCCGCGGCCCGCACGCGCGCGTAGAACGCGTGCGGGTCGCGGCGGGTGGCGGGCTCCCAGAGCTCCGAGAGCCCGAACTCTTCCGTGATCATCGGGACGTGGCGGCGTACTGCCTGACGATCTCGGTCGTGACCACGTCCCCCTCGACGGTTCCGGTGACGGACACCGTGACCTCACCGGCGGGCAGTGACGCGGCGCGGACCGGGAACTGCTGGAACGCCGACTTGCACGGCGCGACGCCGGTGAAGGACTTCGAGCCGTGGGCGGTCTCCACCACGACGTCGACGGGGGCGTCGTGGTCGTTCACCACGCGGACGGCCAGGTAGGCCGAACCGCCGATGAACCGGGCCTCGGCGGTGACCGTGGCCGGGAGCTCCGCTCCGGGCGCGAGCTGGGCCCGCGCGCTGTCGGCGGCGGCGACGATCGCGGTCTTCTGCGCGGCGGTCAGCAGCCCGGCCGCCACGAACGCGTCGGCCGTCGAGTTGACCTTCGCCATGAACGCGGCGTGCGTCGCGAACGGGGCCTGGTCCCAGAGCACGTCCAGGAAGGTCAGGCCGTCGGTGCCGGGTGAGACGATCCCGGTGACCGGCACGTCGTAGTTGGGCAGGCCGTCGTCGCGCTTCACGTTCGGCACGCCCGAGTCCACGTCGCCGAACACGATCTTCGGCTCGACCCGGCGGAAGTAGGCCGAGTGGGCCTGGGTGTCGCCGACGTACCAGGGACGGAGGGTGAAGCCGCCCGTGGTGAACAGCGGGTCGCCGGCCGCGGTCACGCCGTTCGCCGTGATGGCCGCCCGCGCGTAGTCGCCGTCGCGCTTGAGGTGGCGGTAGAGGGTCAGCTCGCGGTAGGCGCCGCCGCCGGGGTTGCCGAGGATCGGCATGAGCAGCGGGCCCCACATGATCGACTGGGTGTCGGGGCGGTCGATGGCGCGCTCGATCCGGATGGAGAAGGGCATCGAGATCTCGATGACGTCGCCGGCGCCCCAGTTGCGGGTCAGGGTCACGTAGGTGCCCGGGACCGGGGTCTGCAGCAGCTGGAGCACCCCGTTGACCTTCACCGAGTAGCCCTTGACGGCCCACTTGGGCACCCGCAGCTTGAGGGCCAGCTGACCGCCGCCGGTGACGGTCAGCTTGGTGCCGGCCTGGCGCGGGAAGTTCGTCTCCTGGGTCAACGTGAAGTTCTTCTCGGTCCACGTCACGGTCGAGGGCACGAACTGGTTGACCCACAGGGCCGAGCCGTCGGCCGACTTGAAGTAGGTCGCCTCCTGGTACTTGGTGTGGATCTCCAGGCCGGTGCCGCCGCAGCAGGTGCCGGTGTTGCCGTAGGACTTGCCCGCGCCGGGGGTCAGCGGCTGGAAGTAGGTGACCTGCGGGTTGGCCGTACTGGCCGAGTCGGCCCGCGAGCCGGCGAGCTGGTTGAACATCGCCCGCTCGTAGTAGTCCATGTAGGCCGGGTCCTGGGTGTGGAAGAACAGGTTCCGGGCCAGCTTGGCGACGTTGTAGATCGAGCACGTCTCGGCGCCGCCCTGGGCGATCGCGTTGGCGATGTTGTCCCGGTTCTGGAACATCTCGATGTTGTTGTTGGAGCCCGGGTAGTTACCGCCGAGGCCGCCGTGGGAGAACATGCGGTGCGGGACCAGCATGCCGAAGAAGTTCTTCGCGGCCGTCAGGTAGTCGTCGCCGCCGCCCTGCTCGAAGATGCGCAGGTAGCCCGAGAAGCCGGGCACGTGCTGGTTGACGTGCAGGCGGGCGGGTCGCCTGCGGCCGTAGGCGAGCGGGTTGGTGACCGTGAGGATGTCGCGGTTCTCGACGGTCGCGCCGAAGAGGGACTCGCGGTTGTCGAAGAACTTGGCCGTCTCCAGGTGCTTGGGGTCGCCGGTCAGCGCGTGGATCTCGGCGAACACCTCGTTGGCGCCGCCCAGCTCGCCGGCGATGTAGGTGTCCCACATCAGGTTGAGGTTGTCGCGGGTGATCGGGCCCGCGTAGTTCGGGTGGTTCTTGTCGCCGGTGCTCAGGGCGTTGTGCGCCCAGTCGGCCATCTTCACGGCGATGTCGCGGGCCTTGGTGTTGCCGGTCAGCGTGTACGCGTCCAGCAGCCCGCGAATGATCTTGTGCTGGGTGTACCAGGGCGCCCACACGTTGGTGGCGGCGTTGCCGCCGTACTGGGCGTAGCGGGGCGGGCCGACGCGGATGACGGCGTCCTCCGGGATGGCCCCGAGGTACCCGGCGTAGACGGGCTTCCAGAGCTGCCCGCCCGGCTGCGGGACGGCGACGATGCCGGCGGGGCGGTTGTTGGGCGAGGAGTCGAGCGCGGAGGCGCCGTCGGTCTCGTCGAACCGGTACCAGGCGATGTTGCCGCCGCCCGTGGTGCCCGCGGCGGAGGTCTGGAGCGAGGTGATCTCGGCGGCGCTCAGGGCGCGGTCGAAGATGTGGAACTCGTCGACGCTCGCGTTGAGCATCGCGTCGCCGTAGGCCGAGCGGCCGATCCAGACGTTGCCGGGCACGCCGAGGCTGGTCGGGTTGAGGGTCATGTTCGGGTTGGTGCCGGCGACGGCGCCGTTGACGTACAGGGTGCCGACGGTGCCCGAGAGGGTGACGGCCAGGTGCACCCACTGGCCGGTCGGGATCGCGGTCGTGCCGTTGATCTGCTGCTCGCCGCCGCTGCCCGTGGTGGTGATGGCGAACCGGGGCGGGTTGCCGGTGACGCCGGCACGGGCGGTGAGGAACATGTTGACCGCGGTGCTCTGGCCGAAGTCGAAGACCCGGCTCCAGTTCTGCGCGGCGGCGAGGTTGACCCAGGTCGCGATCGTGAAGTCGGTGAGCTGGGACACCGCCTCCTGCGGCAGTTTGACGTGCTCGGCGGTGCCGCCGCCGTTGAGCTTCAGGGCGTTGCCGAACTTCCCGGCCACGCGGCCGATGGGCGGCGCCTCGGGCTCCTCGGGGTTCTCGGGGGCGGTCATGCGGGCGGTGATGGCGTCCTGGCAGGCGCCCAGCTCGTTGACCATCCAGTCGAGCTTGGTCTTGTAGACCGCCTCCCCCTGGTCGGCGTGGGCCTGGGCCAGGGCGCTCATGTAGTGACCGGCCCAGTGGCCGCTCAGCAGGCCGCCGTCCTCCCAGCCGCCGGGAGCGGTCACGCCCGCGGGGTTCGGCCGGCCCGCCTGGTTGTTGAACAGGAAGAGGAACCGGCGTTCGTCGAACGCCTGCAGGAACGCCTTCATCCGGTCGCGCTTCTCCTGCAGCAGACCGGTCTTCAGGCTGATCTCGTGCAGCCGGAACGGCCTGACGGCGGTGTTGCTCCCGGCGCCGACGTAGGGGATCCCGGCCACGGACTCGGTGACGTTCACGGTCGCGGCCTCGGCCGTCCCCGACTGCACGCCGGTGGTCGTCGCGGCTAACGCCACCCCCAAGGCCGACGTCCGCACGAAGGTGCGGCGGCTCATTCCTGACTTCTCGGATGCCGTCATGGCCTTCCCTTCCTTGCCAGCTCGACCCTCGATTGTTAGCGCTAACACAGCTAGAACACCGCTCAGCCGAGGGGATATCTCCTGAGATTGTTAGCGTTCACACAAAGAAGGCACCAGAGCGGCGTGTTCAACCGTTACCGATGCGTTACAGATGGACGAAATCCAGTGGAACCACCGCATTCCCCGCGTCTAGCGTGGGCCGGATGACCCCTCAGCTCGCCGCGCTCTGCATCGACGCGCACGACCCACCCGCGCTCGCCCGGTTCTGGGGCGAATTCCTCGGCTGGAAGGCGGACGGCGACACCACGCTGCTGCCCGCCGACGACACCGGCTTCCGCCTGCGGTTCCTGCCGACCTCGGAGCCCAAGACCCGGCAGAACCCCATGCACTTCGACCTCACCAGCGACACCGACGAGGAGCAGCAGGCCACCGTGGCCCGGGCGCTCGCGCTGGGCGCCCGGCACATCGACATCGGGCAGCTCCCCGAGGAGGAGCACGTCGTGCTCGCCGACCCCGAGGGCAACGAGTTCTGCGTCACCGAGGCGACCAACACCTTCCTCGCCGAGTGCGGGTTCATCGGGGCGCTGGCCTGCGACGGGTCGCAGGCCGTCGGCTACTTCTGGAGCGCGGCCCTGGGCTGGCCGCTGGTGTGGGACCAGAACGAGGAGACCGCGATCCGGTCGCCGCACGGCGGCCCGAAGATCACGTGGGGCGGCCCGCCGCTGCCGGTGAAGACCGGGAAGAACCGGTTGCACTTCGACCTCGCCCAGGTGGAGATCGACCGGCTGGTCGCCCTCGGGGCGACCCGGCTCGGCGCCGCCGAGGGCCGGGTGCTCATGGCCGACCCCGACGGCAACGAGTTCTGCGTGCTCGGCTGATCGTGGTGGACCATGACGGTCACCGCGCCCATCAGCACGGCGGCCAGGATCGTGGCCAGCACGATCAGCGTCATCTCGGTCCGGCCCACCTCCCACTGGAAACGCCCCCGCGCCATCTCGGCGCAGGTGGCGTTCAGCCGGTCGATGCGCGCCGCGAAGGCGCGGTCGTCCTCGCGGAGACGGCGGGCCATCTCGGCCAGCACACGCTCGTCATCCACTGGGGATCCCGCGCCGGGTGACGTGGGGGTACTTGAGGTCGAACGCCGGCCGCTCCGACCTGATGGGCGGGATGCGGTGGAAGTTGTGGCGGGGCGGCGGGCACGACGTCGTCCACTCCAGGCTGTTGCCGAAGCCCCACGGGTCGTCGACGTCGACCCTCGGCGCGTACTTGGCGGTGTACCAGACGTTGAACAGGAACGGCAGCGTCGAGACGCCGAGGATGAACGCGCCGACCGAGGAGACCACGTTCAGGGTGGTGAAGCCGTCGACGGCGCTGTAGTCGGCGTACCGTCGCGGCATGCCCGAGATGCCCAGCCAGTGCTGCACCAGGAACGTGGTGTGGAAGCCGATGAACAGCGGCCAGAAGTGCCAGCGGCCCAGCCGGAAGTCGAGCATGCGGCCGGTCCACTTGGGCCACCAGAAGTAGAAGCCGCCGAACATGGCGAACACGACCGTGCCGAACAGCACGTAGTGGAAGTGCGCCACCACGAAGTAGGAGTCGTGGGCCTGGAAGTCGAGCGGCGGGCTGGCCAGGATGACGCCCGTGATCCCGCCGAACAGGAACGTCACCAGGAAGCCGACCGCGAACAACATCGGCGGCTCGAACGACAGGTGGCCGCGCCACATCGTGCCGATCCAGTTGAAGAACTTCACCCCGGTCGGCACCGCGATCAGGAACGACATGAACGAGAAGAACGGCAGCAGCACCCGCCCGGTGGCGAACATGTGGTGCGCCCAGACGGTGACCGACAGGCCGGTGATCGAGATGGTCGCACCGACCAGGCCGACGTAGCCGAACAGCGGCTTGCGGCTGAACACCGGGATGATCTCGGTGACGATGCCGAAGAAGGGCAGCGCCACGATGTAGACCTCGGGGTGGCCGAAGAACCAGAACAGGTGCTGCCACAACATCGCGCCGCCGACCTCGGCGTCGAAGACGTGCGCGCCCAGCCGCCGGTCGGCCTCCAGCACCAGCAGCGCCGCCGCCAGCACCGGGAACGCGATCAGCACGAGCACGCTGGTCAGCAGGATGTTCCAGGTGAAGATCGGCATCCGGAACATGGTCATGCCGGGCGCCCGCATGGTGATGATCGTGGTGATGAAGTTGACCGCGCCCAGGATCGTGCCGAGCCCCGAGAGCACCAGGCCCATGATCCACAGGTCGCCGCCCATCTCCGGGCTGAACGGCCCGGTCGACAGCGGCGTGTAGCCCGTCCAGCCGAACGACGGGGCGCCCTCGGCGTTGAACAGGCTCGCGGTCACCCCCAGGCCGCCGAACAGGAACAACCAGAAGCTGACCGCGTTCAGCCGGGGGAAGGCCACGTCGGGCGCGCCGATCTGCAGCGGCATGACGACGTTGGCGAACCCGGCGAACAGCGGGGTGGCGAACAGCAGCAGCATCAGCGTGCCGTGCAGCGTGAACAGGCGGTTGTACTGCTCGTTGGAGACGATCTGGAGGCCCGGATGGGCCAGCTCCGCCCGGATGAGCAGCGCCATGATCCCGGCGACCAGGAAGAAGAAGAACGCGGAGATCAGGTACATGTAACCGATCACCTTGTGGTCGGTCGTGGTCAGCCACGACACGATGACCGTGCCCTTGCCCCGTTTGACGGGAGCGAGCGGAGAGGTGATCGGCTCTTGGACGGCCATGGGCAGCGCACCTGTCTGTCATGCGGGACGGCCCGCTCCGGACGATGAACGGCACTCTGATTCGGCCGACGAGAAAATACCCGGCGGCCCGTCGCGCATAACTTGTCCACGTTTTTGCCGCCTCCCGGATTTAGCGTTGACGGGAGAATTCTCCGCGCGTGTGACATGACCACCGGGAACTCGGGTAAGTCGAGATGAATCGCCGATTCGAGTAATCGAGGAGCGTGGATGCTCGCCTTTTATGATCACGAGGAGTCGGAATTCTACGGGCTCTGCGTTGAGGAACTCCTCACCCGCCGACCTGCGATAAGACACGTTCACGAATTCGGCGCCGGCTCCGGTCAGGCCATGGTGAGCGCCATTCAGCGCATCGATTTCCAGGGCCGGATGCGCGGTTTCGAACTCGACGAGACGTCCGCCGCGTCCGCCCGCGAACTGATCCACCGAACCGGCCTGACCGGGCGTTATGAGGTCCGGCACGGCGATTTCTTCACCGGCCTCCACCCGTGGGAGAAACGGCGCTGCGTGGTCGCCAACCCGCCTTATCTCCCCCATCCGGAGGAGCGGCCGGCCTTTCCGCACCTGTCGGGCGGGCACTCGGGCGCGGCCATCAGCAAACGCATCCTGTCGGCCGGGTTCGACACGGTGCTCATGATGATCTCGTCGTACGCCGACCCCTGTTCCGTGCTGGAGCACGCCCGCGACTGCGGGTACACGCTGACGAGCTGGATGGTGCTGCCGCTGCGGATGGGCGAGTTCTCCCGCCGGCCCCACGTCCGGAGCCGGATCGACGCCATGTCGCAGGCCGGCACCGCCTTCGTGGACGGGGAGAGGTACCTGCTGGCCGGCGGGGTCTGGGACCGGGCCGGCGGCGTCTCGGGCGACCAGTCGGCCGTGTTGTCGCGGGTGATGTCCCGGTTCGGGGTGGCCGACCGGCAGCCCGTCAGCTGACGGCCGGGAAGCGGGCGAGGAGCTCCAGCCCGCCGCCCGGGTTGGGGCGCGCCTCCATCGGGGCGCCGTGGGCGCGGGCGATGGCGGCGGCGATCGACAGGCCCAGGCCGGCGCCCTGCGTACGGGTCGTGCCGATGCGCCGGAACGGGGCGAACAGGTCGCCGAACCGCTCGGGCGGCACGTGGGGGCCGGTGTTGGCGACCCGCAGCACGCCGTCGCCGGTCAGGGTGACCCGCGCGGTGCCGCCGGGCACGTTGTGGCGCACGGCGTTGCCCGCGAGGTTGGTCACCAGGCGGTGCAGCAGCGTCCGGTCGCCGAGGACGGCGCAGGGCTCGGCCGTCACGGTCACGGTGACGTCGCCGTGGTCGAGCTCGGCCACCGCGAGCCGGACCACCTCCGACAGCTCGACCTCCTCCGGCGCCTCGATCCCGTGCTCGGCCTGGGCGAGCGTCAGCAGGGCGTCGATGAGGCGCTCGCTGCGCCGGTTGGCGGCCAGCAGCTTGTCCTTGACCGGGCCGACGTCGTCGGGCAGGCCGATCTCGATCGCGGCGCGCTGGACGGCCAGCGGCGTGCGCAGCTCGTGGGAGGCGGTGGCGATGAAGCGGCGCTGCCCCTCGACCGAGCGTTCCAGCCGGGCCAGCATCTCGTCGAAGGTGTCGGCCAGCTCGCGCAGTTCGTCCCGCGGGCCGGTCAGCGAGATGCGCTCGTGCAGGTTCGACAACGACAGGCGGCGGGCCGTCGCGGTGATGCGGTGGACCGGCCGCAGCATGCGCCCGGCGAAGAACCAGCCGACGGCGAGCGAGACCAGGGTCATCGCGACGATGGCCACGCCGGTCACCTCCCACTGGTAGGTGACGACCTCCTCCAGGAGGCGCGGTGCAGGCGGCGGCGGTCCGGCGGGCGGCCGGCCCGGGACGGGGGCATCGGGCGCCGGGGGGCGCGCGCCGACGCTGAGCCGGTGGTGCAGCGACAGGTTGACGCTCGCCAGCAGCACGACGGCCGTCAGCAGGACGAGTCCCGTGTAGGTGAGCGCGAGCCGGGTCCGGATCGTCCTCACAACGTGTACCCCGCTCCGGGCACGGTCCGGATGCACGGCGGGTCGCCGAGTTTGCCCCGCAGCCGGCTGACCACGACCCGCACGACCGTCGTGAACGGGTCGGCGTGTTCGTCCCAGGCCAGCTCCAGCAGGCGTTCGGCGCTGACGACGGCGCCCTCGGCGCGGAGCAGCGCCTCCAGGACGGCGAACTCCTTCAGCGACAGGTGCAGGTGCCGTCCGTCCCTGGCGGCCTGCACGCGCCGGGTGTCGAGCACGATCCCGTGGCGGGTCAGCACCGGCGGCACCGGTTCGCGGCTGCGCCGCCCGAGAGTGCGCACCCGGGCCACCAGTTCGGCGTAGTCGAAGGGTTTGCACAGGTAGTCGTCGGCGCCCAGGCCGAGGCCCGCCACCCGCTCGGGGACCGAGGCCGCCGCCGTCAGCATCAGGATGCGGGTGCGGCCGCCGCGTGCGGCCAGGTCGCGGCAGATCTCGTCGCCGTGCACGTCGGGCAGGTCGCGGTCGAGCACGACCACGTCGTAGTCGTGCACCCCGAGGCGTTCGGCCGCGGCGGCGCCGTCGTAGACGACGTCGACGGCCATCGCGTGCCGGCGCAGCCCCTCGCCGACGAGGTCGGCCAGGTCGCGCTCGTCCTCCACCACCAAGACTCGCATGCCCCGTTCCTACCGGGCGCGGGGTTACAGCGGCGTTAGCGTCCTCGTTCACGGCCGTGCAACGCCCGGCCCGCGACATTCGGCCGTATGACCAAGCCTCTGGCCGCGGCGGCCCTCGCCGCCCTCCTGACCGTGCCCCTGGCCGCCGCCGCACCGGCGGCGGCCGCCCCTCCGGCGTGCACCCGCATGACGGGACCGCCGCCCGCCTCCCCTCCCCCGACGTCGGTCGACACGCTCGGGCAGGCGTTCTTCTGCGTGCTCGACCACTACTACGGCGGACCCGGGCTGCGCACCCAGGACCTGCTGAAGGACGCGTTCGCGGCGTACACGCGGAACCTGCAGAAGCGCGGGGCCGACGTCGCGGGACTGCGGCTGCCCGCGCTGACCGGGGACCGCGAGGCCGACTGGGCCGCCGCGGCCCGCATGCTCGGCACGGGCGACCCGGTGGCGCTGCGCGCCGCCATCGGGGGCATGGTCGCGGGGCTGCGCGACAACCACGCCCGGCACGACACGCCCCGTCCACCACGTGACGGCGGCCCCGTGGGGACCGGCATCGTGGGGGCGTCGGGGATCAGCGGGCCGGGCCTCGATCCGGCGGCCCGGCCGCCGTTCTTCCTCACCGACGTCGTCGAGGGCAGCCCGGCCGACAAGGCGGGCATCCGGCCCGGCGACATCGTGCAGGCGATCGACGGGGTGCCCGTCTGGGTCGGCGAGACGCTGAACCCGCTGCTGGTCGAGCAGGTGCAGCAGCCGTCGTTCACGATCACCCTGAAACGGCCCACGACCGGCAGGGTGCGCACGGTGCGGCTCACCGAGGGCCCGCTGACGCCTCCGGCACGCACCCTGCGGGTCAGGGACGTCTCCGGGGTCCGGTACGTGCGCCTCCCCGGCTTCTACGAAGGCGCCGCCGACGAGGTGATCGCGGCGCTGCGCGGCGGGCCGAAGAAGGTCGTGCTCGACCTGCGCGGCAACGGCGGCGGCTCCCCCAGGGAGGTCGTCAGACTGCTCGGCGCGTTCGCCCACGGCAAGGTCACCAGCCACTTCTGCGGGTACGACGGCTCGTGCACGCCCAACCGGACCGACGACAGCGTGCCCCTGCTCGGCGCCCGGCTCGTCGTCCTGACCGACCGGCGGTGCGCCTCGGCGTGCGAGGACTTCAGCGCGGCCGTCCAGGGCAACGGGATCGCCCCCACCGTGGGCACCCGCACGGCGGGCGCCGTGTCGGGGCCGGCCTCCGCGTGGCTGCTCGGCGACGGCAGCATCGTGGCGCTGCCGTCCGTACGCCATCTCGGCCCCGGGAAGGAGATCATCGACACGGTCGGCGTCCCGGCCGACCACCACGCCCCCATGACCGCGCTGGACCTGGCGACCGGCCGCGACCCCGCTCTGCGCAAGGCGCTGTCCCTTTTGAACGGCTGAGGTTCCTCAGACGGGGAGCGGGCCGCCGTGGCCCGGGATGCCCCGGTCGGGCGGGATCGTGTCGGCGGCGGCGTCGTCGGGGGTGACGCCCTGGGCGCGGGTCAGGTCGGCCAGGCGCCGGTAGTAGGCCGCGACCGCGCCGAGCGCCTCGCCGACCGCGTTCAGCAGCGTGGCCCCCGCCCGCTCGACGACGTCGGCCTCGTGGGTCTCGAACGCCCGCAGGCCCTCCAGGACCGCGGCCTTCAGGTCGCGGAGCAGGCGGACGTCGTGGTGGGCGTAGGCCCGGCACAACGTGGCGACGCGGGTGAAGTCGAGCTCCCTGACGGCCGACACGGTGGTCCGGACCAGCGTGGTCTCCGGCCGGGCCGTCAGGGCCGCCAGGTCGGCGTCGTAGGAGCGGAGGTCCAGGTGGGGGTCGCAGAAGCCGGCGGTGAGCTGCCACAGGGTGCGCAGGTCGTCGCCGAGCACCCCGTCGAGGTAGCTGACCAGGAACCGGCGGTGGGCCTCGACGACGAACTGCGCCTTGAACGGCGTCAGCTCGGCCGGGTCCTCGCCCGCGGTGGCCGCCATGGTGGTGAAGGCGTAGTCGGCGGTCAGCGCGTTCTCCATGCCGACCAGCAGGTAGACGAACCGGACCCAGGTCCGGAACAGCTCCTCCAGCGGCAGCGCCCGCAGCCCCTCCTCGGTGAGCACCACGCCCCACTTAGCGCCGAACTCCAGCCGCCGCAGGTGGCCGATCTGGTACATCGCGAGCTGCGCGTCGATCTCGGCGTGCGCGTGGTGCAGGATCTTCCGGTACGCCGCCGTCGCGTCGAGCCCCACGTGGTTGCGGACGATGTGCGGCCCGCCGATGTGCAGGTGCAGGAACTCGCCGACGTCGAAGACGGCCCCGCCGATCGCCATCCAGTAACCGGCCTCGGCGGTGGTGTGCCGGGCCAGCTCCGACACCTCGAAGCGGGGGCCCTGCTGCGCGTGGCCCAGGTAGGTGGTGAAGACGTCCTGGCTCAGCCGCCCGTCGGCGGTCAGCCGCCGGAGGAACTCCCGGCCGTCGCCGGGCACGATCTCCGCGAGCGCGTCGAGCACGGCGACGGCGAACCGCGCGCTGCCGCACACGTAGACGTGCGCGCCGCGTTCGAGCAGCGCCCACAGGTCGTCGGCCTCGGCCCGGATCACGTCGTCGACCCGGCGGCGCCGCCCGGCCCCGACGACGTGGCGCGTGCCGTCGAAGGCGACCCCGGCGTCGGCGCGGGAGAACGCGACCGACAGGCGCAGGCGGCCCTCGGCCGCCGCGGTCTCCAGGTCGGGGTGGTGGACGAACTCCTCCGGCGACCGGATTCCCAGGTAGAGCCGGTTCTCCCCCGGTCCGGTGCGGGCGGCGGCGAACCCGAGGAACGGCGCGACGCCGGAACCGGCGGCGAACATCACGACGGGCCGGCCGGGGTCGGCGGGCAGCCGGAACCTGGGCGTCGGCACGATCCGGAGCGACAGGTGGCGGCGGCCCTCCTGGGCGGCGCGGCGCAGGAAGTGGGAGGCCGTGCCGCGCCGTTCGCGGGCGTAGGACCAGGGGGTGCGGGCGGAGGTGTAGCCGAGCCCGGCGACCACGAGCCGCAACGTGGTGGCGGCCTCGCCGGGCGGCGGGGCGGAGGCGATCGAGTAGAGGCGGAACGGCTCGGGCGGGATCATCCGGCAGAAGGCGTCCTTCTCCCGGAGGTCGGCCTTCCACAGGCGGGTGACGTCGTAGCCGCCCGCGTAGAGCAGGTTGAGGACGTCCCAGAGCTCCCACTGGTCTTCCATGCGGGCGTCCACGACGCGCTGCCAGGCGCCGACGGCCGTCCGCCTGATGAGCCGTTTGGCCACCTCGCGGCCGATGGGCCGCAGGCGGGCGAAGCGCAGCAGCGTCCGGAGCGGGAGCACGTCGACCTCGCCGAACCCGGCCCGGCCGGCCACCGCCGTCCGCCACTCGGGGGTGAGCGGCACCAGTTCGTCGCCGGTCGCCTGGAGTGCGGCGACGGTGCGGCGCACGAGGTCGTCGTCGTTCTCGGCCAGCACGCCGACCCGGTCGCCCGGCAGGTGGTGCACGCCCTGCCCGGTGACGTCGATGTCCAGGTAGCACGTCCAGGCGCCGGACTGCCCGGTGACGACGCGGCCCCTTCGGGCGGTCCCGAACACCACGGGCGCGCCCACCGGCGGGCGGCGCTCCTCCCGGACGGTGGCCAGCTCGCCGTCGACCTTGTCCCAGGTCCGGTCCTTGAACAGGCCGGTGAAGCGGGCGCCGGTCGTCACCTGGCGGCCGACCTTGAAGGCGACCTCCAGGAAGCCGTAGGCCTTGATGCGGTGCAGCCCCATCCAGCCGCGGTCGCCCACGTAGGCGTCCAGCACGGCGTTGTAGACGCCGCGCAGGGTGCTGTCGCGGGTGTCCTCGACGTACTGGCGCACCGACACCTCGCGGAGCGCGGCCACCAGCTCCTTCCAATGCCGGGGGAAGAAGCCGGCCAGGTAGGTGCTCTGCCGCCCGACCATCGAGCCGTACTCGCGCCGTTCCAGGAACGCGTCGATCGCGTGGACCTGCGGCTGGGCGGTGCCGCTCGGGCTGGGCGCGCCGTCGAAGATCGGCACGCCGGCCGTGCCGACCGTCTTGGCCCAGAGCACCTGGTCGAGCGGGCTGCGGCCCCGGGGGTTGGGGTCGATCTGGGGATAGACGACCTGGGTGACGTACCGGAGCCGGTCGAGGATCACCAGCAGGGAACGCTCCAAGGCGGCCGGATCGTCGGCCACGGCGGCCTCCTGCGCCTCGACCATGGCGCCCAGCACGGGCGTGAGCCCCATCGCGAACTCGGTGGTGACCAGGTAGAAGACCCGTTCGGCCGCGTTGTCCCAGGTCGGCACGAGCAGGTCCAGGTTGTCGAGCACCCGCGGCCCGGCCGGGTCGCGCAACCGCCAGTTGTAGAAGAACAGGTCGATGTACGACACGGCGGGCGTCTTCTTGCCCAGCCGCCGCGACACCGTCGTCCACGGCAGCAGCAGCGAGTCGGGCAGCGCCCTCGGCGGGTCGACGGCCATGTACTGGTAGGCGTGCGCGAACACCCCGAGCATCGTCGAGGCGCGCAGCAGGTAGCGGTCGGGCAGCGCCTCGGGCCGGGCGTCGAGCACCGGCATCGCGTCGAAGGCCCGCCGCAGCGAGAGCCGGCGGAACAGCTCGGGCAACCGGCTGGTCATCTCGTCCCAGGCCCGGTGGGTCTCGGGGAAGGCGAGCAGGGGCGGCTCGGCGGGGAGGAACCCGTGGGCGAAGGACAGGAACCCGTCGAGTTCGTGCCCGGCCCGCCGGTTGAACGCCTCGGCCGCCTCCACCACGCGGCGGGCGGCGACCCGGGGCGGCCCGACCGGGCGCACCATGGTGAGCTGATTGGCGTCGAGGGTGGTCGTGCGGTCGGGGTCGACGAACGCCCAGGTCAGCTCGTAGCGGCCGATGCGGACGCGGTCGCCCGCGGCGAGCAGGCGCCGGGTGATCCTGACGTCGTTGACGAAGGTGCCGTTGGAGCTGCCGAGGTCGGTGAGGGCCAGTTGGCCGTCGTCCCATTCGAGCCGCGCGTGCCGCCGCGAGACGGCGCCGTCGTCGAGCACCACGGCCGCCGCGCCGGCGTCGCGGCCGAGGGTGACCGGCAGGGTGCACACCCGCTGGCTGGTGGCCCGGGTGTGCCGGTCGGTGAGGGTCAGGCGCAGCTCAGGAATGGTAGATCACCGCACGGCACAGGTCGGCGCGGGACAGCGTGCCCACGAGATTCCCCCCATCGACGACGGGCAGCCTGCGGATGCCGCGCTCGATCATCACGACGGCGGCCCTGGCCAGTTCGTCGGCCGGGCTCACGGTGGCCGTGTCACGCACGACGAGCGGGTCGATGACCCGGTCGGCGAGCGCGCGGCCCTTCTCCAGGAAGATCCGGAACGCGTCGGCGAGGGTGCCGCCGCCGGCGGTCACGTCGTCGAAGCCGGGCAGCATGGCCCGCACCAGATCCTCTTCGGACAGTGAACCGGCGAACCGGCCGTCATGGTCGATGACCATGAGCTGGCCGACCTCCGAGACGCTCACCACCTCGGCCGCCCGTCTGATGGTCGAGCCGAGCCTGATGTGCGCCGGGAACGCCGTCATGACGTCGCTGACCAGCATGCCGGGCCACCTTCCGATCAGTCTCCCGGAGTGTAAATCGGGGATTTTCGGGTGTACAGGTGGGGATTCGTCCTGACTTTTCAGGTCAGGCGAAGTGCACTCAGGGTGTGGCCGGTGGCCGTTTTGAAGAGGTGCTCGGCGCGCTCGTAGGACAACCGGCGGCGGCCGGTGTGCGGGCACAGGTCGCCCTCGGCGGGCGCGCGGGCGGGCGCGGGGCGGCGGCCGGAGAGGAACAGCGGGCCGCGGGTGCGGTCGCCGATGAGGTCCGGGAGCAGCGCGGCGGTCCGGGAGCGCCAGGTGATCCCGGTACGGGACCTGCGGTCGTCCAGGTCGAGGTCCTCGACGTTCAGGGCCAGCACCCGGGTCACCGGGGCGGCCGACTCGTGCAGCAGCCACCACAGGGCCCGCTCCCGGAGCGCCGCGTCCGTGTCGCGCCAGACCGGGGCGGGCCGGGCCTCCGGCCGGGGCTCGGGCCGTCGCACCAGCTCCGCGGCCAGGTCGGGCCGCCCGGCCTGCGCGCAGAAGGAGCGCAGCGCCGCCAGGTGCCGGTTCCACGTCCGGGCCGCCGTGCCGCCCCAGGCCGCGGTCACCACGCGGGCCGTCTCGGCGGGGGTCAGCTTCGCCACCGGGGTGTGCTCGCCGAGGGCCGTGCGGAGCCGCCCTAGCGTCTGCCCGTAGGAGCGGGCCGTCGCGCCCAGTCGTCCGGCGAGGAACGCGGCCACGGCCGGGCCGAGCAAGGCTCCTTCGGGCTCGGCCGCCGGGATCGCGGCGGCGCGCCGTTCCAGGAAGGCGCGTTCGGCGGCGTTGTCGGCCAGCGCCGCCGCCCGCAGGAACTCCCGCCGGGCCGCCTCGGCGCGGCCCAGGCGCAGCAGCAGGTCGGCGCGCACGGCCGGGAGCAGGTGGTAGTCGCGCAGCGCCGGGTCGGCGGTCAGGTCCTCGGTCAGGTCGAGACCCGCCCGCGGGCCCCGGGCCATGCCGACGGCCACCGCCCGGTTGAGCCGCACGACGGGTGTCGGGGTCAGCCGGACGAGCAGTTCGTAGAGGGAGACGATCTGGTCCCAGTCGGTCTCCTCGGCCGACGGCGCCTGGGCGTGGCAGACCGCGATGGCGGCCTGGAGCAGATAAGGGCCGGGAGGGCCGCCGAGTTCGCGGGCCCGCAACATCGCGGCGAACCCCCGGCGGATGCGCAGCCGGTCCCAGCGGCCCCGGTTCTGCTCGTGCAGCGGGATCGGCTCGCCCGAGGGGCCGGTGCGGGCGTCCGCCCGGGAGGTCTGGATCTCCATGAGGGCGAGCAGGCCCCAGACCTCCGACTGCGGAGCCGCCTCGGCCAGCATCCCGCCGAGGCGCAGCGCCTCCAGGGTGAGGCCGGGGCGCATCAGGTCGTCGCCGGAGGCCGCCGCGTACCCCTCGTTGAAGATCAGGTAGACGACCTCCAGCACCGAGGCGAGCCGCTCCGCCGCCTCCGCCGGGCCGGGCAGGTCGAAGCCCACCCGGTGCTCGGCCAGCGTGCGCTTGGCGTCGGCGATCCGCCGGGCGATCACCTGCTCGCCGGTGAGGAACGCGCGGGCGATCTCCGCGTTCGTCAGCCCGCCGAGCAGCTTCAGGGTGAGCGCGACCCGCGCCGGGGGCGGCAGCACCGGGTGGCAGGACAGGAACATCAGCCGCAGCGTGTCGTCCCGGTCGTCCTGTCCGGTGGTGTCGCCCTGGCGCAGGTCGTGGGCCAGCCGGCCGTGGGTGAGGTCGTGCCGCCGCTCGGCCCGGATGTGGTCGATCGCCCGGCGCCTGGCCACGGACATCAGCCAGGCGCCGGGGTTGCCGGGCATTCCCTCGGCGGGCCACTGCTCCATCGCGGCGACCAGGGCGTCCTGGGCGAACTCCTCGGCCAGGCCGACGTCGCCGACCAGCCGGGTCAGCGCGGCGATGATCTTCGCCGACTCCAGCCTCCAGACGGCGTCGATCACTGGACTCTGCGGATCTCGCTGACCCCGTCACCGACGATCCGGCGGAAGCGGCGGGCCAGTTCGAGCACCTCGTCCCGCGACCGCACCTCCACCAGGGCGAAGCCGACGGCGACCTCCTTGGCCTCGGTGAACGGCCCGTCGGTCACGGTGAACTCCTCCCCCGAGGAGGTCATCCGCAGCCCGCCGGGCTCCAGGCCGCCGGTGGCCAGCAGCACGCCCTTGGCGCTCATCTCCTCGATGAAGGCGCCCATCTCGGCGAACAGCTTCTCGTCGGGGGCGGGGGTGTTCTCGTCGGCCAGGCTCAGCAGCAGGTAACGCATCTCGGTCTCCGTTCGTCGTCCGGTGTCTGTGCCTGTACGTCGATTCAC
Organism: Herbidospora sp. NBRC 101105; assembly: GCF_030269205.1. Lineage (NCBI taxonomy): Bacteria > Bacillati > Actinomycetota > Actinomycetes > Streptosporangiales > Streptosporangiaceae > Herbidospora > Herbidospora sp. NBRC 101105. The sequence continues at coordinate 1,250,703 of NZ_BSSX01000001.1, read as the reverse complement.
GGATGTGACAGGGAACGGACGGCATTCCCTGTCATATCGCATCGTCGACGTCCGGGGTGACTCGACTCCCCCGAACGGAAGAGGCTCCGATGACCACGTCCACCACCCGCGCTCTGCTCCTCTGCGCCGCCGTCGCCGGACCGCTCTGGTCGGCGGTGTCGCTGGCCCAGGCCGCCACGCGCGAGGGCTTCGACCTGACCCGCCACCCGCTCAGCCTGCTGAGCACCGGCTCGCTCGGCTGGCTGCAGATCGCCAACTTCGTCGTCGGCGGGATCCTGCTGCTCCTCGGGGCCGCCGGACTGCGCCGGGCGCTCGACGGCGGCTGGGCGCCCCGGCTGGTCGCGGTCGCCGGGGCCGGGATGATCGCCGCAGGGGCCCTCGTCATGGATCCCGCGGACGGCTTCCCCGCCGGGACCCCGGCCGGGCCGGGGGCCATGGGACCCGCCGGGATCGGCCACCTGGCCGCCGGGTCGGTCACCTTCCTGTCACTGATCGCCGCCTGCTACGTACTGGGCCGCCGGTTCTCCCGCGAAGGCGCGCGCGGCCGGGCCGTCGCCTCGCGGGTCGCCGGGACGGCCCTGCTCCTGGGGAACCTGTGGGCGATGGGCGGGGGCACGGGGGGATCGCTGACGCTGGCGGTCGGCGCGATCACGGCGATGCTCTGGATCGCGTGGGTCGCCGCCGAGACGGCCCTCATGGGTCGGAGGTAGCGGTTCTCAGTACCTCCACAGGTGGGCGGCGATCACCTCGTCAACCGGCCTGCCCTCGGCCCAGGCGTGGTCGGCGGCGCGCACGACGGTGAAGGCGCCGAAGAGCTCCTCGCCCAGGACCGCGCGGGCCAGGCCGCCGTTCAGCGCCGCGTGCTGCTCCTCGAATGTCGCGGGCAGGCGGTGGATGCCCGCCGCCGCGCGCCGCTCGTCGGTCCACGGGCCCGGGTCCTCCTGGACGGGCGGCGGGGGCACGAGGCCGTCAGCGATGCCGGCCAGGCCCGCGGCGATGACGACGGCCAGCGACAGGTAGGGGTTGGCGGAGGCGTCGGAGGGCTTGAGCTCCACGTTCGCGTGGGCGGCCCCCAGCAGGTCGGTCGACGGCACGAACCGCAGCGCGGCCTCGCGGTTCTCCACGCCCCAGAAGGCGTAGGCGCTGGAGAAGAAGCCGGGCCGCAGGCGGAGCAGGGAGGCGACGCTGGGGGCGGTGATCGCCGCGATGGACGGCAGGTCGCGCAGCAGCCCGGCCAGGTAGGCGGCCCCGTCGGCGGTCAGGCCGTGCGGGCCGTCGCCGCCCGACAGGAGGTTGACGCCGTCGCGGGTGACGGAGGTGTGCAGGTGCCAGCCGTTGCCGACGCGCGCGCCGTCGGTCAGCGGGGCGAAGCAGGCCCGCAGGCCGTGCGCGCGGGCGGCGGCGTGCACGGTCTGGCGGGTGAGCAGCTGAAGGTCGGCGGCGGTGACCGGGTCGGCGGGGGCGATGTTGAGCTCGAACTGCGCGGGGCCGTATTCGGCGTGCAGCTGGCCGATCTCGACGCCGTTGGCGCGCAGGTCGCCCATCACCTGGGCGGCGAACCCGTCGACCTCCAGCATCAGGCGCGGGCTGTAGGAGGGGCCGGCGACCGCGAGGGGGCCGTCCTCCCGGCTGAGGCGGAACTCCAGCTCGTAGCCCGCCCGGAACTCCAGCCCGGCCCGTGCGGCCGCCTCGACCTGCCGTTCCAGCACCCCGCGCTGGTCGTAGGGCCAGAAGGAGCCGTCGGCGTTCATCTGGCGGCCGGGCGCCCAGGCGAAGCCGGGCTGCCCGGCCAGCCGGACGATCCGCTCGGCGACCGGGACGAGCCGCACGTCTCCCGACGGCGTGCTCAGTCCCGGAGGCCCGTAGGTGATCCCGTCGTGCGTATCGAAGACCGCGAACAGCGGGCTGACGCCGACGCCGCGCTCGGCCGCGAGCGGGACCTGCTCGATCGGGATGGTCCGGGACCGCGGGATGCCGTTGTTGTCGGCCCAGGCCACGATGAGGCCCACGACCCCGTCCTCCGCCAGCCGCTCCGCCGTTTGCCGCACCCTGAATTCCTCTCCGGGAACCCGGGTGCGAAGTCCCCGGGCACGGCGAAGAAACGGTGAAGAGACCGCACGTGTCAGGCGGCCTCGGCCCTGAGGGTCTCGGCCACCGACCGGCGGGCCGAGACCCACGCGGGCAGCGCCGCGAGGACGGCGGTGCCCAGCAGCAGGACGGGCGGGATAAGCCACAACGCCGGGGCAGGCGGTTGCGGCGGGTTCTGGTGGCCGAAGAACCACTGTGCGAACAGGCCCAACGGGATGCCGGCCAGCGCACCGGGCAGGGTCGGCAGCAGCTGGGCGGTGGCCAGGCCCGCGGTGACCTGTCCCGGCGTCGCGCCGAGGGTGCGGGCGACGGCCATGGTGGCCCGGGACTCCGTCGCGGTCGTCCAGGTCATGGTGAGGGTGTTCACCACCGCGAGGGTGACCATCGCCGTGATGACGCCCAGCAGGAGCAGGCGGGACCGGTCGTCCATCAGGTCGGCCATGGTGACGCCGCCCAGGTCCCAGCCCCGGTCGGGCTGGGCGTCCACCATCAGCAGGACGGTCAGGCCGACGGCCGTGGTCGCCGTGCCGCCCGCGTGCAGCAGGGCGCGGCCGGGACGGCGGGCGAGGAGACGCAGCCCGAGCAGCAGCGGCACCGGCAGCAGCCCGGCCAGCCGGCTGAGCAGGACCAGGTGGTCGGGGCGGCGGACGGCCGGTGAGAGCGTGGCCACGGCGTCGGTGCGCAGGGCCCTGACAGCCGGGGCGAGGGCGGTCAGCACCGCCACGCCGACGGCGACGACGGTCGTCATCGCGACGACCGGGCCGCTCGGCCCGGCGTCGGTGGTGAGCAGGCTGCCGCTGGGGTTGACGACGAGCGGGGCGACCAGCCGCGTGACCGTCAGGCCCGCCGCGTCGGCCAGCAGCGCCAGGGCGAGGTGTTCGGTCAGCAGGACGACGGCGACGAGGCCCGGGGTCGCGCCCACGACCTTGAGCAGCCCGGCCCGGCGGATCTGCCCGGCGGCGCGCCCGGCGGCCAGGGTGGTCAGCCCGGCGACGGCCATGAAGCTGAGCAGCCAGCCGCCGACGATCAGGATCGGCTGGCCGTCGCGGAGGTAGACCGCGTCCTGGAAGGCGATGACCGGCCAGGTGAAGGCGTTCAGCCGGACCGCGAGGTCGTGGGCCTCGTGGTAGACGGCCCGGAAGGCCGCGGTCGCGGCCGGGTCGCGCAGCCGCAGGTAGACGAGGGAGGCCGCCGGGACGTCGGCCTCGGCCAGCGTCCGGGTGTCGCGTTCGTGCAGCCAGACCAGGCCCGACCGGTCGCTGGGCCCGCCGTCGGGGCCGCCCATCGTCGCCCACGGATAGACCATGCGCGCGGCCGTCACGGCGATGCCGACCACCGGGAACGACCGGCCGCCGACGGTGACACGGTCGCCGACGCGCAGGCGCAGCGCCCCGGCGAAGCCCCGTTCGACCACCACGCCGCCGGGGCGGACCCAGGCCCCCGACGTCACCAGCGGCCGGTCGATCGGGCCGGGCTTCGCGTCGGCCCCGAGGACGGCCGCGCGCACCTCGCCGCCGGACGTGGTGATCGGCGTGAAGAAGGTCCGGTACGTCCGGCTGCGGGCCGCCACCCCCGGCACGTTCTCCAGCGACCTCAGCGCGGCGTCGGCCGCCCGGCTCGTTCCGGGGGCCACCACGACCACGTCGGGCCCGGCCGTCGCGGCGCGGGTCTGGAGGTAGAGCCGCTCGGTCGCCCCGGGCAGCGACATGCCCAGGCTCAGCACGGCGGTCGCGACGAGCGTCGACAACACGAGCAGCACGGCCGGGCCGGGATGCCGGCGCAGGTCGCCCAGCACGAGGCGGAACACGAGAAGGACACGGCCCACGGCGGTCAGTCCCCCATCGCGAACAGGCCGTCGAACCGCCCGTGACCCGTGTGACCCGTGTGACCGGTGTGCCCGGCCAGCCAGGTGTCCTCGACGAAGGCCCCGTCGCGCATCGAGATCAGCCGGTCGGCGGTGGCCGCGACCCGGCCGTCGTGGGTGACCAGGACGAGGGTCTGGCCCATGGCGCGCAGGTCGGCGAACAACCGCAGCACCTCGTTGGTGGCGGCGGTGTCGAGGTTGCCGGTGGGCTCGTCGGCCAGCACCACCAGCGGCTCGTTGGCCAGGGCGCGGGCCACGGCCACCCGCTGCCGCTCTCCCCCCGACAACTTCCACGGCAGGTGGCGGGCCCGATGGTCCAGCCCGACCTGGTCGAGCAGGTGCCGGGCCCGCCGCCTGGCGGCCCTCGGCGAGCCGCCGGCCAGCAGCACCGGCAGTTCGACGTTCTCGGCCGCCGTCAGCTCCTCCACCAGGTGGAAGGACTGGAAGACGAACCCGACCGACCGGCGGCGCAGCCGGGCCAGGGCCCGCTCGCCCACGGTGTCGATGCGCTCCCCGGCCAGCCACACCTGCCCGCCGGTGGGCCGTTCGAGGCCGCCCATCAGATGCAGCAGCGTCGATTTCCCGCAGCCGCTCGGCCCCATCACCGCGAGCATCTGCCCGGCCGGCACGTCGAGGTCGACCCCGTCGACGGCGCGGACCAGGCTCTCCTTCCGGCCGTGCCGTTTGACCAGATCACGGACCTGCAGCACGTTCATGCGTCCCCGAATTCCTGCCCGGCCCTCGACCAGACCCGTTCGCAGGCCTCCAGCCAGCGCAGGTCGGCCTGCAGCCGCAACGCGATGCCTTCGAGCAGCAGGCCGCCGGTGGAGCCCTCGGGCTCGGCGAGCACCGCCCGCTGCGTCTCGGCCAGGCGGCGCAGCAGTTCGCGGCGCTGCGTGTCGACGAGCTCGACCGGGTCGGCCAGCCGGGACGCGCTCGCCGCGGCCAGCTTGAGGTGGAACTCGACCAGGTCGGGCTTGGGCCGGTTCACCTCGCCCAGCCACGCGGTCACCCGCTCGTGCCCGGCCTCGGTGAGGGCGTAGACCTTGCGGTCGGGGCGGGCGGGCGACTCCTCGGACCGTTCGTGGACGACCAGGCCCGCCTTCTCCAGCCGGGCCAGCGTCACGTAGACCTGGCCCGCGTTCATCGACCCGCCCAGCGGGCCGAGGGCACGCCGCAGCCGCAGGCCGAGGTCGTAGCCGTGCGACGGCTCCTTGGCGAGCATCGCCAGTATCGCGTCCTGCATGCACCACCCCTAACGGCTAGGTAATGAATAGCGGTCAGGTAATGGGCACGTCAAACTCAGGTGTCGGTGCCGGTCTCCTCGTGCGGGGCGCCGACGGGCTTGGACTCGGGCGACTCGCGCTGGCGCAGGTAGATCGACAGGGCGACCATCGAGAGCACCGCCAGGAACTCCGACTGCCAGTTCTGCAGCGTGCGGTCCCAGAAGTCGGGCGAGGCCACGTATTCGGGCCAGGTCACCGGATCCTGGAGCTGGGAGAGTTGTTCGCGGTTGTAGGCGGCGGTGCCGGCGACCGACTGGGCGTACCAGGACAACACGAAGGTCACGCCCATCACGAGGCCGAGCGAGTTGGCGAACAGCATGTTCCGCAGGCCCCCGACGCGGGCCCATCGCGGGCTGCCCGGCCGCACCTCGTCACCCTGCTCACCGGTCTTCGACTCCGGGGAGCCGCGCTGAACCAGCCACACGGTGATCACGATGAACAGCAGGAACTGGAGGTACTCCGACTGCCAGTTCTCCGCGACGTCCACCACGAAGTCGGCCGAGGTGACGTAGGCGCCCCAGGAGACGGGGTCGCCGCCGGAGCCGAGCTGGTCGTCGTTGTAGGCGCCGAGGCCGGCGAACGACTGCCCGGCCAGCGCCAGCACGAAGACGACCAGGAAGAACAGGCTCAGCCCGTTGCGGCGGATCATCGGCGCAGGAACCCGATGAGCAGGAAGTAGGCCAGGCCGACCACGATGATCGCGACGGTCAGGGTGAACATGGTGCGCATCAGCCGGACACCGCGCAGTCGTAGGGGCGGTCGCCCTGGGGGCGGCAGCCCGCCCCGCGCACCCGCCAGCCGTCCGGTCCGCGATGCAGGAAGACGGTGTCCTCCGGGAGCCGCAGCTGGGCCTCCGACCCCCACACGGCGACCTCCTCGGCCGGGCCGCCGCGCAGTCCGGCGTCCAGGACGCTGGTGGCGCACGGCTCGGGCAGGCTCCTGGCCGCGGCGTCGGTGAGCAGCGCGCACGCCGCCGCCCCCTGCCCGGCGGCCACGGCGGCGAAGAAGCGCCCCGCGGCCTCCTCGACGGCCGGCCCGCCCCCGGCGGCGCAGGCGCTGACCGGCAGTGCGAGTCCCATCACGTATTTCAGCACGTAGACGAGGATTCCCCTGCTGGGAGGCGCCTAGTCCGTTAGGCGGGCACGATGGCGGGCACGGTGGCAGGGTGCCAGAACTCCGCCCCAGCGACCCCAACGAACCCGGCATCACCCGCCGCCGCCGCGGGCGTTCCTTCTCCTACGCCTACGCCGACGGCCGCCCCGTGAAGGACCTGCGCACGCTGCGCCGGATCCGGGCGCTGGTGCTGCCCCCGGCCTGGCGGGACGTGTGGATCTGCCGCGACCCCGACGGCCACATCCAGGCCGTGGGCACCGACGCGGCCGGCCGCCGCCAGTACCGCTACCACGACGCCTGGCGTGAGGAGCAGGACCGGGCCAAGTTCGAGCGCGTCGGCAAGCTCGCCGAACGCCTGCCCGCCTTCCGCAAGAAGGTCCAGGCCGACCTCGACGGTAAGGGCCTGACCCGCGAGCGGGTGCTGGCCGCCGCCGCCCGGATGCTGGACATCGGCCTGTTCCGGGTCGGCGGGGAGGCCTACGAGTCCTTCGGCCTGGCCACCCTGCGCCTGGAGCACGTGACGTGCTCGCGCGGCCGGGTCTCCTGCGCCTATCCGGCCAAGGGCGGCCTGCTCCGCGAGGTCGAGATCACCGACCCCGACGTCTGCAAGGTGGTCACCGCCCTGCGGAAGGGGCGCGATGAGGGCGAACTGCTCGGCTACGAGAGCGACGGCCGCTGGGTCGACGTCAAGAGCGACGACATCAACGACTACCTGCGCGACCGCTTCGAGACCGACGTCAGCGCCAAGGACTTCCGCACCTGGCACGCCACCGTGTACGCCGCCGTTGGCCTGGCCGTCTCCAAACGGGTGCGCAGCCGCACCGGCCGCCGCCGGGCCGTCACCCGGGTCATGAAGGAGGTGGCCGGCTACCTGGGCAACACCCCGGCCGTGGCCCGCGCCTCCTACGTCGACCCCCGGGTGATCACGGCGTACGAACACGGCAAGACCATCGACCGCGCGCTCGCCGACCTGGGCGAGGGCGACGGCCCGGCCACCCACGGCGCGGCCGAGCGTGCGGTGATCGCGCTGCTCAAGCGCACGAGGGGGTGAGTGCGGTGAACGACGAAGGGCTGGTGCTGCTGGCCGCGTGGGGCCAGTTCACGGTGTTACTCGGCCTGCTGGCCTACTTCCTGCTGCGGACGCGGCCATGAGACGGGTCCTGCTCGTCCTGCTGCTGGTGGTGGCCGGGTGCGCCTCCCCGGCCTGGGACGACGCCGACTACGGCAGGAAGGCCGGCGCGACGGCCGAGGCCGCCGCCTCCTCCGTGGCGCTGGTCCGGCTCGCGGTCGGGAACGAGGCGAGACTGACCCGCCCCTACCTCCAGACCCTGCTCACCGAGACCGTCACCGCGCTCGACAGCGTCGACTCCCAGTTCGGCGCGGTCCAGCCGCCGTCGCGGCAGGCGGTGGAGGTCCGGGCCGAGATCACCGAGCTGACCTCGGAGGCGGCCGAGCAGGTGCAGGTGCTGCTGAACGAGGTGCGGCTGCGGGAGATCCGCGACCCGGAGAAAGCCGTGGCCGACCTGGCCGAACTGGGTGACCGGTTGCGGGCCTTCGCCGAGGAGCAGCCGTCGTGAAGCGGTTCTTCGCCGTCACGCTCGGCATCCTGACCGCGATCGGCGGGTTCGTCGACATCGGCGACCTGGTCGCCAACGCGCTGGTCGGCTCCCGGTTCGGCCTGTCGCTGGCCTGGGTGGTCGTGGTCGGCGTCGTCGGCATCTGCCTGTTCGCCGAGATGGCCGGGCGGGTGGCGGCGGTGTCCGGCCGGCCGGTCTTCGACCTCGTCCGCGAACGCCTCGGCCCCCGCGCGGGGCTGCTCAACCTGGCCGCGTCGTTCGGGATCAACCTGCTCACCCTGGCCGCCGAGATCGGCGGCGCCGCCCTCGCCCTGGAGCTGGCCACCGGGATCGACTACCTGCTGTGGGTGCCCGCCGTGGGCCTGGTGGCCTGGCTGGTGATGTGGCGGGTCAAGTTCGAGACGATGGAGCGGGTCTTCGGCCTGGCCGGGCTCGCCCTGGTGGTCTTCCTGGTGGCCTTCTTCGCCCTGGACCCCGACTACGGAGAACTCGGGCACCAGCTCGTCCACAACCCCTCCGACGACGGCGCGGCGACCTACTGGTTCTACGCCGTCGCCCTGCTGGGGGCGGCCATGACGCCGTACGAGGTGTTCTTCTTCTCCTCCGGCGGCGTGGAGGAGCGCTGGACCCGGCGGGATCTGGGGGTCATGCGCGCCAACGTGTTCGTCGGCTTCCCCCTGGGCGGCCTGTTGTCGATCGCCATCGCGGCGTGCGCGGCCACCGTCTTCCTTCCTCAGATGATCGAGGTCGACACGCTCGGCCAGATGGTGCTGCCCGCCGGGCTCGCCTTCGGCCAGATCGGCCTGGCCCTGGTGATCTTCGGCGTCTTCGCCGCGACCTTCGGCGCGACCCTGGAGACCGCGTTGTCGTCGGGCTACTCGATCAGCCAGTACTTCGGCTGGCAGTGGGGCAAGTACGTGCGGCCCCGGGAGGCGGCCCGGTTCCACGCGACGCTGCTGGTGTCGACGATCGTCGCGGTGGCGCTGATCCTCACGACGATCGACCCGATCAAGGTCACGGAGTATTCGCTGGTCCTCTCGGCGGCGGCGCTGCCGCTGACCTACCTGCCGGTCCTGATGATCGCCAACGACCCCGACTACATGGGCGACCGGGTCAACGGCCGCCTGTCCAACACCCTGGGGACCTTTTACATGATCCTGCTCCTGGTGGTCGCCGTGGCGGCCATACCGCTGATGCTCGCCACCAAGGCGGGACAGTGACCGGCCGCGTCCTGCACGCCCACCTCCACCTGCTCGACCGCCAGGTGGTCAGGGCCGACGGACGGCTGCTCTGCAAGGTCGACGACCTGGAGATCGAGTGGGGGGAGGTCCCGTACGTCACCGCGATCCTGGCCGGGCCCCTCGCGCTCGGCCCGCGTGTCGGCGGCGTGATCGGCCGTCTGATGACCGGGGTCACCCGCCTGTTCCGGCCGGAGGAGGACCCGGCCCCGCCGCGGGTCCCGATGAGCCTGGTCGGCGAGATCGGCAGCGCGGTCACGGTGGGCGGCGACGTGCCGGAGGCCTCCCTGGAACGCTGGGTGCGCGAGCATGTCGTCGACCCCCTTCCCGGCAGCGGCGGCGCGGACCCGGGGCTGCGCGGCCCCCGCCCGGTCCGGCGGTCCGAGGTCCCCGCCCGCGACCGGCTGAGCTCGCTGGTCGGGCGCAGGGTCGTCGACCGCGACGGCGCGGACGTCGGGCAGGTGGCCGACGTCCGGCTCACCCAGGACGGCCCCCTCCTCGGCGAGACGACCCAGGCGCTGCGCCTGAGCGGCCTCGTCGTGGTGCCCCGGCACACCGGCCAGCTCTTCGGCTACGAACGCGGGCCGGGGGGCAACAGCCCGGCCCTGGTCAGGGTGGTGATCCGCCGCCTCCACCGGGGCAGCCGGTTCGTCGGATGGGAGCAGATCGGCGACCCGGGCGACCCGATCAGGCTCACCGAGCCGCGCGCGGCCCTGCTGCCGCTGCACGAGCTCTTCACGCGGGATGACGCGAGCGCATCCGCATGAGGACGGCCGCCGCGCCGGCGGCGGCGCCGAGGGCCGCGACCAGGGCGTGGTGCCGGCTGGCCCACGCCTGCGGGCTGGCCGCGAGCGACCGCTCGTCGAACGCGCCGTGCGCGCCGTAGTCGTGGCCGTGCGGCCCGTCGGCCGGGGCCCAGAGGTTGGCCGGCTGGCGGCGGGACCTCGGCTGGTCGGTCTGCTGCGAGTCGTATCCCGTCCTGGCCAGGTAGCGGTCGAGCAGCCCGGGGGCGACCGCGTTGGCCATCAGGGTCGCCACGGTGCTGGCCCCGACCCAGTACTCGCGGCGTTCCGGATGGTCGGCGGCGTGCAGCACGGCCCGCGCGGCGACCTCGGGCTGGTAGATCGGCGGCACCGGCTGGGCCTGGCGGGGCAGCCGCGACAACACCCACGAGAACTGGGGCGTGTTGACCGCGGGGAGCTGGACCATGGTCACGTGGACGCCGCTGCGCTCGTGCAGCAGCTCGCAGCGCAGCGCCTCGTTGAAGCCCTGGATGGCGTGCTTGGCGCCGCAGTAGGCGCTCTGCAGCGGGATGCCCCGGTAGGCCAGCGCCGAGCCGACCTGGACGACGGCCCCCCGGTCGCGGGGCCGCATCCGGTTCAGCGCGGCCATGGTGCCGTGCACGTAGCCGAGGTAGGTGACCTCGGTGACGCGGCGGAACTCCTCCGGCCGGATCTCGGCGAACGGCGCGAAGACCGAGGTGAACGCGACGTTGACCCACACGTCGATGGGCCCCAGCTCCGCCTCGGCCCGGCTCGCGGCGGCGTCCACCTGCGCGAAGTCCGACACGTCGACCGGGATCTCCAGCGGGGTGCCGCCGTTGCGCCGCACCTCCCCGGCGGCGGCCCCGAGGCCCTTGACACCCCGGGCGAGCAGGGCCACCTTCGCGTGACGCGCGCCGAACGCCTGGGCGACCGCGCGGCCGACGCCGCCGCTCGCGCCGGTGACGACCACGACCTGTTCCGCTTTCATCGTCCCTCCTCGTGCAGCCCGACGGCGAGCAGCTGGGCGAGGTGCACACCCTCCCTGCCGCCGCTGTCGAGCTGGTGGATCTGGGTCCGGCAGCTGAACCCGTCGGCGAGCACGGCGGTCTCCCGCCCGGCCGCCCGCAGCCGGGGCAGCAGCACCCGTTCGGCGCAGGCCTCGCTGACCTCCAGGTGACCGCGCTCGAAGCCGAAGTTCCCGGCCAGCCCGCAGCAGCCGGAGTCGAGGTGCTCCGCCCGCACCCCGGCGGCCCGCAGCAGTTCCTCGTCGGCGTCGAAGCCCATGACGGCGTGCTGGTGGCAGTGGACCTGGGCCAGCGCGTCGACGTCGAGGCGCGGCGGCCGGTAGCCGGGGCTGTGCCGGGTGAGCAGTTCGGCCAGCGTGACCGTCTGGTTCCGCAGCCGCCGCACGTCCAGGTCGGCCGGGAACAGCTCCTCGGCGTCGCCGCGGAACACGGCCGTGCAGCTCGGTTCCAGCCCCACGACCAGGCCGCCCTCGCGCAGGTGGCCCGCCAGCAGCCGCACGGTCCGGCCGAGCACCCGCCGGGCGGTGTCGACCTGGCCGGTGGAGATCCAGGTCAGCCCGCAGCACACCGGTCCGGGCGGCAGGACGACCCGCCAGCCCGCGTCCTCGATCACCTCCACGGCGGCCCGCCCCACCTGGGGGTGGAACCCGTTGGTGAAGGTGTCCGGCCACAGCAGGACCTTCCCCCGGCCGCCGTCGCCGCGCGGGCCGCGCCGCCGGAACCAGTGCTGGAGGGTCTCCCGGGCGAAGGCCGGGAGCTCCCGGTCGGCGATGCCCGCGACCGTCCTGGCCAGTCCCGGCACGCGGTTCACCAGCGGCCCGAGCCGGAGCCCGGCGACGACCGCGGCGGCGACGGGCAACCAGCCCAGCGCCAGGTCCGACCGGGGCCGCCGCCACTGGCGGCCCTCGTAGTGGTGGGACAGGAACTCCGCCTTGTACGTCGCCATGTCCACGTTCGCCGGGCAGTCGGTCTTGCACCCCTTGCAGGCCAGGCAGAGGTCGAGGGCGTCCTTGACCTCCTCCGAGCGCCAGCCCCGGCGCAGGGTCTCGTCGCCGTGCCCGCCGAGCATCTCGAACAGCAACCGGGCGCGACCCCGGGTGGAGTGTTCCTCCTCCCCCGTGACCTGGTAGGACGGGCACATCACCTGACCGCCCTCGGTGCTGTGCTGACGGCAGCGGCCGACGCCGACGCAGCGGTTGACCGCCTGCGCGAACGAGCCGCCGTCGTGCGGATAGCCGAACCGCAGGTCCCGGGGCTCGGCCGGGGCCCAGTCCGGGCCGAGCCGCAGATGGTCGTCGAGCGGGGCGGGCGCGACCACCTTGCCGGGGTTCATGTGGTCGCCGGGGTCGAAGATCGCCTTGAGCCGCCCGAACGCGGCGACGATCTCGGGGCCGAACATCCGGGGCAGCAGCTCGCCCCGGCTCTGACCGTCGCCGTGCTCGCCGGAGAACGACCCGCCCAGGGCGGCCACGAGGTCGGCGGCCCGTTCCATGAACCGGCGGTAGGCGGCCACGCCGTCGGCGGTGTAGAGGTCGAAGGGGATGCGGGTGTGCACGCAGCCCTGCCCGAAGTGGCCGTAGAGGGCGGGGCCGGTGTCGCTCTCGTAGCCGAACTCCCGGTAGAGGTCGCGCAGGCGGCGCAGGTACTCGCCGAGCCGTTCGGGGGCCACGGCGGAGTCCTCCCAGCCCTCGAAGGTGTCGGGCCGGTCGGCGACGTGCGCGGTCGCGCCCAGGCCGGCCTCCCTGACGTGCCACAGCTCGTCCTCGCGGACGGGGTCGCCGAGGAACCGGACGTCGGCGCGGTGCCCGTCGTGGAGCAGCCCTTCGGCCCGGGACCGCGCCTCCTCGGCCGTCTCGCCGCCGAACTGGACCATGAGGAAGGCCTTGCCCTCCGGGAGTTCGCCCAGCGCGTCGGGGTTGAGGTGCTTGAGCTGCTCGTCGCGGATCAGCTTGGCGTCGACGCCCTCCAGCGCGATCGGCTCGTGCGGCAGGATCGCGGGCACCGCGTCGGCGGCCGTCGCGATGTCGGGGTAGCCGAGCACGACCAGGGTGCGTTCGGGCAGCACCGGCACCAGTTCGAGTTCCGCGCGCAGCACGGTGACCAGGGTCGACTCGCTGCCGACGAGCAGCCCCGCGACGTCGAAGCCGTGTTCGGGCAGCAGGGAGTCGAGGTTGTAGCCGGAGACCCGGCGCGGGATGTCGGGGTAACGGCGCCGGATCTCGTCGGCGTACGCGTCGCGCAGCGCCCGCAGCTGCCGGTAGATCGCGGCCCGGGGGTCGCCCCGGCGTTCGATGGCGGCGTACTCCTCGTCGGTGGTCTCGCCGCACCAGAAGCGGGTGCCGTCGTAGAGGAGCACCTCCAGGCGGGCGATGTTGTCGACGACCTTGCCGGTGCGCTGCGCGGTCGCACCGCAGGAGTTGTTGCCGATCATGCCGCCGAGAGTGCAGTTCATGTGGGTGGCGGGTTCCGGGCCGTACCGGAGGCCGTGGCGTTCGAGCTGCCGGTTCAGCACGTCGAGGACGATGCCGGGCTGGACGACGCAGGTCCGGCCGTCGACGTCGACCGACTCCAGCGTGGTGCAGTACTTCGACCAGTCGACGACCACGGCGGTGTTGGCGCACTGCCCGGCCAGGCTCGTGCCGCCGCCCCGCGACAGGACCGGGGCGCCGAAGTCGCGGGCCACGGCGACCGCCTCGGCCCCGGCGTCGGGGGTGCGGGGCACCACCACGCCGAGGGGCACCTGGCGGAAGTTGGAGGCGTCGGTGGAGTAGGCGGCGCGGCTGCCGGGGTCGAACCTGATCTCGCCGTCGACCCGGTCGCGCAGGGCCGCCGCCAGGGCGGCCGGGGCCTCGGTGACCGTCATGTGTGTCCTCCCGTCAGAGTGCGACCGCGTAGCGCCGGGCGGCGTCCTCCTTGAGCGAGAGGCCGTGGCCGGAGACCGACGCCGACGGGGTCACGACGCCGTCCACGGGTCGCAGGCCCCCGTCGAAGAGCAGGTCCTCGACGCGGTCGTGGTCGGCGAACCATTCGAGGTGCCGGAGGTTCTGGGTCGCGGCGCCGATCTGCGCCGACAGGCTGTTGGCGCAGTGGGCCGACACGTCCCGGTTGACGGCGGCGGCCACGGCGGCGGCGCGGGCGAACTCGGTGTAGCCGCCGCAGCGGGTCACGTCGATCTGCAGGCAGTCGACGACGCCGGCCATGCGGGCGAAGTAGGGCAGGTCGTAGCCGTACTCCCCGGCCGCGACGTCGGGCGGGCTGACCGCGCGCACCTCCGCCAGACCGGCGAGGTCGTCGCTGGAGACGGGCTCCTCGAACCAGGTCACGTCCCAGTCGGCGAGCCGCCGGGCGACCCGGCGGGCCTGGCCGACGGAGTAGGCGCCGTTGGCGTCCACGTACACCTCGGCGGCGTCGCCCACGGTCGCGCGGGTGAGCGCGACCCGGTCGAGGTCGGCGCCGATCTTGATCTTCACCCGGGGCACCCGGCCGGCCCAGTGCTCCAGCCAGGCGCGCAGCGCGGCGTCGTCCATCGAGGTGAAGCCGCCGCTGGCGTACACGGGGACCGATTCGCGCACCCGGCCGAGCAGGCGGCACAGCGGCAGCCCCACCGACCGCGCCGCCGCGTCCCACAGGGCGATGTCGACCGCCGAGATCGCGCACGACACCAGTCCCGGCCGGCCCAGGTTGCGCACGGCGTGCCGCATGGCCGCCCAGCAGGCCGGCACGTCGAGCACCGGCCGGCCCGTCACCGCTCCGGCCAGCACGCCCTCGACCAGCGGCACGCAGGCCGCGTCGGCGTACGTCCACCCGAGCCCCGTCACGTCGGCGGCCCGCACGTGCACCACGACGACGGTGGTGGCGTCCCAGCCGAGGGTGCCGTCGGTCTCCGGTTCCGGCGTGGGCACCCGGTAGGCGCGGGCCGCCACGTGGTCGACCGGCGCCATCAGTCGTTCTTCCGGCCGTGCAGGAACTCCTGCGCCTTGGTCTTCACCCCTTGGGCGATCAGGTGGAACGCGCTCGGGTCACCCTGCAGCACGGCCTCGGTCACCGACTTGACCTCGTCGAAGGTCGCGTGCGGCGGGATGGGCGGCACCTCCGGGTCGCAGTGCACGTCGAGCACCGCCGGCACGCCGGCCGCGAACGCCCGGTCCCAGGCCGTGCCCAGGACGTCGGGCTCGGTCACGGTGATGCCCTCCAGGCCGAGGGAGCGGGCGAACCCGGCGTAGTCGACGTCGGGGAGGCTCTGCGAGGCCTCGAACTTCGGCGCGCCGCCCATGGCCCGCAGCTCCCAGGTCACCTGGTTGAGGTCGTTGTTGTGGAAGACGCAGACGACCAGGCGCGGGTCGCGCCACAGGTGGTGGTAGCGGGCGATGGTGATCAGCTCGGCCAGGCCGTTCATCTGCATGGCCCCGTCGCCCACCAGGGCGACCACGGGCCGGCCGGGATGGGCGAACTTGGCGCCGATGGCGTAGGGGACGCCGGGGCCCATCGTGGCCAGGGTGCCCGAGAGCGAGCCCCGCATGCCCTCGCGCATGCGCAGGTTGCGGGCGTACCAGTTGGTGGACGAGCCGGAGTCGGCCGTCACGATCGTGTCGCCGGGGATGCGCCGGGACAACTCCGAGACGATCAGCATCGGGTTGACCGGCTTGGCCGTCACCTCGGCCTCGCGCTCCATGACGTCCCACCAGTGGGCCACGTTCCGCTCGATGGTCTCCCGCCACTCGCTGCCGACCTTGGGCCGGATCATCGGCAGCAGCGCGGTGAGCGTTGCGGCGGCGTCGCCGACCAGGTTGACCTCGGTGGGGTAGCGCATCCCGATGAAGCGGCCGTCGATGTCGATCTGCACCGCTCTGGCCTGCCCGAACTCCGGCAGGAACTGGGTGTACGGGAAGTTGGAGCCCACGATCAGCAGGGTGTCGCAGTCGCGCATCATCTCGTAGCTGGGCCGGGTGCCGAGCAGCCCGATCGACCCCGTCACGTAGGGCAGGTCGTCGGGCAGCACGTCCTTGCCCAGCAGCGCCTTGGCCACCCCCGCGCCGGTGAGGTCGGCGAACCGCCGCACCTCCTCGGCCGCGCCCCGGGCGCCCTGCCCGACCAGGACGGCCGGCCGCTCCCCCGCGTTGATCACCTCGGCGGCCCGCGCGATGTCTGACTCGGTGGCGACCGACCGCGCCCACAACGTGCCGGGCGGGCTGGAGGGCACCATCTTGAAGGCGTGCTCCGGCGGGGCGTACTCCTCCTCCTGGAGGTCCGACGGGATGATCACCGCCGTCGGCGCGCGGGACGCCTGGGCGGTCCTGATCGCGCGGTCGAGCGCGTTCGGGAGCTGCTCGGCCACGTTGACCTCGACCAGGTACTCCGAGGCGACGTCCTTGAACAGCGCCTGGAGGTCGACCTCCTGCTGGTAGCTGCCGCCCATCGCGCTGCGGGCGGTCTGGCCCACGATCGCCACGACCGGCACGTGGTCGAGCTTGGCGTCGTAGAGGCCGTTCAGCAGGTGGATCGCCCCGGGTCCGGAGGTGGCCATGCACACCCCGAACCGCCCGCTGAACTTGGCGTATCCCACGGCCGCGAAGGCGGCCATCTCCTCGTGCCGGCTCTGCACGAACCGGGGCATGTCATCCGCCCTCCCCAGGGCCGCGAGGATCCCGTTGATCCCGTCCCCCGGATAGGCGAAGACCTGCTGCACGCCCCATTCCTGCAGGCGTCGTACCACGTAGTCACCGACGGTCTGCGTCATGAGCCCGGCCGTACCCATCCGTTTTGTCGGCACACGCACCTTTTGTCGGATTTGGGTTAGACGAGCACGTGGCCCCCGTCCACGGTCAGCACGGTCCCCGAGGCGAACGGCTCAGTCATCAGGAACACGTACGCCCGCGCGATGTCCTCGACCTCGCCGACCCGGCCGACCGGGATCACGGCCCCGGCCTCGGCGTACATGCGCTCGCGGGCCTCCTCGCCCATCCCCGCCCACAGGGGCGAGCGCACGAACCCGGGGGCGACGGCGTTGACCCTGATCGGGGCCAGTTCGACGGCCAGCGCCCTGGTCAGCGACTCGATCGCCCCGCAGATGCTGGCCGCGACCGACCATCCGGGCCCCGGCCGGTCCTTGGCGGTGCCGGTCGTGAGCGTGATCGACCCGTCCTTCCGCAGGTGCGGCAGGGCGGCCCGGACCGCGCCCAGTGCCCCGAAGTAGCGGACGGCGAAGAAGTGGCGGGCCGCGTCGAGGTCGAGGCCGTCGACCGGCATCAGCGCCAGCGGCTCTCCGGCGGTGTAGACCAGGTGGTCGACCGGGCCCGCCTCGGCGAGGACCGCGCCCACCGCCGCCGGGTCGGTGAGGTCGGCGACCCGTCCCGCCGCGCCTTCGGGCAACCGCGCCAGCGCCCGGTCGACGCTGGCCCGGCGGCTGGAGGCGACCGTCACCGCGGCCCCCTGCCGCGCCGCCGCCTCGGCCGTGGCCAGCCCGATTCCCGAGGTGCCGCCCAGCACGACGACCCGCTTTCCCTGAAGATCCATGGTTCCCTCTCCCGTACGAGGACGATGCCGACCCCTCCACGATGGCCCCGCCGGGAGGCCGCCGTCCAAGACCTCGTTCGCCGCCTGTAATACCCTGAGGGCATCACGACCGGGAGGAGGCGCTGGTGGACGTCGACCTGCGGAAGCTGCGCTACTTCGTCGCGGTGGCCGGGCGGCTCCACTTCGGCCGCGCCGCCGAGGACCTGCACATCGCCCAGCCGGTGTTGTCGCGCCAGATCCGGGCGCTGGAAGACGAGCTGGGGGCCCAGCTTTTCCTCCGCACGAAACGGGCGACCGAGCTGACCCCGGCGGGCGAGCAGCTCCTCGCCGACGCCCGCCCGCTGCTGGCCTCGGCCGAGGGCCTGCGCCGCCGCGTCGCCCGCGTGGCCCGGGGCGGCGGCGTGTTCACGGTCGGCTTCATGCCCGGCCTGATCGTCACCCCGGCGGTCCGGGCGTTCGGCGAGCGCCACCCCGGGCTGACCGTGGAGGTGGTCCGCACCACCTGGGACGACCAGACCGCCACCATCCACGACGGCCGGGTCGACGTCGGCTACGTGCGCCTGCCGATCGACCGGCGCGGCCTGCGCGTCACTCCGCTGTGGAGCGAGCCGCGCGTCGCCGTGCTGCCCGCCGACCACCCCCTCGCGGGCAAGGACGCCGTCGGCATCGCCGACCTGGCCGACGAGCGCCTCCTGCAGAACCCCGACGCCGTCCCCGAGTGGCGCGACGTCGCCACCCGGCGCGACCCCGAGGTCAGGTTCCGCGCGGTGGAGGAGAAGCTGGAGCACGTCGCCGGCGGTCACGGCGTGGTCGTCCTGCCGCTGTCGGTGGCGGTCTTCTACACGCGCCCCGACGTCGGGTACGCCCACGTGACCGACATCCCGCCGAACCAGGTGTGCCTGGCCTGGAGCGCCGCCCGCCGCGATCCCCTGATCGCCGGCTTCGCGGCCGTGGCCCGGGAAATGTCGGTGGCCGCCGATAGTTTCTGATCAACCCCCCGAACACGGAAGGTTGGTCATGTACCGACAGGGTGACATCCTGATCATGCCGGTCCCCGAGGCGTCGGTGCCTCCCGGTCTCGTCGCCGAACCGCGTGACCACAAGGGCCGCATCGTGCTGGCCCTGGGCGAGGCCACCGGCCACGCCCACGCGCTCCACGGCCCCGGAACGCTCTACCCGGGCTTCCTCCACCTGCCCGAGGGCGGCCGGCTGGTCCACGAGGAGCACGCCACGATCCCGTTGCCGAAGGGCTGGTTCCGGATCGTCCGCCAGCGTGAATACGTGCCGGGTTCGTTCCGGGTGGTGGCCGACTGATGCGCGTCGAGACCACGATGACCTGGGCCGACGTCGCCTTCTCCACCGGCGGGGGCGACCGCGCCGAGGCCGAGGCGGGTGTCCGCGAGGCCTACGCCGCCGCCGGGCTGGCCGCCCCCCGGGCGATCATCTGGGCCGGGTCGCCGGTCGTCGCCTCGGCGGCGGCCGCCATCCACCACGGCGGCGAGGCCGCCGTCGACGCCCTGAACAAGGCCGGCCTGGGGTCGCTCATCCTGTCGGCGGCGCCGTTGCTGGCCCGCCCCCTCGGCCGTTCCGTCCGCGAGGAGGTGCGCACCCACCCCTGGGAGCGGGCCCGCGCCGACGTGCTGCGCGAGACCGGCGGGGCCGGGTGGGCGCGGGTGTGGGAGTCGACCGGCGGGCTGCTCTGGCCGAGGGTGAACACCGTCCTCCAGGAGATCCGCCGGGGCCTGTCGGTGCTCGGCGGCGAGGAGGCCGGCGACCTGCTGCGCCAGGCCGCGCTCGACGCGGTGCTCGGCCAGCACGACGCCGCCTGGTTGTCGGCCTTCGCCGACGCCCCCGGCCTGGCCGGTCTGGCCCGGGTCGCCCGCAACGCGGGCTGGTGGTTCCCCTACGCCGACGTGGCGATCGTCTGCGAGCGCCCCGCCGAGCTCCACCTCGACGAGGCGGGCCGCCTCCACCGCTCCGACGGCCCCGCCCTGGTCTTCCCCGACGGCTTCGCGCTGGAGGCCTGGCACGGCATGCCGGTGCCCGAGGGCTTCGTGGCGTCGATGGCTGACCTGAACCCCGAGCGCATCCGGGGCGAGGAGAACGCCGAGCTGCGCCGGGTCATGCTCGAACACTTCGGCTTCGACCGCTACCTGTCGGAGTCCGGCGCGACCCCCCTCCACCGCGACGAGACGGGCGTCCTGTGGCGCATCAGCCTGCCCGACGACGAAGACGTGGTGACGGTCGAGGTGGTCAACTCGACCGCCGAACCCGACGGAACCTTCCGCACCTACTTCCTGCGGGTGCCGCCGTGGGTGCAGCGCGCCCGCCAGGGCGTGGCGTGGACGTTCGGGGTGAAGGAGGAGGACTACCGGCCCGAGAGGGAGACCTGACCCCCGAACTCTCCGGGCAGCGCCAGGGTGAAGGCGGCCCCCCGGCCGGGCGCCGTGCGGAGGTCGAGACGGCCTCCGTGGGCCTCCGCCAGCGAGCGGGCGATGGCCAGGCCGAGCCCCGCGCCACCGGGCCCCGACCTGCTGCGTGAGGCGTCGGCGCGGGAGAACCGGTCGAACACGCGGGCGGCCTCCTCCGGGCCGAGCCCCGGCCCGTGGTCCTCGATCACCAGCACCGCCTCGCCGTCTCGGGTGCCGACCCCGATGCGCACGGGCGTGCCGTCGGGGGTGTGCTCGACCACGTTCCCGACCAGGTTCGTCACGACCTGGCGCAGCCGGGCCTCGTCGCCGACCACGGGCGCCGAGGCGGGCGGCCCGCCGTCGGGGCCGGTCAGCTCGACCGGCCGCCCGGGGGCCAGGGCGCGCAGGTCGAGGCGCGCGTCGGCGGCCAGGGTGCGCAGGTCCATCGGGGCCAGGTCGAGCGGCAGGGCGTCGCCGCCCTCGTCGAGGCGGGCCAGCAGCAGCAGGTCCTCGACCAGCCGGGCCAGCCGTCCGGCCTCGCTCTCGATCCGGGCCATCGCGGGGGCGACCTCGGGCAGCCCGCCCATGCGGTAGAGCTCGGAGAACCCCTTGATGCCGACGAGCGGGGTGCGCAGCTCGTGCCCGACGTCGGCGACGAAGCGGCGCAACCGGGCCTCCGACTCGGTGCGCGCCGCGAAGGCGTGCTCGATCTGGCCCAGCATGCCGTTGAGCGCGGCCGACAACCGGCCGACCTCGGTGTCGGGGGCCGCGTCGGGCACCCTGCGGCCGAGCTCCCCCGCCGCGATGGCGGCGGCGGTCTCCTCGATGTCCCGCAGGGGCCGCAGCCCCGCCCCGACGGCGAACCACCCGGCCAGCGTGAGCAGGCCGAGCAGCCCGATCCCGGTGACGACGTAGATGACACGGAGACGGCCGACCGTGGCCTGCACGGCGTCGAGCGAGGCCGCCACGACGACGGAGGTCCCGGCTCGATCGCGGGGCACCACGAGCACCCGCCAGTCCGCCCCACCGGCGGAATCCCGCGCCTCGAAGGGCTGGAGTTCCGAACCTGTCCGCTGCGCACCCGCGCCACGCTCGGGGGCGATCGGCTCGGGCGCGGTCGGTGCGAGGTGGGCGGGGCCGGGGGCATCGCTCGGGTGGGCGGGCAGTTCCGGGCCGCCGGGGCCGGGTGGGAGGCGGACCTCTGAGACGGGGTCGCCGTCCGGGGGCAGCTCGGCGATGTACAGGCGGTTGATCAGGTCGAGGTTGGTGCTCAGGGTGTTTCCCGCCACGCGGTCGGCAGGGGCCTGGGAGGCGAAGCCGGGCGGGATGGCGGCGATGATGCCGCCGAACACGCGGAGCTGGGTGTCGACCCGCTCGACCAGGCCCGATCGCAGCAGGCCGACCACGATCGAGCCGCTCAGCAGCAGGCCCGCCGCCAGCAACGCGCAGGTGATCAGGAGGAGGCGGCCGCGCAGGGAGGTCATCGGGGCTCGCGCAGGACGTAGCCGACGCCGTGGACGGTGTGGATGAGCCGGGGACCGCCGGCCTCCAGCTTGCGGCGCAGGTAGCTGACGTAGGTGTCGACGATGCTGGTGTCGCCGGCGAAGTCGTACTGCCAGACGTCCTCGATGATCGAGGTCTTCGACACCACCCGACCGGCGTGCTCGGCCAGGTAGCTGAGCAGCCGGAACTCGGTGGGCGACAGGCGTACCGTCACCCCGGCCCGGCGCACCTGGCAGCCTTCGACGTCGACCTCCAGGTCCCCGACGACCACGGCGTGGGCGTGCGGCACGCCGGTGCGGCGCAGGATCGCGCGGATGCGGGCCAGCAGTTCGGGCAGGTCGAACGGCTTGGTGACGTAGTCGTCGCCGCCGAGGGTGAGGCCGGTGACCTTGTCGGCCGGGGAGTCGCGGGCGGTCAGGAACAGCACCGGCACCGGCGGCCGGGCCAGGTCGCGCAGCCTGCGCACGACCTGGAAGCCGTCGAGGTCGGGCAGCATCACGTCGAGCAGGATCAGGTCGGGGCGGGCCAGGCGCACCGCCTCGACGGCCTCGGCGCCGGTGGCGGCGGAGGTCACCTCGAACCCGGCGAAGCGGAGGGTCGCCGACAGCAGTTCCCGCACCGTCGGCTCGTCGTCGACGACCAGCAGCCGCTCCATCACGCCCCTTCCGTCCTCCACATCATGCGTCCCGCCGCCGGAGCACCACGTAGGCGGCGGCCAGCAGGATCGCGGCCCACGCGCAGGTCACGGCGATGCCGGCCGCCGGTCCCGGCAGGTCGGGGTCGCCGTCGAGGCTGAGCAGCCGCAGCCCGGCCGTGATCGGCCAGTAGCTCAGGATCAGCCGGGCCAGCCATTCAGGGTAGAGCGAGGCCATCGCCGGGACGAACACCCCCATCACTATCGTGACGACCAGCGCCCCGGCGGTGCTGCGCAGCAGGCAGCCGACGGCCAGGCCGATCAGCCCGAGCAGGGCCAGCAGCAGCCCCGGCCCGGCCAGCACCCGGAGCATGCCCGGCTCGGCCAGCGGGTTGACGGGCACACCCCGCGAGGTCAGCACGGCCCGGTTGACGAAGACCACGATCAGCCCGGTCACCGCCCCGGCGGCCAGCGTCAGCCCGCCGCAGACCACGGCCTTGGCCGCCAGCACCCGGCCCCGGCGGGGCGTCGTGGTCAGGGTCAGCGCCATCGTGCGGGTGAGGTACTCGACGGTGAAGGCCCGCAGGCCGAAGTAGCCGACGGCGATCTGGACGAAGATCAGCGGCCGGAAGTCGGGCGCGGGCCGGTAGGCGGCCCGCTCGGCGGCGGTCATCCTGGCGTGCTCGGTGGCGGCGGCGTGGCCGAACAGCACCGCGAACAGGGCGCCGAGCACGACGATCGCGGCGAGGGTGAACCAGGTCGACCGCGTCGTCCACGTCTTGGCCCACTCGGAGCGGATGGCGTCGATCATCGGGTCAGCTCCATGAACGCCTCTTCCAGGGACGCGCGGCGGGGGGTGAGCTCGTGCAGGACCACTCCCTCGGCGACGGCGAGCTCACCGACGCGCCGCGTGCCCAGCCCCCGCACGACCAGTTCGTCTCCGGCCGGGTCGACGTCGGAGGCGCCGTGGGTGACCAGGACCCGGGCGAGCCGGCGGGCCTCCGGGGTGCGCACCAGCACCCCGTCGGGCCGGGCCAGCGCCTCGACGGTGGTGTCGGCGACCAGCCGCCCGCGCGCCACCACGATCAGCCGGTCGGCGGTCACCGCCGTCTCACCCATCAGGTGGCTGGAGACCAGGACGGTCCGCCCTTCGGCCGCCAGCTTCCGGATCAGGGTGCGGATCCAGACGATGCCCTCGGGGTCGAGCCCGTTGACCGGTTCGTCGAGGATCAGCACGCCGGGGTCGCCGAGCAGCGCGGCGGCCAGCCCGAGCCGCTGCTTCATGCCGAGCGAGAACCCGCCCGCGTGCCGGTGCGCCACCGCCGTCAGCCCGACCAGGTCGAGCACCTCGTCGACCCGCCGCCGTGCCAGCCGGTTGCTCAGCGCCAGACAGCGCAGGTGGTCACGGGCGGACCGGCGGGGGTGCACCGCCCCCGCGTCCAGCAGCGCCCCGACCGCCCGCATCGGCTGGGGCAGGTCGGCGAGCCGGGCCCCGAGGACGCGGGCGCGGCCCGCGTGGGGGGCGTCCAGCCCGAGGATCATCCGCATCGTGGTCGTCTTGCCGGCCCCGTTGGGGCCCAGGAACCCGGTCACCGCGCCGGGTTTCACGTCGAACGTCAGGTCGTCGACGGCGACGACGTCGCCGTAGCGTTTGCTCAGTCCGGTCACTTCGATCACGCGGCCGAGCGTGCGCTCCCGGGCTCAGGGCTTCCTGGACGGTTCTGTGAGAGTCCTGTGAGGGATCCGTTCGAGCACGCCCCCGGCGAACACGTCGTACAGGCCCGTCGGTTCGAGGTGCACGTAGCCGATGTGGCAGTCGCACTCCAGCTTCGGGCAGGCCCGCCGGCCCAGCCGGGCGCGGAACGTGCCGTCATAGAGATTTCCCAGGACCGTCGGGATGAAGTGGCAGCGCCGGACGGTCCCGTCGCCGTCCACGGAGATCACCGTGTCGCCGGTCCGGCACGCCTGGCCCGCGCTGAGGTGCGGGCGGCGGCTGTAGTGGAACAGCGGGTCGATCTCCTGCCAGCGGGCCGCCTCCTCGTCGGTGTAGGTCCGGCCCTCCTCGGCGTTGATCCACAGGTACGTCCCGGCCGGGAGGTCGCGGCGCAGGCGGCGGGCGTCCTCCAGGTGGGCGGGGTCGCCGACCACGCCGACGCTGTGGCGGACCGGCAGGCCCGTGACCTTGGCCAGGAAACGGTCATAGGTCACCTGGGTGGGGTGGTAGGTGACCCACAGGGCCAGCTTGTCCGGGTCCGCCCGGTCGAGCCAGGCGGTGCGGGAGCTGAGGTTGGTCTGGATGGCGACGCGGCGGACGTTGGCCCGGTGGCTGAGCTCGACCATCGCCTCCCGGTACCACGACCGGACCAGCCCCTCCCCCCACGGCGTGAACAGGACGCTCACCTCGTGGTCCTGCGCGGCGGTCCACTCGGTGAAGCGGCGCAGCGCGGCCCGGTCGGCGCGGAGCTGCTCGGGGGTGTCGCGGCGTTTGGCGAACGGGCAGTAGGCGCAGTCGTAGTCGCAACTCGCCAGCGGCCCCCGGTAGAGGATCGTCAGGTGGGTCATCGGGCGTCGTTGCCCGCCATGAGGGCGCGGACGCCGGCGGAGAAGAGGGCGGGCCCGACGGCGTCGGAGTGGGCCAGGCCCTCGTCGGTCAGCCGCAGCACGTCGCCGTCGTGCACCAGCCACTCCTCGGGCACCGCCGTGACGTCGGGGTCGCCGCCGAACCGGTCGCGGTAGAGCCGCAGGTCCAGGCCGTCCTTCTGGAGGAGACTCTGGATCGTGTGCCGCCGCCGCCGTTCGTCGCCGGTCAGGGTGAAGCCGATCAGGGCCTCGGTGAAGTCGTCGCGGCGCACGTAGTCGTCGATGATCGACCGGACGTGGCGGGCGCCGACCGCGTACTCGTGGGAGTAGTGCAGGGTGCTCGTGTACGACCGCGCCCCGCACCCCACACTCGCCATGCCGTCGGTCTGGCAGCAGTAGTCGGTCGAGGCCTGCGTGCCGGGCAGCCGGAACATGCGCATCGACACCTGCTCGTAGCCGCGGGCGAGCAGCAGGTCGCGGCCCTCGCGGTAGAGCTCCATACGCTGGTCGTCCCAGTCGCGGCCGATCTTCCCGAGGCCGGTGAGGGGGCGTACGTACAGCGGGTAGAGGTAGAGCTCCTCGGGGGCCCAGCGCAGCGCGGTCTCCAGGGAGTGCCGCCACGTCGCGGCGGTCTGGCCGTCGATGCCGTAGATGAGGTCGATGTTGAGGATCGGGAAGCCCGTCGCCCGGATCGTGTCGAGGGCGCGGTCGACCTCGGCGCGCTTCTGCGGGCGCACCGCCGCGCGGGCCTCCTCGTCGACGAAGCTCTGCACCCCGATCGAGATCCGCGTCGTGCCGCGCTCCTTCAGCACCGCCAGCCGGTCGGCGGTCGCGGTCGCCGGGGAGGTCTCGACCGACAGCGGGATCTCGCCGTAGGGGGTGATCTTGCCGGTGACGTCGAACAACCGGGTCAGCTCGGCGGGGCTCAGATAGGTCGGGGTGCCGCCGCCGATCGCCGCCGTGGTGAAGGCCGGGTCGACCGCGTCGGCCAGCGCCAGCGTCTCGCGCTCCAGCGCGTCGAGGTAGGCGGCCACCAGGTCTTCGGGGGCGCCGGTCCGGGTGAACAGGTTGCAGAAGCCGCAGCGCATCTCGCAGAACGGGATGTGGGCGTAGAACGACCCGGCCCGCTCGCCCCGCCACACGTCGGCCAGCGCCGGGCGCGGGTCGAGCGGGCGGTAGGCGGTCTTGTGGGGGTACGCGTAGACGTAACTCTCATACGGACTGGTCATCGGAGCTCCGGTCGAGGACGAATTCGGCGTAGGGGACGGTCCAGACGACCTCGTGCGCGAGCCGGTGGCCCACGTGGCCGTCCTCGCCGTAGGCGGTGCCGTGGTCGGAGCAGACGATCACGAAACAGGGCCGGCGGCGGGTCATCAGGGCGAACAGCCGGGCGACGTGCCGGTCGACGTACTCCAGCGCCGCCGCGTGCGACTCGATCGAGTCGTCGGCCGCGCCGGGCAGGTAGAACCGGTTGGGCTGGTGCAGCGCCGAGACGTTCAGGAACAGGAAGACCGGTTCCGGCACGCCGTCGAGCACCTCCTCGGCCCGGTCGAGTTGCCGTTCGAAGGAGTCGGGGGCGGTCACCCCGAACCCGGGCGTCCAGTGGCTCTCCTGGAACAGGTCCGGCAGCACCGAGCCCAGCGGGCTCAGCCGGTTGAAGAACCCCACCCCGCCGACGCAGACGGTCCGGTAACCGGCTTTCGCCAGCCCGGCGGGCAGGTCGGGCGCGTCGAAGACCCACGTCCGCGGCGAGGTGGTCGCGCTGCCGGGGAAGGACGCCGCGAACGGCCGGGTGTGCGGCCCCGGGGTGACGGGGGTCGGCAGGAACCCGGCGAACATCGCGGCGTGCGAGGCGAACGTGAAGCTGCCGGGGCTGTGCCGTCTCTCCCAGGTCAGGAAGCGGGCGAAGCCCGGCGTGCGCCCCTCGGCCATGAGGCGTTCGGCGACGTCGTACCGGAGCGTGTCGAGGGTGAGGAGCAGGATGTCGTGGCTGCCCACGATCGTGTTCATGTCGCGCACGATCGCCACCCCGCCGCGATCGCCCGCGCCTGGCACTCGTAGGTCGTCAGGCCGCTCCCGTCGAGCGCGCCCAGGCCGGGCAGCAGGTCGCCGAAGGCGTTCACCTCGGCGACCGCCATCGACCGCCAGTCGGCGCCGATCATCAGGTCGACGCCGGTCGTCAGGCTGCCGGGGAAGCAGGCGGCGGTGCGGGCGCAGACGTCCATCGCCTCGTCCCATCGGTCGCCGCCCAGCCGGGCCCGGATCTCCCCCAGGTCGCCGCGCCGCCCGCCGAGGTGCAGGTTGGTCATCGGCACCCGGCTCACCCGCGCCACCGCGTGGGTCGGCCGCCCGGCCACCGTCACCACCCGCAGGTCGAACCGGCCCTCCGCGACCGACGCCTTGGGGAACCAGCGTTCGACGTGGAGCCCGTCGGGGGCCAGGGTGTCGACAATGCGGGCGACGGTCGATTCGTCGGTGTACGTCCGGACCGCCAGCGAGTTCCGCAGGTCCTCGGTGGCCGAGGTGACCGCGCGCAGGCGGGCGCCGGAGGTCTCGAAGGCGATCACCCCCGACGCCGAACTGCCGTGGGCGGGCTTGACGAACACCCTGGGCCACGCCCGCGCGCGCATCTGTTCCCGCAGCTCACCGTAGGAGTGCACGGTGACCCCGCCGGGCACCGGGAGACCGGCCGAGGCGAGCAGGGTGTGGCAGCGGCGTTTGTCGAACATGGTGGCGATCTCGTCCACGTTCGCCAGCAACTCGCCGCCCGCCCCGGCCACCCGCCTCACCCCGTCCATGAACCGGGTGTACCAGGTCGCCCCTCCCCCGACGCGGGTCGGGTCGCCCGCTCCCCGCAGCAGGGCGTCGGCCTCGGCCGACTCGCCGGGCGAGTCGACCCGGACGAGACCGGAGAACGTGAGCGGGGCGCCGGTCAGCACCTCCGTCCACGGGACCACGGTGATCTCGCCCAGGCCGTGGGCGAGGGCCGCCGCGCCGAACAGGTCGGTACGGCGGTCGCCGGGCGTGCCGATGACGATCATTCGTTCACCGAGGTGAAGAGCCAGCCGTCGTCCTCGTCCGGATCTCCCTGGGCTTCCAGGTCGAGGTCGACGGAACCGAGGGCGGCGCGCAGGCGGGCCATCATGGCGTCGCTCAGGTAGTGGTGGTGCAGGTCGAGCCGCCGCAGGTGGGTGAGCGGCTGGCCGCTGAGCAGCGCTTCGGCGCCGTCGTCGGTGAGCGTGCCCATCGACAGGGCGAGGCCGTCGAGCCGGGCCACGATCGGGGCGGTCGCGACGGCGGCGGCGACGTCGTCCTGACGGTCGCTGTCCTGCAGGCCCAGGTGCTTCAGGGCGGGCAGGTGGTCGCCGCTCAGGATGGGGGCCAGGTCGTCAACGGTGTAGTCGCCGCCGTACTCCTCGACGCCGAGCCAGAGCTCCAGGTGTTCCAGCGCGGGGAACCGGCACGCCGCGACGCCGCGCACGAAGTCGCCGTCGAGCCCGCCGCTCTCGGCCCGGAGCATGCGCAGCCGCTCGTGGCGGACCGGGGAGAGGCGCAGGCCCGTGCCGCCCCGGGTCTCCAGGCGCTCCAGGTCGGGGAAGGCGGTCAGCAGCGGGGTGACGTCGGTCTGGTTGATCCAGGAGATCTCCAGCGCCTCCTGCGGAATCGCCCCGAAGAAGATCGCGCGCAGGGCCGGAAGCCGGTGGGCCCCGGCGACCAGCCGCTCGACGACCGCGTCGGCGTCGGCGTCCCAGCCGCCGACGACGAGGGCGCGCACCTGGGCGGTGTCGACGGCGTCGAAGAAGTCGTCCAGATCGAAGGAGCCCAATTCCCAGGCCACCTCGCCGGGCGGGTGGCCGGCCTCACGGGAGAAGTCCACTGTCGGCAGGCCGGCGTAGCGGCGGTAGTAGACGTCGGTGTCGTCGGTGTGCCGGGGCAGGTCGAGGGAGATCGTCACTCGTCCACCGCCACGTAGAACCAGCCGTCGTCGTCGTGCTGGCGCTCGTCGAGGTCGACGCCCACCGTGAACAGCGCCTTCTCGACGCGCGCCATCATGGCCTCGCTGAGGAAGTGGTGGTGCAGGTCGAGCTGGTCGAGGTGGGTCAGCGGCTGACCGCTGAGCAGGGCCTCGGCGCCCTCGTCGGTCAGCACCCCGAGCGACAGGGCGAGCGTCTCCAGGCGGGCCACGACGGGCGCGGACGCGACGGCCGCGGCGATCTCGTCCTGGCGGTCGCTGTCCTGCAACCCCAGGTGCTTCAGCGCGGGCAGCCGGTCGCCGTTGAGAACCGGCGCGAGATCCTCGACGGTGTAGTCGCCGCCGTAGTTCTCGACCCCGAGCCAGAGCTCCAGGTGCTCCAGCGCCGGCAGGTCGCACCCGGCGACCCCCCGGACGAACGCGCCGCTCAGGCCGCCGCTCTCGATCCGGAGCATGCGCAGCTTCTCGTGCCGGACCGGGCTGAGGGCGAGGCCGTCGCCGCCCCGGATCTCCAGGCGCTCCAGGTCGGGGAACGCGGTCAGCAGCGCGGTGATGTCGCTCTGCTTGATCCAGGAGATCTCGCACCAGTCGGACCCGACCGCGCCTATGAACAGCGCCCGGAGGGCGGGCAGCCGGTGCGCGTTGGCGGTCAGCGTGGCCACGATGGGCGCCGAGCTCGTCGAGAACATGTCGTCCCAGTGGCCGATGACGAGGGCGGGCACCGTCTCGGTGTCGACGTGTTCGAAGAAGGCGTCCATCTCCTCGATGATGTCCTCGTCCAAAACGCCCAGGTACCAGGCGCCGCTGCCGCCCGGCTTCGGCTTTCTGCCGCCTTCCCTGTCCCAGCCGATCACCGGCAGGTTCGCGTAGCGCTCCCGGTAGTCGTCGTGCTCCTCGGGGCGCAGTGGCACGTGGAGGGAGATCTGCGAGGTCACTCGGACACCGCCACGTAGAGCCGGTCGTCCTCGGGCGAGAAGCGGTCGTGCAGCTTGACGTCGACCCCGGGCAGCGCCTTCGCGACACGGTCGGCCATCGTGTCGCTGAGGAAGTTGTGGTGCAGGTCGAGGACCTTCAGGTGGCTGAGCGGCTGGCCGCCCAGCAGCGCCTCGGCCCCCGCGTCGGTCAACGTGCCCATCGACAGGTCGAGCTCGTCGAGCTGGGCCACGACGGGCGCGGACGCCACGGCGGCGGCGATCTCGTCCTGGATCTCGCTGTCCTGCACGCCCAGGTGCTTCAGGGCGGGCAGCCGGTCACCGGCCAGGATCGGGGCCAAATCGGCGGCCGTCGTGTTCCCGCCGTAGCGTTCGACGCCGAGCTGGATCCACGAGATCTCGCACCAGTCCGGATCGACGTCGCCGATGGACAGCCTGCGCAGGCCCGGGAGCAGGTGGGCGTTGGCGACCAGCTTCTCGACGATGGCCTCCGAGCTCTCCTCGTACATCTCGGGCCACTCGCCGATCCGGATGGACGACACCTCCTCGGTGCCGTCGCCGGCGAAGAAGGAGTCCAGGTCGTTGAGGATGTCGACGCCCTCGTCGATCCCCCTGCCCAGGTCCACGTGGCTCACTCGGCCACCGACACGTAGATCCAGTCGTCGCGCTCCTTGCGCTCCTCCAGGTCGAGCTCGGCGTCGCCGACGAAGGCGCGCAGGCGTTCGGCCAGCGGGTCGGTCACGTAGTTGTGGCGCAGGTCGAGCACCTTGAGGTGGCCGAGCGGCTGGCCGCTGAGCAGCGCCTCGGCGCCCTCGTCGCCCAGCGTCCCCATGGCCAGCGACAACACGTCGAGACGGGCCACGATCGGGGCGGCGGCCACGGCGGCGGCGATCTCGTCCTGGTGGTCGCTGTCCTGCAGGCCCAGGTGCTTCAGGGCGGGCAGCCGGTCACCGGCCAGGATCGGGGCCAGGTCGGCGATCGTGGAGTCGCCGCCGTAGTCGTCGACGCCGAGCCACAGGTCGAGGTGCTCCAGGGCGGGCAGGTCGGACGCGGCGACCGCCCGGACCACCTCCGCGGGCAGCCCGCCGGTCTCGAACCGCAGCACCCGCAGGTTCTCGTGGCGGACCGGCGAGAGCGCCAGGCCGCTGCCGCCGCGAACCTCCAGCCGCTCCAGCTGCGGGAAGGCGGTGAGCAGCGGGGTGACGTCGGACTGCTGGATCCAGGAGATCTCCGCCTCCTCCGACTGGATCGCGCCCAGGAAGATCGCCCGCAGCGCCGGGAACCGCTTGGCGTTGTCGGCCAGCATGGAGACGATCACGGAGGAGTCGGTGTCGTACGCCTGCTCCCAGCACCCGATGACCAGCGCCCGCACCTCTTCGGTCGCGACCTGGTCGAGGAACACCTGGAGGGTCCCGGCGAACGCGCCCTCCTCCGCGTCGTAGGCGTCGGGTTCGGCGATCCGCCACGCCACCGTGCCGGCGGCCGGGAGCTTCTCGTCGTCGTCGTCCGGCGGGAAGACGCACACGTCGAGACCGGCGTAGCGCTCGTCGTAGAGATCCCACGGGTCAGGGTGGATGTTCTCCGGGAGGATTGTCAGCATGGGCCCAGTTCCTATCAGAACGCGGCGACAAATCACGGAGTCAGCCCACATTTCGTGATCGAAGCGGCCCCGTGACTCAGCCGTGGCCGGCGATCAGCGGATCGGTCAGCGCCAGACCGCGTTCGTGAGCACCTTGGACAGGCCGGCGGTGCTGAACTTGTCGACGATGAGGATCTTGGACTTCGGCAGCAGCCACTCACGCTGGACGAAGGTCGCCCTCACCTTGGACGAGTCGTTCGCGACGCACGTGATCCGCCAGGCGCGGTACTGCGCCTTGTGCCCCTTGCCGATCGCGCGATAGCCGGACGTGAGGAGCTTGACGCCGCCACCGTAGCTCCACTTCGCGTTCAGCGGGCACGGCTGCACGTCGGTGGCGGGGTAGTAGGGCGACTCGCCCGTGTAGGGCTCGAACAGTTCGTCCCCGACAGCGATGCCCTTCGGCCCGTAGATCGAGAATTGGTGGCAGCCGGGCTCATGGAGCTTCTTGCACTTACCGGCGACCACGTAGACGAAGTCGCCCTTGCCGCGCACCTTCCACGCGGACGGCAGGGTGATCGTCAGTCCCTTACGCAGCTTGAGCACCTGCCCGGCTGAAGCCTGTGCCGTGGCGGGCACCAAGGCGCCTAAGGCCGTGACGACGACGGCGAGGGAAATGATCCGCTTAATCATGACTTGTGAGACGAGCCGCCGCCGGGAAAGGTTCGGGGGGCGACGAGAATCGCACAAGGACTCGTCCCACGGCGACGGCACCGCCGGCCGAAGGGCCGTGACCCGCACGCCTAGCCCCAGGCGTGCGGGTCACGGGGCCGGGGGGATCAGCCGCCGGGCTGGGTCACGCCGTTCACCTTCAGGGTGTAGGGCGCGTACTGCTGGCCGAGCTCGGTCGGCTCGTCGTACGCCACGATCGCCACGATCTTCGTGAACGGCCGGGCGAGCAGGAGTTCGAGGCGGTTCAGGTTGATCGTGCCCTTGCCGTTGAACTCGACCTGGGCGGCGACCTTGTGCTTCTCGTCGAGGCCCACCAGGCGGACGTTCCAGTTGTGCACGGCCGTCGGCTTGATCTCGGTGAACGAGTCGAACGGCTCCAGGCTGGAGCCGTCGCTGACGACGGTGCCGCCGACCGTGACGTCGTCGAGGTACAGGCCGCCCTCGTTGACGCCGCCGTCGGAGACGTACTGGAAGCCGAGCAGGATGTCCTGGCCCGCGTAGGCGGACAGGTCGAACGTGTGCGGCTCGAAGCCGCTGGTGGTGCCGTTCAGCGACGGGCCGAGCGGGCCCTCGACGGTCTGGTCACCCGAGACGGGGGTGTAGGTCGCGCCGCCGTCGGTGGAGACGACGACGTAGCCGTAGTCGTAGCCCTCCTCGGCGCCGTACTTGGCGAGCAGGCGCAGGGTCGGGTCGGCGGCCGGGACGCTCACCTCGGCCACGGCGCTGACGTTGAGGTTGTTCTCGTTGCCGGAGAAGAGCACCGGGTTGCCGGGGCGGTCGGGTTCGTCGTTCACGATCGTCCAGGCCAGCGGCAGGGCGGGCAGGCCGGTGGCGCCGGTGAACGTGAGCGTGCGCAGTTCGCTGCCCTTGAAGGGCTTGCCGTCGGCCTTCTGGAGCGTCACGTAGTCGGCGCCGTTGGGGGCGGCGCCGGGGGTGTCGTAGGTGTCGGGGTTGGCCAGGTTGACGGTGGAGCTGAGCGAGGCCGAGGTCACCCGGGACTTGGGCACGCCCAGCACGATGCCGGTGCGGCTCTCCACGATGCGGTCGAGCAGGACCATCGACTGGTAGTCGTGGATGACCCGGTAGAGGTCGGCGCCCTCCGCCTTCAGCGCGGCCTCCAGGCTGGCCAGGCCCTGGCGTTCGCCGTCGCGGTGCAGCGTGGACATGAAGTCGGCGCCGTAGCGGTCGTACAGGAAGAGCATGATCTCGTAGGCGTTGCCGTAGTCGGCGAGCACCTCGCTCGGCTCTCCCTCACCCCACAGGGTCAGCGAGTTCTGCGGGCCGCCGCACTGCCGGGGGTTGGGGTTGTACCGCGCCTGGACGTTGCCGAAGCCCTGGAAGCAGTAGATGTGGCTGTCGGCGCCGTAGTCGTTGATGGTGGCCTTGGCGTCGACGTAGCCGGTCAGGGTCTGGGCGAAGTCCGAGAGGCCCTCGTTGATCCAGTTCCCCTCGAACGGGTCGGTGTAGTACATGAGCAGGTGCTGCCACTCGTGCGCGAACGTGCCCTCGTAGGCGTTCGGGCGGGCCGGCCGGCTGGTGCACAGGTCGCCGGTGGGCTCGTCGGCCGGCTGGTCGCCGGTCCGGTGGGCCCAGTCGAAGGCGTCGACGGTCATGACGTTGCGGTCGACGCGCTCGTTGATGCCGGCCGAGAAGAAGCCGGCGATGTAGGTCGGGTTGGCCGGGAAGTCGTAGAAGTTGTCGTCGCGGATGTTGTCGATCAGCGCGACCGTCTTGTCGCCGTCGCCGGTGTAGTCGCCGGGGATGCGGGCGTTGGTGCCGTCGCGGTCGGGCGGCGTGGAGAAGGCCGCGGTCTCCTTCGGGTACATGTTCGTGTCGAACTCGTTGACGAAGTAGGCGACCTGCGCGTCGGTGATCGTCGTGGAGTTCGGGATCTGCGCCCGGCAGTCCCCGGCCGGGAACGACAGATCGTTCGCGACCCACACCTCGATCTTGTCGCCGACGCCGCGCAGGGTGAACGCCTTCGGGAACGGCGCGCCCCCGGCCTGCGTGTCGTCGATGGCCAGCCAGTTCCGGACGGTGCCCACCGGCGGTGTGGCGGCCGCCGCGGCGGTCGTCTTCCGCGCCTTGGACGGCTCGTAGCGCGTGGGCAGGTCGATCTTCTTGCCCTGGAAGGTGTCGGCGAGCTTGCCGTCCCAGTGCCGGAAGTCGTTCAGCGGGGCCGAGGACGGCGCCGGGGCGGCGGCCGACGGGGTGGCCGGGAGGAGCGTCGCGAACGGGAGGGCAAGGGCGGTGACTGCTAACGCGATGACACGTCTGCGTGTCATTGAACCCCCTTCGGGTGCTGCTGCGGCACTGTGACAGGCCGCACTGACACACCGTGACTATCTGGCGGGAGGCGGGGGCTACAAGCATGACATCTGCCAATAAATGTCAGTCAGTTTGGCGGTAAGCGCTTCTTCCTCACATCAATCCGGGAAAGGCGTGAGAAAGACCGAAAACCATTAATTCGCTGACCGGAGCAGGCCCGCACGGTGACTATGTTGGTCGGGTGACGACGGAAGCGGTGCAGCTCAGCACGGCCAAGGGCCGCTGGATTCTGGTGACGACGGTGCTCGGCTCGGGCATGGCGCTCCTCGACGGCACCGTCGTCAACGTGGCGCTGCCCGACCTCGGCCGGGCCCTTGAGGCCGACATCGAGGGCCTGCAGTGGACGATCAACGCCTACACGCTGACCCTCGCCGGGCTGATCCTGCTGGGCGGCTCCCTGGGCGACCGCTACGGCCGCCGCAAGGTGTTCATGATCGGCGTGGTCTGGTTCGCGATCGCCTCGGCCCTGTGCGGGCTGGCGCCGAACATGGAGGCCCTGATCGCGGCCCGCGCGCTCCAGGGTGTCGGCGGCGCCCTGCTGACCCCGGGCTCGCTGGCGATCATCCAGGCCACGTTCGCGGCCGACGACCGGCCGAAGGCGATCGGGGCGTGGTCGGGCCTGGGCGGCACCGCCGCCGCCATCGGGCCGCTGCTGGGCGGGTGGATCGTCCAGACGATCGGCTGGCGGTGGGTCTTCCTCATCAATCTGCCGCTGGCCGTGGTCGTGCTGCTGATCGCCGCGCGCCACGTGCCGGAGACCCGCGACGAGGAGGCGGCCGGCCGGTTCGACGCCCTGGGCGCCGGCCTGGCGGCGATCGGGCTGGCGGCGCTGACCTACGGCCTGATCGAGACCGAGCTCGTGCCGATGGTCCTGGGCGTGGTGATCCTGGCCGCCTTCGTGCTCGTCGAGCACCACCGGGGCGAGCAGGCGCTGGTGCCCGTGGGGCTGTTCCGGAATTCCGCGTTCTCCGCCGTGAACGCGGTGACGTTGTTCATGTACGCCGCGATGGGCGTGGTGTTCTTCCTGCTCGTGCTCCAGTTGCGGACCGTCTCGGGCTTCTCGGCGTTCGCGGCGGGCTCGGCCATGGTGCCGGTGACGCTGCTGATGCTGGTGATCTCCCCCTACGCCGGCGAACTGGCCCGCCGCATCGGCCCGCGCTGGCCCATGACGGTCGGGATCCTGCTGTCCGGGCTGGCGTTCATGTGGATGAGCCGGATCGGCGCCGGCGCCCACTACCTGACCGAGGTGCTGCCGCCGGTGACGCTGTTCGGCCTGGGCCTGTCGCTGACGGTCGCCCCGTTGACGGCCACCGTGCTGGCCGCCGCCTCGCAGCGCCGCGCGGGCATCGCCAGCGGGGTCAACAACGCCCTGGCCCGGACCGGCAGCCTGCTGGCCGTGGCGGCCGTGCCGCCGCTGGTCGGGCTGACCGGCGAGGCCTACCTGAACCCGGTCCTGTTCGACGCGGGGTTCCGGCTGTCCATGTACGCCTGCGCGGGCATGATGGCGATCTCGGCGCTGATCTCCGTGCTGGGGATCAGAATCCGCTTCTAACCGAGGCCGAACCCGAGGAACCCGTCCCCCTCGGCGATCTTCTCGCCCTTCTTGCCCACCCCCGGGTAGGAGCCCTTCTTCACGCTGCCCCGGTAGCGGTACACCGCGCCCTTGGTCGGGGCGCCGACGATCAGGTTCCCGTCGTGCACCATGACGGCCGCGCCGAACTCTGCGCCCTTCGGGCCGGGGATCAGCACGTTGTGGTTCCTGGTCAGGCCGCCGCTCCTGGTTCCCGCGAGCACCTGGACGGCGTTCTCGCCGGGCACGCCGACCACGAGTTCGTCGTCGCCGTCGCCGTTCAGGTCGCCCGCGGCCAGGGAGGTGCCGAAGCGGTCGTACATGACCGCCTCTCCGGCCAGGCTGTTCTGGGTCCAGGCCTCGGCGGAGGCCGGGCGCAGGCCGCCCGGGGAGCCGTAGACGACGTCCACGGCCCCTTCGCCGTAGTCACCGGCCCGCTGGAGCTTGTTCAGGCCTTCTCCGGGCACGCCGATCGCCAGGTCGTCGTGGCCGTCGGCGTTGAAGTCGCCGGTCGCGAGGGCCGCGCCGAAGGCGTCCCAGCTTTCGGAGAGGCCGTCGACGCCGTAGGTCTCCTGGGAGTAGAGCAGGCGGCGGCCGCCCTTGGCGACCACGGTGACGGTGCCCTCGCCCTGGCGGATCAGGTTGGCGCCGGGCGCGCCGATGGCCAGTTCGTCGGTGCCGTCGCCGTCGAAGTCGCCGGTGGCCAGCGCCTCGCCGAACTGGTCGGTGACGGCGCCGCCGGTGTTCTTGATCCGCCGCAGCTTTCCGCCCTGGCCGTGGACGTAGACCGAACCGCCGCCGGGGGCGCCGATGGCCAGTTCGTCGTCGCCGTCGCCGTCGAGGTCGCCCGCCGCGAGGGCCGCGCCGAAGCGGTCGGCCCCCTTCCCGGGCAGCTCGACGGTCTTCCGGGAGGTCAGGCCGTACAGGATCTCGACGACGCCGTGGCCGTCGCGGCCGCCGGGGCCGGCGTCCTCCTCGGAGGCGCCGATCGCCAGGTCGGCGCAGCCGTCGCCGTCGAAGTCGCCCGTGGCCAGGGCCGAGCCGAACATGTCGCCCGGCTCGGGATCGTCCTGGGTGATCAGCGGGCCGTCGAGGATGCGGACCGCGCCTGCCCTGACCTGGCCGTCGACGGTCGCGTAGGGCTGGGCCACCGCCACGAAGGGGCCGCACTGCGGGGTCAGGCCGGTGAGCAGGGGGATCGTCAGGGTCACGACGCCGAGGATCACGCGAACCTCCGTTCGCCCGCCGGGATGGTGAACCGGGCGGAGGTCTTCGCGGGCGCGCCCCGGCGGCTGATGTAGTCGAGGGTGCGGAAGTCGGCGACCAGCTCCTGCTCCGACAGGCGGGCCAGGATGTAGCCGCGGCGCTGGTCAAGGTACTTGATGTGCGGGTTCTCGGCGCGCAGCGCGGACATGCGCTCGGTGTCGCGGTAGCCGTCGCCGTCGCTGGCGATCGAGGTGGCGACCAGCTCGACGCCGACGTTGGTCCCGGGGTCGTCGAAGTCGGTACGCAGCTCCGCCGCGTGGTGGATGTGCGCGTCGCCGGTGAGCACGACCGGGTTGCTCACCCCGGCCATGCCGCGCAGGAGCTGGTCGCGCTCGGCGGCGTACCCGTCCCAGGAGTCGAGGTTCGACTCGCGGCCGGGGCCGACCTTGAGGTCCTTCTGGGTCATCACGATCTGCTGGCCGACCAGGTTCCATCGGGCCGGGGAGTCGCGCAGGCCGTCGACGAGCCATTTGTGCTGCGCCTCGCCGAGCAGGCTGCGCCCGCTGTCGAGGCGGTCGTCGCAGCCGGCCCGCACGCCGTCCTCGCACGCCTGGTCGTCGCGGAACTGGCGGGTGTCGAGCAGGTGGAACCGGGCCAGCGGGCCCCACGAGACCCGCCGGTTGATCGTGATCGAGGCCCCCTTGGGCACGCTGGCCCGCCGGAGCGGCATGTTCTCGTAGTAGGCCTGGAAGGCGAACGCCCGCCGCTGCTCGAAGGCGGGCGCGTCGCTGGCGGAGACGCCGGCGGCCCAGTTGTTCTCGATCTCGTGGTCGTCGAAGGCGACCAGCCACGGCGCGACCGCGTGGGCGGCCTGGAGGTCGGGGTCGCTCTTGTACTGGGCGTGCCGC
This sequence comes from Herbidospora sp. NBRC 101105, assembly GCF_030269205.1. Taxonomy (NCBI): domain Bacteria; kingdom Bacillati; phylum Actinomycetota; class Actinomycetes; order Streptosporangiales; family Streptosporangiaceae; genus Herbidospora; species Herbidospora sp. NBRC 101105. Next base: position 1,212,882 of record NZ_BSSX01000001.1, on the reverse strand, counting down.
ATCCGGTAGTCGGCCAGCGTCGTGCACTTCACCCCGCCCGAGTGGGTGCGGATGTTGCCGAAGGGCGCGGTGTAGCCGTTGGGCTGGTACTCGTACATGTAGTCGCCCAGGTGGACCACCAGGTCGGGTTCCTGCTCGGCCAGCCGCCGGTAGGCCGTGTAGTAGCCGTGCTCCCAGTGGGCGCAGGCCGCGATGGCGAAGGTGAGCGGCGACACGACGGCCGGGCTGGTGCGGGTGCGGCCGACGGGCGAGAGGTTGTTCTCGGCGCGGAACCGGTAGAAGTACTCCCGGCCCGGTTCGAGACCCCGCAGCTCGACGTGCACGCTGTGCGCCGACCGGGCCGACGCGGTGGCCGTGCCGTCGCGCACGACGGTCGCGAACCTCTCGTCCGTGGACACCTGCCACTTCACGTCGACGTCCCGCGAGGGCATCGATCCCCGGCCGTCCGCGCCGTAGGGGTCGATCACCAGACGGGTCCACAACACGAAGCCGTCAGGGGACGGGTCCCCCGAGGCGACGCCGACGGCGAAGGGGTCGGTCTTCAGGGCCCGGGAGGGCAGGGCCGGGAGGGCGGGCGCGGCGGCGGCCAGGAGCACGCCGGAGATGAACGATCTGCGCTGCACGTCCGACAGTGCAGACCGCCCGTCTGTCGGATTCGTTTTACGGCTCTGACCAGCGCGATAACCAAAAATGAACAGATGAGCCGGTACCCGCCGTCAATGAACGCCGGGCGACCGTCAGCCGTCTTCTCGCAGGTCGGCGATGAATTCCTCGATGCGGGCGCACACCTCGTCGTCACCTGCGGCGCGGAACCCGGCCAGCGCCTCCTCGGCGGCGATCTCCGCCTCGGCGGTGCGGCCCAGCCGGGCGTAGGCCTCGGCCAGCGACAACCGGGCGTACCGGACCGGCTCGTCGGCGCCGTCGGCGACGTACTGGGCGACGGCCTCGACGAGGTCGTCGAGCGCCTCGGGCACCCTGCCGAGCTGGAGGTGCAGGCCGCCCCGGTCGTGGTGGAGGCCGGCCCGCTCCGACGCGGGGGCGTTGGCGACGGCCTCGTCGTAGGCGGCCAGCGCCTCGTGGGCGCCCGCCTCGTCGACGCCCGCGGTGAGCAGCAGGTGGGCGTACAGGGCGCAGGCGCGGGCCAGGCCGTCGCGGTCGTCCTCCGCGCGCAGGGCGTCGCGGGCGCGCAGCGCGGTCGCGGCGTCGCCGCGCACGTTCGCGAGCAGCAGCAGGGCGGTCCCGGTGGGCGGCGCGGCGGCGAGCACCTGCTCGGCCTCGGCCTCCCGGCCGACGGTCAGGTAGGCGTGCGCGAGCCGGACGGTCGCGTTCGGCGTGTCCAGGACGGCGGCCGACGACTCGACCATCGGCAGGCCCTCGTCGGCCCGCCCGAGCTGGCAGAGCAGCAGGCCGATGCGGCCGAGGGAGCCCTGGCGGCGTTCCTCGTCGGTGTGGAGGTCGGCGGCCCGCCGCCATTCGGCCAGGGCCGTCTCGGCGTCGCCGTCGACCATGGCGACCAGGCCCCGGCCGTCGGCCCGCCGCGCTTCCAGCAGGTCGCCGGGCTCGAGGGCGTCGTACCGCGCCCAGGCCGCCTTCGCCTCGTCGAGGCGGCCGCGCTGCCAGGCCTCCTCGGCCAGGTCGAGCAGTTCCTCCGGGGTGTGCGCGGGCGGCAGCGGGGCGGGCGGCAGCGGCGGCGTGGAGTGCCGGGCGCGGGGGTCGAGCGGCACGTGCTCGCCGAGCGGCGCGGCCGTCAGCCACTCCTCGACGCGGCGGCCCTGCTCGCCGGTGCCGTTGCGGGCGTCGAAGCGCGCCGCGATGTCGCGCGCCCTCGTGGTGAGCGCGGCCTCCTCGGCCTCGTCGTCGGGCCGGGCGTGGCCCTGCTCGCGGAGCAGCCGCAGCAGCAGCGCGGCGCCCGCCGCGAACCACATGGCCGCGCCGGGGCTGGGCGCCCGGTCCAGCAGCGGGCGTTCGCGGGTGAGGATCTCCAGGCCGCGGGCCAGGTTGCCGGTGACGGCGCAGAACCACAGGTGGGAGGCGATCTCCTCGACCTCGTTGGCGTCGCCGCGCATCGCCCGGTAGGCGACGCGGTGGGCGTGCGCGGCCTCGGCGTACCTGCCGGTCCGCACGTAGGCGGGCAGCAGCGTGGTCAGGATGCTCTGCGGCTGGACGTGGCAGGTCAGCTCGCCGCGCAGCACCGGCTCGGCCAGCTCGACGGCCTCCTCGTCGCGGCCGCGCAGGATCAGGTAGAAGGCCTTGGACGTCGGATCGCACCCCTCGCAGTCGCTCAGGATGTCGCGCGGGGTGGTCGTCCAGCGGTGGTAGAGCTCGTCGGCGGTCGCGTAGTCGCCCAGGTGGGCGGCGTGCGCGCAGCGGGCGGCCCACACGGCGTGCAGGCCGTCGCCGTTCTCGCGGTAGCGGCGCTCCATGTCGTCGAGCATCTGGTGGGTGCGGGCCAGCGGCACCTCGGGGAACCGGCGCAGGTCGCCGACGATCCACTTGAACTGCCAGAGCAGGTTGTGGGTCGACCACTCGTCGAAGCCGCCGGGGTCGGCGTCGTGGTCGGCCAGGCAGCGGGCGAAGGCGGCGAAGGCCTTGGCGTGCTCGGCGCCGTACTGGTAGGCCTCGGTCAGCTCCATCCGGACCGCCCAGGTGAGGTCCTTGTCGCCGGTCGCCTCGGCCCGGCGCAGGGCCGTCTCCAGCACGTTCGTGCGCGTCTCCCCATAGGGCAGCGCCCGCGCCCGGTCGATCAGCTCGGCGATCTCATCCATTGACGGCCCAGTCGAGCAGCCCGAGGAACGACCGGTTGAGGGTGGCGGTGTCGACCGCGCGCATCGGGTGGTGGCCGTGCAGCAGCGCCATGCCGTAGAGCGCCTCCACGGCGGTCGCGGCCAGCGCGGGGTCGGCCAGGCGGGTGACGCGGCGGACCAGCGGGTTGCGGTGGTTCAGCACCAGTTGCGGCTGCTCGCCGCCGCCCGCGTCGAGCGCGCCCAGCACGTCGGCCCACATCTCCCCCGCCATCTCGCCGGCCTCGCGGGCCTGGGCCTCGTGGCGGGCGGCGCGGCTGGTCAGGTAGAGGGCGGGCAGCGCGGCCGGGTCGAAGTCGCGCAGCACGACCTCGCAGCCCAGCGGGGCCAGCGCGGTCGCGGCGGTGGCGAGGAACCCGCGGACCGCGAGCTCGGCGGCCGGGTCGACGGGGGCCATGCGGGTGGTCAGCTCGGCCGGTTCGAGGCGCGACAACCCGTGGCCGGGCTCGATGCGGGACAGCCGGGCGAGGATGTCGGCGTCGTACACGTAACCGGCGTTCAGCAGCCCGACGCCCTGGGCCGCGCAGACCCCGGCGAGCTGGCGGAACTCGTCGACGCTGGTCGTGTAGCGGCCGTGCGGATGCCGGGCCCGGAACCGGCTGAGGGTCATCGGCTCGTCGGCGGTCTCGTATTCGAGCCACCGGTCGACCAGCCGCAGCATGTCGTCGTCGTGCAGGGCGAGCGCCTTCACCCCGAGGTGGTGCAGCCGCAGAAAGCTCCGCAGCCGGGCCGGGTCGGTGGCGGCCAGCGTGACCAGCCACTCGCGTAACCGGGCGCCGAGCGCGTCGCGGGTGTGTTCCAGCAGGTCGTCGTCGTAGAGGGCCTCGCGCGAGGCGGTCGGGCGCAACTCGGCGGCGTCGACGACGCACCGCACGAAGAACGCCCACTCGGGCAGCAGCCCGGTCAGCTTCTCCGACAGCAGCATGCCCTTGAGGTAGACGCGGTGCGCGTCGCGGGCCCCCGGGTTGGCCGGGTGGGGCACCACGAACGCCACCCCGGTCAGCCCCGCCTCGGGCACCTCCAGGTCGATCACGTCGAAGGCCAAGAAGCCGAAGAGCTCTCTCCCGTACGCCACCAGCGCCTCCCGCCGGAGCGCGGGACTGGCGTGGCGGACCTGCCAGGGCGCGCCCGCGCCGGAGATCGGCACGCCGTCGACGGTGACCTCGACGGGCAGCAGCGAGCCGAAGAGCCGGGCCAATTCGGTTACGGTCCGGCCGGAAGTCCAGACGGCCGCGTCACGGCGGGGACGCAAGGTGACCGTGGTGCCCGGCTCCCCCGGCCGGTCAGGCGTGGTGGCGACGTCGTAGCTGCCGTCCGACCGCCCGGTCCACGACACGGCGGGCCCGCCGGAGGCCGACCGCGACTCGACGTGGATCTCGTCGGCGACCAGGAAGCCCGACAGCAGGCCGATGCCGAACTGGCCCAGGAACTCGTGCCGCGCGAACCCGAGCTCGTCGCGCTTGGACGACCGCCCGATCGTCGCCAGCAGCGTGTGCACCTCGTCCTCGGTGAGCCCGATCCCGGTGTCGTGCACCCGGATCGCGTCGGGCGTCACCTCGACCCGGACGCGTCCGGGCGCCGCCGGATCGCCCGCCCGGCGCGCGACGATCGCGTCGCAGGCGTTCTGCAGCAGCTCACGGACGTAGACGCGCGGACTGGAGTAGAGATGCCGGCTGAGCAGATCGACCACCCCGCGCAGGTCGACCTGAAAGGCCCGGGTCCCTTCGGTGTACGGCACGCGACGACCCTATCGAGCTTTTTACTGGAGAAAGTCCCGCAAATGGGAGTTCAAGACACCACAACCCAGGTAATTGCGGACGGTATGAAAATCGAGCCAGTCGATGTTGCACTGGAAGTCACGTTCCACCCCCTTGAAAACCGGGCGCAACTCGGCGGGAATGGCGGCGATGTCGTCCTTGTCGGCGACGTTGATCCACCGCTTCACCCCCGGCGGCCGCGCCCCCATCCCGGCCACGGGCAGCGGCGCGAGCCGCTCGAACACCACGTTCCGCATCCCCAGCGGCGACCCGAGCGTGACCAGCAGTTCGGCCCGCAGCTCGGGATGCGCCCAGAACGCCTCGTACGTCACCACGCTCCCCAGGGAGTGGGCGATCACCACCCGGGGTTCGCGCCGCCGGATCACCTCGGCCACCGCGTCGCGCGCGAGCGTGCGGGGCGCGCCGCCGCCCAGATAGGTGGCGACCTCCGGACAGAAGTCCTCGGCGAACCTCAGCGCGCCCGCGCCGAGCCGGTCGAGCAGCCAGCCCGCCAGCCGGTGGGCCAGCGCGGTGAGGGTCTCCCCGGCCGCCGCGGCGACCCGATGGTCCTCGACCTGCCGCATCCAGTCGGCGAAGACCATCTTCTCCGGCGGCGCCATCTTCTTCGGCGGCTGCGGGACGCCCTTGCGCAGATGGTGGGCGTAGTAGGCGACCTCGACGACCGGAGCGCCCGTGAGCCCGCCGTCGGCGAGATAGCGGTTCCATTTGGCGAGCATCAAGTCGGCCGCCTTGCCCGGGGAACCGCCGCCCTGTTCGAAGTACTTGTACTTGCCGATGCCGTGCACGCCGACGATGGTCACCCGCCCACAGTGCCGGAAAAATGCGTTGATGGCACGGCTAATCTGAGAGGCATGACCGAGATTCCGGAGGCCGAGCTCCGCTGGCGGTTCTCGCGTTCCTCCGGGCCCGGCGGCCAGGGTGTGAACACGACCGACAGCCGGGTGGAGCTCAGCTTCGACATCGTGAACACCCAGGCGCTGACCGACGTCCAGAGGGAACGGGCGCTGGAACGGCTGGCCCACCGGCTGGTCGACGGCGTGCTGACGATCGCCGCCCAGGAGTTCCGCTCCCAGCTGCGCAACCGGGAGGCGGCCCGCACCCGCCTGGAGGCGGCGCTGCGCGACGCGATCGCGCCGCCCGCGAAGAAGCGGCGCCCGACCAAGCCCTCGAAAGGCCAGGTGGAGCGCCGCCTGGAGAACAAGAAGCGCCGGTCCGACGTGAAGCGCCTGCGCCGCGACGTCTTCTAGCGTTCGGTGCGGTCCTCCATCTCCCACACGTGGTCGAGCACGTGCCAGATGATGCGCCGGGAGGCGTAGCGGACCGGCCAGCGGTAGTCGTCGCCGTCGAGCGGCCGTGACACGACCTCCAGCAGCCGGGGCCGCATCTCGGCGACCTCCGCCGGCCTGATCCGCACGTCGAGCTTGGCGGCGTAGGCGCGTTCGGCGTTCACGACGTGGTCGACCATCTTGTCGCGGTCGCGCCCGCCACCCCGCGGCCCCTTGCGCAGCTCCTCGGGGGTGATGCCGACGACGTCGTCGAAGACCTCCCAGGCGGCCCGCATCAGCGCGGCGTTCTTGGCCGCCTCGGCCGCGCCCCAGGGCTCGGAATCGAGGACGGCCGGCAGGCCCGGGGCGCCGAAGTCGGTCGTCGCGTTGCCGGTGATCTTCTCGGCCACCCGGATCTCGCCGGGCTCGAACACCAGCCCGGCCCGGTCGGCCACCACGCGGTAGCGCTCCTCGTAGGAGAGGAGCGCCTCGATCGCGTCGTCCTCGGTCCGGGCCGACCGGCTCCAGCCCGGCCAGTCGACCGAGTTGGCGAACACCCGTTTCTTGCCGAGCTCCAGGTAGATGGTGTGCATGCCTCCACCCTGGCACCCATACCTGCCAGAACGTGTCAGCTACACCAGGTCGATCAGGTCGGCGACCGAGTTCACGACCTGCGAGGGACGGTAGGGCCAGCGGTCGATCTGGTCGGGCTTGGAGACGCCGGTCAGCACCAGGATGGTGTGCAGGCCCGCCTCCATGCCGCAGACCACGTCGGTGTCCATGCGGTCGCCGATCATCGCGGTCGACTCGCTGTGGGCGTCGATGCGGTTGAGGGCGCTGCGCATCATCATCGGGTTGGGCTTGCCGACGAAGTAGGGGTCGACGCCGGTCGCCTTGGTGATCATCGCGGCGACCGCCCCGCAGGCCGGCAGGTTGCCCTCGTGGGAGGGGCCGACGGCGTCGGGGTTGGTGGCGATGAAGCGGGCGCCGTTCTCGATCAGCCGGATCGCGCGGGTGATGTGGGAGAAGCTGTAGGTGCGGGTCTCGCCGAGCACGACGTAGTCGGGGTTGAGGTCGGTCAGCACGTATCCGGCCTCGTGGAGGGCGGTGGTCAGGCCCGACTCGCCGATCACGTAGGCGCTGCCCTCGGGGCGCTGGGCCGACAGGAAGTCGGCGGTGGCCATCGCGGAGGTCCAGATCGCCTCGGGCGGCACCTCAAGACCCGCCGACCGCAGCCGGACCGACAGGTCGCGCGGGGTGTAGATCGAGTTGTTGGTGAGCACGAGGAAGCGTTTCCCCGAGGCCTCCAGCCGCTTGATGAACTCGTCGGCTCCCGGCACGGGTTGACCTTCGTGGACCAGGACGCCGTCCATGTCGGACAGCCAGCATTCGATCGGCTTGCGCTCACTCATGGGGCTAAGCATCGCAGAAGGAAATAACCGGAGTAAGACTCCGGTTATCTGAGGTCATGGACAACATCCACGGTGTCGCACGGGGCACGGCCGAGGTCCCGCTGTCGGTCCTCGAACTCGCGACGGTAGGCGTGGGGATCACCCCCACCGAGGCGCTGCGCGGCGCGACCGACCTGGCCAGGAAGGCCGAGGAATGGGGCTTCCACCGCATCTGGGTGGCCGAGCACCACGGCATGCCGGGGGTGGCCAGTTCCTCCCCCGCCGTGCTGATCGCCCATCTGGCGGCGGCCACCGTGCGGATCAGGGTCGGATCGGGCGGCGTGATGCTGCCCAACCACGCCCCGCTGGTGGTGGCCGAGCAGTTCGGCACCCTGGAGGCGCTGCACCCGGGCCGCATCGACCTGGGGCTGGGCCGCGCGCCCGGCACCGACATGGCCACCGCGCACGCCCTGCGCCGCCGCGCCGAGGTCGACCCCGACGAGTTCCCGCAGCACGTCAACGAGCTGACCGCCTTCCTCGACGGAACCTTCCCGCGCATCCAGGCGATCCCGCGCGGCCCGCAGCGCCCGCCGATCTGGCTGCTCGGGTCGAGCGGCTTCTCCGCCAAGCTGGCCGGCCTGCTCGGCCTGCCGTTCGCGTTCGCGCACCACTTCAGCGCGGCCAACACCGAACCGGCGCTGGAGCTCTACCGCACCTCCTTCCGTCCGTCGGAGGTGCTGGCCGAGCCCTACGCGATGATCGGCGTCTCCGCGCTGGCCGCCGAGACCGAGGAGGAGGCCTACCGGCAGGCCCTGCCGGGCGCGTTGTCCTTCCTCCGGCTGCGGTCCGGCACGCCGGGCCCGTTCCCGACACCCGAGGAGGCGACCGAGTACGAGTTCAGCCCGATGGAGGCCGAGTTCGTCCGCGACCGCCTCTCGACCGTCGCCCTGGGCACCCCGGACCAGGTCCGCGCCCACCTCGACGACCTGCGCAAGCGCACCGACGCCGACGAGCTGATGATCACCACGATGGTGCACGGCACGGAGACGCGCATCCGCTCCTACGAGCTCATCGCGCGGGCGTACGGCCTCATCTAGGACGTGCCCGGGAGACCACAGGCCCGGTGCGGGGACGCCCCGCACCGGCCTGGGAGACCATGCCATCGACGGAACTCAGCCCGGCGCGGGCTGCTTCACAACGCGGGCATCGGCGTGCGACGTATCCGGTCGTGGGCCGTCACAGGCTGAGACATCCGTCGTCGCCGTCACCACTCGCGGGGTGCCCTGTACTCACCTCAGAGCCGGGCTCCGGTTCTACGTGCACATATTTGGCTATCGCGAGAGCGGCCATCGCGGCACAGATCAGCACCGTGACCCAGAAGGCGGGCAACAGTCCCTCGCTGACCGCCGCCGTGGCGATGTTCGAGCCCAGGCCCTGCAGGACTGCGGTGACCATCCCTGCGCCGAAGGCCCCCGACCTGCTGAGCACGCCGAGGACCAGGCACAGCGCGAGCAAGACACCGGCCAGCACGACGCTGACCAGGTCTACCGCGTCGATGATCGTGGTGGTGCAGCATTCGAAGGTGGTCCCGTCCCATCGCTCATAGACCCGCGTCGGGAGGGTCCTGGCCAGCAGCCAGGTCACGACGATCGCCACCGCCGCCATCGCCAGAATCCTGTTCCGCCGGGTCGCCCGGAAGCCCAGCCGGTCCCGCCACACGATTCCGAAGAACAGGAAAGCCGCCGTCATCGCCAGTACGAAGCCGTTCCACCAGTCGTCGTGATAAGGCTCTCTCCAGATCACGTCGATCACGACGGGCACGTTCACAGTCGTGTACAACGCCAGATGCCCGAGCGTGACGCCTGCCCCGAACATCGCCGTACGGCGGAACAGCAGCAGAACGGCAGTGGGAATCAGCACGAGATGGAGGGTCAGCTGACTCCAGAAGACGTCCCAGAACTCGGGCGACCCCCACCACGTCGACAGTATCCAGAGCCACCAGACGTTCAGGCCGGCAACGAGGATCGCGGCGAGGAAGTCGCCCCACCTGATCGGCCGCCGCTCGACAGGGGACGGCTCCGGAGCCGGAGCGGCGTCGCTCCCCTCGCAGACCGGGCATTTCTCCCAGTCGGGAACCGTGTCCGTCCGGCAGTCCAGACACAACACGCGATCAGGCCACCGATCCGCATCCTGGAGACTTCGGAGCAGTATGGCGTACGGAGATCCCTCGGTTCGGCATCACGGTGGTCAGCGCACTGTTATGCCCTACAGGCGATCTACCGGACCGCCCTGGGCGCGAGGTTCTCCATGGCCTCCTCGGCCAGGGCCAGGGAGACGGCCGGGTCGGCGTCGGGGGCGCCGAAGGCGGGGTTGAAGTTGAGGTCGTGGAAGACCTCGGTGATGCCCTTCTCCGCGAGCGCCTCGACGTCCTCCCGGATCTTCTCGTAGGGACCCGACAGCGGCTGCCCGGCGTCCTTCCCCGGCCGGGTGACGCCGCGGCAGACGAAGCGGGTCACCTCGCGGCCCGCTTCCGCGGCGGCCTCCTTCACCTGGTCGATCATGGCCGGGAGGTCGTCGGCGAGCATGCGGCTGGAGCTGATCCACCCGTCGGCCAGCCGCCCGGCGCGGCGCAACGCGGCGGGGGCCCCGCCGCCGAGCAGGATGGGCGGCGGCGTCTCCGGCTTCGGGTCCTGGCGTGAGGGCACGACGTCGTAGAACTCGCCGTGGTGCTCGATCACGTCGTCGGTCCAGAACCGGCGCAGCAGCGTCAGATATTCGTCGGCGCGCTTGCCGCGGCGCTCCAGCGGCACCTTGGAGGCGATGAACTCCTCCTCCATCCAGCCCAGCCCGAGGCCGGCGTCGAGCCGCCCGGCGCTCACCGACTGGAGGGTGGCGAGCTGCTTGCCGAGCAGCGCGGGCGAGAAGAAGGGCAGGTTCAGCACGGCCACGCCGAGCCGGATGCGCGAGGTCAGCGCCGCGACGTACGCGAGCGACACGATCGGGTCCTGCACGCTGCGGTAGGCGGCGCCGATGTCGGTGCCGGCCGGGTGGAGCAGCCGCTGGAACGTCCAGACCTCGTCGTAGCCGAGTTCCTCCGCGCGCGTCGCCACGCGGGCCATGATCTGGGGGGTCGCCCACGTGCCCGACACGGGCACACCGAAGCCGATTCTCATGTCTTAGATTGTCCGCGTGTCCCTCCTCGACGAACTCGTCCGCCACGCGGGCGGCGGCGATCACACCGTCCTGAAGGACACCCGCGTGCTGGTGGTCCGGGTGGGCGACGTGGTGGTGAAGGCCCACGAGGCCGACACCGACGAGGCCGCGCTGAAGGCGCGCCTGGCCGTCGAGCTGCCGGCCGGATTGATGCTCCGCGCGCTCTCGGTCGACCGGGTCGGCGGCCGGATCGTCACCGTGTGGCCCGCCGGCACACCGCTCACCCCCGACGACCTCGACGACGCCCCGTGGGAGGAGGCCGGCGAGCTGCTCGCCGAGCTGCACCGCCAGCCGGTGCCCGACGGGGTGCCGATGATGGGCGGCCCGGAACGGGTGACACGCGCGGTCGCGCGGCTCGAACCGCACGACGTCCCGCGCAGGGCGTACACGACCCTGAACCTCAACCAGCGGCGGCGGGCCCTGACGCACGGCGACTGGCACCTCGGGCAGTTGCTGCGCCACGACGGCGCCTGGACGCTCATCGACCCCGACGACCTCGGCTGGGGCGACCCGGCGTGGGATCTGGCCCGGCCCGCCGCGTGGTTGGCCAACGGGCTGATGGATCCGGCGGGCTGGGATCGCCTGACCCGTTCCTACCTGCGCGCCGGTGGCACCGCGATTTCCGGTGACGACATGTGGCGGGAACTCGACGGGCCGGCCCGCGCGTTGACCGTCCAGTTGGCGGCCGTCGCGGTGGCCAATGCCCGCGAAGACGGTGTCCCGCTTGACGACGCGGCCGAGGCTCTGATCTCCTCCTGCGAGAGGATCCTTGCCGCCCCGCCGCTGTCCTAGAGTGAACGGTGCACGTCACATAAGGAGATGAACCTCATGCAGTGCCCTAAGTGCAGAGGCAACATGCGGACTCTTGACCGCAACGGCGTCCACATCGAGCAGTGCGACAACTGCCGTGGCATCTTCCTCGACTACGGCGAGCTCGAGACCCTGAGCCGCATGGAGAGCCAGTGGGCCCAGCAGCACTACTCGGCCCCGCCGCCCCCGCCGCCGCCCCCCGCCCACGGTCCCGCCTGGGGTCACGGCGGCCACCACGGCGGCCACTACGGCCACCGCCGCAACAGCTGGGTGGGCATGCTCTTCTCCAGCTGATCCCCGAACGTCCGGCGAGCCGCGACCCCGTCACAGGGTCGCGGCTCGCCGCGTGTTCGTCACGTGTTCACAGGTCCAGCCGCCGGGTGATGCCGATCGAGTCGAGGAACGGCAGGTCGTGGCTGGCCACGATCAGCGCTCCCCGGTAGCCCGACAGCGCCTCCGCGAGCTGGCGCACGCTCGCCAGGTCGAGGTTGTTCGTCGGCTCGTCGAGCAGCAGCAGTTGCGGCTGGGCGAACAGCAGCCGGGCCAGCGCCGCCCGGAACCGCTCCCCGCCCGACAACGTGCCGGCGATCTGGTCGGCCCGGCCGCCCCGGAACAGGAACCGCGCGAGGCCCGCGCGGATCTCGTTGTCCGACACCTCCGGCGCGACGGCGCGCACGTTGGCCGCGACGCTGACCGTCTCGTCGAGCACGTCGAGCCGCTGCGGCAGATACCGCGTCGGCACGAGCGCCGGCCACCGGGTGATGGCCTCCAGCAACGTCGTCTTGCCCGAGCCGTTCGGGCCGAGCAGCGCGATGCGTTCGGGGCCCTTGACGACGAGCTCCGACGGTTGGCGGCCACGCCGTTCCGGCACCACCTCCAGCGGTCCCGACACGTCGCGGTCGGTGACGAACGTGCCGCCGAGCGGGAACGAGAGCACCATCCGGGTCTGCGGCACCGCCGTGCCCGGCAGGTCGACGCGGATCTCGGCCTCGTCGCGGACCGCCTCCTCCGCCTCGGTCAGGCGGTCGCGGGCACCGGCGAGGCGCTGCTCGTGCATGATGCGGTGCTTGCCGGCGCTCTCCTGCTGGGCACGTTTCCGCGCGCTCATGATGATCTTCGGCTCACGCTTCTGGGCCTCCATCTTCCTGCCGTAACGCACCCGTCTGGCCAGCTTCTCGTGGGCCTCGACGAGCTCCCGCCTCTCCCGCCGCACCTCGCCCTCGGCCGCGCGGACCATGCGCTCGGCCGCCTCCCGCTCCACGTCGAGCACCTCCTCGTACGCCGTCAGCCCGCCCCCGAAGACCCGTCCGTCGGGCAGTTCGGCGAGCCGGTCGACGAGGTCGAGCAGCACCCGGTCGTGGCTGACCACGACGATCGTGCCCGGCCAGGAGGTGACGGCGTCGTAGAGCCGGTGGCGGGCGGCCAGGTCGAGGTTGTTGGTCGGTTCGTCGAGCAGCAGCACGTCGGGGGCGCGCAGGAACTCGGCGGCCAGGCCGACCATGACCGTCTCGCCGCCCGAGAGCGTGGCGACGGTCCGGTCGAGGCCGACGTCGTCGAGGCCGAGCCGGTCGAGTTCGGCGCGGGCACGTTCCTCGACGTCCCACACGACGTTCTCGTAGTGCTCCTCGGCGGTGTCGCCGGCCTCGATGGCGTGCAGGGCCCGACGGGCCACGGTGATGCCCATCAGGTCGGAGACGGTGCGTCCGACGCCGAGCGGCAGGTTCTGCGGGAGGTGGCCGACCGAGCCCGACACCTGGACCGAGCCCCGGATGGGCACCAGCTCACCGGCGGCCAGCTTGAGAAGGGTGGACTTGCCGGAACCGTTCACCCCGATCAGCCCGGTCACGCCGGGGCCGATCACGAGGTCGAGGCCTTCGAAGACGGGGGTGCCGTCGGCCCAATAGAAGAAGACATCGTCGCAGCGCAACATGGCGCACCAACTCCAGAGGTCATGTGTCAGAGAAAAACGGACATGATCTCTAGAGCTCCAACGGATCTCCCCCGGGCAGGCGATGTGACGTCGTCAACGCTAGACGCCGGGTCGCCCGGCTTCAAATCAATTTCGTCAGAGTCGCGACCGGTAGATCTGCGCGGCCTTCTCGATGAGGTCGAGGTGGTCGGCGAGCTGGCTCGGGGAGTCGAGGCGGGCGTGCGTCCTGACGGTCTGGTCGAGCAGGGCCAGCCAGTCGAGGCACCACCGCACGTCCTCCGTCCGGGCGACCGGGCGGCCGGCGACGTCGACGTAGATGGGGCTGGTGTGGGCGTACACCCGGCGGTGCAGGCTGCGGCGGTGGGGGCCGCCGCTCGCGGTGGCGACGATGTAGGTCGGCTCGGTGACGGTCAGCGTGGTGCGCAGTTCGCCGCCCGGACCGGCGGCGGCCACGCCGCTCGCGGTGACGATCTCCAGGCGCTCCACCTCGGGACCGACGCTGCGCGCGACGACCTCGATCTCCTCGCCGGCCGCCAGGCACCACGTGTCGCCGATCTCGGCTCCCCCGGCGGTCAGCTCCAGCCACGGCCCGGTGGTGGCGAAGGTGCGGCCCTGCCGCACGGCGTGCGCGTACGCCTCGGCGGAGAGGGGGCCGCCGAGACGGGCGTACACGCGTTCCCAGCCGGGCGGGCTGGAGACGGTGTCCTGCCGGGTGTAGGACAACATCGAGTCGGTGCCCGCCAGCGCGGCCAGCCGGTTGCCCGCGCCGAGGAGGCGGCGGTAGACCTCGACGGTGCCGGAGAACTCGGAGAAGTGCAGCAGCTCGACGCCGTCGACCAGGCCGAGCGCGGCGTCGACGACCAGCGCGCGGGCGTTGCAGTCGCGCCGGGCCGCGCCGATGACGTCGCCGGGGGTGGCGACCGGGCCGTGGAACGGGTGGGCGTAGCCGAGCACGGCCTGGAGCTCGCGCAGTTCGCCGCAGGCCGTCCCGTTCGGGGGCCAGTCGGCGTCGTCGAGGAAACCCGTGTGGTAGATCGAGGGCGGCGCGGCCAGGCCGAAGGCGTGCACGTGGCCGAGCAGGTCGTTGCGGTATTCGACGCCCATGCGGGCGACGTGCCCGGCGTCCGACCAGGGCAGGTCGCGGCCGGCCCAGTGGTGCAGCGCCTCCTGGTCGTAGACGCGGCGGCCGGCCACGTTGCCCGCCACCAGGTTGAGCACGTGCAGGTCCTCGCCGTGCTGCATGACGGCGGCCTCGGCGGGGGCGGCCACCACGTCGCCCGCCCAGTTGAGGTGGACGTGCAGGTCGGCACCGTACCAGCCTTTCGCGGCGGCGTCGTAGACGCGGGCCGGGGTGAGGTCGACGGTGGTCTCGCGCCAGGGCGACGGCACGACCTGGGTCTCGGCGAGTTCGTACTCCATGCCGCGGGTCACCCGGACGACCAGGGGTTCGGCCGGCACGGGCAGCGTCAGGTCGTCGCCGTGGAAGTAGGGCACGCCGTGGTAGTCGCGCCGGTGCGGGACGCCGTCGGGCCACCAGCCCTGGCCGTCGGTCGACGTCACGCTCCAGCGGCAGGGGAACCCGGCTCGCAGCCGCAGCCGCGCCGGGACCGCGGCCCGGGTGAGCACCGACAGGTCGACCGGCTCGCCGTCGCAGCGCAGGTCGCTGTCGCTGGCGAACTCGGTCAGGTGGGCGCCGCCGGGCCCGATGACGTGCTCGGTTCCGTCGAGAGTGACGGTGGCGGTGGTCGTCCGGGCGGAGTCGACCAGCAGCACGCCCGGCACGGGGGTCGCGGAGAGCACCGCGCTCGCGCGGGCCTCCAGGATGTAGCCGCCGGGGGTGAGCCGCAGCACGGTCAGCCCGTCGGGGACCTCCCGGCCGCTGACGGCGTCGCGGAAGGCCCGGTCGAGGTCGGTGTCGCCGGACATCTGATAGGCCTCGTCCGGAAACCGGAGGAAGCTCAGCATGCGCACGTAGCCGATCGGCGGTTCACCCCAGGTGATGCCGTGCTCGGCCAGGAGGGCGCGGTAGTCGTCGAGGGCCCGTGCCACCACCGGCGGCAAGAGCGGGTCATGGTGCATGATGCCTCCCCGATATCCGAAAGCGACAGCATCGTCACACCGGATCACCAGGCATGGGGTGCAATCGTGCATCGGGGTGCAGCGAGGTCGAACACGGTGGGGGAAAACCCGAACCGGGAGCAAAAAACCGTCACCCGTGAAATCGCGGTGAACGAGCTCTGAATTCTTTTTGCGGCTCGCGTCGGTTTTCTCGGCGTCTCACATAATTCGAGATGAGATGAGGAGAAGATTACTCGGCGTGGCGCTGGCCGTCCTTCTGGGTGGAGGGGTCGTCGCGGCCCTCGTCCTGGGCAACCTGGGGTCAGGCGTCACCGTCGTCCGCGGCGTCATCGGGTCGGAGAAGAAGCCCTTCTTCGACGACCCGCAGGTCAAGGCCGCCTTCGCGAAGCACGGCCTCCAGGTTGAGGTCGACACCGCCGGGTCCCGCGAGATCGCCACGAGCGTGGACCTGGACACCTACTCGTTCGCCTTCCCGTCGAGCGCGCCGGCCGCCGAGAAGATCAAGAAGGAGCGCGGGGTCAACGCGACCTTCGCGCCGTTCTTCTCGCCGATGGCGGTGGCGACCTTCGAGCCGATCGTGGCCACGCTGACCCGGGCGGGGGTCGTGAGCGGTACCACCTTCGACATCAAGAAATATCTGGAATTAGTTGATGAAGGCACTCGGTGGGATGCGCTGCCCGGTTCGGCGTACAAAGCCAGAAAACGGGTGCTGCTCACCACGACCGACATCCGCACCTCGAACTCGGCGGCCATGTACCTGGCGCTGACCAGCTACGTCGCCAACGGCGACGACGTCGTCCAGGGGGCCGACGCGCGGGTCGCCGAGCGGGTCGCGCCGCTGTTCCTCGACCAGGGCTACTCCGAGTCGACCTCGGAGGCGCCGTTCGAGGACTACCTGGCCATGGGGATGGGCAAGACCCCGATGATCATGGTGTACGAGGCCCAGTACGCCGCCCGCCTGTTCGCCGGCGACGGCACGATCGGCCCGCAGATGCGGCTGCTCTACCCGTCGCCGACGGTGCTCAGCAAGCACACCCTGGTGCCCTTCGACGAGAACGCGAGCGAGGTCGGCCGCCTGCTGACCGAGGATCCGGAGTTCGCCGGGCTCGCCGCCGAGCACGGCTTCCGCACGGCCGACCCGGGCGTCTTCGCCGGCCTCGCCGAGGGCACCCCGCTCACCCCCGATCTGGTCGACGTGGTCGAGCCGCCCACCTACGACCATCTGGACCAGCTCGTCGCCATGATCGAAGAACGTTACCTCTGAGGGACGACTGATGGACCTGGTACTCACGCCACCGGAGCCGGTCCCCCCGGTGCCCGCCGAGAAGGCGTCGCGGATGATGCCCATCTCCGGCGAACGCGACGCCGAACTGGCCGGACGGGCCCGCGCGTTCGCCGGCGAACTGGCCGCGCTCGACCCGCGCTCCCCCGACTTCACCAGGAAGGTCGCCGACATCACCGCGATGGGCGCGACGGAGGTCGGCGCGTCGTCGCAGGTCTCCAACCGCATGCTGCGCCGCCCGCTGAAGGCGGCCGACGGACCGGTCGCCGGCGACCTGGTGGCGCTGCGCCGCACGATCGTCGACCTCGACCCGAAGAACGCCACCACCGGCCGCCGCCTGATGGGCCTGCTGCCGGGCCGGCTGCGTGACTACTTCGCCCGATACCAGAGCGCGCAGAAGCACCTCGACGACATCGTGCGCTCGCTCAGGTCGGGCCAGGACGAACTGCGCAAGGACAACGCCGCCATCGAGGGCGAGCGCCGCCTGCTGTGGGACGCCATGCTCAAGCTCCAGGAGTACGCCGTCATGGCCGCCGCGCTCGACGCCGAGATCGAGGAGCTGATCCTGCGCGAGCACGACGAGGAGCGGGCCACCGCGTTGCGCAGCGACGCCCTGTTCGCGGTGCGCCAGCGCCACCAGGACCTGCTCACCCAGCTCGCCGTCTCGGCCCAGGGCTACCTGGCGCTCGACCTGGTGCGCAAGAACAACCTGGAGCTCATCAAGGGCGTCGACCGCGCGACCACGACGACGATGGCCGCGCTGCGCACGGCGGTCGTGGTCGCCCAGGCGCTCGCCGGGCAGAAGCTGGTGCTCGACCAGATCACCGCGCTCAACACGACCACCTCCGACCTCATCGTGTCGACGAGCGAGCTGCTGCGTGGCCAGGCCGCCGACATCCAGGCGCAGGCCGCCGCGACGACGGTCGACCTCGACGCGCTGCGCAAGGCGTTCGACAACGTCTACGCCACCATCGACACCATCGACGAGTTCCGCGCGCGGGCCGTGGAGAACATGGCCACCACCGTCGGCAGCCTGACGGTGGAGATCGAGAACGCGCGCAGGCACCTGGACCGGAGCGACCGGAGCGACCGGAGCGAGCGATGAAGCGGGCGTTGTCGGCGCTGCTGCTGGTCGCGGCGTCCCTGACCGCGTGCTCGGCCGACGAGCCGTTCCGGATCCTGGCGGGCAGCGAGGTCGCCGACCTCGAACCGCTGCTGAAGGAGTCGGGCGTCGAGGTCGAGTTCACCTACGCCGGCACCCTCGACGGCGCCGAGCAGGTCGCCCGCGGCGACGCCGCCGGCTACGACGCGACCTGGTTCTCCTCCAACCGGTACCTGTCGCTGATCGACGGCGCGCGGGAGAAGTTGTCGACCCAGACGAAGATCATGAACTCGCCGGTGGTGCTGGGCCTCACGCCGGCCAAGGCGGCCGAACTCGGCTGGACCGGCAAGCCGGTGACCTGGTCGGACATCGCCACCGCCGCCGCGGCGCAGCGGTTCACCTTCGGGATGACCAACCCGGCCTCGTCCAACTCCGGCTTCGCGGCCCTGGTCGGGGTGGCGGCGGCGCTCTCGGACGCCGGGGAGGCCCTCGACGCGGGCACGATCGCGGCGGTGACGCCGCGCCTGAAGGAGTTCTTCTCGGCGCAGCGGCTCACCGCCGGTTCGTCGGGGTGGCTGGCCGACGCCTACACCGCGCGGCCCGACGTCGACGGGCTGGTCAACTACGAGTCGGTGCTGCTCGGCATGCGCGACAGGCTGACGCTGGTCTATCCGTCCGACGGGGTGGTGTCGGCCGACTACCCGCTGACCCTGCTCGCCTCCTCCGGCCGTAAGGAGCAGTACGACAGGCTGGTCGCGTGGTTGCGTACACCCGAGACCCAGCGGAGGATCATGACGGCCACCCACCGGCGGCCGATCGTGCCCGGGGTCGCGCTCGCGCCCGAGTTCGGGTCGGCCTCGCTGGTCGAACTGCCGTTCCCGAACCGCCGGTCGGCCGCCGACCAGCTCATCGCCGCCTACCTGAACGACCTGCGGGTGCCGGCGCGGGCGACGTACGTGCTGGACACCTCCGGCTCGATGGACGGCGACCGCATCGAGAGCCTGCGCGCCGCCCTGGTGACGCTGACCGGCGCCGACACCTCCGCCTACGGCACGTTCTCCCGGTTCCGCAACCGGGAGCAGGTCCACCTGCTGCCGTTCAGCGACCACCCCAAGGGACGGCAGGACTACGAGATCCCCGCCGCCGACCCCGAGCCGGTGCTCGGCCAGATCAGGACCTACGCCGAGAGCCTGTCGGCCGACGGCGGCACCGCCATCTACGACGCGCTGCGCGCCGCCTACGAGCAGCAGGCCGACTCGCGGCGCTACTCCTCGATCGTGCTGATGACCGACGGCGAGAACACCGACGGCTCGGAGTACCTCGACTTCCAGCTCTACTACCAGGCGCTTCCCCCCGAGCGGAAGGCCGTCAGGACCTTCGTGGTGCTGTTCGGCGACAGCGACGCCGACGAGATGAACCAGGTCGCGAAACTGACCGGCGGCGCCGTCTTCGACGCCAGGGACGGCTCGCTGGCCGAGGCGTTCAAGGAGATCCGTGGCTACCAGTGACCGGGTCCTGACCTACCTGGGCTCGACGAAGAACATCGTCGGCTCGATCTGCGGGCTGGCCGGCGTGGGCCTGGTGTTCCTGGGCGTCGCGGGCGCGTTCTGGCCCGTGGTGGTCATCGGCCTGTACGGCCTGGGCGCCCTCCTGGCCCCCTCCGACAAGACCCGCGTCGTGTTGTCCGTCGCCAGGGCGGAGACCGCCGCCCTGCGGGCCGAACTCGACCACCTGGTCGGACGGCTGCGCGGCCTCCCGCCCGACGTGATCGACCGCGTGGTCGACCTGGCCCAGACGCTGCGCGGCATACTGGGCCGGGTCGAGTCCCCCGACCACCTCCACGTGGTCTCCCAGACCATCCGCGACTACCTCCCGACCAGTCTGGACGCCTACGGCCGCCTGCCGCTCTCCCGGAGGGAGGCCGCGCACGAGGAACTGCTCAGCCAGCTCGACCTGCTCAAGACGGGCTTGGGCCGGGTGGCCGACGCCGTCCACGCCGGAGACGAACAGGCCCTGAAGGACCAGGGCCGCTTCCTCCAGGACCGGTTCGGCGGATCTTCCTTGGACCTGTGAACCGGTCCAGCTGAACCGGCCTCGGAGGGGACGACTCGGGGGCGGCTTCGCCGCAGCACACGCACGGGCAAGCCGGACCTATTCGGCGTCGCCCTCGCCGGATCTGTAGAGCAGGTCGGCCGCCTGGGCCGGGGTCAGTTCACCGTCGAGGACCTGCCGTTCGATTCCGGGGGCGATCTCGCGTGTCCTGTCCCGCAGGTCGCCGAGGACCCGTTCCCGGACCATCGCCCACGTCCAGTCGACCGCCTGGCGCTGGCGTTTGGCCGTCAGGTCGGTCGTCTCCTGGTGTTTCAGGATGTGCGCCCACAACTCCTCCAGCCCCGCCCCGGTCAGCCCGCTGCAGGTCAGCACGGGGGTGTGCGAGTTCAGGAGGCGCAGCGCCCCGGACAGTTCCCTGGCCGCCTTCCTGGCCGCCAGTTCGAACTCGCCGTCGGCCTTGTTGACCGCGATCACGTCGGCCAGTTCCAAGACGCCCTTCTTGATGCCCTGGAGCTGGTCTCCCGTCCGCGCGAGGGAGAGCACCAGGAAGGTGTCGACCATCTCGGCCACCGCCGTCTCCGACTGCCCGACGCCGACGGTCTCAACGAGCACCACGTCGTAACCGGCCGCCTCGACGACGACCATCGCCTCGCGCGTCGCCTTCGCCACTCCGCCGAGCGTCCCGGCGGTCGGCGACGGGCGGATGAACGCGTTCGGGTCGACCGCCAGGCGGCTCATCCGGGTCTTGTCGCCCAGGATGCTGCCGCCCGACCTGCTGGAGGACGGGTCGACGGCGAGCACCGCCACCCTGTGGCCCGAGCCGGTGAGCATCGTGCCGAGCGCCTCGATGAACGTCGACTTGCCCACGCCCGGCACCCCGCTGACCCCCACCCGGCGGGCCTTGCCGGCCGCCGGGGCGAGCTCCGCGAGCAGGGCCTGCGCCTGCACGCGGTGGTCGGCGCGGGTCGACTCGACCAGGGTGATGGCGCGCGCGATCGACCGGCGGTCACCCTTCACGACCCCTTCGGCGATCATCGGTTCCGCAGGTCGGCGATGAGGTCGAGGGCGGCGTCGGCGATGACCGTGCCGGGCGGGAAGATCGCGTCGGCGCCCGCCGCGCGCAGCGCGTCGAAGTCGCCGGGCGGGATGACCCCGCCGACCACGATCATGATGTCACCCGCGCCCTGGTCCTCCAGGGCCTTCTTCAGCGCCGGGACGAGCGTCAGGTGCCCCGCCGCCAGCGACGACACCCCGACGACGTGGACGTCGGCCTCGACCGCCTGGCGGGCGACCTCCTCGGGCGTCTGGAACAGCGGGCCGACGTCGACGTCGAAGCCGAGGTCGGCGAAGCCGGTCGCGATCACCTTCTGGCCCCGGTCGTGGCCGTCCTGGCCCATCTTCGCCACCAGGATCCGGGGCCGGCGGCCCTCCTCCTCGGCGAACTCCGCGCAGGCCTTGCGCACCTCGTCGATCCTGCTCATGCCGGCGCCGGCCTCCTGGCGGTAGACCCCGGTGATGGTCCGGACGCGGGCCTCGTGGCGGCCGAACACCTTCTCCAGCGCGTCGGAGATCTCCCCGACGGTCGCCTTCGCGCGGGCCGCGTCGACCGCGAGGGCCAGCAGGTTGCCGGTCCCGGCGGCGGCCTTGGTCAGCGCCTCCAGCGCCTGCTCCACCTGCGCCGCGTCGCGTTCCGCGCGCAGCCTTTCGAGCTTGGCGAGCTGCTGACGGCGTACCGCGCTGTTGTCGACCTTCAGCACCTCGATGGGCTCGTCGGCCTCGGGGCGGTACTTGTTCACGCCGATCACCGGCTGGCGGCCCGAGTCGATGCGAGCCTGGGTGCGGGCCGCGGCCTCCTCGATGCGGAGCTTGGGCAGGCCCAGGTCGATGGCGCGGGCCATGCCGCCGGCCTCCTCGACCTCCTGGATGTGCGCCCAGGCACGCTGCGCCAGTTCCTCGGTCAGCTTCTCGACGTAGTAGGAGCCACCCCACGGGTCGATCACCCGCGTCGTGCCCGACTCCTGCTGGAGCACGAGCTGGGTGTTGCGGGCGATCCGGGCCGAGAAGTCGCTCGGCAGCGCGAGCGCCTCGTCGAGGGCGTTGGTGTGCAGCGACTGCGTGTGGCCCTGGGTGGCCGCCATCGCCTCGACGCAGGTGCGGGCGACGTTGTTGTAGACGTCCTGCGCGGTCAGCGACCAGCCCGAGGTCTGCGAGTGGGTGCGCAGCGACAACGACTTGGGGTTCGTGGCCCCGAAGTCGCGCACCAGCCGCGCCCACAACAACCGGGCCGCGCGCAGCTTGGCGACCTCCATGAAGAAGTTCATGCCGATGCACCAGAAGAACGACAACCGCGGCGCGAACGCGTCGACGTCCAGCCCGGCCTTCGTGCCCGCCCGCAGGTATTCGACCCCGTCGGCCAGCGTGTACGCCAGCTCCAGGTCGAGCGTGGCCCCCGCCTCCTGGATGTGGTAGCCGGAGATCGAGATCGAGTTGAACTTCGGCATGCGCCGCGAGGTGAACTCGAAGATGTCGGAGATGATCCGCATCGACGGTTCCGGCGGGTAGATGTAGGTGTTGCGGACCATGAACTCCTTGAGGATGTCGTTCTGGATCGTGCCCTGGAGCTGCTCGGGCGCCACCCCTTGCTCCTCGGCCGCCACGATGTAGAGCGCGAGGACCGGCAGCACCGCCCCGTTCATGGTCATCGACACCGACATGCGGTCGAGCGGGATGCCGTCGAAGAGCTGCCGCATGTCGTAGATCGAGTCGATCGCCACCCCGGCCATGCCGACGTCGCCCTGCACCCGCGGGTGGTCGGAGTCGTAGCCCCGGTGGGTCGCCAGGTCGAAGGCGACCGACAGGCCCTTCTGGCCCGCCGCCAGGTTGCGGCGGTAGAACGCGTTGGACTCCTCGGCGGTGGAGAACCCGGCGTACTGGCGGATGGTCCACGGCTGGTTGACGTACATCGTCGGGTAGGGGCCGCGCAGGAACGGCGCGCTGCCGGGGTAGGTCGGCAGGTAGCCGGGCAGGTCGGCGGCGTCGTAGACGGGCCTGACCGCGATGCCCTCGGGGGTCTCCCACACCTCGCCGTCGACCTTGACGGGCTCGGCGTGGCCGGTCCCGAGCGGGATCTCGCTGAAGTCGGGGATCATCGGTCCACTCCCAGGTCGTCGAACGTGGTCTCCAGGACCTTGAGGGCGTCACACCCCGCGAAGAGGGTGGCGTCGACACCCTCATACTCCCCCTTCCCGGCCAGCCACACCTTCGCCGCCCCCGCCTCCCTGAGCGCGGCGGCGGCCTGCGCGGCCTGGTCGGCGTACAGGCGGTCGTTAGAGCAGATGCACACGACCGTGGTCAGGGACGGATCGAAGTCGGCCACTTCACCGGACACGGTGCCGATGCCGCCGGCGGCGAAGAGGTTGGCGGCGAACGTGGCACGCGCGGTGTGCACGGCGATCGGGCCGAGCGTGGCCAGGAAGACCGTCGGCCTGCTCTCCTGCCGGTCGGCGAGGTCGCGGAGCCGCTCATAGGGCTCGGCGTGGCGGGCCGGCTCGCCGGCCAGGCCGTGGCCGGGCTCGCGGACCGGCAGCCTCTCGGCCAGGTTCGGGAACTCGCTGACACCGGTGATGGGCCATCTGCGGCGGGCGACGTCGGCGGCGCGCCTCTCGCGCGTGGCGGCGACCGCCTCCTCGATCACCGACCCGCCGTGCTTCTCGGCCTGCCGGAACAGGTCCCACGCCGTGTTCGCCAGGTCGTCGGTGAGCTGCTCCACGTACCAGGAACCACCCGCCGGGTCGGCGACCCGGGCGACCCCGGCCTCCTCGACCAGCAGCGACTGGGTGTTGCGCGCGATCCGCCGGGCGAACGCGTCGGGCAGCCCGAGCGCCGCGTCGAACGGCTGGACCGTCACCGCGTCGGCGCCCCCGGCCCCCGCCGCGAAACACGCCAGCGTGGTGCGCAGCATGTTCACCCACGGGTCGCGGGCCGTCATCATCGCGCCCGAGGTCACGGCGTGCTGCGCCTGCGCGGGCGGGCCACCGGCCACCTCGGCGACCCTGGCCCACAGGCGGCGGGCCGCCCGGAGCTTGGCGATGGTGAGGAACTGGTCGGCGGTGGCGGCGTAGCGGAACTCGACCAGCTCGAAGGCCCGCTCGACCGGCAGCCCGGCCTCGGTGAGCCGCCGCAACGCCTCGACGCCCTGCGCGAGCGACGCGGCGAGCTCCTGCGCGTCGGCCGCGCCACGGTCGTGCCAGGCCAGCGCGTCGACCACGACCAGCTTCAGCCGGCCGTGCGCCCGCCCGGCGAAGTCGGCGAGATCGGGGTCGTCCGGGGCGAACCCCAGGTTCCCGCCCGGCAGCTCCAGGTTCTCGGCGAGCTGGAGGAAGGCGTGCGCCGCCGGTGCGGCGCGGTCGCCTGCGTCGAGCACGACCGGCGCCAGGTCCAGCAGCACCCCGTCGAGCGCCACGGGCAGGTCGGCGGGATCGAGCGCGGTCAGGTCGAGCCAGATCGAGGAGACCCCGTTCTCCAGATCGGCGAGGACCGCCTCCCGGGTCACCCGGGCGTCCGGATGGGCGTGCCGCTGCCGGACGTCCCACGCCCCGGCCCGGCCCACCGGACGCGGCGCGTCGGGCAGCGTGTCGTAGAGCGGCGCGATCGTCACACCGTCGTAGAGACGGGTCGCCAGCCGCCCCTCGGGGTCGTCGCCCTCATAACCCGACTTGCGCAGCACCCCGAGCGCGAGCGCCCGCCATTCCTCCCGCGATCCGGGATCGAACCCGGCCGCCAGATCCACTTTCATGCTCCGGATGATAGGCCGAAGCCCTAAAGCGAACCTCCCCTAGCCGACCCCTGTTTCACAATGTGTAGCGAAACGAGGCGTCCCAGGTCTGTTTGCCCACGATCCCGTCGTCGGGCAGGTCGACCCGCCGCTGGAACGTCTTGCACACGTCACGCGACCGCTGACCGTAGGCGCCGTCGGCGTCGAGCTCGAACCCGATCTTCTTCATCTGCTGCTGCCACCGCTTCACGTCGTCACCGACGGTGACCGGCGGATAGGTGAACAACCGCCCCGGCCACGCCGGGATCTGCCCGCCCGGAGGATTGGCCGGGTCGCCGCCACCGGGCCGGGGCGCGCCCCGCTGCACCCACGCGTACAGCGCCGCGCCGGGGCAGTCGGTGGAGAAGCCGTCGCGGTGCCCCTTGATCTCGGTCCCGGCCCCGCCCTCCTGGCGGAGGTACTCGATCGCGTCGAGGATGCCGTGCAGCAGATCGTTGTTGGGCTTCACGAACCCGGCGTTGCCGACCAGGCCGAGCACGGCGTAGTGGTCGGAGTTGAGCCCGGAGCCGTTGGCGGCGGGCAGCCGGTCGGGGCCGCGCCCGACGAACACCCTCTTGTGCGGACAGGCGATCATGGAGTAGCCGATGTCGATCCAGCCGTTGCCGTCCATGTGGAAGTTCTGGATCGACTTGACCTGGGCGACGCACAGGTTGTGGTTGTCGACGATCTCCGGGGGCACACGGCCGCCCGTGTAGTGGACCTTGACACCCTTCGTGGACGTCAGCGGGGAGTAGGACCCCTTGGGAGCGCGGGCCCCCCATTGAGAGCGGGTCACCAGCGAGATCGCCACGAGGAAACTCCCGAACAGGTTGGACAGGACGCCGAGCATATTGGCCGCCGGATGGCGCGAGTGGCGCTTTGCCCATATCGACGGCCGATATGCCCAACTCTCATGACCCTCTAGCCCCAGACCTCCTGCGCCGTCTCGACGATCAGACGGAGCTTGGCCAACTGGTCCTCCTGGGTGAGGGAGTTGCCCTCCACGGTGGAAGAGAACCCGCACTGCGGGGACAGGCAGAGCTGGTCGACGTCGATGTACTTCGAGGCGGCCTCGATGCGCCGCTTGAGGTCGTCCTTCGACTCCAGCACGCCCGACTTGGTGGTGACGAGGCCGAGGACGACGTACTTGCCCTTGGGGACGTAACGGAGGGGTTCGAAGCCGCCGGAGCGCTCGTCGTCGAACTCCAGGAAGAAGCCGTCGACGCCGAGTTCGCCGAACAGGGCCTCGGCGACGAAGTCGTAGGAGCCCTCGGCGGCCCAGGAGGAGCGGAAGTTGCCGCGGCACATGTGGGTGGTGATCCGCATGCCCTCGGGCCTGGTCGCGATGGCGGTGTTGATCTGCTGGATGTAGCGCAGGTGGAGGTGGTCGGCGTCGTCGCCGCGGGCGGCGATCTCGGCGCGCTGCGCGGGGTCGTTGAGGTAGGCGAGCGAGGTGTCGTCGAACTGCAGGTAGGTGCAGCCCTGCGCGCCGATGCGGGCGACCTCGTTCTGGTACGCCGCCGCGAGGTCGGACCAGAACTCCTCGATGTCTGGGTAGACATCGGGGTCGATGGCGGCCTGGCCGCCGCGGTAGTGGACCATGTTCGGCGACGGGATGGTCAGCTTGGGGGTCTGGCCCTCGCCGGCCACGCTCTGGAGGTAGGCGAAGTCGTCGCCGAAGATCGTCTCGTTGAGAGTGATCTTGCCGTCGACCTTCATCCCCTTGGGGGTGAACTCGATCTTCTCGTTCTCGTTGCGGAACTTGACGACGATCTGCTCGTCGGCGGCCACGCTGATGCCGCCGAGGCGGTAGATGAAGTCCATGTGCCAGGAGGCGCGGCGGAACTCGCCGTCGGTCGCGGTCTGGAGGCCGGCCTCGGCCTGGAGGGCGACGACGTCGCGGATGGCGGCGTCTTCGACGGCGCGCAGGCCGGCGGCGTCGAGGGTGCCCTTGGCGTAGTCGTCACGAGCCTGGAGCAGGGTGGCCGGCCGCAGGAGGCTGCCGACGTGATCCGCGCGGAAAGGGGGTTCTGTGCGCATTGCGAATCATCTCCATGGATGTCTGGAACATGACGGAAGTCGTCAAGACGCTAGCGCATGCGGGCCAGTTTCTTGATCACGAAATGAGCGTTTCGCCCCGCGCGGGACGGACCACCCTCCGCTCGGTGACGATCGCCGTGATGAGCTCGGCGGGCGTCACGTCGAAGGCGGGGTTGTAGGCCGCGACGCCGGGCAGCGCGGTGACCTCGGCGCTCCCCCGGTCTTCGATCTCGATGTCGGCTCCGCCGGGCGTGCGCGGGTCGACGGTGGTCTCGGGCGCGACCACGACGAAGGGCACCCCGGCCCGGTGGGCGCCGAGGGCGAGCATGTAGGAGCCGATCTTGTTGGCGGTGTCGCCGTTGGCGGCGATGCGGTCGGCCCCGATGACGACGGCGTCGGCCGCGCCGCGCGCCAGCAGGAACGGCCCGGCCGAGTCGACGACGAGCCGGAACGGCGCGCCCATCCTCTGGAGCTCCCAGGTGGTGAGCCGGGCCCCCTGGAGCAGCGGCCGGGTCTCCAGCGCGATGGCCTCGGTGAGCGCGCCGCGTTCGTGCATGGTCTGGATCACCCCGAGCGCGGTGCCGCGCTCGACGGTGGCCAGCGCGCCGGTGTTGCAGATGGTCATGACGCGGCTCGCGCCGTAGGCGGCGAGCAGGTCGGCGCCGCGCTCCCCCATCTCCCGGCAGGCCCGGACGTCCTCCTCGCGGATCTCCAGGGCCCGCTTCAGCGGATCGGCCGCCAGGGCGGCCTCCCGCACCCCCCACGCCAGGTTCACCGCGGTCGGCCGGGCCGCCGCCAGGGGTTCGACCGGCTCTCCGGTACGGGCGGCGAGCGCCACCCCCAGCGCCCCGGCGACCCCGAGGGCGGGCGCGCCCCGCACGGCCAGCCGCTTGATCGCGTCGACGAGCTCGGCGACCGTGGTGATGCGGAGGTGGACGACCTCGCCGGGCAACCGGGTCTGGTCGATGAGGACGATCGCGTCGCCGTCCCAGCCAATCGTCGTCATGCCCCCGACGCTAGCGCGAACAGGTTCTCGTCGCCCCCCGGGGCGGCCGTCAGCGACAACCCCAGCGGCAGCCCGTCGACCCGCGTCACCGGAAGCGACAGGACGGGCGCCCCGGCGATCGGCGCCAGGCAGGTCAGCCGCAGGGTGGCCGCCCGGGTCCGGGCCGGCCGCCCGAGCGCCGGGGCCGTGACGGGCGCGCTCGGCAGCGCCATCACGGCGCCCTCCAGCAGGTCGAGCAGCCGCTGCCGCGCCTCGGCGACGGTCTTGCGGGCCAGGCTGACCTCCTCGGCGGTGAGGCTCTCGGCCCGCGCGAACCGGGCGGCGACGCCGGGCCCGAACGCGGGCCGCTCGGCCTTGACCCATTCGCCGTGGCAGGCCCACACCTCGGCGGCCTGGGTGACCGCGAACGCGTCGGTGGCGTCGAGCCCGAGCGGGGTCCGGTCGACGGGCAGCCCGAGGTCGCGGATGCCCGCCGCCAGCGCGGCGCCCACCCGCGGGGACAGTTCGCTCCAGAGGTCCGCGGGCACCCAGACCCGCTCCGGGACCGGCGGCCGGGGCGCGGGGTCGACGAGCACGCCGGCCGCCCGTTCGAGCAGCGGCAGCTCCCGGGCCAGCAGGCCGGGCACGTCGTAGGAGGGCGCCAGCGGCACGATGCCCGCGCGGGGAGCCCGGGAATGGGTGGGGCGGTAGCCGTACAGACCGCAGAAGGAGGCCGGGACGCGGACCGAACCGGCGGTGTCGGTGCCCAGCCCGAGATCGGCGCGGCCGGCGGCGACGGCCGCGGCGGACCCGCTCGACGACCCGCCGCAGACGTGACCGGGCGCGGCCGGGTTCTCGGGCGCGCCGTAGTGCTGATTGGTGCCCCCCAGGCTCCAGGCCAGCTCGTCGGTGTGCGTCTTGCCGGCGAACACGCTCATGGAGCGGAGCCGCGCCACGGCCTCCGCGTCACGCTCGGCCGGTCCCATCAGCAGATCGGGATGGCCCGCCCCGGTGGGCAGCCCCTCGACGTCGACGACATCCTTGACCGCCAGGCGAGGCCCCGCGGCCTCAGGCGTCACGGAACCCCACGGAACGAACGGATCGATCGCCATGCCTCACCTTCCTACGCGAGGCCGATTTCGCCCCCGTGTCCCTCGCGTAAACGGATAATGCGTCGACACCTCCCCCGACAGATCGGGATCATTACCCCCATGACTCCGCTCGAGATGAAAGTGTGGGTCGACGACAGCGACAGCCCCGCCGACATCATCGACGCTCTGGCCCTGTCCCCGTTCGCGACCGGAACACAGCCGTGGGCGCAGACCGCCAGCGTCGAAAGAGTACGCAAGGACGCGCCCCTGACCGCCTCCGGCGGCGTCCTGGTGCGCGCCGCCACCTCCGACGACGGCCCCGACTCCCGCCTGTACGAGGGCGAGGGCTGGACCATGCGCGTCATCCGCTACAAGGGCGGCAACGCGATGGTCGCGGTGACGGCCGTGACCGAGGACCTGGCCGCCGCCGTGGTGGCCGAGACGGTGAAGGACGCCGCCGAACCCCGCCCGACCGACGAGGACAACGTGACGATGGGCTTCTTCTGGAAGTCCGAACACGGCCGGAGGCGCTCGACCAAGACGATCGGCGCCTCGGCGTGGGCGGACGTGCGGCGCAACTACCCGCGCCTGGCCCAGGGGAAGCTGGACTCCCTGATGGCCCTGCGGCCCGGCTCGGCCCCCGGCCGCCTGCTCCTCCTGCACGGCCCGCCCGGAACGGGCAAGACGACGCTGCTGCGCACCCTGGCCCGCGAGTGGCGGTCGTGGTGCCAGGTCGACTGCGTGCTCGACCCGGAGCGGCTGTTCAACGACCCCGGATACCTGATGGAGGTGGCGGTCGGCTGCGACTGCCCCGACCACGACGAGAAGAAGTGGCGGCTCCTCGTCCTGGAGGACTGCGACGAACTCATCCGCGCGGAGGCCAAGATGTCCGCCGGGCAGGGGCTCTCCCGGCTGCTGAACCTGACCGACGGCCTGCTGGGTCAGGGACGGGACGTCCTTGTCGCCGTCACCACGAATGAGGATCTGCAGCGGCTGCATCCCGCGGTGGTGCGGCCGGGCCGGTGCCTGGCCCAGATCGAGGTCGGGCGCATGCAGCCCGACGAGGCCGCGGCATGGCTGGGCGATCCGGCCGGAGTGGGCCCCGGCGGGCTGACGCTGGCCGAGATGTTCGCGCTCAAGGCCGGTGTGGCGCCGGAGGAGACTCCGGTCGAGACCGGCCTGTACCTGTAGGTGGTGTGGCGGCTCCGCCCGGAGGTTTCCGGGGGGAGCCGCTTCTGATGGTGGTCCCTGCATAGGGAACCGGCCGCAGCGCCGTGTGCCATGCCCGGCGGTTCACGGCCCGCGGCACAGCTGAACCGCCGCTTTCCTGTGCCTTCACTTGGAAGTCGACCTGAGGCCGGGACCGCTGGGACATCGGTGAGGCCTTCTCGTGTGCCGCACCCAGACGCGCCTTCACTCGGATGACGACCCGAGGCCAGGGACGCCGGGACATCTCATGTGCCGCAACCCTCACGCGCCTTCACTCGGATGACGACCTGAGGCCGGGACCTCAGGTGCAGGTGATGTGGCCCGCCTGTTCCCGCTCGATGACCCGGTGCCAGGGGAAGCCGGGCGAGAGGGCCGGGCGGTCCAGCCGGACCGTGTCGAACCTCAGGCTGGGCACCCGGTCCAGGGCCTTCGCCAGGGTTCTGGCCCCTCCCTCGACCGCGGTGACGGTCAGGCCGGCGTGGCGGTGCAGGGCGTAGGTCTGGGCGTACACGTCGAGGAAGGTGCTCAGTCTCGTGTACGACGTGAGCAGGAACTCCGCCGGCTGAGGGGCGGGCCGCGACGGCGGCGTGGTCGGCTGGAACCGGCCCAGGACCCCCTCCAGGATGACCCTGTCGTCGAAGACGTCGGGGGTGGTGACGAGCCGGGCGTTGGGGAACTGTTCGACGTCCACGCAGTCGTCGCGGCTCGCCGACGGCCCGTTGACCTGCACGACCTTCACCGGATCGGTGGTGCGGTCGAAGTGGTCGACCCAGCGGACGCGCAGGTCGGTGACGTAGGGCCCGCCTCTGCGGAACCGCCCGAGGCCCGCGCCCCGGTTGGGCACGGCCAGAAGGACCATGCGGGAGACGTGCCCCGCCCAGGGGCGGTGTTCGCGGGAGTCGTCGTCGCCGTTGGCGACCAGGTAGGCGTGGCGGAAGACCAGACCGGCCGTGCCGTGGGCGACCAGGGCGATGCGCCCGCCGTCCCAGTTGACGTCGATCCACCGGCAGAGGCTTCTGGGGTCGTGGTGGGTGACCTTGGCGGCGTGCCAGCCCTCCGGCGTCGGGGGCGCGCCGGGGCCCTGATAGATCAGCAGATTCCGCCGCATATCCGGAGCTTGGCGCGCTTCCGGCGGGGTGGCGTGAGTAGGGGCATGCTCAATCAGGAAGGCTGACATCATGAGCGAGGCCGCCAAGATCTGTTCCGAGCTGATCCGCATCGACACCACCAACCCCGGGCCCGGGGAACGGGAGGCCGCCGAATACGTGGCCGGGTTGTTGTCCGAGGTGGGCCTCTCCCCGGTCATCGTGGAGAGCGCCCCGCGCCGGGCCAGCGTCATCTGCCGGGTGCCCGGCGACTCACCGGACGCCCTGTTGATCCACGGGCACCTCGACGTGGTGCCGGCCGACCCGGCCGACTGGGCCGTCCACCCCTTCAGCGGCGAGATCGCCGACGGATACGTGCACGGGCGCGGGGCCGTGGACATGAAGGGATCGCTGGCGATGACGCTGGCGTGGGTGCGGCAGGGGCTGCGGCCCCGGCGGGACCTGGTGCTCGCCTTCCTGGCCGACGAGGAGTCGACCGGGGAGTTCGGGTCCCGGTACGTGGTCTCCGAGCACGCCGACCTGTTCGAGGGGTGCAGCGAGGCGATCTCTGAGTCGGGCGGGTTCTCGGTGACGATGCCGTCGGGGGTGCGGGTGTATCCGATCGGGGTCGGGGAGCGGGGGACGGCGTGGATGAAGGTGACGGCGCGGGGGGTGGCGGGACACGGGTCGAAGCCGCCGGTGGACAATCCGGTGGCGGAGCTGGCGCGGGCGCTGACGCGGGTGGCCGACCACGAGTGGCCGATCCGGCTCACGCCGGCGGTGTCGGCGATGATCGCCGAGCTCTCCGGGATCCTCGGGATGGAGATCGACCCCGCGAACCTGTCAGGGGTGCCGCCGAAGGCCGCCGCTCTCTTCAAGGGCACGATCAGGAATTCCACCAACCCGACCATGATGAACGCCGGATACAAGATCAATGTTATTCCCGGGACCGCTGAGGCGGGAATTGACGGCAGATTCGTACCGGGATTCAGGGAGGAATTCCTCGACACTCTCGACCGGCTGCTGGGCCCCCGGATCACCCGGGAGTTCATCAACTTCGAGGACGCCCCGTCGGCGCCGACAAGCGGCCTGTTCCACGAACTGGGTGCGGCCCTGACGGCCATGGACCCCACCGGGCGGCCCGTGCCATATGTTATGACAGGGGGCACGGACGCCAAATCCTTCGCCCGGCTCGGCATCAAAGGCTACGGTTTCGCCCCGCTATTGCTTCCGCCCGATCTCGACTACTTCGCACTGTTTCACGGGATCGATGAACGGGTGCCGGTCGAAGGGCTCGAATTCGGCGTCGATGCCCTCCATCGACTTCTCGCATCGCGGTAAGCACGACCGCATTTGAGGTTGATTGCGTCACTCACACCCCACAACGTGACCACCTTGACCTCGATACCGATTATGCGGGTAGATTGCGATCGAGTTGCACAGACATCAACATTTGGCCGCGCCAACACAAAGGCTCTGTCCATAATTCCGTCACACAGCGGACACGAGTTGTTACTTTACGTAGCTGAACGACATCATTGGGCACTCTCGCACCAGAAGGGAGCTTCCCACAACGGACAAAAAATACTATATTATCCATTGAGTGCTACTTTGCCATATTGCGGGATTATATAACGGATCCAGGGATAAATACCCTAGATAGTTAGGGCTGGACTTGCAATCGGGTCACCGATCACGTTGACCTCGGCGCGAGAACAGCGATAATGTTTGCGCGCCACTAGGTGTAATGGCCATCGATCCCAGCGATAAACCTCTCGGTTCAGGCTAACTTGGAACACCATTTCGGCGGCACCCCCCACAAAAGTCTCAATCCCGAGAAGTTTACCGTCCTATGAAAGGTCTGGCCATGACACCCGCGTCGCTCGACGTCGTCGAATCAGTCGTTATCAACGTCACCGGAATGTCGCTGACGGACATTGAGCGAACTCATGGCCGCGAAACCGAAGCCATGCTTCAGCGCATGATCGATCAAGAACTCACCGAGACCCGCTTCAACTCGGCTCTCTAGAAACACGGAATCCGCGGAATGACTCAGCCCATTCTGCCGATCAGCCAATTTGTAGTGAAGGTCCACAGTAGATGCGACCTGGCATGCGACCATTGCTACGTATACGAGGCCGAGGACAGCAGTTGGAGGGGAAAACCCAAGGTCCTCGACCTCGACACGGCAAACGCGATCGCCCGTCGCATCGCCGATCACGCCGCTGAGCACGACTTGCCCTACGTGCAAGTGGTTCTGCACGGAGGCGAGCCGCTGCTGGCTGGGCCGGCTCGCCTGAACCACATCGCGACAACCTTGAGAGACCATCTGCCGCCGCATCGCAAACTCGACCTTCGGATACACACCAATGGGGTGACACTCAACGGTCGGTTCCTCGAGGTCTTCGATCGTCACCAGATCAGGGTCGGCATATCACTCGACGGTGATCGTGAAGCCCATGACCGTCATCGGGTCTACTCCGACGGGCGAGGAAGCCACGACAAGGTCATCCGCGGCATCGGGCTGCTACGCCCGTACAAGCACCTCTATTCAGGTCTGTTGTGTACCGTCGACGTGGCCAATGACCCGATCAGGGTTTACCGTGCTCTCCTTGAGCAGGCTCCACCACGAGTGGATTTCCTTCTCCCTCATGCGACATGGGATGACCCTCCGCCCAGGCCGTCGCCGACCGCCTACGCCGACTGGCTGATCACGATTCACGACCAGTGGGAGCGAGACGGCCGTCCAATGGCCATCCGCCTGTTCGATTCCGTGATCCGTACCCTCAACGGCCGGCCCAGCCTCACCGAAGCGATCGGCCTTGATCCCAGCACTCTCATGGTGATCGAGACAGATGGTTCCTATGAGCAGGTCGACTCCTTGAAGGTCGCCTTCGACGGCGCCCCGGCCACCGGGCAAGACGTCTTCCGGCAGTCCATCGACGAAGCCGCCGCTCACCCGGGGATACTCGCCCGGCAACAGGGCCTTGCCGGATTGTCGGCGACATGTCAGCGTTGTGAGCTCGTCTCCTCATGCGGTGGCGGGTTGTACACCCACCGGTATCGTGCCGGCTCGTTCGCCAATCCGAGCGTCTACTGCGCAGACCTCTTCAAACTGATCAGTCACATCAGAGACGCGGGTTCCATGCAGCACCACCTGCTTTCACTCAGCTCCTTCAACACCATCGCCGCCGGCTTCGGAGACCTCGACGACATCGGACAACTGGCGGCGGGTCAGCAGAGCCTGCGCCGGGTACTGATCACCGGGTTCAGCGACCATGCCGCCTGGCCGGCCCTCGTCGCTCTCGACAACCGCCGTCCAGACGCGGTCAGTAGAGTGCTTGATCACCCGTATATCCGCGAGTGGGCGATCAGGGCGCGAAAGGGGAGTGCCGACACCGCCTACTTCGGGAACATCACCGCCGCCATCGCGGCGGTCGCGGAGGTGGACGGCACATTTCAGGTTGAGGTACGCAATGGCATGGCTCACTTCCCCACCGTGGGCACGCTCATCGGCCTGACCGGCGGTTCGGCCGAGGTGACCGTCGAGAACGGGCGGATCGAAGCGTCGGGCGACCTTGGGTGGTGGCCGTCGCGCCGACTCACCTCGGGTGACTTCTCCGTGCTGCTCGACGACAGCGATCCGTTCCGTGACTGCTACGACCTGCCGATCACGGCGCGACTCACATCGGACGAGATGGTTTCCTGGCAATCGACGTTCCATGCTGCCTGGACGCTGATCGAAAGCGATTATCCGGAGTACGTGCCCGCGCTTCGAGCAGGACTGTCCACTATCACTCCGCTCAGGGCCGACGCCGACGGCGATGAGGTGAGCTGCACCGCGCGGAACGCGTTCGGGGCGATCGGTACCGCGCTGCCCGCGTCTGCCGAAACCCTGTCATTGCTGATCGTGCACGAATTCCAGCACGTCAAGCTGGGTGCAGTGCTCGACCTCGTCAACCTTTTCGATGTAGACGACAAACGCCTCTTCTACGCGCCGTGGCGTCCCGACCCGCGACCGCTGGAAGGCCTGTTCCAGGGCGCCTACGCTCACATCGCGGTGGCCGACTTCTGGCGGCGTCGCAGAAGATCCACTGACCGGCTCGCGGATCATGTGCAGTTCGCCCGCTGGCGTGACCAGACGGCAAGCGCCGTGAACACTCTTCTCGAATCCGGCGCACTCACCGACCAGGGCCTCCGATTCGTCCGCCAGATGAAGGAGACGGTGACCCCGTGGTTGAGCGAGGCAGTGCCTCCGGAGGCGAAAGTCGCGGCGGACGCCTTCACTCAAGCTCACCAGGACGCCTTCCGGGCGCAGACCGCCTGACGACGCTGTCGGCCGAATCCCTGCGTGCTGAACTGGTGCGCTTGGGAGTCCGGTCAGGTCAGACGCTGATGGTGCACGCATCGCTCAGCCGAGTCGGCATGGTCGAGGGAGGGGCGGCCGCCGTCGTCGCGACACTTCGGGACATCCTCGGCCCTGCGGGCACTCTCGTAGTGCCGACCTTCACACCGCAGAACTCCGACACTTCAACCGCCCACGTACAGATCACCGCGGGTATGAGCCCCATGGCGAAGGCCGTCTACCGGGAAAACATGCCCGCCTTCGACCCCTTGTCGACACCCTCCTATGGGATGGGCGTCATCGCCGAGACCGTCCGGCTCTCCCTCGGAGCGATCAGGAGCACACACCCCCAGACCTCGCACGCCGCCATCGGCGCCCAGGCCCAGTGGCTGATGGAGAGTCACGCGCGCGATTGCCACCTCGGCGAGAACTCGCCCTTGGCTCGCCTTTACGAGTCAGACGCGCAGGTCCTTCTGCTAGGCGTGGGGTTCGACCGTTGCACTGCTTTTCACCTAGCCGAATATAGGTACCTTTTTCCGGATACGCCCACGCGGGTCTACCGTTGCGTTGTGAACGACGGCGATGGGCGGAAGTGGTGCGAATTCGTTGACGCCGTGCTCGATGATAGCCAGTTCGCGCAGGTGGGCGCAGACTTCCTGTCAGCCGGGCCCGTATGTCGTGACCGCGTGGGAGGGGCAGTGTCCACACTGTTCCCTCTCCGCGCAGCCGTTGACCACGCTGTCCGGTGGCTGCGAAGCAACCGGAGTCCAGAAATCTGATGCCATAGAGCAAGACTCAACTCGGCTCTGTTCATATAGTGGGCAGGGGAAGGGAGGCGGATGATTCCACAGTCGGCTTCCCGGACACCTGGCCCCTACTTCTTTCTCAGCTATGCTCACACCCCGCCGAACGGTCTTGAACGGAAGACCAACCGCTGGGTCGCTAAGCTCTTCAACGATCTGTGTGATCACGTTCTAGAACTGACGAATCTCACCGACGCCTCGCAGGCCGGCTTCATGGACACCGGCTTGCTGTCAGGCCAGGTGTGGCAGAAACGGCTCGCCGAAGCGCTGGCGACCTGCCGAGTCTTCGTCCCGTTATATTCCCCGCGCTATTTCGTCAGTCAGAGCTGCGGCCGTGAATGGACGGCCTTCCTTCAGCGCGTCAACAACCAGGCCAGTCCCGATGGCCGTCGTCCTGAGGCGATCATCCCGGCACTGTGGACGCCCATGGAACCAGAGCGGCTCCCACAGGTCGCGCGCACCATCCAGTTCGCGCACGAGCAGCTCGGCACGCGTTACCGTGACGAAGGTTTCTACGGCCTGACAAAACTCAGCGCACGCCGGCATCACTACCAGATCGCCACCTGGGAACTCGCCAGGCGGATCGTCGAAGTCGGCCAGGGCACCTGGGTGAAACCGATCGACCCGCTCGAGTTCGGTACGCTTCCCAGCGCGTTCGAGGACTTCGAGGCGGAACGACCGTTGACCCTCACCGTGGTCGCCCCGGCCATCGGCCATCTTCCACCGGGACGTTCGGCCTATTACTACGGCAGGGTTCCGGAGGAATGGAATCCCTTCCGCAGTGAGGACAACTCCCGGTCGCTGTACTCCTATGCGGTCGAAATGGCCACGTCTCATGGATTCCGCCCGCAGTTGGGCCCACTGTCGGCCTACAGCGCCGAGAACCTCGCCACGAAACAACCGACGGGCCCAGAAGTGCTGATCATCGATCCCTGGGCCCTCAGAGAACCGTCGTGTTTGGAGTTGCTGGCGAGCTTCGACCGTGCGGAGATGCCCTGGGTAAGTGTGATCATCCCCTGGAACCTCCTCGACGAGGAGACCAGCTTTCACGAACCCGGCATGCGGGCGGTCATGGAAGCGACACTGAGCAGACGGCTGTCGGATCCGTACACCGAGTCGATCAACAGCTTCTCCGCCTTCGGACGGGCCTTTCCTCAGGCGCTGAGCCGGGCCGGCAACCAATTCCTGAAGAAGGCCACCCCCTATCCCCCTGAAGGTCAGCCGAGCAGGAAGCTCCGGCTCATGGAAACGGAGGGTCCCGATGGCTGACACAGAAGGACGCATCATCACGTTCTACTCGTACAAGGGCGGGACCGGCCGCACGATGGCACTGGCGAACACCGCCTGGCTGCTTGCGAGCAACGGCAACAGGGTGCTGGCGCTCGACTGGGATCTGGAGTCGCCCGGTCTTCACAAGTTCTTCCGTCCATTCCTCGACGAGGGTGTGATCACCTCCACCCCCGGGGTGATAGACATCATCAACAACTACGTGTGGGCGGCCATCCGCCCCCAGCAACGGCAGGCCGATTGGCACCTGGAGTACGCCCGGGTGCAGCCACACGCCGTCTCACTCGATTGGGAGTTCCCTCAGGAAGGAACTCTCGACTTCATCTCGGCCGGTCAGCAGAACCGCGACTACTCGTCTCTCGTGTCGACCTTCGACTGGGACAACCTTTACGACCGCCTCGGCGGTGGTCAGTTCTTCGATGCGCTACGCGCGGACATGAAGGCCAACTACGACTACACGCTGATCGACAGCCGGACGGGTCTGAGCGACATCGCCGACATCTGCACCATCCACCTTCCCGATGTTCTCGTCGACTGTTTCACCATGGCCGATCAGAGCATCGAAGGAGCGGCCAAGGTCGCCCACTACATCGACGAAAGGGTGCGCAGCCGCCCGATCCGCGTCCTGCCCGTACCGATGCGCATCGATGACGGGGAGAAGGAAAAACTCGACGCCGGCCGCCAGCTCGCCCGCAACCAGTTCGAGAACCTCCCCAAGGACATGTCCCCAGAGGAGCGCAATCGGTACTGGGGCGCGGTGGAGATCCCGTACAAGCGGTTCTACGCCTTCGAGGAGACCCTTGCCGCCTTCGGCGACACGCCAGGCTCTCCAACCTCGCTCCTGGCTGCCTATGAACGGCTCACCGATGCCATCAGCGAAGGCTCTGTCACGTCATTGGGCCCGATGGAGGAGTCGGCGCGCATCCGTGTACTCGACGCCTTCACCCGGCGGCGGCCCGCCGACCAGGCAGACATCCTGTTGAGCTACGTACCGGAAGATCGAATGTGGGCCGACTGGATCAGTTCGGTCCTGGAGCGGACGGGATGCCGCGTGGTACCCAGGTCGCTTCCGCAAACCATCCCCGAACTGCCACCCGACCCGCAGGCGCAGATGATGATCGTGCTATCGCCTGCGTACCTACGTGCGTGGACCGGCCTCGAGAGCACGACACGCCAGCCCGCCGACGCGCTGACACCTCGGCAGATCATTCCCCTGCGGGTCGCGGAAGTGCGTATGACCTCCGCGTTCGGCGATCAGCCCCCGGTCGACCTGATTCGGCTCAGCCCCGAACAGGCCACGGAATCGGTGATCCGCGCGGTCGGGCGCGATCCTCGCGACTTCCCTCTCGACCAACTGCAACTCGGCATCCGCTATCCGGGCTCCGTGCCGCCGATCTGGAACGTCGGCCCACGCAACAACACGTTCACCGGACGCAGTTCCGCCTTGGAGACCCTCCGCGACCAACTCGTCGGCGTGGGGCAGGGAGTGGTCCTGCCGCAACAGGCCACGGCCCTGCACGGCCTCGGAGGAGTCGGGAAGACGCAGGTCGCGCTCGAGTACGCGCACCGATTCCGAGCCGACTACGACCTTGTCTGGTGGGTCTCCGCGGAACAACCCGAGTTCATCAACTCCGCACTGGCTGAACTCGCCACCAAGCTGAACATCCGGTACGGCGAAAGTGTCGTCGCCGGCGCGGAGGCCGCCCGGGAGGCATTACGGGTCGGACAGATGCGCTGGCTCCTCATCTTCGACAACGCTCGCGATCCGGAGCAGCTTCAGGAATACCTGCCCGGTGGAACCGGCCACGTGGTCATCACCTCACGTAACCGGACATGGGCGGACGTGGCGGCCTCCCTGGAAGTGGACGTCTTCAGCGAGGAGGAGAGCCTGGAGCACTTCCTCCGGCGGGTGCCGACCCTCGAGCGTTCCGAGGCTCTGCAGGTGGCCCTGGACCTCGGCCATCTTCCTCTCGCGATCGAGCAGGCCGCAGCGTGGCTGGCGGAGACGGGGGTGTCGGCCTCGACCTACCTCGATCAGCTGCGGACGCAGAGCCAGCAGCTGCTGTCCACCGACCCTCCACGTGGTTATCCGGTGCCGGTGGCGATGACCTGGAACATCTCCCTCGCCCAGCTCAAGGAGCGCTCGCCGGCAGCGGTCCGGCTCCTTCAGCTGTGCGCGTTCTTCTCTCCCGAGCCCATCTCTCAGGAACTCATCTACAGCGATGAGATGGCACGTTCGCTGCTCCCCTACGACGAGAGTCTCCGCGGCGAAAAGGTCATGCTCGGCCGTCTCATCCGCGAGGTGACCCGTTTCGCACTCGCGAAGGTCGACCCCGCGACGAACACCATCCAGCTGCACCGGCTCGTGCAAACGGTGATCCGGGGCCAGATGACCACGGAAGAGCGGGAGGCCACTTCCCACGAGGTGCACCACATCCTGGTCGCGGCGCGCCCGCGAAGGGGAGACGTGGACGACCCGACGAACTGGCCCCGGTATGACCTCATCTGGCCTCATCTTCTGTCGTCGGAGGCGGAGAACTGCACCGAGGAGGAGACCCGGACACTGCTCATCGACCGTGTGCGCTACCACTGGCGACGTGGCGAGTACACCAACGGGCTCTCCCTGGGCCAGCGGCTGGCCGATTACTGGGAGCAGAAGTTCGGCCAGATCGAGCGTCAGCGACTGGCTCTGCTCTTCAACGTGAGTCACTGTCTGCGCAATCTCGGCCGCATCAAGGAAGCCCGCGACCTCAACGAATGGGTGTTCCAGCAGCAGGAGAACCTTCTGGGCTACGACCATCCCCACACATTGATGACGCGCATCGGCATGGCTGCGGACTACCGGAGCTCGGGCGACTTCACCCGGGCCCTTGCGCTGGACAAGGAGACCTACGAGCTTTGGAAGGACCTGTACGGCGAGGACAACACGTGGACCCTCAAATGCGCCAACAACCTCGCCGTCTGCTACCGCCTCGTAGGCGACAGCTTCAGCGCTCGTGATTTGGACGAGGCCACTTACGACCGGACCAGGCAGGTGCTCGGTCGCCTGCATCCCGACACCCTCCTCTCCGCCCAGAATCTCGGCCGCGATCTGCGCGAAGCCGGTTACTTCAGGGAGTCCGTGGATTGGCTGACCAACACGATCGGCCACTACCGCGAGGTGTTCGACGACGATTACGTCGAACTGCTGCGCGCCGAAAAGAGCCTTTCCGTCTCCCTGCGCAAGGCGGGTGACCTTCAGGACGCCTTCGTGTTGATGGAGCGTGTGGCCGAGTCGTTCAATCAGCTCTATCCGAGTTCTCCGGAAACACCCGCCACCGCGTTGGAGCTGGCATCATGCCGATCGGCCCTCAACGACAAGGAGGGGGCTCGCGAGCTGGCCGAGAAATCGCGGCACGCCTACAGCGAGCAGATGGGTGCAGCCCATCCTTACACGCAGGTCGCTTCCAACAATCTGGCGATCTATGTCTCTGCGCTCGGCGAACGCCAGCGAGCGTTGGAACTTGCCGAGCGAACACTGGAACGTTTCCGCAACGATCTGGGCCAGACGCATCCGTTCACGCTGTCCTGCATGATCAATCTCGCCAACATCCTGTCGGAACTGAGCGACCACGCGCGCGCCGAGAAGATCCTCAGGGAAGCCCGCGACGGGTTGATCAAGACACTCGGTGGCCGTCACCCCGACACCCTGGTCGCACAGGCCAATCTGGCGATCACGCTTCTGGAACTGGGACGCACGACACACGCCGGCGAAATGCAGGCCTCCACTCTGGACGTGATGATCGAGAAACTGGGTGACAACCATCCGTCGGTTCTCGCGCTGAAGAATTGGCGACGCATCGATCGGGAACTCGAACCACAACCCACCTGATCTTCCGCGATTCGCTACTCTCGCGTCAGCCATATCAGGACCTCCGGCAGGACATGGAGTGCCCCGAAGTGGGCCGCCCCAGGTTCGATGCGGAGCGTGGCTCCCGGAATGCGGCGTCCCAGCCACCGGGCGTGACTGACCGGGGAGAACACGTCGTCCTCGCCGTGCCAGAGCAAGGTGGGCACCCGTATGGCGGCCGGATCGAACGTCCAGTCCGAACAGAACGCGAGCACGTCGTCGACCCATCCGTCGCTGGAGTCTCGCAGCCCTTCCGCGAAATTGCGCAGAAGCATACGCCGAATGCCGATGTCCGAGACGGTTCTCCTGTCGGACTCCGGGACCTCCATTGTCAGCCCATGGATTTTGCTGGCCGGATCAGCTCGGATCTGGTCCGCCGCGGCGCCGAGGCTGGCCACGACCGCAGACAGCCCGACCTGGGCCACGGTGAACTCACGAATGTTCGAATCCGTCATTCCCTCGAACCAATCGAGTCCGTCGGCGCCCCGGGGCGCCAGTCCGACGAGAGCCGCCGCCCGTACCACGCGATCGGGCAGCAACGCGGCGCACGCAAGAGCGTGCGGCGCCCCTCCTGAGCGGCCCACGACAGCGAAACGAGCAATGCCGAGCCGGTCGGCGATGATCGCCGTGTCGTGGGCCGCGCTGGCGATCGTCCGGCCACGGTCACGGTCGGAACCGCCGTATCCAGGACGGTCGAAGGTGATCAAGCGGATGCCGAGTCGATAGAGCACGGAAGGGCGAGGAGCAGGGCCGACGCGACTACCTGGCGTGCCGTGGAGAAGAAACACCGGACGTCCGTCCGGATCCCCCTTCTCGTCAACCGCGAGTCTCCTGCCGCCAGATGTGACGACCATCAACGTCAAGTTCCCTCCCCCGTTTCCGGCCGCCGCGGAGTCCCCACTCCACTGCGCTCGACACTTCCTCAGGACGAACATGCGAGAAAGGGGCGGCGAGCAGCCCCGAATATCAAGGTGAATCAGTCGGCTTCCACGGATCAGGATCAGCGAGCTGGGCAATATGGGCATCACGGCTACCAGCCGAACGCATTCTTTACCTGAACTCAATCACCCCCCACAGACACAGGCGAGGTCACGTTGCAAATGTTGACATTGCCGCGGACCTGCGACTCGTTCAACCGTCACTTCCGGCCACGGCCTTTCATGTGCTCGTTTACATGCTCCAGCTCATCATTGGCGGTGTTATAGAGGATGATGTCCCCCTGCGATCGCCAGCTCTCACGGCCTTTCCCGTCGCGTCAAGATTTCCGGTGCGGACGCCTCCTCCCACACCCAGTCGAACTGCCGCACCCAGTACCGATACCAGCGCTCATTACGCCCCGCCACCAACTCCAGATGCATGCGCGACAACGTCGACGGATTATGAAACCCGTGAAACTCGACGATCACACGCCCGTGCGACGTGTCCGGGTCGACCAGCACCAGCGAGAACCCGGGATTGTACGGAAACAGCCGATAGGCGAACGCCCCCTCGGTCCCCCACCCCGCGATCAGTCTCAGCCGTTCGAGCGTCGAGGCGAGCGACTGCGGCAGCCGCTGGATGGGAAACTCCAGGGAGTCGTCGAGCTGCCGTGAGGCGATGGCGATCGCCCCGGTCTCGGCGGGGTCGAGCACCACCACGCGGACCGATCCGCCCCGCCGGTTCAGAACGGTCTTGCGCAGCAGTTCGCAGGTCTGCGGCGACAGCAGGTTGACCGCCGATGGCGCGAAGACCCGGACATCCCGGGCGTCGCGCAGGAGCGGGG
The DNA here is from genome assembly GCF_030269205.1 of Herbidospora sp. NBRC 101105. NCBI lineage: Bacteria > Bacillati > Actinomycetota > Actinomycetes > Streptosporangiales > Streptosporangiaceae > Herbidospora > Herbidospora sp. NBRC 101105. The sequence goes on along the minus strand of NZ_BSSX01000001.1, from coordinate 1,169,870 downwards.
CCAGCGGGGCCTCTTCGAAGACGGTCCGGTCGTGCAGCAGTTCGACGGGAGGGGGCGAGGCGGGCACCAGGGTCAACCGGTAGATCAGCAGGCCGACGCCGGACAGTAGGACCGCCCACCGCAGGTTCTCGTTCAGCTCGTCGCTGACCAGCGACAATATCGCGAACGAGAACACCACCAGGCTGAGGGCATACGTGTCGAGGTGGTTGCGGGCCTTGAGGTCGCCGACCAGGCGACGCCACCACGTCACGACCCTTCATATGCCCGTTTATGGAGCTAAATCCACCCGCTAGAGTCTTGCCACTGCGCGTGTTCCCGTGATGACGTGAGCGTATAAGGGACGAGCTCTAATTGGGGGTCTGGTGCTGTTCGGCCTGCCTCCGGGGCGGCAGTTGCGTGCCGCCGGAGGCCTGGCGCTCGCGGCGGCGGGGCTGCTGGTCGCGGGGGCCTTCGTGAACTCGCGGGCCGTGCAGCAGGTCGCGGCGCCGACGGAGCAGGTGCCCCAGATCGACGCGGCGGCGCGCGACCGCGAGCAGGCCGCCGCCTGGGTGGCGCGGCAGGTCAGCGGCATCATCGGGTGTGACGCGCCGGTCTGCGCGCTGCTCGCCGGGCAGCGGGTGGCGCCGTCGCGGCTGCTGCCGCTGCGTGGTCAGGAGGAGGTCCTGAACGCCGACGTCGTGGTGGTCACGCCCGCGTTGCTGGACTTCTTCGGGGCGGGGCTGGAGCCGGTCACCGCCCCCGATCCGCTCGCCACCGTCGGGGACATCAGGATCGTCCAGGTCACGCCGCAGGGAGTCGGCGCGTTCGCGAAGGCGCTGGAGCGTGACAGGCGTGAGCGGCGGGAGGCCGGGCGCGAGCTGCTGGCCAATCCCCGGCTCGCGGCGACGCCGGCCGCCACGCGGCAGCTCGCCGGAGGTGAGGTGGACGCGCGGATCCTGGTGTCGCTGGCGGCGCTGGCGGCCTCGCACCGGCTCTATGTCCGCCAGTTCGGGGACGGCGGCGAGGACCCCCGGAAGGTGCCGTACCGGACGGTCGAGATCTCCTCGGTCGACGGGGCCGAGCCGACCGAGGCGTCGGTTTCCGGGATCGTCAGGTTTCTTGAGGCACAAGAGTCACGATTTCATCCCATTGAGGCGAAGATCGCTCGACCGGTCGACGCAGTGTCAACAATCCTGCGCATACGGTACGCAGCGCCGAGCCCCACCGGCTCGTTGTCCTCATAACGGAGCACGATGAAACTCCCGCGGTTACTCACCGGCGCCCTCCTGCTGATCTTCCTCGCCGCGCCCGCGCACGCGGCGCCGCAGGTCGGGCACGTCCGGCTCGCGCACCTGTCCCCCGACACCCCGGCGGTCGACGTCTACCTCTATCCGTTCGGCGGTGACCGGCCGAAACTCGTGCTGGACGCGGTGCCCTACGGCGGGGTGTCGCCCTACCAGAACCTGGGCGCGGGGCAGTACACGGTCGCGATGCGGCCCGCCGGCGCCTCGGCGGACACGCCGCCGGTGTTGTCGGCGAACGTGCGGGTCGAGGGCGGGCATGCCTACACGGTGGCGGGGATGGGGCCGTACAAGAGCATTCGGCTGCAGGTTCTCAACGACACCATGGAACTTCCCGACGGGAAGGCGGGGCTGCGCGTCATCGCCGCGTCTCTCAAGGAGCGGGTGGTGACGGTGTCCGCCGGGGATCTGGAGGAGGATCTGCGCTTCGCCGACACGCCCGAGTACACCGAGGTCGACGCGGCCATGCAGAAGATCACCGCCGCCGCGGGCGACGAGACCGCCAGCGCCGACGTGCGGCTCGCGCCAGGGTCGACCAACACGGTCGTGGTGCTCGACGGCGACCGGGGGCTGCAACTTCTCCCGCTGACCGACGCGGCGGCGCCCGGGGTGACGCCGAAGGGCGCCGTCGACACCGGCATGGGCGGGCTCGCCGACTCCGGCCCCCCGGTCTGGCTGCTCGCGCTCGCGGGCGCGCTGGTCCTCGCCGTTCCGGTTCTGCTACGGCTCCGCACCCACTTGGGCGCGACGACGTGATCTGCTGAGCGTCACATGAGACGACTGGCGATGCCGGTCGCGGTGCTGCTGGCGGCCGGATGCACGGCGGCCGGCTCGGACATGCCCGCGGTCTCCCCCACGGTGCTCGCCGCGACCGCACAGGCCGGGACGCTCGATCCGGAGGCCGCCGAGGCGGCGGGATGGGGGCCGGTGGAGAACCAGGTCGCGAAGGTCCGGCCGCAGCGGCGGCACGCCGAGCCCGTCGAGGTGGTCATCCCGGCGATCGGGGTGCGGTCGCGGCTGGAGCGGCTGACGCTCGACGCCCACGGCGTCCTGGTCGCGCCGGAGAGGGCGGAGGTCGCCGGGTGGTACGCCGCCGGTGTGCGCCCCGGCGATCCCGGCCCGGCCGTCATCGCGGGCCATCTCGACTCGCTGACCGGGCCGGGGGTGTTCGCCGGACTCGGTGACCTGGAGCCCGGCCACCGGATCCTCGTCACCCTCAAGGACGGGCGGACCGTGAGGTTCCGGGTGGAGGAGGTGCGTACCCACGCGAAGAAGGACTTCCCCACCCGTGAGGTCTACGGGGCCTCCCCCGACGCCCGGCTGCGCCTCATCACCTGCGGCGGCGCGTTCGATCCCGGCGAGGGCCACTACGACGGCAACGTCATCGTCTTCGCCACGCTGGAGCGTCACAACCTCCAGGTGCGGACCGTTCCGTCGCGCCCGCCGGACACCACGACGGGCACGCCCTCGACGACGGCCACCGCGACCGACGTCACCCAGCCCCGGTGACCGGTCAGCGGAGGTCCGACGGGGGTGCCGCTGATCAGGTCCCAGACGCGGACGGTGCCGTCCCAGGAGCCCGAGACGACCACGGGATGCCCGTCGAGCTCGGTCGTCGCGAGGGCGCTGACGCGGTCGGTGTGGCCCCGGTAGGGGGTGCCCAGGGGCGTGCCGGACTGGAGGTCGAACACCCGCAGGGTGTTGTCGGGGGCGGCGGTCACCACGACGGGACGGGCGCCGGCCGACGAGACGGCCAGCAGCTCCCCCGGCAGGGGGAACGGGGTGATGACGGGTTCGCCGGAGTGGAGGTCCCAGACCTCGGCCGTGCCGTCGAGACCGGCCGTCACGGCGACGTCGCGGCCCTCGACGATGGTGAACGCCACCGCCGTCGCGCCGCCGCCGAGCCTGAGCAGGGCCTCGCCCGACGACAGGTCGGTCACCCGCACGGAGTCGGGGCCCGCGGTCACCACGGCGGTGCGGTCGTCGAGCCGGGTCACGCCGAGCGCCAGCACGTCGCCGGTCTCCGCTTCGAAGCCGATCTTGCGGCCCGACCGCAGGCCGGACAGCCACAACCCGGCGCCGTAGCCGCCGCAGACCACGACGTCGCCGTCGACGGCGACCGACGAGATGCTCAGCGCGTTCACGCGGCGCGGCCCGCCGATCGCGGCGCCGGTCACCGCGTCGGAGACGCGCACCGTCCCGTCGCGGCCCGCCGACACGGCCACCGGACGCCCGCCGAGGGCCCCGGCGGCCACCGACAGCACCTCTCCCCGGTGGCCGGTGAAGGGTGTGCCCACCGGCTGCCCGAACGCGGCGTCGACCGGGCGGCTCATCGGGGAGACCGTGACGACGGGTGGCGGCGGCGGATCGGCCGGGAGGACCACGACGGCCGTGGCCAGCGAGGCGGCGATCAGGCCCAGCGAACCGCCGATCAGGGCCCAGCGGCGGCGGGCGGAGCGCTCGTGGGCCTGGTGGCCCTCGTCGCGGGCGTGCACGAGCGTCACGAGCAGGTCGGCGGCCGTGGGGCGGTCGGCCGGGTCCTTGGCCAGGGCGGCCGCCAGGGCGCCGCGCAGCCGCGAGGGCACGAACGACAGGTCGGGTTCGCGGGTGACGATGCGGTTCATCACCGCCGGGATGCTGTCGTTGCCGAACGCCGGTTTGCCCGTCGCGGCGAACGTCATCGTCACGCCCCACGAGAAGACGTCGGAGGCGGGGCCGGGACGGCGGCCCGCGAGCTGCTCCGGCGACATGTAGGCGGGGGTGCCCTGCACGCGGCTGGCCTCGGTGCCGGCGGCGTCCACGACCTGGGCGATGCCGAAGTCGATGACGCGGGGGCCGTCGGCGCCGAGCAGGATGTTGGCCGGTTTGAAGTCGCGGTGGACGATGCCCGCTCGGTGGATCGCCGCCAGCGCCGCGGCGGTGCCGACGGCCAGCCGGTCGAGGGAGCCCGCGTCGCGGGGGCCCTCGCGCCTCACCAGGGACTCCAGCGACTCGCCGTCGACGTACTCGCTGACGATGAAGGGCCGCTCGCCGGTCACGTCGGCGTCGATGACGCGGGCGGTGCAGAACTGGGCCACCCTGCGGGCGGCGGCGACCTCGTTGTGGAAGTCGCGCCTGCCGAAGACGCGGGCGTGCAGGACCTTGACGGCGACCGGCTCGCCCTTGGCGGTGTGGCCGTGGAAGACGGTGCCCTGGCCGCCCTCGCCGATCAGGCCGGTCAGGGTGTAGCCCCCGACCTGCCGCGGGTCGCCCGGCCGCAGAGGTCGGGGAACCGGCATGACCACACGATAACCGCACGAACAACGCGTGAACTATTCTTTCGCCGTGCCGGTTAGAAAGGGGCTGCTGCCGCCCGAGCTCCGCGAGCTGTTCGCCGACGACGGCGTGCGGCGCGAGCTCACCGTGGAGTTGCCTCCCGGCGTGACCGTGTGGCCCGACCCGACGTTCGAACGCGGGCGCCCGCACCGGCGGCCGGCGTTCTGGCTGAGCGACGAACCCGTGTCCGGCGAACTGTGGTCACGCTTACGGGCCGAACACCCCGCCTCGGGGTTGTGGCCGCTGCTGCTGGAGGAGTCGGTCCAGCCGTGGTCGGTCGGGCAGATCGCCCCCGACGACGCCGACCGCATCGACCTGTTCCACGCCCAGGCGTTCATGGACGAGGTGTGGGCCGACTGGGTCGAGACGGCCTCCCACGACCAGATCGGCAACCTGGAGCCCTTCGGGCCGGTCTCCCCCGGTTTGGCCGAGCCCGGCGTCCCGGTCGCCCACCCCGACGTGGTCGCCGACTGGTACGCCCGCGAGCTGGCCCGCAACGGCACCCCGCTGGGCCTGGTGGCGGCCGACCGCGGCGCCGACGCGCTGGCCGTCATGGGCTGGCAGGGGGCGGTCAACCACAACGAGTGGGCGGTGCCCATGGCGGCGGTCGTGCGCTCGTGGGAGGAGCGGTTCGGCGCGCGGGTGGTCGGGGTGGGCTTCAACACCCTGGAGCTGAGCGTGGCCGCGCCGCCGACGACCTCGCTGCACGCCGTCCACGTGGCCGCCGAGCACTGGACGTTCTGCCCCGACACCATCGTCCAGGGTCCGGGCACGCTGGAGGACTACGCGGAGCTGATCAAGGGACGCAACGCCTGGTCGTTCTGGTGGGACTAGAAAAGGCGCTGCCGCCGGAGGTTGGCCTTCCGGCGGCAGCGCCCGCTCAGCGGGGGACTAGTTGATGTTGAGGGTGAACGTCGAGGTCGTGTTCTTGATGTTCTGGAAGTTGTTGCTGAAGGTCAGGTTGTTGAAGGTCGCCGAGCCGACCGCCGGGCCCTGACCCTGTTCCGGCATCTCGTTGACCCAGATGCCGAAGCCCGACTTGGCGTCGAAGGCGTCGCCGCTCTTCTGGGCGCCCGAGATCGAGACGTTGTTGAAGATCGTGTCGGTGTGGGGGTACTCGGCGGCGCCGTTGTACTTGGTCTGGAACATGATTCCCGAGTACGTCGGGTCGACGATGTCCACGTTGTTGATCCGGATGCCCTGGAACTCCTTGGAGGCCGAGAACATCCAGATGCCCGGGAAGGTCTGCGCGCCCCAGAAGTGGCCGCCCGACCGGATGATCGAGATGTTCTCCAGGGTGGTCGGCTGGGTGCCGAAGCCCTTGAACTGGTAGCCGAAGTCGAGCGAGGAGACCGTGATGCCCGAGTAGCAGAGCGTGTCGGCGATGTAGATGTTCCGGAACGTGTTGTTCTGGCCGCCGTAGACCGCCAGGCCCGCCGCACGCCACGGGGTGGTCACCGAGAGGTTCTCCCAGAGGTTGCCCGTGTTGTCGCCCTGGACGATGTCGATCGCGTTGAACAGGGCGAAGGCGTCGTCACCCGTGGAGCGGGCGTCGATGTTCCTGACGGTGTTGTTCTTGCTGTTGTTCGTCAGGTTGAGGCCGTCGGCGTACATGTTGCGGACGCGGCTGTTGGTCAGCAGCAGGTTGCTGACGTTGGTGCCCCACACCATGACCATCTGGTGCTCGATCCACATGTTGTCGATCGAGATGTTGCTCACGCCGGTCAGGTTCCAGACCTTGCCGGGGCCGTCGTTGCGCGAGGTGTAGTTGCCGAACACCGCGAAGCCGCTGAAGGAGGCGCCGTTGGCCGACGACTGGACGTCGAAGCCGATGTCGGTGTTCTCCTGGCTGGTCGGGGCGTAGAACCTGGTGTACCAGGGACCGGCGCCGACGACCTTGATGGGCTTGCCGTAGACGTTGAACTTGCTCTGCACCGAGTAGTCGCCGGCGGGCAGGTAGACGCCCTCCCAGCCGCTCTCCATGCGGGCCTTGTCGAGCGCGGCGGTGACGGCCGACTGGGTGAAGCCGGTCGGCACGACGTACTTCGCCGGGTCGGGGTTGGCGATCGGGGCGACCTGCTCGGTGTTGATGAAGTCGATCGCGTAGTTGGTCGCGTTGGCCGCGTCCTTCTGCAGCTTGATCTTCGTGCCGGCCGGGAACGAGCCGTCGAGGAAGATGTTGGCCTCGTCGTAGATGTGGCGCGGGCCGCCGGAGCCGGGCGAGTTGTTGGGGCTCGCCTCGTTGCCGTACTGCCACATGTACTTGGACGTCAGGTTGATCGACTTGTGGAAGGCGCCGTTGACGTAGACGTTGAGTTCCTCGTTGATGCCGCCGCCGCCCGCGGCGTCGGGGATCGAGAAGCGGGTGACCAGGGTGTTGGTCTGGGCCCGGGTGGTGAACTCGACGAAGGCGCCGGTGGTGTTGAGGGTGACGGCGCGGCGGCCGCTGGCCTCACCTCCCAGGTCGCCGATGGTGCGGTTCGGGCCGACGATTCCGGCGCCGCCGCCGCGGACGGCGTCCTCGGCCTCCAGGTGGTCGTACGGCATGTTGGCGCCGCGGCCCACGAACAGGCCGTTGTTGGTGGTGTTGTTGGCCTGCTTGACCGGCAGCTCGTTGGCGTCGTTGGCGAGCACGACGCGGACCGTGAAGCGGCCGTTGGCGGCCGTCCAGGTGCCGAGGCTCACCGGCGAGGTGGTCGCGCCGGCGGCGATGACGCCGCTGTACGACCCGGTCAGGGTGCGGACCACGGTGCCCTGGTCGTTCAGGACGGTCAGGGTGATGCCGTGGGCGCCGCCCGCCGAGGCGACGGTGCCCTGGTTCCTGATGCCGACGCTGAAGGTGACGGTCTGGCCGCCTGAGGGGTTGGTCGGGGTCCAGGCCACCGGCGAGGCGACCAGGTCGGAGCTGTCGACCGGGCGGACCACGAGGGCCGTGGTGTTGACGAAGGCGTTGTTGCCGTCGTTCTGCTCGATGATCGTGTTGTTCTCGTCGACCTTGGCGTTCACCGAGTAGGAGGCGGCGTCACGCGGGCCGATGTTGCTCGTCACGGTGGTCTGCGCGCCCGCCGCGAGGGCCGGGACGCTCACCGTGGCGACGCGCGTGGTGTCGAGGTAGAGGTTGACCGACGAGGCCGGGGCGCCGGCGTTGCCGTTGTTGCGGACGACCGCCGACAGCGTGATGGAGTCGGTCTCGACCGGGGAGGCGGGCGACCAGGTGGCCGAGGTGACGACCAGGTCGGGGTTGGGGGCCGGGGTGCCGAACACCTGGAACTCGGCGATCTGGCCCGCCGGGGCGCCGGTGTTGCTGGTGATGCGGAGCTGCACGTCGGCCGTGGTCGCGCTCACCGGGATGGTGACGGTGTTCTGCGAGGTCGGGTTGAAGGTGTAGTTGGCCGCCGACACCAGGTTGGTGTAGGTGGTGGCCGACTGCTCGCGGCCCAGGACCTGGATGTTCTGGGTGCGGGCGCCCCACGCCGACGACGGGTTGAGCTTCAGCACGACCGAGGTGACGTTGGCGTTGGCGCCGAGCTTGACGGTCAGGGTGCTCGGCCAGCTGCCCGACGCGCCCTCCCAGTAGGTGTCCAGGTTGTTGTCGTTGGCGTTGGCCGCGACGAACGTGTGGACGTGGCCCGACTCGACCATCTCCTTGCCGGTGGCGAGGTTGGTGCCGGGCTGGCTGGTGCCGGTGCGGGTGACCGAGTTGCTGTCGCCGGAGACGTTGCCGGCGGCGTCGCGGGCCCGGACCAGGTAGGTCACCGTGGCGGTGGCCGGCTGGGTGTCGGTGAAGACGAGCGTGGTGCCGGAGACGCTGCCCGCGGCCGAGCCGTTGCGGATGATGTCGTAGCCGGTGACGCCGACGTTGTCGGTCGAAGCCGTCCAGGTGAGCCGGATCTGGTTGGAGCCGGGCTCGGTGTAGGCGAGGTTGCCCGGGGTGGTGGGCGCCTGGGTGTCACCACCCGACTGGCCCTGGCGGGTGACCGAGTTGGAGTTGCCCGAGACGTTGCTCGCGGCGTCCTTCGCGCGGACGAAGTAGGTCACCGTGGCGGTGGCCGGCTGGTTGTCGGTGTACGTCAGCACGTTGCCCGCGACGCTGGCGATGAGCTGGCCGCCCCGGTAGACGTCGTAGCCGGTGACGCCGACGTTGTCGGTGGAGGCGTTCCACGCGAGCCGGATCTGGGTGCCGCCGGGCTCGGTGTAGGTCAGGTTGCCCGGGGCGCTGGGCGCCTGGGTGTCGACCGGGCCGCTGGGGCCGTACACCTCGAACTCGGAGATCTGCCCGGCCGCCCAGCCCGTGTTGGCGGTGATGTTCAGCCGCACGTAGCGGGTGGTCGCGGCGGAGGTGAAGTTGATGGTCACCGTGTTGCCGGTGGCCGGGTTGAAGGTGTACCCGGCGGAGGGCACCAGCGTGGAGAAGCTGGAGCCGTTGGCGCTGCCCTGGATCTCCAGGGTCTGGGTGCGGGTCTGCCAGGCGGTGGCCGGGGGCAGCTTCAGCACGACCCGGTTGACCGCGACCGAGGCGCCGAGGTCGACCTGGAGCCACTCGGGGAAGACGTTGTTGTTGCTCTCCCAGTAGGTGCTCGCGTTGCCGTCGTTGGCGTTGGGCGCGACGTAGCTCTGCGAGACGCTGCTGGCGGTCATCGTGCGACCCGAGGCGAGGTTGCCCGAGGAGCTCGTGACGCCGTAGACCTCAAGGGCGGAGAGCTGCGCGGCGGCCCAGCCGGTGTTCGCGGTGATGTTCACGCGGACGTACCGGGTGTTGGTGGCGCCGAAGTTCAGGGTGACGGTGTTGGCGTTGCCGGGGGCGAAGTTCTGCCCGGCCGAGCCGACGATCGTCGACCAGCCGCTGTTGTCGAGGCTGCCCTGGACCGAGAGGGTCTGGGTGCGGGCGCCCCATCCGGCGGGGAGCTTCAGGACGACCTGGTCGACGTTCTGGGCGCTGCCCAGGTCGACCTGGACCCACTGCGGGAAGGTGCTGCCGGCGCTCTCCCAGTAGGTCTCCTGGTTGCCGTCGGCGACGTTGGATGAGGGGTAGGGGGAGTTCGTGCTGCTCGCGGCGGTGGCCTTCCCGGCCGCGAGGTTGGGCCCGCCGGCCGCGGAGACCGGCTGCAGCGGCCCCACGGTCACGACGAGAACTGCCGCGACAAATGCCGCCAGCAGCCGTAACGGTCCGTGCTTTCTCGTCATCGCCTTCTTCTATCTCTCGGCATGGCACTACAGGGGTCGGGGGGTACAGGAGCACGGACGCTGTGCATCCCTGAAGTTGCGAGGAAAAGATAGGAATCAAACATCACCTTGCAAGATTCTTGCGCAGTGATGGCTGAATGTTACAAGTGTGCTAAGAGGGCGTCAACGGTCAGAAAACCCTGCCCTGATGAGGCGTTTCGAGCCGGCCCACTGGATCTTCAGTAACCCACAAGTCGCCCACAAGGCGACCTGAGCATCGTGGGACCCGTGACGACGGTGAGGGTGAACTGGCGGTTCTCCGCCGACGGCCGGTACGCCGCCTGCCTGGCGGCCGACGGGGGCGGCGTGCACCGCCCGGAGGTGTGGGACTTCACCGGTCCCGACCCGCTGGTGCGCCCGCTGGCCTCGGCCTGCGACGCCACCACCCAGATCAGCCCGCTCGACGGCGAGCGGGCGCTGCTGTGCCGCAACGACGACGGCCGCCACCGGATCTCGCTGGTCACCCAGTCGGCCGAGACGACGATCACGGCCGGGCGGGGGCCGTGGATGCACCTTTCCGGCGATCTGGTGATCGGCGGTGCGGTCTGCCGCGTCACCGCCCACGGGCTGGAGCGGCTGGCCGACCTGCCGCCGGGCGCGACCGGGCCCGGGGTCGTGCTCGCGCCCCGGCTGGTCGGGCTGACCCGGCCGGAGGCGCCGGGACCGGTGGTGCTCGACCTCTCCGACGGGAGCTGGGAGCTGATGCCCGGCGCCGTCACCGGTGCCCGGGTGCTCCCCGGCGGGCTCGTCGGGATGCCGCCCGGCGGCCCGCCGGGGTTCCGGTGGCGCGGCCGTCCGGTGCTGGGCGGCCTGGCCGAGCGGGTCGCCGCGATCGGCGGCGACGGCGCGCGGGTCGTGCTGCGGGTGGAGCGGGGGTCCCGCTCGCGGCTGGTCGTCTTCACGCCGTCGACCGGCGAGGTGGCCGAGCCCGCGATCCCCGACGGCGTGCTCGGCTCGGTGGCCGCCTTCGACGGAGGGGTGCTGCGGGTGCCGTTCAGCTCCCCCGCCGCGCCCGGGTCGGTGCTCTCGGTGGGGCCCGGCGGCGTGCGCCTCGACCCGCCGGCCCGCTCCGCGGTGATCGACCCGGCCGCCTACCGGACGTGGCGGGGCGCCGCCGCGGTGGCCCGGTGATCCGCCGCCCGCGGAAGGAGGTGGTCGCCAGGACGCAGGGAGCGCCTTTCTGAGATCTTCACCGGACGGGGCACAGGCGAGTCCTGTGCCCCGCCTCCGACTCTTCGTGACGGCTTTCGGCCGGTCCGAATCGCAGGTGGGCGAGCAGCTCCGCGAGCCGCCTCTGGGCCCGGAAGGTGCGGCTCTTGACCGTGCCGACCGGCACGCCCAGCGCCGCCCCGATCTCGGCCTGCGTCATGTCCTCGAAGTAGGCCATCCGCAGCACCTGCGCCTCCTGCGGGGTCAGCCGGGCCAGCGCCCGCGACACCTGCACCGAGGTCCACTGGTGGTCAAGGGAGGGCGGCGGCACCGACAGGCGGCCGGCGACCGCGTCGAGGTCGGTCGCCCCCGCGTTGCGCCGCGCCCTGCGGTGGACGTCGACGGCGGCGCGGCGGGTGATGGTGAACAACCAGGGTTCCAGCTCGCGGTCGGGGTCGTAGGTGGCGGCCTTCTGCCAGATCTTCACCAGGGCCTCCTGTACGGCGTCCGCCGCGAGTTCGGCGTCGCCGAGCATCCCGTAGGCGGCGGCGAACATGGGCCGCGAGTAGCGGCCGGCGATGTCGGCGAAGGCCTCCTCGTCTCCCCGCTGGAAGCGCGTTTCGAGTTTCATGCCACCACCGTGCGGGAGGCCTCTGTCACGGGCCCTTCGCGGCGCTGTCACGGGGAACCGATGACGGTGAAGGGCGCGTAATGGCCGGTGACCGAAGGGAATTCGACATGGACACGACCGTCGCCGGTTTCGCCGACCGGCTCTTCCGCGCCGCGCTCGGGATGACCGACGTGCTGGCGATCCACCTGGGCGACCGCCTCGGGTGGTACGACGCGTTGACGCGGGGACCGGCCACCCCGGCCGAACTGGTGGAGCGGGCGGGTGGCGACGAACGCTACGCCCGCGAGTGGCTGGAGCAGCAGGCCGTGGCCGGCGTCCTGGCCGTCGGCGGCGACGGCCGGTTCGTGCTGCCGCCGGCCGCCGCCGAGGTGCTGACCGACCGGAGCAGCCTCAACTACCTGGCCCCGCTGGCCCGCATGCTGGCCGGGGCCTCCGTCCAGCTCCCGGCGCTGCTCGACGCCTACCGCGAGGGCGGCGGCGTCGGCTGGGACGACTACGGCCCCGACGTCCGCGAGTCGCAGGCCGACATGAACCGCCCGTGGTTCGAGCACGCGCTGCCGGGCGCCGTCGCCAAGATCGCCGACCTGCACGCGGCGCTGGCCGTGCCGGGCGCGCGGGTGCTCGACGTCGGCTGCGGCGCCGGGTGGTCGACGATCGCGCTGGCCCGCGCCTACCCGGAGGCGACCGTTGAGGGCGTCGACATCGACCCGCCGTCGATCGCGCTGGCCGAGGCCAACGCCGACGTGCCCAACGTGAGCTTCCGCGCCGCCGACGCCGCCACCCTGCCCGAGGCGGCCTACGACGCGGTGTTCGCGTTCGAGTGCGTGCACGACATGCCCCGCCCGGTCGACACCCTGGCGGCCGTGCGCCGCGCGGTGCGCCCCGGCGGCCAGGTGATCGTCATGGACGAGGCCGTCGCCGACGCCTTCCACCCGGACGGCGACGACGTCGAGCGCCTCATGTACGGCTTCAGCCTGCTCATCTGCCTCCCCGACGGCCGCGCCCACACGCCGTCGGCCGCGACCGGCACCGTCATGCGCCCCGGCACCCTGCGGGCCTACGCCCGCGAGGCCGGGTTCACCGACGTCGAGACCCTGCCGATCGGCGACTTCGGCTTCTGGCGCTTCTACCGGCTGGTGTGACGTGAGAACCGACTTCGAGCAGGTCGTCACCCGCCACGACCCGGTCACCGGGCTGGACGCCGTGATCGCCGTACACGACACCACCAGGGGCCCCGCCATCGGCGGGGTCCGGGTCCTCCCCTACCGCGACCGCGCCGCCGCCCTCGACGACGCGATGCGGCTGGCCCGCGCGATGACCCGCAAGACCGCCGCCGCCGGGCTGCGCCTGGGCGGCGGCAAGAGCGTCGTCATCGCCGAGGCCGCCACCCCGGAGCTGATGCGCGCGCACGGCCGGTTCATCCGGTCGCTGGAGGGCCGCTACATCCCCGGCATCGACGTCGGCACCGGCGCGGCCGAGATGCGCCAGATCGCCGCCGAGGCGACGGTCGTCACCTGCCAGGAGGGCGACCCGTCGTGGCTGACGGCGCTCGGCGCCTTCTGCGGCATCGAGGCCGCGGTCGCCCACGTGCACGGCACCTCCCTCGCGGGCCGCACGGTGGTCGTCCAGGGGGTGGGGCACGTCGGCCACCATCTGGCCAGGATGCTCGTGAAGGCGGGCGCGAAGGTGCTGGTCAGCGATGTCGCCCCGGGACGGGCCGACGCCCTGGCGGGCGAGATCGGGGCCACCGCGATCGACCCGGTGACCGCCCTGGCCCGGGAGTGCGACGTGCTGGCGCCCTGCGCGCTCGGCGAGGTGGTGGACGACGCCACCGTCGACGGGCTGCGCTGCGGGATCGTCGCCGGACCGGCCAACAACGTGCTGGCCCACGACGACCTGGCCGGCGTGCTGGCCGGACGGGGGGTGACGTTCGTGCCCGACTTCATCATGAGCGCGGGCGGCATCACCTTCCTCGACGAGCAGCTCGCGGGCGGCGACGAGGAGTCGGCGATCCCGAGGGTGCGGGCGATCGGCCCCCGGGTGGCGGGCCTGCTGGCCGACGCGGCGGTGCGGGGCGTGACCCCGCTGGAGGCGGCCGAGGACCTGGCCGCCGCCAACCTGAAGTCCGACGTTCATCGGACTACCATCGAGGCATGACGGCGAGAGTCCTGGAGCATCCCCCGGCCGAGGAGATCCGGCTCGAAGAGGTGCTGCACGCGCTGGCCGATCCGGCGCGGCTGGAGATCGTGCGCTTCCTGGCCGCGGCGGGCGGCGAGGTGCCGTGCTCGGCGATCGACCTGGCCGTCAGCAAGTCGACCACCACCCACCACTACCGGGTGCTGCGCGAGGCCGGGGTGATCTCCCAGGTCTACCGCGGCACCTCCAAGCTCAACGGCCTGCGCCGCGCCGACCTCGACCGGCTCTTCCCCGGCCTGCTCGACAGCGTGGTCAACGCCCTGCTCAGCGACGGGAGGGGGCGGCGCGCCGATACTGGGCCGGCCACTCCCCCGACGCCCTGACCGGCCAGTAGGGGTCGCGCAGCAGCTCGCGGCCGAGGAACACCGCGTCGGCCTGTCCGGTGGCCACGATCTCCTCGGCCTGCTCCGGCTCGGTGATCAGGCCGACCGCCGCCACCGGCACCCCCGCCTCGGCCCTGACCTGGCGCGCGAAGGGCACCTGGTAGCCCGGACCGAGCGGGATCCGCTGCGTGGAGGCGTTGCCGCCGCTCGACACGTCGATCAGGTCGACCCCCCGGGCGGCCAGTTCGGCGGCGAGCATCACGGTCTGGCCGGGCGTCCAGGCCGGCTCGCCCTCGGGCAGCCAGTCGGTGGCCGACACCCGGAAGAACAGCGGGAGCTCCTGCGGCCAGACCGCGCGCACCGCGTCGACGACCTCCAGGCCGAAGCGGGCCCGGTTCTCGAACGTGCCGCCGTAGGCGTCGGTGCGGTGGTTGCTGTGCGGGGACAGGAACTCGTGGATGAGGTAGCCGTGCGCCCCGTGGATTTCGACCACCCGGAACCCGGCCCGCAGCGCCCGCTCGGCCGCCGTGGCGAACGCCTCGACGAGCTTGCCGATCTCCGCGGCGGTCAGTTCGTCCGGTACGGGGTGCGCCTCCGAGAACGGGATCGGGCTCGGCGCGACCGGGGTCCAGCCGTGGTCGGCCCGTCCGACCGGGCCGCCGCCGAGCCAGGGCCGGTCGGTCGACGCCTTGCGCCCGGCGTGGGCGAGCTGGATGCCGGGGATCACGCCCTGGGCGTGCACGAACCGGGCGATGCGCTCCCAGGCCGCCTCCTGCGCGTCGTTCCACAGGCCGGTGTCGGCCGGGCTGATGCGGCCCTCGGGTGAGACGGCGGTCGCCTCGGCCATGACGAGCCCGGCGCCCCCGACGGCGCGGGCGGCCAGATGGGCGAGATGCCAGTCATGGGGGACCCCGGTGTCCGGCCCGTCGACGGCGGCCGAATACTGGCACATGGGCGACATCCAGACCCTGTTGGGGAAGGTCAGCGACCGCAGGGTGAGGGGCTGGAACAACACGGCGTCTCCTTAGTTCGATATTTATCGTACTATTCAGCCTATGACCGGCTGGACGCGGCACAGCACCCCCGAGTTCGCGGCCATCGCCGCGGACCACTCGATCCTGCGCTGCGAGATCGGCTCACGCCTCCACGGCACCACCGTCGGCGACACCGGCGACCGCGACGAGCTGGGCATCTGCGTCGAACCGCCGGAATACGTGATCGGGCTGCGCACCTTCGAGCAGTACATCCACCGCTCGGTGCCCGAAGGGGTCAGGTCGCGGCCGGGCGACCTCGACCTGACCGTCTACAGCCTGCGCAAATGGATGAGGCTGGCGCTCGACGGCAACCCGACCGTGCTGCTGGCCCTGTTCGCGCCCGACGCGACGGTCACCCCGCTCGGCGCGGAGCTGCTGGCCGAGGGCCCGTCGTTCATCCTGTCGCGGCGGGCCGGCGACCGGTTCATCGGCTACCTGCGCGCCCAGCGCGACCGCGGCCAGACGCCGAAGGCGGCCGGGCACATGGTCCGGCTCGGCCTGCAGGGCGTGGAACTGCTGGAGACCGGGCGGATCACGCTGCCGATGCCGCGGCGCGACGTCATCGTGGCCATCCGGACCGGCGAGATCGGGCGCGAGGAGGCCCTCGCAATGGCGGCGGACCTGGAGCGGCGGCTGGCCGAAGCGGCTCCGGTGAGCGTGCTGCCGGAGCATCCGGACGAGGCGCGGGCCGACGCGTGGCTGGTGGACGCGTACCGGAGAACCTGGGCCTCCAACCAGGTGGATGAAACCACCGATGCCCGGACGCTCCGGACGATTCGATAGGGCGGGTGCGCCGACACCACCCGAAACCGTCCTTACGCCAGCGGCTGCTGCGCAAGCCCGCCCTGGTCGTCGGCGGAGCGCTGCTGACCGTCCTCACCGGCACGATCGCGGCGGTCACCTCCGACGCGGCCAAGCTCGTGGTGCTGGCCTCCCCGTCGCCCACCCCGATCGCCAGGCCGGTGGTCGTCGCGGCGCTGAAGGTCCGCGACCTCGACCCGGGTGACACCTTCGTCTTCCCGGCGGCCTACCGGCCCGACGCCGCGACGCTGCGGAGGATCAACGAGCTGCGCGACTCGCCGGACATGGACGAACTGGCGGTCCTCATGCGCTCGCTCGGCGGGGTCGACGTGCACACCCTGGGCACCCGGTTCGTGCTGGAGAACGTCTCGAAGCTCGACGTCCGGATCCTGGACCTGCGGGTGTCCGCCGACTGCCGCGCGCCCCTCGGCGGAACGGTCTTCTACTCGCCCCCGCAGGGCGGCGAGCTGCTCGTCGACCTCTCCTTCGACCTGGACGCGCGCCATCCGATCCCCCGATTCATGGAGAAGTACGGCTGGTCGGAGAAGAGCTGGTTCGACACTCAGACGGTGCTGCTCGCGCCCGGCGAGCAGCAGGTCTTCGACGTGCAGGTGGAGACCGGGCGCTACTGCGAGTACCGGCTCATCGCCGACGTGCTGCAGAAGCAGAGGACGGTGACCCTGACGATCGACGACGGCGGCGCCCCCTTCCGGGTCACCGGGATGCCGCCGCTGCGCAAGGCCCCGGCGCTCTACACCGCGAGCATCTTCAACCCCGACACCTGCGACGACTTCGCGCCGGTCGACCCGTCGACCTACGACGAGGTCAACCTGCGCTGCTGACGCAGCTCACGCCGCGCCGCCGGGTCGGCGAGGTCCAGCGGCCGTTGACGATGACGGCGGCGTACAGGACCAGATGGACGATCAGCGACGCCAGCACCCAGGGGCCACGCCGAGCCACCACGAGGCGAGCGCCCCGGCGCCCGGCTCGCCGGCGACCTGCGCCGCGCCCACCACCCGGATGACCACGAGGCCACCCAGCGACCAGCGCAAGAACAGGCGGGAGTCGGCCGGGTCGAGCAGCACCAGCGGCGGCCGGTAGCGGGCGGCGGCCTCGGCGGGGCGGCCGAAGGCATCGACGACCCGGCGGGCGGCGGCCGGGTCGATGCGGCCGCCCAATTCGGCGGCCACGTCCATGGATTTCATGATCATTACGGCGGCCGGAAGGGTAACCTAGATCGACATTTCCCACCCGATCAGGAGAACTCCGCGATGGTCACCGACGTGCCGGACCCGGCGGCGCCGGAATCGCTCCGCAAGGACCAGCGTGAACGCCGCGCCCGCATCGTCAGGACCGGCCTGCGGGCCCTGGCGGGCAGCGACTACGACAGGATCAAGGTCTCCGACGTGGCCCGCGACGCCGAGGTCGCGCTCGGCACCCTCTACCGGTACTTCTCCTCGAAGGAACACCTCTTCGCGGCCGTCTTCGACGAATGGCAGGACGGCCTGCGCCGCAGGCTCGGCCGCCTCCCCCTTGAGGGCGACACGCCAGAAGACCGCCTGCGGTCCGTCGTGCACGCCGCCATCCGCGCGTTCCAGACGCAGCCGCAGTTCTACCGGCTGATGATCGTCCTGCAGACCACCGACGACCCCCGCGCCGCCGAGGTCTACACCCCGCTCGACACACTGTTCGCCGACGTCATGCGCACGGCCGTCGACGGCGTGGACGAGACCGTCGTCTCGACTCTGCGCGCCGTCGCCGACCAGGGCTTACGCGCCTGGATCAGGGGGCGGCTGCCGATCGAGGCCGTCTACCAGGGCGTCGACGACACTCTTGGGCTGATCTACCGCTAGCGCTGCTACTTCTTGGTCTTGCGGCGCTTGGACGTGGTCTTGCGCTGCTCGCCGCCGACGGTCTTGCGCTTGGAGAACCTCGCCTCCCTCGGCTCGGCCGGATAGGCGCTGCCGATGAGCTCGGGCAGCTTGACGCCGCTGTTGCCTCGTCCTCGCTGGAGTCGTAGCCGGAATCCTTCTGGCCCTTCTGGGTGAAGGAGACGATCTCGGCGATGATCGCCTCTCGCCCTTCGGGGGTCGACATCGCCTTCACCAGGTACTCGTCGGCGCTGGTGCGGGCTTCCGCCTTCGACGGGATCTGCAGAAAGGCGCGCAGCAGCGACGGCCGGGCCAGGCTGGCCGGCGCGGGCCAGCCGGAGCCGTAGGTCTTGGCGTGGGTGCCCGACGGCGTCAGCGTGACGCCCTCGGCGCGGAGCGCCTGGATCATGAGCCAGCACTTGAAGCAGCACAACTTGGAGATGCCGATCGCGATCTTGGCATCGGTGATCCGCCGGGACAGCCGGGCCCGCCTCCCGTCGTTGATCTTGTCTTGGAGCGCCGCCTCGCGCTTGGTGAGGTCCTCGTCGTCGGACCATCCGGCCTCCTCGCCGAGGGCGCTCGACCGCTGCCGCAGCAGCACGTCACCGGCCTGCGTCTCCGCGTGGATCTTCATCCCGCGCGCCGCCTCGTGGGTCATCACCCGCAGGTCGTCCCACTGCTTCTCCAGGGAGGCCAGGTAGTCGAGCGTCTTGCGGAGCCGTCGCTCGCCCCGGCGCAGCACGTCGGGGGGCAGCTTGCCGTCCTTCAGCTTGCGGACCTCCATCTTCTGGCCGACCATCTCGTCGAACATGGCGCCGATGTCGTCGGCGGCCGCGCGCCGGCCCTCCATCGCCAGGTCGAAGGGCCGCTTGAAGTCGGCGCCGAGCCCGGCGTCGGCCGAGTTGGCGAACAACCGGATCTCGTTCTCCAGCATGGTGACCACGGCCACGCACCCACGGCTGGCCTTCAAGTTGGCGAGCACCCAGGCCAGCCGGTCGAGCGACCGCTGTTCGGCGGTGTTCACACGGACCCCGGCGACCAGCTCGTTCTTGATCTTCCGCAGCCGGGCGGCGGTGGCCTGCCTGATGCCGGCGTTCTGCCGGGTGGACGCCTTCCGCGGCTGATCGGTCGCCGGATCGCCGAGCAGCGCCAGGCCGCCGAGCCGGGCCAGCTCCAGATCGTAGAGACCGACGTCCTCGCCGATGGCGACGAAGAACTGCTCGATTTCCTGGCGGACGAACGGATCGCCGTCCAGGACGTGTTCGATGACCATCTCGGCCAGGATCTTCTCGGGCAGGACCGTGTCGGGCGGGAACCCGAGCAGCCGGGAGAGGGCCGTCCAGACAGCGCCGTCGTCCTTGTACGGCACACTGTCGAGCGCCCTCATGAGTTCCTGGGGCGTGGTTGCCCGGCTGACGCCGTAAACCTTCCCGAACCAGAACTCGTAGCCCTTCTCGCTGTAGAGCTCGGCGACCCCCGCGTCGTCGAGCAGCTTCTGGGCGACCTCGTCGCCCTTGTCGACCCGTTCGACGAAGGCCTCGAAGCCGTCCTCCCTCGCCAGGTCGAGGATCGGCAGGGGGCCGGATCGTCGAGCTCCCTCTTCTGCTGCTTCACGGGCCTGTTCTGCTTGAGCATCGCGGCACTCCCGTCGTGGTCAGGTCATCCGGAGGCCCTTGGTCTTGCGCAGGCGCTCGGCCGCACATCGCGAACGTGCCGATCCGTCTGATCATCGCCGCGCGGGCCGCAGGGTCGGGCAGGTGCCGGATCAGGGTCTTCTCGGTGATCGTGCGCTCGTTCTCGTCGTCGGGGATCTGGAGGTAGGCCCGCCGGCGCGAAGGTTCCCTCGGCCGCCTCCGCACGGCAGGTCCTCCCGATCGCGCGCGATCGTCTTGCCGGTCCCCTCGTCGTCGGCGTCGTCGCGGTCGTCGTCCTCTTCGGTCACGTTCATCGGCTGCTTGGGAGGCATGCCGCTCCTCTCGTCAGCTTGGAACGTGCCAATCCCGGCGGGAAGCCGTATCCCTGCGCAGAATGCACGCGTGCGTCCGACCCGTCAAGACGGCATGCCTCACAATGGGCTCGTCAGCGTTTCCGGAGGGGGTCGGCTCCGCCCATGCGCCACGAATACTGCCTGAACTGCGGCGCCGAGACCGTCGAACCGGTCACCGAGTCGGGCCGCGTCCGCCGCCGCTGCGCGACCTGCGGCCAGACCGCCGACCGCTCGCTGGTCGTCGACACGGCTTTGCGGATGTGGCACGAGACGGCGGGCGTCTTCGTCCGCGACCCGTCGGGCCGGTTCCTGTTCTTCAACCGGATCGCCTTCCCCTACGCGCTGACCATCCCCGCCGGCCACGTCGAACACGGCGAGTCGCCCGAGGTGAGCGCGGCCCGCGAACTCCACGAGGAGACCGGCCTGCGGGCGGTGTCCCTGAGGCCGATCGCCACCGAGCCCGTCGACGGCGACCAGTGCCGCCGGGGGGCCGACGGGCACGTGTGGCACACCTTCCTGACGACGGTCGGCACGGAACCGCCGGTGGCGCTCGACGAGGGCGAGGGCGACGCCTACAGGTGGCTGACCCTGGCGGAGGCCGCGGAACAGGACCTGACGTTCGCGGCCCGCCACCTGATCGGCCGTCACGCCGCCCGCCTCATGGCGTGAGCGCCGGTTCCCGGCGGCGCCCCGGCAGGTCGGTCAGCCACGGCGGGAGGATCCGGTCGATCAGCAGGCAGGCCGTCACCAGCGCCGCCGTGACCGCCGCCGGGTAGAGCGCGGCCACCACCGGCGGCGCGGCGGCCAGGTGGCCGGACACCGTCGTGTGCAGGAGGGCCAGCAGGGGCATGTGGATCACGTAGATCGGCAGGGTGCGGCGGCCCAGCCAGGCCAGACCGTCGCCAGCAGGGAGACCAGGGTCCACACGGTCGGGATGCGCTGGGCCGACAGCAGGAGCATGGCGGCGAGCGCGCCTGCGTACACGAGAGCGACGATCGTGGTGCGGCGCCAGGTCGTGGTCGCGGCGAGCCGTTCGGCCCAGGGGCGCAGGTGCAGGCCCAGGAGGAAGAAGACGAAGTTCTGGAGGAGGGAGCCCCGGTTGCCCGGGGTGTCGAGCACGCCGGCGGCGGTGACGACCGCCAGCAGCGCCGCCGCGCCCAGCACGACCGGGACCGGGATCCGGCGCAGCAGTTTCGCGGCGGCGAAGTAGACGGCCAGGGCGTACAGGTACCAGAGGTTGGGCGGGGTGACGAAGAACTGTTCGGTGAACTCCCCGGCGCTCCGGGCGCTCAGGGTGTCGAAATCGGGGGTGAACCACAGGATCGCGGTGTGGACGAGCATCCACACCAGGTACAGGTAGAGGAACCTGGCCACCCTCGACCGGACGACCTCCTTCCACGGCCTCCGGTACGCGCTCAGCGCGAACATGCCCGAGATGGTGAAGAACAGCGGCATGCGCAGGGTCATCAGCGCGTCGCCGACGACGCCCCACAGGGCCGGGAACGGACCGGCCGTCGTCCACTCGATCCGTAACTGGCTCTTGCCGACCGTGTGCCACACCACGACCAGCAGAATGCAGACGCCCTTGGCCGCGTCGGCCCACAGGAATCGCCGCCGGGTCTCCATCGCCGTCACGTCCTCTCCACGCCGGGGATGCAACTCTCGGCGGGAGAGGACGCGGGGTCGGTGGCGGAATGCTCAGTGCGTCGAAGTACGCACCACCTGCACGCCGTCGAGGGCGCAGACGGCGTTGGGGATCGGCACGGCCACGCCGTAGTACTCGCTCACCAGGTATTCGGTGACGGCCTGCCGCGTGGTGCCGAGTTCGCGCACGACCGGGGTCTCCGGCGGGCGCAGGCCCACCACGCCCTGGCGCCGCTCCCCCGGCCGGACGACGAGGATGCTCGTCGTGTGGTCGGCTGCGATCGGCAGCTTGTCGCACGGCAGGAACGGCAGGCCGCGCCAGCCGAGGACCCGGCGGCCCGCGAACTCGACCTCGTCAGGCCGGACGCCGAACCGGTTGCACTCGCGGCCGAACGCGGCGATGGCCCGAGGGTGGGCCAGCAGGTAACGCGGCGAGGTCTGCTTGCAGATCAGGCCGTCGAGGTCGAGCGGGGTGGGCGGGCCCTGCGCCGTGACGCGGTGGCGGGCGGGCGGGGCCTGGAGGAGCGCGCGGGCGAGGTCGAGCTCCTTGCGTTCGGCCAGGGCGTCGAGGGTCAGCCGCAGTTGTTCCCCGTACTGGTCGTACGGGTCGTTGTAGAGGTCGCCCACCCGGCGGTGCACGCGCATGATCGTCTGAGCGGCGGTCAGCTCGTACTCGCGCGGGGGGTGGCCGTATTCGACGTACATGCCGGGGATCTCCGGCTCCCCCGTGTGGCCCGCGGTGACCTGGACCCCCGGCTGGGAGCTGCCCCGGCGGGCGATCGTGCGGCGCACCGTGCTCGTGCGCCGGTAGACGCCGCCGGGCAGGTCGCGCCACTCCAGGATCTCCAGCAGCCATCGCGGGGTCGTGGACGCGGTCTTCGGCGGGGTCTTGGTCGTCGTGGCCAGGGTGCGGGCCGCACCCGGGGTCAGGCTGGTCGCCACGCGTGTGCTCCTCTCGTGCCCAGGCCCGACATGCCCAGCCGGGTGTGTTCGCCGAGGTCGCCGCCCAGCCACGTCCGCAACGCGGCCACGTAGTGGTCCGGCGCCTCGGCGGCGAGGCGGTCGAACTGGGCGCGGCGGGCGGTCAGCAGGTCGCCGACCACGTCGGCGGCCCGTTGCAGGTCGCAGCCGAGGAGCCGTTGCAGGGCCAGCACCCCGTTGCTGACCTCGGTGGGCACCCCGATCCGGTCCTGGTAGGTCACCAGGTCGCGCCGCGCCGTCGCCAGATCGGCGAAGCACTCCTCCAGCGCGCCCCGGTGGGGGGCCGGGAGGCCCAGGCCGTACACGACCAGATCCACCATCAGCCCCGCGTGCTCGGCCCGGCGGGTCTGCAGGAGGTCGACCGGGTCGGGCACCCGTTCGCGGGCGCTGTTGCCGAGCTCCCACTCGCGGACCGCGACCAGCCGCTCGAAGTGGGCCGCGTCGAGCGGGGCCCTCCCCCACAGGTCGCGCAGGCCGCGTTCGACCGGGTTGACCGGCGCGGGCGGGGCGCCGGTGAGGAACAGCGGCAGCCGCCGGAGGAACGCCCTGCCGCCGGCCGGGTCGCGGCGGGCCTTGAACAGCCGGTCGACGGCGGTGTCGAGGGCGGCGAGGAAGACGTACCACTGCGCGAGCACCTCCAGCCGGTCACGCGGCACGCCGCAGTGCGCGGTGACCGCCCACGACACCGCCTGCGGCGAATAGGGCAGCCCCATGCGCCGCGCCCAGTCGGCCGCGGCGGTCCGGGCCGCCCCGGCGAACGCGCTCGACGCGGGCCGCTGCTGCGGCGGCGGGCGGAACGACACGCGCCGGTCGACCGGGCGGTGGCCCGCCCACAACCGGGCCGCCGACGTGCCGAGCCCCATCGGGTGACGCCACACCGGCACCCTCGGGTCGGCGTCCCTGGTCGCCTCGTTCATGTACCGCGACGAGCGCAGATGCCACTCGTGGGAGCCCGCGTTGGCGTCCTGCAGCGACCGGGCGACGTTCACCACGGCCAGGCGTTCGGCCGGGGTCAGCGGCAGGTCCGGCAGCTCGGTCAGCAGCGTGCTCTCGAACTGCAGCAGGCGCGAGGTGATCAGGTCGTTGGTGGTGTCGGCGGCCTCCTGCGGGGTCATCCCGAGGAACTCGCGCAGCACCAGGACGAAGTTGTTGACCTCGCCCTCCTGCTCGGTCTCCCGCTGGTAGGAGAACACGTCGTTGAGCAGCACCTGCGCGTCGGTGAACGTGTCGCGCAGGACCTGCACCGGCCGCGACGCCCACACGTGGCCCGGCAGCGGCGTGCCGTTGACCAGCTCGATCAGGTCGGCCACCCACCGGCCCGCGCCCGCGCCGCGCCGCCGTTCGAGGTAGTCGATGGGGTTCGGCACCCGCCCTTCGGCCAGGTTGCCGAGCTCCCAGAAGGCGTCGTCCATCTGCGCGAAGGTGTTGTCGCCGAACCGCCGCCGCCACTCCTCGGTCGTGCCCGGCACGGTCCGCGCCCACAACTCCCGCAGAGTCGCCTGTACGGGGTCCTCGGCGGCCGGCACCGGCTGCGCCAGGTCCACCGGCATGAACGCCCGCACGTCGGCCAGCCACGCCGCCGCGCCCGCGACGTCGCCGGTCGCCTTGTAGTGCCGCAGGAACCAGTCGTCGAAGTAGAAGCCCCAGACGTACCAGTCGGTCAGCAGGTCGAGCTGGGCCGGGGTCGCGTCCGGGAAGCAGTAGGCCGCGAACAGGGCCAGGTCGATGGAGTCGGCCCAGGCGGCGTCCCAGACGCTCTCGTCGATGAGCCCGTGCCGGGCGGCCCAGGCGCGGTTGTGCGCGCGGGCCCCCTCGACGTGCGGGTTCAGCCTCGGCGGCCAGGGGCGGTAGAAGTCGGGCAGCTCGAAGGGCCGCACGCTCAGTCCCGGTGCCCGAGCTCGACGTTCTCCAGCACGCCCAGCGCGTCCGGGACCAGCACGGCGGCGCTGTAGTAGGCGCTCACCAGGTAGGAGATGACCGCCTGCTCGTTGACGCCCATGAACCGCACGTTGAGGCCGGGCTCGTACTCGTCCGGCAGCCCCGTCTGGTGCAGCCCGACGACCCCCTGGTTCTCCTCGCCGCAGCGCATCAGCACCATCGACGACACCCCGGTGTCGCTGATCGGGATCTTGTTGCAGGTCAGGATGGGCACGCCGCGCCAGGCCGGCACCTCCCGGCCCAAGATGTTCACCGTGTTCGGATAGAGGCCCAGCTTGGAGCACTCACGGCCGAACGCCGCGATGGCGTGCGGGTGGGCCAAGAAGACCGTCGGCTCCTTCCAGACGACGGCGAGCAGGTCGTCGAGGTCGTCCGGCGTCGGCGGCCCCGACCGGGTGGAGATCCGGTGGCCGTGGTCGGCGTTGTGCAGCAGCCCGAAGTCGCGGTTGTTGACGAGCTCGTGCTCCTGCCGCTCCCGCAGCGCCTCCACGGTCAGGCGCAGCTGCTGCTCCACCTGGTTCATCGGCTCGTTGTAGAGGTCGGCCACCCGGGAGTGCACCCGCAGGACGGTCTGCGCGACCGACAACTCGTACTCGCGCGGATGGGTCTCGTAGGCGACGTAGGTGTGCGGGAGGGTGGGTTCGCCGGAGTGCCCCGACGACAACTCGATCGCCGCCTCGCCGTCGGCGTCGGTGTGCGGCGTCTCGGCGTGCAGCCGCGCGTCCAGATGCGCCCGCAGCCCCGCCGCCCGGTCGGCGACCTCGGCGAACGCCTCCTTCGTCAACGACAGCAGCACACACGGGGTGACCGCCCGGAACCCGAACTCCCAGACGCCGTGGTCGTCGATGAGGGCCTGCTCGCCGAAGTAGGCCCCGTCGGACAACACGCCCAGCGAGACGGCGTGGCCGTACTTCCCGGCGCCGAGCCGGTCGACCTTGCCGTGGGCGAGAATGTGGAACCGGTCGACCTCCTGCTCCGGCGCGACGATCAGGTCGCCGGGGGCGTACTCGGTCTGCGTGAACCGGCTCGCCAGCGCGGCCAGCACCTCGCCGTCGCCGTACCCCCGCAGCAGCGGCAGTTCTCCCAGCTCCTGCGGGATGACCTGGACCCGCGCGCCCGTCTTCAGGCACTGGATGCGGCCGTCGCCGATGGTGTAAGAGAGCCTGCGGTTGACCCGATAGGTACCGCCGGCGACCTCCACCCACGGCAGCACCTTCAGCAGCCAGCGGGAGGAGATGCCCTGCATCTGGGGGACGGACTTGGTGGTGGTGGCGAGGTTGCGGGCCGCGGCGGTGCCGAGGCTGGAGGCGTGCTCGGCGGCAGCGGCGGCGGTGAGGTCGGCGTTGATCTCGGTGGTCATCGGACGCCCTTCACGAGGGAGGGGCGGGCCCCCTCCGACGTGGATCACGTTGACGAAAAGAGGGCGCGGGGCTCGGGGACATGGGCAAGCCTTTGCCGGTTGCGTGCGCCAGGATGCCGCGCGAGCGCACGGGAAACGGCGCCCCGCCAGAGCGGAGCGCCGTGCTCATGTTTCGGGGTCAGAAGGGCTGGACGTCCTCGCAGGCGACCGGCTCAGGGTCGAGGCCGCCCTTGTCGATGACGATCGAGTCGACGCCCTGGCCGCAGTCGAGGTCGGTGTCCTTGGCCAGGTCCTTGGCGAGCAACTCGTCGTTGCCGCCCATCCCGAACAGCCTGTCGCCGGCGCCGCCGCCGTCGTCGATGCGGTTGTTGGCGTTCGCGCCGATCAGGAAGTCGCCGCCGAAGGTGGACCCGACGATGTTCTCCACGTCGCTGCGGACGTTGTCGTTGTCGATGTTGCGGCCGTCGCCGGCGTTGTTGTCGAGGCTGACCCGGACCGATCGGTCACCGCTCTTGTACGAGATCGTGTCGGTCCCGGTGCCGCCGATCCAGGTGACGGCGTGCCCCTGGGCGGACCGGCTGCTGCCGATGAGGTTGTCGTTGCCGTCGCCGCCGTTGACGGTGCCGGGGATGGAGACCCCGACGCTGAAGGAGTCGTTCAGGTCGCCCAGGTCGGCGGAGAACTCGGTCGCGCCGGTGCCACAGGTGACCGCCCGCGGCGACAGCTGCACACAGCCGCCCTTCGGGGTCAGGTTCACCGTGTCGAAGACGGCGATCTGACCGTTGAAGAGAGTGATCGACGCGCTGTTGATGCTCTGCGCGCCGGCCGTGTAGGTGATCTTGCCGTTCCTCAGCTCGACGGTGCCGGCGGTCGCGGCGTTGCCGGTGCCGGCGAAGGTCGCGGCGAGCGCGGCGGCGGCCAGGGTGACGGTGGACAGCCGGGTGATGAAGGTACGCATCTCAGTTCCTTGTCTGTAGAAGTGATTCGCGTACCAGTACGGAGGCTGCCGACCAGGCAGTTCCGGTATGTGGAGAAGTGCACACAGTGAGCGGGACGCCTGTCACTCAAGGCCTCGGAGTGGCTGACGATCGATCAGCTGACCTGGTGCGTCACGCAGGACCCTCATCAGGCGTTCGGGCAGTGCTTCCTCCAGGGGAAGATCGACGGTCTCGCCGCCGGGGCGAAGGGTGCGGCGGAACACGGCGCGCACATTCGCCGACGCGAGAACCCGCCGGACGGTTCCCAGGTTCACGATCGCCATCCGCACCATCGCGACCGGGCGGCGCGCCCGCAGCAACGCGACAAATGTGGAGGCGAGCGCCTGGTCGGCGCCGCTCCGCTCTCCGATCTTCCGGTACAGGGCGAGACTGTCGGAGAACAGATCGACTGCTCGTGCGTGCTGTCCCGAGAGCAGCGCGCAATGCCCGAGGTTCCGCGTGGCGCACGCCTCCCCGTAGGTGAGGTCGAGCGTTCGGAATAGCCGGAGGCTGGTTTCGTGCTGTTCTACCGCCTCGGCGATCTGCCCGAGCTCTTTCAGCACGGCGCCGAGATTCTCGTGTCCCCACGCGACGCGCCGCTGGTCACCAGTGGTGCGCATCGCGGGTCTGAGATAGCCGAGGACGAATCGCAACAGTTCGGCGGCCTCGTCAAGACGACGCCGTTCCTTGAGGATGATCGCCACCTCGATCAGCATGCCGGCCGCGTCCAGGTAGCGTTCGGTGCGCACGTGCAGCGTGAACGCCTCGGCGAGTGCCAGGGCCGCCTCGTCGAGGCTGCCGAGTTCACGGGCCGCCAGCGAGAGCCAGAAATACGCGTCCGCCGCCGACTCGAACTGTCCTGCGCCGACGAAGTACACGGCGGAACGGCCGAGGACCGCGACCGAGTCCCGCAGCCTTCCGACTCTGCGAAGAACCCGTCCCCGATGGCATTCGGCCCTCATCATCAGGACCTCGTCTCCGAGGGCCGTGGCGGCCCGTTCCGCGATGTCCACGAGTTCCAGAAGTTCGCCATAGTGCGCACTGGTCTGTTCCAGGCACGGCAGCAGCGCGTTCGCGATCTCCCAGACGTCTGACGGGTCGGTCGCGCTGTTGATGGCGGCCCGCAGGTTCTGTCTCTCCAAGCCCAGCCACCGCGTCGGAGAGACATCGTTCTCGTACGCGAGTTCCAGCCTGGCGACCGGCCCCTGCCTGCCGAGGGCTGCGGCGGCCATCTTGATCTGGGCGGCATAGACACCGGTCACCCGGCGGATCACATCGAGCCGCTCGGACTCGGGCAGGAGCTCAGCAGCGAACAGCCTGATGAGATCGTGGAAATGGAACCGCACAGCGGTGCGAGCGTCCATGAGCTGGGCGTCCACCAACTCGTCCAGCGCGATCTCGACATCGCCTATCGACAACTCCGCGGCCGCTCCCGCGACCTCCAGCCCGAAGTCGGAACCAGGGGCCGCGGACAGCCGCCGGAGCACGTCGGCCGTGGCGGGAAGGAGTTCGAGGTAGCTGAGGTTGATCGACGCCCGCACCTCCAGATCGCCCAGGCGGAGCTCGTCGAGCCGGCGTTTCTCGTCGGCCAGGCGGCGGGCGAGCTCGGACACCCGCCACCGTGGCCGACTCCGCAAGCGGCCACCGACGATCCGAAGGGCCAGCGGCAATCCGCCGCAATGCCGGAGAATCTCGGCCGTCGCGCCTGGCTCCGCGTCGAGCCGCTGCTCCCCGGCGAGACCCGCGAACAGGGCGTACGCGTCGTCTGGCGGCATGGTGTCAAGAGTCACGGCCGGTGGTGCCTCGGCCAGATCGGCGAGCGGTCGTCTCGACGTCACGAGAACGACGCTGTCGCCTCCGTTCGGCAGGAGGGTGCGGACCTGATCCTCGTCGGCGGCGTCATCGAGAACGACGATCAGGCGCCGCCGCCGGAGCAGTTCCTGGTAGCGCAACTCGACGTTGTCGTCGTCACCCGGGCCCGAGTCGAGCGCGCGGGTGACCGCGCGACGCACGGCGGCAGGCAGGAGCGGATCGGGCCGCATCCCCCGCAGATCGATGTACAGCTGCCCGTCCGGGTATCTGTCGGCGATCAGATGGGCGAGGTGGATGGCCAGCGCCGACTTGCCCACGCCTGGTTTGCCGGCGATGGTGACGACACCGTGTCTTCCGGCCAGGGCGCGGACCGTGTCGAGCTCCCGGCGACGCCCGGCGAATCCGTGCACGTCCCGGGGCAGTGCCTCGACCAGTGTGGGTGCGTCGCTGCGCCGGTCACGTCTGGACAGCCGGGGCACCATCGCCGACAGCTCGTCGCCGATCCTGGCGAGGTCCCGGGCGGAGTTCCGATGGTGGAGCCGCAGGTACTGGCATCTCCCCAACTGGCAGATGTCGTGAGGCAGGGCGTCTGGTGACAACCGGCCGACGTCGTCGACGAGCACGGGAATTACCGGCACACCCGTGGAGAAGGCGAGTGCTATCTCGGTACGAACCCAGTCGCCCGCAGCGTCGATGCGCCGGAGCCCCTGCTCGTCCGGCAGTAACCAGCGGCGGCCGATGATCGCGATCAAGACGGACGAATGCCGGACGGCCTCACGCAGCCGCACCTCGAAGTCCTGCCCCGGCGTGATCGACCGTGGTGCCCGGAAGACCATGTCCGCACCGAACCGTCGGCTGAGTTCACCGTCCAGAACGACGGCCCAGGCAGCGTCCTCATTCCGGTAGTTGACGAAGATCGCCGCCATCGCTCACCTGACCAGGGCGACGGCGATTTTCGGCCGTATGGCGGCGACGGACTCATGACCGGCCCATCTGCGTAGCAGAACATCGACGTCATGGAGTTCCTTCCTGATCGTCGCCGAGTCCACCACGTCCACGGAGTGCAACAACGTCTCCAATTCCTCCGTCGCCGTCCCGACGTCTCCCACGGCCAGCCGGGCGGCGACCAGTTTCAGGCCGAACCTGGCCCGGCTCCGATGTGAGGACGAGGGAATCGAACCGACGGCGGATTCCAGCATCCGCATCCCCTCCCCGGGGCTGCCGAGCTCGACCAGGCACCCTCCGGTGACGATGGCGGTGAGATCGGGCACGGTGCTCGGGCCCAGGTCCGGAGTGTTCGTCATCGACGTGAGCGAGAAGTCCGCCAACGCACGGGCACGTTCCAAACTGCGACGGCACCCGGTCACGTCGGCCGCGAGGGCCTGCCCCTGGGCCATGCGGAGAGTCGCCAGCCACTTCAGCCTTGACCCGGTCCCACCGCGCACCGTGATGTGCTCCACCAGTCCGGCCGCCATCCGCCCATCGCGACCATAGAGGGCGATGAGCGCCTTTCTGACCTGGCAGTAGTCGACAAGCTCACGGTCGCCGCCCTCCTTGGCCATCGCTGCGGCCCGGTCGGTCCAGTGAAGTGCCAGCGTGTCGTCTCCGAGCTCCTGCGCCATCCACCCGGCGAACTCCGAGACCCGGGACCCGAGGAGCAGGGCCTTGGCCCTCATCCGGCCAGTGGAGTGCCCGACCACTTGGTCCACGCCCCGCGCGATGATCAACGCGAGCGGGAAGACCAGCCGAGGGGTCGCCGATCTGCCGAGATGGCGTGTCAGTTCGAACATCGGGGCCCAGAGTCGCAGAGCCTGCTCGCGACCGGCGACGGGCCAGCCCGCCCGGGCCGTGGACGTGACGACGGGCCCCAGGATCCCGAGCAGTTCCCGGTGACTGACCAGGTGCAGGCCCGACACTCCGGGGAAGTCGGCCCCGAGTGTCATGATCCATGTGATGGGGTTCGTCACCGGCGGGGAATCCTCCGCGACGGTCGACTCCCGGCGGCCGAACAGGTCGTCGTACACGGAGATCAGAGCCCCGTCCGCTTCGAGCGCGCCGTCGCAGTGGAGAGCGAAGGACCGTGTCGGCCGGCGTTCGCCGCGCTCGATTCTGCTGATGTGGCCGGTGTCGTAGCGAACGATTTCGGCCAGGCTTTTCTGCGACATTCCCTTGGCCAACCGCACACGCCGTAACCGGAATCCGAAATCTTCCTCCCCAGAAGTCACTTGCGGACCTCAATTCATGATCGATTGCGTATTGCCAGGATCACAGGCTAATAGGCAACGACTATTCCACAGAGGAGCCGCCGGTGATCCTTTCCTTACTTGCCCGGACCGGTGAAACGTCCGTCCGGGAAGAGCACGAGGAGGCATCTTGCCAGCAAAAAGGATCACGGCCGTCGCCGCCGGTGCCGTTCTGGTCGGGGCGTTCACCGTAACGGCTCCGGCGGAGGCCGTCGGTCTGGAACACGCGGCGGCGGCCACGAAGGCGTGCCCGTCCGCCGGAAAGGCGCCCAAACTCAACTGGGGGAAGCCGACGTTCGTCGATGACTTCACCGGCAGCGGTCCCAACAAGAACAACTGGTTCATCTACCACTATCCCAAGGACCGGATCCCCCGGGTCAGGGAAGCCATCCAGGTGCGCAATGGGGCACTCGAGATCGCGAGCGGGCTTCGCGGCGGCCGGGAGACCTACGGTGGGCTCATCCACAAACAGCGGATCAAGTATGGAAGATGGGAAGTCCGGGTCCGCGCGGACAGGGGCGCCGGCTTCCGCCCGGTCGTTCTGTTGTGGCCTCCCGAACCGATCGCGAAATGGCCGGACGACGGCGAGATCAATCTCATCGAGATGCACGACGGCGCCCGGAAGAAGGCCCTGCACTTTCTGCACTTCGGCCCGAATGACGACAAGTGCGACTGGCTCGTCAGAAAGAACTTCACCAGATGGCACACCGTCGCCGTCGACTGGCTGCCCAACCGTATTACCTTCTGGGTCGACGGCAAACAGACCGTTTCCATCACCGACCGGAAGTACATTCCCACGACTTCGGTCATGCAACTCGCGTTGCAGAACGACCCCGAATGCTGCCGGAACGGCGCGACCCCGAAGCTCGTCCGGATGTACGTCGATTGGGTGAAGGTGTATCGCCGGCCATGACCGAAGGGGGGAGTGCTCCTGACCGCATGCGGAAGGGTGCGGGCGGCGCCCTGCTCCGAGCGGTCAGAAGCACCGGCACGGCGGCATTACGAGCGGCCCCGCACACCCTTCTGCTCATCTTGTGTGCGGGGGCGTTCACCCCCGTGGCCCAGGCTCTGCTTGAGGGACAGTCGTTGCTCGGACCCGGCCTCGGCGTCGTGGACTCCGTGGGCGGGAACATGCTGGCGGCAGTGCTCGACCGGAGTATCCAGTCGATGCGCGGCCGGGTGAACACTCCCGAGCAGGTGGAGGCGGAGTTGCTCGCCCGGCTTGAGGCGGCGTTCGCGGACGCCGGAACCCGCGACGCACTCCTGTCGGAGGCCGGGGACATCGTGCGGCGCCTGGACCTGGCGCAGGCGGCGCTGGAGACGGTCAAGGAGCAGGAAGCCGCCCTGCATCGTGAGGTCGCCCAGGTCTACGCGGCCGTCGCCCGCTCTGGCCAGCAGACACACTTCCTCCTCCAATTGGCGCTCGAGGAGCTCACCCAGATCCAGATCGGGGTGGAGAGCGCCGCCCTGGACCTCCAGGCGGCCAAGAACCACCATCTCGACATAACCAGGGATCTCATCCACCTCCGCCGGGACACGGCGAGCATGCTGGCTCTCGTCCGAAGCGGCGCCACACCCGGAGACGGGAACGCGCCGGTGCTCTCAGGATCTCCCGAGCAGTGCCCCTATCCGGGGCTGCGGCCCTTCGACACCACCGAGGCCGCTCTCTTCCACGGCCGTGAAGCGCTGACGACGGAGTTGCTGATGACGTTCAGCGCACGTCTCGGCTCCCCCGTGTCCGTCGTGGTGACCGGGTCCTCCGGAGCCGGGAAGTCGTCGTTGATCCAGGCCGGCCTGCTCTCCTCGGTCAAGGACGGGCTCCTGGCCACACCGGGGTCCGCCGACTGGCCGCAGGTCGTCCTCACCCCCGGCGACGACCCCCTCGGCATCCTCGCCGCGGGAATCGCGGCCATCGGCTACCTGGACACCCGGTCCGTGCATGAGCGCCTGCTCGAATCCCCCTCCAGCGCCCACACCTGTCTGCGGGACGCCCTGCTCGCCCGATCTGTGAGCGGACTGCCCGGGACCGGCAAAGCGGTTGTCGTCGTCGACCAGTTCGAGGAGGTCTTCACCCGGGTTCCCGCGCCCGGCAGGGATCTCGTCATCCGCTCCTTCGTGGCCGCGCTGACCTCCCTGGGCGAGGCCCCGGCAGGTCTGCGCGCCGATCCGTTGGCGGCGATCGTGATCGGGGTGCGGGCCGACTACCTCTCGGCTTTCGCGTCGTATCCGCACCTCCAGGAGGCCGTTTCGAACGGGCTCTTCCTGGTCGGTCCCATGTCCGAACTCGAGTTCAGGGCCGCGATCACCGGGCCGGCGCTGGCCCATGCTCTGGAACCGGAGCAGGGGCTGGCCGACTTCGTCCTCGACGACATCGACGTCGACGGCCCCATCGACGCCGTCCTCCCCCTGCTCTCGCAGGCGATGGCGCACACGTGGGAGCGACGTCAGGGCAATGTGCTCACCATCAGGGGCTACGTGGAGAGCGGCGGTATCGCCAAGGTCGTCGAACACGCCACGGAGGCGATGTCCGCCGCGCTGACCTCCGAGCAACGGGCGTTGATGCGGCCGGTGTTCCTCCGCATGGTCGAGGACGCGGGGGAACAATCCTTCGTACGGAAGCCGGTGGCCTACTCCGATCTTTACGCCCGGCACCCCGACGCGGAGCACGACGTCGACGCCCTGCTCGACGAGGCTGCCCGCGCCCGGGTCGTGGTCATGAGCGAGTCGTCCGTCACCCTGGCCCACGATGTGCTGCTGACCTCCTGGTCAACGCTCCGGGCGTGGTTGCATGAGGAGACTTCCACGGCACGGGTCATCCACCGCGCGCTGGTCAGGGACACGAGGCGCTGGGAGGAAAGCGGCCGGAGCAAGGACTTCCTCTATCGAGGAGCGGCTCTCAGGGCGCTTCAGGTCGTCCGGGCCCAGTGGCAGACCGACGAGCCCGCCGCACAACGGCTGACGGCGGAGGAGGAGGCCTTCGTCCGCCGCAGCGTGCGGGCCGAGAGGAATTTCGCCAGGACGAAGGCGACTGTGGCCGCCACGCTGGCCGTGTCGGCCCTCACAGCCTCGTTCCTGGCCGTCCGTGCGGATCTTGCCGCGCGCGAGGCCGACCTGCAGCTTTCCCGGCACCTCGCGGAGAGCAGCGTCGTCATCGGCGACCATGATCCGGCCGTTTCGCAACTGCTCGCGGCGACTGCATGGCACTACGACCAGGGCAAGGAGGCCCATCGGGCACTGCGGGCGGCACTCGCCCGAGCCGGGCGGGCGGTCCTGTCCATCAATGCCGAGAAGGCGTTGAGCACCGTCTTCAGCCCCGACGGCAGGACGCTGGTGGTCGGTGCCACCGAGGGCAAGCTGGAGATCTGGGACGTCGCCACCCGCAGACCACTCTTCCGGGGTCTCGCCGGCCATACGGTGCCGGTCGAGTCGGTCGCGTTCGACGCGAAGGCACGGCGACTGGCCACTGCGGGAGGAGACGGGGTCCGTATCCGGGAGCCTCGGACGGGGAAGGTCATCGACTCCTTCGACGAGGCCAGACAGGTCAACGCGGTCGTGTTCGCCCCCGACGGCAGAACTCTCGCGGTGGCCGAACAGAACGGGCTGATCAGGATCTGGGACGTGGCGGCCCACCGCTTCGTCCGCGAACTCGCCGGTCATCGAGGTGCGGTGACGTCGCTGGCGTTCGATCACGGGACCGGCCTGCTGGCCAGTGGCGGTGCGGACCAGTCCGTCCGCCTGTGGGATCCGAACCGATCGACCTCCGCCGTCCACGTCCTCAGGGGCCACGGAGACCGCGTGACCTCGGTCGCGTTCTCATCCGACGGCGCCTTTCTGGCCAGCGGCGGCGACGACGGAACGATCAGGTTGTGGAACCCGGCCGCGGGCGTTCGGGTGGGGGCGCCTCTGCGGGGCCACACGGGATACGTGCGCGCGGTCGCGTTCGCACGCGAAGGCCATCTCCTGGCCTCGACCGGGCAGGACGACACTGTGCGCTTGTGGGACGCCGACGGCCGGAGGCAGGCGGCACAACCCCTGCTGGGTCATTCCGAGCCGGTCAACGCCGTCGCCTTCGGGCCCGGCGGAACGTTCGCCACCGCCGCCTCCGATGGTCGCGTCCGCCTGTGGCAGGTGCCGATGGTGACCACCTTCGGCTCCGATCTGTCGGGCGCCTCTCACGCGGCCTATTCGGTCGCGATCCGCCCGCAGGGTGACGTCGTCGCCTTCGGCTTGGAGAACGGCGGAGTCTCCCTGTACGACGTCCGTAGGCGCCGGATCACCCACGAGTTGCCCGCAGGCTCAGGCGGCGTCCCTCACGACATGGACTTCAGCCCTGACGGAAAGCACCTGGCGGTCGGCCACGAGTCGGGTGAGGTGCGGACGTGGACCACCGGTCCCGACGGCACGATGACCACCACACTCGTCGGTCGGACGGGGCCGGTGAACTCCCTCGCCTACAGCGGGGACGGCAGGAAACTGGCGGCCGGCGGATGGAGTTACACGGCGCTGGTATGGGATCTCGCCGGTCGTCCGCAGCCCCGTCAGCCGTACGCCCGTCACAAGCACTTCGTGCGGTCGGTGGCCCTCAACGGCGACGGGAGCGCTCTCGCGACCGGTGGAACGGACGCCGTCGCCGCCGTCTGGGACACGGCCACCGGGCGGAGGAGACACGTGCTCAACACCGAGACCGGCGTCGAGGCGGTCGCCTTCAGCCCCGACGGACGGCGACTCGCCACAGGGAACATCGACGGAGTCATCCGGTTATGGGATACATCGAGTGGAGAGCAGGTCGCGTGGATGCGGGCGTCGGCCAAATCCGTTCTGGCTCTCGTCTTCCTCGGCGACACCACCTTCGCGACCGGCGACGTCGGCGGGTCCGTCCGCATCTGGGACACGGTCAGTGGCAGGCAACTCGGCGCCACCCTCACCGCCCCTCATAGCGGCAAGGTCGGTTTTCTGGATTTTGCACTGG
The DNA here is from genome assembly GCF_030269205.1 of Herbidospora sp. NBRC 101105. Lineage (NCBI taxonomy): Bacteria > Bacillati > Actinomycetota > Actinomycetes > Streptosporangiales > Streptosporangiaceae > Herbidospora > Herbidospora sp. NBRC 101105. Next base: position 1,134,136 of record NZ_BSSX01000001.1, on the reverse strand, counting down.
GTAACGGCCTGCTCGTGGCGGTCACGGTGTCGGGCGCCGTCCGCATGTGGAAGATCGCTCAACCGCGCGAGAACGTCCTGCACGACGAGGTGTGCCGTGGGGCGGCGCGCAACCTGACGGTCGACGAATGGGACCGCCTGGTTCCCGGGAGGCCACACGAGACGGTTTGTGAGCGGTACCGCCGCCCATGACCGGCGACGGCACCGCTCTCCGGTCGTCACACGTTCGCGTCTCCGCAGATGCGCACCTTCACGCCCAGTTCCTCGAACAGCGCCGCCTTCGCCACCAGCGCCCTGTCCGCCGTCTCCCCGTCAGGCGCGTACGCCACGTTCAGGTGGTTGGCCTTGTGCCGGGCCATGAACTGGTCGCGGCTGACCCCGTGGAAGACCGCGTGCATGATCGGCCACGCCGGTGTCGTCGCCTGGGACCGGCGTTCGGTCTCCTCCGCCGGCAGGGAGATCGCCGAGGCGCGGCCCAGGTCCACGTGGAGTTCGCCGTCCTGGATGAAGACGCGGCTCCACACGATCTCGCCGGGCTTGCAGACGCCCTTGATGGTCGAGCCGCCCAGCGGGAAGTAGACCGGGTCCTGCCGCCAGCCGACCGCGTCGGCGTAGCCGTTCTCGAAGTGTGACGGCGGGACCGAGCCGGAGATCTCGAAGACCCACACGAACTGGCCCGCGTACTCCTCGCCCCAGCGCACGTCGTGCAGGGTCGTGGCGGGGTCGAGGCCCATGGCGGTCCAGATGCGGTTGGTGACCAGGGCGTCGACGGCGACGCCTTCGTCGGCCTCGTTGAAGTGCGGGAGCGGGGCGTCCTGCCACAACACGCGGGAGCCGTCGCGGGAGGTGACGGGCGGGCGGGAGGCGTTGTTCAGCAGGCCTTCGGCCAGGTCGGAAGCCGGGGAGAGGTCCTTCAATCCCTGCTGGTACTGGATGCCTACAGCGTCCAGGCCGTAGTCGTCGCTGATGCGCAGGGCGGCGATGTACATCTTGTACTGCCACCGGAGCTGGGCCTCGGTCAGTTCGGTGGCCTCGTCGGTGCCCAGTCGGAAGGTCATGCCCTGGGAGCGGAGCCACGCGCCGACGGCGTCGGCCTCCTCGTCGGAGGTGCGGAGCATCTCGGCCCACAACGCGCTCTGCGACAGGCGTTCCTTGTAGATGCCGATCGGGTTGAGCAGTTCGTCGTCGATGATCGCGTTGTACATGCCCATGCAGCCCTCGTCGAAGACGCCGATGATCGCCTTGTCGGTGAGGAGCTGGCGGGCCAGGGCGACGCCCAGGTCGCGTTCGGGGCTTTCCGGCAGTTTCGGCAGGTCGTGGACGTGGGAGGCGTCGTGCGGGATCGTCCCGGTCTCCACCCAGCTCTTGATGCCGGCTTTGAACCAGTCGTCCTGGAAGTCGACGCTCCAGATCGTCGAGTACGCCACTCCCATCTTCGTCATGCCGGAGTTCAGGCCGAGCAGGCCGACGAGGCCGGGCCAGGTGCCCTCGAAGTTGGCGACCGTGAGGATCGGGCCCTGGTGGGTGCGCAGACCGGCCAGCACGTGGTGGCTGTACTGCCAGACCGCCTCGGCGACGATCAGGGGGGCGTCCGGCGGGATGGTCTTGAAGACCTCCAGGCCCATGCGCTGGCTGGAGATGAAACCGTGGCCGGTCGCCGGGTCGACGTCGTTGGCGCGCACGACCGTCCAGCCGAGTTCGGCGAAGGCGGCGGTCACGTCGGCCTCCATCTTGACCTGGGTGGGCCAGCCCGCCAGGTTGGCCGACAGGCGCAGGTCGCCGCTGGCGATCAGGTAGGCGGTCTTCGGCGGCGCGGCGGGGCGTTCGGGTGTCGGGGGGAAGGTGTACATCAGCGGGTTCCTCCGGTGGAAAGGCGGCGTTCCCGGGCCGCGAGGGCGTGGGAGATCTCGCGGGTGGCGGGATAGAGGTCGAGGTAGAGGGTGTAGAGCTCGTCGTAGGCCGGGTCCGGCACGGGGGTGACGGTGGTGGCCGGGGGGTTCCAGTCGGTGATGGCCGCGCCGGTGGCCGCGCGGGCCGCCAGGTAGGCGGCGCCGTAGGAGGCGCCGATTGTGGTGGTCGGGATGACCTGCGGCAGGCCGGTGACGTCGCTGACGATGCGGGTCCACAGCCCGCCCTGGACACCGCCGCCGACCGCGACCACCCGCGAGACCTCGGCGCCGGCCGCGCGCAGCGCCTCGACGTTGTGCCGGACACCGAGCGCGGTCGCCTCCAGGGCGGCCCGGTAGAGGTCACCCCGGGTGTGGCTGAGGGTGAGGCCCGCGATGATCCCGCGGGCGTCGGGATCTTGGATGGGGGTGCGCTCCCCCGCGAAGTAGGGCAGCATCAGCAGGCCGTGCGCGCCGGGCCCGGAGGCCTCCGCCTCGGCGAGCAGGGCCGGGAAACCGGTTCCGGTCAGGTCGCTCAGCCACGAGGTGATCGCGCCGGAGGTGGCCATGCCCCCGGCGAGGTTGTGGGAGCCGGCGTACGCGCCGACCGTGCCCCACATCGAGGGGGTGCGCAGCGGGCGGCCGACCGTGGCGATGAGGAACATCGTGGTGCCGTACATCAGCATGAGGTCGCCGGGGTTGCAGGCGTCGACGCTGACGGCTTCGGTCCAGGCGTCGATCGAGCCGGTGATCACGGGGGTTCCGGCGGGGATGCCCGCCAGGTTCGATCTCACCGTCCCGGCGATGTCGTCGGACCAGCGCAGCCGGGGCAGTTCCAGGCCGGGGGCGACGAGCGGGGCCCATTCGGGGTCCCAGCCGGTGCCGTCGTACATGGGGGTGCACTGGCTGGCCGAGTGGTGGTCGAGGGTGTATTCGCCGGTCAGCCGGTGGAGCAGCCACGACGCGGGCATGAACAGGCGGCGCGCCCTGGCCCACACCTCCGGCTCGTGCCTGGCCACCCACCGCAGTTTGGGGCCGACGGCCTGGGACGACAGGATCGACCCGCAGCGGTCCAGGATCGCCGCGGGGCCGCCGAGGAGCTCGTTGAGCTCGGAGATCTCCTCCGACGCCCGGGTGTCGACGCCGTAGAGGATCGCCGGGCGCAGCGGGACGCCGTCGGCGTCGGTCAGCAGGGCGCAGGGGCCCATGCCGCTCACCCCGACCGCGGTGATCTCCTTGCCGGTGGTCAGCTCCTCGGCCAGGGAGACGAACTCGGCCCACCAGACCTCGCCGTCCATCTCCACGTGGCCGGGGTGGGGGCGGGCGACCCGGTGTTCGCGTACGGAGGAGGCGAGAACGGTTCCCGAGCCGTCGACCAGGACGCCCTTGCTCGACGAGGTGCCGATGTCGACACCGAAGAACAACGTCACAATCTCTCCCGGGTGTTCGTGTCGCGCAGGATGACCGTGCGCGCGGGTCCGTCGTCGCCGGCGATGCGGGCCAGCAGCAGGGCCGCCGCGGCCTCGCCGAGGTTGCGGGCGGGCAGGTCGACGACCCGCACGCCCTCGCGTTCGAGCGACGTGAAAGGAAGATCACCGAATACGGCCAGGCCGAACCGGGGCGGTTCGAGCCCGCGTTCGCGCAGGACGTCGAGCGCCCCGGCGGCCATCAGGTTGTTGGTGACCACGACGGCGTCCGGCGGCTCGTGCAGCGACAGCAGGTCGCGCATGGCGGTCCGGCCGCCGTCGACGCGGTAGTCGGCGTAGCGGAGCAGCCGGTCGCCGGACCACGCGGTGGCCTGGCGCCAGCCCTCCATCCGGAGTTGTGCCGTCTCGACCGACCGCGGCCCGGTGATGCAGGCGACCCGGGAGAACCCGGCCGCCAGCAGCACCTCGGCGGCGACCCGGCCGCCGGCCCGGTTGTCGACGGTGACCGCGTCCACGTCGGGGCGGTGCAGGCTGCGGTCGACGGCCACCACCGGAACCCCGTGCTCGATGAGTCTCTGCACGTCGCTGGCCCCGTCGGCGGGCGCGATCAGCACCCCGGCCATGTGCTCGGCCAGGGCGATGCCCATGTACGTCTGCTCGCGCTCCGGATCGTCGTCGGTGTTGCACAACACGACCGAGTAGCCCCCGGCGCGGGCCCGGTTCTCCACGCCGCGCGCCAGCGCGGTGAAGAACGGGTTCTCGACGTCGGGGATGATCAGGGCGATGACCTCGGAATACTGTCCGCGCAGGCGGCGCGCGGCCCGGCTGGGGGTGAAGCTCAGCTCCGTCATGGCGGCCCGCACCTTGCGTTCGGTCTCGGGCGAGACGCGGGCGCCGTTGATGACCCGGCTGACGGTGGCCGCCGACACCCCGGCTTGGGCAGCCACCTGGTAGATCGTCACCTTCGGGCCGGCCACGTCCGACCCTGGAGGCTGTCGATCTCATCGAGCAGGCCGATCGTCTGCGTGGCCGTCACGACCAGCAGCAACGGCACGACGACCACGGCGAGGACGCCGGTGGACGCGGCGGCGGCGAACCCGCCGAGCCAGTAGAGGGCCACGATCGTGAGCGCCCACAGGGGCTTGAACGCCACCAGGATCGCGCCGCCCCGCAACGCCGCCAGGCCCGGCTTCCCGCGGAGGGCGCCGTAGGCGAGGGCGTACGGGAGCACGACCATCGCCAGCGCGCCCGCGACCACGGTGACGTCGGTCAGCACCGCGCACCCCGCGACGAACAGCGCGAGCACCGGATCGAATCTGCGCAGCTCGGTCAGCTTGGGCGCCTCGCCGCGCGCGACCAGCGCGCAGAACCGGGCGACGGAGGTGAGCGCGAGCGACGGCGGCAGGGCGGCCAGCGCGGTCATCCAGGAGGGGCCGCCGACCAGCGCCGAGGTGATCAGCGGCACCAGCGCGGCGAGGAAGAACACCCCCGCCAGCACCGCACGGGGCAGCTCCCGCCAGAACAGCAGGAACGCGGGTTTCAGGAACGTGGTCATCAGAGCTTCAGTCCGCTCGACGCGATCGACTGGACGATGTAGCGCTGCGCGGCGATGAAGACGATCAGCACGGGCACGATCGCCATCGCGATGCCGGCCGCGATCGTGCCGAGCGAACCGGTCGAGAACCGCCCGGCCAGCAGCACGAGCCCGACGGGCAGCGTCTGCTTCTCCGTGTCGGAGATCATCACCAGCGGGAGCAGCAGGTCGTTCCACCAGTACGTGAAGCACAGGATGCCCAGGGTGGCGATCGACGGCCCCGACAGCGGGATGATGACCCGCGCGAACGTGTGGAACCGCGAGGCGCCGTCGATCTTGGCGGCCTCTTCGAGCTCGTACGGCAGCGCCATGAAGTGCTGGCGAAGCAGGAAGATGCCGAACGCGGAGAAGATGCCCGGGAAGATCAGCGCCCAGAGCGAGTTCGTCATGCCGATCTTCGACATGACCAGGAACAGCGGCACGATCGTCACCTGGATCGGGATCATCAGCGACCCGATCACCACGGCGAACAGCACGCCCTTGCCCCGGAACCGCAACCGGGCGAACGCGTAGGCGGCGGTCGAACAGGTGATGAGCTGCGCGATCGTCACGGTCCCCGACACGATGATCGAGTTCAGGAAGAACCGGAAGTACGGCACCTGCTCGGTCACCTTGCCGAAGTTGTCCAGCGTCAGGTTCTCGGCGTGGAAGGTCGGCGGGAGGCGGTAGAGCTCGGCGTCGGAGCCCGAGAAGGCCCCCCGGAAGATCCACAGGAAGGGCGCGGTGATGGCGACGGCCGCGACCACGAGGATCACGAACGTCACGACGCGTGCGGCGACGTGCCCGGCGGTCAGTCGGCTGCTCATTGGTAGTGGGTCCATCTGCGCGAGAACCAGAACTGGATGGCGGTCAGCACGACCAGGACCAGCGCGAACGTGATGCCGATCGCGGAGGCGTAGCCGAGGTCGAAGTCGCCGAAGGCGCGGTCGTAGAGGTATTCGACGATCGTGCGGCTGGAGTCACCCGGGCCGCCCTGGGTGAGCACCCGGGGTTCGGCGAAGATCTGGAAGGAGTTGATGGTGTTGATCACGACGAGGAAGAAGATGGTCGGCGAGAGCAGCGGGAAGGTGATGCGCCAGAAGCGGGTCCAGGCGCCCGCGCCGTCGACGATCGCGGCCTCGCGCAGCTGCTTGGGGATCGACTGCAGGCCCGCGATGTAGACCAGGATCGAGAACCCGATCGTCTTCCACGAGTTGACCATGATCACTGAGATCGGCGCCCAGGTGGAGCTGCCGAGCCAGTCGATGCGGTCGAGGCCGGTCAGCCCGAGCACGTAGTTGACCAGGCCGAGGTCCTTGTTGAGCAGGAACCGCCAGATCAGCGCGACCGCCGAGGCCGACACGACGAACGGGAAGAGGAACGAGAGCCGGAAGAACGCCCTGATCCAGCGGGGCATCCTGGTCTCCAGCAGCACCGCCAGCAGCAGCCCGAGCACGACGTTGACGGCCAGGATCGCCAGGGCCATGTAGGTCGTCGACCCGTAGACCCCGAGCAGCCGCTCGTCGGTGAAGAGGCGCTGGAAGTTGTCCAGCCCGGCGAAGGTGCCGTCGCTGAGCAGGTTCCAGTCGAAGAAACTCAGGATCAGGACGCCGACCGTCGGGGCCAGCACGAACACCAGGAACGTGAGGATCGACGGGGTGAGGAAGGCCAGCGCCGCGGCCCCGTCTCCCCGGGGCCGGGTGCGCTTGGTAGACACAGTGGTGGTCAAAGTGGTCCGCCTTGGGAGGGGAACCGGGTCCGGGTTCAGGGGCCGGACCCGGTCGCTCAGCAGGTGACGATGCCCGTCAGCTCACCCTGCATGGCCTTCAGGCCGTCGGGGACCGTGGTCTCGCCGGCGAAGATCTGCTGGAGGTGACGCAGGACGGTCGACTCGAACGTGCTGTACTTGGCCGGGGCCGGGTAGGGCACGAGGGTCTCGAACTTGTCGATGCTGTCGTAGTAGAGGTCGCTGTTGGCGGGCGGCACGCCGATCTGCGAGATCGTGTGGGCCACCGAGCGCCGTGACGGGATGGAGTCGCCGGGCTTGTCGGCCGTGCCGACGTAGCCCTTCTCGATCTCGTCGCTGACCGTGAACTTCTGGTATTCCCAGGCCAGGTCGGGGTTCTGCGACGACTTCAGGATCGGGTAACCGGCACCGCCGAAGACGGTCTTGTACGTGTCGCCCTTCGGGTAGAGCTGGATGTCGAAGTCCTTGAACCCGGCGGGCAGGAAGGTGGCGATCGGCCACCGGCCCGCGCCGAACATGGCGATCTGCCCGTTCTGGAAGCGGGTGAAGACGTCGCTCATCGGCATCGGCGCCGGGGCGACGCCCTCCTTGATGAGGTCGTTGAGGAAGGTCACGGCCTTGCTGACCTGGGGCGAGTCGGCGGTGGCCTGGCAGACGTCGTCGCTGGTCAGGTTGCCGCCGGCGTTGGCGACCCACGGCATGATGCCGGGGAAGATCTCGTTGCTGGCCCAGGTGAAGCCGTATTGGTCGTTGGTGCCGTCGCCGTTGGTGTCGGCGGTCAGCTTCTTGGCGACGGCCTTGAAGTCGTCCCAGGTCCAGTCGGCCTTGGGCGGTTCGACGCCGGCCTTCTTGAACACGTCGGTGTTGTAGTAGACGACCATGTCGTTCCAGCCGTAGCTGAGGGTGAGCACGTCGCCCTTGACGGTGAAGCCGTCGATGAGGCCCTGGGCGATGTCGTCGGTGATGGCCTTGGCCCCGGCGTCCTTCTCCAGGTATTCGTTGATCGGTTTCACGAGGTTGTTGCTGTGTACGAACTGGGCGCCCTCACCCGAGATCACCATGAGGTCGGGCTTCTTGCCCGAGGCGATCAGGGTGGCGACGTTGGCGTAGTAGGTTCCCCAGTTCTCGCCGGTCACGGGGGTGAGGGTGACCTTGACGTCGGGGTGGGCCTTCGTGAAGGCGTCCGCGGTGGCCTTGTTGCCGCTCTCGGCGGCCGGGCCGTAGTTCCAGTAGACGATTTCCAGGGCTTTGGCGCCGGTCGACGTCGTTTCCGAGTCGCTTCCGCAACCCGCAAGAGCCGTCGCCGCCAGGGTGGCGGTCGCGCAGGCCAGCGCGACCTTGCGGCGGGGGATGTTCATAGGCCTGCGTCCTTACTTCTTTGGGGCAGATCGCCGACGCGAGCCACAGCCGGCCTGCGGCCGTCCGTATCTCGCTCCCATACGGCAGGTGTGGCGTGCGCCACATGAAAGTGCAAGAAATCGATTTCGTCAAGCACTCCGCGAAACGTACCTCATGAAGCCCCTGATCAGGCAAGTAACGGGATGGTATCGATTACAGCGATAACGGCGGCCGGGCGATCTCCGCCCGCAGCACGACCGTGCGGAGCGGCTGGGTGTCCCCGCCGATGCGCTCCAGCAGCATGGAGGCGGCGGTCCGCCCCAGGTGACGGGCCGGGAGCCGGACCTGCACCACGCTGGACGGCGGCGGCAGCAGGTAGGGCAGTTCGCCGAGCACGGCGACGCCGAAGTCCTCGGGGTCGATGCCGTTCTCGTGGAGGGCCTGAAGTGCGCCGATGGCCATCAGGTTGTTGGTCGTGACCACGGCGTCGGGCGGCTGGACCAGGTTGAGCAGGGCGTTCATCGCCGCCCGGCCGCCGTCGACGCGGAAGTTGGCGTGCTGCAGGAAACCGTCGCGGACGAGGGTCTTGCGGGCGGTGACGACCTGCTTCCAGCCCAGGTAGCGGTCTTCGGTCTCCTCGATCCCGGCCGGGCCCGCGATGCAGGCGACGCGCCGGAAACCGGCGTCCACCAGGGCGGTCGTGGCGGCGATGCCGGCCGCGCGGTTGTCGATCTTGACCGCGTCGACCGGGTAGGGGGTGGTTCGGTCGACGGCGACCACGGGCCGGCCCAGCGAGGCGATGGCGCCGAGGTCGACCTCGTCGGAGGCGGGCGAGAGGATCACGCCGGCCATCTGCTCGGACGCGGCGATCTGCAGGTAGCGCAGCTCCTTGGCCGGGTCGTCGTCGGTGTTGCAGAGCACCACGGAGAAGCCCGACTCCTGGGCGCGGTCTTCGACGCCGCGGGCCAGGGCGGTGAAGAACGGGTTCTCGATGTCGGGGACCAGCAGGCAGATGATCTCGGAGCTCTGCTTGCGCAACCGGCGCGCGGTCTTGTTGGGGGTGAAACCGAGTTGCTGGGCGGCGTCGCGGACGAGGCGCTGCTTCTCCTCGGAGACGGTGTTGCCGTTGAAAACCCGGGAAACCGTCGCGGGAGAGACCCCGGCGAGCGCCGCAACCTCGTAAATCGTCGCCATAGCGCCACACCATACCCGCGCTTGACACCCCTGATGAGCTCGTCTAGCGTGCCTGAAATCGATTTCAAGACAGGTGAAATCCAATCGGGAAAGGCGGGGGCCGTGAAGCGGTACTCCGGGGAGGCGCGGCGCGCGGTCGCGTTCCCTCTCGGCGGCTTCGGCACCGGACACGTGGCACTGGCCGCAGACGGAGCGCTGCGGCAGTGGCAACTCGGCGGGGTGCCCAACCATCGGGGTTTCCTGCCCGACAGCTTCTTCGCGCTGCGCGTCTCCTCGACCGAGCCGCCCGACGACGTGGTGCGCCTGCTGCGCGGCGACCCGGTGCCGCCCGGCCCCGACCCGGCGCCCAACGTGTCCGACGCCGAGGTGCCCGACCTGGGACGACTCCCGTCATGGCCGACCGTGGCCGCGACCGAGTTCCGGGCGGCCTACCCCTTCGCCGAGGTCGACTACCTCGACGACGCGCTGCCGGTGGCGGTGTCGATGTCGGCCTTCACCCCGTTCGTGCCGCTCGACGCCGACGCGAGTTCGTTGCCGCTGGTGCGCTACCGGTTCACGGTGACCAACACCAGCGCCGAGTTCCGGCACGGCTTCCTGCTGGGCACCCTGCAGAACGCGGTCGGCTGGGACGGCGTCACCCCCATCGACGGCACCCGCGGCGCGGGCTACGGCGGGAACGTGAACCGGCTGCTCAGGCGGCCGGGGCAGACCGGCGTGCTGATGGACAACCCGTCGCTCGGCGAGGCCGACGAGGGCTACGGCGAGATGTTGTTGTGGACCGACGCCCCGGCGATCGCCTTCCCCCGCGCGGTCGGCGCGGAGGCGCTGCTGCGGTTCGCCGAGACGGTCAAGCTCGTGACCCCGGTGCAACTGGGCGACTTCTCCGACGCCGCGCTGCGGGCCGCGCTGGCCGACGGTGCCTCTCCCCTGCGGGTGCCCGCCGGGCCCAGCCCGGCCGGTTTCACCTGGGACGCCGCCGTGGCCGCCGCGTTCGCGCTGGCGCCGGGCGAGACCGCGACGATCGATTTCGTGCACGCCTGGTGGTTCCCCAACCGGTTCGCCGACTTCGACCGGTTCGGTCCGACCCCGTCCTATGCCGGGAGCCGGTTCTGGGTGGGCAACCACTACGCGACCCGGTTCGGGGGCGCGGTCGACGTGCTCGACGCCTACCTGGCCGACCGCGACCACCTCGACTCGACGTCCCGGGCGTGGGCCTCGGCGGTCGCCGACAGCGACCTGCCGGAGATCCTGAAGGACGTGATCTCGGCGCAGGGCACGCTGGTCCGGTCGCCGTCGCTGTTCCGGACCGCCGACGGGCGGGCCTACGGGTTCGAGGGCGCGCTGGGGGCCTCCACCCGGAACTGGAACGGGGACGTCGGCGGGTCGTGCCCGCTGAACTGCAACCACGTCTTCAACTACGAGCAGGCGCTGGCCCGGTTGTTCCCGTCGCTCGGGCGGGACATGCGGGAGACCGAGTTCGCCGTCCAGGCCCCCGACGGGTCGATCCCGCACCGGGTGGCGTTGCCGCTCTACCTGCCGCAGTACCACGACGTCGCCATCGGGGGGCCGGTCCGGCCGGCGCTCGACGGGATGCTGGGGGCGGTGCTCAAGACGTACCGATCGGTTCTGGACGGATCGGGCCTCGACTGGCTCCGCGAGCAGTGGCCCGCGCTGCGGCGGCTGATGGAGCACGTCACCCGCACCTGGGACCCGGACGGAACCGGCATCCTGCGCGGCGACCAGCCCTGCACCTACGACATCAGCCTGCACGGGCCGAACATGTTCGTCGGCGGGTTGTGGCTGGCCGCGCTGCGGGCGATGGAGGAGATGGCCCGGCTCGTGGAACCCGCGCTGGCCGCCGGTTTCGCGAAACTGTTCACGCTCGGGCGGGACGGCTACGACACGTTGTTGTGGACGGGCGAGTACTACGGCCAGCCCGACACCGGCGAGGAGCACGACTTCGGCCGGGGCTGCCTGTCCGACCAGCTGCTCGGCCAGTGGTGGGCCCACCAGCTCGGCCTGGGCCACATCCTGCCCCCCGACCGGGTCAGGACCGCCCTGGCCTCGATCGTCCGCTACAACCTGCGCACCGGTTTCGAGCCGCACGGCTACCGCTCGTTCGCCGACGGCGGCGAAACGGGACTGGTCGTCTGCACGTGGCCGCACGGCGGCCGGCCCGCCGTCCCCCTGCGCTACTGCGACGAGGTCTGGACCGGCGTGGAGTATCAGGTCGCGGCGAGCTGCCTGTACGAAGGCCTGACCGACGAGGCGTTCCGCATCCTCGACGGCCTGCGCGAACGGTACGACGGGACCCGGCGCAACCCGTTCAACGAGATCGAGTGCGGAGACCACTACGTGCGCGCGATGGCCGGATGGTCGCTGCTCGACGCCTACACGGGCTTCCGGCGCGACCCCGCGACCGGGCAGGTCATGGCCACGCGGCCGGGCCGGTTCCCGGTGGTCGCGGGGACGGCGTGGGGGGTGCTGAACGTGTCCGCGGACGGGGAGGCGTCGATCGACGTGCGGGGCGGCCGGTGAGCGGCCCGGCCAGGCGCCGCTCAGGCCGGGGAGGCCTCTCCCGGCCGGGCCGGGATGGTGGGGAGCACCCCGCTTTCCGCCACCCGGTCGACGGCACGGCCCGTCACCGCCGCGATGAGCGTCGGTAGAGCGCCTCGATGAGCGGCGTCCAGCGCGGGTCCGGGCCGGCCGCGGTCAGCAGGGTGCGGCTCGGGGTGAAGGCGAAGGCGAAGCCCTCGTCGGGGTCGGCGAAGGCGAGCGCTCCCCCGGACCCGCTGTGGCCGAAGGCGCGCGGGTTCGGGGAGAACGGCCGGGTCGGGTTGGCGAGCATGAAGCCCAGCCCGAACCGGGTCGGCGACCCCAGCACCTCGTCGTGGCCCTCGCTCCGGGGTTCGATCATCTCGGGCAGGTTCGGCGAGGTCAGCAGCTCGCCGTAGAGGGTGGCCAGGGCGCGCGCGTTGGCGTGCACGTTGGCGGCCGGGATCTCCGCCGCGCGCCACCTCGCCGTGTTGGGCAGGCCGGGGGTCAGCTGCTCGGCGGGGTTCGCGAACGCCTTCACCGTGATCTCGCTCGCCGGCATCCGGGGCGGTGAGCCGTTCGGCTCGGGCGGCAGCACGTCCCTGACCGGGGTGCCGTCGGCCAGCCCGACGCTGAGGCCGTCGATGCCCAGGTCCCGTACGAGTTCCCTGACGGTCCGCCCCGTCGCCCGCCGCAGCACCTCGCCGACCAGCCAGCCGAAGGTGACGGCGTGGTAGCCGTGCCGCTCCCCCGGCGGCCACCACGGGTGTTCGGCGGCGAGCGCGCCGGTCATGGCCGTCCAGTCGAACAGCGACCCGTCGGGCAGCTCGCGGCGGATCGCGGGCAGGCCCGCGCGGTGGGAGAGCAGGTCGGCGACGGCGCAGTCGGTGGTGAACTCCGGCCACCACTCGCGCACCGGGCGGTCGAGGCCGGTGAGGTGGCGGTGGGCGAGAGCGGCGACCACCCCCTTTCCGACGGAGAAGACGTTGACGACGTCGTCACGGGACCAGTCGCCGGCCCATTCGTCGACGACGAGTTCCCCGTCCTTGTGGACGGCCAGGGCCGCTCCCCCGGGGCCGGCGGCGACGATCTGCTTGAACAGGTCGCGCATGAGGGCACCTCCGATACTCAACCTTAGTTGTGCAACCTTGGTTGAGTATCGGAGGATGCGAGGCGTGCCGTCAAGAGACCTCACGTTGTTGTTCACCGCCCTCGCCGCCGCCTGCGACGAACGGGTGCGCGCCCGGATGGCCGAGGCGGGCTTTCCGGAGGTGCGCTCGGTGCACGGTTACGTCTTCCAGCACCTGCTCACCGGCCCCGTCCGGGTCACCGACCTGGCCGGGCTGCTGGGGATGACGCCGCAGGGGGCGTCCAAGGTCGCGGCCGAGATGGAGCGGATCGGCTACGTCACCCGGCGGGTGTCAGGCGAGGACCAGCGGGTCCGCGCCCTCGAACTCACCGACCGCGGCCGGGAGGCCGTCGAGGCGGGCCGCGCGGCCCGCGCGGCGGTGACCGGGGAACTGCTCGCGGCCCTGCCCGACCCGGAACCCTTCCTCGACGCGCTGACGACGCTCTCGGAACAGACGGGCGCCCTGCGCGACCTCATGGCCCGGCGACTGCGCCCGTGAACGACCGGCCGCGTTCACGGCGTGGCCGCCACGGTGACCGTCGGCCGCGTCACGGCGTGGTGGGCGCGATCCTGACTGCGGCCATCACGCGGTCGTCGAGGACCTTCTCCGTGCCGTCGAAGGCGGCGACCACCCGCGAGCGCGCCTCCATCGGGATGGGACGCCACTCGGCCGGGTCGAGGACGGCCAGGATGTCGAAGTGGTCGACCACCAGCAGGGTGCCGCCGGGGCGGACGGCCGCCGCCAGCCGGGGGACGATGTCCTCCAGGGCGTGGACGTAGTTGGTGCAGACCAGGTCATAACCATCGGCCGGGGCGGTCCAGGCGGTGAGGTCGGCCTGCTGCCAGGTGATCCTGGCCGCGACGTCCGGGCCCTCCTGGTCCGCGATGGCGCGGGCGTGGTCGAGCGCCACCGAGGAGATGTCGAGCGCCGTCACCTCCCATCCCCGGCGGGCCAGCCAGACGGCCTCCGCGCCCGGACCGCATCCGGCGTCCAGGACCCGGCCCGGAGTGAGCGTCTCGGCGATCACGAGCAGGTAGGGGTTGGGCTCGTGGCGCAGGGCGGCGGGGTCGGACGTGCGGTACTTGTTCTCCCAGAAGTCCCGGTCGAACACCTCGTCGTGGTCGGGGTGGGCACCGTGACCGTGACCGTGACCGTGGCCGGTGTCCGGGTGTTGTCCTGCTGTGCTCATGTGCGCCTCGTGTCGGTGAGTGTGCTGATTTTTCATGATGCCGCCGCGACCGCCTGGCGGGTCTCCTCCGCGATGAGGTCGCCGTTGATGCGGGCGCCCGCGAGCGCCCCGGCCGCCGCCGAGGCCCCCACCTGGGCCGTCAGGTCGGTGACGTTGCCCGCCACCCACACCCCGGGCACGTCGGTCTGCCCGTCGGGCGCGGCCGGGATGTGCTCGCCGAAGCCGCCCGGGTGCGGGACGGCCTTGAGGCCGAGCGGCTCCAGGAAGTCCACCCGCGCCCTCAGGTAGGTGGCGACCGCCACGGCGTCGCGCGGCACGACCGTGCCGTCCTTCAGCCGGACGCCGGTGATCCGGTCGCCGGCGATCTCCAGGGCCGCCACCTCGCCGGGCACGACCCGGATGCCCCGGGCGCTCAGCTCCACGGCCTGCTCCCCCGTGGGCGGGTCGGCGGTGAAGAGCACGACGTCGTCGCTGAGCTGGCGGAACATCATCGCCTGGTGGATGCCCATGGGGCTGGTGGCCAGGACGCCGATCGCGCGGTCGCGGACCTCCCAGCCGTGGCAGTAGGGGCAGTGGACGGCGTCGCGGCCCCAGCGTTCCCGCAGGCCGCCGATGTCGGGCAGCACGTCGGTCAGCCCGGTCGTGACGAGCAGGCGGCGGGCGCCGATCCGCCGCCCGTCGGCCAGCGTGACGGTGAAGCCCGGCGTCACGCCGACGACCGAGCCGGTCGTGACGTGGCCGCCGTACCGCTCGACCTCGGCCCTTCCCCGGGCCCGGAGTTCGGCCGGCGGGGTGCCGTCGAGGGCGAACAGGCCGTGGACCGCGTCGGCGGGGGCGTTGCGCGGCTCGCCGGCGTCGACGACCAGGACCGACCGGCGGGAGCGGGCCAGCATGAGGGCCCCGTTGAGCCCGGCCGGGCCGCCGCCGATCACGACTGCGTCATAGGTGTCTCTCATGGCGCCCACTATGCTTCAGGGCCAGGCGGATATGCAAACTTCTTTGCCGATATGGCAAACTCGCCCGTATGACGGACGACATCGGCCAGGCCCTCGACGCGGTCGGCCCCCGGCTGCGGGCGCTGCGCAAGGAGCGCGAGACCACCCTGGCGGCGCTCGCGGAGGCGACCGGGATCTCGGTCAGCACCCTGTCGCGGCTGGAGTCGGGCGCGCGGCGGCCCACCCTCGAACAGCTGCTGCCGCTGGCCCGCGCCCACGGGGTCACGCTCGACGAGCTCGTCGACGCCCCGGCGACCGGCGATCCGCGGGTCCATCTGCGCCCGACGTTCCGCAACGGCCTGACCATGTTGCCGCTGACCAGGCGGGCGGGCGGCATCCAGGCGTACAAGATCGTGCTCGCGCCCGGAGACCGGAGCTCCGAGCCGGAGCTGAAGACGCACGAGGGCTACGAGTGGCTCTACATCCTCAACGGCCGGATGCGCGTCATCCTCGGCGAGCACGACGTGATCATGGAACCGGGCGAGGCGGCGGAGTTCGACACGCGGGTGCCCCACTGGTTCGGGGTGGCCGGTGACGAGCCGGTCGAGTTCCTGAGCCTGTTCGGCACCCAGGGTGAGCGCATGCACCTGCGGGCGCGGCCGAAGAAGGCGCGGCAGGCAGACCACTTCGACTGAGTGGACCGCGACGGGTCCGCCCGTGGTCTGGTCCGATGCCAGGGTGAACGAAGAACACGTCGGGTTCGCCGGACTGGGTCTCATGGGCCTGCCGATGGCCCTCAACCTGGCCCGCGCCGGGGTTCCGCTCGTCGTCTGGAACCGCACCGCGAGCCGCTGCGCGCCGGTCGCCGAGGCGGGCGCGCTGGTCGCGGCGTCGCCGTCGGAGCTGTTCGGGCGCTGCGCGACCGTGCTGCTGATGCTCGCGGACGAGACGGCGATCGACGCCGTGCTCGACGGCGCCGACGTCCGGGACCGGACCGTGGTGCAGATGGGCACCATCGCCCCGGCCGCCTCGGCGCGGCTGGCCGAGCGGATCACCGCCGCGGGCGGCTGTTACGTCGAGGCGCCCGTGTCGGGGTCGCGCGGCCCGGCCGAGGCCGGTGAGCTGGTCTTCCTGGTGTCCGGCCCACCCGGCGCGACCGCCCGCGTGGCCGGGCTGCTGGGCCCGATGGGGCGGGCCTGGTTCGACTGCGGCGCGGTGCCGGGGGCGCTGACGACGAAGCTCGCGGTCAACCTGTTCCTGATCACGATGGTGACCGGTCTCGCGGAGGCGTTCCACTTCGCCGAGGAGCACGGGCTCGACCCCGCGCTGGTGGAGCGGGTCCTGGACGCCGGGCCGATGGCCTCGGCCGTGTCGCGGGCCAAGGCCGCGAAGATCGTGTCGGCCGACTTCACGCCCCAGGCGGCGATCGGCGACGTGCTGAAGAACGCCCGCCTGGTCGCCGAGGCGGCGGCTTGCATCGGCTCGCCGCTGATCGACGCCTGCCACGGACTCTTCCGGGAGACGCGGGACCTCGGCCACGGCGCGGCCGACATGGCGGCCGTGATCGAGGCGCTGCGGGCCCGGACGGCCGCCCGGTCCACCCTGGCAGACTGGACCGATGACGTGGGGGACACGGCTGTCGGCACGGGCGCTGCTGCCGCTGCTGGGTGAGTGGCACGGCTCCCCCGCCTACGCGGCGCTGGCCGGGCGGATCCGGCTGCTCATCGGCGACGGCCGGATCACGGCCGGCACCCGCCTGCCGTCCGAGCGGGAGCTCGCCGCCGCGCTGGGCCGCAGCCGCAGCACGGTCGTGGCCGCCTACCAGTCGCTCCGCGACTCGGGCCACCTGGTCAGCGTGCACGGCTCCGGCAGCCGGGCCGTGCTGCCCCGGGAGCGACGCCGCGAGGTCGACTTCGCGCGGGCGGCGCCGCCGCCGGTCGAGGGCCTCGACGAGCTGCTGGCCAGGCTCGCGCCCTGCCTGACCTCGGCCCTCGACGGGCCGGCCTTCGACCTGCTGGGCAACCGGGCGCTCCGGGAGGCCATCGCCGACCGTTACGTGCGGCGCGGCCTGGCGACCACGCCCGACCAGATCGTCGTCACGACGGGCGGCCAGCACGCCATCGCCCTGGCCGCGCACACGCTCGTCCGCCGCGCCGACCACGTGCTGGTCGAGTCGCCCACCTACCCGCACGCCTGCGAGGCGCTGCTGCGGGCCGGCGCCCGGCCCGTCGTCACGCCGGTGACCACGGCCGGATGGGACACCGGCCAGCTCGTGGCCCTGCTCGGCCAGGTCAGACCGGCGCTGGCGTACCTGATCCCCGATTTCCACAACCCCACGGGCGCGTCGATGCCGCCGGACGACCGTGTCCGGGTCGCCGAGGCGGCACGGCGGGCCGGGACGACGCTGCTGATCGACGAGACCACCGCCGACCTGTCCATCGACCGCCCCTGGGACGACGGCCCGTTCGCCCGGCACGCCCACGGCGCCGACGTCGTCACGATCGGGTCGCTCAGCAAGTCGGTGTGGGGCGGGCTGCGGCTGGGATGGTTGCGGACCGACGCGAGCGTCGTCCACCGGCTGGTGCAGGCCCGCCCGGCGGGTGACCTCGGCACCCCGCAACTGGAGCAGTTGCTCGGCGAACGGGTGGTGCGGGCGCTGCCCGGCCTGCTGCCCCGGCGGGCCGCCCAGCTGCGCGTCAACCGGGACACCCTGTACGACCTGCTCGCCCGCCATCTGCCGGACTGGCGGGTGCCGAGGGTCGACGGCGGCCTGTCATTGTGGGCGGGGCTCGACCGGCCGGCGAGTTCGGCGCTCGCGCAACTGTGCCAGGCACGCGGCATCGCGCTGTCGGCCGGACCGCGGTTCGGGATCGGCGGGTCGCACGAACGTTTCGTCCGGCTGCCCTTCACGATGGCCGCCGACGACCTCGACCGGGGTGTGCGCGCGCTCGCCGAGTGCTGGGCGCAGGTCGGCGCCGACGTTCCGGGGCCCGGCCCCGTGGTGGTGTAGAACGGGACGATGGCAGCCTTGAGAAGTCTGGCGGCGACCGTCTGGCGGGCGATCGGGGGCGCGGTGCAGTGGCGCCTGCTCTGGTTGTCGCAGGCGACGTTCATGGTCGGGGTGGTGGGCGTCATCCGCGACGACGACGGCCGGGTGTTGCTGCTGAAACACCGGTTCTGGCCCGAGGGCCGCCAGTGGGGCCTGCCGACCGGCTACGCCAAACGCGGCGAGACCTTCGAGGACACCGTCGTCCGGGAGGTCATGGAGGAGACCGGGCTCAAGGTCCGGGTCACCCGGCTGGTGCGGGTCGAGAGCGGGTTCCGGCTGCGGGTCGAGGTCGCCTACGAGGGCGAACTGCTCGGCGGCACCCTGGCGCTCGACCCGACCGAGATCCTCGAAGCGGGCTGGTTCCCCGCCGAGGCCCTGCCCGGCGAACTGATGCCGGGCCACCGTCTTCTGGTGGCCGCGACCTCCGCCGGAAGTCGGTGACGCCGGTTGACCTTCCGCGCTGACGCCGGGAGGCGGTCGCACGGAACCGTGTCCTCCCATGAACCTGCTCACCGCCGCCGCGCTGACGGCCGGCCTCCTCACCGCCCCCGCACCGGCCCTGCCCGCGCCCACCGGCCCGCATCCGGTCGGCGCGACTGCCCTGCACCTCGTCGACCGCTCCCGTCCCGATCCGTGGGTGCCCGCGTCCGGCCCGCGACAGCTCATGGTGACGGTCTGGTATCCGGCGCTCTCCTCGAAGGGCGAACGGTTCCGGTACGTCACCACGGCCGAGTCGGCCAACATCCTGGCCCGTGTGCCCGGGGCGGCCGACCTGCCGCCCGGCGTGCTGGCCACGACCAGCACCCACGCCCGGTCGGGCGCCCCGATGGTCCGGCGGCCCCTGCCCCTCGTGGTGCTCTCGCCCGGGTTCTCCTTTCCCCGGGTCACCCTGACGTCGCTGGGCGAGGACCTGGCCAGCCGGGGTTATCTGGTGGCGGCGGTGGAGCACACGTACGAGTCGGTCGGCACGACCTTCCCCGACGGGCACACGACGACGTGCGTGGTGTGTGAGCGTCCGCAGACCAGGGAACTCGGCGCGCAGGTCTCGGCGGGGCGCGTCAAGGACCTGACATTCGTCATCGACCAGCTGAAGAATCGCTTCCGCGTCGACGGGGTCGCGGTCGCGGGTCACTCGATGGGCGGCAACGCCGCCGTCCACACGATGGCGGCCCGCCCGTCGATCCGCGCGGCGATCGACTTCGACGGCACCCTTCTTCCCGACGCGCCGCCGCTGAACGGGCCGGTCGTGCTGATGGGGACGGTCCGGACGGACACCACGTGGCCGCCCGTACAGGCCAGGCCGAAGACATGGCGGGAGGTGACCGGCACCGACCACTCGTCGTTCACCGACTACGCGATCCTGCGGGGGCAGGTGGGCCTGCCGTCCCAGCCGCTCGACGGGACCCGGGCCATCGAGATCACCCGGGCGTACACCGCCTGGTTCCTGGACCGGCACCTGCGCGGCCATCAGACGCCCGAGCCGGAGTTCCCCGAGGTCCGCAGGCGCGCCTGAACACCGTGGTCGGCGAGGACGTCGCGCAGCAGGGCGCGGCAGGCGGCGTCCTCGTCACGGAAGACGCGCAGGCCGGACTTCTGACCGCGTTCGCTGTAGTAGACGTGCCAGCCGTCGGACGCCGCGACGAGACAGTAGCGTTCGTCGAGGTCACGACCGATGGAGTGCACGTCGATGCCGAGAGACGCGAGATGCGCGGCGAGGTCGGCGGCGGTCATACGAGGGTCCCCTGGTGATGACGCGCGACCCAGCCGTCGGCGGTCCACGTCCAGACGGTCGACCGGCGGCTGACCCGCCCGGCCTGGTCGAGCAGATACGTCACGAGCCACGTGTCGCCTTCGAGGCGCCGGGACGTGAAGTCCGTGACCTCCCACGGGTCGTCGTGGGGACGGGAGTGACGCTCGGCCAGCGTGTCGAGGACGAACTCCCGCGAGTAGAGCCGTCCGGAGGCGCCGATCTCGAAGAAGTCGGGGGCCGTCATGCGCTCGAAGAACGCGCGGCCGACCCCGGCGGGCGCCCGGTGGAAGATCGGTTCGAGCGCGCGGAGTTCGCCGTCCATGACCATCTCCCCCAGCGTACGGACACGCTGCCAGCGGGTCCACATCCCCGGGAGCGGGGTTCGTCGGCTGTCTGATCCTGCGGGTGGCTTGCGTTCCCACTATCGGACAGCGACGAACCGGGTGAGCGACGTCATGAGTTCCTGACCATGCGCTCTCCGCCGAGCGAGAGCAGCAGGAACATGTCGAACTCGTGGACGGCGTCCTTGTCCAACCGGCGGATCGCCTCCACCGCCGTCCTCGCCCTCCTCACATGGCTGAGGGTCGCCGTGCGGCTCGCGACGTAGCCGGGATCGTAGTCGGCGACGTGCCGGAGGGCCTGGAGCTCGCCGAAGGAGTCCGCGACCAGCACGAGGTCGGGGTCGATCCGGCCGTTCACGCTGAGCAGCCTGGTCACCGCCTCGGGCGCGCTCTTGTCGGCCGCGATCGCGGTCACCCATCGGGCGGTCTGGCGGAAGTTGCCGTGGGCGTACCAGCGGCTGACGGTGTGCCGGTGGTCGTCCGTGCCGCTGGTCACCGCGCGCCGGGCGCCCTGCCCGACGAGTTCGTGGAACACGGCGTAGTAGGCGGTCGAGGTGGCCCGGCGCAGATGCGCGGGGCGGGGGCGAACCGCGATCAGCTCGGCGAGGGTGAGGTAGTCGTCCGCCTTGATTCGCTTCACGCCTGCTCCTCGTCGTCGTCATCGGCGAGGTCCCGCTCGGCCCAGTCACGCTGGGTGTAGAAGCGGGCGTAGACGTAGTGGTCGAGTCCGTGTTCGACCGCCAGCCTGTTGCCGTTCATGCTCACGGCGTGGCACATCATGGGGTCCCAGCCGTCGTCGCCCACGCCGTCCATGACGATGTGGGCCCAGAGGCCCTCTTCGCCTTCGGAGTCCACCATGGGCTCCAGGGTGACCTGGGCGATGCCGAGGTCGCCGGGGATCTCCGACGTGCGGATGGCCTCCGCGAGTTCGGTCAGGGTCCGCGTCCACGTGTCTGCGCTCATGGGGCGCATTGTTCTTGTCTGCATACGTCTAGTAGACCAGCGACATGGCCTCCCTGTCCTGTGTATACGGTCAATTGGGCAGGATGAGGTCCGGGATCTGGGCCACGCCCGGCAGGATGCGCGTGTGCGGGACCGTCCCCAGGACCGCCGCGTCTTGCGCGCCCGTCAGCACGCCGACCACGATCGCGGCGCCCGCGTTGGCACCCGCTTCCAGGTCGCGGACCGTGTCGCCGGCCGTGAGGACCCTGCGGACGTCGGTCACGCCCGTCGCCTCCATCGCGCGGAAGATCATGTAGGGCGCCGGACGGCCGGCCGGGACGTCGTCCACGCAGATCACCGCGTCGAAGAAGCCGGTCCAGCCGACCGACTCCAGCAGGCCCGTCGTCACCTCGCGGTCGAAGCCGGTCGTCAGCGCGACCTGCACGCCCGCCTCCCGCAACCGGGTCACCGCCTCCGTCACTCCGGGCAGGGGGTACGGGGGCCTGGCCGCGTACAGGGCCGCGAGACGGGTGCGGAAGTCCTGGTAGGCGGCCTCCGACGGTTCGCCGAGCAGCGCGGCGACGGCCTCGCGCTTGCCTGCGCCCATCCAGCGGTGCACCTCCTCCGTGGTGGGGGTGGCGCCGGCGGCTCTGACGGCGGCCTCCAGGGCGTCGTACACGCTGCCGTGTTCCTCGATCGTCGTTCCGGCGACGTCCAGGACGACCAGTTCGATCATGACACCTGTCCTCGGGTGCGGAGCAGGGCCGGGCGGCCCTGCTGGGAGTTGTCGATCGTGAAGGAGACGGCGTCGGGCCGGTACCGGTCGTCGGAGTGCTCGACCGGCTCCTCGTCTGACCGATGTCGGCACAAGTCGCACTACGCTCATCCCGTGCGTGGTACCCGGCTGAGCGCGGCCGACGGCCTGGTGGCCGTGGCGGTCGGGCTGTTCGCCGTCATCGAGGAACTGACCGGCGGCACCGAACTGTCCGAGCGGCCGATCCCGGCCCTGTGGGTGGCCTGGGGGGTCGCCACCGCGGTCCTGGTGCTGTTCCGCCGCGTGGCCCCCGTCTGGACGATGGCGGTGTACACCGTCGTGTCGAGCACGGTGTTCGTGTTCACCCTGGAGGACGCCGCCGCCTGGCAGTGGCTGACCGAACTGGTCTTCCTGTTCACCGTCCTCAGCCTGCACCGGCTGCGCAGCGCGCGGGCCGTTTTCGGGGTGGCGGCCACGGTCGTCTTCGTCGCCGCCATGGGCCTGACCTACGGCGGCGCCGAGTTCGCCGAGTACGCCATCGCGGCGGGCATGTCGGCCATCGCGGGCGGCGCGGGGGTGGGCGTGCGCCGCTACCAGGTGCTGGCCGCCCGCGCCGAGGAGCGCACCGACGCCGTGGTGGCGCGCAGCGAGCGGCTGGTGCGGGAGGCCGTCGCCGAGGAGCAGGCCCGGCTGGCCCGCGAGCTGCACGACATCGTCGCCAGCAGCGTCAGCATGATGGTGATGCAGGCGGGCGGGCTGCGCCGCCGGCTGCCCGCCGACCTGGGCCGCGAACGCGAGGCGCTGAGCCAGATCGAGGCGACCGGCCGGGGCGCGGTCGAGGAGCTCCAGCGCATGCTCCACCTGCTGCGCGGCCCCGCCACCGACAGCCGCCTGCCGCAGCCGGGCCTGGCCCGCGTCGGCGACCTGGTGGAGCAGTCGCGGTCGGCCGGGCTCGACGTGACGGTCGAGGTGACCGGCGAGCCGCGGCCGCTGCCGGCGGGCCTCGACCTGTCGGCCTACCGGATCGTCCAGGAGGCGCTGACCAACACGCTGAAGCACGCCGGGCCGACCCGGGTGACCGTCACGATCGACCACAGGCCGGGCGAGCTGCGCCTCGACGTCACCGACGACGGCCCTCGCGACGGCTTCCGGGCCGCGCCCCACATCCCGGGCGGGCACGGGCTCATCGGCATGCGCGAGCGGGCCGCCCTGTTCCACGGCTCCCTCGACGCCGGGCCCGACGGCGGCGGCTTCACGGTGCGGGCGGTGCTGCCGCTGAAATGAACCGGCCCGGACGGCAAGTGATCCGTCCGGGCCGGCGTCGATCGCGGTCAGGCGCTCCGGCGGAGCGCCGTCTCCGGGAACAGGTCGTCGAAGACGGCCGCGCGGTCGAACTGCATGGCCCACTCGCGGGCCCGCAGTTCCATCTCGCGGCGTTCGGTCCCGTTCATGTCGAGGACGACCCGGTCGATCGCCGCCGCGATGCCCGTGACGTCGCCCTGGTCGATGATGATGGCCGCGTCGCCGACCGCTTCGAGGGTGCCGCCGGTGTCGGTGGTGATGATCGGGCCGCCGCCCGCCAGCATCTTCTCGGCGAGGGCGATGCCGAACGTCTCGACGAAGTCGGGTTCGGGTTTGGTCGGCAGGACGTAGGCCGCGCTGCCCCGCATGAGCAGCGGCTTCTCGTTGTCGTCGACGTCGGTGAGGACGACGACGTGTTCGTCGGCCGCCGCGATCGCCTGGACCTGGGCGAGCGCGGTGCCCGTGCCGGCGACCACGAGCTTGACCTTCTCCCGGCTGCGGGCCTGCCGGTAGGCGGCCAGCAGGTCGAAGATGCCCTTCGCGGGGGTGACCCGGGACAGGAACAGCAGGTAGCCGTCGCGTTCCAGGCCGCGGTGCGCGAGGGCGGCGTCGACCAGCGCCGGGTCGGGGTCGAGGAACGCCGAGGAGTCGATCGGCGGGTAGCTGACCGTCACCCGGCGGCGGCACTGTTCGGCGAACGTGGTGCCGACGTGGGCGTCGACCTGCTCCGCCGCGTCGATGATCTCCTCGCGGGTGTAGTCGGAGACCGCCACCACCTCGTCGTTGGACAGGAACGTGGTGAACAGCGCCGTCGCGGCGCCGAAGCGGTTGTCGCGCAGGCAGTTGCGGATGACGTTGGTGACGTCGGAGCCGACGGCCTTCACGATGGTGCGGACGTCGGGGTTGAAACCCGCCGCCCTGGCCGCGTTGACGGCGTCGAGCACGACGTTGGCGTGGGGGACGATGTACATCGACAGGCAGGTCGTCGGCACCGGCTCGGCCAGCAGCTCGACCAGGCGCCCGGTGAGGCCGGCCAGGTGGCGGCCGTCGGGCACCCGGTAGTCACCGACCGGTTCGGGACGTTCGACGGTGATGCCGGGGCTGTACGGCAGCAGCCGGTCGAGCGGCTTCAACGGCAGCCCGGCGGCCTGGAGGGCCGGGATGGGCCAGGTCAGCAGCCTGACGTCGTCGTATCCACGGGTGAGCGCCACCTCGGCGAGGTTGCGGGCCTCGCCGGAATGGCCGCAGATGACCGGGTCGGCCCTGACCACGATCACGAGGCGGCGTCGGGGGTGGGTCATCGAGTCTCCTCCGATAGCGCAGGGGAATCGGACAGGGACGGCGGGCGGACACCCCGCCCCCATCCCGATGGCTCGGGGCCGAGTCGCAGGTGCAGTCTGCCGCCCCGATGGACGGTCGCGGCAGTCAGGTGGGCCGCATCCAGTGGACGGCCGTTGAGGGTGGCCGACTGGACGTATTGGACCGGGGGCTCACGCTCGGCGCCGTCGGAGCTGATCGGCGCCTCTTTATGGCCGCTGGTCTCGATGACGAACTCGCCTTCTCTTACCCGCAGCGCGGCCCGTTCGAACGCGGGCGCGTTGACGAGGAAGAGGTTCTGCCCGGCCACCGGGAAGAGCCCGAGCGAGGCCCAGATGTACCAGGAGCTCAGGCCGCCGGAGTCGTCGTTGCCGGGAAGGCCGCCGGGACCGGTGCCGAACTGCCACGTGAGCGCGGAGTGGACGACCTCGGCGGTGCGGTCGGGACGGCCCGCGTAGTGGTAGGCCCAGGGGGCCTCCATGTCGGGCTCGTTGTTGAGGCCCTCGAACCGGTTGAGGGCGTAGCCGGCGGCCATCTCGGCCTGCTGCGGGCGGCGGCCGGCCTGTTTGACCGGGGCGGCGCCGTAGCCGAAGAACTGGTCGAGCTTGCCGATGAAGCCGGCGTCGCCGCCCGCCAGCGCGATGCGGGCGGCCATGTCGTGCAGCAGCCGGAACGAGTAGTTCCACTTGCCGCCCTCGTAGAACTCCGAGTCGCGCAGCAGGCCGGTGCCGGGGTCGAAGGCGTTGACCCAGCCGTGGGCGCGGCGGGCCAGGTCGTCGGCGAGCCGGGTGTCGTTGAGCGCGCGGGCGAGCTGGGCGGTCAGGTGGTGGCCGTAGGCCAGGTCGAGGGTGTGGGTGATCGGGTGGACGACGCCGTGCTCGAAGAAGTCCTCGCCGTACATGCGGCGCAGGTCGTCGGCCATGTGCACGAGCGCCCAGCTCCACTCGATGCCGTCGAGATCGAGGGCGTGGGCGTCGGCGAGCGCGGTGTGGGCCAGCGCGCTGCCCTGGCGGAAGAACCGGTCGGCGCCGCGCGCCATGCGGTAGCCGATCGGGAAGTTGCCCTCTTCCTCGCAGACCCGGATCAGCGATTCGAGCAGGCCGGAGGCCCGGTCGGGGGCGATGGCCATGAGCAGCGGGAGCTGGGTCTTGTAGATGTCCCACATCGTGCAGACGTCGAAGGCGTAGGGCCCGTTGCTGGGCCAGAACGGGCTCTCGTCGTCGACGATGCACGGCTTGATCAGCGAGTGGTAGAGCGCGGTGGCGTAGACCGTCTGGCGGGCCGGGGTGCCGCCGTCGACCTTGACCCGGTCGAGGTGGTCGGCCCAGCGGGCGCGGGTGCGCAGCTTGACGATGTCGAACGAGGGCTGGCCGAGGCCGCACTCGCGCTCCAGGTTCCGTTTGGCCTGGTCGCAGCCGCGCAGCGAGAAGCCCATGCGGACCTCGATGGTCTGCCCGGCCCGCGTCGGGCCCATGTAGAGCATGCCGAAGGGGCGCAGCGTGGTGTGCCGGATGCTGTCGAAGTCGAGCCGGGTGCCGCCGTCGATGAGACGGCGGTCGTACCAGAGCATCTGCCGCCAGCCGGGGGCGTCGACGTCGACGTAGACCGACAGCGGCACGCCCTCCATGACGACGGTGCCCTGCACCTGGCCGTGGCCGATGTTCTCGACCTGCGCCCGCAGCGGGACGGTGCGGCCGAGGTCGATGGCGAGCCCGCCGCAGGACAGGTCGACGACCACCCGGGCGCTGCTGTGCTGAGGGAAGGTGTAGCGGTGGACGGCCACCTTCTGCCCCACCGTGACCTCGCACCGGACGCCGGTGTCGAGGGTGGCGGCGTAGTAGCCGGGCGAGGCCTCCTCGTCGGACAGCGACCACGACTGGCCGAGGTCGTCGAGGGGCTGCACCATCGGGGTGACCCGCACGTAGTTGTAGTACTTGCGGATCGCGCCGGTGCCCGACTGCTGGAAGTGGGTGAACCCGCTGGCCTGGAGACGGTCGAACATCTCCTCGGGCACGCCTTCGGTGTTCTTGGCGTAGCGACCGTAACCGGTCGGATAGGCACCGGAGTAGGCACAGGCCGAGACCATGCCGAGGGGGGAGGTGGCCCCGGGGTGGGTGTTGCCCACCTGCGGTTTCGGCCACCACCACGTGGCGGCCAGGCCGCCTGCCGGGGGCAGGTCGGTGGCCGCGGTGCCGATGAAGGGATCAACGTTGTCGAGAATGGGGAGACACTATCCGGCCCCGGACCGGACGTAGGTTTCGGCGAGGTGAAATCATTCGTTCACCTCCGCAAAAAGTCCTTGTGACCTGCGCCGGGTCACAGATCGCGGCGTCGAAGCACCAGCGCGGCCAGGCCCAGCACCAGGGCGGTCCAGGCGACCGCCCACGCCAGGTAGGCCCACGTGATCGGGGTGTCGCTCAGGAAGGGGAAGCCTCCCTTGACGGCGGGGCCGCCGAATCCCAGCAGCGCGGCGGGGTCCTGGAAGGCGTACATCGCGCTGCGCCACAACCCGTCGGTCGGGAGCAGGACCTGGGAGACCGTCCCCACGGCCGCCACGCTGTCGTTGCCCAGGCCGCGGCCCACTCCCCCGACCACCCCGGCGATCCAGGTCGCGCCGAACAGGCCGACCGCGACCACGCCCGACGCCATCGGCGAGATCAGCGTGGAGAACAGCAGGCCCAGGGTGAGCAGCACGGCCGTCTGGAAGGCGAGCAGCGCCAGCCCGGTGACCGGGTCGGAGGGCCAGTAGCCCGTGGTGGCGTACACGATCACGAACTGGGCGAGCCCGGCCAGGACGATGAAACCGCCGCCGAAGGCGATCAGGCCGAGCCACTTGCCGGTCAGGACGGTCGAGCGCCGGATCGGGCGGGCCAGGATCGCCAGGGCGGTGCCCGACTCGACCTCGCCGGCGACGGTCGGGCCGGCCAGGAAGGCGGTGCCCAGGGCGGCGATCAGGCTGAGGCCGAACATGACCAGGTTGAGCAGCTGGGAGGCGATCAGCCGCAGTTCGCCGCTGGTCAGCTGCGCGCCGTCGAACTCCTTGGTCACGAGGGTGTGGAAGCCCCACGCCGACAGGGCCAGCAGCACGACCGTCAGCACGGCCAGCGCCCGCAGCACCTTGCGGCGGGCGGCCTCGCGGAGGGTGAGGGCGGCGAAGGTGAGCACGATCATCGTTCACTTCCCAGGATGTCGAGCAGCCGGTCTTCCAGGCTGACGCGGCCGGGTTCGACCGAGTGGACCCGCACGCCGAGCGCGACCAGGTCGGCCACCAGGTCGGGGATCACGTCGACGTCCAGGTCGACGACGGTGAACAGGTCGCCGTCGCGGTGCACCGGCCCGGCCCGCCGCAGGCGTTCCTCCGCCTCTGAGGTGACCTTCTCCAAGCGGAGCCGCAGTTCCCGGCCGCCGAGCAGTTCGGCGAGGGTGCCCGAGGCGGCGACCCGGCCCCGGTCGAGAATGACCACGCGGTCGCAGACCCGCTCGACCTCGCCGATCAGGTGGGAGTTGAGCAGCACGGCCACGCCGCGCTCCTTCAGCGACAGCAGGATGTCGCGCACGTCGGCCCGGCCCACCGGGTCGAGCGCGCTGGTCGGCTCGTCGAGCACCACGAACTCGGGGCGGGCCACGAGCGCGACGGCCAGGCCCAGGCGCTGCTGCATGCCCTTGGAGAACCCGCCGACGCGGTCCCGGGCCCGGTCGGCGAGGCCGACCAGGGCGAGGGTGTCGCGGCGCTCCCCCTCGGGCACGTCGGCCCCGGCGAGCCGGACGTGCAGGTCGAGGACCTCCCTGGCGCTCAGCCAAGGCTGGTAGCGGAAGAGTTCCGGCAGGTAGCCGACCCTGGCGCGGGCCTGAGGGTCGCCGACCGGCCGGCCGAGGAGCATGACCTCGCCCGCGTCGGGGCGCACCAGCCCGAGCATCATCTTGATGACGGTGGTCTTGCCGGCGCCGTTCGGGCCGAGCAGTCCGAGCACCTCGCCCCGGGCGACGGAGAAGGAGACCCCGTCGACGGCCGTCCGCTTCCGGTAGCGTTTGCGCAGGCCGGAGGCCCAGACGGCGTTCATCGCAGCCCTCGGGCGACGGTCAGGACCTCGTCGGCGGTGAGCGTGCCGGCGACCGCGTTGACGACGCCGTCGGCCACCCAGACGACCCCGGCCATGGAGCCGCTCCGGACCAGCGTGGCGGGGCGTCCGCCGACGTCGGTGACGGACGTCTGCTTCTCCTCGATCGCCGAGAACAGCGGCAGCGTGCCGTCGCCGGAGAAGCCGCGCAACTGGGCCGCGACGTCGTCGGGGATGAAGGTCAGCGACGTCAGGTAGTCGCGGACGGTGGTGAAGGGGACGCCCGCCGAGTAGACCGACGGCGCGGTGACACGTGCGACGACCAGGGCGGGGAGTTCGTTCTCCGACGCCCACACGGCCGCCAGGCCCGGCCCGGCCGACAACCGGAACCGGCTGCCGTCGAGCCCCGGCGGCACCGGCGGGGCGGTCGTGCCGGCCTTCGCGGCGGTCCGCGCGGTGGTGTCGGCGGAGAAGGTGAACGTGCCACCGGCCCTGTCGACGACGAAGTAGCCGGGCGTGCCGCTCACCCCGGGCGGGAGTTCGGCCACCGCCGGAAGCGTGAGGCCCGAGGCCTCCTGGGCGGCGGTGACGTCCGGCGCACGGCGCACCGAGATCTCGTCGGTGACGACGAGGTCGCCGAACTCGTCGAGTTCGGGGATCTTGGCCAGCTCGGCCTGCGGCGCGGTGACCGGGGCGACCCGCTCGGCGTGGAAGATCTGGAACCAGTCGGCGGCGGCGGCCGCCCCCGCGCCGGTGACCAGGACGGCCGCCCCGGCGATGGCGACGACGGGACTGCGCAGGCGGGAGCGCCAGCGGCTCAGCACGGTCGCCTCCTTCACCGGGGGGCGGGTGGAGAAGCGGGTCCAGGCCGTGTCGACGTCCACCTCGATCTCGGTTCTCAGCACGGTGGCGGCGAAGGCGGCGTCGTCACGGGCCACGTTCAGTCCTTCCTGGCAGGCGGGGCAGTGGGCGATGTGGTCGCGGTCGGCGTCGGCGACCCCGTCCGGCTCGTCGAGGAGCCGGCGCAGCGTGCCGTCAGTCGGATGGCGCATGACGGTTCAACTCCTTGCGCAGAGCGGACTCGGCCCGTCGCACGATCGTGCCGACGCTGCCGGGAGAGAGGTCGAGGGCGGCGGCGACCTCGGCGTAGCTGAGGCCGCTGTGCCGCAGGACCAGGGCGACCGCCTGGCGGCGCGGCAGCCGGGCGAGGGCCTCGCGCACGCGGCGGCGTTCGTCCCTGGTGACGACGGCGTCGGCGATGTCGGGGGCGACGGTCTCGCCGCCGGCGTTCTCCTCCCGGGCGGTCCTCCTGCGGCCCGAGCGGAGATGGTTCAGCGCGGTGTGCGCGGCGGCGACCGACAACCAGCCGGTCGCCTCCCCGGCGGGCACCGCGGAGCGGCCGAACGCGAGGAAGACCTCCTGGGCGACGTCCTCGGCCTCGTCACGCGACCCGAGCACGCGGGCGGCCACCGCGACGACACGCGGGTAGACGGCCCGGAACACCTGCTCCAAGTCGGCCCGGACCGGCGGATCGGACCCCACGGCGACGCCCCTCCCGACCAGCACGTTCTCCTGTACGACGTTCACATTGGTAGAGCACCGCCGCCGGCTCACTTGTGACACGCGACAACCGGTTCCCTTGCCGCTTCCAAGAACGTCTCCAACGGCTCCCAAGCGGCGTGCGCCAGAGTTCCCGTCGAAGCGAACAGAAACGGGAGAGATGACGATGTTCAAGAAGGCCCTGGCCGTGGCGGTCGCCGCCGCGACTTTAGCGTCCGCCGCCCCGGCCGCCGCCGAGACGTACACCATCAGAGTGCTGGGAGGGGACATCGGCACCGTGAAGGAGTCGAACAGCACCTTCTTCTGCCCCGAGCACCAGATGCTGATCGGCCGGGCGCACACCGGCGACGAGAACGGCACCACGACCTACTACTGCGGCCAGATCTACGTCAACGACGTGCGTGTGGAGGTGCTCCCCGAACGCTACTGGGTGCGCGTGAACGAGCCCAACAGCGTGTACACCGTGCCCGACGGCTACGCGCTGACCGGCCGTTACCACTACGGCGACGAGAAGGGCTACACGGTCTACTACGCGCAGATGATGCGGTGGCAGGGCAAGGCCATGCGCATCGTCGGCCGCCACTGGACGGCGGACATGAAGGAGAGCAAGCACGTCTCGCTCTCCCCCACGGGCGAGATCATGACGGGCCGCTACCACTACGGCGACGAGAACGGCCGCACGGCCTACGAGTACGCCAAGGTCGCCGTCGACGGCTGAGCCCGCGACCCCCGGGCGAGGGGGGTCACGGGCTCACGGGGGAACCGGTCAGAAGGTCTCGCAGCGGCCCTCGACGTTGACGTTCGCGCCGCGCAGCGGACGCGCCACGTCGGCGCCCTCGCCGCAGTCGAACGTGTCGGCGTCGTTGCCACCCTGGACGAGGTCGTCGCCGCCGCCCGCGTTCACCACGTTGGCGCCGTTGCCGGCGTCGATCCGGTCGTTCCCGTCGCCGGTCGTGATCGTGTCGTCGCCGCCCTGGCCGACGACGCAGTCGTCGCCGCCGTAGCCGGTGATGACGTCGTCGGCCGAGCGGCCGATGATCAGGTCGTCGGCGCCGGTGCCCGACACCGCCGTCGCCCCGGCGGCCGCGACGACGACATTGCGGACCACGATGTCGCCGCAGGCCCCGGCCGGGACGCCGGTCGCCCTGAGGGTGACCTCACCGGTGTGCTCGATGCCGGTGATCCCGGCGACGGTGCCGTTGCCGGGCACCTCGGTCAGGGTGACCGAGCCGCCCGCGCCCGCGGTCAGCGTGACGGGGGTGCCGTTGACGGTCACCTTCACCACGGCCTGGCCGGTGAGGGCGGAGACGGTGGACGTCCTGCCGTCACCGGTGATCCGGTAGGCGCCCTCGGTCAGGGCCACGGTGCCGAACACGCCGGTGAGCTGGACCACCGCCGGCGGGTCGCCCGCGCCCACGGTGACCAGGACGCCGGCCGGGGCGGCGGTGTCCGAGACGGTCACGGTCCGGCCCTCGCGGGCGAGCACGCGGCCCGAGGTGACGCCGTCGGAGAAGGTCTCGTTGGCGGGGTCGCCCTTCTTCGGGTCGATCCCGTCGTCGATGCCGTCGTCGTCGGCGTCGAGGTCGAGGGGGGTGCAGTCGATCGTGCCGGTGCGCAGCGCGTGGCCGCCGGTGTTGGCGTCGTCGGTCCAGAAGACCGGCTTGCGGCCGCCGACACACTCGGCCCGCGCGGCGGGGGTGAAGCCCTCGTTGTTGAGGTTCGGCATGCCGGACGGGCGGTCGTACACGACCGTGGCGGCGAACTTGCCACTGGCGTTCACGTCGAACAGCGCGGCGCGGCCCTGGCAGGTGTCGTCGCAGACGACCCAGAGCTTCCGCAGTTCGGGGTCGTAGGCGAGCTCCATGACGCCGGGGAAGCCGCTGGCGATCGTGGCGACCCGGGTGAACGCGGCGCCGTTCTGGTCGAGGGCGTAGGCGTACACGCCGCCGGTGCCCTCGACGCCGACGAGGAACAGTCCGTCGCCGTGGTCCGGATAGTCGCCCGGCCGGTACGCCGCCCCGGTGCGCTCGTCGACGAAGCCCTCGGCGGTGAGGTAGGAGTCGGGCACCCACGTGATGGCCTCAAGCCCGGCGTTGGCGCCGACGGCCGGCAGGTCGGCGGTGAGCACCCACTCCTTCGTGGCGGTCAGGGTGCCGTCCCCGCCGGCCGGGTCGAACCGGAGGACGGCGGGGCGGCTGACACCGCCGACGCCGTTGTCGCGCTCGGTCGAGACGAACACCCCGGCCGGGGTCACCGTGACGCCCTCGGCGTCGGGGTCGCCGAGGCCGGTCGGGAACTTCAGCGGGTGGGTCTCGGCGGGCGTCCAGACGGCGCCCTTCCTCTCCAGCCGGTAGAGGGTGCCGGGCCCGTTCTTGACCGCCCACAAGGAGCCGGGGCCGGCGTCGCCGGAGGGCTGGTAGTACAGGCCGCTCATGTTGCCGCCGAGCACGCCCGCGGCGTCGGCCGTCGCGACGCCGGCGCCGCCGGGCCACGGAGTGCCGGCCGGTGTGGTGGAACCACACGCGTTGGCCGCGCCCTTGGTGGCGGCGGTGGTGTCGGTGAACGCGCCGGTGCCGTCGGGGCAGCGGCCGTAGGTGGCGGTGGCGTGCGCGGGCCAGGTGTGGGAGTCGACGAGGGTCAGGCCGTCGGCCGAGTAGAGCCGCGCGGAGTCGGCGGCGCCGAGGCCGTAGGAGAGCTCGACGTCCACGGGCAGGAAACCGCCGGGGGTGATCGTGCTGCCCGCCGGGATCGTGTGGACGTGGGTGTCGTCGTTGTCCTTGACGATCCAGCCCGACACGTCGACCGGCGCGGCGCCGGTGTTGGTCAGCTCGACCCAGTCGCCGGGCGTGCCGCCGTTCGACTCGACCTCGTTGATCTTCACCGTGGAGGCCGGCGCGCCGCAGGTGTTGGCCGCGCCCTTGGTGGCGGCGGTGCTGTCGGTGAACACGCCGGTGCCGTCGGGGCAGCGCGCGTAGGTGACCGCGGCGTGGGCGGCCCAGGTGTGGGAGTCGACGAGCGTGACGCCGTCGGCGAGGAAGACCCGCACGGAGTCGGCGCCGCCGAGACCGTAGGCGACCTCGGTGTCGAGCGCCAGGAAGGCGCCGGGGGCGACGGTCGTGCCGACCGGGACGGTGAGGACGTGCGTGTCGTCGTTGTCCTTCACGAGCCAGCCGCCGATGTTCACCGGGACAGGTCCGACGTTGACCAGTTCGACCCAGTCGCCCGGGGTACCGCCGTTGGACTCGATCTCGTTGATCTTCACGAACGCCGAGGGGGTGCCGCAGTCGTTGGCCGCGCCCTTGGTCGGGGCGACCGTGGCGGCGAACTCGCCGGTGCCGTCAGGGCAGCGGCCCCAGGTGACGGGCGCGTGCGCGGCCCAGGTGTGGCTGTCGACCAGCGTGACGCCGTCGGCGAGGAAGACCCGCACGGAGTCGGCGCCGCCGAGACCGTAGGCGACCTCGGTGTCGAGTACTAGGAAGGCGCCCGGGGCGACGGTGGTGCCCGCCGGGATGGTGAGGACGTGCGTGTCGTCGTTGTCCTTGACGAGCCAGCCGCCGATGTCGACCGGGACGGTGCCCGTGTTGGTCAGCTCGACCCAGTCGCCGGGGGTGCCGCCGTTGGACTCGACCTCGTTCACCTTGATCGAGGGGACCGGGTCGGCCGCCCATGCCTGGGTGACGAGCAGCGGGACGGCGGTCAGGAACGGGAGGGCTAATGCGACGGTCCGCCGCCAGGTCTTACGCAATGTGGGCTCTCTTCCACGGGGAACGTGCCAAGAGCCTGGTGGACGCTGCTGACGGGAAGGCGAATGTCCGGCGAACAGTGGGTCCTTTTCCTGGTGCTCTCAGGCGAGTCCGCGGCCTTGTCGCCGAAGGGGTCGCCGTGCTGAGCCAGGAGGCGGCAGCGCGAATCGGCGGCGCCCGGCCGCAGACCATGCTGACCGAGGTCCAGACGTGAAAGCCTGCGGCAGGCGCTCGGGAAGGCTGTCCTCCCGGAGTGATCGTCACTGGATTTCGAGGGCGCAATGCCCTGGTTTACGGGTGCACGTTTGGACAGTCCTGGACAGATCGGATCGCGAGGGTCGTACGGTGCGGGCATGGAGCTACCGCCGAAGAAGAAGACCAGCCTGATGTGGAAGGCCTTGGGCGGTGTCGTAGCCGGTGGGGTGGCATTCCTGGTGGTGGACGGCTATCTGGCTGATCCTGAGCCTGTCTCGGCGCCGGACAGGACGATCACGCTTGAGGTGTCGAGCCTGCCGAGAATGACGGGAGAGCAGCGAACCGAGTACCTCGCGACTTTGTCGACGATCGATCAGGGGCTGGTCGTGAATGAGGATCGGGCGGTGAGCCGCGGCGAGAGCACGTGCCTCGACATTCAGCAGGGCGTGCCTGAAGGTCAGGTACTGAAGAACCTCGAGGCCCGGATCACTGAAGGGGACACGACCGTGAAAGTCGAAGGTGCGGCGTTGATCCTCGACGCGGTCAAGGCGTGGTGTCGCTGACCTGCACCATGTGATGGCCTGGTGGTGTCGCTGACGGAAGGCGAATGTCCGGCGAACAGTGAGCGAGCAGGTGGCCCGGGAGAACGAAGCGACGGCCCGGCGGCGTGGAGCCGCCGGGCCGTCGCCGGTTTCGGAGCGGTTTACCAGAAGCGGTATTCCGGAGCGGGCCACTCGGGCTCGGCCGGGGCGACCCACGGAGCCGCGCGGCGGGCGCGGACGTCGGCCTCGGTGATGGTCTCACCGGGGGCCAGGACGAGCGGGATGCGGACGCGGCTGCGCTGCAGGTCGACGGTGACCTTCGCGCCGGTGGCGGGCTCGCCGCTGTAGGTCGAGTCGGTGCCGGCCAGGACCAGGCCGATGCGGTGGCCGGCCTTGAAGGTGTAGTCCTGCGGCAGGGTCAGCCACTTGACCTCGCCGTACGAGCCCACCGTGAGGGGGTTGGAGGTGCTGATCGAGTCGCGGTTCTGCACGTCGATCCAGCCGCGGGCGACGATCTCCAGGGGGGCGGTCGTCATGTTGGTCTCGACGTCGAAGTAGCAGCCGTCGTCGGCGGCGGTCGACTCGCCGTAGCAGCTCTGCGTGGTCAGGTTGCGGATGCCCTGGTTGCTGCGCCAGTTGATGCGGGTGTCGGTGCCGAAGTCGACGAGGAGCGCGGTCAGGTTGCTGGTCGGCTTGTCGAGCTTCACCTGGAGGCTGATCTCCGGGGTGCCGGACATCCGGATGTCCTTGGACAACTCGCTGGTGGTGAAGGCGACGCGGCCGGCGGCGGGGGTGGTGATGTTGGCGACCATCGTGTTCTCCGACTGGCGGACGTCGGTGAAGGTCGCGGTCTCGCCGTTCTGCGCCTGGACCAGGCCGAGGGTGCCGTCGGCGGCCGGGCGGAACAGGTGGTTCTGGGCGGCGGGCTCGGGCCAGTCGCGCAGGGTGATCCAGTCGGTCCGGCCGGTCTGCACGTCGGCGCGCGGCTGCTTCATGACGTCGTTGCTGACGCCGACGAGCCAGTAGTCGAACCAGGCGTGCAGGGT
Source organism: Herbidospora sp. NBRC 101105 (assembly GCF_030269205.1). Classification (NCBI taxonomy): domain Bacteria; kingdom Bacillati; phylum Actinomycetota; class Actinomycetes; order Streptosporangiales; family Streptosporangiaceae; genus Herbidospora; species Herbidospora sp. NBRC 101105. Next base: position 1,098,584 of record NZ_BSSX01000001.1, on the reverse strand, counting down.
GTCGACCCAGCGGTCGCGCTGGCCCTCGAAGTCGAAGGGGTCGACGTGCTGGGTCTGGCCGACCCAGATCTTGCGCGGCACGCCGTTCTTGGCCAGCGCGTCCCACCAGACGGAGAAGTTGTCCGGCTTGACGTTCAGGTCGTTGACGGTGTGCACGACGAAGACCGAGGCCTTGACCTTGGAGACGTCGGCGAGGCTGCCCGCGATGTAGTCGCGCTCGGCCCAGTAGGCGTTGTAGTTGCCGGTGTCGTCGCCGTCGTTGGCGTCGGCGTAGGCGCGGACCGCGGCGCACTTGGCGTCGGGGTCGGTGTCGACGGCGTTGCCCAGGTAGGACTGGTAGTTGAAGTTGTAGATCACGCCGTTCATGCGCTGGTACTTGTACCAGGAGCTGATCGCCGAGATCGGGACGATGGTCTCCAGGCCCTCGACGCCGGTCGCGGCGACGCCGTTGGCGAGCGTGCCGTCGTACGACTTGCCGATCATGCCGGCCTTGCCGGTGCTCCAGTCGGCCACGGCCGGGGTGACGCCGTCGAGCTTGGTGGCGGTGGCGCGGCCGTTCAGCCAGTCGATGACGGCCTTGCCGCCCAGGATGTCGGCCTTGCCGCCGACGTCGGGGCAGCCGGTCGACTTGGTGGTGCCGATCATGTCGACGGCGAGGAAGGCGTAGCCGCGCGGCACGAAGTAGTTGTCGTACCAGAGCGGGAACTTCACGATGTTCCCGTTCGCGTCGTAGACCTTGCGCTCCGCCTCGTTGCCGCGGCCGGAGTTGTCGTAGTAGGGGCTCTCATCGATGATCGAGGCGACCTTGAGACCGGGGCCCGACTCCTTGGGGCGGATGATGTCGACCCGCACGCGGTCGAGGACTCCGTCGGAGTCGCTGTCGACGGTCGACTCGACGAGGACCGACTCGCGGATGGCGTCGGCGTAGGAGAAGACGGGCTGGGTGCGTCCGTTCTCCACGGAAATGGCGGGGGCGGCACTCGCCTGGACGGGGGTGGCGATGGCCACGACCAGTCCGACGGCGACGAGGGCGGCTCGCAACGGTGGCACGAAGAGCCTCCAGAGACAGGGGAATTACCCCAAATCTCTTTGAAAACCCTCATAACAGACAAGATCAGGTTACGGCTTTGACACCACCTCGTACTGGATGTGTGACATGGCACTAGGCGCGGGTCACGTTGTCAGAGGCGCGGGCATTCCGTCGGCGAAGAGCTGGGCGTCGATCTGGTCGAGCGCGATGCGCAGCGCGCCGAGCGCCACGCCGTCGGCGCCCAGGTTCGAGGCCCTGACCTCGGGGACCCGCAGGCACAACCGCTCCAGTTCCTGCAGGAGCGGGTCGATGATCAGGTCGGCCGACCGCGAGTAGCCGCCGCCGAGCACCACGACCTGCGGGTCGAGCGTCAGCACGAGCGCCGCCGTTCCGACCGCGAGGTCCTTCGCGTAGCGCCGCAGCGTGGTCAGGGCGTCGCGGTCGCCCTCGCGGGCGCGTTCGAAGACCCAGGCCGCCTTGTCGTTGGGGTGGACGTCGGCGGGCATGCCGGGGCAGTTCTCCAGGCGGGAGGGGGCCGTCAACCAGCGAAGCGTCTTGAGCGCGCCGATCTCCCCGGCCGCGCCCCCGAAGCCCCGCCGCAGGGTGCCGTCGATGATGAGGCCGGCGCCGATGCGCATGCCCGCCTGGAGGTAGACGATGTCGTCGGCGTCCTGCGCGGCGCCCTGCCAGCGTTCGGCCACGGCGGCGAGCTTGCAGTCGTTCTCGACCGAGATCGGGCAGCCGAACCGGGCCGCCAGGTGGTCGGCCGGGGAGACGCTCGCCCAGCCGGGCAGCGGGGTGAACAGGGAGGTCCGGCCCGACGCGTCGACCGGGCCGGTCACCCCCACCGTGATCGCCCAGATCTGGCCGGGCGAAAGGCAGGCCTCGGTCAGGCAGTCGGTGAGGGCGGCGTCGAGGACCGCGAGCCGTTCGGCCGGGTCGGCGTCGGGGTCGACCGGCAGGCGGCGGCTGCGCAGCACCTCGCCTTCGAGGTTCGACAACAACACCAGTATCTTGTGCGCCCCGATGTCGACCCCGAAGACGTGCCCCGCGTCGGCGTTGAAGCGGTAGCGGCGGGCCGGGCGGCCGACGGTGCTCCCGTCGGGTTCGACGACCTTCACCCATCCGTCGGTCACCAGGCCGCGCACGACGACGTCGGTGCCCGGCCGCGACAGGCCGGTGCGGCCCGCGAGTTCGGTGACGGTGGCGGGCGGCTGGCCCCGCATCGCCCGGACGATGCTGAGCGAGTTGAGCTCGCGGAGCCTGCTGACATCGGCTCCGGCCGCGTCCACCACCATTGCCCCCTAATTATGCTTTGAGAAAGCGTAATTCTACCGGTCGTCTCACGAGATCGGATACTGCTGGCCGGGACTCAGCGCCCCGGTGAAGTCGACCTCGCGGCCGTCGACGGTGAACCGGTAGCGACTGTTCTGGACGATCTCCGGCCGGTCGGTCAGATAGGCGCGCAGGCGTTCCAGCTCGGCGGGGTTGAGCCACGAGGGCGGGTCGGAGATCGCGCGGAAGCCGCAGATCGCCGCCAGGTCCTGCAACCAGGCCATCTGGGTGTCGGTCAGCAGGTTCAGGCGGCTGCGGAAGTAGACGATGTCGGGGTCGACCTGGAGCAGCGGCGCGTGCCACAGGCGGTGGAGGGTGTTCACGACGGCGTTGTAGGCCATCGCGTCGGAGGGGTCGTCGGTGGCGTAGTTGGCCCACATCGGGGCGACGTCGGGGCCGCTGCGCATGCCGTCGACGAGGCCGAGCGAGGGCAGCAGCAGGCCACCGCTGCCGAGCAGGTAGACGTCCGGTCCGGCCGCCTCCCGGATCAACCGGAGCCCGTCGCGGTACGCCCGCTCCCGCGCCGCCCCCGAGTGCCGCACCCCCGGGACGGCCCCCGCGTTGATGAAGTCGAGCTTGAGATAGGTGAAGCCCCACTCGTGCACCACCCGGTGGATCAGCGCCCGCAGGTGCTCCTGGACGCCGGGGTGGGTGAGGTCGAGCGCCCAGTAGGCGGCGCCCCAGTTGTGCCCGGCCTCGACCGGGTTCCCCGCGGCGTCGCGCAGCAGGAACTCCGGGTCCGGCTCGGCGCCGGGCAGCACGATGAAGGGGGCCAGCCAGAGCCCCGGCCGCATCCCCGCCGCGCTGATCCGCCCGGCCAGCGCCGCCATGCCCGAGGGGAACTTGGCGTTGGGCTCCCAGTCGCCCACGATCCGCTGCCACCCGTCGTCGACCTGCACGACGTCGTAGGGCAGCCCGGCCAGCCCGGCGATGTCCTTGCCGAGCTGCTCCTCGGTGATGCCCTCGTAGTAGGCGTACCAGGTGCACCAGACGTTCCCCGCTTGCCGGTCGCTGCTGCCCAGCCGCCCGGCCAGCTCCCGCGTGTAGGAGGCGAAGACCTCCCTCTCCGGCCCGTACGCCAGGAACCACGGCGCGCCGTCCTCCTCGCACCACCCGGCGAGGGTGTCGTGGTCGGCGGCCAGCCGGGGGGTGCCCAGGCCGAGCGAGCCCAGCAGGAGCACGTTTCCGTCGGGCCCCTGGAGGGCGGCCACGGCCGAGGAGTGGTGGCGGGCCGGGTCGTCCCAGACGGTGTCGTCGGCGGTCAGGCGGCGTTCGGGGTTGGCGATCCGCAGCGGGGGCTCGCTGAGGCGGCGCCAGCCGCAGGGGCTCCACGAGTTCTGGCCGTGCCGGTAGAACAGGGCGTCGGCGAGACCGTGCAGGACCGCCACCCGGCCCGGCGGCAGGATCAGGCCGCCGGCGACGGGCTCGACGGACGCTGAACCGGTCAGCTCGACCGCGAAGACGCGGCCCGCCAGGTCGACGAGTTGGGGCATGGCTCTCCTCATGGGAAGCGAGACGCGGACGGCCGAAGGCCGGCCGCGTCTCGCGCTCGGAATCTGCCTTCAAGACAGGGCCCGGCGGGGCGTGTGAGTCCGGCCGGGCGGGCGGTCAGACGAACAGGGCGTTGACCTGCTGGTTCGCCTTGGTCAGGGCGTCGGCCGGGGAGATCTGGCCGAGGATCACCGACTGCAGGGCGTCCTGGACGATCTGGCTGATCTCGGTGCCGTGGTCGGTGATCGGCAGCAGGAAGGTGCCGCCGGAGGTCTTGGTGTAGTCGACGTACACCTGCACGTCGCGGCCCTTGGCCTTGTGGGCGGCCAGCGCGCGTTCGGTGGCGCTCTTGACGGCGGGGAAGACCACGGCGTTGTCGCCGACCAGGTTCTGGCAGTCGGCCGAGCCGAGGTACTTCACCCACTTCCAGGCGGCGTCCTTGTGCTCGGTGCCCGCCCAGATCGCGTCGGACAGGCCGTTGATGGCGCTCTTGCGGGTGCCCGACGGGCCGACCGGGAGCGGGGCGAGCGCGAACTTCTGCTGCGCGCCCTCGCCGAGGTAGGTGTTGATGGTCCAGGAGCCGGCGATGGTCAGCGCGGCCTTGCCGGAGTTCATCACGGCGTCGATGCCGAGCGTCGACTGCTTGTCGAACTTCGGCGCGAAGCCCTTGTCGGTCAGCGCCTTGTACCAGGCGATGGTCTCGACCAGTTTGGGGTCGTCGTACTTGTACTGGGTGCCCCACGGGTTCTTGTCGAGGTAGACGAACCCGTTGGCGGCGGCGAGCTCGCCCCAGCCGTTCTGGCCCTGGGAGCCGTCGTTCCACTCGGGCAGGTAGCCGTAGACGGCGACGTCGTCCTTGTCGAAGGCCGGGTCGAGGCCGTTGCGCCCCTTGGAGTCGACGGTGAGCTTGGCGATGACCTGCTCGAAGGTGCCGCCGTCCTTCGGGTTCCAGGTCATGTCGGCCAGGTCGGCGGGGTCGACGCCGGCCTTGGCGAGCAGGTCGCTGTTGTAGACGACCGCCTCGGTGTCCCAGTCCTTGGGCAGGCCGTAGCGCTTGCCGTCCTTGGTCCACAGGTCGGCCAGGCCGTCCTGGTACTGGGTCAGGTCGACCTTGTCGGCGTCGACGTAGGGCTGGATGTCGAGGATCTGCTGACTGGTGACGAACTGGGGGTAGTAGCTGACCTGGTTGGTCCACACGTCGGGGGCGTCGCCGGCGGCGAGCTGGGTGGTCAGGTTCTGCCAGTACTGCGCCCACGCCGTCTGGGTGATCTTGACGGTGATCCCGGGGTTGGCGGCGGCGAAGGCGTCGGCGCAGGCCTGGTAGCTGGCCTGCTGGTTGTCGTCCCAGAGCCAGTAGTCGAGGGTGACCTGGCCGCCACCGCTTCCCGGCTCCTCGTCCGCGCCGCCGCAGCCGGTGAGCGCCAGCAGCCCGCACAGCAGGGCCGCGCCGACCCGCTTCCTGTCGATCATCGAGGTACCTCTTCCTGGGGGGACGTGGCCGAGGGGCCAGAAAAGTTCCCTCTTGCCTTGGTGGCTCTCCCGAATAATGATGTGGCTCATCGAAAATTTGTCAAGGCTGACTCATAAGTCTCGCACTGGAGGCCCGATGGTGCCCCGACCTGCCCGGATGCTCTTAGCCGCCCTGATCACCGCGGTTCTGCTGGTCACCCCGGCTGAGGCCCACCCCGGCTGGCGGCCGCTCGCCGCCGGTCAGGAACCCGCCGCCAACCCCCTCAAGGGCTTCATCCCGTACGCCGGCGACCACACGACGTTCCCGCACTCGATGGAGTGGTTCTACCTGCCGCTCAACGCGGTCATGACCGGCCCCCGCCGGTTCGACTGGCGCGCCCTGGAGGAGGGACTCGACGCCATCGCGGCCCGGGGACACCAGACCGCGTTCCGCTTCTACCTCGACTATCCCGCCAAACCGAGCGGCATCCCGCGGTTCCTGCTCGACCAGGGGCTGCTCACCCGGCCGTACGACGACTTCGGCAACGACGGCCTCAGCGTGTCCCCCGACTACGACGACCCCCGCCTGGTCGCCGCGCTCGACGCGTTCATCGCCGCGCTCGGCCGCCGCTACGACAGCGACCCCCGGATCGGCTTCGTCCAGCTCGGCCTGCTGGGCTTCTGGGGCGAGTGGCACACCTGGCCGCACAACGGCGACCCGGGCACGGAGAACTGGTTCGCCTCCCCGGCGTTGCAGCAGCGGGTGCTGCGCGCCTACGACGCGGCCTTCGACGAGACGCGGCTGATGGTGCGTTATCCGGGCGCCGACAACGCGCCCCTCGACATGGGCTACCACGACGACTCGTTCGTCTTCTCGACGCTGCCCGGTCCGGGCTGGCACTTCATGGACCTGATGAACCAGGCCGGCACGGCGGACAAGTGGAAGACCAACACGGTCGCCGGGGAGCTGCGGCCGGAGCTGCAGGGCTGCCTGTTCTCGGGGGCCTGCGAGGGCGACTTCGCGGGCAGCGTCGCGCAGACCCACGCGACGTGGCTGCTCAACCACTACGCCTTCAGCCCGGGATACACGGGCGCGGCCTACGACACCGCGCTGGCCGCGGCCAAGTCGCTCGGCTACTCGTTGCGGGTGCGCGAGGTGCGCATCGGGGGCCCGGAGGTGGCCGTACGGATCGAGAACGACGGAGTCGCCCCGTTCCCCTACGACTGGCCGGTGCAGGTGGCCGCCGTCAGGAACGGCCGGATCGCCCGGACGTGGACGACGTCCTGGAAGCTGACCGGCGTCCTGCCCGGCGCCCCGGTCGAGCTGAGCACCCGGCTCCCCGGCCTGAAGAAGGGCGACCACACGCTGGTCATGCGGGCCGCCAACCCGCTTGGGAACGGCGTGCCGCTACGCTTCGCCAACGCCGGGCAGGACACCACCCTGACCGGCTGGCTCACCCTCGGCCGAACGCACTAAGGACGCGACATGCATGACCTCCGCCTGGGCGTGATCGGCGCCGGACAACGCTCCACCCTCGCCGCGACCGCCCACCGCCCAGGCCGGGGGTGCCGGATCACCGCCGTGTGCGACACCGACCCGGCCGCCCTGACCCGGCTCCCCGCGGAGCGCACCTTCACCGACTACCGCGACCTCCTGGAGAGCGACGTCGACGCGGTCCTCGTCGCCACGCCCGACGACACCCACGCCGAGATCGCCGTCGCGGCGCTGCGCGCCGGCAAGACCGTCTACCTGGAGAAGCCGCTCGCCATCACGATCGACGACTGCGACGAGGTGCTGCGCACGGCCGCCGAGACGGGAACCCGCCTGTACCTGGGCCACAACATGCGGCACATGGGCGTGGTCCGGCTGATGCGCGAGGTCGTCGCCCGCGGGGAGATCGGCGTGCCGAAGACGATCTGGGTGCGGCACTTCGTCGGGCGCGGCGGCGAGTACTACTTCAAGGACTGGCACGCCGACCGCCGCCGCACCACGGGCCTGCTCCTGCAGAAGGCCGCCCACGACATCGACGTGATCCACTGGCTGGCCGGCGGCTACACCGAACGGGTCAGCGCCTTCGGCGACCTCATGGTGTACGGCGACCTCGACCGCCGCCCGCCGGGCACGCCCCCGGCCGAGGGCTGGCTGCGCGAGTGGCCCTGGCCGCCGGAGTCCTCCACCGGCCTGCACCACCGCATCGACGTCGAGGACGTGTCGGTGATGAACATGCGGCTCGACAACGGCGTCATCGCCGCCTACCAGCAGTGCCACTTCAGCCCCGACTACTGGCGCAACTACACCGTCATCGGCACCCGCGGCCGGCTGGAGAACCTGGGCGACGGGCCCGGCTCGGTCGTGCGGGTGTGGAACAGCGGGCAGTCGGCCTACCGGGAACCGGACGCGACGTACCGGGTGCCCGAGGCGGCGGGCGGCCACGGCGGCGCGGACGAGGCGATCATCGAGGAGTTCCTCCGGTTCGCCCGCCACGGCGGGCCCACCGACACCTCGCCGGTGGCGGCCCGGATGAGCGTCGCGGCCGGCTACCTCGCCACCCTGTCGCTGCGTGACGGCGGCACGCCGTTCGACGTGCCGCCGCTCGACGCCGCGACGCTGCGCTACTTCATGCCGGAGAAGTTGAGCGACTGAACCAGCCGACGGCCGAGGAAGACGAGCAGCAGCAGGACCGGGACGACCGACAGCACCGACCCCGCCATGAGGCCGGTCCAGTCGGGCGCCCGGTTCGGCGACTGCTGGAGGAACACCCCCAGCCCGACGGTGAGCACGCGGGTCTCCTCGGCCTTGCCGACGAGCAGCGGCCACAGGTAGTCCTTCCAGCTCCACACGATCGTGGTCAGCCCGATCGTGATGAGCGGCCCCCGGCTCATCGGCAGCACGATGCGCCAGAACATGCCCCACCGGCCGATGCCCTCCAGCGTCGCGGCCTCCTCGACGTCGCGCGGGATCGACAGGAAGAACTGCCGCAGGAAGAACACCGCGAACGGCGTCATGAGCAGGCTCGGCAGCACCAGCCCGGGGAAGGTGTTGACCAGGCCGAGCTGCTTGACCAGCACGAAGTTGGGCAGCAGCGTGAAGATCGGCGGCACCATCAGCGCCGCGACGATGACGCCGAACACCAGGTCCCGGCCCGGGAAGCGCAACCGCGCGAACGCGTAGCCGGCCATCGCGCAGCAGAGCGTCTGCACGACCGCGATGAGACCGCTGTAGAGGAGCGAGTTCGCCGTGTAGAGCAGGAAGTCGATCTCGGCGCCCGACCCGCCCGCCGCCCTGGCCTCCTCCGAGGAGACCAGGCCGAGCACGCGGGTGAAGTTGATCAGGGTCGGGTTCGACGGCCAGAGCGCGGTCGAGTCGCGGAACAGGTCGGCGGCCGGGGTGAGCGCCGTCCGGATCATCCAGTAGAAGGGGAAGACGGTCACGACGAGCGCCGCGGCCAGGGCGAGCCAGGAGACGCGCTTCAACATGGGGGGACTCCTTAGCCCAGGTCCGACCGGGACGCGCGCAGCATCCGCATCTGCACGGCGGTCAGCACGCCGAGGACGACCACGAGGACCATCGCCACGGCGGCGGCGTAGCCCATGTGGAAGTAGGTGAAGGCCTGCTGGAAGATGTAGTAGTAGATGACGCGGGTCTCCGGGATGGGCGCCTTGCCGCCGTAGACGACCGCGACGGTGTCGAAGATCTGGAACGAGCCGATCAGCGACACGACCAGCACCAGCGCGATGATCGGCCGCAGCAGCGGCAGCGTGATCGACCGGAACATGCGCACCTCCCCCGCGCCGTCGATGGAGGCGCTCTCGTAGAGGCCCTGCGGGATCTGCAGCATCCCGGCGTACAGCAGCAGCGCCGTGTAGCCCGTGTAGGCCCAGCTGTTGACCAGCGCGACCAGCGGCATCGCCCACGTGGGCGAGTTGAACGACAACGTCGTGTCGAGGCCGGCCAGCCCGAGCAGGTGGTTGACGAAGCCCAGGTCGGGGTCGAGCAGCCAGGCCCACAACAGGCCGATGGTCACGTTCGGCACCAGCCACGGGACCAGCAGCGCCGCCCGCAGCACGACCGACCGGGTCAGCCGGTGCATCAGCGCGGCCAGGCCCAGCGCGATCAACGTCTGGGAGCCGATGTTCACCACGACGTAGTAGGCGGTGACCTTGAGGGCGTTCCAGAACTGCTCGTCGCCGACCAGCTCGCGGTAGTTGTCGGCGCCGACGTAGGCGGGGTCGTTGAGCAGGCTGTAGTCGGTGAAGGAGTACCAGACGCCGCGGACGGTCGGATAGGCGTAGAAGATCAGGAAACCGATCAGCACCGGCAGCAGGAACAACCAGCCGGCCACCCGGTCGTCACGCTTCCTCAGAACCGCCTGCATGCGCGCCCCTTTCCGGAAGTAATGATGTAGGCTAGCGAAAATTTGTCAAGAGCTAATCATAAGTACCTCACGGAGGGTTGCGAAAGCGAAGATTCCTGTTTGTAATTCGTTACGTCCAGGTTTCGATGTGAAAACCGAGGCCCCCATGAAGCGATGGCTCGCCGCCCTGACCGCCCTCACGACCCTGCTCCTGGGCCAGGCCCTCCCCGCCGAGGCCGCGGCCGGTCCGCCGCCCCGGCCGCCCGCCGGTCCGGCCCCCGACACCTCACTGACCACCCACACCTACACGTACGCCAACACGCCGGTCGGCCAGCCCCTCAAGGGGTTCGCGCCCTACCTGTTCCCCGGCGACGACTACGGAGCGAAGTTCCCGGGCGGCGTCCTGTGGAGCTACTTCGCCCTCAACGAGGTCATGAAGGACCCGTCGAGCTGTTCGGTCTTCGACTGGACGGTCTTCGAGAAGGCCCTCGACGAGGCCGCCGTCTGGGGCCGCCAGCTGGCCTTCCGGTTCTACGTCGAGTATCCCGGCGGCACCGGCTCCCACCCGGGCAACGGCATCCCGCCCTGCCTCAACGGCAAAATGGCCCTGCGCACCAACGGGTTCTGGGGCACCGTCAGCCCCGACTACGACGACCCCGACGTCATCGCGGCGTTCGTCGGCTTCATCAACGCCTTCGCGGCCCGCTACGACGACGACCCCCGGGCCGGCTTCATGTCGCTGGGCCTGGTCGGCCTGTGGGGCGAGTGGCACACGTGGCCGTACGACCGCGACACCGCCGACGGCTACCCGAACCTGATGCCGAGCGACACCACGATCCGCACCCTGATCAACGCCTACGACAACGCCTTCGACCACCTCCAGCTGGAGGTGCGCTACCCCGGCCTGGCGGGCGCGGAGTCGGCCGACATCGGCTTCCACGACGACTCGTGGCCCTACAAGGAGTGGCGCGGCAACCAGCTCAAGAGCATGACCCTGCCCCGGTCGATGAACGGCTGGGACGACGCGTTCACCCAGATCATGCTGGACACCGGCACCGAGAACCGGTGGACCGAGCAGTCGATCGGCGGCGAGGCCCGGCCCGAGATCCAGGGCTCGCTGTACGCCAACTACCCCGCCGGCGGCGGCCAGGTCGACGACGTGCTCGCGGCCACCGAGCTCACCCACATCTCGTGGATGATCAACCAGACCGGGGCGGGCGGCTACAGCCCGACCGACCCGAAGGTGGCGGCCGGGGTCCGCAAGATGGGCTACAACCTGCACATCCCGCAGGCCAACTTCAACGCCTCCGCCGGTTCGACGTTCAAGGTCGGGGTGACCGTCCAGAACGACGGGGTGGCCCCGTTCTACTACCCGTGGACGTTCGTGCTCGGGCTGCGCAACAGCGCGGGGACCGTGGTGAAGACGTGGGACACCGACTGGGACATCCGGACGGTCCAGCCGCTGCGGATCCGCGCGTTCCCCGACTGGAACACCGCCGAGTACCTCGACTTCGGCCGGCCGGTGAACTTCTCGGCGAACCTCAGCACGTCGGGGGTGCCCGCCGGGACGTACTCGCTGGTGCTGCGGGTGCGCAACCCGCTGGAGGCGGTCACCCAGACCGTGCTGCGCAACCGGCCGGCCGCGACGCGGTTGTCCGACTTCACGATCGACCGGTGGCGGCCGCCCTATCCGCTGTCGTTCGCCAACGCCAACCAGGGTTCGGACGGCTGGGTGAACCTCGGCGCGGTCAGCACCGGTGGCGGGCCCTGCACCGGCGACTGCACCGCGCCGACCGCGCCCACGCTGACCTCGACGGGCAAGACCTCGTCGTCGGTGTCGCTGGCGTGGAGCGGGGCGACCGACAACGTCGGGGTCACCGGCTACCAGGTGTACCGGGGCGGCACGCAGGTCGCCGCCGTCACCGGGACGACCTACACCGACTCCGGCCTGCCGGCCTCGACGAGTCACGCGTACACGGTCAGGGCGCGCGACGCGGCGGGCAACCTCTCGCCGGTCAGCAACACCGTCACCGTCGTCACCGACCCCGGCGCCTCCTCCGGCCTGGTGCTGGACGATTTCAACGGCTCCCCGGCCTATCCCTCGCAGAACGACCTGGGCAAGTGGACCGGCGGCAACTGCTTCCTCGACGGCGGCGGCTCCGGCGTCGTCACCGGCGGCGCGCTGAGCCTGCGGTACAACAACTGCGGCTGGTTCGGCAGTGACGTCGGGGTCGACCTGACGTCCAAGACCCACCTGGTGATGCGGGTCAAAGGCGCCTCCGGAGGCGAGCAGACCCACTTCAACCTGGGGCTGGGCGGCTCGACCAAGGTGTTCGCCGACTACACCCTCGACGGCGGCGGGCACCCGGTCATCACCACCGCCTACCAGGACATCCGCATCCCGATGGCAGCCAACGGGATCAGCAGGAACTCGCCGAGCCAGCTCGCCATGGGCTTCTGGTACGGCGGCAACTCCACCGTCACCATCGACGAGATCCGGTTCGAATGATGCCGAGAAGAACGATCGCCGTGGCCGCGGCGGCCGCCCTGGTCGTGACCGGGCTGGTCATCGGCACCGCCGAGGCCCAGACCCGCACCTACCAGGCCGACCTCGCCACCGTCATCGCCAACCCCGAGCGCGGCTACCACAACCGCTACGAGATCATCGACGACCCGGCCGTCAACGACTACGTCAACGCGGCCACCATCCCGGGCTTCAACCCCGACCTGCTCGACCGCACCTTCACCCGGGCGAGGCAGAACGGCAACACGCTCGTCCACAGCTACCTGCACCTCGACAAGTACAGCGGCACCGACACGCTCCCGCAGGCCCTGCTCGGCAACCTGGCGAGCGGTCTCGCGGCGGTCCGCGCGGCCGGCCTGAAGATCGTGCTGCGCCCGGCCTACACCTGGGACGGCTGGGCCTCCGTGCCCGAGGCGCGCATCCTCGGCCACATCACACAGATCGGCGCGGTGCTGACCGCCAACGCCGATGTGGTGGCGCACCTGGAGACCGGATATCTGGGCGCGTGGGGCGAGTGGCACACCGGCAGTTACTCCGACCCGTTCAACCAGGACCAGTACGCCACCCGGCTCCGCATCGTCACAAGGATCCTGGAGACGACCCCGGCGACGATCCCGCTGGCCATGCGCTACCCGATCTTCATCAAGGAGATGCTGGACGCGCCCTCGCTCACCCAGGCGCAGAAGGACCGGATCGGCTTCCACAACGACTGCTTCCTGGCCGACTACAACGACATGGGGACCTACGACAACAACTCCTGGATGGGCTGGTTCGACATCGAGGTCAAGAAGCAGTGGATGTACGACCGCATGACGTCCACCGGCTTCAACACCATCACGGGCGGGGAGACCTGCAACTCCGACGGCTACAACGACGCGGCCGGGGTCAACGTGCAGGCCGAGATGTCGAAGCTGAACTTCACCGAGATCAACGAGGACTACGCGGCCGTCAACACGAACAAGTGGAAGGCCACCAACCTGGCGGCGTCGGGCAACGACCCGGCGGAGACGGCGTTCGTCCGGCTCAAGCGCAAGATGGGCTACCGGCTCCGCCTGGTGAACGCGGACTTCTCCGACTCGGCGCAGCCCGGCGGGCAGCTCACCTTCTCGGCGAACCTGAGCAACGACGGGTGGGCCGGGCCGGTCAAGCAGCGCCCGGTGTTCCTGGTGCTCGACGACGGCGCCCGCCGGTACGACATCCCCGTGCCGGGTCTCGACCCGCGCCGCTGGACACCCGGCGCGCACACGCTGGCGACCCAGACGGTGACGGTGCCGCCGAACGTGGTGCCGGGGTCCTACCGGCTGGGCCTGTGGCTGCCCGACCAGGCCGCCGGCCTGCGGTCGCGGGCGGACTACTCGATCAGGTTCGCCAACACCGGGACCTGGCACGCGGCCGGCGGCTACAACGTGCTGGCCACGAGCTTCACCGTCGGCCAGTGCGCCCCCACCTGCCCCTCACCCTCGCCGTCACCGTCACCGTCACCGTCACCGTCACCGTCACCCAGCCCATCTCCGTCACCTTCTCCATCGCCCTCACCCTCGCCCTCGCCGTCTCCGACGGGGCTGGTGCTCGACGACTTCAACGGGACACCGGCGTGGCCGTCCCAGAACGACCTCGGCAAGTGGACCGGCGCGAACTGCTTCCTCGACGGCGGCGGCTCCGGGGTCGTCACGGGTGGCGCGCTCAGCCTGCGGTACAACAACTGCGGCTGGTTCGGCAGTGACGTCGGCGTCGACCTGACGTCCAGGACCCACCTCGTGGTCCGGGTCAAGGGCGCCTCCGGCGGCGAGCAGAACCACTTCAACCTGGGTCTGGGCGGCGCCACGAAGCTGTTCGCCGACTACACCCTCGACGGCGGCGCACACCCGGTCATCACGACCACGTACCAGGACATCCGCATCCCGATGGCCGCCAACGGCATCAACCGCAATTCGCCGAGCCAGCTCGCCATGGGCTTCTGGTACGGCGGCAACTCCACCATCACCATCGACGAGATCCGCTTCGAGTAGGAGCGCGCGGCCACCGTCCCCGGGCGGTGGCCGCCCCTCCCGGGAGGTTCCGATGACCAAGATCGTCATCACCGGAGCCGGCAACGTCGAACTCACCCGCAAGATCCTCTCGGATCTGTTCTCCTGTACGGACCTCGCCGGCGCCCTCCACATCGCCCTGCACGACGTCGACCCCGGACGGCTCGCCACCGCCGAGGCGCTGGCCCGGCGGCTCGACGCCGAGAGCGGCGCGCACGCCCGCCTCGACGCCGCGCCCACCCGGCCCGCCCTGCTCGACGGCGCCGACTTCGTGATCTGCCAGTTCGACGTCGGCGGCTACGACGCCCTGCTCCGCGACCTGGAGATCCCCCGCCGGTACGGCCTCCGCCAGACCCTGGGCGACACGATAGGCGTCGGCGGCCTCTTCCGCGCGCTGCGCACCATCCCCGAGATGCTCGCCCTGGCCGCCGACATGGCCGCACGCTGCCCGGACGCGTGGCTGCTCACCTACACCGACCCGATGGCCGCGCTCTGCTGGGCCGTCCGGAAGGCCGGTCCGCCGCTGAACCTGGCGGGCCTGTGCCACTCCGTCCGCGACACCCACGCCCTGCTGGCCGACCTGGTCGGACGGGAACTCGACGAGATCGTCTTCCGGACGGCCGGGGTCACCCACCAGTCCTTCGTGTTGCGGTTCGAGAGCGAAGGCCGCTCCCTCTACCCCGACCTCGACCCCCTGATCGCGGGCGACCACGACGTCCGGAGCGAGATCTACCGGCGCTTCGGCCACTACCCGACCGAGTCGAGCGAGCACGCCGCCGAGTACGTGCCGTGGTTCCTCCCGCACGACGACGAGGTCAAGCGGCTCGGCCTGCCCGTCGACGAGGCGCTGCGGCGCAGCGCCCGCAAACTGGACTCCTACGAGCGGCTGCGCGGGTCGCTGGCCGCCGGCGAGCCGCTGCTGGCGCGGTGGAAGCACTTCGAGATGGCCTCTGAGGTGATCCACTCGATGATCACCGGGGTGCCGCGCGAGGTCTACCTCACCCTGCCGAACCACGGCCTGATCGACAACCTGCCGGCCGAGGCCTGCGTGGAGGTCCCGGCGCGGGTGGACGGCGCGGGTGTCCACCCGGTGCCGATCGGCGCGCTGCCCGTCCACCTGGCGGCGTTGAACCGGACCTACCTCAATGTGGTTGAGTTGACCGTGACCGCGGCCCTGGAGGAGAGACGATCGGCGGTGTACCAAGCGGCGATGCTCGACCCCAACACCTCCGCCACCCTGCCCCTGGCGGCCATCGAAGAACTGTGCGACGAACTCGCCGACGCCCACGGCGCGCTGCTGCCGCCGGGCCTGCGGGGCGGGCGCCGATGACCGACGTGGCGGACGTCGCCGCGGACACCCGCCGGGAGCGCATCGTCTCGATGGTGCTGGAGCACGAGTTCGTCCGGGTGACCGACCTGGCCGGGCTCTTCGGCGTCACGAGCGTGACCATCCGCGCCGACCTGGAGCTGCTCGACCGGCAGGGCTCGCTGCGCCGGGTGCGGGGCGGCGCGATCCCGGCCAGGCCGGTCCGCCCCGCCGAGCCGTCGTTCGAGGTGTCGCTGGGCAGCGCCGCGGTCGAGAAGACCCGCCTGGCCCGCCACGCCGCCGGCCTGGTCGCCAGCGGCGAGAGCCTCGTCATCGACGCAGGCACCACCACGACGTTCCTGGCCAGGGCCCTGGTCGCCCGCCCCGAGCTGACCGACGTCGTGGTCTTCACCAACAGCCTGCGGGTGGCGGTCGAACTGGAGCCCGCGATCCCCCGCATCACCGTGCTGCTGACCGGTGGAACGCTACGACCGGCGACCCACGCCCTGGTCGACCCGCTGGGGGCGCTGATGCTCGACCGCATCAACGCCGACACGCTCTTCCTGGCCTGCCACGGGGTCGACGCGGCGTCCGGCATCACGGGCGTGAACCTGCTGGAGGCCGAGATGAAGCGCAAGATGCTCGGAGCCTCGCGCCGCCACGTGGTGGTCGCCGACTCCTCGAAGCTGGGCCGCACCGGCCTGGCCCCGGTCTGCGCCCTGTCCGAGGTGGACGTGCTGATCACGGGCCGGGAGGCCGACCCGGAGACGGTCGGCGTGCTGCGCGACGAGGGGATCGCCGTCGAACTGGTCGATTAGCGGACCATTCCACCCAACTGTCCCGCTTGCGCTATCGCCGGGAGCCCGGCCGACCGGCGAGCCTGGTGCCCATGACGGGGATCTCCTACCGCCGACCCGAGGTCCGCGAGCTCGCGGACGCCTGCGCCGAACGGGCCGGACGCCACGGGCTGAGCCTGCACCTGACCGACGACCTCCAGAACTGGGCCGGCGTCGTCGGCGCGGCCATGGGGGCCGACGGCGTGAACCCGACCTTCGACCCCGCCCGCAGCCGGATCGCCCCCGGCTCGGCCTTCCACCTTTCGGCTCTGGACGAGAGCGGCGACGTCGCCGCCTGCGGCGCGGGGCGGCTCTTCGTGACCCGTGACTTCGCCGCCCTGATCGAGTCGCTCGCCCTGTGGTTCGACCCGGTCCCGCCGGACATGGCGGCCGGGATCGAGCTCGCCACGCCCGTCCCGGCGCTGTCGGGCCGGATCGCCCACGTCGGCGGGTTGTGGGTGCATCCCCGGTTTCGCGGCTCGGGGCTGTCGCTGACGATGGCGCGGCTGGTCCGCGCGACGGCGCTCGACCTGTTCGACGCCGATTGGGACACCTGGGTGGCCTTCCAGGACGTCGCGTTCAGGTCCACCTACGGAACGGCCACGACGGTCCTGTGCGTCGACGGCTTCTTCCCGCCGCGCGGGCGCGCCGAGCGGGTCTTCCTCAGCTACGCGACCGGCGACCAGGTCATGGACGTCGTGCGCGACACCGTCGGATATACCGCGGCGGTGTGACGTGGACGAATGGCGTCCCTCCCTGCTCACCGAACCCGAGGCCACGGAACTGCTCGACTCCGGTGTGGTCCGCCGCGTCCACGACCCCCTCGGCTTCGGGACGTGGGTCTGGTATCCGTGGTCGGCGGTGCTGGTGCGGACCCACCCGGCCGAGGAGTTCCGGCGGCTGCGCACCGACCGCAACCGCAACAAGATCACCCCTGAGGAGCAGCGGCGGCTCGGCGCGGCCCGGGTCGGCGTGGTCGGCTTGTCGGTGGGCAACGGCACCGCCCTCACCCTGACGATGGAGGGCGTCGGGGGGTCGTTCAAGATCGCCGACTTCGACCGGCTCGACCTGACGAACCTCAACCGCATCCGGGCCGGGCTGCCCGACCTCGGCCTGGAGAAGACGGTCGTGACCGCCCGCCAGATGTACGAGATCGACCCCTACCTCGACATCGAGCCCTTCCACGAGGGCGTCACCGCGGCCAACGTCGAGGCCTTCCTCGACGGGCTCGACCTCGTCGTCGAGGAGTGCGACGACCTCTACGCCAAGGTGGCCGTGCGGGAACGGGCCCGCGCCCGGCGCATCCCGGTGCTGATGAGCACCAGCGACCGGGGCATGCTCGACGTCGAACGGTTCGACCTCGAACCCGGCCGCCCGATCTTCCACGGCCGGCTCGGCGAGGTCAGGGCCGACGACCTGATCGGGCTGGAACCCAAGGACAAGATCCGGTACGTCCTGGCGATGTTCGACGAGGGGTCGCTCAGCCCTCGGATGAGGGCGTCGCTGCCGGAGGTCGGCCGGACCCTGGCGAGCTGGCCGCAGCTCGCCTCGGACGTCGCGGTGGGCGCGGGCGCCGTCACCGACGCCGCCCGCCGCCTCCTCCTCGGCGAACCGCTCGCGTCGGGGCGCTACCACCTCGACCCGGCCGCGCTGCACGGGTGATCACGTGAGCAGGGCGTGGGCCAGGCCGACGATCGCCCCGGCGGCGATGTACCAGGCGTTGTTGAGCCGGGTCGTCGACAACAAAACCAGCGTGACGACGGCGACGGCGGCCGTGAGCGGATCGACGATCGCGGTGACGCCGAGTTGCCAGGAGACCCCGGCCATGAGGGCCAGGGCGGCGGCGTTCAGGCCGTCGAGCAGGGCGGAGGTCCAGTCGGCGGAGCGGAGCCGGTCGGTGAGCCGGGTGAGGAGGCCGACGAACAGGAACGACGGCAGGAAGATGGCCACGGTGGCCAGGAACGCGCCGACGGGACCGGCGACGAGGTAGCCGACGAAGGTCGCGGTGGTGAAGACGGGGCCGGGGGTGACCTGCCCGATGGAGACGGCGTCGACGAGCTGCTGCTCGGTGATCCAGCCGAGCCGTTCCACGAAGTCGCCGCGCAGGAAGGCGAGCAGGACGTAGCCGCTGCCGTACAGGACCGAACCGATCTTCAGCATGGTCAGGAAGAGCTGGGTGAGCTGCCCACCGGTCGGATCGGGGAAGACCGGCAGGCCGCCGGCCATCGGGCCGATCAGCGGAACGGCGAGCACACCCCGGCGGGCCGACCGGGCGGCGGCGGCCAGCAGCGCGCCCGACGCCAGGATCAGCAACTCGTTGACGCCCAGGAAGTACGCCGCCAGGGCCGCGACCGCCAGGACGGCGAGCCAGACGTTCTTGATAGCCGTGCGCAGCAGCGCGAACAGGGCGTGGGCGATGATCGCGATCACGGCCGGGACGACCCCGTACAGGACGCCCTGGACCTCGGGGGTGCTCCCGTAGGTGACGTACGCCCAGGCCAGGGCCGTCACCATGAGCGCGGCCGGGACGATGAAACAGACCCCGGCGATGACGAGCCCCCGCCACCGGCCCCGGTCGTAGCCGAGGTGGATGGCCAGTTCGGTGGAGTTGGGGCCCGGGATGAGGTTGGTCGCGCCCATCAGGTCGACGAACCGCTGGTCGGTCACCCAGCCCCGGCGGCGGACCAGCTCGTCGCGCATCATCGCGATGTGCGCGGCCGGCCCGCCGAAGGCGATGACGCCCAGCTTGAGGAAGACGGCCATCACCTCGCGCAGCACGCCGGTCCTCTCTGGTTACCCGCCGTGGTGACGGGAAGTAGTCGATCGATCACGTTCGGGGGGTTTCGGTGAAGTTGACCAGAAGACAGTTCGCCCAGGTCGCGCTGGGCACGGGAGCGGCCTTCACCGGCCTGCACGCCCTCGAACAGCTCGGCCGCGAAACCACCCTGGCCAAGTATGTCGACCCCGTGCCCCGGCTGCCGACGCCGACCCCTCAGCGGTCCGTCTTCCCCGGTTCCGACTACTACGAGCTGACGATGCGGCAGGCCTCCTGGAGCTTCCACCGCGACCTGCCCGCCACGGAGGTCTGGGGTTACCAGGCCCCCGGCGGGGTGGGGCCGGGCTATCTCGGCCCGGCGCTGGTCACCCGGCGGGGCACGCCCGTGGTGGTCCGCTACCGCAACGACCTGCCGGCCACCCATCTGCTCCAGGCGGCGGTCGACGACACCCTCTGGCGCGAGGTCCCGGGCGTGCCGCCCGACCCGCCGGGCGGCCGGAACCCACAGGACTTCCCCGCGCTGCCGAACGTCTGGACCGTGCCCCATCTGCACGGCGGCTTCGACCCGCCGCAGTTCGACGGCCATCCCGAGGCGTGGTTCACCCCCGACGGACGCCACGGGCCGACGTACACGACCATGCCGGGGGCCCGGCCGAACGAGGTCGTCTACGCCTACCCGAGCGAGCAGCAGGCCACGATGCTCTGGTACCACGACCACGCCATGGCGATCACCCGGCTGAACATCTACGCGGGCCTGGCCGGGCTCTACCTGATCCGCGACGAGGTCGAAGAGGGCCTGGCCCTGCCGGAGGGCGACTTCGAGGTGCCGCTCGTCCTCCAGGACCGCGACCTGACGCCGGGCGGGGCGCTGTCCTACCCCGGCACCGGCCCGACGCCCTACCACCCGAAATGGAACCCGAACTTCTTCGGCGCGATCCCGGTGGTCAACGGCAAGGCCTACCCCTATCTGGACGTCGAACCGCGCCGCTACCGGCTGCGCCTGCTCAACGGCTCGAACCAGCGCTACTTCCACTTCTGGTTCCAGGACGGCGGCGCGCGGCGGCCCTTCTGGCTGATCGGCACCGACGGCGGCTTCCGCGCCGCCCCGCTGCGGCTGACCGACGTCCTGATCCCCCCGGCCGGTCGCCTGGACGTCGTCCTCGACCTCACCGGCGCCGCCCCGGGCAGCAGGATCACCATGATGAACGACGCCCCCACGCCCTACCCGCAGGGCGGCAAGGACGTCCCGATGCCGGAGATCATGCGGTTCCACGTCACTCAGCCCCGGTCGGGCCCCGACCCCAGCGTCCCGCCCGACCGGCTGCGCCTGCCGCCCCTCCCCTCCCCGAGCCCCACGCCGGGCCTGCCGCGACGGCGGTTCGTCCTGATCGCCAACCGCGACGCCAAGGGGAAGTCCACCCACCTGGCCATCAACCAGCGCTTCTTCGACGACCCGGTGGAGGACTTCCCCAAGCTGGGGACGACGGAGATCTGGGAGTACGTCAACCTGTCCGGCGACGGGCACGCCATGCACGTCCACCTGGTGCAGTTCCACGTGCTCGACCGCCAGCGCCTCGACACGAAGGGCTATCGGGCGGCGTACGACGCGTGGATCGCGGGCGGGCGGCGGCCGGAGGGCCGGCCGGTGCTGGAGCGCTACCTGCGGGGCCCGGCGGTCGCGCCCGAGGAGCGGGAGCGGGGCCGGTTGGACACGACGGTGGCGCAGCCGGGGATGGTCACCCGGATCGTCCTGCGCTTCGACCTGCCCACCGGCGCCGCGACGCCCGCGACGTACATCCAGCACTGCCACATGCTGGAACACGAGGACAACGAGATGATGCGCCCGTGGCAGGTCGTCTAGTCGATCGCCTGGTAGAGGGTGGTCCAGAAGTCGTGCATCAGCCGGATCGGGTCGGGGACCGACGCGCCGACCTGGGTGAGCAGGATGCCGGTGACGCCGGTCACGGGGTCGGCGTAGGTGGAGGTGCCGCTGCCGCCGTCCCAGCCGAACTGGCCGATCGGCGCGTAGTCGCCTCGGTAGGTGCGCACGGCCATCCCGAGGCCCCAGCCGCCGTGCTGGCCCTGGCCGAAGGACACGTGCACGTTGTCGACGGCCATGGCGTGGCGGGCGGCCTGCTGCTCGGGCGTGAGGCGGTTGGTGGTCATCAGCTCCACCGCCGGGCGCGACAGAATGCGTTCGCCCTCGTGGACGCCGCCGTTGAGCAGCATGCGGAAGTAGGCGTGGTAGTCGTCGGCGGTGGAGACCAGGCCCCCGCCGCCGCCCTGGAACGCCGGGGGCCTGCTCCAGCGTCCGTCCCGGGCCTCGTCCCACACGTGGAACTCGCCGGTCTGGGGGTCGGGGGCGTAGAGGGCGGGCAGCCGGTCGATCTTCTCGGCGGGCACGTGGAAGCCGGTGTCGGTCATGCCCAGCGGGCCGAAGACACGCTCCCGCAGGAACGCCTCGTACGTCCGGCCGGTGACCCGGGCCACCAGCACGCCGAGCAGGTCGTGGCTGATCTGGTACTGCCAGCGCTCGCCGGGCTGGTACATCAGCGGAAGTGTGCCCAGGCGGCGCATCCACTCGTCCGGCTCGGGCATCTCCACCGGCAGGTTGGGGGTGAGGCCCTGCTCGAAGACGGCGTTCATGATCGGGGTGCCCAGCGCCGTCATGTCCATGCCGAGGCCGAAGGTGGAGGTGAGCACGTCCCGCACGGTGATCGGGCGCCGCGCCGGCACGGTGTCGTCCAGCGGGCCGTCGATCCGCGTCAGCACCCGGCGGCCGGCCAGTTCCGGCAGCCACTCCTCGACGGTGTCGTCGAGGCGCAGCCGGCACTCGTCGAGCAGCACCATCGCCGCCGCGTGCGCCACCGGCTTCGACGTGGACGCCATCCGGAAGATCGTGTCCCGCCGCATCGGCGGGCCGCCGTCGTGGCGCATCGTGCCGAGCGTCTCGACGTGGGTCTCCTCGCCCCGGCTGACCAGGGCCACGACCCCGGGGATGCGCCCCGAGTCGACGTGCCGCGCCAGCACGTCGCGCAGCCTGTCCAGCCCGGTCTTGGTGAATCCGCCCTTACTCATGTGAAGCTCCCTGTCGCGGTGTTCTCTCGTGTGGGACAACCGTCGCCGGACCCGCTGACACCGGGCCGTCGCCGTGCTGACACCGCTGCCGGCGGACGTCAGGCGAGGCTGATCGACAGCGACTGGGCCCGGTGGTCGGAGAGGCCGCGCGGGTCCGGCAGTTCGCTCGTGTGGACGGTCACGCCCCTGGTGAAGGTCCAGTCGAGCTGCCACAGCGGGAGCACGCCCGCGTACCACGACGTGGGGTAGATCGAGCGGTTCGCCGTGTTCGCGCTCGTCAGGCGGTCGAACAGGGGGCGCAGTTCCCCCATCGCGCCGGTGCTGTTGAAGTCGCCGCTGACCAGGGCGGCGGAGGGGGTGGCGGCGAGGTCGGCCAGCAGGCCGCCGAACTGGGCGGCGCGGCGCTCGTCCCGGCCGCGCAGCTCCGTGTAGAAGCGGCCGGTGAACGGGTTCTCGTTCAGGACGTACTGGGCCGGGATGTGCACGTTGTAGACGGACAGGGTCGAGGCGCCGATCCGCAGGTCGGTGCGGAGGATCTTGGCGAGGTCGAAGGCGGCCTGCCACGACGGCCGGGGCCCGAGGGCGACCGCCGGGCCGACCCGGCGGACGGCGGCGATGGGGTAACGGGACAGCGTGACGAGCTCGCCCTCGGCCGCGAGGTGGTAGCCGGGGAAGGCGCGCCGCAGGGCCGCCAGGTCGTCGACCTCGCGGGGGCGGTCGCCGACCCAGTTCAGGTACTCCTGCAGGACGTAGACGTCGGCGTGCTGGTCGGTGAGGAAGCGGTAGAAGGCCCGGGGGTCGTCGTCCTGGTGCCAGTACTCGGTGTTCCACGAGAACACCCGCACCGCCCCGGGCGGCGGCGGGCCGTCCGGGACGGTCAGCGCGGCGGGGTTGAGGCCGCCGTGGGCGGCGCCCAGCAGCAGCGACCCGGCCGCCAGCAGCGCCGCCCGGCCGCGGCACCGGGCCGCTGCCAGGAGCGTGACCGGGACGGCCAGATAGAGGGCGGGCGGGATCATGTCGGGGATCAGCCACAACCAGAACCGGCCCGTGAGCAGGTGGTGCAGGATCACGAAGCCCAGCCAGCCGGCCGACGCGACCCCGGCCGCCTTCCTCAACGGGCCGGCTCGGGGGTGCGGGCGTCGTACAGGCGCCGGAAGGAGGGGGACGCCAGCCACTGGAGGGCGCCGGCTCCGACGCCCGCGAGGATGACGAGACCGACCACGAAGTGGACGGCGACGAAGTAGGCGCCGAAGAGCGGGCACTTGCGGCCGAAGACGAACCGGAACATCCCGGCGTCGCCGAGCGCCCACGCGGCCAGCGCCAGCGCCGGTGCCAGCGCCCACCACGGGCCGAGCAGGAACGGCGCGGGGAGGGTGAGCACGGCCAGCGCCGCCGCCAGGGACGCGAGCGCCCGCGCGGGCGTCTCGTAGCCCTGGGCGAAGCGGCGCTGCCGCGCGTAGAGCGGGACCCGCAGGCGGCCGCGCTGGAACAGCTTGCGCAGCAGGGTCGGGAGCTCGCGGTCGTGGCCCATCCGGCCGCGTATGGCGCGCGTGATCCGCACCCGGTAATGATCGCTCAGCCGTCTGCCGTAGTCGACCTCCTCGGTGTGGCGCAGCTCGGGGTTGAACGGGCCGATCTCGCGGAACACCGAGGCGCGGACGGCGAACATCGCCGACCACAGGAACGACACCTCCCCTTCCGACGCGATCGACCAGTAGTGGTGCTGGTGGGCGCGGTAGTCCTCGACGCGGGTGGAGCGGATCAGCGGGTCGGGGTCCTCGATGCCGCAGACCGCGCCGAGCGCCGGGTCGGCCGCCAGCAGGGCCACGCCGGTGGCGATCGCGTCGGGGGCCAGGGCGACGTCGGAGTCGACGAAGAAGAGGATCTCCCCGTTCGCGTGGGCGGCGCCGAGGTTCCTGGCCACGGCCGGTCCGCTGTTTCCCGGGGTGCGGATCACCGGCACGCCCATCGACGCGGCGACGGCGGCCGAGCCGTCGGTGCTGCAGTCGTCCACGACGACGACCTCCAGCGGCGTGTGGGTCTGCTCCCGGATCGCCGTCAGGACCAGCGGGAGGAACCGGGCGTGGTTGTAGGTCGGGACGATGACGGTGACCAGAGGGGGTTGCATCGGTTCACACCTCCGAGATGAGCAGTTCTTGCAGGTGGTGGGTGGACAGGCCGTCCGGCGCGTGCAGGTCGTAGTCGTGGACGGCCAGCTCCGGGGAGGTGAAGGTCCAGTCCATGCGCCACAGGCGCAGACCGGCGAAGGACAGGGTCGCCGGGTAGAGCGGGCCCTGGGCCGCCGTCAATCCGTCGAGGGCGCGCAGCCGGCCCGTGCCGGGCAGGGTGTTGAAGTTGCCGGAGGCCACGACCGGGTGCGGGTTGCGGCCGACGTCGGCGGCGAGCGCGGCGAACTGCGCCCGCCGGGCGTCGTCGAGGGTCGCGATGGCCTGGTAGAAGCGCGGGGACAGCGGGCTGGCGCTCAGGTAGAGCATGTCGAACAGGTGCACGTTGTAGACCGAGACGGTCCGCCCGCCGACACGGAGGTCGGTGCGCAGCGCGGCATGCCGCCAGTTCGGCGCGTACGGGTTGGGCGTCTCCCCCACCGCCGCCCGCGCGGCCACCGGGAAGCGGGAGATGGTCAGCAGCCCTTCGAGGGTGGTGATGTGGTGGCCGGGGAACTCGCGCCGCAGCAGATCGGCGTCGTCGATGGGGGTGGGCGCGCCCGGCCCGCAACCCGAGTGCTCCTGGAGCAGGTAGACGTCGGCCCGCCACTTCTTGAGGTAGCGCAGGAACCGGTCAGGGTCGTCGTCGGTGTTCCAGCAGTAGGCGTCCCAGGAGACGACCTTCACCGCGCCCGGCGGCGCCGGGCCGCCGCCCCCGCCGACGTGCACCCCCGCCTGGGTCGCGCCCAGCGCGAGGGCCCCGGCGGCGAGGGCGGCCGTCCACCGGCGGGTGCGGCCGGCCAGCGGCACGGCCGCCAGCAGCACCAGGGGAACCAGCACGAACAGCAGCGGCGGGATCACCAGGTCGGGGACGACCCAGAGCCAGGTCCGCCCGCTCAACGCCGATCGCGCCACGACGAGGGCCAGCGCCGCCGCCGCCAGGCTGACCAGCGCCCGTTCGCGCCGCGACGGCAGCCGCCGCCGCAGCACGAGCATCGGCACGGCGGCGACCAGCAGCAGCGGGACGGCGAAGAACACCACCAGCGGCGCCCCGCCGCCCCACCACCAGAAGTCCCCGCTCAGCCAGTTGACGACCGTGACCGCCAGCCAGGCCACCGGCACGCCGGCCGCCGCCCACCGGAGGATGCGAACCGTGCCGGGAGTCCGCTTCTCCGGGGCCTCCTCGCGCCGCGCCGAATCGAGCATCATGCCCGCCGGAACCAGAACGACGCGGGCAGGTAGTGCTGGGTGACGCCGAGCCGCTCCCACAGCGGGCGCAGCAGGCCGCGCAGCTCCGGGTCGTGCTGGACGAACGCGTTGGGCAGTTCGACGTCGTGGCGGCCGGGGTCGCCGAGCAGGAAGGCGGCCAGCAGGTACTGCTCCGAGTAGTGCCGCCAGCGCCACTCGGGCGGGTAGTCGAAGGGCAGCATGATGTCGTGCAGGTGCACCAGCACGCCGGGCGGCAGCAGCGGGAGCACCTCGAAGAAGAACACCGTCACGTCCGAGCCCATCAGCACCCGGTGGGAACCGTCGAGGAAGACGACGTCGCCGGGTTCGAGGCCGGCGAAGACGCTCAGGTCGGCGCGTTCGAGCGGGCTGCGGACGATGACGTCGCAGAGCGCGTCGACGTTCGCGCGGGGGGCCGGGTCGATCGAGGTGATCCGGGTGCGCAGGCCGTGGTCCTCGACGGCGCGGCGGGCGAACTTGGTCGAGTTGCCCGAGCCGATCTCGACGTACCGGCGCGGGCCGGTCTCGGCGAGCAGGCCGTAGAGGCCGAGCGCGTCCAGCGGGGGCAACCATCCGTTGTCCCAATAGGGCGTGGTGCCCGACGGCCGGTCGCGCACGGGGATGGCGGCCAGCGCGTCGGCCAGCTCCAGGAACCTCGACAACCGCCCGGCGTAGCGGTCGCGGCCCCGCTCGATCAGCGTGGTCAGCCCGGCGTGCGCCGGGCGGCCGTGGCCGAACCTCGGCTCGGGGTCGATCGGGTGGTCGATGAAGATCGGGCGGCGCAGCCCGAAGGCCGACAACACGGCCCCGTGCACGCCCGGGTGCCGTTCCAGCCACGCGAACGGCCGGTCGGCGAACGGCACGGCGCTGATCATCCGCAGCAGCGCCCCGGACACCGGCCCCGCGGGCACCTGCCGGGCCAGATGCCTGATCTGAGTGGTCATGACGACGCTCCTTGGGTGAGGGGTGCGGTACGGGTGAGGGCCAGCACGCCGAGGACGACGGCGGTCGACACCACGTCGACGACGGTGATCAGCACGCGGCTCAGCGCGACCAGGGTGATCAGGCCCGGCCCGGTCAGCAGGGTGGCGAGGGTGAGCCCGAGCACGACCTCGCGCGGGCCGAGCCCCGAGGGCATGACGAGGGTGAAGATGCCGGCCACGGTGGACAGGGCGAACCCGCCGATCCCCACCGACAACGCCCCGGCGGGCGGGGCGCCGAGCGCGACCGCGAGCAGGCCGACGTGCAGCCCGCTGATCAGCCAGCCGAGCGTCATCAGCCCGGTGACGGCGAGCAGCGTGCGCCGGCCGGGCAGCACGACCGGCCGGGCCTCGCCCCGGCGCAGGACCCGCTGCGCCACCCCGAGCAGCCGCCCGAAGAACCCGGGGGCCAGCAGCGGCAGCAGCGCCGCGCCCAGCAGCGGCAGCAGCGCCCACCAGAGCGGGTCGTCGGCCACCAGCCACGGCAGGGCGACGAGTCCGACGACGAGCCCGGCCACCACCCCGAGGCCCTGGCTGGCGACGAAGGCCCCGGCCAGCCGCGCGGCGGGCGCGCCGAGCGGCCGGGCCATGGCCGCGTGGGCGACGGCCGGCCAGACCCCGCCGGGAAGGTAGCGGGTGATCCCGGCGAGGAAGAAGACGCGGGCCGCGACCGGCAGCGGCAACCGGGTGCCGAGGCCCGCGAGCAGCATGCGCCACCCGAAGAAGCCGGGCAGGCCCCCGATCGACGCCAGCACGGCGGCGAGGATCGCGGTCGACCAGCCGACCTGGCGCAGGCTGTCGCCGACGCCGTGCCGCACCCGCCACAGCTGCCAGCCGAGGAAGGCGAGCACGAGCACGACGGCGGCCCACCGCAGGACGGCGAACACGCGCCGCCGGGTCACGCGGGCACCCGGGTGTACAGGCGGCGGAAGGAGCGGGAGGTGAGCCACTGGAGGATGCCGGCGCCCGCGCCGGCGGCGATGGTCAGGTTGATCAGGAAGTGCATGGCGGCGAAGTAGAGCGTGAAGGCGAGGCCTCGGCTGCTGAGCACGAACCGGTACATCCGGCGGTCGATCCAGAAGAACGACAGCAGGAGAAGGACGGGCAGCGCGGCGGTCCAGGCCAGGCCGGTGAGCAGGGGCGCCGGCACGGTCGCGGCGGCGAGCGCGGCGGCCAGGCTGGCGCCGGACTCCGGCGAGCCGACCACCCCGGCGGCGTAGCGGCGCTGGAGGAAGAACGGCACGTGCACGCGGGTGCGGGTGAAGACCTTCCAGAGCGCGGTGCGCAGTTCGGCGTCGTCGTCGTGCCGGCCGCGCACGGCCGAGGTGAGCATCACCGTGTACCCGCGGTCGGTGAGGCGTTCGCCCACGTCGGCGCCCTCCGACTGGGTGAGCGCGTCGGTCCACGGCCCGACCTCGGCCCAGACGCGGGCGGGGAAGGCGATGATGGCGACCGGCAGGAACCCGGTGATCGGGCCCTCGGCGACCAGGTACCAGTAGTGGCGGTAGAGGTTGCGGTACTCGCGCACCAGGCTGACCCGGTTGAGCGGGATCGCCTCGTAGTTGCCGCAGACCGCGCCGATCCCGGGGTCGGCCGTGAGGATCGCGACCGCCTGGGCGACGGCGTCGGGGGCGAGGGCGACGTCGGAGTCGAGGAAGAACAGGATCTCGCCCTTGGCGTGCTCGACGCCGAGGTTGCGGGCCACGCTCACGCCGCCGTTGCGGGGCGTGCGGAGCGGCTCGACGCCCATGGCGCGGGCGACGGCCACGGAGTCGTCGGTGCTGCAGTCGTCCACGAGGACGATCTCGACGTCGGGGTAGGTCTGCGCGCGGACCGCCTCCAGGCACTGCCCGAGCACGTACCCGTAGTTGTAGTTGGGGATGATCACGGAGACCAGCGGTCTCATGAGTCACCGGCCTTTCTGGGGAGCAATCCGGCCGCCGCCCCGGCGAGCAGGGCCGTGTGGACGAGGAAGTGCACCGCGACGAAGTAGACGAGGAAGGCGGGCCCGCGCTCGCGCCAGACGAACCGGGCCAGCGGCGGATCCGCGGCCGCGAACGCGAGCAGGAAGAACGCGGGCAGCAGCGGGGCGAACGGGCCGAGCGGGAGGGTGGCGAGGGTGAGCGCGGCGGCCAGGATGCCGCTCACGCGGTTGATGACGAGCGCGTCCTTGCGCAGGCGGTTGCGGGCCGACCGGCGCAGCAGCCGGGCCCGCCGGAACTGCTCGGCGAGCAGCGGCAGCAGCCGGTCGGCCTCGTCGTGCCGGCCGGTGATCGTCTCCGACAGCCGGATGCGGTGACCGGCCAGCAGCCGTTCGCTGTACTCGTCGTCCTCGGCCGCGCGGAGGGTGACGTCGAACGGGCCGACCTGCTCGAACACCCGCCGGGGCAGCGCGGCGAGGGCGAAGACCGCCGTCGCCGTCGGGCCCGCCCCCCGGCTCAGCGCGTGGTGCAGGTGGAGGGTGCGGTAGACCTCGACGGGGCCGTCGTCGATGAGCGGCTCCCGGTCGTACACCCCGTAGACGCAGCCGCAGCCCGGGTCGGCGGCGAGCAGGCGCACGGCGGCGGCCACCGCGTCGGGGGCGAGGGCCACGTCGGAGTCGAGGAAGAACAGGACCTCGCCGCGGGCCCGCGCGGCGCCGCTGTTGCGGGCCGCCGACACCCCCTGGTTGTACGGTTGCCGCACCACCACGCAGGGGTACTCGGCGGCCGTCTCGGGGGTGCCGTCGGTGCTGGCGTCGTCGACGACGATCACTTCGAGGGGACGGTGGGTCTGGGCCAGGGCCGAGGCCAGGCAGAGCCGGAGGGTCTTGGCGGCGTTGTAGGCCGGGATGACGACGGACACGAGGGTCATCGGGTCTCCTTCAGCGCAGCAGGACGGCGGCCAGCGCGGGGTGGCGGGCCAGGACGAAGGCCGTCCCGAGCACCAGCGCCAGGCCGAGCGCGGTGACGGCCAGGCCCCGGTCCCCGAGCAGGCCGCGCACCGGGTCACCGCCCCCGCCGTCGACGAGCACGACCTGCAGGTAGCGGAACAGCGCGAACAGCACGAACGGCGTGGCCAGCACCAGCGCCCCCGGCCCGTAGGGCCCGAGCGGCGCCTCGGTGCGCACGTACACGAGCCCGGCGACGGCCGACAACACGGCGGCGAACTGGAGCAGGTGGCCGGTGAGCTCGACCGAGTAGCCGCGCAGCGCGGGCCGGTGGTCCGGGCCGCTCTCCAGCAGCTCGCGGCGGCGTTTCCCGACGATCAGCAGCAGCGACAACGAGAACACCGTCACCACCAGCCAGCCGGAGATCGGCGCGCCGATCGCGGCGTACCCCTGCACGACCCGCAGCACGAACCCCAGCGCGACCGCGCCGACGTCGACCAGCGGCACGTGCTTGAGCGACCGGCTGTAGGCCACGTTGAGCACCAGGTAGGCCAGCAGCGGCCAGTACGGCCGGCCGGGGCCCGCCGCGACGATGAGCGCGAGCAGCACCACCAGCAGGGTCCGGTAGAGGTGGGCGGCCCGCACCGAGACGCGCCCGGCGGCGATCGGCCGGTGCCGTTTGACGGGATGCAGCCGGTCGCGGTGCCGGTCGGCCAGGTCGTTGCCGACGTAGACGCAGGCCCCGGCCAGGACGAACCCCGCGACCGCCCAGGCCGCCTGGGCGAGCGCGGTGAGGGTCCAGTGGCCGGCGTCCAGCAGGGGCAGCGGCACCAGCAGCAGGCTCTTGACGCTGTGCAGCGGCCGGAGCAGCGTGAGCAGGTCGACGACCCGGCCCGGCCGGGGACGGGCGGCGAGATCCGCCTCGATGACACCCATGTGGCCTCTCCCGGCCGTCAGAAGAGGAACTTGACGAGGGACAGCGCGCCCTGCCGCCAGGCGTCCCGGCTGGTGCGCCCGGCGGTCTTGGCCCGCGCGTTCTCCCGCCACCACGCGTAGGCGCCGAGGATGGCGTCCCGGTTGGAGTGGCGGGGCGCGAAGCCGAGCCGGTCGCGCGCCTTGCCGATGGCGACGTAGGAGTCGTCGAGCAGCTTGTAGAGCAGCCGGTCGTACACCGGGGACAGGCCGGTGCGGCCGAGCATCCTGAGCAGCGCGAGCGCCGGTCCCGCGGGCACCGACCGCACGCGTCTGCCGTGCCCGGCGGCGTCGAGCACGGCCTGGAAGTCCTCGCGCAGGGTGGCGAACTCGGCGGCGGCGATGTTGTAGGTGTCGTTCGCGACGTCGTCGGGCGCGTCCAGGACCAGCAGGATCGCGTCGACGAGGTCGTCGATGGCGAGCATCTGGATGCGCGCGCCGCCCCTGCCGAGGACCGGGAAGCCGTGCCCCTCCTCGGCCCACTCGAAGAGCATGGCGAACAGCCCCATGCGCCCGGGGCCGAGGAAGGTCTTCGGCCGGATGATCGGCACGCAGAGCCCGTCGGCCCGGAACTTCTCCGCGACCTCCTCGGCGGCGGCCTTGGCCCTGCTGTAGGGGTCGACGGGCTCGCGGGGATGGTCCTCGGGGGTGGGGACCAGTTTGGGCAGGCCGTAGACGGCGGTGGAGGAGATGTGCACCACCCGCGGCACGCCCGCGTCCCGCGCGGCGGTCAGCACGCTGCGGGTGCCCTCGACGATGACGCTGTGGATCTCGTCGTCGGGGTAGCTGGGCAGCGCGGAGGCGCAGTGGACGACGGCGTCGGCGCCGGCCAGCAGTTCGGTCATCCGGGCGGTGTCCCGGATGTCGGCGGCGGCTTCCCGCCGGACCCGGTCCAGGCCGTCGCGGTCCGGGCCGTCGCCGTTCGGGCCGGCGGCGTTCGGGTCGCCGGGATCGAGGTCGACGCCGAGGGCCGGGCGGCCCGTTTCGCGGAGGCGGCGCAGAAGGGTCGAGCCCAGCATGCCCGCGCTGCCCGTGACTACGATCCCCATCGCGGCGCCACCTTCTCCTTGACGAATCGGGTCGTCAGCCGGAGCAGGCCCTGGGCGAGGGTCTGGTCGAGGCTGTCGAGGAAGTACTCCACGTCGGCCGCCTCCACCACGAGGGGCGGGGCGGCGACCAGCGGGTTGGCGCCGTTGAGGGTGTAGTAGGCGTAGACGCCGTGGTCGCGGTAGAGGGCGTCGATCACGGCGCAGGTGATCAGCTTGACCCGGAAGCCGGGGTCGCGCGCCAGCCCCACGGGGGCCAGTCTCGCGACCCGGTCGAGCAGCTTCGGGCCGCCGTCCAGGAAGATCCCGTAGAGGGCGCCGGCCCCTCTGACCTGGGCCACCGTGTCCGGATACGTCTTCCTGACGCGTTCGAGGCCGGGCGCCAGCACCCGTTCGATCGCGCGGGCGCGGGCCGGGTAGTCGTCCTCGACGGCGATGTTGACCGCCTCGACGGCGGTGGCGGTCTCCTCGCCGAACCCGTAGTAGGTGGTGCTGGTGCTGTTCATCAGGGAGTCGCCGAGGTTGTCGTAGGCCCTGCGGAACACCGGCTCGCGGGCGATGTAGGCGGAGATGGACGACTTGCCGCCGCCGAACGACTTCGAGGTGGTGACGACGTCGGGCACGAGGCCGGGGTAGCGCATGAAGTAGAAGAGGCTGCCGGTCTTGCCCCAGCCGGTGTAGATCTCGTCGAAGATGAGCACGATGTCGTGGGCGTCACAGAGCTCGCGCAGCCCGCGCAGGAACTCCTCGGAGCAGGCCGTCATGGTCGACGCGCTGAACGGCTCGATCAGGATGGCGTAGACGTCCTTCCCGGCCATTCTCCGGACGGCGTCGAGGTCGCCGTACGGGAAGACCTCCACGCCCGGGATGCCGGGGAAGGTGAAGTTCTGGTGGGCCCCGGTGAGGCTGCCCGACCCGAGCAGCTTGCCGTGGAAGGCGATGTCGGCGCGCAGGATCCGGTGCCGGCGCCCGCGGTGGTACTTGTACGCCAGTTTCACCGCCCCCTCCACCGCCTCGGCGCCCGAATTGGGGAAGAAGGACATGTTCAGGTCGCCCGGCAGCAGCTGGGCGAGATTGTGGCCGAGCGCGGCGACGTACGGAGAGAAATAGGTCTTGTGCACCTCCATCCGCTGGAGGTCCTGGAACCTTTTTCGGGCGGCCAGGATCCGGGGGTGGTTGTGGCCGTGGTTGAGCACGCCGACCCCGCCGGTGAAGTCGAGGATCCGCCGGCCGGACCGGGTCCAGAGCCAGGCCCCCTCGGCGCGTTCGACCAGTTCACGGCCGAACCCGAACGAGGTCATCAGGGAGACCTGGCTGCGGTTGACGTGCTTGCGGTAGAGGTCGTGGACGTCTTCGGGGGTGAGCTGCTCGCATTCGTCGACGCTGATCAGATCAGACATGCGGCCACTTTGCGGGCCGTCCATAAAAGGCCGGTAAAGGCGTGGCTTGACAGAGTTCGGCATTTTTGTCCGGAAACCCGGATTGTGTGCGGCGTGAAATGCGGCGACGCCGCCGGGCCCCAAGTGCCTGAACTGAAGAATGGAACAAGGATCCCAGTATGTGAACAATATGTGGTATTGCCGGTCTATGCGGTTTCGTGTCCTCGGCACACTGGAAGTCCGCTCCGACGGCCACCGAGTGGTCCGGCTGGGCGCGGCCAAGCAGCGGGTCCTGCTGGCCGTCCTGTTGCTCCACGTCAACCGGCCGGTCCACGTCGACCGGCTCGTCGACGCCCTGTGGCCGCAACGCCCGCCCCGGACCGCCGCCGTGGCACTGCGGACCTACGTGTCGGCGCTGCGCCAGGTGCTCGGCCTGGCCGGCCGGTCCGAGCCGCCGCTGCTGTCGACGGTGCCCGGCGGCTACGAGATCCGCCTGACGGCGGCCGACCTCGACCTGCTCACCTTCGAGGACCTGGCCGCCCAGGGCCGCCGCGCGCTGACCGCCGGACGACCGGGCCTGGCCTCCGAACGCCTGCGCGGCGCCCTCGGCCTGTGGCGAGGCCGCCCTTTCGAGGACGTCGCCCTCGATCCCCGGCTCGAAGCCGAGCTGATCCGCCTGGAGGAACGCAAACTCGCCGCCCAGGAGACGTGGATCGAGTCGCAGCTGGCCCTCGGCCACCACGACGACCTGCTCGCCGACCTGGGCGCCCTCGTCGCCGAACAACCGCTGCGCGAACACCTGCACGCCCAGTGGATGCTGGCCCTGTACCGCTCGGGCCGCCAGGCCGACGCGCTGCGGGCCTACCGCGACCTGCGGCGACGCCTCAACGTCGACCTGGGCATCGAACCCAGCCCGCCCCTGCAACGCCTCCACCAGCAGATCCTCGGCGGCCACGCCGACCTGGCCGCACCGGCGGGCACCCCGCCCGTCGTCCCCCGGGAACTGCCGCGCGACATCGCCAGCTTCACCGGCCGGACGGCGGAGATCGCCTTCCTGGACGAGATCGCGACCGTCCCCGACGCCGCCGAGGCCAGGGGGAGCAGCCCGGTGATCGGCGCCGTCGACGGGATGGCCGGGGTCGGCAAGACGACCCTGGCCGTGCACGTCGCCCACCGGCTG
The DNA here is from genome assembly GCF_030269205.1 of Herbidospora sp. NBRC 101105. Lineage (NCBI taxonomy): Bacteria > Bacillati > Actinomycetota > Actinomycetes > Streptosporangiales > Streptosporangiaceae > Herbidospora > Herbidospora sp. NBRC 101105. Next base: position 1,064,559 of record NZ_BSSX01000001.1, on the reverse strand, counting down.
GCCGACCGCTACCCCGACGGGCAGCTCTTCGTCGACCTGCGCGCCTTCACCCGGGGCGGCGCCCCGGTCGACCCCGGCGACGCCCTCGACCAGCTGCTCCGCTCGCTCGGCGTGCCCGGCGACCGCATCCCGCACGACCCCGGCGCCCGCGCCTCCCTCTACCGCACCCGGCTGGCCGGCCGCCGCGTCCTGGTCCTGCTCGACAACGTGGCCACCGAGGCCCAGGTCCGCCCGCTGCTCCCGGGCTCACCGACCTGCCTGGTGCTGATCACCAGCCGCCGCAGGCTGGCCGGCCTGGAGGACGTCCGCCCGCTCTCCCTGGACGTGCTCCCCCGAGCCGACGCCGTCACCCTGTTCGCCCGCACCGCCGGGGAACAGCGTGTCAGCGGCGAACCCCCCGGTCTGCTGGCCGAGATCGTGGAACTGTGCGGCCGCCTCCCGCTGGCGATCAGGATCGCCGCCGCCCGCCTGCGCATCCGCCCCGGCTGGACCCCCGCCCACCTGGCCGACCGCATGCGCGACCACCAGCACCGCCTGGGCGAGCTGGAGGTGGGCCCGCTGAGCATCGCCGCCGCGCTCGACCTCTCCTACCACCACCTCACCCCCGGCCAGCAGGACATGTACCGCCTGCTCGGCCTCCACCCCGGCCCCGACATCGAACCTCGGGCCGCCGCCGCGCTGGTCGGCACCACCGTGGAACACGCGGGCCGCCTCCTGGACGACCTGGTCGACGCCCACCTCCTCCAGGAACCGGCCCCCGGCCGTTACCGCTTCCACGACCTCCCCCGCGCCCACGCGAGCGCCACCCTGGCCGACGAGGACACCGACCACGACCGCCAGGAGGCGCTCACCCGCCTGTTCGACCACTACGTCGAGACGGCCTCGACGGCGGTGGAGACCGAACTCGCCAACCTGCTGGCCGTGGCCGTGCACGCAGCCAGGCACGGCCGGCCCGCCCACGCCCTCGGCCTGTCCGCGACCCTCCACCGGCACCTGCACGAATGCGCCCGGTACGACGACGCGCGGGTGCTCCACCGGACCGCGGTGCACGCGGCGAAGGCCATCGCGGACCTGTGCGGCCTGGGCGACGACCATCTGACGCAGGGGCGGTTCGGTCCGGCGGCGGAGTACTTCGAACGGGCCCTGAAGATGGTCGGGACCGCACCGGAGTGAACCGCCGTCGGCCGCCGCGGCCCTGGTGATCAGTCGTGTCGTCGTCATGGTTCGAGGGTCGCGACCGCGTGTTGCCGCTCGGCTGTCTCCGGCTTGCCCTCGGGCAGGCGCACGGCCGGCCAGTAGTAGACCTGCCGCCAGTCGGGCACCGGCTCCTGCTTCTCGCGGGGCGAGAGCAGGACGTACAGGCCGCCGGAGAGCGCGCCCGCCAGCAGGTAGCTGACGTCGTAACCGCCGGTCAGCAGCACCAGGGGGCCGGTGTAGAAGGTGCTGTCGGCGTCGAGCAGGCCGACGGCCGCGCCCGCCAGCCAGGCCAGCAGGGCGGGGCGGTTCCAGCCGCCGGTGAACCAGTAGCGCCCTCCCGTGCCGCCCTTGCGGTGCACCTGGAGGTCGCGGACGTCGTAGCCGCCCGACCGCAGGTGGCCGATGAGCGCGATGACCGCCCACGGCACCGTGACCACGGTCAGCACCACCACGAAACCGGTCACCGCGTCCTGCATCGTGTGCCGGCCGAGGAACAGCAGGCCGAGCGTCGCCGCCGCGACCAGCGTCGTGCCGGTCACCCGCGACAGGCGCGGCCACATGCCGTGCAGTTCCAGGCCCATGTTGTAGAGCGGCACCCCGGCCGCCCCCAGGCTGCCGAGCACTCCCCCGGCCAGGATGAACGGCGCGTACCAGCCGGGCGCGGCGGCCACCACGGCCGGGAGGTAGGAGTCACCGGCCCGCGCCGCGATCGCCAGGAAGGCCCCGAACAGCGCCGGGACGACCAGGCCGCAGAACAACCCGGCCGCCGTCGCCGTCATGAGCGCCCCCGGCCGGTGCCGCAATGGGGAGACGTAACGGGTGAAGTCTCCCAGCATCGTCACATAGGCCACCGGGCCGCTCAGCCCGGCCGTGACCAGGGCCAGGATCCAGGTGCCCGCCGCGCCGTCCATCACGTAGGGCCCGGCCGTCCAGGTCACGTCGAAGTCGTCCCAGAAGGCCACCACCCCGAACGTGAACGTCACCGCCATCACCGGGATCAGCCACCGGTTGAGCCTGGTCAGCACGTCGAAGCCGAACACCGCAAGGCCCGTCACCACGAGCGCGATCGCCAGGTGCACCAGCGGCTGGTCACCGCCTCCGACCACGGCGACGACGGCCTCCCCGGCGGTCCAGACGGCGACGGCGACGTACCCGAGCGACAACACCATGCCGATGGCCGAGCTCAGCAACCGTCCCCGCACGCCGAAGAACGCGCCGCTGGCGACCGTGCTGCTGGTGCCGGACCGGTAGCCCAGCAGCGCCAGCGGCGCGGCCATCAGCAGGCCGAGCACGGTGCCGGCGATCGTGGCGGTGACGACCTGCCACCAGCTCAGGCCGTAGGTGACCGGCAACCAGCCGAAGACGCTCGCGCTGAGCGACAGGTTCGAGCCGGCCAGCACCGCCGCGACGGTCCGGGGGCGGGTGGTGCGCCGGTGCTCCGGCATCGACGCGACGCCGTGCGTCTCCATGACAGGTCCCTTTCTTCGTGTCCTGCCATGAGGGTGCGCCTGCGGCGTTGTCCCGCTGTTGCCCGCGCGGCAAGCGCCGTGCAAGCGGTGCCGGTTAGACCTGGTTCACACCACTGAGCACCACATCGGGGAGATCGACATGGGCATGCCCACGCCGCGGCCGAACCGGCCGGCCGCACGCAGGACCGGCGAGGCCGAAGGGCCGCGCCGGGAGACGGACTCAGGACCCGAGCGCCACGGCGAGCACGGCCGGAACGGTGTGACCGCGGCCTGACGCCAGGGCCTCCTGGTACGCGGGCTCGCCGAGGACCTCGGCGAGGGAGGCGCGGAGCTCGCCGAGGTCCGCGCGTTCCGCCGGGGGCACCGGGGAGCCGATCGCCGTCCTGATGACGGAGGCGCCGCCGACCAGCTCGGCGGCCCTTCGGGTCTCTCCGGCCAGGTGCGCCGCCCGCGCCATGGCCTCCACGAGGCTGGCGCCCCGGCACAGGTCGCCGAGATCACGCTGGATGCGCAGCGCCGTGCGCAGGTGCGCGGCGGCCGTGGCGACCTCGCCCCGGCCGAGCGCCGTGAGGGCCAGCAGGTTCTCCGTCCACCCCTGTCCCTCGGGGAAGCCGACCTCCCCGAAGAGCCGCTCGGCCTCCCTGAGCCGCGCGGACGGGTCACGGCCGGTGTAGTGGTCGACGGCGGCCAGGTCGAGCAGGGTCCAGCCCAGGCGCTCCTTGTCGCCGAGCCCGGCGAAGATCCCGTGGGCCCGGGTGGCCCAGTCGCGGGCCTCGTCCCAGCGGGTGGCCAGCCAGCCGGCCAGCGCCATCAGTTCGAGCTGGAAGCCGACGCCCCAGGTGTCTCCGCGCGCCTCGTGGTGGCTCATGGCGCGTTCGTGGTGGGCGATGGCGTCGTCGTGACGTCCGGTCTCGCGGGCGATCTCGCCGAGCAGGCTCAGCGCGCCGGGATCCTCCTCGATCTCCAGGACCCGCTCGGCGTACCCGGTGGCCGTCGTGTAGTCGCACTGGTACGCCGTCAGCGTGGCCAGCCCGACCAGCGCCTTCGCGAGCAGGGGCGTGGGGGCCTCATCCGACAGGGTGGACTCCAGCCACTGGCGGCCCTCGGAGTAGTGGCCGCGCAGATAGAGGTAGCGCCAGGTGGCGACGGCCAGCCGGAGGGCCTGGTCGCCGGTGGCGTACCCGAGGGCGGCGCGCAGGTTGGCGTGCTCGGCCGACATCCGGTCGAGGGCGGCGACCAGGGTCGTGCCCCGCAGCCCGCGCTCGGCCTCTTCGGCCAGCGCCAGGAAGTGGGCGGCGTGCGCCCGCCTGGCCCGCTCGCCGTCGCCGAGGGTCTCGGCGGCGAACCGCCGGATCGTCTCCAGCATCCCGTAGCGCGCCCCGCCGGGGGTGACGTCGGCAGTGAGCAGGGACTTGTCCACGAGCCTGGCCAGGGTGTCGAGCACCGCCAGCTCGTCGGGGTGCCCGGCCACGGCCGCCGCCGCGGCCAGGTCGAAGCCGCCGGTGAAGACCGACAGGGCGGCCAGGAGGTCGCGTTCCTCGTCGTCGAGGAGCTGGAAACTCCACTCGCAGGCGGCCCGCAACCCCCTGTGGTGCGGCAGCGCGGTACGCGGACCGCCGGTGAGCAGGGAGAACCGGTCGTTGAGCCGGTCGGCGATCTCGGTGAGCGAGAGCACCCGCGCCCGCGCCGCGGCCAGCTCCAGGGCGAGCGGCAGGCCGTCGAGCTCGACGCAGATGCGCTCCAGCGCGGCCGCGTCCGCGGGCGAGAGGTCGGCGGACAGTCCGGCGCGTTCGAGGAACAACTCGGGGCCGTGCGCGGCGAGCGGCCGGACGGGGCGCACCACCTCTCCGGTGACGTGCAGCACCTCCCGCGAGGTGACCAGGAGGTGCACGTCGGCCGCCTTGCCCAGCAGCCAGTGCGCGAGATACGCGACCTCGGCGGCGACGTGCTCGCAGTTGTCCAGCACAAGCAGCACCCGCCGCCCGCGCAGCGCCTCGGCCAGCGCCGCCTCCAGCCCGCGCGCCCCGGTGGCGTGCACGCCCAGCGCGTCGGCGACCGCCGGGACCACGAACTCGGCGGTGGCCACCCCCGTCAGCTCGACCATCTCGACCCGGTCGAACCCCTCGCCGACCAGGGCGGCCACGGCTCCCGCCAGCCGGGTCTTGCCCACTCCCCCGGGTCCGGTCAGCGTGACCAGCCGATGCGCGGTCACCAGCTCCGACACGTGCACGAGGTCGGCGTCCCGCCCGATCAGCCGGGTCATGACGACGGGAACGGCCCGCGACAGAGCGGCGCGGGGGGTGACGGGCGGGGTCGCGGGCCTGCTCTCCACCCGTTCGGGGGCATGGCGGATCGCCATCGATCCCACGGGCGCGGCTCCGGGCCGGCGTGTTCCCCCCGACGGACGGCCACCCTGAGCAGCGGACGCCCCGACGGGGCCACGGTAGGCGAGCCGGGGCGGCGGGGCCGCGCCCGGCGCCCGCTCGGCCGAGGAACTCTCACTCCGGTAGGCCAGCCTCGGCGGCAACACCCCGCCTGGCGCCCGCGAGGGAACCGGCGAGACGGCGGGCCGAACGGCCTCCAGGGCAGCGCCGCCGACCTCCCGGGAGGGCTCAGCAGTGGACTCGCTGGCGGAATTCCTGCCGGACTCCCTGCCGGGCTCCCTGCCGGGTTGCCTGCCGGACTCCCCGCCGGGTTCCCCACCGGACTGTTTGGCGGACTCCCCGCCGGGTTCCCCACCGGACTCCCTGCCGGACTCCCTGCCGGACTCCCTGCCGGACTCCCTGCCGGACTCCCTGCCGGACTCCCTGCCGGACTCCCTGCCGGACTCCCTGCCGGACTCCCTGCCGGACTCCCTGCCGGACTCCCTGCCCGACTCCCTGCCGGGCGCCTTGGCGGGCTCACTGGCGGGCTTACCGTGATGATCAGCGGCGGTCGGGGCCGGGCCGGTCGGTTGGGCGCTGCGCGGGGGCGGTGCGGGCGGGCCGGTTCGTGGGTTCGGGCCGGTGGTCGTGGTCGTACCGGAAAGGGGTTCGCCGGAGAGGACCGCCGCTTCCAGGCGGCGGAGTTCGGGGCCGGGTTCCAGGCCCAGTTCGTCGCGGAGCACCCGCCGCACCCGCTGGTAGACGCGCAGCGCGTCGGCCTGGCGGCCGGCCAGGGCGTGGGCGGTCATGAGGAGTTCCCACAGGTGTTCGCGCAGCGGGTCCACCGTGACGAGGGCCTCCAGTTCGGCCGCCGTGGCGCGGTGGTCGCCGAGGCGGATCCTGGCGTCGAGGAGGTCCTCGGTCGCGGCCATGCGCAGTTCGCGCAGGCGGCCGGACTCGCCGTGGGCCCAGCCGTGCACCCCGCAGTCGGCCAGGGCGTCGCCGCGCCACATCGCCAGCGTGGCGGCGAGGGTGGTGGCGGCGGTCATCGCGTCGCCCGCGGCCAGGGCGGCCCGGCCGGCCGACACGCCCTGCTGGAAGCGGAAGACGTCGACCGACGACTCGGGCAGTGCCAGGCGGTAGCCGGGCGAACGGGTCTCCACGATCTCGCGGGCCCCGAGGTCGGACAGGGATCGGCGCAGATGGGAGACGTGCGCGTGCAGGGTGCGGGTCGCGGCGGGCGGCGGGTCCTCGCCGTGGAGACCGTCGATCAGGGCCTCGACGGGGACGACCCGGCCCGCCCGCAGGGCCAACAGGCCCAGGACGGCGCGGAGCCGTGACCGTGACAGGGAACTCGTACGGCCCCCCGAGGACACCTCGACGGAACCGAGCAGCGCCACCCGCATCTCCGACGCCACCTGGCGGTCTCCTTTCGTGTCGCCAGGCAATCATCGGGCATACCGGGGCGATTTCAAGTGGCGCTGCGCGGGCGACCTCAATGTCGGTGTCAGAGCAGGGCGGCGAGTTCCCTCGGCCGGGTGAGCATCGGCCAGTGGCCCGTGGGCAGTTCGGCGAACGTCCATTCGGGGGTGGCGAGGGGCGCGTACAGCGGATCGCCCGAGCCGATCATCTGGCGCACGGCCGCGAGGGGCATCGTGCAGGCGATCAGGGTCTTCGGGGTCGCCGGAATCTGTTCCGGCCGCCGCACGGACTGGGTCGCCGCGCCCCAGGGCTCAGGGGTGGCCCTGGCGCGGATCAGTGCCAGGTGCTCCTCGGTGAGGTCCGTGAACTGCCCGCCGCCCGGCTCGAACGGCGGCACGTCGAGGGCGAACCCGTCGCCGACCTGGGCGCGCCAGGCCTTCTGGGTGTCCGGGTCGTTGAAGTCGATCACGGCCAGGCCCGACGGCGGGGGCGCGGTGTCGACGTACACGACCCGGCTCAGCCGTTCCGGACGGCGGTCGGCCACCGCGGTCACCGGGACGGCGGCTCCGCTGTGCCCGACCAAAATCACGTCGTCCCAGCCCTCCATCGCCGCGATGACGTCGGCGGCGTGGGTCTCGACACCCACTTCGGCCGACGCCTCTCCGGCGCGTTCGGCCAGCCCGGTGAGGGTCACCGGCCGCACGTGGTGCCCGGCCTCGCGCAGTTCCCGCGCCACCTCCTCCCACACCCAGGCACCGAGCCAGAATCCGGGGACCAGCACATAGTTCGCCATCGTGGGCGTCCTTTCGTTCGAGGGACGGGCCGACACTAAGCTCGATACCGGACAAGATCCGCCCGGATTAAGAGAGAGATCCGTGTCACATCCGACGACCCGCGTGCTGGCGATGCTCGAGATCCTCCAGACCCATCACCGGCTCGGCGGGCGCGACCTCGCCGACCGGCTCGGCGTCGACGAGCGGACCGTGCGGCGCTACGCGGCCCGGCTCGCCGACCTCGGCGTTCCCGTGGTCGCCGAGCGCGGCAGGCACGGCGGATACCGGCTGCTGCCCGGCTACAAGCTGCCGCCCCTGATGCTCACCGACGACGAGGCGACGGCCGCCGTCCTCGGGCTGCGGGCCGCGCGACGTCTGGGCCTGGCGGCCGGGGCCGCCGACGCCGCGCTGGCCAAGATCCTCCGGGTCCTGCCGGTCCGGCTGCGCGACGAGGTCGGCGCGCTGGAGGAGACCCTCGACTTCACCCTCGCCGAACGGGTCGGCGCGACCCCGGCGAGCCGGGCCGTGCTCACGCTCGCCGCCGCCATCCGCGACCGCCGCCGCGTCACCCTCGACTACCGATCGTGGAAGGGCGAGCAGACCCGGCGCGACCTCGACGGCCACGGCCTGGTCTTCCACTCGGGCCGCTGGTACGTCACCGGGCACGACCACCGTTCCGGCGAGACCCGCACCTTCCGCGTCGACCGGATCTCCTCGGTCACGGCGGGCGAGGGCACCTACGACATCCCCGACGACGCCGACCCGGTCCGGCACGTCGTCGCGTCGCTGGCCCGGGTCCCCTACACGCACACCGTCGAGGTCGTGCTGCACGTGCCGCCCGCCGAGGCCGCGCGTCGCATCCCGCCGTCCGTCGCCGAACTCACCGCCACCCCCGGCGGGACGCTGATGACCATGCGCGCCGAGTCCCTCGACGGCGCCGCCACCATGCTCGCCGGCCTGGGCCACCCCTTCACGATCGTCGCCCCGCCCGAGCTGCGCGCCGCCGTCCGCCGTCTCGCCGCGTCCCTGCTCGAACGATCGCAGGAACCGCCGGCGGACGCGGAGTAGGCCACCCGAGCAGGACGACCTCATCCGTCCGTGCGGCCGAACTTCTCGATCGCCGCCGGGGTGACGGGGGTGAAGAAGTTGACCAGGTTGCCGTCGGGGTCGCGGAACAGCAGCGACCGGTTGCCCCAGGGCATCGTGGTCGGTTCGGCGACGAAGCCCGGGACGAGGCCGATCAGGTTCTGGTGGACGAGGTCCACGTCGCCGACGAGGAACTCGATGATCACGCTGTGGTTGTCCGCCGGTCGGGCGGAGCCGGGGGCGAACAGCGGGACGGTGCGGGTGCCGGCGATGGCGAGGGTGGCGCCCGAGGTCCTGAGTTCGGCGAAGTCGTCGGTGGCCCACGTCGCCCGCGCCCCCGTGGCCTTCTCGTAGAACCCGACGAGGCGCGCCACGTCGGCGGTGATGATGCGGATCGAGACGAAGTCCATGGATGTCTCCTCGGTCGGTGGAAACGTGCACGTCGGAGGCTAGGAGAGATAGTGGACAGAACCGGTCCTGTATCCGCGTTAGCCTGACGAGATGCCCCGACCCACCGGCCGCGTGCTGACGCTCCTGGAGTTGCTGCAGTCGGGCGGCACCCGGACCGTGGCCGAACTCGCCGACCGGCTCGGCGTCCAGGGACGCACCGTGCGGCGTTACGTGGACCAGCTGATCGACCTGGACGTGCCCGTGGAGTCGGTGCGCGGCCGCTACGGCGGTTACCGGCTCGCCCCCGGCTACCGCCTGCCCCCGCTCATGCTCACCGACGACGAGGCGCTGGCCGTCCTGCTCGGCTTGGTCGCCGGCCGCCGGGCGGGGTTGACGACGGCCGAGCGCACGGCGGGCGAGACGGCGTCGGCGAAGATCCGGCGGGTGCTGCCCAGGCACCTCGCCCGCCGGCTCGGCCCGCTCCTGGAGGCTCTCGCCTTCACCGACGAGCCCGGCGAGTTCGCCACCCCGGACGCCGAGGTCCTGCTCACCCTCGCCGACGCGGTGCGCCACCGCCGACCGGTCTCGATCCGCTACACCGACCGGGAGGGACGCCGAAGCGAACGCACGCTGCACGCGTACGGGATCGTCTCCCATGCGGGCCGGTGGTACGTCACGGGCGACGACGTCCGGATCGGCGCGGAGCGAAGCCTGCGGCTCGATCGCATCGAGGACGTGCGGGCCCTGCCCGGCTCGTTCGAGGCGCCCGCGGATGCCGATCCGGCACGACGGTTGTTGTCGGCGTTCGCCACGGCCGATCACCGGCATGAGGTGACCCTGCGCGTCCACGGGACGGTCGGGCGGATCCGCGCCCGCCTTCCCCCCGGCGTCGCGGGCCTGGAGGAGCACGAGCCCACGAGCGAGCGGTGGCGGCGCGTCGACCTGCGGGTGGAGCGGCTCGACTGGCTGCCTCCCCTCCTCGCCTCACTCGACCGGCCGTTCGTCGTCGAGCGCCCCGGCGAACTGCGCGACCTCGTCATCGCGCTCGCCGACCGCCTCACGTCCTACGCCCGCCAGGACGGGGAAGCGGCCGCCGAGCCCGGCGAGGTCGAGCAGCCTGGTCATCTGCCGGGTGGGGCGGGTCAGTCCCTGCCGGGGTCCTGATCATCGCCGGGCAATTGCGCCAGACTCTCCATGATGACCGCGGCCTCCCTGCGCCAGGTCGTCTCGAGGTCGTCGCCGCAGGCCGCGGCGAGGGCTTCCACCAGATGATGGATGACCAGCGTCGAAGCGACGAACAGAGCGGGCGGCCCCATGCCCAGTGTCGGCCCGCTGAGATCCCGGGTGATGAGGTCGAGGTCGCCGGACAGCCGGTCCAGGTCCTCGGGCGTCTTGATCTGCACCTCCAGACTGATCACGCTCAGTACGGCAGGCACCTTCTCGGCCACCAGGCCATCGAATCGCCGTCCTTCCTCGGGGGTGAAACTCTTCCAGCCGCGCATCACGCCCGGATGCCCCCGTTGCCGCCGTTCACGCACGACACCACTGCGGATTTACCGTCAGGAACGCGCGCTCCGCTTGGAGGCGGTGACGGCGTAGCTGACGGCGAGCAGCACCAGGCCCGGCGGGATGATGACCCACATCGGCCAGAAGTAGATGAGTTCGCGCTCGGTGAAGCTGAGCAGGACCCAGATGACCAGGTTGAGGGCGACCTTGGCGGCCCAGGCGATCCAGACGACCTTGAGCCAGCGGGGTAACGCGCCCGTCGCCACCACCGGCGCCTTCGTCTGGGTGGCGGTGACGGTGGGCGTCGTGGCCGGGGCGCTGGGGAGGTCCACGAAGAGCTTGTCGAGGTCGCCGAAGGTGACCGAGGCGTAGGCGCGGCTCATGCGGTCGTTGTACTCGTCGAGGCTGAGGCGGCCCTCGTCCACGGCGGCCAGCAGGTGGGCGACCGCGGCCTCGCGATCGCCATCGGAAACCCGGACGTCACGTCGATCTGCCATTGACTGCCTCCTCGAGGGTCGTGTGTTCGCGGGCGAGGAGGCGGTCGATGGCGGCCGTCTCCGCGTTGTCGGCGTTTCGGTCGGTACGGCGGCGGTCCGCCATAACGGTCAGGTAGGGCCGGGCCGCCTCGCGGTCGACGCGGTCGAGGAAGGCCGCCAGCATGAGATCCCGGCTGCGGCGCAGCCCGGGGTCCACGTAGCCCGACGCGAGGGCCAGCCAGGTGGCGGCGATGTCGGCGGCGGAGGCGCCCCGGCGGGCGGTGGCCCAGTCGATGACGCGGGGTCCGTCGCCCGTGAGCAGGACGTTGTGCGGGTGCAGGTCGAGGTGGAGCAGGTGGTTGCCGGCGCAGGCGGCGGGGAGCCAGCCGGGGGCGCGGACGGCGGACAATTTCTTGAGCAGGTCGGCGAGGAGCCTGCCGTGATCGCAGACCCGGCGCGGGTGGGCGGCGGCGTCCTGGTAGAGGCTCGGGCCGTCGAGGCGCTCCATCAGGATGTCGGGGCCGTCGGCGTCGTAGACCTGCGGCGCGGGGAAGCCGCCACGGCTGGCGTGGCGCATGACGGACGCCTCGCGCTCCAGGCTCCGGCCGTCTTTGGCCCGCCGGATGACCTTGCCCGCACCGGCCTCGTAGATGTCGCAGTCGCGCCCCGACCCGATCAGGCAACCTACGCGCATGGTAGCCAGGCTAAGGGTTTCGGCGCCGCGATAGGCGGGCGTCCCGGTGACATCTTCTCACCGCTCGTCGGTGCCGTCATCAGGTCGTCCGGAGGCTCGGCCAGAGGGCGGACCAGGGGACGGGAGCGGGGCCGCAGATCCGGATGACGTTCTCGCTGACCTGGTTGTCGATGTCGTGGCCGATGTCGACCGGGCCGACGAGCCGGCAGTCGGTGAACCGGGCGGGGATGCGGCGGTTCGCGGCGACGTGGACGAGCAGGACGGGGCCGTCGGCGCCGTCCGGAGGCGGGCCCCAGTCGGCGTAGCTCATGTGTCCCGAATAGGCGGCGGGCAGGCCGTGCTCGGGGCCGTACCGCGCGATCGCGGCGGCCTCGCCGTAGTTCTGGGCGAAGATGACGGCGCGGGCGCGGTCGGCCTCGGGGATCCCGTTCCACGCGTCCGCGACCGACCTGACGAACTCCGGCCAGCCGATCTGCTCCCCCACCTCGGCGTTCAACGCGTTCGGGAACCTCGCGGCGGCGGGCGGCAGGACCGGGAGCCCGATGACGACGTTGACGGCGGCCGCGACCGCGATGCCCGCGACGAGGACACGCGGACGGACCCGGCCGACGACGGGCGCCACCCCGGCCGCCATCGAGACCATCAGCAGCGGCAGGACGTAGTACGACTTGCCCCCGGTGAACTGCACGACGGCGACCAGCAACACGGTCGCCACGGGGATCAGCCGGGCCCAGCGGACCGACGGGTCGCGCCACAGGCGGACCAGGCCGGCCACCCAGATCGGGAGGAACAGCGGGGAGAGCTGCGCGATCAGCAGCGGGAGGAGCATCACGCGGTCGTCCGCGCCGTCCTCGCTGATGCCGGCCGCGACCGCGAACTGCGGCCAGCCGTTCGCGGCGCTCCAGATCAGGTTGGGCGCGGCGATGACCAGGGCGATGAGCGCGCCGATCGGCAACCAGCGGGTGCGCAGCACGTCTCTGGGCCCGACCAGCAGGAGCGCCAGGAACAGGGTCACCACCAGCAGCCCCAGCAGCTGCTTGTTCTCCATGCCGACGCCGACCGCGACGCCGATCGCCACGAACCAGCGGCCGTCGCCGGTGCGGAGCAGGCGCAGCACCAGCAGGCTGATCACCAGCCAGGCGAGCATGTCGAAGGTCGCGGTGGCCAGCAAGTGGCCCAGGCCCAGCACGATCCCGGAGGCGGCCGCGCAGCAGGCGGCGACGGACTGCACCCGGCGGTCGCCGCCGAGTTCGCGGGCGATCAGGGCGACGGTCACGACCGAGGCCACGCAGAGGATCGTGGCGACGACGCGGAGCGCGGCCGGGGTGTCGCCGAGCAGCGCGGTGCTCGCGCGGGCGAGCAGGGGGGTCAGCGGCGGCTGGTCGACGTAGCCCCAGTCGGGGTGATCGCCGGCGACCATGAAGTAGAGCTCGTCGCGGTGGAATCCGTACCGGCCGGACAAGGCGGTCAGCAGGACCGCGAGCGACGCCGCGACGGCGGCGATCGGGCCCGCCGCGACGGATGGCAGCCCCCTGAGGCGGCCGTCGCCTTCCTCCCGCGACTTCGTGTCAGAGCGTTCGATGGCCACCCGGAGATTCTGACATCAACCGGTCAATATGAACAGCGGTTTCCTGTCAATTGAGAATGGCCGTTTTCGCAGGTCAGCCTGCCCGGAATGGGCCGGACGCGGCGCCGGGCGCAACCCCTGTCTTTGTGCCGCCGGCGCGTAGGGGTGACCCCTGCCGGAGACCGGCCGCCCGCCGTTGGCCGGTTCTCCATGGCCACTTCCTGCCAATAGCGGCCGGGCCCGCCGCCGCTACTGTAGCGGTAACTCGATTTCTTCGACCAAATTCGAATTATCAAATTCGCGGGCCCGCGAAAAGCAACCGTCTTTTCGAGGTGAATAATCAAGGAGGTGACACGTTGCTGCAAGCCATCGATCTTGTCAAGCGATACGGCCCGGTCCTGGCGCTGGACGGATTCAGCCTGAGTGTGGCGGCCGGTGAGATCGTCGGGCTGGTCGGGCACAACGGCGCGGGCAAGACGACCTTCGTGGAGATCGTGTCGTACCTGATCCGTCAGGACGGCGGTCACGTGACCATCGACGGACGTCCGCCGTCGGCGAGCAGGGGGCGGGTGGGCGTCGCGCCGCAGCACATCGCGCTCTATCCGTCCGTCACCGTGCGCGAGCACCTCACCCTGTTCGGCAAGCTCGCGGGGCTGCGCCGGGCCGCGCTGGACAGCGCGATCGAGGAGCTGACCGTCGCGCTGAGGCTCGGCGCGTTCATCGACCGCAGGACGGCGGCGCTTTCCGGCGGGCAGCAGCGGCGGGTCCAGGCGGCCACCGCGCTGATCAACCGGCCCGGCCTGCTGCTGCTGGACGAACCGACCGCGGGCGCCGACCTGGAGACCCGCGAGGCGATGCTCGACGTCGTCAAGCAGCGCGCCGGCGACGGCGCGGCCATCGTCTACACCACGCACTACCTGCCCGAACTGGTCGAGTTGCAGGCCACCATCGCGGTCGCCCGCAACGGGAAGATCATCGCGCGGGGCACCTACGACGAGCTGGTCGACGGTCTGCCCGGGGAGGTGCGGCTGATCCACGACAACGAGGAGGAGGTCCGCGTCTCCACCACGCAGCCGGCCGCCACCCTGATCGACCTGCTGGGCCGCGCCGAGCGGCCGATCAGCACGATCGAGGTCCACAACCCCTCCTTGGACGACCTCTACCGATCCCTGGCGGTCAGCGATGCTCCTTGACACCGGCTACCGCCCCGGGCCGGCCGCAGCCCTGCGCGAATCCATGTACCGGATCCGCGCGCTGGCGAACAACAACACGCTCATCCGGCTCCGCGACCCCGGCCAGACGATCAGCTACGTGGTCATGCCGATGGTCCTGATGCTGGTCCTGAAGCCGCTCTACGTACGGGCGGTCGAGGGCGGCACCACCAAGGTGGTGACCGGGCTGCTGGTCATGTTCTCGGTGTTCGCGATCTCCATCGCGGGCAACGCGATCCTGGCCGAGCGCACCTGGAAGACCTGGGACCGGCTGCGGGTGAGCCGGGCGCCGGCCGCCGAGCTGCTGATCGGCAAGACCCTGCCGATCTACGTGGTGATGGTCGCGCAGCAGACCATCCTGCTGGTGTACGGCTGCCTCGTCATCGGCCTGCCCATCCCGGGCAACGTCCCGCTGGTCCTGGGGGCCATCCTGCTCTGGGCGTTCACGCTGCTGGCGATCGGCGCGCTGCTGGCCGCCATCGTGCGCAGCCACGGCGAGCTCAGCGTGATCACGGACGTGGGCGCGCTGACGCTCAGCTCGCTCGGCGGGGCGCTGGTGCCGCTGAGCCTGATGCCGGAGTGGGCGCAGGTCGCCGCGCAGGCGTCCCCCGGCTACTGGGCCCTGGAGATGTTGCAGGCCGCGGTCTCCGGCGACGCGGCCGGAGTCGTGCGGCCCGCGGCGATCCTGCTGGGGATCGCGCTGGTCTGCGGTGTGTTCGCGATTCGCCGGCTCACCCGCGGCTGGGGCCGCGGCGGGCTGCTCTAGAAGACGGCCGGCACAAACCAACCAACGAATTCGGTGAATAGGGGCATGTTGATGACGCAGCAACATCCACCCGTGGACGATTCCGATATTGCGATCATCGGCATGGCCGGTCGATTCCCGGGAGCCAATGACGTCGAAACGTTCTGGCGGAACATCAGCACCGGCGTCGAATCATTCACGCTTTTCTCGGACGAGGAACTCATTGAGGCGGGAGTGCCCGCGGCGACGTTCTCGAAGCCGAACTACGTCCGGAGCCGGCCGATTCTCGACGACATCCGCGGCTTCGACGCGGCGTTCTTCGGCTACAACCCGCGCGAGGCGACGCTGGCCGATCCGCAGCAGCGGCTCTTCCTCGAATGCGTGTGGGAGGTCCTGGAGTCGGCCGGGTACGGCTCGCCGGAGAGCCGCGGCTCGGTCGGCGTGTTCGCCGGCATGAACATCAGCGGCTACCTGCTGACCCGGCTGCAGGCCTTCGCCATGGGCATCGACACATCCGCGCTGATGATCGGCAACGACAAGGACTCGCTGGCCACGAACGTGTCGTTCCGGCTGGACCTGTCCGGGCCGAGCGTGACCGTGCAGACGTTCTGCTCGACCTCGCTGGTCGCGGTGCACCTGGCGAGCGAGGCGCTGCGCCGCGACGAGTGCGACATGGCGCTCGCGGGCGGCGTGTCGGTCCGGATCCCGGACCGGACCGGCTACCTGTGGGAGGAGGGCGGCCAGGAGTCGCCCGACGGCCACGTGCGGACCTTCGACGCGCAGGGCCGGGGCAGCATGTTCGGCGACGGCGCGGCCGTGGTCGCGCTGAAGCGCCTGGGCAAGGCGGTCGAAGACCGGGACACCGTGCTCGCGGTGATCCGCGCCTCGACGATCAACAACGACGGCGCGATGAAGTTCAGCTACCTGGCCCCCAGCATCGACGGCCAGCGCCGCTGCGTGTCCAAGGCGATCGAGAAGGCGGGTGTGGACCCGGCGCAGATCTCCTACGTCGAGGCGCACGGCACCGCCACCGAGGTCGGCGACCCGATGGAGGTCGCGGCCCTGACCAGGGCGTTCGGCCAGACCGAGAAGAAGCAGTACTGCATCCTCGGCTCGATCAAGCCGAACGTCGGCCACCTCGACCGCGCCTCCGGCGCGACCGGCCTGATCAAGGTCGTCCAGTCGCTGCGGCACGAGCTGATCCCCGGGACGCTGCACTACACCTCGCCGAACCCCGAGATCGACTTCGAGGCCAGCCCGTTCTACGTCACGTCCCGGCCCACCCCCTGGCCGCGCAGCGCCGACCGGCCGCGCATCGCCGGGATCAGCTCGCTCGGCATGGGCGGCACGAACGCGCACGCGATCATCGTCGAGGCCCCCGTCCCGGCCCCGCGCCCGGAGCGGCCCCGCCGCTGGCAGATCCTCCCGGTGTCGGCCCGGTCGGCCGCCTCCGCCGAGCGCATGGCCGTCCGCCTGGGCGAGAGCATCGCCGCCGACCCCGGCGTGGACCTGGGCGACGTCGCCTACACCCTCCAGAAGGGCCGCAAGGTCTTCAACCACCGCAAGGTCGTCGTCGCCGACGGCAACGCCAGGGCCGCCGCGCTGCTCACCGACCCGGCCGGGCCGCTGGGCCGGACCGACACGGCGGTCGGCCGCAAGACCGGGTTCCTGATCGCCGGCGTCGGCGAGCAGTACCCGGGCATGGTCGCCGCCCTGTACGAGGCCGAGCCCGCCTTCCGGGCCGACGTCGACGAGTGCGTCAGCCTGCTGGGCCTCACCGAGGCGTCCCAGCTGTCCGACGTCTTCGTCCCGGCCGGGCCCTCGAGCGCCCCCGACCTGGCCGCGCTGCTCGGGCGGACCGGGGACGCCTCCCCGCGGTCGGCCCCGAACGCGCACCTCATCCAGCCCGCCGTGTTCGTCGCCGAGTACGCGCTGGCCCGGCTCCTGATGAGCTGGGGCGTCAAGCCGGAGATCATGGTCGGCTACAGCCTCGGCGAGTACGTCGCGGCCTGCCTGTCCGGGGTGTTGTCGCTGGCCGACGCGCTCAAGCTGGTCGCCTACCGGGCCAAGCTGATCACCTCCCAGCCGGAGGGCGGCATGCTGGCCGTCGCCGCCGACGAGAGGCGGCTGAAGGCGGTGCTGGGCGACCTCGACCTCGACGTCGCGGTCCGCACCGGCTCGCAGCTCGTGCTGGCCAGGCCGGACGACGTCGTCGAGGCCGCCGCGGCGCGGCTCAGAGCGGCCGAGATCGGCTGCCGCCGCCTGCAGACCACGCACGCCTTCCACTCCCGGATGCTCGAACCGGTCGCGGCCGAGCTGACCTCCTGGATCAGCGCCAACGTGGCGCTGAACCCGCCGGTCATCCCGTACGTCAGCAACGTCACCGGCGAGATCGCCACCGCCGGGCTCGTCACCGACCCCGGCTACTGGGCCCGCCACATGTGCGAGACGGTCGAGTTCGGCGCCGGGCTCGCGCACGTGCTGCGCGGCGGCGACCTGACCCTGGTCGAGATCGGCCCCGGGCAGTCGCTCGGCGCGCTGACCCGCGGCCACCCCGACTGCGACCGCAACCAGTGGCCGCTGATCGTCACCACCCTGCCCGGCCAGGGCGACCAGGTGGAGACGCTCGCCGCCACCGCGACCGCCGTCGGCAAACTCTGGCTGGCCGGGGTTCCGATCGACTGGGACGCCTTACACGACGGCTGGACGCCCGGCCGGGTGCCGCTGCCGACCTACCCGTTCGAGCGCCAGGACTACTGGCTGGAGATCGACCAGTCGGCGCTGACCACCGGTGTGCCCCTGCTGGACGAGAGCGACCCCACGAGCATCGCGACCGCGCTGCCCCGCCTCCCGGACGAGCGGTGGATCAACATCCCGGTGTGGCGGCAGACGGCTCCCCAGCTCGTCCGCGAGGAGGAGCAGACCAGGTGGCTGCTCTTCACCGACGCCGGTCTGGCCGACACCCTGACCGGGACGGTGCGCGCCGCCCTGGACGCGCTCGGCCACGAGGTCGTGCTGGTCCGGCCCGGCGACGCCTACGCCGACACCCCCGACGGTTTCGTCGTCCGCCCCGGCTCGCAGGACGACATCGTCACGGCGCTGCGGACGCTCGGCGGCCGTGGCTTCGCGCCGGAACGGGTCGTGCACCTGTGGACCGCCGACCCGGCCCCCGCCGGCGGCGACGCCACCCAGGAGTGCCTGAAGCGGGGCCTGTACACGCTGGTCTCCTTCGCCAGGGCCGCGGTCGACCTCGGCCTGCCGGCCTGGTCGCTGGACATCGTCACCGTCGGCAGCCAGAAGGTGCTGTCCGGCGACACGATCGTCCCCGAGCGCAACACGCTGCTCGGCCCGACCCGGTTGATCCCGGTCGAGTACCCGAGGGTCAGAACCCGCCTGATCGACGTCGACGCCGAGACCGGGCCGGCCGCCCTGCGCGGGCTGCTGGCCGAGCTGCGGGCCGACCCCGCCGACCAGGTCGTCGCGCTGCGCGAGGGCCGCCGGTGGACGCCCGGCTACGAGGTCCTGGACGCGGCCGCCATCGACCGGACCGCCCCGGCCGTGGACGTGCGGCGCGGCGGGACCTACCTGGTGACCGGCGGCCTGGGCGGCATCGGCCTGGGCATGGCCGAGCTGCTGGCCGAGAGGTACCAGGCCAACCTGGTGCTGCTGGGCCGCACCCCGGTTCCGCCGAAGGAGCAGTGGAGCCAGATCCTGGCCGCCCCCGCCACCGCCGACGAGGTGCGGCGGCGGGTCGAGGGCCTGCGCCGCCTTGAGGCCGGCGGCACCGAGGTCGTCACGGTGGCCGGCGACGTGTCCAAGGTCGCGGACGTGCGGCGGGCGGTGGACGCGGCGATCGAGCGGTTCGGCGAGCTCAACGGCGTCCTGCACTGCGCGGGCGTGCCGGCGGTCGGCCTGATGCAGTTCAAGACGGTGGCCGACATCGAGCGCACGCTCGCGCCGAAGGTGGCCGGTTCGCTGGCCCTGGCCGAGGTGCTGAAGGACGTGCCGGTCGACTTCCTCGCCCTCTACTCCTCCACCACCTCCGCCACCGGCGGCGGCGCCGGCCAGGTCGACTACTGCGCGGCCAACGCGTTCCTGGACTCCTTCGCGCTCAGCGACCCCCTGCCCGGCGCGCTGGTCACCTCGGTCGACTGGTGCGAGTGGACCTGGAACGGCTGGACGGAGGGCCTGGAGAACTACGACGAGGGCTCCAAGCAGTACTTTACCTGGTACCGGGGCCTGTTCGGGCTCAGCTTCGAGGACGGCTTCGAGACCCTCGTCCGGGTGCTGAACAGCGGTGAACGGCATGTGGTCGCCTCCACCCAGGACTTCGCGCCGCTGGTGGCGATGAGCCGCAAGTCGTCCATCGAGAGCCACCAGGCGACGGTCAAGAAACTCAGGGACGCGTTCGGCCGGCACCCCCGGCCGGACCTGTCGACCGCGTTCGTGGAGCCGCAGAACGAGACCGAGGAGAAGATCGCCGAGGTGTGGACCGAGGCGCTCGGCCTGGAGTCGGTCGGGGTGCACGACAACTTCTTCGAGCTGGGCGGCAACTCGCTGCTCGGCATGGAGATCATCACGGAGGTCCGGAAGGCGCTCGGGCTGACCTACCTCCCGCCGCACATCCTCTACCAGTCGCCCACGATCTCATCGCTCGCCGAAGCGGCAACCGCGGGCGAGGCCAAGGAAGAGCAGACGGCCGACGTGCGCGAACAGCAGCGCACCTCGCGCATCGAACAGCGGCGGAACATGCTCCGGAGCGGAAGGACGTCATGACAGAAACCGACTACGCATCGGCGGTGGCGCTGATCGGCATGTCCGGTCGTTTTCCCGGCGCCGACAGCGTCGCCGACCTGTGGCGAAACGTACTGTCCGGGATCAAGGGCCTGCGCGAGATCACCGAGGAGGAGCTGCGCGAGACCGGCGTCGAGCCGGGCCAGATCGCCGACCCCCGCTACGTGCGGATCGGCGGCCCGCTGAACGGCCTGGAGCACTTCGACGCGGGGGTCTTCGGGATCAACCCGCGCGAGGCCGAGATGATGGACCCGCAGCACCGGCTGTTCCTGGAGACCTCGTGGGAGGCCCTGGAAGGCGCCGGCTACTGCCCCACCGACGTGCCGGGACAGGTCGCGGTGTTCGGCGGGTGCGGGTTCCCCGACTACGTGGTGAAGAACATCTTCCATCTCGCCAACGCGCCGGGCGGCGCGATGCTGATGGCGATCGGCAACGAGCGCGACTCGCTGGCGAACCTGGTGTCGTACAAGCTGGGGCTGCGCGGACCCGCGGTGTCGGTGCAGACCTTCTGCTCGACGTCGCTGGTGGCGGTGCACCTGGCGTGCCAGAGCCTGCTCACCTACGAGTGCGACATGGCGCTGGCGGGCGGCGCGTTCACGCCGCTCCCCCAGCCGGCCGGCTACCTGTACGAGCAGGGCGGCATCATGTCGCCCGACGGGAGGGTCCGCAGCTTCGACGCCGAGGCGGGCGGCACCGTGATGGGCAGCGGCGTCGGCACGGTGGCGCTCAAGCGCATGTCGGACGCGCTCGCCGACGGCGACGTGATCCACGCCGTCATCCTCGGCTCGGCCGCCAACAACGACGGCCGGATGCGGGCCGGGTACACCGCGCCGGGCGTGGACGGCCAGGCCGACGTGATCGAGACGGCGCTCGGTGTGGCCGGGGTCAAACCCGACACGATCGGCTACGTCGAGTGCCACGCCACCGGCACGATGCTGGGCGACTCGATCGAGCTGGCCGCGATGAACCGGGTGTTCACCCAGCCGCGTGAGACCCCGGCCGTGCTCGGTTCGCTGAAGCCGAGCCTGGGCCACCTCGACCGGGCCTCCGGCGTGACCGGGCTGATGCGGGCCGCGCTGAGCCTCAAGCACGAGCTGCTCCAGGGTGTGCCGGACTACGCCCAGCCGAACCCGGCGCTGGCCACCGCGCAGGACCGGTTCACCGTGCTGACCGAGCACCGGCCGTGGCCGGAGGGCCCGCATCCGCGCCGGGCCGGGGTCAGCTCGTTCGGCCTCGGCGGGACCAACGCCCACGTGGTGCTGGAGCAGGCGCCGCCGCGCGCGGCCCTCCCGCACCGGCCGGGCCCGCACCTGCTGACGTTCTCGGCGGCCGACGAGAACGCGCTGAACGAGCTCGGCGAGCGGCTGGCCGGTCATCTGGCCGGTGACTCCGGCGAGGACGTCGCGGACGTGGCGTTCACCCTGCAGATGTCGCGCGGCGGGTTCGCCCTGCGGCGCGCGGTCGTGGTCGCCGACCGCGACGACGCGGTCGTGGCGCTGACCGATCCCTCCCGTTGGATCGACGCCAAGACCCAGCGCCGCAACCCGAAGGTGCGCCTGGTCACGCCGGAGGGTGTGCCGGAGGCCTGGTGGCCGGAGCTGCTCGCGGCGGTCGACGCCGTGATCGGCATCGAGGACGGCACCGATCGGCACGACGCGGTCGGCGCGCTGGCCGACGGGCTGCGGCGGCTCGGCGTGCAGGTGACGCGTGAGGACGCCGCCCAGGCGTCGGAGGAGGTCGCCGTCGCCCCCGCCGACGGGACGCCCGCGGCCGAGTGGCTGCTGACCACGCTGGCCCGGTTGTGGCAGGCCGGCAGCACGATCGACTGGACCGCGCTGCACCGGGGCGCGGGCCGCAGGGTCGAACTGCCCACCTACCCGTGGCAGAAGCGCCGCTACTGGGTGAAGGCCGGCCCGAACACGCAGGCCGCCCCGGTGAGCGACGACAAGACGTTCGACCGGTCGAAGTGGACCTACCTGCCGACCTGGCGGCAGCGGCCGTTCGCGGTCGCCGACCTGGACGAGCGGCTGCGGGCGGCCGGTCCCTGGCTGGTCTTCGCCGACGACGCCCGGGGCGAGGCCCTGATCGACCGGCTGAACGCGGCGGGCGCCGAGGTCACGGCGGTACGGAGCGGCGAGAGCTTCGAGCAGCACGACTCGGGGGACTTCACCGTCCGGGTGGACAAGCCCGACGACATGGCCGAACTGCTGTACTCGCTGCTGGTCGCGCCGCGCGCGATCGTCCACGGGTTCAGCCTGGCCGCCTCCGAGCCGGCGCCGGGGCAGGACCCGGCCGCGCACTTCGACGCCGAACAGCGCCGCGGTTTCTACTCCGTGCTGGCGCTGGCCAGGGAACTGGTCGACAACAGCGGCTCCGCGCCGCGCGCCGAACTCGCCCTGCTCACCTCGGGGGCGGCCGGTGTGCTCGGCTCGGATCTGCGGCACCCGGAGCACTCCACGATGGCGGCGCTGGCCCCCAGCCTGGCCCAGGAGAACCCCCGGATCCGGGCCCGCACGATCGACGTCGACGCCGCCGGCGACGCCGTCCAGATCCTGGCCGCGATCCTGGCCCCGCACGAGGGCCCGGTCGCGGTCCGCGCCGGCGAGACCTGGTTGCGGAGCTACGAGCAGTTCCCGATCGACGATCTGACCGACGAGACCCGCCCGATCGTAAATGGCGAGACCGTGCTGATCACCGGTGGCCTCGGGGACGTCGGGCTCGTGCTCGCCCGGCACCTGGCCGCCGCGTACGGCTGCAACCTGGTCCTCACCGCCCGGTCGCCGCTGCCGCCCCGCGAGGAGTGGGAGGCGTTCCTGGCCGAGACGCCCTCCGGCGGCGAGCGCACCGCCCGGCACATCCGCAACATCCTGGACCTGGAAGGCCGGGGCGCGACCGTGCTCTGCCTGTCCGCCGACGTGGCGGACGAGGAGCGGATGGCGGCCGTGGTCGAGGCCGCGGTCGAGCGGTTCGGCGGGATCGACGTGGTGGTGCACGGCGCGGGCGTGCAGGACGGGGCCTACTTCAACTTCGCCCACCTGATGGACCGCGCCCAGTGCGACGCCCACCTGTCCGCCAAGGTCAAGGGCTTCCACGTGCTGGAGAAGGTGCTCGGCGGGCACGCCGCCGACCGGCGGATCACGCTCTCGTCCATCGCGGCGGTGCTGGGCGGCATGACGCTCGCGCCGTACGCGGCGGCCAACGCGGCGCTGGACGCCTACGTCCGGCAGTCGCGGGTGGCGGGCGGAGCCCGCTGGGTGACCGTCGACTGGGACACCTGGAGCATCGACGCCGGCCGCCTGGAAGGCCACAGCGAGGCCGTCGTCGGCTTCGCGATGGCTCCGGCGGAAGGCGTCGACGTCTTCGAGCGGGCTCTGTCGGCCACCGACCGGGCCGGCCATCTGGTCATCTCGACCGGTCCGCTGGAAGGCCGGCTGGCGATGTGGGTCACCAGCGACATCCACAGCGCCGACGACACCCCGGACGACCAGGAACGCCACCCGAGGCCGGATCTCAACAACCCCTACGTGGAGCCGGCCGAGGGCACCGAGGCGGCGCTGGCCGACATCTGGTCGCGGGTGCTGGGCATCGAGCCGATCGGCGCCACCGACAACTTCTTCGAGCTGGGCGGCCACTCGCTCCTCGCGATCGAGCTGACCACCAGGATCCGCAAGTCGCTGAACGCGTCGGTCCCGGTGACGGGGCTGCTGGAGTGCCCCACGGTGCGCCAGCTGGCCGAGCTGCTCGACGAACGGGAGACCGGATGAGGCAGCCGGAGCACGTGCGGGCGGTCCAGGCGTTCGCGCGCAGGGAGCTCGTCGGCAAGGACGCCTACCTCGACTCGCTGGCCGAGGCGCCGCTCCCGCTGTACGAGCGGTTCGCCGACACCGGCCTGGCGAACTGGTGGGTGCCGAAGGAGCACGGCGGCCCCGGCCTCAGCCTGGAGGACGGCGTGCGGATCGTCGCCGAACTCGCCTACGCCGACGCCGGCGCCGCGTTCACCCTGTTCATCCCGGTCCTGACGACCAGCATGGTCTCCTGGTACGGCTCTCCCGAACTGCGCGACCACTACCTGGGCAAGCTGGTGGCCGGAAACGGGTTCTGCGCGACACTCGGCAGCGAGCACGCGGCGGGCAGCGAGCTGGCCAGGATCACCACGACCGCCCGCCGCGACGGGGACGACGTCGTGCTGGACGGGGAGAAGGCGTTCTCCACGAACGCCGACTTCGCCGACTTCCTGGTGGTGGTCGCCCGCGCCGAACACGACCCGGCGGGTTACCTGGCGGTGCTGGTGCCGCGGGACACGCCGGGCATCCGGATCGACAAACGCTGGGACGTGCTGGGGTTGCGCTCCTCGGCGACGTACCAGGTGACGCTGACCGACTGCCGGGTGCCGGCCGCCAACGTGCTGCGCGGCAACGGGCTGCGGCTGCTGGAGGTGGGGCTGAACGCCAGCCGCATCCTGATCGCCACGACGGCGCTCGGCGTCGCCCGCCGGATCCGCGACGTGTGCCTGGAGTACGGCAGGTCCAAGCAGGTCAAGGGCGCCATCCTGGCGAACAACGCGGTGTTCGCCGCCAAGCTGGGCCAGTTCGAGATGCAGATCGACGTGATGGCGAACCAGTGCCTGGCGGCGGCCCGCCGGTACGACGAGATCGCGGCCCGGCCGGACGCGGCCGCGGAGTTCCTCCGGGTGGGCACGCTGAAGGCGGCGCTGACCACGAAGATGTTCTGCGGCCAGACCGGCTGGCAGATCGCCTCGGCCGCCTCCGAGATGTTCGGCGGCGTCGGCTACACCCACGACGCGGTGATCGGCAAGCTGCTGCGGGACGTGCGGTACGTGTCGATCGTGGAGGGCGGTGACGACGTGCTGCGGGACCTGGTGTTCAACCGGTACGTGGTGCCGGTGTCCCAGCGGTCGTGACAGAGACCGTGACCACGGCGCCCGCGTAGCCGGGCGCCACGTCGAGCCAGCGAAGGGAACGCGACGAACCCACCGTCGCGTTCCCTTCGTGCGTCACCAGCGCGTCCCGCAGACCGGCCAGGCCGGCCCCGGTCGCCTTGATGTAGGCCTCCTTGGCGCACCAGAGCCGGAAGTACTCCTCCCGGGGGGAGGCGGCCCGGGTCAGGTGGTCGACCTCGGCGGGCCGGTAAAGATGCCGGGCTATGGCCAGATGATCGAGGTCGTCGCGGACGCGCTCGACGTCGACGCCGACCCGCAGGCCCGGCGGGGCCACCCCGATCAGCGCCCACTCCTCGGAGTGCGACAGGTTGAAGTCGATCGGGCGGCCGGCCAGGTACGGCCTGCCGTTGTCCTCCGCGCCGAAGACGAGACCGGCCGGCGGCAGGCCGGTGAGCCCGCCGAGGAGGGCCCGCAGGGCGGCGTGCGCGACCGTGAAGCGGTGGCGCTCGACCGGGGTCGCCAGCGCCGCCGCGCGGGCCCGCTCGTCCCCGGAAAGCAGCGGGGCCCACCTCGCGCCATCCGGCTGATCGAGGTGGACCCGCCACACGAAGGTGTCCGTCACATCCATTTGAGCAGGGCTTTGGAGATGATCTTGTGGGTCAGCGCGGCCTGCTCGAACACCGCGAAGTGGCCGCCGACGAACGGCTGGAGCTCGTACTCCCTGGTGGTCTGCTCCCCCCACGGCGTCACGGTCTCGGCCTTGATCCGCGAGTCGTCGGTGCTGGGCATGGCCGTGATGGGGATGTCCAGCGGCTTCTCCTCGCGGTACTCGTAGGTCTCCTTGATCGTGAAGTCGGCGACCACGGCCGGGAGGATCATGTCCAGCACGCCGGGATCGGTCAGCAGCCACTCCGGCGTGCCGCCCAGCTCGCGGAGCATCGAGACGACCTCCGGCCGGGACATCTGCCCGACCGGCTTGCCGTCCTCGTAGGCGAGCTGAGGGGCGACGGAACCGGAGACGAACAGGTGCACCGGCGGCGGGCCGCCGCGGCGGCGGATCTCGCGGGCCAGTTCGAACGCGACGAGCGCGCCGAGGCTGTGGCCGTACAGGGCGTACCTGCGGTCGATCGAGCCGAGCGAGACGTCCGCCTGGACGATCTCGGCGAGGTCGGCCACCAGCGGGCCCATCCGGTCGTAGGCGGGCTCCCTGAGCCTGCTGTCCCGGCCCGGGAGCTGGATGGGCTGCACGGCCACGCCCGGCAGGACGCGCTGCCAGCTCCGGAAGGTGGAGGCGGCGCCGCCGGCGTGCGGCAGGCAGTACAGCGCGAGCGCGCCGGGGCCGGCGCCGGTCTGGCCCGCGAACGGCATCCACCGCCCGGCGTCGTCAAAGCTCATCGATGATCTCCAGCTGGACGTAGGACGGGGGCGGCTGGACGGTGCTCAGGTCGGCCTCCAGCACCACGTGGACGCCGTCCCGGCCGACCTCGCGGAACCCGGCGAAGGCGTAGGTGATCTGCATCATCCGGTTCCGGCCGGTCTCCACGAAGTCGGCGCGCACGCTCACCCCGGCCGCCTGGGCCAGCCGCATGATGTGGTTGAGCAGCACCATGCCGACGCCGCGGGACATGACCCGGCAGGACATCAGCATCATGTTGAGCCGCCACTCGGTCTCGCCCTTCTCCACCAGGGCCAGGCCGATCTTGCCGTAGCTGCCGAACCGGTCGGTCAGGGAGGCGACCAGCAGCAGGTGGTCGGGTGACTCGCGCAGCTCGTCCAGTTCCTCGTAGGAGTAGGTGCGGCCGGTCGAGTTGAGCTGGTTGGTGCGGACCGTCAGCTCCTCGGCCCGCTGGAGGTCGTCCCGTACGGCCGGGGCGATGGTGAACCGCATCTCCAGCCCGGCCAGGAACTCCTCGTTGGTGCCGACGAAACCGGACTCCAGATCGTCGCGCGCGGCCTGCGCCTGGTACATGGGGCGGCGCTGGGCGGACTCGTCGGTGACGAAGCGGGGGATGAACTCCGGCCGGGCCAGCGCCTCCTCCAGGT
The DNA here is from genome assembly GCF_030269205.1 of Herbidospora sp. NBRC 101105. NCBI lineage: Bacteria > Bacillati > Actinomycetota > Actinomycetes > Streptosporangiales > Streptosporangiaceae > Herbidospora > Herbidospora sp. NBRC 101105. Next base: position 1,037,923 of record NZ_BSSX01000001.1, on the reverse strand, counting down.
CCACGATGTCGACCAGGGTGACGGCGGGCAGGCCGTGCCCGACCTCGCCGCGTTCGAACTCCTGGTCGTCGACGAAGGCGAACGCGTCCAGCCCCAGGTTGAGCGCCTTCGCGATGCGCGCGATGGACTCGGATTTGGCGTTCCAGTTGATCTGCGGGTGCAGGAACATCTCGTCGAGGCCGAACTCGCGCAGCTTCTCCAGCGCGGCGTCGGCGTCGTTCTTGCTGGCGATCGAGTGCAGCACGCCCATCTGGTCGAGCCGGTGGATGTGCGCCACCACCGCGGGCCGCAGGGTGACCTCGCCGTCCTCCAGCAGCACGCCGTCCCAGAGCGTGTTGTCCAGGTCCCAGACCACGCACTTGATCCGTCCCTGGACGGGCTTCTCCGGGACGACAAGGGCCGTTTCGTCGACCACGGTCATCAGATGATCTCCCGTTCTGCCTGGCTGGCGATGGTGATGCGCTGGATCTCGTTGCTGCCCTCGATGATCTCCATGACCTTGGCGTCCCGGTACAGCCGCGCCACCGGGTAGTCGTGGCCGCAGCCGTTCGCGCCGTGGATCTGGACCGCCTCGGACGCGTGCCGCGCGGCGGCGGTGGAGGCGAAGTACTTCGCCACCCAGGTCGCCATGATCGTGGACGCCTCGCCGGCGTCCTTGAGCCGGCCGGCCTCCGCGACGAGCAGACGGGCCGCCCGCGCGTCGGTGACCATGTCGGAGAGTTTCGCCTGGATCAGCGGCAGGTCCTTCAGGAGCGACCCGCCGACGGTGCGGCGGGAGGCGTACGCGGCGCAGGCCTCCAGCGCGGCCTGGACGATGCCGACCGAGCCGGTCGCCACGCTGTAGCGGCCGAGGTCCAGGGTGCCGGTCAGCACCATGCCGGCGGTGAAGCCGCTCGGGCCGAGCAGCGCGTCCGGGCCGAGCGCGACGTCGCGGAAGGAGATCTCCGCGATCATCGACGCCCGGGTGCCGAGCATGTCCTCGATCGGCGTCACCTCGACGCCGGGACTGTCCCTGGGGACCAGGAACGCCCCGATGCTGGTGGCCGTGCGGGCGAAGACCAGGAACAGGTCGGCCCGCTGGCCGTTGGTGATCCACTTCTTGACGCCGTTGAGCACCCACCCGCCGTTCTTCTCCACGACGTTGCTGGCGATCCCGGAGGCGTCGCTGCCGGCGCCCGGCTCGGACAGGCAGAACGCGGCGAGCACGTCTCCCCGGCCGAGCGCCGGCACCCACTGCTCGCGCTGGGCCGGGCTGCCCCACCGCTGCACCGCCCACGACACCATCGTGTGCACGGTGAGCAGGCTGCGCACCGAGGAGCAGCCCCGGCCCACCTCCTCGTGGACCTCGCCGAGGGTGACCAGGTCCATCCCCCCGCCGCCGGTGTCGCGGGGCAGGAAGGGCGCCCAGAGCCCGGCGGCGGTCATCCGCTCCAGCAGCTCCTCGGGGACCCGGCCCTGCCGGTCGTACGCGTCGGCGTACGGGACGATGTGGGTGTCGACGAACGCGCGGGCGGACTTCCTGTCGGTGACCCGAAGGACGTCCGGCGCGGTCTCAGCCAGGGTCGTCATGTCAGACCCGCGCGGGGGAAAGCCGGTCCACCAGCTCCGCCATGCTGGTGGCGGACCGGAAGTTGTCGATCTTCAACTCGTCGTTGGGGATGGTGACCTCGAACGTCTTCTCGATGAACATCACCAGCTCCATGGCGAACAGCGAGTTCACGAAGCCCAGGGCGAAGATGTCCTGGGTCTCGTCGATCTCCGCCTGCGGGTAGCGGGCGCGCACGAAGTCGAGGATCTGGTCCTTGGCGTTGCCGGACATGTCTGGCTCCTTCGGGGATCGCTTAGTTGGCGTCGTAGGTGTAGAAACCGCGGCCCGACTTGCGGCCGTGCAGGCCCGCGTCGGTCATCTGCTTGAGCAGCGGGCACGGCCGGTACTTGCTGTCGGCGTAGTGCTCGTAGAGCACCTCGACGCTGTAGAGGATGGTGTCGACGCCGATCAGGTCGGCCGTCTCCAGCGGGCCCATCGGGTGGCCGAAACAGCTCCGGAACACCTCGTCGACCGACTCGGCGGTGGCGACGCCCTCGTGGACGAGGAACGCGGCCTCGTTCACGGTGAGCATCAGCACCCGGTTGGAGACGAACCCGCAGGCGTCCTTGACGTCGATGGCCTTCTTGCCCATCGCCGACAGCAGGTCGCGGACCCGCTCGACGGTCTCGGCGGTCGTGTGGAAGCCGGGGATCAGCTCGCACGCCGGCTTGGCCGGGACCGGGTTCATGAAGTGCACCCCGACGACCTGGCCCGGGCGGCCGGTGACGGCGGCGACCTTGGTGATCGGGATCGCGGAGGTGTTGACGACGAAGACGGTGTCCGGCCCGCAGACCGCGTCCATCGTCTCGTAGACCGCCCGCTTGACGTCCCAGTTCTCCGTCACGTTCTCGATGACCACGTCGGCCTTGGCGACCGCCTCGGCGCCCACCGCGGTGGTGATCCGGGACAGCACGTCGTCGGGGTCCAGGGCCGGGCCGCCCATCAGGCGGCTCATCCTGGCGTTGCGCCAGATGGTGGCGCGGGCCGCGGCGAGGATCTCCTCGTCCTTGTCCACCAGGACCACGTCGTGGCCGGTCTGTGCCAGGTTCTGGGCCACGCCGACGCCCATCACGCCGGCGCCCACCACACCGATAAGTGTCATGACCTCTCCGTTTCTCTGGTTGTCCTGCTGACAGATGACGTTCACCGGCGCCGGCGGGAGGCCGCCGACTCCAGGCCCGAGCGGCGGAGCTGGGCGCGGACGTGGCTGCCCCCGTTCTCGCCCGCCGTCCCCGGCGCCGGCGCCGGTCCCGAGGCGAGGGCCTCGACGGTCGCGGCGAGCGCGGCCACGGTCGGCGCCTCGTACAAGATGTGCGGCGGGAGCTCGGCGAGGGCGAACTCGCGGCGCAGGGCGGCCACGATGCTGACGCCCAGCAGCGAGTTGCCGCCCAGTTCGAAGAAGTTGTCGAGCACACCGATCCGGTCGAGGCGGAGCGCGTCGCCCCAGATGACCGCGATGGCCTCCTCCTTCGGCCCCGACGGCTCCTGGTAGGGCGTGACCAGCTCGGGCCTGGGGTGCCGGTCACCGGCGGCGCCGGCCACGGCGGGCGAGGTCACCGCCTCCAGGTTGAACCGCGCGCTGCCGGTGACGACGGTCTCGAAGTCCTGGGTGGAGACGATCACCCGGGGTTCGCCGCTGGCCAGGGCGCGCAGCAGCGAGCGGTACCCCTCCTCGAAGCCGATGCCGACCCTGGCCCGGTTCTCCTTGAAGAAGGTCTGGAGACCCTCGTCATAGCCGGCCAGGCCGGCCTCCCAGGCGTTCCAGGTCCACTCGCCCCAGTCGATCGAGACGACCTTGCGGCCGGTCGCGGCCAGGCGCAGCGCGTAGCCGTCGAGGTAGGCGTTGGCGGCGCAGTAGTCCACCTGGCCGGGGCCGCCGCCGGTGGCGGAGGTGATCGAGGAGAACAGCGCCAGGAAGTCCAGCTCGATCTCGCCGGGCTCGCCGATGCGGAGGGCCTCGGCCAGCGCCCGGGTTCCGGCGATCTTGGGGGCGAGCACGGCGTCCAGCTCGTCCGGCCGCTTGAACTGCATCAGGCCCATGGCCGGCAGGCCGGCCGCGTGCAGGACGCCGTGGAGCGCGCCGAACCGCTCGATCGCCGTGTCCACCGCCCGCCGCACCGCGGCCGGGTCGGACACGTCGCCGACCACGATCTCGACCTCGCCGCCGAGGTCGCGGACGGCCTGCACCCGCCGGGCGGCCTCGTCCCGGCCCGGCAGGCCGGACCGGGCGAGCAGGACGAGCCTGGCCTTGACGTCGCGGGCCATCCGTTCGGCCAGGCCGAGCGCGATGCCGCCGAGGCCGCCGGTGATCAGGTAGACGCCGCCGTCGCGCAGCGGAGTGGCGTCCGGGGTGGCCATGGTCTCGTAGCCGGGCAGGTGGCGGCGGCCCCGGCGGAGCGCCACGATCCGGTCGGTCTGCGGGCGGGCCAGTTCGGCGACCAGGCCGGAGGTGGTGTCGACGTCGATGAAGCGGGTGGTCACCCTCGGGTACTCCAGGGGGATCACCAGCGCCGGGCCGATCAGGGTCGAGCCGTCGGGGTCGCGGACCTCGCCGGGGATGACCTCCTGGGTGCCGGAGGCCACGACGTCCAGCGACCAGCCGTCGAGGCCGGACTCGCCCGCCGCCCTCGCCAGGGCGACCAGGGTGTGCAGGCCGTACTCGACGGTGGCCTCGCCGGGCTCCAGGGTCCACAGGTGCAGGACCCGGTCGAGCCCGCGGCCGGCGGCGCGCAGGTCGCGCAGGAGGGCGAGGGCGTCGGCCACGTTGCCCGGGCGGACCGTGTGGCCTTCGCCGGTGGCGGCGTAGCCCTCGCCGGGGCGGACCTGGACGACGGTCGCGCCGGTCGCGGCGAGTTCGGCGGTCACCGCGTCGGCCGCGCCCTCGCGGGTGAAGACGAGCCACGAGCGGGGCTGGTCAACGCTGGGCGCGGGGGCCGCGGTCTGCCGCCAGACCGGCAGGTGGAGCCACTGTTCCTCGGGCAGTTTGGGCAGGCCGGCGATGGCGTCGAACAGGTTGCCGCCGTCCAGGGCCGCCGGCTTCGCCTTCGGACCGGCCGGGACCGAGGTCCCCTCGATCCAGTAGCGGCGCCGCTGGAACGGGTAGGTCGGCAGCGGGATCCGGCCCGGCAGGCCGGCGGTCCCGGCCTCGGGCAGCCGTCCGTGGTAGGCGTTCCAGTCCAGCTCCGCGCCGACCAGCCAGAGCCGGGCCAGGCATCCGGCCAGCACCTCGTCGTCCGGCCGCGGGTCGCTCCCGCCGGGCAGCGCGTGCAGGATCAGCGGCCACCGCCGCGGCGGGCAGCCCGCCCCGCGGACCAGCGCGCCGAGCGACTGGCCGGGCCCGATCTCGACCACGGCCAGCTCGGGGTCGGCCAGCAGCGTCTCGACGCCCTTGCCGAATCGCACCGTCCCGCACATGTGCGCGGCCCAGTAACCCGGGTCGCAGACCAGGTCGGCGTCGGCGAGCTCGCCCGTCAGGTTGGAGATGTAGGGAAGCTCCGGCGGGTTCAGCCGGATGTTGGCCTTCACCCAGTCGGTCAGCTCGCCGGCGACCGGCTGGAGCATCCGGGAGTGGAAGGCGTGGGTGGTGTCCAGCGCCCGGCACGGGACGTCGGCCCGGCGCAGCTCGGCGACGAGCCGCTCCATCTCCTCCGACGGCCCGGCCACGACCGAGACCTGCGGGCCGTTGACGGCGGCGAGGTCCAGGCCGCGCCGCTCCAGCCGGAACCTGCGGCGCACGTCCTCGGCGGGCATCGAGACGGCCACCATGGACCCGGCGGGCATCGCTCCGATCAGCTTGGCCCGGTGCGCGACCAGGGCGATCGCGTCCGGCAGCGAGAGTACCCCCGCCAGGCAGGCCGCGACGTACTCGCCGAGGCTGTAGCCGAGCATCAGCCGGGGCTGGAGGCCCCATGACATCAGGGTGCGGGCCAGGGCGTACTCGACGGCGAACAGGGCCGGTTGGGCGATCTCGGTCCGCTTCAGCGTGGCGGCCCGGCCGTCGTGGTTCTCGGCCCGGCCGAGCAGGACGGCCAGGTCGTTGCCCGCGCCGCGTCCGCCGGCCACCAGGCCGGGCAGGTCGACGCCGTCGAGTGGCCCGCGCAGCAGCTCAAGGCATTCGTCGAGGGCCGCGCGGAACGCGGGTTCGCGCTCGTAGATCTCGGTGACCATGCCCGGGTACTGCTCGCCGACGCCCGCGAACAGGAACGCCGCCTGGCGGCCCTGCACGGTGTCGACCCGGGAGAGCAGCCCGTCCTGGGCGGCTTCGCCGGTGAGGATGCGGGCGGCGTCGGCGGTGGCGGTGGCGACGACGACCTTGCGGTGCTCGAACGTCTTGCGGCCCACCTGGAGGGTGTACGCGGCGTCCGCCAGGCGTGTGCCGGGGGCGGCCGCCAGGTGGTCGCCGAGCCGCCGGGCGGCCTCCTCGGCGGCGACCGCGTTGCGGGCCGAGACCGGCAGGATCTGGTGACGGCGGCCCTTCTCGTCGTTGACGGCGGCGGGCCGCACGGGGGCCTCTTCGATGACCATGTGCACGTTGGTGCCGCCCATCCCGAGCGAGTTGAGCCCGGCGATCCTCGGCCGGCCGTCGCGGGTCCGCCACGGGGAGAGCTCGGCGTTCACGTAGAAGGGGCTGTTGTCGAAGTCGATCTCGGGGTTGGGGGCCGTGTAGTGCAGGCTCGCCGGGATGACCTGGTTGGTCAGGGCGTAGGAGGTCTTGATCAGGCCGCTCGCCCCGGCCGCGCGGTCCAGGTGGCCGACGTTGGTCTTGACCGAGCCGATCGGGCAGTACCCCGTCTGCCGGGTGGGGCCGAACGCGCGGGTCAGCGCGGCCACCTCGATCGGGTCGCCGAGTTCGGTGGCGGTGCCGTGCGCCTCGACGTAACTGATGTCCTCACCGGTGACGTCGGCGTCGGCCAGCGCGTCGGCGATCACCCGGGCCTGGCCGACCACGCTGGGCGCGGTGTAGCCGACCTTGAGCGCGCCGTCGTTGTTCATCGCGGAGCCGCGGATCACGGCCCAGACGTGGTCGCCGTCCCTGACCGCGTCCGACAGTCGCTTGAGCAGGACCACGGCGGCCCCGTCGCCGAACATGCTCCCCCGGGCCTGCGCGTCGAAGGTGCGGACGTGGCCGTCGGGCGACTCCATGCCGCCGGGGCCGAAGACGTGGCCGACCTTGTCGGGCACGCGGATCGAGACCCCTCCGGCCAGGGCCATCTCGCACTCCCCCGCGCGCAGGCTCTGCACCGCCATGTGGGTGGCGACCAGGGAGGTGGAGCAGAACGTCTGGACGGCGACGCTCGGGCCGTGCAGGTCGAACAGGTAGGAGACCGTGGTGGTGAGCGCGTCCTTGTCGTTGCCCATGATGATCTCGTAGTGGCTGACGTCCTCGTCCTCGCGCAGCAGGCGCTCGCCCATGTGGAGGAGGTAGGTGCTGAGGTTGGCGCCGCCGTAGACGCCGACCCGGCCGCGGTGCTCGGGGGCGCCGTAGCCGGCGTGCTCCAGGGCCTCCCAGCAGACTTCGAGGAACAGGCGCTGCTGCGGGTCGGTGAGGGCGGCCATGCGGGGGCTGATGCCGAAGAACTGGGCGTCGAAGCCGGCGACGTCGTCCAGGATCGGGCGGGCGGGGACGTACGCGGGGTCGTGGATGAGGGCCTCGTCGACGCCGGCCGCCCTGAGCTCCTCGGGGGTGAAGAAGCTGATCGACTCGACGCCGTCGCGGAGGTTGCGCCAGAAGGCGTCCACGTCGCCGGCGCCGGGGAACCGGCCGGCCATGCCGACGATGGCGATCCGCCGGTCGTCGTCGCTCCGGGTCGCCCCGACGGGGGCGGCGGGCCGGGGGGCGGCCTTGGCCGGGGCCGCCGCGGCGCCGCGTTCGTCCAGGATGGCGGCCAGCCGGTTGACCGTCGGGGCCTCGAAGAGCAGCACCGTCGGGACGGCGACCCCGAACCGCTTCTTGACCAGTGCCAGCATCTGGAGCGCGACCAGCGAGTTCCCGCCGAGGTCGAAGAAGTTGTCGCGGGTGCCGACGGGCTCGACGCCCAGCACCTCCGACCACAACTCGGCCAGGCCGCGCTCGGTGCCGGTCAGCGGCGGGCTGTAGGGCTGCGGCAGCTCGGGCCGGGGGAACCGCTCGGCGGCGTGCGCCGGTCCGGGTCCGGCGGCGACCTGCGGCAGCCGGTCGGCCAGGCCGCCCGCGGCCACCACGACGGCGGGCCGTCCGATCGCGATCACCTGGTCGAGGGCGGCCAGGGACTCGGCCGCGGTCATGGAGTGGGCGGCCATCGCCGCGCCCATCCCGCCTTCGAGGCGCTCCAGCGTGACCGACCAGGTGTCCCAGCTCGCGGAGATCCATCCCGGCTTCCGGGCCAGGGCGGTGAGCGCGGCGTTGGCGGCCGAGTAGCTGCCGAACGCGATGCCGCCCAGGATCGAGGAGGTGGACGAGAACAACACGCAGAAGTCCACCTCTGGAAGCACCTCCGCCAGGACGCGGGCACCCGTGACCTTCGCGCCGAAGTGGCGCTCGACGGCGGCCTCGGTGACGTCGCGGAGCGGGAGGAAGGTGTCGGGCCCGGTCTCGGCGGCGGCGTGCACCACTCCGTCGACCCGGCCCACCTCGGCGAGCAGGGCGCGCATCGCGGCGGCGTCGGTGACGTCCGCGCGAGGGGTGAGCACCTCCGCGCCGAGCGCGCGCAGCCGCTCGGCGGCGTCGCCGCGCGGGCCGCTGCGGCTGGTCAGGATCAGCCGGCCCGCGCCGGCCCGGATCAGGTGCTCCCCGACGAGCAGACCGACGTCGCCGAGGCCGCCGGTGATCAGGTAGGTGCCGCCGGGGCGCACCCCTATCCGGTCCCTGGCGGCGGCGGCCGGGACGAACTCGCGCACGTGGCGGCGGCCGTTCCGGTAGGCGACCAGGACGTCGGCCGACGTGCCCCGCAGCTCGGCGGCCAGGGCGTCGGCGTGCCCCGCGGCGCTCGCGCGCGGATCCAGGTCCACGCCGCGGCAGTCGAGGGCCAGGTACTCCTGGTTGCCGATGATCGGCAGCGTCGCCGCGGCGGCCTGGGCCGGGTCGGCGTGCTCCCCCGGCGCGACCGCCTGGCCGCCCAGCGTGGCGACGACGACCCGGGTGCTCTCGCCGCCCTCGTCGCCGAAGGCGTCCAGCAACCGGGCCAGCGGCACGACGGCCCGCCCGTCCGGGCCGCTGCCGGGGTCGAGGAGGCGGAGGTCGGCCACGACGACGGGGCCGTCCTCGGCCAGCCGCCGGGCCAGCGCGACGTGGTCGGCGGCCGAAGCGAGGTCGACGGTGAAGCCGCCGGGGACCTCGGCGAACGAGTCTCCCGCCCGTACGGTCACCACCTCGCCGCCGTCGGCGCGGAGCGACCGCGCCAGCGCCTCGGCGACGCCGGTGGCGTCGGCGAACAGGACGTGACGGCCGATGGTGCGCTTTTCCGCGGGCAGCGCCTCGGCGGCCCAGCGCGACTCCAGCAGCCGGACGTGGTCGGGGTCGGCCGCCAGGCGGGGCGCCTCGGCGGGACGCCCGGCCGGGGCGTCGATCCAGTAGCGCTCCCGCTGGAAGGGGTAGGTGGGCAGGCCGACCTTGGCGGCCGGCCGGTCCTGCCGGTAGCCGGGCCAGTCGATCGGGACGCCGGCCAGCCAGAGCCGTCCGACGGCCTCGGCGAGCACGGACCCGGCCGGGCGCGGGTCGGCGGCGGCCGGGAGGGTGGCGACGACCAGCGGCCAGCGCTCGCGCGGGCAGTCCCGGTGCGCCCGGACCATCGCGCCCAGCGACTGGCCGGGGCCCAGCTCCAGCAGGGCGTGGTCGCCCTGGGCCAGCAGCGTGCCCAGCACGGCGTCGAACCGGACCGGCGCGCACATGTGCTCGGCCCAGTAGCCGGGGTCGGTGGCCTGCGCCTCGGTGATCAGCGCGCCGGTGACGTTCGACACGTACGGGATGCGCGGCGCGGACAACTCGACGTTGGCGCCGATCCAGGCCGTCAGCTCGGCGCGGACCGGCTCCATCATCCGGGAGTGGAAGGCGTGCCCGGTGGCCAGCGGGCGGCACGGGATCCCGTCGGCCGCGAGCAGCGCCCGGACCGCCTCCATGGCGGCGGGCTCGCCCGCGAGCACGGTCAGGTCGGGGCCGTTCTCGGCGGCCACGTCGATCCCCGCGATCCCGGCCCGCGTGATCCGGGCGGCCAGGTCGGCCGCGCCGAGCGGGACCGCGCCCATCGCGCCCTCGGGCAGCGTGTCGATCAGCGTGGCCCGGTGCGCCACCAGCGCGAGCGCCGACTCCAGCGAGAGCACCCCGGCGAGGCACGCGGCGACGTACTCGCCGAGGCTGTACCCGGCCAGCACGGCCGGGGTGACGCCCCAGCCGATGAGGGTCCTGGCCAGGGCGTATTCGACGGAGAAGAGCGCGGGGTGCAGCAGCGCGGTCGGCATCGCGTCGGAGCCGGCGCTCTCGCGGCCGAGGAGGGCGCCCAGGCCGCCGCCCGAACGGGTGTCGCGGGGGCGGAGCATCTCCTCCAGCGGGTCGGCTTGCATCCGGGCGCGGAGGATCGCGCGGCACTCGTCCAGGGCGGCCCGGAACGCGGGCTCGGTGGCGTAGAGGTCCTCGGCCAGGCCCGGGTACTGCTCGCCGGTGCCCGGGATCAGGAAGCCGACCGGGCGGTCGCCGCGGCTCTCCGCGCGCCCCAGCACACCGGCGTCCCGCATCCCGGCGACGGCCTCCCCGGCCGTGGCGGCGACCAGGAACCGGCGGTGCTCGAAGACGCGGCGGCCGGTCTGCAGGGTGTGGGCGACGTCGCCGAGCCGCAGGCCGGGGTTGCCGGCGAGGTGGCCGGCGAGACCGGCGGTCAGCTCGTCGGCGGCCTTCGCCGAACGGGCCGACCAGATGAGCAGCTGCGGCCGGGACGTGTCGGCCGGCCGGGAGACCGGCGGGGCCTGCTCCAGCACGACGTGCGCGTTGGTGCCGCCGATGCCGAAGGCGCTGACGCCCGCCCTCCGGACCCGGCCCGCTTCGCGCGGCCACGCGCGCAGGCCGGTGACCACGTCGAGCCGGGCCCCTCCGGCGCTGAGCTGCGCGTTCGGCGTGGACAGGTTGCGGGTCGGCGGGATCTCGCCGTGCCGGAGCGCGAGCGCCGCCTTGATCAGGTTGGTCACGCCGGCGGCCCGGTCGAGGTGGCCGACGTTGGGCTTGACCGAGCCGATCAGCAGGTTCTGGCCCTGGAACACCTGCTGGAGCGCGGCCAGTTCGGCGGCGTCGCCGAGCGCGGTGCCGGTGCCGTGCGCCTCCACGTAGTCGATGTCGGCCGGCGCCAGACCGGCGGCGGCGAGCGCCTCCGCCATCACGGCCGCCTGGCCCTGCACGCCCGGCGCGGTGAAGCCGACCTTGCGACCGGCGTCGTTGTTGACCGCCCAGCCCCGGATGACCGCGTAGATCTGGTCGCCGTCGGCGAGGGCGTCCTCCAGCCGCCGCAGCGCGACCACGCCGACGCCGCTGCCGAGCGGCGCGCCGAGGCCGCCCGCGTCGAAGGCGCGGCACTCGCCGTCCGGCGGGGCGATGCCGCCCTGCTGGTAGAGGTAGCCGACCCGGTGCGGGACGCCGACCGCCACGCCGCCGGCCAGCGCGAGATCACTCTCGAAGGCGGCCAGGCTGCTGGCGGCGGCGCAGATCGCCACCAGCGACGTCGAGCAGTAGCTCTGCACGGAGTAGCTGGGACCGGACAGGCCGAGGGTGTGCGAGACCCGGGTGGTGAGGGAGTCCTTGTCGTTGGCCAGGCCCACGGCGAGCTCGCCCATGACGGCGCCGATCTCGCTGGGCACCAGGTTGTTCTGCAGATAGGAGCTCCACGCCGAGCCGCCGAAGACGCCGATCGCGCCGTCGAAGCGGGTGGGGTCGCAGCCCGCGTCCTCCAGCGCCTCCCAGCTGTGCTCAAGGAAGAGCCGGTGCTGCGGGTCGAGGATCTGCGCCTCCTTCGGGCTGAACCCGAAGAAGCCCGCGTCGAACAGCTCGACCCCGTCGATCACGGCCCCGGCCTTCACGTAACCGGGGTCGGCGAGCAGGTCCTCGGGCACGCCGGAGGCCCGGAGTTCCTCGTCGGTGAAGCGGGTCACCCCGGATCGGCCGGCCCGGATGGCCGTCCACAGGTCGGCCACACCGGACGCGCCGGGGAACCGGCCGGACATCCCGACGATCGCGATGTCGGTGCCCTCGTTGTCAGCCACGTCGTCAAACACGTCGGGTGTCCTCACTTTCGCGTCCCCGAGCGGGCGCGGCGACGCCGCGACCCCCGCGCCGAGCTGGTGTCCAGAGCCTGGCGGGCGCCTTCGGCGGCGTCTCCGGCCACCGCCGCGGCGAACTCCGCCACGGTCGGGTGTTCGAACAGCACGGCGGGCGCGATCGGCACGCCGAGCTCCTTCTCGATGGCGATCACCATGGCCATCCCGACCAGGGAGTTGCCGCCGAGGTCGAAGAACGGGTCGTGGACGCCGACCCGGTCGATGCCGAGGTAGGCGGCCCACACTTCGGCGACGGCGGTCTCCGTCTCGGTCCGGGGGGCCGCGTAGTCGGTGCGCAGTTCCGGGCGCGGGAAGCGCTCGCTGAGCGAGACGGCCGTGGCCGCTCCGACCAGCGCGTCGAGGTCGACCATCGCGGACCAGTCGCGGAGCACCTCGCCGAGCGGCTGCCGGACCGCCAGGACGCTGCCGTGCCCACCGGCCACGATCCGGTCCAGCAGGGCACAGCCGGCGTCGTCGGCGAAGCCGTACCGCTCGCGGTAGGCGCGTACGCGTTCGGCCAGGCCGGTGGCGGTCTTGAGGCTTTCGGCCTGCCAGTCGTCGTGCTGCCAGGGGCCCCAGGCGATCGACACGACGCGGGTGGAGGGCGCCGAGGCGGCGAGCGCCTCGCCGTAGGCGTCCAGGACGGTGTTGGCGGCGCAGTAGTCGCTCTCGCCGATGCCGCCGAACGCGGTGACGGCGGAGGAGTACAGGACGAGCAGTTCGGGCCGCCGGTCGGCGGGGGTGCCCGGGCCGACGAGTTCGGCCAGCGGGCCCATCGCGAGGACCTTGGGGGCGAGCACCGCTCCCGCGTCCGCGAGCGCCCTGCGCCGCGCCATCCCGCCGGCGGGCAGCCCGGCGGCGTGGACGACGCCGGTGAGCGTGCCGAAGTGGTCGCGGCAGCCCTCCAGCGCGGCCCGGAGCTCGGCGGGCACGCCGACGTCGGCGGTGAGCAGCAGCACCTCGGCTCCGGCGGCCTCCAGTTCCGCGACGTCCCGCAGGCTGCGCCCGGCCCTGCTCTCAGGGTCGGCGTCGTGGGAGAGCGCGGTCCTGCCGACCAGCGCGAGCCTGCGCACCCCGGCCCGGACCAGGTGCCGGGCCAGCGCCATTCCCAGGCCGCGGGTGCCACCGGTGATCAGGTAGACGCCGTCCTCCCGCCACGGCGAGGGCGGGTCGGGGACCGCGGGCGCCTCGGCCCAGCCGCGCAGCCAGCGCCGGCCGCGCCGCCAGCCGGAGACCCGGTCGTGAACGGTGTCGTCGTGGCCGATGTCCAGCAGCAGTTCGCGGCCGATCTGCGCAGCGGCGGCGTCGGCGTCCGGCGCGTCAGGGTCGAGGTCGACGCCGGTCCAGTCCAGGCCCGCGTACTCGTGCCGGATCGCGCGGCCCAGACCGTGGGTCACCGCCCGGTACGGGGCCGTCGCGTCCGCGCCGAGGATCTCGGCGGCCCCCCGGGTGACGGTCAGCAGCCGTACGTCCCGGTCGCCGAGGGACTGGGCGGCGAGCAGCAGGCTGTCGAAGCCGTATTCGACGGCGGTGCGCGGGTCGTCGGCGAGGAGGCTCCACAGGTGGGCCACCCGGACCGGCCCGTCACCGTCGGCGAGGGCGAACACCTCGGCGTAGTGCGCGGGGTCGCGGGGGTCGATGACCAGGCGGCGGCCCTCGCGGCGCAACCCGGTCCCGGCGACCACCTCGACGACCCGCGTGCCCGCGGCGGCGGCGCGGTCGGCGAGCGCCGTGCCGACGCCGCCGGAGTCGGCGAACACGATCAGCGGTCCGTCCAGCCGCAGGTCGGCGGGGACGGCCGGGCGCGCCGGGTCACGCTGCCAGGCGGGGGCGAAGCAGAGATCCGCCGGTTCGGCCGGCCGGGCGGACGGCACCGGCGAGCTGCCGCCCTCCCCGATCTCGGGCCAGAAGCGGGTCCGCTGGAACGGGTACGCCGGCAGGCTGACGACGCGGCCCGGACCCGGCTGGACACGCTCCCAGGTCACGCCCGCGCCGACTTCCCACAACCGGGAGCAGGTCTCCAGGAGCTCGACCCGGGCGTCGCGCGGTTCTCCACCGGCCCAGGAGGCCGGCAGGGTGCCCAGGACCGCGGCCCGGGACCCGCCCGCGAGGTTCTGCCGGACCAGCCCGCCGAGCGTCTGCCCCGCGCCGAGTTCGACGAACACGTCGACGTCCTGCTCGACGCAGTGCCCCACCGCGTCGGCGAACCTGACCGTGCTGACGAGCTGGTCGGCCCAGTACGCGCTGCTGGTGGCCTGCTCCGCGGTCATCGGCCGGCCGGTGAGGTTGCACAGGATCGTGGTGGCCGGGGCCCGCCGGGGCACCGATTCGATCAGCGCGGCCAGTTTCTCCCGCGCGGGTTCGAGCAGCGTCGAGTGGAAGGCGTGCGCGGAGCGCAGCGGGCGGCAGGCGACGCCCTCGGCGAGCAGCCGGTGGGTGACGTCGTCGATCTCGTCGGGCGCGCCGCTGAGGACGGTCATCGAGGGGCCGTTCAGCGCGGCGACGCCGGTTGTGGTCCCGGTGAGGAAGGCGCGGACCCGGTCCTCGCCGGCCGCGACGGCGACCATCTTCCCGGCCGGGACGGCGCTGATCAGGCGGGCGCGTTCGGTGACGACACGCAGCGCGTCCTCCAGGGTGAAGACCCCCGCCAGGGTGGCGGCGACGTATTCGCCGAGGCTGTAGCCGAGCAGCACGTCCGGACGCACGCCCCGGTGCGCGAGCAGCCGGGCCAGCGCGTACTCGACGGTGAACAGGAACGGGTGGGCGACCTCGGCGTGCGCCAGCCGGTCGTCGGCCCCTGTGGATTCCTGCGCGCGGCCGAGCAGGACGGCCAGGTCTCCGGAAGAGGCGGTCCGCTCGGCCGGTTCGAACAGCGGGCGCAGGTCGACGTCCCCGAGGAGTTCCACGCAGCGGTCGACCGCTTCGGCGTAGACGGGTTCGGCCTCGTAGAGCTCCCGGCCGAGGCCGGCGTACTGGTCGCCGACGCCGGGGAGGAGGAAGGCGACGCGCGGCCGCCCCTTGACGCGCGCGGCGGGTCCAGAGGCGGCGGCGGCCCGGAGCCCGCGGACGGCCCCGGCCACGTCGTCGCAGACCAGGACGCGGCGGTGGTCGTGCTCGGCGCGGCCGGTCCGCAGCGTGTGCGCGACGTCGGCCAGGTCGGCGCCGGGGTGGTCCTCCAGCCAGGAGGCGAGGCGGGCGGCGTGCTCCCGGAACGCCGCGTCGCCGGCGGCCGAGAGGGGCAGCGCGTGCGGACCTTCGGCTACCGCCGCCGGTCCGGGCGGCGGCGCGGATTCGAGCACCAGGTGGGCGTTGGTGCCGGACAGGCCGAACGAGCTGACCCCGACCAGGCGCGGCGTGCCCTCGCCGGGCAGCGGCACCGCGCCGGCGGCCGGCTGGATCGAGCCGTCCGCGGGGACGGCCGGGGACGGCCGGGTCAGGTTGAGGGTCTGGGGGATGAGCCGGTTCTCCAGGATCAGCACCGACTTGATCAGCCCGGCGACGCCGGCGGCGGCCTGGGTGTGGCCGATGTTGGTCTTGACCGCGCCGACCCGCAGGGGGCGTTCGGCCGACCGGCCGCCGAAGACGTCGTGCAGGGCGCCGAGCTCGATCGCGTCGCCGAGGTGGGTGCCCGAGCCGTGCGCCTCGACGTGGTCGATGTCGTCGGGCGACACGCCGGCGGCGGCCAACGCGCTGGTGATCACCGCGACCTGGGCGCTGCGGCTGGGGGCGGTGAGGCCGTTGCTGCGGCCGTCCTGGTTGACGGCGGAGCCGCGCAGCACGGCCCGGATGCGGCGGCCGTTCGCGATCGCCTTGGAGAGCGGTTCGAGCACGACCAGGCCGGCGCCCTCCCCCATCACGTAGCCGTCGGCGTCGGCGTCGAACGTCTTGCACATGCCGTCCTGGCAGAGCATCCCGCCGGCGCAGGCCTGGATGAAGTTGGTGGGGTGGATGGTGAGCGACGCCCCGGCCGCGACGGCCAGGTCGCATTCGCCGCGCCGCAGGCTCTCGGCGGCCAGGTGCACCGCGATCAGCGACGAGGAGCAGGCGGTGTCGACCGTGAGCGTCGGGCCCGACAGGTTGAACTGGTAGGCGATCCGCCCGGCGGCGACGCTGGCGGACACCCCCGAGGCCAGATAGGGGTCGGCCAGCGCGTCCCGGCCCTGGCGTTCGAGCTGGAGACGGCCGTACTGGAGGGTGTCCATCAGCCCGATGACCACGGCGGTGCGGCTGCCCGCCACCCGGGCCGGGGAGACGCCGGCGTTCTCCAGGCCCTCCCACGTCAGCTCCAGCAGGAGCCGGTGGTGGGGGTCGACGCGGAGCGCCTCACGCGGGGACAGGCCGAAGAACTCGGCGTCCCAGGTGGTGATCTCCGGCAGGAACGCGCCGTGCCTGGTGTACATGGCGGCCGGGGTGCGCGGGTCGGGGTCGTAGTAGTCGTCGATGTCCCAGCGCGAGGCCGGCACCTCGGAGATGCCGTTGCGGCCCTGCGACAACATGTCCCAGTACCCCTCGACCGTCTCGCCTCCGCCGGGGTAGCGGCAGGACATGCCGATGATCGCGACCGGTTCGTGGGTCCGGTCCTCGGCGGCGGCGAGCTGGCGGCGCGTCTGGGTCAGTTCGACGGTCACACGCTTGAGGTAGGCGCGGAGTTTTTCCTCGTTCCCCATCTGTCGAGCCTTTCCAGTAGCGAGGGGTGGTGGTCGGGACGGCGGTCAGAGTTCGTTGTCGATCAGCGCGAAGATCTCCTCGTCGGACGCCGAGCCGATCTTCGCCACCACTCCCGTCGCGTCGGCCGGGGGCGCGAGCCTGGTCAGGCCGGTCTGGAGGATGGCGACGAGCTTGTTCCTGACCGCGTCCGCCTCACCGTTGAGGGAGCCCAGCTCGGCCTCGACCCGCTCCAGCGCGCCGCGCAGCGTCTCCTCGGGCGAGGGTGCGGCGGGGGCGAGGCTCCGGAACAGGTAGCCGGTCAGCGCGGTGACCGTCGGATGGTCGAAGACGAGCGTCGCGGGCAGCCGCAGGCCGGTCTCCGCGTTGAGCCGGTTGCGGAGCTCGACGGCGGTCAGGGAGTCGAAGCCGAGCTCGTTGAACGCGCGGTCCACGTCGATCCCGGCGGCGCTGCCGTGCGCCAGCACGGCGGCGACGTGGCCGCGGACGAGGTCGGTGAGCAGCCGCCTGGCCTCGGTCTCCGGCACCGCGGCCAGCCGTCCTGGCAGGTCGCCGCCGGCGGGCGCGGCCGGGGCGCCGCCCGACGCGGCCTGCCGGCGCGGCGCGCGGACCATCCCGAGCAGCATCGGCGGCAGGTCGCCCCGTTCGGCGCGGGCCTGGAGCCCGCCGACGTCCCAGCCGGCGGCGACGACCAGCGGTTCGGCGCTGCCGAGGGCGGCGTCGAACAGGTCCAGGCCGGCTTCGGCGGGGAGCGGCGCGACGCCGGAGCGGGCCATCCTGGCCACGTCGCCGTGGGTGAGGCCGCCGGTCATGCCGCTGCCGGCGTCCCACAGGCCCCAGGCGATCGACACGGCCGGCAGGCCGGTCTCGCGGCGGTGCGCGGCGAGGGCGTCCAGGAACACGTTCGCGGCGGCGTAGTTGCCCTGCCCGGCGCTGCCGAGCGTGCCGGCCAGCGAGGAGAACAGCACGAAGGCCGACAGCGGCCGGTCGCGGGTGAGTTCGTGCAGGTGCCAGGCGGCGTCGGCCTTGGGCGCGAACACGGTGTCGAGGCGGTCGCCGTCCAGTTGCTCGACGGTCGCGTCGTCCAGGACGCCGGCGGTGTGCACGACGCCGGTCAGCGGCCGGTCGGGCGGCACGAGCGCGAGCGCGGCGGCCAGCGCGGCGCGGTCGGCGACGTCGCACGCGACGACCGTGACCCGCGCGCCGAGCGCGCCCAGGTCGCCGGCCAGCTCGCCCGCGCCGGGCGCGTCCAGGCCGCGCCGGGAGACCAGCAGCAGATCCCGTACGCCGTGCCGCTCCACCAGCCGCCGGGCGACCAGGCTGCCCAGGCCGCCGGTGCCGCCGGTGACCAGCACCGTGCCCTCACCGAGGCCGGGCGGCTCGGGCGGTTCGGGGGTCCGGCGGGCCAGGCGGGGGGCCAGCAGCGCGCCGTCCACGGCCATGAGCTGCGTCTCCCCCGCCGCGACCGCGCCGGCCACGGCGGGCCAGTCGGTGAACCCCTCCGCGGCCTCCAGGAGCACGAACCGGCCGGGGTGCTCCGACATCGCGGTGCGGACCAGCCCGCGCACGGCCGCGCCGGTCAGATCACCCGGCCGGGTCACGAACACCAGGCGGGAGTCGGCGAAGCGCTCGTCCCCCGCCCACGTCCGGATCAGGTCGAGCGCCCGGCCGCACTCCTCCCTCAGCGCGGCCGGCAGCTCGCTCGACGGGCCGGCGCCGACCGTGGCGACGACGAATCCCGGCACGTCGGCGGGGAGCGGACCGGCCCCGAGGAAGACGAACGGGGTCTCGTCTGCGGCCGGCACGGCGAGCTTCACCCAGTCCATCCCGTGGAGGACGGGCCCCCGCGCGACGGACGTGCGCGCCGGGGCGGTCCGCACCCGCAGGTCGCCGATGGAGAACACCGGGCGGCCGGACGCGTCCGCCGCCTCGACCGTCGCGTCGTCCCCCGACGGGACCAGCCGGACCCGCAGCAGGGTGGCCCCCGAGGCGTGCAGGGTGACGCCCCGGAACGCGAACGGCAGGCGCGGCGCGCCGGGCCCGGCGGCCAGCACCATCGGGTGGAAGGCCGCGTCCAGCACGGCCGGGTGGATGCCGAACCCGGCGACGTCCAGGTCCAGGGCGATCTCGGCGAACAGTTCGGCGCCCCGGGTCCACATGGCGCGCACGCCCTGAAAGGCCGGGCCGTACTCGTAGCCGAGGTCGGCCAGCCGCTCGTAGCCGCCGTCGACCGGGACCGGCTCGGCGTCGGCGGGCGGCCAGGAGGCCGCCCAGGCGGACAGGTCCGCCGCCTCCGGCGGGCCGGCGACGAGGAACCCGGAGACGTGCCGCGTCCAGGTCACGCCGGTGCGGGCGAAGACCCCGACGGCGCGGCGGCCGTCGGCGCCGGGCGGGCCGACGATGACCTGAAGAGGCACGGCGTCGCCCTCGGAGAGGAACAGCGGCGCCTCGATGACCAGTTCCTCCAGGTGGTCGAAGCCCGCGAGCGCGCCGCCTTCGAGGGCCAGCTCGACGAAGGCCGCACCCGGCAGCAGCACGCCGCCCTCGACGGCGTGGTCGGCCAGCCAGGGCGCGGTCGCCGCGCTCAGCTCCCCGGTGAGCAGGAATCCGTCGTCGGCCGTCGGCACCACGGCGGTGAGCAGGGGGTGGCCGGAGGCGTCGATCCCGGCGGGCGCGATCCCGGCCGGCCCGGCGGCGCCGAGCCAGTAGCGGCGGCGCTCGAAGGCGTACGTCGGCAGGTCCACGGTGTGGTCGGGCCCGGGGGTGACGGCCGCGCTCCAGTCGACCTCCGCGCCGAGGACGTACGCGTCGGCCAGCGCGGTCAGGAAGCGGCGATGGTCGCCCGCTCCCCGGCGCAGGGTCGCGGCGACGCCCGCCGGGATCCCGGCCGACTCGCAGATCTCCCGCAGGTCGTGGCCGAGCACCGGATGCGGGCTCACCTCGACGAACAACGGCGTGCCGGTGCCCGCGAAGGCGGTGACCGCCGACTCGATCAGGACCGGGTTGCGGAGGCTCTCGTACCAGTAGGCGGTGGTCAGGTCGGCCGTGTCGATGAACTCGCCCCGGTGCGCGGAGCTGAACGCGATGTCGGTCGCCTGGGGCGCGACGCCGTCCAGGGTGGCCAGCAGTTCCTCGCGGAGCGCTTCGACGTGCGGGGTGTGGGAGGCGTAGTCGACCACGATCCGGCGGATCTGGACGGCGCCGCCGTGGGCGGCGGTGAAGGCGTCCAGCGCGTCGGCGTCGCCGGCGACGACGCAGCCGGCGGGGCCGCTGTGCACCGCGATCCAGATCTGGTCCCGCCAGGGCTCCAGCAGGTCGCGGACCTGCCCGGCGGGGAGCGACACGGCGAGCATGCCGCCGGTGCCGCTCAGCTTGACCAGGGCCCGGCTGCGCAGCGCGACGATCTTGGCGGCGTCCTCCAGTGAGAGCGCGCCCGCCACGCAGGCGGCGGCGATCTCGCCCTGGGAGTGGCCGACCACGGCCGCGGGTTCGACGCCGAACGAGCGCCACGCCGCGGCCAGGGAGACCATCACCGCGAACAGGACCGGCTGGACGACGTCGGTGCCCGCCAGCTCCGGCGCTCCCTCGTCGGCGCGCAGCACACCGGTGACCGACCAGCCCGTGTGCACGCGCAGGGCCTTCTCGCAGCGCTGCATCTGCGCGCGGAACGCCTCGTTGGAGTCGAGCAGGTCGACCGCCATGCCGGCCCACTGGGAGCCCTGACCGGGGAAGACGAAGACCTGCCGGGTGTCGGCGGGGGCGACCCCGGTCACGGCGGCGGGGTGCGGGGCGCCCTCGGCGAGGGCGGTCAGCGCGGCGACCAGTTCGGCGCGGTCCGCGGCGACGACGACGGCGCGGTGGGCGAAGCCGGAGCGGCGGGCCAGGAGCCGGCCGGCGGCGGACAGGTCGGCCTCGGGGGCGTCGCCGGCGAACCCGCTCAGCCGGGAGGCCTGGCCGCGCAGGGAGGCGGCGGACTTCGCGCTGAGGACCCAGACGAGGGGACCGCCGGCCGGGGCCTCGGCCTCGGTCTCGGTCTCGGTCTCGGCGGCGGGCGCCTCCTCCAGGATGAGGTGGGCGTTCGTGCCGCTGATCCCGAAACTCGACACGGCCGTCCGGACCACCCGGCCGGCGGGGAGCGGGACCGGCTCGGTGAGCAGCCGCACCCCTCCCGACGACCAGTCCACATGCGGCGTCGGTTCCGCGACGTGCAGGGTCATCGGCAGGGTCCGGTGCTCCATCGCCTTGATCATCTTGATCACGCCGGCCACCCCGGCGGCGGCCTGGGTGTGCCCGATGTTCGACTTCACCGAGCCGAGCCAGAGCGGCCGGTCGGCTCCCCTCTTGCGTCCGTAGGTGGCGAGCAGGGCCTGGGCCTCGATCGGGTCGCCGAGCCGGGTGCCGGTGCCGTGCGCCTCGACGGCGTCGACGTCGCGGGTGTCGAGCCGCGCGTCGGCCAGCGCCTGCCGCACGACCCGCTCCTGGGCGGGGCCGTTGGGCGCGGTCATGCCGTTGCTCGCGCCGTCCTGGTTGACGGCCGAGCCGCGCACCACCGCGAGGATCCTGCGGTTGTTGCGCCGCGCGTCCGACAGGCGCTCCAGCAGCAGGATGCCGACGCCCTCGGCCCAGGCCGCGCCGTCGGCGGTCGAGCTGAAGGACTTGCAGCGGCCGTCGGCGGAGATGGCCCGCTGCCGGGAGAACTCGATGAACGGCTCCGCCGAGGCCATCACGGTGGCGCCCCCGGCGAGCGCGAGGGAGCACTCGCCCCGCCGCAGCGCCTGCACCGCCAGGTGGATGGCGACCAGCGAGGAGGAGCAGGCCGTGTCCACCGAGATCGACGGGCCCTCCAGCCCGAAGGTGTACGACACCCGCCCCGACAACACGCTGGAGGCGCTGGAGGTGAACAGCGTGCCCTCGACCGCGGCCGGGACCGTGCCGATGAAGCGGCCGGCGTAGTGCTCGTACATGTTGCCGACGTAGACCCCGGTGAGGCTGCCGCGCAGCGTGGCCGGGTCGATGCCGGCCCGTTCGAACGCCTCCCACGACGACTCCAGCACCAGCCGGTGCTGCGGGTCGGTGGCCAGCGCGGTGCGCGGGCTCATCCCGAAGAACGCGGCGTCGAAGTCGCCCGCGTCGTACACGAAGCCGCCGTGGCGGGTGTACGACTTGCCCACCGCCTCCGGGTCGGGGTCGTACAGGTCGGTGGCCCAGCCCCGGTCGGCGGGGAACTCGCCGATCGCGTCCACGCCGCCGGCCACCAGCTCCCACAACTCTTCGGGGCTGGTCACCCCGCCGGGGTAGCGGCAGGCCATGCCGACGACCGCGACTGGCTCGTGCCGGCGTTCCTCCAGCTCCGCGAGGTGCTCGCGGGTGTCCTCCAGCTCGATGATCGCGCGTTTGAGGTAGTCGCGAAGTCTGTCCTCAGTGGTCACGGGTCACCCCTCGTTGTCGATGAGCGCGAAGATCTCCTCGTCGGAGGCCGAGTCGATCCGGCCGGCCACGTCGTCCGCGTCGCCCGCCTCACGCGTGGCGTCGGCGGCGGTGAAGCGGTTGAGGCCGTTCTGCAGGATCGCGACGACCTTGTTCCTGATCGCGTCTCCGGCGGCTGCCGTGATCATCGATTCGACGTGTTCCAGCGCGCCGCGCAGTATCTCCACGGGCGAGTTGGTGGCCGGGGCGAGGGTCTTGAACAGGTAGTCGGTCAACGCGTTCACGGTCGGGTGGTCGAAGACCAGCGTGGCCGGGAGCAGCAGGCCGGTCTCGGCGTTGAGCCGGTTGCGGAGTTCGACCGCGGTGAGCGAGTCGAAGCCGAGTTCGCTGAAGGCCCGGTCGACGCCGACGCCGGCGGGATTTCCGTGCGCCAGGACGGCCGCGACGTGGGCGCGGACGGTGTCGGTGAGCAGCCGCAGCGCGTCGGGCTCCGACAGCCCGGCCAGCCGTTCCCCGAGCCCGCCGGACGGGCCCGGCCCGGCCGCCGGTCCTCCGGCGGCGACCCGGCGCGGGAGGCGGACCAGGCCGTGGGCGATCGGGGGCAGGTCTCCCGTCTCGGCCCTGGCCCGCAGCCCGGCGGTGTTCCATCGGGCCGCCACGACGAGCGGTTCCCGGCTGCCGAGCGCCGCGTCCAGGAGGTCGAGGCCCTGCTCGACGGTGAGCGGGGCGATGCCGGCGCGGGCCAGCCGGGCCGTGTCGGCCTCGGACAGCGTGCCGGACATTCCCGATTCGGTCTCCCAGAGCCCCCACGCGATCGACACGCCGGGCAGGCCCGCCTTGCGGCGGTGCGCGGCCAGGGCGTCCAGGAACGTGTTCGCGGCGGCGTAGTTGCCCTGGCCCGGGTTGCCGAGCACGCCGGCCAGCGAGGAGAACAGCACGAAGGCCGACAGCGGCAGGCCTCGGGTGAGCTCGTGCAGGTGCCAGGCGGCGTCGGCCTTGGGCGCGAACACGGTGTCGAGGCGGGCGGGGGTGAGCCCGTCGACGGTGGCGTCGTCGAGCACCCCGGCCGTGTGCACGACCGCGGTGAGCGGCCGGTCGGGCGGGACGAGCGCGAGCGCGGCGGCCAGCGCGTCCGGGTCGGACACGTCGCACGCGGCGACGGTCACCCGGGCTCCGTAACCGCCGAGCTGGGAGACGAGCAGCCCCGCGCCGGGCGCGTCCAGGCCGCGCCGGGAGACCAGCAGCAGATCCCGTACGCCGTGCCGCTCCACCAGCCGCCGGGCGACCAGGCTGCCCAGGCCGCCGGTGCCGCCGGTGACCAGCACCGTGCCCTCGCTGAGCCCGGCCGCCGGTCCGGCGGTCCGGCGGGCCAGCCGGGGGGCCAGCAGGACGCCGTCACGGGCCGTCAGCTGCGATTCGCCCGCCTCCACCGCGGCGGCGACCGAACCCCAGGCGGTGAAGTCGGGCTCCGCGTCCAGCAGGACGAACCTGCCGGGGTGCTCCGACTGCGCCGACCGCACCAGGCCCAGCACGGCGGCGCCGGCCAGATCGTCGGCGCGGATGCGGAACACCAGGCGCGAACCGGCGAAGCGGTCGCCCGACACCCAGGTCTGGATCAGGTCGAGCGCCTGTCCGGACAGTTCGCGCACGGCCGCCGGCACATTGCCGTCGCCGCTGGTCAGGGTGGTCACCACGAACACGGGCACGGGTTCCAGCGACGCGAGGTGGGCCGGCTCCGGGAACGCGAACCCGGATCCGTTCCCGGCCGGCCCGCTCACCTCCACCCAGTCCACGCCGTGCGGCACCGGGCCGGTCGA
The DNA here is from genome assembly GCF_030269205.1 of Herbidospora sp. NBRC 101105. NCBI lineage: Bacteria > Bacillati > Actinomycetota > Actinomycetes > Streptosporangiales > Streptosporangiaceae > Herbidospora > Herbidospora sp. NBRC 101105. The sequence continues at coordinate 1,014,154 of NZ_BSSX01000001.1, read as the reverse complement.
GGCGGCCAGCGCGGACGCCGGGACCGGCCGGGCCCGGAGCGACTCCATCGAGAACACCGGCCGCCCCAGGTTGTCGGCCGCCTGGACGGCGCACCCGTCGGCGTCGACGGAGGTGAGCCGGACCCGCAGGCGGCGCGCCCCGGCGGCCAGCAACCGCACGCCGCGGAACTCGAACGGGAGGCGGAGCTCACCGGCGGCGGTGTCGGCCAGCAGCACGGGGTGGAACATCGCGTCCAGGAGGGCGGGGTGGACGCCGTACCCCGTGACGTCCTGGTCGTCGTCGAGGGCGACCTCGGCGAGCAGGTCCTCGCCCTGCCGCCAGAGGGCGCGCACGGCCTGGAAGGAGGGGCCGTACTCGTAGCCGAGGTCGGCCAGCCGCTCGTAGCCGCCGTCGACGGGGAGGGGGACGGCGTCGGCGGGAGGCCATTCGGCGGCCCAGGCGGCGGCCGTCGCCGGGGCGGGCGCCGCGCTGACGAGGCCGGAGACGTGCCGGGTCCAGACGGCCTCCGGCTCGCCGGCGGGCCGGGAGTAGACCCGGATCGGGCGGGGGCCGTCGGCGTGCTGGAGCACGACCTGCACGTCGACCGCGCCGCGGGAGGGCAGCACCAGCGGCGCCTCGAACATGATCTCCTCGATCGTGTCGCAGCCGATCCGGCCGCCCACGTCGAGCACCAGGTCGACCAGCGCGGCGCCGGGCAGCACGGCCGAGCCGAGCATCACGTGCTCGCCCAGCCAGGGGGCGGACGAGACGGCGAGCCGGCCGGTGAGGATCGTGGTGCCGTCGTCGGCGAGGTCGACGGCCGCGCCCAGCAGGGGGTGGCCGGCGTCGCGCAGCCCGGCCGAGGTCACGTCGCCGGTGCGGAGGAGCGAGCTGAGCCAGAACCGCTCACGGTCGAAGGCGTAGGTGGGCAGTTCCACGTGCGCGCCGCCGCCGGACAGCGCCGCCCAGTCGACCGGGACCCCGGTGACGGCCACCCGCGCGAGGCAGTCGACGAGCGAGTCGGGCTCGGGACGCTGCCGCCGGTGCAGTGAGGCGATCACCGTGCCGGTCCCGGTGACGCAGTCGTGCGCCATCCCGGCCAGCACCGCCTCGGGCCCGACCTCCAGGAAGGCGCGCACGCCCTCCGCCTCCAGCCGTTCGATCATCGGCTGGAACAGCACCGCGTGCCGGATCTGGTCCAGCCAGTACGACGGCCGGGTCCAGGTGGCGTCGCCGCCCAGGTTGGTGGCGGCCGGGATCTGCGGTTCGGTGAACAGGGCGGTGCGGAGTTCGGCCTCGAACGCGGCCAGCATGGGCTCCATCAGCGCGGAGTGGAAGGCGTGGCTGACCGGCAGCCTGCGAGTGCGGCGGCCGAGTTCGCGCCAGCGCGCCCCCACCGCGAGCGTCGCCTCCTCGGGGCCGGACACGACGACGGAGGCGGGCCCGTTGACAGCCGCGACGCCGACCTGGCCGGTCAGGCCGGGCCGTACCTCGTCGACGCCCGCCTCGATGGCGACCATCGCGCCGGGCACGTCCAGCGCCTGCATGAGCCGCCCCCTGGCGGCGATCAGCCGGGCCGCGTCGGCGAGCGACCAGACGCCGGACACGTGCGCGGCGGCGAACTCGCCGACGGAGTGGCCGGCCACGAAGTCGGGGGTGACACCGAGCGATTCGAGCAGCCGGTAGGCGGCCACCTCGTAGGCGAACAGCGCGGGCTGGGTGTAGCGGGTCTTGTTCAGCAGCGCCGCGTCCGGCGTGCCGGGTTCGGCCCACATGACCTGGCGGAGCGGCCGGTCCAGGTAGCGGTCCAGGGCGGCGCAGACCTCGTCGAGCGCGGCGGCGAAGACGGGTGAGGCGGCGGCCAGTTCGCGGCCCATGCCGGCCCGCTGGCCGCCCTGTCCGGTGAACAGGAACGCCAGCCGGGGGCGGTCCGGCGCGGTGCCGGTGATCCACTCGTTCTGGAGGTGGCCGCCGAGGCGGGCCAGCAGGGCCTCCCGGTCGTGGCCGACGACGACGGCGCGGTGTTCGAACCTGGCCCGCCGGGTCGCCAGGGCGTGCGCGACGTCGGCGGGGGTCATCGTCGGGTCGGCGCTGACCAGCCGGTGCAGCCGGGCGGCCTGTTCGCGCAGCGACGTGGCGGTGCGGGCGCTGAGCGGCCACGCGTGCGGGGCGCCGGCGACCGCGGGGGCCTGGATCGGCGGTTCCGGCTGCTCGGGGGCCTCTTCGAGGATGACGTGCGCGTTCGTGCCGCCGATGCCGAACGAGGAGACGCCGGCCCGGCGCGGGCGGCCGTCGCGGAACCAGCGGCGTGCGCTGGTCAGCAGCCGGATCCCGGCGCCCTGACCCGCCTGGTCGAGCTGGGTGATCTGGTTGTCGGCGTCGTCCGCGTGCAGCGTGCGGGGCAGCACGCCGTGCCGCATCGCCAGCACCATCTTGATCATGCCGGCCACCCCGGCGGCGGCCTGGGAGTGGCCGATGTTCGACTTCACCGAGCCGAGCCAGAGCGGGCCGTCCTTGGAGCGGCCCTGCCCGTACGTGGCGAGCAGCGCGCCCGCCTCGATCGGGTCGCCGAGCCGGGTGCCGGTGCCGTGCGCCTCGACGGCGTCGACGTCGCGGGTCTCCAGCCGGGAGTCGGCGAGCGCCTGCTCGACGACCTTCTCCTGGGCCGGGCCGTTCGGGGCGGTGAGCCCGTTGCTGGCGCCGTCCTGGTTGACGGCCGAGCCGCGGATGACGGCCAGCACGCGGCGGCCGCCCCGGCGCGCGTCCGACAGCCGCTCCAGCAGGAGCATGCCGGCGCCCTCGCCCCAGGCCACGCCGTCCGCGTCGGCGGAGAACGACTTGCACCGCCCGTCGGGCGCCAGCGCGCGCTGGCGGGAGAACTCGACGAAGGAGTCGGGCGTGGCCATCACGGTGACGCCTCCCGCGAGGGCCATCGTGCACTCGCCGCGCCGCAGCGCCTGCACCGCCAGGTGGATGGCGACCAGCGAGGAGGAGCAGGCCGTGTCCACCGAGATCGACGGGCCCTCCAGCCCGAAGGTGTAGGACACCCGCCCCGGCAGCACGCTGGGCGCGCTCGACACCAGCAGCGTGCCCTCGACCCCCTCGGGGACCGCCCCGTCGGTGAACCGCGAGGAGTAGTCGCTGTACATGTTGCCGACGTAGACCCCGGTGAGGCTGCCGCGCAGCGTGGCCGGGTCGATGCCGGCTCGCTCGAAGGCCTCCCAGGAGGTCTCCAGCATGAGCCGGTGCTGCGGGTCGGTGGCCAGCGCGGTGCGCGGGCTCATCCCGAAGAACGCGTTGTCGAAGTCGCCCGCGTCGTAGAGGAAACCGCCGTGCCGGGCGTACGACCGGCCCATCGCCTCGGGGTCGGGGTCGTAGAGACCCTCGACGTCCCAGCCGCGGTCGGCGGGCATGTCGCCGATGGCGTCGCCGCCCGCGGCGACCAGGTCCCACAACTCCTCCGGGCTGGTGACCCCGCCCGGATAGCGGCAGGCCATGCCGACGATCGCGATGGGTTCGTGCCGGCGGTCGTCGCTGTCGCTGAGCCGTTGCCGGGCCTCCGCCAACTCGACGATCGCGCGCTTGAGATATTCGCGCAGTTTGTCCTCAGTCGCCATGTTCGGACCTTTCCGGTGAGGACCTCAGGAATGACGCCTTGGCCCGGTCGTCGAGCAGCGCGAAGATCTCCTCGTCCGAGGCGGAGCTGAGCCGCTCCGCCGCGTCCGCGGTGCCGCTCGGCCACCCTCGGAGCCTGGTGGTCGGGGCGGCCCCGAAGGTTTCCAGGCCGCTCTGCAGAATCGCGACGAGCTTTTCGCGGAGGGAGTCTCCGTCGCCGTTGGCGGCGGCGACCATGGACGCGACCTGTTCCAGCGCGGCGCGCAGCGTGTCCTCGGCGGTGGGCGCGGCGGGCGCCAGGGTGTGGAACAGGTGGTCGGCGAGGGCCTCGACGGTGGGATGGTCGAAGATCAGCGTCGGCGAGAGCCGCAGCCCGGTCTCGGTGGTGAGCCGGTTGCGCAACTCGACGGCGGTGAGGGAGTCGAAGCCGAGTTCGCTGAAGGCGCGGTCGACGCCGATGCTGCTCGCGGCGCCGTGCGCCAGGACGGCGGCGACGTGCGCGCGGACGACGTCGACCAGGCGGGCCCGGGCGTCGTCCGGGGTGAGGCGGGCCAGGCTCTCGGCCAGGCCGCCCGTTCCGGTCGCCTGCTCGGCGCCCTTCCCCGCGGTCCGGCTCGGGGCGCGGACCAGGCCGCGCAGCGGCGGGGGCAGTTCCCCGGCCGCCGCCCTCGCGCGAAGCCCGGCGCGGTCCCAGGTCGCGGCCACCAAAAGAGGGTCCTGCGTGGTCAGTGCCGCGTCGAAGAGCTCCAGGCCCTGTTCGGTGCTCATCGGAGCGATGCCGGCGCGGGCCAGGCGGGCCGTGTCGGCCTCGGACAGCGTGCCCGACATCCCCGATCCGGTGTCCCAGAGGCCCCAGGCGACGGAGACGGCCGGCAGGTTCATGGCGTGGCGGTGGGCCGCGAGCGCGTCCAGGAAGGCGTTGGCGGCGGCGTAGTTGCCCTGGCCGGCGTTGCCGAGCACGCCCGCCACCGAGGAGAACATCAGGAAGGTGGTCGCCTCGGGGAGGAGTTCGTGCAGGTGCCAGGCGGCGTCGGCCTTCGGCGCGAACACGTTGTCCAGGCGTCCGGCCGACATGCCCTCGACGGTGACGTCGTCCAGGACGGCGGCGGCGTGGACGACGGCGGTGACCCGGTGGCCGGCGAGAAGTGTCGCCAGCCGGGTCCGGTCGGACACGTCGCAGGCGGCGACGGTGACGCGGGCGCCCCTGGCCTCCAGTTCGGCCCGCAGTTCGGCCGCGCCGGGCGCGTCGGGGCCGCGCCGGGAGACCAGCAGCAGGTCGTGCACGCCGTGCCGCTCGACCAGTCGCCGGGCGACCAGCGGGCCCAGCCCGCCGGTGCCGCCGGTGACGAGCACGGTGCCCGCGCCCAGCCCCTCGGTGTTCCCGGCGACGCTCCGGCGGGCCAGGTGGGGCACCAGGACCGTGCCGTCGCCCGTCACGAGCTGCGTCTCGCCCGCCGCCACGGCGGCCGCGGCCGCGCCCCAGGCGGTGAACCCCTCTTCCACGTCGAGCAGGACGAACCGTCCCGGATGCTCGGACTGCGCGGAGCGCACCAGCCCCCAGAGCGCGCCGCCCGCCGGCGACGTGCGCGCCCCCCGGGTGACGAACACCAGCCGCGAGGTGGCGAACCGGTCGTCGCCCACCCAGGCCTGGATGAGGTTGAGCGCCTGGTTCATGGCGTCGTGCGCGCCGTAGGGCAGGTCGTCGTCGTCCGCCGGGATCGGCGCCAGCACGGTGGCGGGGACGCCGCCGACGGACATCTCCGCGACGGACACCAGGTCATAGCCGCGTGCCGCGACCACCCCGGCCGCGTCCAGCGCCGCGCCGATCTCGTCGGCGAACTCCTCCAGCCCGACGACGGCCCAGCGCCGGTCGCTCAGGTCGGCGGCCGGCGTCTCCGCCGCGACCCAGTCGAGGCCGTACATCTGCGCGGCGGGCCGCGTCGCGCCCCGGGGCACCCTGCGCAGATGGAGCGCGTCCGCCTCGGCGATCGGGGAGCCGGTGCCGTCGTAGATCGTCAGGGAGTCGCCCGACAGGCGCACCCTGAGCGCGTCCGCGCCCCGGGCGGACACCCGCACCCCGGTCCAGGAGAAGGGCAGCAGCAGCGTGCCGGGGTCGCGCGCCTCGTCGGCGGCCTCCAGCACCAGGAGGTGGAGAGCCGCGTCCAGCAGCGCCGGGTGGAGGGTGAACCCCTCTCCACGCAGCGGCTCGGGCAGCGCGACCTCCACATGGGTGTCCGCGCCGGACCGCCAGGCGGCGCGCAGGCCCTGGAAGGCGGGGCCGTACTGGTAGCCGTGGTCGGCCAGCCGCTGGTAGGCGTCGGCGACGTCCACGGGCGTGCCGGGCGACCAGGCCGATGCCGGGGCCGGTGCCGTGGCCGACTGCGCGAGTGTGCCCGCCGCGTGCCGGGTCCACGGGTTCTCGGCGTCCGCGGCCGGGCGGGCGTGGATGGTGAACGCGCGCCGCCCCTGCTCGTCGGCGGGGGCGACCGCGACCTGGACCTCGACCGACCACGCGCCCCGCAGCGGCAGGGGCGCCTCGATCGTCAGCTCCTCGACCTCCTCGCAGTCCGCGGCGGCCGCGGCGGCCAGCGCGAACTCCAGGAACGCCGTGCCGGGCAGGATCGCCTCGCCGTCGACGGCGTGGTCGCCCAGCCAGGGCGCGCCGCCACGCGACACCCGCCCGCTGAGCAGGAACCCGTCGTCGGCCAGCGCCACCACCGTGCCGAGCAGGGGGTGGCCCGAGGCGCCCGGCCCCGCGGGGGCGTCGCCGTCGAGCCAGTGGCGGCTGCGCTCGAACGGGTAGGTGGGCAGCTCGACGTGGTGGCCCGGCCCGCCGCCGAGCGCGGCGGCCCAGTCGATCTCGGCGCCCAGCGTGTACGCGTGGGCGACCGCCGTCAGGAACCGCGCGAGACCACCCTGGTCACGCCGGAGTGTGCCGGTGGCCCCGCCCGGCCGGTCGGCCGCCGCCAGGGTGTCCTGGACGTGCCCGGTCAGCGTCGGATGGGGGCTGGCCTCGATGAAGACCGGGGTGCCCTCGAACGCCTCGATCGCCTGCTGGAAACGGACCGGGGTGCGGAGGCTGGTGAACCAGTAGTCGGCGGTGAGCTCGGCGGGGTCGATGAACGCGCCGTCGCGGGCCGAGCAGAACGCGACCTCGGTCGGGCGCGGCGTGACGTCGCCGAGCGTGGCCAGCAGCTCCTCGCGCAGCGCCGCGATGTGCGGGGTGTGCGCGGCGTAGTCGATCGCGACCGGCCGGGTCCGCACGGCCTCGCCGCACTCCGCCGCGTACTCCGCCAGCGCGTCCAGGTCGCCGGCGACGACCGTGCTGGCCGGGCCGCTGTACACGGCGGGCCACAACCGGCCGTCCCAGCGCGCCAGATCGATCCGGTCGGCCGGCAGCGACACGGCGAGCATGCCGCCGGTGCCGCCCAGCTTCATCAGCGCCTTGCTGCGTAGCGCCACGACCTTGGCCGCGTCCTCCAGCGACAGCGCCCCCGCGACGTACGCCGCGGTGATCTCCCCCTGCGAGTGCCCGACCACGGCGGTGGGATCCACCCCGACCGACCGCCACAACGCGGCCAGCGAGGCCATCACCGCGAACAGCACCGGCTGGATGACGTCGGAGCCCTCCAGCTCGGGCGCGCCCTCGGCCCCCCGCAGGACGTCCGCCACCGACCAGCCGGCATACGGCCTGAGCGCGTCGTCGCACCGGGCCAGGTGCTCCCGGAACACGGCGCTGGACGCCAGCAGCTCGACGGCCATCCCGGCCCACTGCGACCCCTGACCGGGGAAGACGAACACCGGCCGGGAGGGGCCCGCGGCGACGCCCGCCACCACGGCCGCGTGCGGCGTGCCGGCGGCGACCGCCGCCAGTGCTTCGAGGAGGTCCGCCCGGTCCCGCGCCACCACGACCGCGCGGTGCGCGAAGGCCGCCCGCCGCGCCAGCAGCGGTCCGGCCGCGGCCAGATCCTCATCGGCGGCGGCCTCGGCGAACGCGCCGAGGCGCACCGCGTGCTCCCGGAGCGCGCCGCCGGTCTTCGCCGACAACACCCAGACCAGCGGGGAGGTGGCGGAAGTCGGGGAGCTCGCGGAGCTCGCGGAGCTCGCGGAGCTCGCGGAGCTCGCGGAGCTCGCGGAGCTCGGGGCGACCGGCTCGCGTTCCAGGATGACGTGGGCGTTGGTGCCGCTGATGCCGAAGCTGGAGACGGCCGCCCGGAGCGGCCGGTCGCCCGGCAGGCCGACCGGTTCGGTGAGGAGGCGCACCCGGCCCGCCGACCAGTCGACCTGGGTGGTGGGCTCGTCGGCGTGGAGGGTGCGCGGGAGGGTGCGGTGCTCCAGGGACTTGACCATCTTGATCAGGCCGCCGACCCCGGCCGCGGCCTGGGTGTGCCCGACGTTGGACTTCAGGGAGCCGAGCCAGACCGGCCGGTCCGGATCGCGGTCCGCGCCGTAGGCGGCGATGATCGACTCGGCTTCGATCGGGTCGCCGAGCCGGGTTCCCGTGCCGTGCGCCTCCACCGCGTCCACGTCGGCGGGCGACAGGCGGGCGTCCGCGAGCGCCTGGCGGATGACGTCGCGCTGGGCCTGGCCGCTCGGCGCGGTGAGGCCGTTGCTCGCGCCGTCCTGGTTGATCGCGCCGCCGCGCAGGACGGCCAGGACCGGGTGGCCGTGCCGGACCGCGTCCGACCGCCGTTCGAGCAGGAGCATGCCCACGCCCTCGCCCCAGCCGGTGCCGTCGGCCTGGGCGGAGAAGGCCTTGCAGCGGCCGTCGGCGGCCAGGCCGCCCTGCCTGCTGAACTCGACGAACAGCCCGGGGTTGGACATCACGGTCGCGCCCCCGGCCAGCGCCAGCGAGCACTCGCCCCGCCGCAGCGCCTGCATGGCCAGCACGATCGCGACCAGCGACGACGAGCACGCCGTGTCGACCGTGATCGCGGGGCCGCGCAGGCCCAGCGTGTAGGCGATCCGGCCGGAGGCGACGCTGAGGGCGGTGCCGGTCAGCAGATGGCCGTCGGCGACGCCGGTGGGCCGGTGCAGGCGCGGCCCGTAGTCGGAGGACATCGCGCCGACGAAGACGCCGGTGGGGGTGCCGTCGAGTGTGGCCGGGTCCAGGCCGGCCCGTTCGACGGTCTCCCAGGAGACCTCCATCAGCAGCCGCTGCTGGGGGTCCATGGCGACCGCCTCGCGCGGGCTGATCCCGAAGAATCCGGCGTCGAACAGATCCGCGCCGGTGAGGAAGCCGCCGTGGCGGGTGTCGCTGGTGCCCGACAACGCGTCGAGGTCCCAGCCCCGGTCCTCGGGGAACGCGCCGACGGCGTCGGCCCCGGCGCGCACGAGCCGCCACAGCTCCTCGGGGGTCGTCACGCCGCCGGGGTAGCGGCAGCCCATCGCGACCACCACGATCGGGTCGCCGTCGGGGCCGGTCGGCTCGGCCGGGGCGGCGGCGACCGTGCCGCCGCCGGTCAGCGTGTACAGATGGTCGGCCAGCCGGTCGGGCGTCGGGTGGTCGAACAGCAGCCCGGTGGGCAGCCGCGTCCCGAGCGCGGCACGCAGCCGGGCCCGCAGGTCCTCCGTGGCCGCCGAGTCGAAACCGAGGTCCTTGAACGTCCGGTGCGGCTCCACGCCCGTGCCGTCCTGGTGCCCGAGGACACCGGCGGCGGTGGTGAGCACCAGGTCGCGGATCTCGCGCCGCGACAGCCCGGCGGGCGCGTCGCCCGTCTCCGGACCGGCCGTCGTGACCACCGGGGAGGAGGAGCGGGGCACGATCGCCGCCTGGCCGTGCCGGCGGCGCTGGAACGGGTAGGTCGGCAGGTCGATCCGCCGGGCCGAGGCGTCGCCCCGGGCCGCCCAGTCGACGGGGGCCCCCGCCGTGTACGCCTCGGCCAGCGACCGCGTGAACCGGTCGGTCCCGCCCTCGCCGCGCCGCAGCGACCCGACGACCGCGACGTCCCGCTCCGCGTCCTCGGCCGTCTCCGCGACGCCCCCGCCGAGCACCGGATGCGGGCTGCACTCGACGAACAGGGCGGCGCCCAGGTCGAGCGCCGACCGGGTGGCCTGCGCGAACCGGACCGGCTGCCGCAGATTGCGGTACCAGTACCCGGCGTCGAGCCCGGAGGTGTCCATGGGCTCGCCGGTGAGGGTGGAGACGAACCGGATCGCCGAGCGCACCGGCCGGATCGGCGCCAGCGCGGCGACGACCTCGTCGCGCACGCTCTCGACCTCGGGCGAGTGGGAGGCGTAGTCGACCGGCAGCAGCTTGACCCGGTGCCCGTCGGCGGCGAGCCGCTCCCCCAGTCCGGCGAGGACCGCGCGCGGCCCGGACACGACCGCCGAGCGCGGGCCGTTGAACGCCGCGACGCCCACTTCCGGCGATAGCGGGCGCACGGCCGCCTCGACGACGTCGAGCGGCGCGGCGACCGACATCATGCCGCCGCGCCCGGCGATCCCGGCGATGGCCCGGCTGCGGAGCGCCACGACCCGCGCCCCGTCCGCCAGGCTCAGCGCCCCGGCGACGGTGGCCGCGGCGATCTCGCCCTGCGAGTGCCCGAGGACCAGGTCGGGTTCGACGCCGTTCGCCCGCCACAACCCGGCGAGCGACACCATGACCGCCCACAACGCCGGCTGCACCACGTCGACCCGGTCCAGGCCGGGGGCGCCGGGCGCGCCGCGCAGGACGCCGAGGACGGAGTAGTCGACGAACGGCGCGAGCGCGGCCTCGCAGGAGGCGACGAGCGCGGCGAACTCCGGCGACCCGTCGAGCAGTTCCGCGGCCATCCCCGCCCACTGCGACCCCTGGCCGGGGAAGACGAACGCCCGCCGGCCGGAGACGACCGATCCGCTCACCACCGACTCGTCGGGCCGCCCGCCGGCGAACGCGTCGAGCGCCTCCCGGCGGCGCTCGCCGAGGACCACCGCCCGGTGCTCGAGGTGCGCCCGGGTCGTGACCAGCGAGAGCGCCACGTCGGCGGCGCGGACCGCCGGCTCGCCGTCGATCCGGTCGCGGAGGCGTCCGGCCTGCGCGCGGAGCGCCTCGGCCGACCGCGCGGAGATCACCCAGGGCGGTCCGGGGACGTCCGGGGAACCGGCGTCCGGAGACCCGGTGCTCGCCGGGGCCTCGGCGAGGACCAGATGGCAGTTGGTGCCGCCCATGCCGAACGAGCTGACGCCCGCGACCAGCCGATCGCCGGGGGCGGGCCACGGGCGGGAGGCCTGGACGACCTCAAGGGCCAGGTCGGCGAGGGGGATGTCCGGGTTCGGGCTCTCGAAGTGGAGGCTGGGCGGCAGCTCGCGGTTCTTGAGGCTGAGCACGACCTTGAGGAGTCCGGCGACGCCCGCAGCGCCTTCGAGGTGGCCGATGTTCGTCTTGACCGAACCGACCAGCAGGGGATGCCCCGGGGGGCGGGATCCGGCGTGGGCCCCGCCGAGGGCGGCGGCCTCGATCGGGTCGCCCACCTTCGTGCCGGTGCCGTGCAGCTCGACGTACTGGACCTCCTCGGGGGCGACCCCGGCCGAGCGGCGGGCCAGCGTGATGACCTCCTGCTGGGCGCGGGCGCTCGGCACGGTCAGGCCGTCGCCGCCGCCGTCGTTGTTGACGGCCCCGCCGAGGATCACGCAGTGCACCGTGTCGCCGTCGGCGAGCGCCGCGGCGAGCGGCTTGAGCACGACGAGCGCGCCGCCCTCGCCCCGGACGTAACCGTTCGCGCGGGCGTCGAAGGTGTGGCAGCGCCCGTCGGGGGACAACGCGCCGAAGCTGCCGATGGCGTCGGTCGTCCGGGCGAGCAGGTTCAGGTTGACGCCGCCGGCCAGGGCCAGGCCGGTCTCGCCCCGACGCAGGCTCCCGCACGCCAGCTCCACCGCCACCAGCGACGACGACTGGCCCGTGTCCAGCGTGAGGCTCGGGCCGCGCAGACCCAGGAAGTAGGAGACGCGATTGGCGATCATCGCCCGGTTGGCGCCGACGTAGGTGTGCCGCCCGGGTTCGCCGAGCAGGGCGGCGTGGTCGTTGGAGATCGCGCCGACGAACACCCCGGCCGCCGCGTCCCGCAGGGTGGTGGGGGCGACCCCGGCGTGCTCCAGCGCCTCCCAGGCGAGTTCCAGGACCAGCCGCTGCTGCGGGTCCATGGCGGCGGCCTCGTTCGGGGAGATCCCGAAGAAGGCGGCGTCGAAACCGTCCACGTCGTCGACGAACCCGCCCCGGCCGGGGGCGGCGGCGTCCGGCCACCGGCCGGCGGGGACCTCGGTCACCGCGTCCACGCCGTCCCGGAGGAGGCGCCAGAAACGCTCGGGGGTGTCCGCCCTGGGAAGCCGGCAGGAAAGGCCCACCACAGCGACCGGCTCGACCGACGAATCGCGCCGGGCGTCCGACTGAATCGAGTCCTGAACCATGAATGCGCCACCTCGAGCCGTAATATCCATACGGGGAAAACGATGGACACCAGCGTTATTCAAATGGTCACCACTGGAAGTTACTGCGACCCTACGGGCGGCTCCCCGCGCCGGGCCACGATCGCCTGCTGGCACCTTGTTGCCAGTAGCTAGTTGTCATCGCCGCCCGGCGGCGGCGCCTTGACACGACCGCACGCGCGAGCTCTGATGCTGGTACCACGCGCTATTTTCGACCGAAATCGAATAGACGCCCGCACGGAATTCATCTCTGGGGAGAACTCTTTGGGAGAAGAGGCCGGGTCGCGAAACGTGAGCCCGCCATTCGATCCGGCGATGGTCTGGGCCGCCTCGGCCGGGATCCTCCTGGTCGCCGGTGGCGTGCTGTTCCCGTTCCGGGGGATCGACGCGCTCGTGGGCGGGGTCTGGGCGGCCGGTCTGGTGGTCTGCGTGCTCCTGGTCGTGTCGCGGCGGACCGAGCCCGAACCGGTGTCGGCGCTGCGGTGGGGTTCGGCGGTCACCCTGGCCGGGGGTGGGGCCGCGCTCGCCGTCGGCGGCGACTTCACGCTGTTCCTGGCGGCGCAGGCGCTGCCGGTCGTCGTGGTGTCCGCCGCGGTGCTCCGGCCGCTGGCCCGCCGCACCGATTGGGTGCGGCCCCGGCTGGTCAGGGTGCGGCTCGCGTGGACCGTCGCGGGCTCCTACGCCGGCCTGGTCGTGTTCAGCCTGATGCAGGATCTGCGGGGGTTGCCGTTGATCCATCCCGACGTGGCGAGCCTGGTCACGCTGGGGACCATGTTCGAGATCGCCGTCGCCGTCGCCGTCTACGTGCTGTGGCTGGGACGGCAGTCCGTCACGAACCGCTAGGAGAACCGATGCCCGCCGACGCCCCCCTCAGCCACGGTCAGCTCTTCAGCTGGCGCGAGATCGAGCGATATCCGGACGACTGGATGCAGGACGCGAACCTCCCCATCGTCTGCGACCTGCGGGGGCTGCCGATGGCCCGGGTCGAGAACGCGCTGCGGGTGCTGATGGACCGGCACGAGCCGCTGCGCACCACCTATCACGTCGTGGACGGGCAGCCGGTCCAGCGGGTGCACGAGTCGGCGGAACTGCCGATCGAGCGGGTCGACCGGGTGGTCCGCGACTGGGAGGACCCCGAGGACACCAAGGACGAACTGTGCGCGCTGCCGTTCGCGATGGAGGGCGGCCTGTGCTGGCGCGGGCGCATGATCACCACCAACGGGTCGGCGGTGTTCCTCGCGTTGTCCTTCTCCCATCTGATCATGGACGTCTGGTCGATCAACCACCTGACCGACCAGTTCAGCGCCCTGATCGCCGACCCGGGGGCGGTCGCCGAACTCGGGCCGACGCCGAGCGAGCTGGCCCGCGAGCAGCGCACCGAGCGGTGGCGGGACCGGCAGGAGGCGTCGGAACGGTACTGGCGGCGCACCCTCGGCGACGTCCTGGCCGACCCGCTGCCGACGCTGCCGGCCAAGGTGAAGCGCGACCGCCTTGAGGTCACCCTGCACTCGCACCGCCTCGGCGGGCTGGCCGCGCTGGCCGCCAGAAGGCTCGGCGTGACCGCGCCCGCGCTGGTGATGGCGCTGGTCGCCGCGGGTCTGGCCCGCCACACCGACACCGGCAGGGTGACGATGAGCCTGATGGCCTCCAACCGGTTCTCGCCGGAACACCACCATGTGATCGGCACGATGAACCAGCTCATCCCGGTCGTCGCGACGGTCGACCCGGGAGCGCCGCTGGGCGAGCACGTCAAGCGCCTCCACTGGGCCGGGGCGCGGGCCTACCGCTACTCCTCCTACGACTTCGACCGGATCGCCGCGCTCGCCGCGGAGGTCGCCGCCGAGCGTGGCGTCGAGCTGGCGCACGACTGCTGGGTGAACCAGCTGTTCCGCTGCTGGTTCAACTACGTGCAGCTCGACCGCCGGGCGTCCGACGCCACCGCCGACACCCCGGCCGAGTTGTCGTGGACGCCGCTGGCGCAGCAGTACGGCCAGCCGTTCCGGGTCAGGGTGACGGTGGCCAACGGCCGGACCAGCATCTTCATGCTCGCCGACCCGGCGGTCATCCCGGCCGCGAGCATGGTCGCCATGCTGCGCACGATCGCGCACGGCGTCCAGGTCGCCGCGACGGCCCCGGAGACCGGCCTCAAGGACCTGTGGGACGTCGACCACGCGGGCCTGGCGCCGTCCCTGTTCCCCGCGACGGCGCCCCTGCCGGAGTGAGCGGTGCCGGGCCCGGCCCGGCACCCGTCTCACACCAGGATCTCGACCGGCGTGGGATGGCTGAGGAACGCGGTGGGGCTCGCCGTGAGGCCGTACGCGCCTGCCTGGAACACGACGACCAGGTCGCCGATCTCGGCTTTCGGGAGTTCCACCCGGTCGCCGAGCAGGTCGAGGGGTGTGCACAGGCGGCCGACCACGGTGACCGGCACGTCCGCGGGCTGGCCCATACGGGTGGCCACGGCCATCGGATAGTTGCGCCGGATCACCTGCCCGAGGTTCCCCGAGGCCGCCAGCTGGTGGTGCATCCCGCCGTCCACGACCACGAAGGTGGTGCCCCGCGATTCCTTGCGGTCCACGACCCGGGTGACGTACACGCCGGCCTCGCCGACCAGATAGCGCCCGAGTTCGATGACGACGCGGGCGTCGGGCAGCAGCGGGGTGACGCGCTCGTCCATGAGCCGCGCCAGGTTCTCGCCGATCGGCGCCAGGTCGAGGGGCCGGTCGCGGTGCGAGTACGGGATGCCGAACCCGCCGCCGAGGTTGAGGTACCGGATGGGCGGCGACACGTCGGCGAGCCCGAGGACCAGGTCGACGGTGCGCCGCTGCGCCTCGCAGATGTGGTCGGCGCGCAGGTTCTGCGAGCCCGCGAAGACGTGGAAGCCCTGGAAGTCGACGTCGTCGCCCAGCCGGGCGAGCACCTCGGGCACCCGTTCGGCGTCGATGCCGAACTGCTGCGGCCCGCCGCCCAGGCGCATGCCGGAGCCTCGCACCGTGAAGTCGGGATTGACCCGGATCGCGATCCGGGCGGGAACCCCGAGGGCGGCGCCGATCGCGCGCACCCTGGCCAGTTCGGTCTCCGATTCGAGTTCAACCGTCACGCCGGCCGCGACCGCCTGGGTCAGTTCCTCGACGGTCTTGCCCGGCCCGGCGAAACCGATCCGGCCGGCGGGCACCGGCGTGTCGAGCGCGTGCCGCAACTCCCCCGCCGAGGCCACGTCGAAGCCGTCGACCAGGCCGCTCAGATGCTGCAGCAGGGCGGGCATCGGGTTGGCCTTGACCGCGTAGCTCAGCTCGACTCCGGCGGGCAGGGCGGCGCGGACGGAGGCGACCCTGCGGGTCACGAGGGCGCGGTCGTAGGCGAAGAACGGCGTGCTCCCGGCCCGGGCGGCGAGCCTCCCGACGGGTATCCCACCGACGGTCAGCTCCCCGTCGCGGTGGCCTGCCCACGTCATCGCATCGCCCGGCGGCGCAGTTCGGCGCGGTCGAACTTGCCGTTTCCCGAGCGGGGCAACGCGTCGGCGAGGACGAACCGGCGCGGCACCATGTAGCGGGGCAGGTCGTGTTCCATCGCCCGGCGCAGCTCCTCGGGGGTGGTGGTGGCGGCGGTGAGCACGGCGTGCAGCGTCACCGCCTCGCCCAGGTCCTCGTCCGGCACGCCGACCGCGACGGCCTCGGCGACCAGGCCGGTGGCGTAGGCCGCCTCCTCCACCTCGGTCGGGCTCAGCCGGTAGCCGGAGGTCTTGATCATGTCGTCGGTGCGTCCGACGAAGTAGATGAAGCCGTCGTCGTCGCGGTAGGCGACGTCGCCCGACCAGACGGCGATCTCGTCGGCGCCGGGCGGGAACGGCCGGAACCGCGCCGCGGTCCGGGCCGGGTCGTTCCAGTAGCCGAGTGACACCAGCGGTCCCCGGTGCACGATCTCCCCCTCCTCGCCGGGGTCGCAGACCGAACCGTCCGCCCGTACGACCAGGACCTCCGCCCCGGGGATCGCCTTGCCGATCGATCCGGGCCGGCGGTCGATCTCCGCGGGGTCGAGGTAGGTGGACCGGAAGGCCTCGGTCAGGCCGTACATCAGGAAGGGGGTGGCCTGGGGGAACGTCTCGCGCAGCCGGGCCAGGGTGGTCGTGGGCAGCCGTCCGCCGGTGTTCGCGAAATAGCGCAGGTGCCGGGTCGCCTCGCCGGGCCATCGCTGGCCGGCGAGCTGGGTCCACAGCGGCGGCACGCAGGTCAGCGCCGTCACCCGGTGCCGGGCGCAGAGCCGGACGACGTCGCGGGGCAGCAGGTAGTTGACCAGCACCACATGGGCTCCGGCCAGGAACGTGGTGGTGAGCTGGCTCAGCCCGGCGTCGAAGCTCAGCGGCAGCGCCGCGAGGACCACGTCGTCGGCGGTGTGGCCGAGGTAACCGGCGACGCTCTCCGCGCCCGTGAGCAGGTTGCCGTGGCTCAGCACGACGCCCTTCGGCCGTCCGGTGCTGCCGGAGGTGTAGAGGATCGCCGCGATGCCGGCGGGGGCGGTCGCCTCGTGCCGGTCCGGCGTCCCCGCGCCCAGGTCCTCGATCAGCGACGTGCGCACCGAACCGGTCAGCGTGCGCGCCCGCTCGGCTGTGGTGAGCAGGAGCACGGCGCCGCAGTCCTCGATGACGTACTCGACCTGCCGCGGTTTGAAGAGCGGATTGATCGGGACGACGACCCCGCCGGCCGCCGCCACCGCGAAGATCGCCACGACCGTTTCGAGGCGCTTCTCCGCGTATATCGCGACCCGGGCGCCGGGCTCCAGCCCGCGCAGCCCCTCGGCCGCCCGCGCGACCCGGCTGCGCAGCTCGCGATAGGTGAGCGTCTCATCCTTGTACGTGACCGCCGCGTGGTCGTCGGCACCGAACCGCAGCAGGTCGTCCAGGCGCGTCAGCACGGCTCAGAGCCCGGCCCGCGCCGAGTCCAGCAGCGCCGACAGCCGGGCCCACAACGACCCCACCGTCGCGAACGTCTCCTCGTCGAGGATGTCGTCGGGCAGCTCCTGGTCGTACCCGTCCTCCAGATCGACCAGCAACTGCACCACTCCCATCGAATCCAGCCCGAGCGCGGTGAGATCGTCACCGGGGGCCAGATCACCCGGCCCGGCGTAGGGCAGATGCCGGCGGAGAATGGCCTGGAACTCGTGAGGTATTTCCATCACGGGTCTCCTCGAAATTGCTGCGCTGAATTACCGTGTTCAGCGTCATTGAATTCCGCGACACCTGTCAAGAAATGACTCTGGCAGCTTTATGCCGAAGACAACATGCCAGCGGCAGGTCAGGACGGCGGCCGTCTTCTCATTTAGCCTGAGTACGCTGAACCGTTCAACCGCAGGAGGCCGGGTCGCCGATGAACATGGATCTCGGCTGGGGTCAGCATTACATCTGGCTCCGCTACCACGAACTGCCGCCGGGCGCTCGCCACAATACACATATCATTCTGAATCTGGACATTCCAGCGGGCCTGACGATCCAGAACTGCCGGGCGGTTCTCAATCAGACGGTCCGCCGGCACGAGACGCTGCGCACCACCTACCACTTCGACCGCGACGGCGACCCCTACCGGGTCGTCCGCCCGCCCGGCCCGTGTCCCCTCGTCGTCCTGTCCGCCGAGAAGGACGGCACGGCCATGCCCGCCGAGGTCGTCGACCGGCTCGGCACGGCCGAGTTCGACATCGCCGAAGAATGGCCGATCCGGGTCGTCATCATCACCACCGAGGGCGCGCCCCGGCAGGCGGTGGTGGTGCTGAACCACCTCGCGGTGGACATGTGGACGGTCACGGAGCTGAAGCGCGAGATGTGGGCGAGCTGCGCGGGCGTGGTGGCCCGGCGGCCCACCGCCGTCGAACCGGTCCGGCACCGCCCCTCCGATCTGGTCCGGCACGAGGCGTCCCTGGACCCGGCGCCGGCGCTGGCGTACTGGGAGAAGGAGATCGAGGCCATGCCGGCCGACGGGTTCGGCGACCGCCGCCGGCCCGGACCGCCCGTGGAGACGCTGCGGGCCTCACTGGTCTCCCCGGCCCTGCTGGGGGCCGCGCAGCGGATCGCCGCCCGCCACCGGGTGTGGCCGTCGCAGGTCCACCTGGCGGCCTACACGGCGCTGATGGCCGCCTACACCGGCGGCCCGTCCTTCGACCATCTGACGTTCACCGGCAACCGCGAGAGCGGCCCGTACTCGAACGTCCTGACCTGCATGTTCTCCCCGCTGCTCATGCGCGTCGACGTGCGGGACGACCCGCCCTTCGCCGAGTTGCTGGCCCGCGTCGCCGACCGGTTCGAGCAGGCGCGGGAGCACGCCTACGTCCCCTACGGCGCGGTGGTCGAGCTGCTGGCCAGGAAGGGCGCCCGGCTGGCCTCGGAGTTCAACTTCATCAAGCAGCCCACCCTGGAGTCCCGCGCGCGGCGCAGCAGGGTCACCTGGCAGCCGGCGGCCGACGCCTACGGCACCGACACCTACGTCCGGGTCGACCAGTGGCGGGACTCCGTCGTGGTCGCGCTGCACGCCGCCTCCTCGGTCATGGACGGGGACGCCGTCGAGCGTTTCCTGCGCGCCCTGGAGACCGTGATCCTCACCTACGACGCGACGCCGGACGGCCTGCGGACCAGCGACGTCGCCGCACTGGCCGGCTTCGCCCCGGCGCCCGCCCCCGCCCGGCGGCACGACCTGCGGACCGTCCCGGAGCAGGGGGCGGTGGAGGCCCTGACGGCCGCCGTCGCCCAGGCGAACGGGCTCGCCGGCGTCGACCCGGACCGGAACTACGCCGGCGCCGGGGGCAGGGTCCTGCGGATCCCGCGGGTGCTCGCCCTGCTCCGGGACCTCGGATGGGCGGGAGTCACCCTCCACGAGCTCACCGGCGTCACGCCGCTGGGCACCCTGGCGGGCCAATTACTACAACCCGGAGTTCGATCATGACTGAACTGTCCACGGAGACCATAAGCAAGTTCCACCAGCTCGTCTCCTCGGAGCAGGAGCTTCGCACCGCCATCGACCGCGAACTCGCCACCGCGAACCTGGACGGGCTCGTCGTCATGGGCGGCCACTTCATGCTGTTCGAGGAGGAGGGCACCGGCAGGCTCGTCCCCGGCGTCCTGGAGGAGCAGTCGTCCACCACGATGCGCGACCGGATCGCCGGCCGGGTCGGGATCTTCCCCGGATACACCTGGCGGCTCTCGGTCGACCTGATCACGTCGTACGCGAAAACCGTCGCCGACGTCAGGCTGCTGCTGCTGATCAACGACTGGCAGTACGTCCCCACCGGCGGCCGTCCCGCCTCTGAGCTGCGTGCCGAGTTCCTCGACGGTTTCACCGCGCTGCCCGGCGGCTACGAGCGCATCCTGCGCGAGGCGGGGCTGGACGCGGGGAGCGTGCTGCCCAGCCGCAAACACCCGCTGGCGTTCCCGGAGACCTGGCTCAAGTACCGCTTCCAGAAGGCCGCCGACAAGTTCGTCAAGCAGGGGAAGCTCGAAAAGCGGGTGCTGGAGTCCGGCGCGAACGACACCGAGGTCTCGTTCCTGGACGAGTCGGGCAACTACCGCACCCTGATCAGCTGCGGCGTCACCGGCTGCGCCGGCGAGATCACCGAGATGATCTCCGAGGTCCACCGGGCCGGCTACCGGACCATCGTGATCTACGCCCCGGGCGAGTGCCTGTCCCCGGTGCGGACCGGGGTCGAGATCGCGCTCAGCCTCTACGGGCTCACCGGCATGACCGTCGTGATCGCCGACCCCGGCGGCAGCGGCGAGATGTCCACCGACGAGATCTACTCGAAGCTGGTGACGGTCAGCACCTTCCGGAGTTGAGGGGCGGAACCATGGACGTCATATACCTGGACAACTGCGCCACCACCCGGGTGGACGAGGAAGTGCTCGACGCGATGCTGCCGTATCTGCGCGAGGAGTTCGGCAACCCGTCCTCCCCTCACCTGCTGGGCAAGCGTGCCCGCAGGGCGGTGGACGGGGCCGCCGAGTCGGTCGCGCGGCTTCTCGGCGGCGACCCGGCCGGCGTCGTGTTCACCTCCGGCGCGACCGAGAGCAACAACATCGCGCTGCTCGGCGCGTTCGGCCACGACGACCGCGCCCCGGTCAACGCGGTGTTCTGCCCCACCGACCACAAGTCGTCGTTGTCGGTCGCCCGCGCGCTGCGCGGGCGCGGCGTCGGCGTCCGGACCATGGCGATCCGGGCCGACGGCGTGGTCGACCTCCCCCGGTTCGCCGACCGGCTCGACTTCGACACCCGGGTGGCCACGGTGGCCTGGGTGAACAGCGAGATCGGCACCATCCAGCCGGTCCGCGAGATGGCCGCGCTCTGCCATGAGAGCGGCGCGCTGCTGCACGTCGACGCCGCCCCGGCCGCGGGCCGGATCCCGATCGACGTGACCGGCGCGGCCGTCGACACCCTGGCCATGTCCGCCCACAAGATCGGCGGCCCGAAGGGCGTCGGCGTCCTGTACGTCCGCCCGGAGATCCGCCGCAGGATCCGCCCCATCACCTACGGCGGCGGCCAGTACGACCTGCGCAGCGGCACCATCCCCACCCACCTGGCGGTCGGTCTCGGCACGGCCTGCGAGCTGGCCTCGGCCCGGATGGAGGAGGACGGCAGGAAGGTCGCGCTGCTGCGCGCGACCGCGCTGGAACTGCTCACCCGGCGCATCCCCGGCCTGCGCCTCAACGGGCGCCCGGAGGCCGGCGTCCCGCACGTGCTGAACCTGGTGCTGCCGGGCGTGCGCGGCGAGAGCCTGGTCGCGAGCCTGCCGTCGGTGGCGCTGTCGACCGGGTCGGCGTGCAACTCCGACTCCCAGGAACCCTCACCCGTGCTCACCGCGATCGGGGTGAGCGCCGAGGACGCCAACAGCTCCGTCAGGATGTGCCTGAGCCCCCGCATGACGGTCGAGGAACTGGTCAGAGGACTGAACCTGGTCTGCGACCGGGCCGGCGCCCTGGCCGGCGTCGTGGTGGCGACGCGCTGAGAACTCGGGTCCGCCGCCGGCGGCGGCGGACCCCCTCACGCGCCGCCGGCCAGGAAGGTGCGGGCCGCCTGCACCCCGGCCTGGAACCTGCTGGTGGCCTCCAGGTCACGCATCAGGGTGGCGATGTGCCGGCGGCAGCTCCGCACCGACATGCCGAGCTTGCGGGCCACCACCTCGTCGGTGTAGCCCTTCGCCATCAGCCCCGCGATGGCCTGGCGCAGGTCGTCGGCGACGTTCGCGTAGCCGGACTCGGCGCCCTCCAGCGGCGTCGCGGTGTCCCACAGGTGGTCGAACAGGTCGAGCAGGAACCGCACGATGCCGTCGTTGTGCACCCGCGCCACGTTGGTCTCGCCGTCCGACAGGCCGAACAGCACGACCAGCGTGCGGTCGAAGACGACCGCGGAGCGCGGGACGTGACTGACCGTGCCGATGGCCGCGCCCGCGTCGATGAGCTGCTTCAGCTTCATCCGGGTGGTCAGGTCGGCCCGGTTCCGGTGCTGGCAGACGATCCGCACGGTGACGCCGCGCGAGAGCAGCGGCAGGTACGCCCGCGCCAGCTCCTCGGCGTCGTCGTCACCGGACTGCAGGACCAGCACCTCGGTACGGCAGGCGTCCCCGGCCATCTTGAGGAAGCCGCGCACCTCCAGCGACCCGGCCAGGTACTCGATCGGCGACGGCGCGGGACCGACGAAGTCCCGGATCTGGTCGATCAGCTCCCGCCGCTGGTAGATCTCCCGCTCGACCGAGGAGACCAGCGCGTTGGCCGCGACCTGCGGGTCCACCGGGATGAACCGGTGGGCGGCGCCGTCGACGGCGCGTAACAGACGGCTCTCGACGAGCTGGTTCACCGCCTCGTTCAGCTCGCGCACGCCGATGCCGAGCTCGCCGGCCGCCACGTCGAGAGCGTCGATGGCGCCCTTCCTGGTCGCGTATCGGTAGACACCCGCGATGTCGGCGGGCCATTTGGTGGTCGAATTCATCATGTGCTGCCTCCTCAGAGGGTTCTCGTTCGTCGGCTGAACAGGACAAGGGACAGGCTCAGCAGGACGGCGGCCATGAGGCCCAGGACGGCGACCTCCAGCAGCACGTCGCCGAGTCCGGTCCCCGGCCGGGAAAGAGTCAGGAGGGCGTCCATCCCCCAGGCGTGCGGGAACAGGTGGCCGATGGTGTCGAGCGTGGGGCCGGCGGCCTCGGCGGGCCACAGGCAGCCGCCGAGCATGCCGAGCACGATGCCGAGCGGCGGCCCGATCGCCGACGGCTGCGCCGACGAGCGGACCAGGCTGCCCATCAGGATCGCGGCGCCGGTGGCGACCAGCGCGAAGACGCCCACGACGGCGGCGACGCCGAACGGCTCGCCCCAGGAGACGCCGAACAGCAGCGAACTCACCACCATGATGAGCACCGCCTGGGCGGCGGCCACGAGGAAGCGGCTGAGCGCCTCGCCGAACAGGACGGCCCCACGCCGCACCGGGGCGGTGAAGGCCCGGGGCAGCATGCCGATGCGGCGGCTCTCGACGAGCGCGGCGGCGACGGCCATGGAGTTGATGAACGTGAACAGCAGCAGGTTGGCCGGGGCGGTGTAGGCGAACCCGCGCGGGGTCGCGGACGCCGTGTCGGAGCCGACCACCTCGACGTCGGCCGAGGCGGCCTGCGCCCTGCGCACCAGTTCGGCGGCGTGGGCCGGGCTCGCGCCGGCCGAGGTGGCGGCGCGGGTGGCCTCGATGACGCCGGCGACCCGGCCGACGGAGGCGTCGACGGCGCTGCGGGCGGCCATGCCGCTGCCGCTGGACTGCGTCATGACCAGCTCGAATCTGGTCGAGCCCGGCGGGATGACGACTCCGGCGGCCAGCGCGCCCCCGCGGACGCCGGCCCGCAGCTCCTCCTCGCCGCCGACGGTGGTGATCTCCAGGTCGGGGTGGGCGCGCAGCTCCGCCAGGACGGCGGCGGCCACGGGGTCGGACTCCTGGGCCACCACGCCGACCGGCAGCCGCGCGGCGGCGGCGCCGCCGCCCAGCGCCATGCCGACGAAGATGATGCTGACGAACGGCATGACCACGATGAAGAACAGGCCCACCCGGTCGCGGGAGTGGCGGCGGAGGTTGGCGGCGACGAGCGCCCAGACGGGGTGCGGTCTCATCCGAGCAGTCCCTTCCGGAAGCCCGTCGCGGCGAGCCCGAAGGCGGCCGCGGCGATCGCGCACAGGACGCCGATCGGCACGGCCACCGAGGCCAGTCCCGCGCCCGAGCCGGCCAGGCCGGTGAGCCCGGTGGTGGTCCAGGCG
Organism: Herbidospora sp. NBRC 101105; assembly: GCF_030269205.1. NCBI lineage: Bacteria > Bacillati > Actinomycetota > Actinomycetes > Streptosporangiales > Streptosporangiaceae > Herbidospora > Herbidospora sp. NBRC 101105. Next base: position 990,896 of record NZ_BSSX01000001.1, on the reverse strand, counting down.
TTCGGGGTGAACAGGGCGATCTTCTGGAGCACGTCCGGCAGGGTGTAGAGCGGGACCAGGCTGCCGCCGAAGAACGCGGCCACGAAGGAGATCACCATGATCACTCCGTCCGCCTGGGCGTCGGTCCTGGCCCGGCTGGCGACCAGCATGGTGATCGCGGTGGCGGCCAGCACGTGCGCGAGCAGGAGGGTGAACACCGCCACCGGGTCGCCCCAGGTGGAGCCGAAGATCAGCACCGAGGAGACCCAGGTGACGCAGACGCTGACCATGGCGAGGGCGAACCCGACGACGGCCTTGCCCGCGATCGGCACCCAGCCGTGGATCGGCCCGGCCCGCATCCGGTCCAGCGTGCCCTGTTTGCGTTCGATCAGCAGGGACCGGAACGACGCGCCGACCACGAAGAAGGCGAACAGCGCGGCCATGCCGGCGCCGTAGTAGACCGACAGGTCGACCCTGCCGCCGGCCATCGGGTCGTTCTCCAGGGTCAGGGCCGGCCCGGCCGCGCCGTTGCGCTCGACGAACTCCTTGACCTCGCCGGCGGGCACGCCCGCGTCCAGGGAGGCGCGGACCGCGAGCGTGCGGGCCCGCACCAGGCTGGAGATCCGGTCCACCACGGCGTTCGCGACCACCCCGGCCAGCGGCGTGTCCGCCGAGGTCAGCACGTCGACCTGGCCGCCCTGGCCCGCGCCGACACTGTCGCTGAACCCCGGGGGGAAGATGATCGCGGCGCCGATGTCGCCCGCGTCCAGGGCGCTCTGGGCCTGCGCCCGGCCGGGCAGGTCGCGCAGCGTCAGCACGCCGTCGAGCTCCGTGGACGCCATGACCTCGCGGCGGACCCCGGCGGGGAACTCGCCGCCGTCGAGGTCGACCATGCCGACGGTGGCCCGCAGCGGCGGGTCGTCGCCGCCGAGCGCCACTCCGAACAGGGTGGCCATGGCCACCGGCACGATGATCGCGATGATCAGGGCGGTCCGGTCCCGCACCCGGGTCCGGAGCTCCAGGGCACTCACCGTGAGAAGCGATCGCACCATGTCAGTCCCTGAGCGTGCTGCCGGTGAGGTGCAGGAAGGTGGCCTCGAGGTCGGGTTCGACGACCTCGACGGCGGTGACGGCGGCGATGCCGTCGACCGTGGAGATGACCGAGGGCAGCAGGTACCGGCCGCCTTCGGCGATCAGCCGGACCGATCCGGTCGCGGTGCGGACCGCCTCGGTGACGCCGCCCAGGCCGCGCAGCTTGGCGAGCGCGGTGTCGACGTCGCCGTCCAGGGTGAGCTCGATCCGGTCGGCCCCGCCGACCAGCGCGACCAGCTCGTGGCGGGTGCCCTCGGCGACGATGGAGCCGTGGTCGACGATGGCGATCCGGTCGCAGACGCGCTCCACCTCCTCCATGTAGTGGGAGGTGTAGAGCAGGGCCATGCCGTCGGCCACCAGGCGTTCGAGGCCGTCCAGGATGGACTTGCGGCTCTGCGGGTCGACGCCGACCGTGGGCTCGTCCAGGATGAGCAGTTCGGGGCGGTGCAGCAGGGCGGCGCCGATGTTGATGCGCCGCTTCATGCCGCCGGAGTAGGTGTCGAGTTTGGCGTCGGCGCGGTCGGCGAGGCCGACCAGGTCGAGCACCTCCTCCACCCGCGCGCGCACCGCCTTGCGCGGGAGGCCGAACAGGCGGCAGAAGAAGCGCAGGTTCTCCCGGCCGGTCAGATCCGGGTAGAGGGCGATCTCCTGCGGGACGTAGCCGATCTTCGCCTTGGCCGCCATCGGGTCGGCGGAAAGGTCCGCGCCGCCGACCACGACCGTGCCCGTGTCGGGCTTGAGCAGGCCGACCAGCATGGAGATGGTGGTGGTCTTGCCCGCGCCGTTCGGGCCCAGCAGCCCGTAGGCCTCGCCCGGCGCGATGGTGAACCCGACGTCGCGCACCGCGACCACGCCGCCGTAGCTCTTGCTGAGGTTCGCGCAGGTCAGCGTGTCGGTCATGGCCGCCACCCCAGCGCCTCGGCGGGTTCTCCCTTGGCGGCCACGTTGCCGGCGAAGGTCTGGAGCGCGAGGTCGACGCCGAGCTGGTAGTCCAGCGGCGTGTTGCCGGTGACCCTGTTCCACAGGACGTGGTTGGCGACCGCGTCGTCGCCGCCCCAGCCCTTGGAGGAGCCCATCACGAACGCGGCGCCCATCACGGACTCGCCGCTGGGGTGGTTGTCGTGGACGTCGTTGTCGACCACGCAGACCCGCTCGGTGCCGATCAGCGCGATCCCCACGCCCGAGATCGGCGGGCCCGCCGCGCCCAGCTCGCCGGGGTCGTCGCCGCCGGAGGCCAGGCCGTTGCCGTGGACGACGTTGCCGGCGACCAGGCAGTCGCGCACCCCGCCGTCCGGCTCGCCCTCGTAGGTCTGGTTGAGCAGCATCAGCCCGATGGCGTTGCCGTGGCTGACGTTGCGCAGCACCCGCACCCCGCTGGAGTTGTCGACGAACACGCCGAACGCGTTGGCGAAGGTCTCGTTGCCCTCGATGAGCACCTCGCCCCGGCCGCAGAAACTGACCGCGACGCCGCCGTACTGGCTGCCGGAGGCGCGGCACCGGAGCACCTCGCAGCCGGCGCCCTCCCGCACGTAGACCCCCCAGACGGCGTTGTCCACGGCGGTCACGTCGCGGACGGCGAGGCCGGTGACGGAGTGGGCGTAGACGCCCGCGCCGGAGAAGCCGCGCACGGTCAGCCCGGCGACGGTGAGGTCGCGGACGCCGTGCGCGACGACGCCGGAGACCACGTCCGCGCCCGCGTCGTGCAGTTTCGGGACGTCGGGGCGGACCCCTGGTCCGGGGAGCAGCACGGCCCCCTCCCCGCGCAGGGTCACCCCGTCGTGCCTGATCCAGACGTTCCCCGGGTACTCCCCCGCGTCGAGCAGGATCGTCGCGCCGGGGCCCGCCTCGTCCAGGGCGGCCTGGATCGACCCGCCGGGCCGGACGGTTGTGGTCATGGACATCGGGCGTCCTTCCTGTCGACGTGGACGACGGCGAGGGAGACGAGCAGCCCCGCGCCGCTCCCCCAGCGGGCCGCGCCCGCCACCGGGCCGTCCAGGCGGAGCCGGGCGGCCTCCCGGCAGGCGCCGCGCAGGACGTACGCCGCGCCGGCGGTCAGGGTCAGGCCGGTGGCGGCGGTGAGCTCGGCGGCCGCCTCGTCGAGCAGCTCGCCGACCCAGGGCGGCGGCGGTTCCGGCGCGGCCTCGAAGTCGTGCCAGCTGAAGCCGGGCGGGCGGCCCCCGACGGCCTTGATCAGGCTCTCCTTGACCGGGAACGTCGCCGCGTCCAGGCCGCGGTCACGTTCGGCGCGGGTGGCGAGGTGGCGGGCGAAGGTCGCGCCGCCGCGCGCGGCGGCACGGGTCAGCCGGTCGGCCGACACGATGTCCACCCCGACCAGGACGGCGGTCATGCGGGCACCCGGCCGTGCCGGTCCAGGAACGACTCCAGGATCGCGGTGTACTCGGCGGCCCGTTCGATCATCGGGATGTGGCCGCTGTCCGCCACCACGACGACCTCGGCCTCGGGGTACTCGGCGAGCAGCTCCAGCCAGGGGTCGACCGGGGTCATCCGGTCGTGCCGGCCCCACACGTACGCCGACGGGCAGCGCACCTTGTCCAGCGCGGGCCTGACCTGGTAGCGGCGGGTGGCCTTGATGCTGCGGGCCATGCTGACCATCGCCTCGGGCGCCAGTAGCATGGTGCCGACGCCGTCCATCTGCTCCTGGGTGAAGAACCGCTCCTCGCCGTGGAAGAGCGCGGCCATCATCCGCTCGCCGAACTCCGCGCCGACCGGCCGCACGCTGGCCCGCCGGTCGAAGCTGAGGCCGACGTCGGGGTCGGGGGTGAGGCCGGGGGCGCCGCTGACCACGATGCCGCGCACCCGGTCGGGGTGACGCCCGGCGAGGTCGATCGCGACGAGCCCGCCGAGCGAGTTGGCGCACACGACCACGTCCCGCGCGCCCGCCTCGTCGCAGGCCGACAGGAGCGCGTCGCCGAGCCGTTCGATCGACCCCGCCACCCGCCGGTCGAGGGCGCAGATGGCCTCGTGGGTGCGGAGCACCGGCAGGCCCGCCGCCGCCAGGCGCCGGTAGGGGTGCTCCCAGATCCAGCCGCCCGCGAACAGCGCGGACATGAACACCACGGTCGGCCGGTCGCCGTCCCCCGGCGCGTGCTCGAAGGTGAAGTCGGTCATCGTTGCTCCCGTCACAGTAGGGGGACGTCGGCGGGCGTCCACCCGCAGCCGCAGGCCGCGCCGTCGGCGAGCCGGACCACGGTGCCGCAGTCGGCGCAGCGGGCGTACTCGCGGACGGTCTCGGGGATCAGGACGCTGGTGAGGGCGCGGGCGCTGAGCCCGGCCTTGAAGAATCTGCGCACCGCCCGCTGGTGCGGGCGGGCGTGCACGGCCCGCACCGACTCGGGCCGGTCGAAGGCGGCGAGCGTGTACTTCCGGTCGCCGACGTCGAACGTGGCGACCCCGAGGAAGCCCTTGGAGGCCCGCAGCCCCTTGACGATCTCCACGCTGAGCAGGTCCACCTCGGCGGCCTCCGCCGGGTCGCGGACCTCCACCCAGGTGAGGGTGAACGCGCCGGGCCGGTCGGTACGTCCGCTCGCCGCCCGTGCGCTGACCCCGAACTCGCGCACCTCGTCGGCGGCCGGCACGAAGGCGGCCCGGTACCCGAGCGCCTCGGCGACGGCCAGCCGGTCGAAGGAGCGCCTGACCCGCCCCTCGGCGGTGACGAGGTCGGTCCCGGTGATCCTGACGACGCCGCCGACGCCGGGAATGCCCAGGTAGGAGGCGCGGTGGTCGGCTTCGACGGTCCACCAGACGGTCGCGGCGTCGGCGTCTCCCGTCACCTGCTCGACCTGGAGGCGCGGGTTCCTGAATCGCTCCAGGACGGCCGCCGCGTGCGCGGCCAGCGCGTCGCCGCTCAGCCAGCCGTCGGTGTCGGGGTCCTGGAACGCGGTGACGGCGGCGGCCACGGCGGCGGGGTCGGCGTTCCGCCACGCCTCCAGATGCGCTTCGGCGATCTTCCTGGCGTCCATCACCCCTCCTCTTCGCGGAGCTCGGCCGACGCCACGGCCATCGCCAGCGCCCGGCCGGACGTGTGGCTGAGCGAGAGCCGGATGCGCTGGTCGATCCGGGTCGCGAGGGCGGGGCCGAGCCGGACGGAAGGGGGATGGCCGTCGTTGCAGGCGGCGGTGCGGGCGCAGGCCGCGGTGGGGCGGGGCAGGACCTCGACCTGGGCCAGGTGCTCGGCCGTCGGCGGGACGCCGAGCAGGCGCAGGACGGCGCGCTTGGCGGCCAGCCGGCCCGCCCAGTGCTGGAGCGACCGGCCCGCGCCGGAGCGCAGCCGTTCGGCCGGGGTGTAGACGTCCTCGATCCGCATGCCGTCCAGCAGGTCCTGCGGCCGGGTGAGCCCGGCGAAGGCGACCATGGCGCTGCCCCACCGGCTCATGCCGCGAACTCCCTGGCCAGCCGGCGCAGCGTGCCGGGGTCGGCCATGCTGAGGCAGCGCGCGCCGGCCCGGCGGGACAACCCGGCCAGCACCTTGCTGTCGCCCACCTCGACGGCGAGCCCGAGCGCGTCCACGACCGTGACGGTGTCCGTCCAGCGGACCCGGCCGGTGAGCTGGGCGATCAGCGCGTCCCTGAGCACGTCGAGGTCCTCGGTGGGCCGGCCGGTGACGTTGGGCACGACCGGCACCCGGGGCGCCGCCATCGGCGCGGCCCGGACGGCCTCGGCCCATCCCGGCACGGCCGCGGCCATCAGCGGCGAGTGGAAGGCGTTGCCCACCGACAGCGGCACGATCTTGTCGGCGTCGGCGTCGGCGGCCAGGCCGGTCAGCCGGTCCAGCGCCGCCGTCGAACCGGAGACGACCACGTGTCCGGGCGCGTTCTCCAGCCCGACCACGAGAGGCTCCTCCGGGGCCTGGGCCAGCGCGGCCAGCTCCTCGACCCGCTCGACCGGCAGGCCCATCACCGCGCGCATCCCGCCCGTCACGCCGACCCGCGACATCAGCCGCGACCTGGTCTCCACCAGGCGGACGGTGTCGGCGAGCCCGAGCACCCCGGCCGCGTGCAGCGCGGTCAGCTCGCCGACGCTGTGCCCGGCCACTACGCCCGGCTCATAGCCCTCCTCCCGCAGGACGGCCAGCGCCGCCAGGTTGCACGCGGTCACCGCGATCTGCGCGTGCTCGGTGGCCACCAGCCGGTCGAGCGGGCCGCGCACGCACAACGCCGAGATCGGGTGGGTCAGGAGTCCGTCCACCTCGTCGAGCACGGCGCGGGCGACCGGCCGGCGGCGCAACCAGGCGCCCATGCCGACCCGGACGGTGCCCTGACCGGGGAACAGGTAGCCGAGCATCAGAGCCGCCTGCGCGGGCGTCGTTCGGCCTGGGCCGAGTCCTCCGTGCCGAGGAAGCCCAGCAGCAGCTTGCTGACCAGTTCGGGGGCGTCGAGCGGGATCCAGTGGCCGGCCTCCTCGACCCGCTCGTACCGCCACGGGCCCTTCACGAACTTGGCCGAGCCGAGCATGCCCTCCTCGCGCAGCGCCTGGTCGCGGGACCCCCAGATGCCCAGGGTCGGGGCCAGGACCGGCGGGAACGGCCGGGCGGGCCGCAGCTCCGCCTCGGGCGAGCGGTTCGCGCGGTACCAGTTCAGGCCGGCGGTCAGCGCGCCGGGCCGGGCCATGTCGCGCAGGTAGCGGTCGTGGTCGCCCTCCCTGCCCATGATTTCCTTGAACAGCCGCCAGCCGTTGCGGCGCAGCAGTTCCTCGCTGATCCCGGGGAACTGGTAGAGCAGCATGTACCAGGAGGCCGCGCGCTGCTCGATGGACGGCCGCGCGAACACCCCGGGGTGGCCGACCGACAACACGGCCAGGTGGTCGATCCTGCGGGGCATCAGGAACGCGTACATCCAGGCGATGGCCGCGCCCCAGTCGTGGCCGACCACGTGCGGGCGGCGGATGCCGAGCTTGCCGGTGAGCGCGACGACGTCGTTGACGATCGTCTGCATGCGGTACGCCTCGATCTCCTGCGGCTTGGAGGAGTCGCCGAAGCCGCGCAGGTCGGGCGCGATCACCCGGAATCCGCCCTCGGCGAGCGCCGGGATCTGGTGCCGCCACAGATAGGAGGAGTCGGGGTAGCCGTGCAGCAGGATGACGGGGTCGCCTTCGCCCTCGTCCACGTAGGCGATGTCGACGTCGTTGACGCGCACCGTCTTCTTCTCGGTCATGCCGTCTCCCTGAACAACCGTTCGGCGAAGAACTCGCTGAATCCGAACTCGGGCACATCTTCGGGGGCCACCATGTTCAGCAGGCCCGTGACCTGGGCGGCGAAGTTCTTCGCCATCAACCGGCGGGCCCGCCGGCGGCGTTCCACCGCCTCGGGGCCGAACTCCACGTGCAGCCGGCTGACGATGTCGGCGCCGAACGCCAGCCGGTCGAGCCGGAACTCGCGCTCCCGCACGTACGGCTCGAACGCCGCCGGCGACCAGTCGCCGGAGCCGAGCAGGATGTCGCAGACGGTCCGGGAGTCGCGCATCGCGCAGGAGAGCCCGGTGCCGAGCACCGTGTCGGCGTTGCCGGCCTCGTCGCCGATCAGCACCACGCCCTCGGCCAGCGGCGGCCCCTCCGGCACGCTCGACACCGACGGCCACACCGACAGCGGCCCGGCCGGAACGGCCTCGGTGACGGCCTTGCCGCGGTCGGGCAGGCAGTCGAGCTCGAACGCGGCCAGGAACCGTTCGACGCCCCCCTCGCCCCGGTAGCGCAGCTTGTTCTCGGCGGGGAAGTTCAGGTAGAGGCGGGCGCGGCCGTACCCCTGCGGGAAGACCATGAACATCACGTCGCCCTCGGTGCCCATGGCCTGCACGTCGGCCGGCCAGGCGTCCAGGCCCTCGACCATCATGCCGCCGCCCCAGTGGTGCATGGAGTTGCGCATGGTGACGCCGATCTGCCGCCCGACGGTGCAGCCCCGGCCGGTCGCGCCGAGCACCATCCTCGGGCGGATCTCGTGCCCGCCCTCGGCGGTCTGGTAGGTGACGACGGGTTCCGGTCCGGCGGTGACGCGGATGCGGGAGGCGTCCATCACCAGGCGGGCGCCCGACCCCACGGCCTGCGCGGCCATCAGCTCGCACACCGCGTGGTGCGGGAACGACATCGGGCCGCCGACGCCGGGGATGAACCCGGTCATGTCCACGGCCTCCACCTCGTCGTCGCCGACCGCCTCGTCCCAGGTCATCCACTCGCGGATCTCCCAGGCTCCGCCCGCCCCGAAGCAGTCGTAGACGCCGAGCCGCTGCGCCTCGCGGATGCCCCAGGGGGCCAGCCACTCACCGCGGACCAGGTCGTGGTAGGCCTGCTGCTTCTCCAGGAGCACGACCTCCAGCCCACCGGCGGACAGTCGGCAGGCCGCCGACGCGCCCGCGATGCCGCCTCCGACGATCACGACATCGGTCATGCCTCCCACCTCTCCCAGTACGTGCGTTCCTTCGCGCCGACCCGGTCCGCCGGGCGGAAGTCGGTGCCCACCGTGTAGGCGACCGGGATCATGCAGACCTGCGTCACCCCGGACGGGATGCCCAGCAGCTCGCCGACCTGCCGCTCGTGCGGGATGTGCATGCAGGTGATCGTGCTGCCGAGGCCGCGGCTGCGCAGCGCCAGCTGGAAGGACCAGATGGCGGGGAAGATCGAGCCGTAGAAGATGCTGGCCCGCATCGGGCCGAGCCGGACGTGGTGGCCCGGGTCCTCCGGCGGCTTGGTCGACATGCGCTCCCGCCACGCGGCGTCGATCGCCTCGATGTCCGGCGGGCGGCCGAGCACACACGGGATGACCAGGATCGGCACCCGCGCGATCGTCTCGGCCAGCGCGACCACCGACGCGTTGTTGCGGCGGGCCTGCGCCGTGTTCCGCCGCCGCCCCGCGTTGGTCCACACGTCGTTGCGGTGGAACAACCAGGACGCCCGCGTCATCTCGGCGATCTTCTCTTTGACGGCGGGCTCGCTGACCACGAGCCAGCGCCAGTTCTGGTGGTTGTTCGCGGTGGGCGCCTGGACGGCGATCTCCAGCGTCTCCTCGACGATCTCCCTGGGCACCGGCCGGTCCAGGTCCAGGCGGCGGCGTACGGACCGGGTCGTGGTCAGCAGCCGATCGGTCTCGCTCACCTCGAAGAGGGTCATATCGCCCCCAGCACGACGGCGCCGCGCACCGAGCCGGGCGCGGAGCTGAGCACCAGCGCCCGCCGGGCCGGCTCCGGCAGCTCCGGTTCGCCCAGGTAGTCGGCGAGCCCGCCGGCCACCGGCGTGGCCAGCCCGGTCAGGGCGGGCGCGACCCCGTCCCTGATCGCGAGCGCGGCCAGCGTGATGTTGAGGGCGCCGGTCGCGGCCTGGCAGTCGCCGGTGAGCCCGGCCGACGCGGTCAGCGGCACACCCGGCAGCGCGGCCAGCACGGAGGCGGCCTCCTCGGCGTCGTCGCCGCCCCCGGTGGCCGCGCCGACCACCAGGTCGAGCGGCTCGGTGAGCCCGGCGAGGCCGGTGAGCCCGTCGAAGGGGCCGCTGACGTGACCGGCCGCCAGCACCCGCGCGTACGGAGTCCCGCCCCGCGCCGCGCAGTGGTCGGCCGCCTCCACCACGAACGCGACCGCCGCCGACCCGGGCACCCGTTCCGAGTCCCGGTCGTACGGCGACACGAAGGTGTCCTGCGGCACCACGCCGACGTGCTCGTCGGCGGCCACCACCAGGACCACATCGGCCTTGCCGTCCCTGATCATCTCCAGCGCGCAGGTCAGCGCGATCGACGCCGACGCCCCGCCGCTGCAGATCGTCGTGGTCGGCCCGCGTAACCCGAGGGTCTGGCAGACCGCGCCGCCGGTGGCGTTCAGCACCACGTTGGAGAAGCTGAGCACAGCGGGCTTGTTCGGGTTGGCCGCGATGCTGTCGTCGAAGCCGCCGGTGCTCTCCGCCGACCCGGCGCCGGTGGCGAACACCAGCGCGACGTCGTCGAGTTCCTTCCTGGGCAGCTTCAGCCCGGCGTCCTCCCAGCTCAGCCGGGCGGCCGCGATGGCCATCCTGGACAGGTTGTTCATGTGCCGCCAGAGCGAGCGGGGCGCGAACGTCCGGCCCTCCAGGGAGGGCCGCGCGCCCGGTGCCCGGCGACCGGCCAGGATGGCCTCGGTGGTCTCGGCCACGCCGGCCCCGAGCCCGCTGACCGGCCCGAGCCCGGTGATCACGGCCTCCCGCGGCGCCGGTTCCGCCCACTCCCGGTCGGGGCCCGGTGTGGTCAGGACCAGCGAGACGTTGTTGCCGCCGAAGGCGTAGTTGTTGGAGACGACCGTGCCGGTCGAGAGCTTGCGCGCCTGGTTCGGCACGAAGTCCAGGTCGCCGGGCACGGCCTCGGCGTCGAAGCCGATCGTGGGGGGCGCGACGCCGTCGCGCAGGGCGAGCACCGCGGCGACCGCCTCGACCGCGCCGGCCGCGCCCAGGGTGTGGCCGACGAACGACTTGATGCTGCTGGTCGGCACCTGCCCGGCGCGCGGCCCGAAGACCGTGCGCATGACCTTGGCCTCCATGGCGTCGTTGGCCGGGGTGCCCGTGCCGTGCCCGCTGACGTAGCCGACGTCGCCGGTGGTCAGGCCGGCGTCGGCGAGCGCCCGCCGCATCGCCGACACCCCGCCGCGGCCGGTGGGGTCGGGGGCGGTGGCGTGGTAGGCGTCGGCGGACAGGCCGTACCCGGCGACCTCGGCCAGCGGGACCGCGCCCCGGGCCAGCGCCAGGTCCAGCGGCTCCAGCAGCAGGAACGCGGCTCCTTCGCCGAGGTTCAGGCCGTCGGAGTGGCTGTAGGGCCGGCACGGGCCGGTGCTCAGGGCCTTGAGCCCGGCGAAACCGGCGTAGGTGCCGAACAGCAGCGGGTCGACGCCGCCGGCCAGGACGGCGTCGGCCTCCCCTGCGCGGATCTTGTCCTTGGCCAGCCCGACCGCGTTGCCGCCGGCCGCGCAGGCCGTGGACACCAGGATGCGGGGGCCGCGCATGCCCAGCCGGTCGGCGATCACGTCCTGGGTGTGGTGCATGGGCTGGTAGTGGCCGGCCGCGTCGGGGGTGGCCTGGCACTTGCCGAGGATCATCCCGAACCGGGTGGCCTCGACGCCGGTCAGCCCCGCCTGGGCGATCGCCTGGCGGGCGGCGATCAGGGCGAGCGCGGCGGTGCGGTCCAGGGTGGTGTCGGGCTCGGGCAGTTGCCCGGTGACCCACTCGTCCGGGACCTGTCCGGCGTACCGGGCCTCGAAGACCTCGAAGGCCGGGTCCTGGATGGGGGTGAGGCCGCCCTGGCCGGTGGTGAGCCGGTGCCAGAACTCTTCGGGGTCTCGGCCGACGGCACAGATGACTCCCAGGCCGGTGACGACGACGGGCCGCAGCGCCATACTGGATCTCCTTACCTGGCGGAACCGATCAGATGATCGGGATGCTCCAGCTCTTGGGCACGATGTAAGGGCTGGTCAGCGTGGTCACGCCGGCGCCTTCCACGGTGAGCTCCAGCCCGGCGGCGGCCAGCCCGGCCTCCACCCTGGCCAGGCCGAGGGTCGCGCCGAGGCCGACGCTGCGCACCGCGAACACCACCTCGCCGACGTCCTCGCCGCCGGCCAGCACGCGCGCACCCGGCTCGGGCACGACGTCGCCGCCGGAGAAGCCGACGGTCCTGCGGCCCTGCCGCGACTCGAACGCGGCGAGCACGGCCTCCTTGCCGACGAACTCGTCCTTGGTGACGTCGACCAGCCAGTTGGCGCCGATCTCGATCACGTCGGCGTCGCCGGCGGTCTCCAGCCGGGGAATGGGCTGGCGCACCTCCAGCATCGCCAGCTCCAGCGCCTCCTGCCCGGAGGGGGTGACGTGCTCCAGGGTGGCCCGCCACAGGTCGGCGGCCGACTCGACCGGCACGATCATCTGGTAGCCGTACTCGCCGGTGAACCCGGTCCGGGCGAAGACGATCTCGACGTCGTTCCACACGGTGTCCGCCACCGCCTCGAAGGGCAGCGAGGCCAGCTCGCCGTCGATCAGGCGGCCGACGACGCCCCAGGCGTACGGGCCTTCGAGGCCGATCACGGTCAGGTCGGCGGACCGGTCGACGATCTCCACGCCCTCGTCGTTGTGGGCCCGCAGATGCTCGATCAGCCGGGTGCCCGCCCCGACCGAGCTCTCCAGCAGCAGCCCGTCCTCCCGGCCGAACGCCAGGACCTGGTCGACGACCCGCCCGTCGTCGTCCAGCACCAGGCTCATCATGCAGCGCTCGGAGGTCAGGTACTCCACGTCGCGGGCGAGCACCCGCTGCGCGAAGTCGACCGCGGCGGGGCCGCTGATCTCGACCAGCGTGTGCCCGCTCAGGTCGAGTGCCACCGCCCGGTCCCTGAGCACGCCGTACTCGGCCGACAGGTCGGTGAAGCGGAGCGGGACGGTGGCGTCGCCCACCTGGCCGTGAACGGTGCCCTCGGGGTGCGTGAGCGTCATCTGGTCACACCTTTCCTGCGGCGGCGTTGCCCGCCGGATCGACGATGGTGAGGTTTCCTTCGGCGGCGACCTGGCCGTCGACCCGGGCCGAGACCCGGAACTCGGCGAAGCCCGCGCCGCCGCCGGTCCGCTCGGCGGTCAGGGTGAGCCGGTCGCCGGGGACGACGGGGCGGCGGAACCGCATCGACCTGACCCCGGCCAGGTAACTGATCCGGCTGGCCCCGGCCAGGGCGAAGACCACGCCGGCGAGCTGCGCCATGGCCTCGATGATCACCACGCCGGGCAGCACCGCCTCGGTCGGGAAGTGGCCCTGGAACCACAATTCGGTGCCGGTGACGTTCTTGGTCGCCGTGCCCTTGACGCCGGGTTCGACCTTGCCGACCCGGTCCAGCAGCAACATCGGCCAGCGGTGCGGCAGCACCTCGCGGATCTGGTCGTTGGTCAGCCCGGTGACGGGGGCCGCCGCCACGATCGTCATGCGCTCGCCCTGAGCCGCGGGTCGACCTCGTCGGCGAGGCGGGAGATGGAGCCGAAGACGGCCATCTCGCTGTCGTACAGGGCCACCCCGAACTCGGCCTCGATCGCGACGTACAGCTCCAGCACGTCCAGGCTGTCGAGTTCCAGGCCGCGCCCGAAGAGCGGCTGGTCGTCGGTGATCCAGTCGGGCTCGACCTCCAGGTCGAGGCGGGACACGATCATCTTCTTGATCTGGCTGCACGTCTGCTGACGCTCGGCGGCCTTGGCGCGGAGCTCGTCGACGGTCATCTGTCCTCCAGGTTGGGTTCTTCAGCCGAGGCCGCCGCCGTGGGCGACCACGACAGAGCCGGAGATGTAAGACGCCTTGTCGGATGCGAGGAAGCTGACGATCGAGGCGATCTCCTCGGGCCGCCCCATCCGGCCCAGCCGGATGCGGGACTCGTACTGCTTCCTGATCTCGGCGGGCACCTTTCGGGTCATGTCGGTGGCGACGAAACCGGGCGCGACGACGTTCGCGCGCACCCCGTGGGGGGCGGCCTCGTTGGACAGCGCCCTGGTGAACGCGATGATCGCGCCCTTGGACGCCACGTAGTTGGTCTGGCCGGGGAAGCCGCCGTCCAGGCCGCTGGTGGAGGACAGCGTCACGATCGCGCCGCGGCGCTGGTGCTGCATCAGCCGCAGGCCCTCCCGGCAGACCAGGAAGGTGCCGGTCATGTTGACGTCCATCGGCGTGCGGAACTGCTCCAGGTTCATCGCGACGAGGTAGCGGTCCAGGGTGATGCCGGCGCTGGTCACCAGGATGTCCAGCCGGCCCTGGACGGCGCGGACCTCGCGGAACATCGCCCGCACCGCGTCCTCGTCGGTGACGTCCGCGCGGACGGCCGTCGCGGTGCCGCCGCGCTCCTCGATGAGGGTGACGACCTCCTTGGCGTCGGCCTCGGAGCGGGCGTAGTTGACGATCACGTGCGCGCCCTCGGCGGCGAGGTCGAGCGCGACGGCCCGGCCGATGCCGCGGGAGCCACCCGTAACCAGGGCCACGGAGCCTTCGGCAAAGAGCATCGTCGTCTCCAGACAATCGAACTCGGAAATAGTCCGAAACTTCAAGAATCAAGCTACTAAGGCGCGATATCACGCCTGTATCACCGGGTTATCCGAGCATTGACGCGCATTTGGCGGCATATGATTCTGTCCCCGTGGACGAGAACGTCGAGGTTTTGATAGTGGGCGGCGGCCCGGTCGGGCTGGCGGCGTCCATCGAGTTGTCCCGGCACGAAATACGTTCGTTACTCGTAGAAAAACATCCGGACACATCGCTTTTCCCGAAAGCGCGGCTCATCTCCACCCGGACGATGGAGATCCTGCGCTCCTGGGGCATCCAGGACGAGGTGGAACGGGCCGGCATGCCGCGCGAGGACGTGCTGGCGGTCGGCGTCGGCACCTCGCTGAGCGCCGGCGACTACCTGCGCAAGGCGGCGGCCATCGCCGAGGACGCGGCACAGAGCCCGACCTACACCTATCTGTGCTCCCAGGACATCCTCGAAGTGATCATGCGCAGGGTCGCCCGGTCGGCCGCCGACGTGCGCTTCGGCACCACCATGACCGACCTGCGGATCGACCCTGACGGGGTCGAGGCGACGGTGGTCGCGGACGGAGTCGCCACCCGGGTCAGGGCCCGCTACCTGATCGCCGCCGACGGCGGCCGCAGCACGATCCGCGAGCGGCTCGGCATCGCCGTGGAAGGGCCGCCCCCGCTCGGGCACATGGTCAGCATCATGTTCGACGCCGACTTCGACTTCCTGCCCCCCGGCCGCCGCGCCGCCCTCTCCTTCGTGCGCAGCACCCCCGGCGGCGCGATCGAGGCGGTCGACAACCGCCGCCGCTGGATCATGCAGACCGGGTACGACCCCGCCAGGGGCGGCAGCGCCGACGACTTCACCGAGGAGTACTGCCTGGCCGCCGTGCGTTCGGCGATCGGCATCCCCGACCACCCGGTCGACATCGTGGGCGTGATGCCCTGGCTCCAGCAGGCCGTGGTCGCCGCCGAGTTCGCCAGGGACCCCGTCTACCTGGCCGGGGACGCCGCGCACGTGGCCACCCCGCAGGGCGGGTTCGGCATGAACTGCGGCATCCAGGACGCGCACAACCTGGCCTGGAAGCTGGCCGCCGTCCTGCGCGGCGAGGCCGGCCCGCGACTGCTGGACACCTACGCGGAGGAACGCCGCCCGATCGCGGTGCGCACCGTGGACGAGAGCCTGGTCAACGCCATGATCACGGCCCAGATGATGGCCGGGCGGCTGTCCATGCACGAGGCCATCGAGCGGCAGGCGGGGCGGCGCGGGTCGGAGGGACTGGTGCTGGGCTTCCACTACGACTCGGCCGCCGTCGTCCCGGACGGCACGCCGGCCCCCGCCCCGGCCGACCCCTACCGGACGTACGTGCCGACCGCCCGGCCGGGCCACCGCGCCCCGCACCTCTGGGTGTCGCCCGGCGTGTCCACGCTCGACCTGCTCGGCCCGGGGTTCACGCTGCTCACCGCGGCAGGCAGCGGCTGGGCCGCGGCGCCGGGGGTGAAGGTGATGGAGATCGACTCGGCGGAGTGGGCGGAGGCGTACGGCGTCGGCCCGGAGGGCGCGGTCCTAGTGCGCCCCGACGGCCACGTCGGCTGGCGCACCCGGGGCGGCGACCACGCCGAACTGGAGAAGGCCCTCGACGTCATCCTGTGCCGGACGTGACCGACCCGGCCAGGGAGCGGATGCGGGCGGCCCCCATCCGCAACCGCAGCGGGTTGCCGGAGGAGTGCGCCAGCAGATCGGTCACGGCCTGCGCCCCGGCCGGGCCGGCCAGCAGACCGGCCAGTTCCCTGGCGGCCTCGGCGGCGAGCGGCCGGACGAACTCGCGGTGCGCGCCCTGCCGGGCCACCAGCTCGTCCAGCGGGTCGGTGCTGGTCACGATCACCCGGCAGTCGGCGCCGCCGGGCAGCAGCGGCAGCACCTGGGCGGCGTCCCTGGCTCCGTCCAGCACCACGACCATCCGGCGGCGGGCCGTCCAGCTGCGGAACAGCGCGACCTTCTCGTCGCGGTCGGCGGGGATGTCGGCGCGGGGCACGCCGAGCGCGCGCAGGAACCGTCCCAGCACGGCGGCGGGCTCGGTCTCCTCCAGGTCGGCGAACAGGTGTCCGTCGGGGAACCAGCCGGCCCGGTCGTGCGCCCACCGCAACGCCAGCGCGGTCTTGCCGATGCCGGCCGGGCCGCTCAGCACGGTCGTGCCGGGCAGCGCCGTCTCCGGGTCGGGCCGCAGCACCGCGTCCAGCGCGGCCAGTTCCTCCCCGCGCCCGACGAACGGCAGGACGCGGGGCGGGAGCTGGGACGGCACCACGACCGCGCCGGCCCGGTGCGCGGGCTGCCGCATCAGGCCCGACTCGTCGCGCAGGATGCGCTCGTGCAGGTGGCGCAGCGCGGGGCCGGGCTCCAGGCCGATCTGGTCGCGCAGGTAGCGGCGGGTCTCCTGGTAGGCGCGCAGCGCGTCGGCACGCCGGCCGGCCCGGTACTGGGCCAGCATGAGCTGGGCCCTGACCCGCTCACGGAACGGGTGCTCGGCGACCAGCGCCAGCAGTTCGGGGATCACCTCGTGGTGGTGGCCCAGCTCGATCTCCAGCTCCAGGCAGGCCTCGGCGGCCTCCAGCCGGGACTCCTCCATCCGGGCCACGTCGTAGCGCAGGCCCCGGATGTCCTCGAAGGGGTTACCGCGCCAGAGCGCGAGCGCCTCGCGCAGCAGCCGGACCGCCTGCTCGCGGTTCTTGCCCGCGGCCTCGCCCCGGGAACGGGCCACCAGGGACTGGAACCGCAACCAGTCGATGCTGTCGGGGGCGGGGCGGATCAGGTAGCCAGGGCTGGACGTCTCGATCACGCCGGCGCCCAGGACACGGCGGAGCCGGGACACGCAGATGGCGATCTGGCGGCGCGCGCTGGGGGGCGCGGACTCCGTCCAGACGGTCTCGATCAGGCGGTCGACGCTGACCGCGCGCCCCGCGTTGAGCACCAGGCTGGCCAGGATCGCCAGTTCACGGCTGGCGCAGATCCGCAACTCGGCGCCGTCGCGCAGGACCTGCATGGGGCCGAGCACCCGGAATATGAAACCGCGGTCCATCATCGGGCCCATATATTCTCGAAGAGATGATGTCGAGCAATTTCCATAATCTCTCCCGCACAGATTCCACTGACTCCGAACCTAATCAGCGGCCTCTCGTCCCGGCACCCCTAGCCACCCCCTGTTACCCCCCACCCCACCGCCCGGCGGGGGTTCCCCTATTTCCCCGGCCAAACCGGCGGCGAACGAACCGTCACTGTACGCTTTTGACGGGACTTTGACGGACACAGGGCTCGCCGAGGGGGGAAATTGCGTTTCACCAGACTCGGCCGCTACGGCCCGGTGATCTCCAATATCGGGCTCGGCACCCTCGCGCTGTCCGGGGCGTACGGGGCGGTGGAACCCGGCGACGCGCTCAACCTGATCGGCCGCGCGCTGGACGCCGGCGTCAGCATCGTCGACACCGCCGACCTCTACGACGACGGCCGGGTCGAGCGCCTGATCGGCCGGGCGGTCGCGGGCCGCCGCCAGGAGGTCGTGGTCTGCACCCGCGGGAGCGGCACGGCGCAGGCGTGCGAGGCGTCGCTGAAACGCCTCGACGTGGACGCCATCGACCTCTATTACCTGCGCTCACCCCACCGGGACGCCCCGGTCGAGGAGAGCATGTCCGGGCTGGCCGACCTGGTCAGAGCCGGGAAGGTCCGCCATGTCGGGCTGTCCGACGGGACGCTGCGGCAGCTCCGCGAGGCCAGCGCCGTCCATCCGGTGGCCGCGCTCGGAGTGGAGTACTCGTTGTGGGGACTGCGCGCCCAGCCCGGCCTGCTGGACGAGGCCCGGCGGCTGGGCGTCAGCGTCGTGGCCGCCCGCCCGGTCGGCCGCGGTTTCCTCACCGGCCGCATCCGTTCCGCCGACCAGCTGGCGCCCGGCGACTGGCGGCGCGGCGACCCCCGCTTCCACCCCGCCGGCCTGCGGCGCGGCCAGGACCCGCTGCGCGCGGTCGAGGACGTCGCCGCCCGGCTGGACCTGGGCGCGGGCCGGCTGGCGCTCGGCTGGCTGCTGTCCCAGGGCGACCACGTCGTGCCGGTGCCGAGCACCCGCGACGAGGTGCATCTGGAGATGAACCTGTCCGCCTCCGAGGTGCGGCTCGCCCCGGGCATCCGCGACGAGCTCAGCCGGATCTTCCCGCCCGGGACGGCGGATCAGTCGGACTCCCTCCTGCTCTGACCCGGGATCAGCGACGCGGCCGTCGCCTTGTTGACGGCGTCGATCCGGGAGACCGCGTTGAGCTTCACGAAGATGTTGCGCATGTGCCGCTTGACGGTCGCCTCGGCCAGCCCGAGCCGGCGGGCGATCTGGAGGTTGCTCAGCGCCTGCGCGGCCAGCTGCAGGATCTCCTTCTCCTTGTCGGTCAGCACCCCCGGCTGCGGGCCCTCGACCTGGGCCAGGCTGGTGCGGGACACGGCGAGCACGACCCGGCCCGGGTCCTCGCAGACGCCGCGCACGGCCGCGAACAGTTCGTGCCGGTGGATGCTCTTGAGCAGGTAGCCGCTGATCCCGGCCGCCAGCAGGCGGGTGAGGAGGTGCGGGCCGTCGTACATGCTCAGGATGATGATCCGGGTGGCCGGCGAGAACGCCCGGATCCGGGTGACGGTCTCCAGCACGTCGTCGCCGGGGATCTCCACGTCCAGCAGCACCACGTCGGGGCGGGTGTCCCGCACGAGCCGCACGGCGTCGGAGGAGTTGCCCGCCTCTCCGGCGATGACCAGGTCGGCGGTGGATTCGAGGATCTCGCGCAGGCCCTCGCGGAACAGGGCGTGGTCGTCGACGAGCGCGATCGAGATCTTCCCGCTAGAGCTCGTCGGACTCACGGGACTGCCTCTTGAGCGGGATGGACAGGTCGACCCGGCAGCCGCTGCCGGGGGCGCTGGTGATCGTCAGCCGGCCGCCGAGCAGCTCGGCCCGCTCCCGCATCGAGGCCAGCCCCACGCCGCGGCCCCGGGCCCGGGACGGCTCGAAGCCCCGGCCGTTGTCCTGGACGAACGCCTGGAGTTCGTGCGGGGCGATGTCGACCCGCATGAGGACCACCGACGGCCCGCCGTGGGTCAGCGCGTTCCTGGTCGCCTCGCGGATGATCAGGAAGGACTCGTCCAGGACACGCGGCTCGGCCCACGACTCGTCGCCGTTCACGTCCAGGCCGACCGACACCCCGTCGTCCTCGATCGCCTCCAGGAACCCGAGCAGCGCCTTCTCCAGGCTCTTGACCGTCGTCTGCGGGTGCAGTTCCGAGGTGATCTGGCGGAGGTGCTCCATCGCCTCCTGGATCGCCTGCTGGGCGACCCCGAGCTTGATGGCCGCCCTGGCGGGGTCGGTGCCGCGGTGCAGCTCCGACAGCGCGAGCTGCTGGTGCGCGACGCTGACGCCGTGACCGATCCGGTCGTGCAGGTCACGCGCGATCCGGCGGCGCTCCTCCTCCTGCGCCTGCTGGACCTGGTTGAGCAGGAACCCGTGATAACTCTCGGAGGCCTCCTTGACCCGGCGCGACAGGCTCTCCTCCATGCCGGTGGCGACCAGCGCGAAGACGTCGGTGGGGTTGTCGGAGCCGGCCGCAATTTGCCGTGCCAGATGTGTGAGCGCGGACCGGAAAAAAAGTGAGCCCGCCTCAAGAGAAGCCTTCGGGTGAACTCCGGAAGCCGCTCTGCTGGTGCCCACTTCCCAGGCGTGAAACTTATGGAGTTCGTTGACCTGCACTTTTCCGGAGCGCAGTGTCGCGGCCACGTCGTCGAGAACGTACTGGGCCGTCATAAGAGCCTGGCGAACCGCGTTCGGATCCGCCGAGAGCGTGTTGCCGGTGGCGTGCAGCTCCGACTCGAATTCCTCAAGGATTTCGGCCCGGCACGCATCCACGAATCTCGCCGGATCACTCTCCGCCCCGAAATCAGCACCCAAGGAAGTCCCTCTCGATTTGGGACGCGCGAGAGCCTACAATCTCTCACTTACGTCACAAAAGCAACATATCCTTCCCAATATTAGAGGACAGGACAGTAATGTGAACCACGTATTGCGTGGCCATGAAGGCCCGGTAAGGCCTGCGCCGCCGTCGCCGGGCGGCCGCGGCGTCCGCGCTGCGGCCCGCCAGGGTGACCGCCACCGCTCCGGCGAACATTGCCAGCGCGGTCTCGGCGAGCGGCGCCGAGAGCGCCGCGCTCACCACCCAGAATGACCCCGCCAGCAGCAGCGCGGCGGCCGACATGACGTTCCTGGCCGCACGCGCGCCGTAGACCACCGCGATGGTGCGCCGGCCGGCGGCGGCGTCCCCCTCGATGTCGGACAGGTCCTTGGCCGGGATGCCGACGAGCGTCATCCAGCAGGTCGCGGCCGTCGCGAACATGATCAGGCTGAGCGGCGTGGCCCCGTCCGCCCCGTTGACGACCACGGTGAACCCGCCCCAGTAGGCCAGCAGCCCCGACCCGCAGAGCACCGCGACGGTGCCGCCGGAGCGCCGCTTCAGGCGGAACGGCGCGCCCGAGTACAGGTATCCGAGGACCAGGTTGGCCGCGATGACCCAGGTCATCGCGGGGGGCAGCCCGGCGGTCGCCACCAGCGACAGGGCCGCGGTGACCGCCGCCGCCGCGGTCGCCGTGCGCGGGTCGAGGTCGTTGCGGGCGATCGGCCGGCGGGACCCGTTGACCCGGTCCTCGTGGACGTCCGAGACGCCGTTGCCCACATAAATGGCAAAAATAGACAAGACCCAGGCGGCGGCGCCCTGCAGCACCTTCGCCGGGTCGGGGGCGGCGGCGACCGGCAGCGCCAGCATCGCCCCCGTCAGGAATCTCAGCATGGACACGGCCAGGACGGCCGGCCGGGCCTCGATCGCGCAGAACCGCAGCGCTCTCGTCGCGCGTCTGAGGGCGGAAGGTCCGGATGCCCGGCCCGATACCCAGGTGCTCGCCATGACCGATTGTTATGCCGGAATCAAAGCCCGGTTAAGGGGGATAATCCGAGGGTGGCAGGCGGGAATACAACTTTTGATACCCCCCTTACCACTCGGGGCTACTTTCCCCGAACTGCCGACACCCTTTCTTGCCGGGTCACGGCGGCCCCTATTAGCTTGAGGCCAGCGAAACAGGGATCGTACAACTTTCAACGAGTCCAACCTTAGGGAACCTCGTGCCGGATATCAAGCTCCGGCGCCACCAGGGCCTTGACTGGTAAGCGCACAGGTCAGACCGTGCTGGACTCCCCCTACCCGCCGGTATTCATCAGGAAAGGAAATACGGCGATGAAAGGTGTCCAGCGCTATTCCGGATTCACCCCCCTTGTTCTGGCCGATCGCACGTGGCCGGGAAACCGCATCAGCACCGCGCCGCGGTGGCTCTCCACCGACCTGCGGGACGGCAACCAGTCACTCGCCGACCCGATGACACCCGAGCGGAAACTCCTGATGTTCGACCTCCTCGTGGGAATCGGCTACAAGGAGATCGAGATCGGTTTCCCGGTGGCCAGCCGGAGCGACCACGATTTCGTGCGGATGCTCATCGAGCGCGACCGGATCCCCGACGACGTCTCGATCACCGTGCTCACCCAGGCCCGTGACGACCAGATCCGGCGCACCGTGGAGTCCCTGAAGGGCGCGCGCCGCGCGGTCGTGCACATCTACAACGCGACCTCCCCCCTGTTCCGCCGCACCGTGTTCAACCTGGACCGGGCGGGCGTGCGCGACCTGGCCGTCCAGGGCACCCGGACGATGATGCGCCACGCCGAGCGCATGCTGCCCGACTGCGAGCTGGCCTACCAGTACTCCCCCGAGCTGTTCAACGAGACCGAGGCCGACTTCGCCCTGGAGGTGTGCGAGGCCGTCATGCGGGTCTGGCAGCCCGAGCACGGGCGCGGCATCATCCTGAACTTCCCGACGACGGTCGAGCGGTCGCTCCCGAACGTCTTCGCCGACCAGATCGAGTGGCTGCACCGCAACCTGTCCCGGCGCGAGCACGTCTGCCTGTCGGTGCACCCCCACAACGACCGGGGCACCGCGGTCGCCTCGGCCGAGCTGGCCCTGCTGGCCGGCGCCGAACGGGTCGAGGGCTGCCTGTTCGGCAACGGGGAACGCGCCGGCAACGTCTGCCTGGTCACCCTGGCGATGAACATGTACAGCCACGGCGTCGACCCCGGCGTCGACTTCTCGGAGATCAACGCCGTCCGGCGCACGGTCGAGCGGTGCACCGGGCTGCCGGTCCACCCCCGCCACCCCTACGGCGGCGACCTCGTCTACACCGCGTTCTCCGGGTCGCACCAGGACGCCATCAAGAAGGGCTTCGACGATCGCGTCCGGCAGGGCGCGGAGACGGGCACGCCCCCCGACGCGCTGCCGTGGCAGGTGCCGTACCTGCCGCTGGACCCCAAGGACGTGGGCCGCACGTACGAGGCGGTGGTCCGGGTGAACGGCCAGTCCGGCAAGGGCGGCGTGGCCTACGTGATGAGCGCCTGGCACGGCCTGAACCTGCCGCGCGGCCTGCAGGCCGACCTGTCCGCCCGGGTGCAGTGGCACGCCGACGCGGCCGGCGGCGAACTGAGCCCGAACCGGATCGGCGCACTGTTCTCCGAGGAGTACCTCTTCCGCGGCGAGCCGGCCGACCCGCTCCCGGTGGGCCGCGAACCGCTCGCGGCGACCCTGCACGTCGACGGCGGGTTCGAGGTCGGCGGCGACCAGGCGGACGCGTTCGGCGCCCTGGGCTCGGTGCTGAGCCCGTGGGGCATCCGGGTCGACGTGGTGCACCGCACCGGACGGCCGCTCGACCACGACGACCTCACCCCCGACCAGGCGGTCAGGTCCGGCGACGAGACCGTGATCTACGCCGAGTGCCGCAGCGGCGGAGCGGTCGCCTGGGGCGCGGGCATCGACAGGGACGTCGCGGCGGCGGCCTTCTCCGCGGTCCGCGCCGCCGCCGACCGGCTCGCCCGGGACGGCCATCTGGACGCCCACCTGGCCGCCGCCGGCCATTGACCAGGGAGGACGACGGTGGACGACACCCATGAGGGCATGGCGACGCTGCGGGCGCCGCTGGCCGAGGCGGTCGCGGGCAAGGGCCGGATCGCGATGGTCACCGGCGCGGTGGCGACCGGCAAGAGCGACCTGCTGTACCTGATCGCCGAGCACGCCCTCGACGAGGGCGCGCTGCCGCTGACGGCCACCGGTTCGCCGGCCGAGAGCGGCCTGCCGCTGGGCGTGTTGTCCCAGCTCCTGCACCACGCGCCGCTGCCGGACGAGCAGCGGTCAGCCATGCTCGGCCTCCTGCACGAGGGCGCCCGCAGGCAACTGGCCGGCGAGTCGATCGAGCACGTGGACGCGCAGATCGTGGACGCCCTGTGCGCGGTCCTGCTGGAACTGGCCGGGCGCCGCCCGCTGCTGATCACGGTCGACGACGTGCACCACGCCGACCGCGCCTCCCAGTTGTGCCTGGCCTACCTGGCCAGGCGGATCAGGTTCGCCGGCGTCATGCTGGTGTTCAGCGCCCCCGACCACGGCCCCCACCTGCGCACCCTCTTCCACACCGACGTGCTCAGGCAGCCGCACTGCCGTCCCGTTCGGCTCACCCACCTGTCCCGCGCGGGCGTCGACGCCCGGCTCGGCGACGCCGCCCACCGGTTCGGCGCGCTCGTCCACACGCTGAGCGGCGGCAACCGGCTGCTCGTCGACGCCCTGCTGGAGGACCTCCAGGCGACCGGCGCCCCCGGTGACCGCTACGGCGAGGCGGTGCTGGCGTGCGTGCGCAGGCTGGGGCCGTGCGTCCAGGAGGCGGCGTACGGACTGGCGGTGCTGGGCGAGCCCGGCTCGATCAGCCGCCTGCTCGGCCTCGGCGAGAGCGAGGCCGTCGTCGCCAAGTCGCTCCAGGCGATGGCCGGGGCCGGGCTGCTGGACGGCGGCCGGTTCCGGCACGAGGCGGCGCGCTCGGCCGTCCTGGCCGAACTGGACGCCGCCGACCGCATCCACCTGCACCGCCGCGCCGCCGAACTGGCCCACCGCGACGGCGCGTCGGCCGACGTCGTGGCCGGTCACCTCCTGCGGGCCAGCCACGCGGGCGACCCGTGGGCGCTGTCGGCCCTGGAGGAGGCGGCCAGGCTCGCGCTCCGCGAGGACGGCGTGGAGTCCGCGATCGAGTACCTCCGGCTGGCCTGGCGCGCCTGCGACGACGAGCGCCGCCGGGCCAGGATCGGCACCGCGCTGGTCCGGGCCGAATGGCGGATCGACCCCGGCACCCCCGCCGGCCATCTGGCCGGGCTGACCGACGCCCTGCACAAGGGGCACCTCGGCGGCGGGGAGACCGTCGTCCTGGCCAAGGCGCTGCTCTGGCACGGCCACACCCGCGACGCCCTGGACGTCCTGGACCGCCTGAACGAACTGGGCGAACCCGACCCGGAGACCGCGGCCGAACTCGCCGCCGCCCGCCCGTGGTTCCGCGCCCTCTACCCGTCGTTCCTGCCGCACCTGCCGGAGGTCGGCGTCCCGGCCGCCCCGGCCCTGGGAGTCGGCCGCCGGATCCAGTCGGCCGATGTGCTCGCCGACGTCCTCACCGACGGTCCCGGCGACGAGACCATGGCCGCCGCCGAGCACATCCTGCGCGGCTGCCGCCTCGATGAGGTGACCATGGACACGGTGGAGACGGCGCTGCTGGCCCTGACCTACACCGACCGCCCCGGCCGCGCCGCCCCGTGGTGCGACGCGTTCATCGCCGAGGCCGAAGCCCGGCGTGCGCCCAGCCGCCAGGCCCGCCTGTCCGCCATCCGGGCCGAGATCCGCCTCCGCGAGGGCGACCTGGCCGCGGCGGCCGGGGACGCGCGGCGCGCCCTGGAGATCATCCCCGCCGGGAGCTGGGGGGTGGCCGTGGGCGGGCCGCTGGGCACCCTGCTGCTGGCCGGCGCCGCGATGGGCCGGCTCGACGACTGCCTGCCCGAGTTCAACCTGCCCGTCCCCGAGGCGATGCTGGAGACCCGGTACGGCCTGCAGTACCTGCGGGGCAAGGGCCGTCTCAACCTGACGGCCGGCCATCCTGGCCAGGCCCTGCGGGACTTCCGGTCGTGCGGCGAGCTGATGACACGATGGGACCTGGACGCCCCCGGCTTCATCGCGTGGCGGCTGGACGCCGCCGAGGCCCTGATCGCGCTGGGCGAGGAAGAGGAGGCCGGGCGGCTCGTCAAGGAGCAGCTCTCCCGCTGCGGCCCTCGGTCCCGGCGGGTGCGCGGCTCGGCCTTACGCCTGCTGGCCGCCGTCAGCGAGGTCCGGCAGCGCCCGCCGCTCCTGCGCCAGGCGGCCGACCTGCTCCAGGAGGGCGGCGACCGCTACGAGTACGCCCGCCTGCTGGCCGACCTCACCGAGGCCTGCCACGCCGTCGGCGAACACCGCAGGGCCGGGATGCTCCGGCAGCGCGCCCGCGCCATGGCCAGGGAATGCCACGCCGAGCCGCTCGTCCAGGCCCTGGCCCGCAGGGACGATCCGGGGGCCGGCGTGCCCGCGCAGCTCAGCGACGCAGAACACCGGGTGGCGCGGCTGGCCGCCGAGGGTCACACGAACCTGGAGATCGCCACCCGGCTGTACATCACCGTCAGCACGGTCGAGCAGCACCTGACCCGCGTCTTCCGCAAGCTGAACGTGTCCCGCCGCACGGAGTTGCCGGCCACCCTCGCGCGCGTCGGATGACTCACAACGGGATGTTGCCGTGCCGCCCGCGCGCGTGAGGGGCCCGGTCCAGGGCCTCCGCCAGGCGGAGCCGGGTGGTCTCGGGCGCGATGACCTCGTCGACGACGCCGAGCGCGAGCGCCCGTTCGACTCCGCCGGAGACGCGCAGGTGCTCCTGGGTGAGCCGGGCCCTCAGCTCCGCGCGCTCGCCCTCGGGCGCGGCGGCCAGCGCCTTGCGGTGCAGGATGCCGACGGCGGACTCGGCCCCCATGACCGCGACCTCCGCGTCCGGCCACGCGAAGACGGCGGTGGCGCCGAGGGAGCGTGAGTTCATCGCGATGTACGCGCCACCGTACGACTTGCGGGTGATCAGGGTCACCCGGGGCACCACCGATTCGGCGAAGGCGTGCAGCAGCTTCGCGCCGCGCCGGACGACACCGTCCCACTCCTGGGCGACCCCGGGCAGATAGCCGGGCACGTCGACGACCACCACCAACGGCACGCCGAGCGCGTCGCACATCCGCACGAACCGGGCCGCCTTCTCGGCGGAGAGCGTGTCCAGGCACCCGCCCTTACGGATCGGATTGTTGGCCAGCACGCCGACGGAACGCCCGCCCAGCCGGCCCAGGCCGACGAGGATGTTGCCGGCCCAGCGCGGCTGCAACTCCAGGAATCCCTCGTCGACGATCGCGCGCACGAGCGGCCGGACGTCGTACGCGCGGCGCGGCGAGTCCGGCAGGATCGCGGCCAGGTCACGGCCTTCGGCGAGCGCCCCCAGATCGAAGCTCCCGGGCCGGGTGAAGACGCCCGTGAGCCGGCGCGCCTGCTCGTACGCCTCCTCCTCACCGTTCGCGACCAGGTGCGCGACCCCCGACTTGGGACCGTGCGCCCCGGGACCCCCGAGCCCGGCCATGTCGATGCGCTCCCCCGTGACGCTGCGGACGATCTCGGGGCCGGTGATGAAGATCCGCGCGTCCTCGGCCATGATCACGATGTCGGTGAGCGCGGGCCCGTACGCGGCGGCTCCCGCGGCGGGACCCAGGACGACCGAGATCTGCGGGATCACCCCCGACACCCTGGTCATGGCGGCGAACATCCGTCCCACCCCGTGCATCGACTCGACCCCGTCGGCCAGGCGCGCCCCGCCCGAGTGCCACAACCCGATCACCGGGCAGCCGAGCCGTTCGGCCGCGCCGATGGCCTCGACGACGCGCTCCGCGCCCGCTCCTCCGAGCGCGCCACCCATCCGGGTCGCGTCGGTGCAGTAGGCGACGACCACCGAACCGTCCACCCGCCCGCACACGGCCTGCACCCCGCTCTCGTCGTCGGCGTGCAGCGGCACCGCCGAACCGGGGTCGAGCAGGCGGGCCAGCCGGACCGAGGGAGCCCGGTGATCCATCTCGATTTCGACGATCGGCATGGTGGTCATCCGCGAATCCCGATTCCCTGAGAGGTGTTTCGCCGAATGTGCCCAGCCGCGCCTCCGGCGGCCAACCCCTATTTTCGGCCATCTCCGCCCGCAAGCCCATGACCAGCGGAAACGCCTATTGGCAACTTGTGGCCGCCATTTCTGTCAATTGACGCGTCCTCTCACATCCACGTTTCCTCTCTGTGATCACCTGAACAATGGAGGGCACTTTGTCCATATGGTCAGCACCGACGATCGCCGCGCTTCTGGCGGCGATGGCACTGCCGGCGGGCGCGGTGGCCGACACCGTGCCCACCCCTGTCAGCGACGTGGCCGCACTGGTCAACCCGTTCCTCGGCACCAAGGCGGGCGCCGCCGACTTCGGGCACGGCGGCGGCGCGGGAATGAACTTCCCCGGCGCGGTCGTGCCGTTCGGCATGATGCAGTGGAGCCCCGACACGATGGAGAACGCCGGAGGCGGCTACGCGTGGGAGGACAACCGCCTGCGCGGGTTCTCGATGACGCACATCTCCGGGCCCGGGTGCACCGGCGCGCAGGACTTCCCCGTGATCCCGATCTCCGGCCGGATCGGCCGGTCGCCCGCGACCCACGGCGCCGACTACGTCCAGACGTTCCGGCACGAGAACGAGAAGGCCGTCCCCGGCTACTACAGCTCGGTCCTCGACACCGGCGTCAAGACCGAGCTGTCGGCGAGCACCCGCGGCGGTGTGGCGCGCTTCGGCTTCCCGGCCGGCAGGCCGGGCACGCTGCTGCTGAACACCAGCGGCTCGGTCAACGGCGTGGACGACGGCGAGACCCGGATCAGCGGCAACACCGTCACCGGCTGGGTGCAGACGGGCGGCTTCTGCGGCCCGCCGATGCGGTACAAGGTGTACTTCCACGCCACGTTCGACCAGCCGATCATCGGCTACGGCACCTGGAAGGACGGCACCGTCACGCCGGGCGGCGCGGCCGTGCGCAACGCCTCGGAGGCCAAGGTCGCCAACGCCGAGGTGGTCACCCCCGGCGACGTCTCGGTGAACGGGCCCGGCTCGGGCGCCTACCTGGAGTTCGATCCCGCCAAGCCGGTCCAGATGCGGGTGGGCCTGTCCTACGTGAGCCTGGCCGGCGCGAAGAACAACCTGGCGGCCGAGATCGGCCAGGACGGCGTCGACCAGGTCGCCGCGAAGGCGCGGGCCGCCTGGAACACCAGACTGGGGCAGGTGCGGATCGGCGGCGGCACCGACGAACAGCGCCGCACCTTCTACAGCAACCTCTACCACGCGCTGCTCCAGCCGTACGTCTTCGAGGACGTGGACGGCAGCTACACCGGCATGAACGGCCAGACGTACAAGGTCGCGCCGGGAAGGCACCACTACGCGACGTTCTCCGGCTGGGACATCTACCGCAGCGAGGTCCAGCTCCTCGCCCTGCTCGCCCCGGACGTGGCAAGTGACATCGCCCAGTCCATGTACGACAACGCCCAGTCGGTCGGCAACGTCTGGGACCGCTGGTCCCACCAGAACGCGATCACCGGCGTCATGGTCGGCGACCCGTTCCACTCGATCCTGTCCAGCGTGCACGCCTTCGGCGCCCGCTCCTTCGACGCCCCCGCGGCCCTGAAGGCGATGGCCGAGTCCGCCCGCCGGGTCGGCCCCAAGGACATCGGCCACCCGCAGCTCGGCTACGACCAGCGCCCCGGCAACGCCGACTTCATGGCCAAGGGCTACGTCCCGATGGACGTGTCGACCACCCTGGAGTACGGCATCGCCGACTTCGGCATCGCCCAGCTGGCCGCCCGCCTGGGCGACACCGCGCTGGCGGGCGAGTTCATGAAGCGCGCCCAGGCCTGGCAGGCCACCTACAACCCGGCCAACACGTGGATCCAGCCGAAGATGGCCGACGGCGCGTTCCGCTCGCCGTTCGACCCGGCCACGATGAACTCCTACATCGAGGGCAACGGCGCGCAGTACCACTGGCTGGTGCCGCACAACGTGCGCGGCCTGTTCGACTCGATGGGCGGCGACGCGGCGGCGGCCACCCGCCTGGACGGCTTCTTCAAGGTCCTCAACGCGGGCCCGAACCAGCCGTACGCCTACCTCGGCAACGAACCGTCCGCCGCCACGCCGTGGTTGTACGCGTGGGCCGGGCAGCCGTACAAGACCCAGGACCTGGTCCGGCGCATCCAGAAGGAGCTCTTCTCCTCGGCCCCGGACGGCCTGGTCGGCAACGACGACCTCGGCGCGATGGGCTCCTGGTACGTCTGGTCGGCGATCGGCCTGTTCCCGGCGATCCCCGGCCGCGCCGAGTTGCTGGTCAACACGCCGCTGTTCGACACGATCACGATCAAGCGCCCGGCCGGCGACCTGGTCGTCAACGCGCCGGGCTCCGCCAACCGATACGTCAACACCTTGAAGGTCAACGGCGTGGCCACCACGAAGGCGTGGCT
Source organism: Herbidospora sp. NBRC 101105 (assembly GCF_030269205.1). NCBI lineage: Bacteria > Bacillati > Actinomycetota > Actinomycetes > Streptosporangiales > Streptosporangiaceae > Herbidospora > Herbidospora sp. NBRC 101105. The sequence goes on along the minus strand of NZ_BSSX01000001.1, from coordinate 961,301 downwards.
GCCGGAGACGATCGCGCAGCGCGGCGGCAGACTCGACTTCACCACCTCGGCCGTCCCGAACACCACGTTCGGCGCGTCCCGCGCCGACGCGCCCCCGAGCTTCAACGAGGGCGCCAAGCCGGCGCTGCTGGGCCTGAACCCGGGCAGCGGCCCGGTCGAGCCCGGCAGGACGTTCGAGACCACGATCACCGCCCGCTCGACCAGCGGCTCCGCCGCGTCGGTGCGCTGGGAGGCCAAGCCCCCGCCGGGCATCTCGGTCACCCCGGTCAGCGGCACCCTCACCCCGGCCGCGGGCGCCCCCGCCTCACGCCGGATCACGGTGACCGTGCCCGCCGGCACCCCGCTCGGCACGATCAGCATCCCGATCATCGGCTCCGGCCAGGCCATGGCGGGCATCCGGCTGAACGTGGCCCGGCCCGGCACCCCCGCCTGGCACCACAACAACGCCAGCATCGGCGACGACACCAGGCCCGGCAGCGCCAACGTGGACGGCGCGAACTTCAGCTACTCCGCCCAGGCGCTCGCCGCGGCCGGCCTCACCCCCGGCGCGCCGGTCACCTGGAACGGCTTCACGTTCACCTGGCCGAACCGCGGCCCCGGCGAATGGGACGACATCCAGCCCGGCCCCAAACCACTGGACGTCACCGCCCCCACCGGCGCGACCCAGATCGCCTTCCTCGGCGCGGGCACCGGCGGCTACCCCGAGGTCGACACGACGATCACCTACACCGACGGCACCACGACCACCGCCCGCCTCGGCATGAGCGACTGGCTGCTCGACTTCGGCGGCGGCTCACCCCAGTACGGCAACGAGATCATCGCCTCCAGCCCCTACCGCCTGTACGGCGGCTCGTGGGCCATGCAGCCCATCCCGGCACACGTGTTCGCGGCCCGGCCGATCGCGCTGAACCCGGCGAAGAAATTGAAGAGCATCACGTTCGGCCCATCGGACGACGGAACCCTGCACATCTTCACCTGGGCGTTCCGGTAACCAGCCGAGAAGGGCGCCCCGCGGGCCGCGGGGCGCCCTTTCGCGCCCGAGTCGAACGGAAAGCTCCGATACCGGACAATCCCTGGTGATGGAGACTCATGATCTTCGTCCCGAACTGTCCCGCCACCCCGTCCCCGACTTCACCGGCCGGGAGGACGCCCTGGCGGAGCTGCGCTCGGGGCCGCCGGTCCAGGTGGTGGCGGGGCCCGACGGGATGGGCAAGACCGAACTCCTGCTCCAGTACGTCGACCGGTTCGCCGCCAACCACAGTCTCGTGTGGTGGATCGACGGCGCGGGGGCCGTGCGGATCGAGGAAGGCCTGGCCGACCTGGGGCGCGCCCTGCTGGCCGCGCCGACCCTGGAGATCGCCGTCCCGTGGGCACTGGAGTGGCTGCGCACCCACCCGGGCTGGCTGCTGGTCTTCGACGACGTGTGGGACGTCGCGCACGTGCTGGCCCACGTCGAGGGGCTGCCCGGCGGACGGGTGATGATCACCACCGCCTTCGACCCCGGCGACCTGGCCGCCGTGCCGCTCGGCCCGCTGCCCGTCGACCGCCTGGGCGGGAACCCGCTGGCCCTCGCCCTCGCGGGCGGCCTGCCCGATCCGGCCTTCGCGCCCGAGGACGGCGACCCGGTGAGAACGGTGCTGCGGCTCGTCGTCGACCGGATCGAGGAGCTCGACCCCTTCGCCGGGCGGCTCCTCGAGACGCTGGCGCTGCTCGGCCGCGAGACGGTGCCGCGTGAGCTCCTGCCCGCCACACCGGAGATCGACGCGGGGCTGCGGCTGCTGGCGGGGCACCGGCTGATCACCCTGCACGACGGCCTGATCGGCGTACACGAGAAGATCCAGCTGTTCGTGGACGCCGAGGTCGGCGCCGAACGCCGGTTCCAGGCCTTCGAGAAAGCGGTGTTGTGGATCGGGGCGCTCCTGCCGGATGACCCCCTGGTGCCCCTGTCGTGGCCGGACCATCGGCGGATCATGCCGCTCGCCCGCCAGGTGCTGCCGGTCACCCCCCGGACGTGGGAGCTCAACAAGCGGCTCGTCGACCGCGAGGGCGCGGCCGCGGTGGTGGCCCGGCGCGAGGGCGTGCGCCGCAGCGTGACACGGCACGGAGCGGACGACCCCGAGACGCTGTCCGAACGCCACCAGCACGCCATCGCCATGGCGCTCGCCGGTCACCCCGCCGCGGGCCGCGACGTGTGTGCCGAGGTGCTCCGGATCTGCGAGGGGACCGTGGGCCCGGAGGACCCTCTCACCGTGTCCATCCGCCAGGACCTGGCCATGATGATCGGCGAGGCGGGCGACCCGGCCACCGCGCGGGACATGCTGGCCGGCCTCCCGGCCCTCAACACGCGCATACACGGCCCCGACCATCCCGAGACCCTGAGATCCCGGCACAGCCTGGCGCTGTGGACGGGCATGGCCGGCGACGAGGTCGCCGCCCGGGAGCAACTGACGGAACTTGCGGCCGTCTGCGAGCGCATCCTCGGCCCCTACGACCCGCTGACCTTCACGGCCCGGCACGAACTGGCCCACTGGACCGAGGGCGCGGGCGACGCCGCCCGCGCCCTCGACCTGTATACGTGGCTGCTGGAGGACCGGCGGCAGATCCTCGGCCCCGACCATGTCAAAACGCTGACGACCTGGTTCGAGACGGCCCGAGTGACCGGGGTGGTGGGCGACCACGCCGGCGCGCGCGACCAGTTCGGCCTGCTGCTGGCCGAGCGGGAACGCGTCCAGGGCGCCGAACATCCCGGGACACTGCGCACCCGCCGCGCGTTCGCCGCCTGGACCGGGCTGGCAGGCGATCCGGTGACCGCCAGGGACCTGCTGGCCGCGCTGCTGCCGGTCCAGACGCGGGTACTGGGCGCCGGAGACCCTCACGTGACCGCCACGCGTGAATCGCTGGAGATCTGGTCCGAGCAGGCACTCGCCTCGGGTGACGGGAACCCCGAGTCACCCGCAAGTGGTGGACAGCGCCGCTGTCCGAGCATCGATGCGTGAACCTCAGACGCCTCATCGTCGCCACGTGTCGGCGAACGAAGAACCGCCTGTGACGTTTGATCGGATGCCGTGCACCGGGTGTGAAAGTTTCCCGTCCCGGAGGGCGGCCGGCGACGTACCCGCAGATCGGCGAGCGGGGGCCCGCCCGACGATTGCCCCCGGCGCGACCGGCGCTTTCCATGGAGACGAGCCGGTAGCTCCATCCCGCCCGGGAGCGTGTGATGCCCAAGCACCTGTCCTCGGCACTTTCCATCGTCCTCTGCGCCGTGATCGCCGCCACGGCGGTCGTCGTGACCCAGCCCGCCGCCGCAGGCGCGGTGACAGGCGGGTTCGGCTTCTCCCGGGCACAGGTCGCCGCTGTGGGGCTGCGGGTGCCCTGGGGCATGGCCTTCCTCCCCGACGGCAGCGCCCTCGTCTCCGAACGCGACACCGCGACCATCACGCGGGTGCGTCCCGGCACGTCGCCCGTACCGGTGGCCGCGGTCCCGAACGTGTACCCCGCAGGCGAGGGGGGCCTGCTCGGCATCGCGCTCTCCCCCACGTTCGCGCAGGACCAGTGGGTCTACGCGTACATCAGCTCCGCCTCCGACAACCGGGTGGTCCGGTTCCGGCTCAGCACTCCGCACACCCAGCAGGTGATCATCGCCGGCATCCCCCGGGGCCAGTACCGCAACGGCGGCCGCATCGCCTTCGGTCCCGACGGCATGCTGTACGTGGCCACGGGCGACGCGGGCTATCCCGCGTACGCCCAGAGCTCCAACCTCGCCGGCAAGATCCTGCGCATCACCCGCGACGGCGCGGTCCCCCCGGGCAACCCGTTCTCCGGCTCACCGGTCTACAGCTACGGCCACAGCAACGTTCAAGGGCTCGCCTGGGACGAGGCCAGCCGGCTGTACGCCACCGAATTCGGCCAGAACTCCACCGACGAGATCAACCACATCCGGCCGGGCCACAACTACGGCTGGCCCGCCTGCGAGGGCATGTGCGGCAACCCGGGCTACACGAACCCCCTGGTGACCTGGAGCGACACCGAGGCGTCCCCCAGCGGCCTGGCGTACGCCAACAACACGCTCTTCGCCGCGGCCCTCGCCGGCAAACGTCTGTGGACGGTGCCGGTCAGCGGCGGCACCATGGTGGGCACCCCGGTGGCCGAACTGCAAGGAATGCCGGGCCGCCTGCGCACCGTGACGGTCGGCCCGGACGGCTGGCTCTGGGTGGCCACGAGCAACCGCGACGGCAGGGGCACACCGGGCCCCGGCGACGACTTGATCATCCGAATCCCGCCCGTCGGCCCATCCGGCCCGTCACCCTCCCCATCCGGCCCATCGCCCTCCCCATCCGGCCCCGGGGTCTCTCCGTCACCCAGCCCGTCGGCCAGCCCGTCGCCGGGCGGCCCTTCGCCGTGCCCCTCTCCTTCTTCCAGCCCATCACCGTCACCGACACCCAGCCCGTCGGTGTCCCCCAGCGTCTCCCCCTCACCCAGCCCTTCGCCGTCGCCCACCGCCTCGCCATCGCCCAGCCCTTCGCCGTCGCCCAGCCCCTCGCCATCGCCCAGCCCATCACCGTCGCCCAGCCCCTCGCCGTCGCCCAGCCCCTCGCCGTGCCCCTCGCCGTCACCTAGTCCATCGCCGTCGCCCAGTCCGTCGCCGTCGCCCAGTCCGTCGCCGTCGCCCAGTCCGTCGCCGTCGCCCAGTCCGTCGCCGTCGCCCAGCCCGTCACCGTCGCCCAGCCCGTCACCGCCGCCCAGCCCGTCACCGTCCACGGGTACGCACTCCTGCGAAGCGACGGTCCGGTTCTTTCTCCAGTGGACGACGGCCTCCTGGGGCGAACTGACGGTGCGCAACACGGGAACGTCGCCCATCACCTCGTGGACCGTCAGCTTCAAGGTTCCCGGCGGGCTGACCTACCTGCAGTTGAACGGCTACAACCTGCCAGGAGCCACGGTGACCGTCACCCAGAACGGCGTACTGCCGCCGGGCAATTCGGTGACGGTGTCATTCCCGGTCGGCTGGGCCGGCGGAAATGTCGCGACTCCGTCGCCCATCACCTGTACGGCCAGATAGCGTCCCGGCTACGAGACCAAGGCGGCCACATGCCCAAGTTCGCCTTTCTCCGCGCGGAAATTTCACCGATCACTTCGGGATGAACCAAAGGTGATCGTTGCTCCGGAAAGCGCACCTGCTGTGCTCGACCTGCGGGGCTGTGGCGGCCGTCCAAAATCGACCGTGGATGCCGGAGCGGGTGCGGGAACTGATGGCCGACAACGTGCTCCGGCATCGCCTGGCGCTGGACTTCCCCTCCGGCCTGACGACGTGGTCGTCCAAGACCGGGACCACCCTTAACCCGCGCCACGAGGTGGACGTGGCGCAACCGCTGACGGTCAGGTCCACGCGGTCGCGGCGCTGACCGGGTCAGGGTCGCGGCGGTCCGGCAGCTGAGTGCGGAGGCGGCGAATATCTACGCGCCATCAAGCCCGGCGACCCTGACTGGGCTGCCGAGGCGGCGCTCATGGCTCAGGCGGCCGGGGCGTTATGACCCGAATTCCGCCCCCACAGATCCCAGCAATCAGTTTCGCCGCCCTGGACCGGAATCGCGCGACAGCGACCGTATCCGCGTTCACCCGTGTCCTGATTTACTCATGAGAATGGCGGGACCTCAGTGTGAATATGAGACGTTAACCCACCTCCCCGAAAGCGAAACGACCGGCTTATAGTTATTTCCGCGAATTCTTTCTCGGCATCCTTTCCCGAGCCCGGCAAGGCGTGCGGGCATTGGCTTCCAGCGTCTTCCACGTCGGTCGCGCACTCGACATCAACCTCGCGGAAGCCGACCTCGGGCACCCGGAAATCCCCGGCCTCTGGGATGAACTGCTCACCGAAAGGAATCGCCCCGTCCCCGATCGTGCATTCAAGGTGACGGAGGTGCACCCGAGTCGCCTCCACAGGCAGGCCGGCAGCTCAGTGGGTTCGTCGACCGATAGCTGACCACGACCGTTGGGAGTGATTCTGCGAAATCACGCCCACAGGAGCCTGCCAGGAGGTTGGCGTGCCGGACCGGGGGCCCAACGGGATGAGTCTCCTACCCGCTCTAGTGCTGTGACCGGAAATGATCACCGGCTTCGCGTGGAGTTCCTCGCGCCGATTGGATGTGCCGTACACGTCCGATCGGCGCGAGGAGGCAGAACCGGCCAGGGTGCGGCCACTGATGGATTCAGGAAGGGCGGAAGCTGTGGCAGATCGTCCACCAGGCGGCACCGGCTACAGGCGAGCGATGATCGTGCCGGCCTCGGCCGGAGATAACACCGCCGGCCGTGGAAGGCTCGTCGCCGCTGCTCAGGCGCGCAGCCACTCCCGGGCCTCCGCGAGTATCTCAGGTGGCGTCGTACGGTTGACGTCGGCGATCAGGTCGGCGATGGTGACTGCACGTAGCGACTCCCGCCAGGCCCGGTCGGCGGAATCCATCGTGCGGGCGATCGGGCAGGGAGTGTCACAGCGCTCCGCCGGCACGGCCATCGGGCCCCGCTGACGCACTTCCGTACACCGGAACGCCGGCTGGACGCCGTCGATCGCCTCGACCACGTCCAGCACCGTGATCTCATTCGCAGCCCGAGTCAGCACATAGCCGCCGGACTGGCCCAGCGTCGAGCGCACAAGGCCTGCGCGGGACAACAGTTGCAGCTGTTTGGCCAGATAGCTCTGCGAGACGTCGTGCAGCTCAGCGAGCTTGGCCGCCGTCACCGGCGCGCCCGCGCCACTGAGCGCGACGCAGCAGTGCAAGCCCCACTCGACGCCGCCTGACATCTTCATTCGCCCAGCCTACTTGACTCGGACAAGTCTTGTCCGAATAGAATCTCGGACAAGAGTTATCCGAATTGGGGGTGGGACATGCGCATCGTCGTTGCCGGGGGAACCGGACTCATCGGGTCGAAAGTCGTCGAGTCGCTGCAGCGGCTCGGCCGCGATGTCGTGTCGGCCGCGCCGGGAACCGGCGTGGACACGATCAGTGGCCGCGGTGTCGCCGACGCGCTGAAGGGCGCGGACGTGGTCGTCGACGTGACCAACAAAGTGATCTTCGAACCCGAACCGATCCTTCACTTCTTCACCACCTCGACCCGCAACCTGCTGGCCGCCGGGCGGGAAGCCGGGGTGCGACACCATGTGGTGCTGTCGATCGTCGGTGTAGACCGGCTCTCGCACCCGGGCTACCTGGACGCCAAGGCCGCGCAGGAAAGGCTCGTCGCCGAGTCGGGCATCCCTTTCACCATGGTGCGGGCGACACAGTTCTTCGAGAACCTCACGGCCATGGGGGCCGGGATGGCGCAGGACGACGTGATCGTGCCGCCCACCGCGGACCTTCAGCCGGTCGCTGCGGCCGACGTCGCCGCCGCGCTCGTGGACGTAGCCACCTCCGCCCCGCTCGACGGCGTGGTCGAGGTCGCGGGACCGGAACGCGCGGCCTTCGCCCGGTTCATCGGTCCGGCGCTCGCCGCACGAGGTGATGAGCGCCCCCTCAAGCCGGACGCCGGCGCCGGCTATTTCGGCGTACCGATCGTGCGGGACTCGCTGGTTCCGCTCGGTGCCGCCCGGATCGGGAGCACCACCTTCGACGACTGGTCAGCCGCGCACTCCCCGTGATCCCCGCCTGGCTCGACAACGCGATATCCACGCCTGAAGGAGAAATCATGACCACCCACATGCACGCCGGTACGCCCCGCCTCGACCTGCGGACGGCCGCCCCAAAAGCCGCCAAGGCGCTCTACGCCGCGGACCAGGCCATTCTCGCCTCGCCGCTCGATCCGACCATCCGCGAGCTGGTCAAGCTGCGTACGTCGCAGATCAACCACTGCGTGCACTGCATCGACCTGCACAGCCACGATGCATTGGAGCAGGGTGAATCGCTGGACCGCATCATCCAGCTGTCCGCGTGGCGCGAATCGGCGCTGTTCACCACGGTGGAGCGGGCGGCGCTGGAGTACACCGAGGCCGCAACGACGCTGACCCCGCACGGCGTCAGCGACGAGGTCTGGGCCGGCGTCCGCGACCTCATGACCGACGAGGAACTCGGCGCGCTGGTCGTCCAGGTGGCTTTGATGAACGCCTTCAACCGGTTCGGTGTCCCGCTGCAGATGCCGGCGCGGCCTCGCAATTGAGGATTTGTCCTGCCCGGGTCTCCACCGACGCCTCGGAACCCTTGGAGTGTGACTTGGGCCCGAGGTCATGGTGACGGCATGAGAGTGTCGACGTCCAGGTAAATGGTACGTGAGAAAGGGGCCATGGCCCGATCTTGGTAGGGCTTCCCCGCAAGTCGACGCCGGTTTCTGATTAGCCAATGCTGCGCGGGTGAGAAGCTGAGGGACTGATGGCCAGGACCTGCAGTTTCGTGTTCGCGGCCTCATGAACCTCAGGAGCCAGGGGATCGGCGGTCAACTCCCGCAGACGCGAGCGGACTGCGGCCGTATCTGGCGCCGCCTCACACGCGCGCTGCTGAACTGTCGGCTCGCAATCGTGGAGTCCTTCGATCAGGACGGCTTCGGCCTCATGCGGCGCACATCCCAGAAGCCCGTCCAGGAACGCTTCCCGGGCACGTGAATGAACTGTGCCTTCCCACGCGGCCATGAGCTCGCTCGCGGCTTCACCGATCCCCAACCGGCCCAGGCCTCGAGCTGGAACCTCGGCAGCGCACCATTCTCCAGCGACGACTGTGCGGCGCAACGCGGCCAGCAACACCGGCGCATCGCCCCGGTCACCGACCTCTGCCACCACACGCTCCCCGAACGCGACGAGTGTGTCGTCGCCGCTGCCGATCCACGTGCGGGCGCGTGGCAGCGCGTCCGGCCCGAGGTGATGGAGCGCCTGTGGAATACCCGGCAGCCACCCGGCCGCGTTGCGCAGGCCGGGGTCTTCGGCGAAGTCGAAGACGATGCGATCGCCGCGCCTACCCAGCTCCTCCAGCGCCCACCGGCGCTCGAAGCCGCCGGCAGCGACAAGCCCGATCAGGTCTTCGTTGTCGATGGCGGCGATTTCGGGTCGTCTGTCGCGCCTGGCCGGTCCGGATGAACGGGAGGCCTTGAGCTCGTCGATGATTCGCCGGATCCGTGGCTGGGACTGCGCGAACCTCGTCCACGGCTCCGTGTCGCCCCAGATCGCCTGTGCAAGCTGGGCATCGTCGCGATTGGCGATGACGTCGTCAGCGAGCCCGTCCCAGATGACGGGAAGCTTCATCGCCCCGCTGTCGCCGATCACCTCCAGTGCCATGGACCAATGCGCCCCGTCGATCGCGTACCCGCGCAACACGGCCACCGCGTCCGGTCGGCCGACCATCGCAAGCAGGGCAAGGACCTGCAAGGCAAGCTCAACCGGTTCGGCGTCCTGGCCGTCGTAGGTGAGCAGGTGCTGGTGGATCGGTGCCAGTGGCAGGTCGAGCCGAGCGATGAGACCGGCGAGATAGCTGTCGCGTTGATCAACTTGCCGGTCCCAGCGCGTGTCCGTGATCACGCACTCATACACCGCGTCGGCGGCGCCGGGCGCGGTCGAGATGTGATGCACCGCGGTACCGCGTCCCCGTTGGAGCTGACCGCGGAAGGAGGCCGGACTGTCATATTCGATCATCGACATGCGGTATCCCCGTGGTGGAGGCGCTGAGCGGCGGCTGATTCGTCGCACGCCGGCGGCTGGAGAGCCTGGCCCGGTTTTACGGCCCCGCGCCCCTTGACTTCGCGGCATTGGGCGTCCATCTATGAAACACCGCTCCGTTCCAGCACCGCATCTGTGCGAGAGGAGGGAAATGATGGCGGGCTGGCCTGCACTGGGGATGTCTTGATGGGATTCACTTGGCCGGTGGCGCGCCGTGGCAGCGCTTGTACTTCATGCCGGACCCGCAGTCGCAGGGGGCGTTGCGCTCTGGCTTGCCAGCCCTTTTTCGCTGCCCAGCGGTCGTATCCATTGGCAGTCCCCGTTCGCGGACGGTACGCAGGTTGTCGCGTATGACTCTGGTCGTGGGGTGGTCGCCGCCCAGCACCCGCTTGCAGCCGGCCAGGGTCTGCTCATACAGCGGGATGGCGCGGCCCAGATCGCCGGCCGCGTAATAGGCGCCGGCGAGGTTGTTGCGGGAGGTCAGCGTGTCGGGGTGGTCGCCGCCCAGCAGCCGCTCCCGATCGGCCAGGGTCTGCTCCAACAGCCGGATGGCCGGGCCCAGTTCTCCCGCGTCCTGGTAGGCGCTGGCGAGATTGTTGCGGGAAAGCAGGGTGTCGGGCTGATCGCCACCCAGCAGCCGCTCCCGATCGGCCAGCGTCTGCTCCAACAGCGGGATGGCCCGGCCCAGATCTCCCGCCGCGAAGTAGCCGTAGGCGAGATTGTTGCGGGAGATCAGCGTGTCGGGGTGGTCGCCGCCCAGGACCCGCTCGCAGTCGGCCAAGGTCTGCTCATACAGCCGAACGGCGCGGCCCACATCGCCGGCCGCCCGGAAAGCGGCGGCGAGGTTGTTGCGGGAGGTCAAAGTGGAAGGGTGGTCGCCGCCCAGCACCCGCTCGCAGTCAGACAGGGCCTGCTCATACAGCGGGATGGCGCGGCCCGGATCACCGGCCGTCCGGAAGGCTCCGGCGAGGTTGTTGCGGGAGGTGAAGGTGGCAGGGTGGTCGCCGCCCAGCAGCCGCTCCCGGTCGGCCAAGGTCTGCTCGAACAGCGGGATGGCCCGGCGCAGATCTCCTGCCGAGGCATAGGCGTTGGCGAGGTTGTTGCGGGAGGTCAGCGTTTCGGGGTGATCGCCTCCCAGCACTCGCTCGCGATCGGCCAGTGTCTGCTCGTGCATCGGGATGGCCCGGCCCAGATCTCCCGCCGCGTAGTAGGCGCTGGCGAGATTGTTGCGGGAAAGCAGGGTGTCGGGCTGATCGCCACCCAGCACCCGTTCCCGATCGGCCAGCGTCTGCTCGTGCATCGAGATGGCCCGGCCCAGATCACCCGCCGCGTAGTAGGCGCTGGCGAGATTGTTGCGGGAAAGCAGGGTGTCGGGGTGATCGCCACCCAGCAGCCGCTCGCGATCGGCCAGGGTCTGCTCATACAGCTGGATGGCCCGGGCCAGGTCCCCCGCCGCGTAGTAGGCGCTGGCGAGATTGTTGCGGGAGTTGGAGATGTGGGGGTGGTCGTCGTCCAGCAGCCGCTCGTAGTCGGCCAGGGTCTGCTCATACAACGGGATGGCCCGGCTCACATCTCCCGCCGATTCATAGGCGCCGGCGAGGTTGTTGCGGGAGGTCAGGGTGTCGGGGTGGTCGCCGCCAAGGAGCCGCTCCATGTCGGCCAGCGTCTGCTGCAGCAGCGGGATGGCGCGGGCCAGGTCGGCCAGCTGGTTGAGGTACTGCCCGCACCAGGCGCGTAAGGCGAGGAGTCTGTGCGGGGGATCCCCGAAGGTGGCGGCCGCATCGTGCAGGGCCGCGGTCTGTTCGGCCAGCATGTCGACAGCGGGGCGGGCGGCCCAGGTGGCGGCGCCGTCGGGGATGTGGGTGTTGAAGCGGTGCAGCAGTTCCACCGCGCCGGCGAGCACCTGGTCTAGCCGGCTTCCGCCGTTCCCGTCGCCGGGCAGGGCGGTGTGGTGGGCGCGCTCACGCAGTACCCGGCTGGTCAGGCGGTGCATCAGCACCGTGGTTCCGTCGTCGCTGAAGCTGATCAGCGAGGTGTCGACCAGATCGGCCAGCACCTGGTCGATGTCTTCGGTGTCGGCGGGGTCGAGGTGGGGGTCGGTGGTCCCGTACAGGATCGTCCTCGAGACGCCGGATTCGGCCAGCACCGCCAAAAGCTCCAGCATCTCCCGCGCGCCGGGGATGGTCTGCTCGGCCTGATCGACCGACAGCAGGATCGCCGCGGCGGTCCCATGCGGGTACCCCTCAGCGGTGTGCGGCAGATACCGGTCCAGCTGATAGTCGCGCAGTAGGCCGAGGTAGGCGGAGTAGGTCAGGCGGCGGCGGTGGATGTAGGCGCCGGCCTGGCCCAGCGCCAGCGGCAGATGCCCCAGTTCGGTGGCGACCTGCTCGGCGCCCGGTGTGGTGTCGCCGGTGCGCTGGTGCAGCAGTGCCACCGACTGCTCGGGCGGGAAGACTCCCACGTCGATGGCCGTGAACAGGGTGTGGAAGGCCCGGTTGCGGGTGGTGATGAGAATCTGCACCTCGCCGGTGGCAGGACACCACGGCCGGACATCATCCACGGCCGTGGCGTTGTCGAACACCAGCAAGCCCGGCTGGTCGGCGGCGGCCAGCCAGTCGCGTGCCTTGAGCGCCGCGGTCCGCGCGTCGTCGTCGGGGTCGTGCAGTTTCAGGCGGCGGGCCAGGCCGGCCAGACCGGTCAGGATCTGATCGGGGTGCTGGGCGTTGATCCAGACGATCAGCGGCCAGCCGGCCTGCTGGCACGCCCACGCGTAGGACGCGGCCAGTATGCTTTTGCCGACGCCCGGGGTGCCGGTCACCGCGTCGATGACCGCCGCCCCCTCCTGGCGGACCTGCGCTTTCAGCGCATCCAGCAGCCCGGGCCGCGGCTGGAAGGCCGGCGGACGCCGCGGGATGTCCCCCTCCACGATCTGACCGGCAGGCGGAACCGGTGGCGGGAGGTGGATGTTCATCGTGTTCACCGTGTTCACCGTCTTGTTGACGGTCAGATCACGACCGGCCTGATACACCTGGCCGTGATCGGTGGCGGTGGCCTCCTGGTGAATCGACTCACCAGGATCCTGGCCCGGTTCTTCCTGACCGGACGATGCGGGGCCGTTCATCACTCGTTGATGGTCTGGTCGCCGTCGGCCTGATACACCCGCCCCGATCCCGACGCCTTCGCGTTCTTCTGCACATTGCGCGCGTTGTCCCCGGTGGAGACGATCCCGCTGTTGTCACCGCCCACGGTCACCGACCGTTCACCCGCGCTCTTTTCGTCGCTCTCGCCGGTGGCCGACGTCGAAGCGGCGCGGGTGAGCAGGTGCGTCACCCACGTCAGCGCGGCCGAGATCACCAAGGCGGCCAGGATCCACCACCAGTTCCACTTCCCGTCGTTGAGGATCTGGTTGACGGCCACACCGACCGCGACCGGCAACACCGCCGACCCCGCCAGCAACCACAGCCTGAACGCACCGGAAATGTTTCCTGCCATAGCGTCATCATCGCCACAAACCCACGCCCCGTTTCACCGGAAGGGACCAATGTTCTAATCCCGCTCCGCGCCCGCAGCCGACCCATCGGAAGCGAGCGGAGTTCGGTTTCTCCTGGGGCCCGTAGTGGCGAGCTGCTGGCTCGGCTGTTTCATAGGCGGTCGCTTATGAAACACGATGGCGACATGCGACGTCCAGTCGCTTAAGCAGGATCGGCATCGACCTGTTGACGGGCGGTCGACACGTTGCCGCGCACTCTCCTTGTCATAGGGTGCTCGGCTCCCAGGACGCGTTCGCAGTCGGTCAAGGTTGGCTCGTGCAGCGGGATGGCCCGGCCCAGATGTCCCGCCGCCTGGTAGGCGTGGGTGAGGTCGTTGCGGGAGGTCAGGGTGTCGGGGTAGTCGCCGCCCAGCACCCGCTCCAGATCGGCCAGGGTCTGCTCAAGCAAAGGGATGGCGCGGGCCAGGTCGGCCAGATCTTCGAGGTAGCTCCCGCACCAGGAGCGTAAGGACAACAGCAGGTCGGAAGGGTCACCGAGGGTGGTGGCCAGGGTGCGCAGGGGGGTGGTCTGCTCCACCAGCATCTCGACAGCCGGCCGGGCCGCCCACGTGGCCGCCCCGTCGGGGATGTGGGTGTTGAAGCGGTGCAGCAGGCCGACGGCGCTGTCGAGCACCTGCACCAGCCGATCCGCCTTCTCATCGTCGCCGCTGTCCACGGTGGTGTGATGGCCGGCGCGTTCGCGCAGGACCCGGCTGGTCAGCCGGTGCATCAGCACGGTGGCGCCGTCTTCGCTGAAGGTGATCAGTGAGGTGTCGGCCAGATCGGCCAGCAGCCGGTCGGCCTCCTCCACAGCGGTGTCAGCCGGGTCAGCGTCAGGGCTGCCGTACCCGCTGGCACGCCCAGGCGTAGGAGGCGGCCAGCAGGCTTTTCCCAGCGCCCGGGGTGCCGGTGACCGCGTCTACCACCGCCGTGCCCGTGCCCGCTGACCCGTTCATGCAACCGCTCCAGCAGGTCGGCGCGTTCCTGGAAGGCGAGCGGCCGCTGCGGGATGTCGTCCTCGATGATCTGCCGCGGCGGGGCGGGCAGTGGCGGGAGATGGAAGTGCAGCGCCGTCTCGGTCATGTGCTGGTCCCCGGCGGCCTGATACACCCGGCCATCCCCGGAGGGGGACCCTTCCAGGTGGGCCGCCCCTCCCGGATCCTGACCGGGACCCGGGCCAGGGCCGGGATCGGGATCGGGGGCTGGGTCTTCCCGGTCGGCCGATTCGGGAGTGTCCGGTTCGGGGGTGTTCACCGCTCGTGGATGATCTGGTCGCGGCCGGCCTGATACACCCGCCCGTGACCGGTCGCCGTCGCGTTCATCTGCACATTCCGCGCCCCGTCGCCGGTGGAGACGATCCCGGAGTTGTCGCCCTGGACGGTGGTCGAGCGGTTGTCTCCGAGTGTGACATCGCGGGCGGCGCCGATCTGGGTGACGTTGCCGCCGACGTGGCTGTCGGAGATGACCTGGCTGCCCGCCCCGGCGGTGAGCGGCGTCGCGTCTTTCACCAGGGCGGCGATGTCGGCGGCCAGCCGCGCATCGGCGCTCAGTGCCTTCTTCACCCGCAGCCGCAGCGCCGCCACCGCGTCCGGGTCGGCGGCGTCCTCGATGACATAGGCGATCGCCTCCCGCACCGCGGTCCGGGCCGGCTCATCCGCGGTCAGCAGCGCCAGCATCCGCAACCCATACAGCGCCGCCGCCTTATCGGCCCGCACGGCCAGCCCGCTCTCGGCGGCGGTCGGGGCGGGCACGTCCCACACCCGGGCGCCGTACTGGCCGGTCGCGGCCGTGATGTACGGGACCACCCGGCCGGTCAGCTCAGCGACCTCACTCATCGCCATTCCCCTCCCCCTTCGCATTTCGTCCCCCCGAAGGTGGATGCGATCGTAACGCGCCCGCCACTCACAACCACGCACCGATGACGAGAACAGTTCCCGACCGGACGCCATAAACCAATTCGACCCCACCAGCCCTTCGCGACAACGATCCATATCCGGGCTCTCAGAAGCCGGCCATTTTTGATCACCGCGTGCGGAACGCGATGCGCCCCAGAGCATCAGGGGGCCTGACCTGCCGGAAGATAGGAGGATTCCGGCTGGAGAAGGTGCCGCGCCATCGCACGGCAGCCGGCCTGTGGCGCCTGAACGCCGCGCCGCGAATAATCGAACCCGACATATGCCGCATTCCAGGAATGCGGTCGAAACAGTGGAGACGGGAGTTTCTCTCGTTTCGTTCCTGTGACGGTGGCGGGCCCATTGGGGTGTATCGCGTCAGAGATTCCGGTATCGGCGGGCGGGCGGGTTACGATCACGCGAACCTGTACGCAAAAGACAAAACAAGGGGATGAGGAGGCGGGGGATGGATGTCGCGGAAGTGGCCGCCAGGTAGTCCCGTACGTGACCGCGGCGATCGGCGCGCTGGGCGGAGCGGTGTGGACCAAGACTCAAGACGCTGCTGCTGAGGGGGTGGTCGGCTGGGGGCGGCGCCTGCTGGGCCGGGTGGCCGAGCGGGAGGAAGGACGGCCGGCGTTGGAGAGCGCGGTCGCCGATGTGGCCGCCGATGTGCAGCAGATGCTGGCCGCGGCGACGCCCATCATCGCGGGGGCGGGCAGTCAGGTGATCTCCGGCAGCTACATCGGCGGGGACGCCTTCCAGATCGGCTCGGCGGGCAGCGTGTCGATCCACCGCCGCCCGCCCTCCACGTGACCACCTGCATGCGGGCGCGGGTGACCACGCTCTCGGATGCGTTCACGGAACTCCGGGGTCTCCCCGAGCGAGGTGGCCACCACTCCTTCCAGGGCACGGCGGCCACGACGAGACCGACGTCGGTCTGCATCGACACGAAACTCAGCCCCGTTCTCGACCTCCCTACAGCTTCTGCCAGAGATCCCAGAACGACGGGAAACGGTGAACGCCCGGAATCCATGCGGCGAGATGCCAGGCCTCCCACTCCCCCTCGTCGGTCACGGCGAGCGGGTTGAGCAGGATCACGCCGTCGTCGTCGAATTCTCCGATCTTGAGGGTCGCCGACAGGTATTCCTCGTCGGCCTCGGTGCCGGGCGGCACGGGAGCGCGGCGGACGACCGGGTCGCCGGTCTCCTCCGGGGCCCAGCACCGGAAGGTCTCGGGATCGACGTCAGGGAACCAGCCCACCTCGGACGCCCGGGACATCATGTCGGTGATCCCATCGGTGAACAGGAGAAACGCCCGGTAACTCGGCGGCAGCGCGACCTCGAGACGGGCCTCCAGCGCCGCCACGTCGGCGACGCCCTCGCTGTGACCGTCGAGCACCGCGGCCCAGTCATACTTCACGCCCACCGACCCTAGTCCGCCCCACCGACAGAACCGGACGTCCGACAGGTCTACCGTCAACTAGATGTCCTGGACTCTCATTTCACTGTCATCTTGAAACGCGCCAGATGTCTGGCGCAGCGGTATTTGATAGCGGAAGCCCTCGCTGACCTGGGCACTATCAAACAGACGGATATCGAAGCAGCCGGTGGTCGACCGGCGCAGACTTCCGTGCGCAATCTGGGACCGCCGCCACAACTTCCCCGGGCTGCGGGGCGCCGTCGATCGACGTTCGACCCGGCCTACCGCAGACGGCACCAGCAGCAGGCCAGGTGCGGCGAGGTCGGCGGCCACCGCCTCGCCGTCGGACGGACTTCACCTACGCGACCGCCGACACCGAACTGTCCTACGGCGACGTGATCTCCGGGCGAACCGACGACGTGGAGCGCTTCGCCGAGCTCCCCTATAGGGGTGTGCGGAAATCATCTGTATTAAGGCCCTCATGGATGCGGACGATAATGAGCGCCGATTCCCATGGTGATTTATCGCGGTATGAGGAAAAGGCACCTTTATGTTTCACTGACGGCATGGTGTCCGCCCGGGATTACGAGCGCATCATCGCCCTTGCCGCCGGTGCCTTCGAGATCGGCGACCCTTCGGCGGTCTGGCCGTTCATCGCGCGGGAGTTCGTCGGGTCGCTCTTCGGTGCCGACGTCTTCACCCGGGCCGCCATCGACTACACCTCGGGCCGGTCGGTGCTGCTCGACATCGACCCCGCCGACCTGCGCCAGGGCAGCGGGCTCGATCCGGTGATCGTCAAGCGGCATCCGCTGTCGGTCCACTACGCCGTCACCGAGTCGCCCGAGCCGCTGCGGATCAGTGATCTGGTGCCGCCGCGACAGTGGCGGGGGCATCCGGTGGCGGCCCGGATGCGTGAGGTCTTCGGGACGACCAGCGTGATCGCCATTCCGCTCCAGGCCAGGCCGTTCCGCGGCCTTTCGATCCAGCGGGAGCGGGACGGCTTCTCCGATCGGGAACTCGCGGTGGCCGCGCGGGTGCAGCCCTTCCTGGTCGCCGCCGACCGGCACGCGCGGGCGCTGCCGGAGGCGGCTCAGGAGGCCGGGCTCACGCCGCGTCAGACGGTCGTGCTGAACCTCATGGCCGAGGGGCTGGGCGCGACCGCCATCGCGCATCGGCTGGGCATCTCCGTCAGGACCGTCGACAAGCACCAGGAGCGGCTCTACCGGAGGCTGGGCGCGTCCGACCGGCTCACCGCCGTCGTCCGCGCCCAGCGGCTCGGGCTCATTCGAACGCCAGGAGCAGCTTCTCCGGGGCTCGGGTGAACACGCCGGCGTCGTGCGGCTCCTCCATCAGCCGCAGGCCGGGGAAGCGGTCGAGCAGCATGGTCACCCCGATCCGTACCTCGGCCCGGGCGAGCTGGGCGCCCACGCAGAAGTGCCGGCCGAGGGCGAAGGCGGTGTGGTTGGCGCCGGCGGTGTAGGCCCGGGTCATGTCGAGGTCGGGGCGGAACAGGTCGAAGGCGTCGGGGTCGGTGAAGCGGGACGGGTCGCGGTTGGCCGAAGCGATCAGGCAGGTCACGGTGCCACCGGCCGGGACGGTGCCGCCGGAGAGTTCGAGGTCGGTCTCGGGCTGGCGCATCACCATCTGGACCACCGAGTCGTGCCGCAGGGTCTCGGCGAACGCGCGGTCGAGCAGTTCGGGGTCGCTCCGCACGGCGGCGAGCTGGTCGGGGTGGGTGAGCAGGTTGCGGACCAGGCAGGTGATGGCCTTGTCGGTGGTCTCGCCGCCGGCGGCGAGCAGCATACTGACGAACGCCTTGATCTCCTCGCTGGTCATCCGCACACCGTCGATCTCGGCGGTGCACAACGTGGAGAGCAGGTCGTCGCCGGGGTCGGCCCGGCGGGCCTCGACGATCGGGATCATGTACGCCGCCAGTTCGTCCCGCGTCCGCGCGCCGGCCTCGATGACCGCCGGATCCTGGGCCAGGTTGGAGATGAAGGCGACGACCGAGGTGTACCACCGCTGGAACAGGTGCTCGTCCTGCGGCGGCAGGCCGAGCATGCCGACGATCACGCCGACCGGATAGCGGGTCGAGAACCGGGAGACGAGGTCGTCGACGCCCGACAGCGGTTCGATCAGCCCGGCGGCGGTCCTCTCGATGACCGGGACGAACTTCGTCGCGAGTTCGCGGCCCCGGAACGACGGCGTCACCAGGGCCCGTTTGGTCGCGTGCTCGCGGCCGTCCATCTGGATGATGGTGCGGCCGTGCACGGGTTCGAGCTGCCATTCGTAGTTGCGGTTGCCCGCTTCCTTGAGTGCCTTGGCGACGTCTTCGTATCGGGAGACCAGATACGTCTGGGTCGCCTCGTGCCACAGGAGGGGAAAGTGGTCACGCAGCACCGCGTAATGCGGATAGGGGTCGGCGGCGAACTCGGGCGACAGGATGTCGGGGGCGTCCATAAGACGACGGTAAACACGCTGCGGCGGGTGCGATATGCGGAGAATTGCGTAAGCACGCCCAGGATCTCCACGCGTGACTTGGAGCTCCGTACGCGATCTCATGAACCCCGATCGAATTGTTCGGAGCTCGGCCACCAGCGGCCACAGCTCGGGTGCTTCGACGTCGTCCGGCGGCGAGGTGAGCAGCGGGTAGGTGCTGGCAGGGCGTCGGCCGGCGCGGCAGACCCGCCTGGCCCGTCAGTTCCAGCAGGGCGCGGCCGACGTCCGCCCGCCACCACAGAGGCGGGGGTGTGGCGGTTGGTGCCGCCCAGATCAGCGGCTCCAGTGGTACTCCGGAGGGCAACCGGTCGGGACGGCGGCCCGGGGCGGTGCTACTGGATCTCGCGCCGGTGGGGGGTGGGCGTCTTGGTGTGTGAGTAAGTGGGCACTGATGAGTACGTTCCCGTAACAAGATCGCGTCCGGGGGTCGTCCGGGGGATGATGGGCGCGGGCATCGCCGCGCCTCGCGGCCGGGCCGATTTCTCCAACCGCCCCCGCCGGTGGCTGCGAACGGAGCGCCATGATCTGCCTGCTGATCGACGTCGACGGCGGCTCGCGCGAGATCGTCCTCCCGGCCGATCCGGCCCAACGCGCCGCGCTGGTCGACGGTCTGCTCGGCGCGGCCTGGAACGTCCGGGTGGCCATCGCGCGGGGCCTGGGCCTGTGGGCGGGGTGCGGGGTTGTCCGGCTCGCCTGCGATGGCCGGTCAACGGGCCGGCCTCGGCGCTGACGGCCGACCTGAGTGGGGACCCGTGGCGTGACTACCACGGCCCGGTGCTGCTCCGCGGCCTGAACCTCGGCGACGCGGGCTGGGAACATGACGTCGATCTGACGGCGGACCAGATCGCGGATCTGCGGCGGCGGCTCGACCGCCAGCGCGCCGAATGAACGTAAATAAGCGAGTGCGCCCGCCGGAATCGGCGGGCGCACTCTCCCACCCCTGCGCGCAGAGACACGGAACCAGGGAATCACAGTGAACAAAAAGAAGGACAAAGGGCTAACCAGAAGTCTGTTTTATTTAACGGCCAGCGTCCTTCTGGTCGGCGTGGGCCGCATCATCGCCGACTATTACACGGATGGACCAGAGCGCATTACAGGTGGCTATCTCGTCACCCAGGCGGGAGTCTTCGGGGGAGGATGGCTCCTGCTGTTGCTGATCGCCCTCTGGGTTCATTTCAAGACCAACAACCTTGATGACGACGATGAAAACGACTAGCGGTATCCCCATGCCACTAGAAGCCTTGTTCGACGGGGCGACCTTCGGTAGGCCGCCAATCCGGCAGACGGGGTGGCGGCTGGAGGTGACCGGGACGGCGGCGCGTCTGGTGGCGGACGGCGGACCTGCGGACGGGCCCGCGACCGGCTGGCGAGCACCCGCGCCGAATTTCGGTCATAAGGGGATGAGTCGGGCCTCCATAATCGGGCTTATGAGGTGGTGGAGTCGTTGCCGTGCGTTTGGAGTGGACGCAGCCGTTGGTGTTCGGGGTCGGCGATCCAGTCGGTGACTCCACCAGACCCATCGGTGAGCCGCACCATCAACTGCTCTCCGTGCTCCGTCGCCGTGAACACCACCAGGGCGTCAGCGCCGCCCATGCGGCCTGACCCATAGGCGAAGGCCGTGCCTGCCAGGTCGCCGGTCGTCAGCTCCACAGTGTCAACATCTACGCGACTGGCCCATGCGAGCTGAAGGAAGAGCAGGGGCAGGAGCCGAGGTGGCGACTCTTCCGTACGTAAATGGATCTTGACTACATTGCCGTCCTCCATATGGAACTCGGGGCCTGGCACTTGAACGGCTAGGAAGTGCTCGCCCGCCACGGTGCCTTCAGGGGCCGGCTGCTGCTCGAAATCCGCCAACGCCATCTGCACCAAGTCGACGATGTGCCCAACCTGCACGCCGTCAGCGTTGAACAAGGCGTGTTGGAAAGTGAGCATGGGGTGTTGAAGTTGGCCGTCGACCATGACGGTGCCGCGAATCAGCGCTAGATCACCAAGAGCGATGCTGTGGGCTTCCATGGCGGTCCGGTGGAGCGCGGCCAGCGGGCCGTCGTCGGCGATCGGCCCGCCGGGTGTCACCGTTTCGATGTTGTAGTGGCGGGCCTTGATTGCTGCGGCTTTCGAGAAGCCGGAGGCGGACACCAGGACAAGCTGATCTGTGGGCAGGTCGTCATGCTTGGCGCGCATCTCTTCGACGAAGCCCACGTCGTTGGCTCTTCCATGGTCTCGGACCTCGACGCCAATACGGACGGGGCGGC
The DNA here is from genome assembly GCF_030269205.1 of Herbidospora sp. NBRC 101105. NCBI lineage: Bacteria > Bacillati > Actinomycetota > Actinomycetes > Streptosporangiales > Streptosporangiaceae > Herbidospora > Herbidospora sp. NBRC 101105. The sequence continues at coordinate 940,082 of NZ_BSSX01000001.1, read as the reverse complement.
CAGCGACCTGTGCGGTGATCAGAATGTCGACCTCGCGAGATTTCCCGGTGACCCGGTCCATGACACTCGCGGACTCCTCAACGGTCGCATTCGTGGCCAGGTGGCGTTCAACGAAGTAGACGACCGCTTGGAAGTCATTCGATCGTGCGGGCATCCCGTCACCTTACGAGGCAACAGCTCCGAGATTGGGGCCAAACGGTGTCCGGACATGCCGAGGCTTCGGAACAGCTATGTCCATTCGAGGTAAGGGCGCAGAGAGTGGACCCTAATTAGAGTTCATGTATGGGTGCTCCCCGGATGACTATCCAGACGCAGCTCGTCCTGCGAGCCCTCCTAGAGGATCCGACACGCGAGATGTACGGGCTGGAGATCTGCGCCGCCGCCGGCCTCCAGGCCGGGACAATCCACCCGATCTTGGCCAGGCTGGAAGGCATCGGCTGGCTGGAATCCGATTTCGAGGCGATCGATCCCCGGCAGCTCGGGAGACCGCGTCGCCGCTACTATCGGCTCACCCGCGACGGGCTCGAACACGCCCCCGCCGCGCTGGCAGAGGCCGAGGCCAAGCGAATGGCACGAGTCCCGCGGATATTCAGGCCCGCCGCCGGGGGCTCCCGATGAAACCCGACCCCCAGGCACACGAGCTGGCCCGCCTCCTCGTCGACACCATGGAGGCCGATAAAGAACTTGACAACGCCTTTCATCGCCTCTTCCCTGATCCGATCACCTGCCATCGTGAACTTATCTACTATGCTGCCGAAGACCTGGCGCGTGGCGGTGGTAGCCGCAAGTGGTGTATCCGCGTAGTCCAGCAGTTCTTCGACGCCTGTGACAAGGCTGCTCAATCCGAACCCTTCAATGCCGATCCCCACCTGACGAGCAGGCTGCGCCGGGTCCAGCTCATCGGCCACTATCTCCTGGCCGCCCTCAAGAGGAAACCGTCCGGAAAATCACTCAAGAGCAAACCGTCCAGGGAACTGCTGCTCGATGATCTTCGCGCAAGGTTTCCTCGCCCCACGAAGGTCCACCCCACCGCCACTCGCCTGATCAGGCTTCAGATGACCCTGCTGCCGCGGGTCCACCGGTCGCGCTACGAGGAGGAAATCGGGGCGGAGCTCGAAAGCCTGGCCGAAGTGAGGGCGACGAGAGCGTTACAGATGGTGTACGCCGCCCAGCAGCTCCGCCGAGTGTGGCAGCTCCGAGCAGCGCTTCAGGCCCCCGACCGGCCTCGCTTCTACCGGATGCACCGCGCCGCTTGCTGGATGCTGACCTCCCAATTCCGTACCTGGGCGCCCGTGCTCGGCCTGCTGCTCGGCGGCGGGATCGAGACCGTCGGCGACACCGGCCCGTGGGCGGCGGTCACGTTCATCGTGCTCAGCGGGTCCGGGTACGCGCTCGTGGTCGAGAGACTGCGCGCCCGCTGGGGCGTCGAGGTGAAACGGCGTCGGCGGCCAGAGGCAGAGTAGTTCCGGACCGTCCAATGGCTGGCGATACGGAGCGTAGCCGCTCCCAGTTCTCCACCTGACGACATTAAGAGTCAATGCAACGCAGCACCCGGAGCGCCCTTAGCGCCCGTTAGGGGTTCTGAGCTGCGAATATGTGCGGGTGCTGCGAAATTCTCAGCACCCGGTCTAGCACCCGCAGCACCCGCTGAGCGCCCGGAGCGGGTGCTGTGCGGGTGCTGGCGTCCATCACAGCACCCGCACGTTTGCGCACGTCAACACAGGTAGCGGGTGCTGTGGGCGCTCCGGGTGCTGTAATGCAATGACTCTCTAATGACGAGGGTGCCTCCAACTCCACCGGTTACCGTCCGTGTATGGGTTCAGGTGTGGCCGAGGGCTACGCGGCGAGGGACAGTGCACCACTGCGGATGGCCAGCGAGGCCGGGAGGTCGGTTAGCAGCAGCCGCACCAAGGGCCAGGGAAGCCGGCGTCCTTCCGTCCGTTGCACGCCTCGCAGGCGAGCACGGCGTTGAAGAGCTCGCGGACGCCCGACCAGCCGCACCGGCGGTTCACTAGCGCTCTAGCGGGGTTCGGTGACGCACCCCTACGGCCAAATGCGGAGTCGCAGCACGTCGAAGTGGTTGCCGTACGCGCGTGTATCCCGGTTGTTCTTGTGGTTGTTTCCCCGCCGTCGACATGGGGTGTCAGTGCACTTCATGGCACCAAGCAGCGTCCGCGCCGAGGTGACAGCCGACGCGCACCAGTGGTTACCCGAGACGTTCATCGAAGTAACCGCTTCGGTGACCGGTCCGGGAACCACCTCGGGAACCACGCCCCCCGGCGCCCTCCTCGGCGCGGCTGGGTAAAGGGTCAGCGTTGGTGGCACTCCGTACAAATTAGATTACGAAGCGCATGCATGGTGAGGTGAGGATGAGTACGGTCTGAAACCATGACCATCCCCCGCAACTACCTGTTCGTGATCACCACTGCATTCGCGATTGCGGGCTGCTCGAACTCGGGCAAGCCCCTGGAGTCTTCTTCTCCATCTCCCCTCGCCTCGACCTCCCCGGCGACCTCCCCGGTGGCCTCCCCAGCCTCGCCCCCCGCCCAGACGAGCTCGGCGTTCTGCCTGGACCTGCCAACGTTTCAGATAGGCGCCATCATGTTCCGCGCCGAGGTTCTGGACGCAGCGCACGGCAAACGACTTGACGTCGCAGAACTGCGCAGGAAGGCGAAGGTCCTTGCTTTGCTGGCCAAGGAGATGAAGGCGAGTGCGCCGCCAGAGATCGCCACGCACTTTGACACTGTCGTACGTGAGCTGGCCGCTTCTGCCAGAGCGCTTAAGTCGGAGGCCAGCATGCGTGAGGCGGCTGCTCCTCTCCTGAAGGTAACCAACCAGGTTGCCTTCGACGCAGTCGACAACTTCAAATGCATTGGGCCGACGCCGTAGCCCACCACTACTTCCTACTTCCGCTGTTCAGGCCATAACGCACAGTCCTCAGGCGTAGTCGGCTTCGAGGCGCCGCAGTTCCTCGCGGAAGTCCAGCATGAAGCGCCGCGCCGCGGCGGATGGGTCGCGCAGGTCGATCCAGCCCTGAAGGTGGACCTCCATGCGCTCGATGATGGTGGTCCGGCCGCCCTGGCCCGAGCTCCCGGCGCCGGACAGCGCGCCGCCAAGGTGGCCGGCCGCGCCGCCGTCGAGCGCCTGGTCGACCATTGACTGGGTGGCCGACCGGACGACATGCGAATTCTCGGTCACACCGAGCGCCACGCCGGCCGGGATCTCTCGGCCCACCTCGTCGGCCATGAGCCGCGACGGCGAGCCGATACCGAGCGCATCCTTGACCCACTGCGGCACCAGGCGGGAGAAGAAGCTCGTGAGCTGGGAGGACAGCCACCCGGCCATGGATTGGAGGCCGTTCCACAGGCCGGTCAGCAGGTCGCGGCCCGCGTTGCTGAGCAGCGACCCGAGGTTGCCGATGGCCGACAGGATCCGCCCCGGCAGGCCGGCCAGCCAGGACACCAGTTCGCCCATCTTGGTGACGGCCCAATCCTTGGCCTTGCCGAAGAACTCGATGAACTTGCCGGGCGGGCTGCTGATCCACCGGATGATCGCGGTGACCATGTCCGGGATGATCGAGTGGCCGACGAGGGTGTCGTACAGACCCGCAGCCAGCCAGGCCTCACCGCATCGGGCCCGGCCTCTATGTCTTCGTGCCTATCCAGTGGGAGGGCGAGGTGGACTCGTACGCTGTCCGGCTCGTCGTGGATGTCGTCGAGGGTGACCGCCTCGGCTGCAGAGAGCTGACTATGACGTCCCGCTCGGGCCAGCCGATCAACGGCAAGGCTCTCCGTCTTCTCCCGATTGGGATGGTCGTGAGGGACATGGTTCGATCGCTCGTGGTGGTGGAGTCCGACGAGTCCCCGGGGGTCATCAGCTTTGAAGAGCCGTACCTGCCCGAAGCGATGCACGTCGGGCGTGGCCCAACCGAGGATTCGCAGAAGGCCGTTGCTCTGAGCTATTCGATCGCCTCTGCGCGTGGAGATCCGCCAGCGAAGAGCGTCGAACAGGACCTCGGGCTCACGGCACCCACAGCGGGACGCTGGATTCGCATGGCTAGAGATCGAGGTTTCTTGGAGATCCCTGCGGAAGTCGGACAGAAGATCAAAGGCCGAAGAAAGGGCATGGGTGATGGCGGACCCGATCAAGCGGATTGAGCTGAAGGACGGAACGGTTCGCTACCGGTTCGTCATCGACGTCGGACGAGACCCCGAGACCCGCAAGCGGAAACAGGTCACGCACACGTTCGACACCAAGCGCGAGGCGAAATCCGAGTACGCGCGGATCAAGAGCGAGGTGGACCGGGGAACCTACGTCCGGCCTTCCGACGTCACACTGAACACCTTCCTTGATCAATACCTGGCCAGCGCAACCCGTGACGTCGAGCAGGCCACGGCGTCGAACTACCGGCACGCTCTACGCCCGGTCCGCGAACGTCTCGGCGACCGCCGATTGCAGGCCCTCGCCGAGGGGACGTCGAGAAGCTCGTCGACTGGATGCTCAGCTCCGGCCGCCGGCGCGGCGGGCCGCCGGGAAGCGGCGTATCGGTGCGGTCGGTCTCACTCACTCTCGGCCGCTTCCGGGCCGCGCTGAACGAGGCCGTCCGCCGCCAGCTCGTCATCAGGAACGTCGCCCAGTACGTGACCATCCCACGCGCTGCCCGCCGGGCCGAGGCGGAGGCGAAGGACATCCGCACGCCGTGGACCGCAGAGGAGGTGAAGACGTTCCTGGCCGGGATCGCGGGCGAGCGACTCCACGCCGTCATGCTGCTCTCGCTGATCGGGCTTCGCCCCGCCGAGGTGTGTGGGCTGCGCTGGTCCGACGTCGACTTCGAGGCGGGGACGGTCGCGGCCGGGAAGAACACCCGCACGATCGTCGACCGGATCGTGGTAGAGAAGGGCGCCAAGTCGAAGTCGGGCGACCGCGACCTGCCCGCCCCCGACGTCGTCATGGCGGCGCTCAAGGAGTTCAAGAAACGGCAGGCGGCCGAGAAACTCGCGGCCGGCGAGCCTTACAAGGCGAGCGGCTACGTCCTGGTCGACGAGCTCGGCGCCCCGCAGCGGACCGACTGGCTACGCCGCCGGGCCTATGAGCTCATGGCGAAGGTGGGTGTCCGGGGCAAGGGGCAGGTCCGGCTCTACGACTGCCGTCACGCCTGCCTGACCCACCTGGGCGCGTCCGGGGTGCCTGACGTGATCCTGGCGGCGTGGGCCGGCCACGCCGACGGCGGGGCCCTGGCGAAGCGGGTCTACATCCAGCCGGACATGAGCCACCTGAAGGCGGCCTCGGCCCAGCTCTCCGAACTATTCGGATAAAACCGAATCCCGTTCGTGAGTGATTGTGAGACGGGTACAGAAAAGGCCCTGACTCACCGAAGTGAATCAAGGCCCTGAACTGCCGACTTACGTCGGGACGACAGGATTTGAACCTGCGACCCCTTGACCCCCAGTCAAGTGCGCTACCAAGCTGCGCTACGTCCCGTTCACTGCTTCGTGCCCCTCAGGCACGGAACAACCTTAGCGCAGATTCGCGCCCCGCGTGCACCGACGCGTAGTGTTGCGATCATGGGAAGGCGTCCGCAGGTCGATCACGAGGAACTGGCGAGGCTCTCCGCCAAGGGCTGGTCCAACGCCGACCTGGCGGCCCACTTCGGTGTCACCGAGTCGGGCATCCTCCAGGCCAAGCGCTCGGCGGGCCTGTCGAAGCCCATGACCGACCACTCCGCCGCCCTCCCCTGGAAGCTCGCCAGGTCCCACTCCCAGTCCGGCCCCGCCACCAACCTGCGGAATCTCTCGGCCGCGGCCCAGGGCCGCCCCGTACCGAAAGAGAAGATCAACACGGCTCTGAGGTGGGCCCGGAGGCTCGTCGACAACGGCCTCGACATCGCCTACGACCCCGAGCAGGGCTTCCACGAGATCGAGGCGTCAGACGTCTCGCACATCGCGCAGATCCTGAAGACCGCCGAAACCAGGCTCGGTTAGAGCGTCTCGTCCCGCATGTCGACCGTGTTCACCAGGTCGTCCTCGACCACCTGGTCCGATGAGTGGCGGCGGCGGGCGAGCAGGGTGGTCACCACGCCGCTGACCACGCCGACGCACATCATGATCCAGCCGATCGCCTGAAGGTCGAAGCCGGGCGCCTCCCATTTCACGGCGAACGCCAGCACCGCCCCCACCACTACGAAAGCCAAACTGGCTCCAAATCCCATAAAGACGCCGTCTACCCGGCAATTCATGGGTTACGCCCTCATTTCAGGGGCAGTCCGGTGTGTCGAAGACAAGCAGACAGCCGGAGGCAGACATGAGCGCCATCGCATGGGTGGTCGTGGTCGTAGCCGTCGTCGTGGCGCTGGGAGCCATCGGGTACGTCGTGGCGGGCCAGAGCCGGCGGCGCCACCTGCAGGACCGATTCGGCCCCGAATACGACCGTGTCGTCCAGGAGACCGACAGCCGCAGGGACGCCGAGCAGGAGTTGCTGGCCCGCGAGGCCCGCTACGCCGACCTCGACATCCGTCCCCTCGACGCCGACGCGCGGGACACGTACGCGAAGAAGTGGCGGGAGGTGCAGGAGCGGTTCGTCGACGCGCCGAGCTTCGCCGTCACCGAGGCGGACGCCCTGGTCACCGCCGTCATGGCCGACCGCGGCTACCCGACGGACGAGTTCGAGGAGCGCGTGAACGTCCTGTCGGTCGGGCACGCCGGGACCCTCGACCGCTACCGCCAGGCCCATGAGATCAGCGGCCGGGCCGCCCGGCAGGAGGCCACCACCGAGGATCTCCGCCAGGCCATGGTCCACTACCGCGCCCTGTTCGACGAGCTTCTCGACGACGACGTGCACGCCCACTCTCCCCGCAAGGAGGCCGATCACTGATGACCACGTTCAACCCCTACGACCGTGACAAGACGGTCGAGACCGACAAGGACGACGTCCTCGCCGACGACCACCGCAACGACGACAAGCTGGTCGCCTCCAACCTGGTCCCGGGCCCGCGTGACACCGACGACCGCGTGCCCGACGACCACGACCGCAACGCCGAGACCGCCCCCGTGGGCGTGGCCGGCAGCGCCTCCGTCACCTCGCCCGACGCGGTCGACGAGGCCCACCGCGACACCGCGGGCGACCTGTCCGACGCCGAGGCGGTCACCGTCGACGACACCGTGGACGACACCGTCGACGACACCGCGCCGAGCGCGGTCGACGACATCGACTTCGACGAGCGCTGGCGGGACATCAAGGCCGCGTTCGTCGACGACCCGCGCGAGTCGGTCGAGAAGGCCGACGCGCTGATCGACGAGGCCGTATCGGCCCTGGCCGCCAAGCGCCAGTCGCTGGTCGACCAGTGGAAGAACTCCGGCACCAACGACACCGAGCAGCTCCGGCTCGCGCTGCGCGAGTACCGCAACCTGTTCGACCGGCTGAAGGGATAAGTCACATGCTGGCCATCGCCGCGGCGGTCGTCTTCGGGATCGCCTTCCTGCTCGACCTGCTCAACGCCGACATCGGCATCGGGCTGACCGCCCTCATCGCACTCGGACTCTGCCTCCTAGCCCTCCACCAGGCCGGCATCGGCACCGCGAGCGTCGGCAACGGCGGCTCCTGGCGCCGGGGCCGGGTCCGCAGGTAACCCCGTACAGAAGAACCGCCGCGCGGCCGCTCAGGGCCGCGCGGCTTCTTTTTTTGTACGGCTTCGCGAACCCGAAAAACCCGTCGCCCCCGACCGGCGAGCCGTGGCACCATCCTCGGCATGTTCACGACGTTCTTCCGAGTCGGCTAGCGCTCCGCCAGCCACTCTGAGGCCCAGCCCGCGGCTGGCGAAGCGGGAACCGGCCATCCTGCCGTTCCCGGGCGCCGACCCGGAGTTGCGTCATGCCCTCAGAGTTCCTCGTCCGTACTGTCACCGGCCTGGAAGACCTGACCGCCGCCGAGATCACCGAAGCCGGTCACCGCGTCGTCGACGTCACCAAACGCCAGCTCGTCGTGGAGGCCGCCGGTCCGATCGCGACCCGCCTGGCCGACGACCTGTTCGCGGTCCGGGCGTCGGTCCCCGACCCGGGCCGCACCAAGGCGGGCCTGCGGCAGGCCGTCGCCCGCCTCACCGCCCACCTCGACCCGGGCGTCCCGATCAGCGTCACCGCGTCGTTCACGGGCACCCGGAACTTCAGCCGCCACGACATCGAGGACGCCATCGGCGAGCGCCTCTGCGTGCCCTACTTCTCCCGCCGCCACGGCGCTCCGCCGCCGGGCACGACGGATCTGCGGGTGACCCTCGACGGGAAGACGATGTGGCTGGGGGTACGCCCCCAGCCCACTCCCCTGCACCGCCGCGCCTGGCGGAAGGCCACGGTGGTGGGCAGCCTGCATCCGCCGGTCGCCGCGGCGATGGCCCGGCTGGCCGGCATCCGGCCCGGTCACGTGGTGTTCGACCCGTGCTGCGGGGCCGGGACGCTGCTCGTCGAGGCCCGGATCCAGGAGCCGGGCGCGCGCTACCACGGCACCGACGTCGACCCGGCGGCCATCCGGGCCGCACGCCTCAACGATCCGGACATCGCCTGGCGTACCGAACCGGGAGAACCCGACCGTATGCTGGCCAATCCTCCCTGGGGGGTGCGGCTCCCCGCCGACGCGGTCCCCTCGGCGGGGTGGCCGGAGGCGGGGCGGCTGGTCGCGATCCTGGGTGAGGGCCAGCGGCTCGACCGCAGGTGGCGGAAGGTCGCGGAGTATCCGCTGACCGTGGCCGGGAGGCATCCGCGCATCGTCGTCGCCTTGATAGGCAAGTAGCGACTTGCCTATACTCCTGCGGGTGGGTGACATCTACAAAGCCCTCGCCGACCCCACCCGCAGGAAGATCCTCGACGAGCTGACCGACCGGAACGGTCAGACCCTGTTCGAGATCTGCGCCCGCCTGGCCGGGAAGCATCAGCTCGCCTCCTCACGGCAGGCCGTCTCCCAGCACCTCGACGTGCTGGAGGCGGCCGGGCTCGTGGAGAGCAGGCGGGAAGGCCGGTACAAGTTCCATTTCATCGACCCGACACCGCTGCGGCAGATCGCCGAGCGGTGGATTCCACCGGAGGAACCGGTATGAAGATCAACCTGGCCAGCATCCTGGTCGACGACCAGCGCAAGGCCCTGGCGTTCTACACCGACGTGCTCGGCTTCGTGAAGAAGACCGAGATCCCCATGGGTGAGCACGCCTGGCTGACCGTCGTGTCGCCCGAGCAGCCGGACGGGGTCGAGCTCGTGCTGGAGCCCGACGCCCACCCGGCCGCCAAGCCGTGGAAGGCCGCCCTCGTCGCCGACGGCATCCCCTACACCTCGTTCGCGGTCGACGACGTGCAGAAGGAGTACGAGCGGCTGGTGGCGCTCGGTGTGCGGTTCACCCAGGAGCCGGCGAACATGGGGCCGGTGACGACCGCCGTGTTCGACGACACCTGCGGCAACCTCATCCAGATCGCGGCGATGAACTGACGGTCTCGGCTTCCTCCTCCTCGACGAGGAAGCCGCCCGACTGGTGGTGCCAGAGCCGCGAGTAGGTGCCCTCGGCCGCGAGCAGCTCGGCGTGGGAGCCCTGTTCGGCGATCTGCCCCCGGTCGAGCACGACCAGGCGGTCCATCCGCACGACCGTGCTCAGCCGGTGGGCCACCACCAGCGCGGTGCGGTCGCGCATGAGCCGCCAGAGCGCCTCCTGCACGAGGATCTCGCTCTCGGAGTCGAGCGCGCTGGTGGCCTCGTCGAGCAGCAGGATCGGCGCGTCGCGCAGGATCGCCCGCGCGAGCGCGACCCGCTGCCGCTGGCCGCCCGACAGTTTCACGCCGCGCTCGCCGACGAGGGTGTCGAAGCCCATCGGCAGGCCCTCGACGAACTCGGTCACGTGGGCGGCGCGGGCCGCCTCCATGATCTCGCCCTCGGTGGCCCCGGGCCGGGCGAAGGCGATGTTCTCCCGCAGGGTGCGGTGGAACATCGCCGGTTCCTGCGGCACGTAGGCGATCAGGCCGCGCAGGTCGGCCTGCCTCATCCGGCTGATGTCCTGGCCGCCGACGAGGATCCGGCCGCCCTGGATGTCCATCAGCCGCAGCAGCAGCCGGGTGAGCGTGGTCTTGCCGCCGCCCGACCGGCCGACCAGCCCGATCTTCGTGCCGGGCGGCACGTCGAGGTCGAGCCCGTCGAACAGCGGCGGGTTGCCCTCGTGGGCGAACACGACCCGCTCGAACCGCACCCCGGCGTCGGCCACGCCCAGCGCCTGCGCCTGCGGGTGGTCGACGACCTTCGGCGGTTCGAGCAGCAACTCGGTGAACTGGGCGGCCTCGGTGAGCGTGCTCTCCAGGCGGCGGTAGACCTGGTTGAACTCGAACATGATGCCGGTGGCCTGCGCGTAGTAGGTGAAGGTCACCATGAGCGCCTCGACGCCGAGCCCGCCGTGGAGGACCACCGCGAGCCACACGCCGACCGTGCTGGTGAGCACCGACATCGGCGCGACGACCGCGTCGACGCGCAGGTTGCCGTAGTCCCACGACCGCAGCTGGGCGGTGCGCAGGTCGGCCAGCCTGACCCGGTTCTCGGCCGCCTCCCGGTTCTCGGCCGCGAAGGCCCGCACCGTGTCCATGTTGGACAGCACGTCGGCGACGTGCCCGGACACCCGGACGTGGGCCGCCTCGCGCACGTTGACCAGCCGCTGCCGCCGCACGATGAACGGCGCCGCCAGGAACCCGGTCACCACGATCAGGCCGACCAGGACGAGCACCAGCACGGGGTGGTACTGCCAGAGCACGACCGAGGCGAACGCCAGCGGCAGCACCTTGGAGAAGATCCCGAAGACGAGGGTGTCGACGAACCCCTCGAACGACCGGGAGAATCCGAGCACCCGCTTGGTGAGCGATCCGGCGAAGTTGTCGTGGAAGAACGCGGCGTCCTTGGCCAGCAGTTCGTCCATGCCGATGACGCCCAGGTCCTCCATGCCCCGCGCGTCGATGCGGTTGATGAAGTGGAGACCGGCCCGCCAGATCACCTCGCCGAGCAGCAGCACCGCGCCGAACCCCAGCACGTAGGGGAGCAGGGTGTCGGCGCCGCTCTCCCCGGCGGCAATGCGGCCGACCAGGGAGGCCACCAGAAGCGGGCCTATGTAGAAGAGACAGATGTTGCCCAGTGCCGGCAGGAACAGGGCGGGTGTGGCCACGGGCCACTTGAGGCGCAGCTGCGTTAAATAGTGATGGAGTACGAGCTTTACCGCTGATCTCGGTGGTTCGGGTATGTCACCTGATTCCCTCATGAAGTGGATCCCCCAATTCGCTCCGCCACCATCGTTTCGCAGCGGGTGAACGAGAGGCGAACGGTTTTCCGTCGTGTCGATCTTGGACACGGTGCGTGAGGGGTTGAATACTCAACCCCGCTCCCCCCGCAACCCTCTCGATCAGGAGTACCGATGCGCTACCTCAGCATCCCCTTCGCCGTCCTCGCGGCGGGAGCATGCCTCACCCTGTCCACCCCGGCCGGCGCCACGACCGCGCCCGTCTCCACCCAGGCGGCCGTCGACGGCTACCAGGTCGTCACCCTGCCCAACGCCAACGTGCCGAACTTCCAGCGGCGCACCGTGCTCTGCCCGGCGGGCAAGCGGGTCATCGGCGGCGGCGCCGAGGCCCAGGGCAACGAGGCCATCCTCGTCGGCTCGTTCCCGACCCCGACCGGCAACGGCTGGATCGGCCTCGGCCGCCAGACCGGCAACTCCACCGTCGGCATCAGCGTGTTCGCCATCTGCGCCAACGCCTGATCCCGCGTGAACCGCCACGGTCCCGGTCCGGGGCCGTGGCGGCCCGCACTCCCGATTCGGCGAGCCGAATTGATATCGTCCTGGCGACGATTAGGAGTGTTTGGGCACTATGACCGATCTGCTCGGACCGTTACTCGAACCCGCCTTCTTCCTGGGCGGGGTGCCCACGAGCTGGGCGGAGCTACTCGGATTTGCCACCGGCCTGCTGACCGTGTGGATGGTGGCCCGGCAGAACATCTGGAACTGGCCGCTGGGGATCGCCAACGTCGTCCTGCTCGGCCTGGTCTTCCTGACCGTGGGCCTCTACGCGGACGCGGCCCTCCAGATCGTCTACGTCGGGCTCGGGCTCTACGGCTGGTGGCAGTGGGCCTACGGCGGCGTCGACCGCACCGCCCTGCGCGTCTCCCGGACGGGCGCGGCCGAATGGGTCTGGCTGGGGCTCGCCGGGGTGGCGGCCACGGTCCTGCTGACGGCGGTGCTGTCGGCCTACACCGACTCGTCGGTGCCGTTCTGGGACGCGCTGACCACGTCGCTCTCACTGATGGCGACCTACGGGCAGACGCGCAAGCGGGTGGAGTCGTGGTGGCTCTGGATCGCCGCCGACCTGGTGTACATCCCGCTGTACGCGTACAAGAGCCTGTACCTGACCAGCGCCCTCTACGTGCTGTTCCTGGCGCTGTGCGTCATGGGGCTGCGGGCCTGGCGGCCGGTGGCGGTGGCCCCGTGAGCTTCGCGCACGGCCTCGTCATCGGGAAGTTCTATCCCCCGCACGCCGGCCACCACCACCTCATCGACACGGCGGCGCAGCGGTGCGCGCTGGTCACGGTGGTCGTGGCGGCCAACGCGGTGGAGACCATCCCGCTCGCCGACCGCGCGGCCTGGCTGCGCGAGGCGCACCCCCAGCCCAACGTGGTGATCGCGCCGGTCGTGGACGACATCGAGGTCGACTACGACGACCCGGAGATCTGGACCGCCCACGTGGACGTCTTCCGGTTCGCCCTCGCCCTGGCGCACGGCCCCGGCGTGCGGATCGACGCGGTGTTCAGCTCCGAGGACTACGGCGACGAACTCGCGCGCCGCTTCGGCGCCGTCCACGTGCCGGTCGACCCGGCGCGCGAACGGCACCCGGTCAGCGGCACCCTGGCCCGCGAGGACCCGGTCGCGGCCTGGCCGTGGCTGAGCCCGGCGGTCCGGGCCCACCTGGCCCGGCGCGTGGTCGTCGTCGGCGCGGAGTCGACCGGCACGACCACGCTGACCCGCGCGCTGACCGCCCACTACGCCTCGCGCGGCGGCGTCTGGGCGGCCACCCGCTGGGTGCCCGAATACGGCCGCACCTACTGCGAGGAGAAGCTGGCCCTGGCCCGGCGGGCGGCGAAGCTCGCCGGGGAGCCCGAGCCGTGGATGGACGACCTGCGGTGGCGACCCGAGGAGTTCACCGTCGTCGCCGAACGCCAGCTCGCCTGGGAGGACGCCGCGGCGCGGGTGGGGTCTCCGGTGCTGTTCTGCGACACCGACCCCTTCGCCACCGCCCTGTGGCAGGAGCGCTACGCCGGGGCGACCACCGACGAGGTGTGGCGGATCGCCGGCCGGGCCCGGCACGACCTGTGGATCCACACCAGCGTCGAGGGTGTCCCCTTCGAGCAGGACGGCTGGCGCGACGGCGAGCACCTCCGCCACGCCATGGACGCGCGTTTCCGCGAACTGCTGGCCGCGCGCGGGATGCCGCACCTGGTCGTGTCGGGACCGCCCGCCCTGCGGCTGGAGACCGCGGTGCGGGCGGTGGACGCGCTGTTCAGCCGCCCGGCGCCCGGACCTGGCGGAACAGCCGCCGCGCCCGGAGGGTGAAGCCGAGCTTCTCGTACAGGCGGATGGCGTTCACGTTCGACGCCGAGGCGTGCATGAACGGGGTCTCGCCGCGCGCCCGGATGCCGGCCGCCACCGCGAGCACCAGCCGGGTGGCCAGCCCCTGCCCGCGGAACGAGGCGTCGGTGCAGACCGCGCTGATCTCGGTCCAGCCGGGCGGGTGCAGCCGCTCCCCCGCCATCGCGACGAGCTTGCCCTCGTGGCGGACGCCCAGGTAGGTGCCCATCTCGATGGTCCGGGGCAGGAACGGCCCCGGTTCGGTGCGGGCCACCAGGTCGAGCATGTCCGGCACGTCGGCCGGGGTGAGCTCCACGGCCTCGCCGAAGGGCTCGCCCCACACGGCGCTGCCGTCGAGCTGCACTCCTTCGATGTTCTGCACGATCTCCCAGTCGTCCGGCAGGGGCGCGTCGAAGGTCAGGCTGATGGTGCCGCCGGGGCCGGCGAAGGAGGCGATGGCCGCCCAGTCGTCCGGGCCCGGGTCGCCCGCGACCCCGATGAAGACCGACACGTCCGTCTGGTAGCGGCGCACGCCGCCCCGGACCTCGGCGAGGTGGGCGTGCGGGCCGGTCAGCGCGGCCCAGCCGGGGTTGTCGAGGACGTGCGCCATCAGCCCTCCTGCCGCGGCAGGCCGGGCGGGTTGATCTGCGACTCGGGGATGGCCTCGTTGCCCAGGCCCCAGCGGTCGAGCACCTTCTGGTAGCTGCCGTCCTTGATGACCGTGTTGAGCGCCTCGTTGAGCGGCTTCACCAGGCCGTTGTCCTTCAGGGTCATGGCGGCGATGAGGCCCTGCAGGTCGGGCCCGGCGCCGGAGGCGGTGCCGACGATCTTCGTGTCCTTGCCGACGGCCACGTTGTAGGCGATGTTCGGGTTGGGGCCGAAGTAGGCCTGGATGCGGCCCGACTTCAGGGCCAGCAGGGCGTCGCCGTAGAGGTTGTAGTAGGAGATCTCGGCGGGCTTGAGGCCGGCGTCCTTGTTCTGCTTGTCCCAGTCGAGAAGGATCTTCTCCTGGTTGGTGCCGGAGCCGACCGAGACCTTCAGCCCGGCGATGTCGGCGGGCTTGGCGATGGTGGTGATCGGGCTGTTCGCGGCCACCTGCCAGGCGAGCTGGTCGACGCGGTAGGTGGCGAAGTCGTAGATGTCCTTGCGCTCCTCGGTGACGGTCACGTTGTTGAAGACGGCCTCAAGCTTGCCCGACTTGGCGCCGACGAAGAGGTTCTCCCACGAGCTGATCTCGCTGGTGTACTCCAGGCCGAGCACGTCGGCGACGAGCTGGGCGAGGTCGGTCTCGACGCCGATGTAGGTGGTGTCGTCGTCGGCCAGGAAGCCGAGCGGCGGCGCGCCCTCGCCGCTGTGCCCGACGAGCAGCTTGCCGTCGGCGGCGATGGCCGGGGGCACCTGCGCGGCGATGGCGTCGACCTTCTGGGCGCGGATGCGCTGCTGGTCGGGGCTGGTGTTCACGCCGCCCCCGGTCTCCTGGGCGGCCGGCGCGGGGGCGGCGGCCACCGGGGGCTCCGGGTCGGCGCCGCAGGCGGCCAGGACGGCGACGAGCAGCAGGGGGACGACGGTCCGGCGCATGATGGGTGATCTCCTTCAGAGGACGCGGCTGATGAACGCGCGGGTGCGTTCGTGCTGGGGGTGGTCGATGACCTGGTCGGGCGGGCCCTGTTCGACGACACGGCCCTCGTCGAGGAAGACGACGGTGTCGGCGGCCTCCCGGGCGAAGCCGATCTCGTGCGTGACGACGACCATGGTCGTGCCCGACCGCGCCAGGTCGCGCATGACGTCGAGGACCTCCCCGACCAGTTCGGGGTCGAGGGCGGAGGTGGGCTCGTCGAACAGCACGACCTTCGGGTCGAGGGCCAGGGCGCGGGCGATGGCGACCCGCTGGCGCTGGCCGCCGGACAGCGTGCCCGGGTAGGCGTCGGCCTTGTCGGCCAGGCCCACCCGCAGGAGCAGGCGGGTCACGGTCTCGGCGACCTCGGCCTTCGGGCGGCGCTGGGCCGAGAGGGGCGCCTCGGCGACGTTCTCCCGGACGGTCAGGTGGGGGAACAGGTTGAAGTTCTGGAAGACGAAGCCGATCTTCGTCCGCTGCCGGAGGATCTCGCGTTCGGGCAGTTCGTGCAGGACGTCGCCGGAGCGCCGGTAGCCGACGAGCTCGCCGTCGACGGCGACCGTGCCGGCGTCGACCTTCTCCAGGTGGTTGATGGTCCGGAGCAAGGTCGACTTGCCCGAGCCCGACGGGCCCAGGACCACCGCGACCTCGCCGGGGGCGACCTTCAGGCTGACGCCGCGCAGCACGTGCAGGGCGCCGAAGCTCTTGTGCACCCCGTCGATCTCGATCATTACCGGCCTCGTCCGTAGTGGCGTTCGATGTAGTGCTGGACCACCGACATGACCGTGGTCAGCGCGAGGTACCAGAGGGCGGCGACCAGCAGCAGCGCGACCACGCGGCCGTTGCGCATGTAGATGACCTGGACCTGGTAGAAGAGCTCGGGCAGGGCCATGATGTAGACCACCGAGGTGCCCTTGACCAGGCCGACGATCTCGTTGCCGGCGTTCGGCACGATGCTCCGCATGGCCTGCGGCAGGATGATCCGGAAGAACCGCCGCACCCGGGGGATGCCCAGCGCGGCGGCGGCCTCCCGCTGGCCCGGATCGACGGCGAGCAGCCCGCCGCGCACGATCTCGGCGGCGTAGGCGGCCTGGTGCAGCGCCAGCCCGAGGGCGGCGGCGGTGACCGGCCCGATCAGGTCCATCGTGCCCACGGAGAAGAACGAGGGCCCGAACGGGATCCCGAACGACAGGCGCGGATAGAGCAGCGCCAGGTTGTACCAGAACAGCAGCTGGAGGATCAGCGGCACGGCCCGGAAGACCCACACGTACCCCCAGGCCACCGACGACAGCAGCGGGTTGGGCGACAGCCGCATCACCGCGAGCACCCCGCCGAGCAGGAAGCCGAAGACGGTGCCGAGGGCGGTCAGCTCCAGCGTGAGCAGCACCGCGCGGAGCACCGAGGGGGCGAAGAGGTACTGGCCGACCACCTCCCACTCCCAGGCCGGGTTGGTGACCAGGGAGTTGGCGGCCATGGCGAGCAGGAGCAGCACCCCGGCGGCGGCGAGCCATCGGAACGGATGCCGGGTGGGCGCCACCTTCGGGCCGGTGGCGTGCCGGACGGCCGGCGCGGTCGTGGTCATGGACTGAAGCTCAGCATGCCGCGCACATTTCCGTCAAGCCCTACTTGTTAAGTAGGTAATTATTCCCTACTATTTCTGTAGGAAAAGTCCGTTCGAGGAGACCTCATGACTCTGCATCTGGCCGCCGCCCTCGACGGCGCCGGGTGGCATCCCGCCGCCTGGCGTGCCGAGGGCGCGAGCCCCGACGCCCTGTTCACCGCCGCCTACTGGACCTACCTGGTCCAGGAGGCCGAACGAGGGCTGCTCGACTTCGTCACCTTCGAGGACACCATCCGGATGCGGACCTGTCCGGGCGACGAGGTGACCGGCCCGCTCGACGCCCTGCTCCTGGCCACGGCGACCGCCCCGCTGACGTCCCGGATCGGGCTCGTCCCCGCGGCGAACGGCGCCGCCGCGGCCGCCGGACTGGCCGCCCTCGACCGGGCCGGCCCCGGCCGCGCGGGCTGGCACACCTCCGGCGAACTGCGCCCCCGGCTCTCCGGACGCCCCCTGGTGACGACGCTGGCCGGCCCCGGTTTGCCGGTGGAGGTCGCGGCCCGCGCCGCCGACGTCGTGTTTGTCACCCCGCACGACCGCAGAGAGGCCGCCGGGCTGGCCGAGCGGGCCCGGCGGGCCGCGCCCGGCGTGACCGTGCTGGCCGACCTGGTCGTGTTCCTGGACGGGGCAGGCCAGAAGGAACGCCTCGACGACCTCGACGGCGCCGCCTTCACCAGCGACGCCCACGTGTACTCGGGCTCGGCGACCGGGCTGGCCCACCTGATCCTGGACTGGCAGGCGGCGGGGGTCGACGGCTTCCGGCTGCGGCCGGGCGTGCTCCCCCACGACCTGCGGTCGATCACCCGCCACCTGGTGCCCGCGCTGCGGGCCAGAGGCGCGTTCCGCTCGGCCTACCCGGCCGGCGACCTGCGGGAACGCTTCACCCGCAGGTACGCGCGGGTGTCCTAGACGAACTCCTGGCGGGGCGGCGCGACCGGCAGCCGCCCCACCTCGGCGGAGACGCCGACGATGCGGGCGCGGGCCTCGGCCACGGCCGAGACGGGGGCGTCGCCGTCGACCGCGCCCGCGGCCTCCGACAACGACAGTCCCGCATCTCGCAGCCGGGCCCGCAGTTCCCCGCTCTCCCGCCCCAGTGCGGCCAGCCGGCCTTCGGCCGTGCCGAGCTCGATGGCCGCCGACAGCACCTGGGCGAGCAGCCCGGCCGACGCGCCGCGCCACTCCGCCAGCAGCCGGGTCCTGCGGTTTCGCGCCTCCGCGGGATCGGCGGCGGCGAGGAGGCGCAGCTCACGCGTCAGAGTCCGGGTCGAGGGGGACATCTCAGGCCTTCACCTCGCGCAGGCGGCCGGTCTCGACCTCGTACACGAAGCCCCGGACCGACTCCTTCCGGGGGATGAACGGGTCGGCGAGGATGCGGCCGATCGACTGCCGGACGTCCTCCTCCGCGTCGGGGAAGGCCTCGGCGGACCAGTCGGGCCGCAGGCCCGTCTCGGCGCGGATCGACTCCTTTAAGCCGTCGTCGGTGAAGGTGACCATGCCGCAGTCGGTGTGGTGGATCAGGATGATCTCGGTGGTGCCGAGAAGGCGCTGGGAGATGGCGAGCGAGCGCCGTTCGTCGGCGGTGACCACTCCCCCGGCGTTGCGGATGACGTGGGCGTCGCCCTCAGACAGGCCGAGCAGCCCGTAGACGTTGAGGCGGGCGTCCATGCAGGCCAGCACGGCGACGCCCAGTGCGGGGGGCAGCGGCAGCGCGCCCTTGTCGAAGCCGGCGGCGTAGGTCTCGGCGTTGGCCAGAAGCCGGTCGGTGACACTCATGGCAGCCACAGTTACCCACATTTCCTACAGAGTCAATAGGAAATTCTGGCGAAACATGATCACGAGCTTCCGGTAACAAACCGCCCATACCGTCCAAATCGCAACACCCGGCTCGTACGAGTAAGGCTCCCTCTTGCGTAACACCGCCGCGTTACTGTCACTGGCCCTCGTGGCCACCTTCGCCGCCGCCCCCGCCTCCGCCTCGGTCGAGGACGACTGGACCGTCGACCGCGTGCCCGGCGGCTACAAGGTCACCCTGAACCTGGACGAGAAGCTTCCGATCGACTCGAGCGCCCCCTCGCTGCTCGCCGACGGGAAGGTGCTCGGCCCGGCCACCGAGTCGGCCGACGGGAAGTCCCTCTTCCTCGTCACCGCCGACCCGGCCGTCGCCTCGGCCGGCGAGATCACCACCGACGTGCTCGACGCGCCCCCGGCCACGACGGCGCGGGCGGCGGCCACCCTCGCCGAGGTCCAGAAGACCGTGCTCCCGCACGATCCCTCGACGACGGGACCGTTCCAGGTCAAGGAGGGCATGTACGACTTCGGCGACCAGGCGATCCCGCTGCTCAACATCGGCGGCATCCGCGGCGAGCTCACCGGCAAGATCTACCTGCCGGTCTCCAGCGAGCGGAAGCCCCTCGTGATCTTCCTGCACGGCCGCCACACCTCCTGCTACGGCACCGGGGCCACCAACCCCAATCGCTGGCCGTGCAAGCCGTCGCCCGACAGCACCTCGCAGCGCGCCACGATCCCCAGCTACATCGGCTACGACCTGCCGGCCCGCGCCCTCGCGAGCAACGGCTACGCCGTCGTGTCGATCTCGGCCAACGCGATCAACTCCAACGACAACCAGCTCGCCGCCGACTACGGCGCGCAGGCCCGCGGCCAGCTGATCCTCGACACGCTGACCATGCTGGAGAACGCCGACGACGGCGACCCGGTCGAGTACCACGACGCCTTCACGGGCCGTGACGTCACGCTGGCCCAGGCGCTGACGGGCGCGGTGACCCCGGGCGACCTGAAGCGGGCGTTCGACTTCCAGAACGTCGGCATCATGGGCCACTCGCGGGGTGGCGAGGGCGTGGTCGCGGCGGCCACGCTGAACGACGCGCTGCCGCTCTACCGGCAGTTCGGCATCAAGGCGGTGCTCCCGCTGGCGCCGGTCGACTACGACCGCATCTCGCTGCCCAACACCGTGACGGCCACGATCCTCCCGTACTGCGACGGCGACGTGGAGAACCTCATGGGCCAGCACATCGTGGACGACTCCCGGCACAGCTTCGGCGACAACGTGCTGCGCTCGGCCGTGCTGACCCAGGGCGCCAACCACAACTTCTTCAACACGATCTGGACCCCGGGCCTGTTCCCCGCGTCCACCGGCGACGACTGGTCGGTCGGCGGCAGCGGCGCCAACGACCCGGTCTGCAACCCGGCCGCGGCCACCACCCTGCGCCTGACCGCGCCGCAGCAGGAGAAGGTCGGCGCCGTCTACATGGCGGGCTTCTTCCGGCTCGTGCTCGGCGACGAGAAGCGGTTCCTGCCGCTGTTCGACGGCTCGTCCGTCTCGGTCCCGTCGATTCCCTTCGCGGACGTGACCAGCGCCGCCACCCAGCCCGCCGCCTCGCGCACGGACCTGGCGACCTTCGACAGGCCCGAGGCGAACGTCTCGGTGACCGGTGAGGCCGCGCTCTGCTCCAGCATGGGCGGCAACGGCGGCCTCCAGATCCCGCAGGACCAGCCGTTCTGCGCGACCGCGACCAACCAGGCCGCGCTCCCCCACTGGTCGCCCGCGACGTGGGCGTTCAACATCCCGTCGTCGCCGATGATGCGCCTGAAGTCGGGCACCGTCACCGTGGCGACCAGCGCCGACCTGTCCGGGTACGAGCAGCTGTCGGTCAAGGTCGCCGCCGACGAGACCGTGGCCACCTCCACCGACGTCACGATCACCGTCACCGACGGCGCCGGCAAGACCTGGTCGTCGCCGGTCTCGGCGCTCAACTCCCGGGCCGTCACGCGGCTGCCCGGCTCCACCTCGGCCTGGCTGAAGAAGATCATCCTCCAGCAGGTCACCATCCCGCTCAGCACGACGGGCCTGGACCTGAAGGACGTCCGCCAGATCTCCTTCACCGGTACGGGCGTCTACCTGTCCGACCTGTCGGCCGAGAACCGGGCGGTCGGCGCCCGGGTCCCCAAGCAGCAGGTCGCGGTGGACGTCGCGCCCGCCCGGGTCGACGAAGGGTCCGGCCCGGGCACGGCGTCGATCGCCGTGGCGCTGTCGGCCCCCGCCGACCACGAGGTGACCGGCTACGTCAGCGTCTTCGGCTCGGCCACCGGCCGTGCCGGGATCTCGATGAGGAAGGTCACGTTCGCCCCCGGCCAGACCTGCGTGACGGTCCAGGCGGGCACCCTCGGCGACACGGTCGCGACCGGCACGGCGTCCACGTCGTTCAAGGTCTCGGTCACCAACACGGCCGGCGCGGTCATGGGCGACGGGGGCTTCGGCACCCTGACGGTCCGCGAGGACGACGGCGACGTCACCACCCCCGCCTACGGCAAGCCAGGCGACGCGTGCGCCGAGTACCTCGCCTCGCTCAAGCCGGGCAACCTCATCGTGACGAACGCGGTCGTCGCGGGCGGCTCGAACCCGGTGACGGCGAGCGGCTACCGGGCCGGGGAGAGCGTGCAGTTCACGCTGGACGGCACGGTCCTCGGCCGCGCGGTCGCCGACGCGTCCGGCACGGTCGCCTTCACCGTGGCCATCCCGGCGGGCACCCCCGCCGGGAAGGTCACGATCAGCGGCGTCGGCGCCGGTTCGGGCTACACCGCCTCGGCGGTGTCCCGGGTCAGGGCCTCCTGAGGACGCAGCACCCGGAACGTCACCTCCCGGGTGACGGTGAACCCGAGTGACTCGTACAACCGGATCGCATTGACGTTGGCGGTGGCGGCGTGCAGGAACGGCCGCTCGCCCCGGGCGCGAACGCCCGCCACCACCGCCGACACCAGCCGTGACGCCAGACCCCGCCCCCGGTGGGCGGGGTCGGTGCACACGGCGCTGATCTCCGTCCAGCCGGGCACCCTCAACCGCTCCCCCGCCATCGCGATCAGTTTGCCCTCCTCGCGGAGGCCCAGGTAGACGCCCATCTCGATGGTCCGCGCGGCGAACGGGCCCGGCTGGGTGCGCGCCACCAGGTCGAGCATCTCCGGCACGTCGCCCGGCCCCAGGACGCTCAGCTCCGGATCGGCGGCCCCCGCCACGGCCGAGCCCTCCATCTGGACGCCGGGAAGCTCCAGGAACGTCTCCCAGCCGTCGCCCGCCTCGCCCCGGACGGTCGTCAGCACCTGGCCGTCGAGGTCGGCCCAGTCGCCGGGCCCGAAGGCGTCGGGCACCGCCGCGAACGGCGAAACGTCGATGGGATAACGCCTGGTCCGGCCGCTGACGACGGCGAAGTGGGCGTGCGGGCCGGTCAGGGCGGCCCAGACGGGGTTGGCGAGGATGTCGGTTTCCACCGCTCCATAATGGCCTGATGAGGCCCTACGACCATCTGGCGGGCGACCCCGTGCTCGCGCGCCTGATCGGCGAGGTGGGCGAACCCGACCCGTTCGCGTGGTTCAGCCCCGAGCGGTTCGGCCCGACGAACTTCTCCGGCATGGTCCTCCACATCGTCAGCCAGCAGATCTCCACGGCCGTGGCGTTCGTGTTCTTCGACCGGATCAAGGCCGCGGCCGGCGGCTTCCCCACGCCGGAGGCGATCCTGGCCATGGGCGCCGAGCGCCTGCGGGAGTGCGGCCTCTCGGGGGCCAAGGCGGCCTACCTGCTCGACCTGGCCCACCGGCAGGCCGGCGGCCTGCTCGACCTCGAAGACCTGGCCGGCCTCGATGACCGCGAGGTGGTCAAGACGCTCACCGAGGTGAAGGGCGTCGGCGTGTGGACCGCGCAGTCGTTCCTCATCGCCCAGCTCCACCGGCCCGACGTGCTTCCGGCCGGCGACCAGGGCATCAGGCGGGCCGTCGAGCGGGCCTGGCAGCTGGAGGGGCTGCCCTCCGTCGCGGAGGTGCAGGCCAGGGGGCTGCCGTGGGCTCCCTATCGGACGTACGCCGCCGCCCTGCTGTGGCGGTTCTTCTACGGGGAGTGAACCAGGCCCCACTCGTGGGACAGGGCCGAGTAGGTCACGACGTCGTGCCAGCGCCCCTGGGTGCGGAACACCTGGCGGAGGGTGGCCTCCGGCCGGAGCCCCGCGTCGAGCATGATGCGCTCCATCAGCACCTGGTCGCGGCGGTGGCCGGCCCAGATGCGGTGGATGCCGAGGTGGGTGAAGGCGTAGTCGATGAGCAGGCGGCCCGCCTGGGCGCCGCGGCCCTGGATCGGCGAGCCGGGCAGCAGCACCAGACCGGTGATCATGGCGCTGCTGCCGTAGTCCTCCAGCAGCAGCCCGATCAGCCCGTGGACGGCCTCGCCGTCGGGTTCGGTGATGGCGAGGGTGATGCGCCGGTCGGAGCGCAGCCCGGCCAGGAAGGTGGCCCGCGCCCGGTCCTCGTCCATGCGGTCGACGCCCAGGTAGCGGGTGAGGACGGCGCTCGTGTAGACCTGCGTGTAGACCTTCAGGTCGCCGGGCCGCAGGCTGCGGAGGCGGACGTCGCGTCCGCACAGATCGATCATCGGAGGAGTCTTCCCAGGTCGAAGTGTGATGCCATGATCACGGAGCGTAGCAAATGCCGTGATCACGCTATGGCGATCACCGGGCCGTGGTGGTTCCCTGGGAGGCATGACCTACCTCACCGTCTACGGCGAAGACGCCGAGCTGCTCCAGCGGACCGAGAACCCGGCCGAGATCGCCGCCACTCTGACCGAGATCGGCGTCCGCCTGCGCCACTGGGACCTCGTGGCGACCGGCCCGTCCGCCGACGACGTGCTGGCGGCCTACGCCGAGCAGATCGCCAAGGTCAACGCCGCGGAGAGCTACACGTTCGTCGACGTCGTCCAGCTCGGCCCCGACGCCGACCCGGAGGTGGCGGCCGGGGCGCGGGCGAAGTTCCTCAACGAGCACACCCACGACGACGACGAGGTCCGCTTCTTCGCCCGCGGCGCCGGGATCTTCTACCTGCACGTGGACGGAAAGGTGCACGCCGTGCTCTGCGAGGCGGGCGACCTGCTGAGCGTGCCGGCCAAGACCACCCACTGGTTCGACATGGGCACCCGCCCCGACTTCTGCGCGGTCCGCTTCTTCCACGACGACGACGGCTGGGTCGGCGCCTTCACCGGCGACGCCATCTCCTCGCGCATCCCCGACTTCGACACGATCACCGCCGGGCGTTAGCGGTCTCCTCCTGGCTCCTGGACGCGAACTCGAACTCCTCGCGCGGCCGGGCCAGCGCGCCCAGGGCGACGACCTCGCGCTTGAAGAACAGCGCCAGCGTCCAGTCCATCAGGATGCGGGCCTTCCGGTTGAGGGTCGGCATCCGGGTCAGGTGGTAGGTCCGGTGCATGAACCAGGCCGGGAAGCCGCGCACCTGGACGCCGTACACGTTCGCGACCCCCTTGTGGAGCCCGAGCGAGGCGACCGAGCCCACGTTCTTGTGCCGGTAGGGCGTGCGCCTGCCGCCGCGGATGGTCGCGATCAGGTTGTCGGCGAGCCGCCTGCTCTGCCTGACGGCGTGCTGGGCGTTCGGCGGGCAGTACTCGCCGGGCCGGGTCAGGTCGGGGACCGCTGCGGAGTCCCCGGCCGCGAAGGCGAAGTCGGTGCCCTCGACCAGGAGTTCCGCCGAGGTGGCCA
Source organism: Herbidospora sp. NBRC 101105 (assembly GCF_030269205.1). Lineage (NCBI taxonomy): Bacteria > Bacillati > Actinomycetota > Actinomycetes > Streptosporangiales > Streptosporangiaceae > Herbidospora > Herbidospora sp. NBRC 101105. The sequence goes on along the minus strand of NZ_BSSX01000001.1, from coordinate 915,684 downwards.
CCCGGCCCCGGTTGCCTGTGGGCAGGTGCCGGACCAGCGGGTTGGCCTTCACCCCGGCCGTCCAGACCAGCGTCTCGCAGGGGATCGACTCGCCGTCGTCGAGCACCACGACGTCGTGCTCGATCGACTTGACCCGGGTGTCCAGCCGCACGTCGATGCCGCGCTTACGCAGCTCGTCGGTGGTCCACCGGCCCAGTTCCGGGCCGACCTCGGGCAGGATGTGGTCGCTGGCCTCGACCAGGATCCAGCGCATCGAGTCGCGGCTGATGCCGTGGAAGTGGCGGCACGCGTCGGCCGCCATGTCCTCCAGCTCGGCCAGCGCCTCCACCCCGGCATAGCCGCCGCCGACGAAGATGAAGGTGAGCGCGCGGGCCCGGACGTCCGGATCGTCGGTGGAGGAGGCGGTGTCGAGCTTGCCCAGGATGTGGTTGCGCAGGTGGGTGGCCTCTTCGACGGTCTTGAAGCCGATGCCGTTCTCGGCCAGGCCGGGGATCGGCAGCGTCTTGGTGATCGACCCGGGGCAGAAGACCAGGTAGTCGTAGTCGAGCACCCGCTCGGGCCCCTCCATGGGCGCGAACCTGGCGGTCTTCCCGGCCAGGTCGATGTCGCAGACGCGGCCGCTGAGGATCCGGCAGCGGGGCAGCACGCGACGCAGCGACACGACCACGTGCCGGGGCTCCAGGCTGCCCGCCGCCGCCTCGGGGAGGAACGGCTGATAGGTCATGTACGAGTCGAGGTCGGCGACGGTGATGCCGACCTTGCCCTGTTTGAGCTCCCTGCGCAGCTTGCGCTGGAGCCGGAGGGCGACGTACATGCCGACGTTCCCCCCGCCGACCACCAGAATTCTGGATGAAGGGGTCATTCCAGACCCGTACCCCACCTCAGAGGGGGAAACGCATCACCACGGTCGAGCCGGTCTCCCCGGTCACCACGCGCATGTCGCTGCTGAGCCGCCGGGCCACCCACAGGCCCATCCCGCTCGTCGCGTTCTCACGCGGCGGGGTGAAGCCCGGGGGCGACTCGGACGACAACTGCCAGTGCCGGCCCTCGTCGTGGACGTCGGCGACGAGGAAACCGGGTTCGAACGAAACCTTCAGCCGCGCCTTCGTGGCGCCGTGGGTGACGGCGTTGGTGGTCACCTCGTTGAGGGCGACGAGGAAGTCGTTCACCCGGTCCTCCGGCATCCCCCCACGGCGGGCCAGCGCAGCCGCGAACTCCCGCACGTCGGGCAGATCGGCGAGGGAGAAGGTGATCTCCTTCGCGGCACCCGGTGCGGGAGGCGGCGCGACGCCGTCCTCGTTCACCCGCTAACGCCTTCCAGTAGTGGCGGCACTCCGAAGAAAGATACCCCGGGTTATCACGGCAGGTTGCCCGATATCCCGGGGAATCGGGTCGAAAACCGCCATTAGGCGACAAGCTCCGCACGCAACTGGTCGAGAACCTTCCGCAGAATCCGCGAAACATGCATCTGGGAGATGTCGAACTCGGCGGCGATCTCCGCCTGCGTCATGTTGCCATAGAACCGTAGCAGCAGGATGTTCTTCTCCCGCTCCGGCAGCTCGTCGATGAGCGGCTTGACCGCCTCGCGGTCGATGAGGGTGGCCAGGCTGTCGTCGCTGTCGGGGATCACGTCGCCCAGGGCGGCCGCGTCGTCGTCGGCGCCCATCGGCGCGTCGAGCGAGAGCGTGCTGTACGCCGAGGAGGCGTCCAGCGTGAGCAGCATGTCCTCCTCGGAGATGCCCATGCGCTCGGCCAGCTCGGCGACGGTCGGGAACCGGCCGTTCTCCTGGGTCATGTCGGCGACCAGGCGGTTGAGCTCCGACCGGCGCTCCTGGTAGATGCGGGGGACGCGCACGGCCCAGGTGCGGTCGCGGAAGTGCCGCTTGACCTCACCGGTCATGGTGACCATGGCGTAGCCGCGGAAGCTGTGGCCGAGGGTGGGGTCGAAGCCGTTGATCGCCTTCATCAGCCCGACGTACGCGGCCTGGAGGAGGTCTTCCATCGGCTCGCCCCGGTGGAGGTAACGCCGGGCGATGTCGCGGGCCATCGGGCGGTGCATCTCGACGATGATCTCGCGCAGCCGGGCGGCGCGCTCGTCGGTGGTGCCGGGCTCGTTCAGTTCGACGAGCAGGTCTTCGGCGGTGACTTCGTTCGACATCAGGTCGGCAGACATGTCGCTGTCTCCTCAGGGGAACACGCGAGACCCCTGAAAACGCGGCAAGGCCCACGCAGACAGACGTCTCGCACAAGAAAACGAGACGAAGCCCTCTGCTGGACCTCTTCCGCCATAATGCCCCGAATCGGGGCGTTACACAACTCCCCCGGGAACAGTAAGGTTGCGTCGAAGGAGGCGAGGCGGTGGCAACCCTGACGATGCGCTCGAGTGCCGTGGCAGATTTCGTGGTGATCCACATCGACGGGATCCTCGACGCCACCACACGGGAGCAGTTCTCCGACCACCTCGACGCGGTCGCCGACGACCACGGGCCCGACATGATCCTCGATCTGGGCGGCGTGACGTTCATGGACTCGCGGGCGCTGGGGCTGATCGTGCACCACTGGCAGCGGTCGACCGCGGCGGGTGGTCACTTCGCGCTGGTCAACGTGCAGTATCCGGCGTCGAAGGTGATGTGGGTGACCGGCCTCGCGCAGCGGCTGCCGATGTTCGACACCGTCGACGAGGCCGTGGCGGCCGTCTAGTTCTTGGCGTTCTTCTGCTGGTGCTCGGTGACCAGCAGCTTCGCCAGGTCGGCGACCTTGACCTGGTGGTGCTGGGAGATGCGGCGCAGCTCGTCGAAGGCCTCCTCGGGGCTGCAGCCGCTGGCCTGCATGATGATGCCCTTGGCCTGGTCGATCAGGGCCCGGCCGGCCATCGCCTCCTGCATCTGGGCCGCGCCGGTCAGCACGTCGTCGAACTCCCAGATGTTGGCCAGCGCGACCGTGACCTGCTCGCGCAGCAACTCGGTCAGCGCCACGTGGTCGGCGAACACGCCCGGCCGCACCCCGTAGAGTCCGATGACCACGATCGCGCCGTCGACCTCGACGGGCAGCACGAGGATCGAGCGCACCCCGTGACGGACCGCCGCGGCGGCGTAGCGGGGCCAGCGCTGGTCGCGCATCACGTCGGCCACCACGATCGGCCGGCCGCTGCGCAGGGCCTCCCGCGAGGGGCCTTCGCGCAGGTCGCGCTCCCGGTCGCTGACGGCGATGAGTTCGCTGTGGGAGGACGCCAGCAGCACCCGGTCGTCCATCCAGAGCTCGGCGGTGCCGCCCGCGCAGCCGGGCACGCCCCTGGCGATGGCCTCGGTCACCCCGCGGAGCACGCTCTCGGCGGAGGTTCCCTCGGTGACCCGTCCGAGGGCGGCGAGATCACGGGCGAGAATGGGAATCACAGGGAAGACCATTCCCCTAGTTTGGGGTCTAATCATCCGATGACGGATGCGAGAGGGAGCACACACCGGTGACCGACCTGGAGCGGCGGCTGGGCGAGTTCGCGGCGCGCGTCGCCGAGCTGCCCGGCAGCCACGAGCTCGAGACCGCCGAAGGGCTCGTCCGCGACGCCCTGGCCGAGCTGGCCAAGGCGAAGCGGCGGCGTGACGGCGGCCCTCAGCGTGAGCAGAAACTGCTCCGGCAGATCTTCCGCACCCTCCCGATCCCGGTGATCGTGATGGACACCGGCGGGACCGTCCGCCGGATCAACAACGAGACCACCCGGCTGCTCGGCAGCCCGGCCGGATACCTGATCGGCCGCGCGTTCCCGCTGCTCATCGAGTCGTCCCGGCGGGCCGCCTTCCGGGGGAGGTTCGCCGAGGCGCTGCGCAGCGAGGAGAGCACGACCTTCGAGACGCGGCTGGCCCACCAGGGCCGGGCCCACACGGTCCGGATGGTGCTGAGCCGCCTGCGGATGCCCGGCGAGCCGCAGGAGATGGTCGCCGCCGTCGCCCTGCCCACCGACGTGCAGCTCACCGGCCCCGACAGCGGCAAGGACACGCCCGACGAGTCGCTGTTCCTGGAGGCCGCCCGCCGCCACGAGCTGTCGGCCCAGCTCACCCGGCTGCTGCTCGACGACGAGAGCCTCCGCGAGCCGGTCGCGCTGATCCGCGCGGCCCGGCTGCTGGCCGCCGAGACGGCCGACTGGGTGATCGCCGACATGGTCCGCGACGGCGGCCTCCACCGCGCCGCCGTGATCGCGCCGTCGACCCAGCCGGTCGCCAAGCTCCAGCGGGCGATCGAGTCCCGCGACCCGGCCGAGGCGCCGCTGGTCGCCCGGGTGCTGGCCACCCGCAGCGGGGTCGTGCACGAGATGCTCACCGACGACACCCTGCTCGGCGCCGACGTGCTGACCCAGATGAAGGCCGGCTCGCTGCTCTCGGTCCCCATCCAGGCCGACGACGAGACGGCGGGGGTGCTGACCCTCGTACGGCTGAGAGACCGCCAGCCCTTCGGCCTGGCCGACCTGGGACTCCTGGAGGAGATCGGCACCCACCTGGGGCTGGCCCTGCGGGCCCAGCGCAGCTTCCAGCGCAGTTCCAACGCCGCCGACGCGCTGCGCAGCGGCGTGCTCCCCCGGTCGCTGCCCGAGGTCGCCGGGTTCGAGACGGCCGCGATCTACCACCCGGGCTCGGCGATGCGGGCGATCGGCGGCGAGTTCTACGACGTCTTCCCGATGAAGGGCGGCTGGGGCTTCGTCATCGGCGGCGCGGCCGGGCGCGGCGAGGAGGCCGCCTCGGTGACCTCGCTGGTCCGCAACGGCGTCCGGGTGCTGAGCGCCTTCGAGCGCGACCCCGGAGAGGCCCTGCGCAAGGTCAACGACGCCCTGCTGGCCCAGCACACCGGCCTGTTCGTGATGGCCGCCGCCGGGTTCGTGCGCGGCCGGAAGGTGCGCCTGGCCTCCGCCGGGCACCACCCCGCCGCGCTGCTCCAGCCCGACGGCGGGGTGCGCTTCACCGAGGGGGGCGGGGTGCCCCTCGGCTTCGAGGAGGGCGCCGTGCCGGCCACCGAGGAACTGACCCTGACCTCGGGAGAGACGCTGGTGCTCTACTCCGACGGCCTGGTCGGCACCCGCAGCTCGGCCGGCGAGAACTACGGGGAGGCGCGGCTGACCGAAGTGCTCGCGCGGTGCGTCAACCAGCCGCCCTCGGCGGTGGTGAAGGCGATCGAGGAGGACCACCGCGCCTTCTGCGACGACGAGGTCGTCGACGAGGTCACGGTTCTCACCCTGCGCCGTTCCCGCTAGCCTTGCTTGGTGCAGCCCGGTGACCACAGGTCCGTCGCCTATTCCGACGAGGCCGAGTTGGAGCCCGTGCTGGCCCCCTTCATCGCCGAAGGGCTGGCCGGCGCGGACAAGGTGCTGTATTTGACCGACGTGACCCACCCGGCCGTCGTCACGGGGCTGCTGCGCGGCTGGGGCGTCGACACCGCCGGGGCGGTGGCCTCCGGGCGGCTCGACATCCGCCGGCTTGAGGCGTTCGACCCGGGCGCGATGGTCGCCGACGTCGCCGCCGAGGCCGAACAGGCCAGGTCAGAGGGCTATCGGGCGCTGCGGGTGACCGGCGAGATGAGCTGGGCCGTGCGGGTCGGCACCGACCGGCTGGCCGAGTTCGAGGCCGGCATCCAGCGCGTCTACGACACCGGCGCGGCGCTCGGGGTGTGCCAGTTCGACAAGCGGCTGTTCGCGCCCGGCCTGCTGGCCGACCTGCTCCGGCGCCACCGGGCCGACGACGGCGACCTGCTGCTCGAAACGGCCCTGCTGCGCATCCGGCGGACCTCCGCGCCCGACGGCATCCAGGTCGAGGGAGAGATCGACGCGACCTCCGCGGCCGATCTGGCCCGCCAGCTCTCCGAGGCGACCGGCGTCGTTCCGGGAGATCTTCATGTCGACCTCCACGGCGTCACGTTCATCGACCTGGCCGGGCTGCGAGCCCTCGTCGACACCGCCAAAAGCCTCGGTGACCAGCGCGAACTCGTGCTCGGGCCGGTGCCCGACCACGTCAACCACCTGATGCGGCTGATCGGCTGGCACACCGCGCCGGGCCTCCGGATCGATTTCTGATTCAGCTGAAAACTTGCGTTTAAAGCTCTTCGGTGTACGGTAAAGACCACAACACAGTTCGTGCCTAAGACGCAGGCACACCCCTTTCATCGCGCTTATCGCCATGAGGTGTGCCATGCATATCGCCATCGTCGCCACGAACAACCTCTCCGTCACCGCCCCCGCCGTCGCCCGTGAACTGGGCCGGGGCCACGAGGTCACCGTCTACACGCGGGACGACGCCGAGATCAAGGGCGTCCGGGTCGAGCGGGTGCCCGCCGGTCCCGACAAGGACCTGTCCGAGAGCGACCTGCTCCCCTACATCTCCGACTTCAGCGACGGCCTCAAGCGGCGCTGGCGGGCCGAGCGCCCCGACGTGATCCACGCCCACTCCTGGACCGGCGGCCTCGCGGCCATCGCCGGGTCCGACGGGCTCGACGTCCCGGTGACCCAGACCTTCCACCACGACGACCGGCCCTCGGCCCAGGTCCTGCGCCTGGAGCGGGCGATCGGCCGCCGGGCCCGCGCGGTGATCGCCGCCTGCGCCGGTGAGGAGTCGCAGCTCATCCAGCTCGGCGTGCCGCGCCGGAACATCTCGATCGTGCCCGGCGGCGTCGACGTCGAGCGGTTCCGCCGCCAGGGCCCGGCCTTCCCGCGCGACGGCCGCCCGCGCCTGCTCCACGTGGGCGCCACCGGCGCCGGCGCGGTCGTGAACTCGCTGACCACGATCCCCGACGCCGAGCTGGTCGTGGCCGGCGGCGACGACCCGGTGCTGGAGCGGCTGCGCATGCTGGCCCGCGCCCGCGGCGTCGAAGACCGGCTCACCCTGCTCGGCGAGGTGCCCCACAACGCGATGCCGAAGCTGATCCGCAGCGTCGACGTGGCCCTGTCGCTCCAGCCGACCGTGCCGACCGGCACCGCCGCCCTGGAGATCATGGCCTGCGGCGTCCCGGTGATCGCCTCGGCGACCGGAGCCCACCTCGACTCGGTCGTCGACGGCGTGACCGGCTTCCTGGTCCGCCGCCCCGCCGAGGTGACGGCCCGGATCCGCGACCTGCTGGGCGACCGCACCCTGCGGTCGGCCCTCGGCTACGCCGGCGCCGACCGCGCCCGCTCCCGCTACTCGCTGGAGCGGGTCAGCCAGGAGCTCCTGCGCGTCTACGAGAGCGCCTGCGCCTGAAGCCCTCTCCCCTGAGGGAACAACCCGAGTGCCCGCGATGCTCCGGCCATCGCGGGCACTCGGCCGCTTTCTATGTCCTTCCGTTACGGCTCCCGCCTGGCCGGCACCGACCGCCGCCGCCCGGCACCCGCCGCGACCGGCGCCCCTCAGCCGCTCCAGCGAGCCCCGTGACGAACCTTCGACCGGCGTCACGACGGCCTTCCGCCTTCGGCGACGTGCACCGGGCGATTCCTTCCTCGACGGCATCTCCCGCCGGTCATTTCCGTCATGACGGTGGAACCGCTCTCACAATCTCCTGGCCTTCAGGGACAGGTGGAGGAGCAGGCGGTCCTGGCCGTCCGACAGGTTCTTGCCGGTGAACTCGGCGGCGCGGCCCAGGCGGTAGTAGAGGGTCTGGCGGTGGATGCCCAGGGCGGCGGCGGTCTGCTGCACGTGGCCCGCCCTGTCGAGGTAGGTCTCCAGGGTGGTGGCCAGTTCCTCCGGGAGGGCGGCCGACTCGCCCGCCAGTTCCGCGAGCTCGTGGTGGGGCAGCCGCACCAGGTAGCGGTAGACGCCCAGCTCCGACCAGTGGGCGACGGCCTCCCCCGTCTTCTCGGCCACCCGCAACGCGTTGAGCGCCTCGCGCCAGCTCTCCCAGGCGTCCTCCGGGTCCTGGCGGGGGTCGCCGGCGCCGACCGGGACGCCGTACATGGCGTTCAGGCGGGCGGCCGCCTCGCGGGCGCGGACCGGCGGGGCCAGGAACGCCGGGTGGGCGCCCGCCTGGCCGGTCAGCACGTCACGCGGCAGCGACCAGGAGACGGGCACCTCGGCCGGGCCGGCCGCCACGGCCAGGGCGACCAGCGGGCCCTCGATGCCCCGGGCGGCCTCGGCGCGGGCCTGCGGGTTCGGGGAGAACAGGTCGTCGAGGGGGGCCCGGCGGATCCAGGCCTCGTGGGCCAGGGCGGCGGCGAGCCGGGCGAACAGCGGCTCGGCCCGGTCGAGCAGGCTGTCGGGCAGCTTGCCGCTGTCCAGCAGCCACAGGTAGCCGTAGGTGACGCCCTTGTGCCGCAGCGGGACGCAGACGCGGGCCAGGAAGCCGGGGGCCTCGGGGATGCGGACCGGATGGTCGGCCGCGGCGATCCCGTAGGCCTCGAAGTGGGCCCGGGTCGCGGCGGTCGCGCGGCGGCGGAGGATGGACTCCTGGCGGACCTCGTCCACGACGCCGCTCTGCACGCCGTAGGCCACCAGCTCGAAGGCGCGGTCCTCGACCGTGACGGAGGCGTCGAGCAGGCGGGCGATCTCGTCGACCAGGTCTTGCATGAAGACATTATTGTGCATTTGTCTGAAGAGACTTGGCCGGATGTCCGTGGAAGGGTACTTTCCGGGCGAATTACGCTGTGTGCATGCTCGGTTCCACGCTCCTCGCCGTGTCGAGGAATCCGCTCGCGCGCAAGGCCGTCACGGCCCTGCCGCCCACCCGGCGCGTCGTCGACCGGTTCGTCGCCGGAGAGGCCACCGCCGACGCCGTGGCCGCGGCCGACCGGCTCACCCGGTCGGGGCTCATGGTCACCATCGACCACCTGGGCGAGGAGGTGCGCGACACCGACGCCGCCGTGGCGACCACGAAGGCGTACGTGGAACTGCTCGGCGCCCTCGCCCCGCTGGGGCTGGGACACCGGGCGGAGGTGTCGGTGAAGCTGTCGGCCGTCGGGCAGGCGCTCGACGACGCGATGGCGCTCGAACACGCCCGGGAGATCTGCGAGGCCGCGCTCTCCGCCGGGGCGACCGTCACCCTCGACATGGAGGACCACACCACGGTCGACTCCACCCTGGGCATCCTGCGCGACCTGCGGGCCGACTTCTCCGACGTCGGGGTGGCCGTCCAGGCCTACCTGTTCCGGAGCGAGGCCGACTGCCACGACCTTCGCGACTCGCGGGTCAGGCTGGTGAAGGGCGCCTACCGCGAGCCGGCGTCGGTGGCGTACCAGAAGAAGAACGACGTCGACCTGGCCTACGTGCGCTGCCTGAAGGTGCTGATGGCCGGCGCCGGGCACCCCATGGTCGCCACCCACGACGACCGGCTGATCTCCATCGCCGAACTGCTCGCCGACCGGCACGACCGGCCCCGCGACACCTACGAGTACCAGATGCTCTACGGCATCCGCACCGACAAGCAGCAGGCGCTCGCCAACTCGGGCGCCCTGGTCCGCGTGTACGTGCCCTACGGCGACGACTGGTACGGCTACTTCATGCGCCGCCTGGCCGAACGACCGGCCAACGTGGCCTTCTTCCTGCGCTCTCTTGGGGGTAAGTGATGGACGCCGTCTCCACGGTCCCGGCCCCGGTCAACGAGCCGGTCCGGTCCTACGGTCCCGGCAGCGCCGACCGCGCCATGCTGGAGGGGCGGCTGAAGGAATTGGCCGCCACGAGCATCGACCTGCCGATGACGATCGGCGGCGAACGCCGCATGGCGGGCGGGGCGCCCATCCCCGTCGTTCAGCCGCACAACCACGCCTCGGTGCTCGGCACCACCAACGACGCCACCCCCGCCGACGTCCAGGCGGCCGTCTCGACGGCCCTGGCGGCGGCCCCGGCGTGGCGGGCGCTGAGCTTCGACGAGCGGGCGGCGATCTTCCTGCGCGCGGCCGAGCTGCTGGCCGGGCCGTGGCGGGCGACCCTGAACGCCGCGACCATCCTCGGGCAGTCGAAGTCGGCCCAGCAGGCCGAGATCGACGCGGCCTGCGAGCTGATCGACTTCCTGCGCTTCAACGTGGCGTTCGCCCGGCAGCTCCTCACCGAACAGCCCGTCTCCTCCCCCGGCGTGTGGAACCGGATGGAGTACCGGCCCCTTGAGGGCTTCGTGCTGGCGATCACGCCGTTCAACTTCACCGCCATCGCCGGGAACCTGCCCGCCTCGGTGGCGCTGATGGGCAACGTGGTGGTCTGGAAGCCGTCGCCCACGCAGCAGTTCGCCGCCCACTTCACGATGGCGCTGCTGGAGGAGGCCGGGCTGCCGCCGGGTGTGATCAACCTGGTGACCGGCAACGGCGCGGCGGTGTCGGAGGTGGCGATGACCCACCCGGCGCTGGCGGGCGTGCACTTCACCGGCTCGACCGCGACCTTCCAGCACCTGTGGGCGACGGTCGGGGCCAACATCGGGCGCTACCACGCCTACCCGCGCCTGGTCGGCGAGACCGGCGGCAAGGACTTCGTGCTGGCCCATCCCTCGGCCGACCCGGCGGCGCTGACGACGGCGCTGATCAGGGGCGCGTTCGAGTACCAGGGCCAGAAGTGCTCGGCGGCGTCGCGGGCCTACGTGCCGCGCGCGATGTGGAACTCGATCAAGGACGACTTCGTCTCCCTGGCCGAGTCGCTGACCGTGGGCGACGTGGCGGGCGACCTGTCGACGTTCATGGGCGCCGTGATCGACGCCCGCGCGTTCGCCAAGCACAAGGCGGCGATCGACCGGGCCCGCGCGGCCGACAACATCGCCGTCCTGACGGGCTCCTACGACGACTCCACCGGCTACTTCGTGAAGCCGACCGTCCTGGAGTGCGGCGACCCGACCGACGAGATCTTCACGACCGAGTACTTCGGCCCGATCCTCGCCGTCCACGTCTACGACGACTTCGAGGCCACCCTGGGCCAGCTGGAGTCGGCCACGCCGTACGCCCTGACCGGCGCGCTGATCGCACGGGACCGCTACGCCATCGCGTCGGCCTCGGAGAAGCTCCGGTACGCCGCCGGCAACTTCTACGTGAACGACAAGCCGACCGGCGCCGTGGTCGGCCAGCAGCCGTTCGGCGGCGCGCGGGCCTCGGGCACCAACGACAAGGCGGGCTCGATCCTCAACCTGATCCGCTGGGTCAACGCCCGGACGATCAAGGAAACGTTCGTGCCCCCGGTGGTCGTGCCGCCCTACCGCGGCGACATCCCCCAGTCCGGCTGGCAGCAGCCGGAGCTCTGACGGCAGACTGTCGGGGTGATCAGGTACGGAGCCGTCGAAGCGGGCGGTACGAAATGGGTGTGCGCGCTCGCCGACACCGACGGAAACATCGTGGCCACCGAGGTGGTCCCGACGACGACCCCCGAGGAGACGATCCCGGCCGCGGTCGGCTTCTTCCGGCGTCATCCCGCCCCGGCGGCGGTCGGCGTCGCCACGTTCGGCCCGGTCGACCTGTCGACCGGGCACATCACGGCCACGCCCAAGCCGGGCTGGTCGGGGGCCGACGTGGTGACGCCGTTCCGTGAGGGGCTGGGCGTCCCGGTCGGGCTCGACACCGACGTCAACGGGGCGGCGATCGGCGAATGGCGCTACGGCGCGGGGCGGGGGCTGCACACGCTGGCCTACATGACGGTCGGCACCGGCATCGGGGTCGGCGTCGTCGTCGACGGCCGGCCGCTGCACGGGCGCACCCATCCCGAGGCGGGGCACATGCTGGTCCCCCACGACACCAAGCGCGACCCGTTCCCGGGGGCGTGCCCGTTCCACGGCGACTGCCTCGAAGGGCTCGCGTCGGGGACGTCGATGCGGCAGCGCTGGGGACGTCCCGCGCAGGAGCTCGGCGACGGCGAGCCGTGGGAGCTGGAGGCCGACTATCTGGCGAAGGCCGTCCACAACCTGGCCTCCTCCCTCTCCCCGCAGGCCGTGATCATCGGCGGCGGGGTCGGCGGGCGCCCGGGGCTGCTCGACCTCGTGCGGGCCCGTGCGGCCGAGCTGGCCGGGGGCTACCCGCTCGACACGCTCATCACCGCGCCCGGGCTGGGGAACCTGTCGGGGGTGACGGGCGCGGCCGAACTGGCCCGCCAGGCGCTGAACGCTACCTGAGGACGGGCGACCCGGCGGTGACCTCGGCCCACCTGCGGCCGAGGCCCCACGTGTCGCCCGCGTCGCCGGCGGCCAGCCCGATCAGGACGATCGCGTAGACGAGGTGGTCGTCCAGGAACGGGTGGGTCGCGATCGGCAGCGCGGCTCCCCACATCATGACCAGCATGACCGTCCCGGCGCCGGCCGCGATCCGCATCCCGACGCCGAGGACGAGGGCCGCGCCGACGCCGAGCAGCCCGGCCATGAACAACACGTCGACCCACCAGTGCCCGGCCAGGGCGCCGTAGAGCCCGCCGAGCGGGCCGTCGGCGGCGCCCTTCAGGAAGCCGGTCGTCGGGCTGCCGCCGTTGAGCCACGACCGTTCCCCCGGGGTCGCGAAGCCGAGGCCGAGCAGCTTGTCGAGGAAGGCCCAGAGGAACACCCAGCCAAGGGCGATCCGGGCGACCGCCCAGACGTGGTCGGCGCGGACGATGGGGGTCATGAGGGCTCCTTCTGCACGGGGTGATCTCGGTTCCCTCATCCCACGCGTTCGCCGGCCGGGACGGCAGAGCACGAGGACCCGCGGGCGAAGGACCTTCGGCCCGCCCGGCGGGGGCCCATCGGCCGTGTCGGAGGGCCCGCGCGGCCGCCACAGTGGAGGCCATGAGCACCCTGCGCACCCTCACCGCCGACGAATGCCTCACCCTGATCGCCCCCGGGGGCGTCGGCCGGATCGCCTTCACCGGCTCCCACGGGCCGACCATCCTCCCGGTCAACTACCGTCTCGACGACGGCCGGATCGTCTTCCGCACCCGCACCGGCGGCGCCATGGACGACGACCTGCGCACGAACGTCGACGACCTGGAGATCGTGGTCGCCTTCGAGGTCGACGCGATCGACCCGGAGCGTCAGGAGGGGTGGAGCGTGCTGGTCCAGGGCCCCTGCCGGCACGCGGCGGGCGAGCCGGGCGGCTCGTGGGTCGAGGGTCGCGACCACCTGATCACCATCAGGCCGCAGCGTGTCACCGGGCGGCAGCTGGAGGCCTGACGGGTCCTAGCGAGGCCGGGCGCTGAGGCCGTCGAGGATGAGCGCCAGCATGCGGGGCGACCGGTCGTCCGGGCCCGGCGCGGCCCGCCAGAGGGCGCCGCTGAGCTGGAGGAAGTCGCCGGGGTCGGCGTCGTCGCGGATGCTGCCGTCCTTCTTGCCCGCGTCGAGGAGCTCCGCGATGGCGGCGACGACCGGGCCGTAGGTCCGCTCGGTGATGGCCTGGTGGGCGCCGGGGCTGAGCGCGTCGCCGAGGCCGTGTTTCCGGCGCATGGCCTCGACCAGGTCGGCGGTCCAGCGGCGGAGCGCTTCGAGCGGCGGGTGTGCGGCCAGCAGGCCGGGCACGGCGGCCACGATGCGGTCGACCTCGTCCTGGTAGACGGCCAGCAGCAGCGCCTCGCGGGTGGGGAAGTTGCGGTAGAGCGTCCCCGCGCCGACGCCCGCGCGCTGGGCGATCTGGTTCATCGACGTGCCGCCGTCTTCGGCGAACGCCTCCCGGGCGGCCGCGAGGATGCGCACCCGGTTCTCCCGCGCGTCGGAACGGACCATCAGGCTCCCGCCTTGCTATGTGGAGAACTCTCCACTACGTTATCCGGAGAGTTCTCCACATAGTTTAGAGGGACCGATGCGCTACATCAAACTCGGCACGACCGGCCTCGACGTGTCCCCCATCGCCATCGGCGCGATGACCTACGGCGACCCCGGCCGGGGCCACCCCGTGTGGTCCAAGGGCGAGGCGGAGGCGCGCCCGCTGATCAGGCACGCGCTGGAGGCGGGGATCAACTTCTTCGACACCGCGAACATGTACTCCAACGGGTCGAGCGAGGAGATCCTCGGCTGCGCCCTGCACGACTTCGCCGACCGCGACGCCGTGGTGATCGCCACGAAGCTGCGCCATCCGATGCGCCCGGGCCCGAACGGCCGGGGCCTGTCCCGCAAGGCGATCATGACCGAGGTCGACCACTCGCTGCGGCGGCTCGGGACCGACTACATCGACCTCTACCAGATCCACCGCAACGACCACTCGACGCCGTGGGAGGAGACCCTCGACGCGCTCAACGACCTGGTGAAGGCCGGCAAGGTGCGCTACCTCGGCGCGTCCTCGATGCACGCCTGGGAGTTCGCCAAGGCCCTCCACCTGCAGAGACAGCACGGCTGGGCGCGGTTCGCGTCGATGCAGGACCACTACAACCTGCTCGCCCGCGAGGAGGAGCGGGAGATGCTCCCGTTGTGCCTCGACGAGGGCGTCGGCACCGTCGTCTGGTCGCCGCTGGCCCGCGGGCGCCTCGCCCGCGCCTGGGACGACGCCAGGGCGACGGCGCGGTCCGAGACCGACGGCGCGTTCGCGGACCTGCTCTACCCCCCGGCGGACGAGGCCGCCAACCGCCTGATCGTCGAGGCCGTCGGCCGGGTCGCCGAGGCCCGCGGCGTGAGCCGGGCGCAGATCGCCCTCGCCTGGTTGCGCCGCCAGCCGGTCGTCACCGCGCCGCTGGTCGGCGCCGGGTCGATCCGGCAGATCGACGAGGCCGTGGCGTCGCTCGACGTCGAGCTCACCGACGACGAGGCCCGCGAGCTGGAGGCCCCCTACACCCCGCGCTGGGACTGGCAGGGCGTCTCCGACGAGGCCGCGATGGAGGCCATCCGCGCCCGCGTTCCCGGAATGGCGCTGTCTCGTTAGCCTGCGGGGGTGGAACGCATCCTCCTGGGGCTGATCCTGGAGTTCGTCGGCCTTCACCTGCTGGCCCAGGGGCAGGCGGTGCGGCGGGCGGCGCGGGCCTTCCTGTCCACGGCGGTCCGCGCCGAGGGCGAGGTGATCGCGCTTCTGGTCAGCCGCGCCGGGGTGTCGCAGCGGCCCCGGCCGAGCCACGTCTACCTGCCGGTGCTCCGGTTCCGCACCGCCGAGGGCACGCTCGTGGAGGCCCGCTCGCCGGTCGGCGGCAACCCCGCACCGGCCGCCAAAGGCGACCGCGTCGGCGTGCTCTACGACCCGGCCGACCCGCGTGACGTGCGCATCGACACCGTCACCGGCCACGGCACGACGGCCGGGCGGCTGCTCACAGCCCTCGGGGCGGCGGTGCTGGTCGTCGCGGTCGGGGTGGTCGTCAGCGGCGTCTGGTGACCCGCGCCAGCAACACCCGGGCGGCCGCCAGGAGGGCCATGCCGACCGCGCCGACCAGAGGTTCCCGTTCCTCCTCCTTCGAGGGGCCGGGGTCCGGGAGTGCCGGTTCGGTCTGGTGGGTGCGCGAGGCTTCGAGCTGGGCCGCGAAGGCCAGGCCGAGGAACAGCGCGATCGAGGTCAGGAACGCCCAGAGCAGCAGCGCCATCACCGCCGTCAGCGGGCCGTAGGTCTCGCCGAAGCCCTCGTTGAGGCTCGTGTAGAGGGCCAGGCCCAGGGTGAACGTCGTCCACAACACCAGGGTCACGAGGGCGCCGAAGGCCAGCCATGTGTGGCCGGGCTGGCGGCGCCGGGGCGCGGCGCGGAAGATGACCGAGGTCGCCACCAGGGCCAGCAGGAAGCCGAGCGGCCATCTGACCAGGTCGAAGGAGAAGCGCAGGGCGGGGCCCCAGTCGTACACGCGGGTGAGGGCCTCTTTCAGCGCGTCGCCGCCGACCATCATGACGAACCCGGCCACCGTGAACGAGCCGGCGGTCGTGGCCAGCACCAGCCCGCGCAGGTATTTGCGGTGGAAGGGGCGGTCGCGCTCGATGCCGTAGATGCGGTTGGCCCCGCGTTCGACCTGGGCCATGGTGCTGACCAGGGCGAACACGGAGGTGGCGAGGCCCGCCCACAACGCCACGGCGTCGGAGCGCGAGCCGCCGTCGAGGATGCTGCGCACGGCCGCGACGCCCTCTCCTGGGCTCAGGTGGCTCAGGGTCAGCGCCAGGACCTGGCCGAGTTCCTCGGTGTGGACGACCGAGGAGAGCCCGACCAGGGCGATCGCGCCGGGGATGACCGACAGGCACATCTGGAACGCCAGGGCCCGCGAATGGCTCATGCCGTCGCCGTAGCGGAAACGCACGAACGAGTCGCGGGCCAGCCGCCACGCGCCGTAGGCGCGCAGAGCCGCCCAGGCGTCGTCGGCCGACAGGTCGTCGCCGGTCATCGACTGGGTTTGGGGGACGAGGGTCGCTGAGCCCACGCCGCCAAGTTACCCAATCTCAGATGAACTGCACGACCGGGATCACCTCGGACCCGATCTGCTCCAGCGGGGTCAGCTCGTACACCCCCTTGACCTGGCCGATCGCCATGGAGAAGCCCATCTCGGCGAAGCCGCCGAGGTCGTCGACGATCTTCTGGACGCCGTGGGTGGTGTCGTAGGCGTAGTAGACGGTCTTCTGGATGTCGTCGTAGTTGCGGCCGACCGCCTCGCAGTGGCCGCGCAGCACGTCGAGCTTGTGCTGGAGCTCGTCGGAGGGGAACAGGTTGCAGGCGTCGCCGTACTGGGCGACCAGGCGCAGCGTCTTCTTCTCGCCGCCTCCCCCGATCATGATCGGCGGGTGCGGGCGGGTGATCGGCTGCGGAGAGTTCAGCGGCCGCTCCAGCTGGAAGTGCTTCCCCCGGTACGGGCTCTCGTCGCCGTCCCACATCCGGTGGCAGATCTGCAACGCCTCTTCGAGCTGCTCGAAGCGTTCGGCCAGCGGCGGGAACGGGAAGCCGAGGCCCTTCGACTCGTCCTCGTTCCAGGCGGCCCCGATGCCCAGCCAGGCCCGGCCCCCCGACAACACGTCGAGCGTGGTCACGATCTTGGCGAGCAGACCGGGCTGCCGGTAGATCACCCCGGTGATCAGGGCCAGCAGCCGCGCCCGCGAGGTGTGCGCGGCGATCCAGCCGAGCGTGGTGTACGCCTCCAGCATGGGCTCCTCGGGAGCCCCCACGCCGCGGATCTGCCAGAAGTGGTCCATCGTCGCGATCGTGTCGAACCCGGCCTGGTCGGCGGTGGTGACGATCTGGGCGAGCCGGTCACTGAGCACCGGGTCGCCGGGGTACGTGAAACTCGGGATCTGAAGTCCAACCTTCATGCTTACATTCTTACTGGTATTACCTCGCAATTCCGGACAGGGCGGCGAGCTGCTCCGTACGCGCCGCCGTCATGTCGGCCGCCAGGTCGAGGGCCTCCTCCGCCGCGCCGGCCTTCTGCTCGCTCGCGGTCACCATGGCCGACTGGTCGAGGTGGCCCTTCAGGCTCCTGACCAGGATCTTGTCGAACGCCTTCCCCTTCGCCCTGGCCGCCGCCTCGATGACGATCGGGGTCGGCATGCCCGGCATGTCATGCCCCTCGTGCGGGTTGGGGCCCGCCTTCGCGCTGGTCAGGATCGCGCGAAGACGGGCCAGCTCGTCCCGGTGGCCCCGGCCGACGGACCCCGCCAGGTCGGCGAGCGCGGGGTCCGCGGTGCGGCCGGGGGCCAGGTCGAGCACTTTCAGCACCCGCTCGTTCATCGCCGCCATGAGCTGCGCCCACGCCACGTCCGTCGGGTTGTAGGCCGCCACGGTGACCACCGGCTTCGGCGGGGGCGGCGGCGCTTCCGGCGTACAGGAGCAGAGCGCGAGGATCAGGGCGGCGAGAACGAGTCTTCTCATGGGCGGCCGTTGGCCCCGCACTTGATGACCGGACGGATGCAGTCGCGCACCCGCTGCCACATCTCGGCCTCGGGCCAGGCGTTGAAGAAGTCACCGTGCATGGTGAATCCCCGGCCCGACGAGAGGCGGATCCGCGACGGATCGCCGTTGACCGGGTAGCGGAGCACCTGGCGCAGCTTCGGCACGGGGACCGGGTGGGTCGACGGGCACGCCTGGTTGACCGGGTAGGCCATGTGGCTCTTGTGGTCGGGCGAGTCGAGGTTCACCCCGTCCCAGCACTGCGGGAAGTCCAGGTACGACTCGAGCATCGTCCCGGCCGGACAGTTCACGAAGTCCTTCGACGCGCCCGCCTCGTTGGCGTGCAGGCACGACCAGCGGGCGATCGTCGTGCTGTCGGGCGCGGTGGCCTTGGCGTTCCCCGCGACGATGCGCAGGCCCAGCGGCAGCGGCTGGATCTGCGCGGTGATGTCGGGCCGCACGCCCTCGCCGAGGTAGTAGAACGTCGTGATGACCGGTTCGACGGGCTGGTCGTTGACGTAGAGCGTCGGCACCCAGTACGACGACAGGTCGATGCGCGGGTTGCAGTTGGAGTCGCCCGCGAGGAGCGTCTGCACGGTCGAGTTGGCGTTCGTCGTCAGGTTGCCGAAGAACGAGTGCATGTGCGAGGCGCCCGGCAGGTTCGGGTAGATGATCGGGTCGTCGGGCAGCCGGTGCGTGAACGGGCAGTCGGCCAGGAACTCCGACACCCGCACGATCGGGCCCGTCGGGCCGGTCGGGGTGGGCGACGGCGACGGCGCGGGGCCGCTGCCGGGGCCGTACACCTCGAACTCCCACAGCGACACCCCGTAGCCGGTGGCCCGTGCGGTCGTGTAGACGCGGATGTAGCGGGCGGACGTCTGGGTGAAGCTGATCGTCTGCACGCCGCCGGTCTGGGCGGTGCGGCTGGCCACCGTCGACCAGTTCGTGCCGTCCGACGAGGTCTGGAGCTGGTAGGCGGTGGCGTAGGCCGCCTCCCACCGCAGCACGACCTGGTTCATCGAGGTGGCGGCGCCGAAGTCGACGCGGAGCCACTGCGGGTCGGAGAAGAGGCTGGACCAGCGGCTGCCGGCGTTGCCGTCGACCGCGTTGGCGGCCACGTGGCCGCCCTCGACGGAGGAGGCGGTGGCGGTCTTGCCCTGGGAGATGGGGGCCGCTTCGGCCCGTTGGGTGACGATCGTGAGCATCGCCAGGATCAGCACGCCGATGGCGGCGATCCTGGCCCACGTGATGGTCAGGGACATCGCGTACTCCAATGGTGGGGGGTGCTCCCCGGGGGCCGTGAGCCCCCGGAGAGGTGGATCACTGGTACACGCGCACGTAGTCGACGAGCATCTGCTTCGGGAAGCCGGTGCTGGCGTCCGGCGGACCCGGCCAGTCGCCGCCGACGGCGAGGTTGAGGATGATGTAGAACGGGTGGTCGTAGACCCAGGGCCCACGGGTCGCCTCGACCTGGGCCTTGCTGAGCGTGAAGACCTGGCGGCCGTCGACGTACCAGGTCATGCCCTGGCTGTTCCAGTCGAGCGACCACACGTGATAGTCGTCGGAGAAGTCGGCGCCGTTCGGCAGGGTGTTCGGCGCCCCGATCCCGCCGCCGCCGTTGTAGGCCGGCGCGTGGATCGTGGTGTACGACGTCTTCACGTCCTTGCCGAGCACCTCGACGATGTCGATCTCACCGTTGTAGGGCCAGGGCCGCCCGGTCAGGAAGTCGGCGCCCATCATCCAGAACGCCGGCCACAGGCCGTTGCCCTTGGGCACCTTGATCCTGGCCTCGATCCGGCCGTAGGTGAAGTGGAACTTCGTGCCGGTGTTCATGCGGTGGGAGGTGTACTGGCAGGTGCCGCCCGGACACGACGATCCCGGCGTGACCTCCTGGCGGGCCTCCATGACCAGCTGCCCCGCGCCGTTCATGTTGGCGTTGTTGTTGTTGGTGTAGTACTCCAGCTCGTTGTTCGGGCCGGTGCCGGGGTCGGGCCGCCACTTCGCCGCGTCGGGCTTGCTGCCCGCCGGGCCGTTGAACTCGTCGCTCCAGACCAGCTGCGGGGGGTTGCGCGGGTCGGGCGGAGCGGCGGGCGGGGTGTTGGGGGCGCCGCCGGTGCCGTACACCTGGAACTCCCACAGGCTGTAGCCGTAGGGGGTGCCGCGCTGGGTGCCGTACATCCGGACGTACCGCCCGCTCCCCGTCACGGGGATCGACTGCTTGAAGCCGGTCCCGGTGGTCGTGGAGTAGATGTTGGTCCAGGTGACGGCGTCGTTGGAGGTCTGGATGTTGAACGACCGCGCGAACGCCGGGTCCCACTGCAGCACGACCCTGCTGATCTGGGCCACCGCGCCGAGGTCGACGTAGATCCAGCCGGGGTCGACCCAGCCCGTGGTCGAGCTCGTCGCCCAGCGGCTGGCCGGGTCGAGGTCGAACGCGCGGGCCGGCGTGCACTCCCAGCAGTTCCCGTCGCTCTGCGACGTGGAGGCCACGGCGGGCTTGTTGTACGAGAGCAGCCGCTCCCCACCCGGGTCAGGTGACGGAGAGGGACTCGGGCTGGGACTCGGAGAGGGGCTCGGCGACGGAGACGGCGACGGGCTCGGGGACGGGCTGGTCGTGGTCCCGGTGCGCACCTGGATCTCGAAGAGGCTGACGCCGAAGGGCAGCGCCCGGTTCGACATCACGATCCGCAGGTAGCGGCCGGAGCCGCTCAGCGTGACGTTCTCCGTGCCGCCGGCGCCGGTGGTCGTCGCGTAGACCTGGGTGAACGTGGTGTTGTTCGGCGAGACCTGCACCTGGTACGTCCGCGCGAACGCGGCCTCCCAGACCAGCGTCAGGCCGCAGATCGACGTGGTGGCACCGAGGTCGATCGTCACCGACTGGGGCTCGCCGTAGGCGCTGGCCCACCGCGTGCCGGCGACGCCGTCGACGGCGTTGGCCGCCACGAAGGTCCCCTCGGTGGAGGTCGCGGTGATCGGCTTGCCGAGGGCGGCGTTGCCGCCACACGTGCCGGTCGGGCCGGTGGACCCGTAGACCTGGAACTCCCACAGGGAGTAACCCCAGGCGGTGCCCCGCTGGGTGCCGTACATCCGGACGTAGCGCCCGGTGCCGGTCACATTGAGGGTCTGGACGCCGCCCGTTCCGGCGGTGGTGGTGTGGATGGTCGTCCAGGTGGTGCCGTTGGCGGAGGTCTGGATCTGGAACGCCCGCCCGTAGGCGGCCTCCCAGTTCAGCACGACCTGGCTGATGGTCGCCGAGGCCCCCAGGTCGACCTGGATCCACTGGGGATCGGAGAAGGCACTGGCCCACCGGGTGCCGGTGCTGCCGTCGACGGCGTTGGACGCCGCGAAGGCCCCCTCGACCGAGGAGGCGGTGGCGGTCTTCCCCTGCGAGAGCAGGGCGTCGGCGGCCTGGGCCGGCTGGATGGCGACGTAGGAGGCGAGCAGCGCCAGCGCTGCCGCGATGAGCACGCCCAGGCGTAACCGGCCCGGACTGCGCGATGAACTCAACGTGTCTCCTCGGGAGGGCGGGGGGTGAAGTTCGGGGAGCGCTCCCTGGGCCCTGAGGTTCTCCTTTTGTTCCGATATCTGTCAAGTATCAAATTAACTCTGACGTAACGAGGGCGAAAGGGTTAACTGGATCGGAGAGCGCTCTCCGGAAGCGATCATGAGACGGACGGTGGGCGTTTGAGCTTTGAATATCCAATGGAACGGTTTCCGCCGACGTCAGGGGGCGATTCACTGACAGGGGCCGGTACGAGCCATTGACGAGCCCAGCCAGCCCGGGTCACCCTGGTGAGGGAACGTTCTCTCCATGATCATTTAACCGCCTCGGATGGCGGCCGTCATAGATTCCTGAACCAGCCTGTACGTCTGCTAGACCTATAACGATTCGATGACACGCCGGGTTTTCCCGGTCGCGGTGCGTAATGTCAGAGGCATGCCGACCACCGAGCACGAGATGTGGCTGGACCTGTTCGCCAACAACCCCCGCCTGGCCCCCGACCTCTTACAGGAGACCTTCGGCGTCGACATGCCCCCTTACGAGGAGGCCCGCATCGAGACACCGGTCATGAACGAGGCCAAGCCCGTCGAACTGCGGGCCGACTCGGTGATCGTCCTGCACAACCGCGGCCGGCCGGTCCTCGCCTGCGTGGTCGAGATGCAGCGCGATCACGACTCACGCAAGGAGTGGACCTGGCCGAAATACCTCACGGCCGTCCGGGCCCGGCACAAGTGCCCCGCCATCCTCCTGGTGATGTGGCCTCATGCCAATGGCGCCGAGCGCATCTCCACGCCGATCGCCCTGGGACCCTCTTCAGTGGTGACACCCCATGTCATCGGGCTGTCCACCATCCCCATGGTGACGGACGAGGCGCAGGCCATCGCCAACCCCGAGCTGGCGACCCTTTCGGCCCTGGCCCACGCCGAAGGCCCTCAACGTGAAGCGGTGCTGGCCGCGACCAGCGCGGGCGTCCTGGCGTTCGGGAAAAAAGACGCCAAAGAAGCCAGAAATTACACTGACTATCTCTCTGAGGCGCTGAGCGAAGCCGCCGCCGAGTTGTGGAGGACACTGATGGGTGTGGCATCCAAGGAATACCGGAGCGAGTGGGCCCGCGGGTACGTCGCGGAGGGCAGGGCTGAGGGCATGGCTGAGGGCAGGGCCACGGGCAGGGCCGAGGCCGTGCTGGCGATTCTCGCGCACCGGCAGCTGACGGTGACCGACGAGGTCCGTGACCACATCCTCGCCTGCCCGGACCCCGAACTGACGGCAACGTGGCTTGAACGCGCATTCCATGTCGGCAGCGCCGAGGAGCTCCTCCGGGAAACGTGATGGGTCAACCCGGCACGCCGGGTCCGAACCACTTCTCCAGGTGCACGTTCAGGTCGGTCTGGTCCTCCCCCACCCACGCCACGTGCCCGTCCGGCCGCAGCAGCGCCGCGGGCACGCCCACGTCGACCCGCACGACCTCGACCCGGTCGGCCCAGCCCACGACCGACAACCGCCCGGCCGGGTCGGCGAGCACCCCTCGTCCGCCGTGCATCGACGCGTACAGCGACCCGTGGTCGCGCATCCGGCGGCCGACCAGTTCGTGGTCGGAGCCGAAGTCGTAGCGCACCCCGATCGCGGTGATCTTCTCCAGCAGGAAGCGGGTCACGTTCTCGAAGTCCATCAGCTCCGACATCAGGGCGCGCACCGCCCGGGGCCCCGGCTCGGTCGACAGCAGCAGCATCTGGGCGGCCGTGTTGACCAGCACGTTCGCCGCCACCGGGTGGCGTTCCGCGTGGTAGGTGTCGAGCAGTCCCTCCGGGGCCCAGCCGTTCACCTCGGCGGCGAGCTTCCAGCCGAGGTTGAAGGCGTCCTGCACGCCGAGGTTGAGGCCCTGTCCGCCGGTCGGCGGGTGGATGTGGGCGGCGTCGCCCGCCAGCAGCACCCGGCCGACGCGGTAGTGCTCGGCCAGCCGGGTCGCGTCGCCGAAGCGGGAGAGCCAGCGGGGCGAGTGGGCGCCGAAGTCGGTGCCGGCGTAGGCGACCAGCTGGCGGCGGAAGTCGTCGAGGGTGGGCGGAGTGGTGGAGACCTCGGCGGCGGGCACGCCGACCCGGTAGACGCCGTCGCCCTGCGGGATCGCGCCGAACTTCAGTTCCGTCTTGCGGACCTCGGCCACGACTTCCGCGATGGTGTCCGGCGCCGCGGTGAGTTCCATCTCGCCGAGCAGGGTGTCGACGCGGCTGGGCTCGCCGGGGAAGGCGACGCCGAGCAGTTTCCGGACGGTGCTGCGGCCGCCGTCGCAGCCGACCAGATACCGGGCCCGCAAGGAGGTGCCGTCGGCCAGCTCGGCCGTGACGCCGTCGTCGTCCTGGGTCAGGCCGGTCAGTTCGGCGCCGCGCCGGATCTCGGCGCCGAGGCCGGTGGCGTGTTCGGTCAGGAGGCGTTCGGTGACGACCTGCGGGATGCCCAGCAGGTAGGGGCAGGCGGTGTCCAGCTCCACCGGCCAGGGCTTGACGATTCCGGCGAAGTGGCTGGTGAGCGGGTACTGCTGACCGTGCGCGAGGAATTTGTCGAGCAGGCCGCGCTGGTCCATGATTTCGAGGCTGCGGACGTGCAGGCCGAGCGCCTTGGAGTGGGTGACCGGTTCGGCGAGCCGCTCCACGACGACCGTCTCGATCCCGTGCAGGCGCAGTTCGGCGGCCAGCATCACTCCGGTCGGCCCGGCGCCGACGATGATGACGTCAATCATGAGCGGTGATTTTGCAGCACACCCCGGGTCTTGTGGCAAGACCCGGGGTGCGCTATAGCTTGGTAGTGGCGGGGAGGTTCAGTCGTCGCCGCGGTTCTCGCGTTCCTTGCGCTCCGCCTCGTCCATCGCTGCCGCCTCTTCGGGCGTCGGGGCCGTGCCACCGAGATGCGCCGGCTGCCACCAGGTGCCGCTTCCGTCGTCGGGGTAGGACCGCTGGGCCTTGTCGACCAGTTCCGACAGGCGGCGGTGGAGTTCGGCGGTGGCGGCGTCCATGTCTTCGCGGCGCTGCGGGCGCATCGGCTCGCCGATCGAGATCGTCACCGGGATGTTCCGCTGCACGATCTTGCGCGGGCGGCCCTTGGTCCAGAGCCGCTGGGTGCCCCACAGCGAGATCGGGACCAGCGGCACGTTGGTGGCGGCGGCCATGCGGACCGCGCCGTTCTTGATGTCCTTGACGGTGAACGACCGGCTGATGGTCGCCTCCGCGAACACGCCCACGACCTCGCCCGCCTTGAGGGCCTTCAGCGCGGCGATGTAGGCCCCGGCGCCCTCGGCGCGGTCGACCGGGATGTGGTGCATGCCCCGCATCAGCGGCCCGGAGATCCGGTGGTCGAAGACCTCCTTCTTGGCCATGAACCGCACCAGCCGCCGCGACGGCCGGGCCGCGAACCCGGCGAAGATGAAGTCGAGATAGCTGATGTGGTTGCTGACGAGGACGGCCCCGCCGGTGGTCGGGACGTTTTCGGCGCCCTCGATGTCGATCTTCATTCCGAGGACCTTGAACATCGTCAGGGCAGCCCCGATCACCGGGGGATACACGATCTCAGCCATGCGAGAACCGTAACCTACGCAAGCCGGGTCAGTGCCCTCTGAACGCCTCCTCCAGCCACCAGGAGCCGCGTTCCCTCGTCACCTTCGCGTGGATGAGAAGCGGCAGGTCACGCGGCCCGTCGAGCCACTCGCGCACCGCGTCCAGATCGGCCGGGGCGCGCACCGTCACGGCCGCGCAGCCGAAGCCGCGCCCGATGGAGGCGAGGTCGACCGGCGGGAAGGTGACGGTGTCGTGCGGGGCCCCGTGGAAGTGGTGGACCTCGGCGCCGTAGCCCTCGTCGTCGTACACCACCACGACCATCGGCAGGCCCAGCCGCACGACGGTCTCCAGCTCGGCGATCCCCATGAGCGCGCCGCCGTCGCCCAGCGCGGCGACGGGCAGCCGGTCGGGCCGGGCCAGGGCCGCGCCGATCGCGGTGGCCAGCCCGAGCCCGATCGACTGGAACGACTGGGTGAAGCAGAAGCCGTGTTCGTCGGGGACGTCCAGGAACATCGCCGGATAGCCCATGAAGTTGCCCGAGTCGACCGAGACGATGCGGTCGGCCGGCAGCAGTTCGTCGAGCCGGATCGTCAGCGTGCGGGGGTCGATGCGCCCCCCGCCGCTCTCGTCGTCGTAGGCGACGTCCTGCCAGCGCCGCCCCGCCGCGATGCGCGCGGCCAGCTCATCGCTCCGGTATCCGCCGCGCTGAGCCGGGATCATCTCCGTTACGGCTGTCGCACACCCCGCCACCTCCCCGACGACCCCGAAGCTCACCGAACGGTGCGCCCCCAGGGCCGCGGCGTCGAGGTCGACCTGCACCACGGTGGCCGACGGGGCGATGAGCGCGCCGTGCCGCATCGTCCACATGTTGAGCGCGCAGCCCCAGCCCACGATGAGGTCGGCGTCCCGGATGAGCTCGGCGGCGAGCGGCGTGGCGAACCCGCCGGAGACGTCCAGGTCCCAGGGGTTGCCCTTGAACAGCCCGCGCGCGACGGCGGAGGTCGCCAGCAGCGCCCCCACCCGGTCGCCGAGCAGTTCGAGCTCCCGCCGGGCCCGCCGCGCGCCGCGCCCCGCCACGAAGACGGGCCGCTCGGCGGCGGCGAGCACCTCGGCCAGCCGCTCGAACGACCCGAGGTCGGCCGGCACGAGCGGGGTGCCCTCGGGAGCGCCAAGGGGGAGGACCTGGGCGGGGAGGTCCCCGGCCTCGTGTCCCTGCACGTCGAGCGGCAGGTTCAGCAGCACGGCCCGCCGTTCCCTCAGGGCGAGGCGGTAGGCCGCGACCGCCTCCGCGACGGCCGTCCCGGCCGAGGTGATCCGGACGGACAGCGCCCCGACGGCCTGGGCGAGCGCCGCCTGGTCGACCCAGAAGTTGGACAGCGGCGAGGTGACCTCCCCGGCGAGCACCAGCAGCGGGGTGCGGCTCTTGGCCGCCTCGGCCAGCCCGGTGATCATGTTGGTCAGCCCCGGCCCCTGGTGCACGGTCACCACGCCGACCTCGCCCGACATGCGGGCGTAGGCGTCGGCCATGGTGGCCGCGCCGCCCTCGTGACGAGCCGCGACGTAGCGTGCTCCCCCGGCCACGAGGGCGTTGGTCACGTGGAAGTTCCCCGAGCCGACGACCCCAAAGACGGTCCGGACCCCTTCGGAGGCCAGCGCCCGCCCCACCGCTTCGTCGACGTGGACTTCGGGCAGATTCACGGCGCGAGCCACGACCGGCCTTCGGCCGTCCGCGTCTCGCTTCACCTCTCCACCAGGGCCAGGACGCGCACCGGCGACCCCGACCCGCCCGCGATCGGCAGCGGCGGCGCGACCACGACGGCCCCGGTGACCGGCAGCCGGTCGAGGTTGCGGAGCTGGGTCAGGCCGTACTTCCCCGCGCCGAGCAGGAACGAGTGGCAGGGGAACGCCGGGTCGAACGAGTGGGCCGTGCCCGCGTCGGTGCCGACCGTCTCGACGCCCAGCCCGACGATCGGGGTCTGCTCGGCCAGGTAGCGGGCGCACTCGACCGAGACGCCGGGCGTGTGCGGGCCCGTCTCGTTCGCGTTGAGGAACTCGGCCTGGTCGTGGGCGCGGACGTCCCAGCCGGTCCGGTAGAGCAGCCAGCCGCCGTCGGGCAGCGGCCCGTGCTCGGACTCCCACGCCTTCACGTGCTCGATCTCCAGCAGGAAGTCGGGGTCGGCGGCGGCCTGCGCGGCGAAGTCGAGCACGACGGCGGGCGCGAGCAGCTTCGACGGGGCGACCTGTGAGACGTCCTCGCCGTCGCGGGCGGTGACCCAGTGGACCGGGGCGTCGAAGTGGGTGCCGGTGTGCTCGCCGGTCGAGATGTTGTTCCAGTACCACCCGGGGCCGCGGTCGTCGTACCGGCTGATCTCCTGCAGCGTGAACGGCACGGTGTTTCCGAACGGCTCGGGCAGCATCAGGATCGGGGTCGACTCGGCCAGCGGCGCGGTCAGGTCGATCACCTCGATCGAACCGCCCTTGATGCCTTCGACGAGATCACGCAGCACCGACATGAGAGAACCCTTCCGTTGAGCCTGCTGGGGATCTTCCTACAGGTTCGGCGGCACGGGGAAGATGAGAGTCTTCTCATCGTGCTCCCATGATCTTCTCCCGAAAGGGCCCGACACTGGGGCCATGGGTCGCAGGGTGTCGGTGCTGTTGCTGATCGCCGGAGCGGTGGTCGCCGCGCTGGCCGTGTCCGGCGTCTTCGCGGCGTTCGGCGACGACGGCCCCCAGTTGGGCGGCCCCGTCGTCGTCACGGTCGAGCCGTCCGAGACGGCCACGCCCGCCAAGGAACCCACGCCCCGCCCGTCGACGTCCCCGGCGAAGAAGACCCGTGGCGAGCCGGTCAAACCGCCGCCCCCCAAGCAGGGCGGAGACGACGACGGAGATGACGATGACGACGGTGACGACGACTGATCGCGGGGTGCGATGAGCGCCCGTGCCCGGATCGTGGGCTGGATGCTCTTCCTGGTGGCGCTCGCCCTGTCGGTGTCGTTGTCGGCGACGTGGAGCATCCTGCTCAGCCGCCTCGACGCCCGCGTCAGCGCCGAACTGGAGAACGAGACCGAGAAGCTCCGCCGGTACGTCGCCAACGAGACCGCCGCCGGCCCGCCCGCCGGCGTGAAGACGCTGCTCGACGGCTGGTTGTCGGTGAACCCGCCCGACCGGTGGGAGACCTATTTCACCGTGGTCGGCGGCCGCATCGAGTCGATCCCCGGCGGCGACCGTCCCCCGGCCGCGCTCGACGCCGACGAGAACCTGGTGCGGGCGGTCGCGCGGGTCACCGAACGGCCGGTGGCCGGCTGGACCGACAGCACCGCCGGACGGGTGCGTTACGCCGCGATACCGGTCCAGATCACCGGCGACGCCACCATCGGGCAGTTCGTGGTGGCCGTCTTCTACGACCGCCACCGTGAGGAGGTCGTCGCGTCGGTCCAGGTCCTGGCGATCACCGGCCTGGCGGCGCTGACGCTCGCGGGCGCGGCCGGGTGGTTCGTGGCCGGACGCGTGCTGGCCCCCATCCGCCTGGTGCGCCAGACCGCCGAGGCCATCTCCGACAGCTCCGACCTGACCCGGCGGCTGGAGGTCACCGGCAACGACGACGTGGCGGCGCTGGCGGCGACCTTCAACCACATGCTCGACCGGCTCGACCAGGCCTTCGCCGCGCAGCGCAGGTTCGCCGACGACGCCGGCCACGAACTGCGCACCCCCATCACCGTGATCCGGGGCCACCTGGAGCTGATGGGCGACGACCCGCACGACCAGCGCGGCACCCTGGCCCTCGTCAACGACGAGCTGATCCGGATGAACCGCCTGGTCGACGACCTGCTGACGCTCGCCAAGGCGGGCCAGCCCAACTTCCTGACCCTGGAGCCGGTCGAGCTGGCCGAGCTCCCGGTGGCCGTGGTGGCCCGCGCGCGCGGCCTGGCCGACCGCAAGTGGCGCGTCGACGAGGTCGCCGAGGAGTACGCGGTCGCCGACCAGCAGCGGCTCACCCAGGCGTTGATGCAGCTCACCGCCAACGCGGTGCGCCACACGCAGGAGGGCGACCTGATCGCGGTCGGGTCGGCGGTCCGCGACGGGCACGTGGTGTTGTGGGTGCGCGACAGCGGCCCGGGGGTGCCCGTGGAGGACCGCGAACGCATCTTCCAGCGGTTCGAGCGGGCGCGCATCGCGGGTGAGGGTTCGGGCCTCGGGTTGTCGATCGTGCGGTCGATCGCCGAGGCGCACGACGGCCGGGTGTTCGTGATGGACGCGCCCGGCGGGGGCGCCCAGTTCGTCCTGACGTTCCCGATGGTGGCGGAGAGAGTGGAGACGGTGTGAACAGCATCCTGATCGCCGAGGACGAGGAGCGCATCGCCGCGTTCCTGGAGAAGGGCCTGCGGGCCAGCGGTTTCGTCACGACCGTGGTGACCGACGGCCTGGCCGCCTACGAGCACGCCAGGGCCGGCCACTACGACCTGATGATCCTGGACCTCGGCCTGCCGCTGAGCGACGGCTTCACCGTCTTACGGCGTCTGCGGGCCGCCCGCGCGGAGATCCCCGTGATCATCCTGACCGCCCGCGACAGCGTCGGCGACACCGTCGCGGGCCTGGAGGGCGGCGCCGACGACTACATCGCCAAGCCGTTCGCGTTCGAGGAGCTGCTGGCCCGCGTCCGGCTGCGGCTGCGCACCGAACGCGCGCCCGAGGCGACCGTGCTGCGCGTCGGCGACCTGGCCCTCGACCTGCGCACCCGCCGCGCCCACGCGGGGGAACGCTCCATCGACCTGTCCACCCGCGAGTTCGCGCTGGCCGAGGCGTTCTTCCGGCATCCGGAGCAGGTCCTGTCGCGGGAACAACTGCTCAGCCAGGTGTGGGGCTTCGACTTCGACCCCGGTTCGAACGTCGTGGACGTCTACGTGCGCTACCTGCGCCGCAAGATCGGCTCCGACCGCATCGAGACCGTGCGCGGCACCGGCTACCGCCTCCGCGCCCGATGAGACCGCTCTAACGCGGCTCTCAGACAGGCCCAACCCTCGCTCACGAGGCTCGTCTCAGCACCGGAACACGAACCCGAACAGGGAGCCGAGATGAACCTCGAAGCACGCCGCGCCCTCCTGGCCCTCGCCGCCTTCGCCACCGTGGGCGGCGCGACCATCGCCCTCCCGGCCACCGCCCACGCGGCCCCCACCTGGACGGCCACGACCGCCGACGACGATGACGACCGCCGCGACGACGACGATGACGACCGCCCGCGCGGCGGCGTCGAAACGGGCAAGGGCGGCACCTCGGACGACGACGACCGAGGCGATGACGACGATGACGACCGCCCGCGCGGCGGAGTCGAGACCGGCAAGGGCGGCACCTCGGACGACGACGATGACGACGACGACCGCGCCCGGGGCGGAGTCGACGCGGGTGCCGGTGGGACCCAGGATGACGATGACGACGACCGGCCCAACGGCGGTGTCGAGACGGGCGCGGGCGGCACCCAGGACGACGACGATGACGACCGTCCGAGCGGTGGCGTGGACACCGGCATGGGTGGCACGGCCGACGTGCGGTTCGTCTCGGCCGAGGAGGGCACGAGCCCGTGGGTGCCGCTCGGCATCGCCGGGATGGCCGGCGTGGGGGCCGTCACCGGTCTGGTCGTGCTGGCCCGGCGGCGTCAGGGCGCCGGGTCGTGAGGGCGTACACGATGAGGGCCGGCGCCTTTCTCGCCGGTGCGCTGCTGCTCGCGGCGTGCGCCGGGGAGGGCGCACCGCCGGCGCGGGCGGCCGTCGCCCCCGCGAGTGTGGTGCCCGCCGCCAAGGACGTCGCGAACCCGACCCGGGTCCGGATCCCGGCCATCAAGGTCAACTCCCGGATCATCCCGTTGAAGCTGGACAAGAAGGGCAAGCTCCTCGCCCCGAAGCGGTTCGACGTCGCGGGATGGCACAAGTCGGGCCCGGAACCGGGTGAGAAGGGCGTCGCGGTCATCGCCGCGCACGTCGACTCGACGTCGGGCCCGGCGGTCTTCTACCGGCTGCGCGAGCTGAAGCCCGGGCACAAGGTCACCGTCGGCCGGGCGGACGGGTCGAGCGTGACCTTCACGGTCTACCGGGTCGCCCGCTATCCCAAGAACGGCATCCCGGACAGGCTCGTCTACGCCTCCGGCGGCGGCGCCCAGCTCAGGCTGATCACCTGCGGCGGCACGTTCGACCGCGCCCGGCGCTCCTACCGCGACAACATCGTGGTGTTCGCCCGCTGATCACCGGGAAGGGGAAGCCGTGAGGAACGGCTTCCCCTCTCGCCGTGGAGGCACCCGTGAAGAAACTCATCAACGCCGTCGGCGACGTCGTGCCCGACACGCTCAGAGGCATGGCCGCCGCCCATCCGTCGCTGCGCGTCGACGTCGAGAACCGGATCGTGCTGCGCGCCGCCGGCCCCACCCCGGGCAAGGTCGGCCTGGTCTCGGGCGGCGGCTCGGGCCACGAGCCGCTGCACGCGGGCTTCGTCGGCTACGGCATGCTCGACGCCGCCTGCCCCGGAGAGATCTTCACCTCCCCCGTCCCCGACCAGATGATCGAGGCCACCAAGGCCGTCGACGGCGGCGCGGGGGTGCTCCACATCGTCAAGAACTACACCGGCGACGTGCTCAACTTCGAGATGGCCGCCGAACTGTGCGCCGAAGAGGGCGCCCACGTGGTCAGCGTCCTGGTCGACGACGACGTCGCCGTCCAGGACTCGACCTACACCGCCGGCCGCCGCGGCACCGGCGCGACGCTGTTCGTCGAGAAGATGGCCGGCGCCCTGGCCGAACAGGGCGCGCCCCTGGAGGCCGTCGCCGCGATGGCCCGCACGGTCGACGCCCGCAGCCGCTCGTTCGGCGTGGCGTTCTCGGCATGTACGGTCCCGGCGGCCGGCAAGCCGACCTTCGACCTGGGCGCCGACGAGATCGAGCTCGGCATCGGCATCCACGGCGAACCGGGCCGCTCGCGGGAGCGGTTCCGGGAAGCCCGCGAGATCGTCCGGGTGGCCATGGACGCCATCGACGCCGACCTGCCGTTCTCCGGCGACGTGCTGGTGATGGTGAACGGTATGGGCGCGACCCCCCTCATGGAGCTCTACGTCGCCTACGGGGAGGTGGACGCCTACCTGCGGGAGAAGGGCGCGACCGCCACGAGGTGCCTGGTGGGCGACTACGTGACCAGCCTCGACATGGCCGGGTTCTCGATCACGACCTGCCTGCTCGACGCGGAGCTGACGTCGCTCTGGGACCATCCGGTGGAGACCCCGGCCCTGCGGTGGGGGCGCTGATGGACACCGCCTTCTTCCTGCGCTGGATCGCGGCCGTCACCGAGCGGGTGCGCGCCGACCGCGACCACCTGACCGACCTCGACCGCGCCATCGGCGACGCCGACCACGGCGCCAACCTCGACCGCGGCTTCACCGCCGTCGAGGAGGCCCTGGCGGCCAGGCCTCCCGAGACCCCCTCCGACGTGCTGACGACGACGGGCACGACCCTGATCCGCAAGGTCGGCGGGGCCTCCGGTCCTCTGTACGGCACCCTCTTCCGCACCCTCGGCCGCGCGGTCGGCGACGGGCCCGAGGTGAGCCAGGAGGCGCTGGCCGAGGCGTTCGCCCAGGCCCTGGCCGCCGTCATGAAACTGGGCTCGGCCCAGGAAGGCGACAAGACGATGATCGACGCCCTGGCTCCGGCCGTACCGGAGCTGAGAACCTCCTTCGACGCCGCGGCGCGGGCCGCCCTCGACGGCGCGCGGGCCACGACCCCGATGCGCGCCCGCAAGGGCCGCGCCAGCTACCTGGGCGACCGCAGCATCGGCCACCAGGATCCGGGCGCGACGTCGACGGCCCTCGTGATCGACGCGCTGAGGGCCGCCTGATGGTCGGCATCGTGCTGGTCTCCCACAGCGCCGGCCTGGCCGAGGAGGCGGCGGCCCTGGCCGTCGGCATCGCCGGGGAGGACGCCCCGATCCGTCCGGCGGGCGGCACCGACGACGGCGACCTGGGAACCAGCCTGACCCGGCTGGAGGAGGCCGTCGACGAGGTCGACCAGGGCGACGGCGTGGTCCTGATCATGGACCTGGGCAGCGCCGTCCTCACCGCCCGCACCTTCGTTGAAGACCGGGCCGACGTGGTCATGGCCGACGCCCCCTTCGTCGAAGGGGCCATCAACGCCCTGGTCACGGCGGGCACCGGCGCCCCGCTCGACGCGGTCGTGGCCGCCGCCGAGGAGGCCAGGACGATCGGCAAACTCTGCTAACCTCGCCGCTCGTGACAGAACGGGTGTACGTAGGCAACGCGAACGCCGACGCGCTGCTCGACCGAGGCTGGCTGCTCGGCCACTTCCGCCCCGAGGGAGACGCCCGGCACAGCGACGAGGTCGAGATCAAGTGGGGCGTCCACCCGGCGGGCGAGGAGCGCACCCAGTGGGTACGGGGCGAGTCCCGCACGGCGATGATCGTCCTGATCAGCGGCCGCTTCCGCATGGAACTGCCCGACCGCAGCGTGGTCCTGGAGAAGCAGGGCGACTACCTGGTGTGGGGCCAGGGCGTCGACCACTCATGGGTCGCCGAGGAGGAGTCGGTGGTGCTGACGGTCAGATGGCCGTCGGTCCCCGGCTACCGGGCCCCGCTCACGCCGAGATCCTGAGGTCGACCGTCCGGCCGTCGGGGTCGGTGTGACGACCGGGCTCCCGGCCGGGGCCGCTCGGCAGCGTGAAACCGAGACGGAGCCGGCCGGTGGGCGGTCGGTCACCGGCCGGATAGAGCTCGAAGACGGTGGACCCGAGCGTGGCGGAGAAGTGCTCGGGTCCGGTGCCGTGCCGCTCCTTCTCGAAGGTCAGGCCGAGGCCGGTGTAGAAGGCCCGGCATTCCTCGACGCGTTCGGTGTAGACGACGATCAGGTCGATCACTTGTTGTGCCGGAAGTACACGAACAACCGGCCGTGGTTCTTCGCGTCCTTGTCGATCCGGTGATAGAGCGCCTTGATCTCCTTCTGGTCCAGGAAACGCAGCACCTTCTTCTTGAGCTGGCCCGACCCCTTCCCGGGGATGATCTCGACCTCGGTCGCCTTCTTGTCGATGGCCTCCTGGATGATCCCGCGCAGGGCCCGGTCGATCTGGTCGCCCTTGTTGAAGATGTCGTGCAGGTCCAGCTTCAGCTTCATGGTCAGGAGTCTAGGTCGCGGCCACATGTGGACACTAGGCGGCGGAAAACCCTCTGGTTAAACTCCGGGGCAGGTTAGACCGTTCCAAAGCCGACGCTCCGGGGAGCGGTCGACCTCCCCTGCGCGGCCCCGCAGCCCCCATGGGAGGTTACGTGTCAAAGAAGTCACGCTTAGCCGCCGTAGCCGCAGGACTGAGCCTGGTCATATCGGCCTCACCACCCGCGAGCGCGCCCCTCTCCCCCGCCGAGCGCCAAGCTCACCGCCACCCCGCTGACCAACCCCGAACGGGTCACCGGCGCCAAGTCGGCCACGGGCCGGCTCGCCGAGAGCGACCAGGCGTTGATCCGGTCGCGGTCGTCCACGCCCGTGAACGTCGTGGTCAAGCTCGACTACGACGCGCTGGCCGCCTACGAGGGCGGGATCAAAGGGCTGGCGGGCACCTCCCCCTCGGTCACCGGCAAGGCGCTCGACCTGCGCAGCGCGGCCGCGAAGAACTATCTCAAGCACATCGAGGGCGTCGAGAACACCTTCCTCGCCGAACTGCCCAGGCGGGTGGGGGGCGCCAAGGTCGGGCAGCGGCTGCGGACCGTCTACGGCGGGGTCGCGCTGACCGTCCCGGCGAACAAGGCCGCCGAGTTGCTGAAGATCAAGGGGGTGGCGGCCGTCCAGGAGGACAAGCTGGTGCAGCCGCTGACCGACTCCAGCCCGGCCTTCATCGGCGCGCCGACCGTCTACTCGAAGCTGGGCGGGGCGCCGAACTCCGGCAAGGGGGTCGTCGTCGGGATCCTCGACTCCGGCGCGTGGCCCGAGCATCCGCAGTTCGCCGCCTCCGCCGACGTTCCCGCGCCGCCCGCCAAGGCCGACGGCACGGCCCGGACCTGCGACTTCGGCGACAACCCGCTCACCCCGGCCGCCGACGTGTTCACGTGCAACAACAAGCTGATCTCGGGGCAGCCGTTCCTCGACACCTACAACGCCGTCGTCGGCGGCGAGGTCTACGGGGACAGCGCCCGCGACTCCAACGGCCACGGCACGCACACCGCGACGACCTCGGCCGGCGCGCCGGTGGCCGACGCGAACCCGCTGGGCATCTCGCGCGGGCCCGTCCACGGCGTCGCCCCGGCCGCGCACGTGGCGGTCTACAAGGTGTGCGGGGCCGAGGGCTGCTACCAGTCCGACTCGGCGCAGGCCGTGGCGCAGGCGGTCCTCGACGGGGTGCGGGTGATCAACTTCTCGATCAGCGGGGGCGCCGATCCGTACAGCGACCCTGTTGAGCTGGCCTTCCTCGACGCCTACGCGGCGGGGGTGTTCGTGGCGGCCTCCGCCGGGAACGCCGGGCCCGGGGCGGCGACGGCCGACCACCTGAGCCCGTGGGTGACGACCGTGGCGGCCTCGACGCAGACGCGCACGTACCAGTCGACGATCTCGTTGTCGGGCGGGACCACCCTGAAGGGCGCGAGCGTGACCGGGGGGGTGCCCGCGAACCTGCCGGTGGTGCTGGCGTCGGCGCCGCCGTACAGTGACGCGCTCTGCCTCACCCCGGCGCCTCCCGGCCTCTTCACCGGGAAGATCGTGGCCTGCCAGCGCGGGCCGAACCGGGTGCTGAAGGGGTTCTCGGTACGTCAGGGCGGCGCCGCCGGGATGATCCTCTACAACGCCGAGCCGCTCGACGTGATGACCGACAACCACTGGTTGCCGACCGTGCACGTCGACAAGCCCGCCTCCGACCAGTTGCTCGCGTGGAAGGCCGCCAACCCGGCCGGCACCGCGTCGTTCACCCGGGGCGCCAAGGCCACCTGGCAGGGTGACGTGATCACCACGTTCTCCTCGCGCGGGCCGGGCGGCGACTTCCTGAAGCCCGACGTGACCGCGCCGGGGCTGCACATCCTGGCCGGTACGACCCCCACTCCCGAGTCCCCGCTCGAAGGGCCGCCCGGCAACCTCTACATGTCGATCGCGGGCACCTCGATGTCCTCGCCGCACGTCGCCGGCGCGGCGGCGCTGCTGTTCGCCCTCCATCCGGCGTGGACGCCCGGCCAGGTCAAGACCGCGCTGGAGACGACGGCCAAGACGAGCGTCACCAAGCAGAACGGCACCACCCCGGCCGACGCGTTCGACATGGGCGGCGGCCGCATCGACCTGAGCAAGGCGGGCGACGCCGCGCTGACCCTCGACGAGTCGGCGGAGAACTTCGCCGCCTCGGCGGCCGACCCGCTCAACCGGATCGACCTGAACCTGCCGTCGGTGAACGCCCCCACGATGCCGGGCCTCATCACCGCCAAGCGCACCTTCACCAACGTCACCGGCAAGAGCCTCACCTACACGGCCACCGGCACGACCGTGAGCGGCGCGTCCATCGTGGTCGTGCCGCCGCTGTTCACGGTCAAGGCGGGGAAGACGCAGACCGTCCAGATCGTGATCGCCGCGCCCGACCTGCCCGACGGGCAGTACTTCGGCCAGGTCGACCTCAAGCAGGTCGGCGGGGGCCTCCGGCAGCACCTGCCGGTGGCGTTCGTGCGCGGCGAGGGCGCCGTGCCGGTCGAGCAGGCCTGCGCCCCGGCGTCGATCCCGCGTGACACCGGCGAGTCGACCTGCACGGTGACCGTACGCAACGACACGCTCGACGACACCGAGGTCACCGCGCTGAGCACGCTGAACTCAAGGCTGCGGCTCAACGCGGTCACCGGGGCCACGAAGGTCGGCACCCAGATCGCGACGGCCAGGAAGACGCTGGCGGGCCGCGAGCCCGACGCCCCGGCGATCGCCGCCGGCGGGCTGTTCGGCTACCTCCCGCTCGACGCGTTCGGCATCATGCCGATCCCGATCGGCGACGAGGAGGCGCTCGACTTCACCGTGCCGGCCTTCCGCTTCTCCGGCCGGACGTTCACCCGCCTGGGCATCACGTCCAACGGCTACCTGGTGGCGGGCGGCGCCGAGGGCGCGGAGGACGTCGCCTTCGTGCCGCAGGACCTGCCCGACGCCGACCGGCCGAACGCGGTGCTGGCGCCGTTCTGGACCGACCTCGACGGCACCGGCGCGCCGGGCGTCTACGTGGCGACGCTGACCGACGGCGTGGCGAGCTGGATCGTCGTCGAGTGGCGGGTCAACCTGTTCGGCACCGGCGACCTGAAGACGTTCCAGTCGTGGATCGGGGTCGACGGGCCGGAGGACGTCACCTTCGCCTACCCGTCGCCGATCGCCTACCCGGGCGACGCCTACGGGCTGACGATCGGCGCGGAGAACACCGAGGGCACCCGGGGCGGCCGGGTCCCAGCGGGCACCGGCGCGGCCTCCGACTACCGGGTGACCAGCACGCCGGGCGCGCCCGGCGAGTCGCTGACCTACACCCTGAAGGTCAAGGGCGTGTCGGCGGGTGAGGGCACGGTCACCACGGCGACCTCCACCGAGAAGGTGAAGGGGGTGACCGTCGAGGTCGACCGGATCACCGTCCAGTAGACACGGCGACGGCCCGGCGGGAGTGCCGCCGGGCCGTTGTCCCAGGAGGTCAGCCGTGCAGATAGCCCACGAGGTGGGCGCGCTCGGTCTCCAGCTCCTCGATCGCGCTCTTGACGACGTCGCCGATGCTGACGATGCCGATGAGGCGGCCGTCCTGGACGACCGGGACGTGCCGGAATCGGTGCACGGTCATGGTCTTGCGTAGTTCGTCGACGTTCTCGTCGGGGCCGCAGGTGCGCACCTCGACGGTCATGATGCTGGAGACGGGCTCGGCGAGCACCGCTCCGCCTCGCATGTGCAGGTGCCGGACGATGTCCCGCTCCGACACGATGCCCGTGATCGCCTGGCCGTCGGCGGAGACGACCACGGCGCCGATGTTGTGCTCGGCCAGCAGGCGGAGCAGTTCGGTCACTGTGGCATCCGGGGGAACGGTCACCACGTGGGCGCCCTTTCCCTGCACGATCGTCCCGATGAGCAATCGACACCACCCTTCTGCTTGTCTCCTCAGGCAACAACCTGTGGTGACGCTCCGTCAAGAGCAGGGCCGGATTTTTCACATTCCCCGAAATGACTCTTAATGTGCCGGTGGAATGTGAAATACCATGCGTCGTCATGACGACCGAGAACACCGGTTCCCATGACCTCCCGATCACGCCGGAGCTGGCCGCCTTCATGACGACGGGCTGGGCCGACACGCGGCACGACGATCTGCCGCAGCTGCCCGTGGCGGCGTACACGCGGAAGAGGCGGGCCAGGCTGGCCCAGCGGTTCCCGGGTGAGCGGCTGGTGATCCCGGCCGGCGACCTGAAGGTCCGCAGCAACGACAGCGACTACCGGTTCCGGGCGCACAGCGCCTACGCCTACCTGACCGGCGCGCAGGAGCCCGCCGACGTGCTGGTGATCGAGCCGTCCGGGGAGGCCGTGCTCTACCTGCGGCCCCGCTCGCCCCGGTCGCAGGGCGAGGAGTTCTACCGCGACCGGCGGTTCGGGGAGTTCTGGGTGGGCCGCCGCCCCGACCTCCAGGAGGCCGCCTCCCTGTACGGCCTGGAGACCGCCCATATCGACGACTTCCGCCCCGGCGGGCGGACCCTCGACCAGGACGCCGAGCTCACGTCATACCTGTCGGAGATGCGGCTGATCAAGGACGAGCACGAGATCGCCGAGCTCCAGCACGCCGTCGACGCGACCACCCGGGGCTTCGAGGACGTCGTGCGCGCCCTCCCCCAGGCGCTCGGGCACCCCCGGGGCGAGCGCTACGTCGAGGGGATCTTCGGCCTGCGGTCGCGGCTGGAGGGCAACGCGACCGGCTACGACTCGATCGTGGCCTCGGGCGCGCACGCCTGCGTGCTGCACTGGATCCGCAACGACGGCCCCCTGAACCGCGCCGACCTGCTGCTCCTCGACGCGGGAGTGGAGACCGACGGCCTCTACACCGCCGACGTCACCCGCACCTTCCCGCTGTCGGGCCGGTTCTCACCCATCCAGCGCCAGGTCTACGACCTCGTGTACGAGGCCCAGAACGCCGCCATCGCCACCCTGCGGCCGGGGGCCCGCTTCCGCGACTTCCACCTGGCCGCGATGCGGGTGATCGCCGACGGCCTGGCCGGATGGGGCCTGGAGTCCGACTTCGAGACGGGTCTCTACCGCCGCTACACCTTGTGCAGCAGCGGCCACATGCTGGGCCTGGACGTGCACGACTGCGCCAGGGCCAGGGCCGAGACCTACCTCGACGGCGTGCTCGAAGAGGGCATGGTGCTGACCGTCGAACCCGGCCTCTACCTGCAGCCCGACGACCTGACGCTGCCGCCGGAGCTGCGCGGGATCGGCGTGCGGATCGAGGACGACCTAGTGATCACCGCCGACGGCG
The DNA here is from genome assembly GCF_030269205.1 of Herbidospora sp. NBRC 101105. Lineage (NCBI taxonomy): Bacteria > Bacillati > Actinomycetota > Actinomycetes > Streptosporangiales > Streptosporangiaceae > Herbidospora > Herbidospora sp. NBRC 101105. The sequence continues at coordinate 876,520 of NZ_BSSX01000001.1, read as the reverse complement.
CCCGGCTGATGTCCGGCGCGCTCCCCCGCTCGTCGGCCGAGATCGAGACGTGGCTGGAAGGGCTTCAGTAGATCCACACCCTCCCGCCGACGGGCAGGCTGCCGCTCTTCCACAACCAGTTCATGGCCTCGTACGACACCCGCACGCACCCGTGCGAGGCCGGTCTCGGCGGGACGTAGGCCGACCCGTGGATGGCGTAGCCGCCGTGGAAGTACTTGGGCCGGTAGAGCTCGCCCAGCGGCGACTTCTCCACCTTGTTCACCTGCCGCTGCACGGTGAACACCCCCCGGGGCGTGGTGGCGATCTTGCCGCCGCCGTACGGCTTGCCGTTCCCGCCGGAGGTGTTGAAGACCTTCACCACCTTGCCGCCCCTGACGACCATCAGCAGCTGCCGCTGCAGGTCGACCTCGACCAGGTTGCCGCTGGTGCTGCGCGCGACGGGCACCCAGCCCCGGCGGATCTTCCGGTCGACCTCCTCGCTCCAGCGGGCGTTGGTCTTGAGCCCGTTCACCTTCTGGACGGCGAACATCGCCTGCGCCATGTCGGGCCCGTAGTAGCCGTTCCACGGCCCGGTGAAGTAGCCCAGAGCGGACAGCTCCTTCTGCAGCCGCCGGTTGGCCGCACTCGTCGTGCCGGGTTTCGGGACGTCGGCCTGGTGACGGTGCGTGACCTTGTGCGGCCCCCGATCGGCGTGCGCCGCGCCCGCCGGCACCGCGCCCACAGCGGCCCCCACCAGCACAACCAGACATTTCGAACGGCTCATTGCTTACCCCCCGTAGTTCACTTGATCGACATATACCTCCAATACGCTGAGGTGATGCGCGCCCCACTGGCCGTCGCCGGTTACACCGACGAAGTCCTGGACGCCGTCGGCGGGACGCTCACCGAGACCGAGCGGGCCCGCGCCGACCGGTTCACACGGGAGCAGGACCGGCTCGACTTCGTGGCCGCCCACCTGCTGGTCCGTTACTGCGCGGCGAAGATCCTCGACATGCGCGCGTGCGTGCTCACCCTCGAACAGCGCTGCGACCGCTGCGGCCGGCCCCACGGCCGCCCCTTCATCACCGAGGCCCCCGAGTTGTCGGTCAGCCTGGCCCACACCGCCGGGTACGTCACCGCCGCCGCGGGGGCGGGCAGGGTCGGCGTGGACGCCGAGCACGCGACCGGCGGGCAGGCCGACGAGAACCTGGTCGCGCTGGCCCTCACGCCGGCCGAGGCGGGGCTGGTCGGGATGGACAACCGGCGGCTCATCCGTCAGTGGGTGCGCAAAGAGGCGCTGGTCAAACGGGGCGAGCTGGCCCTCGACCGGTTACGGGACGCCGATCTGTCGAAGGTGCCGTTCGACGGTCGTACACACGAATGGGAAGGCCGTCACCTGGTCGAGTGGACCGCCGGGACCGTGATCGCCACCGCGATCTTCGACGAGCCCGGCGAACTCCAGATCATCGGCGGCTAGAACCGGTCTTCGGCCGAGGAGGTCGGGTCGAGGAACACCTCGCGGATCTCCGGGAAATCGCCGCGCAGCCGCCGCTCCACCTCGGCCGAGGCCGATTCGAGCGCGGCCCCGGTCGCCTCGTCGACGAAGTCGATGCGCGCCGCGACCAGGATCCGGTTGGGCCCGATGACCACGGTCAGCAGCTCGACCACCCGCTCGACCTCGGGCAGCGCCTCCAGATGGGCCAGGATGCGCCGCTCCAGCCCGGCCGACGCCGACCGGTTCAGCAGCAGGCTGGCGTTGGCCCGGATCAGGGTGACCGCCACGAACAGCAGCAGCAGGCCGATCAGGACCGACCCGGCGCCGTCCCATGCGGTGTTCCCGGTGAGCTGGGTCAAGCCGAGCCCGCCGAACGCGATCAGGATGCCGGTCAGCGCCGCGGCGTCCTCCAGCACCACGGCCTTCAGCATCGTGTCGGAGGTCCGTCTGAGCAGTGCGAACGGCCGCGTCTCCCACCGCGTGGCCGACGTGCGGAGCTGCCGCAGCCCCTGGAACATCGAGACGCTCTCCAGCCCGAACGAGACCGCGAGCACGATGTAGGAGACGGTGAAGTCGGTCAGCTCCTCGCCGTCGAAGATCGTGTGGAACCCGTGGGTGACGGAGAACCCGGCCCCGACGACGAGGGTGAAGCAGGCGGCGATCAACGCCCAGAGGAACGCGGCGTTGCCGTAGCCGAGGGGATGCCTGCGGTCGGCGGGCCGCTCGCCGCGCTTGATCGCGGTGAACAGCAGCACCTCGGTCACCGTGTCGGCGGCGCTGTGGGCGGCCTCGGACAACATCGACGCCGAGCCGCTCACCAACCCCGCCACCAACTTGGCGACCGCGATGGCGAGATTGGCCCCACCTGCGACGATGACCGTAAGGAGGGAGTCACCGCCATCGGTTTTGTCGTTCATGTTCGACATCGTGTCATGCTCCCGTGTACGGCGGTGACAGACGATCTTTAGACTGGTGGGATGGCAGACCCCCGCTGGCTGACGGCCGACGAGCAGAGAGCGTGGAGGGCCCATCTGACGGCCCACCGGCTCCTCACCCACCGCCTCGACCGGGAGTTGCAGGAACACGGGCTGTCGTTCAACGACTACGAGATCCTGGTCAACCTGTCGGAGAGCCCCGACCACCGCATGCGGATGAGCGACCTGGCCGACGCGACCGTCCAGTCGCGCAGCCGCCTGTCCCACCAGATCTCCCGCATGGAGCAGGCGGGCCTGGTGACCAGAGAGCTGTGCGAAGACGACCGGCGTGGAACGTTCGCCGTGCTCACCCCTCTGGGCTACCACACGATCGAACGCGTCGCCCCCGACCACGTGGCCGGGGTGCGTGCCCACTTCATCGACCTGCTCAACCCCGAGCAGATCCGAGAGGTCGAAGAGATCTACACACCCGTCGTGGCACATCTCCAGGGGAGGTAGCCCCCGGCGGGCTAGCATCCCTGGCGTGAGAAGAATCCTGTGCTTGGCGGCCTTGGTGGCTTTCGTCACGGCCTGCTCCTCCTCGACGACCGAGGGCGGCCTCCCGGCGGCGCCCGACGTCCTGAAGAAGTCGGCGGCGGCCATGGGCGCCGTCAAGACGGTGGCCTTCTCCCTGACGACCGAGGGCAACCCGCCGATCCCCGTGAAGACCGCCGAGGGCGACCTGACCCGCGAGGGCGACGCCAAGGGCAAGCTCCAGATCATGATCGGCGCGCTCCAGGAGCTGGAGTTCGTCCTGGCGGGCGACGCCGTCTACATCAAGGGCCCGACGGGCGGCTTCCAGAAGTCGATGTCCCGCGCCCAGCTGGCGGCGCTCTACGACCCGAGCGCGGTGGTGACGGCGGTCCCGACCCTGCTGTCGTCGGCGAAGGGCGCCACGATCGAGGGCGAGCAGAACGGCATCTACACGCTCAAGGTGACCCTGCCGGGCGACCCCCTGAAGAAGATCGTCCCCGGCGTGACGGGCGACCAGCCGGGCACCCTGATGATCGACAAGGCCACGAGCCGCGTGACGGCCATCGACCTCCCCCTGAACGGCGGCACGGTCAAGGTCGCCCTCACCGACTACGACGCCCCGGTGACGATCGAGGCCCCGGCGGTCTGAGAAGTTCCGGCGTTCGGGCGGCGCGTCCCGTCGCCCTGTGCCAGCCTTTGCGTTGATCTCTGTGCGATGAGTCGTTCACACCGAGCGACCCACAGAGGCCGGAAATGGCGCTGCCCCGGTTGCGTGCGAAGCAGAGGCAGGTCCGGGGCGTATGGCAGCAGGCTAGCACGATGGGACAGCTCAGTCAGGATGCTCGAGACCGAAGCGTGGCGGCTCCACGTCGCTCTGTCGCCCGTCCGCATGTCGCCCTACCTGTTGCGGACCGGCGGAGATCCGGTTTCCGCGCTGCGCCTGCACTGCTGGAACACCGAGATCAGTTCGGCGTTCTACGGTCCCCTTCAGTTTCTGGAAGTGGCCATGCGGGTGGGGATGAACAGGCAGCTCGCATTGTTGTTCGGCCAGGATGACTGGTGGAACCACCCGAACGCCCGGCTCACGTCCGTGGCGAATCGGAAGATCGCCGACGCGGTGAGTCAGGTCACCCGGCTCCGGCTGCCCGTCGACGCCGAGCAGATCACCGACCAGTTGTCGTTCGGCTTCTGGGTCGCGCTGCTCGGGCGAGGAGACAACTACGACCAGCGCCTCTGGCGGCCGGCCCTCCACAAGGCGTTTCCGCACTTCCGGGGACCGCGCCGGGAACTGCACGCAAGACTGGACCACCACCGGATCCTGCGTAACAAGATCGCGCATCACGGTCCGATCCACAACCGGCACTTGACGGCCGACTACGAGAGCATCGTGACCTGCCTGACCCTCATCGATCCGGATCTGGCCGCCATGGTGCGGCGGCACGGCGACATCGCCGAGGTGTTGAGCCGCCGGCCCTGATCGTCCGGGCGCGCGTGCGGGTCTGATTCAGCGGTTAATCTCGGCGTCGTGGAGTCTGTGGAGGAGGAGTCCCGGGTCATGGCGCCCCGGTCGAACCGGCGTGTCGTTCTCGGGGTCACCGGGGCCGCCGTGCTGCTGGCCGCGCTCGACGCCTATGTCGTGGTCACCGTCCTGGTCGACATCGCGGCGTCGGCGAACGTGCCCGTCAACCGGCTGGAGCGGGTCACCCCCGTGGTCACCGGGTTCCTGCTCGGCTACGTCGCCGCGATGCCTCTGCTCGGGCAGTTCTCCGACCGGTTCGGGCGGCGGGTGGTCATCCAGGCCTGCCTGGCCGGGTTCGCCCTCGGGTCGCTCGTCACGGCGCTGGCCGGCAGCGTCCCGCTGCTCACCGCCGGGCGGGCGGTCCAGGGCATCGCGGGCGGGGCGCTGCTGCCGATCACCATGGCCCTCATCGGCGACCTCTGGGACGCGCGCAGGCGGCCGACCGCCCTGGGCGCGGTGGGGGCGGCGCAGGAGCTCGGGGCGGTCCTGGGACCCCTCTACGGCGCGGGGCTCGCGGTCGTGCAGGTCGGGTTCCTCGACGGGTGGCGCACGATCTTCTGGGTCAACCTCCCGCTGACCGCGCTGGCGGCGGTGGCGGTGCATCGGTACGTCCCGGCCGGGACCCGGACCGCCACCAGGGTCGACGTGCCGGGCGGGGTGCTGCTGGCCCTGGGGCTGGGGCTGCTCGTGGCGGGGCTCTACAACCCCGAGCCCGGCGAGCGGGTGCTGCCCTCGTGGGGGGTGCCGGCCGTGATCGCGGGGGCGGTCGTCCTGGTCGTGTTCGTCGTCTGGGAGCTGCGCACGCGGACGCGCATCCTCGACCTCACCGGCGTCCGCAAACGGCCCGTCTTCGCGACGCTGGCGGTCAGCTTCCTGGCCGGGGCGGCGCTGCTGGTGACGCTGGTCGACGTGCAATTGGTGGCGCAGACGCTGCTCGGCGCCGACGCGACCGGTGGGGCGCTGGTGCTCACCCGGTTCCTGGTCGCGCTCGCCGTCGCCGCGTTCGCCGGGGGCGCGCTGGCGCGCCGGTTCGGCGAACGGCCGGTCACCGTGGCGGGCATGGTCGTGGCGACCGCCGGTTACGTGCTGATCAGCCGGTGGCCGGTCGTGCCGGGCGGGTTGTCGATGGACGTCGACCTCGTCGTCGCCGGGCTCGGCCTGGGGCTGGTCATCGCGCCGGTCAGCTCGGCCGTCCTCACGACCATCCCGGCCGTCCAGCACGGCGTCGCCTCGGCCGCCGTCGTGGTGGCCCGCATGATGGGCATGCTGCTCGGGGTGGCGGCGCTGTCGGCCTACGGGTTCCACCGGTTCCAGACCCTCACCGCCGACCTCGACACCCCCCTGCCGTTCGGGGTGTCGCCCGAGACGTACCAGAAGCAGCTTGAGGTCTACACCCAGGCGGTGCAGGCGGCCCTGCACACCGAATACTCGGAGATCTTCCTCATCACGGCGGTGCTGTGCGGCATCGGGGCCGTGGTGGCGCTGGCGATGGAGTAGGGGGATACTCAAGCCACCCCGACAGAGCGGGTCAAGGATCGGAGAAGGCCGCGATCCCGGGCGTTCAGGACGCCGGTCCCATGTGCTCGGGACACCCCTTGGCCCACAGTTGGCGCCAGCGACACCACTCTGTCTGGGGGATCCCACATGCGTAAGGTCTTCTTCGGCTTCACGGTGATCATGTTCGTCTCCGTGATCGCCCAGTTCTACTTCGCCACGTTCGGCGCGTTCGAGCGGCCCACGCCCGCCTTCGGGGCCGAGGACGCCGCGATCATGCCGCACATCCTCAACGGCACCATGGTCCTTCCGATCCTGTCGATCCTGACCACGATCGTGGCGGCGATCGCCAAGGCCGGGGGCCGTCTCATCCTGCTGTCGATCACGCCGCTGCTGCTGATCGTCGTCCAGCTCTTCGTGATCTTCGAGCTCGCCGGGATGCTCGGCGCCACCGAGAACAGCACCAGCACCGCGAGCCTGGTCGTGCTCGGTTTCCACGCCCTCGACGGCGTGGCGATCCTGTGGGCGTCGGTCGTGCTGATGAAGAAGGCCCGCGACCTCACCAAGGCCGCGGCGCCCGCGCCCCAGGCCGCCGTCGCGTGACCACCGCGCTCGCCGGCGGCCTCGACCAGATCGTGGTCGTCGTCGCCGCCGTGGTGTGGGCCGCCGCGGCCGGTTTCGCGTTCGCCGCGTTCCGGCCGCCGCACGACCCGCGATTCCACCTGGCCGCCCTGGCGCTGAGCGCCGGGGCGGTCGTCGTGAGCGGGGTGCGGGTGGTGCTGACGGCGCGGCTCATGCAGGCGGGGTGGTGGTTCGTCGCCGAGAAGGTGCTGCTGGCCCTGCCCCTGCTGCTCGTCCCGATGGTGTACGCCCTCACGACCACCGTCCCGGCGCTGCTGCGGCGGGACCGGGACCCGAAGAAGGCCTACCCGCTGATCCTCACCGCCATCGGCGCGATCATCGGGGTGGCCTGCGACGTGATCGTCTCCTACCCCGTGACCGTGTCGTCGGCCCTGGTCGTGATGCTGGTCGGGGGCGGCGCCGCGGCACTGGCGTGGCGGCTGGTCGCGGGCGGGGGCGGCGACCGGTGGCGGATCGCGGGGTTCGCGGTGGCGCTGACCGGCGTCGTGTGGGCGGTCTCGGGCAGCTTCTCCGGCACGCCGATGCACGCGGGCCACGACACGGCCACCGGTGGTGTCTCCGTGGCCTCGTTGCGCGGCCCCGCCGACCCGGACGCGCGCAGGTACACCCTGACGGCGAAGTCGTCGAGCCTGACCGTCGGCGGCCGGACCGTGCAGACCTGGTCGTTCAACGGCCAGAACCCCGGTCCGACGCTGCGGGTCAGGCAGGGCGAGACCCTGGAGGTGACGCTGCGCAACGAACTGCCCGGCGACCAGGGCGTGACGATCCACTGGCACGGCTACGACCTGCCCGCCGGGGAGGACGGCGTGCCCGGCGTCACCCAGGACGCCGTCAAGCCCGGCGGCGAGCACGTCTACCGTTTCCGCGCCGACGACCCCGGCACGTACTGGTACCACTCCCACCAGAACTCCAGCGTCGCCGTGGCCAAGGGCCTGTTCGGGCTGCTCATCGTGGAACCCGCCGAAGGCGACCACACGGTGGCGGTGCACACATACGGCAACGTGAAGACCCTCAGCTTCGACGACCGGCCGCCCACCGACCGGCAGGTCACGGCCGTCATCCCGCCCGGCAGCCCGGTCCGGCTGCGGATCGCCGACACCGACAGCACGCCGGTGACCCTGGGGCTGTCGGGCGTGGACTTCCGGCTGCGCTCGGTCGACGCCCGCGACGTCGCCGGCGCCACGACGCTGCGGGACCGGCGGATCAAGCTCGCCGCCGGGGGCCGCTACGACTTGGCCTTCACCATGCCCGACGGCCCGGTCATGCTGAGCGTCGACGGCCACCCGGGCCTGGCCCTGAACGGCCAGACCGCGCCCGCGACGGGCGAGCCGCTCGACGTCACCCGCTACGGCACGCTGCCCGACCTCCGCGAGGATTTCGACCAGGAGATCGTCTGGGTGCTCGACAAGACCTTCGCCATGGTCGACGGGGTGCCGAGGCTGGCCCACACGGTCAACGGGAAGGGCTACCCGAACATCCCGACCCCGGTCGTGCGCGAAGGGGAACGCGTCAAGATCACGATCGTGAACCGGTCGGGCGACCTGCACCCGATGCATCCGCACGGCCACCACGTCGAGGTCCTGTCCCGCGACGGCCGGCCCGCCAACGGGATGCTCGTCGACACCTTCGACGTCGAACCGGGCGAGGTCTGGGTCGTGGCGCTGACCGCCGACAACCCGGGCCTGTGGATGTCCCACTGCCACGACCTGGCCCACGCGGTCCAGGGCATGGAGTTCCACGTGGCCTACGAGGGCGTCACGACCCCCTACGACATCGGCGGGCCGGCGGGCAACCACCCGGCCTAGGAGCGCAGGAAGGCCAGCACCGCCAGCACGCGGCGGTGCTGGTCGGCGTCGTCGGCGTACAGGCCGAGCTTGGCGAAGATCGAGCGGATGTGCTTCTCCACCGCGCCCTCGCTCACCACCAGGTGCCGCCCGATCGCCGGGTTCGAGCGGCCCTCGGCCATCAGCGCCAGCACCTCGCGCTCCCGCGGCGTCAGCAGGGCCACCGGGTCGTCGCGCCGCCGCCGGACCATGAGCTGCGAGATGACCTGCGGGTCGAAGACGGTGCCGCCGGAGGCGACGCCGCGCAGCCCGGCCATGAACTCCTCGACGTCCACGACACGGTCTTTCAGCAGGTAGCCGACCCCGCCCCGGGCGTCGGCGAGCAGGTCGTCGGCGTAGGAGACCTCGACGTACTGCGACAGGATGAGGACCGGCGCCCCGAGCACCTCCTTACGGGCCGCCACGGCGGCGCGCAGGCCCTCGTCGGTGAAGGTCGGCGGCATCCGCACGTCGACCACGGACACGTCAGGCCGATGCGCCGCGACGGCGGACACGAGCTCATCGCCCGTCCCCACCGTCGCGACCACCTCACAACCGAACTCTTCGAGGAGGCGTACCAGACCCTCCCGGATGAGCACGGCGTCGTCGGCCACCACTACCCGCACGGAACCTCCGCCACGATCAGGGTCGGTCCCCCGGCGGGGGACTGAACGGACAACTCGCCGTCGACCGCGCGCAGCCGGTCGGCCAGACCGGACAACCCGTGGCCCTTGGCGACATGGGCGCCGCCGACTCCGTCGTCGCCGATGGTCAGCAGCAGCGAGTCGCCCGTGCGGTCGAGCATGACCCGGCACAGGGTGGCCCGGCTGTGCTTGGCGACGTTGGTGAGCGCCTCGGCGGTGACGAAGTAGACGGTGTTCTCGACCAGCGCGGCGAACCGCTCCTCGATGCGGACGTCGAGCTCGACCGGCACGGTGCAGCGGGCCGCCAGTGCCGACAGCGCCGGGTTGAGCCCCCGGTCGGCCAGGATCGGCGGCGCGATGCCCCGCGACAGGGCGCGCAGCTCGTCGAGCGTCTCCCGGGTGGCGGTGATCGCCTGCCCGATCGTCGTCGAGGCGGCCGCGGCGTCGCGCTCCAGCAGCCGCTGGGCCCGCGACAACTCCATCGCCAGGTGGACCAGCCGCTGCTGCGGGCCGTCGTGGATGTCCCGCTCCAGCCGCCGCAGCGCGTCGGCCTCGGCGTGGGCGGCGGCGTGCCGGCCCTCGGTGAGGTCGTCGATGCGGCCCTGCAGCTCGGCCATGCCGCTGAGCAGCGTCCGGCCCAGGTTGGCCTGCAACGTCGCCATGAACCGGATCACCGGGAACAGCACCAGCGTCGCGACGATGCCGAGCACCGCGTAGAACAGGGTGTTGGACAGGTAGCTCCCGCTGAAGCCGAGCAGCTCGGGCAACTCCTCGTTGCCGGGGATCTGGTTGGTGAACCAGCCCCAGATGGGGTAGGTCACGCCGCCCAGCACCAGCCCCCACATCGCGGTCGTGACGACGAACGTCGCGATCGCGACCGGGAAGGCGATGATCAGGTGCAGCACGTCGAGCCACGACTGGGGCGTCAGCATCGGGTTGACCAGCCGTCGGATCCAGCCCGCGCCCACCGGCGGCGCCGGATAACGCGGACGCTGCACCGGCCGGTCGAGGACCAGCGCGATGCGGCCCCGTTCGAGGTCGCCGAACAGACGGGCGATGAGCAGGGTGACCGCGAGGACGGCCACCCCGACGCCGACGACGACGGTCCCGGCTCCGGCCGAGAGCCCGGCGACCATCAGGCAGAACGCGACCGTCGCCAGGGGGAAGCCCAGCATCAGGTAGCCGGTGTCGGCGGCCAGGCGGCGCAGATGTGTTCTCATGCCCATCAACTTAGAAATCGGCGGCTTTCCTCACGATCCCGCGTACACCCGGCCGATGGTAGGGCTGGCACCACCATCACAGGCGCCTGAACCGCCGCGGGCCGCACCCGGAGGTGCGGCCCGCGGAAGAACGGCCCTACTTCTTGCGCTTCTCCCTGATCTTCATCGTCACCTCGATCGGGGAGCCCTCGAAGCCGAACTCCTCACGCAGCCGCCGCTCGATGAAGCGGCGGTAGGTCTCCTCAAGGAAGCCCGAGGTGAACAGGACGAACTTCGGCGGCTCGGTCGCGGCCTGGGTGGCGAACAGGATCTTCGGCTGCTTGCCGCCCCGGACGGGCGGCGGGGTCGCCTGCACCAGCTCGGTGAGGAACTGGTTGAGCCGCGAGGTCGGCACCCGGGTCGTCCAGGAGTCGATCGCCCGCTCCAGCGCCGGGACCAGCTTCTCGACGTGGCGCCCGGTCTTGGCGGAGATGTTCACCCGCAGCGCCCAGGGGGTGCGGACGAGCTGGCGCTCGATCTCCTTCTCCAGGTAGTAGCGCCGGTCTTCGTCGACCAGGTCCCACTTGTTGAACGCCACGACCATGGCCCGGCCCGACTCGATGACCAGCCCGATGATCCGCAGGTCCTGCTCGGTCAGCACCTCGGACGCGTCGATCAGCACGATCGCGACCTCGGCCCGCTCCAGGGCGGCGCGGGTGCGCATGGCGGCGTAGAAGTCGGCGCCCTTGAGCTCGCGGTCGCGCCGCCGGATGCCGGCGGTGTCGATGAAGCGCCAGGGCACCCCGCCGAGCTCGATCAGCTCGTCGACCGGGTCACGGGTGGTGCCGGCCATCGGGTCGACCAGCACCCGCTCCTCGCCGGCGACCCGGTTGAGCAGCGACGACTTGCCCACGTTGGGCTTGCCGAGCAGGGCCACGCGGCGCGGGCCGCGCTGCTCGCCGAACTTCAGCGGCGGCGTCTCGGGCAGCGCGTCGAGCACCACGTCGAGCAGGTCGCCGCTGGAGCGGCCGTGCAGCGCCGACACCGGGTAGGGCTGCCCGAGGCCGAGCGACCACAACTCGTTGGCCTCCAGCTCCTGGAGCTGGTTGTCGACCTTGTTCGCGGCCAGCACGACCGGTTTGCCGGCCTTGCGGAGCACCCCGCCGACGGCCTCGTCGGAGTCGGTGATGCCCACCGTGGCGTCGACCACGAACAGGATCACGTCGGCCAGCTCGGCCGCCACCTGCGCCTGCTCGGCGATCTTCAGGGCCATGCCGGTGGCGTCGGGGTCCCACCCGCCGGTGTCGACCAGCGTGAACCGGCGGCCCCGCCAGTTGGCGTCGTAGGTGACCCGGTCGCGGGTCACGCCGGGGACGTCTTCCACGACCGCCTCCCGGCGGCCGATGATGCGGTTGACCAGGGTCGACTTGCCCACGTTGGGGCGACCCACCACCGCCACGACGGGCAGCGGACCGGAATCGGGCTCGTCGTCGTGGCCTCCCTCGACATCGAGGGTGGCCAGTTCGGCCTCGATCCAGCCGTCGTCGTCGTACTCCGCGCTCATCGCGGCATTCCTCCTGTCAGCGCGCCTCGATCGGGGCGCGCTCCTTCACGAGCCGCAGGATCTCGGCGATCACCTCGTCGAGCCCCAGCTCGGTGGTGTCGACCTCGACCGCGTCGGCGGCCATGGTCAGCGGGTCGGCCTTGCGGGTGGAGTCGAGCGTGTCGCGGCGGGCCATGTCGGCCACCTGCGCCTCGACGGTCGACCCGGTCAGCTCGGCGTTGCGCCGGCGCGCGCGGGCCTCGGCGCTGGCGGTCAGATAGATCTTGACGGGGGCCTGGGGGGCGACGACGGTGCCGATGTCACGGCCCTCGACGACCATGCCCTCGGGGGCTGCGGCGATCAGCGTCCGCTGGAGGGCGACCAGATGGGCGCGGACCTCGGGGACCGCGGCGACCGCCGAGACGGCGGCGGTCACGGCCGCCTCCCGGATCGGGCCGTTGACGTCGATCCCGTCGATCGTGACGCCGGAGTGGCCGGGGTCGGTGGACATCTCGAGCACCGGCTCGGTCGCCCGTGCCGCGATGGTCTCGGCGTCGGCCAGGTCGATGCCCTGGTCGAGCACCCACCAGGTGAGCGCCCGGTACATCGCCCCCGTGTCGAGGTAACGCAGGCCCAGCGCGCGGGCCACCCCGCGGGACACGCTCGACTTGCCCGACCCCGAAGGCCCGTCCATGGCGACGACCAGACCCGGCACGGTCCACTCCCCTGTTCTCGTGTGTGTTGCGACCCTCAGAAGGCTACCGGGGCGCAGGCCCGGCCCCGACAGCCTTCACGATCGCCTGTGGACGACGGCCCTCTCGATCGTCACCTTGTGAACACGTGACCATCGCCGGGCCCTCACCCTTGCAGCTGCCAGCCCTGCGCCCGCAGGGCCGTCGCGAAGATCTCGGCCGCCTCGGGTTGCACCGACAGCTCCACCGCGCCCAGGGGAAGCCCGGGCACGTGCTCCAGCCGCACGTCCTCGATGCTGACCCCGGCCTGCTCGGCCACCTGGAACAGCCGCGCCAGCTCGCCCGGACGGTCGCCGATGACGACCTGCACCACCGCGTAGGTGCGGGCGGGACCGCCGTGCTTGCCGGGGATGCGGCCGGTGCCGGTCACACCCCGCTGGAGCAGGTCGGTGACCTCCTCCATGGGGGTGCCGTCGATCGCGAACTCGCGCAGCGCCCGCGCCGCGAGGGCGAGGTCGCCGGCGACCGCCTCCAGGACCTCCGCCACGGGGGCGGCGTTCCCGGACAGGATCCCCGTCCACAGGGCCGGGTCGCCGGCCGCGATGCGGGTCACGTCGCGCACGCCCTGGCCGCTGAGGCCGAGCGCGGTGTCGGGGGCCTCGGCCAGCCGCGCGGCCACCGCCGCCGCCGCCACGTGGGGGGCGTGGGAGATCAGCGCCACCGCCCGGTCGTGCTCCTCGGCCCCGACCGTGACGGCGTTCGCCCCGCAGAGGGCGACGAGCTCGTACACGGCCTCCCGGGCGCGCGGACCCGACTCGATCGTCGGGCAGAGCGCCCATGGGCGGCCGAGGAACAGGTCGCCGCGGGCCGCCCCGGGGCCGGACTTCTCCCGCCCCGCCAGCGGATGGCCCGCGACGAACACCGACAGGTCGCACCCGAGCACGGCCGCCTGCGCGATCGGCACCGCCTTCACACTGGCCACGTCGGTGTAGAACCGGGCCGCCTCGTTCTTCTGCAGTTCGAGGAGCTGGTCGGCGACGTACTGCGGCGGCACCGCGATGACCGCGATGTCGGCCCGCTCACCGCCGTCCCAGGGTTCGCCGGCGCCCAGTTCGCTGGCCAGCCGTACGGCCCCCGGGTCGCGGTCGGTCAGCAGCACCCTGATGTCACGGCGGCGCAGCGCCAGCGCCAGCGACGTGCCGATGAGGCCCGTGCCGACGACCAGAGCACTGCTGAGTGAGCCACCCTCGGTCATGGATTTCCTCGGTGATCTATTGAGCGATGTCGACCCGCAGCGCGACCGCGCCGCGCAGGTAGACGTGGTGGATCTCCTGGCGCGGCCGGTCGACGGCGATGTGGGCCATCAGCCGCACCACGCGGGGCAGCGCGCCCGGAACGCCGATCTCCGACGCGCAGAGCAGCGGCACGTCGTGGAATCCCAGCTTACGTGCGGCCAGAGCGGGGAACTCGGCGGTCAGGTCGGGTGTCGCGGTGAAGATCACGCTGATCACGTCGTCGGTGGTGAGCCGGTTTCGCTCCATCACCTCGGTGACCAGCTCGGTCGTACCCGTGATGATGGACTCCCGGTCGTTACCGTCAACCTGGATCGCGCCGCGGACCGCCCTGACCATATGCCTGACTCCTATCTGATCGTCCGCAAAGGCTACAGCTTGACCGATGCGTAGAGTTCGCCGACTTCGTGCAGGCTGAGCGCGCGGATCGTGCCGGGCTTGAGCCGGCCGAGCTTGACCGGCCCGAACTCGATGCGGGCCAGGTCGATCACGCGGTGCCCGGTCTCCTCCAGGAGGCGGCGCACGATGTGCTTGCGCCCCTCGTGGAGCACGACCTCGACGAGCGCCTGCTGGCCGTGCTCCTGCACGATGGTGAACGAGTCGACCTTGGCCAGCCCGTCTTCCAGCTCGATGCCCTTGCGCAGCGTGCGGTGCAGGTCACGCGGGACGGGGCCGGGCACCTTCGCCCAGTACTTCTTCGGCACCCCGTAGCTCGGGTGGGTCAGCCGGTGGGCCAGCTCGCCGTCGTTGGTGAGCAGCAGCAGGCCCTCGGTCTCGGTGTCGAGCCGGCCGACGTGGAACAGCCGGGGGGCCAGTTCCTGGACGTAGTCGGCAAGGCACGGACGGCCCTCCGGGTCCTCCATCGTGGAGACGACGCCGATGGGCTTGTTGAGGGCGTAGTAGACCAGGTCGGGCGCGGTCGGGATGCGCTTGCCGTCGACGTGGATGACCTGCTTGGCCGGGTCGACCCGCGCCCCGAACCGCCGGACCACCTGCCCGTCGACGGTGACGCGCCCCTCACCGATCATGTCCTCGCACGCCCGCCGCGAGGCGACGCCCGCCTGGGCGAGCACCTTCTGCAGCCGCTCGCCGCCGGGGACCTCGGTGGTGTCGCGCTCGTCGGTGTAGCCGGGCTCCCAGAAGTCGGGGTCCCGCTTCGGCTGGGCCGACGTCTTGAAGGGCTGAGCCTTCGGACGGGCCGGCTTTCCAACCGTCTGTACGTCGTCACGACGCCCGCCCCGGTCGGCGCGCATCGGCCGGTCGGCCTTGCCGAACCGCGCCCGCGTGCCCTTGGGGGCCGGGTTGCCCCGGTCGTCACGGGACTCGAAGGACTTCTCGGGCCGGTCGAGGTAGTCGTCCCGGAACGACCGCTCGGGCCGCACCGGCCGCTCGGGCCGCTCGTCACGGAACGACCGCTGCGGGCGGTCGCCGAAGGAACGCTGCGGCCGGTCACCGTAGGGCCGGTCGGAGCGCTGCCGGTCGCCACCGGAAGGACGGTCGGAACGGTAGGAGCGCTGAGGGCGGTCGCCGCCCGAGGGCCGGTCACCGCCGTAGGAACGCTGCGGGCGATCGCCGTAAGAACGGCCCGGACGGTCGTCGCCGTAGGACCGCTGCGGCCGGTCACCGCCAGAGGGCCGGTCGCCGCCGTAGGAACGCTGCGGACGGTCGCCGTAAGAACGGCCCGGACGGTCGTCGCCGTAGGACCGCTGCGGCCGGTCACCGCCAGAGGGCCGGTCGCCGCCGTAGGAACGCTGCGGCCGATCACCGTAAGAACGGCCCGGACGGTCGTCGCCATAGGACCGCTGAGGGCGGTCGCCAGCAGAAGGCCGGTCACCGCCGAAGGAACGCTGCGGCCGATCACCGTAAGAACGGCCGGGGCGGTCGTCGCCGTAGGACCGCTGCGGCCGATCGCCGTAGGAACGGCCGGGGCGGTCGCCGCCAGAGGGGCGGTCGTCGCGGAAGGACCGCTGCGGGCGGTCGCCGTAGGACCGGTCGGAGCGGGGGCTGTCGTCGCGGGAGGACCGCTGCGGCCGGTCGTCGCGGGCGCGGAAGTCGCGGCCGCCGCGGTCGTCGCGGGAGCCGGAGCCGCCGCCCGACGAGCCGCCGCCGAAGCCGCCGCGTTTGGCGGGGCCTCCGGAGCCGGAGCCGCGGGAGCCAGATCGGCCCGCGCGGAAGGAGTTGCCTCGACCGCGTCCATCACCGGACGGGGTGCTGCGCTTGTTCACTTGGGTTGCTCCTCAAGGGTGTCAACGTCGTCGGGGAGGAAGGGCGCCAGTTCGGGGAGCTCCGACAGCTCCCGCAGGCCCAGCCTCTCCAGGAAGTAGCTGGTGGTCCGGTAGAGCACGGCCTGGCTCTCCGGGTCGGTCCCGGCCTCTTCGACGAGGCCGCGGGCGGCGAGCGTGCGCATGACGCCGTCGCTGTTGACGCCGCGGATCGCCGCAACGCGGGCCCGGCTGACGGGCTGCCGGTAGGCGACCACGGCGAGGGTCTCCAGGGCGGCCTGGGTCAGCCGCGCCTGCTGGCCGTCGCGCACGAACCGCTCCACCAGCGGAGCGCATTCGGCGCGGGTGTAGAGGCGCCATCCACCGGCGACCTCTCTCAGATCAAAACCCCTCCCGGCGGAGGTGTATTCCGCCGACAGGTCGCGCAGGGCGGCGGCGACCTCGGCGGTCGGCCGTTCGAGCACCTGCGCCAGGGTGATCTCGGCGACGGGTTCGTCGACGACGAGCAGGATGGCCTCAAGGCCCATCGTCAGCTCAGACACCGTCGTTCTCCCCCTGTCGCGCTTCGTCGTAGTCGTCGCCGACGAGCACGGTGCCGTCGGCCGTTCCGGTCCAGGTCACGTAGAGATCCCCCAGCGGCTCGGCCTGCTCGAAGGAGACCGCCGCCTCGCGGAACAACTCCAGAACGGCGAGGAACCTCGCCACCACTTCGAAAGGGCCGGCGCAGTCGGAGGTCAGCGCCCGGAACGTCGCGGTGCCCGCCCGGCGCAACCGCTCGACCAGGATAGCGGCCTGTTCGCGTACGGAGGCGAGTGGTTGGTACATGTGGGTGACCGAAACGGTCGGCGGTGCCTTGGGGGTGAACGCCCGGCGGGCGATCTCGGCCAGCCGTTCGGGCCCGATCCCGAGCACCAGCTCGGGCAGCAGGTTGGCGAACGCGGGCTCCAGCGGCACCAGGCGCGGGAAGCGCAGCGCCTCCTCGGCCATCCGGCCGGAGAAGATCTTCGCCACCTCCTTGTACGCCCGGTACTGCAGCAACCGCGCGAACAGCAGGTCACGGGCCTCCAGCAGGGCGAGGTCCTCCTCGTCCTCCACCTCGCCGGCCGGCAGCAGCCGGGCCGCCTTGAGGTCGAGCAGGGTGGCCGCGACCAGCAGGAAGTGACTGGTCTGGTCGAGATCCCATTCGGGCCCGCGGGAGCGGATGTAGGCGATGAACTCGTCGGTGACCTTGTGGAGCGAGACCTCGGTGATGTCGAGCTTGTGCTTGGCGATCAGCCCGAGCAGCAGGTCGAAGGGCCCCTCGAACACCTCAAGGTGGACGTGGAACCCTTCGGGTGGCGCTGTGGTCTCCGGCTCGGTCACCGAGCCATTGTCGCGTGTATTCGAGGCAGATTCACGAGCACGAGCCACGGTCGGCCTCCGGCCGCCCGCCTCTCGCTTGAACTACAACCGCGCGGGCCAGCGGGCCAGCACCTCGCGGGCCAGCTCGCGGTAGGCGGTGGCGCCCATCGAACCCGGGTCGAACTGGGTGATCGGCTCGCCGGCCAGGGTGGCGTCGGGGAAACGCACGGTGCGGTTGATGACCGTGTGGAAGACCTTGTCGCCGAAGCCCTGCATGATCGTGGCCAGCACCTCGCGGGCGTGGAGGGTGCGGGGGTCGTACATGGTGGCGAGGAGGCCGTCTATCTCGAGGTTCTTGTTGAGGCGCTCCTGGACCTTGGAGATCGACTCCATCAGCAGGGCCACGCCGCGCAGCGCGAAGAACTCGCACTCCAGGGGGATCATGACGCTGTGGGCGCAGGTCAGCGCGTTGACCGTCAGCAGGCCGAGCGACGGCTGGCAGTCGATCAGGCAGATGTCGTAATAGGGAAGCAGGGGCTCCAGGCTGCGCTGGAGGGCGTATTCCCGGGCGACCTCGTTGACCAGCCGGATCTCCGCTCCGGACAGGAAGATGTTGCTGGGGAGCAGGTCCATGCCCTCGACGCTGGTGCCGAGCAGCACGTCTTCGGCGGTGACGTCGGGCTCCTCCATGAGGAGGTCGTAGATCGTCGTCTCAAGGGGGCGGGGGTCGATGCCCAGGCCCACCGACAGGGCGCCCTGCGGGTCGAAGTCGACCAGCAGAACCCGCTGCCCGACCTCGGCTAACGCGGCCCCGAGGTTGATCGTGGTGGTCGTCTTGCCGACGCCGCCCTTCTGGTTCACCATCGCGACGACCCGCGCCGGGCCGTGGTTCTCGGGAACGGGCGGCTCGGGGAAGACGGGGCGAGGGCGCCCGGTCGGGCCCAGGGCACCCGGGTTGCCCGCGGTCCACGTCTCGTCTGTGGTCGCAGTCACCTGTTGAACCTCCCTGACGGTCCCGAATCGGACCGAATCTAGAGGGTAGTCACGTATGCGGCAAGGCGCCGCGCCCAAGCAAAGCCAGGGTAATGGAACTCGGTCACCTGCGGGCACGGGGATGCGCGGCGGCGTACACCTCTCGGAGCTTGTCGACCGTCACCAGCGTGTAGACCTGGGTGGTGGTCACCGAGGCGTGGCCGAGCAGTTCCTGCACCACCCTGACGTCCGCCCCGCCGTCGAGCAGGTGGGTCGCGAACGAATGGCGCAGCATGTGCGGGGACACCCCGGACAGACCGGCACGTTCGGCGGCCGACTGGAGGACCTCCCAGGCGCCCTGACGGGTCAGCCGGCCGCCCCGGGCGTTCAGGAACAGAGCGGGTGTTCCCCGGCCGTGAGAGGCGATCTGGGGACGCGCGCGGACGAGATAGGCGTCGAGGGCCGACCGGGCGTACCGGCCGAGGGGGACGATCCGGGTCGTGCCGCCCTTGCCGCGCAGCACCACCTGGGAGGCGGTGGCGATGTCGTCGACGGCCAGGCCCACCGCTTCGGAGATGCGGGCGCCGGTTCCGTACAGGACCTCCAGAAGGGCCCGGTTGCGGAAGGTCAGGGGCGACTCGTCGGGACCCGAGGCGGCGATGAGGCGCTCCACGTCGTCGACGGTGATCGCCTTCGGGAGCCGGCGCAGGGTGCGCGGGGGCCGCACCTGGTTGGCCGGGTCGTGCGCCGAGACGCCCTCGCGCAGCGCGAACCGGTGGAGCCCCCTGACGGCCGAGACGGCCCTGGCCGCCGAACTGGCGACCAGGGCCGGATGATCGTCGTCGCCCTCCCGCAGCGCGGCCAGGAAGGCCACCACGTCGGACTCGGCGACCTGGCCGATGGAGGCCAGGCCGCGCGCGGTCAGATGGTCGACGTAACGCCGCAGGTCACGGCGGTAGGAGGCCAGCGTGTTCGCCGAAAGGCCCCGCTCCACCGCCAGGTGGGCGAGGTAGCTGGTGAGTACGGCTTCCGGCGAGCTCAGCGTAGGTCCCCTGGTTCAGGCCTCCGGCGCGCTCGCGGCCCGCAGGCCCTTGTAGTCGTCGGAGGATGCGGCGTACGCGGCGAGAATACCGGCGATGGCGGGGGAATTGTGGATCATTCCGGCCAGCGCCTTCTCTACCGCTTCGTCCAGAGGTACCCATTCCACCGGCATGTCGATCTCTTCGTCGTGCCGGACGTAGGTGTTCTCTTCGTCAGGGATCCTTTCCAGATCCCTGGCCAGGAAGACGCGGATGCGCTCGTCGCTCATGCCGGGCGAGGTGTAGAGGTCGACCAGGGTGTGCCAGGTCGCGGCCCGGTATCCGGCCTCCTCGGCCAGCTCGCGCGCCGCGCACTCCACCAGCGGCTCCCCCGGCACGTCGCGGATGCCCGCCGGGAGCTCCCACAGCAGGCTCCGCACCGGGTGGCGGTACTGCCGCAGCAGCAGCACCCGGCCGGCGTCGTCGATCGCGGCCACGGCCACCGACCCGGGGTGCTTGACGTAGTCGCGGTCGGCGGTCTCCCCGCCCGGCATCACGACGGTGTCGGTCACCGCCGAGATGATCCGCGCGGAGAACCGCTCGCGCGAGGCGGTGACCTCCCACCGCTCGCGCACGTCGGCCACGGTCACTTGGCCTTCACCGCCTTGGCGCGGCCCTCGGCGTAGGCGATCGAGGCCGCGATCAGGCCGCGGAACAGCGGGTGCGCCCGGGTCGGGCGCGAGCGGAACTCGGGGTGCGCCTGCGTGCCGATGAAGAAGGGGTGCAGGTCGGAGGCCAGTTCGGCGTACTCGACCAGGCGGCCGTCGGGCGACAGGCCCGAGAAGACCACGCCGACCTTCTCCAGGCGCTCGCGGTAGGCGTTGTTGACCTCGTAGCGGTGGCGGTGGCGCTCGTCGGCCTTGGCCTTGCCGTAGAGCTGGCGGGCCAGCGAGCCCTCGCCGAGCTTGGCGGTGTACATGCCCAGTCGCATCGTGCCGCCCATGTCGCGCTCACCAGCGACGACGTCCTCCTGGTCGGCCATCGTCGAGATGACCGGGTGCTTGGCGTCGGGATCGAACTCGGCGCTGTTGGCCTCCTCGATGCCGGCCATGTTGCGGGCCGCCTCGATGACCATGCCCTGCATGCCCAGGCAGATGCCGAGCAGGGGGATCCTGTTCTCGCGGGCGTGCCGGATCGCGCCGATCTTGCCCTCGATGCCGCGCACGCCGAAGCCGCCGGGGATGAGCACCCCGTCGACGCCGTCGAGCTCGCGGGCCGCGCCTTCGGGGGTCTGGCAGTCGTCGCTGGTCACCCAGCGGATGTTCACCCGGGCGTCGTTGGCGAAGCCGCCCGCGCGCAGCGCCTCGGTGACCGACAGGTAGGCGTCGGGCAGGTCGACGTACTTGCCGACCAGCGCGATCGTGGCCTCCTTGGACGGCTTGTGCACCCGCTTGAGCAGCTCGTCCCACTCGGTCCACTCGACGTCGCGGAACGGCAGGCCCAGGCGGCGCACGACGTAGGCGTCGAGGCCCTCGGCGTGCAGCACCTTGGGGATGTCGTAGATCGAGGGGGCGTCGATGGCCGAGACCACCGCGTCCTCGTCGACGTCGCACATCAGGCTGATCTTGCGCTTGAGCGAGGTCGTGATCGGCCGGTCAGACCGGCACACGATCGCATCGGGCTGGATGCCGATGCTGCGCAGGGCGGCGACGGAGTGCTGGGTCGGCTTGGTCTTCAGCTCGCCGCTCGGCCCGATGTAGGGCAGCAGCGAGACGTGCAGGAAGAAGACGTTGTCGCGGCCCACCTCGTGGCGCACCTGGCGCACGGCCTCCAGGAAGGGCAGCGACTCGATGTCGCCGACCGTGCCGCCGACCTCGGTGATGACGACGTCGACGTCGGGGCCGGCCATGCCGCGGATGCGGTCTTTGATCTCGTTGGTGATGTGGGGAATCACCTGCACGGTGTCACCGAGGTACTCGCCGCGCCGCTCCTTGGCGATCACGTTGGAGTAGACCTGCCCGGTCGTGACGTTCGCCGAACCGTGCAACTCGGTGTCGAGGAAACGTTCATAATGGCCGACGTCGAGGTCGGTCTCGGCTCCGTCGTCGGTGACGAAGACCTCTCCGTGCTGGAACGGATTCATCGTTCCGGGGTCGACGTTCAGGTAGGGGTCGAGTTTCTGCATCGTCACGCGAAGGCCACGGAGCTTGAGCAGCCGGCCGAGACTCGAGGCCGTGAGGCCCTTGCCGAGGCTGGAGGCGACGCCGCCGGTGACGAACAGATGTTTGGTGCTAACGGCGTTGCGCAAGGGGTCTCCCGTGGTCCGAAAAAGTGTCGGCCATGTCCACGGGCTTCGAGCCTATCAAATGCTGGTGTCCCCAGCTCACCCACGTGCGGGAACCCGCCATAGGCGGAGATCTCACAAGAAGGTAACTTGATCCGTTATGTCGATGCGGCAACGGTTGACGGGCCGTCTGATCCATCGGGTGTGGGCGTACATCCGCAGAGCCGGGGCCGTCACCCCTCTCTCCCCGGCGGGCTACCGGTTCCGCAGGCTGGGCGACGGCGTGTGCATCGCGTTCCCCGTGGGGGCCATCTTCGGTGAGCAGTGGATCGAGATCGGCGACCACACCCTGATCGGCGAACGGGTCTCCATCTCGGCCGGCATGGGCCCGGGGGTGGACCTCGGCCCCGACTCCCTCGTCCGGATCGGCGGCTCCTGCTCGATCGGCCGGGGCTCCCACATCGTCGGCCACCAGTCGATCGACATCGGCGACCACGTCTTCACCGGCCCGTACGTCTACATCACCGACCAGAACCACGTCTACGACGACCCGGACATCCCGGTCGGACGCCAGTGGCCGCGTAACAATCCGGTCAGCATCGGCGCGGGCTCCTGGCTCGGCACGGGGGCCATCGTGCTGCCCGGCACCCGGATCGGCCGACAGTGCGTCGTGGCCGGTGGGGCCGTGGTCAGGGGCGAGTTCCCCGACCACTGCGTGATCGCCGGGGTGCCCGCCAAGATCGTGCGGCGGTACTCCCCCGAGGAAGGCTGGGTCGCGCCGGAAGTCCGGTTGATGCGGATCGCGGGAAGTTCCGGGGATATTTCGTAATAGTGGGTCGTTGTCCCCTCAGAGGGAGGTCGATCTGCTGTGTTCGCGACACTGACCGCTTTAGGGCTCTCCACGGCGGCCGGCCTGAACGCCTACATCCCGCTCATGGTGGTCGGCGTGCTGGCCAACGTGACCGACGCCGTGAAGCTGCCGCCGGAGTACGCCTGGCTGGCCGACGGCTGGGTGCTCGGCATCATCGGCGTGCTGCTCCTGGCCGAGTTCGTCCTCGACAAGGTGCCCGTCGTCGACCACGTGAACGACATGATCCAGACGGCGGTCCGCCCGGCGGCCGGAGGCGTGGTCTTCAGCGCCACCTCGGCGGCCTCCCAGCTCGACAACTCGGCCTGGATGGCCGAGCACCCGGCGGTCGGCTGGATCCTGGGCATCGTGACGGCCCTGATCGTGCACGCCGTGAAGTCGACCGCCCGCCCGGTGGTGAACGCCACGACGGCGGGCGTTGGGGCGCCCGTGGTGAGCACCGTGGAGGACGCGGGCTCGTTGTCGCTCAGCCTGGTGGCGGTGTTCCTGCCGGTGCTGGTGCTGGTCTTCCTGGCGGGGATGATCGCGATCGGCTGGGTGACGCTGCGCAGGCTCAGACGCCTCCGCCGGTCGCGGGCCCTGTCCAGGACGGCCGTTCGAGAGTGAGCAGCGTGTCGGAGAACTCCGGCGCCGGCGCCGTGGGATCGGCCGCCACGGCCCTCTCCAGACGCCCGAAGCCCTCTTCCAGCTCCTCAGGGCTCAACTGGGCGAAGAACGACAGGGTGCGCAGGCGCAGCCGCTCAAGCACCTCCTGACGGGTGCCGGAGGACGGCTGCACCACCGTGCCGAAGCTGGCGACCCGCCACCCGGCCGACGTGAAGGTCCGGATGACCTCGTGGAGCGGCTGGAACAGGGCGGCGTCGATCTCGAAGCCCCGGGAGAAGTGCTCCAGCCACCAGGGCCGGGGATGGTGGTCGCTGAAGTTGGCCCGCAGTAACAACCGCCCGCCGGGTTTGAGCACCCTGGCCAGCTCGCGCGCCGCCCGCTCCTTGTCCTGGACGTGGTGCCAGGACAGGAACATGAGCGCGTAGTCGGCGCTCCCGGACGGCACCGGCATCTCCTCGGCGGAGCCTTCCAGATAGCGCACGTCGGGATGGCGGGAATGCTCCTCGGCGACCTCACGCATGCGCACCGACGGGTCGATTCCGATGACCGGCCCGAACTCCTCCGCCAGCGCGGGGGTGAACCGCCCGGTCCCCGACCCGACGTCAAGGCCCATCAGGGGACGCCTCTCCGGCAGCACCGCCGCGAACGCGCCGATCCACACCTGGCGTTGCCGCTCGGTGAGCGCCCGGCCGCGCGCGTAGTCGCGGTACTGCTCCTTGTCGTAGTCGACCCGCCTCATCGCAGCTCCCGCGTCAAATGCCGGGGGATCACCCCGGCCATGTCCTGTGCGACCAGCCTCATCGAAAACGTTCGATTCGCGTCTCCTGGCCCGTCCTCGGCCATGTCGTATGGACCTGTCATCCGCCCACAGGCCCACGTCGGGTGCCGGGGTCAGCCGACTCCGGCCGTCTTCATGTCACGGACCTCGCGCTTGAGTTCCTTGATCTCGTCGCGTAGCCGGGCCGCGACCTCGAACTGCAGGTCGGCCGCCGCCGCGTGCATCTGCTCGGTCAGCGACTCGACCAGGGATTCGAGCTGGGCCCGGGGCATCTCGCCCACGATCGCCTTGGCGTGCTGGCCCGCCTGGCGGGACTTCAGGCCCGGCACGGGAGCCTTGCCGCGCGACTGCTGGCGACCCCCGCCGCCGAGCAGCTCGGCCGTGTCGGCGTCTTCGCGGTTCAGCGAGTCGAGGATGTCGGCGATCTTCTTGCGGAGCGGCTGGGGGTCGATGCCGGCCGCCTCGTTGTAGGCGATCTGCTTGGCCCGGCGGCGGTTGGTCTCGTCGATCGCCCGCTCCATGCTGGGGGTGATCTTGTCGGCGTACATGTGGACCTGGCCCGAGACGTTTCGGGCCGCGCGGCCGATCGTCTGGATCAGGGACGTCTCCGACCGGAGGAAGCCCTCCTTGTCGGCGTCGAGGATGGCCACCAGGGAGACCTCGGGCAGGTCGAGGCCTTCACGGAGCAGGTTGATGCCGACCAGGACGTCGAACTCGCCCACCCGCAGCTCGCGCAGCAGCTCGATGCGCCGCAGCGTGTCGACCTCGCTGTGCAGGTAGCGGACCCGGATGCCGTTCTCCAGCAGGTAGTCGGTCAGGTCTTCGGACATCTTCTTGGTCAACGTGGTGACCAGGACCCGCTCGTCGCGCTCGGCGCGGGCGCGGATCTCCTCCATCAGGTCGTCGATCTGGCCCTTCGTGGGCTTGATCACGACCTCGGGGTCGACCAGGCCCGTCGGACGGATGACCAGCTCGACGAACTCGCCCTTCGAGCGGCCCATCTCGTAGGGGCCCGGCGTGGCCGACAGGTAGACCGTCTGGCCGATGCGCTCCAGGAACTCCTCCCACTTCAGCGGCCGGTTGTCCATCGCCGACGGCAGCCGGAACCCGTGGTCGACCAGGGTGCGCTTGCGGGAGGCGTCGCCCTCGTACATCGCGCCGATCTGTGGGACGGTCTGGTGGGACTCGTCGAGGACCAGCAGGAAGTCTTCGGGGAAGTAGTCGAGCAGGGTGTAGGGCGCCGAGCCGGCCTCACGGCCGTCGATGTGGCGGGAGTAGTTCTCGATGCCGGAGCACGAGCCGATCTGGCGCATCATCTCGATGTCGTAGGTCGTGCGCATGCGCAGCCGCTGGGCCTCCAGCAGCTTGTTCTGGCCCTCCAGCTCGGCCAGCCGCTGCGACAACTCGGCCTCGATGCCGTTGATCGCGCGCTCCATGCGCTCGGGACCGGCCACGTAGTGGGACGCCGGGAAGATGTAGAGCTCGGTGTCCTCGGTGATCACCTCCCCCGTGAGCGGGTGGAGGGTGGCGAGCTTCTCGACCTCGTCGCCGAACATCTCGATGCGGACGGCGAGCTCCTCGTACTGAGGGATGATCTCGATCGTGTCGCCACGGACGCGGAAGGTGCCCCGGGTGAAGGCGAGGTCGTTGCGGGCGTACTGCATGTCGACCAGGCGGCGCAGCAGGCGGTCGCGCTCGATCTCCTGGCCGACCTTCAGGCGCAGCATGCGATCGACGTATTCCTGCGGGGTGCCCAGGCCGTAGATGCACGACACCGAGGCGACCACGATCGTGTCGCGGCGGGTCAGCAGCGAGTTGGTGGCCGAGTGGCGCAGCCGCTCGACCTCCTCGTTGATCGAGGAGTCCTTCTCGATGTAGGTGTCGCTCTGCGGGACGTAGGCCTCGGGCTGGTAGTAGTCGTAGTAGCTGACGAAGTATTCGACCGCGTTGTTGGGCAGCATCTCGCGCAGCTCGTTGGCGAACTGGGCCGCGAGCGTCTTGTTGGGCTGCATCACCAGGGCGGGCCGCTGGAGCCTCTCCACCAGCCAGGCCACGGTCGCGGTCTTACCGGTTCCGGTCGCGCCGAGGACGACGGTGTCCTTTTCGCCCGCGTTCACACGGCGCTCAAGGTCGGCGATGGCCGACGGCTGGTCACCGGACGGCGACATCTCTGTGACGACCTGGAAGGGCGCCACCTTGCGCTGCAAATCTGTTACCGGCCTCACGCCTCCATAACCTACGCGCCCCCACCGACAATTCCGGGGTCACCCGTTTGCAAGCGGGCGGCAAGTCAGCATCGTTAGGTTACGTTCGCACCTGGTTGGGGAACCCGGCGGCACGAACCGGCCGTTGAAGCGATCAACCGTCACAAATCAGTAGGAGCCTCCTGAAATGGTCTTCCGCAAGCTCATGGCCGCCTTCGGCGCCGGCGTCGAGGTCGACACCATCCTCGCCACCTCGACCGTCCGTCCCGGCGACACCCTCTCCGGCCAGGTCAACTTCGTGGGTGGCGGCAGCGACTACAACGTCGAGGGCATCTTCATCGACTTCACCGCCGTCGTCGAGGTCGAGAGCGGTGACAGCGAGTACAACGCCACCTACAGCTTCCTGCGCCAGCAGGTGGCCGGCCCGTTCCACCTGACCGCCGGCGCCCGCCACTCCGCGCCGTTCCAGATCCCGGTCCCGTGGGAGACCCCGATCAGCGCCATCGGCGGCCACCCGCTGCGCGGCATGAAGCTCGGCGTGAAGACCGAGCTCGCCCTCGCCGGCGCCCTCGACAAGGGCGACCTCGACCCGCTGTTCGTCACCCCGCTCCCCATCCAGGAGCACCTGATCATGGCGCTCGACCGCCAGGGCTTCCGGTTCAGCAAGGCCGACCTCGAGCGCGGCACCCTCCAGGGCTCCCGCATGCCGTTCTTCCAGGAGATCGAGTACTACGCCGGCCCGCAGTGGAGCCGCCACTTCAACGCCCTCGAACTGACCTTCATCACCAACCCCCACTCGATGGACGTCATCCTGGAGGCCGACAAGCGCGGCGGCTTCATGAGCTCCAGCCACGACACCTACAACCGCTTCACGGTGCCCCTCAACGGCAACCTGAACGCGGCCGAGCAGGCCCTCAACAACGGCCTCCACCAGATGGCCCAGCGCCGCGGCTGGTTTTAAAGACTTCGGTTCGTCGGTACGGCTTCCGCGGGGGCGGAGGCCGTTCTCCGTCCCGGCCCCGGCGTCCGGCTCAGCAGCAACCGCCCGGAACCCGGCCTCAGCCTGACGTCAGCCGGGCCCACACCTCGTCGATCTGGCGGTCGAGCTCGTCGAGCGCCCCGTTGTTGTCGATCACGAAGTCGGCGACCGCCAGCCGCTCCTCCCGCGTCGCCTGGGCCGCGATCCGGGCCCGGGCGTCGGCCTCGGACATCCCCCGGTTCTCCCCCAGCCGTCTGATCCGGACCTCGTCGGCCGTGTCGACCACGATCACCTTGTCGAAGGTGGGAGCCAGCTTGTTCTCCGCCAGCAGCGGCACGTCGTAGACCACCAGGCCGCCCTCGGGCACCTCGTCCAGAAGTTCCTGGACACGCACGCCCACTTTCGGGTGCACGATCCCGTTGAGGATCGCCAGCCGGTCCGCGTCGGAGAAGACGATCGAGCCCAGCTTCTCCCGGTCGAGCGAGCCGTCGGCGCGCAGCACGTCCTCGCCGAAGGCCGCGACGATCTCGGCCAGCCCTTCGGTCCCCGGCTCGACGACCTCGCGGGCGATCTTGTCGGCGTCGATCACGACCGCGCCGCGCTCGCCCAGCCGCCGGCTGACCTCGCTCTTGCCCGACCCGATGCCGCCGGTGAGCCCGATCCTCACGGCTCGACGACCCGTCGCATGTGCACCATCGTCAGATGGTCCTGCACCCGCTCGCGCCGGGTCTCCCCATAGCCGAGACGCTTGTAGAGGCGCAGGTTGGCGTCGGACAGATGGCCGGTGAACAGGTCGAAGGCGCGGACGTCGGGGTGCTCCGCGGCCACCCGCTCGTGCAGGGCCTCCAGCAGGGCGGTGCCGATGCCCTCGCCCTGGCGGTCGGGGGCCACGACCAGGCGGCCGACGACGCAGGCCCGGCCGGTGCCCGCGCCGGGGGTCACGTCGGCGACCAGGCCGCGGACGGCCCCCACGACACGGCCGTCGTCGACGGCCTTGAGCACGACGGCGCTCTCGACGGCCTTGCGGAGTTGTTCCAGCGACTCGACCAGCGGGGCGATGAAGGGGTCGCCGTAGAGCTGGGCCTCGCTGACGTAGGCGGCGCGCTGGAGGGTGAGGATCTCCCCGGCGTCGAGAGACTCGGCGCGCTCGATGATGACCATCGCGCCACACTACCGGGCCGGACGCCTTTACAAAGTAGATCCTTAACGGGAAAGCAAAAGGCCCCGCCCACCGAGGTGGACGGGGCCTTTTGTCGAGCTACTCAGCTCTGGCCACCCGCGAGCTTCTCGCGGAGAGCGGCCAGCGCCTCGTCGGAGGCGAGAGCGCCACCGGTCGACTGGCTGGTCGTCTGGGTCTCGCCGCTGTAGGACGACGGCGCGGCCTCGCTGGCCTCGGCGTCTTCGGCGCGGGCCTGCTCGACCTGCTTCTTGTGCGCCTCGAAGCGGGCCTGGGCCTCGGCGTACTGCCGCTCCCACTCCTCGCGCTGCTTGTCGAAGCCCTCGAGCCACTCGCCGGTCTCGGCGTCGAAGCCCTCGGGGTAGATGTAGTTGCCCTGGTCGTCGTAGGTCGCGGCCATGCCGTAGAGGGTCGGGTCGAACTCGACGTCGACGCCGGCGCCCTCGTTGGCCTGCTTGAGCGACAGGCTGATCCGACGACGGTCGAGGTCGATGTCGATGATCTTCACGAAGATCTCGTCGCCGACCTGGACGACCTGCTCCGGGATCTCCACGTGGCGCTCGGCCAGCTCGGAGATGTGGACCAGGCCCTCGATGCCCTCCTCGACCCGGACGAACGCGCCGAACGGCACCAGCTTGGTGACGCGGCCCGGCACGACCTGGCCGATCTGGTGGGTGCGGGCGAACTGCTGCCACGGGTCTTCCTGGGTCGCCTTGAGCGACAGGGAGACGCGCTCGCGCTCCATGTCGACGTCGAGGACCTCGACCGTGACCTCCTGGCCGACCTCGACGACCTCGGAGGGGTGGTCGATGTGCTTCCAGGACAGCTCGGACACGTGGACCAGACCGTCGACGCCGCCAAGGTCGACGAAGGCGCCGAAGTTGACGATCGAGGACACGACGCCCTTGCGGACCTGGCCCTTCTGGAGGGTGTTGAGGAAGGTCTGGCGGACCTCGGACTGGGTCTGCTCCAGCCAGGCGCGGCGCGACAGAACCACGTTGTTGCGGTTCTTGTCGAGCTCTATGATCTTGGCCTCGAGTTCACGGCCGACGTAGGGCTGCAGGTCGCGCACGCGGCGCATCTCGACCAGGGACGCCGGGAGGAAGCCACGCAGGCCGATGTCGAGGATGAGACCACCCTTGACAACTTCGATGACCGTGCCGGTGACGATGCCGTCCTCGTCCTTGATCTTCTCGATCGTGCCCCAGGCGCGCTCGTACTGGGCGCGCTTCTTGGACAGGATCAGACGGCCTTCCTTGTCCTCCTTCTGGAGAACCAGGGCCTCGACGTGCTCGCCGACCTCGACGACCTCAGCGGGGTCGACGTCGTGCTTGATCGAAAGCTCGCGCGAGGGGATGACACCCTCGGTCTTGTAGCCGATGTCGAGCAAGACCTCGTCTCGATCGACCTTGACGACGGTGCCTTCGACGATGTCGCCATCGTTGAAGTACTTGATGGTCTCGTCGATCGCGGCGAGGAAGGCCTCCTCGGAACCGATGTCGTTGACCGCTACCTGCGGGGTGTTCGAGGTGGCCTCAGTGCTGCTCGTCATGTGTGGAATTGCTCCGAACCGGACAGATGTCGTTGTGTCGAGGCGCAGCAGGCCTGCTTCGTTCAAGCCGGGGATCAGGATTGAGCGAGCGCGAGCCCGCTCCCTTCGAGGCGCGCGCGAGCCCACAGCGCAGCGATCAGCATATGAGACCAGGCGAGCGGGGTCAATCCGGAGGCCCGGGACGCAGCTTAATAGTAGATAACCTTTTTGCCACGCTTTGACGCAACTTTGGCGCGAAGTTGGCGCGGCACAGAGAGAGTCTCCGGGTCGCCGTCGGCCGTGTAGCGCTCGCCGGGGTGCTCGTCGAGCCACTTGAGCCAGTAGGTCGAGCACCACTTGCGGCAGTCGCCGGCCAGCCCGTTCGACTGGATCCGCTGGATCTGACGGGCGTCGTAGCCCTTGGCGAAGGGCGACTTCGACGGTTCGGCCCCGGCCAGGAACACACCCTCGTACCGGTACTTGTCGCCGTCCCACGACCCGCCGCGGCCCAGCGACCCCTTCCGGGGGCGGGAGCCGAACGGAAGGGCGAACGTGGAGAAATCTTCCACTCCCAGTTGCCTGAGCAGCCGCTCGCCCCGGACGATCTGCTCGCTGACCTTCTTGTTCGACAGGCTCCGCAGGTCCTTGTGGGCGTAGGTGTGGTTGGCCACCTCGAAGCCGTGGTCCATCAGCCACCGCACCCCCGCCTTCTGGGCGTCCCTGCCCTTGAGGCCGAAGGGCTCGCGGTTGACGTAGAAGGTGGCGACCGGACGGAAAGAGGGGTACTTCTTGGCCACCGCGAGGATGATCTCGACGGCGGTGTCCTTCGCCGGGAGCCCGTCGGCGCCGAGCGCGAAGTGGCTGGGGTTGCCGTCGTCGAAGGTGAGCACGACCGGGTGGGCCCCGGCGGCGACGTCCATCCGCCCCTCGACGAACTCGGCCGCGGTGACGGGCACGTAGCCGGCCCGCGCCAGCCGCTCCAGCTCCACCCGTAACTGCTTGGGGGTGCGGTCGATGGAGGCGCTGCGGTCCCAGCGGATGCGGTGGTACATGAGCACCGGCACGAGCCCGACCTCGTTGGCCTTCGCCTTCCGGGCGGACTCCTCGGTGGCCTTCACGGGGGCGGGCAGCGCGAAGCCGGGTAAGGCGGGCTGGGGCGGGGCCTCCTGGCTCTGCTCGGGCTTCTTCAGGGCCTCGGTGTGGGGCACGCCGCCGCGGGGCGGAGCGGCCGGTCCGCGCATGAGCGAGAGCGCGATCAAGCCCAGCGTGACCACCACGACGTTGGCCACACCGGTCAGGGAGACAACCTTCCGCACAATCATCTGACCCTAGTCGTGATCACGTTCCAGAAGGAGGCGAAAGGCCCACATAGCCCGTCTCGGGGCGAGGCGGGCGCGCCCGGTCGGCGCCGGGAGCGGCGCGAACCGGGGGCGGTGGCCGGCGCCGGGTGGGCGGAGCCGTAACGGAAAGAAGTCTCTAGTGGCCGGCGTCTTCCCAGTTGGGGCCGACGCCGACCGAGACGTCGAGGGGCACGGTCAGTTCGTAGGCCGCGGCCATCTCCTTCACGACGACCTGGCGGAGGTCGTCGAGCTCTCCCGGGTGGACCTCGAAGACGAGTTCGTCGTGGACCTGGAGGAGCATGCGGGAGCGCATGCCGGCGATGGCCCGCTGCACGTTGAGCATCGCCACCTTGATGATGTCGGCGGCGCTGCCCTGGATGGGGGCGTTGAGGGCCATGCGCTCGGCCATCTCGCGGCGCTGGCGGTTGTCGCTCGTCAGGTCGGGCAGGTAGCGGCGGCGGCCGAGGATGGTGGAGGTGTAGCCGTCGGTGCGGGCCTGGGCGACGATGTCGTTGAGGAAGTCGCGGATGCCGCCGAACTCCTCGAAGTATTCGTCTTTCAGCGCGCGGGCCTCGGCCACCGGGATGTTGAGCTGGCCCGACAGGCCGAAGTCGCTCAGACCGTAGGCCAGGCCGTAGTTCATCGCCTTGATCTTGGCGCGCATCTCGCCCGTGACCGCCTCGGGCGTGGTGTCGAAGACCTTGGCGGCGGTGGCGGCGTGGAAGTCGTGGCCCGAGCCGAAGGCCTCGATGAGCGAGCGGTCGCCGCTCAGGTGGGCCATGATGCGCAGCTCGATCTGGCTGTAGTCGGCCGTCAGCAGGGTCTCGTAGCCGGGGCCGACCACGAAGCCCTTGCGGATGCGGCGGCCCTCGGAGGTGCGGATCGGGATGTTCTGGAGGTTCGGCTTCTCCGAGGACAGGCGGCCGGTCGCGGCGATGATCTGGTTGAACGTGGTGTGGATGCGGCCGTCGTCGGCGATCTCCTTGATCAGGCCCTCGACCGTGGTGCGCAGCTTCTGCTGGTCGCGGTGGCGGAGCATGATCGTGGGGAGCTCGTGCTCGGTCTGGGTGGCCAGCCAGGCGAGCTGGTCGGCGTCGGTGCTGTAGCCGGTCTTGATCTTCTTGGTCTTCGGCAGGTTGAGCCGCTCGAAGAAGATCTCCTGGAGCTGCTTGGGCGAGCCGAGGTTGAACTGCTCCCCCACCGCCGCGTGGGCGGCGTCGACGGCCATCTTCACGGCGGCGGCGAACTCGGCCTCCAGCGCGGCGAGGTATTGGGCGTCGGCGGCGATGCCGGCCCTCTCGATCTCGGCCAGCACCCGGACCAGCGGGAGCTCGACCTCGGTCACCAGGCGGGCGCCGCCCCGCTGGGACAGGTGGTTCTCCAGCGCCTCGGCCAGGTCGAGCACGGCCACGGCCTTCATCGCCAGGTCGCGGGCGGCGGTGTCGTCGGCGTCGTCGAACAGGCTGGTCTGGCCGTTGGCCTCGGCGGTGTTCTCAAGGGTGCGGTGGAGGTAGCGCAGCACCAGGTCGTCGAGCGGGAACGAGCGCTGGCCGGGCATCGCCAGGTAGGCGGCCAGGGCGGTGTCGCAGGTGAGGCCGCGCAGGTCGAGGCCCTGCGCCCACAGGCCGAGCAGCGGGCCCTTGCTGTCGTGGACGGCCTTCTCGATCGTCTCGTCGGCCAGCCAGGCGGCCAGGTCGGCCTCGTCGTCGGCGGTCAGCCGGGTCAGGTCGAGGTAGGCGGCCGAGCCGCCGGCCGCCGCGAAGGCCATGGCGTCGATGCGGCCGGTGCCGCTGCCCCACGCCCCGGCGAAGGCCAGGCCGGTGCGGCCGGCC
Source organism: Herbidospora sp. NBRC 101105 (assembly GCF_030269205.1). Classification (NCBI taxonomy): domain Bacteria; kingdom Bacillati; phylum Actinomycetota; class Actinomycetes; order Streptosporangiales; family Streptosporangiaceae; genus Herbidospora; species Herbidospora sp. NBRC 101105. Next base: position 843,597 of record NZ_BSSX01000001.1, on the reverse strand, counting down.
GGGAGCGCGCCGAGCCAGGCGGCCACGCCGCCGGGCTCCAGGGTGACGATGTCGGCCTCGAAGCCCCCCTGGACCTCGGGCTCGGCCGTGCCGAGCACCTTGAACAGGCGCTCGCGCAGCTCGCCCCGGATCTGGAGGCTGTCGAGGAGCTTGTTGATCTCCTCTCGGTCCCACTGGCCCATGGTCAGGGCGGCCGGCTCGACGTCGAGGGCGACGTCGCGGCGCAGCTCGGTGAGCATGCGGTTGTGGATGACCTGGCCGAGGTGCTCGCGCAGCTTGTCGCCGACCTTGCCCTTGACCTCGTCGGCCCGGCGCACCAGCTCGTCGAGCGAGCCGAACTCGCTGATCCACTTGGTCGCGGTCTTCTCCCCCACGCTGGGGATGGACGGCAGGTTGTCGCTCGGGTCGCCGCGCAGGGCGGCGAAGTCGGGATACTGGTTCGGCGTCAGGCCGTATTTCTCGGCGACGGCCTCGGGGGTGAACCGGGTCATGTCGCTGATGCCCCGGCGGGTCATCAGGACGGTGACCTTCGTGTCGACGAGCTGGAGCGCGTCACGGTCGCCGGTGACGATCAGGACGTCCATGCCCTCGCCGGCGGCGCGGGTGGCCAGGGTGGCGATCAGGTCGTCGGCCTCGAAGCCCGCCAGGGACAGGTGGGGCACCTTGAGGGTGTCGAGCAGCTCGTGGATCAGCAGCATCTGGCCGCGGAAGTCCTCAGGCGTCTCGGACCGGTTGGCCTTGTAGTCGGCGAAGGCCTCGTGACGGAAGGTCGGCTCGCTGCGGTCGAAGCAGACCACCAGGTGGGTGGGCGTCTCGTCGCGCAGGATGTTGGTCAGCATCGACAGGAAGCCGTAGACCGCCTCGGTGTGCTGGCCGTCGGTCGTCATGAGGTTGGCGTCCTTCAGCGCGTAGAACGCCCGGTAGGCCAGCGAGTGGCCGTCCAGCAGCAGCAAACGGGGGGTCTCTTCGGTCTTCGGCACGCTCAGAGCCTAGTCTCCCCCTACGACAGAACCACCCGGAAAGGAAGAGCCTTGACCCAAGAGCTCGTCGCGCTGATGAACGCCGCCGGAACGGGCCATCTGCCCGACCGGATGGGCATCGAGTTCCTCGAGGTCACCGCGGAGAAGGTGGTCGCCAGGATGCCGGTCGAGGGGAACACCCAGCCGTACGGGCTGCTGCACGGCGGCGCCTCGGTGGTGCTGGCCGAGACGGTCGGCTCGATCGCGGCGATGTTCCAGGCCGGCGAGGGCCGGGCCGCGGTCGGCATCGAGATCAACGCGACCCACCACCGGTCGGCCAGGTCGGGCCACGTCACCGGGACCGCCACACCCCTGCACCGGGGGCGCACGCTGGCGACGTACCAGATCGAGGTGGTCGACGACGAGGGCCGCGCGGTGTGCACCTCGCGGCTGACCTGCATGCTTCGCGATCACGCGCCGTCCTGACATCCGGACATCACAAAGCGGCATCACCCTGCACAGCGGCCACCGCTGTCGCTACTGTCTTTTCCTGAGGGGCCCGTGGCGGGCTGAGTAGACAACGTGCAGCGCCGGGGAAGCTCTGCACGGCCCCAAAGGCCGGCCACGGGCCCTTCCCGTTCCCCCGGTTCGGCCACCCCCACCTGCGGGGACGATGCAAAACGCACATGACACAGGCAGGTCACCGATTGGTGACGAACTGTCCGTAAACGGGCGTTCGGCTCTATGCTCCGGCCATTACACCGTGGACCTATCGCGGTGTCCCGTGTTCGGGATGGCGAGGCACAACCCCGTCATGACCTACGAGGAGCACCATTGCGCAGAGCCGTGATCGCGTTCACGGCCTTCATGGGTGGACTCATCTTCGTCTTCTTGGCCGGAGCGTCCACAGCGTGGGCGGCCGAAGGCGAAGAAGTCAGAGGCACACTCAGAATCCAAGGCCAGCCTGTAGAAGGCGTGAAAATCACCGTGGCGACCGACGCTGACGCGCCCGTCGGCGAGGCCACGACCGGACGCGACGGGACCTGGAAAGTCGCCGTCGACAAGGCCGGTTCTTACAAGGTCACGCTGGACCAGGCCACCCTTCCCGCAGGGAAAGCGCTGCGAGACCCCAACCGTGGGACGCTGACCGTCCAGGTTTTCGAGGGCAACGCGCGTAACGTGCTGTTCGGATTGGTCGACGCCAACGCCCCGCCCCAGGGGCAGCAGGGTGACGGGGGCGGTGGCAGCTCCTATTGGACCCGTGTGGCCCAGCTCGTGTTCGAGGGCCTCAACCTCGGCCTGATCATCGCGCTCGGCGCGGTCGGGCTCTCCCTGATCTTCGGTACGACCGGTTTGACCAACTTCGCCCATGGTGAGCTGCTCACCATCGGCGCTTTCCTGGCGTTCTTCTTCAACACCGTCCTCGGCCTGCACCTGCTGATCGCGGCGCCGATCGCGCTCGTGATCGCGGCGGGCCTCGGCTGGGGACAGGACCGGTTCTTCTGGGGCCAGCTGCGGCGCCGCAAGACCGGCCTCATCTCGATGATGATCATCTCGATCGGCCTGGCCCTGTTCCTGCGGGCCCTGCTGCTGTTCCTGTTCGGCGGTGGCGGCGAGTCCTACGATCAGTACGTCGCCCAGGCCGGCATCCAGATCGGCCCGATCTCGGCCACCCCCAAGAGCCTCGTCGCCATGGGCATCGAGATCGTGGTGCTGATCGCGGTGGGTCTCGCGCTGACCTACACCCGGCTGGGCAAGGCGACCCGCGCGGTCGCCGACAACCCGGCGCTGGCCTCCTCGTCGGGCATCAACGTCGACCGGGTCATCCGGCTCGTCTGGGCGTCCGGCACCTGCATCGCGGCGCTGGCGGGCATCCTGCTCGGCACCACCCAGAACCTGAACTTCCAGATGGGCCAGCAGGTCCTTCTGCTGATGTTCGCCGGCGTCACCCTCGGCGGCCTGGGCACCGCGTTCGGCGCCCTCGTCGGCTCGCTGGTCGTCGGCATGTTCGTCCAGGTCTCCACGTTGTGGATCCCGCCGGAGATGAAGACCATCGGCGCGCTGGTCGTGCTGATCATCGTGCTCATGGTCCGGCCGCAGGGCATCCTCGGCCGTCGCGAGCGGATCGGCTAGGAGGCACACATGGACTGGACACTCATCTTCAGCCGGGCCGTGGAAGCGGGCATCGGCTCCGAGGCGATCATCTACGCCCTCGCGGCGATCGGCCTCAACGTGCAGTTCGGCTACACCGGCCTGCTCAACTTCGGCCAGGCGGGCTTCCTGGCCATCGGCGCGTATTCCATCGCGGTGACCGTCGCCACCTTCGGCCTGCCCTTCTTCCTGGGCGTCGGCATCGGCCTGCTGCTGGCCGCCGTGATGGCCCTGCTGCTGGGCATCCCGACCCTGCGACTGCGGGCCGACTATCTGGCCATCGTGACCATCGCGGCGGCGGAGATCGTCCGCCTCGTCGTGCGGTCGGTCGCGCTGTCGGACACCTTCGGCGGCACCGACGGCCTCCAGGCCTTCTCGGGTTCGTTCTACGACATGAATCCCTATCCCCCCGGCGAGTACGGCATCCCGCCGATCATCGGATTCGACAACCGGTCGATGTGGGTGCTGACGGTCGGCTGGGTGCTCGTGGCCATCGCGTCGTTCATCCTCTTCATGGCGATGAAGAGCCCGTGGGGCCGCGTGCTCAAGGCCATCCGCGAGGACGAGGACGCCGTGCGCAGCCTCGGCAAGAACGTGTTCTCGTACAAGATGCAGGCGCTGGTCATCGGTGGCGTCATCGGCTCGCTGGGCGGCTTCATCTTCGCCCTGAGCCGATCGGCCGTGCAGCCCGACCTGTACTCGACCGACCTGACGTTCTACGCCTACACCGTGCTGATCCTCGGCGGCGCGGCCCGTATCCTGGGCCCGATCGTCGGTTCGATGGTCTTCTGGCTGCTGCTCATCTTCATCGGCACCGGACTCGAGAACGCCGTCAACAGCGGCGCGATCACCTTCATCACGGTCAACCAGGTCGGCGCGATCCGCCTGATGCTCGTCGGACTCGGACTCATGCTGCTGCTGATCTACCGGCCGCAGGGCATCTTCGGGGACAAGAGGGAGATCTCAATCGATGCACGCTGAATCGCTCCCGGCCGGAAAGGCGGCGGCCCTCAAGGCGTTCGAGGGCATGGCCGCCGAGCCCGGGGTCCCCAAGCCCGACCCGATCCTCGTCGTCGACAACGTGGTGCGCCGCTTCGGCGGTCTGACCGCCGTGAACGTCAAGCACGTCGAGATCCAGCGGGGCAGCATCACCGCCCTGATCGGCCCCAACGGCGCCGGCAAGACGACGTTCTTCAACCAGCTCACCGGCTTCGACACCGCCGACGAGGGCCAGTGGACCTTCAACGGCCAGGCCATGAACGGCGTGTCGGCCTACAAGGTCGCCCGCCAGGGCATGGTCCGCACCTTCCAGCTCACCAAGGCGCTCTCGAAGCTCACGGTCATCGAGAACATGCGCCTGGGCGCCCAGTCGCAGAAGGGCGAGAACTTCTTCCGCGGCCTGATCCCGGGCCTGTGGCGGGGCCAGGAGGACGAGATCACCGCCAAGGCGGAGGATCTGCTGCAGCGCTTCAAGCTCGACGCCAAGCGCGACGACTTCGCCGGCAGCCTATCGGGCGGCCAGCGCAAGCTGCTGGAGATGGCCCGCGCCCTCATGGGCGACCCCCAGCTGGTCATGCTCGACGAGCCGATGGCCGGTGTGAACCCGGCCCTGACGCAGTCGCTGCTCGGCCACGTGAAGAACCTGCGCGAGCTCGGCATGAGCGTGCTGTTCGTCGAGCACGACATGGACATGGTCCGCGACATCTCCGACTGGGTCATCGTGATGGCCCAGGGCGAGGTGATCGCCGAGGGTCCGCCCGACAGCGTCATGTCGGACGAGCGGGTCGTGGACGCCTACCTCGGCGCCCACCACGACGCCCCGCTCTCGGCCGAGGAGGAGGAGCGGCAGCTCCACGAGGCCGAGGCCGAACTCGACAAGGAGAGCACGGAATGAGCGCCGCCGACCCGAACGCGATCGTCGACCGCTCGGCGCACGTGGCGGCCGCGGGCAACGCGCTGCTGCGCTGCGACGAGCTGTTCGCCGGCTACCTGCCGGGCGTGAACATCCTCAACGGCGCCGACCTCTACGTGAACGAGGGCGAGCTGATCGGCATCATCGGCCCCAACGGCGCCGGCAAGTCGACCCTGCTCAAGTCGCTGTTCGGCCTCGTCGAGGTGCGGACCGGCTCGATCACCCTCAAGGGCGAGAACATCACCGGCCTGAAGGCCCACGCGCTCGTGGAGCGCGGGGTCGGCTTCGTGCCGCAGACCAACAACGTGTTCCCGTCGCTGAGCGTCGAGGAGAACCTCGAGATGGGCGCCTTCCAGGCGCCCAAGAAGTTCAAGGAGCGCTTCGAGTTCGTCTGCGAGATCTTCCCGGCCCTCAAGGACCGGCGCAAGCAGCGGGCGGGCTCCCTGTCGGGCGGCGAGCGGCAGATGGTGGCCATGGGGCGTGCCCTCATGACCGAGCCGTCCGTCCTCCTCCTCGACGAGCCCTCCGCCGGTCTGTCGCCGAAACTGCAGGACCTGGTGTTCATCCAGGCCCAGCAGATCAACCGGGCCGGAGTGACCGTGATCATGGTGGAGCAGAACGCGCGCCGCTGCCTGCAGATCTGTGACCGCGGCTACGTGCTCGACCAGGGCCGCAACGCCTACACCGCGTCCGGCAAGGACCTCATCAAGGACCCGAAGGTCATCGAGCTCTACCTGGGGACGCTGGCCCGCGCCTGACGTCTCCGCTCCTCGAAAAGGCCACCGGGTCGTCCCGGTGGCCTTTTCCGGTTCCGTACAGAAACGGGGTTCCCATGGCGCCCAGCCGTCTGCTCGCCCTCGCCGCCCTCGGGTTGCTCACCGCCTGCGCCTCCGCGCCGCCGCCACCCGCCGCCGCCTCCACCGATCTGTACGTCACGGGGGCCGACCCCACGGACGACCCGTGCCAGCGGGTGGTCTCGGCGCTCGGGTTCGCCGAACACGTCCTGAAGCCGGCGGGCCAGGAGGAGTCGCAGGAGTTCGGCGAGGGCGTGCGCGGGCGGATCGCCTACGTGGAGGGCGTGATCCTCAGCTACGGCGAGCGGCTGCCGGCCGGGCTGGCGGAGCACACGGCGACCCTGAAGCGCACGATCCGGGTGCTGGTTCCCGCCGCGACGCCGCGCGAGAAGGCGGTGGCGGCGCTGAAGGAGTGGCGGGCGGCGGCCACGGCGATCGAGAAGGGCTGTGCTCAGCCGGCTTGATCGAGCATCGCGGGCAGCCTGGCGAGATCGGCGCGGCTGACCTCACCCTTGTCCCAAGCGAGGAGGAGCGCCTCCAGCGCGCCCAGAAGGGCGACCGAGAACGCCCGATCCCCTGACGCTTCGACGAACACCATCAAGAGACGGTCGAGTTGTGGCTGTACGTCTTCTGGTCTCATGACCAACCGGGCCTCCCGATGCAGAATCCGGCTCCGGCGGCGGTCTGCCATGACGTGGTCGATGTATGCAGCGACCATCCTCGTCAGCTGGTTCGTTTCGCTTTCAGCCGCCGCACGCACCACCGCCTCTCTCGTCTCTTCTCTGCACCTGTTCAGGACCACGAAGAAGAGCTCCTCCCGGCTTGCGAAGCATTCGTAGAAAGCCCGAATGGAAATGTGAGCAGATGCGCACAAGCGCTCGATACTCGCTTCCCCGAAACCAAGATCAGAGAAGATCACGTATCCGGCATGGATCAAGCGGCTTCGTCGATCAGCCACCCGCTCCGCCGCGGTCATTCCCCGGTATTCCCGCACAGATCACCTTCGAGGCTGAAGCCGACCCTTGGGGGTCGAGGTCAAGGCCTGGAGAGTGGCCCCGCTTGCACGGTCATTCGCAACGGCCTCATTGGCGGCTTGTGCCCTGATGAGCAGATCGGCCGCTACAGGGTCTATCCGGCCCTCGACTGCCGCCAGGACGGTTTCGCGGAGCATGCGAGCGCGCGTTACCTTGATGTACAGAGCACTGATTGCATCTACTACCAGTGCCAGCGCTCCCAATGCGAAGACGGTCATTCCCACGCCGACAACCCAGGTCGAGTTCGTCAACACGGTGGACAACGACAAGCTGGAGGCCGGGACAGTGGCCAGGCCGAAAATTAAGGCAATGCGCACCTTGTGAGGAATTGGCCGCATCACTTCCCTGCCCACCTCGGACTAAAAATCAACGCACTTGCGGATTGAACCGGGTCACGGGCACAAGGAACACCCAAAGGACAGCTTAGGGCAAAAGACCCACATCTGGTAGCCAGAATTACCAGATGAGATCCAGGGAACTCGGCCCGCGCCGATCCGCATGGGTAGAGACGGCACACCGATGGTCGAGGACGCGGTGAACCGCCTGGCGCCAAGCGCGGCGGGCGTCCACGGCGACATGGCTCATATGCCAACAACTGAGGGCATCACCAGGGCCGGTGGCGTGATGTCACATAGCATCAGAGCCTCTAGGTGCGCCCACAGCGCCCGACGACGTTCACCCGAAGGGATTGACCTTCTGGTCGACACACAAACCCGCAGAAAAGGGCTGAGGCCCCCGCCGTCCTTCCGGACGGCGGGGGCCTCGGTCAAGCGGGCTGAGCGGGGGAAGATCAGCCGTCGACCTTACCGGCGAGGTAGGTCTCGTTGGTGTACTTGTTGTCCTTGCCGTACTTGTAGATGCCGATCGTGGCCTCGGACGGGTCGCCCGCGTCGGAGAACTCGACCGGGCCGCTGACGCCGTCGTAGTCGATGTCAGTGCCGGCCTTCAGCAGGTCGAGGCAGGCCTTGTAGTCGGTGCACTTGGTGCCGCCCTTGCTGACCGCGACCAGGTTCTTCGAGATGCCGGTGCCGGAGTCGTCCTTGCCCGCCTCGGCGGCCAGGGCGATCAGGATGGTGGCGTCGTAGGACTCGGGGGCGTAGCTGAAGTCCTTGAGGTCGGGGTTGGTCTTGAGCAGGTTCTCCTTGAACTTGCCCTCCGAGGCCGCGCCGGGCAGGGTGCCCTTGACGCCCTCGAGCAGACCCTCGGGGAAGTCGGCCGAGTAGTCGGCGAGGTTGCCGTCGACGAAGTAGATCTTGACCTTGTCCGGGCCCAGACCCTGCTTCTCGAGCTCGGGGATGAGCTTCTTGGTCTCGTCGAACGAGATCAGCGCGATCGCGTCGGGGTTGGCTTCCTTGATCTTCGCGACGTCGGCCGAGAAGTCGGGAGCGGCCGGGTCGTAGGCGACCTCGCCGGCGATGGTGCCGCCGCCGCCCTCGACGGACTTCTTGACCTCGGCCGCGAGGCCGGTGCCGTAGGAGTCCTGGCGGTTCATGATGGCGATGTTCTCGCCGCCGTCCTGGATCATCAGGTCGCCGAGCACGCGGCCCTGGAGCACGTCGGACGGGGCGGTCCGGAAGTAGAAGCCCTTGTCGTTGTACGACGTGAACTCCGGCGAGGTGTTCGCGGGCGAGAACTGGACCACACCGGCGTTGACGATCTTGTCGATAACGGTGAGGGACACACCCGACGAAGCCGCACCGATGATCGCGTCGGCCTTCTGCTGCAGCAGGTTGTCGACGGACTGCGAGGCGATGTCGGTCTTCGCGTCACCGGAGTCGGCGTGGATCTTGGTCACCGGCTTCCCGAGGACACCGCCGGCAGCGTTGATCTCTTCCACGGCCAGGTCGACGCCCGCGAACTCCGGCGGGCCAAGGAAGGCCAGGTCACCAGTCTGGGGAAGGATCGAGCCGATGGTGAGGGTGCCGTCGCCCGCGGCCGCCGCCGAGGTGGCGGGAGCGGCGGCGGTCGTGGCCGGCGCCGAGGTGGCCGGCGCGGCCGTCTCCTCGCCACCACCACAGGCCGTCAGGGCAAGGCTGGCGGCCGCGGCGACTGCCAGCACCCGCCCCATGGGGGCAATGCGGATCATGAAGTGTCTCCTTCATCCATGCAACGGAACGCCGGGCTTAACCAGGACACCGTCCCGTTCGAATGCTGGAAACGTACATAACTCGCAGACGCCTTGCCAGGAAAGCGTCTGAACTGTGGACACTTGGATGCGGAGTCGTAATAAGTCCTCAACACACCGCCCCCTCCGGCTCTGACCTGCACGGTCGCGAGCCGGAGGGATCACGGTCCGGTCAGGCCTGCTTGTCGGGCGGCCCGGCGGCCTCGGCGACCACGATCTGGGCGACCTGCCGCATGCTGAGACGGCGGTCCATCGAGGCCTTCTGGATCCACCGGAAGGCCTGCGGCTCCGACCAGCCGTGCTGGGCCATGAGCAGGCCCTTGGCCCGCTCGACCAGCTTGCGGGTCTCCAGCCGGTCGGAGAGGGTGGTGACCTCCTTCTCCAGGGCCGCGATCTCCTCGTGGCGGCTGACCGCCATCTCGATGGCCGGCACCAGGTCGCCCTTGGTGAACGGCTTGACCAGGTAGGCCATCGCCCCGGCGTCTCTGGCCCGCTCGACCAGGTCGCGCTGCGAGAACGCCGTCAGGATCAGGCAGGGCGCGATGCGCTCCGACACGATCTGCTCGGCGGCCGAGATGCCGTCGAGGACGGGCATCTTCACATCGAGGATCACCAGATCCGGCCGGAGCTCGGTGGCGAGCTTCACGGCGCTCTCCCCGTCACCGGCCTCGCCGACGACGGCGTAACCGTCTTCTTCCAGCATCTCCTTCAGGTCGAGGCGGATCAGGGCCTCGTCTTCCGCGATCACCACTCGCCGCTGCGTTCCACTCACGCACAAGAGGTTACCGACGTCCGCTAGATTGGGACCACGCACGCCCCGATAGACCAACGGCAGAGTCAATGGCCTCAAAATCCATCAAGTGTGGGTTCGAATCCCACTCGGGGCACTCCTCCGTCATGCCCTCATCCGCGCGGTGATCGCGGCCAGGCCCGCGGCGTCGCCCCCATCCAGGAACGCCGAAAGGCCGCCACGTCGTACGTGACGGCCATTCCGGATATGCGGATCAGCCCAGGTTGGGGTGGGCCACGGCCGATCCGATGGTGTGCACGCGCAGGGCGTTGGTCGACCCGGGGTTGCCGGGGGGCGAGCCCGCCACGATGACGATCTTGTCGCCCTTCTCGAACGAGCCGAGGGCGAGCAGCGACGCCTCCACCTGACGCACCATGTCGTCGGTGTGGTGGACGAACGGCACCTCGAAGGTCTCCACGCCCCACGTCAGCGCGAGCTGGCCGCGGACCACCGGGTTGGAGGTGAACGCGATCAGCGGGATCGGGCTGCGGTAGCGGGCCAGGCGGCGCGCGGTCTCGCCCGACATCGTGAAGGCGACCAGGGCCTTGGCCCCCACGATGGCGCCGACCTCGGCGGCGGCGCGGGCGATGGCGCCACCGGTCGACTCGGGGAGGCGGTCGAGGTTGTGGGTCGCGTGGAGGGTGGAGTCCTCGGCGGCGGTGGCGATGCGGGCCATCGTCGCGACCGACTCGATCGGGTAGTTGCCGACCGAGGTCTCGCCCGACAGCATGACCGCGTCTGCGCCGTCCATGACGGCGTAGGCGACGTCGGAGGCCTCGGCGCGGGTCGGCCGGGGGGCGGCCATCATCGAGTCGAGCATCTGGGTCGCCACGATGACCGGGTGGGCCTTCTCGCGGCACAGTTCGATGATCCGGCGCTGCACGATCGGCACCTGCTCCAGCGGGAGCTCGACGCCCAGGTCGCCGCGGGCGACCATGACGCCGTCGAACCGGTCGACGATCGCCTCCAGGGCGTCGACGGCCTGCGGCTTCTCGATCTTGGCGATGATGGGCAGGTGCACGCCCTCTTCGTCCATGATGCGGTGGACGATGTCGGCGTCCTCCGGCGACCGCACGAACGACAACGCGATCATGTCGAAGCCGGTGCGGAGGGCCCAGCGGAGGTCCGCCTCGTCCTTCTCGGTCAGGGCCGGGGCGCTGACGGCGACGCCCGGGAGGTTGAGGCCCTTGTTGTCGGAGATCATGCCGCCGATGACGACCCGGGTGGTCACCCGGGGGCCCTCGACCTTGTCGACCTCCAGGTGGAGACGGCCGTCGTCGACGAGGATGGTGTCTCCCGGCTTCACGTCGCCGGGCAGGCCATCGTAGGTGGTGGAGACCAGGTCGCGGTCTCCGGGGACGTCTTCGGTGGTGATCGTGATGATGTCACCGACGCCGAGGCGGACCGGGCCGGAGGCGAACTTGCCCACCCGGATCTTCGGCCCCTGGAGGTCGGCCAGCACGCCTACCGCGCGGCCGAGCTCCTCGGCCGCCTCCCGCACCCGGTCGAAGACCTCTTTGTGCAGCTCATGACTGCCGTGGGAGAGGTTGAAGCGGGCGACGTCCATGCCCGCGCTGATCAGTTCCCGCAGCCGTTCAGGGGACGAGGTGGCGGGACCTAGGGTACAGACGATCTTTGCTCGACGGCTCACGAGTCCTAGCCTAATTGGTCCAGACCACTTGAATGTGACGGCGCCCATAGCTGTGGCCAAATTGTCAATGACTTCACGCGATAGCCGACGTGTCCTAACCTGTCCCGCTATGGGGTGGTTCCGGAGGTTGGCTGCCGTCTTGACGCTGATGAGCGCCCTCGCGTGCGGTGGACAGGCTACCGAATCCTCCGCACCGCCTACCGGTGTTTCGGTCGCGTTGCAGCAATGGCGTTCGGATGTCGCGGTCCATCGCATCCAGGTCTCGGTGACCAACACCACCTCGACCCCGCTGCACATCACCGACCTGCGGCTCGACTCCGGATCGTTCGAGCCGTCGGCCCCCGTGCGGGTGGACACCACCCTGCCGAAGACGCCCCGGACCGACTTCCCGATCACCTACGGCCGGGCCCGCTGCGACGCCGGCGCCATCCCGGCGGTGCAGCCGACCGACGTGGTCGCCACGATGGCCGTGGGCGACGCCCCGCCGAGGGAGGTCCGCTTCCCGATCCCGGTCACCGACGACCTGCTGACCCGGCTCGTGAGGTACGAGTGCGGCGAGTACATCCTCAAGCAGTCGGCCACCATCGCCTTCGGCTCCGCCTTCCGCCGGCGGGGCGACGACCTCGAAGGGGTCCTCACCGTCACCGCCACCCGCCCGGTGACCCTCGACGACCTCGACGGCACGACGCACTACGTGCTGGAACCGGAGAAGAGGCGCCCCGTCGCCGAGATCGCGCCCGGCACGACGGAGGTCCCGGTCACGATCCGGCCCACCCGCTGCGACCCGCACGCCTTCGCGGAGGCCAAGCAGGCCTACCTGTTCCAGGTCTGGGGACACACCGAGGGCGGGGAGACGTACCGGATGATCGTCACCCCGCCCAAGGACGTCCAGGAGAAGCTGCTCGACTACGCCGTCGAGGTCTGCGACTTCCCCGCCACCTGACGGCGGTGGCGGATGACCGCGAACCCGATCCAGGAGACCGCGATCACCACGACCATCCCGGCGCGGACCTCCGCGAGGTGGCGCGGCGGGTAGACCACGCCCGTCAGGTAGGTGTCGATGAACCCGCCCGGCTCCAGCAGGTGGGCGCCCGCCCGCTCGCGGGCCCAGTTCTCCAGCGCCGTCAGCGGACACTCCACCAGCCCGGTGAGCTGGATCGCGCCCCAGCCGGCGAACGCGACACTGGGCCAGATCAGGCGGGGCCACTTCCAGGCGAGGTAACCGCCCAGCGCGATGTACGCCAGGACGAGGAAATGAACGACCATCACGGTTTGCCACAGAACGTGATAAATCATTTCTCGAACCTAGGAAGAGAACCGAAGGCCGGAATCCGTCCGGCTACTCATCTCCTCTCTAAGTACCCGGAATCGTGACCGCCTTCAGCGCACTGACGATGCCGTTTCCGTAGAAGCCGTTCTTCGCCGTGGAGCCGACGCAGACGTGGGTCGCGTCGGCCGAGTAGCGGTAGTTGCCCGAGGCCGGGCAGCCGCGGTCGTAGGTGGAGGCGTAGAGCAGGGTCTCCAGCCGGGCCGGGTCGAGCTCGAGGCCGCCCCTGCCGGGCTTGCCGAACCGGGCCACCAGCAGCGCCGCGACCCCGGCGACGTGCGGGGCGGCCATCGAGGTGCCTTCGAGGTACTGGTAGTAGGAGCACGTGCCGTTCTTGCACTCCCGGATGACCGAGGAGGTCAGCGGCTGCCCCTTGGCGTCGATCGAGGTCGAGGCCCGCAGCGCCTTCTGGGGGGCGGCGGCCAGGATCTCCCGGGCGGCGCCCTTCAGCGAGGTGCCGGTGTCCAGGCCGTCGCCGCCGGGGGCGGCCACGTCGGCCTGCTCGGCGCCGTAGTCGGAGTAGACGGCCTTGCGCTTGCTCGGGCCGACGGAGGTCACCGCGATCACGCCGGGCAGCTCGGCCGGGACGTTCAGGCAGGTGTTGTCGATCTTCCGGGACTTGGCGGCGCCCGACGGGTAGTCGGGGCTGCCGGTGTCCTGCTTCGGGTCGCCCAGGTCGGTGGAGCCGTTGCCGATGGCGCTGACCAGGGTCACGCCGCGGGCGCGGGCGTAGGCGACCGCGCGGGTCATGCCCGCGATGATGGCCTTCTGCTCCGACTGCTGGGCCGGGGTGTCGGCCGGGTTGGCCGGGCAGTTGAAGTTCCACGGGTCGACGTAGAACGACATGTTCACCACGTCGATGCCGTTGTCGCCGGCGTACTTGAGGGCGTCCATGGTCGGCTTGAGGAAGAAGTAGCCCGAGTCGGTGCCGGCGCGCAGGTTGACCAGCGACACCCCGGGCGCCACGCCGCCGATGCCGATGCCGTTCAGCGGCGAGGCGATCGTGCTGGCCACGTGGGTGCCGTGGCCGTCGTCGTCGACGTCGGCCGGGTCCTTGCAGCCCTTGTACTCGCACGGGCCGTCGAGGTTCTTGCCCTTGGGGTCCTTCGGCCGGTCGGTGACGAAGTTGCGCGACAGCTTGCGGTTGAAGTTGGGCGCGATGTCCGGATGCCTGCCGTCGATCCCGGTGTCGATGACCCCGACCAGCACCTTGTGGTTGCCGATCTGCTTCTTGTACGACCCCGCCGCGGTCGCCCCGATCATCCGCATGTCCCACTGGCGGCCGGCGAGGGGTTCGTCCTTCACCGCCGCCCGGCGGGGACCGGCGGCGGGCCCGGCGACGGGCTTGGCGGCGGGCTTGACGCGGGCGACCTCGCCGATCGGCCGGTCGGGCATGACGCCCACGATCGCCGGGCCCGACGGGAGGCGGGCCGCGCGGGCCACCAGGTATCCGAGCTGGGCGTCCTCGGAGAGCACGTCGCCGCCCACGGCCTCGACCGCGTCGGTCGCGGCGCCGCCCTGGCCGGGCGGATAGAACACGAGGTAGTCCTGGGAGACGGCGGCCGTCTCCTGAGAGGCCGCGCAGGCCGTGGTCAGCAGGGTCAGCGCCAACCCCGCGAATACTGCCTTACGCACCGGTCCTCCTTGATTACGAACGTCCCGATCCTCGCGAACCCCGCCGGGCGTCCGCAACTCACCGCACATTCCGCATAAGTAGATATTTCGGAATTGCCCTTGAGTCACATCGGGAAAACAATGAAACGGTGCCCCCTGGAATACCAGGGGGCACCGTTTTGACGTACTAGACCAAAGGACGCGCCGTCGGCGGGATGGCCACCGGCAGGGCGGTCGCCCCGGTGAGGTACTCGTCGACCGCGGCGGCGGCCGAGCGGCCCTCGGCGATGGCCCACACGATCAGCGACTGGCCGCGGCCCATGTCACCGGCCACGAAGACGCCCTCGACGCCCGAGTGGTAGGCGCGGTTGCGGGAGACGTTGCCGCGCGGGTCGTAGAACTCCCCGGCCGACAGCCCGGCCAGCTCGTCGAGCAGGCCGGCGTGCTGCGGGCCGACGAAGCCCATCGCCAGGGTGACCAGCTGGGCGGGCAGCTCGCGCTCGGTGCCGGGGATCGGCTTGAAGCCGGCCGCCGGGCCCTCGACGTCCACCACCCTGACCGCCTGGAGGTTGCCCTCGGCGTCCTTGACGAACTCGGTGGTGGAGACGGCGTAGACCCGCGCTCCCCCGCCGTCGGCGAGCTCCTCGTGGGCCGACTCCATCTTGAACAACATCGGGTACGTCGGCCACGGCTGCCCCGCCGGACGCGCCTCCGGCGGCATCGGCATGATCTCCAGCTGGGTCACCGAGAGGGCGCCCTGGCGGATCGCGGTGCCGATGCAGTCGGCGCCGGTGTCACCGCCGCCGATGACCACGACGTGCTTGCCCTTGGCGTTGATCTCCGAGTCGGCCAGCGCCTTGTTGGCCGGGGGCAGGTACTCCATCGCCTGGTAGACGCCGACGGCGTCGCGCCCGGTGACCGGCAGGTCGCGCCAGGCGGTGGCGCCACCGGCCAGGACGACCGCGTCGAACTGCTCGCGCAGCTCGGCCGCGGTGATGTCGACGCCCACGTCGACGCCGGTGCGGAACTCGGTGCCCTCGGCCCTCATCTGGTCGAGGCGGCGGTCGATGTGCCGCTTCTCCATCTTGAACTCGGGGATGCCGTACCGGAGCAGCCCGCCGATGGCGTCGGCCCGCTCGAACACGACGACGTCGTGCCCGGCGCGGGTGAGCTGCTGGGCGGCGGCCAGGCCCGCCGGGCCCGAGCCGACGACCGCGACCTTCTTCCCGGTCTTGTTCAGAGGCGGCTGCGGGGTGACCCAGCCCTCGGCGAAGGCGCGGTCGATGATCTCGACCTCGACCCGCTTGATCGCCACCGGGTCGGAGTTGATGCCGAGCACGCAGGCCGCCTCACACGGAGCCGGGCACAGGCGGCCGGTGAACTCGGGGAAGTTGTTGGTCGCGTGCAGCCGCTCGATCGCCTCGCGCCAGTCGTCGCGGTAGACCAGGTCGTTCCACTCGGGGATGAGGTTCCCGAGCGGGCAGCCGTTGTGGCAGAACGGGATGCCGCAGTCCATGCAGCGCGCGGCCTGCTTGGTCAGCTTCTCCGGGGCGAAGTCGACGTAGACCTCGCGCCAGTCGCGGATGCGCACGTCCACCGGGCGGCGGGCGGGCAGCTCACGCTGGTGAGTGAGGAACCCCTTCGGGTCGGCCATGTCGTTACCCCCTTATCCGTGAACCGCGGCCATGATGGCCTCGTCGATGTCGCGGCCCTCGGCCTCGGCCGTGGCCCTGGCGGTGAGCACCCGCTTGTAGTCGATCGGCATGATCTTGCCGAACCGGGCGAGCGCCGACTCCCAGTCGGCGAGCAGGCCCTTGGCGACCGGCGAACCGGTCTCGGCCAGGTGCTTGTCGACCAGCTCACGCAGGATCTCGGAGTCCTCCTCGGCGAGGGGCTCCAGCTCCACCATCTCCCGGTTGACCCGCTCGGGCTTGAGGTCGAGCACGTAGGCCACGCCGCCGGACATGCCGGCCGCGAAGTTGCGCCCGGTCGGCCCGAGGACGACGACCCGCCCGCCGGTCATGTACTCGCACCCGTGGTCGCCCACGCCCTCGACGACGGCCGTGGCGCCGGAGTTGCGGACGCAGAAGCGCTCGCCCACCACACCCCGGATGAACGCCTCGCCGGAGGTCGCGCCGTAGAGGCCGACGTTGCCGGCGATGATCTGGCCGTCGAGCAGGTCGCTCGGCGGGGTGACCGTGATCCGGCCGCCCGACAGGCCCTTGCCGACGTAGTCGTTGGCGTCGCCGGTCAGCCGCAGCGTGATGCCCTTGGGCACGAACGCGCCGAAGGAGTTGCCGGCCGAACCGGTGAAGCTCACGTCGATCGTGTTCTCCGGCAGGCCCGCCCCGCCCCACTTCTTGGTGACGTGGTGGCCGAGCATGGTGCCGACGGTCCGGTTGACGTTGCGGATCGGCAGCTCCAGCGTGACCTGCTGGCCGAACTCGATCGCGCCCTCGGCGAGCTGGATCAGCGTGTTGTCGAGCGCCTCGGCCAGGCCGTGGTCCTGCGCGACGACCTGCTTGCGCGGGGTGCCCTGCGGCAGCTCCGGCTGGTAGAGGATCGGCGACAGGTCCAGGCCCCGGGCCTTCCAGTGGGAGACGGCGGCCTCGGTGTCGAGCAGGTCGCTGCGGCCGATGACCTCGTCGAGCGAGCGGTAGCCCAGCTCGGCCAGGTACTCCCTGACCTCCTCGGCGATGAACTCGAAGTAGTTGACCACGAACTCCGGCTTGCCGGTGAAGCGCTTGCGCAGCTCGGGGTTCTGGGTGGCCACGCCCACCGGGCAGGTGTCGAGGTGGCAGACGCGCATCATGACGCATCCCGAGACGACCAGCGGAGCGGTGGCGAAGCCGTACTCCTCGGCGCCGAGCAGGGCGGCGATGATGACGTCGCGGCCGGTCTTGAGCTGGCCGTCGGCCTGCACCACGATCCGGTCGCGCAGCCCGTTGAGCAGCAGGGTCTGCTGCGTCTCGGCCAGGCCGAGCTCCCACGGGGTGCCCGCGTGCTTCAGCGAGGTCAGCGGCGAGGCGCCGGTGCCGCCGTCGTGACCGGAGATCAGCACGACGTCGGCGTGGGCCTTGGAGACCCCCGCCGCGACCGTGCCGACGCCGACCTCGGAGACCAGCTTCACGTGGATGCGGGCCTGCGGGTTGGCGTTCTTCAGGTCGTGGATGAGCTGCGCCAGGTCCTCGATCGAGTAGATGTCGTGGTGCGGCGGCGGCGAGATCAGGCCGACGCCCGGCGTGGAGTGCCGGGTCTTGGCGATCCACGGGTAGACCTTGTGGCCGGGCAGCTGGCCGCCCTCGCCGGGCTTGGCGCCCTGGGCCATCTTGATCTGCACGTCGTCGGCGTTGACCAGGTATTCGGAGGTCACGCCGAAGCGGCCGGAGGCCACCTGCTTGATCGCCGAACGGCGGTTCGGGTCGTAGAGGCGCTCGGGGTCCTCGCCGCCCTCGCCGGTGTTCGACTTGGCGCCGAGCCGGTTCATGGCGATGGCGAGGGTCTCGTGCGCCTCCATCGAGATGGAGCCGTAGGACATCGCGCCGGTGGAGAACCGCTTGACGATCTCGGAGACCGGCTCGACCTCGTCGATCGGGACGGGACCGCCGGGCGCCGGGCGCAGCTTGAACAGGCCGCGCAGCGTCATGAGGGTCTCGGCCTGACCGTCGATCAGGTCGGTGTACTCCTTGAAGATCTCGTAACGCCGGGTGCGGGTGGCGTGCTGGAGCTTGAAGACGGTCGTCGGGTTGAACAGGTGGGGCTCGCCCTCGCGCCGCCACTGGTACTCGCCGCCGACCTCCAGGCGCCGGTGGGCGTTCTCGGCCCTCGGGTAGGCCCGGGTGTGCCGCTGGAGCGCCTCCTTGGCCAGCACGTCGAAGCCGACGCCGCCCAGTCGCGAGGTGGTGCCGGTGAAGCACTCGTCGATGACCTCGGCCCCGAGGCCCAGGGCCTCGAAGATCTGGGCGCCCGTGTACGACGCCACCGTGGACACGCCCATCTTGGACATGACCTTGAGGACGCCCTTGCCGTAGGCCTTGATGAGGTTCCGGACCGCCTTGCGGCTGTCGGGGAACAGCTCCTCGACGGTCTCGATCGCCAGGTAGGGGTTGATCGCGCTGGCGCCGTAGCCGATGAGCAGGGCCATGTGGTGGCACTCGCGCGCCTCGCCGGTCTCGATGACCAGGCCCACCCGGGTGCGGGACTTCTCCCGGATCAGGTGGTGGTGCACCGCGCCGGTGAGCAGCAGCGACGGGATCGGCGCCTTCTCGGCGTTGGACCCCCGGTCGGACAGCACGATGATGCGCGCGCCGTCGGCGATCGCCTGCGAGACCTCCTCGCGGATCTCCTGGAGCCGCCGGGTCAGCGCGTCGCCGCCGCCGCCGACGTGGAACAGGCCCGACACGACGTGGGGCTGGAAGCCCGGCAGGGCGCCCTCGTCGTTGATGTGGACGATCTTGGCGAGCTCGTCGTTGTCGATCACCGGGTAGGGCAGCACCAGGCGGCGGCAGGAGGCCGCGCCCGGCTCCAGCAGGTTGTGCTCGGGGCCGATGGTCGACTGCAGCGAGGTGACGAGCTCCTCGCGGATGGCGTCCAGCGGCGGGTTGGTGACCTGCGCGAAGAGCTGGCTGAAGTAGTCGAACAGCAGCCGGGGCTTGTCGCTCAGCGCGGCGACCGGGCTGTCGGTGCCCATCGAGCCGATCGGCTCGGCGCCGGTCGCGGCCATCGGGGTGAGGATGATCCGCAGCTCTTCCTCGGTGTAGCCGAAGGTCTGCTGGCGCTTGACCAGGGCCTCGTGGGTGGGGTGCTCGTGCTCGCGCTCGGGCAGCTCCTCGAACCGCACCAGGCCGGCGTGCAGCCACTCCTCGTAGGGCTCGGCGGCGGCCAGTTCGGCCTTGATCTCGTCGTCCTCGATGATCCGGCCGCGCGCGGTGTCGACCAGGAACATCTTGCCCGGCTGGAGACGGCCCTTGCGGACCACCTTCTCCTGCGGGATGTCGCTCAGCACGCCCGCCTCGGAGCCCAGGATGACCAGGCCGTCGTCGGTGACGTAGAACCGGCCGGGACGCAGGCCGTTGCGGTCGAGCACGGCGCCGACGACGGTGCCGTCGGAGAAGGAGATCGACGCGGGGCCGTCCCAGGCCTCCATCAGCGTGGAGTGGAACTCGTAGAAGGCCCGGCGGGCCGGGTCCATCTCCGTGTGGTTCTCCCACGCCTCCGGGATCATCATCAGCACCGCGTGGGGCAGCGAGCGCCCGCCGAGGTGCAGCAGCTCCAGCGTCTCGTCGAACGAGGCGGTGTCGGAGCCGTCGGGGTCGCAGATGGGGAACAGCCGCTCCAGGTCACCGGGGATGAGGCCGGTCTCCAGCATCGCCTCGCGGGCGCGCATCCAGTTGCGGTTGCCCTTGACGGTGTTGATCTCGCCGTTGTGGGCCACGTAGCGGTAGGGGTGCGACAGCGGCCACGACGGGAAGGTGTTGGTGGAGAAGCGCGAGTGCACCAGCGCGATGGCGGTGACGTAACGCTCGTCCGACAGGTCGGGGAAGAAGGGCTCGACCTGCTGCGGGGTGAGCATGCCCTTGTAGACGGTGGTCCGGCTGGAGAGCGAGGCGAAGTAGACGTCGGCCTCGTGCTCGGCCCGCTTGCGGAAGGCGAAGGCGGCCCGGTCGAGGTCGATGCCCGACAGGTCGCCGGAGCTCACGAACAGCTGCATGAAGTGGGGCATCACGGCGCGGGCGGTCGGCCCGGCGTGCCGCGTGTCGACGGGCACGTCGCGCCAGCCGAGGACCTTGACGTTCTCCTCGGTCGCGATCTCGTCGATCATCCGCAGCGCGGTCGCCCTGGCCTGCGCGTCGATGGGCAGGAAGGCGATGCCGGCGGCGTACTTCCCGGCCTCCGGGAGGTCGAAGGGGACGACCGCGCGGAAGAAGGCGTCCGGGATCTGGGTCAGGATGCCGGCGCCGTCACCGGTGTCCGGTTCGCTCCCCCGAGCACCCCGGTGATCGAGGTTGATGAGCGCGGTCAGAGCCTTCTCGACGATGTCGTAGCTACGGCGGCCGTGGACGTCGGCCACCATGGCGACACCACAGGCGTCATGCTCGTACGAGGGGTCGTAAAGGCCCTGAGGCTCGGGAAGGTCCCCAGGACGGCCATGGCGGGCAGCAGGCATGAAATCACTCCCGTCGTCATCTTCTGCGTGGTGACAGAGGGACGACGCTGGCCCTGCTGCAGTTGTGGTGAGTAGAGGTTACCCCACCGTTTCCGGATGGCACCTGCCGGGGCCACTAAGGTTTCGCGTATGTCGATCGACGAGCTCTACGCGCGTGCCGGTGTGGACGGACGGCGGTTGCGAAAGGCTGTCTCTCTCCTGTCGGACGGACGCTGGTGGACGCTCGCCGATGTGGTCAGGGAGACGGCGACGTCCCGCAGGACGATCGAGGCGCTCATGCGCGTGCTCCCCCTTGAGCATCGCGACCAGCACGTCCGAATCCCAACTGAACAGGTCAAACTCTACAACATTTCGATATCGTCCTCCATTTCGGACCCGGTGTCTCACATGGTGGACGCGTCGGTGGTCGAGAGGATGGCCGGGATCATCGCCCGGGCGCCGCGCGGAAGGTCGGCCCTCGACCACGTGTCGGCCACGCCGGAGACCGTGGTCAGGCGGGCCCTGCTGCTCGGCGCGCGGTTCTGGCTGCCCGGTTCGCGGCTGCTCTGCGTGGGCGACCACGACCTCACCTCGCTGGCGGTCCGTCTCATCCACCCCGAGGCCGAGGTCATGGTCGTCGACATCGACGACCGGATCCTGGCGTACATCGACGAACAGGACCTCGGGGTGACCACCCGCTGGGCCGACCTCCGGCTCGGCCTGCCCCCGTCGGCGCGGGGCTGGGGCGATCTGGCGATCACCGACCCGCCCTACACCCCCGACGGCGTGGGCCTCTTCGTCGCCCGGGGCCTGGAGGGCCTGCGCGACCGCGACGAGGGCCGGGTCCTGCTCGCCTACGGAGCCTCGGAGCGCACCCCCATGCTGGCCCTGAAGGTCCAGCACGCCCTGGCCGACCTGCAGCTGCTCAACGAGGCGATCTACCCCGACTTCAACCGCTACGACGGCGCCGAGGCGATCGGCAGCGCCGCCGACCTCTACGTCCTGCGCCCCACCACCAAGAGCTGGCCCGCCGTCGCCTCCCGCGTCGACCGCCTGGCCACCGCGATCTACACCCAGGGCCCGCAGGCGGTCGAATCGGCCAAGGCCGCGCCCCCGGAGCTGGGCGACTACGCCCCCGACCTGCTCGTGGGCGACTGGCCCCGCGACCTGCTCCCGGGCGTCCCCCGGGTCCGCCTCTCGACGTGGCTGGCCAAGCCCTACGCCGCGCAGGTCTCCCGGGTGGCGATCCACGCCCCCGGCCTGGAGGCCGCCCTCCCGCGCCTGGTGCTCGCCGCCCGCGACGCCGAGGTCCGCGTCTTCGGCGCCACCTCTCCGGTACGGCTCCCGCCCGCCCCCGACGCCGTCACCCGCCGGATCCTCGCGGGCAGCCACGGCAAGGTCGCCAACGCCTGGCGCGAAGGCCTGGTCGCCGAGCTCGGCCTGACCAAGAACCAGGCCAGGGCGCGCATCCCGGCCTGGGCCGGGGCGACCGCGCTCGAACTCCCGATGCACCGCCTGACCGGCCTCGCCGCGGCGGTCGCCCGCAGCCTAGAGGGCGAGGATCCGGGCCTGGACGAAGCGTGAGGCCTGGTCGAGGGCGGCCAGCGGCTCGGCGAGATCCGGTTTGGCGTCGCCCTCGGCCGACACCCAGCTCACCGCCACGAAGTGCCCCATCGCCCTGACCATCGCGGTGCCGGCCCGCTCGGAGGCCAGCGGCGTCAGGAACAGCTCCTCCCTGAACCGGTGGACCAGCGCGTCGGCCTGCGCCACGTCGCCCAGGTTGAACACCGCCACCTGCCCGACCAGCTCGGGCCCCCGGAACAACCCCCGGACGACCTGGGTGCACCCGTCGACGTCGGCGGCCACGGCCGCGCCGCAGTCGGCGGTCAGGCTGACCGACTCCTTCTTCATGACCCCCAGGGCGGCGGCCGGGAAGACCTCCTGCTCGGTCAGCGGCGCGGCGTCGACCCGCTGCTGTTCGATCGGCGCGTAGATCGCCGAGCTGATCTCGGCCCGGACGGTCCCGGGCCGGGCGACGCCCTCGGCGCCCGAACACCCGGCGAGCACCATCACCAGCACGGGCGCGAGCACCGGCACGGCCCGCATCATCAGTCCCACCCTCACCGCACCATCATGACGGGCACGGGGGCGCGGGAGGGCGGACATCTCGAAAGGCGGACACCGAGCGTGGGCGGGCGGTGCCGGTCGGTGCTCAGGCGGCGGGCACCCCGGTCACCGCGACCACCCGCCGGTAGACGACCTTCTCCGCCTCGCGGACGGCGAGGCCGAGCGTCACCATGTCGTCGGTCTCCTCGGGCCGTTCGCCGTCGGCGCGGCCGATCCAGACCAGGCCCAGGTAGTGGCCCATCGCGTGGCCGCTGGCCTCGGTGAAGCCGGTCAGCGCCGGCTCGGCCGACGGCAGCGCCAGCAACCAGCCGCCCCGGTAGAGGTTGGAGATCCGCTTCACCAGTTCGTCGGAGGCGGTCGCCGACTCCAGGTTGAACAGGGCGTACTGGGCGACGTAGCGGCCGTCGGCGCTGGTGAACTGGGCGCGGACGGCCTGGGTGCAGCCCGCCTCCGCCAGGGCCTCGGTCAGCGCCTCGCCCCAGACGGCCGTGGCGCAGTCGGCGTCGAGCCGGCGCTCGCCCAGCCTCAGGGCGATCTTGCCGGCCTTCAGCGTCTTGGTCGTGAAGACCTCTTCGACGGTCAGCGGCTTGGCGTCGGCGGCCCGGTCGGCGATCGGCGCGAACTGCTTCAGCGACGGCCACGCCCGGTAGGCGGCCGGCCGGGCCTGGCCCAGCGGCGAGCTCGACAACTGTTCGGGCGTCGGGTCTTCGTCGAACGCCTCGACCACGAAGACCAGCACGAACGCCATGAGCAGGATGCCGACGACCGTCGCCAGGACCGCCAGGATCTTCTGCTGGCCGCCGGTGAGCCCCATCTCGGCCAGCTTGACGCTGCCCCAGGTGTCTTCGGGCGCCGGACGGCGCTTGGCACGGGAGGACTTGGCGGGGGTCACAGGCCGCTCGCCCCGATCAGCGACCCCAGTCCCCAGGTCAGCGCGGCGGCGATCCCGCCGACCAGGAGCTGGCGCAGGCCGGTGAACCACCAGTTCCGCGCGGTCACCCGGGCCACGAGCGCGCCCGCCCCGAAGAGCGCCACCATGGACAGCGCGGCCGACACCCAGAGGGAGGTCACCCCGGCCAGGTAGGGCACCAGGGGGATCACGGCGCCGACGGCGAACGACAGGAACGACGACGACGCGGCGGTCACCGGCGACGGCAGGTCGTCGGGCTTCACGCCCAGCTCGTTGAGGGTGTGCACTTCCAGGGCCTGTTCGGGGTTGCGGGAGATCTGCCGGGCCACCTCGGCGGCCAGTTCGGGGTCGACGCCGCGCCGTTCGTAGAGGGCGGCCAGCTCGGCCTCCTCCTCTTCGGGGTGGAGGGCCATCTCGCGGCGTTCGACGGCGATCTCGGCCTGGGCCAGCTCACGCTGGCTCGCCACCGAGACGTACTCTCCTCCGGCCATCGAGAACGCCCCGGCGGCCAGGCCCGCGACACCCGCGAGCGCGATCACGCGGGTGTTGGCCGTGCCGCCGGCCACGCCGGCGATGAGCGCGAAGTTCGACACCAGGCCGTCCATAGCGCCGAACACCGCCGGACGCAACCAGCCACCCGTGACGTCGCGGTGGTTGTGGTGGGAGGGGAGTTCCGGGCCGGCGGCGCCGGTCATCTCTGACCGGCCTCCTCAGCCTTCTCTGTCTTGTCGTCGGGAGCGGCGGCCTCATCGGCCTCGCCCCGCGCCTCGTTCTCGTGGTCGTCGGCCTGGTCGTGGAGGTGGGCCGGGTCGGCCTCGGCGCCCTCGGCCACCGGCGGCAGCGCGCCCTCGGGCACGATGACCTCTTCGGTGGTCTTGTTCCTGGTCAGCCAGAAGTAGGCCAGCGCGCCGAGGAACAGCACGATGGAGGTCCACTGGTTGAGGCGCATGCCGAGGATCTCGTGGGCCGGGTCGACCCGCAGGCCCTCGATCCAGAAGCGGCCCAGAGTGTAGCCCATGACGTAGAGGGCGAACAGGCGGCCGTGGCGCAGCGTGAACCGCGACCCGATCAGCAGGAGCAGGCCGGCCACCGCGAAGTTCCAGAGCAGTTCGTAGAGGAACGCCGGGTGGTAGGTCAGCGCGCCGGGCACGGTGCCGGGGCGGCCGGGCTCGATCTCCAGGCACCAGGCGTAGTCGCAGGGACCGCCGAAGAGCTCCTGGTTGAAGTAATTGCCCAGCCGGCCGATGCCCTGGGCGATCAGGATGCCCGGTGCGACGGTGTCGGCGACGGCCGACAGGGAGATGCCGCGCCGTCGGCAGGCGATCCAGACGCCGACCGCGCCGAGCGCGACCGCCCCCCAGATGCCGAGACCGCCCTTCCAGATGAAGAACACGTGATACCACGGGTTCTCCGCGTCAGCCCCGAAGTAGAGCTGGTTGTCGGTGATGACGTGGTAGAGCCGGCCGCCGACCAGGCCGAACGGGACCGCCCAGACGGCCAGGTCGGTGATCGTGCCGGGAAGGCCGCCACGGGCGCGCCAGCGGCGCTCGCCGAGCCAGACGGCGACGACGACGCCCAGCACGATGCAGAGCGCATAGGCCCGGATGGGAAGGGGTCCGAGGTACCAGACCCCCTGCGACGGGCTCGGGATCGAGGCGAGGGGCATGTCACAGGACGTTACCGCCTCCGAGGCGCACTCGCGCACCCCCGTCACCAATGAGCCCGTCTCAGGTTGATCACCCCATCCTCAAGCGTCACTTACCGGCCGCGAGCACGGCCTGGCGGAGCTTGTTCGGCACGAACGCGACGTTGGAGTCGAGGTCCTTGCCGTTCAGCTTGAGCGTGGGCGTGCCGGTGATCTTCTCGTCCCGGATCACCTTGTCGGACTGGGTGAGCTGGGTCTGGGCGTACTTCTGGGAGGTCACGCACTTCTCCCAGTCGGGCGCCGTGATGCCCGCGTCCTTGCCCCAGGCGACCAGGTCGGTCAGCGGGAAGCCCTCGACGGTCTCCGAGGGCTGCTCCTTGAAGAGCCGGTCGTGGAAGGCCGGCCAGTGCTCCCCCTGGGTGACGCAGCGGGAGGCCGCCCCGGCGCGGACCGAGTTGGACTTGGTCGGCTCCATCGAGAAGATCGTGATCGGGTGGAAGACGACCTTGGCCTTGCCCTCGGACGCCAGGTTCTTGATCGTCGGCCCCGACGACTCCTCCAGCGACTTGCAGGCCGGGCACTGGAAGTCCTCGTAGACGTCGAGCACCGGCGCGGTCACCCCCGGCCGGGCCATGGTGACCGTTCCGTCGGCGTTGACCGTGGTCGGGGCGAGCTTGGCCGCCGCCGTCTGCTGCTCGGCGGTGTCCCGGGCGGCGGCGTACCAGGCGCCGCCGCCGATCGCCAGGACGGCGATGGTCCCGATGGTGACCATCGTGGCGAGGCGGCGGTGGCGGTCCTTCCTGCGGTCGGCCTGCCGCTGCGCGGCGATCCGTTCCCTGGCCGTCGCCTCGCGCGCACCTTTGCCCATCAGTGGTTCTCCTTCACTTCATCCAAGTGATCACTCACGCCGGGCTCGTGATCGCCGGACTCCTCCTCGGCGGATGGGCGGGGGGCCAGGCCCAGGGGCGTGTCGAGCGCGAACCGGCCCGGCGTGAACCAGGCGATCCAGCCCGCCAGCACCACCAGCCCGAAGTCGCGCAGCAACTCCGGCAGGTAGGACGGCTCCTGTCCTTCGGCGAGCGGCCCGCCGCCGCCGAAGCAGCCGCAGTCGATGCGCAGCCCCCGCGCCCACGCCGAGGCGATGCCGATGACGAAGGCGACCATGAGCAGCCCCGCGCCGACCGCCGACAGGCGGGTGAGCAGGCCAAGGACAAGGAGCACTCCGACGACGATCTCCAGCACGGGCAGGCCGTATCCGACGGCCGTGGCGATCCGGTCCGGCAGTAGTTCGTAGGCGCGCACGGCCTGCACCGACAGAGCGGGGGCGCCGATCTTCAGCCACCCCGCGACGATGAGCACGCCGGCGAGCACGAGCCGGGCGACGGTCGTCACCCAGGGTACAACGACGGATGCACTGAGTGACGAACTCGGGCCGCGACGATGCGTTGACACGGAGACTCCTCCCAGGTCCCGGGGCCGCCTACACGGCCACCGACACGGAACCTATTGGAGTCCACCCCACCATGACCTCGATAAACACTGGGTAAGGCGAAACCTGGGGGCGGGTATGGGGAGGGTCGTCCTGGTAAATCCCAGGGCCTTTCCTCCGTTACGGCTCCGCCGGGCCGGCCCCGACCGCCGCCCCTCTCCTCACCGCAACCGGCGCCAACCGGCCGCGCGAACACCGCGCCGCCACGAACCATCTCGGGCGTCTCAACCGTCTCGGGCGTCTCGAACCGTCTCGTTCGTCTCGAACCGTCTCGGCGTCTTGTGCCGTCTCGTTCGTCTCGGGCCGTCTCGGACCGTCTCGCGTCTCGAACCGTCTCGGCGTCCTGTGCCGTCTCGTTCGTCTCGGGCCCTCTCGGGCCGGAAGCGGGCGTAGGGCGGCCGGGCGGCGCGGCCGGTTGGCGCCGGATACGGCGGCGGCCCGGGTCGGCGGTCGGCGCCGGGGTGGGCGGAGCCGTAACGGAAATGGAGCCGTCACAGGACAGCGCCGGACACGGAGAGGAGCCGCGGCCGTTGCGAAGGACTGCCGGGACGGAGAAACGGCCGGTCACCGTTGCGGTGACCGGCCGTTCGAAACGGAGAGGCTAGCGGCGGACGCCCTCCGCCAGTTCGGCGGCGAGTTCGCGGACGGCCCGGAGGCCCTCCTGCTCGTTCGGCGCGTCGAGGAGGCGGCGGATGAAGGCGGAGCCCACGATCACGCCGTCGGCGTAGGCGGCCACCTCGGCGGCCTGGCTGCCGGTGCCGACGCCCAGGCCCACGCAGACCGGGACCTTGGCGTGGGGGCGGGTGCGCTTGACCAGGCCCTCGGCCGCCTGTCCGACCGACTCGCGGGCGCCGGTGACGCCCATCAGCGAGGCGGCGTAGACGAAGCCGGTGCAGCAGTCGGCGACGACGCCGATGCGCTCCTCGGTGGAGCTCGGGGCGACCAGGAAGACCGTGTCGATGCCCGCCGCCGCGCTGGCCTCGCGCCACGGACCGGCCTCTTCGGGGGTCAGGTCGGGCGTGATGGTGCCGACCCCCCCGGCGTCGGCCAGCTCGCGGGCGAAACGCTCGGCGCCGTAGCGGTCGATCGGGTTCCAGTAGGTCATGACGAGGGTCGCCGCGCCCGACTTGGCCACGCCCTCGACCGTGCGCATCACGTCGGCGATGCGGGTGCCGTTCTCCAGCGCCCGGTGTACGGCGTCTTGGATGGTCGGGCCGTCCATCAGCGGGTCGGAGTAGGGCAGGCCGATCTCGATCACGTCGCAACCGGCCTCGACCATGGCGGTCGCGGCGGCGATGGCGCCGTCGATCGTGGGGAACCCGGCGGGCAGGTAGCCCACCAGCGCGGCGCGGTTCTCCGCGCGGGCCTTCTCGAAGACCGTGGCAAGTGTCGTCATGGCTGGCTTCCGGCTACAGGTTGAAGTATTTCATCGCGGTCCCCATGTCCTTGTCACCACGACCGGACAGGTTGACCAGGATCGTGGCGTCGGGACCGAGGTCGCGGCCCAGCTTGAGCGCGCCGGCCAGGGCGTGGGAGGACTCGATGGCCGGGATGATGCCTTCGGTGCGGGCGAGCAGGGCGAACGCCTCCATCGCCTCGGCGTCGGTGATGCCGTGGTAGGTGGCGCGGCCGCTGTCCTTGAGCCAGGCGTGCTCCGGGCCGACGCCCGGATAGTCGAGACCCGCCGAGATGGAGTGGGACTCGACGGTCTGGCCCTCGTCGTCCTGCAGCACGTAGGTGCGGCTGCCGTGGAGGACGCCGATCGAACCCGCCGTCAGCGTGAGGGCGTGTTCGCCGCTCTCCAGGCCCCGGCCCCCGGCCTCGTAGCCGTGGAGCTGGACGCCCTCGTCGGGGATGAAGGCGTGCATGATGCCGATGGCGTTGGAGCCGCCGCCGACGGCGGCGCAGACCGCGTCGGGCAGCTTGCCGGTCAGCTCGAGGACCTGGCGGCGGGCCTCGACGCCGATGATGCGGGCGAAGTCGCGGACGATGCCGGGGAACGGGTAGGGACCGGCGACCGTGCCGAACAGGTAGTGGGTCGAGTCGACGTTGGTGACCCAGTCGCGGAACGCCTCGTTGATGGCGTCTTTCAGGGTCTGGCTGCCGTTGGTGACGGGCACCACCCGGGCGCCGAGCAGCTTCATGCGGGCCACGTTGAGGGCCTGCCGCTCGCAGTCGACGGCGCCCATGTAGATGACGCACTCCAGGCCCATCAGGGCGGCGGCGGTCGCGGTGGCGACGCCGTGCTGGCCCGCGCCGGTCTCGGCGATGACGCGGCTCTTGCCCAGGCGCTTGGTGAGCAGGGCCTGGCCGAGCACGTTGTTGATCTTGTGGGCGCCCGTGTGGGTCAGGTCCTCGCGCTTGAGGAGGATGCGGGCGCCGCCCGCCTGCTCGGCGAACCGCGGCACCTCGGTGATCGTCGTCGGACGGCCGGCGTAGGTGCGCAGCAGGTGGTCGAACTCGCGGATGAAGGCCAGGTCGGTGCGCGCCTTCTCGTATTCGGCGGCCACCTCGTCGAGGGCCGGGATCAGCGCCTCGGGCACGAAGCGCCCGCCGAACACGCCGAACTTGCCCCGCTCGCTGACGTCGCCGCCGGAACCGGCGCCGGTGAAGTCGGCGGGGGTGATGAGGGTGCCCTCAGAGATGGACATGGACGAGTCTCCGGTCACGACTGCCGTTCTTGGCGGGACGAAGGATGGGCGCCCGCGGTGACCAGGTCGTTCACCGCCGAACGCGGGTCTTTGCCGGTCACGAGGCTCTCGCCGACCAGCACCGCGTCGGCGCCGGCGCGCGCGTAGGCGAGCAGGTCGTGAGGGCCGCGCACACCCGACTCGGCGACCCGGATGACGCCCTCGGGCACCTTCGGGGCGAGCCTGGCGAAGACGTCGCGGTCGACCTCGAGCGTGCGCAGGTCGCGGGCGTTGATGCCGATGAGCTTGGCGCCCGCGTCGACCGCGCGCTCCAGCTCCTCTTCCGTGTGGACCTCGACCAGCGGGACGAGCCCGATGGACTCGGCCCGCTCGATCAGCGAGACCAGGGCGTTCTGGTCGAGCGACACCACCATCAGCAGGGCGAGGTCGGCGCCGTGGGCGCGGGCCTCCCAGAGCTGGTAGGCGGTGACGATGAAGTCTTTGCGCAGGATCGGGATGTCCACGGCGGCGCGCACGGCCGCGAGGTCCTCCAGGCTCCCGCCGAAACGCCGGCGCTCGGTCAGCACGCTGATGACGTGGGCGCCGCCGGCCTCGTAGTCGACGGCCAGCGCGGCCGGGTCGGCGATGGCCGCCAGCGCGCCCTTGGACGGGCTCGACCGCTTGACCTCGGCGATGACCGAGACGCGGTCGCCCTTCAGGGCTCCGTAGACGTCACGCGGAGTGGGTGCGCGCCGGGCGCGCTCCTTGAGCTCATCGATCGACACGGCCTTCTGCCGCTCGGCGAGGTCTTCGCGGACGCCCTCGAGGATGTCGTCGAGAACCGTCATCGGACCTCACCGCCCTTGCTGGCTCGTTCGCTCACGTGCTCCGGATCCCTCCAGGTCGACTGCGTCCTGCCGATGGTATCGGCCTTGCCGACGTCGGCCCGCCATCGGGTGCCGGTCACGGAGCCAGGAAAGCACCGTACGGCGTATTGCGGAAAACCCCGAACAACAAGGCCAGCGCGACGAACGACCAGACGGCCACGGGTGCCGTCAGGCGGGTCCGCAGCGGCCTCTCCCGCCAGGCGGACGAGAGCCACTTCGCCCACAGGTACACCAGGAACGGTGCGACCGCAACGAACAGCGGGTTGAACGACAACGCGCCGCCCACATCGAGCCGGGTCAGCGCGTGGACCGCGCGCAGCCCGCCGCACCCCGGACAGTAGAAGCCGCTGACCAGCAGGAACGGACACGGCGGATAGTGGCCGGGCCGCGACGGGTCGACGACCGCGACGAAGGCGGTCGCCGCCGCGAGCAGGCCGCCGACGGAGGCCGGCAGCACGATCGCGGCGGTTCTGGAGGTCATCGCCCCAGGGTAGGTCAGCCCGGGTGGACCAGCCCGCGTGGATCAGGAGGTGGGGAACGCCGTGGGCCAGTTCTCGAGGGTGTTGCCGTACTCCTGCGTGGCCTCGGCGAGGCCGACCAGGGTGAGGAGGGCGGCGCCGAAGATCAGCCAGAGGATCACCCACAGGCCGATGGTGATGTAGGAGGTCACCAGGCCGGCCACCGCGAGACCGTGGCCGTCTTCGCCGCTGCTCTTGATGCGGCTCAGCGACATGTGGCCGAAGATCACGCCCAGGATCGCGGTCAGGCCGCAGAAGACCAGGCCGATCAGGCCCATCACGAGCGAGGCGACCGCCAGGCCGTTGGTGGGCCGGGGGGCGGCGTAGCCGTAGCCCGGCTGCGCGTAGGCCTGGTCGTAGCCGGGCTGCTGGTAGCCCTGCTGATATCCCTGCTGGTATTGCTGGCCGTAGCCGTAGTCGGGCTGGCCGTAGCCCCCCGCGGGCTGGGTGTTCTGCGTCCCATAACCGGGCTGTCCGTAGCCGGGCTGCTGGGGGTAACCGGGCTGCTGCGGGTAGCCGCCCTGGCCGTAGTCCGGCTGCTGACCGTAACCCGGGTATTCGTTACCCGGGTCCCCCGAGCCGCCGGGCTGGTTCCCGTAAGTCATGCGACGACTGTAGCGACGGGTGCCGACATCCCCGTCGAATCAGGGCAACCTGAGGACAAGTTGTAATCAGGTGGGATCGTCTCCGCGATCGATGGCATCCCACATCGACCGCTCCGAGGGCGGCTTGTGCCGGTCGGAGCGGTCGTACCGCGCCGACATGCCCGGCCAGCTCCCGCCCGAGACCGCCGCCCACAGGCCGCTCACGATCAGCAGCACCCCGCCAAGGCCGGTGAGCCACGGCCACACGGTGACGTCGACGGAGGCCCCCCGCAGCTCGGCCGACTCCAGCAGCAGGACGTCGTCGAACACCCGCGTCATCCCGACCACGACCGCGCCCCCGCAGATCGCCACCAGCACCCCGACGATCTGCCGGAAGACGCCCTTGGTCGCGAGCACCGCCACGCACCCCGCCAGCGCCGCCAGCACGACCGGGGTGATCACCGGCGCGACGTCGGCGCCCGGGACGTCGTGGAGGGTCTCGGGGCTGGCCGGGCCCGTGGGGGCGAGCAGTCGCGCCCACACCCGGCCGCCCGCCAGCAGGGCCAGCGCCCCGGCGGCCGCGCTGAGGATCAGCCAGGCGTAGAGCGCGCGGCGGTTCATGAACCCTCGATCACCGGAAGCACGTCGTCATCGAAGCAGGTGCGGGTGCCGGTGTGGCAGGCGGGGCCCCGCTGGTCGACCTTGAGCAGGATGGTGTCGCCGTCGCAGTCGAGCGCGGCGTGCCGGACATATTGCACGTTGCCCGAGGTCTCGCCCTTGACCCAGTATTCGCCCCGGCTGCGCGACCAGTAGGTGGCGCGGCCGGTGGTGAGCGAGCGGTGCAGCGCCTCGTCGTCCATCCAGGCGAGCATCAGCACCTCACCGGTGTCGTGCTGCTGGACGACGGCGGGCACCAGCCCGTCGCCGGTCCGCTTGAGCCGGTCTGCGATCTTCGGGTCCAGGGACATATGACCATTCTGCCGCAGCGACCAGCGACAACGGCAAATCCTTGATCGACGCGCGCGGCTAGCTGCGGGTGGCCCCGGCCCACGAGGCGTGCAGCTCGGCGTAGACGCCCGGCTCCCTGAGCAGGTCGGCGTGGGAGCCGCGCTGCACGATCTCGCCCCGGTCGAACACGAGCACCTCGTCGGCCGCCTCGGCCGTGGACAGGCGGTGGGCGATCGAGACGGCCGTGCGGCCGCGGGTGACGCCGTCGAGGGCACGCGCGATGCGGACCTCGGTGGCCGGGTCGACCGCCGAGGTCGCCTCGTCGAGCAGCAGCAGGTCGGGGTCGGCGAGGTAGGCCCTGGCCAGGGCGACGAGCTGGCGTTCGCCCGCCGACAGCGACTCGCCGCGCTGGCCGACCGGCGTCTCCAGCCCGGCCGACAGGCCGTCGAGCCAGTCGGCCAGGCCGAGCTCGGCCAGCGCCTCGGCGATCTCGTCGTCGGTGGCGCCGGGACGGCCGAAGCGGATGTTCTCGGCCAGGGTCGAGTCGAACAGGAAGCCGTCCTGCGGGACCATCACGATGCGCTCGCGCAGCGACGCGAAGCGCAGGTCGCGCAGGTCGACGCCGTCGACCGTGACGCGGCCCTCGACCGGGTCCATCAGGCGGGTCAGCAGCTTGGCGAAGGTGGTCTTGCCCGACCCGGTCTCGCCCACCACGGCGACCCGGCGGCGCGGCGGGATGACCACGTCGACCCCGCGCAGGACGGGCGGGCCGTCGGGGTAGGCGTAGCCGACGTTCTCGAACGCCACGGTGATCGGGCCGCGCGGCAGGGTCACGCCCTGCTCACCCGGGTCGGCGACGTCGGCCGGGGTGTCGAGCACGCTCAGCACGCGGCGCCAGCCGGCGATGGCGTTCTGGGCCTCGTTGAGCACCTCGGTCGCGGTCTGCAGCGGCGCGATGAACAGCGTGATCAGGAACAGGAACGCCACCAGGCGGCCGGGGGTGATCGAGCCGCCCACGCCGAGCAGCACGCCGACGACGACCACCCCGGCGATGGCGACGGAGGCGACCAGCTCGGTGATCGGGAAGGTGAAGCCGATGATCTTCTGGGCGCGGGTCTGCGCGGCCCGCTGGGCGTCGACGGCGGCGTCGATGCGGGTGGCCGTGCGCTCCTCGGCGCCGTGGGCGCGGATCACCGCGCTGCCGACGACCGACTCGCTGATCGCGGCGAGGGTGTCGCCGGTGCGCTCGCGCACGACCAGGTAGTTGCGGGCGACCATGCGCTGGAACCGCGGCAGCGCGAAGACCAGCGGCAGGAACAGGCCCCACACGAGCAGCGTGAGCTGCCAGGAGTAGACGGCCATCAGCACGGTCGCGATCACGAGCTGGCCGCTCGCCACGATGATCAGCAGGCCGCCCCACTGCATGAAGGTGCTGATCTGGTCGACGTCGCCGGTCACCCGCGACACCAGGGCGCCCCGGCGCTCGGTGTTCTGGGTCAGCACCGACAGGTCGTGGACGTGCCGGAACGCCTTGCCGCGCAGCGTCGCCAGGCCCGATTCGGTGGCCCGGTAGAGCCGCACGTTCATCGCGTAGCCCGCCAGCGCGGTCAGCAGGATCGCGGCCGCGCAGGCCAGCACGGCGTTGCGGATGAACGGCAGGTCGGGCGAGGAGCCGTTGAGCCCCTGGTCGATGACCTGCTGGATGGCGATCGGCACGATCACCTTGCCGACGGTCGCCAGGATCGCCAGCGCGAGGGTGACCCCGAGGCCGCGGCGGAACTCGGGCGACAGCCGCAGGCCGTGGCGGATGGTCTCGAGCGCGCCGCGCTCGACGTTCTGGAGCGTCTGGGTCGTCACTGTGTTGGTCGTCACGGGGCGACGGTCTCCTCTTCGAGGGCCGTGTTCTCGGCCTCCTGGCGTTCGTAGGCCGTCACGAGGTCGCGGTAGCCGGCGCAGCGGGCCAGCAGGGCCTCGTGGGGGCCGTGGTCGGCGACGGCGCCGTTCTCGATGTAGACGACGTCGTCGGCCAGGGAGATCGTGGCCATGCGGTAGGCGATCACGATGACGGTGGCGTGCTGGTCGCGCAGGCCGAACAGGATGCGCTTCTCGACCTGCGGGTCGACGCTGGAGGTGGCGTCGTCGAGGATCAGCAGCCGGGGTTCGCGGGCCACGGCGCGGGCCAGGGCGAGCCGCTGGCGCTGGCCGCCCGACAGGGTGGTGCCGCGCTCGCCGATCCGGGTGTCGAGGGCGTCGGGCAGGGCGCTGACGAACCCGTCGGCCTGGGCCAGCCGCAGCGCGGCCCACACCTTCTCGTCGGGGACGTCGGCGCCGAGCGTGATGTTGCCCCGGACGGTGTCGTCGAACAGGAACGTCTGCTGCGGCACGAGGGAGACCGCGCCGCTCACGCCGTCGCGTTCGACCTCGCGCAGGTCGACCCCGTCGATCGCGACCACGCCCTCGTCGGGGTCGACCAGGCGGGCCAGCAGCTGGGTCAGGGTGGACTTGCCGGAGCCGGTGGGGCCGACCACGGCGACCGTGCGGCCCGGCTCGACGGTGAAGCCGACGTCGCGCAGCACCGGCACGCCGGGCTCGTAGGCGTAGGAGACGCCGGTGACGGCGACCTGCGCGGGCCGGTCGGCCGGCAGCCGGGCGGAGCCGTAGACCATCGACCCCTCGGCCGACAGCACCTCCCGCACCCGGGTCCAGCCCACGACGGAGCGGGGCAGTTCGCCCAGCACCCACCCGAGCGCCCGGACGGGGAAGGCCAACAGGGTGAACAGGTAGGACACCTGGATCAGCTCACCGGCGGTGACGTCGCCGGAGGCGAGGCGGTAGGAGCCGAACAGCAGCACGGCCAGCACGCCGAGCGTCGGCAGCGCCTCCAGCAGCGGGTCGAACATGCCGCGCACCCGCCCGGCGGCGATGTTGGCGTCGCGCAGCGCGGCGGCCTTCTCGTCGAACCGGACCGCCTCGGCGTCTTCGCGGCCGAGGGTCTTGACCACGAGCGCGCCCTCGAAGCTCTCGTGGGCGACCTCGGACACCGACGCCCGCAGCTCCTGCGCCCGCGTCGCGAGCGGGGTGAGCCGGCGCTGGTAGACGAGGTTCAGCAGGGCGATCGCCGGGAAGATCAGGAAGCCGACCACGGCGAGCACGGGGTCGGTCAGCACGATCGCCACGGCGGCGGCGACGAGCATGACGATCACGCCGACCGCCATCGGCAGCGGCGCGAGCGGCCCCCAGGCGGCCTCGGCGTCGGAGCTGGCGTTGGACAGCAGCTGGCCGGTCGGGTGGCGGTGGTGCCATGACAGCGGCAGGCGGAGGAACTGCCGCCCCAGCGAGCGCCGGAAGTGGGCCTGCATGCGGTATTGGTGGATGCCGGCCATGATGCGCCGGCCCATCACCCCCAGCGCCTTGAACACCGCGACCCCGACGATCAGCGTGGCCGCCAGCGCCAGCGCTCCCCCGGTGGCGTGGCCGTCGCGGAAGGCCGGCAACACGGCGTTCTCGGTGGCCCAGCCCAGCGCCCACGACGACAGGACGGTCGTCACGCCGTAGACGGCGCTGGCCAGGACCGCTCCGGTGAAGATCTTCGGCTCGGTCCTGACGGCGTGGCCGATGACGCGGAACCCCTGGCGCATGACCGCGGATGACACCTTTTCGGGCACTCGGGGTTCCTTCCGTTCGAGGCGGTGGTTCGGTTCCGACCATACAAAGGACCGCCGACAGTCCGGATCGGGCCAAGGTCTGACCAAGGGGCGGGCCCATTGGCGTAGGGCCGGGAAAGCCCACGTGGGGAAATCACGGCGATCACCGGTCTTATTCCCGGCGGGCGGGGTGCTTAGGGTTGAGCCATGAGTTACGCCCGCGCGGAACGTGCCGCGATCACCGAACTGCTCGACGATCTGGGGCCGTTCGCGCCCACCCTGTGCGACGGGTGGGAGACGGCCGACCTCGCCGCCCACCTGGTCGTGCGGGAACGGCGGATCGACGCCGCCGCCGGGATCGCGGTCAAGTTCCTGGCGCCCTACACGCGGAACGTGCAGGAGCAGGTGCGCGCGCGGCCCTACGCCGAGCTGGTGAACGAGGTCCGGCAGGGCCCGCCCTTCTGGACGCCCTACGGCCTGATCCCCGGCCTCGACTCGGCGGTGAACACGATCGAGTTCTTCGTCCACCACGAGGACGTGCGGCGCGCCCAGGCCGGCTGGGAGCCGAGGGAACTGCCCGCCGACCTCGACGACCTGCTGTGGAAGCGGGTCGCCGCCGGGGCCCGGGTGTTCTTCCGCAAGTCGCCCGTGGGGGTGGTGCTGCGCCGGGCCGGGACGGGCCAGAAGGCGGGGGCGAAGATGTCCGACCCCGCCGTCGTGGTCACCGGGCCCTCCCAGGAGCTGCTGCTGTTCGCCTTCGGACGGCAGGACCACGCGCGGGTGGCGCTCGACGGGGAGCCGTGGGCGGTGGAGAAGCTGATGGGGGCCCGCTTGGGCATGTGAGGCGGGCCGGTTCCGGCTACAGGAGCAGGCCGAGGATGGCCTCGCCCGCTTCGCGGCCGCGTTCCGCCGCCGTCTTCGAGGGGGTGGCCGCGCGGACTCCGGCCGTGATCCTTCGGTGGGCGGCCTCGACGACGCGGTCGGTCGTGCCGGCCCTCTGGTAGGTCTCGGGGTCGCGGGCGAAGGCGAGGGCCGCCGAGGCGAGGAGGGTGCGGACGTTCGAGCGGGGGTCGGGGGCCATGCGGAGCAGGAGGGCCCTCGCCTGGCGGTCGGCCAGGTCGCGGTCGAAGGTGAGGATCTCGTCGAGGCGGTGGCCGCCCAGCTCGGGGTAGGGGCCCGCGACCAGGGCCGTCGCCACCGCGGCGGCCTGCGTGGCGGACGTGCCGTCGAGGACCGCCCTGACCACGTCGAGGCGGGTCTCCGGAGGAGGGTAGGCGCCCGTGCCCGTGCCGCCCGCGCCGGTGTCGAGGAAGTCCGCCAGGGCGCTCAGGTAGCCGGGGCCGGTGGCGAGGGTGGCGTACACGTCGGCGAAGACCTCGCCGAGCCAGCGCCGCCAGTCGGGGCCCGATCCGGCGGTCAGCGCCTCCAGGGTCGAGGTCAGGGCGAGGTCGGTCTCGACCAGGTGGCCCACCTCGTGGGCGATGACCAGGGCGTCGGGAAGGTGGCGCAGGTGGAACCACGGCACGCCCACCAGCGGGACGGGGAGGCGCTCCACGACCCGGCGCAGGGTGCCCGGCGGTCGCGCGGTCAGTTCGGCGGCGTAGTCGGCGCCCCGGGCGATGGAGAAGGGTTCGGCCGACCGGTCGAGGAAGACGAGCGGGGGTTCCTTCAGCCGGGGGGCGTACGTGCGGACCGGCTCGTAGCACTCCCAGGCGAGCTCGTCGGCGACCGTCAGATAGTCGGCGAAGACGTCGGCCAGGCGGAGGGCGAACTTGGCGCGGAAGTAGTCGAGGACGTCGTGGGTGCGGATCAGCAGGTGCTCCGTCGCCGTCCAGGGGTCGTCCGAGTCGGCCTTGACGGTCAGGTGGTCGACGGCGACCTGGAGGGCCGTGGTCACGGCGGTGATCTGGCTGTGGTGTCTCTCCAGGCGGGCGCCCCGGACGGCCATCGACCGCCAGGCGGCGAGCTCGGCCTCCAAGCCGGCGATCTTGGCGTGCAGCTCGATCCTGCGACGGGTCATCGGCGGCCGAACCGGGGCATGTCGGCCGGGCGCACGTTGGAGAACAGCGCCGTGGCCGTGAAGGCGTAGGCGTCGTCCTCGGAGGTGGTCCCGTGGCTCTGGAGCCGCCGCCACAGCTGGGGGATCGTCGAGCCCTCCGCGACGGAGGAGGCGACGTCGGTGACGGCGACCGACCTGGTCAGCCCGGGTGCGGGGCCGATGGCGAGCACGGTGACGGGGAACCGCGCCCGCACGAGTTCCTGGGCGAACCGGTTGCGCAGCAGGAGCTGCCGGTGGAACTCGGCGCGGTTGGCGGGGGCGAGGACGTCGAGCACGACCAGGGGCGGCGCCTCACGCTGCCGGAACAGCCGCCGGAGCAGGGTGTCCGGATCGGCCGGAGGGTCGTCGTCGAGGAACGAGAGGGCCGGCGCGTCCAGGGAGACGTCCATGACTCCGGCGACGTGCAGGACGGCGACCTGCCGTGCTTTGGCCCCGGTGACGCCGACGTCCCGGCTCCGGTAGGCATCCCCGGCTCTGAGCGAACCCGGCACGCCGAAGCCGCGGGCGGCCAGGCCCGGATCGGGCTGGAGGATCTCGACCCGGCGGGGCGGCGCTGACGGCGGGCCTTCCGGCGCGACCAGCTCGCCGGGTGTGCGGTACACGCACCGGACGCGGGGGTGCAGTCCCATCGGCAGGCCGTCGAAGCCGAGCAGCTCCCAGGGTGCCTCGCCCGGGTGCCGGGCACCCGTGAGCCGCACGTCGACGGGCTGCCGGGTCTCCTCCAGCCGGGCCTTCAGCCGGGGCAGCACCTCGCTGCCCAGATCGTTTCGGGCCACCCAGGCCTCGGTGCCCCCGGGCGCGGAATCGTCCAGCACGAGAACGATCTCGCCCTCGGGGCCGGGCTCGGCGGAGCCGGTCCGCCGGCCCAGCTGCCGCCACACGTCCTCCGCGAGCCGCCGGAAGTGCTCGTCGGGCTCTCCCCGGGCGGCGGCCAGCTCGGCGCGGGTCTGCCACAGCAGCCCGTGCCAGTACATCGGCCGCTCGCCCATCAACCGCCCGGCCCGATCCAGCCGCGACGCCGCCCTCTCGGGGTCGAGGGACATCCTGCGGCGCGCGAGTTCGACCAGGAACGTGCCCCTCAGATCGGAGCCGCCCGAGATCTCCCCCGGCTCGGGTTCCCCCACGGTCGCCGGTCCGAGCCGGTCACGGGCTCTGATCCAGTCGAGCCATACGACGTCGTCGTGCCGCGCCAGCCACGA
Source organism: Herbidospora sp. NBRC 101105 (assembly GCF_030269205.1). NCBI lineage: Bacteria > Bacillati > Actinomycetota > Actinomycetes > Streptosporangiales > Streptosporangiaceae > Herbidospora > Herbidospora sp. NBRC 101105. The sequence goes on along the minus strand of NZ_BSSX01000001.1, from coordinate 804,455 downwards.
CACCGCCTCGTCGAGGAGCACCGTGGCCTCCGCAGCACGCCCGGCGAGGCGGGCGACCTCGACCGCGATGAGATCGAGGCCCACCCGGTCACCCGGCGCCCACCCGGTCCGCTCCGCCAGCCACGGGTCGAGCACCGATTCCGACAGGTCCACCGGGAGCGCGCATGCGCGCAGCTCGCTCAGCGCCGTGAGGCGCACCTCGAGGACCGGGATCTCCTCGACGGCCAGGACCAGCGCGCGCTGGTCGGGCAGGCCGGTCCGGAGCCGCCACACCGCCGCCTGCACCCGGGCCACCGGATCGGACGAGCCCAACGCCATGCGCCGCGCCGTGGCCGCCGCGCCCTCCCGCCGCCCCCGGGCGAGCAGCAGGTCCACCCAGAGCGGATCGGGGTCGAGAACGCCGTCGAGGTGGTCGCCGAGCGCCTGCTCGGCCGCTCCCGCGTCGCCGCCCACGTGGAGGCGGATCCTGGCGATCTCCCGGTCCAGCGCGGCCCTCTCCGAGGGAAGGGTGGCGGCGCGCCGGGCGTCGGCCAGAGCGGTCAGGGCGCCCTCGTACTCCATGAGGTCGCCCATGGCCCGGGACCTCAGCAGCGCCGACGCGACGCCGACCTCGCCGGTCAGCGACTCCAGGGCGGCCGTCGGGCGGCGCAGGGCGAGCAGGGCCTCGGCGGTGGCGAGCCGCGTGTCGACGTCGCCGGTGCGGCCCCCGCCGTCCAGGGCCGACAGGGCGCTTTCCGGCCGCCCCCGCCGCAGCAGGAACCGGGCGAGTTCCGGCAGGTCGCCCGACTCCCTCAGGTAGTGGGCGACCGCCGCCGTGGGAGCACCCCGTTTCTCGCTCGACAGGCCGAGCCGCAGGGCCGCCGTCATCAGCGCCGGCAGGTCGCCCCGCCGCTTGGCCTTCTCATATGTCTGCTCGACCGTCTCGGCGTCCCGGGAGCCGGCCCGCACGAGCTCCGCTTCGGCCGCCACGTCCTCGTCCCACTCCTCGGCGGCGGGAGTGGCGGCGTCCAGGACCGCCTGGGCCTCTTCGTCGCGGTCGCGGGCCTGGAGGACGGCCGCCGTCAGCGCCTGGTGCATGGCCGAGGGTTCCCCCAGCCGCCCCGCCGCCGCGAGCGCGCGCTCCGCCCGGTTCCAGTGGGCCCCCGACGCCCCCGGCCCGCGGTCGCGCCGGGCCGCCTCGATCGCGGCGCGGGCCTGCTCCACATGGGCCGCGTAACGCACCTCGTCATCGGTGGCGTAGATCAGCAGGTCGTCGGCCAGCTCCCCGGCCAGGTCGGCACGTCCCGACCGCCACGCCTCCTCGACCAATCCCCGCCACGTCCGGAGCGCGGCCTTCCCCCGCGCCTGGAAGGCGTGGTAGGCCGCCTCCGCGGGTCGTCCACGCGCCAGGTAGTGGGCCTGCGCCGCCTCGTGGAGCACGGTAAAGACCGGCTGGGCGCGCAGCAGGTCGCGCACCGGACCGCGCAGGTTCTCGTGGAGGACCAGGCGTCCGTCGCCCGTCGCCTGCACCCACGAGGTCGCCCCGGCGTAGCCGACCAGCTCGTCCCACAGGGCGGACACCTCGGGAGGCGGCGGCCCGGGAAGGAAGATCTTGGTTCGCCGGTCGGGACGCTCGTCGGCGGCCGGGTCGTCGAGCAGTCTCTCGTCGCGCAGCCCCGCCGCAAGGTGCGGCCACAGCACCTCGGCGACGAACTCGGCGTCGAACTGCCGGGGCACCACCGCGTAACGCAGCAACCAGCGCAGCCGGTCGTCGGGGATGCGTTCCAGGATGCGTTCGAGGCAGTAGAGCAACGCGGGCTCGCGGGCCTCGTCGACCTCGCGGGCCGACAGAGCGGGGTTGGCCTCGGCCAGGTCTCCGTACATGGCGAGTGCGAACGGCAGGCCGTCCGCCCGCCGGACCATGGCCTCGACCAGATCGGGCCGGGTGATGCCGCGCCGTCCGGTCAGATAGGCGGTGGCCAGGTCGTCGCTGAAGGGCGGCACCTCCAGGCCGACCGCCCCGGGGAAGGCGTCGGCGAATCCGGGAAGGCGGTCGCGCAGGTCGTACCGGCCGGAGAGAACGAGCCGCCCGGACAACCGCGCGAGCGTCTCGACGAACGGACGCGGGTCGGCGGCCGGCCTGAGCACGAGCTCTTCGAGGGTGTCGAAGACGATCACGTGGTCGGGCAGGCGGGTGGCGAAGAAGCGGCTGGTGACGTCGTCGCCGTGGGCGCCGGCGGCGGCCTCGGACAGCAGCGCGGTGTCGGGCACGGCGGTCCGGCTGAGCACCCGGCGGTATCTGCCGTGGTCGCGCAGCAGGTCGGCGAACGGTTCGCCGCGCACCTGCGGGGACAGCTGGGCGGCGATCTCCAGCAGCACCAGCCAGGGGTGGCGGACCGCGTTCACCGGGTCGACGTCGTCGAGGTCGACGCGGGCGCACGGCACGTGGGGCCACTGGGCGAGGCAGTGGCGGGCGATGAACCAGCGCAGCAGCATCGTCTTGCCCATGCCTCCGGCGGCATGGAGGTGGATGACGCGGGCGTCACCGGTCAGCGGTGCTTCGAGGTCGGGACGCCGCAGGTAGCGGCCGGTCTGGCGGTATTCGGTGGCCCAGGTGGTGCGGGCGGTGAGCCGGGCCTGGTAGGCGGAGCGGCTGTCGGCCACGTGGGAGCTGATGCCGATCAGGTCGTCGGCGGCGAGCACGTCGAGGAGGTCCTGGCAGGCGACCAGGTCGAAGCGGGCGTCGGCGCGCTCGAAGAGGATCCAGAAGAAGGCGATGGCCCGGTCGGGGTCGGCGAGCACGAGCAGGCGCAGCCGTTCGAGATCGTCGCCGATCCTGTCGCCGATCGTCTTGGCCGTGCGGCGCAGCGCGTGCGGCACGCTGTAGAGGCCCGTCCACGCCTCGTCGATCCACCACCGCGCCCACGCCGTCTCCCGCAGCGCGGGGTTCAGCCGGTAACGGCCGGAGACCATGGTCAGCCACCCGCCGGCCACCATCTCGGCCAGGTCCGGGCCGTCGCCGCGCAGCACCGCGTCGTAGACACCGGCCTCGAACCGGGTGGGCAACGCGCAGCGCATCAGCACGCCGCGCACGTCGAGCGGGAGCGCGCCGAAGAGCAGGGTCGCCATGTCGCCCTGGCGGGCGGCGATGGTGTTCTGCTGGGCGTACAGCCTGACGGCCACGCCGGGAGTGCGCAGCGGCAACGACCGGGCCGTCTGGAGCACCGCGCGGGCGGCGTCGCCGTCACCGCGCGCGGCCACCGCCTCGGCGAGCCGGTCGGCGAACTCCCGGGCGAACCCGGGCGGGAGCCGGTCGCCGCCGTCGGCCGCGACGAAGGCCGCGAAGTCGCCACCCGCCCACAGGTCCAGCGCCCGGCCGACGACGTCCTCGCTCATGGCCGGCCCGTCTCGATCATGCGGTGGAACGTGTGGAGCTGGGACGGCATGAACACCGGCGCGTGCTCCCGCGCCCAGTCGGAGGCGTCCTTCCAGCCGCCCTTGAACGGCCGGTTGGCGCGGGCGCCGAACTCGCGGAAGATCTCCTCGGTGCGGTCGCGGTGCCACGGCTCGACCCGCAGCCGGTGGGCGCGGGCGGCGAATCCGCCCAGCACTCGGTCGTCGTCGGCCGCGACGATCACCGACACCCCGGCCGGCCGCTCGTCGAGCACCGGCAGCAGCAGGCCGGGCACGAGCGTCTCGGTCAGTTCCGGTACGAGCGCCAGATGGTCGAGCACGATCGTCATCGGCCCGGCCTCGGCCAGCAGTGCCCGCAGCCCCTCGAACAGCGCCTCGCGCAGGTGCGGCTCCGCCTCGTTCGCGGCCTCCCAGGGCCCGAGGTCGTCGGGGTCGAACGGCCCGGCGGGCGGGCGCGACCCCCTCCTGAGGTGCACGAGCTGGTGGGCGAACCGCGCCGCGCCGGGCAGCGGCGGCAGGGCGGCGGCCAGGGCGCGAACCACGTCGAGCCACGGCACGTTCCTTCCGTCGCGCAGACCGGCGGCGTCGACGTACACGGCGGCGCAGCCCCGCAACCGCCAGGTGAACACGCACGACCGCACCAGCGACGACTTGCCCACCCCCGGCCCGCCGTCGACGAGCATCGCCCGATGGGGTGGCGCGTCGGAGTCGGCCCCGCCCCACAACGTCCAGCGCTCGGTGGTCCGGTCGACCGCCATGGCCACGCCCGAATAGAGTTCGCCCAGGTGGCGGGCGGTGGCGTCGTCGACCCCGAACCTCCAGGGCAACACCTGCTCGACCGGGTGCCACACCACCAGCGAGGGCGCCTCCCACTCGGGCAGGCCCTCGCGGAACATGACCGACCGGGCCGCCCGCACCGCCTCGCCGACGCCCGCGCCGGAGGCCAGCGTGTCGTAGAAGTGCTCGGCGAACACCACCGCCGGGCCGGAGGCGACGTCGCCGCGCATCGTGATCACCGCGCCCGCGCCGAAGGCCGCCGCGAGTTCCGAGGGGTCCTCGGCCCCGCAGGCGTTGAGCACCACCAGCCGGGGCGGCTCCTTGACCGAGTTGAGGATGCGGTCGGCGGTCACGCCCTCGGCCCCCGCGGGGCCGTTGAACGCCAGCATCGGCAGGCCCTCCAGCGGGTGGACCCCGCTGTGCCCGACGAAGTGCAGGACGTGGGGCCGCACCTCGTCCATCCGGTCGAAGAACTGCCGGGGGGTCGGCTGGTCGAGCACCTCGACGTGCCATGCGCCGTGGCGGCCCCGCAGCGACCGCCTGATCGCGTCGGCCTCCTCGCGGGCCAGCAGCTCCGGGTCGTCGGTGTCGCCCAGCACGACGAGCAGCCGGATCGGCACCAGCACCTCGCCTCGGGCGCAGGGGCGCGGCGCGCCGCGCGCCCAGCACGCGCCTTCGGCCAGAAAGGGGCGCCGCCCGTCGGGACCGATCATCAGCTCCCAGGGCAGCGACCGCAACTCCTCGTCCCGTACGTCCAGGTAGACGGCCCCGGCCAGCGAGGGATCGTGGACGAGGTCGTGGAGGGCCCGGCCCAGCGAGCGCCGGCCCCGCGGGGACGTGTCACCGGTGAGCGCGGACAACCCGGCCGGGTCGGCGTGCCGCAGCAGCCGTTCTCCGGAGTCGTCGAGGAGCACGACCGGACAACCGGACGCGCTCCTCGGGCCGACGCGTACAACGCTCGTCACGCGTTGGGGAACAACCTTCGCGCCAGCGCCGCGAGGTCCGACTCGGCCGCCGTCGCCGGCTCGCGGCTGCCCCGCCGCGCGCTCTGCTCCTCCGACGCCAGCACCGCCGACGCGAGCGCCCGCCCGTTGGCCGCGTCGGTCTCGGCGACGGCCGCCCGCTCCTGCGCCTGGGCGACCTCCTGCACGGCGGCCGACGACCGTCCGACGGCGGTCCCGAAGAGCACCCCGGCGGCCGCGAACACCAGCGCCTCCAGCCCTTGCAGCAGGAACACGAGCCGGTCCCACTGCGGGTCGTCGCGCAGCAGCACGAGGGCCACGAGCGCGGCGACGAACAGGACGATGAGGCCCACACCCAACCAGATCTGCAACCTGCTGGGCCCTTGGTTCTCCGGCATATCACCTCGACGCGTCACCCCCGGGGCAGGTTGTCACGATGGGCGGCCCAAAGTGATCTGGTGGACCGACATCCGCCCCGACTCGAAGGCCAGCCCGCCCCCCACCAGATAGAGCCGCCACACCCGGGCGACCTCCTCCCCCACCAGGGCCACCGCCTCGTCGTAGTGGGACTCGAAGGTGTCGTACCAGGCCCGGACGGTCTTCGCGTAGTCCTCCCGCATGCCCTCCACGTGGAGCACCTCGAAGCCGGCGTCCTCGAACATGGCGACGGTCCGGCCGACGGGGCGCATGTGCATGTCGGGCGCGATGTAACGCTCGATGAACGGCCCGCCGCCGGGCGCGTTGGCCCCGCGTGACATCTGCTGGACGACCACACGCCCGCCGGGACGCACCAGGCCGAACAGGGCCGAGGCGTAGACGGGGTAGTTCTCCTCGCCGACGTGTTCGCCCATCTCGATGGAGGAGATCGCGTCGTAGGGGCCGTCGGAGACGTCGCGGTAGTCCTGCAGCCGCACCTCGCCGCCGCGGGCCCGGACGAACGCCTGCTGCTCGGCCGCGATCGTGACGCCGACCGACTCGGCGCCGTACCCGGCGGCGTGCAGCACCATCGAGCCCCAGCCGCAGCCGACGTCGAGGTGGCGTGTCCCCGGTCCGAGGCCGAGTTTGGCGCACACGAGGTCGAGCTTGCGGCGCTGGGCCGAGGCGAGGTCGTCTCCGGGCGCCCACTTGGCGCACGAGTAGGCCATCGAGGGGTCGAGGATCAGCGAGTAGAAGTCGTTGGACAGGTCGTAGTGGTGGGCGATGGCGTCGCGGTCGCGGCCGCGGGTGTGCAGGCGTCCGCGCAGCCGCGCCTCACTGGCGGGGATCGGCGGGCGCGGGCCGGCGACGCCGAGCCCGAGGAGGGCACGCGCCCCGCGCGCCAGCTCGGCCAGCCCCGGGCCGCCCGTCCCGGCGGCCCACACCCGCCGGAAGCCGTCGGCCAGGTCGCCCTCGACGTCGAGGTGGCCGGTGACGTAGGCCCGCGCGAGCCCAAGCTCGCCGGGCGCCCACAGCAGGTGCCGCAGCGCCAGCGGCGATCTGAGCACCACGACGGGGGCGTCGGCGGGACCGGCGAACCCGCCGTCCCACGTGCGCAGCCCGACGGGCAGCTCACCTCCGAACAGCCCCGCGACCGTGTCGGCCAACCGGGTGGCGACGAGCGTCACGACCCACTCCTTTCCAGAACGAGCTGCCGCACGTTCAGATAGCCCGACCGGAACCCGGCCTCCGAGTAAGCCAGGTAGAAGATCCACATTCGGTGGAAGAGCTCGTCGAAGCCGAGCCGGGAGATCTCCGCCCGCCGCGAGCAGTAGCGCTCCCGCCAGAGCCGAAGCGTCTCGGCGTAGTCGCCGCCCATCTCGTGGTGGCCGGCGACACGCAGCGGCCCGAGGTTCTGCTCGATGGCCGTGACGCTGGGCAGCAGCCCGCCCGGGAAGATGTACTTCTGGATCCACGTGTACGTGTGCCGCGAGGCCACCATGCGGTCGTGCGGCATCGTGATCGCCTGGAGGCCCACCCGGCCGCCGGGGGCCAGCAGCCGGTCGAGGGTGGCGAAGAAGACCGGCCAGTAGCGCTCGCCCACCGCCTCGATCATCTCCACGCTGAGCACCGCGTCGTACGACCCGGCCGCCTGCCGGTAGTCGCACAACTCGACCGAGACCCGGTCGGACAAGCCGGCGGCGGCCACCCGTTCCCGGGCGAACGCCTGCTGCTCGGCCGACAGGGTGATCGTCCGGACCACGGCCCCGCGCCTGGCGGCCCGGATCGCCAGCGCGCCCCAGCCGGTCCCGATCTCCATCACCGCCGACCCCGGGCCGACCCGGGTCTCGTCGAGCAGCCGGTCGATCTTGGCGTGCTGGGCCTCCTCCAGGTTCTCCCAGGTGGCCTCGCCGCGGAACAGCGCGGCGGAGTAGGTCATGGACGGGTCGAGGAACTGCGCGAACAGGTCGTTCGACAGGTCGTAGTGGCGCTGGACGTTCCGCCGGGCGTTCTCCACCGTCCCCTCCTCCGAGCGGGGGTGCCGCCGCGCCCACACGCCGCGCAGCCGCTGCAGCGGGGCCGGGATCAGCGACGCCAGCTGCGTCGCCATCACGGTCAGCACGCCGGCCAGGTCGTCGGCCTCCCAGTCGCCCGCCATGTAGGCCTCGCCGAAGCCGATCAGCCCGTCGGCCCCCACCCGGGAGAAGAAGTCCTCCGCGCGCACCACCCGCATGAGGGGGCCGGAGGGGTCGCCGAGCAGCTCACCGTCGGGCATCCGGACCCGCAGCGGCAACCGCGTCACCGCGTTGCGGAACAGCTGCCGGACCACCCGCACCCGCAGGGGCGACCGTGGGGGTGTGAGGGCGAGGACGTGCGTCATTTCGGTTCTCTCTTTCGGGGGACGACGGGCAGCCCGCGCAGGTAGAGGGCGATGCCCTGACGCCGGATCCGCGCCCCCGTCAGCAGGGGCGCCAGCCGCAGCCGGTTGCGCAGCGTCGGCGCCACCCGCCGGCCGCGCACCGTCGCCACGAACGGCCGCCCCTCGGGACGGTGCAGCGTCACCGCGAGGTCGAGCCGCTCGCCGGGGCGCGGCAGCCGGAGCGTGTAGTGGCCGTCGACGGGGTGGAAGGGCGAGACGTAGAACTCCTTGCCCGTCTCGGCCCGGCCGTGGGCGTCGGGGCGCAGGAGGTAGCGGTGGCGTCCGCCGTAGGTGTTGCGGACCTCGGCGACCACGACGCCGGTGTCGCACCAGTAGACGGTCAGGGGGTTGAAGACGTGGCCGAGCGTGCGCCGCCCGGCGAGCATGACGACCTCGCCGGCCCGCTCGCCGTGTCCGGCGAGGAAGGCGTCGAGCTCGGCGCGGGCGCCGGTGTCGAAGCCGCGCGGCGGGTCGTCGGGGTCCACCAGCCACAACCAGCCGTCGTAGGCGAAGGCGTGGCGCAGCGGCGAGGAGCGCACGTGGGTGATCGTGCAGCGGTACAGGGCGGGTGTCACCAGCGTGCCCCCAGGGTCTCGGCGGCCCTCAGCCCAGACCGGCAGCCGTCCTCGTGGAAACCCCAACCGTGGTAGGCCCCCGCGAACGCCACCCGGCCGTCCGACAGCCCCGGCAGCAGCTTCTGCAGGGCGACCGTCTCGGGGGTGTAGACGGGGTGTTCGTAGTCCATCCGGGCGATGACGTGTTCGGCGGGCACGTCGTCGCCGAGGGTGACCAGGTAGCGGGTTCCGCCCGGCAGCCGCTGGAGGCGGGTCATGTCGTAGGACACGCGTACCGAGGAGGGTTGCGCGGCGCAGCCGGACATGCGGTAGTTCCACGACGCCCGCGCGCCCGCGGCGCGGGGCAGCGCGCTCGGGTCGGTGTGCAGCACCGCCGGGTTGCCGGAGTAGGTGAGGCCGCCCAGGACGCGCCGTTCCAGGTCCGTGGGGGCCGCCAGGAGGGCGAGGGCCTGCCCGGGGTGGGTGGCGACCACCGCGGCGTCGAAGGCGGCGGTCTCGTCGCCGTCGTCGCGGATCACGACCGCGTCGGCGTGCCGCCTCAGTTCCCGTACGGGGGTCGCGGTGCGGACCGCCGTGAGCCCTTTGGCGACCTTCTCGACGTAGGTGCGGCTGCCGCCCGTGACCGTCCGCCACACCGGGCTGCCCGAGACGCTCAGCATCCCGTGGTTGGCCAGGAACGTGAACAGGTAGCGGGCGGGATAACGCAGCGCGGTCGCGGGCGGGCACGACCACACGGCGGCGACCAGAGGTGTCAGGAAGTGCCGGACGAAGTAGGCCGGGTAGCGCCGGGTGACCTCGCCGAGGGTGCGGTCGTCGTCGGTCTCCAGGAGCGCGCGGGCCGTCCGGTGGAACCGGGGCACGTCGGCCAGCATGCGCAGGTAGGCCGCCGAGGGCCGCCGGGCCAGGAGCCCGGTGAGGCCCTTGCCGCCGGCGTATTCGAGGCCGCAGCCGTCGCAGCGTACCGACATGCTCATGTCGGACTCCTGGGTGGCCACCCCCAGCTCCCGGAACAACCGCGTCAGATGGGGATAGGTGCGGTCGTTGTGGACGATGAACCCGCTGTCGACCGCCAGCCCCGCCACGTCGTGGGTGTGGGCGTGCCCCCCGAGCCGGTCGTCGGCCTCGTAGAGGGTCACGTCGTGTGTGGCACGCAGCACGTGCGCGGCGGTGAGCCCCGCCACGCCGCTGCCGATGACCGCTACCTTCCGGCGCACCTGACCTCCCTTTATGAGGTTCTTCGAAACTAAGGTCCCTTCGGTTTGGGGTGAGCGGGAGTTTTTCCAGGGACGCCTGGGGGAAGCGGGCGGGAACCCGGGATCGCGCCAAACGGCACCCACGGCGGTGACCGATGGGGCAGAGTGATGGCACTGAACACGGTTGGAGCACCGCCATGAACGCCAAGAAGTTACTCACGTACGCCGCCATCGCCTTCGTGATCTTCTATCTGTTCACCCAGCCCCAGGGGGCGGCCGGCGCCGTGCGCGGCGTGTTCGACGCCGTCGGCGACGGGGCCAACTCGCTCGCCCTGTTCTTCAACTCACTCTTCGCCTGAACCGGGGTGTGCCTTTACTGCGGTCGGGCGTGCCGGAAGGTCCTCCTCTCTATCCGGCTAGTTATGATCACTGATGTCGCCGGGTAGAAAAATCCGGGACACATACCGCAGGAGGCCCCCCAATGCAGGTCAAGAAAGTGCTCACGTACGCAGGCATTGCGTTCGTGGCCTTCTACCTCTGGACTCAGCCGTCAGCCGCGGCCGGCGCTGTCAGGGGAGTGTTTGACGGTGTCACTTCCGGCGCCAACTCGCTGGCCACCTTCTTCAACGGCGTGCTCAACCAGTAGCTTCGTCCGCGGTTCCCTCGTTTCCGGCGCCCACGGATGATCATCTAGAGGGGGGCTTCGGCGCGCGCTGACCAGGCGGCCGGGCTCTCCCATGCGAAACTGGTCTGATGAGTGACCTGATCGCGGTGACCGGGGCGACCGGCGGGCTCGGCGGGCGGATCGCCCGGCGACTGGCGCAGGCCGGAGTCCGGCAGCGGCTGGTCGTCCGCGACCCGTCCCGGGCTCCTCGGCTCGACGGCGCGGAGATCGCCCAGGCGCCCTACGAAGATCCGGCCGCGTTCGCGGCGGCCCTCGACGGCGCCGGGGTCCTCATGTTGATCTCGGCGACCGAACATCCCGACCGCGTCGCCCTCCACACGGCGGCGGTCGACGCGGCGGTGGCGGCGGGCGTTCCCCGCATCGTCTACACCTCGTTCCTCGGAGCGGGGCCCGAGTGCACGTTCACCTTCGGCCGGGACCACTGGCACACCGAACGGCACATCGAAGAGACCGGAGTGGGTTTCACCTTCCTCCGGGACAGCCTCTACCTCGACTTCCTCGAGAACATGATCGGCGACGACGGCGTCATCCGCGGCCCCGCGGGCGACGGCCGCTTCGCCCCGGTGGCCCGCGCCGACGTCGCCGCGGTGGCCGCCACGATCCTCCAGGACCCGGCCGACCACCAGGGCGTGACCTACGACCTGACCGGCCCCGAGCTCCTCACCATGACCGACGTCGCCCGCATCCTGTCCGAGGCGAGAGGCTCGTCGGTGACCTTCGCCGACGAGACCCTCGACGAGGCCTACGCATCGCGCGAGCGTTTCGGGGCGCCGGAGTGGGCGGTGGCGGGCTGGGTCACGTCGTATGCGGCGGTGGCGGCCGGGGAGCTCGACGTGGTGACCGACCACGTCGAGAAGGTGACGGGGCATCCCCCGCTGAGCCTGGCCCAGGTGCTGCGCGCCTGAGCGCGGCGGATTCGCGGCGGCGTTCATCTGCGGCCGACACCCGCGGCCGACTCGGGATGTCGATTTCGGGGTGTCTCGTTCGTGTAGGTGGTGAGACCGAAAGGGGCCGCCATCGATGGGCGAGATCGTCGTGACCGAGAGTGTGACGCTGGACGGGGTGATGCAGGCCCCCGGCCGCGCCAATGAGGACACCAGGGACGGGTTCCGGCACGGCGGCTGGGCCGTTCCCTACGCCGACCCGGTGATGATGCGCGTGATGGGCGCGGGCATGGCCGCGACCGGCGCGATCCTGTTCGGGCGCCGGACCTATGAGGACTTCTTCGCCGTCTGGCACGGGCGGGCCGACGGCAACCCGTTCACCGCGAAACTGGACGCCACCCCTAAATACGTCGTATCCAGGACGATGGGCCGGCCGCCCGCCTGGCCGAACTCGACCCTTCTCGAAGGTGAGGGCGTCCCGGCCGTGGAAGCCCTCAAGAAGGAGGTCGACCACGACGTCGTGGTGCTCGGCAGCGGAGAACTGGTCCGGACGCTGCTCGCGCACGGGCTCGTCGACCGGCTGGTGTTGTCGGTGCATCCGCTCGTGCTCGGGTCGGGGCGGCGGTTGTTCCCCGTGGACGGGCCACCGGCGGCCTTCCGGCTGGTGGAGAGCGTGCCGACCGGCACCGGTGTGGTCATCGCGACCTACGAGGTGGAGTGACGTGAAGAACTATCTGCTCAGCATGTACCAGCCGGAGGGCCCCGTCCCCGGGCCGGAGGTCATGGACCGGGTCATGGCCGAGGTCGACGCCCTGCGCCGGGAGCTGGAGTCGGCCGGCTCCTGGGTGTTCGGCGACGGGCTGCACGACCCGGCCACCGCCACGGTGCTGCGGGCCTCGGGCAGCGAGGTGCTGATGACCGACGGGCCGTTCGCCGAGGGCAAGGAGCACCTCGGGGGGATCGTCATCCTCCGGGCCGCCGATCTCGACGAGGCGCTGGCGTGGGGGCGCCGGTACGCCGAGGCCGTCGGCCTGCCCGTCGAGGTGCGCCCGTTCGCGACGGAGGCCGCCGGCTGAGCGGGATCGAGCGGGCCTTCCGCGACGAGTACGGCCGCGCGGTGGCCGTGCTCGTCCGGCTGGCCGGGGACGTCGACCTCGCCGAGGAGGCCGTCCAGGAGGCGTTCGCGGTGGCGGCCGAGCGGTGGCCGCGCGAGGGGACGCCGCCGAGCCCGGCGGGCTGGATCATCACCACGGCCCGCAACAAGCTGATCGACCGCAACCGCCGGGAGGCGACCCGGCCCGGTCGCCACGCCGAGGCGCTCCTGCTGCACGCGCCCGGCGAGCCCGCCGAGGAGGGGGCCGTGCCCGACGACCGGCTGCGCCTGATCTTCACCTGCTGCCATCCCGCCCTGGGCGAAAGCGCCCGGATCGCATTGACGCTGCGCCTGCTGGGCGGCCTGACCACCGGGGAGATCGCCCGTGCCTTCCTGGTGGGCGAGGCCACGGTGGCCCAGCGGATCGTGCGGGCCAAGGCCAAGATCCGGGACGCCCGGATCCCCTACCGGGTGCCGTCCGACGCCGACCTGCCGGGGCGGCTCGGTTCCGTGCTCGCCGTGGTGTATCTGATCTTCAACGAGGGCTACCTGAGCGGGTCCGGCGATCCGGTGCGCGACGACCTGTGCGCCGAGGCGATCCGGCTGGGGCGGCTGCTGGCCGAGCTGATGCCCGACGAGCCCGAGGTCCTCGGGCTGCTGGCGCTGATGCTGCTGATCCATTCGCGGCGGGCCGCCCGGGTCACGGCCGGGGGTTCGCTGGTCCTGCTGGCCGACCAGGACCGGTCCCTCTGGGACCGCGACCTCATCGCCGAGGGCCAGGCCCTCGTCCGCCGCTGCCTGCGGCGCGACCGGCCGGGGCCCTACCAGATCCAGGCGGCGGTCAACGCCGTGCACAGCGACGCGCCGACCGACTGGCGGCAGGTGGTGCGGCTCTACGACCAGCACCTGGCCCTGGCCCCCACGCCCGTGGTGGCCCTGCACCGCGCCGTCGCCGTGGCCGAGGTCGACGGCCCGGCCGCGGCTCTGGGCCTTCTCGACGGCCTGGACCTCGACGGCCACCACCTGTTCCACGCCGTCCGGGCCGACCTGCTGCGCCGCCTGGGCCGGGACGAGGAGGCCGTCCACGCGTATGAAGCCGCTCTCGGCCGCACGGAGAACCCGGCCGAGCAGGAGATCCTGCGCCGGCGCCTGGCTCAGGTACACCCTCTGGAGCAGTAGAAACCAAGACAGAAGGGCAGAGCCGCCCCAAGTCACACTCCGTGGGGAAACGGGCTCTCCGCCCCGACGATCGGCAACGGTCCGCAGCCCGGAAGATGCCCGCAACAAGGACGACCCGGCATCGTCGACCCGGGAGCGTCCATCCGGCGCCGCGACGGCGAAGGGCCGGGCGCCCCCGAATCGGTGGTGCCCGGCCCCTGGAAGACGTCCTACCTGACGGGGTGGCCCGCCTCGCGGAGGGTGTTCTTCACGTCGCCGATCTTCAGTTCGCCGAAGTGGAAGACGCTCGCCGCCAGGACCGCGTCGGCTCCCGCGTCGATCGCCGGGGGGAAGTCCTCAAGCGTCCCCGCCCCGCCCGAGGCGATCACCGGCACCGTCACGGCGGCCCGGACGGCCTTGATCATCTCGATGTCGTAGCCGTCTTTGGTGCCGTCGCCGTCCATCGAGTTGAGCAGGATCTCGCCCACGCCGAGTTCCTGGCCCCGGGCGGCCCACTCGACCGCGTCGATGCCCGTTCCCTTGCGGCCTCCGTGGGTGGTCACCTCGAAGCCCGACGGGGTCGGCGGGCCGTCGACGACGCGGCGGGCGTCGACGGACAGGACGATGCACTGCGAGCCGAACCGCCAGGCCGCCTCGCGGAGGAACTCCGGCCGGGCGATGGCGGCCGTGTTGATGCCGACCTTGTCGGCGCCGGCCCGCAGGAGGCGGTCGACGTCGTCGTTGGTGCGGACTCCCCCGCCGACGGTCAGCGGGATGAAGACCTGTTCGGCGGTCCGCCGGACCACGTCGTACATGGTCGAGCGGTCGGAGCTGGAGGCGGTGATGTCGAGGAAGGTCAGTTCGTCGGCGCCCTCGGCGTCGTAGCGCCTGGCGAGTTCGACCGGGTCTCCGGCGTCGCGCAGGTTCTCGAAGTTGACGCCCTTGACGACCCGGCCCGCGTCGACGTCCAGGCACGGGATCACGCGCACGGCCACGGTCATGACCGGTAGGCCTCCACTTCCACCTCGACCAGCATGCGCGGGTCGATCAGGCCGGCCACGCGCACCGACGTGCAGGCCGGGCGGACCTCGCCGAACAGTTCGCCGTGAGCCTCGCCGACGGCGTCGAAGTCGTCCTGGCTCACCACGAACAGCCGTGTCCTGACGACGTCGGAGAGCGAGGCGCCGGCCTTCTCCAAGGCGTCGAGGGCGACGCCGAAGGCGGTCAGGGTCTGCTGGTAGGCGTCGCCGACGTGCTGGACCTCACCGCCGATGGTGGCGGTGCAGCCGGAGACCAGCACGTGGTTTCCGGCGACGATGGCGCGGGAGTATCCGTAGCGTTCCTCCCACGGACCGCCCGAGGAGATGCGGGTGGGGGTCATGCTCTCACCGCCGCGAGCGCCTCTTCGAGCGTGAACGCCTGGGCGTAGAGGGCCTTGCCGACGATGGCGCCCTCGACGCCGAGGCCGACCAGGCCGTTGAGGGCGCGCAGGTCGTCGAGGCTGGAGACGCCGCCGCTGGCGATCACCGGCTTGTCGGTACGGGCGCACACCTCGCGCAGCAGGTCGAGGTTGGGGCCGCGCAGGGTGCCGTCCTTGGTCACGTCGGTGACGACGTAGCGGGGGCAGCCGTCGGCCTC
Organism: Herbidospora sp. NBRC 101105; assembly: GCF_030269205.1. Lineage (NCBI taxonomy): Bacteria > Bacillati > Actinomycetota > Actinomycetes > Streptosporangiales > Streptosporangiaceae > Herbidospora > Herbidospora sp. NBRC 101105. The sequence goes on along the minus strand of NZ_BSSX01000001.1, from coordinate 789,261 downwards.
CAGGCGGTCGAGCACCTCCCAGAGGTCGCCGCCCTCCTGGGTCCAGCCGCGGGCGGCCAGGGTGGTGCCGCGGACGTCGAGGCCGACGGCGATGCGGTCGCCGTACTCAGCGATGATCTTGGAGCACCACGAGGGGTTCTCCAGGGCGGCGGTGCCGATGTTGACGCGGCGGCAGCCGGTGGCGAGGGCGGCCTCCAGGGAGGCGTCGTCGCGGATGCCGCCGGAGAGCTCGACCTGGACGTCGAGCTTGGCGACGACCTCGGCGAGCAGCTCACGGTTGGAGCCACGGCCGAAGGCGGCGTCGAGGTCCACCAGGTGGATCCATTCTGCGCCGGCGTCCTGCCAGGCGAGGGCGGCGGCGAGCGGGTCGCCGTACGAGGTCTCCGAGCCCGCCTCGCCCTGCACCAGGCGGACCGCCTGGCCGTCGGCCACGTCCACGGCGGGCAGCAACACGAGTGACATCTGTTCAGGACCTCCGGTCGAAGAGAACGGTGACGAGCACCGGGACGATCAGGATGGACAGGCCCAGCACCGCGAGCCGCGCCATCATGTCGAGCGTGAGCCAGGCGATGACCTGGACCAGCAGGAACAGCACGAGCATGGCCGCGTTCTGGGCGCGCCGGCGCCGGGCCAGCACCCCGCCCTGCCGGGCCACTCTGACCGGCTTGGGCAGCACGGCCGTGATCCGGCCGCGCAGTTCCCGCCGCCGGGCCGTCCTGGCCTCGCGGCGGGCCCGTTCCTCTGCCAGGCGGGCCTTCTCGGCCTCCCTCTCGGCCCGGCGTCTGGCCCGCTCCTTGCTCATGAGAGGGTGTTCAGCCAGTTCTGGAGCAGGGTCGCCCCCGCGTCGCCGGACTTCTCCGGGTGGAACTGGGTGGCCATGAGCGGGCCGTTCTCGGCGGCGGCCACGAACGACACCCCGTGGGTGGCCCAGGTGACCAGCGGCGCCTTGAACCCCTCGTCGTGGGGGACGAGTTCCCACTCGCGCACCCCGTAGGAGTGGACGAAGTAGAAGCGCGTGCCGGCGTCGAGGCCGGCGAACAGCACCGAGTCGGCGGGCGCGGTGACCGTGTTCCACCCCATGTGGGGCAGCACGGGCGCGTCGAGGCGCTCGACCGTGCCGGGCCACTCGCCGCAGCCCTCGGTGTGGACGCCGTGCTCGACGCCCTTCTCGAACAGGATCTGCATGCCGACGCAGATCCCGAGCACCGGCCGGCCGCCGGCCAGCCGCCGGGCGACGATCTGCTCGCCGCGCACGCCCCGCAGGCCGGTCATGCAGGCCGCGAAGGCCCCCACGCCGGGCACCACGAGACCGTCGCAGTTCAGCGCCTCGTCGAAGTCGGCGGTCACCGTCACGTCGGCGCCGACGCGCGCGAGGGCGCGTTCGGCCGACCGCAGGTTGCCGGAGCCGTAGTCGAGGACGACGACGTTCTTCTTCACTGCCACCACATCACTCCCGCCGTCAGGGCCAGCGCGGACAACGCGCCGGTCACCACCGCGGCCAGCTTCAGCTTCTGCTTGGCGAAGGAGACCACTCCGCCGATCAGGAAGAGGCCGATGAAGATCATGGCGCTGGAGGAGAAGTTCACAACACGCCCTTGGTACTGGGCACCCCGGTCGCCCGGGGGTCGAGCTCGGTGGCCGCGCGCAGCGCCCGCGCCAGGGCCTTGAACTGCGCCTCGACGATGTGGTGGGCGTTGCGGCCGTAGGGGACGCGGACGTGCAGGCAGATCGAGGCCGAGGCGACGATCGACTCCAGGATGTGCCGGGTCATCGTGGTGTCGTAGTCGGGCCCGATCATCGGGGCCATGTTCTCGGGCTCGCTGTGCACGAGGTAGGGCCGCCCCGAGAGGTCGACGGTGACCTCGGCGAGCGACTCGTCGAGCGGGCACGAGGCGTTGCCGAACCGCCGGATGCCCGACTTGTCGCCGAGCGCCTGCTTGAGCGCGGCGCCGAGCGCGATCGCGGTGTCCTCGATCGTGTGGTGGGCGTCGATGTGCAGGTCGCCCTCGGTCTTGACGGTCAGGTCGAACAGGCCGTGCTTGCCGAGCTGGTTGAGCATGTGGTCGAAGAACCCGACCCCGGTCGCGATGTCGACCTCGCCGGTGCCGTCGAGGTCGATCTCGACCAGGACGGACGTCTCCTTCGTCGTGCGTTCGATGCGCCCGACCCTCATGAGAGGACCCCTTCCAGGGCGGCCCGGAAGGCCGCCATCTCGTCACTCGTGCCGATCGATACGCGCAGCCATCCGGCAGGCCCGGTCTCGCGGATCAGGACACCGCGGTCGAGGACGCCCTCCCACACCGCGTGACGATCCGGAAACTTACCGAATAGCACGAAATTGGCGTCGGAGTCAGCCACGGACAGGCCACGTTGCCGTAGCCAGGTCACGGTCGCGTCGCGTTCCCGCCGCAGCGCCTCGACGGTGCCGAGGAGTTCGCCGCGGTGGGCCAGCGCGACCCGGGCCGCGGCCTGGGTCAGCGTCGACAGGTGGTAGGGCAGCCGCACCAGCAGCAGCGCGTCGATCACCGCCGGGTCGGCGGCCAGGTAGCCCACCCGCGCCCCGGCCATCGCGAACGCCTTGGACATGGTCCGCGTGACGATCAGCCGGGGGTGGCGGGGCAGCAGCGTCAGGGCCGAGGGGGTGCCGGTCCGGGCGAACTCGAAGTAGGCCTCGTCGACGATCACCATGCCCGGCGCGGCGGCCAGCACCCGCTCGATCACCGGGAGCGGCAGGGCGGTGCCGGTCGGGTTGTTGGGCGAGGTCAGGAAGACCACGTCGGGCCGGTGCCGCTCGATGAGGGCGACCGCGCGGTCGGGGTCGAGCGAGAAGTCCTCTTCCCGGCCGCCCTCGATCCAGCGGGTGCTGGTGCCGGCGGCGATGATCGGGTGCATCGAGTAGGACGGCTCGAAGCCGATCGCCGAGCGCCCCGGGCCGCCGAAGGCCTGGAGGGCCTGCTGCAGGATCTCGTTGGACCCGTTCGCCGCCCACAGCTGGCTCGCGGTCAGGCCGTGGCCGAGGTAGTCGGCCAGGTCCTTGCGCAGCTCGACCGCGTCGCGGTCGGGGTAGCGGTTGAGGGTCGCGGCGCCCTGCCGGACCGCCCTGGCCAGGTCGTCGAGCAGCGCCTCGGACGGCGGGTAGGGGTTCTCGTTGGTGTTGAGCTGCACCGCCACGTTGAGCTGGGGCGCACCGTAGGGGTGCTTGCCGCGCAGGTCGTCGCGGATGGGCAGGTCGTCGAGCGTGGTCATCAGCCGGGAATCTCCCAATCGAACCGGGCGCGGATCGCGGCGCCGTGGCCGGGCAGGTCTTCGGCGTCGGCCAGCGCGCACACCAGCGGCGCGGCCTCGGCGAGCGCCTCGCGGCTGTAGTCGACGACGTGCACGCCCTTGAGGAACGTCTGCACCGACAGGCCCGAGGAGTGACAGGCGCAGCCGCCCGTGGGCAGCACGTGGTTCGACCCGGCCATGTAGTCGCCGAGCGAGACGGGCGCGTGGGCCCCCACGAAGATCGCGCCGGCGTTCCTGATCCGGGACGCCACCACGGCGGCGTCGGCGGTCTGGATCTCCAGGTGCTCGGCGGCGTAGGCGTCGACGACCTTGATCCCGTCGTCGATCGAGGAGACCAGGACGATGCCCGACTGCCTTCCGGCCAGCGCCTCGGTGATGCGCTCGACGTGCTTGGTGCGGGCGACCTGGGCCTTGAGCTCGACCTCGACCGCGTCGGCCAGCTCGGCCGAGTCGGTGACCAGGACGGCGGCGGCCAGGGTGTCGTGCTCGGCCTGCGAGATCAGGTCGGCGGCGACGTGGACGGGGTCGGCGGTGGCGTCGGCCAGGATCGCGATCTCGGTCGGGCCGGCCTCGGAGTCGATGCCGATGCGGCCCTTGAGCAGCCGCTTGGCCGCCGCGACCCAGATGTTGCCCGGCCCGGTGACCATGGCGGCCGGGGGGCAGTCCTCGGTGCCGTACGCGAACATGGCGACGGCCTGGGCCCCGCCGACGGCGTAGACCTCGTCGACCCCGAGCAGCACGCAGGCCGCCAGGATCGTCGGGTGGGGCAGCCCGTCGGGCGCCTGGGGCGGTGAGGCCACCGCCATCGACGGCACTCCGGCCTCCTGGGCGGGCACCACGTTCATGATCACGCTGGACGGGTAGACGGCCAGGCCGCCGGGCGCGTAGAGGCCGACGCGGTCGACCGGGATCCAGCGCTCGGTGACGGTGCCGCCCGGGACGACCGTCGTGGTGACGTCGGTCCGGCGCTGGTCGCGGTGGACCAGGCGGGTGCGGCGGATGGCCTCTTCGAGGGCGGCGCGGACCTGCGGGTCGAGCGTCTCCAGGGCCGTGTTCAGGGCCTCGGCGGGGACGCGGGCGGTGGGGAGGTCGAAGCCGTCGAACCGATGGGTCAGCTCCCGCACGCCCTCCGCGCCATGATGGCGCACCTTCTCGCAGATGGGCCGCACCTTGTCGAGGGCGGTCTCCACGTCGAGCTCGGCGCGGGGCAGCACGTCGCGCAGGTTCCCCGGAAGGGGCCCGCGCAGGTCGATACGGGAAATCACCCGAACAGTCTACGGACGGCCGGTCCGGAATCCCGCGATGTCCATCATGCGGACATTCGGGGCGACGTAGACGAGCGTCTGCAAATGTGGCGAGTGGAGCGATCCTATCCTTTGCCATAAATAGGATGAGCCGGGTGACCACGATCTCCCCGCCCCTCCCGGTTCCGGCGCGCGACCGCCTCGTGCCGCCGCAGCCCGGCAGCGTGTTGTGGGGATGGCTCGGCCCGTTGATCGTCACGGTGTTCGGCGGCGTCCTGCGGTTCGTGAACCTCGGCAGGCCGCACGAGGTGATGTTCGACGAGACCTACTACGCCAAAGAGGCGCTGTCGCTGCTGCGGTTCGGCGTCGAGACGAAGAGCGTCGAGAAGCCCGACCCGGCCCTGCTGGCCGGTGGCGACGGGGTGTTCCGGACGTGCGCGCGGGTCGCCGAGTGCGGCGATTACGTGGTGCATCCGCCGCTCGGCAAGTGGATGATCGCGCTGGGCGAGTGGATGTGGGGCGTCAACCCGTTCGGCTGGCGGTTCATGGCGGCCGTGGCCGGCACGTTGTCGGTGCTGATCCTGGCCCGCACCGCCCGGCGGATGACCCGCTCGACGCTGCTGGGCTGCCTCGCCGGGTTCCTGCTCGCGGTCGACGGCATGCACATGGTCATGTCGCGGGCCGCGCTGCTCGACATCTTCCTGTCGTTCTGGCTGGTGGCGGCGTTCGCCTGCCTGGTGACCGACCGCGACCACATGCGGGCCCGGCTGGCCGAGTGGCACGCGCGGGCGATCCCCGGCGACTTCGGGCCCCACCTGGGGTGGCGGCCGTGGCGGCTGCTGGCCGGGCTGGCCCTGGGGGCGGCGACGGCGACCAAGTGGACGGGCGCCTTCTTCATCGTCGGGTTCCTGGTGCTAACGCTGTTCTGGGACGCGGGGGCGCGGCGGTCGATCGGGCTGCGCAGGCCCTATCGCGGCTCGTGGAGGCGGGACCTGCCGCTCGCCGTGGCCTGGATGTGGGTCGTGCCGGTGGTGGTCTATCTGGTGTCGTACACGGGATGGTTCGCGAGCGAGCGCGGGTGGGGGCGCAACTGGGCGCAGGCCACCGACCACGGCTGGGCGTTCTTCCTGTTCGACTCGATCAGGTCGCTGGTCTCCTACCAGCTCCAGGCCCTGTCGTTCCACACGGGGCTGGCCTCGGGCCACAGTTACGCCACCGAGCCGTGGCAGTGGCCGCTGCAGTACCGGCCGGTGCTGCTCCACTACAGCTCGCCGCAGGGGTGCGGGGCCGACTCGTGCTCGTCGGCGATCTACGCGGCGGGCACCCCGATCCTGTGGTTCGCGGGGCTGGCGGCGATGGTCGCGATGTTGTCGTGGTACACCGCCACGCGCGACTGGCGGGCCGGGGCGGTGCTGCTCGGCTACGCCACCGGCTGGTTGCCGTGGTTCTACTACGCCATCGCCGACGACCGGACGATGTACCAGTTCTACGCGCTGCCGATGGTGCCGTTCATGATCCTGGCACTGACCCTGGTGGCCGGTCTGGCGCTCGGGAAACGTGAGGCGAGCCCGGCCCGCCGGTCGCGGGGCGCGGTGGCGGTCGGCGTGTTCGCGCTGCTGGTGCTGGCCAACTTCGCCTGGCTGCAGCCCATCCTCACCGGCGACACGATCCCCTACGACGGCTGGCGGGCGCGGCTGCTCTATTCGTCGTGGGTGCCGCCCCAGTAGATCGGGGTGGTCACCACGTCGCGCCCGCCGCCGCGGAAGTGGAGCCGGAAGCGGCCGGGCGGGATCGGCGAGATCCGGAACCCGCCCACCTCGTCGACCGGCAGGCCCGGCCCCGGCCCGGCGCCCGTGACGACGCGGACCTCTCCTTCGGCCGGCGGGTCGAGCTGGCCCAGCAGGGCGTCGCCGCTGACGCCGAGCTCGATCACCAGGCCCGACTCGGTCTGGAAGGCCAGGTCGCGCAGCGCGGCCACCTCGTCGGCCCGCACCAGCGGCCCGGCCGTGCCCGCCGGGCTCAGCTCGGCCAGCTCGGCGTCGACCAGCCGCCAGGTGTAGATCGCCTGCCCCATCTCGACCAGCCCGGGAGGCACCGGGTCGGCGGCCCGCAGCGCGGTCGCGAGCTCCTCCATGAGGGCGTCGTCACGCATGGCAGTCTCCTCCCTCGTGCCAGGGGGCCGCAGGCGGGCGGCCCGTCTGGACACTACAGGGTGAGCTCGGCGAGCACCTCGTCGGCGGACTCGGCCACGATGAGGTCGGCCGCCGCGCGGGCCGAGATGTTCTGCGCGACCGCGCGGGCGGCGATCTCGCCGACCACGGCGGCGCAGGCGAAAGAGGTGCCGCTCCAGGTGGCGTATCCGGTGAACTGCAGTTTGTCCTGTACGGCCACCTCGCCGTTGAGCAGCCGTTCCACCACGTCGACCTCGCCGGTGAGGTAGGTGCTGGTCACCGCGACGCCGTCGGCCAGCACGTTCACCCACGGGACCTTCGGGCTGAACTCGGCGCCCCGGGCGCCCACCGCGACGACGTCGGCGCAGGCGGCCGGCCAGACCGGGGTGACCTCGGTGATCCCGGCCGCCTTCCGCTTCTGCGTGGGCCGGCCGTGGTTGCCGGCCGCCGCGACCAGCACGATCGCGGGCGAGAGCCGCTGCACGGCCCGCTCCAGCACGGTCGGCGGCCGGTTGTCGTGGGTGGTGCAGCCGAACGACAGGTTGAGCACCCGTACGTCGGTCTTCAGGAACCCGACCATGGCCTTGGCGACCGACCACGAGGAGACCTCGACGCCCCTGTTGTCGAGGATCGACCGCATGACCAGAACCGCGTCCGGGGCGTGCTTGAGGATCACGCCCGCGACGAAGGTGGCGTGGCCGACCGGCGAGGGGTGCGGGGCCGGGCCGGTGTAGATGTCCTTGGCCGAGGCGAGGAAGCGGCCCTCCAGGTCGGGGTGCGGAACGATCTTGGAGTCGAGGATGCCGACGTGCGGCCCGACGCCGGGGGCGGTCAGCCGGGCCAGGTCGGCGTTCACTGCCGGGGCCAGCTCGTCGGGCCGGCCGCCGCCGGTGTAGGGCGAGCCCTGGACGCCGTCGAGCAGCCGGTTCTTGGCCATCGGGGGCGACCAGCCGTCGTACCGCTCCTCGAAGGAGGTGCGGAGGGCGTACAGGAGCAGGTCGAGGGCGGGGATCGGGTCGCCGGGGTCGTACTGCTCCTGCCGCGACCGGCGCACGCCCTCCAGGAAGCCCTCGGCGAGCGCCGCCTCGATGGCGGCCAGCTCGGGCAGCTCGCAGAGGGTGAGGCCGAGTTCCGGGCTGGTGTCGACCTCCCGCCAGGTGTGGCCGGTGAGGTCGGTGAGGAGCCGCAGGATCAGCGTCTGGTACCGCCGGTCGACGACGAGCTGGTCGACCTTCCAGGCCTCGGTGTCACTGCGGTAGACGCCGCCCGGGTCGGTGAAAGGCATGGGATCTCCCTCGCGTGATTCGCCACTTCCGATTGATGAGCGGGCACTCACCCGTTTGATACATCCCGTACGGAAACGGAATGGAAAACTGCGACGGGTGACGACGACCGAGGATCCGGCGCGGGCCGCGCTCGTGCTCGCCGAGGCCGATCCGGGGCGGGCGGTGACCGTCGCGGCGGAGCTGGCGGCGTGCGCCCGGGCACGGGGCGACCTGGCCGCGCTGTCGCGGGCCGAACGGGCGATGGGCATCGCGGCCGTCCACCTCGACGACCTGGCGACGGCGGCCCGGCACCTGCGGGCCGCGATCCGCACGGCGGGCCGGGCGGGCTCGCCCGAGCTGGCCGCCGAGGCGCGGATCCGGATGGCGTTCGTGACCAGCATGCGGGGCCGCCCCCGGCAGGCGCTGGCCGACCTGGAGGCCCTGCTGCCCGGCCTGCACGGCGAGCTGCGGGCCCGCGCCGACGCCCAGCGCGCCGCCGTCTTCAACCACCTCGGACGGCACGCCGACGCCCTGGCCGCCTACCGCCAGGCCGTCCCCGTGCTGCGGCGGGCGCACGACCACGTGTGGCTCCAGCGGGTGTTGTCCAACCGCGGCATCGTGTACGGCTACCGCCACGAGTTCGCCGCCGCCGAGGCCGACTTCCACGAGGCCGAGGAGTTGTGCGCGGCCCTCGGGCTCGACCTGTCGCTCGCCGTGGTGCGGCTGAACCTGGGCTGGGTGCGGGGGGTGCGCGGCGACGTGCCGGGCGCCCTGCGCTACCTCGACCTGGCCGAGAGCCGCTTCCGCGACCTGGGCACCCACCAGCTCGGCTGGCTGCTCAGCGACCGGTCGGAGCTGCTGCTGTCCGTCGGGCTGACCGCCGAGGCCCGCGCCGCCGCCGAGGAGGCGGTCGCGGAGCTGCGCCGCCGCCGCCGCGCGATCGTCCTGCCGGAGGTCCGCCTCCTGCTCGCCCGCGCCGCCACCCTGGAGGGCGACCACGAGCACGCGGTCGAGGCGGCCCGGCGGGCGGCCCGCGAGTTCGGCGCCCAGCAGCGCCCCGAGTGGCGCTCCCTGGCCGCGTTCGCGGTGCTGCGATCACGCCTGGCGGCGGGCCACGCGGGCGTCTCGGCGGGCCGGTTCGCGGCCATCGCCGGGGAACTGGCCGAGGCCGGGTGGACGGCGGCGTCGGTGGAGGCGCGGCTGCTGGGCGCCCGGGTGGCGCTGGGCGCCTCGCCGGCCCCGGCAGCCCGCGCCCGCGCGCTCGACCTGCTCACCGTCGCGGCGCGGTTCCGCCAGCGGGGGCCGGCGTTGTCACGGGTGCGGGGCTGGCACGCCGAGGCGCTGCGGCGGCTCACCCTCGGCGACCGGGCCGGGGCGGCGGCCGCGGTGCGGCGGGGCCTGCGGGTGCTCGACGAGCACCGGGCCGCGCTCGGGGCGACCGACCTGCGGGCCCATTCGGCCGAGTTCCGGGTCGAGCTGGCCGAGCTCGGCCTGCGCATGGCCCTCGACCGGGGCGGCCCGGCGCGGGTGCTCGCGTGGGCCGAACAGGGCCGGGCCAGCCATCTGCTGATGCGGCGGGTCCGGCCGCCCGACGACCCCTGGTTGGCCGGGCGGCTGGCCGAGCTGCGGGCGGTGGCGGCGGAGGCGCGGGCGTCCAGAGACCCGTCGGTCACCGAGCGGCAGGCCGCGCTGGAGCGCCGCATCCGCGACCACACCCGCGCCCGGTCCGGCGAGACCCGCGCGCCCGACCGGGCCCGGCGGACCCCCGGCGTGGTCCGGTCGCTCGCTCCCCTGCTGCACGATCGGGCGCTGGTGGAGTTCGTGCTGGTCGACGGGGTGCTGCACGCCGTCACCGTCGTCGGAGCGCGGGCCCGGCTGACCACGCTCGGGCCGGTGGGGCCGGTTCGCGACCTGGTCGAGCGGGTGCCGTTCGCGCTGCGGCGGCTGGCCAGGTCGGGCGACGCGCGCGACGGCTCGTCGGCGGCGGCCCGGATGTTGCGGCACGCCGCCGCGCGCCTCGACACGCTGCTGCTGGCGCCGCTCGGGCTGGGCGACCGGCCTCTGGTGGTGGTGCCGACCGGGCCGCTCCAGGGATTGCCGTGGCCGGTGCTGCCCTCCTGCGCGGGGCGGCCGGTGGCGGTCTCGCCGTCGGCGGCGTTGTGGCGGGAGGCGGCGCTCGGGCCGGGTCACGGCGGCGGGCCGGTGGTGGTGGCCTCGGGGCCCGGGTTGCCCGGCGCGACGGCGGAGGTGACTGAGGTGGCGGCCGTCCACGGCGTCACCCCGTTCGAGGGTGGCGCCGAGGAGACGCTGGCCGCGCTCGACGGCGCCCGGCTCGCCCACCTGGCCGCCCACGGCCGGGTCAACACCGCCAACCCGCTGTTCTCCGCGCTGCACCTGGCCGACGGGCCGCTGACCGTCTACGACCTCGAACGGTTACGGGTCCCGCCCCGGATGGTCGTGCTGGCCGCCTGCGAGAGCGGCCGGTCGGTGGTCCGGGCCGGAGACGAGCTGCTCGGGCTGAGCACCACCTTCCTGGCTCTCGGGACGCGGTGCGTGGTCGCCTCGATGGTGCCGGTGCCCGACGCCCGCGCCCGGCCGCTGATGACCGCCCTGCACGGGCGGCTCGCCGCCGGGCAACCCGCCGCGACCGCGCTGGCGCGCACCCAGCAGGAGGCCGGCGACGACGTGACGGCGGCGGGGTTCGTCTGCATCGGCGCCGACGTGAGCCCCTAACCTAGGCGCGTGGCGAAGACGAAGGGCGGGCAGGGCACCCCCGCGACCGTGGCGCTGACCAAGGCCGGTGCCGATTTCATCCTCCACCCCTACGAGCACGACGCGAACGCGCAGGCCTACGGGGAGGAGGCGGCCGACGCGCTCGGCGTGCCCTACGAGCGGATCTTCAAGACGCTCGTCGCCGAGACCGAGGCGGGGCTCGCGGTGGCGGTGGTGCCGGTGGCCGGGAAGCTCGACCTGAAGGCGTTCGCGGCGGCGCTGAAAGGCAAGAAGGCCGCGATGGCCGAGGCGGCCAAGGTCGAGCGGGTGACGGGTTACGTGGTGGGCGGCATCAGCCCGCTCGGCCAGCGCAAACGGCTGCCGACCGTGGTCGACGCGTCCGCGCTGGCCTTCGAGACGATCTACTTCTCGGCAGGGCGCCGGGGTCTCCAGATCGAGACGGCCCCGGGGAACCTGGTGACGCTCACGGGCGCCATCACCGCGCCGATCGCCAAGGACTAGCCGAAGGGCTAGGCGGGCTCGGCCAGGGAGCCGCAGACGAAGCCCTCTTCACGCTCGGGGTCGAGCTGGACCTGCGTGAGGTTGGTGGTCTCCATGGGGCGGCGGAACGTCTCCTGCTTGTCGCAGTCGTACAGCAGGTAGGTTCCGTCGCTCTCGCCGAGCAGCATCATCCAGCGGCCGTCGTAGAGCGGCTTGTCGTCCTCGGCGTTGGTGAGGATCGCCCACTGGTCCTGGAAGCCGACCGTGCTGAGCAGGAAGTTCGCCTGGCCGGTGTCGCGCATCGTCTGCGCCGCGGAGGCGAGGTTGAGGATCAGCAGGAAGCCCAGGCCGAGGCCGGTCAGGCCGCCGACGAGCACCTTCAGCCCGGCCCGGCCGACGGGCCGGCGGCGCAGCAGCTGGAAGGGCACCAGGAAGGTCACCACGCCCAGCCCGACCGCGATGACGACCATGACCGTCAGGTCGAGGTCGGCGAAGAAGTTGTAGAACCCCCAGTACGTCGCCCCGCTCCACAACGCGGCGATCAGCCCGGCCACCCACGGCCGCGCCCGGATCCACCCGACGAGCCGGCCGGCCCCGCCGAGGGTGATCACGTTGACGAGCCAGGCGAGGCCGACGAGCAGGCCCAGCAGCGGCACGCCCAGCAGCAGGACCAGCACCAGCGTGCTCATGAGGCGGCTGAACAGGACCGACTGGTCGATGCCGGCCTGCTGCGGGTTGATGCCGAACGCCGCGTAGATCTCCTCGACGCCGAGGTAGAGGACGGCGTACAGGGCCACGCCGATCGGGAGCACGACGGAGGCGACGCGTTCGAGCAGGCCCATCACGCTGCCGCGGTCGTCGTTCTCCTCGGTCGGCCGGACTTCCGGCATGTCCCGATTTCTTGTCTCATCTATGGGAATTTCTTGATCTATCACGGTCAAGCAGGGTACAGATCATGACTAGATGAGTGACTGAAAATTCAATTATTTGTTCGCGTGCGGGTCTGTGGCGTTGAGCACAGTCACGACGTGGTCGTAGTCGCCCCGCCGCTCGGCCTCACGCAGGAACTTCACCCGCTCGACCAGGATCTCCTCGGCGTCGGGCCGCGTCTCCAGCAGGGTCATGACCTCGGCCACGAAGTCGTCGAGGGGCAGCGCCCGCTCGTTGTCCCGCTGGCCGGGCATCAGATCGGTCTGGACCGACGGCGGCACCAGCTCGACGACCCTGACCTTCGTGTACTGCAGGCGGATCGACTCGCTGAGCATGTGGATGGCGGCCTTGGAGGCGTTGTAGCTCGGGGTGGCCTTCAGCGGGGTGAAGGCCAGGCCCGAGGAGACGGTGACGATCGTCGGGTCGGGCTGCTTCTGCAGGTGCTCGATGAACGCGGCGATCAGCCGGATCGGCCCAAGGACGTTGGTCGTGACGACCGTCTCGGCCGTGGCCAGGAAGTCGTCGGGCCGGGTCCAGTCCTCGGCGCGCATGATCCCGGCCATGGTGACCAGCACGTTGAGGTCGGGATGACGCCGCAGCACCTCGTCGGCGGCCTGCCGGATGCTGTCGGCGTCGGCGGTGTCGACGCGGACCGTGCCGAAGCCCTCGGCCTTCAGCTCGTCGAGGATCCCGGTCCGGCGCCCGCCGACGACGACGGTGTTGCCCCTGTCGCGCAGGGCCCTGGCCAGAGCGAGCCCGATGCCGCTGGTGGCGCCGGGGATGAAGATCGTGTTTCCGGTGATGTCCATGTCCCCGACCCTTCCCCCTCCGCCGGGAGAGGTGCAGAGACCACTTGTCGGGGGATCGGCGGTCCCTGGTTACCGGTCGCGGGGCGTGCGTAGGTTGGGGACGTGGACCGCTCAGCCCTCTCCGACTTCCTCCGCCGTCACCGGGAGGCGTTGCGCCCCGAAGACGTGGGGCTGCCCGAAGGCGCCCGGCGGCGCGCGCCCGGCCTGCGGCGCGAGGAGGTGGCCGCCCTCGCGCTGATGTCGACCGACTACTACACGCGGCTCGAACAGCGCCGCGGGCCGCAGCCCAGCGAGCAGATGCTCACCGCGCTGGCCCGCGCGCTCCGGCTGACCGGCGACGAACGCGACTACCTGTTCCGCGTGGCCGGCCGGAACGCCCCCGAGACCTTCACCGGCTCGGGCCACGTGGCCCCGGCCCTGCTGCGGGTGCTCGACCGCCTCGACGACACCCCCGCGCTGATCCTGTCGAACCTGGGCGAGACCCTGGTCGCCAACCGGATGGCCCAGGCCCTGCTCGGCGACCGGTCGGGCTACACGGGCCTGGCCCGCAGCGAGATCTACCGCTGGTTCACCGACCCGGAGAACGAACGCCGCCTCTACCCCGAGGACGACCGTCCCCGCCAGAGCCGGGCCATGGTGGCGAGCCTGCGGGCGGCGTACGGGACGATGGGCCCGAAGTCGCGCGCGGGCGAGCTGGTCACGGCCCTCCAGAAGGCCAGCCCGGAGTTCACCGAGATCTGGGACCGTCACGAGGTGGCCCGCCGGTTCGAGGACCACAAGGTCCTCATCCACCCGCAGCTCGGCCCGATCGAACTCGACTGCCAGGTCCTGTTCACCGAGGACCAGTCGCAGACGCTGCTGGTGCTGACCGCTCCCCCGCGCAGCGAGGGCGACGAGAAGCTGAAGCTGCTCGCGGTCGTGGGCCACGAGCGGTTCCCGGTCTAGTCAGACGGGCGAGCCGCAACACTTCTTGTACTTGCGGTCGGAGCCGCACCAGCACGAGTCGTTGCGTCCCGGGGGCCAGGCGACGTCGCCGGCCGGGTCGGTCAGCGTGACCAGGGCCAGGCGCTCCTCCTCGGAGGCGGGGGCGTCGTCCGGAAGACGGACGACCGCGACCCTGGTCTCCAGGTCGGCCTTCCGGAAGCGCGCCTCCAGCGCCCGCAGGTCGTCGCCGGGCACGTAGGGCAGCCGCACGGTCGGCTTCTTCTCGATCACCGGCTGGGTCGGCTTCGGCGCGGCCGGTTCGGCCGTGACGTGGGCCTCGACGCGGTCGGACAGCGGGCCGGGGCCGCCGAAGCGGCGGCGCAGCAGGTCGAGGTAGCGGACCGTCGCGGGCGGGCGGCCCAGGTCGAGCGTGAGCCGCAGGCCCTCGTCGAGGAGGTCGGCGGCGAAGCCGGGGTCGAACGGCCCGGCGATCATCGCGGCGGCCGGGTAGAACTCCTCGTCGCGTTCGTCCTCGGGCAGCCGGGCGAGCTCGGCCCGCCGCGTGCGCAGCAGCCGCAGCGCCGTCGCCGAGTCGCCGAGCTGGCCGTGCAGCTCGGCCATCGGGGTGCGCAGCGGGCCGGTCAGCTCGGGTTCCACGCCGATCAGGTCGTGGAGGAGGTCGAGGGTGTCCTGCTCCCACCCGTCGAGGGTGTAGTCGTCGATGAGCTCCACCACGTAGGCCGGGATGCGCCGGTCGCCCCGGGCCCTCGGGTCCATGAGGGCGTCGGCGAGCAGTTCCCAGGCGGCCTTCTCCTCACCCCGGTCGTAGGCGCGTTCGAGCGCGGCGTCGAGGTCGAGTGGGCCGAAGAGATGGTCCGGAAGCACCAGGGCACCCTACCGAGGGTGTAGCCGAGGTTCACCTTCCCGGAGGACGAAACGGGCATACCTCCGGGCGTACCGTCGGATCACACGGTCGGCGGCGGCGCGGGGGCCCGCCACCGCTCGGATAAGGTGACGCCGGTGACGGAACTGCACTATCTCACCGCGTCGGAGACCTCGGCCCTGCTGCGTGCACGGGAGATCGGCGCGGCCGAGGTCACCCAGGCTCATCTCGACCGCATCGAGGCGGTCAACCCGCAGGTCAACGCGATCGTGACGGTCACCGCCGAGCAGGCCCTCGACCGGGCCCGGGAGCTCGACCGGGGTGAGTGGCAGGGGCCGCTGCACGGGCTGCCGGTCGCCCACAAGGACCTGGTGTCGACCAAGGGCGTCCGGACCACGTTCGGGTCGGCGCTGTTCGCCGACCACGTCCCGACCGTCGACGACCTCATCGTCCGCCGGGTGCGCGACGCGGGCGGGGTGATGATCGGGAAGACCAACACGCCCGAGTTCGGCACCGGCTCCCACACCGTCAACGAGGTCTTCGGGGCCACCCGCAACCCCTACGACCTGACCAGGTCGGCGGGCGGGTCGAGCGGCGGCGCGGCGGCGGCGCTCGCGGCCGGGATGACCCCGCTGGCCGACGGCTCCGACATGGGCGGCTCGCTGCGCAACCCGGCGTCGTTCTGCAACGTCGTCGGGCTGCGGCCGACCCCCGGCCGGGTGCCGTCGAAGTCGACGACCGCCGCGTGGTTCACCCTGGGGGTGTCGGGGCCGATGGCGCGGACCGTACCGGACCTGGCGCTCTTCCTGACCGCCATCGCGGGCCCCGACCCGAGTTCGCCGCTGTCGATCAGGGAGGACGCGTCGATCTTCGGCGGCTCCCTGGAGACCGACGTCAGCCGGTTGCGCATCGCCTTCTCCCCCAGCCTCGGCGGCCTCCCGGTCGACGCCGAGACGGCCGGGGTGACCGCGCGGGCGGCCGAGGTCTTCCGCGACCTGGGCGCGACCGTCGAGCACGCCGACCTGAACCTGGCGGGCGCCGACGAGGCCTTCCGCACCTACCGCGCCTGGTGGTACGCCGCCACCTACGGCGACCTGGAGGGCGTCGGCGAGAACGTGCGCTGGAACGTCGAAAGGGGCCGCGAGGTCACCGCAGAGGACCTGGCGACGGCGGAGAAGCTGCGCACCCGCCTCTGGCACCGCGTGAACGGCTTCTTCGGCACCTGGGACTACCTGATCGCCCCGGTCAGCCAGGTCCCGCCGTTCCCGGTCGAAGATCCCTATGTACGTTTCGTCGACGGCCTCCAGATGCCCGACTACCTGGCCTGGATGCGCTCGTGCTACCTGATCAGCGTGCTCGGCGTGCCGGCCCTGTCGGTGCCCTGCGGGTTCACCGACACCGGCCTGCCTGTGGGCGTGCAGATCATCGGCCGCCCCTGGGACGACCTCGGCGTCCTGCGGGTCGGCCACGCGTTCGAGCGGGTCACAGGGGCGGGATCGACCCGTCCGCCGCTTTCCGCTCCCGGTAGGTGACCGCGAACTCGCGCGCCCAGAACACCCCGGCCGCCAGCACCGCCCAGAACACCAGCACGCCCTTGGCCGTCAGGCCCAGCAGGTCGCGGGTCGCGAACTCCCCCGCCGACGTCGCGGCCCGGACGACCTCGCCCCCCATCGACGACCCGACGAGGAACGCGACGGCCGACCCGGCCAGCCCGCCGGCGCCCAATCCCAGGACGATCGGCAACCCGTCGTCGCCCGCCCGCCGGTAGGCGACCAGCCCCGCGACGAGCCCGATGGTCGCCGTGATCAGCGCGAAGTAGCCGTCGGCCGCGATGAGCGCCTGGGTGTTCGGATCGGCCACCCGCCAGACGCCCTCGTAGAGGACGTATCGGGTGCGGGGCGCGAGGAACGACCACAGGAATCCCGCGGGCACCCCCAGCACCGCGAGGAGCAGGACCGTCCCACCGAAGTACTTCACAGGCCGCACCGTCCCGATGGTACCTACCTAGACCAGGCCGGCCGCGCCGTTAGCATTGGCGGGTGAACGAACAAGCGTGGCTCATCGAACCCTCCGGTCCGCTGCGGGGGGACGTCGAGGTCCGAGGGTCCAAGAACGCCGTGTCCAAGCACATGGTCGCGGCCATGCTCGGCGACGGCCCGAGCACCCTGCACAACGCCCCCGAGGTCGGCGAAGTCCACCTGACCGCCGCCATGCTGGAGGCCCTGGGCATCCACGTCGAGATCGGCGACGGCGAGATCACCCTGGAACGCGGCAGCGTCATCGAGCCGAGGGTCCCGGAGAAGTACACCGGCCTCAACCGCATCCCCATCCTGATGCTCGGCCCGCTCCTCCACCTGGCCGGCGAGGCGTTCGTGCCGATGGTCGGCGGCGACCCCATCGGCCGCCGCCCGGTCAACTTCCACCTCGAGGCGCTGCGCTCCATGGGCGCCGAGATCATCGAGGACGAGAGCGGCATCACCGCCAAGGCCTCCCGCCTCCACGGCACCCGCATCACCCTCCCCTACCCGAGCGTCGGCGCGACCGAGACCATCCTGATGACGGCCGTCCTGGCCGAGGGCAAGACGGTCATCAAGGGCGCCGCCATGGAGCCCGAGGTCGTCGAGCTCGCGCTCTACCTCCAGCGCATGGGCGCGATGATCGAGTTGTCCCCCGACCGCCGCATCGTCATCGAGGGCGTCGAGAAGCTCCACGGCGCCTCGACCTGGCTGGCCGGCGACCGCATCGAGGCCTTCTCCTACCTCGTCGCGGGCCTGGTCACGGGCGGCGAGGTGCGCGTCCACGGCTGCCCGCAGGACCGCCTGGTCACCGCGATCACGACCCTGGCCCGCATGGGCGCCCGGTTCGACATAACAGACGACTGGCTGACCGCCTCGGCCCCCGACGGCCTGCGCGCCGCCGCCGTGCAGACCGACACCCACCCCGGGTTCATGACCGACTGGCAGACGCCGCTCATGGTCCTGTTCACCCGCGCCGAGGGCATGTCGGTGCTCCACGAGACGGTCTTCGAGAACCGCCTCGTGTACGTCCCGGCGCTGCAGAAGATGGGCTGCGAGATCGAGGTCTTCTCCCAGTGCCTCGGCGGCCCGGCCTGCCGCTACCACGACACCAACGCCAAGCACTCGGCGGTCGTGCGCGGCGTCTCCAAGCTCCGCGGCGCCGACGTGACCCTGCCCGACATCCGCGCGGGCTTCTCGGCGGTCCTGGCGGCGGCCGTGGCCGAGGGCACCTCCACCCTGCGCGGCGTGAACCACATCGAGCGCGGCTACCACCGCCCGTTCGACCAGTTCACCTCACTCGGCCTGAAGATCCGCCGGGCCGACGTCTGACCCACCACGACGGCCGTGACCCAGCCGGGTCACGGCCGCGTCAGCCGGCGCCGAACCCCGAGACGAGCCACCGGTCCTTCACCCAGTGCACGGCGAAGGGCTCGATGAAGTCGCCGGTGGGATGTCCGGTGTCCCCGCAGAGGTGCATCGACACGCTCACCCGACGGCATTCGCGTCCTGGCGGGCAGTCGAGGTCGGCGGCGTAGGAGTCGCCGATCTCGATGTCGGCGGCGGCGTCCCAGTGCCGGAACGGGGAGAACGGGCCGTTGAACTCCTCGTCGAAGTCGGTCTCGGGCACCATCACGGCCGTGATGGTCTCGCTGTCCTTGCCCAGCGCCGCGTCGATGTAGGCGGCCACGACCTCCTCGGGCGCGGCCCCGGCCGGCGGGATCGGCACCTCATACCGGCCGGGCACGCAGACGAAGCACCCGGCGAGCAGCGGCACGAGGGCCAGGAGTGCCACGCTCCGGCCACGACTGGCGGTCATGACCGAAGGTTAACGATCATCGATCCCGGTTCGCCCGGGAATCGGGCCGATCAGTCGCGGCGGCGGCGGCCCTCGCCGTCGGCGCGGGCGTTGCCTCGGTAGTAGTCGTCGCGGGGGTCGCCGCGGTAGTAGTCGTCCTCCGGGTACAGGTTGCCGTTCTCGTCCTCGTACCAGTACTCGTACTCGACGTCGCCGCGGCGGCCGCGTTCGGCCTCCATCGCCTCGCGCAGGCCCGGGGTGAAGCCGCCGCCGAAGCGGCCCATGTCCGGGGGCGTGAACTCGGTGGCCGGGGTGTCGCGCAGGGCGCCCTGCATCGAGTCGACCCAGATCGGGCCCGGGAGCGAGGCGCCCTGGACCGAGCCGTAGGTCTGGTCGCCGATCCGGACCCCGTTCAGGGGGTATTTGTACGACCCCCGGATGTCTCCCACGCTCACGGCGGCGGCCAGGTTCGGGGTGTAGCCGGCGAACCACGCCGACGTGTAGTTGTTGTTGGTGCCGGTCTTCCCGGCGGCGGGGCGGCCGATCGACTGGCCCTTCATCGTGCCCTGGGTGAAGACGCCCGACAACACGTCGTTCACCGCGTCGGCGACCGCCGGGTCGATGGTCGCGGAGCAGGCCGGGGGGATCTCCACCCGGCGCCCGTCGCGTTCGACGATCTCGGTGATGGCGATCGGCTTGCAGTACTTGCCGCGCGCCCCGAACGTCGCCACGGCCGCCGCCACCGTCAGGGGGTCCATCTCGTTGACGCCGAGGGTGAAGGTCGGGACCTCCGACAGTTTCCCGCCGTCGGCGCGCTGGATGCCGAGCGCCTTGGCGGTCCGGATGACGTCGCAGAGGCCGACCTCGCGCTCCAGCATCATGAAGAAGATGTTGGACGACTTCCAGGTGCCCAGCTCCAGGCTGTAGGGGCCGCCCTTGCCCTCGCCGGACGCGTTGTAGATCTTGGCACTGGGGTCGTTGACCGGTTTGCCGGCGCAGTCGGTGAAGCCCTCCGACGGGACGAACACGCCGGGCGTGTCGAAGCCCTGGCCGAACTTCCAGCCCTTGGCCAGCGCGGTCGCCAGCGTGAAGATCTTGAACGTCGAGCCGGCCTGGAAGCCCATCCCGCCCCCGTGGGCGGTGTCGGCGGCCAGGTTGAAGGTCGTGTTGGGGCCGATGACCTTGCCGCCGGGGTTGCTGCCGTAGCGCTTGCTGGCCGCCAGCGCCCTGATGGCGCCCGTTCCGGGCTCGACCATCGCCTCGGCCGCCACCTCGGTGTCCTCGGCCGCGACGCGCGCCTCGATGGCCTTGTCCGCCGCCTTCTGGGCGACCGGGTCGAGCGTGGTCTTCAGGGTGAGGCCGCCCCGCTGGAGCCGGCGTTCGCGGTCGGCGCGGGAGTGGCCGAAGGCGGGGTTGGCGAGGATCTCGTGCTGGACGTACACGCAGAAGTAGGGGTACTCCGATTCGGCGCAGCCGCCGGGTTCGGCGCGCATGTTGAGCCCGAGGGCCTGCGACTTGGCGGCGGCGGCCTCGGCGGGGGTGATCTCGCCGAGCTCGGCCATGCGGTCGAGCACCAGGTCGCGCCGCTGCTGGAGCTTCTCGCGCTGCGCCTCGCCGCGCGCGGGGTCGGTCGAGTAGGGCGTGCGGACCGCCCCCGCCAGGGCCGCCGCCTGGCCCAGGGTGAGGTCCTTCGCCGACACCCCGAAGAACCGGCGGGCCGCCGCCTGGACGCCGAAGGCGCCCGCGCCGAAGTAGGCGATGTTCAGGTAGCGCTCCAGGATCTGGTCCTTGGAGTACTTCTCCTCCAGCGCCAGCGCGTAGCGCATCTCGGTGAACTTGCGGCGGATGCTGCGGACCTGCGCGGAGTCGCGTTCCTTCTCCGACTCGGCCCGGTTGACCAGGATGTTCTTCACGAGCTGCTGGGTCAGCGACGACCCGCCCTGGCGGATGCCGCCGGCCTGGGTGTTGGCGATCAGCGCCCGGATGGTGCCGCGCACGTCGAGGCCGGCGTGCTCGTAGAAGCGGGCGTCCTCGATCGCCACGATCGCCTCGCGCATCGGCTTGGAGACCTGGTCGATCGTGACCGACTGCCGGTTCTGGGAGTAGAACTGGGCGAACTGGCGGCCGTTCCGGTCGACCAGCCGGGTCACCTCGGGCAGCGGGTCTTCGCGGGGCGGCGGCGGGAGCTTGGTGACGGTCCCGGCCGCCGTGTTGCTCGCCACCCCGGCCCCGGCGACGATCGGCGCGACCAGCGCCGCCGCCAGGACCCCGCCGAGTGCGCCGCAGACCGCCAGCCCACCGGCCGTCGTGACCCGTGCCATGCCGCTCCCCCCGAAACAGCTCGACAACCAGGGGGAACCAGCGTCAACCTAACGTCAACCTAACACAGCGTAACGCCAGGTAACGCTACGCCCCCAGGCAGGCCGGTCCGAGCAGCTGTTTCAGGTCGCCCATCAGGGCCGGGCTCGGGGTGACCCGGAGGCGGTCGTCGAGGCGCATCACGGTCGTACGCGGCCCGTTGTGGACCTGGAGGTGCACCTCGGTCGTGCCGGGATGGGTCGTCAGCACCTCCTTGAGGCGGCCGACCACCGGCGGGGTGACCCGGGCCATCGCCAGGCTGACCACCAGCGGGCCGCCCGACTCGACCGTCAGGTCGGGCTGGGTGACCTCCATCGCGATGATCTTGGCGACGTCCTCGCGCTTGTCGATGCGGCCCTTGACGAAGACGATCGCGTCTTCGGCCAGGATCGTGGCGCAGAGCTGGTAGGCCGACGGGAAGATCATCACCTCGATCGAGCCGCCGAGGTCTTCGAGCTGGGTGAGGACCCAGGTGTCGCCCTTCTTGGTGACCTTGCGCTGCACGCCGCTGAGGATGCCGCCGACCGTGACGATCTGGCCGTCGGGCCGGGAGTCGTCCTGGAGGGCGGTGATCGAGCAGTCGGCGCCGCTCGACAGGATGTGCTCGACGCCGAGGAGCGGGTGGTCGGAGACGTACAGGCCGAGCATCTCGCGCTCGAACTGCAGGAGGGTGTTCTTGTCCCATTCGCCCTCGGGGATGGTCACCTCGAAGGTCTGGTCCTCCCCGCCGTCGACCGCGCCGAACAGCGAGTCCTGCCCGATGGCCTCGTTCTTCTTGATGTCGATGATCGCGTCGACGGCCTGCTCGTGGATCATCACCAGGCCCTTGCGGACGTGGCCCATCGAGTCGTACGCCCCCGCCTTGATCAGCGACTCGATGACCCGCTTGTTGCAGACCTGGGCCGGGACCTTGCGCAGGAAGTCCTTGAAGTCGGTGAAGCGGCCCTTCTCCTTGCGGGCGGCGATGATGCCGTCGACGACGTTGCCGCCGACGTTGCGGATGGCCGACAGGCCGAACCGGATGTCGGCGCCGCGCGGGGTGAAGTCGAAGTCGGAGTCGCTGACGTCGGGCGGCAGCACCTTGATGCCCATGTGGCGGCACTCGTTGAGGTAGAGGGCCGACTTGTCCTTGTCGTCCTTCACGCTCG
Source organism: Herbidospora sp. NBRC 101105 (assembly GCF_030269205.1). Taxonomy (NCBI): domain Bacteria; kingdom Bacillati; phylum Actinomycetota; class Actinomycetes; order Streptosporangiales; family Streptosporangiaceae; genus Herbidospora; species Herbidospora sp. NBRC 101105. Next base: position 767,218 of record NZ_BSSX01000001.1, on the reverse strand, counting down.
TGAGCAGGGCGGCCATGTATTCGGCGCGGTAGTTGGCCTTCAGGTAGGCCGTCCAGTAGGAGACCAGGCCGTAGCCGGCGGTGTGGGCCTTGTTGAAGGCGTAGTCGGAGAACGGCAGCAGGATGTCCCACAGGGCCTTGATGGCCTCCTTGGAGAAGCCGTTGTCCTTCATGCCCTTCTCGAAGAACTCGTACTGCTTGTCGAGTTCCGACTTCTTCTTCTTGCCCATCGCGCGGCGGAGCAGGTCGGCGCCGCCGAGCGAGTAGCCCGCGACGCGCTGGGCGATGGCCATGACCTGCTCCTGGTAGACGATCAGGCCGTAGGTCGTGGACAGGATGTCCTTCAGGGGCTCCTCGAGCTCCTTGTGGATCGGGGTGATCTCCTGCTGGCCGTTCTTGCGCAGCGCGTAGTTGGTGTGGGAGTTGGCGCCCATCGGGCCGGGGCGGTAGAGCGCGAGGGCGGCGGAGATGTCCTCGAAGTTGTCGGGGCGCATCAGCCGCAGGAGGGTGCGCATGCCGCCGCCGTCGAGCTGGAAGATGCCGAGGGTGTCGCCGCGGGCCAGCAGCTCATAGGTCTTGGCGTCGTCGAGCGGCAGGTCGAGCAGTTCGATCTTGTTGCCGGTGTTGAGCTCGACCATCTTCAGGCAGTCGTCGATGATCGTCAGGTTGCGCAGGCCGAGGAAGTCCATCTTCAGCAGGCCGAGCGTCTCGCAGGTCGGGTAGTCGAACTGCGTGATGATCGCGCCGTCGGAGTCGCGGCGCATGATCGGGATGTAGTCGGTCAGCACCTCCGACGACATGATGACGCCGGCGGCGTGCACGCCGGTCTGCCGGATCAGGCCCTCAAGGCCGCGCCCGAGGTCGATGGTCGACTTGACGTCGACGTCTTCTTCGTAGAGTTTGCGCAGCTCACCGGCTTCGTTGTAGCGCGGGTGGTCGCTGTCGAAGATGCCGGAGAGCGGGATGTCCTTGCCCATCACGGCGGGCGGGAACGCCTTGGAGACCTTGTCGCCGAGCGCGTAGGGGTAGCCCAGGACGCGGCCGGCGTCCTTCACGGCCGCTTTCGCCTTGATCGTGCCGAAGGTGGCGATCATGGCGACCTTGTCGGAGCCCCACTTCTCGGTGACGTACCTGATGACGTCGGCGCGCCGGCGCTCGTCGAAGTCGATGTCGACGTCGGGCATGGAGACGCGCTCGGGGTTGAGGAACCGCTCGAAGTAGAGGCCGAACGGGATCGGGTCGAGGTCGGTGATGCCCAGCGAGTAGGCGACCAGCGAGCCCGCCGCCGAACCACGGCCGGGGCCGACCCGGATGCCGTTGTTCTTGGCCCACATGATGAAGTCGGCGACCACGAGGAAGTAGCTCGGGAAGCCCATCTGGACGATGACGCGCAGCTCGTTCTCGACCCACTCGCGGTGCTCGTCGTCGACGCCGCCGGGGAAGCGGCGGTGCATGCCCTTCCAGACCTCCTGGCGGAAGAACTCCTCCTCGGTCATCCCGTCGGGGATGGGGTAGGTCGGCATCAGGTTCTTGTGCTGGAAGAACCCGGTGGGGTCGACCTTCTCGGCGACCAGGAGGGTGTTGCGGCACCCCTCCTGCCACAGGTCGGAGGAGTCGACGGCGCGCATCTCGTCGGCGGTCTTGATGTAGTAGCCGCTGCCGTCGAACCGGAACCGGCCCGGGTCGGAGAGCTGCTTGCCGGTCTGGATGCACAGGAGCGCGTCGTGGGACTGGGCGTCGGACTCGTAGGTGTAGTGGGAGTCGTTGGTGACCAGCGGCGGGATGCCGAGCTCCTTGGAGATGCGGGTCAGCCCGTCGCGGACGCGGCGCTCGATGTCGAGCCCGTGGTCCATGATCTCCAGGAAGTAGTTGTCCTTGCCGAAGATGTCCTGAAATTTCGCCGCCGCCTTGACGGCCTCGTCGTACTGGCCCAGGCGGAGCCGGGTCTGCACCTCGCCCGACGGGCAGCCGGTGGTGGCCATCAGGCCCTCGGAGTGCTCGGCCAGGATCTCGGCGTCCATGCGGGCCCACTTGCGGTGGAAACCCTCGGTGTAGGCGCGCGAGGACAACTTCATCAGGTTGTGGAGGCCGGCGCGGTTGCGGGCCCAGATCGTCATGTGGGTGTAGAAACCACCCGCCGAGACGTCGTCGCTCTTCTGGTGGGGCTCGCCCCACAGGACCGGCTTCTTGTTGAAGCGGGTGTCGGGGGCGACGTAGGCCTCGATGCCGATGATCGGCTTGACGCCGGCCCCGGTCGCCTGCTTGTAGAAGTCGAAGGCGCCGTGCATGTTGCCGTGGTCGGTGATCGCGATGGCGGGCATGCCCTGCTCGCCCACCAGTTTGAACATCTGCTTCAGCCGGGCCGCACCGTCGAGCATCGAGTATTCGGTGTGGACGTGCAGATGCACAAACGAATCGCCCATGAGACCCCCATCTTCCGACCGACGGAGGTAGAGCCTACGCGTGATCACCTCCCCGCACGAATACGGTCGCGGAAGAGATCTTCCGGGGGGAAAAGGTGGAGAAGACCAATCTCGACGAGGGGTACTCGCACGCCCTCGGCAAACGCCAGGTCCAGATGATCGCCATCGGCGGCGCCATCGGCGTGGGCCTGTTCCTCGGCTCCGGAGGCCGCTTCGCCGCCGCCGGACCGGCCCTGGTGATCTCGTACGCGATCGCCGGGATCGCCGCCTTCTTCGTCATGCGGGCCCTCGGCGAGCTGGTCAGCTACCGGCCCACCTCCGGCTCCTTCGTCTCCTACGCCACCGAGTTCGTCGGCCCCTGGGCCGGGTTCGCCAGCGGCTGGATGTACTGGGTCAACTGGGCCGCCACGGGCATCGCGGAGCTGACGGCCATCGCGATCTACGTGCACCTGTGGGCGCCCGACTTCCCGCGCTGGCTCACCGCGCTGATCGCGCTGGGGGTGGTGCTGATCGTGAACCTGGCGTCGGTGAAGGCCTTCGGCGAGATGGAGTTCTGGTTCGCGCTGCTCAAGGTGGTCGCGATCGTGACGTTCCTGATCGTCGGGCTCTACCTGGTGATCTTCTCGATCGAGGGCGCCTCGCCCGCGAACCTGGTCTCCCACGGCGGGTTCTTCCCGCTGGGGTTCGGGCCCGTCTTCATGAGCCTCCAGTCGGTGGTCTTCGCGTACGCCGCCATCGAGCTCGTCGGCATCGCGGCCGGCGAGACCAAAGACCCCGACAAGGTGCTGCCGAAGGCCGTCAACAGCGTCATCTGGCGCATCGCGATCTTCTACGTCGGGTCGGTGCTGCTGCTCGGCATGGTGCTGCCGTGGACGTCGTACGGCCCCGGGGAGTCCCCCTTCGTGACGGTGTTCACGCAGCTCGGGGTGCCCTGGGCGGGCGACGTGATGAACCTGATCGTGATCACGGCGGCGTTGTCGTCGTGCAACTCCGGGCTCTACTCCACCGGGCGGATCCTGCGGTCGATGGGGCAGCGGGGCGAGGCCCCCCGGTTCACCCGGTCGCTGAGCTCCCGGCACGTGCCGGTGGGCGGCATCCTCATGACGGCCTCGGTCTACGTGGTGGGGGTGGCGGTGTACTCGTACATCCCCGAAAGGGCCTTCACCATCGCGGTGGCGATCTCCTCCCTCGGGACGGTCACCACGTGGGGCACCCTGATCTACTGCCAGATCAAGCTGCGCCAGGCCTGGATGCGCGGCGAGCTGCCCCGGCCCGCGTTCCGGATGCCGGGCTCGCCCTACACGAACTGGCTGACGCTGGCCTTCCTGGGGCTGGTGGTGGCGCTGATGCCGTTCGCCGACGAGGACCAGCGGCTGGCGTTCTACCTGATCCCGGTGCTGGCGGGCGGGATCTGGGGCGGCTGGCGGCTGGTCAGCGCGAAGCGGGCGCCGGCCACTCACGTTCAGCAGCGTGTAGTCCCGCCTCAATGACGGCCGCCATGATCGGGCGCAGGCCCGGTTCGCCCAGGCGCGGCGCGCGCTGCGCCATCGCGGCGACCACCCTGCGCTCCCGTTCGGGGTCGCGCCCCGCGAAGCCGCCGACGGGCTTGAGCCGCTGGATCGCCCCGGCCAGTTCGGCGCGGCGCTCCAGGATGACGGCGAGGGCCGCGTCGGTCCGGTCGATCGCCGCGCGGGCCTGAGGCAGGTCCTCCGGCGCCTCGGGGCGCACCACGGCGCCGATCAGCCGGGCGTCCTCCACGGCGGCGTCGACGACCTCGGGCGGCGCGCCGGGGTCGAGCAGGAGCCCGTCGGCGCCCGCCGCGACGGCGGCCCCGGCGAGCGCGGCGTCCTTCCCCAGGTCGACGATCACCGGCCGCCCCGACTCCGCGCGGGCGGCCTTCACCAGCGCCAGGTCGGGCACCGCCTCGCAGAGCACGACCGAGGCGTTCCCCTCGGCCTCGCAGCGGTCGGCGGCGGTCAGCCACTCCATCAGCGACGCCTCGCGTGGCCGTCTGAGGATCACCGGCAGGGCGAGACGGGCGGCGGCCCGGACGAGCGCCAGGTCGTCGACGACGACCGCGACGGCGGGACCGGCGAGGGCGTCGAGTTCGACCGAAGGCGACAACTCGACGAGCAGCGGACCCCCGAGGACCGCGACCGGCCGCCCTTCTCCGATGGTCAGATCCGCGATCCGTACGGACATGTCGTGAGATTACCAGGGCAGTACTGCTCGCGTTTGATCCCTTTGCCATCCATGGGACGATTCATGGGTTCTGGAAGGGGTGGGGATGACGAACGCGGAAGGCCGACTCGTCGGGGGCCGGTACCACTTGATAGAACCCATCGGCCGGGGCGGCATGGGCATCGTGTGGCGGGCCCATGACGAGCTGCTCGACCGCGCCGTGGCGGTGAAGGAGGTCCGGTACGACAGCGCGATGGGCGACGAGCTGCCCGAGCTGAACCGCCGGACCATGCGTGAGGCGCGCGCCGCCGGGCGGCTGACCCATCCGAATGTGGTCGTCGTCCACGACGTGATCGAGGAGGACGGGCGGCCCTGGATCATCATGCAGCTCGTCGAGTCGCGGTCGCTGGGGCAGGTGATCCGGCAGGACGGGCCGCTGACGCCCAAGCGGGCCACCGAGATCGGGCTGCAGATCCTCGACGCGCTCCGGGCCGCCCACGCGCAGGGCGTGTTACACCGTGACGTGAAGCCCGAGAACGTGCTGCTCGCCGACGACGGGCGCGTGGTGCTGACCGACTTCGGCATCGCGCGGGTCGAGACCGACTCGACGATGACCCGCACCGGCCTGGTCGGCACCCCCGCCTTCATCGCGCCCGAGCGGTTGCGCGGCGGCCCGGCCCAGCGCGAGTCCGACCTGTGGTCGCTCGGCGCGACCCTCTACGCCGCCGTCGAGGGCCGCCCGCCCCACGACAAGGGCATGGCCATGGCGACCATGCACGCCGTGCTGACCGAGCCGCCCGACCCCGCCAAGAACGCCGGACCGCTGCGTCCCGTCCTCGACCGCCTCCTGGAGAAGGACCCCGCGACCCGCCCCGGCTACGACGAGACCGCCCGCCTGCTGCGCCGCGCGGCGACCGAGCAGGCCGCGCCCCGTCCCGTCGACGCCTCCGGCTGGCCGTCGCCGCCCTCCCCGCAGCGTTCCGGCCGGGCCAACGGCGTGCCCAAACCGTCGGCGGTGCCCCCGGAGGCCTTCGAGGCCACCGACCCCGACCTCCCGACGACCCCGACAAAACACCCCAAGAAATCCCCTTCCGCACGCCCTGACGACGCCCCGGCCGAATCCCCCGCCGAGAAACCGTCCCCGTCGAGCGGCGCCGAACCGGCGGGGCCGCAGACCGGCGACGCGATCCCGGCCCAGCGGCCGGCCGAACCGGCGAAACCCTCGGCGAAACCGGCCAGGAAGCCGGTGAGACCGGCGACGGGCGCGAAGGCGGCCGGCAAGCCCGCCGACCCGGCCGGGAACGCCCCCGACGACTCCGCCGCGGACAAGGCCGCCGCGGCCGCCTCCAGCCGGGACGCGGCCAAGGCCTCCCCCGGCACGGCGGCCAAGAAGCCCGCCGGAAGCGGAGCCACCGGTCCCGGCGCGGGCACGAAGGCCGACTCCGCCCCCGCCGCCGGCACGACCGACGGTGACGTCAGGCCCGAGCCCGTGCGCGAGTTCGCGCAGGAGGACGGCGCGGAGTCCCGCAAGGAGCCGCCCGCCGAACCCAGGCCCGCTCCCAAGCCCGGCAACCGCAGGCCGCCCAGCGCCCCCTACGGCGGCGCCGGGGTGCGTCCGGGCGCGGGCCGTCCCGCCGAGGCCGCCCGGCCGGGTGAGCCCGCCCCGGCCCGTCCGGCGGCGGCGGGCGCCACCCGACCGGAACCCGCCCGCCCCGCACCGCTCCACGCCGACGAGCCCGGCCACACCCGGCTCGGCGAGCACGCGTCCCTGCCGCTTCGCGAGTCGGGCCGCAACTCCTGGGCGACCGTCGACATCCCCGAGCGGCGCAACGGCCTGCTCAAGGCGGCCCTGATCGCGATCCCGGCGATCCTCGTGGTGGGCGGCGTCGCGTTGTGGCTCGGCATGAAGCAGGCCAACGAGGGCTCCGGCACCGCCGCGACGATCAAACCCCCGGCCACCTCCGCCGCCGCCGACCCGTCGGGCGACCCGACCGGGGAGGCCGGGGCCGAGGAGTCCGGCAAGCCGTCGGCGAGCCCTTCGGAGGACGAGGAGAAGGAACCCTCTCCGGAGCCCTCCGAATCCCCCTCCAAGGAGGAGGACAAGGACGAGGACAAGCTGCCGAAGGGCTGGAAGACGCACAAGAACGCCGCGGGCTTCTCCATCGCCCTTCCCCCCGGCTGGAAGCAGGTGCGCTCCGACAGCGGCAACGTCTGGTTCGAGGGCCCGCTCGACGGCGCCTACCTCCAGATCGGCCACACCAGCACTCCGGGCAAGGACGCGCTCGCCGACTGGAAGTACCAGGAGGCGAACTCGGCCCGCTACTCCTTCTCGGGATACAAGCGGCTCAGCATGAAGAAGGTCGACTACTTCCGCAACGCCGCGGACTGGGAGTGGACCTTCGACACCGACGGTTTCAAGGGCCACATCCTGAACCGCGGTTTCGTCGTCGACGACAAGCACGGCTACGCGATCCTGTGGAAGACCCGCGACAAGGACTGGGACAAGTACCGCCACTACTTCGACAACTTCGCCAAGTCCTTCGAACCCGACAAGTGACCCCCGTTATGGGACGATGCCAAACGGTTCGAAGGGGGATGATGTGGAAGGGTCGCGCCGCCTCGCGGGGAGGTACCAGCTCGAGGAGCGGATAGGCCGCGGTGGGATGGGCGTCGTCTGGCGTGCCCACGACGAGCTGCTCGACCGCCCGGTCGCGGTCAAGGAGGTCCTCTACACCGCGCTCAGCGACGACGACCGCGCCGAGTTCAACCGCCGCACCATCCGCGAGGCCCGTGCGGCGGGCCGGTTGTCCCACCCGAACGTGATCGTCGTCCACGACGTCATCGAGGAGGACGGCCGCCCCTGGATCGTCATGCAGCTGGTCCGCTCGACCTCCCTGGGCGACGCGCTGCGCGAGCACGGCCCCCTCGTGCCCGACCGGGTGGCCGCCATCGGCGCGCAGGTCCTCGACGCCCTGGTGACCGCCCACGCGGCCGGCATCCTGCACCGCGACGTGAAGCCCGAGAACGTCCTGCTGACCTCCGACAACCGGGTGGTCCTCACCGACTTCGGCATCGCGTCCATGACCGAGGACCCGTCGGTGACCCTGACGGGCTCCATCACCGGCACCCCGGCCTTCCTCCCGCCGGAACGCCTGTCCGGCCACCCGGCGACCCCCGAGTCCGACCTGTGGTCCCTGGGCGCGACCCTGTGGGCGGCGGTCGAGGGCCGCTCCCCCTTCGACCGGGGCACGCCGATCGCCAGCATGGCCGCGGTCCTCCACGAGGAGACCCCGGTCTCCCACCGGGCCGGGCCGCTCGCGCCGGTCCTCGACGGCCTGATGTGCAAGGACCCCGTCCGCCGCATGGGCCCCGACGAGGCCATGGACCTGCTCCACCGGGCCGCGAGCGGCCGGTGGAACCCCCAGGGCGGCCAGTCCAGGAACACCCCGCAGAACACCCCCCAGAACGCCGCTCCGGCAGGTCGCCCCGGGGCCTTCGCCGACCAGGGGACGACCGGCGCCGGTCCCCGCGACGGGTTCGGCTCACCCGGCTTCCCGGGGCAGGCCGGTCCGGTGAGCACTCCACCCGACGGCACGGGCGCGCCCGGCCACTTCTCCGGCGGGCCGCCGCACACCGCGCCCGGCGCGTTCGGCGGCCAGGGCGGGCCCGCGCCGACCCCCCAGGCGTTCGGCGCCCCCGCCTACGGTTCGCCGGGGACGCACGGGCACACGCCGGCCGACGTCACGGTCGTCCCGCAGGAGAAGGACCGGGACAAGTTCCTGATCGTCACCCTGGCCACCCTGCTGGTCGCGCTGGTCGGCATCGGGGGCTATTTCGCGTACACGACCCTCAATCCCGCCGCCGACCCGGGCGTCGTCGCCGGCGGTCCCGACCCGGTCACCCAGCCCGCCCTCGAACCGTCGGCCGAGCCCTCGCCCGAACCGTCGGCGGCGCCCTCGCCGGAACCCACGCCCAGCGCCGGCGACGCCCCGCCGCTGCCGCAGGGCTGGAGCGAGTACCAGGACGAGGACCTGCGGTTCGCGGTGGCGCTGCCGCCCGGATGGGAGGCCTACCGGAAGGAAGGGCAGCGGGTCTACTTCAAGGGGCCGGGCATGCCGGGCTACCTGCAGGTCGACCTCACCCCGTGGGAGCGCGAGGACCCGGTCGAGGCGCTCGAGGTGGTCGAGCAGGCCTCGACCACGAAGGGGTACCTGCGCGGCTACAAGCGCATCGCGTTGAAGCGCACCGCCCTCGTCGTCGGCGGGTTCGACGCGCCGGGCGCCGACTGGGAGTTCCTGCACACCACGTCGGCCGGGGTGCAGCGGGTCTACGACCGCGCGTTCCGCATCGACAACCAGTGTTACGCCCTCTACTGGCAGGTCCCGCAGACCTCCTGGGAGAAGGCCGCCCCCTGGTTCCGGATCTTCGCCAGAACGTTCCGGCCGATCTGATGTCCGCGCGGCACGACGCGGTCCGCGCCGGGCTCGGCGTCGGGCTCGCGGTGGGGGTGTCCGGGCTGGCGTTCGGCGCGGCGGCGGTGACGGCCGGGTTGTCGGTGGCGCAGGCGTGCGCGCTGAGCCTGTTCGCGTTCACCGGCGCGTCGCAGTTCGCGCTGGCGGGGGTCGTGGCCGGGGGCGGGGCCCTCGTCCCGGGCGTCGCGGGCGCGCTGCTGCTGGGGGCGCGCAACGGTCTGTACGGCCTGCGCCTCGCCTCCGTCCTCCCGGCCCGCCTCCGCGTGCTCACCGCCCACGGCGTCATCGACGAGACCTCGGCCGTCGCCTTCGCCCACCCCGGCGCGGCCAGAGCGGGCTTCTACACCACCTTCGCCGCCCTCTACGTCACCTGGAACCTGACCACCTTCCTGGCGGCCGTGGGCGCCTCGGCGGTCGCCGACCCGTCGGTGTTCGGCCTCGACGCGGTCGGGCCGGCCACGTTCCTGGCCCTGCTCTGGCCCCGGCTGAAGGAGTCGCCGGAAGACCGGAAGGTGGCGCTGGCCGGGGTGGTCATCGCGCTGGGCGCCACCCCGTTCCTGCCGCCCGGCGTCCCGGTCCTGCTCGCGGCGGCGGGCGCGCTGGCGGTGCTGGTCAGATGAGTCTCTGGTGGGCCGTCATCGCCACGTGCGTAGGCTGCTACCTGCTGAAATACGCCGGGCTCGCGGCTCCGCGCAAGGTGCTCGACCACCCGGGCGTGCGGCGGTTCGCCACGGTCGTGCCGGTGGCGCTGCTGGCGGCGCTGATCGCCGTCCAGTCGTTCGGGCAGGGTTTCGACTGGCCCAGAACGGCGGGATTGGGCGCCGCCGTGGTGGCCCTGCTGCTGCGCGCCCCGTTCCTGCTCGTCCTCGTCGTCGCGGCCCTCGTTACGGGACTGCTGCGAATAACGGGCATGTGATTCCGCTGCCGGGGTAGCCGGGCGGCATGCCCGAGTCTCAGACGTCCGACCGTATCGTCGCCAGCCGTTATCGCCTGATCGAACCTCTCGGCCGGGGTGGCATGGGCACCGTGTGGCGTGCCCTGGACGAAACCCTGGAACGCGAAGTCGCCGTGAAAGAGCTCAACGCCGACCTGTCCGGCGCGGATCGCGAGATCTTCACGATCCGCACCCTGCGCGAGGCGCGGGCCGCCGGTAGGGTGAGCCACCCGGCGGTGGCCGCCGTCTACGACGTCTTCGAGGAAGGCGGCCATCCGTGGATCGTGATGCAGTACGTGCCGTCCACGACCCTGGGCGCGCTGATCCGCGACGAGGGGCCGATGCGCCCCCACCGGGTCGCGACGATCGGCCTCCAGGTGCTGAGCGCGCTGAAGGCGGCCCACGCCGCGGGCGTGCTGCACCGGGACGTGAAACCCGACAACGTGCTGATCACCCCTGACGGCCGGGCGGTCCTGACCGACTTCGGCATCGCGGCGATGGAGGACGACAGCCCGGTGACGAGGACGGGCTCCCTCGTCGGCACGCCGGCCTTCATCAGCCCGGAGCGTGCGGCAGGGGGCCGCGCGGTCCGCGCCTCGGACCTGTGGTCGCTCGGGGTGACCCTCTTCCTGGCCGTCGAGGGCCGCTCGCCGTTCCACCGGGGCCACGCCATGGCGTCGCTGGCGGCGGTCATGTACGAGCCGTACGGCCAGCTCTACCGCGCCGGACCCCTCACCCCGGTCCTGCACGGCCTCCTGGAGAAGGACCCCGCCCGCCGCATGACGGCCGTGGAGGCCGAAAGCCATCTCCACAACATCGTCAGCGGCATCACCTCGGAGCCGACGGCCCCGTTCATCCCGATCCCGCCGCCCCCGCCCGTCAAGGAGAGCCCCCGCAGGAGGTGGCCCTTCACGGCGGTCGTCTCGGCCGTCCTGGCGGTGGGGCTGAGCGCGGGCACCGTCGCGTACATGACGGCGGGAGACGCCCCCGTGAGCCCGGCCGACACGATCCCGGCGCAGGTCCCCGCGAAGAAGAAGGCCACGTCCACCCCCGAGCCCACGTCCGAGGCCACGGCGGAGAAGACGGCCGACGAGGAACCGGAGGCCCCGCCGACCGAACGGGCCCAGGGAGAACGGCAGCCGGAGAGGGCGCAGGCCCCCTCCCCAAAAGCCAGTCCGTCCGGCCGGTCAAGCGAGAAGTCGAGCCCACCGGACGAGGAATCCGAGGAAGAGCCCACCCCGAGCCAGGAGCCCACGGAAGAGCCCGCGGAAGAGCCCTCCATGGAGGAGAGCACCGGGGAGGAAAACCAGGAAAGTCAGGGAAGCCAGGAAAACCAAAGCCTGGAAAGCACAGGTCAGCTTGAGGGCCGACTTCCTGACGAATGATCACCCCTAACGGGGTCACGACCGGGCACGGGACGCACATGGACGACATCACCGGCGGAATCCTCAAACTCACCGACGACCTGGCCCTGACGAGAATGGGCTACGGCGCGATGCGCCTGACCGGCCCGGGGATCTGGGGCCCGCCGAAAGACCGGGCCGAGGCGGTCCGCGTGTTGCGGACGGTCGCCGACCTGGGCCTCCTCCACATCGACACCAGCGACTACTACGGCCCCCACGTGGTGAACGACCTCATCCGCGAGGCGCTGCACCCCTATCCGGAGGGCCTGCGCATCGTCACGAAGGTCGGCGGCCGACGCGGCCCCGACAGGTCGTGGCACCCCGCCCTGACCGAACCGGAACTGATCGAGGCCGTGTACGACAACCTCAAGCGCCTCGACGTCGAACGCCTCGACGTGGTGAACCTGAGGATGTTCGACGCCGGCGACCCGACCGTCCCCTTCAGCGTGCTGGCCGCGCTCATGGACGAGGGCCTGATCGCCCACCTGGGCGTCAGCAACGTCACCGCGGAACAACTGCTGACCTGCCGGGGCATCGCGCCGGTGGTCTGCGTCCAGAACGCCTACAACCTGGTCGACCGGAGCGACGACGCCCTGGTGGACCTCTGCGCCGAGCAGGGCATCGCCTATGTCCCGTTCTTCCCGCTGGGCGGCTTCTCCCCGCTCCAGTCGGAGGTCCTGGACGAGGTGGCGGCGAGCCTGGACGCCACCCCCCAGCAGACGGCGCTGGCGTGGTTGCTGCACCGCTCCCCGACGATCTGCGTCATCCCGGGCACCTCGTCGGTCGCCCACCTGCGGGAGAACGTGGCGGCCTCGGGCCTGCGCCTGCCGGCCGACGCGCTGGCCCGGCTCGGCTCACTCGGCTGAGGTCACGACTCGGCGATCACGTCGAGCGCGTGGGCCAGGTCGGCCGGATAGCCGGCGGTGAAGGTGACCCATTCTCCGGTCGAGGGATGCTCGAAGCCCAGCGTCACCGCGTGGAGCCACTGCCGGGACAGGCCCAGCCGGGCCGAGAGCGTCGGGTCGGCGCCGTACTGCAGGTCGCCCACGCACGGGTGGCGCATGGTCGACATGTGCACCCGGATCTGGTGGGTCCGGCCGGTCTCCAGGCGGATGTCGAGCAGGGAGGCCGACCGGAAGGCCTCAAGAGTGTCGTAGTGGGTCACCGAGTCCTTGCCGCCGGCGACCACGGCCCAGCGTCCGTCGCCGGAGGGGTGCCGGTCGATCGGCGCGTCGATGGTGCCGCGCAGCGGGTCCATGTGGCCCTGGACCAGCGCGTGGTAGCGCTTCTCGACGGTGCGCTCCTTGAACGCCCGCTTCAGCAGGGTGTAGGCCCGCTCGCTCTTGGCCACGACCATGCACCCGGTCGTGTTGGCGTCGAGCCGGTGGACGATGCCCTGCCGCTCGGCCGCGCCGCTGGTGGAGACGCGGTGGCCCGTGCCGAGGAGGCCGCCGATGACGGTCGGGCCGGTCCAGCCGACGGAGGGGTGGGCCGCCACGCCGATGGGCTTGTTCACCACGACGACGTCGTCGTCCTCGTACAGGATCGTCATGCCGGGGACCGGCTCGGCCACCGGCATGGGCGCGGCGACCGGCGGGGGGATGGTGACGTCGAGCCACGACCCGGCCGAGACCCGGTCGGACTTGCCGGCGGGCGAGCCGTCGACGAGCACGTCGCCGCCGACGATGAGCTCGGCCGCGCGGGTGCGCGAGAAGCCGAAGAGACGGGCGAGAGCGGCGTCGAGCCGCTCTCCCTCCAGCCCGTCGGGCACGGGCAACGACCGCTGGTCAGGCATCCTTGACCGCCCCCTCGCGGGTGCCGTCGATCTGGTAGCCGCGCCAGGCCAGGAACACGGCCAGGATGCCGCCGCAGACGATCGCGGAGTCGGCCACGTTGAAGATCGGGAAGTTGGTCGCGGGGAAGACCTGGACGAAGTCGACCACGTGGCCCTGGAACGGCGCCGGCGACCGGAAGATCCGGTCGGTCAGGTTCCCCAGGGCGCCCCCGAGCAGGAGGCCGAGGTCGATCGCCCACGGCAGCGAACGCAACTGCCGGGCGGTGCGGATGATCGCGCCGATCACCACCGCGGCGATGATCGTGAAGACGATCGTCATGCCGGTCCCGATGGAGAAGGCCGCCCCGGGGTTCCGGATGACGTTGAAGACCAGCACGTCGGGGATCAGCACCGTCGGCAGCCGGTCTTCCAGATACTCGACCACGAGGAACTTGGTGATCAGGTCGAATATGTAGATGAGCACGGCCACGGCGGCGAGGAGCTTGATCCGCCGCGCCCGCGTCGCCCCGTCGTCGGTCAGCGGCGTTCCTCCCGCTGCTTGCACGCCACGCACAGCGTCGCCCTCGGGAACGCCTGCAGACGTTCCTTCCCGATCGGCCGTTGGCACGATTCGCACACCCCATATGTTCCCGCGTCGATGCGGGCGATCGCCCGCTCGTTCTGCGCGAGCAGGTCGCGCGCATTCAGGGTAAGGGCGATCTCACGTTCGCGCTCATAGGTCTTGGCTCCGGCGTCGGCCGGGTCGTCGCCGGCGCCCTCGGACGAGTTGCCGAGCGCGAGGGACGCCTCGGCCCGGGCGATGTCGACCTGCAGCTCCTCGATCTCGGTCAGCAACCGGTCGCGGACGGCCGCGAGTTCATCGGCGGACCAGACGTCCTCAGTGACGGCGGTCTTGGCCGCGCGCGTGGCCATGGGGCCTCCCAAATGCAGTGTTGGTGCAAGTCCGGGCATCGTAGGTATGCGAAAACAAGATCGGCAATCGACGCGCCGACGCTTTTACGCCATCCGTACCGGACGGCTTGCTCCTCCCCGTTTGCCGCATACCTCCGCGCCGAGTTGTGGATTCAACACCTACGCCTCGTCGCGTGTTCCGCGCTCCCTACCCCGATATCGGGAAGCCAGCACCCGTGCGCTGCGTTATCTTTGGGAATTGCACGGCATTGATGGGGACGAGTACTCACGCACCCCCTCACATGAGCGACCCGGGGACGGTGGAAGCCCGGGGTGAGGCGCGCGAGGAAGATCACCCCGGAGCCGCCGGAGGAACGGCGTCACGCTCAGTAGAACCGGCAACAAAAGAGTGGGTTCCCCGGAACGGGGGCCAAGGAGGGTGGTACCGCGGGGCCCCACGGCCTCGTCCCTCCGCGCCATTGTCCGAATGAGCGTGGAGGATCCGTGTCCAGCCACCAGTTCCACCCACTGCCCGCGCAGGTCGACCTGCCGCGCCTCGAACACGAGGTGCTGGCCCGCTGGCGCGATGGCAAGGTCTTCGAACGTTCTCTCGAACAGAACTCCACGGGCCCCTCCTGGGTCTTCTACGAGGGCCCCCCGACAGCCAACGGCATGCCCGGCGTCCACCACGTCGAGGCGCGCGTCTTCAAGGACGTCTTCCCCCGCTACAAGTCGATGAACGGCTACCACGTCCCGCGCAAGGCGGGCTGGGACTGCCACGGCCTGCCCGTCGAGGTGGCCGTCGAGAAGGAGCTCGGCCTGTCGGGCAAGCCCCAGATCGAGGCCTACGGCATCGCCGAGTTCAACGCCCGCTGCCGCGAGTCCGTCCTGCGGCACGTCGACGCGTTCGAGGAGATGACCGAGCGGATGGGCTACTGGGTCGACATGTCCCAGGCCTACCGCACGATGGACCCGGCCTACGTCGAGGCCGTCTGGTGGTCGCTCAAGGTCGTCTTCGACAAGGGCCTGCTGTTCCGCGACTTCCGCATCACCCCCTACTGCCCGCGCTGCGGCACCGGCCTGTCCGACCACGAGCTCGGCCAGCCCGGCGGCTACGAGACCGTCTCCAGTCCGTCCGTGTACGTCCGGATGCCGGTCACCTCGGGCCGCTTCGAGGGCGTGGACCTGCTGATCTGGACGACCACCCCGTGGACCCTCGTGTCGAACACGGCCGTGGCGGTGCACCCCGAGGTCACCTACGTGGTCGCCGAGAAGGAGGGCGAGAAGCCGGTCATCGTGGCCGAGCCGCTCGTCGGCGCGGCGCTGGGCGAGGGCTGGTCGGTCCGGGAGTCGTTCCTCGGCACGGAGCTGGAGCACACCCCGTACCGGCGGCCCTTCGAGCTGGTCGACATCCCCGGCGCCCACTTCGTCGTGCTCGGCGACTACGTCACCGTCGAAGACGGCTCGGGCCTGGTCCACCAGGCGCCCGCGTTCGGCGCCGACGACATGCAGGTCTGCAAGAAGTACGGCCTGCCCGTCGTCAACCCGATCGGCCCCGACGGCCGGTTCCTGCCCGACGTCCCGCAGGTCGGCGGCCAGTTCTTCAAGGACGCCGACGAGGGCCTCACGGCCGACCTCGCGGCGCGCGGCCTGCTGTTCCGCGGTTCGCACTTCGAGCACAGCTACCCGCACTGCTGGCGCTGCCACACGCCGCTGCTCTACTACGCGCTCCCGTCGTGGTACATCCGCACCACCTCGGTGAAGGAGCGCCTGCTCGCCGAGAACGAGGGCACCAACTGGTTCCCCGACACGATCAAGAACGGCCGCTACGGCGAGTGGCTCCGCAACAACGTCGACTGGGCGCTGTCCCGGTCGCGTTACTGGGGCACCCCGCTGCCGCTGTGGATCTGCGACGAAGACCACGTCACCTGCGTGGGCTCGCTGAAGGAACTGGGCGAGAAGGCCGGCCAGGACCTGTCGGCCCTGGACCCCCACCGCCCCTACGTCGACGACGTGGTGTTCCCCTGCGGCGACTGCGGCGGCGAGGCCCGCCGGGTGCCCGACGTGATCGACGTCTGGTACGACTCCGGCGCGATGCCCTTCGCCCAGTGGGGCGCCCCCCACGTCAACAAGGAGGTCTTCGAGGCCGCCTACCCGGGCCAGTTCATCTGCGAGGCCATCGACCAGACGCGCGGCTGGTTCTACTCGATGATGACCGTCGGGACCCTGGTCTTCGACCGGTCGTCGTACGAGAACGTGCTCTGCCTCGGCCTCATCCTGGCCGAGGACGGCCGCAAGATGAGCAAGCACCTCGGCAACGTGCTGCGCCCCATGCCCCTGATGGAGCAGCACGGCGCCGACGCCCTGCGCTGGTACATGGCGGTCAACGGCTCCCCCTGGTCGCCGCGCCGCATCGGCCACGCGGCGCTGGAGGAGATCGTCCGCAAGGTCCTGCTGACCTACTGGAACACGGCGAGCTTCTTCACCCTGTACGCCAACGCCTCGTCGTGGACCCCCGGCGCGACGGTCGCCGACCGCCCGCTGATCGACCGCTGGGCGCTGGCCGAGCTCCACCGGACGGTGGCCGAGGTGACCGCCGCCCTCGACGGCTTCGACACCGCCCGCGCGGGCCGCCGCCTGACGGAGTTCCTCGACGACCTGTCCAACTGGTACGTCCGCCGCTCCCGCCGCCGCTTCTGGAAGGGCGAGGAGTCGGCGTTCGCGACCCTGTACGAATGCCTGGAGACCGTCACCCGCCTGATGGCCCCGCTGGTCCCGTTCACCACCGACTACGTCTGGGACGCCCTGCGCACCCCCGACGCCCCGGCGTCGGTCCACCTGGCGTCCTGGCCGAAGGTCGACGCGTCCTACCTCGACCCGGCCCTGACCGAGCAGATGGCGCTGGTCCGCCGTCTGGTCGAACTGGGCCGCTCGGCGCGCGCGTCGTCGTCGGTCAAGACCCGTCAGCCGCTCGGCCGCGCCCTCGTGGGCGCACCGGGCTGGTCGGCCCTGTCGGCGGAGCTGCGCGACCTGATCGCCGACGAGCTGAACGTCCAGGCGCTGGAAGACCTGTCGGGCTTCTCGGCCGACCTGGTCACCTTCACCGTCAAGCCCAACTTCCGGGCCCTCGGCAAACGGTTCGGCAGCCAGACCAAACTGGTCGCCGCCGCCGTCTCGGCCGCCGACCCGGGCATCCTGGCCCGCGCGGTCAGGTCGGGCGGCTCGGCCACCCTGGAGGCGGGCGAGCTCGGCGAGGTGACCCTGGCGGGCGACGACCTCATCATCACCGAGCAGCCCAAGTCGGGCTGGGCGGTCGAGACGGGCGCGGTCGACACCGGCACCGGCGAGACCATCGCCCTCGACCTGGCCATGACCGACGAACTGCGCCGGGCCGGCCTCGTCCGCGAGGTCATCCGCCTGGTCCAGGACGCCCGCAAGTCGACCGGCCTGTCGATCACTGACCGCATCGACCTGTGGTGGTCGGCTGACGGCGACCTGGCGACGGCCCTGCGGGAGGGCGGCTCACTGGTGGCCGAGGAGGTCCTCGCGACCGCCTTCGCGGAGGGCTCCTCCGACGGCCTGCCCACCCACGAGGACACCGACCTGGGGCTGCGCTTCCAGCTCCGCAAGGCCTGACCCCTCGACGTGTGACCCGGAGCCCGGCGGAACCGATCCGCCGGGCTTCTGGGATGAGCTTCACCGACCGGATCAGATCGCGGCCCCGACGGCCCTCCATGGCCACTCGCGGAGCAATGCGCTCTCAGATCGCGGGCCCGACGGCCACCCATGGCCACTCGCAGAGCCATGCGCTCTCAGATCGCGGGCCCGACGGCCACCCATGGCCACTCGCAGAGCCATGCGCTCTCAGATCGCGGGCCCGACGGCCACCCATGGCCACTCGCAGAGCCATGTGCTCTCAGATCGCGGGCCCGACGGCCACCCATGGCCACTCGCGGAGCGATGCGCTGGAGGCCCACCGCGACCACCACACGCCGCTGGCAGCCCTCAACCTCGTGATTTCGACCTGTCGCGCCCGGATCGGCGCATCCTGGTCCCGTGCCGCCCGTCTCCTCCAAGGGACAAATCGCGGTCGGGGTGAATAATCCGGACGTCACCGGGCAGACGCTTGCGCGGGGTGCTACATGGGGCGAAGAAAGGCCCGGCGGATCAGATCCGCCGGGCCTTCTTCATGCGAGGTCTCAGGCTTTGTCGCAGACCGTGCAGGGCGTCAGGCCCGCCTCTTCGGCGGCCGGCTGGGACATGGTCTCGATGCCGTCGTCGTCACCCTTGATCAGCGGGCAGTCGGGCGTGTGGTAGCGCCGGGTGCCCTCCATGACCTTCACCATGGGCGGCGGCAGCTTGCGCTCGACGGTGTCGCCGTCACGGTCCTCGCCGGCCTCTTCCTCTTCGGCCTCTTCCTTGGCGGCCGTAGACGGGGCGGCGGGGCGGGAGAAGGCGTTCCAGGAGGAGGAGGCCTCGGGGATCGTGATGGCCGGCTTGACGGGCCCGTCGGCGGCCTCGGACCGCTCCTTGGCGGGAGGCGCCGGCGCGGCTGCCGGTTCGTCGGCCTCGACCTTGGCGGCCTCGGGGGCGGCCTCGGGCTTCACCGGCTTGAGCTTGGCGGCCTCGGAGGGGGCCTCCGGCTTCACGGGCTTGAGTTTGGCGGTCTCGGAGGCGGCTTCCGGCTTCTCGGCCCTGGGCTTGACGGCCTCGGACACGGTTTCCGGCGCGGCGGCCCCGGGCTCGGCGGCCCCGGGCTTGGCGGCCCCGGGCTTGGCGGCCCCGGCGTCGGCGGCCTTCGGCGTGCCGGGCTCAGACTTGACGGCCTCGGGCCTGACGGGCTCGGGCGTGACGGGCTCGGGCCTGTCGGCTTCGGGCTTGGCGGCCTCGAAGGCCGGAACCGGGCTTGCGGCCTCGGGTTCCTTCTCGGTCTTCGCGCGGGCGGCGGAGTCGGCCTTGGCGTAGGGGTTGCCCCTGGCCGGCGACTCCTTCCTGGCCACCGGTTCCGCGGGGCGGACCGGCTCGGGCCAGCCGCTCGACGCGGCGGGGCGGGAGGTCTCGGACCGGTCGGACGGGACCGGCTCCGGCCATCCGGCCGACGGCGGTTCGGCGCGGAAGACGGCGGTGGATTCCGACGACTCCAGGGAGGGAGCCGCGGGCGGCACGACGGGGACGACGGGAGGGGTGGAGGCGGCCGGAGGCACCGAACCGGCGCGCCCGGGGGTGTCGGCCGGCTCCACCCTCGCTTCCTGGACCGTGGTGGCCCAGGTGTCGTCTGCGGCTGCGTCGACGACGCAGGTCGTGCAGGGCGTGAAGCCCTCTTCCCTGGCCTCCTCGACCGTCAGTTCCTCGGTCTCGCGGCCGACGAGCTGCCGGCAGCCGGACCGGTGGAACCTCTTGCGGCCGGGGATCACCAGGACGATCGAGTCGGGCCCCAGCCCGGGAACGGGCACCGGGGCGGTCACGGTCGGGTTGGGCGGATAGGCAGGGGGAGCCGTCGGCGGCACCGGTGCCGCGGGCGCCATGACCGTCGGCGCACCGTAGACCGGCATTCCCGCGTGGGCCATCTGCGGCGCCATGTGTGGCGCCATCTGCGGCGCCACGGCGGCCTGATGGGCCTCGACGGCGGCCCGGCCTCCGGCGGGGAACAGCTCGTGACGCCTCAGCAGCGCCCCGATCAGCAGGCAGACCGCGCTCAGCACACTGATCACGATCGACCACATCACGAGGAATGCCATCCCGAGTACGACACCGGCGATCAGCAGAACGATCGCCGCGAGAACCAGGGCGGCACTGACAAGGATCACGGGGGGCGGCCTTCCGAACTACCTGTACGCGTGCGAGAAGCGGAAACCCTACCGGCGCTCGCCGTGAGAGCCGTCGGGGGCGGGGAACCCTCCGGTGTGCTGCTCGGTGGCGAACGGGTTGGGGACGGCCTGGATCTGCGGACCGGGGGCGACGGCGTGGGCCATCTGCGGCTGGCCGGGCTGGCCCTGCTGCATGGCCGGGTTGCCGACGATCGGGAAACCGCCGCTGCCCTCGGCCTGGACGTTCAGCTCGGCGAGCTGGTTCTCCAGGTAGAGCTTCAGACGGCTGCGGTATTCGCGCTCGAAGCTGCGGAGCTCGTCGACCTTGCGCTCGAGCTCGTCGCGGGTCTGCACCAGCGAGCCCATCGCCTGACGGTGGCGCTCCTGAGCGTCACGCTCCAAAGTCTCGGCGCGGGCACGCGCGTCGCCGATGACCTGCTCGGCCTGGCGGCGGGCCTTGCCGAGGACCTCGTCGGCCTCACGGCGGGCGCGGGTGACGGTCTCGTCGGCCTCGCGGCGGGCGTCGGCGATCGCCTGGTCGGCGGTCTGCTGGGCCAGCGCGAGCACGCGGGCCGCGGTGTCCATGTTGTCTTCGGCCGGGGGAAGGCCCATGCCGACGGGGACGGGCTCGGGGCGCACCGGCTGCGGCGGAGCCATCGGCTCCGGCTGCGGCACGGGGGCCTGGGGGGTCTCGGCGACGGGAGCGGGGGCCATCTGCATGCCGCCCATGGCCATGCCGCCCGGGACCTTGCCCCGGAGACACTCGGCCAGCTTGGCGCGCAGCTCCTCGTTCTCCTGGATGAGGCGGTCGAGTTCTGCCTCGACCTCGTCGAGGAACGCGTCCACCTCCTCCTCGTCGTAGCCCGGTCGCAACCGGGTGGTACTGAACTGCTTGTTCCGCACGTCGGCGGGCGTCAGCGGCATTTGGGTCTCCTTGGCGCGCTTGGAGTCTGTCCGGAGGGACGGTACCCGATCAACGAAGCGCGGACACGACTTGGATCAAGACCAAGACCACAATGAACAGCACTGTGAAGCTTAGGTCAAAGGCCACCGTACCCAACCTGAGGGGAGGAATGAAACGGCGGAGAAACTTGAGAGGTGGGTCGGTGGCGGTGTATGTGGCCTCCGCCAGGACGAGCACCGGGCCTCGCGGCCGCCAGGATCTGGCGAACGCCTGGACCGTCTCGAAGATCATCCGTCCGATCAGCAGGACCAGGTAGAGGGCCAGGACAGCGACCAAGATCTCACTAACGATCCCCACGGTCGAGCCTCGCCTCCGTCCAGGTCCGCATCCTCCGGGCGTTCGGGCCGCCGGGGAGCCGCTCACTGTTCATACACGGAACTCTAGCTCTGGTTGAAGAAGCCGCGTTCCGCGATCCGTGCCTTGTCCTCAGCCGTCACCTCGACGTTGGCCGGGGACAACAGGAACACCTTGTTGGTAACACGTTCAATGCTGCCGTGTAGGCCAAAAATCAGACCTGCCGCAAAATCGACAAGCCGCTTCGCGTCACTGTCAACCATTTCGGTCAGATTCATGATGACCGGGGTGCCCTCGCGGAAGTGCTCGCCGATGGTGCGCGCCTCGTTGTAAGTGCGGGGATGGAGCGTGGTAATCCGCGCCAGATCGGTCGTACGTCGCTCGATCACGGCCGCGGAGGGTCGCGGCGCCGGGACCGGGGAGTCGTCGTTCGCGTCACGGCCCTGGGTGCCCTGCGGGTTGAAGTCGCCAGGGATGTCGTAGTCGTCGCCGAACTCGTCGGCGTACTCGCGGTATCGGTCGTAACGGTCGTCGTCCTCCACGAGACCGAGGTAGACCGCCATCTTGCGCATCGCGCCGGCCATCGCTCCGTCGTCCTCCGTCTACCGTGCCCAGGGCTGAAGGTCCGTGGCGGAACTCTGCCCGTTGTCTGAGGCAGATTCCCGCGCGAGCCACGGCCGGCCTTCGGCCGTCCGCGTCTCTCGCGGAGGCGAACCGCTGATCGTACCTACTTGTTACTCGGGGGACATTACCTGACGAAGGGCTTCCGGCGGCCGAGCAACGCCGTACCGACTCGCAGGTGTGTCGCGCCGTTGGCTATCGCTTGGGGCAGATCGCCGCTCATGCCCGCCGAGATGACGTCCGCGGCAGGATGATCTTTTTGTACGGCTTGCGCCACCCCGTACAACCGGGCGAACGCGGGAGCCGGGTCCTCCCCCAGCGGCGCGACCCCCATGACGCCCCGCAGGGAGAGCCCGGGGAGCGCGGCCAGGGAGTCGGCGAGCGGAAGGACGTCGGCGGGAAGCGCGCCCCCTCGGCCGGCGCGGCCGTCGAGGGAGACCTGGATGAGGCAGCCGATCTCGCGCCCGGCGCGGACGGCCTCCCGGGACAGCGCCTCGGCGAGGCGGAGCCGGTCGACCCCGTGCACCAGATCGGCGTAGCCGACCACGGACCGGGCCTTGTTGGTCTGCAACTGGCCGATGAAGTGCCAGGTCAGCGCCAGGTCGGCGCATTCGGCGGCCTTGGCGGCCGCCTCCTGGTCGCGGTTCTCCCCCACGTCGGCGACGCCCAGCCCGGCCAGAAGGCGGACGTCGGAGGCGGGGTAGGTCTTGGTCACCGCGATGAGCGTGATCTCGGAGCGGGACCGGCCGGCGGCGGCGCACGCGTCGGTGATGCGGCGTTCGACCTCGGCCAGCCCCGCCGCGATCTCCTCACCCCGGGGGGAGGGTGCGGCGTGGGTCATGGATGAGCGATTACTTCAGGAAGTCGGGCACGTCGAGTTCGTCTTCCTGCTCTTCGAAGACGACCGGGCGGCGCGGCACCGGCTGGGTGACCTTGGAGGTGATCGGCGTCGGCGGCTCGGTCGGGCGCGGGATCGCGAACGGGCTGGTGCCCGACGCGCTCTGCTGCTCGGGCCGGGTCTCGGCGCTCTCGCGGGTGCCGAACGCGCCGGTCGACACGCTGGCCTCCCGCTCGGCCGCGGCGGGCTGCGCCGCCGGGGTGGCCGGGGGCGTGACCGGGGCCGGGGTGGCCGGCGCCGAGGAGACGGGCCGGGCCGGCTGGGCGGGCTGCGCCGGGGCCGGGCGCGGGGCCGGGGCCTCGGCGCGCGGCTCGGGCTTCGGCTTGGGCTGCGGCGCGACGAACGACGAGAGCGTCGGCCGCTCGCGCGCCGGCTGCGCCGCGGCGGCCTGCGTCTGGGCCGGACGGCTCGCGGCGGCCGGGGCGGCGGGCTGCGGGCGCGAGGTCTGCTGCGGCACCGGCTGGGCGCGCACCGGCTCGGGCTCGTCGAACCCGGCCGCGATGACCGTCACGCGCACCTCGTCGCCGAGGGCGTCGTCGATGACCGTGCCGAAGATGATGTTGGCGTCGGGCGCGGCGGCGTTGGAGACGAGCTGCGCGGCCTCGTTGATCTCGAACAGGCCCAGGTCGGAGCCGCCCGCGATCGAGAGCAGCACGCCGTGGGCACCGTCGATGCTGGCCTCCAGCAGCGGGCTGGAGACGGCCATCTCGGCGGCGGCGACCGAGCGGTCGTCGCCGCGCGCGTGGCCGATGCCCATGAGGGCCGAGCCCGCCCCCGACATGACCGACTTCACGTCGGCGAAGTCGAGGTTGATCAGACCGGGCGTGGTGATCAGGTCGGTGATGCCCTGGACACCCGAGAGCAGGACCTGGTCGGCCGCCTTGAAGGCGTCGAGCACGCTGACCTGCCGGTCGCTGATCGACAGCAGCCGGTCGTTCGGGATGACGATGAGGGTGTCGACCTCGGCGCGGAGATTCTCTATTCCGGCCTCCGCCTGCATCGCCCGCCGCTTGCCCTCGAAGGAGAAGGGGCGGGTGACCACGCCTATCGTCAGCGCGCCGAGCGAGCGGGCGATGTTGGCCACGACGGGCGCGCCGCCGGTGCCGGTGCCGCCGCCCTCACCGGCGGTGACGAACACCATGTCGGCGCCCTTGATGACCTCTTCGATCTCCTCGCGGTGGTCTTCGGCCGCCTTGCGGCCCACCTCGGGGTTGGCGCCGGCGCCGAGGCCGCGGGTGAGCTCCCGGCCGACGTCGAGCTTGACGTCGGCGTCACTCATCAGCAGCGCCTGGGCGTCGGTGTTGATGGCGATGAACTCGACGCCCTTGAGTCCCTCCTCGATCATCCGGTTGACGGCGTTGACGCCGCCGCCGCCGATTCCAACGACTTTGATGACCGCGAGGTAGTTCTGCGGTGCTGCCACGACGAGGGGCCTTTCCGCTCGCTTACATATGTCCGTCACGGGCGGGTGCCCGCACTAGCCAACTCTCACCCTCAAGTTGAGATTTAGAGTTATGTCAACCTGAGGATTGATACGGACAGTAGGGTTGCGCGCCGACAGGGTCAACTCACCGCGCCGCAACCGGTCCGGCGTGTCGTGAACGCGTCTCCTCAGCGTACGGTTACGACTTCCGGAGAGCTCACGTCGAACGTCTCGGCCCGCTGGTTCAGCAGCCCGAGAAGGATACGGGTCTTGTCGGCCGCGCGCTCGGGCCCGCCGAAGACGACGGTGCGGCCGTCGGAGAGCAGCAGGGTCACCGAGTCGGCCGTCTTGGCCTGCACCTCGTGGACCTTCCGCAGCAGATGGTCGGGCAGCACGCCGAGCACGGTCAGCGCGGCCCGCACCGCCGGGTCCTGGGGGTCGAGGTGCGGCAGCCGCACCACCGGCAGCCTCGGCGGGGCGACCGCGACGATGTCGAGGACCACGCCGAACCGGTCGACCACGGCCGACTTGCCGTTCATCGGCACCGAGGCCAGCGCGGTGCGCTCGCGGATCCTGATGATGACCGTGCCCGGCCAGACCCGCTCGACCTTGGCCGACTCGACCTCGGTCACCGCGGCCACCCGCTGCCGGACCGCCTCGACGTCGACCGTGGCCATCGGCGTGTCGAGCGGCAGCGCGGCGGCCTGCTCGATCTGCTCGGGCGCCAGCCCCAGCACGCCCTCGACCCTGATCTCCTTGACGCCCAGCACGGGCGAGAGGAACACCAGCCACCCCGAGACGGCCAGCGTGCCGCCGGTGATCAGGGTGGCGGTGGCGAACCGCCAGATGCCCGGCCGCTTGCGGGCCGCCCGCTCGGCGGCGGGCGGCCGGTCGGTGAGGGCCGGGGCTTCCGAAGAGGTCACCGCGACCGCAGCTCCGCGACGATGCGGGGGCCGAGCTCGGTGACGTCGCCCGCGCCCATCGTCAGCACGATGTCGCCGGGACGGGCCCGCTCGGCGACCAGCGCCGGCACGGCCGCCCGGTCGGGCGCGTAGGCCACGTTGCCGGCCGGGAGCGTGACCTTGCCGGCCACCAGCGCGCCGGAGACCCCGGGCTCGGGGTCCTCGCGGGCGCCGTACACGTCCAGGACGATCGCCTCGTCGGCCAGGCCGAGCGCGGCGCCGAACTCGTCGGCGAAGAAGCGGGTGCGGCTGTAGAGGTGGGGCTGGAAGACGGCGATGACCCGGCCCGCCCCGGCCACCACGTCGCGGGCGGCGCGCAGGTCGGCGGCCAGCTCGGTCGGGTGGTGGGCGTAGCTGTCGAAGACGGTGACGCCGTCGGCCTCGCCCTTGGACTCGAACCGCCGCTTGGCCCCGGTGAAGGCGGCCAGGCCGTCTCTGACCTCGTCGAACGGCAGGCCCAGGTCGAGGGCGACGGCGATGACCGCGGTGGCGTTGAGCGCGTTGTGGCGGCCGGGCACCGACAGGCGGACCGCGCCGTGGCCCTTCAGGGTGAACTCGACGCCGAGGCCGCGCGGCACCACGTCGCAGATGCGCAGGTCGGCCTCCTCGCCCTCGCCGTAGGTGACGACCTTCAGGCCCCGCGCGCGGGCGATGGGGGCCAGCGCGGCGGCGCCCGGGTCGTCGGAGCAGAGCACGATCGTCTCGCCGATCCGCTCGACGAAGCGGGCGAAGCTGTCGTAGACGGCCTGCGGCTCGCCGTAGTTGTCGAGGTGGTCGGGCTCGACGTTGGTGACCACCGCGATGCGCGGGGCGAGCATCAGGAACGAGCCGTCGCTCTCGTCGGCCTCGGCGACGAACGCCCGGCCGGTGCCCTCGTCGGCGCCCAGGCCCGTGGTGACGAGCTGGCCGCCGACGCAGTAGGACGGGTCGGCGCCGCACTTCTGCAGCGCCACGGTGAGCATCGAGGTCGTGGTCGTCTTGCCGTGGGTGCCCGCCACGGCGACCCCGGTCTTGCCGGTCATCACGGCCGCGAGGGCGGCGGCGCGCGGGATGATGCGCACGTTCTGCCGCAGCGCCTCCCCCAGCTCGGGGTTGGAGTCGCGGATCGCGGTGGAGACCACGACGGTGTTGACGTCGCGGATGTGCGAGGCGGCGTGGCCGACGTGGACGGTCGCGCCCAGCTCGCGCAGCTCGGTCAGCAGGTCGGAGCTGCGGGCGTCGCTGCCCGAGACGGCCACTCCCCGCTTGAGCAGGATGCGGGCGATGCCGGACATGCCGGCGCCGCCGATCCCGATGAAGTGGACCCGCCCGAGTTCCTCGGCGGGGATGGGCTCAACCAGTTTGACCAGACTCATCGGGCTGCGATCTCCAGAACCTTGCGGGCGAGCGTCACGTCGGCGTCCTTGCGTCCCATCCGTGAGGCGGCCTCGGACATGGCCGCTATCCGGTTGGGGTCGTGGAGCAGGGGCGCGAGGTTGCGCATGATCCAGTCGGGGGAGAGCTCGGCGTCGTCGACCATCAGGCCGCCGCCCGCCCGCACGATCGGCTCGGCGTTCAGGCGCTGCTCGCCGTTGCCGTGGGGCAGCGGCACGTAGGCGGCCGGGAGGCCGACGGCGGTCAGCTCGGCGGTGGTCATCGCGCCGCTGCGGCACAGCACCAGGTCGGCGGCGGCGTAGGCCAGGTCCATGCGGTCGACGTAGGGCAGGATGACGTACTGCGGGTCGCCGGGCGGGGGCTCGACCTCGACGGTGTTCTTCGGGCCGATCACGTGGATGACCTGGATGCCGGCGCGGCGCAGGTGGGGCTCGGCGTTGAGGGCCGAGTTGTTGATCGAGCGGGCCCCCTGGGAGCCGCCGAACACCAGCAGCGTCGGGCGGTCGCTCTCGAGGCCGAAGTAGGACCGCGCCTTGTCGCCCAGCGAGAACCGGTCGAGGGTCGAGACGTCTTTGCGGAGCGGGATGCCGACGTGCTCGGCGTTGGGCAGCGGCGTGTCGGGGTGGCCGGTGAACACGTGGGTGGTCAGCCGTGCGCCCAGCCGGTTGGCCAGGCCCGGACGCGGGTTGGCCTCGTGCACCACGATCGGCACGCCCTTGCGGCGCGCCCCCAGGTAGCCGGGGGTGGCGACGTAGCCGCCGAAGCCGACCAGGATGTCGGCGCCCACCCGCTCCAGGATGTTGCCCGCGGCGCTGATCGCCCCGGCGAGCCGGCCGGGCACGGTCAGGAGCTGAGGCGTCAGCGCGCGGGGCAGCGGAACCGCGGGCACGAGCGCGAGCTCGTAGCCCCGGGCCGGGACCAGCCGCGTCTCCAGCCCGCGTTCGGTGCCGAGGCAGGTGATGCCGATCGACGGGTCGAACTGACGGAGCGCGTCGGCCAGCGCCAGCGCCGGCTCGATGTGGCCGGCCGTCCCGCCGCCGGCGAGGACAACCCTCATGTCTCTCCCTAGTCGTGCTATGGACCTGATTGCCCTGCGCGAGACGCGGCCGGCCGGAGGCCGGCTGTGGCTCGCGCCGGTGAATCTGCCCGGATATACGTCAGGTCTTGAGGCCAAGCCAGCTTAGAGCCCGTGCGGCCGGGCCGGGGCCCCGTGCGGCCAAGGCCTCGGCGGCCCCCGGCTCGCGTTTGGCGAACGACAACAACATGCCAAGCGCCGCGAGCGTCGGCAACAGCGCCGACCCGCCGTAGGAGACCAGGGGCAGCGGGATGCCGGTGATCGGCAGGGCGCCGATGACGGCGCCGATGTTCACGATCGCCTGGCCGCCGATCCAGGCCGTGCAGGCCGCCGCGGTCAGCCGGATGAACGGGTCTCTCGTGCGCGAGGCGATGCGCAGCCCGGCGTAGCAGAGCAGGCCGAACAGGGCCAGCACCGTGAGGGTGCCCATGAGGCCGAGCTCCTCGCCGAGGATCGCGAAAATGAAGTCGCTCTCGCCGTGGGGCAGCCAGTCCCATTTCTGCCGTGACGACCCGAGGCCCAGCCCGAACCAGCCGCCCGACCCCATCGCGATCTGCCCCTGGGCGGCCTGGTAGCCGGACCCCTGCGCGTTGCCCCAGGGATTCAGCCAGCCCTCGATCCGGTCGGACCGATAACCCTCGGAGATGATCATGAAGACGGTGGCCATGGCGAGGAGGGCCAGGATGCCGGCGAAGAGCCGTACCGGAGCCCCGACGACCCACAGCAGCGCCAGGAAGATGATCATCAGCACGATCGTGGTGCCGAGGTCGCGGCCGAGCATGACCAGGACGGCGAGGATCGCCACGCCGGGCATCAGCGGGACCAGCAGGTGCCGCCACTCGATCATGCCGTTGCGGGCCCGCCGGGCCAGCAGGTCGGCGCCCCAGATGACCATGGCCAGCTTGGCCGGCTCCGACGGCTGGATGGTCAGGCTGCCGATGTAGATCCAGCGCTGCGCGCCGAGCTCGGAGGAGCCGATGAAGATGGTCATGACCAGGCCGATGATGGACAACGCCATCAGCGGATATCCGGCCAGCCGGAAATAGCGCTGCGGGAGCTTCGAGCAGACGTACATCAGCGGCAGGCCGAGCCCGACCGAGAGCGACTGCTTGAGGAACCAGTAGAAGGGGTCGCCCATCATCTGCAGCGCCTCGATCGACGAGGCCGACAGCACCATCATGAGGCCGAGCGCCAGCAGCAGGGCGCTGCACCCGAGGATCAGGTAGTAGGAGGTCAGCGGCCGGCTGAGCAGCTCGCGCAGGGCGCCGAGCTGGGTCGCGACCCAAGACGGCCGGGACGGCCGAGAGTCGTCGGCCGTCGCCTCGGTCACCGCTCTTCCAGGGTGCGAACGGCGCGCGCGAAGGCGTCTCCTCGTGCGCCGTAGTTGGCGAACATGTCCAATGACGCCCCGGCGGGGGCCAGCAGCACGGTGTCACCCGGGGAGGCGAGCCGGGCGGCTTCGGTGACGACACGGTCCATGACCCCAGTGTCTTCCCCGCCGACCTCCACAACGGGAACATCCGGCGCGTGTCGCGCGAGCGCCTCGGCGATCCTGGCCCGGTCGGCGCCCAGCAGCACCGCGCCGCGCAGCCGCTTGGCGGACCTCGCGACCAGCTCCTCGACGTCGGCGCCCTTCAGCTGCCCGCCCGCGACCCACACGATGGAGCCGTACGCCGCCAGCGACGCCTCGGCCGCGTGGGGGTTGGTGGCCTTGGAGTCGTCGACGTAGGAGACCCCCTTCACGGTCGCCACGTGGGCGATCCGGTGGGGGTCGGGGGTGAACGCCGCCAGCCCCTCGCGCACCGCCTCGGCCGGCACGCCGAACGACCGGGCGAGCGCGGCGGCGGCCAGCGCGTTCGCGACGTTGTGCGGCGCGAACGGCCGGACGTCGGCGAGCGTGGCCAGCTCGACCGCCGAGGAGCGCGGGTCGTCGCAGAAGGCCCGGTCGACCAGCAGGTCCTCCACCACGCCCAGCTCCCCCGGCCGGGGCACCTGGAGCGTGAAGCCCACCGAATCGTAGGGCTCGGCGAGCCGGGCCGACCAGGGGTCGTCGGCGTTGTGGACGACCACGCCGGCGTTGGCGAAGATCCGGGCCTTGGCGGCGGCGTACTCCTCGAAGGAGCCGTGCCAGTCGATGTGGTCGGGGGCGACGTTGAGGATCGCGGCGGCCGCCGGGGCGACGCTCGTGGACCAGTGGAGCTGGAAGCTCGACAGCTCCACGGCGAGCACGGTGGTGTCGCCGGGGTCGAGGACCGCCTCGATGATCGGCGTGCCGACGTTGCCGACCGCGAGCGGCCGCTCCCCCGCCTTCTCGAGGATGGACGTCAGCATCCGCACGGCCGTCGTCTTGCCGTTGGTGCCGGTGAGGGCCAGCCACGGCGCGGCGCCCTCGTGGCGCAGCCGCCAGGCCAGCTCGACCTCGCCGATGACCTCGATGCCGGCCGCCGCCGCCTCGAGCAGCAGCGGGTGGTCGGGCCGCCAGCCCGGCGAGGTGACGACGAGCTCCACCTTGTCGGGCAGCGCGGCGGCCTTCTCGACCCCCAGATCGGCCAGGTCGGCGGGGAGCGGCCGGTCGGACTGCTCGACCACGACGACCCGCTCGCCGCCCAGGGCCAGGCCGCGCGCGGCGGCGGTGCCCGAGACGCCGAGCCCGGCGACGACGACACGGCTCACGTCTTGGGCATCCATTCCACGTAGAAGAGACCGAGCCCGGCGGCGGCGCACAACATCGCGATCAGCCAGAACCGGACCACGATGGTGGTCTCGGCCCAGCCCTTGAGCTCGAAGTGGTGCTGGAGGGGCGCCATCCGGAAGATGCGTTTCCTGGTCATCTTGAAGAACCCGACTTGGATGATCACCGAGGAGGTGATGACGACGGTCAGGCCCGCCAGGAGCAGCAGGAGGAGCTGGGTGCGGGTGGTGATGGCCAGACCGGCGATCACGCCGCCGAGGGCCAGCGAGCCGGTGTCGCCCATGAAGATCTTGGCCGGGGGGGCGTTCCACCACAGGAACCCGATCAGCGCGCCCAGCACGGCGGCGGCGACGACGGCCAGGTCGAGCGGGTCGCGCACGATGTAGCAGTTGGGCCCGAGGATCGCGGTCGTGCAGCTGTTGCGGAGCTGCCAGTTGCCGATGAGCACGTACGACGCCAGCACCACGCCGGTGGCCCCGGAGGCGAGGCCGTCGAGGCCGTCGGTCAGGTTCACCGCGTTGGAGAACCCGACGATCATGATGAGCACCCAGATGATGAAGCCGATGAGCCCGATCGAGGGGCCGAAGTCACGGAGGAAGGACAACCGCGTCTCGGCGGGGGTGATCGCGTAGGCGTTGGGGAAACGCACCACGAGGATCGCGAAGACGACGCCGACGAGGAGCTGGCCGAGAGCCTTGGCGCCCGACCGCAGGCCGAGGCTGCGCTGCTTGTAGATCTTGATGAAGTCGTCGAGGAAGCCGACCACGCCCAGGCCGGTCATGAGGAAGAGGACGAGCAGCGCGGAGGCGGTGGGGGGCGAGGGATTGGCCGACAACATGGTGGCCAGGTGGGCGACGGCGTAGCCGAGGAGGGCGGCGATCACGATCACCGTGCCGCCCATGGTGGGCGTGCCCTTCTTGTCGTAGTGGCCCTGGGGGCCCTCCTCGCGGATGTTCTGGCCGTAGCCGCGCCGCCCGAACAGCCGGATCGCGATGGGGGTGCCGAGCATCGAGACGAGGAGCGCGACCGCTGCGGCGACGATGATGTCTCTCACCGGGCGTCACCCCCCAACAGGGCTTCGGCGACCTGCTCCAGCCCGGCGGCCCGGGGTCCCTTGATCAGCACGACGTCTCCCGGCGCCAGGCGGCCGGTGAGCTCGGCCACGGCGGCCTCGACGTCGGGGGCGTGGATCGCGTCGGGGGCGCCGGCGATGATCTGCCCGGCGTCGGCGCCCACGACCACCAGGGCCGCCAGACCGGCTCCCGCAGCCAGGCGGCCGACCCCCGCGTTCAGTTCGGCGGCGTCGTCGCCGAGCTCGCGCAGGGCGGCCACGACCGCGTACTTGCGGCGGTGCCCGGCCAGGGCGTGCAGCGCGGCGAAGGCGGCGCGCATCGAGTCGGGGTTGGCGTTGTAGGCGTCGTTGATCACGGTCACGCCGTCGGCGCGGTCGGTGACCTCCATCCGCCAGCGGCTGCGCGGCTCGGCCAGCGACAGCTCCTCGGCGATGGCGGCCGGCGACAGCCCCAGCTCGTGGGCGGCGGCCGCGGCGGCCAGGGCGTTCTCGACCGCGTGGGCGCCGTGGAGGCGCAGCGCGACGTCGGCCTCGCCCGAGGGGGTGTGGAGGGTGAACCGGGCCCGGCCGCGGTCGTCGAGGGTCTCGTGCGAGGCGCGCACGTCGGCGCTGCGGGTGCGGCCGAAGTAGAGCACCCGCGCCCGGGTGCGCGAGCTCATCGCGGCGACCAGCGGGTCGTCGAGGTTCAGCACCGCGACACCCGAGGAGGGCAGCGCCTCGGGCAGCTCGCCCTTGGCCCGCGCGATGGCCTCCTTGCCCCCGAACACGCCCAGGTGCGCGGTGCCGACGTTGAGGACCACCCCGATGGACGGCGGGGCGATTCCCGCCAGATAAGCGATATGTCCGGCATTACGCGCCGAAAGCTCCAGCACCAGGAACCGCGTGTCCTCATCGGCCTTGAGCACCGTGAGGGGGTGCCCGATCTCGTTGTTGTACGACCCCACCGGCGCCACCGTTGGACCGATCCTGGCCGCCAGCCGCGCCAGCAGGTCTTTGGTCGACGTCTTGCCGGCCGACCCGGTCACGCCCACCACGGTCGCCTTCGGCAGGTCGGTCACCACCGCGTTGGCGAGCTTCGCCAGCGCCGCCACGACGTCGTCGACCACGACGGCCGGGCCGTCGACCGGCCGGGAGGCCAGCACGGCGGCCGCGCCCGCGGCCAGGGCCTGGGCGGCGAAGTCGTGGCCGTCGGCCCGCTCGCCCCTGATCGCGACGAACAGCGACCCCGGCTCGGCGGCCCGCGAGTCGATCACGACCGGGCCTCTCACGACGGCGCCCGGGTCGGCCTGGCCCGTGAGGGCGCCCGATGTGATCTCTGCGACCCGGCCCAGCGGCAACGGGATCATGCGTTCCTCCTGCTGATGGCGGCGGCGACCACGTCACGGTCATCGAAGGGGACGACTTCGCCCGCGAAGTACTGCCCCTGTTCGTGGCCCTTCCCGGCCACGACGACGACGTCGCCCCGGCCGGCCCTGGAGATCGCCAGGTCGATCGCGGCGGCCCGGTCGGGCTCGACGACCACGCGGGCACGATCTTCGCGCGGCACGGCCAGCGCGCCGTCGAGCATCGCCACGATGATCGCGAGCGGGTCTTCGCTGCGGGGATTGTCACTGGTGAACACGGCCACGTCGGCCAGCCGCGCGGCGGCCTCGCCCATGAGGGCGCGCTTGCCGCTGTCGCGGTCGCCGCCACAGCCGAGGACGACCGTCAGGGTACCGTCGGTGACCTCGCGCAACGCACGCAGCACCGACTCGACGGCGCCCGGTTTGTGGGCGTAGTCGACGATCGCCTGGAACCCGTCGCCGCCCGGCACCCGTTCCATCCGCCCCGGGACGCCGCGGAACCCGCTCACCCCGTGGACGGCGGTCTGCAGCGGCACCCCCGACTCCACGAGCGCCACGAGCGCGCCCAGGGTGTTGGCGACGTTGAACGGCCCCGGCAGCCCGACGGTCACGTCGGCCTCCACCCCTCCCGGGCCGACGACCCGGAAGGAGCTCCCGTCGGCCCCGAGCCGGACGTCGGTCGCGCGCCACTCGGCGTCGGCCGCGCCCTCGGCGGAGAACGTGGTGATCGGGATCTTCACGAACCCGGCCAGCTCGCGCCCGTGGGGGTCGTCGACGTTGATCACGCCGAGCCGGGAGAACTCGGGCGTGAACAGCCGGGCCTTGGCGGCGAAGTAGTCGTCGAAGTCCTTGTGGAAGTCGAGGTGGTCCTGCGACAGGTTGGTGAAGATCGCGACGTCGTAGAAGATGCCCTCGACCCGGCCCAGCGCCAGCGCGTGGCTGGAGACCTCCATCGTCGCGGCGGTCACCTTCTGCTCACGCATCAGCGCGAACAGGCCCTGCAGGTCGCTGGCCTCGGGGGTGGTCAGCTCGGGCTTGATGACGACGTCGCCCGCGTGGATCTCGACGCCGCCGACCAGGCCGGTGCGGTGCCCGGCCGCGCGCAGCCCCGCCTCCAGCAGGAACGTCGAGGTCGACTTGCCGCTGGTGCCGGTGACCCCGATGACCGGGATGTCGGCGGCCGGCTGGCCGTAGACCCAGGCGGCCACCTGGCCGAGCACCGCGCGCGGGTCGGGCAGCACGAACACCGGCAGGCCGGTCTCGGCGGCCATTTCGGCCCCGTCGTGGTCGGTCAGGATGGCGCTCGCGCCGGCGCCCATGGCGGCCGAGCTGAAGGTTGCGCCGTGAGCGGTCTTGCCCTGGATGGCGACGTAGAGGTCGCCCCGGCGGACCCGGCGGGAGTCGATCGTGACCCCGGTGACCACACCGCGCCCCGCCCCGGCGACCGACTGCACGCCGAGCAGGGCCGTCAGCCCCGAGAGCGGGCGCGGCGGGCTGGACGACGGGCGCATCTGCTGGTCCGGTGAGGGTCGGGCGGTGCGGTCGGGCTCGTTCACGGCGAGAGCGTATCGTTCCCGGTCACCGGAGAAGGCTTGTCGACCCGGTCGGCGGGATTTTCTTGGTCTTCAACGCAAAAGTCATGACTTCCTGGAAAACGGGCGCGGCGATCGTACCGCCGTAATGGTCTTTTTTCGGGTCCTGAATGACGGCCAGGGCCATCAGGCGAGGCGCTTCGGCGGGGGTGAAGCCGACGAAGGTCGCCGTATAACCGCAGTATCCGCCACATTTCTGGTCATAACGCATGGCGGTTCCGGTCTTGCCCGCCACCCGGTAGCCCTCGATGGCGGCGGCGCCGCCGGTTCCGTCGGCTCCGGCGACCGCCTTCTCGAGCATGCCGGCGAGCTGGCGGGCGGTCAGCTCGCTGATCACCCGCGTCTGCTTCGGGGCGGCGGCCGGGACCAGCTGGCCCTTCTCGTCGGTGGTGCCCGCGACGATCGTGGGGGTCAGCCGCACGCCGCCGTTGGCGATGGTCTGGTAGACGCTGGCCATCTGGAGGGCGGTGACGGAGATGCCCTGGCCGTACATGATGGTGCAGCGCTGGGAGCCGCTCCACTCCTGCCAGTCGGGCAGCAGGCCGGCCTCCTCGCTCGGGATGCCGCCGCCGCTCTTGGCGCCGAAGCCGAAGGCCGTGAACATGTTGTGCAGCCGCTGATCGGTGATCTTGGTGCCCGCCATGATCGTGCCGACGTTGCTCGACTCCTCGAGGATCTGGGCGAAGGTCATCTGCTCGGTCGGGTGGGGGTGGGCGTCGCGCAGCACCTTGTCGGCGCACTGGATGTTGTCGGGCACCGTGAACAGCGTCGACGGCGCGACCACGCCCGCCTCCAGCGCGGCGGCGGCGGTGATGACCTTGTTGGTGGAGCCCGGCTCGAACACCTCGGCGGCGGCCTTGTTGCCCCGGTCTTCGGCGCGGGTGGCCTGCCAGTTCCGCAGGTCGACCTCGGGGGCGTTGGCCATGGCGAGGATCTGGCCGGTCTTGACGTCCATGACGATGACGCTGCCGCTGCGCGCCCCGACCGCCTTGACCTGCTTGGCGATCGCCTCGTAGGCGGCCCACTGGATGTAC
The DNA here is from genome assembly GCF_030269205.1 of Herbidospora sp. NBRC 101105. Lineage (NCBI taxonomy): Bacteria > Bacillati > Actinomycetota > Actinomycetes > Streptosporangiales > Streptosporangiaceae > Herbidospora > Herbidospora sp. NBRC 101105. The sequence goes on along the minus strand of NZ_BSSX01000001.1, from coordinate 731,969 downwards.
CGGTCGATCGTCAGCCGCAGATCGCGGCCCGGCACCGGCGCGACCCGGGTGCTGCGCGTCATCGGGATGCGCTCGCCACCCCGCCCGATCTCGATGCTCTGCTGGCCGTCCTGACCCGCCAGCGTCTTGTTGTACGCCTGCTCCAGCCCCTCCAGCCCGAACCCGTCGTCGCCGACGAACCCGACCAGCCCGCCGGCCAGGGTCCCGCCGGGGTAGAGCCGCCGGTAGGTGGGCTTGGAGCCCACCCCGCGGAAGCCCATGCCCATGATCTTGCGGGCGACCAGGGGGTCGACGTCGCGGGCGACGACGAGGTAACGCTTGTCGACCTGGGCGAGCTTGGCGGCGATGCCGTCCTTGGGCTTGCCGAGCTCGGCCGAGAGCGTGGTGGCGATCAGGTCGCGCTGGGTCTCCTTGACCTCCTTGGGGTCGAGGTAGATCTCCCGCGCGTCGGCGGTGACGGCCAGCTCGTTGCCGTTGACGTCGGTGATCGACCCCCGCTTGGCCGGCAGGACCTCGGGCGTGACCCGCTGGTCGGCGGCCTTGGCCTGGAACGTCTTGGAGTTCAGCCCCTGCAGCTGCACCAGCCGCCCGGCGAACAGCGACAACACCACGGCCATGGCCATCAGCGCGATGTTGATCCGCCGCCGCGGACTCCCCAGCCGCAACACGGCGGGCCTCGGCGGCGGCCCCGGACGACGCGGCGGCCCCCCGGGCCCGGCCGGACTCCGGCGCGGCGGCCCGTCCCCGTCCCGCCCCCGAACCGGCCGCTCCCCGGGCCGCAACGGCCTCTCACCGGGCCGGATGGGCCTCTCACCAGGGCGCGACGGCCTGCCCGCGCCGTCCCGCCCGCGGACGCCCTCACGAAGCGGCCCGCCGGAAGGACGGCCGTCACGAAGGGACCCTTTGGAGGGACGTCCGTCACGAGACGGCCCATCACGAAGCGGACCATCACGAAGCGGACCGTCGGCGGTGCGACCGCCGTCACGAGACGGCCCGTCGCCGGCCTGTCCGCCCGCACGGGAACGCCCGCCGGCGGAGCGCAGGTCGTCTCTGGACCGCCCGTCTCCCGGACGGCCCCCATCGCGAAACCGGCCCCCGCCGTCGCGCGCTCTCCCGGCGCCCTCACGGCCCTCGTCGCGAAGCCCGGAGTCGCCACCGCGCCCGCCGTCAGGCGATCGGGCCCCGCCGTCACCGGCAGGCCCCCTGGTACGCGAACGCGCGCCGCCGTCGGCGGGGCGGCGGTTGTCGCGGGGCGGTTCGGGGCGGTCGTCGTCGCGGCGGCGTGGGTCGTCGGACGGGCGGCCCTTGCGGGGGGCGCCGCGTTCGGTGTCGGCCTCGCGGGGGCGGCCGGCGTCGTCGGGGCGCCGGGGGCGGCCCGGTCCGTCGGCGCGGCCCGGGTGGGAGCCCGTGCCCGAGGCGCGGCGGCCGTCGCGTGGGCCCCGGTCGCCGGGGCCACCCGGCCGGCCCGGGGACGGTGGGCGGCCGCCGCCACTGCTCACTGCTCGCTGCTCCCCGTCTCCGAAGCGTCCGCCGCGCCGCCGGGCTCGGTGCGGCCCGACGCGGTGGGCTCGGCGTCGTCGACCGCCGGCGTGTGACCGCCGCCGACCCACTTGGGGGCCGACTGGTCGGGCGAGACGCCGTGCTGGACGGCGCCCTTGGCGACCGCGTCGGGCTGGCGGGCGTCGCGGATGCGGCCCTTCTCGGCCTCGGCCTGCTGGCGGAGCTGCTCGTTCACGCGGCGCAGCTCGTTGTGCTTGAACGAGTCCTGCGCCAGCACGGTGTTGAGCAGGAGCAGGCTGACGAGACCACCGCCGAGCAGGCCGACGACGAGCATGACGAAGGGAGCCCGCGGCGGGCGCCGCCGTTCGGAGGGCGGCTGCGGCGCGCGCCGCGCGACCGGGACCTCTGGCCGCTCGACCGGGCGGGCGTGGGTCACGGGGCCGCGCGGACGGCGGCGGACGTCGGGCTTGGCGCCGGGCTTGGCGCCGGTCTTCGGGTCTTTCAGTGGGCTCATCGTTGGCCTCATCCCTGGCGGATCCTCTCTGCCGCCCGCAACCGGGCCGAGGCGGCCCGCGGGTTGCGGGCCAGCTCGTCGTCGTCGGGGAGCTCGGCTCCCCTCGTCAGGTGGCGGAACCGGGGCTGGTGAGCCTCCAACGGGACCGGCAGCCCCGGAGGGCCGGTTTCCCTGGTTCGCGCCGCGAGGACCTGCTTGGTGAGCCGGTCCTCCAAGGAGTGGTAGGAGAGCACGACCACGCGCCCGCCCACCGCGAGCGCGTCGAGCGAGGCGGGCAGGGCCACGTCGAGTGCGGCCAGCTCCGCGTTCACTTCGATGCGCAACGCCTGGAATGTTCGTTTCGCCGGATTGCCGCCGGTGCGGCGGGTCGCGGCGGGGATCGCCTCGCGCACGAGGTCGGCGAGGCGTTTGGTCGAGGTGATCGGCTCGACGGCCCGCTCCTTGGCGACCCGCTCGGCGATGCGCGCGGCGAAGCGTTCCTCGCCGAAGTCGCGCAGCACCCGGGCCAGGTCGCGGGGCTCGTAGGTGTTCACCACGTCAGCGGCGGTCAGCTCCTGGTCGCGGTCCATGCGCATGTCGAGGGGCGCGTCGTAGGAGTAGGCGAACCCGCGGTCGGCCTCGTCGAGCTGCGGCGAGGAGACGCCGAGGTCGAACAGCGCGCCGTTGATGACGGGGTGGCCGCTGTCGGCCAGCACCCGCTCCAGGTCACTGGAGACGGCGCGGACGATGGTCGTGCGGGCGGCGTAGGGCGCCAGCCGTGCGGTGGAGTGTTCGATGGCGAACGGGTCGCGGTCGATGCCGATGAGGTGCACGCCGGGATGGGCGGCGAGGATCGCCTCGGCGTGACCCCCGAGGCCCAGGTTGGCGTCGACGACCACCGGGGACGGCCCGGTGAGCGCGGGAGCCAGCAGCTCCAGCACACGGCCAAGCAGCACCGGAACGTGCCCACCGGTGTTCTGGTCGGTCATTCGTCGTACACCCCCATGAAAAGAAGGCAGGTCGTGGCTCGCGCTGCGGATCTGCCTCGAACAATGCCGCTTCTGGGCTCGCGGTCGCGGCGCCCCGTCGGCTAGACAGTCCCCACCCTCGGTCGACTGCGCCGCCGAGAACTATGGCGGAGAGCCGACCCGTCCGGCCAGGTCCCCATCCGCGGACCGCGTCTCGTGGCACCTGACACCGGGGAAGGTGCATCAGGTACCCGGCGGGCGGGTGGAGACCTCGCCGAACGTCACCGACGGGTCATTTCGAAAGGTCACAGGATCCCTGGCAACACCTCCTCGGAAAGGTCGGCGAATGCCTGCTCCTGGTCGGCGAGATAGGCCTCCCACGCCGGGGCGGCCCAGATCTCCAGCCGGGTGTTGGCGCCGATGACCACGCAGTCACGATCGAGCCCGGCGTACTGGCGCAGGCCGGACGGGATGGTGACGCGCCCCTGTTTGTCGGGGGTCTCATCGGAGGCACTGGCGAAGAAGACGCGGCTGTAGTCGCGGACGGCCTTGGCGGTCACCGGCGCGGTGCGCAAAGCCTCAGTGATGCGCTGGAACTCCTCTACGGGGAAGACGTAGAGGCAGCGCTCCTGGCCTTTGGTGATCACAAGACCCTCCGCCAGCTCCTCGCGATACTTCGCCGGCAGGAACAGCCGTCCTTTGTCATCGAGGCGCGGGTGGTGAGTGCCGAGGAACATCGGCGCCACCTCCCGTGCCATGGGGAACACGAAGCCCTACAGCCACGGTCCTCCATTGGGCTCCACCATACTCCACTTCTCTCCACCGTCAACTGATTCAAACGGTATGACGATCTCGTTTATCGGGCGTTTTCGCAGGTCAAATGCGGTGGTGCGAAGTGGGTCTCCGGAGCGGCGCGGGCGTGTCGCACTCACCGTCGTCAAAGGGAAGGCGTCAAGTCGCGGGCCCGGCGTGTCACGGAATCAGGACTGACGTACCACAGGATCCAGACCGCATAGCACGACACTGTGGGCAGTTCACGCTTCTTTCTGCACAAAGTCGCCGGAGAACCACGTGCGGCATAGTCTCGGTACACACAATGGATGGAAATGGCAAACCCCCAGCAATACGGCACGCCCTTGGAGGCCCGGTGGCAGTAACTCACGGCGTCGGTGACAAAGCCGGCTCGGAGAGTCTCAACGAGCTGGTCGAGACCGCGCACCGGATCCGGGACGCGATCGAATCCGTCATCGAAGGCAAGAGCGACGTGGTTCGGCTGACGCTGACCGTATTGCTCGCGGAAGGTCACCTTCTCATCGAAGACGTACCGGGTGTGGGAAAGACGATGCTCGCCAAGGCCCTGGCGAAGTCGATCGACTGCCCGATGCGCCGCGTGCAGTTCACCCCCGACCTCCTCCCCTCCGACATCACCGGTGTGAGCGCCTACAACCAGCAGACCCGGGAGTTCGAGTTCAAGCCCGGTCCGGTGTTCGCCAACATCGTGGTCGGCGACGAGATCAACCGGGCCTCGCCGAAGACCCAGTCGGCCCTCCTGGAGTGCATGGAGGAGCGGCAGGTGACCGTCGACGGCCTCACCCACCGGCTCGACGCGCCGTTCATGGTCATCGCGACCCAGAACCCCATCGAGATGGAGGGCACCTATCCCCTCCCCGAGGCGCAGCGCGACCGGTTCACCGCGAAGATCGCCATGGGCTACCCCGAGCCGGTCGCCGAGCTGGAGATGCTCGACGTGCACGGCGCCTCGCAGCCGCTCGACAAGCTGGAGCCGGTCGCCACCACCGCCGAGGTGAAGGCGCTGATCGAGGCGGTCCGCGCGGTCTACGTCTCGCAGCCGGTGAAGAAGTACGCCATCGACCTGGTCACCGCCACCCGCCAGACCCCCGACCTGCGGCTCGGCGCCTCCCCGCGCGCCACGCTGCAGCTGGTCAGGGCGGCCCGCGCGCACGCCGCGCTCTCCGGCCGTGACTACGTGATCCCCGACGACCTCCAGGACCTCGCCACGCCGGTCCTGGCCCACCGCCTGCTGCCCAGCATGGAGGCGCAGGGCCAGCGGCGGACGCCCGAGCAGTCGCTCGCCGAGCTTGTGCGCCGCGTCCCGGTGCCCGACACGAAGTAGGACTCCTTTCTATGACCGGACTCAGGGCGCTCACCGCCCGGGGCAGGTCGTTCCTCGCTTCCGGGATCGCCGCCCTGGTGTGCGCGTTCCTGCTCGGGGAGCACGACCTGATCCGGGTGGCGATCCTGATCGTCGCGCTGCCGCTGCTGGCCGTCATGGTGGTGGCGCGGACCCGTTACCGGCTGAGCTGCGCGCGCCGCCTCGACCCCTCCCGGGTCGAGGCCGGCAACGACAGCACGGTCACGCTGCGGCTGGAGAACGTGACCCGGCTGCCCACCGGCCTGCTCCTCGTCGAGGACACCCTCCAGTACGCCCTCGGCACCCGCCCCCGGTTCGTGCTCGACCGGGTCGAGGCCAAGGGCATCCGCGAGATCGACTACAAGGTGCGGTCGGACCTGCGCGGGCGCTACTCCATCGGGCCGCTGTCGGTGCGCATCACCGACCCGTTCGGGCTGGTCGAGCTGGCCCGCACGTTCACCGCGACCGACACCCTCGTGGTGACCCCGCAGGTCATCCCGCTGCCCTACGTGCGCCTGTCCGGCGAGTGGGCGGGCGGGGGCGACAGCCGGACCCGGTCGGTGGCGGCGGCCGGCGACGACGACGTCGCGCCGCGCGACTACCGGCAGGGCGACGACCTGCGCCGGGTGCACTGGCGCTCGACCGCGCGTTACGGCGAGCTGATGGTGCGGCGCGAGGAGCAGCAGTGGCAGAGCCGCGGCGCGCTCCTGCTCGACACCCGCCGGCCCGCCCACCGGGGCGAGGGGCCGCGTTCGTCGTTCGAGGTCGCGGTCTCGGCGGCGGCCTCCATCGGCGTGCACCTCGCGCACGAGGGACTCGGGCTGCGGCTGGTCACCGACCAGGGGCCGCAGCAGCTCGTGGAGGGCGGCGTGCAGGCCTCGCTGCTCGACACGCTCGCCGTGGTGCGCAACAGCCAGGCCCGCTCGCTCTCCAACGGCATCGCCGGACTCCGGCAGGGCGGCGGCGAAGGGCTGATCGTGGCGGTGCTCGGGGCGCTCGACCTCGACGACGCCCAGTCGCTGGCGCGGCTGCGGCACGGCCACATGACCGGCGTCGCGGTGCTCCTCGACGTCGCGACCTGGGAGGGCGGCTCGGACGGCGAGGTCTCCCCCGAACACGAGCAGGCGCAGGCGGTGCTGGCCGCGAGCGGCTGGCGGGTGCTGCGGCTGCCCGCCGGGGTGTCGCTGGCCACGGTCTGGCCCGACGCCGCGTACAAGAGGAGTGCCGCGTGATGCGACTGCCGATCGCCTCCGGGGCGGCCACCGGGGCCGTCGCGCTCACCCTTTATCCGTTGTTCTCCGAGGGCTCGTGGTTCTGGGCGACGCTCGGGATCCTGCTGTGCACGACGCTGGCCGCGACGCTGGTGTCGCGGTACGCCCAGCCCGCGTTCGCGGCGCCGGTCGGCATGGCGCTGGCGGCGATCGTGTTCATGACGGTCACCTTCGCCCGCGACGAGGCGTGGTGGGGGTTCATCCCCAACTTCGACTCCACCGCCCGGATCGCCGAGACGATGGCCGAGGGCTGGGACGAGATCCAGAAGTTCGCCGCGCCGGTCCCCTCGACCGGGGGCATCAGCCTGCTGACCGCGGGCGGCGTCGCGTTCATCGCGATCCTGGTCGACGCGTTCGCGGTGCGGATGCGCTGGGCGGCCCTGGCGGGCCTGCCGCTGCTCGGGCTGTTCACCGTCCCGGCCGCGGTGCTGAACGAGCCGATCGCCTGGCCCGCGTTCATCATCGGCGCGCTCGGGTTCGTCGGCCTGCTGGTCTCCGACGGGCGCGAACGGGTGTCCCACTGGGGCCGGGCCGTGCTGGTACGGCGTTCGCGGACGACCACCACCACCCCCGACGCGGGCAAGCTCGTCCTGTCGGGCAAGCGCATCGGGGTCACCGCCGTGGCGCTGGCCATCGGCATCCCGGCGCTGATCCCCACGCTGACGCCCAACCCGCCGTTCGGGTTCGGGGTCGGCAACGGCCTGGGGCCGGGCGGCCGCAACGTCGGCATCCCCGACGCCATCGCCAAGCTCAGCGGGCAGCTCTCGCACCCGGTGAACGCGCCGGTGCTGACCTACACGTCCAAGGACGACGTGCCGCGCTACCTGCGCATCTACTCGCTCGACGAGTTCGACGGGGAGCAGTTCAAGTCGAGCTCGCTGCGCGGGCGTCCCGAAGACCGGGTGAGCGAGAGCGTCATGCCGCCCGCGCCCGGCCTGTCGGTCACCACGCCGGGCACCCCCGTCGACCAGACCATCACGATCAGCGAGGACATCGAGGAGCTGCGCTTCCTGCCGCTCCCCTACCCGGCCACCCAGGTCATCGCCGACGGCGACTGGCGGGCCGACCGCAACACCCTCATGGTGTTCTCCACCGAGGACGACGCGGCCGGGCTCGAATACCAGGTCATCGGCAAGGACGTGCGGCCCACCCCCGAGATGCTGGACAACGCGCCGATGGCGCCGATCGACGTGCAGGGCCGTTTCCTGACGCTGCCGGCCGACATCGACCCAGCCGTCGTCGCGCTGGCCGAGGACGTCACCCGGGGCGCGGCCACCCCCTACCAGATGGCGGTGAAGCTGCAGGAGTGGTTCACCCGGACCGGCGGGTTCACCTACGACCTGGAGACGAAGGGGTCGGGGCTCGACGCGCTGACCGACTTCCTGCTGGTCGGCAAGTCGGGCTACTGCGAGCAGTTCGCCAGCGCCTTCGCGGTGATGGCGCGGGTGCTGGGCATCCCGTCGCGGGTGTCGATCGGCTACACCGGCGGCACGAAGTCGGAGGGCCGGTGGGTCGTCCGGACCCACGACGCGCACGCCTGGCCGGAGCTCTACTTCGAGGGCGCCGGCTGGCTGACCTTCGAGCCGACCCCGTCGGGCGGGTTCGGGCAGGCGACGGCGCGGGTGCCGTCGTACACGCTGCCGCAGTCGGACTCCGCCGAGCCGTCGCCCGGGGCCTCGGCCAGGCCCTCGGACGACCCCGCCGCCGCGCCGGGGGCGAGCAACCCGGCGCGCGGGATCGGCAACGCCGAGCGGGAGCTCGGGCCGACCGGTCTGCCGGCGGTCGAGGAGAGGTCCATCTGGGTGAACGTCGGCATCGGCGTCGCCGTGGCGCTGCTGCTGTCGCTGATCCCCGCCGTCATGCGCGCGGTGCTCTGGCTGTGGCGGCGGCGGGTGCTCAACCGGGCGGCGGCCGTGCCCGACGACGAGGTGCCCGTGGTGAAGCCGAAGAAGGACGACGACGACGGCTGGAGCGGCGGCGAGGTGATCGGCGGCGAGCCCGCCGACCGGCCCCTGTCGGTCTGGGCCGCCGAGGAGCCCGTGGCGCCCGAGCCCAAGGAGAACACCTTCGCGGCCCCGGCCGTGGAGGCCGCCTGGGCCGAGTTGTGCGACACCCTGGTCGACCTGGGCATGCCCAAGGCGGGCAGCGAGACCCCCCGGGCGCTCGGCCGGCGGCTGGCGGCGGCCTACCCCCTCGACACCGAGGCGGCCAGGGCGCTGACCAAGATCGCCACCAGCGAGGAGAAGCTGCGGTACGCCCGCACGCCCGGCGAGGTCACGCCCCTGGTCGACGACCTGAAGGCGGTCAGGCGGGGCCTGGCGGCGTCGGTGTCGCGGGGGCGGCGGATCGCGGCGGTGCTGGCGCCCATGTCGTCGCTGCTGCGGGTGCGCGGCCTCGGCGAGCGGGTGCTCGACGGGTTCGACCGGCTGGAGAACATCCGGCTGCGCCCGGCGCGCAAGGAAGAGGAGAGCGCGACCGCTGACGACGTGCTGGAGTCACAGGTCGGGTCGCGACGGTAACAGCGGAACAAACGAGCGGGCTCGGGGCGTGTCAGCCCCGGGCCCGCCGTGTTCGCGTGATTAGTGTGACAAGTGAAACCGCGGCGGCTAGCGCTCGTCGTTACGACGGCGCCAGCGCTCCTCCATGCGCTCCATGAAGCCGGGACGGCGCCCACGGCGGGCGGCCGGCCCCTGCTGCTGCGTGGACGTGGCGGAGCGGCTGTCGCCGTGGAAACCGTTCATGCGTTTCCAGCTGGACAGACCCCACAGACACGTCGCGAGCATGACCACAAAGCCGGCGACCCCGAGCCAGATGACGGTGGACACGACGCCGACCATCAGCAGGACGACGCCGAGTGCGAAGCCGATGGAGGCCTTCACCAGGCGGCGCTTGTAATGGCTGCGTGGGTCACTGATCCGGACGGTATTGGCCCACTTCGGGTCCTCGGCATAGAGGGCCTGCTCGATCTGGTCGAGCAAGCGCTGCTCGTGCTCAGACAGCGGCACGGCGCCTCCCAAGGACGGCCCCAAGACGGGGAAGACGGCAACGAACGAAGGATGTCCGAACCCTGCGGTCGGTTATCCCCAGAATACGAGTCTGTAGACGTGGGCGAAAGAAAACGGTCAGAACGTCCACAAGCGCGGTCCAATGCGGAGGTGACGTCATAGATCCATTGGACCAAACCGTTTTCGGACGAGCGAGGCGGGGCGGACCGCATCCGGTCCGAACCTCCGGATCGCCTTGTCCATGGCCTGTTCCGCCTCCCGCCAGCCGATCTCGCGGTCTCCCAGGCCGATTTGCCTGGTCGCCGTGTCTGCCGGGCGGAGGTTCTCCATCCGGACGCCTACGAGTCGCAGCCGCACTCTATCGAGACCTGCGGCCCTGTAGAGGTCGCAAGCGGTGGTATGTATCTCTTTCGCCACATCTGTGGCCTCTCGGAGGGTACGCGACCGCGTGATGGTCGTGAAATCGGACCGGCGCAGCTTCACGCTGACGGTCCGGCCGACGTAGCCGGCGGCGCGCAGCCGGGCGGCGACCCGCTCCGAGAGCCGGAGCAGCTCCCGCATGATCGTCTCGGGGTCGTCGACGTCGTGGGCGAAGGTCTCCTCGTTGCCGATGCTCTTGTCCGGGACGTGGGCGGTCACCCGGCGCTCGTCGCGGCCCCACGCCAGCGCCGCCAGATGGCTCCCCGCGGCCCCGAACTCGCGCTGGAGCGTGGCAACCGGCACCCGGGCCAGGTCGCCCACCGTTTTGATGCCCAGGCGCGTCAGGGCCTGCTCAGTGCGTTCGCCCACGCCCCACAGGGCGGCGACGGGCAGCGGATGGAGGAACTCGACGACGCCCTCGGCCGGGACGACCAGGAGGCCGTCGGGCTTGCACTGGCGGGAGGCGAGCTTGGCGACGAACTTGGTGGACGCGACCCCGACCGAGCAGGTCACCCCGAAGCGCTCGGCCACCTGGGCCCGGATCGCCGCCGCGATCTGAACCGGGGACCCCAGCCTGCGGCGGGCCCCGCCGACGTCGAGGAAGGCCTCGTCGACCGAGAGCGGCTCCACGAGCGGGGTGACCGCGTGGAAGATCTCGAAGACGCCCTTGGAGATCGCGCCGTATTTGCCGTGGGAGGGCGGGATGACCGTCGCCTGCGGGCACAGGCGCATCGCCCGGGTCATCGGCATCGCCGAGTGGACCCCGAACCTGCGGGCCTCGTAGGTGGCGCTCAGCACCACGCCCCGCGCCCCGGCGGCGCCGACGATCACGGGGGTGCCCTGGAGCTCCGGGCGCTCGATCAGCTCGACGGCGGCGAAGAACGCGTCCATGTCGACGTGGAGGATCGGGCAACCGGTGTCGTCGGCGACTTGGGCCGGGCCGGTGACCTGCGGCAACACCTGTTTCCTCGACATGGCGCGAGTCTAACCGAACGCCTGTTTGATTGCGCGGGCTCCGCCCGCGCGGGCCCGAGCGCTTTCAGCCGGCGTCTTCCCTCGTCGCTCCGGGTCGCTTCGCTCTCCTGCGCTCCTCAGTCCGGACACCGGCGCGCTCGGGCACAGCACGAGCAGACCTGCATGTTCACCCGACCCCTCGCCCCGGCCGACGCGCACCCACGGCCGGACCTGCCCGCTCGGCCGGACCGGCTCGTCGGCGAGTGGAGCGGGAGCGGGCGGTTGGCGCCGGGTGCGGCGCTTCCCGGGAGCGGTGGTCGGTGCCGGGGTGGGCGGAGCCGTAACGGAAAGAGGCTTTTAGCGGTGGGCCAAGAGGTGGATCCTGGTCGCGATGTCCCTCAGGACGGGGTGGGCGGTGGCGGCCCTTTCCAGCTCGATCAAGCCGTCCGGGTCGTCTTCGGCGAAGCGGCTGGGGACCAGGTCGGTGAAGACGCGGGCGCCCTGGACCTCGCCGACGGTGAAGCCGGCCTTGCTCAGGAGGGCCGCGAGGGCCTCGCCGGTGAAGCGGCGGGGGGTCGGGTCCTTCTCGCCCCAGGTGCCCGTCTCCAGCACGTCGCGGGCCTCGGCGAAGTTGCCGGCCAGGGCGCGGTGGATGGCGGTGGCGACGGGGTTGGCGGCCAGGACGCTGACCACTCCCCCGGGGCGGACGACCGTGTGGACCGACGCGAGGGCGGCCGAGGGGTCGTCGACGTATTCCAGGACGCTGTGGCAGAGCACCAGGTCGGCGCTGGCGGGCGGGAGGAGGTCGGCCAGGTCGCCGGCGTCGCCCTGGAGGCCGGTGACGGTCACGCCGGCCTCGGCGGCGCGGCGCTCCAGCGCGGCCAGCGAGTCGGGTGTGGGGTCGACCACGGTCACCGAGTGGCCCAGGCGGGCCAGCGGCACCGCGAACCCGCCGGTGCCGCCGCCGGCGTCGAGGATGTCGAGCGCGGATCTGCCGGCGATGACCGCCTGGAGCGACTCCCAGACGACGGCCTGCCGCGTGGCGTCACGCACGGTGATCCTCCGAAATGTCGACGACGGCGTAGGCACGCCAGCCTACGCCGCCGCCGGAGCTCAGAGCGTCAGGGACGGCTTGAGCTGCTTGAACCGGGCCAGCAGGCCGTTGACGAACTGGGGCGACTCGTCGGTCGAGAGCTCACCGGCGAGGCCCACCCACTCACTGATCACGACGCCCTCGGGCACTTCCTCGACCCAGAGCATCTCGTAGGTGCCGACGCGGAGGATGTTGCGGTCGACGGCGGGCATGCGCTCCATCGTCCACCCCTCCGCGTAGGTCGAGATGAGCTCGTCGATGCGGCCCAGCCGTCCGGCCACGCCCTCGACCAGGCTGATCGTGTACTCGTTGACCGGAGGCTCGGCCCGCTCGACCCGCTCGGCGAGGATGTCGAGCGGGTTGGTGTCACGTGCCTCGGCCTCGAAGAGGATGTCGAGCGCGCGGCGGCGCGCCTTCCCCCGGGCAGACATCAAGCGCGACCGAGGTAGTCGCCGGTCCGGGTGTCGACCTTGACCTTCTCGCCGGTGGTGATGAACAGCGGCACCTTGATCTCGGCGCCGGTCTCGAGCGTGGCGGGCTTGGTGCCGCCGGTCGAGCGGTCGCCCTGGAGGCCCGGCTCGGTCTCGGCGATCGTCAGCTCGACGGCGGCCGGGAGCTCGACGTAGAGGACGTTGCCCTCGTTGATCGCGACCGTGGCGAGCATGTTCTCGAGCAGGTAGTTGGCGGCGTCGCCGACGGCCACGCGGGAGACGTTGAGCATGTCGTAGGTCTCGGTGTCCATGAAGACGAACTCGTCGCCGTCCATGTAGGAGAACTGCATCTCGCGGCGGTCGACGGTCGCCACCTCGACCTTGACGCCGGCGTTGAAGGTCTTGTCGACGACCTTGCCCGACATGATGTTCTTCAGCTTCGTGCGGACGAACGCACCGCCCTTACCGGGCTTGACGTGCTGGAACTCCACGACGGACCAGAGGTCGCCGCCGTCGAGTTTGAGCACGAGTCCGTTCTTGAGGTCGTTCGTGGTCGCCACGTGAAGTCTCTTCTCCTGCGTGCGGGCCGCTCACAGGACGAGCAGCTCCCTGGTGGTGAGTGTGAGCAGTTCCGGCAATGGGTCACGCGTCACGAGCGTGTCCTCGATGCGCACACCGCCCAACCCCGGCAGGTAGACCCCGGGTTCGACGGTGATCGGAACTCGATCCTCTAGTCTACCGGTCCGGCCGGGGCCGAGAAACGGCTCCTCGTGGATCTCCAGGCCCACGCCGTGGCCGAGGCCGTGGCCGAAGCGGTCGCCGTATCCGGCGGCGGCGATCACGTCGCGCGCGGCGGCGTCGATCTCGGCCGCCGTCGCCCCCGGGCGGACGGCGGCGCGTCCGGCCGCCTGGGCGTCGTGGACGAGGGTGTAGATCTCGCGCTGCCAGCCGGACGGCTCGCCCAGGGCCACGGTCCGGGTCATGTCGGCGTGGTAGCCGGCGTACAGGGCGCCGAAGTCCATGGTGACGAGGTCGCCCCGCCGGACCGGGCGGTCGCCGGGCGAGTGGTGGGGGACGGCGCCGTTGGGGCCGCTCGCGACGATCGTCTCGAAGGCGGGGCGGTCGGCGCCCAGTTCCGTCATGCGCAGTTCGAGCATCCGGGCGATCTCGCGCTCGGTCATGCCGGCCGCGATCTGCTCGGCGACCAGCGCGAACGCCTGGTCGGTGAGGGCGCAGGCGCGGGCCAGGGCGGCGATCTCGGCGTCGTCCTTGACCGTTCTGAGGTCCTCGACGAGGCCCTCCGTGAGGGGCGCCCTCCCGCCCAGGCGGTGGTATTCGGCGACCGTCAGGTGGTGGGCCTCGACGGCGGCGCCGGGTTCCAGCAGGTCGCCGGCGACGTCGCGGGTCTCCTTGAGCTGTACGTCGCCGCCGAGCCCCCGGGCCGTCTCGATGTAGCGGGAGTCGGTCGCCAGGACCGCGCTCGCGTCGGCCCGCACCAGCACGGCGGCGTTGGAACTGGCCAGGCCGGTCAGGTAGCGCACGTTGACGGGCCGGGTGACCAGCAGGCCGGCGTGGCCGCCCTCGGCGAGGAGGGCGGCCAGGCGGGCGCGGCGTTCGGCGAAGCTCATGGTTGGAATGTAGGACACGTCAGCATGCCGGGGGCTCCAGGCGGGCCTTCGCGCGGACCTCCCCCGGTTTCGCCGCGCCGCCGAGGAGGGCGCGGGTGAGGGACTCGCCGTCGTCGGCCATCCGGTCGAGGACCTCGGCGAAGTGGGCGTCGGTGAGGGCGTGCTCGTCTCGCCGCAGGGCCGTGAGGACGACCCTTCTCAGCAGTTCCTTGATGTAGGAGGCGGTGACGCCCTCGGTGGCCGCGACGATCGCCGCCACGTCGGCCTCGACGGGCCGGTCCCGGGTGTAGAGGCGGACCAGCCGCTCCCGGGCGCGGGCGTCGGGGGGCGGGATCTCGACGGCCAGGTCGATGCGGCCGGGCCGCTGGACCAGCGCCGTCTCCAGGGCCTCCACCCGGTTGGTGGTGAGCAGGAAGGTCACGTCGGCGTCTCCGGCGACGCCGTCCATGGCGTCGAGGAGGCTGAACAGCAGCGGGCTGGTCTGGAAGTGGGAGCGGTCCTCGGCGATGAGGTCGACGTCCTCGACGACCACGATCGAGGGTTGCAGCTTCCGGGCCAGGGCGACCGCGAAGCCGATCTTCGCCATGCCCTCGGCGGTCATCAGGATCGCGGTGCTCTCGGGCCGCCGCCCGAGCAGGTAGCGCACGGTGTGGGTCTTGCCCGTGCCGGGCGGCCCGTAGAGCAGCAGGCCCCGCCGCAGGTGCTGGCCCGCCTCGCGGAGCCGGTCGCCCTGCCGCCCGATGCCGACGACGTGCTCCTCCAGGGCTTCGAGGCGGCCCTCGGGCAGCACCACCTCCTCGGGGGCCAGCTCGGCCCGGGGGACGAAGGTGAGCAGCTCGTTCCTGCGGTGCTCGCTGAAGCCGAAGGTGACCACCCGGCCGCGCAGCGGATCGAGCTCGCGCATGAGGCGGTCGACCTCCTGGCGCACGCCCGTCGCGGTCTCCCTGTCGGCGGCGATGACCGTCAGGACGGAGGCCTCGGTGAAGTCCTCGCGGGTGTTGACCCCCAGCACCACCGGGGCGCCGTCGGGGGCGTGGGTGCACACCAGGCCGAGCTGGACCACGTCGATGGTCTCGTCGGGGCCGACGGCGGCCACCGTGTAGTCGGCGCGGCCCAGCAGCGTGCCGCCGTGGGTGAGGGCGCTGGTGATCATGTTGATCATGCTCATGAAGCGCCGGTCGGAGCCCACCACGCCGAACCATCCGGCGTCGGGGGTGTGGGCGGCCAGGTAGCGGTCGGCGGCGAGCTGGAGGCCGGCGTGCTCGAAGAGGCGGTACTTCTCCTCGACCACCACCAGCTCGCTCAGGGGCCGGCCCAGGTGGCCGGTGACCTTGGCGACGAGGGGCGAGGAGGCGTTGTCCTCGCTCACCCGTCCGGCGACGGCTTCGTAGACCCGGCGGAGGCTCTGGGCCAGGGCGCGGGCGTCGTGCGAGTCGATTGACGTCACCCGGTCATGCTGCCAAACGAGTGCCTCAGGCGGGCTGCCTTCGGCGCTCGTGCCGGCCGCCCCGGGGCTGCGGGGCACCGCCGCCGCGCAGCGGCACCTCCTTGAGGAACAGCACCGCGACCACCCCGAGCACCGCCGCGGGCACCCCGACCAGGAACACGGTCTGCATCGCCTCCGTGTACGACTCCAGCACCGCCTTCACCACCTGCGGCGGCAGGCCGTGGATGGCCTCGGGGGTGCCGAGCTGGGGCGCGGCGGCGCCGCCGCCGAGCCGGGCGGCCAGTTCGTCCTTGACCCGGTTGGTGAGGATCGCGCCGAACGCCGCGACGCCGACCGCGCCGCCCAGGCTGCGGAAGAACGTGACGCCGGACGTGCTGACCGCCATGTCCTCGCGGGAGGCGGCGTTCTGCGCGGCGAGCACGAGCATCTGCATCGTCATGCCGAGCCCGGCGCCCAGGATCGTGATGTACCCCCCGATCTCCACCGGCGTGGAGTCGACGTGCAGCCGCGACAGCAGGAACAGCCCGACCGCGACCAGCACCAGCCCGACGGCCGGGAACGCCTTCCACCGCCCGGTCGACGAGGCGACCTTGCCCGAGACGATCGAGCTGAGGAACAGGCCGACCACCATCGGGAGGGTCATCAGGCCCGACTCGGTGGGCGACATGCCCTTGACGATCTGGAGGTACTGCGGCAGGTAGATCATCGCGCCGAACAGGGCGACGCCGACCAGGAGCGAGGCGACACTCGCCAGCACGAACGTGCGGTCGCGGAACAGCCGCGGCGGCAGGATCGGCGAGGCCGCCGCCCGTTCGGCCACGACCGCCGCCGCGACCAGGACCACCGTGACCGCGCCCAGGACGTAGGTCCACGCCGAGTTCCACTCGAACTCGTGGCCGCCGAACGACAGCAGCAGCATCAGGGCGGTCGCACCGCCGGTCAGCGTGGTCGCGCCCCACCAGTCGATGCGGGCGTCGCGGCTCTCGTGGTCGAACCGGAGCACCCGCTGGACCACCGCGAAGGCCACGACCGCGAGCGGCACGCAGACGTAGAAGCACCAGCGCCAGCCCAGCCAGTCGGTGTCGACGATGAACCCGCCGAGCAGCGGCCCGGCGACGGTCGAGATGCCGAAGACCGCGCCGACGTAGCCGGAGTAACGCCCCCGCTCCCGGGGCGGCACGATGTCGCCCAGGATGACCTGGGTGAGGGCCGACAGGCCGCCCGTGCCGAGGCCCTGGACCGCGCGGGCCGCGATGAGCATGCCGATGTTCTGCGACAGCCCCGCCACCACCGAGGCGGCCACGAACAGGCCGAGGGCGATCTGGAAGAGGCGCTTGCGGCCGAAGATGTCGGACAGCTTGCCCCACAGCGGGGTGGACACGGTCATCGTGAGGAGGGTCGCGCTGGCCACCCAGGAGAGCTGCTCCTGGCCGCCCAGGTCGCCGACGATCGTGGGGAGGGCGGTGCCGACGACCGATGTGGAGAGCATCGAGGTCATCAGGGCGAGCAGGAGACCCGAGAGGATCTCCAGGACCTGACGATGGCTGTAGGTGCGTTGTGGTGCGTCCAAGAGAGTCAAAGCCGGCGTCCCCCCGTGTAAAGAATGCTCCTCAACAGAGTTAGTAGACGCTTGTTTACTTGTCAAACGCAGCTAATATTCGTCAGGTGACGAGAGATCGGGAGGCGACCAGCCGGCGGATCCTGGAGGCCGCCCGCGACCTGTTCGCGGCCCACGGCTACGACCAGGTGACGATGCGCATGATCGCCGCCGAGGCCGGGGCCAACGTCGCCCTGGTGAACCGCTACTTCGGCACGAAGGCGGCCCTCTTCGCCGAGGCCCTGGCGACCGGCTCGACGATCGAGTCGGTGATCGCCGGAGACCCCGCCGGCCTCGCCGCCCGGCTGGCCCACCGCCTGGCGGTCCGCCTGCAGAGCGGCGCGACCGAGCCGGTCACCCGCATGGTCGACCGCGCCGGCACCAGCCCCGAGATCCAGGCCATCCTCCGCGCCCACGTCGAGGCGACCGTCGTCAAGCGCATCGCCGCCCAGCTCGACGGCCCGCAACCGGAACAACGCGCCCTGCTGGCCGCCACGATGATCCTGGGCACCGGTTCGGTACGCCGCCTCTTCGGCCCCGGAGTGATCGAAGAGGTCGACGCCCACCAGGTCGAGGAACGGCTGCGGGAGATGTTCGAGATCTCCCTCCGGCCCTGAGCACCTCGGCACCACCGGCCCGGGCGGCCTCAGACCAGGTCGCTCGCCATCAACTCCCAGAAGGACCGCCCCCGGGCCGCGCCCGCCCGCCACGACGCGAGATGCCAGGCCTCCCACTCCCCGTCGGGGGTGACGACCAGGGGGTTGAGGAGGAGCAGCCCGTCCCAGCATCCGATGAGAAGGGTGTGCGGCACGTATTCGTTGCGGACGAAGCCGTTCTGGCCCCGCCCGTAGACGAAATAGAGGTCGTCGGGCACGCTCGGGACCTTGTCGCCCTCCTGGGGACCCCAGATTTGGCACCACTCGGGTTCCAGGTCGCGCAACCAGCCGACCCGCTCCGTCCGGAACAGGCAGTAATCGTCCTCGTCCGCGTCGCCGTAGCCGTCGGCGTAGAGGAGGAACGCGCGGTAGCTCGGCGGGAGCGGCAGGCCCAGCCGCTCTTCGAGGAGGCGCACCTCCGGCTCACCCGCGGCGGTGTGGAGACCGTGGTCGGGCGGAAGGGGAGGGCCGTCGGCTCCCGGGGATGGCGGGCCTTCCGCCGGGAAGACGCCGGACCACGCAAATGGAGAGTCCATGGTCGGCGACCCTAGAGGGTGCGGCCGACATTCCGTCCCGCCCTTCTCATCCGCCGATGAACGGCCGCGGCCGGGTTCAGCCCGCGAGTTCCTTCACCTTCTCGATCAGGCGCACGCGCTCCTCGTGGGTCGAGGCGATCGGGGTCACGTTGATCGTCGTGACGCCGCTCTCGCGCATCGCGGCCAGCCGGTCCCGGACGAAGCCCTCGCTGCCGATCAGGGACATCTTCTCCAGCAGCTCGTGGGGCACCCGGGCGGCGGCCTCGTCCTTCTTGCCGGCGAGGTAGAGGTCCTGGATCTCGGCGGCCTCCTTCTCGTAGCCGTAGCGGACGGCGAGGTCGTTGTAGAAGTTCTTGCCCTTGGCGCCCATGCCGCCGATGTAGAGCGCCGCCATCGGGCGGCCGAACTCCAGGAAGCCGGCCACGTCGTCGCCGATCGCCAGGTGGGCGGTGGCGATGACGTCCAGGCCGCCCAGTTCGGGGGCTCGTCTGGCCGCGCCGGCCGCCAGGCTCGGGCCCCACACGTCGGCGGCCTTCTCCGGCATGTAGAAGATGGGCAGCCAGCCCTCGGCCAGTTCGGCGGCCAGTTCGACGTTCTTGGGGCCGATGGCGGCGATCACGATCGGGATGCGCTCGCGGACGGGGGCGTTGATCAGCTTCAGGGGCTTGCCGAGGCCGGTGCCGCCCTGGAGGGGCATCGTGTAGTGCTTGCCCTGGTATTCGAGGCGCTCGCGCTTCCACACCTTGCGGGCGATCTCGATGACCTCGCGGGTGCGGCCCAGCGGGGCCGAGTAGGGCACGCCGTGGAAGCCCTCGATCACCTGCGGTCCGGAGGCGCCCAGGCCCAGGGTGAAGCGGCCGTCGGAGACGTAGTCGAGGCCGGCCGCCGTCATGGCCAGCAGCGCGGGGGTGCGGGAGTAGACCGGGAGGATGCCGGAGGCGATCTCCAGGCGCTCGGTCCGGGCGGCGATGTACCCCATCTGGCTGACCGCGTCGAAGCTGTAGGCCTCGGCGACGAACACGATGTCGAGGCCGGCCTTCTCGTAGTCGGCCAGTTCGGCGACGGTCTCCTTGAAACCGCCGGAATAGCTCAGGGCCATCCCGATCCGCATAGATCCTCCTGGACCGAATGTTGTTCCGGTAGTACGGGATTCCGAGGGTACATGTCGGCTCACGCCCTCCGTATTCGGGGAGCCGTACACTTTCCCGGCAGGGGAGGGATCTTGCTGGCTCGTGTGGTGTCGGTGTTCGCGATCGTGCTCGCCGCGATCCTGGCCGGGCATCGGCTGCTGCCCGAACTGGGCGGGGTGATGCCGGTCGTCGAGAGCGTGCTGCCCTGGCTCGGCGTGGTGATCGTCCCGCTGGTGGCGCTGGCGGCGGTGGCCCGGTCGCGGGGGGCGGTCGTGGCGTCGCTGACCCCGGCCGTGGTGTGGGGCGTGATGTTCGGGCCGAGCGTGCTGCGGCATCCGGCCGGCGGGAGCGGCGACTTCACCGTGGCGACGCTGAACGTCGGGGTCGCCAACGACCTGTCCGGCGAGGCGGTGCGGGCCGCGGCCGAGGGCCGTGACGTGGTGGCGGCGCAGGAGCTGACCCCGGGCGGCCCCGCCGCCAAGGAGCTCAGCCGCATCTTCCCCCACCGTTTCCAGGTCGGGACCGTCGGGTTGTGGAGCAAATACCGGCTCGACGACGCCAAACGGGTCGACGTGGGGCTCGGCTGGGCCAGGGCGCTGCGCGCCGTCGTCAAGGCCGAGAAGGGCGACGTGACCGTGTACGTCATGCACCTCGCCTCCGCCCGCCCCGGCGAGACCTCCTTCCGGGACAAGACCCTGAAGGAGGCCGGCGAGGTGATCGCCAAGGACAAGAGCCGCCGGCTCGTCCTGCTCGGCGACCTGAACACCGCCACGACCGACCGGGCCCGGGGCAACCTGGTGCCGCCGCTGCGCGACGCCCAGGAGGAGGCCGGCCAGGGCTTCGGCTTCACCTGGCCGTCGGGCTTCCCGATCACCCGGCCCGACCACATCCTCTACCGGGGCATGGAGGCCACCCTGGCGGAGGTCCGCGAGGCCGCCGGCAGCGACCACCGCGCGGCCGTCGCCGACCTGAGGTTCTAGCCCGTCGGCAGGTCGCCCGGCTCGTCGACGTCCGCCGGGTCTCCCGCGTCGTCGCAGGGCACCTCGGTGACCAGCTCGGGGTGCCGCCTCAGATAGGGGCGCGCGCCCACGTCCCCCGCCAGCGAGGCCGCCACCTCGGCGATGTGGTCGCGGCCGATCAGCACCGGGTTGCGCTGCGCTCCCCCGTAGGTGGCGACGGCGAGTTCGGCCCCGGCCTGGAAGGCGGCGATGAGCCGTTCGACCGCCTCGGGCCGGATGAGCGGCTGGTCGACCAGGGCGACCACCACCCCCGGCGCCTCCGGCGGGACCGCCTCCAGGCCGACGCGCAGCGAGGAGCCCATCCCGGACGCCCAGTCGGGGTTCAGCACGGTCACCGCGCCCCGCACCTGGGCGCACGCCGCCCCCAGCACCACGACCACCGGATGGCAGCCGCCCTCCTCCAGCAGCCGCACCCCCCGGTCGACCAGGCGTTCGCCCTCGTACTCGACCAGGGCCTTCGGGCGGCCGAACCGGCGGCCCGCCCCGGCGGCCAGCAGGATTCCGGCGATCACGCGAGCTCGCCGTGGATGCGGCCCTCGGTGGTGGTCAGCGGGCGGCCCGAGCCGCCCCAGCGCAGCTGGATCAGCTCGGCTGCGATCGACACGGCCGTCTCCTCGGGGGTGCGGGCCCCCAGGTCCAGGCCGATCGGCGAGCGCAGCCGGGCCAGCTCCGCCTCGGTCAGGCCGATCTCGCGCAGCCGGGCCATGCGGTCGTCGTGGGTGCGGCGCGAGCCCATCGCGCCCACGTAGGCGGCGGGCGTGCGCAGCGCCACCTCCAGCAGCGGGACGTCGAACTTCGGGTCGTGGGTCAGCACGCAGATGACGGTGCGTTCGTCGACCGCCGCGTGGGACAGGTAGTCGTGCGGCCACTTCACCACGACCTCGTCGGCGTCGGGGAACCGCTTGGAGGTCGCGAACACCGGCCGGGCGTCGCAGACGACCACGTGGTAGCCGAGGAACTTGCCGACCCGGGCCACCGCCGCCGCGAAGTCGATCGCGCCGAACACCAGCATCCTCGGCGGCGGCGCGAACGACTGGACGAACACCTGGAGGTCGTCGAGGCGGCGTTCGCCGCTGCGGCCGTAGCGCCGGACGCCGGTGGTGCCCTGGGCCAGCATGCCCCGGGCGTCGTCGTCGACGGCGGCGTCGAGCCGGGGCGAGCCGAGGGTGCCGGAGACGTGGTCGTCCCACACGACGCGCCGCGCGCCGATCCGGCCGGGGCCGGACAGTATGGTCGCCACCGCCACCGGGACGCGCTTCTCGATCGACGCCGCGATCTCGCCCAGTTCGGGGTAGGCGTCTCTGGACACCGGCTCGACGAAGACGTCGATGATGCCCCCGCAGGTCAGGCCCACGGCGAAGGCGTCGTCGTCGCTCACCCCGTACCGCTGGAGGACGGGTCTCCCGGAGGCGACGACCTCCTGGGCCAGTTCGTAGACGGCGCCCTCGACGCAGCCGCCCGACACGCTGCCGACCGCCTCGTCGCCGAGGACGGCCATGGCCGCGCCGGGCTGGCGTGGCGCGCTGCGGAAGGTGCCGACGACCGTGGCCAGGCCGAACACGCCCTGATCGGCCGTCCACCAGCGGTTGACCTGCGAAAGGATGTCACGCATGTCCGGCTCTCCTTCCCGCGAGGAGCCGGGCCAGCTCCTCGTAGGCGGCCAGGCTGTGCCCGGCCACCAAGTCGTCGATGTGGGGCAGCGCCGCGCGCATCCCCCCGGTGAGCGGGCGGTACGCCGGATCCCCCTTATGGGGGTTAACCCAGATGACCCGGTGGGCCATCCGGCCCAGCCGCTCCATCTGCGCGCCGAGCAGGGACGGATCGCCGCGTTCCCATCCGTCGGAGGCGATCACCACGATCGCGCCCCGCGCGTCCGGCAGCCGCAGGAAGGCCCGCAGCTCCTCCCCCAGGCGGGTGCCGCCGCTCCAGTCGGGGATGGCGGCCGAGACCTGGTCCATGGCGCGGGCGGCGTCCCTGATCCGCAGTTCGGCGGTGAGCCGGGTCAGCCGGGTCCCGGCGGAGAAGACCTCGGTGGCGCGCGGCGCCGACCGGACCACCGCGTGGGCGACCCGCAGCAGCGTGTCGGCGTACGCCTTCATGGAGCCGCTCACGTCGATCAGCAGCACCACCCTGCGGGGCTTGCGCCGCCGGTCGCGGAACCGCAGCCGGGCCGGTTCGCCGCCCCGTCTCATCGCCTCCCTGACGATGCGGCGGGGGTCGAGGGAACCGCGTTTGGAGGCGGTCAGGCGGCGGGTGGCGCGCGTCTCGCGGGCGGTGCGCATGAGCGCGAGCAGGCGGTTGATCTCGGCGCGCTCCTCGGGGGTGAGCGTGGCGACGTCGCGGGCGCGCAGGACTTCGAGGGTGCTGGCGGTGGCGGCGGTGGTCTGCTCGCGCCCCTCCTCGGGCGCGCCGTCGGGTGCGGCGACGTATCGGGTGACCGTGACGGAAGGCGACGGCCTCGGTGTCGCGCGGCCGTCGAAATAGGCCGCGAAACAGCGGTCGTATCTCGGGAGGTCGTCGGGGCCGGAACACAAAGTGAGCCGGCCGGCCCAATAGACGTCTTTCCTTTCTCCGGCGTCGAGATTCTCCAGGGCGGTCAGGAAACCCCGGGTCCGCTCGTGGTCGGCCGCCACTCCGGCGGCCCGGAGTGTACGGACGAATCCCACCATCAGCGGCACGACGTCAGGCATCGAGAAGCCCGTCGCGAACGGCGGTCTGCTGGTCTTCGCGGTATTTCAGCGCGGCCCCCAGCGTCACGGCCGCCGTCTCCGGGTCGAGCCGTTTCGCCCCCAGCGTCAGCAGCGCCTCGGCCCAGTCGAGCGTCTCGGCGATTCCGGGCGGTTTCAGCAGGTCGGCGGCTCTCAGGCGGGCCGCCGCGCGGGCGACCTGCTCGGCGAGGGCGGACGTACAGGACGGCAGGCGGCGCAGCAGGATGGCGACCTCGCGGTCGAATCCCGGATGGTCGAGCCAGTGGTAGAGGCAGCGTCTTTTCAGGGCGTCGTGGACTTCGCGGGTGCGATTGGACGTCAGCACGACGAGCGGCGGCGCGGCGGCGCGAATGGTGCCGAGTTCCGGAATGGAGATGGTGAAATCCGAGAGCACCTCCAAGAGAAAGGCCTCGAATTCGTCGTCGGCCCGGTCGATCTCGTCGACGAGAAGGACGGCGGGCTGCGATTCGATCGCCTGCAACAACGGCCGGGCGATCAGGAAACGGCGGTCGTAGATCTCGCCTTCGAGGGCCCGCAGGTCGGTTATCCCGGCGGCTTCGGCTGCTTTCAGGTGCAGGAGCTGGCGGGCGAAGTCCCAGTCGTAGAGGGCCTGGGCGGCGTCGAGGCCCTCGTAGCACTGCAGGCGGATCAGCGGGGCGCCGAGGACGGCGGCGAGGTTCTTGGCGAGTTCGGTCTTGCCGACTCCGGCCTCCCCTTCGAGGAACAGCGGCCGGCCCATGCGCAGGGCCAGGTAGGCGGCGGTCGCCAGGCCCGGGTCGGCCAGGTAGTCGCGCTGTTCGAGGAGGTCCCGCAGGGTCTCCGGGGAGTCGATTTCCACCCGTCCAGGCTACTTCGGAGCGTGATCACACGACGATCGCCCTTGGTAGGTTCGCGGGGTGACGCAGGATTTCCCCGACTCCCCCGCGGGGCGCGCCCTGGTCGCGGAGTTGTCCGCACGCTGGGCCGAACCCCACCGCCGCTACCACACGACCCGTCACCTGACCGACGTCCTGGCGGCGGTCGAACCGCTCCGGGCCCACGCCCGTGATCTCCGGGCGGTCCGGCTGGCGGCCTGGTTCCACGACGCCGTCTACGACGGCCGGCCCGGCCTGGACGAGGAGCGCAGCGCCCAGCTCGCCCAGTCGCGCCTGACGACCCTGGGGCTGCGGGTCGCCCGGGAGGTCGCCCGGCTGGTCAGGGTGACCGCGACGCACTCCTACCACCCGGAGGACGGGAACGCGGCGGTGTTGTGCGACGCCGACCTGGCCGTGCTCGGCCAGAGCCCGGAGCGGTACGACGCCTACGCCGAAGCGGTCCGGCAGGAATACCGCCACGTGCCCGACCCCTTGTTCCGCGTCGGCCGGGCCGAGGTGCTCCGCCGGCTGCTCGGCGGTTCTCTCTACGGCACCGAAACCGCCCGTGACCTGTGGGAAGAGCAGGCCAGGCGCAACCTGGCACGGGAGCTCCGGCATATTACCGATTGACTTGGTAGGAAATATGGGTAACTCTGAGGGCGGTCCACTCACCGCTCTCTGCGAGGTTCCCGTATGTCCGTCGTCGAGCTGGCGCGCCCGGTCGAAACACCGCGCGCCACGCCGAAAGGGCCACGGCGCCGCGTCACCGCGTGGCATCGCTGGCTGAGCCCGCTCGCCCTCCTCGTGATCTGGCAGATCGCCAGCGCGACCGGCCTGCTCCCCGAACGCCTGCTGGCCGCACCGGCCACCATCGCCTCCACCGCCGTCGAACTGACCCAGGCGGGGACGCTGCCGACCGCGATCGGCGTCTCGCTCCAGCGGGTGCTGGTCGGCTTCCTGGTCGGCGGCGCGGCCGGAATCCTGCTGGCCCTGGCGGCGGGGCTGAGCCGGGCGGGTGAGAACGCGGTCGACCCGATCATGCAGGCACTGCGGGCGCTGCCGTTCTTCGGCCTCATCCCGCTGTTCATCCTCTGGTTCGGCATCGGCGAGGAACCGAAGATCCTGCTGGTGGCCCTGGCGGTGTCGTTCCCCCTCTACCTCAACACCTTCTCCGGCATCCGGGGCGTCGACGGCAAGCTCGCCGAGGTCGCCAAGACGCTGAAGTTGTCGCGCGGCCAGCTCATCAGGCACATCGTGCTGCCGGGCGCGCTGCCCCAGACGCTCGTCGGGCTGCGGCAGGCCCTCGGCGTGGCCTGGCTGGCGCTGATCGTGGCCGAGCAGGTGAACGCGACCACCGGCCTCGGCTACATGATCAACGACGCCCGCGAGTTCCTGCGCACCGACGTGATCGTGGTCGGGCTGCTCGTCTACAGCGCGCTCGGGCTGGCCACCGACGCGATCGTCCGGCTTCTGGAGCGGAGGGCGCTGGCATGGCGACGCGGCTTTCTGGCGTAGCGCGCGCGTTCGGCGACCGGGTCGTGCTCGACTCGCTCGACCTGGAACTGCGCGACGGCGAGTTCACGGCCCTGCTGGGCCGCAGCGGCTCCGGCAAGTCGACCCTCCTGCGGGCCCTGGCCGGGCTCGACGACGAGGTCACCGGCGCGATCGACGTCACCGACTCGGTCGCGGTGGCCTTCCAGGAGCCCCGGCTGGTGCCGTGGAAGCGGCTGCTGGCCAACATCACGCTCGGGCTGGACGCCCCCGCCGACAAGGCGAAGGCGGCGCTGGCCGAGGTCGGCCTGGCCGAACGGTCCGACGCGTGGCCGCTCACCCTCTCGGGCGGTGAGGCGCAGCGCGCGAGCCTGGCCCGCGCGCTGGTCCGCGAGCCTGAACTGCTGCTGCTCGACGAGCCCTTCTCGGCCCTCGACGCCCTCACCCGGATCACCATCCACCAGCTCGTGCTGGAGTTGTGGGCCCGGCACCGCCCGGCCGTGCTGCTGGTCACCCACGACGTGGACGAGGCGCTGCTGCTGGCCGACCGGGTGCTGGTGCTCGACGAGGGCCGCATCGCCCACGACATCCCCATCACGGCCGAACGTCCCCGCCACCGCGAGGACCCCGACCTGGTCACCCTGCGAAACACCCTGCTCGCCGCGCTCGGCGTCTCACCCGAAGGAAGATCATGAAACGCGCACTGCTGGCCGCCGTCCTGCTGCTGGCCGCCGCCGCGTGCGGCGCTCCGTCGACCGACGCCGGCGCCGCACAGAGCACGGTCACCCTCCGCGTCGGCGACCAGAAGGCGGGGTCGCAGGCGCTGCTGAAGGCGGCCGGGCTGCTCGACGACGCCCCGTACAAGATCACGTTCGCCCAGTTCACGTCGGGCCCGCCGCTGCTGGAGGCGATCAACGCCGGGGCCGTCGACATCGGCGGCGTGGGCAACACTCCCCCGATCTTCGCGGCGGCGGCCAACTCGAAGATCAAGATCGTGGCGGCCTACAAGCAGAACGTGACGGGGGCGGCGGTGGTCGTACCGGCGAACTCGACGGTGACCGGCCCGGCCGGCCTCAAGGGCAAGAAGATCGCGGTGGCCAAGGGCAGCTCCTCCCATTACCACCTGCTGTCGGTGCTGAAGAAGGAGGGCCTGAAGTTCTCCGACATCCAGCCGCAGTACCTCCAGCCCGCCGACGCGCTGGCCGCCTTCTCCGGCGGCACGGTCGACGCCTGGACGATCTGGGAGCCCTTCACCTCCCAGGCGATCCTGCAGCACAAGGCCAAGGTGCTGGTCGACGGCACCGGCTACGTCAACGGCCTGAACTTCACCGTCGCCGCCCCCGAGGCGGTCGAGACCAAGGCCGACGCGGTCCGCGACTACCTGACGCGGCTCGCCAAGGCCCGTGAGTGGGCGCTCACCCACAAGCCCGAATGGGCCAAGGTGTGGGCCGCCGAGACCGGCCTGCCGCAGGAGGTCGCCGACGCGGCGGTCGACAACGCGGTCTCCTCGCCCATCGTGATCGACGACGCGGTGGTCACCTCGGAGCAGGAGATGGCCGACGCCTTCGCCGCCGAGGGCCTCATCCCGGGCGGCCTGACGTTCGCCGACTTCGTCGACCGGCGTTTCAACGACATCGTGGGGGCGGCGCAGTGAGGTTCCACTGGTTCCTGCCGACGACCGGCGACGGCCGCTCGATCGTGGCCGGCGGCCACGGCCTGGGCCGCACCCACGGCGACGCCGAATACCGTCCCCCGTCGGTCGAGTACCTGGGCCAGATCGCGAAGGCGGCCGAGCAGGTCGGCTTCGAGGCGGTGCTGACCCCGACCGGCACCTGGTGCGAGGACGCCTGGCTCATCACGGCGGCCCTCACCCAGGTGACGACCCGGCTGAAGTTCCTGGTGGCGTTCCGGCCGGGCCTGCTCTCCCCGACCCTGGCCGCGCAGATGGCCGCGACCTACCAGCGTGTCTCGGGCGGGCGGCTGCTGCTGAACGTGGTGACCGGCGGCGAGACGGCCGAGCAGGCCCGCTTCGGCGACCACCTGAGCAAGGACGAGCGCTACGCCCGCACCGACGAGTTCCTCAGCGTCGTGCGGGGCGCCTGGCAGGGCGGCTTCGACTTCACCGGGACCTACTACGACGTGGCCGACGCCCGCGTCGCCGCCCCGCCGGAGCCCACCCCGGAGATCTACTTCGGCGGCTCCTCCGGCGCGGCCGGCCCGGTGGCCGCCAAGCACGCCGACGTCTACCTGACCTGGGGCGAGCCGCCCGCACAGGTGGGCGAGAAGCTCGGCTGGATCCGCGAGCTGGCCGCCCGGGAAGGGCGCACCCTCCGGTACGGCGTGCGCCTGCACGTCATCACCCGAGACACCAGCGAGGAGGCCTGGGCCGAGGCCGGCCGCCTGCTGGAGCGCATCCCGAGCGGCGACATCGCCAAGGCCCGCAAGCTCCTGTCGACCAGCGAGTCGGTCGGCCAGAAGCGCATGCTCGCCCTGCACGAGGGCTTCACGAGCGGCAGGGCCCGCGACCTGGAGATCCACCCCGGCCTGTGGGCCGGTGTGGGCCTGGTGCGGGGCGGCGCGGGCACCGCGCTGGTCGGCAGCCACGCCGAGGTCGCCGACCTGCTGGAGGAGTACGCCGCCCACGGGGCGTCGGAGTTCATCCTGTCGGGCTACCCCCACCTGGAGGAGGCCTACTGGTTCGGCGAGGGCGTGCTGCCCGAACTGCGCAGGAGGGGCCTGGTCGCGAAGGCGGCCTAGTGGTCGGGGGCCTCGCTCTTGATCTTGATCAGGGCGTTCAGCTCCGCCACCGCGCGCGCCGCCCGCGCCTTCTCCGAGCCCTGGATCCCCATCGCGCCCACGACGCTCCCGTCGGCGAGGTCGAGGCGGGGCCAGGGCTCGGCCTCCGGGAGGGAGACGCCGAGGATCTCGGCCCACTCGTAGCGGTGCACCCGCACGGCGTTGACCACGGTCACGCCCTGGTCGTCGGCCTCCACCCGCAGGCGGCCCAGCAGGTGGAGGAGGAAGGCGACCGCGCAGCCGAAGACGAAGACCCCGATGCGGTCGGGCAGGTGGAACTGCTCCGGGAGCACGACCGCCAGGATCAGCGCGCCGCCCACCATGATCGCCGCGAGCGTGTAGGCCACGACACGGGCCCTTTTCGGACGCCAGACGACGGGGAGGGGCGGCGCGGGAACACTCGGGAACATGAGACCGAACGTTAGCGCGATCCGGAGGCGAGCTCGCGCAACAGAACCGCCGTCTCCAGGGCCGCGACCGTGGCCTCGTAGCCCTTGTCCTCCTTCGAACCGGGCACCCCCGACCGCTCGACGGCCTGGTGGACGCTGTCACACGTCAGCACGCCGTTGCCGACGGGGGTCGACTCGTCGAGGGAGACCCTGGTCAGGCCGCTGGTGACCGAGTCGCACACGTAGTCGAAGTGGGCCGTCCTGCCGCGGATGACCGCGCCCAGCGCCACCACGGCGTCGTGGGTGCGGGCGAGCGCCTGCGCCACCACGGGGATCTCCAGCGATCCGGCCACCCGGACGACGGTCGGGGTCGCGCCGCAGTCCTTGGCCGCCGCGACGGCCCGTTCGACCAGCTGGTCGGTGATCTTCTCGTGCCACCGGGCCGCGACGATGCCGACCGTGAGGCCCTGCGCCTCGACCGGCCAGGTCTCCGGACGTCCGCCACCACTCATGCTCTCTCCTCGGGAATCTCATGACCAAGCCGGTCACGTTTGGCGTACAGGTACTTCTCGTTGTACGGGTTCACGGCGATCGGCATCGGCTCGCGGCCGAGGACCTTGATGCCGTAGCCGTCCATCCCCCGCATCTTGGCGGGGTTGTTGGTCAGCAGGCGCACCGACTTGACCCCGAGGTCGCCGAGCATCTGGCCGGCGTTGGAGAACTCGCGGGCGTCGACCGGCAGGCCGAGTTCGAGGTTGGCGTCGACGGTGTCGTGGCCGTCGTCCTGGAGGGCGTAGGCGCGCAGCTTGGCCAGCAGGCCGATGCCGCGGCCCTCGTGGCCGCGCAGGTAGACGACCACGCCGCGGCCCTCCTCGGCGATGGCGGCCATGGCGTGGTCGAGCTGCACGCCGCAGTCGCAGCGCAGCGAGCCGAGCACGTCGCCCGTCATGCATTCGGAGTGGGCCCGGACCAGCACGTTCTCGCCGTCGTCGAGGTCGCCGTAGACGAGCGCGACGTGCTCGCCGCCGTCGAGGGAGCTGGCGAAGCCATAAGCCCGCCACATGCCGTAGCGGTTCGGGATCAGCGTCTCGGCGACCCGGGTCACCACCCGTTCGGTGCGGCGGCGGAACTCGATGAGCTGCTCGATGGAGACCAGCGCGAGGTCGTGCTCGTCGGCGAAGGCGCGCAGCTCGGGCAGCCGGGCCATCGTGCCGTCGTCGTTGGTCACCTCGGCCAGCGCCCCGGCGGGGGTCAGCCCGGCGAGCCGGGCCAGGTCGACGGCGGCCTCGGTGTGGCCGGGCCGCACCAGCACGCCGCCGTCGCGGTAGCGCAGCGGGAAGATGTGACCGGGCCGGACCAGCTCGAACGGCTCGGTGGCCGAGTCGGCCAGGGTGCGGATGGTGCGTGCCCGGTCGGCGGCGCTGATGCCGGTGCTGACCCCGTCGCGGGCGTCGACGCTGATCGTGTACGCCGTCCGCATGCGCTCCTTGTTGTCGTTCACCATCAGCGGCAGCCCCAGCCGGTCGAGGTCGTCGCCCCGCATGCCGACGCAGATGACCCCGGAGCTGTGCCGGATCGTGAAGGCCAGCGTCTGGGGCGTGGCCTTGGAGGCCGCGAAGATGAGGTCGCCCTCGTTCTCGCGGTTCTCGTTGTCGACGACCACGACCGGCTTGCCGTCGCGGATGTCGGCGATCGCCCGTTCGATCGGGTCGAGCCTGATGTCGTTCATACTGCGACCGCCTCCTGCTTGCGCCAGTTCGCGAATCCGGTGAGGACCAGGACGAAGAACACCGCGTAGACCGCCCCGGAGACGACCAGCCCCGACCGGAAGGCCAGCGGCACTCCGACGAGGTCGACGGCGATCCAGACCAGCCAGAAGTCGGTCAGCGCCCGGCCCTGGGCCCAGGTCGCGACCGCGCTGCCGACGAAGATGTAGGCGTCGGCGGCCACCAGGAAGTAGCCCTCGGGAAGGGGGGCGTGCGCGCCCCACGAGAGCCCGGTGACGAAGAAGAACCAGCCGACCAGGGCGGTGCCGACGACGACGGTGCCGGTCAGGAACAGCCGCTCGGCGTACGTCGCGGGCCGCACGGCCAGCTCCTCGCCCTGGCTCTTCCACCGCACCCAGCCGTAGACGGCCAGCACGCCGAACATGACCTGCTTCAGCGCGTTGCCGGTCAGCCCCGCGTTCACGGAGGCGGCCAGCAGCAGCACCGACGCGGTCAGCTGGACCGGCCACGTCCAGAGCGACCGGCGGATGGCGAACACGACCGTGGCCAGGGCCAGGATGTTGCCGATGAGGTCGGTCCACAGGACGGTCGTCCCGAGGACCTCG
Organism: Herbidospora sp. NBRC 101105; assembly: GCF_030269205.1. NCBI lineage: Bacteria > Bacillati > Actinomycetota > Actinomycetes > Streptosporangiales > Streptosporangiaceae > Herbidospora > Herbidospora sp. NBRC 101105. The sequence continues at coordinate 701,099 of NZ_BSSX01000001.1, read as the reverse complement.
AAGCCGGCGTTCACCGGGCCACCAGCTTCTCCACGTACTTGGCGATGACGTCGGCCTCCAGGTTCACCGGGTCACCGGCGACCTTGCGGCCCAGCGTCGTCAGGGCGAGCGTGGTGGGGATGAGGCTGACGGTGAACTCCTCGCCGGAGACCGACGCGACGGTCAGCGAGACGCCGTCGACCGTGATCGAGCCCTTGTGGACGACGTAGCGGGCCAGGTCGGCGGGCAGCGAGATGGTCACGACCTCCCAGTGCTCGTCGGGTTCCCGCTTCAGGATGGTCCCGGTCCCGTCGACGTGGCCCTGCACGATGTGGCCGCCGAGCCGCTGGTCGGCGCGGACCGCGCGCTCCAGGTTCACCGGCGACCCCACGGTCAGCGCGCCGAGGCTGCTGCGGTCGAGGGTCTCCTTCATGACGTCGACGGTGAAGACGTCGTCGTTGACCTCGACGACGGTCAGGCACACGCCGTTGACGGCGATCGAGTCGCCGTGCCCGGCGTCCTCGGTGACTCTGGGGCCGCGGAAGGCCAGCCGGGCCGCCTGCGGGAGGGGGTCGACGGCGACGACCTCGCCGAGTTCCTCGACGATTCCGGTGAACATGCTCAGTTCTCCTTCGGGGGCGCCGGCCGCGCGGTCACGCGCAGGTCCGGTCCAATGGGGACGACGTCTTCGAACTCCCAGCGGTGGATGCCGTCGACGCCCGTCACGCCGGCGTCGCCCAGGGCGCTCGCCCCGGAGCCGAGGAACGCGGGCGCCAGGTAGGCGACGATCCGGTCGACCAGACCGGCGCGCAGGAAGCTCCCGGCGAGGGTGGGGCCGCCTTCGAGGAAGACGCTGACGATCTGGCGGCGGTGGAGTTCGGTCAGCAGGGCGGGCAGGTCGAGGCCGCGGGGGCCGCGCGGGACGCGCACGGCGTTCTCGTGGGGAACCTCGGCCCCGACGGCGAGCAGCGTCGGCGCGGCGCCGTCGAGCACCTTCGCCCCGGGGGGTGTACGCCCCTCGCTGTCGACCACCACCCGCAGCGGCGTGGCCGTGGCGGGCCGGACGGTCAGGCGGGGGTCGTCGGCCAGCACGGTGCCGATCCCGGCCATGATCGCGTCGTGCTGCGCGCGCAGGCGGTGCACGTCGGCGCGGGCCTCCGGCGAGGTGATCCACTGGCTGGTGCCGTCGGCGGCGGCCGACCGCCCGTCGAGGGTCGCGGCGAACTTCCACGTGACGAACGGCCGCCTCAGCCGCGTGTACGTCAGCCAGTGGGCGTTCCCCCGCTCGGCCTCCGCCCGCAGGAGTCCCGTCTCGACCGCGACGCCCTCACGGCGCAGCCGCTTCGCGCCGCCGGCCGCGGCCGGGTTCGGGTCGGGCACCGCGACGACGACCCGTTCGATCCCGGCCTTGAGCAGGGCCTCGGAGCAGGGCCCGGTCCGGCCGTGGTGGTCGCAGGGTTCGAGGGTGACGTAGGCGGTGCCGCCCCGGGCCAGCTCACCGGCCTCGCGCAGCGCCCAGACCTCGGCGTGCGGCCCGCCGGCCGCGGCGTGGAAGCCCTCGCCGACGACGGAGCCCCCGGCGGACGTGATCACGCACCCGACCACCGGATTCGGGCTCGTCGTGCCCAGCCCGCGCGCGGCGAGGTCGATCGCCCGGCGCATGAAGTGATCGTCCACCCCGGTCCCTTCCCTGAATCAGGGCTCCGGGGCATGGGCATGGAAGCGCCCAAGGACGGACGCACCCCGAACAGGGGCCTCGTCCGCCGCGTGCTGCCTCCCATCCGGACTTTCACCGTCGGTCCTGGAATTCCACCAGGTCAACCGGCCGATGGATTCGGCCGGGTCGCGGACTGTCACCGCCGGTTCGGACTTTCACCGACCCCGGAGCACGCAATGCTTTCTTCGATGTGCGTAAAGGCTGTTGCCTACGCAAGTTATTCCCAGTCTGCCACGAGGGTTCCGGGCGGCGTCAATGTGGCGCCGGTCGCAGTGCCCTGGGGACGGCGTTCAGGCCGGTCCGGACGGTACGCAGCGTCACCGTCGCCCACACGTCGCCGAACGGGGTGGCGGGCAGGCCGTAGAGGCGTCTGGCCCAGCGGGGCAGGCTGGCGAAGGCCACGGCGGTGATCCACGGGAAGACCGGCTTGAGCAGGGTGAGGCGGGCCGGGAGCGGCGGGTTGAGCGACATCAGCAGCGGGTGGGGCGCCTCGGGGACGAACCGCAACTTCGGCCGCTCGGCCTCGATGTAGTCGCGCATCTCGCCCACCGAGTGGGGCACCTCGTCCGGTGACAGGCCGACGACCTCGGCGGCGCGGCGCCATTCGTACACGAACCGGTCGGCCTCGTCGTCGGTCAGGGGCACCCCGGAGCGGCGGGCCGTGGACAGGTAGGAGTCGACCTCCCCGACGTGCACCCAGCGCAGCGCGTCGGGCTCGTCGAGGTGGTAGCGGTCGCCGACGTCGGGGTCGTAGGCGGTCAGGGTCGCATGGATCTTGCGGACCCGGGAGGCGGCCTTCTCCACCTCCTCCGCGGAGCCGTAGGTGCGCACCCGGACGAACTCGGTCGTGCGCAGGAACCGCGCCCACGCCTCGGACGGATCGAACAGCGCCGAGTTCTGGATCACCCCGCGCATCGCCCGGGGGTGGAGGCCCTGCATCAGCAGGGCCCGGAAGCCGCCCACGAACAGTACCGGCTCCGCCATCACCCGCCAGGTGACCGAACCGGGCCCGAAGAGCCCGTCTTGGTTCATGACCTCACGCTACGCCCCCTCGGCGAGGGCGCGAAGTGCCCGGACCGCCTCGGCGGGGTCGTCGCGGCCGTAGACGGCGTTCCCGGCCACGAAGACGTCGGCGCCCGCCTCGGCGCAGCGCTCGATGGTCTCGTCGGCCACCCCGCCGTCGACCTGGATCCAGACCTCTAGGCCGTGCTTGGACACCAGCTGCCGGGCCCGGCGGATCTTCGGCAGCACCCCGTCCAGGAACGGCTGCCCGCCGAACCCGGGCTCGACGGTCATCAGCAGCAGCATGTCGACCTCGGGCAGCAGGTCCTCGTAGGCGTCGACGGCCGTCGCCGGGTTGAGCGCGAACCCGGCCCGCGCGCCCTCCTTGCGGATCGCCCGGAGGGTGCGCACCGGCGCCTTGGCCGCCTCGGCGTGGATGGTCACGCTCTTGGCGCCCGCCTCGGCGTAGCCGACGGCCCACCGGTCGGGGTCTTCGATCATGAGGTGGCAGTCGACCGGCGTCGAGACCGACTTCAGCAGCGCCTCCACCACGGGCAGGCCGAGCGTCAGGTTGGGCACGAAGTGGTTGTCCATCACGTCGACGTGGAGCCAGTCGGCCACCCCCGCGACCCGGGCGGCCTCGTCGGCCAGTCGGGCGAAATCGGCGGACAAAATGCTGGGCGAGATCTGTACGGCCATGACGCCGAAGTCTACGCGGCAAGGTTTTGTCCCCTCATGAACCTGCGGATGATCTGCGCAAACTAGCCTCGAACCATGATCAGCGCATCCGGCCTGACCAAGGTCTACGGCGGCAAGACCGCCCTGGACCACGCCGACTTCACGGTGCGGCCGGGTGTGGTGACGGGCTTCCTCGGCCCGAACGGGTCGGGCAAGTCGACCGCGATGCGGCTGATCCTCAACCTCGACCGGGCGACCTCCGGCTCGGTGACCGTCAACGGGCGCCCCTACCGCGACCTGCCCGCGCCGCTGCGCGAGGTCGGCGCGCTGCTGGAGGCCAAGGCCTGGCACGGCGGGCGGTCGGCGTACGACCACCTGCGGTTCCTGGCCCGCACCAACGGCATCCCCAAGCGCCGCGTCCGGGAGGTGCTCGACATCGTCGGCCTCCACGACGTCGCGGCCAAACGGGCCAAGGGCTACTCGCTGGGCATGGGCCAGCGGCTCGGCATCGCCGCCGCCCTGCTGGGCGACCCCGCCATCCTGATGTTCGACGAACCGGTCAACGGGCTGGACCCCGAGGGCATCCTGTGGATCCGGCGGCTGATGCAGTCGCTGGCCGCCGAAGGGCGGACCGTGTTCGTCTCCAGCCACCTGATGTCGGAGATGGCCCTCACCGCCGGGCACCTCATCGTGATCGGCCGGGGCCGGATCCTGGCCGACACCCCGATGGCCGACTTCATCCCCGCCAGCCACGTGCGGGTGCGCTCCCCCGACCTGGCCGCCCTCGTCCGGGCCGTCGCCGCGGAGAACTGGCGGGCCCGCACCACCGCGGACGCCCTCCTGGTGTACGGGGTGACGCCGGCCGATCTCGGCGACCTCGCCTACCGGCACGGCATCCGGGTGCACGAGCTGTCGCCCGTCCACCCGTCGCTGGAGGAGGCGTTCATGCGGCTGACGGCCGGAAGCGTCGAGTTCCACGGGATCGATGGATGACCCTCCGGAGGGCCACCTTCGCGGGAGCCGTCGCCGGGGAGTGGATCAAGATCTGGACCGTGCGGTCGACGTTGTGGAGCATGTTCTCCACCGTCGTGGTGACCGTGGGACTGTCGTCGCTGCTGGCGCTGGCGTACACGTTGTCCTACGATCGGCTCGGCTTCCGGGCCCGGCTGGCCTTCGACCCGGTCGCCTACGGGCTGGCCGGACTGAACTTCGGGGTGATCACCCTGGGCGTGCTCGGGGTGCTGGCGGTGTCGACCGAGTTCTCGTCGGGGCTCATGCGGACGTCGTTGTCGGCCGTGCCGCGCCGCTCGCGCCTGCTGGCCGCCAAGGCCGTCGTGGTGGCCGTGATCGCGCTGGTCGTGGGGCTGATCTCGTCGTTCGCGGCGTTCTTCGCCTCGCAGGCGATCTTCTCGATGCGGCGGCTCGGCGCCGGGATCGGCGACCCCGAGGTGCTGCGCGCGGTCACCGGCGGCGGGCTCTACCTCACCCTGATCGCGCTGATCTCGCTGGGCGCGGGGGCGATCGTGCGGCACACCGCCGGGGCGATCACGTCGGTGCTCGGGGTGCTCTTCGTGGCGCCGATCTTCGGGGTGTTCCTGCCGGAGGACTGGGGGCGTACCGTCCAGAAGTTCCTGCCCCCGGCGGCCGGGAGCGCGATCCTGACCACCCGCGAGACGCCGTTCACCCTGCCTCCGTGGCAGGGGTTCGGCGTCTTCGCGGGCTACACGGCACTGGTGCTCGTGGTCGCGTTCGTGCTGTTCAGGCGGCGCGACGTCTGAGCAGGGCCAGGAACATCGCGTCGGTGCCGTGGCGGTGCGGCCAGAACTGGGCGTAGGGGCCGTCGCCGAGCCCCGGGACCTCGGGCAGGTAGGCGCGGGCGTCGAGCGTCTCGGCCAGCTCGCCCATGTCGCCCACGACGGCGCGCGTCTCGGCGATGTGCGGCGAGCAGGTGACGTAGGCGACCACGCCGCCGGGACGGACCGCTCGGAGCGCCTCCTTCAGCAGCGCCCGCTGGAGCGCGGTCAGGTCGGGGATGCCGCGCGGGTCACGCCGCCACCGCGCCTCGGGACGGCGGCGCAACGCCCCCAGCCCGGTGCACGGCGCGTCGAGCATGACCCGGTCGAACACGCCCTCCCGCCACGGCGGGTTGGTGCCGTCGGCCACCACGACGGCGGCCTCCTTGGTCGCCTGCCAGACCAGCCGGGCCCGGTGCTCCTGCGAGTCGCCCGCCAGCAGCCGGGCGCCCGTCTGCGCGGCCACCGCGTCGAGCAGGCCCGCCTTGCCGCCGGGGCCGGCGCACATGTCGAGCCAGGTGCCGTCGCGGTCGTCGAGCGGCACCCGGGTCAGCGCCAGGGCGACGAGCTGGCTCGCCTCGTCCTGCACCGCCGCGCGCGCCTCGCCGACCGCCTTGAGCCGGCCGGGGTCGCCGTCGACCAGGTAGGCGCCGTAGGGCGAGTAGGGCGCGGGCTCGGCCCCGGCGTCGACGAGCTCGTCGATCGTGGCCCGGCCCGGCCGCGCGACGAGGGCCACCCGGGGCCGCTCGTTGTCGGCTTCGAGCGCCTTGGCGGTCTCGTCGATCGACCCGCCGACGGCGTCGCGCAGGGCGGTGACGATCCACTTCGGGTGGCTGTAGGTGATCGCGAGGTGGCCGATCGGGTCGTCTTCGACCGGCGGCGCGACGGCCTTCAGCCACTCGTCGAGCGAGCGCTGGCTGACCTTGCGCAGGATCGCGTTGGCGAACCGCGACGGCCCCTGGCCGACCCGCAGCCGGACCAGGTCGATCGTGGCCGAGACGGCGGCGTGGGCCGGGATGCGGGTGCGCAGGAGCTGGTGGACGCCCAGGCGCATGGCGTCGAGCAGCGGCGGGTCGATCTCCTCCGGCGGGCGGTCGCTGCAGGCGGCGATCACCTCGTCGTAGGTGCCCAGACCCCGCAGGGTGCCGTAGGCCAGCTCGGTCGCGAGGGCGGCGTCGCGGCCGGTGATGTCACGCTGGCGCAACATCTGCGGCAGCAGCAGGTTGGCGTAGGCGTCGCGCTCGTCGACGGCCCTCATCAGGTCGTACGCCGCGTTTCTCGCCTCGTCGCGGACGGGCTTGGGGGGCCTCGGAGGGCCGCCGCGCCGACCGGTGAAGCGGGGCCGTCCTGAGGGGTTGTTGCCCCGGTTCGTCATCTGGCGGTTGCCTTCGGTTGGTGGTGGCGAGCGATCATTCAGGGTAGCTCAGCTGAGATGGTCGCCTTCCCCGATTCGGGCACCGCGGGCCCAATCGCCCGCCGTCATCGGCTTCTTCCCTTCGGCCCTCACCTCGCCGAGGAGGACGGGGTGACTGGCCGTGCCGACCCAGATCCGGTTCTTCTGGACGCGGATCTCGCCCGGCGCCAGCTTCTCGGCGTCGGCGGCCGGGGTCACCGGGCCCAGTTTGAGCCGGTGGCCGCGGAACTCCGTCCAGGCGCCGGGATTGGGGGTGCAGGCCCGGATGAGCCGGTCGACCCGGAGGGCCGGGGCGGTCCAGTCGACCCGGGCGTCGTCGACCTGGATCTTCGGAGCCAGGCTGACCCCCTCGGCGGGCTGCGGGCGCGCTTCGAGGGTGCCGTCCTCGATGCCGTCGATCGTGGCGGCCAGCAGGCCCGCGCCCGACTCGGCCAGCCGCGCCAGCAGCTCGCCGCTGCTGTCGGACGGCCGGATCTCCTCGGTCACCACGCCGAACACCGGACCGGCGTCGAGCTCCTTGACGATCCGGAACGTCGCCGCGCCGGTGATCTCGTCGCCGTGGAGCACGGCGTGCTGGACCGGGGCCGCGCCGCGCCAGGCCGGCAGCAGCGAGAAGTGCAGGTTGACCCAGCCGTGGACCGGGATGTCGAGCGCCGCCTGCGGCAGCAGCGCGCCGTAGGCGACCACCGGGCAGCAGTCGGGCGCGATCTGGCGCAGCCGGTCGAGGAAGGCGGGGTCGCCGGCCTTCGCGGGCTTCAGCACCTCGACGCCCGCCTCGGCGGCGAGCTCGGCGACCGGGCTGGGGTGGAGCCTGCGCCCGCGCCCCGACTGGGCGTCGGGCCGGGTCACCACGGCCGCCACCTCGTGGCGGGAGGCCAGCAGGGCCCGCAGCGACGGGAGCGCGGTCTCGGGGGTGCCCGCGAAGACGAGACGCACTAGATGGCCCTCCCGAACGTGGCGTGCGGCGAGAACTTGACGACCGGGGCCGCCAGGCCGCTCCACTCGGCCTCGCGGACCGCCTTCATGGCGAGCTTGCGCTGCTTGGCGTCCATGCGGTCGATGAACAGGATGCCGTCGAGGTGGTCGGTCTCGTGCTGCAGGCAGCGGGCCATCAGGTCGGTGCCCTCGATCGTGACCGGGTCGCCGTGCATGTTGAAGCCCTTGGCGACCGCGCGGATCGCGCGCGGCGTCGGGAAGGCCAGGCCGGGGAAGGACAGGCAGCCCTCCTCGCCCTCCTCGTCGCACTCTTCGCCCAGGTCGAGGACCGGGTTCACCAGATGGCCGACCACGTCGTCGATGTTGTAGGTGAAGACGCGGAGCCCGACGCCGATCTGCGGGGCGGCGAGGCCGGCGCCCGGGGCGTCCATCATCGTGTCGGTCAGGTCTTTGACGAGCTTGCGCAGTTCCTTGTCGAAGGTCTTCACCGGCTCCGCCGGAGTGCGCAACACGGGGTCGCCGAACAGGCGGATCGGCTGAACTGCCACCAGAAGGCTCCTTGGACTAGGGATCAGCCAAGTTTAAGGGCGGTCTCAGCGCGACCGGGTCTTCATCGCCGCCTTGCGCGCGGCCTTGGCGACCACGACGTCGGGATGGTTCTTGCCGAGCAGCTCCAGCACGGCCAGCGCGTCGGGGTGGTCGGCCGCGCCCATGACGGGCACCAGGCTGAGCAGGTCGTCGCCGAGCACGTCGAGGTCGCCGCCCTTGGCCGGGGCGCCGAGGTAGAGCAGGGCGGCCAGGGTGTCGACGGCCACCCAGGCGCCGTCGGCCTCGCCGAGCGCCGGGGCGTCGAAGTCGCGCACGCCCAGCCAGGCGGCGGCGTAGCGCCACATCAGCGGCTCGTCGAGCGCCTCACGCACGGCCGGGGCGGCCTCCGGGCCCAGCTCCTCCAGGATGGTGCCGGCGGTGCCGCGCTGGGCGGCGTTGCCGGTCGCGGCGATCTTGATCAGGTCGCGGGCGGCCTCCTCGGGGGCCCGCCGCTCCAGCCACAGGCTCGCCGCGCTCGCCGACGCCTTCCCGGCGATCAGCGCGTCGATGAGCTCGCCGGCGGTCAGCAGGGCCAGGCCCTCGATCTCGCTCAGCGAGGGGGCGTCGTGGCCCTCACGCAGCAGGTCGCGGCGGACCGCCCAGACGCCGATCGGGGTGAGCCGCACCGAGTCGGCGCCCGCCGACTCGATCAGCCCGCAGTAGGCCAGCAGCTCCATCGCCGCGGCCAGCTCGTCGGGCAGGGCCAGGCGCAGCCGCCGCAGCTCCTGGAGCCCGGCCTCGCAGCCGACCTCGTGGGCCTGCAGGATGCCGGTGGTGAGCAGCGGCAACGCCATGCCCTCGCGCACCGAGTACATCGTGGCCAGGATCTCGGTCAGGTGCTCGTCGACGACGGCCGAGCCGGTCAGCCCCTGCTCGTCGGTCCGGTCGAGCACGTCCATGACGACGCCGTCCCAGAACTCCATGGTGTCGCGCACCCCCGGCCCCGGCCGGGCGCCCTCGGGGGTGATCTCGACGAGGCGGCCGTTGACCGCCACGATCCAGAGCAGCCGCAGGCGGTCGGCCCTCAGGCCGAGGTCGTGGACGGCCCGGGCGGCGTCGTCGGGCCGGAGAACGTGATCGTCGGCGACGGGGCGGGTGCCGGTCCAGGCGGCGAGGCGGGCCGCGTCGCGTACCAGGGGGACCGCCCGCACCTGAGCGGCGAGCTCGTCGTCGAGCGCCAGCTCGACCGGCGGGAAGGTGAGCACGTCGCTGTCGAGGATCGCTGAACCTGGCATTCCTGCAACTTACTCCACACTGGTCACCTGATACCCCGCGAACGAGCCTTGAAGGCGGCCTTCCTGGCGGCCTTGGCGGCGTTGCGGTCGGGCAGGGTGTGGCCGAGCAGTTCGAGCACCTGCACGACGTCGGGGTGCTCCACCTTCCACATGTCCTCGATCACCTCGGGCGACGGCCCGGAGGCGGCCATGTTCTCGGCGAACGACTGGGGATCGGCCTCGGCGGCCGGGATCGCCAGGGCGAGCATGTCGACGCTGACCCAGAGCATCTCGTCCTCGGTCAGCGGCGGCGCCCCCAGGCGACGGGCCGACAACCAGTGGATGACGTGGGGCCGCAGTTCCGGGTCGGACAGGTAGCGCCGGACGGCGGGCTCGGCCTCGAACCCCAGCCGGTCGACGATCGTGACGGCCACCCCACGCACCTCGGCCGGCGCGCCGACGACCGCTTCGAGCAGCTCCCCGGCGGCCTCCGCCGGGGACCGGGCGCCCAGCCACCGCACGATGTCGGGCTCGGCCGCCTCGGGTGTGATCCCGTCGGACAGCAGCCCCGCGATGAGCCCGCTCGCGTCGCCCTCGGCCAGGTCGGGCGCGATGGGGGCGTCGAGGCCGAGTTCGGCGTACATCTCCCGGATCCCCCACATTCCGTGAGGGGTCAGCACCAGACCCTCGTCGGTGACGGCGACGGTGCCCGCGGCGACGAGCCCTTCGAGGGCCTCGGTCAGGTCGCCCACCGGCCCGTCGTCGGCCACCTCGCTCAGGTAGTCGCCCACGGCCTCGACCGGGACCGGGACCTGGAGCCGGTAGAGCAGGTCGTGGATGGCGTAGACCTCCTTGTCGACCACCGCCGACCCGGTGACCTCGCCGCGGTCCTCGCCCAGGAACTCCACCAGCCCCACCCAGAGGTCGAGCACGTCTTCGTCGGCCCGCTCCTCAAGGGCCCGGAACCCCGCCTCGGCGCTCACCTGGACGCCGTCGAGCTCGGCGAGCCCGAGCTCCAGCGCGAGCCCCCAGGCGACCGACGGCCGGGCCACCCCCCGCCCCGCGAGCTCCTTGGCGTCTTTGACCCTGAGCGCCTTGCGGGTGGTCGCGGTGGCGCCGCGCTCGACCATCCAGGCCACGACGGTGTGGGCGTCGCGCAGCAGCGGCACCTCGCGCACCATCTTGGCGACCTCGCCCGGCGCGGCCAGCCGCACCGACGGAAGCGGCGCGCAGCCGGGACAGTCGCAGTCTTCGTCGAGGGTGAGGCTGCGCCCCTGCCCGAGCCGCGGCGCGGCGTCGTCGACCCCCGGCTCGATGAGCTCGAAGGTGTCGGCGCCGATGACGCTGAAGATGCTCTTCGCCATGCCGAACTTGGACGAGTCGGCCAGCGCGGCCGGCATCAGCGGCCCCACCCGGTCGAGCGTGGCCCGCATCTCGGCGGCGGTCGTGCCGTCGACCGCACCGGTGGCGGCCAGGAAGTCGACGAGCGAGTGGGCGGCCGCGACGGTTCCCGGCGCGCTGTCGGGCGGGGTGATCACCTTGCGCGGGTAGATCTCCAGCAGCAGTTCCTCGAAAGTGGCGGGCCGGAAATCCCCCGGCGCGGCGACCTCCAGGTAGTCACTGGCGTAGTCGCACAGCAGCCTGACCTCATCGGCATCGGGCGTGACGCCGTTCTCGTGCCCCCACACACGCAGGCCGTCGATGGCCCGGTTCACCCATTCGATCGACACAGGGAGACGCTAACGGGTTACTGACCGCATCGCGAATCGACGCCCTCGCCCCTAGATCAGGTCACAGCAGATCAACCACCCCGATCCCCACCCTGACCACCTCGGAGACCCCGGCGGACGACGGGCCCATGGCCACCCGGGCCCCTTTTGGGACGGCCCCTTTCGAACCCCGGCTTGGCCGAGCGGGGCGGCCGAACCTCGCCCCGGGGCCTCGGTCAGCGCCCCCATCAGGAGCGACAGCCGGTGAGCGGCAGGTCACAACAGGTCGAGGGGATCGATGTCCACCCGGACCACCTCGGCGGCCTTCCGCGCCGACCGGACCCCCGCGGCGCCCTTGAGGACCCTGGCCAGCTCGGCCCCCCGGGCCTTGGGCGCCCGCAGCACCGCCCGCTCCTCGCCGGTACGCCCCACCGGCACCGGCCCCAGCACCTCCACGCCCTCGGGAAGCGCGGCGATCCCCAGCATCTCCCTGATCGCGGCGGGCGACCCGGTGAGCGTGGCGACATGGGTGACCGGCGGGAACCCGAGCTCGGCCCGGTCGCGGAGTTCACGTTCGGCGTGCGTGACCGGATCCCACCGGACGAGCGCCTGGGTGACCGGCGCCTGCCCGTCGGCGAGCACGACCACCTCCCCGCCCGGCCGCACCAGCGCCGCGGCGTTGAGCCACCGCCGGAGCGCCTCCTCGGCGGCCCTGAGGTCGGGCCTGCTCAGCATGGCCCACCCGTCGAGCAGCGCCGCGGCCGCGTAGCCGCCCTCCGCGACGGGCTCGGCCCCCGGCGTGGCCACCACGAGCGCCGCCGTGCCCGGCACCGACGCGAGCACCCCGTCCCGCCCCGACGTCGTGACCCTGGTGGACGGAAAGGCCCGCCCCAGCTCCTCGGCCGTCCTGCGCGCCCCCACGACGGCCGCTCGCAGGCGCGGGGACCCGCAGTTGTGGCAGCGCCAGTCGCCGGCGATCCGGCCGCACCAGCGGCAGTAGGGCGCCGCGTGCCCGTTCGTCAGCGCCAGCGGCCCGGAGCAGTTCGTGCACCGCGCCCGGGTCCGGCAGTTCTGGCAGTTCAGCGCAGGGAGATACCCCCGCCTCGGCACCTGGACGAGCACCGGCCCCCGTTCCAGCCCCGCCTTGAGCGCCCGCCACGCGACACTGGGCAACCGGGCGGCCCTCGCCGCCTGGTCCCGCCCGAGCTCGGCGTCGTCTCCGGCGGGCCGGACCCGGGGCGCCCACCGCCTGACCTCCTCACGGGCGGCGGTCAGCGGTTTGGCCCACCCGGTGGCGATGAGCCGCGTCCCTTCCGCGGTCCGCGCGTAGCCTCCGATGAGCATCGCCGCACCCGCCGCGTGAACCCGGGTGGCCAGGACCTCCCGGGCGTGCGGGTAGGGCGCCAGCCGCTCGGAGTGCAGGTCGTCGCCGTCGTCCCAGAGCACCGCGAGCCCCAGGTCCCGCACGGGCGCGAACGCCGTCGCCCGGTTCCCCACGGCGACCGTGACCTCACCCCGCAACACCCTGAGCCACCGCCGATACCGCTCGGCGGGCCCTAGGTCAGCGGTGATGGTGACGTGGGGGGTGTCCTGGAGCGCGGCGCCCACGAGCGCGACGTCCTTCCCGTCGGGGACGACCACGACGACCCCACGGCCGGCCGCGACGGTCTGCCGAACGGCTTCGGCGACCGCCCCGGGCCAGGTCGGCGGCCCGCCCGGCAGCGCGGTCCAGACGGCCCGCACCGGCCGGCCGTCCCGGAGCCCGGCGAGAAACGAGAGCCCGGCGGAATAGGCGCCCCAGTAGTCACTGACGAGACCACCCGACTCCTGGACGGGGCCCGGAGCGGCCTCCGCCGCTGTCCCATGTCCCAAAATTTCGGGATCCGCCCTCCACCCGGGACCGCCGCCTGCATGGCGCACCACAGACCCAGCGAGATCCCCAGGTCCCACCTTGTCGGCCATTTCGGGATCTGCACCGGTCGCTACACCGCCCGAAACTTCGTGACCCGCTCCGGATGCCGACCCGCCTTCAACACGGGAGCCCTCGGCTTGCTCGACAAGGGATGCCCCGACTTGAGAGGGCGTCGCCTTCCCCCCATCACCCGAAATTTCGGCATCTGCCCCCAGCTCGGCCCGGGCATCCATGCCATCCGGAAGCCCGCGAAGCGTCCCTGATCCGGAGAGGGCTACCCCATCCAAGCCACCCGACATTTCGGGATCTGCGCTCGGCTCGACCTCGGCATCAGACGCCCCAGCCCCAGAGAACCCCGCACTCCCCACGCCACCCGAAATGTCGGTATCCGCACCGAATCCCGGCGGGGATCCGGCATCCATACCACCAGGAACATCGCCACCGTATGCGCCAGCGCCGGGAAACCCTGTGTCCCCCACTCCGCCCGACATTTCCGGATCTGCGCCCAGCCCTGAGGTAACCCCCAAGCCACCCGATATTTCGGGATCTGCGTTCGGGTCAACCTCGGCATCAGACGCCCCAGGCCCAGAGAACCCCGCACTCCCCACGCCACCCGACATCTCGGCCCCGGGCAAGGACTCGCCACCCTCAGACCCAGAGAACCCCGTTCTCCCTGCGCCCCCCGGCATCCCCGCACCAGGCAAGGACCCGCCGCCGCCAGCCGCAACGTCAGCACCCGCCCCGCCCGAAGACACCGCACCAGGCGAGGAGAGGCCGCCACCCGAAACGTCAGCACCCGCCCGGCCCGAAGACACCGCACCAGGCAAGGAGAGGCCGCCACCCGAAACGCCGGCACCCGCCCGTTCGGAAGACACCGCGGCATCCCCCAGCCGCACGGTCACCCCGGCCCCGCGCCGCCCACCCGCGGCCGCCGACTCACGCCCCGCCTCCGCCCGCGCGTGCCGGGGCGGGATCGCCAGCCGCAGCACGTCGGACAACGTCCCCGCATACCGGTCGGCCACCGCCCGCGCCAGAGCGGCGATCTCCGCCGTCAGCACCCGCTCCGGCGAGATCACCCGGTCGAGGAAGAGCAGCGCCCCCTGATGCTCACTGGACTCCACCCGCTCCAGCAGGAAGGCATCGGTCAGTTTTCCCGCGAACCGTACCCGGACCCGAACCCCGGGCAGGGCGACGTCGTCGAGGGAGGCGGGCACGAGGTAGTCGAAGGGCCGGTCGAGGTGCGGCAGCGGGTTGTCGACCACGACCCGTGCGACCGGTAGAAGGTCAGCGGGTGCGGGCGCGCCTGCGGCCCTCCCTCGGGCTCCCGGGGAGGTCGCGTCGGAGGGAAGCGCGATCAGCGCCTCCTGCGAACCCTCGCTCACAAGGCCCAAGTCCTAGCAGCAACCAAAAGATCCCCGGGCCGGAGCCCGGGGATCTGGGGAAAACTACAGACCGGCGGCGGCGCGCAGCGCGCCGGCGCGGTCGGTCGACTCCCAGGAGAAGCCGTCGCGGCCGAAGTGGCCGTAGGCGGCGGTCTCGGAGTAGATCGGGCGGAGCAGGTCGAGGTCGCGGATGATCGCGGCCGGGCGCAGGTCGAACACCTGGAGCACGGCGGCCTGGATGGCGGCGATCTCGACGGTCTCGGTGCCGAAGGTCTCGACGAACACACCGACGGGCTGGGCCTTGCCGATGGCGTACGCGACCTGGACCTCGGCGCGGTCGGCGAGGCCGGCGGCGACGATGTTCTTGGCGACCCAGCGCATGGCGTAGGCGGCGGAGCGGTCGACCTTCGACGGGTCCTTGCCCGAGAAGGCGCCGCCGCCGTGGCGGGCCATGCCGCCGTAGGTGTCGACGATGATCTTGCGGCCGGTGAGGCCGGCGTCGCCCATGGGGCCGCCGATCTCGAAGCGGCCGGTCGGGTTGACCAGGAGGCGGTAGCCCTCGACCACGATGTCGAGGTCGGCCAGGACCGGCTCGACGACGTGCTCGCGGATGTCGGGGGTCAGCATCTCCTTGAGGTCGATCTCCGGAGCGTGCTGGGTGGACACGACGACCGTGTCGAGGCGGACCGGCTTGTCGCCGTCGTACTCGATCGTGACCTGGGTTTTGCCGTCGGGGCGCAGGTAGGGCACGGTGCCGTTCTTGCGGACCTCGGACAGGCGGCGGGCCATGCGGTGGGCGAGCGTGATCGGCAGCGGCATCAGCTCGGGGGTCTCGCGGCAGGCGTACCCGAACATGAGGCCCTGGTCGCCCGCGCCCTGGCGGTCGAGGTCGTCGGCCTGCTGCTCCTCGCGGTGCTCGATGGCGTCGTCGACGCCCTGCGCGATGTCGGGCGACTGGGCGCCGATGGAGACCGAGACGCCGCAGGAGGCGCCGTCGAATCCCTTGTGGGAGGCGTCGTAGCCGATCTCGAGGATCTTCTCGCGGATGACGCCGGGAATGTCGACGTAGGTTTCCGTCGTCACCTCACCGGCGACGTGGACCTGGCCGGTGGTGATCATCGTCTCGACGGCGACACGGCTCTTGGGGTCGTCCTTGAGCATGGCGTCGAGGATCGCGTCACTGATCTGGTCGGCGATCTTGTCGGGGTGGCCCTCGGTGACCGACTCGGAGGTGAACAGGCGACGGGACAACTCGTGGCTCCTCATGCAGCGGCTGCTGACGGCTAAATGGCTTCGCTGAGTGTAGCCGGACGACCGTCACCCCCGCGAAACCGTCTCATGTCACAAGTCGGGTAGCGGATCCCTCGGCAGGTCCCCCGGCGCGAACGCCTCGGCGTCGGCCGCCCCGACGACGGCGACGTACTCGTCGGCGACCTCGAACGACACGCCGCCGAGCTCGATGACGGGACCCGGCGAGAAGGCGACCGGACCGAGCCGGGTGCGCCGCGGATGGCGGGCCCACACCGACGCTGGTTCGTGGCGGCCGAACACCTTGGTGGCCAGGACCGTGATCGACCGGTCGGTCACCACGACGAGATAGCCGTCGCCGTCGGCGTGGGCCGGGAAGACGTAGCGCAGGTCCTCGCCCGGCGGGAGCAGGGCGCGGCAGCGTTCCCGGATCGCGGCGGACACGGGCATGGCCATCTCCTTCAAGGGCCAAACGAGCCTTTTATGGGCCCCATTCCCTCTTTGTCCCGCGAACCGGTGCGTTACACCAGCCGTGCCGCGATCAGATCCCAGACGACCCGGGCGAGGTCGTCCTTGGGCCCGCGCGGGATCTCGACCGGCTCGCCCCCCGCCACCAGGACGGTCGCGGCGTTGTCGGGCGTCCCGAAGGCGAGATTCTCCCCCACCTGGTTGACGACGAGCAGGTCACAGCCCTTCCGCGCGAGCTTGGCCTGCCCGTTGGCCAGCACGTCGTCGGTCTCGGCCGCGAACCCGACGATCACCGAGGGCGACTTCTCCCCCGCCCGCCGCCGCTCTCCGAGCTCCGCCAGGATGTCCGGGTTCTTGGTGAGATGAATGGCCTCGGGCTCGTCGCCGGTCTTCTTGATCTTCGTACGACTGGGCGCGACCGGCCGGAAGTCCGCCACGGCCGCCGCCATGACCACCGCGTCGGCGTCGGCCACGGCGTCGATCACGGCGTCCCTGAGCTGCAATGCCGACTCGACCCGGACCACGTCCACCCCGGCCGGGTCGGGCAGCGACACGTTGGCCGCCACGAGCGTGACCGCGGCCCCCCGCGCGGCCGCGACCCGCGCCAGCGCGTACCCCTGCATCCCGGACGACCGGTTCCCGATGAACCGCACCGGGTCGATGGCCTCCCGGGTCCCTCCGGCGGAGACGACCACCCGCCGCCCCGCGAGATCGGGAACGGTTCCGGCGAGCACCTCGCGGCAGACCTGGAAGATCGCCGCCGGATCGGGCAGCCGCCCCTTCCCGGAGTCGGCCCCGGTCAGCCGCCCGACGGCGGGCTCGATCACGACGGCCCCCCGCGCCCGGAGGGTCGCGACGTTGGCCTGGGTGGCGGGGTGCTCCCACATCTCGGTGTGCATCGCGGGCGCGAACACGACGGGACACCGCGCCGTCAGCAGCGTGTTGGTCAGCAGATCGGAGGCCAGCCCATGGGCGGCCTTGGCGAGGATGTCGGCGGTCGCGGGCGCCACGACGAGCAGATCGGCACTCTGCCCGATCCGCACATGCGGGACCTCCTCCACGGAATCCCACACCTCAGCCGAAACGGGATTCCCGGAAAGCGCCGCCCACGTCGGCTCCCCCACAAACCGCAAAGCATCCCGCGTAGGCACAACACGGACAGAATGCCCCGATTCGGTAAACAACCGAAGAAGCTCACACGCCTTATAGACCGCGATCCCCGCGGAAACCCCCAACACCACCCGATTCGCCACAGAGAAACCCTACCGACCCCACCCGCGCCATTCCGGCCACCCCCCAGAGCATTCGGCCAACTCGCCACTCCGGCCCAGAACCCCATTCCATTCCGTTACGGCTCCGCCCACCCCGGCACTCCGCGCCGCCGAGACCCCCCACCGCCCCCAACGCCAACCACCGCACCAACCCCCCGCCGCAACGAGCAAAACAAAAACCGAACCGCCCCCGCGCTTCCCCTATCGCGAAGCATTCGCCCGCCACCTTCGACCCGAGCACGACTCAGCCGGCCTTCCAACCCGTCGAAGCAACGCGCCACCCTCGCAAGAAGGCCAGTCGGATGAACCAGTGCGAACACGCCCAACCCTCACCCGCGTGCCCACCTGCTGCCGACACCGCGCCGCCTACTTCGGGAAGACGGCCTGATGATCGCGGCCGGGCCGGCGTCGGCGAAGCCGGTGAATCTCGGCCGAACGGGCCACCTGCCCGCGATCGACCAGCTCAGCGAGGCGACGCGACCGCTGCCGGACCACGCCACATCGCAGACCAGCGAAGCAACGCGGATGCTCGCGCACAAGGAAACAAAGCAGACGAACCGACGCCGAGACGCTCACCCGCCACACCACAGAGCACCCAAGCAACACGCCCTACGGGAACCAAGCGAGTGAACCCTTACTGCCGTGCTCGTCCCACCTTGCCGCAGACCAGCGAAGCAACACGCGCACAAACAAACCAAGCAGACGAATCGATGCCGACATGCTCCCGCCTGGCCACACAGGAAGCACACGATCCCCCGACACGGGAAACCAAGCAGACAGACGGCCGCTCCACCCGCCATGCAGCACACCAGCGCGGTCAACGCCGACCCGACAACACCCTCGGCGAGGCCCAACCCGCACGCAGAAGAGTGACCCAATCCCTCAGGCAGGAGACCAGACGTACACGACCAAACGAAAAGGCCCGGAGGTGAACGAAGTGTTCATCCCCCAGGCCACACAGAACATCCAGGGCAACCAACAAGCCCAAGTCATATGGTGCCCGCTCGGGCGCGCCCGGGTCTGGACTGAGGAGCGCAGGAGAGCGAAGCGAACCGGAGCGACGAGGGAAGACACGGGCTAAAAGCGCCCGAGCCCGCGCATGCGGAGCATGCGCAGATTACACAGCGCCTTCGATCGGCTCCGACGTCAGCAGGCCCTCGGAGACCTCGCGCAGCGCGATCGACAGCGGCTTCTCCTGGGCGTGGGTCTCGACCAGCGGGCCGACGTATTCAAGCAGGCCCTCGCCGAGCTGGGAGTAGTAGGCGTTGATCTGACGCGCGCGCTTGGCGCCCATGATGACCAGGCTGTACTTGCTGTCGACCACGTCGAGCAGCGAGTCGATCGACGGGTTGGTGATGCCCTCGGCGTAGGCGGAGCTGGTGGTCACAGTAGGGGTCCCCTAGCTAGTCGGATCGTCGGCCATCAAATCTATCAGCCGCCGACATACCTCTTGCACCGACGTGTTGACAAGGGTCAGGTCGAATTCTTTCTCGGCCGCCATCTCGACCCGCCCGGCCTCAAGGCGGCGGGCGATCACGTCGGGCGGTTCGGTGCCGCGCCCGCGCAGGCGGCGTTCGAGCTCTTCCCACGTCGGCGGGGCGAGGAAGACGAGCAGGGCCTCGGGCATGCTGGCCCGGACCTGGCGCGCGCCCTGGAGGTCGATCTCGAGCAGGGTGGGCTCACCCTTGGCGAGGCGTTCCTCGACGGCGACGCGGGGGGTGCCGTAGCGGTTGCCGGCGAACTCGGCCCACTCCAGCAGGTCTCCGTCGGCGATGAGCCGGTCGAACTCGGCGTCGTCGGCGAAGAAGTATTCGACCCCGTGGGTCTCCCCGGGGCGGGGTTTCCGGGTGGTCACCGAGACCGACAGCCACACCTCTGGGTGTGCCCGCCGGAGCTCGGCGACGACCGTGGACTTGCCGACGCCGGACGGCCCGGACAGGACCGTCAGGCGTGTCAGAGGCATGGAGCCACCGTATCGCGCCCCGTCCCCTCCGGTTTCCTCGGCCTCGTGAGCCGTGCCGCCGTCGGACCAGGACGTCGTGGTCAACTCAATGCCCCTCTGGTGTCACGCGATCCCCGGCCATCCCGGGGGATGGCCGAAAGCGTACGCCTCAGCTTTCCGCGCCACCGAATTCGCGCTCCAGAGAAGCGCGCTGGTTGGCGCCAAGTCCGCGCACGCGGCGGGATTCGGCGATACCAAGACGTTCCATCAGCTGCTTGGCGCGGACCTTGCCCACGCCAGGGAGCGACTCAAGCAGAGCCGAGACCTTCATCTTGCCGATGACGTCGTCGGTCTGCCCATCCTTGAGCACCTCGGCAAGAGACACCGCGCCATGCTTGAGGCGGTTCTTGACCTCAGCACGCTCCTTGCGGGCCTTCGCAGCCTTCTCAAGTGCTGCGGCGCGCTGCTCGGGGGTCAGGGGAGGAAGAGCCACGCCGGGTCACCTCGAATTTCTGTCGATGTACTCGGACGAGAGGGGAAATTAGCTGGTCCTTGCCCCTTCCGGCAACGTCAAGACCTGTTTCTAGCAAAGAAATCCAAATAAACTACGCCCAGTAATCGCCATTTAACTGTCCGTCGACGAAAACGGCCTCATCAGGGGCGGGACAGTGATGTGCGCCTCAGTGCCGCGGCGATGGCCGCGGCGCTCGCTCCGGGGTCGGCCGAGCCGGTGATCGGGCGCCCGATCACGAGGAGGTCGGCGCCGTCGGCAAGCGCTCTCTCGGGGGTCGCGACGCGCGCCTGGTCCTGTGAGGCGGCGCCCGTGGGGCGCACCCCGGGGGTGATGAGGGTGATGCCCTCCCCCACCTCGGCCCGGACGGCCGCGACCTCCATGGGCGAGCACACGAGCGCCTGGGCCCCCGCGCCCACGGCGAGGGCGGCGAGGCGGCGTACGGCGTCCTGAGGCGGCCCCTGGAGGCCGATGGCGGCCAGGTCGGCCTCCGACAGCGAGGTGAGCACCGTGACGGCCGCGATGCGCGTCTGGGGGGCCGACTCGACGGCCGCGCGGATCATGGCGGCCCCGCCGCCCGCGTGGACGGTCAGGAAGGCGGGCTTGAGCCGGGCGACGGCCTTGGTGGCGCCGGCCACGGTGTTGGGGATGTCGTGGAGCTTCAGGTCGAGGAAGACCTGCACGCCGCTGGCGCCCCGGACGGAGGCGATCACGTCGGGCCCGTAGCGGAGGTAGAGCTCCAGGCCGACCTTGACGGTCGAGACGTGGGGGGTCACCAGGCTCGCCCAGCGGGCCGCGGTCTCCAGGTCGGGCGCGTCCAGGGCGACGGCGATGGGTGCGGGCGTCACGGGGAACTCTCCTCACGGTCGGTGCGGTGGGACGGGCGGTGGGCCAGCCCCACCGCGTCGGCGAGCCGGTCGAACCCGCGCTCCTGGAGGAGTTCCTCCAGCTCTCTGAGCACGCGGTGGCCGGCGTACGGGTCGTGGAACAGGACCGTACCCACCGCGACCGCGCAGGCTCCGGCCAGGACCAGCTCAAGGGCGTCGCGACCGCTCGTGACGCCGCCCATGCCGATGACGGGGGTGCCGGGCAGGGCGGCGTGCACCTGCCAGACGCACTTGACGGCCAGCGGCCGGATCGCGGGGCCGGACAGGCCACCGGTGCCGGCGGCCAGGGCCGGGCGCATGCGGTCGACGTCGATGGCCATGCCGACCGGGTTGTTGATCATCGAGAGGGCCTCGGCGCCGCCGTCGACGCACGCCTTGGCGATGGCCACCACGTCGGCCACGTCCGGCTGGAGCTTGGCGATCACCGGGAGGTCGTAGCGGGCGGCGGTGCGGACCGCCGAGACGACCTCGCCGGCCGCCGAGGGGTCGCGGGCGAAGACGCGGCCCCGGTCCTCGACGTTGGGGCACGACAGGTTGACCTCCAGCGCGGTCACGCCGGGGGCGTCGGTGAGCCTGCGGGCCAGCGCGGAGAACTCCGCGACGCTGCCGCCGCCGATCGACACGACGGTCCGGGCGCCGCGCTCGGCCAGCCAGGGCAGCTCGCGGGCCAGGAAGACGTCGACCCCCGGCCCCTGGAGCCCGACGGCGTTGAGAAGCCCTGAGGGCGTCTCGGCCATGCGGGGGGTGGGACGACCCGCCCGGGGCGCCATCGTGATCGTACGGGTCGTCAGGGCCCCCAGACGGGTCACGTCGGCGAAGGGGGCCAGCTCGCGGCCGGTCCCGGCGCAGCCGGAGGCGGTCAGGATGGGGTTGGGCAGCTCGACGTGCGCCAGGTAGGTGCGCATGTCAGCGGGCACGGTCGCCTCCCGGCGCCCCGTGGGCGTCGAAGGGGATCGTGCCGACGTCGTCGAACCGCACCCGCTCGCCCCGGAAGACCGGCCCGTCGACGCACGCCCTGGTCATGCGGGTCACGCCGTCGTCGCCGATCACGGGAACGGTACAGGTCATGCAGAGCCCGATCCCGCACGCCATCAGCTCCTCGACGCTCACCTGGACGGGGATGTCGAACTCGGCGCACACGGCGGTCACGCCGCTGAGCGTCGCCATCGGCCCGCACGCGTAGACGACGTCGGCGTGCGTGTCGGCGATCACCCCGGGCAGCACGTCGACCACCGACCCGCGTACACCCAGGGAGCCGTCGCGGGTCGTGAGGGTCGCCGTCTCGGCCATGCGGCGGGCGCGCAGGGCCCCGAAGACGCGGTCGGAGGAGGCGGCCCCCAGCACGAAGTCGACCCGGCAGTTGCGCTGCTGCAGCGCGTCGGCCAGGGCGAACAGCGCGGCGGCGCCGTACTCCGAGCCGACCAGCAGGCAGGTGGCCGGGTCGCGCGGCAGCGGGAAGGGCCGCCCGAGCGGGCCGATGAGGTCGAGCGGGTCGCGGGCCCGCCGGTCGGCCAGCCAGGCGGTGCCCGCGCCGCGCACGGTGAAGACCAGCTCGACGGTGCCGCCGTAGTCGGGCTTCACGTCGTGCACGGCGAAGGCCCGGCGGGTGAGGGTGGAGGTGCGCGGCCCGCCCACGGCGACGGTGACGAAGTGGCCGGGCCGGAACCGGTCGGCGATGCCCGGCGCGACGACGGTCAGCGCGTGGTAGGCGTCGACCCGGCGCATGGTCAGCACCGTCCCCGTCACCTGCACCGGGCTCCCGGCCACGTCGTACTCCCTTGTCAGCCCCTGAGGCGCTGAGCGTGCTCCTGCAGCGAGCGCACGCCCACGTCGCCGCGGACGATGTGCTGGATGCCCTGCACCGCGGCGGCCAGACCCTGGACCGTCGTGATGCAGGCGATTCCGCGCAGCACGGCGGCGGTGCGGATCTCGTAGCCGTCGAGCCGCGGCCCCGACTGGCCGGGGCTGCCGAAGGGCGTGTTCACGATGAGGTCCACCTCCCCGTCGAGGATGCGCCGCACGATCGTCGGCTCGCCGTCGGCGCCCGGACCGTCGCTCTGCTTTCGCACGATCTTGGCATGGACGCCGTTACGGCGCAGCACCTCGGCCGTACCCTCCGTCGCCAGGATCTCGAAGCCGAGCTCGGCCAGCGCCTTGACCGGGAAGATCATCGCCCGCTTGTCCTTGTTGGCGACCGACACGAACGCCCTGCCCTTGGTGGGCAGGCCGCCGTAGGCCGCCTGCTGCGACTTGGCGTAGGCCGAGCCGAACCCGGCGTCCACGCCCATGACCTCGCCGGTCGAGCGCATCTCGGGGCCGAGCACGATGTCGACGCCGCGGAACCGGTCGAACGGCAGCACCGCCTCCTTGACCGCGATCGGCGAGTCCATCGGCAGGGTGCCGCCGTCGCCGGAGGCGGGCAGCATGCCCTCCTCGCGCAGGCCGGCGATGGTGGCGCCCATCATCACCCGGGCCGCCGCCTTGGCCAGCGGCACCGCGGTGGCCTTGGAGACGAACGGGATGGTCCGGCTGGCCCGGGGGTTGGCCTCCAGGACGTACAGGACGTTGGCCGCCATGGCGTACTGGACGTTCAGCAGGCCGCGCACGCCCACGCCGCGGGCGATGGCCTCGGTGGCGGTCCGGATGCGCTTGATGTCGAAGCTCCCGAGGGTGATCGGGGGCAGCGCGCAGGCCGAGTCGCCGGAGTGGATGCCGGCCTCCTCGATGTGCTCCATGACGCCGCCGAGGTAGAGCTCCTCGCCGTCGTACAGGGCGTCGACGTCGATCTCGATGGCGTCGTCGAGGAACTTGTCGATGAGCACCGGGTGGTCGGTCGCGGCCTTGCCCATGTACGTCGTGAGCGTGTCGTCGTCGTACACGATGGCCATGCCGGCGCCGCCCAGGACGTAGCTGGGCCGCACGAGCACCGGGTAGCCGATCTCCTCGGCGATGGTGCGGGCCTCGTCCACCGACAGGGCGGTGCCGTGGCGCGGGGCGGGCAGGCCCGCCTCGGCCAGCACCCGGCCGAACGCGCCGCGCTCCTCGGCGAGGTGGATGCTCTCGGGCGGCGTGCCGACGACCGGCACCCCGGCGTCCTTGAGCGCCTGGGCCAGGCCCAGCGGGGTCTGGCCGCCGAGCTGCACGATGACGCCCGCGACGGGACCGGTGGCCTGCTCGGCGTGCACGACCTCCAGCACGTCCTCCAGGGTGAGCGGCTCGAAGTAGAGCCGGTCGGAGGTGTCGTAGTCGGTCGAGACGGTCTCGGGGTTGCAGTTGACCATGACGGTCTCGAACCCGGCCGCGGCCAGCTCGAAGGAGGCGTGCACGCACGCGTAGTCGAACTCGATGCCCTGCCCGATGCGGTTCGGCCCGCTCCCGAGGATGATCACCTTGGGCCGGTCGCCCGACGGGACCTCGGTCTCCTCGTCGTAGGTGGAGTAGAGGTAGGGGGTCTTGGCCGCGAACTCCGCCGCGCAGGTGTCGACCGTGTTGTAGACCGGCCGCAGCCCGAGGGCGTGCCGCAGGTCGCGGACCCGGACCTCGTCGAGGCCGAGGATCTCGCCGATCTGGACGTCGGAGAAGCCGTGCTCCTTGGCCTTCTTCAGCGTGGGCCCGTCGAACTCCGTGATGCTCTCGGCGACCTCGTGGATCAGGAAGAGCTGGTCGAGGAACCACGGGTCGACCTTGGTGGCGTCGTGGAGCTCCTCGATCGTGGCCCCGGCGCGGATGGCCTGCTGGATGGTCCGCAGGCGGCCGTCGTGCGGGATCCGCATCTTGGCGATCAGGGACTCCTTGGAGGCGACGGGACCCGTCCAGGAGAACTGGGAGTCCTTCTTCTCCAGGGAGCGCAGCGCCTTCTGCAGCGCCTCGGGGAAGGAGCGGCCGATGGCCATCGCCTCGCCGACCGACTTCATGTGGGTGGTGAGGGTCTGGTCGGCCCCGGCGAACTTCTCGAACGCGAACCTCGGCACCTTGACGACCACGTAGTCGAGCGACGGCTCGAAGGAGGCCGGGGTCTCCTTGGTGATGTCGTTGGGCACCTCGTCGAGCGTGTAGCCGACGGCCAGCTTCGCGGCGATCTTGGCGATCGGGAAGCCGGTGGCCTTGGACGCCAGCGCCGACGACCGGGAGACGCGCGGGTTCATCTCGATGACGATCATGCGGCCCGTGGCGGGGTCGACGGCGAACTGGATGTTGCAGCCGCCGGTGTCGACGCCGACCTCGCGGATGACCGCGATGGCGACGTCGCGCATGTTCTGGTATTCGCGGTCGGTCAGCGTCATCGCGGGCGCGACGGTGACCGAGTCGCCGGTGTGCACGCCCATCGGGTCGATGTTCTCGATGGAGCAGACGATGACGACGTTGTCGGCCCGGTCGCGCATCACCTCCAGCTCGAACTCCTTCCAGCCGAGGATCGACTCCTCGAGAAGGACCTCGGTGGTCGGCGAGGCGTCGAGCCCGGCCCCCGCGATGCGCCGCAGGTCGGCCTCGTCGTGGGCGAACCCGGACCCGGCGCCGCCCATCGTGAACGACGGCCGGACCACCACGGGGTAGCCCAGTTTCTCGGCGCCCGCCAGGCACTCGTCCATGGTGTGGCAGATGACGCTGCGGGCCGACTCGGCGTTGAGACCGTGTTCCTCGGCGACCTTGGCGACGATCGTCTTGAACTTCTCGCGGTTCTCGCCGGCCTGGATGGCGTCGAAGTTGGCGCCGATGAGCTCGACGTCGTAGCGGGTCAGCACGCCGCTCTCGTGGAGGGCGACGGCCGCGTTGAGGGCGGTCTGGCCGCCCAGGGTGGGCAGCAGCGCGTCGGGGCGCTCCTTCGCGATGATCTTCTCGATGATGTCCGGGGTGATCGGCTCGACGTACGTGGCGTCGGCGAACTCGGGGTCGGTCATGATCGTGGCCGGGTTGGAGTTGACCAGGATCACCCGGTAGCCCTCGGCGCGCAGCACGCGGCAGGCCTGGGTGCCCGAGTAGTCGAACTCGCAGGCCTGCCCGATCACGATCGGCCCGGAGCCGATCACCATGATCGACTGGATATCCGTCCGCTTAGGCACCCATGACCTCACAGAACTCGTCGAACAGGTAGGCCGCGTCGTGGGGTCCGGCGGCCGCCTCGGGGTGGTACTGCACGCTGAACACCGGCCGGTCGAGCAGCCGCAGGCCCTCGACGCAGTCGTCGTTCAGGTTGACGTGGCTGACTTCGGCCCGCCCGTAGGGGGTGTCGAAGGGGCCGTCGAGCGGGGCGTCGACGGCGAAGCCGTGGTTGTGGGCGCTGATCTCGACCTTGCCGGTCCGCCGGTCCTGGACCGGCTGGTTGACGCCGCGGTGGCCGTAGCGGAGCTTGTAGGTCCCGAGCCCCAGCGCGCGGCCGAGGATCTGGTTGCCGAAGCAGATGCCGAAGAACGGCTTCCCGGCGTCGAGCACGCCCCGCAGCGCGGCGACGGCGTGGTCGGCGGCCCCGGGGTCGCCGGGCCCGTTGGAGAAGAACACCCCGTCGGGGTCGAGGGCGAGGATCTCCTCGGCCGTCGCCGTGGCCGGGAGCACGTGCACCTCGCAGCCGCGCTCGGCCATGCGGTGGGGCGTCATGCCCTTGATGCCGAGGTCGACGGCGGCGACGGTGAACCGCTTCTCGCCGATCGCCGGGACCACGTAGGCCTCGGTCGTCGCGACCTCGGCCGCGAGGTCGGCTCCGGTCATCTCGGGGCTGCGCCGCACCTTCTCGACCAGGTCCGGTACGGGGGGCAGCGCGTCGCCCGAGAAGATGCCGGCCCGCATGGCGCCCCGCTCGCGCAGGTGGCGGGTGAGGGCGCGGGTGCCGCGCATGGCGATCCCGACCACGCCCTGCTCACGCAGGTAGTCGTCGAGCGACCGGTTGGCGCGCCAGCTGGAGTGGACGCGGGCGGGTTCGCGGACGACGTACCCGGCGACCCAGACGCGGCCCGACTCGGGGTCTTCGTCGTTGACGCCGGTGTTTCCGATGTGCGGCGCGGTCATCGCGACGATCTGTCGGTGGTAGGAGGGGTCGGTGAGGGTCTCCTGGTAACCGGTCATGCCGGTGTTGAAGACCATCTCCCCGAACGTCTCCCCGACGGCGCCGTAGGGCACCCCCTCGAAGACACGGCCGTCTTCCAGAACCAAGAGCGCGGTCATACCAGTTTCCCATCCAGAACAGTGGGGCGGCCCCGCAGGAGGGTCGCGACGACGCGGCCCGGCAGGGTGAGGCCCTCATAGGGCGTGTTGCGGCTGCGGGACACCATCGCCGTCGGGTCGACCGGGGTGCGGACCGCCGGGTCGTACAGGGTGATGTTCGCGGGCGCGCCCACCTCGAGCGGCAGGCCCTGGCCCGAGAGGCGGCCGATGCGCGCGGGGCGGACCGACATGCGGTCGGCGACGCCGGCCCAGTCGAGCAGGCCGGTCTCGACCATGGCCTCCTGGACGACGCTGAGCGCCGTCTCCAGGCCGATCATGCCCATGGCCGCCGCGGCCCACTCGGTCTCCTTGTCCTCAACCGGGTGGGGCGCGTGGTCGGTCGCGACGCAGTCGATCGTGCCGTCGGCGAGGGCCTCGCGCAGGGCGGTCACGTCCTCGTGCGTGCGCAGCGGCGGGTTGACCTTGTAGATCGGGTTGTACGGCCCGACCGGCGACGCCTCGGCGCAGGAGTCGGTCAGCAGCAGGTGGTGGGGGGTGACCTCGGCGGTCACGTTCCAGCCCTTGGACTTGGCCCACCGGATGATCTCGACCGAACCCGCGGTCGACACGTGGCAGACGTGCAGCCGCGACCCGACGTGGGCGGCCAGCAGGCAGTCACGCGCGATGATCGCCTCCTCGGCGACCGCCGGCCATCCGGTGAGCCCGAGCCGCCCCGAGACCTCGCCCTCGTTGAGCTGCGCGCCCTCGGTCAGGCGCGGCTCCTGGGCGTGCTGGGCCACCACCCCGTCGAAGGCCTTCACGTATTCCAGCGCCCGGCGCATCAGCACGGCGTCGCTGACGCACTTGCCGTCGTCGGAGAACACCCGCACGCGGGCCTGGGAGTCGGCCATCGCGCCGAGCTCGGCCAGGTGCTTGCCCTCCAGGCCGCTGGTCACCGCCCCGACGGGGTGGACGTCGCAGTGGCCGGCCTCCTGGCCGCGCCGCCAGACCTGCTCGACCACGCCGGCCGTGTCGGCGACGGGCGAGGTGTTGGCCATCGCGTGGACGGCGGTGAAGCCGCCCATGGCGGCGGCGCGGGTGCCGGTCTCGACGGTCTCGGCGTCTTCGCGGCCGGGCTCGCGCAGGTGGGTGTGGAGGTCGACGAGGCCCGGCAGGGCGATGAGCCCGTCGGCCTCGATGACGGTGTCGCCGCCGAGCCCGGCGCCGATCTCGGAGATCAGCCCGTTCGCGATGAGGATGTCGCGGGGCTCGCCGCCCAGGATGCGGGCGTTCCTGATCACGATCACTGGTTCTCGCCTCCGATGAGCAGGTAGAGCGCGGCCATCCGCACGGTCACCCCGTTGCCGACCTGCTCGACGATGGTCGAGCGGGGGGAGTCGGCCACCTCGGCGGAGATCTCCATGCCGCGGTTCATCGGCCCGGGGTGCATCACGATCGCGTCGTCGTGGAGCTTGGCGAAGCGGTCGCGGTCGAGGCCGTAGCGGCGGCTGTACTCGCGCGCGCTGGGGAAGTAGGCCGCGTTCATGCGTTCGAGCTGCACGCGCAGCATCATCACGACGTCGGCCTTGGGCAGGACGGCGTCGAGGTCGTAGGACACCTGGCACGGCCAGCGCTCCACCGAGACCGGCAGCAGCGTCGGCGGCGCGACCAGGGTCACCTCGGCGCCGAGGGTCGACAGCAGCAGCACGTTGGACCGTGCGACCCTGCTGTGCAGGACGTCGCCCACGATGGCGACCTTGAGGCCCTCCAGGCGGCCCAGGCGCTGCCGCATCGAGAAGGCGTCGAGGAGCGCCTGGGTGGGGTGCTCGTGGGTGCCGTCGCCGGCGTTCAGCACGCTGCCGCGCACCCAGTTGGCGAGCCGGTGGGGCGCGCCGGAGGCGCCGTGGCGGATGACCACGGCGTCGGCGCCCATGGCCTCCAGGGTCAGCGCGGTGTCCTTGAGCGACTCGCCCTTGGACACGCTCGACCCCTTCGCCGAGAAGTTGATCACGTCGGCCGACAGGCGCTTGGCGGCGGCCTCGAACGAGATCCGGGTCCGGGTGGAGTCCTCGAAGAAGAGGTTGACGACGGTCCGGCCGCGCAGGGTCGGCAGCTTCTTGATGGAGCGCTCGGAGACGCGGGCCAGCTCCTCGGCGGTGTCGAGGATGAGCAGGGCCTCGTCGCGGGAGAGGTCTCCGGCGGAGATCAGGTGCTTCACCTGTCGGCTCCCTTCAGCAGCTCGACGGCGTCGCGGCCGTCGATCTCGGAGAGCAGGACCTTGACCTTCTCGCTCTTGGCGGTCGGCAGGTTCTTGCCGACGTAGTCGGCGCGGATGGGCAGCTCGCGGTGGCCCCGGTCGACCAGGGTGGCGAGCTGCACGGCCTTCGGGCGGCCGATGTCGCCCAGCGCGTCGAGGGCGGCCCTGACCGTACGGCCGGAGAAGAGCACGTCGTCGACCAGGACGACGGTCCGGCCGTCGATCCCCCCGGCCGGGACGTCGGTCTTCCCGAGGGGCCGGGCCGGGCCGAGGCGGAGGTCGTCGCGGTACATGGTGATGTCGATCGAGCCGACCGGGACCTTCACGCCCTCGAACTGGGCCACGCGCTCGGCCAGGCGATGGGCGAGGGTGGCGCCGCGGGTGGGGATGCCGAGAAGGACGACGTCGGAGGCGCCGCGGGTCCGTTCGAGGATCTCGTGGGCTATCCGGGTGAGGGCCCGGTGGATGTCCGGCCCTTCGAGCACTGCCCTGGCGACCTGATTTTGGGCATGCGTCATCGGAAAGTTCACCGCCTTTCCCGCCTCACGGGACGGGTCTTAAAAGGGTGTCTGGCCACCGAAACCCTACCAGGCCCCCTACCGCTGCCAGCAGGGACGGGTCCCATGGCAGGTAGGAGGCCGACCGGCACGGAGCGCCCGAAATCCGAAGGATGCTCGGTTCTCGCCGAGAGCACGGTTTCGCCATCTTTTCCCAATCGACTTGACCTTTGACTGTGACGGCTTTACCGTCACTGTCCGTAACCACAACTCTCGACCTTCCTGGGTAAAACCCGACGCAACGGTCACCGTTGGTACCTGCCCCCAGGTGCCGCACCCGGTGAACCGGGCATACGGGACGTGGGCACACAATCAAGTAAGAACAGACATAGAAAGCCGGGGGCCCAAACGATGCCGTCTGACTACGCCAAGTCGCTTGGCGCGCGGCTGCGCGCGATCCGAACACAGCAGGGGTTGTCGCTGCACGGGGTGGAGGAGAAGTCCCGCGGTCGCTGGAAGGCCGTCGTGGTGGGCTCCTACGAGCGTGGCGACCGTGCGGTGACCGTGCAGAAGCTCGCCGAACTGGCCGATTTCTACGGGGTGCCGGTGTCCGAGCTGCTTCCCGGGGGCACCGCGCCCTCCCCGCTGCTGCCCACGCCGAAGCTCGTGATCGACCTTGAGCGTCTTGGCCAGTTGCCGAAGGACAAGGCCGGCCCGCTTGCCCGCTACGCGCAGACGATCCAGTCGCAGCGTGGTGACTACAACGGCAAGGTGCTGAGCATCCGCCAGGAGGACCTGCGCTCCCTGGCCGTCATCTACGACCGGTCCCCGGCCGAGCTGACGGAGGAGTTCATCGCCTGGGGCGTGCTCGACGCCGAGGCCCGCCGCGCCGTCGAGTCGTTCTGACTCTGCGATCACCCCTTCCGCGAGCCGGGGTGATCGCGCTGGCCATTTCGGACAAACAACGCTAAAACTTCCTTCACGGTTTCCCCAAGTGGAGGAAGATCACATGAGGCTGTCCCGGGCCGAGCGGCGTGCTCTCGACGAGATCGCGCGGCACTTCCGCCGGAGCGACCCCCAGCTCGCCCAGGACCTCGCCGAACACGGCAGCGGCGCCCCCGCGGAGCGGGAGGTCCCCATCCTCCCCGCCTTCATGACCGGCCGTCCCGCCATGGCCGTGGCCGGAATCGTGCTGATTACCGCGTTTTTGATGCCCCTTATGGCGATCAACTAGCGTTTGACCAGATTTGGTGCCGGGCAGGTCGCCGAGCATGACGTTCACCGTCGCCTCCGAGGTCGGGCGCCTGCACCACGTGCTGCTGCACGCCCCTGACCTGGCGCTGAAGCGGCTCACCCCCACCAACATGGCCGATCTGCTCTTCGACGACGTGCTCTGGGTCGCGCGGGCCGTCGAGGAGCACGAGGAGTTCCAGCGGGTCCTGCGCGAGCGCGGCGTGCGGGTCACCCTGCTGCACGACCTGCTGCGCGAGACCGCCGAGATCCCCGAGGCCCGCAAGCACATCCTCGACGGCAGCGTGGAGGAGCGGTTCTACGGCCCGATGGCGGCCGACGCGATCCGCAACACCCTCGACTCCCTGTCGGCCGCCGACCTGGCCTCCCACCTGACCGGGGGGCTGACCAGACGCGAGGCCCTCGACCTCGGCTGCGACCCCAAGTCGCTGTTCTTCCACTCCCTCGACCTCGACGACTTCGTCCTGCCGCCGCTGCCCAACCACCTCTACACGCGCGACACGTCGTGCTGGATCTACGACGGCGTCTCGGTCAACGCCATGCGCAAACGGGCCCGGCGCCGCGAGACGGTCAACATGGAGGCGGTCTACCGTTTCCACCCGATGTTCGCCGAGGAGCGGTTCGGGGTCTGGTATCCCGGCACGTCCATGGCGCCCGCCACGATCGAGGGCGGCGACGTCCTGGTGCTCGGGCGGGGGGCCGTGCTGGTCGGGATGAGCGAGCGCACCCAGCCGCAGGCGATCGAGATGCTCGCCAAGAACCTGTTCGCGGCCGGTTCGGCCTCCGTGATCGTGGCCCTGCGGCTGCCGCAGGCGCGCGCGTTCATGCACCTCGACACGGTGATGACCAACGTGGACGTCGGGGTGTTCACCAAGTACGCGGGGCTGGGCATGCTGCCGTCGTACACGATCGAACCCGGCGACACCGAGAAGGAGCTGAAGGTCACCGACCACGCGCCCGAGGACATGCACCGCGCCATCGCCCGCGCCATCGGCCTCGACGACATCCGGGTGCTGACCCCGACCCAGGACGTGCACGCCGCCGAGCGCGAGCAGTGGGACGACGGCTGCAACGTGCTGGCCGTCGAACCCGGCGTGGTCATCGGCTACGAGCGCAACACGACCACGAACAACTTCCTGCGCGCCAGCGGCGTCGAGGTCGTCACGATCAGGGGCAGCGAACTGGGCCGCGGCCGGGGCGGCCCGCGCTGCATGAGCTGCCCGCTGCTGCGCGACGGGATCTGAGCCGGCGTGAACATCGTCACCGGCTTCGTCCCCGACTCTGGGGGCCACGACGCCCTGGCGCTGGCGGGCGTCTTCGCGCGCACGCTCAACGGCCATGTGAGGGTGGCGGTCGTGCGCCCGGCGGTGTGGGAGACGCCCGGCCCGGCGAAGGCCGACGCCGAGTGGCGGGCCTATCTGCTGTCACGGGAGTCGGCGGCCCTGAGCCTGGCCGAGCAGGCCGCGCGGGAGGCCGGCCTGGACGACGCCGAGGTGGTCTCCACCGTGCACCGCAGCGCGGGCCTGGGGCTCAACCGGCTGTCGGCGCAGGAGACCTGCGACCTGATCGTCATCGGCTCGGCCCCCCACGGCCCCGGCCGCCGGATCGCCGTCGGCAGCACCGCCGACCAGCTCCTGCACAGCAGCCACACCCCCGTGTGCCTCGCCCCGCGGGGCTACGCGGCCGATCCCCCGGCCGCCCTGGACCGCATCACGTTCGGCTACGACAAGTCCCCCGCCTGCGAGGCCGCCCTGCTGCTGGCGATCAGGGCGGCCGGGACGCTGCAGCTCCCCCTCCGCCTGATCACCGTGCTGCCGACCGCCCCCCAGGTGCCCGAAGAGGTCCTGGAGCAGGTCCGCGCCCGCTACGAACACGCCCTGCGCGCGGCGGTCCGCAGCCCCCGCCGCACGGCCGCCCTCCCCCGGGGCGTCACCACCGAGGTGCTGACCGCCCCGGACGCCTCCGAGGCGCTGGCAGGGACCGACTGGACGCCGGGCGAGCTGCTGGTCTGCGGGTCGAGCTCGGTCGGCCCCCTGCGCCGCGTGTTCGTCGGCGACATGTCGCTGAAGGTCCTCCGGGCCGCCCCCTGCCCGGTGGTGGTCCTCCCCCGCGCGGCGACCAGCTAGCTCGCCTCGCGGAGCGGCGCCAGCGCCCGGCTCCAGGCGACGACCTCGTCGAGCATGGTGGTCAGCGTCGCGACCTGGTAGTCGCTCGGGTTCAGCTTGGTGAAGTCGACGAAGTCGGTGAACATCGACAGCGCCACGTTGGTCCGCACGTCGGCGAGCTTGAGCTCCCCGCCGATCAGCCGCAGGTGCTCGGCCGCCCGCGCCCCGCCCACGCTCCCGTAGGAGACGACGCCGAACGCCTTGTTGTTCCACTCGGCGAACAGGTAGTCGATGGCGTTCTTCAGCACGCCCGAGGTCGAGTGGTTGTACTCGGGTGTCACCATGACGAAGCCGTCGTAGGAGGCGATCTTCGCCGCCCACGCCTTGGTGTGGTCGTTCTTGTACTGGCCCATCAGCGGGGAGATGGGCTCGTCGAAATGCGGGAGCGGGTAGTCGAGCAGGTCGATGATCTCGAACGTGGCGTCGGTGCGCTGGGACGCGTGTTCGTACACCCATCGGGCGACCTGCTCGCCGTTGCGGCCGGGCCGGGTGCTGCCGAGGATGATGCCGATGCGGGTCATGGGGAGAGGTCCTCTCGCCGAAGGCAGCGATCATGCTCGCCACCTGCTCAGTAACTGATGAGTACTGAGTACACGGCGGTAACCGGTAACTTCAACTAAACCCGGTCACACCCGGTTGACCGACCCTGTCATTCGAGCTCGTCGTCGAGGTGGCCGGCGGCGGCGTCGAACGCGCGGCGGTTGGCGACGATCGTGTTCTGGTTGTCGGCGGCCCACTGGGCGAGGCCGATGACGGGGGCGGTGAGGGTGTGGCCGAACGGCGTGACCTCATATTCGACCCGGGGCGGTATCTCGGGGTAGATGGTGCGCTTGACGATGCCGTCGCGTTCGAGGTTGCGCAGCGTCAGGGTGAGCATCCGGCGGGAGATGCCCGGGGTGGTGTGGAGCAGCTCGGTGAAGCGCATCGACCCGGTGTCGAGCAGCCCGATCAGGATGAGGCTCCACTTGTCGCCGATCCGGTCGAGCACGGAACGGAAGACGTCGGGGTCGTGTTCGAGGCACAACTTCCCCATGGAACGCATGACACGGTCGGCCTCGACCTCATGAGACATGGCGAAAACTCCCGCGGTCGCTTTTTCGGTCACCGAACCTTACTTGAGGTGCGAAGTGGTAACCGACCAGCTCGAACCACGGCGGCGTGCGTCCGGATGCGGCGGGGAAACGCATCCGGACGCCTGCGCTATCCCGCCATGGGCAGGGTCTCCTGGGTGGTCACGCCGAGGGTGGACTCGATGATGGTCACGAACGCCGTCGCCTCGGCGATGAGCTCCTCCGCGTCGTGGACGCTCACCAGGTGGACCAGCCCGGCCTCGGCCGCGGCGCGCTTCTTGGCGCTGACGGCGAAGTAGGCGGCCCACTGGGACAGTTCGGGCTGGACTTCGGGAAGGAGCTCCCACGCGCTGCGCAGACGGCGGCGACGGCCGTCGATCGGCTGGGGACGGGCGGCGAGGATGGCCGCGGCCGAGCGGAGGGCGGCGAGGTGGGCGTGGATGTAGCGGTCGGCCGGGTTGCCCGCCTGTGCCGCGTCGGCGAGGCAGGCGCGTGCGTCGGTGAGATGCGCGAGGACGGTCCGCGACACCTTGGGCCCGCTGGCGGGCCCGGTCGGGGCGGCCCCGTGGCCGTTCTGCTGCGGTCCGGTCATGGTGGTTCGGCCTCCTAAACGAGTGGCCACCGGCGGTCTCGTCGCCGGTCAGGGTCAACAGTCGCAGACCCCACCGACATTTCCGCCGGATCGGGCGGCCGGACGAGGAGCTTCCCCTCTCCCCGTCCGGCCCGAAGCTGTGGGGCCGCGACACCCGCCCTTCCGCCGATGGCCGGCGCCCGGACCCACGCGGTGAGAGCGAGCCGCGAGTCTCGCTCCCACCTTCATCGAACATAGTTTCGACCAACATCAAAGTCAAGAAACTTCGAAAGCCCGTTCGATCAATCGGTGGCCGCGTACGGAAAAGGAAAAGGCCCCGCCGAGGGGCGGGGCCTTTCGAAAAGCAGGTGTCAGCGCCGGAACTTCCCGCGCACGTGCACCGGCACGCCCTTGCCCAGCAGGCCGGGGAGGACCTCCGCCACGTGCATCGGGAGGCGCACGCAGCCGTGGGAGGCCGGGTAGAGGGGGACCGACAACGCGCCGTGGAAGGCGATGCCGCCGTTGAAGAAGATCGGGTTGTAGAGCTGGCCCAGGTAGGACTTGTGCCAGCCGTCGCGCCGCCAGGTCGTCTTGAAGTTCCCCGTCGGGGTGCGGGCGTCGCCGGTGAACTTCTGGCGGGTGCCGTTCCAGGTCGCGTACTCCACGTAGGGGATGCCGCTGCCGCTGGAGATGTGCGAGATCAGCGTGATCCGGCCCTTGACGTACAGGACCAGGATCTGGGTCGTCAGGTTGACCTCGGCGCGGGTCGGCCTGCCGTTCGGGACCAGCACCTTCGGGAGCTTGGGGTTCTCCAGGGCGCGCCAGGTCTTCGACGCGACGGTGCTGGTCGGCTTGATGCCGTTGACCTTCTGGAAGGCCCAGACGGCCGACTGCGTGGCGCCGCCGTAGCGCCCGTCGATCTTGCCGGGCAGGTAGCCCAGTTCCTTCAGGCGCGTCTGCAGGCTCTTGACGACGCCGCCCTTCGCGCCGATCTTCAGCGTCTTGCCGGGTGAGACCCAGCCGGGAGCCGCCTGTACGGTCTGCTGCGCGGCCACCGGCGCCGCCACGGCCGGTGGTGATATCGCCAGCACGGCCCCCGCCGTGACCACAGCGGCGGCGACAGCCAGGTGCTGCCGAACCCCCATTGCTACCAACCCCTCCAAAAGTGCACAAGCTCGGGTCAAAGGACCATAACCCAAGGGTCGATTGGTCCAAGTGGGAGGCATGGTGTCGTTATCAACACGCCATGTCCCATCCGATCTGTTTAGAGTTGGCGCGTGCCAGAAAAGTTGCCGCCGAGCGCTGTCCATATCGCCGGAATCCTCCGCGCCCACGGGGCCACGGGAGAGGTCGTGCTCCTGGAGGACGCGGCGCCGACCGCCGCGACGGCCGCCGCCCAGCTCGGGTGTGAGGTCGGCGCGATCGCCAACAGTCTCGTGTTCGACGCCGACGGCGCCCCGCTGCTGGTGCTGACCAGCGGCGCCCACCGCGTCGACACCGGCCTGGTCGCCTCGCTGCTCGGGGTGGCGAAGGTACGCCGGGCCAGCCCCGAGTTCGTGCGCGAGCACACCGGGCACCCCATCGGCGGGGTGGCGCCCATCGGGCACCCGGCCCCGGTGCGCACCGTCGTCGACACCTGGCTCGGCAAGCACCCCGTCGTCTGGGCCGCCGCCGGTCACCCCCACACGGTCTTCCCGACGACGTTCGACGAGCTCGTCGCCCTGACCGGGGGTACACCCGCCGACGTGGCGTGATCGGTTAGGGTGCGGAGGATGATCGAGATGCGCCGGGTGGGGCCCGAGAGCTTCACCTCGGAACTGCGCACGGTCCTGGGCATCTACACCGCCGCCATGCGCCCGCCGCCCGACCAGTTGTCGGGGCGGCTGGCCATAATGCGCAACCACACCACCTATCCGGCCTTCGCCGGGGTGCTGGCCACGACCGAGCACGGGGAGATCGCCGGGTTCGCCTACGGCTTCCACGGCGCCCACGGCCAGTGGTGGCACGACGTGGTCAAACGGGCCCTGTTCGAACGCGCGGGCCCCCTGGTGGCCGACGACTGGTTCGGCGACGCGCTGGAGCTGGCCGAGATCCACGTCCACCCCGACCACCAGAGCAAGGGCATCGGCCGCCGCATGATCCACACGATGTGCGCGGGGCGTCCGGAACGCACGGCCGTGCTCTCGACCCACGACGCCCCGACGGCGGCCCGCCACCTCTACGCGAGCCTCGGCTTCTACGACCTGATGACGGCCTTCGCCTTCCCTGGCGGCTCGGAGCTCTACGCCATCGCCGGCGCCCGCCTCCCCCTCGCGCCGCCCGCCTAGAGACGTTCCGCAGTGATCCTCAAGACACTTGCAAGATCGCTTTGGCAGCGTGGAGGTGACTGGTCCACCTCACCCAAGGGGTTCACATGAGCGATTTCGCCTCCTCCGCCCGACAGCTCGACGAAAGCGAGCTCGCCGAGATCACCGGCGGCCACGCCCCCGACTACAACTGGGCGGAGTGGGACTGGCGCGACGCCGTGATGTGCGCTCTGCCGTAGTCATGCGAAAGGCGGGGCCGTCCGGGTGGACGGCCCCGCCTTTTCCGTCTCAGACCACCGGGACGGCCGGCATCAGCGCCTGGTAGACCTCGCGCGTCGCGTTCGACCGGTTGAACGTGATGAAGTGGATGCCCGGAGCGCCCTCGTCGAGCAGGCGGCGGCACAACTCCACGCCGTGCTCGATGCCGAGCCGGTAGACGGCGTCGGGGTCGTCCTTGACCCGCTCGAAGCGCTCGGCGACCTTCGCCGGGAACGGCGCCCCGGAGAGCTGCTCGGAGCGGGCGATCGTGGCGAACCTGGTGACCGGCATGATGCCGGGGATGATCGGCGTGTCACAGCCCGACGCCGCGACCCGGTCGCGCAGCCGCAGGTAGTCGTCGGCCTCGAAGAACATCTGGGTGATCGCGTAGTCGGCGCCGGCCCGGCACTTGCGCACGAAGTAGTCGACGTCGGACTCGATCGACGGCGACCGGGGGTGCTTGTAGGGGAACGCCGCCACCCCCACGCAGAACTCACCCGACTGACGGATCAGCCGGACCAGGTCTTCGGCGTAGTGGACGCCCTCCGGATGGGCGATCCACTCGCCCATCGGGTCGCCGGGCGGGTCGCCCCGGACGGCCAGGATGTTGCGCACGCCCGCGTCGGCGAAGCGGCCGATGAGGTGGCGCAGCTCGCGCACCGAGTGGTTGACGGCGGTGAAGTGGGCGACCGGCGTCAGCGTCGTGCTGTGGGCGATGCGTTCGACGATGTCGACGGTCCGGTCACGGGTGGAGCCGCCCGCGCCGTAGGTGACCGAGACGAAGGTCGGCTTCAGCGACTCCAGTTCCCGGATCACCCGCCAGAGCTGACGTTCCGCCTCGGGTGTCTTGGGCGGCATGAACTCGAACGAGAACGACCGCTCGCCCGCCGCGAGCAGTTCCCTCACGGTGGCGACACGGTCGGGAAAGCGTGAGGGGAGACCCAGAGCCATGCGGCCAAGGTTACTAGTCCCGCCGGAAAGTCGGCGGAAACCGTCTTACCGGATGATCAAATCTCGGCTCACCCGTCACAAACACCCCGCCAGATGAACGAATCGATCACCTGCAGATACCCTCATTACATGACAAATGCCACCGCGCCTTTGGACTTCATCCGTCCCGAGGTCGACCAGGCCCTCCAGCGCTTCGTCGACCGCCGCCGGGCGGCCTTCGACGATCCCGACCTGGCGGCCGTGTTGGGCGCGGTGCGCGACTTCCTGGTGGGGGGCAAGCGGCTGCGGCCGGCCTTCTGCTACTGGGGCTGGCGGGCCGCCGGAGGCGCCGACGACCCCGGCGTGATCTCCGCCGCGTCGGCGCTGGAGCTGCTCCAGGCCAGCGCGCTCGTCCACGACGACGTGATGGACTCCAGCGACATGCGGCGCGGCATGCCCTCGGCGCACCGGCGCTTCGAGAAGCTGCACGTCGACTCCGGGTGGCACGGGTCGGCGGTGCAGTTCGGGGAGGGCGCGGCGATCCTGGTCGGGAACCTGCTCCTCATCTGGTCGGGCGAGTTGTGGCGGACCTCCGGCCTGCCCGCCGAGAGCCTCGCGGCGGCGCAGCCCGTCTTCGACCACATGCTGACCGAGCTGATGAACGGCCAGTACCTCGACCTGCTGGCGCAGGCCCACGGCGAGAACTCCTTCGAGAGCGCGCGGCGGGTGGCCCTGTTCAAGAGCGGCAAGTACTCCGTCGAGCACCCGCTGCGCCTGGGCATGATCCTGGCGGCCCAGTCGCGCGAGCCGTGGATCGACCAGGTCTGCGCCGGCTACGGGCAGAACGTCGGCATCGCCTTCCAGCTGCGCGACGACGTCCTGGGCGTCTTCGGCGACCCGGCCGAGACCGGCAAGCCCGCGGGCGACGACCTCCGCGAGGGCAAGCGCACGATGCTCATCGCGCGCACCCTGGAGCTGGCCTCCCCCGCCCAGGCCCGTTCGGTACGCGCCCTCGTCGGCGACCCCAAGCTCGACGAGGAGGGCGTGGACACCCTCCGAGGCGTCATCGAGGACACCGGCGCCCTCGCCTCGGCCGAGGAGCTCATCACGACGTACGTGAAGGAGGCCGTGGCCGTCCTGGACGCGGCCCCCATCGAGGCGGAGGCCCGCGAGGCGCTCAAGGCGCTGGCCATCGCGGCGACCACCCGCCGCAACTAGGCCCGCAGGCGGCGGGCGAACTCCCCTGCGGCGGCCTTGGGGTCGGCGGCCTCGGTGATGGCGCGCACGACCACGACCCGCGTCGCCCCCTGGGCCAGCACCTCGTCGAGGTTGCCCAGGTCGATGCCGCCGATGGCGAACCACGGGCGGTCGGAGGGCACACCCGAGGCGTGCGCGAGGAGGGGCAGGCCCGGCGCCGGGCGTCCCGGCTTCGTCGGGGTCGGCCAGGTGGGCCCGCAGCAGTAGTAGTCGACGCCCGGCTCGGTGGAGGCGGCCGTGGCCTCGACGGCGGAGTGGGTCGAGCGGCCGATCAGCATGCCGGCGCCGACGATCTCCCGGGCCAGCGGCACCGGCAGGTCGTCCTGCCCCAGGTGGAGCACGTCGGCCCGCGCCGCGTAGGCGATGTCCGCGCGGTCGTTGACCGCCAGCAGCGCGCCGTGCCGGTCACAGGCCGCGCGGAACACCTCGAGCAGGGAGAGCTCCTCCCGGGCCTCCAGGCCCTTCTCCCGGAGCTGGACGATGTCCACCCCGCCGGAGAGCGCCGCGTCGAGGAACTCGACCAGGTCGCCGCGCTCCCGGCGGCCGTCGGTGCACAGATAGAGGCGTGAGTCGGCGAGTCTGCGCCGGGAGGAGTCGGTCACCCGACCCACGATGTCATGGGACGGCTAGAACCCGAGCGCCTGGGCCCTGCGCTTCACCTCGGTGTGGCGGCCGGCCTTGATGGCGTCGATCGGGGCGCCGGGCAGCGACTCGTCGGGGGTGAACAACCACCGGATCGACTCGACCTCGCTGTAGCCCGCGTCGGCGAGCACGGTCAGCGTGCCGGGGAGGCCCTTGATGACGTCGTCTCCGGCGATGAAGACCGCCGGGATCTGGGGCTCGCCACCGCCTCTGCGGGCGCCCACGAGCTTCTTGTCCTTGATGAGCTGCTTCGCCCTGCCGATGCTGAGCTGGAGCTTCTTCGCGACTTCCGAGAGAGGGAGCCACTCCCCCACGAGCTGGTCGGTGTCTCGGTCGATCTGCGCAACTGTAAGCGTCACGAATCCACCATTACCACACGTCCGCCACCATGAAACACCCGGTTTACGCCACGGTGCAGTCTCGAAGGGTAACGCTTGGGTCGGCGAGGCGGGCGGCGTCGAGCCTTTGCCGTCCTTCGACGAGACGTCGGCCTTGCACCAGATCGCGCGGTCTGTCGACGGTGAGGATCGCGGTCAGCCGGTGGTCGTGGGTGAGCCAGCAGGCGGCCCACTTGGCGTCGGTCTCGGGGTCGCCGCGCAGCACCAGGCGGGCGCCGTGGTGGTGGCCGGCGTACTGGACCATGCGGCCGAACTGCTCGGACCAGAAGTAGGGCACCGGGTCGTAGACGGCGTTCTCGCCCATCAGGGTCGCGGCGGCGACGTCGGGGGCGCCCAGGGCGGTGTCCCAGTGTTCGACGCGCATGCGGCGGCCGAAGCGGCGGCTGTACCAGTTG
Organism: Herbidospora sp. NBRC 101105; assembly: GCF_030269205.1. NCBI lineage: Bacteria > Bacillati > Actinomycetota > Actinomycetes > Streptosporangiales > Streptosporangiaceae > Herbidospora > Herbidospora sp. NBRC 101105. The sequence continues at coordinate 660,316 of NZ_BSSX01000001.1, read as the reverse complement.
GCGCAGTCGCCGACGGCGACGACGTTGGGCACGAAGCTGCGCAGGTGCTCGTCGACCAGGACGCCGTTGTCGAGCTCCACGCCGGAGCCGTCGAGCCAGGCGACGTTGGGGCGCACGCCCACGCCGGTGACCACGACGTCGGCCTCGATGCGGCCGCCGTCCATCAGGGTCAGGCCGTCGGGGTCGACGGTTCCCACGGGGGCGTCGAGGACGAGCTCGACGCCGGCCTCGGCGTACCAGGGGATCATGAAGCGGCCGATCGGCAGCGCCGCCGCGACCGGGGCGTCGGCGGCCTCGACGACCGTGACGCGGCAGCCCGCGCGGGCCGCCGCCGTGGCCACCTCGGCGCCGATCCAGCCCGCGCCGACGACGGCCACGCGGGCGCCCTCGACCAGCGTCTCGCGCAGGGCCAGGGCGTCGTCGATGGTGCGCAGGACGTGCTGGTGGCCCTCGCCGCGCAGCCGGACGGGCGTGGCGCCGGTCGCGACGACCAGGCCGTCGAAGGCGAGTTCGCCGTCGGTGGTCGACAGGACGCCGTCGTGGAGGCCCTTGGCGGCGGTGCCGAGCATGAGGCGGACGTCGAGCGCCTCCAGGTCGGAGTCGACCACCGTGGAGTCGGCGTCGCCGAGGAGGACCGCCTTCGACAGGGGCGGGCGGTCGTAGGGGCGATGGGGTTCCTCGCCGATGAGGGTGATCCGGCCCTGGTACCCGTGGGCCCGCAAAGCCTCGACACTCCGGACACCGGCCAGGCCGGCGCCCACCACCACGACGTGATCCACGAGTAGACCCTAGATTGCCGACGGGCCCACCCGCCAATGGAGATTCGGTAACGAATTGAGTAAGTAGCTCGCACAGCGCGGCTATTCCGTGTTGTGCGAATCAGATCAATTCGCATTACTCTGGACAAAGACGCGCGGGAGTCCGGCTGACCGGGCTGAGAGGGGAACTCCACAGGTTCCCGACCGCTATCGAACCTGATCCGGATCATGCCGGCGAAGGGAGCGCGGATGAACGCTTCAGACGTGTTCGTGATCGGCGGCGGCATCGCCGGCCTGTCGATCGCCTGGCGGGCCGCCACGCGGGGCCTCACCGTCACCCTGGCCGACCCCGACCCGGGGTCGCAGGCGACCCGTGCCTCCGCCGGCATGCTGGCGCCCGTCAGCGAGGTCACCTACACCGAGGAGCCGCTGCTGCGGCTCGGCCTCGCCTCGCTCGAACGCTGGCCCGCCTTCGCGGGCGAGCTGGAGGCCGCCGGCGGGATCCCCGTCGACCTGCGCGGCGACGGGACCGTCGAGGTCGCCTACGACGCCGACGACCTGGCCCAGCTCGACGAGCTGGCCGCGTTCGAGGAGAAGCTCGGGCTGCGCGTGGAGCGGCTGACCGGGCGGCAGTGCCGCCAGGCCGAGCCGATGCTCTCGCCCAACGTCCGGGGCGGCCTGCTGGCCCGCGACGACCTGTGGGTGAACCCGCGGCGGGTGGCCCAGGCGCTGCAGCAGGCGTTCCAGAACGCGGGCGGCCGGCTCGTCAGGGAGCGCGTCACCACGCTGGAGGGCCTGCCGGCCGACCACGTCGTGGTCGCGGCCGGGGCCTGGTCGCCGAGCCTCCTGCCCGGCCTGCCGATCCGGCCGGTCAAGGGGCAGATCCTGCGGCTGCGCGGCCCGCGCGGCCTCCTGGGCACGTGTGTACGCGGCACGGTCCGCGGCTCCGAGGTCTACCTGGTCCCCCGCGACGACGGCGAGATCGTGGTCGGCGCGACGATGGAGGAACTCGGGTTCGACACCCGGGTGACCGCCGGCGGGGTCTACGAGCTGCTGCGGGACGCCCGCGAGATCGTGCCGGGCATCACCGAGCTCGAACTGGCCGAGACGTTCGCCGGGCTGCGGCCCGGCACCCCCGACAACCTCCCCTACGTCGGCAGGCACGGCGACGTGTGGGTGGCGGCCGGTCACCACCGGGCGGGCGTGCTGCTCGCCCCGCTGACGGCCGACGCCGTCGTGGCCGGCCTCTTCGGCGAAGCCGATCTCATGCCCGAATGCACTCCGGCGAGGATCTAGATGCGCATCACCATCAACGGCGACCCCCACGACCTCGACGACGGGGCGACGGTCACGAAAGCCGTGCACAGACTGACGGCCCAGGCCACCGGGATCGCGGTGGCCGTCAACGACGAGGTGGTCAGCCGGGGCGCCTGGGACGCGACCGTGCTGGCCGACGGCGACCGGGTCGAAGTGCTCACCGCGGTCCAGGGAGGCTGAAGGACATGGACGATCCCCTGCTGATCGGCGGCGAGGAGTTCGGCTCGCGGCTCATCATGGGCACCGGCGGCGCGCCGTCGCTGGAGGTGCTCGACCGGGCCCTGGTGGCCTCGGGCACCGAGCTGACCACGGTCGCGATGCGCCGGCTCGACCCGGCCGCCCGAGGGTCGGTGCTCGACGTGCTGCGCGAGCGCGCCATCAAGGTGCTGCCGAACACCGCCGGGTGTTTCACGGCGGGCGAGGCGGTGCTGACCGCGCGGCTCGCCCGGGAGGCGCTCAATACCAATTGGGTAAAGCTCGAAGTCATCGCCGACGAGCGGACGCTGCTGCCCGACCCGATCGAGACGTTCGACGCGGCGGAGCGGCTGGTGGCCGACGGGTTCGTGGTCCTCCCCTACATCGGCGACGACCCGATCCTGGCCCGGCGGCTGGAGCAGGCGGGGTGCGCGGCCGTCATGCCGCTCGGGTCGCCGATCGGGTCGGGGCTGGGCATCCGAAACCCCCACAACATCGAGCTCATCGTCGAATCCGCGCAGGTGCCGGTGATCCTGGACGCCGGGATCGGCACCGCGAGCGACGCCGCGCTGGCCATGGAACTGGGCTGTTCAGCGGTGCTGCTGGCCACGGCGGTCACCCGGGCGCAGAAGCCCGACCTGATGGCGGCGGCGATGCGCGGCGCCGTCGAGGCGGGGCGGCGGGCGTTTCTGGCGGGCCGAATTCCGCGGCGGCGATATGCTGAGGCGTCCTCGCCGGGGCGACCGTTCCAAGACGGGTAAACCTTCCTGTTTCGGTCTCGGTTTGGGATTCCTGCACTCAGCACGTGGCAAATCACCCGTAAACTCGAGGCCGTGGACACGACGCTTTCCGATCCGCTCGTCGGGCATACGCTCGACGGGCGTTACCGCGTCGAGTCCCGGATCGCCCGGGGCGGCATGGCGTCCGTCTATCTGGCTCTGGACGTCCGGCTCGACCGCATGGTCGCGATCAAGGTGATGCACCGGTCGCTGGCGGAGGACCCGCAGTTCGTCCGGCGTTTCATCGGCGAGGCCAAGTCGGTCGCCTCGTTGTCGCATCCCAACATCGTGCACGTCTTCGACCAGGGCACCGACGGCGACCACGTCTACCTCTCGATGGAGTACTTCCCGGGCAAGACGCTGCGGGCGGTGCTCGACGAGCGGGGGCCGCTGGCGCCGCGCGAGGCGCTGGAGATCATGATCCCGGTGCTGGCGGCGCTCGGCAGCGCCCACCAGGCCGGGCTGATCCACCGCGACGTGAAGCCCGAGAACGTGCTGATGACCGAAGACGGCCGGGTCAAGGTCGTCGACTTCGGGCTCGTGCGGGCCATCGAGGGCGGCAACCAGACCCGCTCCGGCGTGATGATCGGCACGGTCGGCTACATGGCCCCCGAGCAGGTCACCACCGGCCAGGCCGACGTCCGCGCCGACGTCTACGCCGCCGGGATCATGCTGTTCGAGCTGCTCACCGGGCGTCAGCCGTTCGGCGGCGAGAGCCCGGTGTCGGTCGCCTACCGCCACGTCCACGAGTCGGTGCCCGCGCCGTCGTCGTTCTCCTACGACATCCCGCCCGCGCTCGACGCGCTGGTGGCCGCGGCGACCGCCAAAGACCCGGCCGACCGGCCGCACGACGCCAACGCGATGCTGGTGGCGGCCGTCGAGGTGCACCGCACCCTCCCCGCCGCCACGACCGGCCGCCACTCGGCGGTCCGGCCGGCCCAGGCCGAGCAGGCCTTCCACTCCGGCTCCTACGCGACCGGCTCCCAGACGATGATCCAGCCCGCCATCCAGATCCCGCCGACCACGCCCCCGAGGCCGCGGCGCGGGTTCCGGGTCAACTGGGGCATCGTCGTGCTGGCCCTGGTGATGGTCGGCGGCATCGCGTTCAGCGGGTGGTATTTCACGGCGCCGCGCACCGCGATCGTGCCCGACCTGGTGCAGCGCAACGTCGAGGCGGCCCGTCAGCTCGCCGAGAGCAACGGCTTCACCATCAAGATCGCCGAAGGCCGCTACGACGCCAAGGTGCCCAAGGACATGGTGCTGGAGACCAGCCCGGTCAAGGGCGTCGAGGCCGAGCGCGGCTCGGTCATCACGATCATCGCCTCCCGCGGCCCCGAGATGGTGACCGTGCCGAAGGTCGAGGGCAAGACCGAGGCCGACGCCCGCGTGGCGATCTCCGACGCCGGGCTGAACGTCTCCCGCGTCCGCCGCACCCCGAGCGACACCATCGCGCGCGGCCTGGTGATCAAGACCGACCCCGTCGTCGGCAAGAAGGTCGAGAAGGGCTCCAACGTCATCCTCGCCGTCAGCATGGGCCTGCTGCTGCCCGACGTGGTCAACATGCCGCGCGACCAGGCCGAGGCGCTGATGCGTGAGAACGGCTACGACCCGAGCTGCATCAACGAGGTCGTCGACGACACCCAGCAGGGCACCGTCATCGCCCAGGAGCCGATCGCCGGCGCCGAGGTCGACAAGGGCGCCCGGGTCTGCCTGACCGTCTCGCGCGGCCCCGACACCGGCTGGAAGTGGCCCTGGGAGCAGGACCCGTCGGTCGCCGCGCCCGACTTCGTGCCCGTCCCCGACGTGCGGTTCAAGGACGTCAACGAGGCCAAGCGCGAGTTAGAGGCGGCCGGTTTCCGGGTGCAGGTCCACAAGCTGTTCTCCCGGGGCCGTCCCGGCGGCGACGGCGCGGGCAAGCGCGTGCGCGGCCAGAACCCGCTCGGCCAGGTGCCCGCGGGCAGCACGATCAATCTCTGGTACTAGCCCAGCAGATCGCCTAGCAGGCGTAGCCGGGCCAGGCCTCCGTCGGGGTAGATGTCGCACTTCACGTGGGTGACCGGGCGGTCGCCGTCGAGGCGGAAGCGGTGCTGGGCGTCGGGCTGGAGGCGGGTCTTGCCGAGGAGGCTGAACCAGTCGCCGTCGCCGTCGCGGCCCGACAGCGACACCCAGCCGGGGGCGTTGAAGACCAGGTGGGTGGTGTCGATCTCGGCGACGGCGACCGTGCCGCGCCCGGCCAGGCGGACCACCAGCCAGTCGTTGCCGTCGTCGCGGCGGCGCGCGGTCTCCCAGCCTTCGGCCTGGTGGCGGGCCAGGCCCGGGGCGATGACGTTGTTGGGCGAGCTGTAGAACTGGTTGGAGCAGTCGATCACCCGGGCGCCGTTGGCGAGCGCGGCCAGGTCGATCGTGAGGCCGTGCAGGAAGCGGGGGTCGGGCACGACCTCGCCGTGCACCCGGAACCGGGCCACTCCCCCGTCGGGGTAGATGTTGAGCCGCACGTGCGTGTAGCGGCCGGGGTCGTCGACGGCGAACTCGTGCTCGCGGTCGCCGCCCAGCGGGCTCCTGGGCAGGATCTGGGTCCAGCCGGTCAGCTCGTCGTGGGCCGCAGGCTCGTCGGCGGCGCAGGCGTCGACCGAGGCGTAGGGCGGGTAGTTGCCCTTGAACCAGGCGGTGTCGATCACCAGCCCGTGGATCACGCCGGGCAGGCCGAGCCGGACGATCGCCCAGTCGTGCCCGGGGGTGCGCCGGCGGCGGGTCTCCCAGCCGTCGTAGATCTGGCCCTTGGCGCCGAAGTCGTGGGTGTGGAACTGGGCGGGGTGCGGCAGGATCAGCGCCTGGCGTTCGGCGAACGCCTCGTCGTTGGCGGCGATCACCGAGCCGCCGTTGCCGCGCAGGGCGAGGTCGGGCAGGTGGCGGAAGGTCATCGGGCACCTCTCGTCAGGAACCGGCCGTGGCCGGGCGTCTCACCGCGGAGCCAGGTCTGCTGTACGACCCCCCGCAGCGTCCGCCCCTGGTAGGCGGTCACCGGGTTCTTGTGGGCCAGGTCCCCCGCCTCGACGACGAAGGCCGCGCCGGGGTCGAAGGCCACGAGGTCGGCGTCCGCCCCCACCTCGATCCGGCCCTTGTACGCCAATCCGGCGAAGTCGGCGGGCCCGCGCGCCATCCACCGGACGACGTCCTCCAGCGAGAAGCCGCGCGCCGACGCCTCGGTCCAGACGACGGGCAGGCCGAGCTGGAGCGAGGAGATGCCGCCCCAGGCCATGGCGAAGTCGCCGGGGCTCTTCATGTCGGCCGGGCACGGGGAGTGGTCGGAGACGACGCCCATGAGCGTGCCGTCGGCCAGCCCGGCCCAGAGCGCGTCGCGGTTGGCCGCCTCGCGGATCGGCGGGCAGCACTTGAACGCGGTGCCGGTGACCTCCTCGGCGCTGAGGGTCAGGTAGTGGGGGCAGGTCTCGGCGGTGATCCGCACGCCCTGGGACCGGGCCGCGCGCAGCACCGGGATCGCGTCGCCGGCCGAGACGTGCACGATGTGCGCCCGCGCGCCCGTCTCGCGGGCCACCGCGATGACCGTCTCGATGGCCCTGACCTCGGCGTCCTGGGTTCGCGAGCCGAGGAACTCGGCATAGGAGGGGCCGGTGGGCTCGGTGAGCGTCCAGGGGTCCTCGGCGTGTACGATCAGCAGGCCGTCGAAGCGGGCCAGTTCGCGCAGCGCCAGGGTGAGGCCGTCGCCGTCGAGGGCGGGGAACTCGTCGACGCCCGACGGGGACAGGAAGCACTTCACGCCGAACACCCCGGCGTCCCAGAGGGGACGCAGGTCGCCGAGGTTGCCGGGGATCGCGCCGCCCCAGAAGCCGACGTCGACCGCGATCTGGCCCCGGGCGGCCTTCTTCTTGATCTCCAGGTTGGGCACGGTCGTGGTCGGCGGCAGCGAGTTCAGCGGCATGTCGACCACGGTGGTCACGCCTCCGGCCGCCGCCGCCCGGGTGGCCGTGGCGAAGCCCTCCCAGTGGGTGCGGCCGGGCTCGTTGACGTGGACGTGCGTGTCGACCAGTCCGGGCAGCAGCGCGACGTCACCGAGGTCGAGGCCGCCGCCGGCGTCGTACGGCCGCAGCCCCGCGATCCGCCCGTCGACGACGTCGACGCCGAGCGGCCGTACCCCTTCGGGGGTCACCACCCGGCGTGACCGCACCAGAACCGTCACAGATGCTCCTTCACCACACTCGCCACGAGCCGCTCCAGCAGCGGCCCGGCCTGGGCCATGCAGATCTCGGGGTCGGGCTCGACGTCGGTGAGCGCGTACGCGGCCTCGATCCCGGCCTTGCGCAGGTCGTCGGCGGACACGGTGCGCCGTCCGCAGACCGCGACCACGGGCACGCCGTGCCGCATGGCCGCGTTGGCGACGCCGACGGGGGCCTTGCCGCGCAGCGACTGCTCGTCGAGGGAGCCCTCGCCGGTGATGACCAGGCGCGCGCCCTCGACGTGGGTCTCGAAGTCGAGCAGGCCGAGCAGGTAGGCGATTCCGGGCCGGATGGCCGCGTTCAGGAACGCGAGCGCGGCGAAGCCGACGCCGCCGGCCGCCCCGGCGCCGGGCTGCCCGGCCACGCCCATCGCGCGGACGACCCCGTCGTGCTCGACCGAGCCGGTCAGGCCGTGGGTGTGGGCGGCAACGGCGGCGAGCCGGGCCAGGCCGGACTCCAGGAGCCTGACCTGGTCGGCGTCCGCACCCTTCTGCGGGGCGTAGACGGCCGCCGCGCCGTGCGGGCCGAGCAGCGGGTTGTCGACGTCGGAGGCGACGACGTACTCGGCGGTCCCGGCGTCGAAGCCGGACAGGTCGATCGTGGCCAGATCCACGAGGGCGCCGCCACCGAGGGGAAGTTCCGCGCCGGAGGCGTCGAGGAAACGCGCGCCCAGGGCGCGGGCCAGGCCGGTGCCGCCGTCGGTGCAGGCGCTCCCGCCCAGGCCGAGCACGATCGTGGTGGCCCCGCCCCGCAGGGCGTGCGCGATCAGTTCGCCGGTGCCGTAGCTGGTGGCGGTCAGCGGTTCGAGCCCTCCGGGCAGGCGGCGCAGCCCGGACGCCTCGGCCATCTCGACGACGGCGGTCTGGCCCCTGACCGCGTACGAGGCCCGGACCGGTTGTCCCGTCGGGCCGGTCACCTCCACCTCGACGCGGGTGAAACCGCAGGCCGCGACCGCGTCGACGGTGCCGTCGCCGCCGTCGGCGACGGGCAGCAGCACGACCGGCACGTCGCCGAGCCCGGCGGCGACGTGGCGGGCGACCTCGGGGGCGGTCAGCGAGCCCTTGAACTTGTCCGGTGCGATGACGACGTGGCCGACGCTGTGATCCTTCATGCCGTCATCATGACCGAAGCAATCGCGCGTGCGCCCGCGCCCCCGCCGCTCCCGCCGCCTCGCCGGAGACCGTGCGGAGTTCGCCGTCCTCGACGACGGTCACGCCGTTGACGATCAGCCGGGCCAGAGGGGGTGTCTGGCCGTAGCCGAGCGCCACGATGGGGTCGGAGGCGGCGGCGTAGGGGCCGTCGACCCGCCAGACGGCGACGTCGGCGAGCTTGCCGGGTTCGAGGGAGCCGATCTCGCTCTCGCGGCCCAGGCAGCGGGCGCCGCCGATGGTGGCGATCTCCAGGGCCTGCCGCGCGGTCAGCGCCCGCGGGCCGTAGCGGGCGCGCTGCATGAGCATCGCCTGGCGGATCTCCCCGGCGAGCGGGATGAACTCGGCCGAGCCGGGGCCGTCGACGCCGAGCCCGACGGTCGCGCCCGCGCGGAGCAGTTCGCTGACCCGGGCGATCCCGGCGCCGAGGCGGCCGTTGGACGAGGGGCAGTGGGCGGTGCCGGTGCCCGTCTCGGCGAAGCGGGCGATGTCGGCGTCGGTGAGGTGCACGCTGTGCGCGATCCACACGTCGGGGCCGAGCCAGCCGAGCGATTCGAGGTACTCGACGGGGAGCATGCCGAACTGCTCCTTGCAGTGGTCGTCCTCGTCGAGGGTCTCGGCGCCGTGGGTGTGCAGGCGGACCTTGAGGTCCCGCGCGAGCGCGGCGGCCTGGCGCATGAGGTCGCCGCTGACCGAGAAGGGCGAGCAGGGCGCGACGGCCACCCGCAGCATCGAGTCGAACAGGGGGTCGTGGTACTTGCGCACCGCCGCCTCGGTCTCGGCCAGGATCTCGTCGAGGGTCTCGACGACCTCGTCCGGCGGCAGGCCGCCCTGCGAGCGGCCCCGGTCCATCGAGCCCCGGCACGGGTGGAAGCGCAGGCCCACCTCGGCGGCGGCCTGGATCTCGGCGGCGAACAGGTCGCCGCGGCCCTTGGGGAACACGTAGTGGTGGTCGGTCGTGGTGGTGCAGCCCGACAGCGCCAGCCAGGCCAGGCCCGCCGTCGCCGCGCCGTGCACGACCTCGGCGTCCATGCGCGCCCAGACCGGGTAGCTGGCCACCAGCCACTCGAACAGGGTGCCGTCGGGGGCCAGGCCCTGCGAGGCCCACTGGTAGAGGTGGTGGTGGGTGTTGACCAGGCCGGGGGTGACCAGGCGGCCGCGGCCGTCGATCCGCTCCCCCGCGCCGGGGTAGGGACCGGCGCCGACCGACACGATGCGGTTGCCCTCGACGGCGACATGGCCGTCGGGGATCTCGGCGCCCACGACCGGGGCGACGTAGGCGTTCTCGATGACGATCACGAACCGGCCTTCCGGCGGGCGGCCAGGCGGACCGCGTCGAGGATCTTCTCGTAGCCCGTGCACCGGCACAGGTTGCCCGCCAGGTGCTCGCGGATCTCCGCGTCGGCGGGCACCCCGTCGTGGCGGGCGATCAGCGAATGGGCCTGGACGATCAGACCGGGCGTACAGAAACCGCACTGGACGGCGCCGCACTCGACGAACGCCTGCTGCACCGGATCGAGCTCCCCCTCGCCGGAGGCCAGCCCCTCGACGGTCAGCACCTCGCGGCCCTCGGCCTGGCCGGCCGCCACGAGGCAGGCGCAGACCGGCTCGCCGTCGAGGTAGACCGTGCAGGAGCCGCACTCGCCCTGTTCGCAGGCGTTCTTCGCGCCCGGCAGGCCGAGCCGCTCCCGCAGGACGTAGAGCAGGCTCTCCCCCGGCCAGACGTCGTCGGCGGTCATCGGCGCGCCGTTGACGGTGACGTTGACCCTCATGACGTCCTCCTGTGTTCCTCCCAGGCCCAGCCGAGCGTGCGGCGGGCCATCACGGCCAGGGCGTGGACGCGGTAGTCGCGGCTGCCCCGGACGTCGTCGATGGGCGCGGCCGCGGCGGCGACGAGCTCCCCGAACCTCCTGCTCACCTCGGGATCACCCGGAGACCAGTTCTCGGCCAGGAAGGCCTCCGCCTCCGTGGCCCGGCGCGGCGTCGGCGCGGCCGAGCCGATCCCGGTGCCGACCGTTCGCGCCGCCACGTCGAGGGCGATGCCGAAGGAGCAGACCGCGATGACCATCGCGTTCCTGGTGCCGATCTTGGAGAAGTACTGCGGGCCCCGCCGCTCCGGCACGTGGACCGCCCGGATCAGCTCGTCGGGCGCCAGCGCGTTGCGCTTGACCCCGGTGTAGAAGTCGCCGATCGGGATCATCCGGACGCCGCCCACCGATTCGGCCTCGACGATCGCGCCGGAGGCGAGCAGCGGCGGGTGGCTGTCGCCCGCCGGGGAGGCCGCGCCGAGGTTGCCCGCGACCGTGCCCCGGTTGCGGATCTGCGGCGAGCCGACCGTGCGGGAGGCCTGCGCCAGGCCGGGCAGCCGGTCTGCGAGCTCGGCGATGATCCGGGTGTAGGTGACCCCGGCCCCGATCCGGACGGTGCCCGACCCGGCCGACCACTCGGTCAGCTCGGTCACGGGCGTGAGGTCGAGCAGCGCCGCCGGGCGGCCCTTGTCGAGGTTGATCTCGACCATGACGTCGGTGCCGCCCTGGACCGGCGTCGCGTCGGGCCGGTCGGCCTTCATCCGCAGGGCCTCGGCCCAGGTGGTCGCACGCAGGAAGTCCATCAGTCCCACGCCTTTCCGGCGCCGGGCGCGTCCTCGCGCAGCACGGCGCCCTCGATCAGGCCGTAGGGGCGGTCGGCGGCGAAGTAGACCTCGCCGTCGTTGTCGAGGCCGAACGGGTCGAGGTCGACGAGGAAGTGGTGCTTGTTCGGCAGTTCGAGGCGGACCTCGCAGACGTCCGGGCAGTCGGTCAGCACCCGGGCGCCCATGGCGTAGAGGGTCTGCTGGAGCGACAGGCTGTAGGTCGTCGCGAAGGCGTCGAGCAGGGCCTCGCGGGCGGTCGCGTAGGAGGCCTCCCAGTCGCCCGGTTCGCCGGCGTGCCGCCAGCGGGCGGTCACGGCGGTGGCCAGCACGCGGTCGCGGGTCTCCGGCAAGGTCGTGTACTCGTCCTTCAGGTAGCCCCAGAACTCCGAGTCGGTCGTGTTGAGCACGACCAGGTCCGTGAGCCCCGAGACCACGGTGGCCGTCTCGCCGTCGTAGTGGACCAGGCAGGTGCGCACCTCCTGGCCCTTGCGGGCGAAGGAGTGGGCGCCGCGGCGCTCCCAGGCGTACTCCTCGATCTCCACGCGGGCGTGGTGGATCGTCGGCTGCCCGTCGACGAAGTGCCGGGCCAGCAGCAGGGCGAACTCCTCGATCGCGGCCACGCCGTGCTTCTTGGCGAACGCGTAGACGGTGTTCTTCTGCGTGTCGGTCGGCAGCACGGCCGCGTTGTCGCCGGTCAGGTGGACGTCGGTCATGTCGCCCGACAGGGACGTGCTGACGTTCAGATCCTTGATCCGGTGCGCGTCGCCGTCCCGGGTGACCCGCACGACCCGGGTCTCGGCTTTGCCGTAGCGGTTGGGGCCGAGCGTGAACACTTTCTAACTCCCCCGGTAGGTCGAGTAGCCGAACGGGCTCAGCAGGAGCGGCACGTGGTGGTGCTGGTCGGCGTCGGCGATGGTGAAGACGACGGTGACCTCGGGGAAGAACGCGTCGTCTCCCAGGTAGCCGCCGGTGTCGAAGATCAGCCGGTAGGTGGCCGCCTCCAGCGTGCCGGTCCACTCGCGGCCGAGCGGCGTCCACTCCCGGATGCGGCCGTCCTTGTCGGTGCGGGCCTCGGCGAGGGCGACGTACCCGTGAGCGGCCCGGCGGGCCAGCCGCACGTGGACGTCGGCGGCCGGGCACCCGCGCGCGGTGTCGAGCACATGGGTGGACAGGCTCACGCGTCCTCCTCCCAGAGCTTGGCCAGCCGCAGCCGGACGATCTTCCCGAGCTCGTCGCGCACGACCATCCGCTCCTTCTCCGGTACGTTGCCCAGACGATCCTCCAAGATCGCCAGCATCTCGGGGGCCGACTTCCCGGTCGCGCAGACGAGGTAGACGTGCCCGAACCGCTCCTCGTAGGCCGCGTTGCCCGCGCTCAGCCGCCGCAGGACGTCCTCCTCGGCGGCGGCGGTGCCCGACTGCTCCTCGCGCGACCACGCCGACTCCCTCGACCCCCCGCCGGAGCGGTCGCCGATCCGGGGGTGCGCGGCCAGCGCCTCCTGGACGTCGGCCCAGTTCAGCATGGCCAGCACCGCGTCGCTGCGGTCGAGGAGCCCGGCCAGGTCGGCATAGGGCCGCCCGGCCACGCCGTCGGCCCAGCGGGCGGACGCGCAGCACGCCAGCAGGTCGTCGCGGCTCGGTTCACGCATGGTCGCCAGTACACAACGCGGCCCCCGCCGAATCCAGCAGCGGGAGCTCTCAAAGCCCCGTCCATGAGCGGCCGATGGTTTGTACGTTGCCACAAACCGCCGAAACCCCCGGGTAACCTGATCCCACTATGAGCACTGGAAACGCGATCGGCGGCCACGTCCTGGTGGCTGGCGGCCTGGCCACCGGAGGGCTGAGGTACGCCGCCGAGATCGGCGCCGAGATGGCCCAGGTCTTCGTCACCAACCCGCGCGGCTGGGCCCTCAACGAGGGCAACCCCGACGAGGACGCCAAACTCCGGGCGTCCGGCCTGCCGGTCTACGTCCACGCGAACTACCTGATCAACTTCGGCTCGCCGACCGAGGCGACGCTGGAGAACTCGATCGCCTCGGTCCGCCACACGCTGCGGCGGGGCCGCGAGGTCGGGGCGCTGGGCGTGGTCGTCCACACCGGCTCGGCGGTCAGCCAGCCGCGCGAGGCGGCGTTCCGGCAGTTGCGCGACCAGTTGCTCCCCCTGCTGGAGGAGATCCCCGACGACGGTCCCGACCTGCTGCTGGAGCCGATGGCCGGGCAGGGCCAGATGCTCTGCGCGACCGTCCAGGACCTCGGCCCCTACCTGTCGGCGCTGGAGTGGCACCCGAAGGCGGGCGTCTGCCTCGACACCTGCCACGCCTTCGCCGCGGGCCACGACCTGTCGACCGCCGAGGGCGTGCGCGAGACCTTCGACGCCCTCCACGCGGTCGCGCCGGGCCGGCTGAAGCTGATCCACGCCAACGACTCCAAAGACGTGCTGGGCGCGAAGAAGGACCGCCACGAGAACATCGGCGCGGGCCACATCGGGGCCCAGGGGTTCGCCGAGATCATGCGCCATCCGGCGGTCGCCGGGGTGCCGCTGTGCATCGAGACGCCCGGCAAGGCCGACAAGCACCGCGAAGACATCGACCTGCTGAAGAAACTCCGCGGATAGCGGGCGGATCCGGCCGTCCCCCGAACGACCGGATCCGTGACCGCAACCTTATTTCCCAGGTCAGCGCCACACCGGCCGATCACGACAGACGGCGTGTCAGGCGCGACGAGCGGTCAGCCGCTCCCTGACCTCCCGCGCGAGCCGCCGCGCGACCGGCAGCGTCTCGGTCCCGACCAGCAGCAGCGCCCGCCCGTCGGCGAACCTCAGCTCGCTGACGTGGCGGGCGTTGACGAGCGTGGACCGATGGGCCCGGATGAACCCGGCCTCCGCCCACCGCTGCTCCAGCGCGGCCATCGAGGTGCGGACCAGGAAGCCGCCCTCGGCGGTCCGGAGCCTGACGTAGTCGCCGCGCGCCTCGGCGAACCAGACGGCGCCGGGGTCGATGAACTTCGTCCGGCCCCCCAGCTCCACCGGGATCGACTCGTGGGCGATCTTCCTCCGCAGATGATCCAGATCGAGCTGGTCGGACAACCACCGGGCCGCGTTGCGGAGGTCGCGGACCACGTCGGGGGCGATCACCGGACCGAGCTCGCCGGTTTCCAGGCCGGCGGGCCGGGCTCGATGCCAGGCCGCCCGCTCGCGGGCCGATCTCGGAGCCGGACCGTGGACCACCAGGGCGCCGACCACCGCGCCCATGATCGTCAAGGGCAGCGCGCCGTCTGAGGGCCTGCCCCGCATGGCCGCCGCCGCCGCGTCCCAGCCGTCGGCGCGGCCCGCCAGGACCTCCGTCGCGGAGGTGATCGTCAACGGGGCGCCGACGGCCCGCTCCAGGTGGGGCAGGGCCGCTCGGGCGGCCTCGGGAGTGAGCCGGAAGGGCACGTCGAAGCAGCACACCCGGGCGAGACTAGACCTCCCGGCCGGGCTAGGGCGGGCCCTCGCCCGGGTCCTCCTGGTATGAGTAGCGCTGCTCGCGCCAGGGGTCGGCGACGTTGTGGTAGCCCCGGTCCTCCCAGAAACCGCGCCGGTCGTCGGTCAGGTATTCGATGGCGCGCACCCACTTGACGCTCTTCCAGGCGTACAGATGAGGGACCACGGCCCTGACGGGGTGGCCGCGCTCGGGGCTGAGCGGCTTGCCGTCGAGCTCGGTCGCGAAGAGGGTCGAGTCGCGGTCGAAGTCGCTCATGCGGACGTTGGCGCTGTAGCCGTACTCGGCCCAGATCATCACGTGGGCGACCCCGTCGGCGGGCGGCACGGCGGCCAGGAACGCCGAGGCGGGCACGCCGGTCCACTCGTTGCCCATGATCGAGAACTTGGTCACGCAGTGGAAGTCGGCCAGCACCGTCGAACGCGGCAGCCGGCCGAAGTCGTCCCAGGTCAGGAAGTGCTGTTCGCCGGACGCGGTGGCGCCGAAGATCTGCAGGCGCCAGGTCGCGGGCCGGAACGTCGGCACCCTGCCGTAGTGCATCACCGGCCTGCCGCGCGGGACGTACTGCCCCGGGGGCAGCCGGTTCTCCTCCTCGGGCGTCTCCGGCACCCGCCCATCCTGTCACCCGCCCCGCGGTGCGCCCGCATCAGGGTTGTGCGATATATTTCGACCATGCTTGGCGCGATCTCGTTTTGGTATGGCGACGGACCCGTGAGGACCGTTCGCCATGAGGTTGTGCGCTAGCAGCCACAGGCGGTCGAAAAGCCCCGGGTCCGATCTAGGACCCGGGGCTTTTCGCGTGTTAAGGAGAAATCATGGTCATCGTCATGGCCCCCGAGGCCACCCAGGAAGACATCACCGAGGTCGTCGCGCTCGTCGCGTCGGCGGGTGGTGAGGCGTTCGTGTCCCGCGGCGTGAGCCGCACGATCATCGGGCTGATCGGCGACGTGGAACAGTTCGCCAGCCTCAATCTGCGCGGTCAGCGCGGCGTCGCCGACGTGATGCGCGTGTCCACCCCCTTCAAGCTCGTGAGCCGCGACAACCATCCCGTCCGGTCGACGGTCCGGGTGGGCGGAGTGCCGATCGGGCCCGACACGGTCACCCTCATCGCGGGGCCGTGCGCGGTCGAGACGCCGCAGCAGACGCTTGAGGCCGCCCAGATGGCCAAGGCCGCCGGGGCCACCCTGTTGCGCGGCGGCGCGTTCAAGCCGCGCACCTCGCCGTACGCCTTCCAGGGCCTCGGCGAGCAGGGGCTGCGCATCCTGGCCGACGTCCGGGAGAAGACCGGGTTGCCGATCGTGACCGAGGTGGTCGACGCCCACGACGTGCCGCTCGTGGCGTCGTACGCGGACATGCTGCAGGTCGGCACCCGCAACACGCAGAACTTCGCGCTCCTGCAGGCGGTCGGCGCGGCCGGGAAGCCGGTCATGCTGAAGCGCGGCATGAGCGGGACCATCGAGGAGTGGCTGATGTCGGCCGAGTACATCGCCCAGCGCGGCAACCTCGACATCGTGCTCTGCGAGCGCGGCATCCGCACCTTCGAGACGGCGACCCGCAACACCCTCGACGTGTCGGCCGTGCCGGTTGCGCAGCGGCTCTCCCACCTGCCGGTGATCATCGACCCGTCCCACTCGGGCGGGCGGCGTGACCTGGTGCTGCCGCTCACCCGGGCGGCGATCGCGGTGGGCGCCGACGGCGTGATCATCGACGTCCACCCGCACCCCGAGCAGGCCCTCTGCGACGGCCCGCAGGCCCTGGTCGACGGCGACCTGGAGGAACTGGCGAGGATCATGCGCGAGTTCCCGCCGCTGCTCGGCCGCACCCAGGCCGCGAACCTGGCCGGGGAGTCGGTGGCGGTGTAGCGTGCGCCCCCGTGGCGTTTGCGGGGGATCTATATAAGAACAAGAACTTTGTCCTGCTGCTCGGTGTTCAGACGTTGTCCGTGCTGGGCGACGCGTTCTCGACCGTGGCGGTGCCGCTCCTGGCGCTGCACGCGACCGGGTCCGTCGCCCAGATGGGCGTGCTCACCGCGCTGACGGGCGTCGCCTCCGTCGTGACCGGCACGTTCGCCGGAGGCATCGTCGACCGGTTCGACCGGCGGCGCGTCCTGGTCGTGTGCGACGTCGGCCGTTTCCTCCTGTACGGCCTGATCCCGGTCCTGTGGTGGGTGACACCGGTGATCTGGCCGCTCTACGTGATCGTCCCCCTGGCGGCCGTGCTCGGCATGGTCTTCAACGTGGCCTATGTGACCGTCCTGCCGTCGATCGTCGACCCGGGCGACATCACCCGGGCCAACGGCATCCTGTACGGGATCTTCGCCGTGGCCGGAGTGGCGGGCCCCGCCCTGGCGGGCGTCGTCTCGGGGGCGTTCGGCCCCGCCGCGGCGATCGGGCTGGACTCGGTCACCTTCCTGGTCTCGGCGTTCGGGCTGCGGTTCATCCGGCTGAGGCCGTACACGAGAGAGAAGAGCGGCGGCCGGCTGGCCGGGGCCAGGTTCCTGCTCGGGAACCCGGTGCTGCGGACCATGACGATCCTGCTGACGGCGCTCATCTTCCTGACGGCGGGCCTCGACGACCTGGTCGTCTTCCACCTGAAGCAGAACCTGGAGCAGCCGGACGCGGTGGTGGGCTACGTGCTGGGCGCGGGCGCGATCGGCACGATCATCGGGTCGATGGCGGTGGCGCGGGTGCGCGGACGGCTCGGTTTCGGCCCGACGTGGTTGTGGTCGACCGCCCTGGCCGGGCTGGCGGTGACCCTGATCGCCCTCGCGCCGGGCGTGGCCGGGATCGGCGCGCTGATGGCGGTGTTCAGCCTGGCGATCTCGGTCGGGGCGATCTGCTCGATGTCGCTGCGGCAGGAGATCACCCCGGCCCACCTGCTCGGCCGGGTGACGGCGGCGTTCTGGACCATCCACTTCGCCCTGGGCCCGGCCGGGGCGACGCTGGCGACGTTCACGGCGGCCGGGCGGGGCGTGGCGCCGGTCGTGGCGGTGATGGGGGCCGGGCTGGTGCTGACCGCGGTCGGCGGCCTGTTCAGCCCGGTCAGGCGGTCAGGACTCTAGCTTGTAGGCCTGGATCGAGTCGGCCAGCTGCACCGCGAGCTCCTCGGCGTCGAGCCGCTTCTCGATCAGCTTCAGGTCTTCGATCTTGGCGGCCAGCTCGGGCTGGCGGGAGGCCAGGATCGTGCAGCAGTCCTCGTCGGGCAGCTCGGAGATGGCCAGGGTGCCGATGCGGCGGGCCTCGGCGATGACCTCCATCTTGTCGAGCCCGATCAGGGGCCGCAGGATCGGCAGGTCGGTCGCGCTGTCCTGGGCCGCGATGTTGGCCATCGTCTGGGACGAGACCTGGCCGAGGGAGTCGCCGGTGATCAGGGCGGTCGCCTTGTGGCGGTGGGCGACCTCCTCGGCGGTCTTCAGCATCAGGCGGCGCTGGGCGATCATCGCCAGGCGGTCGCTGCCGGAGGTGCGGATCGACTGCTGGGCCTTGCCGAACGGCACCACCCAGAGCCGTGAGCGGCCCTGGAAGGCGTCGAGGCGGCGGACCAGGGCGTAGGCCTTGTAGATCGACTCGGTCGTGGTGAACGGGATGCCGGAGAAGTGCAGGAAGTCGACCCGCAGGCCGCGGCGCATCATGCGGTAGGCGGCCACCGGGGAGTCGATGCCGCCCGACAGCAGCGCCAGGCCCCGGCCGCTGGTGCCCACGGGGAGGCCGCCCTGGCCGGGACGGTTGTCGACGTAGACGAAGACCTCGTCGCGGTCGACCTCGATCGAGACGGTGAGCTCGGGGTTCTTCAGGTTGACCGGCAGGCCGTAGGTGTCGTTGATCTCGCTGCCGACGTGCCGGTCGAGCTCGGCGGAGGTCATCGGGAAGCGCTTGTCGCGGCGGCGCGAGCGGACCGCGAAGGTGGCCTTGCGGGCCGCCTCGGGGGTCTCCCTGACCAGTTCGAGGGCGGCCTTGGTGACGACCGAGGGGTCTTTGGCGACTCGCCAGGCCAGGTGGACCAGGACGATGCCGGGCACCTCGCTGACCCGCTTGGCGACCGCCTCGGCGACCTCGACGCCGGTGCCCTCGGGCAGGAACAGGGCGATCACGCCGTGACGCTGGCGCAGGTCGATCTGAAAGCCCGACAGGGCGTGTTTGATGTTCGCGCGCAGCCGGACCTCGAACTGTTCCCGGTTCTTTCCTTTCAGGACGATCTCGCCCAGTTTGAGCAGCACACAGGGCTCACCCAGAGCGGTCATGGTCATGGCGACGATCCTTCGGGAAAGACTGGCGGGAACCTTTTAACTCTAGTCGAGGTCCGCCAGACCTTTTTCGATCGCGTAGCGGACCAGCTCGACGCGGTTGTGCAGCTGGAGCTTGCTGAGGGTGTTCTGCACGTGGTTCTGGACCGTCCGGTGCGACAACACGAGCCGTTCGGCGATCTGCTTGTACGACAGCCCCTTCGCCACCAGCCGCAGCACCTCGGTCTCCCGGTCGGTCAGCCGGGGGCCCTCCTCGGCGGCCTTCGGCTGGGCCGCCAGGCGGCGGTACTCCCCCAGTACCAGCCCGGCCAGGCCCGGCGTGAAGACCGCGTCCCCCTGGGCGGTGCGGGCCACCGCCTCCAGGAAGTCGGCCTGGCTCGCCGACTTCACCAGGTAGCCCGACGCGCCCGCCTTCACCGCCTCCAGCACGTCGTCGTGCTCGGCGCTGGCCGACAGCACCAGCACCTTCGGCGGGTGCTCCGAGGCCCCGAGGCCCCGGGCCACCTCGACCCCGCGCAGGTCGGGGAGCTGGAGATCGAGCACCACCACGTCGGGCCGGACGGCCGCCGCCACCCGGAGCGCCTGGCGGCCCTCGCCGCAGGTCGCCACGATCTCGTAGCCGGCCTCGGCGAGGTCGCGGGCCACGCCCTCCCGCCACATCGGGTGGTCGTCGACGACCATGACGCGCACGCTCATGGCGCCACGATAACCATCTCGATCTCGGTGCCATCAGGGGAGGAGACAATCGTGACCCGGCCGCCCAGAGCGGCCACCCGGCCCCGGATCGACTGTGAGACGCCCAGGCGGCCCAGCCGCTCGGCCTCCTCCAGGCGGCCCTCGGGGATGCCGGGGCCGTCGTCGCGGACGGTCACCGTCACGGCGCCGTCCTCGGCCTCGACGAGGATCCACGCCCTGGTCCCCTCGGGGCAGTGCCGCCGCACGTTGTCGAGCGCGTTGCCGACGGCGGCCGACAGCTCCTCGACGGTGCGGGCGGGCAGCTCGACGGGGGTCGCGGGGGTGGCGACGGTGACCGTGGCCGAGGCGTGGCGGCGCAGGTGGTCGTTGAGGTCGGCCGACTCGGCGGCCGGGGGCCGCGGCGCGGTCCGGACCAGCTCGCGCAGCACGGCCTCCTGCTCGCCCGCCAGGCGGCCCAGCTCGGCCGCCTCGCCGCCGATCTCGGCGCCCCTGCGCTGGACCAGGGCGAGGACCTGCAGCACCGAGTCGTGGATGCCGCGGGCCAGGCGTTCGCGTTCGCGTCCGGCCGCCTCGATCTCGACAGCCCGCTGCATGCGGGCCTCGGCCTGCTTGGCCAGGCGGGCGACGTGGCCGATCACGACGCCGGCCAGGAACAGCAGGACCGCGCCGTTGACCGGGACGGTGTTCAGGTCGAGCACGCCGACCCCGCGCAGCCACACGTCCAGCACGGCGATGACCGCCGCCGCGGCGGCGCCCGCGCGGCGGCCCGCGTAGACCGCCCAGGCGACCACGGGGGCGGCCACCCAGGTGGCGGTGATCGGCATGGTGCCGCGCGGGCCGTCGAAGCCCTGGACCCAGATCGACGACAGCAGGCAGGCGGCGGTGACGAGGAGGTCGGCGGTCAGCAGCGGCCAGCCGCGCAGGCGCTCGCGGGAGTAGGCGTAGGTGGCGAACACGGTCCAGGCGGTCATCAGGACGAGCACCGACCAGGCGGGCCCCGGATTGCCGTAGGCGTCGGCCTCGATCACCAGGACGGCGGCGTAGCCGAGCGAGCAGAACCGGTAGACGGCGATCGCCCGCCAGAAGGGCGTCTCGATGGTCATTTCGGTCATCGTACGACTACATAACGAACGTCACATGAACCCTTGAAACGGACAAACCTCCCGTATGGAGCGGTGCAATAATTTTGTTGCAACCACAACGAGGAGCACGCATGTCCCATATCAACCACTTCTCGCATGGAGCGTTGACTCCTCTCCTCGCCTACCTGATGTCCGTCGTCGGCTCACTGCTCGGCCTCATCCTCACGACCAGGGCCCGGTCGGCGCAGGGCGCCTCGCGCTACCGCTGGCTGGCCGGGGGCGCGCTGGCCATCGGGGGCACCGGCATCTGGGTGATGCACTTCATCGCCATGATGGGCTTCGACGTGGACAGCGAGATCCGCTTCGACGTCGGGCTGACCGCGATCTCGGCGATCGTGGCGGTCGGCGTGGTCTACGGGGGACTCCACGTCGTCTCGCGGGGCGACGGCCTCCCGCGGCTGCTCGCGGGCGGCCTGCTGGCCGGCGCCGGGGTCGGCGCCATGCACTACATCGGCATGTTCGCGATGAGCATGTCGGGAACCCTGGCCTTCGACCCGGTGATGGTGGCGCTGTCGGTGCTGATCGCGATCGTCGCGGCCACCGTCGCCCTCTGGTTCACCCTGAAGGTCGAGGGCCCCCTGGCCACCACCGGCGCGGCCCTCATGATGGGCGTGGCGGTCACGGGCATGCACTACACCGGCATGTACGCCCTCAGCGTCACCCCCGGCGACAACGTGCCCCGGGGCGCCGCGGCCATGGACTTCCTGCTGCCGCTCATCGCCGGCATCAGCCTGATCACCGTGGGCCTGCTGCTGGCGATCCTGCTCTCGCCCTCGGCGCGCGAGATGCGGGAGGACAGCGAACTGCTGGAGCGCCTGCAGCACCGCAGGACCACCCCGGCGACGCCGCCGCCCCCGCCCGCGCCGCAGCGCAGGCAGGACGGCGACGACCTGTTCACGCCGCGCAGGTAGTCCCGCGCGGCGCGCCTGTCCTTCGGGCAGATTCTCGCTTAACCGAAGAACACCTCGGCCTCGGCGTAGCGGTGGACGGGCACGGTCTTCAGCTCGGCCGTCGCGGCGTCGAGGCCGTTGCGCACGATCTCGGTGCCCTGCAGGCCGACCATCTTGCCGAAGTCGCCCTCGTGGACGGCGTCGATCGCGGCGAGGCCGAAGCGGGTGGCCAGCACGCGGTCGTAGGCCGTCGGGGTGCCGCCGCGCTGGATGTGGCCGAGGACCGTGGTGCGGGCCTCCTTGCCGGTGCGCTTCTCGATCTCCTGGGCGAGACGGTCGCCGATGCCGCCGAGGCGGACGTGGCCGAACGCGTCGAGCTCGCCGGCCTGCAGCTCCATCTGGCCGTCGATCGGGTGGGCGCCCTCGGCGACCACGATGATCGGGGCGTAGCGGGTCTTGAAGCGCGACTCGACGTACTCGCAGACCTTGTCGATGTCGAACGGCTTCTCGGGGATCAGGATGACGTTGGCCCCGGCGGCCATGCCGGCGTGCAGCGCGATCCAGCCCGCGTGGCGGCCCATGACCTCGCAGATCAGGGCGCGGTGGTGGGACTCGGCGGTGGTGTGGAGGCGGTCGATGGCCTCCATCGCGATGTTCACCGCGGTGTCGAAACCGAAGGTGTAGTCGGTCGCGTTCAGGTCGTTGTCGATGGTCTTCGGCACGCCCACGACGTTCACGCCACGGTCGAAGAGCTGCTTGGCGACGCCAAGGGTGTCCTCACCGCCGATGGCCACCAGGGCGTCGACACCCTGCGCGGCAAGGTTCTCCTTGATGCGCTCGACGCCACCCTCGATCTTGATCGGGTTGGTGCGCGAGGAGCCGAGGATGGTGCCACCGCGCGGCAGGATGCCGCGCACGGACTGAACGTCGAGGGGCATCGTGTCGCCCTCGAGCGGGCCGCGCCAGCCGTCGCGGAACCCCACGAACTCGTGACCGTAGACCGTGACGCCCTTGCGGACCACGGCCCGGATCACGGCGTTCAGACCGGGGCAGTCGCCGCCGCCGGTGAGCACTCCAATACGCATGTCGGGTTCCTCCATATGAGATAGCGCGGCCAGACTGTGTCTGGACGCCGACGGTGGCATTCTGCCGTGACGGCGCAACAATGGTCTAGACCAAAAAGTGAGGCGCCGTGGCGGTTTTGGCGATAGACGCTGGTACGACCGGTGTGACCGCACTCGTGGTGGGTGAGGACGGCCACATCGACTCGCGCGGGTACCAGGAGTTCGAACAACGGTTCCCGGAACCCGGATGGGTCGAGCACGCGCCCGACGACATCTGGCGCGCGACGCTGGCAGCCTGCCGCACCGCTCTGGCCAGGGCAAGCACCACTGTGCGGTGCGTCGGACTGACCAACCAGCGCGAGACGGCGGTGGTGTGGAACGCCACCACCCTCGACGCGCCGCGTCATGCCATTGTCTGGCAGGACCGCAGGTCCTCCGGCATCTGCGCCCGCCTTCGTGACGAAGGTCACGAGCCCCGTGTGACCGAACTCACCGGCCTGCGGCTCGACCCCTACTTCACCGGCACCAAGCTGACCTGGCTGGCCGAGCACGACCCGGAGGCCTGGGCGGCGAAGGACCTGGCGCTCGGGACGGTCGACAGCTACCTGGTGGCCCGGCTGACCGGCGGCGCCCGCCACGTGACCGACCCGTCGAACGCCTCCCGCACCCTTCTCTACGACATCCACGCGGGCGCCTGGTCTCCGGAGCTCTGCGACCTGTTCGGGGTGCCGATCGGCGCGCTGCCCGAGGTGGTGCCCAACTACGGCGAGATCGCCCGCACCGACCCCGGCCACTTCCTCGGCCTCGACCTGCCGATCAGCGGCATGGCCGGCGACCAGCAGGCCGCCCTGTTCGGCCAGACCTGCTTCGAGGTCGGCGACGTCAAGTGCACGTACGGGACCGGCTCCTTCGTCCTGGTCAACACCGGCCGCGAGGCGGTGGCCTCCGACGCGGGCCTGCTGACCACGGTCGCCTGGCAGGAGCCCTCCGGCGAGCTGACCTACGCCCTCGAAGGCGCGATCTTCGTGACCGGCGCGGCGGTCCAGTGGCTGCGCGACGGGCTCGGCCTGATCGGGACGGCGGCCGAGTCGGAGGAGCTGGCCCGCTCGGTGCCCGACGCGGGCGGCGTGGTGTTCGTGCCCGCCCTCACCGGCCTGGGCGCGCCGCACTGGGATCCCGACGCCCGGGGCACCATCACCGGCCTCACGCGGGGGACGACCAAGGCCCACCTGGCCCGCGCCACGCTCGACGCGATCGCCTACGAGGTGCGCGACATCGTGGCCACCATGTCCGAGCGGGTGACCGTGCTCAAGGCCGACGGCGGCGGCAGCGCCAACGACCTGCTCATGCAGGTCCAGGCCGACCAGCTCGGCATCCCGGTCGAACGCCCGGTGGTCCAGGAGACGACCGCGCTCGGCGCGGCCTTCCTGGCCGGCCTGGGCGCGGGGGTGTGGTCGACCCGCGAGGAGCTCAAGCACACCTGGCGGCTCGACAAGCGGTTCGAGCCCGGCCCCCGCGACGAGCGCGCCTACGACGACTGGCTCCGCGCGGTGAGCCGCTCGCGGGGGTGGGCCACGCGGTGACGGCCGACCTGCGCGGCGATTTAGCCGGATTCCTGCGCCGGCCCTGGTTCTGGCGGCGCGACCAGCAGTTGCCCGTGGTGCTGGTGACCGGCGACGACGGGCCCTCCGTGGTCGCCGAGCTGACCGCCCCGTTCGTCGACCACCTGCCGACCGCGCTGGTCCGCGACGGCGAGCAGGGGTCGGTGCTCGCGCTGGTGTCGGCGCTGGCCGGGCCGCGCGGCCAGCTCGGCCGGCCGGTCGGCGGCTCGTTCCTGCCGCCGCCCCGGTTCCCGCTGGCCCAGTTCGTGCTCTGGGCCGCCGGGCAGCACCACGCGCCCGAACCGCAGTCCCACGAGGGCTACCAGGACTTCCGCCGGCGGCTGCGCGACCGCCGGCGCGGCCCCGCCGACGCCTCGCTCCGCCTGGTCGCCGACTTCTTCATCGGCCGGGCCGCGCTGACCTGGGTGCCGATCGGCACGATCGTCGTCTGGCTGCTGGCCGGGCCGACCGACCTGGTCGGCGTCATCCCGTGGGTGCTGGGCGCGCTCGTGACCGTGCTCGGCATCGGCGGCCAGGGCCTCGCCACGATCCGGGGCTGGTTCTTCTACGGCTGGTTCCGCCGCCAGCCGGTGCTGCGCCGCAACCCGTGGGAGAGGCTCGCCTGGTACGCGCTGCGGCTGGCCAACGCCGGCCCCGAGGAGATCGAACGGCTGGCGGTCAACGCCATGTGCGAGGACCTGCGGCAGGCGTACCAGAAATGGCGCATCCCGTGGCCGAGCTGGGGGCGCGGGCTCTACTGCCTGCTGCGATTACAGATCGCCGACCCCCATGGGGTGACCGCCCGGTTCCTGCGGCTGCTGGAGGACGCCGCCGCGCTGACCGGTCGTCCGGTCCCCGTGGTCGTGGTCGCCTCGGTGCCCGAGGAGCTGGCCGACCCCCGGCCGATCGCGGCGACCCCGCTCGCCGACATCACCGGCCACGTCGCGACGTGGCGGCGGGAGCACCGGGGCCGCCGGATGCCGGTCCGGCTCGTGATCGGGCCCGGCGACCACGCCGCCCACCCCGGGGTGCCGCACCGCTTCCGCCCCCTCGCCCACCAGGCGCGGGCGTGGATC
This sequence comes from Herbidospora sp. NBRC 101105, assembly GCF_030269205.1. Classification (NCBI taxonomy): domain Bacteria; kingdom Bacillati; phylum Actinomycetota; class Actinomycetes; order Streptosporangiales; family Streptosporangiaceae; genus Herbidospora; species Herbidospora sp. NBRC 101105. Next base: position 635,062 of record NZ_BSSX01000001.1, on the reverse strand, counting down.
TACTGGGCCGTCGTGCTGGCGGTGCTGCCCGGCCTGATCATCGGGTTCGTCGTGGTCAACCTGTCCGACCGCGCGGCCCACTGCGGCGGCCTCCCCTACGTCGACCGCGTCGGCGGCGAGTGCGTGGGCGTGGTCAACGCCACCGAGCCCGCCCCCGACGGCCTGTTCGCCAAGCCGATCGCCGACCTGGTCCGGCGCATCGACGCCAACAACGCCTACGCCGTCGAGTCGGAGCAGTACGTCACCGTGGCCCTGTTCGGCGAGTACTCGGTCCGGCAGACCGCCCAGGACGACACCCGCTTCCCCAGCATGGTCTCGGAGCTGACGGCCGCCGAGGAGTACCAGCGCACCCTGCAGAACCCGCTGCGCCTGCGCGTCCTGATCGTCAACGCGGGCGACAACTTCGTGCACGGCGGCCGGGCCGCCGACCTGGTGGCGCGGCTGGCCGACGACGACCCCCACCTGGTCGGGGTGGTGGGCCTGGGCCGCAGCGTCGGCGGCGTGGAGCAGGCGGTCGACCGGTTCGACGCCGCCAAGATCCCCGCCATGACCACCACGGCCACGGCCGACGACCTCGGCATCGTGGGCGACCGTCCCTCGCCCTACTTCTTCCGGGTCGGCCCCACCAACTTCCGCGAGGCCACCCTGTCGGCCCGGTTCGCCCGCCGCACCCTCGGGGCGGACACCGCGGTGATCGTCCAGGACGGCACCGCCGACGACACCTACACCAACAACCTGGCCGACGACTTCGCCACGGCGCTCACCGCCGAGGGCGTCGAGGTCGGCACGCCGGTCGCCTACGGCGCCTCGGGCGAGGGCATGTCGGGCGCGGTCGCCGCGGCCTGCGACCACGGGGCCGACGTGTTCATGTACGCCGGCCGCGCCCGCGAGTTCGTCGGCTTCCTGAAGTCCCTGGAGGGCAGCAGCGCGTGCGGCGCCGGGGTGCTGAAGGTGGTCGCGGGCGACGACGTGATCAGGGTGGTCGCCGACCACCGGGCCGAGATCGCCGCGATGACGCAGACCGAGGTCTACCACGTCGCGCTGGCCAGCCGGGAGATGTGGGTCGGCGTCAACCCGACCGGCTTCGTCACCTCGTTGCGGAACGGCGCCCACCCCGACGCGGCCGACGACAACCTGATCCTGACCTACGACGCGGTCGACGTCGTCTACCGCGCGGCCGACCGCGCCTACCGGCCGGGCGACGACCTGCCCAGCCGGGGCGACGTCCTCTACCGCCTGGCCCGCACTTCGGGCCCGTCGGCGTGGAACGGGTCGAGCGGCGTCATCGACTTCGGCCACGGCGAACGGCACGACCCGGTGAACAAGGCCGTCGGCGTCATGAAGGTCGAGGAGAGGCCGACGCCGCCGCTGGTCCGCTGCGGGCCGCTCGACGCCGACGAGAGACCCGCCCGGGACCCGCTCTGCGAGAACTTGCCGGACGCTCCTTAGAGAAGGACGCAGGTCGGGGTCGGCACGGCCAGCACGTGGCCGGTCGGCTCCGGCACGCCGCCCGTCAGCCGGAAGCAGGCCACGCCCCCCGAGCGCTGGTTGGCGACGTAGAGGTCGTCGCCGTCGATCGCGAAGTGGCGGGGCCAGTCGCCGCCGCAGTCGACCTCGGCGAGCATCTTGAACGTCTCGGGGTCGAAGACGCTGATCGTGTTGGGGCCCCGGTTGGCGACGTAGAGCCGGTCGCGGTGGAGCTGGACGTGCGACGGGTAGTTGGCGCTGTCGCGGCCGCTCGCCGGGAACTGGCCGATCGGGTGCCACTTCGGGTCGAAGGCGTGGACCTGGCCGTCGAGCTCGCCGGTGACGAACCAGCCGGTGGGGGCGCTCGTCAGGTGGCGGGGGCCGGTGCCGGGGGTGAGCACGAGCGGTTCGAGCTCGGTGACCTCGGCCTGGACCCGCCACTGGCGGATCTGGTCGGCGCCCAGGTCGGTGACGTGGAGGATGCCGGCCTCGAAGACGGCCTGGTGGGCGTGGGGGCCGCGCTGGCGGTCGGAGTCGGGGCCCGAGCCGTAGCCGGGGAAGAGCAGCGGCGGGCCGGTGAACAGGCCGTCGTCGTCGAGCGCGTGCAGGGCCACCATGCCGTCGCCGTAGTTGGCCACGGCCAGCCATCGGTCGGCGACGGCCACGTGGCACGGGGAGTCGCCGCCGCTCGACCGGGTCGCCAGGCGCTCGGGGTCGTCTGTCGCGGTGAAGGCGGTGATCGTGCCGTGGGGGGCCTCGCCGACGGCGTACAGGACCGGGAGCGTCGGATGGGCGGCGAGGAACGAGGGACCGGAGACGGCGGCGACGCCGACCTCGGTCAGGGCGCCCGTCTCGGCGCGGGCGGCGACGGTGACGCCGGCCCCCGCCCCTCCGGTGTCGGGTGTGTAACCCCCGATGTAGACCGTGCTCACGTCGCTCCTTCGAGAAGGCGGGCGGGTTTCGAACCCTAGCGCATCGGGTTTATCGTTGCCCGAGTCAACGGTTTACTTGAGGAGAGCAATGGACCCGATCGCGGAGGTCCGCGCGTTCAACCGCTTCTACACCGAGGTCATCGGCGTGCTCGGCCCCGGCATGCACGACTCGCCCTATTCGCTGACCGAGGCCAGGGTCCTGTACGAACTGGGCCAGACCCCCCGCCCCATGGAGACCGGGGAGATCCGCCGGGCGCTCGGCCTCGACGCCGGCTACCTCAGCCGCCTGCTGGCCCGGCTGGAGGCCGACGGGCTGGTGACCCGCGAACGCGCCGGTCACGACGCCCGCCGCCAGGTCGTGGCGCTCACGGAGGCCGGGAGGAGGACGTACACGGAACTGGACGAGAAGTCGGCGGCCCAGGTCGCCGGGCTGCTCGACGGGGCCGACCTGCCGCGCCTGCTGGGCAGCATGGCCGCGATCAGGGAGATCCTCGGCGGCGGGCCCGAGAGCGGCGCCGTGGTCATCCGGCCGCCCCGGCCCGGCGACCTCGGCTGGGTGGTGCAGCGGCACGGCGCGATCTACGCCCGCGAGCAGGGCTGGGGGCCCGGCTTCGAGGCCTTGGTGGCGCGGATCTGCGCCGACTTCCTCGACCACCGCGACGACCCGGGCCAGGCCGGGTGGATCGCCGAGATCGACGGCCGCCCGGCGGGCTGCGTGTTCTGCGTCCGGAACGACGACGAGACGGCCCAGCTGCGGCTGCTGCTCGTCGAGCCCTGGGCGCGCGGGCGCGGGGTCGGCGCCCGGCTGGTGGAGGAGGTGATGCGGTTCGCCGCCGACGCCGGGTACAGGCGGATCCGGCTCTGGACGCGCGACGTGCTGACCTCCGCCCGGCGGATCTACAAGGCGGCCGGATTCCAGGTCACCGGCACCGAGCAGGGCGACGGTTTCACGGACGAGATCTGGGAGCGCGACATTCCCCGCTTTACTGATGGGAATTAGCGGAATATGCTCCCGGCATGCGGTTCCACTGGTTCCTCCCGACCTCGGGCGACGGCCACCACGTCCGCCCGGCGACCACCACGGTGGCGGCCGGCGCGGCGCCGGTCCGGCACCCCACGCTCCGATATCTCACCCAGGTCGCCCAGGCGTCCGAGTCGGCCGGCTTCGAGGCCGTGCTCACCCCGGTCGGCCTGGGCTGCCCCGACCCGCTCGTCACCTGCGCGGCCGTGGCGGCCACCACCGACCGGATCGGCCTGCTGGTCGCCTTCCGGCCCGGTTTCACCCTGCCGACCCTGCTCGCCCAGCAGGCCGAGGCGTTCCAGGAGATCAGCGGCGGGCGGCTGCGCCTCAACGTCGTCACCGGCGGCGACCCCGCCGAGCAGCGCGCCTACGGCGACTTCCTGAACCACGACGAGCGCTACGCCCGCACCGCCGAATACCTCCACGTGCTGCGCCGGACCTGGGAGGGCGAACCCTTCTCCTTCACCGGCGAGCACTACCGGGTCGAGAACGCGGGCCTGGCCACGCCGCTGGCGAACCCGCCGGAGATCTACTTCGGCGGCGCCTCCCCGGCGGCCGAGAAGGTCGCGGCCGAGCACGCCGACGTCTACCTGATGTGGGGCGAGCCGCCGGCGATGATCGCCGAGCGCCTGGAGCGCATGCGCAAGCTCACCGCCGAGACCGGCCGCACCCTGCGCTACGGCATCCGCCTCCACGTCATCGCCCGCGACACCTCCGAGGAGGCCTGGGCGTACGCCCGGCACCTGCTGTCGGGCATGGACCCCGACCGGATCGCCGCCGCGCAGGCCCGCTTCGCCCGCATGGACTCCGTCGGCCAGGCCCGCATGGCCGGCCTCCACGGCGGCAGCGCCGACGACCTGGAGATCTCCCCCGGGCTGTGGGCAGGCGTCGGGCTGGTCCGCGAGGGCGCCGGAACCGCGCTCGTCGGGTCGTACGCCGAGGTCGCGCGGCTGATCCGCGAGTACGCCGCCCTCGGTCTCGACGAGTTCATCCTGTCGGGCTGGCCACACCTGGAGGAGTCGATCCGGGCCGGCGAGTTCCTGCTGCCGCTGCTCAGATGAACCTCGCCCTGCGCCTCGGGGCCGTCCTGTTCCTGCTCGCGATCTGGCAGGTGGTGGCCTGGCTGAAGATCTGGCCGCCGGTGTTCGTGCCGGAACCGGTCGCCGTCTGGGACCAGCTGCTGCGCACCTCCACCGAGGGCTACAGCGGGTACACCCTGGCCGGTCACCTGCTGGCCAGCCTGCGCCGGATCGTCCTCGGCTGCCTCTACGGCATCGGCGGCGGCATCGTGCTCGGGCTGCTCATCGGGGTCGTCCCGGTGCTGCGCACGCTGCTCAACCCGCTGGTCACCTTCGTGCGCACGCTGCCGCCGCTGGCCTACCTGAGCCTGCTCGTCATCTGGTTCGGCATCGGCGAGGAGCCCAAGGTGTGGCTGCTGCTGCTCGCGGCGCTGCCGCCCGTGGCCGTCGCCACCGCCGACGCCGTCAGGGGCGTGCACGACGACTACCTGAACGCCGCCCGCTCGCTGGGCGCCCGCCCGTGGGAGATCCCCTACCGGGTGGTGCTGCCCAGCGCCCTGCCCGAGATCGTGACCGGAGTTCGGGTGGCGGTGGGGGTGGCGTACACGACCGTCGTGGCCGCCGAGACCGTCAACGGCGTACCCGGCATCGGCGGGATGGTCCGCGACGCCCAGCGCTACAACCAGACCGACGTCGTCGTGCTGGGGATCATCGTCATCGGCCTGTCCGGCCTGCTCATCGACTACCTGCTGCAGACGCTCGACCGGCGGCTCGTGCCCTGGCGCGGCCGTCACATCTGAAGGAGCCCCCTTGAAACGCGTCATAGTGGCGCTGCTGGTGCTGGCCACGGCCTGCTCCGCCCCCGCCGGCGAACCCGCCAAGACCGCGCTGCGGATCGGCTACCAGCTCATCCCCAACGGCGACCTGATCGTGAAAGACCAGAAGTGGCTGGAGCAGGCGCTCCCGGACACCGAGATCACCTGGAGCAAGTTCGACTCCGGCGGCGACGTCAACACGGCCATGATCGCCGGGGCGATCGACATCGGCCTGGCCGGCAGCTCGCCGGTGACCCGCGGCCTGTCGGCGCCGCTCAACATCCCCTACCGGGTGCCGTGGATCTTCGACGTGATCGGCGACAACGAGGCCCTGGTCGCCAAGAAGGAGATCACCTCGGTCGCCGGCCTGGCCGGGAAGACGATCGCGACCCCGTTCGCGTCCACCGCCCACTACAGCCTCCTGGCGGTCCTGGAGGAGGCCGGCGTGACCGACGCCAAGGTCATCGACCTCCAGCCGCCGGACATCCAGGCCGCGTGGGTACGCGGCGACATCGACGCCGCCTACGTCTGGACGCCGGTCCTGGCCGAACTGGAGAAGGACGGCGCCGTCCTGGCCACCAGCCGCGAGCTGGCCGGGAAGGGCAAGCTCACCGCCGACCTGGCGGTGGTCCGCAACGAGTTCGCCGACAAGCACCCCGAGATCCTCCAGGAGTGGCTCAAGCAGCAGGACCGTGCGGTCAAGCTGACCCGCACCGACGCCGCGGCAGCGGCGGCGGCCATCGGCCGCCAGCTCAACCTCGACCCCGCCGAGGCCGGCCGTCAGCTCGGCCAGCTCGTCCTGCTCGACGCCGCCGAGCAGCGCTCCCCCTACTACCTGGGCACCGCCGACGCGCCCGGCAAGCTGGCGGAGAACCTGCGCAGCGCGGCGGAGTTCCTGGCCGGCCAGAAACAGCTCGACGCGGTCCCGGACCTGACGGTTTTCCAGAAGGGCCTGCTGCCCAATGCCCTCCCCTGACCCGAGGGCCGACCAGACCCCGGGTTCCGCCGTCGTGGAGGCGACGGAACCCGGCCCGGCGGCAGTCCCGGCGAGCGGCCCGACGAGCGGCCCGACAACCGGCAAGGCGACCGGACCGGCGACTGGACCGGCGGCCGGACCGACCAGCGAACCGACCAGCGAACCGACCAGCGAACCGACCAGCGAACCGACCAGCGAACCGACCAGCGGACCGGCGAGCGGGCCGGCGAGCGGGCCGGCGAGCGGGCCGGCGAGCGGGCCGGCGAGCGGCTCGGTGACCGGCTTGGCGGCGATCGAGCTGCGGGGGGTGACGCGGGTCTACCGTGACCGCCCGGCGCTCGGGCCGATCGACCTGGTCATCCCCGCAGGGGAGTTCCTGACCGTGGTCGGGCCGTCGGGCTGCGGCAAGAGCACGTTGCTGAGCCTGGTGGCGGGGTTCGCCCCGCCGACGGCCGGGACCGTGCTGGCCGACGGGGCGCCGGTGAGCGGGCCGGGGCCGTCCCGGGGCGTGGTGTTCCAGCAGCCCCGGTTGTTCCCGTGGTTGTCCGTGTCCGGAAATATCGCATTCGGGCTGCGGCGGTCGCCCAAGGCCGCCCGGAAGGAGCGGGTCGCCGAGTTGCTGGCCATGACCGGGCTCGAAGGCGCGGCCAAGCTGAAGCCCTACGAGCTGTCCGGCGGCATGCGGCAGCGGGCCGCCATCGCGCGGGCGCTCGCGCCGCGCCCGAAGGTCCTGCTGATGGACGAACCCTTCGGCGCCCTCGACGCCTTCACCCGTGAACGCATGCAGGAGGAGATCCGCGAACTCTGGCGGGACACCGGGGTGACGGTGCTGTTCATCACCCACGACGTCACCGAGGCGACCACGCTGGGCACCCGCGTCATCGCCCTGGCGGGACCGCCCGGCCGCATCACCCTCGACGCCCGGGTCGGCGGCGATCTACGCGAGAAAGTGGAGGCCGCGATCAGGGACGCCGCCTCGGCCCGCGCCGCAGCGGCCGGATGACGAGGACCAGGTCAGCGATCCGGGTATGCCCTCTCGGCCGCACCTGAGGCTCCTGAACAAGACCGTCGACGACGATCTGGGTTCGGCCGATGCGGTCGTACCGAGGAGATCAGCCCTTGAAGGGGCCGGTGACCTCGTAGGTGATCCCGCCCTCCCGGGAGGAGAAGTAGAGGCGCTCCCCATCGGGGGAGAACGCCAGGCCGGTGATCGACTTCTCCGGGCCGCCGACACGCAGGAGCGGGGTCACCGCGCCGTCGTCGCCGATGATGTTGATCTCGCCGTCGCGGGTGACGAACAGGTCGCCCGGTCCGGCCAGCAGTCTCGGGTCGGCCCCGTAGAGGACCGAGAGCTCGCCCGCCGACGGGTCGTACGACCACACCCGGTCGTCGCCGGTCGAGAAGTAGCAGTAGCCCCCCGACGTGGAGCAGCGTCCGGCCCGCTCGAAGCGCAGCGCGCCCTCGACCTGGTCGCGGGTGGGGGCGTCGGTGGCGGCGGGGTTGGGGACCCGCGACCACGTCACCTTCCCGGCGCCGGAGCCGACCATGACCTCCAGGACCCCCGTCGTCAGGTCGCGCCAGTCGTCGGGGCGGAACCGGTAGAGGCAGCCCTCGGGATGGTCTTCGGTCAGGTAGACCACCTGGCCGACCTCGTCGCACACGGCGCTCTCGTGCCGGAACAGGCCCATGGCCAGGCGCGGCATCGCGGCGAAGTGGCCGTAGGGGTCGCACTCGAAGACCCGGCCGCGGCTGCTGTCCTCACACGACAACCACGTGTTCCACGACGTCGCTCCCCCGGCCCGGTTGCTGTCGGTGCCCGACAGGATGCGGTAGCCGGAGCGGATCGACCCGTCGGGGCCGAACCGCAGCGCCGACACCCCGCCGAGGAGCGGGATCTCGGAGTTGGAGACGTAGATCCAGCCGTCGCCGTCGGCGAAGCACGCGCCGTCGTCGGGCGCCTGGTGCCAGGTGAGCCCCCCGACCCGTTCGCCCGTGCGGCCGACCACGCGGCTGGTGAAACCCTCGGCCAGCTCGATGGCCGGATCTTCACATGTTCTCATCAGGGCCGCGAACCTCCCCGAACCGGCAGCCATGTAACCTCCCTCGCAAATCACGCTACGCGCGGCAGGCGGGGCCAGTCGAACCGAGTGACGTGAACTTACGGGGAATCGGCGCGGGTCCCACGCTAAAACTTTGCCCAAACCACGGGCGGCGGAGAGCTGGACCATTTCTAGAGTGATCGGCCATGCCCCTTCCTCCAGGAGACGTGCTCGCGCCCGCCGTCACCTCGCGCCGCGCCCTCGTCTTCCTCGACCAGGACCCACCGGGCCGCCGGCTGGCCAGTGCCCTCAGATCGTCCGGCTACGCCGTCGAGACCTGCCCGTCGGGGCGGCGCGACCACGAACGGCTGGCCGCGTTCCTCGCCTCCGGACGGCCGGGCGACCTGCTGCTGGTGCGCTGGCCGTCGACCGCGACCTGGTCGGGGGCCGACTTCGCGACGCTGGTGAAGCGGTTCGGGGCCTCCGTCGGCGAGACCACCGCCTCGGCCGTGCTGATGATCGTCGACTTCGGGTGGATCGGCAGCGCCTCCCCCGACGAGCAGACCGTCAGCGCGCTGTTGACCCCGCCGGGCATCGCCGCCGCCGCGCTGACCACGGGCCTGGCCCTCGGTACGGAGGTGCGGCCGGGGGCGCCGTCCCTGACGGAGGTGGTCGCCGACGGGCTGCTGACCTTCGACGCCGACCTCGGCGGCGACGGCGTGGTCTCGGTCGCCGACCTGCTGGCCCACGCCCTGGCGGCCTTCGGCGAGCACGCCGAGTTCCTGCCCCACCTGCTGACCTCGCCGGAGGCGCTCGACGTGGCGGTGGCGGTGCGCGGCACCGTGCCGGGCACGCTGCCCACGGTGTTCGAGCGGGCCGCCGCGATGCTGGGCGGCCCCCGGCCGAAGTCGGCCGAGCAGGCGGTCGCCCGGATCTACGACGAGCACCTGTCGGCGGAGGCGCAACTGCTGCTGCGGCGCGGCAGCCTGCTGGCCGAGGGAGAGCGGCTGACCGGCGAGGTGGCCGAGGTGCTCGGCGGCACCAGGAAGGGCCGCACCGAGCTCGCCGAGTGGGGCCTGCTGGGTGAACCGTTCAGCCACCCCGCGGTGGCCGTCTTCGGCCGGGCCCGGCTCGACGACGACGAGCGGGCCACCCTGCCGGGCGCGCTGCGCCGCTGGCGGGCCCGCCGCCGGGCCACCCGCCCCCGCGCCCGGCTGACCCCCGACCGGTGGACCGTCGACGACCATCTCGGCCACCGCGTCTACGCCGAGGCCATCGCCGCGTTCATCCGGCACGCCGAGACCCGGCCGCCGCTGACGATCGGGGTCAAGGGCCCCTGGGGCACCGGCAAGACCTCGCTGATGCGGATGATCCAGGAGGAGCTCGACCCCGGCGCCCCGGCCGGGAAGGCCCGCGAGCTGCGGCTGCCCCGCAGCCTCCCGGCCCGCCCGCCGGCCCGGTTGATCCGGCTGCTGGCCCGGCTCTGGCCGGGGAGCCGGACCGCCGAGGGCGTCACCAACGCCGAGGTCCGGGCCGCCGCCAAGGAGTCCGAGGGGGCGTCCGCGCCGGTCGAGGCGGCCTCGGGGAGCTGGCGTCCGACGGTCTGGTTCAACCCGTGGATGTACCAGAACGACGAGCAGGTCTGGGCCGGGCTGGCTCACGAGATCATCACCCAGATCACCGGCCGGCTGCCCCGCGCCGAGCGGGAGCGCTTCTGGCTCCGGCTCAACCTGGCCCGCGTCGACCGCGAGGCGGTCCGCCGCCGCGCCTACCACCTGGCGCTCATGCGGCTCGGCCCGGCGCTGCTGGGGCTGGTCCTGACGCTGCTGCTGTCGGGCGCGTCCCTGCTGGCCGCGCCGCTGCTCCCGGTCCTGTCCGGCGCGGCCGGCGCGCTCGCCTCGGGCGGCGCGGTGGCCGCGGTCTTCGCGGCCTCTGTACGCCTGGCGCGTTTCCTCACCGAATCGGCCGAGTCGGCCTTCGCGTCGCTGGTCCGGGCGCCCGATCCGCTGAGCGGGGACGGGCCGGGCTACGGGGCGCGGACGGGCTTCCTGCATCTCGTCCAGACCGACATGGGCCATGTGCTCGACCTGGTCGCCACCTCCGAGCGTCCCCTGGTGGTCTTCGTGGACGACCTCGACCGCTGCTCGTCGGGCGCGGTCGCCCAGGTGATCGAGGCGATCAACCTGTTCCTGGCCGGAGAGTTCCCCAACTGCGTGTTCGTGCTGGCCATGGAGCCCGAGGTGGTGGCCGCACACGTCGAGGTGGCCTACCGCGACCTGGCCGAGAGCATGCCCGCCCACCTGCGCGAGGACCTCGGCTGGCGGTTCCTGGAGAAGATCGTCCAGCTGCCGCTGCGGGTGCCCCTGCTGGACGAGGACGCCCGCCTGCCCGAATACGTGCGCGCCCTGATGGACATTCCGGCCCAGCGCCGCGCGCCGGTCGCCGCCCCGGTCCGCCCGTCGGTCGACCTGGCGATGGTGGCCCGCATCGAGCGGCAGATCCGGGGCTCCGGCGCCCGGGTCGACACCCTGGACGAGGCGGCCCGCGCGGCCCAGGACACGGTGGCCGTGGCGGAGGGCGAGACCTCGGCGCTCGGCGGCCTGTGGGCGGAGACCCGCCTGGCCGCCGACCGTGTGTTCGACGACCTCTACAGCGACGAGAACGCCTACCGGGCCATCCGGGGCGCGCTGCCGGTGCTGACGGCGTCCAACCCGCGCGAGCTCAAGCGCTATGTGAACGTCTTCCGCTTCTACTCGTTCGTCACCTACCGCCAGCGGCTGGCCGGGGAACGCGCCGCCTCCGATGCCGAGGTGGCGAAACTGGCCGCGCTCACGGTCCGCTGGCCGCACCTGCTGTCGCGCCTGTCGGGTGGCAGCGTGCTGGGGAAGCTGGAGGAGGCCGCCCGCGACGGCGGCCGGTGGGAGGAGGCCCTGGCCGCCGCGGGCCTCGAACCGGGGCCGCGATGGGACCCGCTGAAGGTGCTGCTGGCCGCCCCACCTTCGGTGACCGACCTGGCCAGACGCCTGCTCTGAACACACCGATGCCGCGGTCTCGAAAGACCGCGGCATCGGTTCCCGGTGACCCAGGTTGGCGCCGCCGCTCCTGAAAGGATCCAGCCAATCACGTCAGGCGCGGCGGCCGTCTCGGTCGGGGGTCAGCGCTGGGCCTGGATCATCCAGTGCTGCTTCTCCAGCTCCCGGCAGATCCCGATCAGGAGGTCCTGGGTGAGCAGGTCGCTCTTCTCCGTCGCCTCGATGCGCTCGCGCATGCGGCGCACGATCGACTCCAGGATGTCGGTCATCGCGGCGATGACCTTGCCGTCCTCGATGTAACCGGGGTCGAGCTGGTGCAGGTGCGTGTGCTCGGCCAGCGTGCGCGCCCGGCCGTCAGGGTTGACGCCGATGGCGATGGCCCGCTCGGCCACACTGTCGGCGCTGTCGCGCGCCAGACTGACGATCTCGTCGAGCTGCAGGTGCAGCGAACGGAACGACCGTCCGATGATGTTCCAATGGGCCTGCTTGCCGAGCAACGACAGGTCCAGCAGATCGACAAGCGCCCCCTGAAGCGCCTCAGCCGTGACCTTCTTGTCTTCCGCGCTCAGAAGGCTGGTGATCGAAGCCATGAAAGCGGATCTCCCTCCCACATAAGTCGGTCTATTCCGCACAACAGTGGACGAATCGCCCGTATTCCCTAGTTGACAGTGTCATCGTGACAGTGTCACTGTGGAGGTATGGACGAGACCTGGACCATCGCCGAACTGGCCGAGCGCGCGACCGCCGCGCTCGCCGGGCTGGCGCCTGCCAACGGCCGGGTCAGCGACGTGCCGAACGAACGCCTGATCCGCTACTACACGACGATCGGCCTCCTCGACCCGCCCCTCGCCCGGCGCGGCCGGATCGCCCTCTACGGCCGACGGCACCTTCTGCAGCTGGTGGCGGTCAAGCGCCGCCAGGCCGAAGGCGCGTCCAACGCGGCCATCCAGCGTGAACTCCTCGGCGCGACCGACGACCACCTCGCCGCCCTGGCGGGCGGCCGCGCGACCTCCCTGAGCACCCACGACGCCGGAAGACCCACAGGCACCAGGCCCACGCCGGACATGGGCGACCTTGCCGCGCTCCCGGGCAACGGGGCCGGAAGACCTCCGGGCACCGGGCCCGCGCCGGAAGCGGGCGACCCGGCCACACTCCCCGAAAACCAGGCAGGAAGACCTCCGGGCACCGGGCCCGCGCCGGAAGCGGGCGACCCGGCCACGCTCCCGGCCAACGGCTCCGTCCATCCGCGTGACGCCGGGAGTCTCGCGGGCGACGGACCCTCCCGTGAGAGCCGGGAATCCGAAAGGACCGCCGCCGGCGACGTCGGCGGGCGGGCGGGCCCGGCGCCGAACCGCCCGCCGGCCCGGCAGGCCCCCGTGGAATCCCGGCCCCGGTTCTGGGCCACCCCGCCGCTCCCGTCGCCGCCCCGCCCGATCTTCCCGCCCGTGTTCCACGGCGTCAGCCTGACCCCGGAGGCGGCTCTGCTGCTCTCCCGCCCGCTCACCGACGACGAGCACGCGGCCGTCACCGTGGCCGCGCAACCGTTGATCGACCTCCTGACCGAGCTCGGTTTCACCGAAGGGATCCCGTCATGACCGTTCCCATCACGCCGATCAGGCCCGATGAGGTGCTGCCGGTTCCCGACGCGGGGTTCGGCGCCCTGGAGACCGAGAAGGGCAACCTGCCCCTGGAGTCGGTCGACGTCCGCGCCTCCGTCTCGGCCCTCACCGCCGGGGTCGCGGTCGTGCAGGGGTTCCGCAACCCGCACGACGTGCCGCTCGAAGCGACCTACGTCTTCCCGCTGCCGCCGCGCGCGGCCGTCACCGCGTTCCGCATGGAGGCCGACGGCCACGTTGTCGAGGGCGTGCTGAAGGAGCGCGGTCAGGCGCGGGCCGACTACACCCGCGCCCTCCACGAGGGCCGGCGGGCCGCCATCGCCGAGGAGGACCGGCCCGACGTCTTCGCCATCAGGGTCGGCAACATCGTGCCGGGCGAGCGGGTGACCGTCCACCTCGACCTGAGCCAGCCCCTGCCCTACGAGGACGGCGCGGCCGAGTTCCGCTTCCCGCTGGTCGTGGCCCCGCGTTACATCCCGGGCGCTCCCTTCGACGGCGAGCCCGCCGGGCCCGGCGTCGAACCCGACACCGACGCGGTCCCCGACGCCTCCCGGATCACGCCGCCGGTGCTGCTGCCCGGCTTCCCGAACCCGGTCCGCCTCGGCCTGAGCGTGACCGTCGACCCGGCCGGGCTCGACATCACCGAGATCCAGAGCAGCCTGCACGACGTCGACCGCGAGGGCGACACCCTCACGGTCCGGCCGGGCGAGCGGCTCGACCGCGACTTCATCCTCCGGTTCCGCTACGCCGCCTCGACCTCCCTCACGCTCACCCCCGACGCCGAGGGCGAGGAGGGCACCTTCGCGCTGACCGTCCTGCCGCCCGACGTGGCGCAGCGGCGCACGCCGCGCGACGTGGTGCTGCTGCTCGACCGGTCGGGCAGCATGTCGGGCTGGAAGATGGTCGCCGCCCGCCGGGCCGCCGCCCGGATCGTCGACACCCTCACCGCCGACGACCGGTTCGCGGTGATCTCCTTCGACCACGTCGTCGAGCAGCCCTTCCCCGGCCTGGCCGAGGCGAGCGACCGCACCCGCTACCGCGCGGTCGAGCACCTGGCCCGCCTGGAGGCCCGGGGCGGCACCGAGATGCTCCGGCCGCTGGAGACCGCGCTCGACCTGCTGGCCGACCCCCGCCGCGACCGGGTGCTGGTCATGGTCACCGACGGCCAGGTCGGCAACGAGGACCAGATCATCGAGCGCGTCGGCGCGCGGCTCACCGGCGACGTCCGGGTCCACACGGTCGGCATCGACCAGGCGGTCAACGCCGGTTTCCTGGGCCGCCTGGCGCTGCTCGGCGGCGGCCGCTGCGAGCTGGTCGAGTCGGAGGACCGCCTCGACGCCGCGATGGAGCACATCCACCGCCGCATCGGCGCGCCCCTGGTCACCGACGTGACCCTCCACCCCGAGGGCCTGACCGTCTCCGGTGTCACCCACGTCGGCTCGGTGTTCCCGGGCGTCCCGCTCACCGCTTTCGGCCGCTACCGGGCGGCGTCCGGACAGGCCTCGATCTCGGTACGCGGCCAGGCGGCCACCCCCTGGTCCGAGACCGTGACCGCGCGGGAGAGCGCCAACCCGGCCGTCCGCGCGATCTGGGCGCGCGCCGAGCTGCGGCGGCTGGAGGACCGGTACACGATCGGCGAGCACACCCTGGAGAAGCGCATCGTCGAGACGTCGCTGGCGTTCGGGGTGCTCTGCCGGTTCACCGCGTTCGTGGCGGTCGACGAGCGGGTGGTCGGCGACGGCCCGCCCGTCCACCAGGTGATCCAGCCGGTGGAGACCCCGGCGGGCTGGGAGGCGGCCGCGCCCGTCCAGCTGACCGCCGCCGGTGGCGTGATGCCGATGATGGCCCAGGCCAGTCTGGGGTTCAGCGCCCCGCCGCCCGCCGCACCCGGCGGCCCTCCGCCGATGCCGGCGCCGATGTCCCCGCCCATGGCCCCGCCGATGCCGCGCTCGGCTCCGAAGGCCGCGGGCAGGCTGCGCCGGGCGTTCGGCGGCGGAGGTGGCGGAATGGACCGCATGATGCCCCACCCGGGCCGGGAGCAGGCGCCGCAGACCGACCTGAGCGGCATCGTCCCGCTGCTGGAGGGCGAGCTGACCCGGCTGGCCCAGGCGAAGGGGCGGCCCGACGACGAGCGCCGCCGCTACCTGGCCGACCTGGCCAGCCGGTTGCGGGTGGCCGCCCAGATGGTGGGCGGGCACCACGAGCTGACCGCGCTGGCCAGCGAGCTCGAATGGGCCGAACGGGCCGACTTCGACCTCGCGCGCGGCTGGGCCAAGACCGAGGAGCTGCTGACCCGGCTGACGGGCGGCGCCCCGGAGCCGAAGCCCTTCTGGAAGCGCTGAACACGGTGAAGGGCCCGGACTTGACGAAGCCCGGGCCCTTTACAAAGTAGATCACTGGTTCTCTTTGGCCGCCTTCGCGGCGCGGACCATCTCGACCTTCGCGCTGGCCGCGTACTTGTCGACGTATTCCTGACCGGAGAGTTCCATGAGGGCGTACATGATCTCGTCGGTGACCGCCCGCAACACGTGGAAGTCGTTCTCCATCCCGTAGTAACGGGAGAAGTCGAGCGGCTTGCCGTAGCGGACGCCGGGACGGATGCCGAGCTTGGGGACGAGCCGGCCGGGCGGCATCATCTCGAAGGTGTTGACCATCGCCCACGGGATGACCGGCGCCCGCGATTCCAGGGCGAGCCGGGCCACGCCGGTCTTGCCCTTGTAGAGGCGGCCGTCGGGCGAGCGGGTGCCCTCGGGGTAGATGCCCAGCACGTTGTCCTCGCGCAGCACCCGCAGGCCGGTGTTGAGCGCGGCCTCACTGGCCTTGCCGCCCGACCGGTCGATCGGGACGGTGCCGACCCCGGAGAAGAACGCCCGGCTGACCAGGCCCTTCAGGCCGGAACCGGTGAAGTAGTCGGACTTGCCGAGGGAGATGACCTTGCGGGGCAGGAACAGCGCCCCGAAGAAGTGGTCGGCGAACGACAGGTGATTTCCGGCCAGGATGACCGGCCCCTCTTTCGGCACGTTGTCCACCCCTTCCGCCCATGGGCGGAAGACGAAGTGGAGGAAGGGCCAGAGGATGGCCTTGACCACCCAGTAGAACACTCAGGGGCTCCTTCTCTCGGCATTGCCTGTGCCATCTGTTCGTGTCATCTTGCCACGCCGACTCCCCTCGCACGACTACGCCTTAACGTGCGACTATCGGGCATATTTCCCATCGGGAGGTGCCATGCCGTTGTTGCCGGGCGCGGAGCCCTACCATCACGAGGGCGGACCGGTCGGGGTGCTGCTCTGCCATGGCTTCACGGGGACGCCACAGTCGCTGCGCCCGTGGGGTGAACACCTCGCGGATGCCGGGCTGACGGTCTCACTGCCCCGATTGCCGGGGCATGGAACCACCTGGCAGGAAATGAATCGAACCCGCTGGGAGGACTGGTACGCCGAAATAGACCGGGCCTTCACGGTGCTGAAGTCCAAGTGCGCGGACGTTTTCGTGATGGGCCTGTCGATGGGCGGCTGCATGGGCCTGCGGCTGGCCGAGGTGCACGGCCCCGCCGTGCGGGGCCTGGTGCTGGTCAACCCGTCGGTCGTGAACGACAACCCGGCGCTGAACTTCGCGCCGGTCCTCAAGTGGCTGCTGCCCTCGGTGGCGGGGGTGGCCAACGACATCAAGAAGGCGGGGGCGACCGAGCTGGCGTACACGAGAACGCCGGTGCGGGCGGCGGCCACGCTGCCGAAGCTCTGGCGCCTCACGCAGTCGCAGCTGTCGAAGATCACCCAGCCGGTGCTCGTCTACCGTTCCCCGGAAGATCATGTGGTCAAAGAGGCCAGCGTGGCGTTCCTGCGCGACAGAATGGGAGAGAACCTGGAAATCCGGGAGTGCGTGAACAGCTATCACGTGGCGACACTCGACAACGACGCCCCGCTCATCTTCTCGGGGAGCCTCGACTTCGTCCGCACGCACGCCTCGGTACCCTTGACCAAAGACCTGTGACCTGGGATCGATGTGACGCCGCAGAGTGACGAAGACGAGGTCTGGCGTCAAATCGTCGCCTCATTCAACGAGAGCGCCGGAGACGATCCGGCCGACCGGCCATGGCCCGACCGGGAGAACGTCCCGGACGGCGAGGAGCCGACGCCCAAGCCCACGCCCGAAGAGCTCGACGAGGTCGACGAGGTCGACGAGCCCCGCGACGAGACGGGCGACGAACCGGCCGAAGACGACGACCACGACCACTACGTCCCGCCGCCTCCGCCACCCCTGCCGAAGGCCGACCTGGTGACCCGGGTGGCCTGGACGGCCCTGTTCGGCGGGCCCGCCTACCTGCTGCTGGCCGCGATGCTGAAGCTCCCGATGGACCCGTGGATCGTCTTCACGGCGGTGGCCTCGTTCATCGGCGGCTTCGTGGCGCTGGTGGTCCGCATGGGCGACGGCCCGCCCAACGACTCGGGGTGGGACGACGGGGCCGTGATCTGAGCCCGGCCGCCCTAACGGACGGGTGAGCCGGCCGCCGGGCCGAAGGTCTCGACCAGGTCGCTGTAGTGGTCGTCGGCGAGCACGTGGCCGACGGCCATCGTCATGTCGTCGGTCCGGACGACCGCCTGGAGCCGAACCGACCGGTCGCCCGCGCCGGCCTCGCCGCGCAGGGGCTTCCACTTCTTGTCGGTGTAGCGGAGCAGGAAGGCCTCGCCCGGACGTTCGGCGTCGTAGCCCGACGCCCAGTAGCCGCCCTTGCCGTCGCCGGTCACGCCGTAGAGTTCGGCGTCGCCGGCGGGCAGGGTCTCGCGGTGCCACTTGCGGCCGTCCCAGCGCAGGATCAGCGGGAAGGTGGTGCCGTCTTCGGTGAACACGCCGCCGACCGCGACCGCGCGTTTGGCGCTGGTGATGTAGACGTCGCGCAGGTAGCCGCCCTCGATGCCGGGCAGGCTCACCGGCTTCCAGGCCCCGCCCGCCATCCGCAGGATCAGCGGCTCGTCGCCGTTGTTGCCGACGGCCCAGCCGTCCTTGCCGCGCAGCGCGACGCCGTGGAGGACGCCGTCGGGGCCTTCGTGCACCTTCCACGCGGGCCCGCTCGTCACCACGAGCACCCGCCCGCCGCGGCTGCCGACGATCACCGCCTTGCCGGGTTCGGCCGCCACGGCACGCAACCAGTCGCCTGCCCTGACCTGGGGAACCACGACCCGGTCGATGCCGCTGCCGCCGCCCCGCCCGACGTAGGGCACGCCGTCGTGGCCGTCGCCGACCACCCACACCTCGTTGTCGGAGACCGCGCTGACCGAGCGCAGCGGCCCGGCCCCGGTGGCGTCGCCCCGTGTGGGCACCTCGGTCCAGGAGGCGCCGTTCCAGCGGGTGACGATGCCACGGTTGCGCCAGACGTCCCACAACCCGGTCTGCCCGACGGCCCAGACGGCCGTGCCGGACACCCCGCTGACGTCGGCGAGCGCGGCGTCCCGGCCGAGGCGCGCCGACGAGGCCTGCCGCACGACCTCTTCGGGAACGGTCGCGGACCAGGCGGAGGCGGTGGACACGTGCGCGAGCGATGGTGCGAGCGGGAGCTGGCCGGCCAGCAGACCGGCGAGGAACACACACAACGGCACCGCACACCGCATCAAGCGGCGGGGCATGAACAAATCGTACGGGGACGCACGGCCCCCGCGGGCGATAGGACGGAATTCCCCCGGTCAAGACCACCTCCGAGAGCCCCCATCCAGGCCTAGATCGCCAACCTCAAACCCCAGAACCACCCAGGTCAGGGGAAGGACTTCGGCAATCGCGAGACAACCGGCCCACGCGGCCGCGTCCCCCTGGACCCGCACGGCGGACCGGATCGGCGCCCGGAACCCGGCGGATTCGCCGTTCACCCCGATGACGGCGACTAACAGAGAATAGGCCGGACGATCGGGCCGGCCGTATTCTTCTCGATCGCGAAAAACGACAAAGTCCGACATTGAAGACTTGTCAGATTCCGCAGGTCGTCAGCCCGGGACAGCGGCCAGGATCGCTCCCCGAAATTCCGAATCGCAACCTTTTCTCGAATGGGATCGGTCATCCCCGCGTTATCCGTGTCACTACCATTTACTCGTGCTTCCTGAGGAATATCCGACAAAAGCCGTCTTCGTGGATCAGAGCGGCCGCCGCCGCCGGTTGATGACGATGGTGTCGATCGGGTCGGGCATCCCGCTCGTGGCACTGGTCGTGATCCTGGTCGGCGGCCTGTTCTCCGACACGGGGCTCTCGGGGTTCGGATGGCCGGGCGATTCGCGCGGTGGGCCCGCCGACAAGGCCACACCCGATCCCGCCAGGGAAGCCCGCCCGAGCCGGCCGGAGCGACCGACGCCGACGGCCCGCCTGGGGAACCGTCCGGCCGTCAGCACCGCCCGCCCGGTCTCGCCGTCGGCGCGCCCGCGACCCCGGAGCAGCCCCCGGCCCAAGCTCAGCCCGCGGCCCTCGCGCGACCCTGCGCCACACCGGCGGCCAGAGCCTCCTTCCGGCTCCCCGAGCGCCGCGGCGCCCGACCTCACGACCGCCCCCACCCCAGGCGGCACGACGAACCCCTCCCCCGACGGCCCCACCGCACAACCCACGACCGGTGTGACGACCGAACCCACCGGCGGCTCAGCCACCGATCCCGCCACCCGCCTCACCAACGGCAGCCGACCACTCGGCCCGGGCACCACGACCCCAGACCATGACCAGGCGGCCCGATGACGCGCACCCGCTCCGGCCGCGCGCGCCCCTCCCGGTCCGGCGACGGTCAGGATTCGCGCGGAACGAGACCTCCGCCCAAAGGGCGCTCACCGCGCGGGCGACGCCGGCCGCCGGTGGCCAGGACCGCCACGGCCAACGGCCTGCCGTCCGGCCCCCGGGGGCACTGGTTCCTGGTCGCCGCCGGCCTCCTGGTGGTCGCCGCCGCGCTGACGCTCGACGGATACGCGGCCAACGTCGTCGGTGAGACGCGGCCGGGCCCGCCCGCCGGTTTCGCGTCCGCCGAGGCGGCCGAGGTCCGGCGTGGCGGTCCCGTCGTCAACGTCACGGGAGACCGGCCCGCCAGCGTGCGGCTGCCGGGCAGGACGGTCGCGCTGACGTTCAACGACGGCCCCGATCCCGAGTGGACCCCCCAGGTCCTCGACGTGCTCGCCCGGCACGGCGCCAAGGCCACCTTCTTCGTGGTCGGGTCGAAGGTCGCCAGGCACCCCGATCTGGCGCGGCGCATCGTCGCGGAGGGCCACGAACTGGGCAACCACACCTATTCGCACGCCGACCTGGCGGCCGTGCCCGCCTGGCGGCTGCGGCTGGAGTCCTCGCTCACGCAGCGGGCGCTGGCCGGAGCGACGGGGTTGCACACGACGCTGGCCCGGCCGCCCCACTCCCCCGCGCCCCCGGTGGTCACCGACCTCCAGTGGGCCGCCATGAAGGAACTTGCGGCCGAGGGCCACCTCGTCGTCCTGACCGACCTCGACGCCAAGGACTGGAGCCGCCCCGGCACGGCCGAGATCGTGGCGTCGTCGCTGCCCGCCGGGGGCGAGGGCGCGGTCGTCACGATGCGCGATTCCGGCGGCGACCGGCGGCAGACCGTCGAGGCCCTCGATCTGGTCCTGGAGAGGCTGAAGGGCGAGGACTACCGGGCCGTCACGGTGACCGAGGCGATCGGCATGCCGTCGGCGCACCGGCGGGCCGGCGCGGTCGACCGGTTCTTCGGCGCCGCCCTCAACCTGGCCCAGCGCGCCTCGGAGACCTTCACCGGCGTGCTGCGCTGGGCGCTGTTCATCGCCGGTGCGCTCACGCTGGGGCGGTTCGGCTTCTTCATCGTGCTCGCGGGCGTGCACGCGCACCGCACGCGCGGGGGCACGAGACGGAGGAACGCGGTGGGCGGATGGCCGATCCCTCCCCCGGTGACCGTGATCGTGCCCGCGTACAACGAGGCGGCGGGCATCCAGGCGACGCTCCGCTCCCTGGTCGCCACCTCCTACCGGGGCGAACTGGAGATCCTCGTCGTCGACGACGGCTCGACCGACGGCACCGCCGACCTGGCGGCCGCACCCGGGTTTCCCGGTGTGCGGGTGATCCGCCGCCCCAACGGCGGCAAGCCGGCCGCGCTCAACACCGGCATCGCGCAGGCCTCGCACGAGCTGCTCATCATGGTCGACGGCGACACCGTCTTCGAACGCGCCACGATCGGCCGCCTGGTCCGCCGGTTCGCCGACCCGGCGATCGGCGCGGTGAGCGGCAACACCAAGGTCGGCAACCGGCGCGGCGCGATCGGCCGCTGGCAGCACATCGAGTACGTCATCGGCTTCAACCTCGACCGCCGCGCCTTCGAACTGCTCGACTGCATGGCGACCGTGCCCGGGGCCGTCGGGGCGTTCCGGCGTTCGGCGCTGGTGGCGCTGGGCGGGGTCAGCGGCGACACGCTGGCCGAGGACACCGACCTGACGATGGCGTTGTGCCGGGCCGGGTGGCGTGTGGTCTACGAGGAGAACGCGGTGGCCTGGACCGAGGCGCCCGCGTCGCTCGGCGAGTTGTGGAGACAGCGGTACCGCTGGTGCTACGGCACTCTCCAGGCGATGTGGAAACACCGGCGCGCGGTCGTGGAGCGCAACCCGTTCGGCCGCCGCTGCCTGGGCTACCTGACGCTGTTCCACGTGCTGCTGCCTCTGCTGGCGCCCGTCGTCGACCTCATGGCGATCCACGCCATCGCCGTGGACGACCCTCTGCCGGTCGTGGCGGCCTGGGCCGGTTTCGTCCTGGTACAGGGGTTGATCGGCTGGTACGCCCTGCTCCTGGACGGCGAACGCGCCTCCGCGTTGTGGATCCTGCCGCTCCAGCAGTTCGTCTACCGCCAGCTCATGTATCTGGTGGTCATCCAGTCGCTGGCGACGGCGCTGCTGGGGGTGCGGCTGCGCTGGCACGGCATCCGCCGGGAGGGCACGTTCAACGAGTTCACGCAAGCCGCAGGTCGGTCACTACCGGCCGGTGGTCCGAGGCGACCGTGAGGTCGGCCTCGTCCGCGCCCGCGACTCCCCGCGCGAGCGCCGCCACGCCGCGCCCGGTGAAGATCGCGTCGATGCGCTTGCCCGCGAAGGTCGGCCCGTCGCCGCCCTCGTCGTACCGCGAGGCGAGGTGTCGCCACGCCGCCGCCTCCGGCAGTTCGTTCAGGTCGCCCGCCAGGACCGGCACCGCGTCGAAGCGGGCCGCCACCGACTCGGTCCGGCGCACGATCTCCACCGCGTGCGCCAGCCGGGCCCCCGCGTGGAGGTCGAGGTGGAAGGAGACCGCGGCCAGGCGCACTCCCTCGGCCTCGACCACGGCGACCGCCATCGACCGGCGTTCGAGGCCCGGGAACCAGCGCAGCCGGCGGTGTTCGGCGTGCACGACCCGTACACCCGGCCTGACCAGCACCGCCACCCCCGAGAAGCGGGAGTGGCAGGCCGGTTCCAGGCCGGTCAGCCGGGAGAAGGCGAGGCCGAGGCCGCGCTCCTGCACGCACAGCACGTCGGCGGCCAGCGCGCGCACCACCCGCGCCAGCGCGGCGCGGGAGTCGCGCAGCCCGTGCAGGTTGTAGGTGGCGACGCGGATCAGGGCAACCGGGCCAGATCAGCCGCGCCCACCACGCCGGCGGAGGCGCCGAGTTCGGCCAGCCGCACCTCGGCGACGGGGCGGTGGCCCCGGCCGGTCAGGCGTTCGGCGAAGGCCTCGCGGGCCTGGTCGAGCCAGAGGTCGGCGGCGTTGGAGACGCCGCCGCCGAGGATGAAGCAGCCGGGGTCGAGGATGGACGCCAGGTCGGCCAGCCCCTGGCCGATCCAGCGGGCCATGGTGGCGAACGCGTCGAGGGCGACCGGGTCGCCGGCCCGGCCGGCGTCGGTGACCTCGCGGCCCTCGATGCTCTCGGGGGTGCCCCCGGCCAGCTTGAGCAGCACCGCGGCCCGGTCGGGGTCGTCGGCGGCCATCCGCCGGGCGTCGCGGACCAGCGCGTTGCCGCTGGCGTACTGCTCCCAGCAGCCGAGGTTGCCGCAGCCGCACCGCACGCCGTCGGGCACGGTCTGCATGTGGCCGAGCTCGCCGCCCATCCCCCAGCGCCCCCGGTAGACCGAGCCGCCGAGGATGAGGCCGCCGCCGATGCCGGTGCCGACCGTGACGGCGATGAGATGGCTCTCGCCCCGGCCCGCGCCGAAGCGGAACTCGCCCCACGCCATCGCGTTGGCGTCGTTCTCGACCACGATGGGCAGGCCGGTCATCTCGGTGAGCTTGCGCTGGAGGGGCTCCTCGCGCCAGGCGAGGTTGGGCGCGAACCGGACGACGCTGCGGGTCTCGTCGATGAACCCGGCGGCGCCGACGCCGACGGCCTCGACCTCGTACGAGTCGGCCAGCTCCTTGATCGCCTCGGCCACGGTCTCGGCGACCTTGGCGGGGTTGTCGGCCGGGGTCGGCTTGAGGAGACTCTCGACGATCAGGCCGTGGGCGTCGACCACCCCCGCTGCGACCTTGGTGCCGCCGATGTCGATGCCGATGGTCAGCGCCATGTCGTCTCTCCCGTCAGGCTCAGCCCAGATCGATGTGCTCTACCTTCGAGTCACCCGCCGGATCGGCCGGCCCGCGCGGAGTCGCCGGGCGCTGCAGGGTGTCGACCGCCTGCCGGAAGGCCGCGAGCAACTCGCTTCCCGCCGCCATCAGATGGTCGCTCACGTCGCCGCCGGCGTCCCGTCGGGCCGCGATCACCCGGCAAACCGGGCAAGCCCGGCAGATGTACTCCTCGTGATCATGCCCTGAAACCGCCTCGCTCCACACATCCTGCGGGGCGGAAGTCGTGCGGGGGCGCTGGGTGGTGCCGGTCACCCCGGAGAAGGCGCCCTTCACGAAGCCCTTGCCGAGCTCCCGGCCGACCCGCTGCTGCAGCGCGTCGAGCAGCTTCAACGCCTCGTCGGCGGCCGAGCCGAAGGGGTCGGGACGTTCGTTGCTTTCCGTCATATCTCGAACCGTACCCGGAGGCGGCCGTCGCGGAGCGCCGCCTGCGCGACCTCTCGGCGGGCCAGTGCGGCGGGCAGCGCGATGACCCGGCGGTAGGGCCCGGCGGTGATGATCAGCTCGTCGGCCTTGCGGGCCAGGTCGATGTCGTTCTTGCCGGCCAGGGGCAGCGAGAGCACCACCTCGTCGGCGGTGAAGCGCAGCGGCGGCTCGCCGGTGACCGGGCCGAACGCGTCGGCGGTGCCGTAGAGCTCCTCGGCGACGACGGCCAGGGCCTCGACGCCGACCGGTTCCCCGGGCAGGTAGGGCACCCGCAGGATCGGCAGCGGCTCGAACGACTCGCGCACCGTCTCCATCTGGCGGGCCTGCGCCTCGACCCATCCGGCCCGCCACGGGTCGGCCCCGCCCTCGGGGAAGACGCGGTTGGCGATGACGGCGTCGACGCGGTATCCGTACAGGGAAAGAGAGGTGAGCGTGCGCCGGGCCTCGGCGACCACCACCGCCTCGGGGGTGAGCACCAGCCGGACCGACGCGTCGTCGCCGGTCAGCAGGACGCGCACCTCCATCAGGCCCTTGTGGAGCCGCTCCCCCGCGTTGAGCACGCCCTCTTCGGGCGCGCTGATCTTGGCGACGGCGCGGATCACGGGGGCGGCGGCGCGCATCACCCGGCGGCCGATCGGCAGCAGCCGGGTCACGTGCCAGTCGAGCGCCTCGGGCAGCGCCAGCAGGCGCAGGGTCTCGGCGGTGGGCGCGCAGTCGACCACGACGACGTCCCAGCGGCCGGTGCGGGCCTGCTCGCGCAGCTCCAGCAGCGCGATGATCTCCTCGGCGCCGGGCAGCACGGTCACCTCTTCGGAGGTGATGGCGTCGAGGCCCAGCTCGCTGAACAGGCCGCGCGCGTATTCCTGCAGGTCGCCCCAGTGGCGCTCCATGGCCTTCTGGGTGTCGACCTGCTGGAGGTAGAGGCCGCGGGCGACCTCGGCGGGCTCACCCGACGGGGTGGCCGCGAGCGCGTCGGCCAGCGAGTGGGCGGTGTCGGTCGAGACGACGAGGGTCTTGAGCCCGCGTCGGGCGGCGAGGGTCGCGGTGGCCGCGGCCGCCGTCGTCTTGCCGACGCCGCCCTTCCCCGTGAAGAGGAGGGTCCTCATGCCTTCTCGACGCGCTTCTTCAGCCCCTTCAGGGCCGTGTCGATGATGACCTTCTCGGCCTTGCGCTTGATCATGCCGATCATCGGGACCTTCAGGTCGACCGCCAGCTCGTAGGTGACCTCGGTCGAGGCGCCCTCGTCGGCCAGGCGGTAGCTGCCGGTCAGGCCGGACACCATCTTCCCGGCCTCGGCGATGCGCCAGCTCACGAGCTCGTCGGACCAGTCGTAGGCGAGCACGTAGTCGTCGCTGATCACGCCCGCGTCGAGGACGAACCGGACGGTCGCCGGCCGGCCGTCGCCGCCGGTCGTGAGGACCTGCGCCGACTTCACCTGCCCGGCCCACTCCGGATAGGAGGGGAAGTCGGCGATGACGGCCAGGATTGTCGACCGGCTCGCGCCGATCACGATGCTCGACGTGGTGCGATCAGCCATGCAGCCGACCTTAGCTCACAGGTCCAGGGTGAACGGTGTCCCGCGTCCCCGGAAATGCCCGACATTCAGGCATTCGGTACGCCCTATTCGTGTCCTCGGCGCCAGAGGTTGGTGGACGTGCCCGAAGAGGGCGTAGCGGGGCTGATAAGTCCGGATGTAGTCGAGGGTGGCCTCGCTGCCCCGCTCGAACCGCTTGGCCACCACGTCGTAGAGCAGGTCGGGGACCGCCGGGGGGATGTGGGTGCACAACACGTCGACCGGGCCGAGGGCGGCGACCTTGGCGGCGTAGACCTCGTCGGGGAGCTCGTAGGAGGTGCGGTAGCGGGTCTGCAGCCCGCCGCCCACGAAACCGAAGGTCAGGCCGCCGATCTCGGCCGTCTCGCCGTCGAGGACGTGCTGCCCCTCCCGCACGTAGTCGGGCCACAACGACGGCACGTCGACGTTGCCGTAGGTCAGGTAGGAGGGCACCGGCATGGCGGCGAACAGGTCGGCGTACTGGGCCCGGACCGCCTTCTCGATGTGCTCGCGGGGGTCGCCGCCGAGGTCGGCCCACAGGACCGCCGACAGGGCCCTGGCCTCGTCGAACCGTTTCTCGGTGCGCAGCCGGACGTACTCGGCGGCGCGCTCGTGGCCGAACAGGTCGGGGAAGATGCCCTGGGAGGTGTCGGCGTAGTCGATGAACAGCACCAGGTCCCCGAGGCAGATCAGGGCGTCGGCGCCGACCCCCGCCTTGGCGAGGGCGTCGGCACGGCCGTGGACGTCGCTCACGACGTTGATGCGCATGGCCGACATGATATTCCCGAGCAAGCGATTGGTCCCGATTTGGTGCCGGTGGGCGTTCGGGCAGTCACGGACTGATACCTTGCGATTGACCGGATAACGCCTGTGTGACGGCTCTATCCCTATCTCGTGTCACGCGGTAGCGTCCCGGGAAACCTGACCGAGCCGGGTCTCATGAGGAGTGACCGTGCAGGAGTACACCGTTCCCGTGCTGGTGGACGTTCCCTTGTCGGCCAACTGCACCGACGCGGTGTTCCAGCGGGCCGCCGACACGCCCAGCGCCGTCGTGATGAAGGTGCAGGACGGCGCCGAGTGGCGGCCGGTGACCGCCGCGGAGTTCCGGCAGAAGGTCGCCGGGGTCGCCAAGGGCCTCATCGCCACCGGCGTCGAGCCCGGTGACCGGGTCGCCCTGATGAGCCGCACCCGATACGAGTGGACGATCGCCGACTACGCCATCTGGGCGGCCGGCGGCGTCGGCGTGCCGATCTACGAGACCAGCTCCACCGAGCAGGTGCGCTGGATCGTCTCCGACTCGGGCGCGCGGGGCGCGTTCGCCGAGACGGCGAGCCACCGGGAGACCCTGCGCGAGGCCGCCCCCGACCTCCCCCACGTCTGGACCTTCGACGAGGGCGCGATCGAGGCGCTGATCGAGGCCGGCAAGGACGTCTCCGACGACACCCTGGCCGAGCGCCGGGCCTCGCGGGGCGGCCACGACCTGGCGACCATCATCTACACCTCCGGCACCACCGGCCTGCCGAAGGGCTGCCAGATCACCCACGACAACCTGCTGTTCACCGCGCGGAACGTGGCGCAGGGGCCGCTGGAGAAGATGTTCTCCATCGACGAGCGGGCCGTGCTGCTGTTCCTGCCGCTCGCGCACAGCTTCGCCCGCATGGTCGAGATCGTGACCGTCGAGACCGGCACCGTCCTGGCCCACACGCCGAACATGAAGAACGTGGCGCCCGACCTCCAGGCGTTCAAGCCGACGTTCCTGCTCGGCGTGCCGCGCGTGTTCGAGAAGGTCTACAACGGCGCCGAGCAGAAGGCCACCGCCGACGGCAAGGGCAAGATCTTCGCCACCGCCGCGCAGGTCGCCATCGACTACAGCAAGGCGAAGAACGACGGCGGGGCCGGGCTCGGCCTGCGGCTCAAGCACGCCGTCTTCGACAAGCTCGTCTACACCAAGCTGCGGGCCGCCACCGGCAGCCGCCTGACCCACGCCGTCTCCGGCGGCTCGGCGCTGGGCGAGCGCCTCGGCCACTTCTTCCGCGGCGTCGGCATCGAGGTCCTGGAGGGCTACGGCCTGACCGAGACCTCCGCCCCCTCCACGGTCAACATCCCCGGCGCCAACAAGATCGGCACCGTCGGCCGGCCGTTCCCCGGCGTCACGATCCGGATCGCCGACGACAAGGAGATCCTGGTCAAGGGCCGCCACATCTTCAGCGGCTACTGGAACAACGAGAAGGCCACCGCCGAGGTCATCGACGCCCAGGGCTGGTTCCACACCGGCGACGTCGGCGAGCTCGACTCCGACGGCTACCTGCGCATCACCGGCCGCAAGAAGGAGATCCTGGTCACCGCGGCCGGCAAGAACGTCGCCCCCGGCCCGCTGGAGGACAGCATCCGGGCCCACCGCCTGATCAGCCAGGTCCTGGTCATCGGCGACGACAGGCCGTTCGTGGCCGCGCTGGTCACCCTCGACCCCGAGGCGATGGCGGGGGTGAACCTGACCGAGGAGCAGATCCGGGCCGAGGTGCAGGGCGCGGTCGACAACGCCAACAAGATGGTGTCCAAGGCCGAGCAGATCAAGAAGTTCGTCATCCTCGAGGGCGACCTGACCGAGGAGAGCGGCCACCTGACGCCGTCGCTGAAGCTCAAGCGCAACATCGTGATGCGCGACTACGCCAAGCAGGTCGAGGAGATCTACGGCTGACCGACCGGCGCCCTCAGCAGTTCCCCGAAGCGGGCGGCGACCTGGTCCCAGGTCCACTCCCGTTCGATCCACTCCCGGCCGCGCGCGCCCATGGCCCGCGCGGCCTCGGGGTTTCTCAGCAGCTCGATCAGCGCGGCGGCGATCTGCCGTGCCGAGCCGCCGTCGACCACCAGCCCCGTCTCGCGGTGCCTGACCGCGTCGGGGGCCCCGCCCGACGCGCCCGCGACCACCGGCAGCCCGGTGGCCGAGGCCTCCAGGTAGACGATGCCGAGCCCCTCGACGTCGAGCCCGCCGAGGCGGGTCCGGCACGGCATGGCGAACACGTCGCCGGCGTCGTAGTAGGCGGGCAGGTCGCCGTCGGGCACCGGCCCGGTGAACCGGATGTCGCCCCGCCCCCGCGCCGCGCGCTCCAGGGCCGCTCTCCCCGGCCCGCCGCCGACCAGCAGCAACTCGGCGTCCGGTACGGCCCGCGCCACCTCGGGCCACGCCTCGATCAGCCGGTCCTGCCCCTTCCGGGCGACCAGGCGGGACACGCAGACCACCACGGGCCGCTCGCCCAGCCCGAGCTCCGCCCGCACCCGCTCGCCGCCCGCGCCGGGCCGGAAGACGTTCGTGTCGACCCCGGGCGCCAGCCGCGTCAGCTTCTCCGGCGGGATGCGGGCGGCCAGGTGGCGCCGCGTGTAGTCGCCGAGGTAGGTGACGACGTCGGCGTGCGCCCCGATCCGGCGCAGCACCGCGCCCGCGAGCGGCAGCCGGGCCCAGGAGGCCTCGTGGCCGTGGGTCAGCATCACCACCCGCCCGGCCCCGGCCGCCCGCAGCGCGCCGCCGAGCAGGCCGAGGGGCGCGGCGGCCCCGAACACCACCGTCGACCCCGGGACGATCAGCTCGCAGGCCCGCCGGGCCACGGCCCGCGTGGGCAGCATGAGGCTGGTCGGGTGGCGCACCACCTCGAAGCCCTGCCGGGCGTCGAACTCGGCGCAGCCCTCCCAGCGGGGGGCGTACACGACGACCGAGGAGGCGGGCAGCCGGACGGCCAGGGCGTGCACGAACGACTGGATGCCGCCGGAGCGCGGCGGGAAGTCGTTGGTGACCACCACGACCCGGGTCACGGCACCGGCCGGCCGTGGAAGAGCGCCCACGACCGGGCCATCGCGATGCGCTGCGGCGAGGTCGGGTGGGAGGAGTAGAGGACGTACTCCAGCGGGCTCGGGCTCAGGTCGGAGATGTTGCGGACGGCCAGGTTGCGCTGCATGGCGGCGAAGGTGACCGGGTCTTCGGTGATCGCCAGGGCGTGGGCGTCGGCGCGGGCCTCGATGTGGCGGCTGACGAGGTTCTGCGCGGGCCCCGAGAGCACCGTGCCGAGCGAGACGAGCCCGACCAGCAGCGCCGCCGCCTTCGGGTCGCCCAGCGACGGCACCCCGGTCCGGCGGCGCAGCAGGTTGCCCGCCACGAACAGCCCGCACGCCCCGAACGCCGCCCCCAGTGCCCCGACGAGGGTGCCGTGGAGGACGTCGTCGGTCTTGGCGTGGCCAAGTTCGTGGGCCACGATCAGCTCGATCTCGGGCTCGGGCACCTGCAGCAGCGTGTCGTAGACGACGATGCGCCGGGTCGCGCCGAACCCCGAGACGTAGGCGTTGAGCGCGGTCGTGCGCCGGGAGGCGTCGGCGACCAGGACGTCGTCGACCGGCACCCCGTCGCGCTCGGCCATCGCCAGCAGGCTCGCGCGCAGCGGCCCCTGCGGGAGCGGCCGGAAGTCGTTGAAGACCGGCTCGACGACGACCGGGTAGAGGAACGACAACACCAGCGTCAGCGAGAACGCCCCGAGCGAGGCGGGGATCCACCAGCGGCGCGGCCACCGGCGGGCCAGCGCGATGACCACCACGACCATGACGGCCGACAACAGCAGCTGGAGGCCGAAGTTCTTCAGCCGGTCGGCGCTCCAGGTCGCCCAGTTCTGGGTGGACAGGCCGTAGTCGCGCAGCACCGTCTCGAACCACACGCCGAGCGGCCACCGGATCGCCAGCGAGACCACGGAGATCCCGGCCACCGCGAGCAGCGCCCGCAGCCACCAGGGGCCCCGGAGCCGGTCGATCAGCCGGGCCCCCAGCGGGGTGGCGACGAGCACCCCCGCGATCACGAGCGTGACGGCGAGCGACAGGTAGGACGGCAGGCTGGTGGCGGCGTCGAAGGCCTCGGCGCGGGCGATCTCGGCGGCCCCGAAGTCGCGGACCGGATCGGGCCGCACCTCGGGCGCGCCGGCGGCGAGCGCGTGCCACGGCGTGGTCACCGCCACCACCGCGGCGATCGCCACCCCGAGCCCCGCCAAGGCCACGGCCGCGGCCTTCATCCCCGTACGTTCCACTCCGCCTCCGGAACACTTCGTATCACGTAGTCGCGCCAGGCCGCGGTCAGCTCGGCCTCGCCGACGCCCAGCGTGCGCCGCAGCGCCGTGGCCGGATCGGCCTGGGCCGCCCGGTAGAGGGCGGTCAGCGCGGCCTCGCCGTAGCGCTCGGCGATGTAGCGGCAGGCGAGCCAGGCCTCCTGGTAGGCCTGCGGGACCCGCGCGCCCCCCGCGCGGAAGTCGTCTCGTGTCGGCAGCTCCCGTGGCGCCCGCCGGTCGGCGGCGAGCTCGGCGGCCACCACCCCTGTCGGCAGCCCGCTGTCACGGTAGCCGACGTAGTCGGCGTAGCCCTCCACGAGCCAGACGGGCATGTCGGGCCGGGTCGCGGCCCCGGTGGCGACGTGGGTGAGCTCGTGGGCGAGCACGATCACTCTCCCCTGGGCCGAGAGCGAGGCCCAGCCGTGCGGCTCGATCACCACGAAGCCGGGGCCCGCCAGGGCGGCCATGCCGGTCACCGGGGCGGGACGGGCGATCTCGGCGGCCCGCTCGGTCGTGGCGGGCGCCAGGACGGTGGCGGTCACCGGCGCGCCCCACACCCGCGCCACGGCCTCGGCGGCCCGGTCGGCCTCCCCGGCCAGCCCGGGGAAACGCCGGTCGGCCGCCAGCACGTGGACATGCTGACCGTGGACGGCGACGGGCCAGCTCTGGCCGTACAGGACCTTCGGGGGTTGCCCGGCGGACAGGACGGCCAGCAGCACACTGACCGTCACCAGGAACCGCATGCCAACGGATGGTACAAACACCGCGGCCCCGCCCGCCGGGAAGGAGGCGGACGGGGCCGATCGGTACTTCGCCGGGGGTGTCTAGATCCCGGGCCGGACCGCGCCCACGAAGGTGCGCTTGCGGTAGGTGTCCAGCTTGTCGATCCGCACCCGCGAACCGGAGTTCGGGGAGTGGATCATCTTGCCGTGGCCGACGTAGATGCCCACGTGGCCGCCGCCGCTGGTGAACACGAGATCGCCCGGCTGCATCGCCTTCCAGCTGATCTTCTTCTTCACCGAGCTCTTCTGCGACCAGGTGGTACGGGGCAGTTTGACGCCCGCCTTGCGCCAGGCGAACTGGACCAGGCCGGAACAGTCGAACGCGCCGGGACCGGTGGCGCCCCACCGGTAGGGGTCGCCGATCTGCTTCTTCGCGACGGCCACCGCCTTGCTCGCCTGGACCCGCTGGCGCTGGGCCTTGCTGAGCTTCTTGACGCGCTTGGCGGACCTGCTCTTGGCCTGGGTCTTCGCGGCCGAGGGAGCGGCGGGCGCCGCCTCTCCCGAGGCCGGGACCGCCGTGGTGTTCCTCGTGACGGTGACCGTCACCTCATCGGCCCGCGCGGGAGGCGCCACGACCGCTCCGACCGAGGCCGTGAGCGTGACGCCGCCAAGGGAGAGGCGGGCGATGCGGGACAGGCATGCGGGGGTTGTGGACAGGATTGCTCCTTGGATCTTCCTCTGATGCCTACCGGGTTAGCTGACGGATTCGGGCAGGGAAGTAGCCCTACGGCGCGGAATTCTCACCGATTCACCCCTGGCTCCGCTGGGGAACCTTTTGGGTCCCCGGCTCCATGCCTCCTGGCTGCATGGATTCGGCTGTGTCGCGTGACGTGCGACACATGGATCTTTATTAAGACATCGGCGGCTACGCGCCGGACTGTCCGCGGACGGCATGGCTTGCTCGTCGCGAAGCCAGAAGTTACCGACTCCGCCATAAGTCGGCAAAGTTTTGGCAGAAGATAAAGATCAGATAAACTCCGGCGCTATTCGAAAACGCCTGCATATCGCGGGATTTAGGAGGGTGATGTGACTCTGGTCACACCCCTTGTCACAGAACCCGAAAAAAGCCCCATACGACACGCTAGGGACGAACGGCCTTGTCGGGGTTGTACTGCGCAAGAGGGGTGATCTTCACCACGTCGCCGGTCTGCGGCGCGTGCACGACCGAGCCCTGTCCGGTGTAGAGGCCGACGTGTCCGAAACCGCTGTGCCAGACCAGATCTCCGGCCTGGAGGTCGCTGATCGGCACCTGGCGGTTCTTGCCCCAGGCCCACTGCTCGTAGCTGGTGCGCGGCAGGCTCACGCCGCCGGCCCGCCAGGCGGCCTGGACGAGCCCGGAGCAGTCCCAGGCGCCGGGGCCGGTGCCGCCGTACTGGTAGGGCTTGCCGATCTGGGCGAAGGCGAAGTCGAGGGCGGCGCGGGCGTTGCCGGAGGCGGGGCCGTTGTAGACCTGGCCGGTGCTCTGCGGGTTGCCCGGGTTGAAGGCGCCCAGCTCGCGGAGCAGCTTCATCTGCTCGTCGACCATCTTGTCGGTCTTCTTCTTCTTGGCCGCCAGGTCGGCGCGGACCTCGGCGGCCTCCTCGAAGGCCGCCTTGCGCTGGTCGCGCTGCTGCTTCAGGCCCGCGATGGCGTCCTCGAACTCGGTGAGCCGGAGCTGGCGGCTGGTGGCGAGCTGGTTGATGATCGCCATGCCGCTGAGGGCGTTCTGGGGGGCCGCGGTGCCGAACATGCCCGAGAGGCTGCGGATGTCGCCCGTCTGGTAGCTGGAGACCGCCAGGCCCACCACGCCCGCCCGGAGCGTCTCGACCTTCACGTTCTGCTTCTTGAAGCCGGCGTTGATCAGGTCGTACTGCTTCTTCGACTTCTTGTACTTCTCGTTGGCCTGGTTGTACTCCTCGACCAACTGGTCGGCCTGCTTGTTCAGCTTCGCGAGCTTGGCCTTGGCCTGGGGGATGGTCGGCTTGGGATCGGCCGCCGCCCCCGTGATCGGAAGAAGCAGAACGAACGCCGCAAAACCAGCCACGGCCGGTACCCGCCCACGCACGCCCGAAACCCCCTCCATACCGGACAGACCTGGGTCGGGACTTTACTCAGGCGATCATGTACCCTCAACCGATTCGCCGGTATTCGCGCAGGTCATCACGTGGGGCGACGACGTGATCACGCACGGCCAAGGCGGCGGAGGAGCAATATGGAAGGAACCGGACGAGCGCCCATCTTCCGGACAGAGACCGCGACCTCGCGGTCGGACGACACCACCGCGATGGCGCGGCCCGGCGGCTCGATCTGGACCATCTGCCGGATGAGGTCGTCGGCTATCTGACCGGGCGCGCTGAACGCCACCCGCACCCCCCGGGGCGCCGACACCTGGACCGGGCCGTCGAGCTCGGCGCCGTCGAACACGCACGTGATCTCCACCCGCACCTGGACGGCCAGCCCGCCGAGCCCGGTCAGCAGGCGCTGCCGCTGGTCGGCGAGGGTGAGCGTGCCGTAACCCGACTTGGTCACGTTGTAGCCGTCGATGATCAGGTGGAGGTTCGGTATCGCGAGGAGCTGGTCGAGCAGTTGCGGGTCGTCGTCGGCCAGCGCGCGGGCCGGCACGTCGCGCACCGACGGGGCGGTGCCGCTGACGGCGGTCACGTAGTCGGCCGGCCGGCTGATCGTGGTCGGCAGGGCCAGTTCCTTGCGCAGGCCCTTGGCGGCGTCTTCGAGGGCGTCCATGAGCACGCGGATGCGGGCGTCCTCCACCGACCGGCCCTCGCGGGCGGCGCGGCGGCTGGCCTCCAGGTGCCGCTCGGCCTCGGCCAGGCGCTCCTTGAGGCGGCGCACCTCGGTCTCGGCGGCGGCCCCGGCCCCGGCGATCCGGGCGCGGGCGTCGGCCGTGGCGGCCTCGAGCTCGCCGGCCCGCTGCTCGGCGGCCTTGGCCCGCTCGCGGGCGTCGTGGAGTTTGCGGCGCAGGTCGGTGTTCTCGGCGCGGGCCGCTCTGAGCTGCTCGCGGACCCGGTCGATCTCCTCCTTGGCGGCGGTGCGCTGCTGGGCGAGCTGCTCCTTGAGCCGCCCTTCGGCCTGCTCGCGCTGGCTGTCGAGGGCGGCGGCCTGGTCGAGGTCTTCGCGCGCCAGTTCGACCATCGAGGCCCACCCGGGCGGCCGGGTCAGATAGGCTGCCGCCGCGACCAGCACGGGCTCGGCGGCGGGCGGAATCGTCTCCTCGGCGAGCGAGGCGACCAGTTCGGGCCAGGCCTGGGTGAGCGACTCGGCGACCAGTTCCCGGAACTTCTTGTCGTTCTCGAGCTGGGCCGCTATCGGCGCCGACCCCAGCCGGGCCCGCTTGCGCGGCTCGAACCTGGCCACGGCGCGCAGCGGCGCGGGCACGCCCGCGGCGGGCATCGTCCCGAGCACCTGGGCCGCCAGTTCGACGACGTGTGTTCGCACCTGCTCGGGCAGGGGACGAGACAGGCCCTCTCCGGCTGAACTCATCCCTGCTGCTCTCTTCCTGTCCTGGTCGTTCATTCAAGGGTACGGCTCTGCGAGTCCACTACATCACGTTCAGCGACGTGAACGGGGAGCAAGTAGGACACGAACCACTTGTCTCATAAATCGCTCACGTTACGTCAAGATCTCCTCACGGGATGTCACAATGGCGGGCGTGACGATCGCGAGTGACCATCTGCGCCGGCTGGCGGCCGAGATGGAAGAGGTGCTCGACCCCGTCTGGGCGCTGCGCACCTTCCCCAAGTGGACCGGCCCGGCCGCCCAGCGCTTCGACGGCGAGCTCCAGCGCCATCGCGCCCTCCTGACCGCCCTGACCGCCGAGGCCACACTGCTGGCCGCCCACCGGGAAAAAGAACTCGCCTGAGGCGTTCGTCCGGTTTAATCTGCCCGGATGCTCCGACCCGCGCTCCCGATCGAGACCTCCCGCCTGGTCCTGCGGCTGTTCACCCCCGACGACCTGACCGCCCTCCACTCCTTCTACTCCCGCCCCGACGTCGCCCGGTTCCTCTACTGGGAGCCGCGCGATCTCGTACAGGTGCGCACCGTGCTGACCGACAAGGCGGCCACCGCCGAGCTCACCGACGAGGGGCAGGCGTTGTGCCTGGCGGTCACCCTCCGGGAGACCGGCGAGCTGATCGGCGAGGCCCTCCTGTTCTGGCGCAGCCGCGAACACCTCCAGGGCGAGGTCGGATACGTCTTCCACCCCGACCACCACGGCAGGGGTTACGCCACCGAGGCGACCAGGGAGATGCTCCGCCTGGGGTTCGAGGGCCTCGGCCTGCACCGCATCGTGGCCCGCTGCGACGGCCGCAACACCGCCTCCACCAAGGTGATGGAGCGGCTCGGCATGCGCAGGGAGGCCCACCTGGTGGAGAACGAGATGGTCAAGGGCGAGTGGACCGACGAGATCGTCTACGCCGTGCTCCGGCGCGAATGGCGCTGAGGCGCTGAACTGTCGGTCGGGGTCTCTATGGTCGTCAGCGTGGAACAGGGCACGCTGGACGATCTCGGAACCCCGCTCGCCGACGTCACGTTCGTGGTGTTCGACCTGGAGACGACCGGCACCTCCCCTGCCGAGTGCGCGATCACCGAGATCGGCGCGGTCAAGGTGCGCGGCGGCGAGGTGCTGGGCGAGTTCGCCACGCTCGTCGACCCGGGCGGCCCGATCCCGCCCTTCGTCTCGGTGCTGACCGGCATCACCGACGCCATGGTGGTGGCCGCGCCGAAGATGACCGAGGTGCTGCCCAGCTTCCTCGAGTTCGCCAAGGGCGCCGCCCTGGTGGCCCACAACGCCCCCTTCGACATGGGGTTCATCAAGGCCGAGTGCGCCCGCCAGGGCTACCCGCCGCCGGTCAACGCGGTCGTCGACACCGCCGACCTGGCCCGGCGGGTGCTCACCCGCGACGAGACCCCCAACTGCAAGCTGTCCACGCTGGCCCGCCACTTCCGCAGCGCCACCGAGCCCTGCCACCGCGCCCTGGCCGACGCCCGCGCCACCGTCGACGTGCTCCACGGCCTGATCGGCCGGGTCGGCAACCTGGGCGTCCACTCGCTGGAGGAGCTCAGGGGCTTCGTCCGCATGCCCACCCCCGAACAGCGCAACAAGCGCCACCTGGCCGACGGCGTGCCCGACAAACCGGGGGTGTACGTCTTCGAAGACGCCCGCGGCGAGGCGCTCTACGTCGGCAAGAGCTCCAGCCTGCGCACCCGCGTGCGCAGCTACTTCACCGCGAGCGAGACCCGGCCGAGGGTCCGCGAGATGATCGGCATCGCCGAGCGGGTCCGCCACATCGTGTGCGCGACCCCGCTGGAGGCCGAGATCCGCGAGTTACGCATGATCGGCGAGACCAAGCCCCGCTACAACCGGCGGTCCCGGTTCCCCGAGCGGGTGGTCTGGCTGAAGCTGACCGACGAGCCGTTCCCCCGCCTGAGCATCGTGCGCGACCTGAAAGACGACGGCGCGACCTACCTCGGCCCGTTCGGCAGCAGCCGCACCGCCGACGACGCCCGCACCGCCATCCACGAGGCCCTCCCGCTGCGCCAGTGCACCGAACGCCTGTCGCTCACGGTGCGGCGCAGCGCGTGCGCGCTGGCCGAGATCGGGAAGTGCGGCGCGCCCTGCGAGGGCCGCGAGAGCCCCGGCGACTACGCCCGCCACGTCGCGGCGGCCCGTCACGCCATGCTGCTCGACGGCGGCGCGGTCTTCTCCGCCGTCGAGGCCCGCATGGACCGCCTGTCGGCCGAGCAGCGCTACGAGGAGGCCGCCGTCGACCGCGACCGGCTGGCCGCCTACGTGCGCGCCGCCGCCCGTATGCAGCGGCTCACCGGCCTGACCGCCATCAGCCAGATGGTCGCCGCCGCCCCCGCCAAAGACGGCGCCTGGGACATCCACGTGATCCGCCACGGCCGGCTGACCGCCGCCGGGGTGATGCCGCGCGGCGCCCACCCGGTCCCCTACGTCGAGGCGCTGGTCGCCACCGCCGAGACCGTCCACCCCGGCCCCGGCCCGATCCCCGTGGCCAGCGCCGAGGAGACCGAGACGATCCTGCGCTGGCTCGAGTCGCCGGGGGTGCGGCTGGTGCGCGTCGAGGGCGGCTGGAGCCTGCCCGCCCAGGGGGCCGCCCGGCTCAAGCAGCGCATCGACCGGGCGTACGACCAGGGAGGTTCCCGCTCAGCGAGGGAGGGCAGACCGCTGCGATAGGTTGGGGCCCTCGGAAAGGAGCACGTTTTGGTCACCGCGATCGTGCACATCAAGGCCGACGTCAGCCGGATCCCCGAGGTCGCCCAGGCGATCGCCGGGCTGGCCGGCGTCAGCGAGGTCTACTCGATCACCGGCGAGTTCGACCTGATGGCCATGGTCCGGGTCGCGCGCTACGAGGAGATCGCCGAGGTCGTGCCGGGGCGGCTCAACAAGATCGAGGGCGTGCTGGCGACCGACACCCACATCGCCTTCCGCACCTACAGCCGCCACGACCTGGAGGCCGCCTTCTCCATCGGCCTGCCCGACGCCGACTAGATTTCCGGCTAGATTTCCGGCCGTCCCCCCGACGCCCGAACCTCGGAGGGACCATGGACTTCACCGGCAGGACCGTCGTCGTCACCGGCGCGGGATCGGGGATCGGGCGCGCCGCCGCCCGGCTGTTCGCCGGGGCGGGCGCGCTCGTCCTGGGCGTCGGCCGCCGCCGCGAGGCCCTCGCCGAGACGGCGGGCCGCGACGAGGCGATCAGCGTCCATGTCGCCGACCTGCGCGAACCGGGTGCGCCTGAGCAGGTCGTCGAAGCGGCCGTGGCCCGCTGGGGACGGCTCGACGTCCTGGTGAACAACGCCGGGGCCGCGAAGATCATGTCGCTGGCCGAGACGACCGCCGACGAGATCACCGGCCTGTTCGCCCTCAACGTGACCGCGCCGAGCCTGCTCGCCCGGCACGCGCTCCCCCACCTGCGCGAGTCGAGAGGGTGCGTCGTCAACGTCTCCAGCACCTACGGCCACCGCCCCCTGCCCGGAGGCGCCCACTACGCCGCGTCGAAGGCCGCCGTCGAACAGCTCACCCGGAGCTGGGCGCTGGAACTGGCCGCCGACGGAGTCCGCGTCAACGCCGTGGCGCCCGGCCCCACCGAGAGCGAGGCGCTCACCGCCGCGGGCCTGCCCGCGGCGACCGTCGAGCGCGTCAAGTCCGACGAGGCGGGCCGCATCCCGCTCGGCCGCCGCGGCGACCCCGACGAGGTGGCGGCCTGGATCCTCCGCCTGGCCGACCCGTCGGCGACGTGGCTGACCGGCCAGGTCCTCACGGTCGACGGAGGCCTGGAACTGGTCTGAGCGCCGGCCGTCAGCCGGTTCGTTCTCCGATCAGGGCGCGGGTGCGGCCGCCGGTCAGCAGCCGTACCCGGATCTCGAAGCCGCCCGCCACCGGCCCGGCGGTGACCGAGCCGCCGAACAGGGCGGCGCGTTCCCAGATGCCCAGCAGGCGTTCGCGGGGGCCGCCGTCGTCCTGGACGCCCAGCTCGATCAGGCCGCTCTGCCAGCGCAGGGTCACCTGCGCCTTGCGGGCCGAGCCGTGCTCCAGGGCGTTGACCAGCGCCTCCTCCACGATGCGGTAGGCCGACAGCTCCAGCACGGGGCCGGGACGCCGCCGGCCCTCCTCGGCGAAGCCCACCGCCAGCCCGGCCGACCGGAACCGGTCGAACAGGGCGGGCAACGCCGCCAGGGTCGGCTGCGGGCCGGTGGTCGTGGCGCTCCCCGACCGCAGCAGGCCCGCCACCCGTTGCAGGTCGGTGAGGGCCTGGCGGCCGGCCTCCTCGGCGTCGCGGAGCGTCTGCCGGGCCCGTTCGGGGTCGCGGTCCATGATGACCCGGCCCGCGCCGACACCCAGGGTGAGCACGCTCAGGTCATGGGCCACCACGTCGTGGAGCTCCTCGGCGATCCTGAGCCGTTCCCTGGTCACGGCGTCCGCCGGGTCCGGTGACCGGCGTCGGGTCACCCGGGCCCTCACGTGGGCCGTCACTCGGGCCAGGCGGGCGATGAGGCGCGTCATGCCGGAAACATAAGCCGCCGCCCGGCCCGTGGGCGTCCTCCCAGGAGGTGAACGCGGATCAGCCCAGAGGGTTACCCGC
This sequence comes from Herbidospora sp. NBRC 101105, assembly GCF_030269205.1. Lineage (NCBI taxonomy): Bacteria > Bacillati > Actinomycetota > Actinomycetes > Streptosporangiales > Streptosporangiaceae > Herbidospora > Herbidospora sp. NBRC 101105. The sequence goes on along the minus strand of NZ_BSSX01000001.1, from coordinate 595,630 downwards.
GCAGCCCCTGGGAGACCTCGATCCAGCGGTCGAGCAGCGTCGCGGCGGCGCCCGAGTCGACCACCTGGCCGACCGTGGCGTAGGCGGCGGCGACGCGCGCGGCCAGGTCGTCGGCGGTCGGGCCCTCGTGGGCGACCAGCGCCGCGGCGGCGTTCAGCAGCACCGCGTCGCGGATCGGGCCGGTCTTGCCGCGGACCAGGTCGAGCACCGCGCCCGCGTTGAAGACGACGTCGCCGCCCCTCAGGTCGCCGGGCTGGGAACGCGCGATGCCGATGTCGGCGGGGTCGAAGGTGGTCTTGACGGCCTGGCCGTCGCGGACGACGTACACGACCGAGGGGGCGGCGGTGGACAGCTCGTCGAGGCCGTCGTCGCCGCGGAAGACCAGGGCCGAGACCCCGCGCTCGGCGAACACGCCCGCCACGACCGGCAGCATGCGCTCGTCGAACACGCCGATGGCCTGCGCCGACGGGCGGGCCGGGTTGGTCAGCGGGCCGAGGAAGTTGAACACCGTCGGGACGCCGATCTCCTTGCGGGTCGGCCCGGCGAACCGCATCGACGGGTGGTAGACCGGCGCGAAGCAGAACGCGATGCCGGCCTCCTGGGCCACCCGGGCGGTCGCCGCGGGCGACAGGTCGATCACGACGCCGAGGTGTTCGAGCACGTCGGCGGCGCCGCACTTGGAGGAGGCGGCCCGGTTGCCGTGCTTGACGACCCGGGCGCCCGCCGCGGCCACCACGATGGCGGCCATCGTCGAGACGTTCACCGTGTGGGCCCGGTCGCCGCCCGTGCCGACGACGTCGACCGCCGGGCCCTCGATCGCGAGCGGGGTGGCGATGGACAACATGTGACCGGCCAGGCCGGACACCTCGGCGACGGTCTCCCCCTTGGCCCGCAGCGCGACGACGAACGCCGCGATCTGGGACGGGGTGGCCGCGCCCGACATGATCTCGCCCATCGCCCACGAGGTCTCGTCGGCGGTCAGGTGCTCACCCGCGAGCAGCGCGTTGAGCAGCGAGGGCCAGGTGGTACGGGCGTCCATGGCGGTCCTTCGGATCGTGGATGTCAGGAGACGGCGGGCAGCCGCCCGCGCATCAGCCCGGCGATCGTCTCGGCGACGACCATCGGGTCGAGCGGCTGGGAGATCACGGCGTCGGCACGCGACCAGTTGGCCAGCCAGCGGTCGTCACGGCGGGCGATGATCAGGCAGATTGGCGGGCAGTCGTGCACCTCGTCCTTGGCCTGCTTGGCGATGCCCATGCCCCCCGCCGGCGCGGCCTCGGAGTCGAGGATCGCGATGTCGATCTCCCCCGAGTCGAGCTTGCGGACCACGGCGGCCTGGGTCGCGCACTCGACGATCTCCACCAGCGGCAGGTCGGCGGCGGGACGGCGCCCGAGGGCCAGCCGCACCTTCTCACGGGTGGCCGCGTCGTCGCTGTAGACGAGAACCTTCATGTCGCTTACTCCAGTCACCGGGTAGGGTCCACCAGGGATGCTATCGGCCCGCGGCGGCCCTCGACATCCCGGCTCGCACCCCCTATCGGGGGGCCGTGCGGCGACCCGGCCCCACGAGCCGCAATAATGACGGGCGTGGCGACAGCATCCGCAATTACTACGACGACGACAGCCCACTCGTCGCGCCGGCCCAACCTGGTCAGCGTAGGGACGATCATCTGGCTGTCCTCTGAGCTCATGTTCTTCGCGGCGCTGTTCGCGATGTACTTCACCATCCGCTCGGTGAGCGTGGGTCAGGACCCGGCAAGCTGGCCCGGCGCCCACCTGAACGTCCCGTTCGCGACGGTCAACACGATCATCCTGGTGCTGTCCTCGGTGACATGCCAGTTCGGCGTGTGGGCCGCGGAGAAGGGCCAGGTCAAGAAGCTCCGGTTCTGGTACTTCGTCAGTTTCCTCATGGGCGCGGTCTTCGTCGCCGGGCAGCTGATCGAGTACGCCGAACTGGTCAAGGAGGGCACGACCCTCTCCTCCGACGCCTACGGCTCGGTGTTCTACCTGACCACGGGCTTCCACGGCCTTCACGTGACGGGTGGTCTGATCGCGTTCCTGTTCCTCCTGGGACGCACGTACGCCGCGAAGCGCTTCACGCATGAGCAGGCCACCAGCGCGATCGTCGTGTCCTACTACTGGCACTTCGTCGACGTCGTCTGGATCGGCCTTTTCGCGACCATCTACATCATCAAATGATCGGAACGGGGATTTCGGTGAACTCCATCACCGCGCGACGGCGGCGGCATCCCCTCGCGCGCCTCGCGGTCGTGGCGCTCGCGCTGGGCCTGCTGGGCGGCGGATACGCCGCCGCCGCGCCCAGTGACAGCACCGCCGACGCGGCGGTCGCGTCGGGCAAGGCCGACGACGTCGCCGAGGGCAAGAGCCTGTTCGTGGCTCACTGCGCGAGCTGCCACGGCCTGAACGCCGAGGGCACCTCCATGGCCCCGCCGCTGGTGGGCGTCGGCGCCGCCTCGGTCGACTTCCAGGTCAGCTCGGGCCGCATGCCGGCCGCCGACCCGGCCGCGCAGGCGCCCCGCAAGCCGCTCGCCGAGTGGGTCACGCCCGAGGCGATCAACCAGCTCGCGGCCTACGTCCAGAGCCTCGGCGGCGGCCCCACGCGGCCCACCGCCGACATGGTCGACCCGTCCAAGGGCGACCCGGCCAAGGGCGGCGAGTTGTTCCGCGCCAACTGCATCCAGTGCCACAACTTCGTCGGCGCCGGCGGCGGGCTCACCTACGGCAAGTACGCCCCGAACCTGAACCCGGCGACGCCGGAGCAGATCTACGAGGCGATGATCACGGGTCCGCAGGCCATGCCGGTCTTCAACGACTCGATCATCACGCCCGAGCAGAAGCGCGACATGATCGCCTACATCACCCAGGTCCGGGGTCAGACCGACCCGGGCGGGTTCGGTCTCGGTCGCATCGGCCCGGTCACCGAAGGCCTCGTCGCCTGGATCGCCGGGATCAGCTTCATGTCCCTCGCCGCCATCTGGATCACCGCCAAGAAGCGTAAGAGAACATCAAAATGACAGAAAACGAGCTTCCCGGCCCCGATGACGAGGCGCGCGTGCCGCGTCGCGTCATCGGCACCCCGGCTCAGGGAACCGCCGTACTCGGCACCCGCCCGGCCACGGCCGAGGTGGAGACGCCCGGCGTGACGCTCCCCGACCCCGCCGACGCCCGCAAGGCCGAGCGCACGGTCACCCTGCTGTTCTTCATCGCCTTCCTGGCGGGCATCGCCTTCATCGCGTCCTATGTGATCTTCCAGGTCGGCGACATCGACAGCACCGGCGTCTCCAACGCCGCCCTCGGCGGCAGCCTGACGGTGGCCCTGCTGGCCCTGTCGGCGGGCGTGGTGGTCTGGGTGCGGCGGATCATGCCGAAGTACAACATCGTCCAGGAGCGCCACGAGATGCGCTCCGACGGCGACACCCGCGAGTACGTCGGCAAGACGTTCGTCGCCGGCGCCAACGAGAGCGGCTTCGTCAAGCACAAGATGATGCGCCGCACGCTCCTGCTGGCGGCGGCCCCGCTCGGCCTGGCCCCGCTGGTGCTGCTGAAGGACCTGGGCCCGCTGCCCGGCACCTCGCTGCGTCACACGGTGTGGAAGAAGGGCATGAAGCTGGTGGTCGAAGGCACCGGGCAGCCGATCCTGGCGTCCGACTTCGACTCCCCGGGCGGCATCCTGTCGGTCGTGCCCGAGGGTTACGAGCACGACCTCAACGCCCTCGCCAAGGCCACCCTGATCTTGATCAAGTTCCGTCCCGAAGACCTCAAGGCGGGCACGATCAAGAACTGGACCTACGATGGCATCGTCGCCTATTCGAAGATCTGCACTCACGTGGGCTGTCCCGCGGCGCTCTACGAGCAGACGACCCACCACATCCTGTGCCCCTGCCACCAGTCGACGTTCGACGCGACCGACGGAGCGAAGGTCATCTTCGGTCCGGCCGCGCGGCCGCTGCCGCAGCTGCCGATCGGCGTCGACGGCCAGGGCTACCTCATCGCCCAGGCCGACTTCGACGTCCCCGTCGGTCCCAGCTTCTGGGAACGCGGCGACGCCGAGGCCGACGCCCGGGAAGCCAGGGGGAACCAGTCGTGAACGAGACTCCGAAGCCCATCGCGGGCACCGCGTCCTACCTCGACGACCGGCTCGGCGCGGGCAGCTTCCTGAAGCGCAACCTGCGTAAGGTCTTCCCCGACCACTGGTCGTTCCTGCTCGGCGAGATCGCCCTCTACTCCTTCATCATCCTGCTGCTCACCGGCACGTTCCTGACGTTCTGGTTCAAGCCGAGCATGCAGCACGTCATCTACGACGGCTCCTACCAGCCGCTCGTGGGCGTGGGGATGTCGGAGGCCTACGCCTCGACGCTGCACATCAGCTTCGAGGTCAGGGGTGGTCTGCTGATCCGGCAGATGCACCACTGGGCGGCCCTGCTGTTCGTGGCCGGCATGACCGTCCACATGCTGCGCGTGTTCTTCACCGGCGCCTACCGCAAGCCGCGTGAGCTCAACTGGATCATCGGCGTCCTGCTCCTCACGCTGGCCCTGGCCGAGGGTCTGACCGGCTACTCCCTCCCCGACGACCTGCTCTCCGGCGCCGGTCTGCGGATCACCGAGGGTGTCGCGATCTCGATCCCGGTGGTCGGCACCTACATCACGTTCTTCCTGTTCGGCGGGGAGTATCCGGGTGAAGACGTCATCTCGCGCTTCTACTCGCTGCACATCCTGCTGATCCCCGGCATCCTGCTGGCGCTCATCTCGGCCCACATGGTGCTGATGTGGGTGCAGAAGCACACCCAGATGCCCGGCCCGGGCCGCACCGAGCACAACGTGGTGGGCGCGCCGTTCTACCCGGCCTTCATGGCCAAGGCGGGCGCCTACTTCCTGTTCACGTTCGCGTGCATCGCGGGTCTGGGCACGTTCGCGCAGATCAACCCGATCTGGTTGTTCGGCCCCTACACCCCGGCCGACATCTCGGCGGGATCCCAGCCCGACTGGTACATGGGCTTCCTGGAAGGCGCGCTGCGGCTGATGCCGTCGTGGGAGATCAACTTCCTCGACCACACGGTGCCGCTCAGCGTGCTGATCCCGGCGCTGGTGCCGATGGGCATCATCATGACGGGCCTGGCGGTCTACCCGTTCGCGGAACAGTGGATCACCGGCGACCGTCGTGAGCACCACCTGGCCGACCGTCCCCGCAACGCCCCGGTCCGCACCGCGATCGGCATGAGCGGCGTGACGTTCTACGGCATCCTGTGGCTGATGGGCGCCAACGACTGGATCTCGGCGTACTTCCACATCGGGCTCTACGAGACGACGATCATCGGCCGGTTCGCCATCTTCATCGGCCCGGCGATCGCCTACTGGGTCACCTACCGGATCTGCCTCGGCCTCCAGCGCCGCGACCAGGACATCCTGTCCCACGGCGTGGAGTCGGGCGTGATCAAGCGGCTGCCCCACGGCGAGTACATCGAGGTCCACGTGCCGCCGGCCGAGGACATCGCCGAGCACATGCGCGGCAAGAAGGAGATCCCGATCGTCCCCGGCGACGAGGACAAGGACGGCATCCCGCCCAAGGGCGTGCGCGGTCCGATCGGCAAGCTCCGCGCCAAGGCCAGCAAGTTCTACGGCACCGACCACGTCCCGCTCGACGGCCACGGCCATGACGGCCACGACGAGCACGCCGCGGTCGGCGCGGGCGACAAGCCGCGCGAACTGCACTAGCCCGTTCTCTCACGGAGAGACCCGGAGCGTTCTTCGCTCCGGGTCTTCTTCTTTTCCTGGACGATCACATGGTGACCCACCGCGTGCAGGCGACCGCCCCGCCACGGGCCTGCCCGCAGGCACGCAGGCTCTGGTAGCGGTCCCACATCGGCGGCGTGACCGCGCTCGTCAGGAGAGGCTGGACCCTGGTCAGCCCCAGCTGGATCCAGGTGACGCCCAGGTTCCAGGAACGGTCCACCCACACGGCGTCACCCGGCGCCCCGCCCCCGATGCGCCCCACGGCGAACGGCTCCTCGGCGCCCGTGTAGAGCCGGACGACCCGCCCCGAGGGAGTGACGACGGCGGCGGCCGGATAGACCCGTCCCACGCCGCGCAGGAGCGCGTGCAGGACCCGCCCCTCCCCCCGGCAGGCGACGCCCCTGAACGACTCCCAGCCCTGGTAGCGGCCACAGAGGGCGTACACGTCGGCCAGGAACCGGTCGTCGACGCGCCGGCGCCCCTCGGGGGTGAGGCGGCCCTGCGCCCGGAGGTTCCGGTAGCCGAAGTCGTGCCGCCGGCAGGCGTCGTCGAAGTCGAAACCGCCCTCGCCGAACAGGCAACCGCCGGTGACCCAGACGAGCCCCCGGTCCTTGTTCTCATGGTCGGCCCGGGCGATGAAGTCGCGGAGCGGGATCTGGAACAGCAGCCGGTCGGTCCTCTCGACGAGCTCGTCGTCGGCAGCGGCAGAACCGTCCGCGCCGACCAGGACCAGCGCGACGGCCAGCACCGTCGCCACGGCGACTCGCAGCGGACCACGGGTCGAACGGGTCACGTCTCGCCTCTTTCCATCTCAACGCACAACGCGGTGAGACCTTGGTTCGCCCCTCTTCTGGGGACCGTTCCAAATTCGGCCCGCCAGAACAGCCCCATGCATGGCGGGAATGAGCGGCAGCGCGAGCAGCGTGAGCGGCGGCGCGTTGCCGGGCTTCGCATTTCACCCCTGGAGAGGGTCCGCGTGGCGCCACGCGACTGCGCCGGAGAGCCAACGGGTACTCGTCCGGCAACGGCTCGACCGGGTGAACAGGTGGTGCACCGAGGGCGGCAGACGGCAGGTCCTGCTGCACGACAGGTCCCGTTTTCTGGCACGTCCGGCCACGGCACCAGACATTTCGCCCACCACATCCGGCCCCAATCACATCCGGCCCCAATCACATCCGGCCCCAATCACATCCGGCCTCACCAGATCTCGCGACCGGTCGTCTGGCCATCCGACGCGGCGGCTCCCGGCATGGCGGCGCATGGTGTGGCCGCACTGGACCTCTGGGCACCCGACATCTGGGCACCCGACATCTGCGCTCCCCACATCTGCGCACCCGATGACGCCGCAAGCAGCGAGGGCGCAGCCACGAAGCCTTGGGGCGCGGCGGATATGGGCGGGCGCTTGCGGCCCGCTCTCAAGGAGTCGGTCCGCAGCGCCCCATGCCATTCCTTCCGGCCGTGGTCGCACCGAAGTCCCGCCTCCGTAATAGTGGAGAAATGGGGCGTTTCCGATTGCGCGCCGACCGAGTGCCATTCTTGGGCTCCGAAGCCGAGCGGCTCCCGCCCTCGACAGGCCGCCTGCGCGCGAGGGCGGGAGTTCCAGGTGGCCGCCTGTACCCCCGGTGACATGGCCCGGAGTCTACGCCGGAATTCACGTCAATTGAGATGACAATCCAGCCATGAATTGCTATTCCACGATTTCGTCCACAACCCTGTAATCCAATTACCGGGGCGCCACGTGACCGATTCGGAAAAGGTTTCCGGGGTCCACCCGGTTCCTGATCTCGGCCAGCCGCCGCCGGGTCGCCTCCGGCCAGGCGCGCCCCGTCGTCGTCAGGTCCGCCCCGTGCATGTTGATCAGCGATCCGCCCGTCGACCACGGCGCGAGCGCCCCCACGACCGCCCCGGGGTCGCTGCCCGGCAGCCCGATCGCCAGCACGTTGAACACGCCGTCCCGCCCGCCGACCGCGTTCGGCTCCTTCGGCTCGCGGGCCAGCGCCCCGCCCAGGTGCCGGATCTCGACCACCGGGATCGGCAGCTCGACCGACGGCCCGGCGACGGTCAGCAGGGTCTCCACCGCCTCGGGGGTCAGCTCGCGCAGCAGGGTGCTGCGCTCGACGGCCGGCATCGGGTCGGTGGGGTCGTTGTGGATGCGGTCGAGCTGCGTGTACGGCAGCTCCCCCACCCCGCCGAGCACCGGCTCGGCCACCCCGAGCATCGGCGCCAGGAGGGCCTCCTGAGGCTCGGGAGAGGCCACCCGCAGGTGGGCCACGAACTGCCCGCGCAGCGGCGGCGGTAGCTGCGGGAGCGGCGGCAGGCGCAGGAAGGCGAGCGAGGTGGTCAGCGTCTCGGGCAGGCCGGGCGCCCAGCGCTGGTAGGCCCGCAGCACGGCCGGGGCGTCGGCGGCGGCGTAGTAGAGGCCGCCGCCCCACACGGTGGCCAGCGGGAACAGGTCGACGGTCAGCGAGGTCACCACGCCGAAGCCGCTCTTGCCGCCGCGCAGCGCCCAGAACAGGTCGGGCTCGCTGCCGGGGTCGGCGACCCTGACCGCGCCGTCGGGCGTCACCACGGTCAGCGACCGGACGTGGTCGGCCGCGAACCCGTAGGTGCGGGCCAGCGGGCCGATGCCGCCGCCCAATGTGAAGCCGACGGCGCCGACGCCTGAGGCGGAGCCGCACAGGGGCGCGAGCCCGAAGGGGGCCGCCGCCTGGACGACCTCGGCCCACGTGCAGCCGGCGCCGATGGTCGCGGTGCGCTCGACGGGGTCGATCGTCAGGGAGCGCATCCGCGAGGTCAGGATCAGGACCGCGCCGTCGGCGGCCTGGACGGCTCCGTGGCCGGTCGCCTGGACGGCCACGGGCAGGTCGCGGGCGGCCGCGTGGGCGAGGGCCTCGGCGACGTCGGCGGGGGTCTCGGCCTCGGCCACGAGGGCGGGGTGGTGGCGGACCGCGAGGTTGAATCCGGAGATTTCGTTCATGGGAGAGGTTGTCCCATGGTGTCCTCGTATGCGGCTGAGGCGGCATCCTAGTGTGGTCCTAGTCATCAGGGAGGAACGGCGATGCGGCACGACTTCCGGGTCCTCGGGCCCGTGGAGGTCCTCAGCGAGGGGCGGGCCGTCGACCTCGGCCCGCGCAAGCAGCGGGCGGTCATGGCGTTGCTGCTCACGCACGCCCCGAGGGTCGTGGCGCTCGACCAGATCATCGACGCCCTCTGGCAGGACGAGCCGCCCTCCAGCGCGACCGGAACGCTCCAGGCGTACATCTTTCAGCTCCGCAAGGCCCTGGAGCCCGAGAGGAGCCCGCGCACCCCGGCGCGGATCCTGCGCACCCGCGAACCCGGCTACCTGCTCGACATCGACCCCGACCAGATCGACTCCCACCGGTTCCTGCGGGCCATGGAACAGGCCGAGGCCGCCCCGCCCGAGCAGGTGGAGAAGATCCTCACCCCCGCGCTGGACCTGTGGCGCGGGGAGCCGTACACGGGACTGCAGGACGAGGAGTACCTGCGGCCCACCATCGCCCACCTGACCGAGGCCCGGCTGACGGCGCTGACGACCCGGGCGGAGGCGCGGCTGGCCCTCGGACGTTCCGCCGAGGTGGCGCTGGAGGTCGAGCGGCTGCTGGAGGCGGCGCCGTACCGGGAAGGGCTCTGGTCGCTGCTCATCCGGGCGCTCTACACCGACCGGCGGCAGGCCGACGCGCTGGCCGCCTACCAGCGCTGCCGGGCGCTGCTCGACGAGGAGCTCGGGCTGCTGCCGGGCCCCGAGCTGCGGGCGCTGGAGCAGGCGGTGCTGCGGCAGGAGGAGCTGCCGCCCTCGCGCGTCGCCGTGGTCGCCGCGCCCGCTCCGGCGCAGGTCGAGCTGCCCCGGTTCGTCGGCCGGGCGGCCCAGCAGCGGCGTGTGCACGACCGCGTCGCCGACGCCGCCAAGGGCTCCGGCGGGGTGCTGCTGATCGGCGGGGAGGCGGGCATCGGGAAGACCACCCTGGCCGAGGCCGCCGCCGAGCTGGCCGCCCGGCAGGGGTTCACCACCGCGTGGAGCCGCTGCGCCGAGGACGCGCCCGCCTTCTGGCCGTGGATCCAGGCCCTGCGGCTGCTCGACCCGCCCATGGCCGAACGCCTGTCGGCCCCCGGCGAGGCCGCCGACCCCGACGCCGCCCGTTTCCTGCTGCACGACGCGGTCGCCCGCGCCCTCGAACGGCGCGCCGCGCGCGGCCCGGTCATGATCGTGCTGGAGGACGCCCACTGGGCCGACGCGGCCACCCTGAAGCTCCTCACGTTCCTCGGCGCCGACCTGCACCGGATCCCGCTCCTGGTGGTCGTGACGGTACGCCACCACGACACCCCCCAGCCCGTCGACGTGTTCGCCGAGCTCGCCCGCCAGCGCGGCACCGAACGGCTCACGGTCGGCCCGCTGACCACCTCCGACGTCGCCGACTACCTCGACGGCCGCGACCCGGCCCTGCGCGAGCACGTGGCCGTGCTCCACGACCGGACCGGCGGCAACCCCTTCTACCTGGGCGAGCTGCTCCGCCTGGCGGCCTCCACCCGGTCGGCCGACATCGCGGCCCTGCCCGTACCGGACGGAGTGAGAGACGTCATCGCGCAGCGCGTCTCCCGCCTGCCCGAGGAGACCCAGGCGCTGCTGCGGACCGCGTCGGTGGCCGGCCGCGACGTCGACTCCGACGTGCTGGCCGCCGCCGCGGGCATCGACCCGGCCCGGCTGCTCCTGCTGCTCGAACCGGCCGTCGCGACCGGCCTGCTCGTCGAACTCGACGGCGGCTGGGACTACCGCTTCTCCCACGCGCTGGTCCAGGAGTCCCTGTACGGCGAGCTCACCCGCCTCCAGCGCGCCCGGCTGCACGGGAAGATCGGCGAGGCGGCCGAGTCGTTCGGCGGCGGCGACCTCGACCGCGTCCCGGTGCTGGCCCACCACTTCGCCCAGGCCGCCCGCGTCGGCCACGCCGAGAAGGCCGTCGCCTACGCCGTCAAGGCCGCCGAGCAGGCCGCCGCGGGTCTGGCCTACGACGAGGCGGTGCGCTACTGGGAGCTCGCGCTGGCCTCCCACGGCCCGGCGGGCACCTCCCGGCGTTGCCGCCTGCTGATCGAGCTCGGCCGGGCCCGGCGCGTCACGGGCGACGTGCTGGGCGCCCGCGCGCCCCTCGACGAGGCGGTCGACCTGGCCATGCGGCTGGGCGAGGACGACATGGCGATCGAGGCCACCAGCGTCTTCGGCGGCGTGACGCTCTGGAACTGGTGGTCCTACGGCGTCGTCAACCCGCGCATGGTGAACGTGCTGCGCGACCAGCTCGCCCGGTTGCCCGCCGACGACCTGGCCCGCCGCGCCGCCCTCCTCGGCACCCTCGCCGTGGAGCTCTACTACGGCCCCCGCGACGAGGGCCTGGCCTGCGCCGCCGAGGCGGTCGCCCTGGCCCGCCGGACCGGCGACCCGCAACTGCTGGCCCGGACCCTGAACAACTACGTCATCGCCGCCTGGTCGCCCGAGCACGACGCCGAGCGGTTCGCCGCGGCGGCCGAGATCCTCACCCTGCCCGGCCTGCCCAAGCTGACCGAGGTCATCTCACGCCTGCACCGCATGCAGGGCCTGATGCAGGACGGCGCGATCGCCGAGTACGACGCCGAACTGGCCCGCTGCCTGCGGCTCACCGAGGAACTGCGCATCCCCGAGATCACCGCCCAGGTCAACTACGCCGCCTCGGGCCGGGCCATCCTGCACGGCGACTGGGCCGAGGCCCGGCGCTACAGCGCGCTGGCCGGCGAGTGGTACCGCCGCACCAGCCTGTGGGGGCCCGACTTCGTCGACCTGCTGAGCGAGTTCTACATCGGCTGGTCGCGGAACGCGGTGCCGGCGGCCCTGGTCGCCACGCTCGTCGAGCGGGCCGAGGACCCGTCCGACCGGCTGCTGCGCCCGACGGCGATCCTGGCCCTGTGGGAGTCGGGCGACCAGACGGGCGCCAAGGAGCTGCTCGACCGCTGGGGCGTCACCCTCGAACGCAACTGGGCCTGGCAGTTCTCGGCCTGGCAGTGGGCGCTGGTCGCGGCCCGCATGGGCCGCCCGGCCCCCGAGGAGATGCTGACGGCCCTGCTCCCGGTCGCCGACCAGATCGCCACCCTGGGGACCGGCTGCGTCTCGTGGGGCTCGATCCACGAGGCCGTCTCGGGTCTGTACGAGGCCCTCGGCGACCTGGACCGCGCCCGCGACCACGCGGGTCAGGCGGCCCGGGTGCACCGCAGGCTGGCCATCCCCCATCTGGAGCGCCGCAGCGCGGCGCTCCGGGACCGGCTCGGCTAGACCATCGGGTCGGTCGTCGCGTCGCGCAGCCGGCTCCACTTCAGCCAGTCCTTCCACTTCGGCTGCCAGTGGCCCCAGCCGTTGGTGGGTTCGAGCTGGCGAGGGGAGCCGGTGAGGATGATCGGGTCGCCGATCAGCGTCTGCTCCTTGTACCACTTGGCGTTCGACGGGCTGATGTTCACGCAGCCGTGGCTGACGTTGGAGTTGCCCTGCGAGCCCACCGACCAGGGCGCGCCGTGGACGTACTCGCCGCTGTTGGAGATGCGGACGGTGTCGTAGACGGTTTGCTGGTAGTAGCCCGCCTGACCGGGGCCCGCGTCGGGCGAGGTCATGACCGTGACGTCCTCGCGCGACATGGCCAGGTGGATGCCGCTGGTGGTGTGGTACTTCCACACGCCGCCCTTGCCGGCGCTGAACGGGATCGTCCGGATGACCTTGCCGTCGCGGATCACGTCCATCGTGTGCTTGGTGATGTCTCCCTTGGTGATCTGGGAGCGGCCGATGGTGAAGTCGCGGACGACGTCCTTGCCGCCGTAGAGGCCGTTGTCGCCGCGCACGCCGGCCATGCGGGCGGTCACCCGGACCTTGGTGCGGGGCGGCCAGAACTTCTTCGGCCGGTAGGCGATCGTCTTGTCGTCGAACCAGTGCCAGGCGCCCTCGACCGGCTTGGACGCCTGCACGAGCAGGTTGCGCTCGATCGACACCCGGTCCTTCACGGCCGTGTTGAAGGTGATCATGATCGGCATGCCGACGCCGACCGTCAGGCCGGTGTAGTCCTTGTTCGGCAGCAGCGTGTCGATCTCGAACGTCTTGGTGGCCGCGAGGGTGGAGAACGAGCTGCTCCCCCGCGCCGACCCGGCGGTCGCCGCGACCGTGTAGTGGGTGCCCGGCATCATCGGCCGCACGCTGCGCCACATCGTGCGGTCGGCGCTGTAGACCCCCTCGACCGGCTTGCCGCCCTCGGCGGTGACGGCCACCGACCCCAGCGGGGCGCCGGACGCGTAGATCTTGATCGGGAGCTCCGGCGGCAGGTTCGCGGCCCCGTTGGTCGGAAAGATCATGACCGACTCGGCCTTCTTCTGCTGGGCGGCGTCCTCCCCTGCTGTGGCGGTGGTGGCACAACCGGTCACCATCAGTAGGGCCAACGCCCCCGCACCACGACTTCGCACGCGGATCTCCCCCCGGGTCACCTTGATCACTATCTCTGAGTTATTACCCGATTACGGGGAGTTCGGTCGCGCGACACTCCTTTCGAAGGCAAAGAAAAAGTCCCGGCCCGCCCAAGGCGAACCGGGACCAAGCTGCGGGAACTAGTGCGAGAAGTGCCCGCGGTAGTACTGGAAGACGAAGCCGATCGTGCTCATGATCACCGCGAAGACGCCGATGATGAAGAGCCACCAGCCGATGACGAAGCCGAAGAACGTCAGCGCGGCCGACAGGCACACGAACAGCGGCCACCACGAGTGGGGGCTGAAGAAGCCCAGCTCACCCGCGCCGTCACTGATCTCGGCCTCCTTGTCGTCCTCGGGCTGGTCGCCGATGCGACGGGCCGTGAACAGCAGGTAGTAGCCGATCATGAAGGCGAGGCCCACCGAGATCGCCATCGCGGTGGTGCCGGTCACCTCCTTGGACCAGAACCAGTAGACGACGTCGGCGGCGGCGAAGAACGCGCCGGTGAGGATGAACATCCATCCCTGGACCTTCACGACTTGACCTCCTCGATCTCCGGCTGGGCCTGGCCAGGCGTGATGTGCGGGTACTTGAGGTCGAACGCCGGGCGCTCCGACCGGATGCGGGGCAGCCGGTGGAAGTTGTGCCGCGGCGGCGGGCAGGAGGTCGCCCACTCAAGCGAGCCGGCGTAGCCCCACGGGTCGTCGACCGTGACCTTGGGCGCGTTGCGCCAGGTCGTCCAGACGTTCCAGAGGAACGGCAGGGTGGAGGCGCCGAGCAGGAAGGCGCCGACCGAGCTGATCATGTTCAGGTCGGTGAAGCCGTCGACCGCCGCGTAGTCGGCGTAGCGGCGCGGGAAGCCGATGACACCCAGCCAGTGCTGGACCAGGAAGGTCAGGTGGAAGCCGAAGAACAGCGTCCAGAAGTGGACCTTGCCGATCTTGTCGTTCAGCATCTTGCCGGTGAACTTCGGCCACCAGAAGTAGAAGCCGGAGAACATCGCGAACACGACCGTGCCGAACACCACGTAGTGGAAGTGGGCCACCACGAAGTAGGAGTCGGAGATCGAGAAGTCGAGCGGCGGCGAGGCCAGGATGACGCCGGTCAGGCCACCGAAGAGGAAGGTGACCAGGAAGCCCACGGCGAAGAGCATCGGCGTCTCGAAACTGAGATGCCCTCGCCACATCGTGCCGATCCAGTTGAAGAACTTCACGCCCGTCGGCACGGCGATGAGGAACGTCATGAAACTGAAGAACGGCAGCAGCACCTGGCCGGTGACGAACATGTGGTGCGCCCACACCGTCACCGACAGGCCCGCGATGGCGATGGTCGCGCCGACCAGGCCGATGTAGCCGAAGATCGGCTTGCGGCTGAAGACCGGCAGGACCTCGGTGATGATGCCGAAGAACGGCAGGGCGATGATGTAGACCTCGGGGTGGCCGAAGAACCAGAACAGGTGCTGCCACAACATCGCGCCGCCGTTGGCGGCGTCGAAGACGTGGGCGCCGAGCTTCCGGTCGGCCTCCAGCACCAGCAGCGCCGCCGCGAGCACCGGGAAGGCCAGCAGCACCAGGATGCTGGTGAGCAGGATGTTCCAGGTGAAGATCGGCATGCGGAACATCGTCATGCCGGGCGCGCGCATGCAGATGATCGTGGTGATGAAGTTGACGGCGCCGAGGATGGTGCCCAGGCCCGACAGGGCCAGACCCATGATCCACAGGTCGCCGCCGATGCCCGGCGAGGTGACCGCGTTGGACAGCGGCGCGTAGGCGGTCCAGCCGAAGGCGGCCGCGCCGCCCGGGGTGAAGAAGCCGCCGACGGCGATGATGCTGCCGAACAGGTAGAGCCAGTAGCTCACCATGTTCAGGCGCGGGAACGCCACGTCGGGGGCGCCGATCTGCAGCGGCATGAGCTCGTTGGCGAAGCCCGCGAACAGCGGGGTCGCGAACATCAGCAGCATGATCGTGCCGTGCATGGTGAACAGCTGGTTGAACTGCTCGTTCGAGACGACCTGCAGGCCCGGCTGGGCCAGCTCGGCGCGCATGACCAGGGCCATGACGCCGCCGATGAGGAAGAACACGAACGAGGTCATCAGGTAGAGATGACCGATGATCTTGTGGTCGGTCGTCGTGAGCCACTTCACGACGACGGAGCCCTTGCGGTAGGGCCGCGCGGGGATGCCCGCGCTTTCGGCGTGGGCGGTCACTGTGCGCCTCCGGCGGCGGACTGGGTGGTCATGTACTGGTCGAACTCCGCCTGCGGGACCAGCTTGACCGAGAACAACATCTTGCTGTGGTCGACACCGCACAGCTCGGCGCACCGTCCGAAGAACACCCCGGTCTTGTCGAGGGTGTCGAGCTCGAACTTGTTGTGCACGCCCGGGATGACGTCCTGCTTGAAGAGGAACGCCGGCACCCAGAACGAGTGGATGACGTCGGGCGACTCGAGGGCGAACTCGACCTTGGTGCCGACCGGCAGCACCAGCTGCGGGCCCTGCGGGTTGGTCGTGCTCTGCTTCGACAGGTCGACCGGGACGCCGGCCACCGTCGCGGTCTTGCCCTGGGCCTCGGTCGTGAAGCGCCAGCTCCACTGGTAGCCCTCGACCTTGACCTTCACCGGGGCGGTGCCGGAGACCTTGATGATCTCGGCCTCGTCGCGCGCGGTGAAGTAGAAGAAGACCGCCACCATGACCAGCGGAACGAGCGTGTAGAGCATCTCGATCGGCAGGTTGTACCGCACCTGGGGCGGCAGCTGCTGGTCGGAGTTCTTCCGCCGGCGGTGGAACAGCACCGACCACACGATCAGGCCGAAGACGACGACGAACGTCGCGAAGGCGGCCACCCACGAGCCCAGCCACAGGTCGAGCATCAGGTTGCCCTGCCGCGTCTGCGGCTCGGGCTGGGCCAGCCGGGACCACTGGTCTGCTGCCTCGGAACTACACGCCGACGCGGACGCGACCAGAACCGCCACACCGGCGAGACTGGGCAGCCGGCGGCGGGCCAACGATCGCCGTGTCGTACGGCGGGTCGGACTCACGGATCGCCTACCCCACACTTGAAGCCCATGGGGCACACCCCTGGGCGGTTTTCGAGGATTCCACACAGCCGGGGGAATCTTCTCCCCCGCTTTACTTGATTCACTTCAATGCCGAGACACTTTAGCGCGGACCGGCACCGGTCCTCGTTCCAGCCCCCGTTAATGTCCTCACTGTGGCGTACCTCGACGCGGCATCGACCGAGCCCCTCCACCCAGCGGCCCGCGAAGCACTGCTCGCGGCCCTCGACGTGGGGTGGGCCGACCCCGCCCGGCTCTACGGCTCGGCCAGACGGGCGCGGCTGCTGCTCGACCAGGCGCGGGCCGAGATCGCCGAGGTGCTGGGCGCGCGTCCGGACGAACTGTCGTTCACCACGTCGGGCACGCAGGCCGTCCACCTGGGCGTCCTCGGCGCGCTGCAGGGCCGGCGCAGGGCCGGGCGTCACCTGGTGGTGAGCGCGGTCGAGCATTCGAGCGTGCTGCACGCGGCGGGCGTCCACGAGGGGGCCGGAGGCAGCGTACAGACCATAGGCGTCGCGATCACCGGGCGGGTCGACCTGACCTCCTTCGCCGAGGCGGTGGCCGCCGAAGGGGTCGCGGCAGCGGCGCTCCAGACGGCCAACCACGAGGTCGGCACCCTCCAGCCGGTGGCCGAGGCGGCCGAGGCGTGCCGGGCGGCGGGGGTGCCGCTGGTCGTCGACGCGGCCCAGTCGGCCGGGCGGCTGCCGATCCCGCCGGGCTGGTCGGTGCTGACGGCCAGCGCCCACAAGTGGGGCGGGCCGGCCGGGGTCGGGGTGCTGGCGGTGCGCAAGGGCACCCGCTGGCGCTCCCCCTATCCGGAGGACGAGCGGGAGCTGCGCCGGGTGCCGGGCTACGAGAACGTGCCGGCCGTGGTGGCCGCCGCGGCGGCGCTGCGCGCCCGCGCGGCCGAGTCGGCGGCCGAGAACGCCCGCCTGTCGGCGCTGGTCGACCGGATCCGCGCCGAGGTCCCGCGCCGGGTCCCCGACGTCGAGGTGATCGGCGATCCGGTGGACCGCCTCCCCCACCTGGTGACCTTCTCGTGCCTGTACGTCGACGGCGAGGCGCTCCTGACCGAACTCGACAAGGCCGGTTTCGCCGTCTCGTCAGGAAGTTCGTGTACGGCGAGTACGCTTCGTCCATCACACGTGCTGGAGGCGATGGGCGTGCTTACGCACGGGAACGTCCGGGTATCGCTGCCCCGTGGGATACCCGAAGACGATGTCGAGCGGTTCCTCACCGTTCTCCCCGACATCGTGCGTCGCGTCCGCCAGCGTCTGGGGGTGCAGTGATCTGGCGTAAGAAGTCGCCCGAGCCGCCTGCCGAAGCGCCTGCGCCGGTGATTCCGCCGGCCGCGCTGACCATCGACGCGCTGGGCCGCAAGTGCCCGATTCCGATCATCATGCTGGCCGAGCGCGTCGGCGAGGTGCCCGTGGGCGCGGTGATCTCGGTGCTGGCCGACGACCCGGCCGCCTTCACCGACGTCCCGGCCTGGTGCCGCCTGAAGTCCCACCAGCACGTCGAGAGCTACGAGCTGCCGCAGGGCGGCTGGGCGATCCACGTACGCCGGCAGTACTGAAAAAGGCCGCCCCGAAGGGCGGCCTTTCGCGTGAGGGCTACGGGCGCAGGCAGCGCAGGTGGGCACCGACCTCCTCGGCGGCGTCCTTGCCGTAGCAGGCGCCGAAGCGCTCCAGGAAGTCGGCCTGGCCGAGCTCGTATTCCTGGCCGCCGACGCGCTCCAGCACGTGGGTGGCGGTGAGATTGCCGATCTGGGCGCAGCGCTCCAGGCTCAGGCCCCAGGTCAGGCCGGCCAGGAAGCCGGAGCGGAACGCGTCGCCGACGCCGGTCGGGTCGGCCTTGCCGCGCTCGGGGGCCGGGGAGACGTGGATCGACGGCTCGCCCTTGCGGTCGATGCGGGAGCCCTTGGGGCCGAGCGTGGTGATCCGCACGCCGACGCGGTCGAGGACCTCCTCGTCGGACCAGCCGGTCTTCTGCTCGATGAGCCCCTTCTCGTAGTCGTTGGAGAAGAGGTAGGCCGCGCCGTCGATCAGCTCGCGGATCTGCTCACCGGGCATGCGGGCGAGCTGCTGGGAGATGTCGGCGGCGAACGGGATGCCGCGCGACTTGCACTCGGAGGTGTGGCGCAGCATGGCGTCGGGATCGTTGGGGCCGATCAGCACGAGGTCGAGGCCGCCGACGCGGGCCGCGATCGGGCCGAGCTCGATGTTGCGGGCCTCGGCCATCGCGCCGGTGTAGAACGACGCGATCTGGTTGTGGTCCTGGTCGGTGGTGCACAGGAACCGCGCGGTGTGGTGGAGCTCGGAGATGTGGACGGAGTCGCAGTCGACGCCGTGGCGCTCCAGCCACGACCGGTAGTCGGCGAAGTCGTCGCCGACCGCGCCCACGAGGATCGGCCGCAGCCCCAGGCCGCCCATGCCGAACGCGATGTTGCCCGCGCAGCCGCCGCGCCGGATCTCCAGCTCGTCGACGAGGAACGACAACGACACGCGGTCGAGCTGCTCGGCGATGAGCTGGTCGCCGAAGCGGCCGGGGAACGTCATCAGATGGTCGGTCGCGATGGAGCCGGTGACGGCGATGCGCACGGGGTGATCTCCTCGTTGTCAGCAGCGCGTGGACGCCCGCCGGATCGCGAGCCCCGCAAGAATACGCGATATTCAGGCTGACCCGGGACATGGCGAGACACCCGCGCGCCCGAGCGGGGTGCGCGGGTGTCTGGCCGGGCGCTCCTTAGTTGAAGGAGTCGCCGCAGGCGCAGGAACCCGTGGCGTTCGGGTTGTCGATCGTGAAGCCCGACTTCTCGATCGTGTCGACGAAGTCGACCGTCGCACCGATCAGGTAGGGGGCGCTCATCCGGTCGGTCACGACCGAGACGCCGCCGAAGTCGGAGACAACGTCGCCGTCCATCGAGCGGTCGTCGAAGTAGAGCTGGTAACGGAGGCCGGAACAGCCCCCCGGCTGCACGGCGACGCGGAGGTGCAGACCCTCCTCGCCCTGCTGCTCCAGCAGGCTGCTGACCTTGGCGGCGGCCGCGTCAGTCAGGATCAGGCCCTGCTTCGTGGTCTCGCTGCT
This sequence comes from Herbidospora sp. NBRC 101105, assembly GCF_030269205.1. Taxonomy (NCBI): domain Bacteria; kingdom Bacillati; phylum Actinomycetota; class Actinomycetes; order Streptosporangiales; family Streptosporangiaceae; genus Herbidospora; species Herbidospora sp. NBRC 101105. The sequence continues at coordinate 576,258 of NZ_BSSX01000001.1, read as the reverse complement.
CTCAACCGACATCTTGGTGACTCCCAGCGTCTGTATCTGACGTCCTTCTAGAACGGTAGCAACACGTTGGCCCTGTCCCTACATTCCCGGTCCGGACACCCCAGGGGAATACCTCCCAAAGCGGATGTGTAATTATTAGTCGTCAGTTCGACGATAAGTCCCCGAAGGGGGTGTGGTCGTGACGACCACGAGTCTTCCGCTCTTCGTCCTCGGGCAGGGCGTCGACCCGCACAGTGAGCGCGGTGTCGACTGCCCCGGTGAGCTGCCCCCCGCGTCCGACCCGGAGCTGGTGGCGCGGGCCCGCAAGGCCAAGGAGGCGCTCGGCGACCGGCTGTTCGTGCTGGGCCATCACTACCAGCGGGACGAGGTCATCCAGTTCGCCGACGTGACGGGCGACTCCTTCAAGCTGGCCCGCGAGGCGGCGGCCCGGCCCGAGGCCGAGTTCATCGTGTTCTGCGGCGTCCACTTCATGGCCGAGTCGGCCGACATCCTGACCTCCGACCGGCAGAAGGTGATCCTGCCCGACCTGGCGGCCGGCTGCTCCATGGCCGACATGGCCACCTTCGACCAGGTCGAGGAGGCCTGGGAGGTGCTGGAGGACGCCGGGATCGCCGGGGTCACGGTGCCGGTGACGTACATGAACAGCAGCGCCGACATCAAGGCGTTCTGCGGGCGGCACGGCGGCGCGGTGTGCACCTCGTCCAACGCCAAAAGGGCCCTCGACTGGGCCTTCGAGCAGGGTGAGAAGGTGCTGTTCCTGCCCGACCAGCACCTGGGCCGCAACACCGCCGTGCTGGAGATGGGCCTCTCGCTGGACGACTGCGTCGTCTACAACCCGCACCGCCCGAACGGCGGCCTGACCGACGAGCAGCTCAGGAACGCCAAGATGATCCTCTGGCGCGGCCACTGCTCGGTCCACGGCCGCTTCACCGCCGAGAACGTCGACGACGTGCGGGCCCGCGTCCCCGGCGTGAACGTGCTGGTCCACCCCGAGTGCCGCCACGAGGTGGTCACCAAGGCCGACTACGTGGGGTCGACCGAGTACATCATCAAGCAGCTGGAGGCCGCCCCCGCCGGGTCGACCTGGGCCGTGGGCACCGAGCTCAACCTGGTGCGGCGGCTGGGGGCGATGTTCCCCGACAAGACGGTGATGTTCCTGGAGAAGACCGTCTGCTACTGCTCGACGATGAACCGCATCGACCTGCCCCACCTGGTGCGCTCGCTGGAGTCGCTGGCGGCGGGACAGGTCGTGAACCAGATCACGGTCGACCCGGAGACCACCCACTGGGCCAAGGTCGCGCTCGACCGCATGCTGGCGCTGCCGTAACGGCTAGCGGAGCTCGAAGACGACCCTGACGTTGACGCCCACCGACTGGCGGCCCGGCGAGATCGACTTGTCGGCCGCCATCAGGTGGACGCCCTCGAACGGGATCGGGGCGCGCCCCTCGCCGTCTTCGCTGACGCTCAGCACCCGGCCGAGCCTGCGGCCGGTCAGCTTGGCGTACTGCCTGGCCTTGGTCTCGGCGTCCTTGTACGCGGCGTCGCGGGCGGCGGCCAGGGCGGTCGCGGGGTCGCCGATCTCGAAGGAGATGCCGTTCAGGCGGGCCTCCTCCCCGGCGGAGGCGACGGCGTCGACCACCCGGTCGGCGATGTCGAGGTCGCGGACGAGCACCTCGACGCCCTGCCCGGCGCGGTAGCCGGCCACCTTCGGGTAGTCGTCGTATTCGGGGCCGAGGGAGATCTCGCTGGTGCGCAGGTCGTCTTCGTCGACGCCGGCGTTCAGCAGGGCGGTGCGGAGGGTCGCGGCGGCCCTGCGGGCGTCGCCGAACGCGGCCCCGGCCGTCGCGCGGCGGACCTCGACGCCGGCCTGGAGGCGCATGCGGTCGGGGGCGGCCGAGACGGCGCCGTTGCCGGTGACGGTGATCTTCGCGTCGTCTGCCACCACCCCGGCATACCCGGCGGGCGTGGCGGCGAACGCCGCCGGGGTGGTCAGCAGTCCGGCGGCGAGGAAGGCGGCCGCGGCCGCGTACCTGAAGGTGATCATGGGCGCGATCCCATCACCACCCCGGCCGGCCGGGCCGCCGCGCCACGCCTCCTTGGTCACATCGTGGAGTTGTCGGCCCAGCGCTTGAGCAGGGCCGAGTCGCCCTCGACGGAGTAGTCGCCGTAGCCGCGGCGGCCCCACATCAGCAGCAGGATGTCGGCCGCCGTCGAGGTGCGGACGGTGACCTCGCCGGGCATCGCGGACGGCTCGTAGGTGTAGCCGTCGGGGTAGAGGGTGACGAGGAAGCCCACGCCGGTGTCGGACTGCCACGAGAGCCGCTCGCCGTCGCCGGTCAGGTCGCGGGGCTTCCAGTCGGCGTAGGGGAGGTTGTCGAGCAGTTCGCTCACGCCGTCGGCGGCGACGGCCTCGTCGATACGCGGGGCCTGGCCGAGGGCGATGGCGGCGTCGGCGGCGTGGACGGCGTTCTCGCAGAGCTGGCGGCGGCCCCACCAGACCACGGGGCGGAGGCCGGCCCACGTCCAGACGACCGTCGACGGGTCGTGCGCGAGCAGGCTCCTTCTGAGCGGTTCGGCCCCGGCGGCGAACCAGTCGGCGTAGCCGCCGTCGTCGGCGGGCAGGCCCAGGTCGACGGCCGCGCGGTCGAGCCGCTCCTGGCGGGCCTCCCCGGCCACGATCGCGGCCCGGCGATGGGTGCTCCCGGTGTGCTCGACCAGGTCGCGCAGGCTCCAGCCGGGGCAGGTCGGCACGGGCCTGGCCAGGTCGTGCCCCCGCACGGCGTCGGCCATGGCGGTGATCTGCGCCGCCACCGCGTCGGCGTACTCCCGCTGGTCCACAGGCCCCCCTACAGTCCGGGCGCTCCCCACACCGCGAACCAGCGGGACAGGTCGGCCTCGATGGGCAGGTCGCCCGCGAGCGTGCCGCGCGCCTGCAGTTCCAGGGCGTTGTCGCGCCGCTGGCCCGGCAGTGGGGCGAACGGGTAGAACGTGCCCTGCTTGTAGAGATATACCAGGGCGAGCCGCCGCCCGCCGGGATCGGCGAAGACGACGGTCGTGCACAGCAGCGAGGAGCCGAACCCGGCGCCCTCCAGGCTGGAGTTGGCCCCGTGGAGGTTGGTCACCAGCGAGGACACGTCGTCGTCGCGCACGGTCAGCCACGTGAAGCCGTAGTCGTCGTTGGTGATCTCCGGGCTGCCGACGAGCTGCCGCACGTCGTCCTGGAGACGGGCGAACGCGGCCCCCTCGGCGGCGCGGAAGCAGACCGAGCCCACGCCGGCCGGCCCGAACGCGGTCGCGACCTGCAGCGTCACCGCAGCCGAGGGCAGCGCGAACAGCGCGTCGAGATCGGGCCTGGCCTGTTTCGAACGGCCGAGCAGCGCGTCGAACCAGCCCATCAGGCCTCCCTTCCGAGTTCGCCGGAGATCCGGGCGAGTTGTTCGAGCCGCTTCTCCAGCGGCGGGTGGGTGGCGAACAGCGTCGCCACGCTCGCCCGGTTCAGCGCGGGCGCGAAGTAGAACGCGTTGAACGACTGCGCCTCGCGCAGGTCGCGCGTCGGGATGCGGGCGATCTCGCCGGAGACCTTGGTCAGGGCGCTGGCCAGCGCGGACGGACGCTGGGTGAGATAGGCCCCGGCCCGGTCGGCCGCCAGTTCGCGGTAGCGCGACAGCAGCCGGGTCAGCACGAAGCTGACGCAGTAGACGATCGTGGAGACCAGCACGATGATCAGGCCGATCGGCAGGCCGCCCTGGTTGTCGCGGTTGCGGCCGAGGCCGGCGTACAGGGCGAAGCGGGTCATCAGCCCGGCCACCACGCCGAGGAACGAGGCGATCGTCATGACCGCGACGTCACGGTGGGCCACATGGGACATCTCGTGGGCCAGGACGCCTTCGAGCTCGGGCGGGTCGAGCCGCCGGAGCAGGCCGGTCGTCACGCAGACGACGGAGTTCTTCTGGTTGCGCCCGGTCGCGAACGCGTTGGGCACGTCGCTGTCGGCGACGGCCACGCGGGGCTTGGGCATGTCGGCGAGGGCGCTCAGGCGGTCGATCACGGCGTGGAGCTGCGGGGCCTCCTGCGGTGACACCTCTCTGCCGCCCATCGCGTACAACGCGATCTTGTCGGAGAAGAAGTACTGCACCAGCAGGAAGCCCGCGGCGATGACCAGGACGACGACCGCCCGCGCCCCGGCGGCGATGAGCACCGCCACGAACACGACATAGAGCAGGCCGAGCAGGAACATGGTCAGCACCATGCGGCGGGTCAGCCCGGAGTCGGGCCTGAACCGGGACACGGCGCTAACCCGGGATGAGCCCCTGGTCGCCCAGCATCTCCCGGACCTCGTCGATCGAGGCGTCCGCGGGGGGCAGAATCAGCTCAGACGGTTCAAGGGCATCGTCCGCGAGGGGCTTGCCGACATGGCGGACCTTGTCGAGAAGCGCGTGCAGCGCGGATCGGAACGTGGTCTCGTCGTCGGCCTCGATGGCCGACTCGAGTTCGGTGTCGAGGTCGTTGAGCACGCCGAGATCGCCGTCGGCGATCTGGACCTGCCCCTCCCCCATGATTCTGACGATCACTACTGTGCCTCCCCCGGCTGACGGTATTGCTGGGTGTGCTGGGGCTGCGGCTGGGCGGCCGGCTGCCCCTGCTCGATGGCGCTCTTCGGCGCCGGGCCCTGCCCCAGCTCGGCCTTCATGCGGGCCAGCTCCAGCTCCACGTCGCCCCCGGCGCCCATGCGGTCGAGCTCGGCCTGGATGTCGTCGCGCTGACCGGTGTAGTCGTCGAGCGCGCCGCTGGCCAGCAGCTCGTCGATGGCGCCCGCGCGGGCCTGCATCTGGGCCGTCTTGTCCTCGGCGCGCTGGATCGCCAGGCCGACGTCGCCCATCTCCTCGGAGATGCCGGAGAAGGCCTCGTTGATCCGGGTCTGCGCCTCGGCGGCGGTGTAGGTGGCCTTGATCGTCTCCTTCCGGGTGCGGAAGGCGTCGACCTTGGACTGGAGACGCTGGCTGGCGAGCGTCAGCTTCTCCTCTTCACCCTGCAGGTTGTTGTACTGGATGCGCAGGTCGGCCACCTGGGCCTGGATGGCGGTGCGGCGCGAGAGGGCGTCGCGGGCCAGGTCTTCGCGACCGGCGGCCAGGGCGCTCTTCGCCTGCTGCTCACGCTTGGCGGCCTCGGCCTCGGCCTGGTTGATCTGCAATTCGACCCGCTTGCGGCTGGTCGCCACGTCCGCCACGCCGCGCCGTACCTTCTGGAGCAACTCGAGCTGGCGCTGATATGAGTAGTCCAGGGTTTCCCGCGGATCCTCCATCTTGTCCAGGGCCTTGTTGGCCTTGGACCTGAAGATCATGGAAAGTCTCTTCATCACGCTCATGCGCGTCGGCCGTCCCCTTCTTAGGTTGTGCGTGGGTAACCCCAGCCGTTTCAAGCCCCGCAAAGGCGGCCAAGGCCGCCTGGGTTCACCCTACGCATAACGCACGGGGGCGTCACTAAGTTGCACTCCCGGTACGCTGGACAACGTGTTCCGACGTCGTACCCAGACCACCACGGACGCTACCCCCGTCCCTGATGTTGATCCTAAGCCTGTGACGACCCCGGCGAAGGGCCGTCCGACGCCGAAGCGCGCGGAGGCCCAGGGGCGCCGGCGGTCACCTGTCACCGCGCCGAAGAACCGCAAAGAGGCCTACCGGCAGGCCCGCGAACGTGACCGGCTGCTCCGCGAGAAGGCCCGCGAGGGCATGATGCGCGGCGAAGACCGTTATCTCCCGGCCCGTGACCGGGGCCCGGTCAGGAAGTTCGCGCGCGACTTCGTCGACGCCCGCAGGCTCCCGGGGCAGTACTTCCTGCCCGCCGTGCTGGTCATCATGCTGCTGTCGATGATTCCCTTCCCGATCGAGATCCGGCGCTGGGTGCTGACCGTCTACACGATGTCGCTGCCGGTGGTGCTGGTGCTGGTGGTCGGCAGCTCCTTCTACGTCGCGGGCCGGGTCAAGAAGCTCGCCGCCGCGCGCTTCCCCGACGAAGACCTGAAGGGCGTCGGCTTCTACGCCGCCATGCGGTCGTCGCAGATCCGGCGGCTGCGCTTCCCCAAGCCGACCGTTCGGCCTGGTGGCGCCCCGGTTCCCGACAGCTCCCCCAAGAAGTAGAACTTCGTTCTGGTTGTCTAGAGTTGGCCCATGGAATTCCGCCATTTGGGCCGAAGTGGCCTCGTCATCAGCGAGATCAGCTATGGCAACTGGATCACCCACGGCTCCCAGGTCGAAGAGGAGGCCGCCCGCGCTTGCGTGAAGGCCGCCCTCGACGAGGGCATCACGACCTTCGACACCGCCGACGTCTACGCGGGCACCCGCGCGGAGGAGGTGCTGGGCCGCGCCCTCCAGGGGGTCCGCCGCGAGTCACTGGAGATCTTCACGAAGGTCTACTGGCCGACCGGGCAGGGGCGCAACGACCGGGGGCTGTCGCGTAAGCACATCATGGAGTCGATCAACGGCTCCCTGCGCCGCCTGCAGACCGACTACGTCGACCTCTACCAGGCCCACCGCTACGACGTCGAGACCCCGCTCGAGGAGACGCTGCGGGCCTTCGACGACATCGTGCGGCAGGGCAAGGCGCTCTACATCGGCGTCAGCGAGTGGACCGCCGACCAGATCGCCGCGGCGCTGAAGCTCGCCGACCAGATGGGCTTCGACCGCATCGTCTCCAACCAGCCGCAGTACTCCGCGTTGTGGCGGGTCATCGAGGGCGAGGTCGTGCCGCTGTCGGAGAAGGAGGGCATCGGCCAGATCGTGTTCTCGCCGATCGCCCAGGGCGTGCTGACCGGCAAGTACCTGCCGGGCCAGCCGCCGCCCGAGGGCTCGCGGGCGCTCGACCCGAGCGGTGGCAACTTCATCAAGCGCATGCTCGACGACGACCTGCTGACCCGCGTCCAGGAGCTCAAGCCGGTGGCCGCCGACCTGGGCCTCTCGATGGCCCAGTTCGCGGTGGCGTGGGTGCTGCAGAACCCCAACGTGTCGTCGGCGATCGTCGGCGCCTCGCGGCCCGAGCAGGTGCGCGACAACGTCAAGGCGGCCGGGGTCAAGCTCGACGCCGACGTCATGAAGAAGGTCGACGACATCCTCGGCCCGGTCGTCGTGCGCGACCCCTCCCTCACGAGTACCAACGCTCCCAAGAAGCGCCCCTGAAAACAAAAGGCCCGCCATTTCTCGGCGGGCCTTTTTCATTCCTGTGGACGCAATGACATGCCTTGGTATTCGACCCGGTCGCCGTCGAGCAGCGTCACCTGTTCGACCCCGGATTCCAGCAGGTCACGCCAGCTTTCTCCAAGCCACGACTCGGCGTCGGCCTGACTGGGAAATACCTCGCGCGACAAATCGGCGGCGGATACCTCACCACCATTAGCGTTTTCATAACGCCAGCGCCATGTCATGCCTATGCTCCTGTTCGCGGCCGGTCGTTCCCTCAAGGGGAAATCCGAAGGGTGCCTGGGAACCCTATCTCCCCGAGATCTCCCCGAGCGTCATCACCCGAGCACGGAGGCCATTCCATGCTGCCCTCACACCCCCGCAAAGCACTGATCCGCGTCATACTCGGCGCGGTGGCCCTGGCCGCGGTCGCGGCGTTCGCACCCCAGCCCGGACCCGACACCCCCCGCCAGTGGACCTTCTGGCAGAGCGACGGCCTGGCCTGGCTCGCGCCGGAGGCCGGCGCGGTGCCGGCCGACGGTTCGGTCATCGGCTGGCGCTTCGGCGTCTCCCCCGACGGCACCGGCACCGACTCGCCCCGCGAGGTCCCCGCCTTCGACGACGTCTGCGGCGGGCAGGCCGCCGCCTCGGGCCGCAAGCGGGTCGTCCTGGCGGTCGACTTCGGCGACGGCGAGGTCGACGCCTACCCCGGCGACACCCCGCCCCAGAGCACCGTGACCTGTGTCGTGGCCCCCTCGTCGGCCACGTCACTCCAGCTGCTCTCCTCGGAGGCGACCCGGCCGAGGGTCGACGACAGCGGCAACGTGGTGGCCGTCAGCGGCTACCCCGCCAAGAACAACACGACGGGCAAGGAGCTGCCGATCAGCCAGGCGGCCGGCGCCCCGTCCGCCTCCGCGTCCGCCGAGGACGGCGCGCCGGTCCTGCTGATCGCGGGCGGCGCGGTCGCGGTCGCGGCGGGGGTGGGCGTCTTCCTCCTCCTGCGCCGCCGGTCGGCCTGAAACCTGTTCCCCCAGCCCCGAACCCGCGCACGGCGACCGCCGCCCGGCCCTCTAGGGTTTCGGGCGGCGGTCTCGTTTCCGGTACGGATCGCGCCACCGCCCCAGGTCTCCAGGGCTGACGGAGTGCTCCGGGGTGGGCTCATGGGTTCACGCATGAAGGGGAGACGGGGTTGAAGGTCGAGCTGAGCGGGACGGGCGGGCCCGGGGGGTGGCCGTCCGACGGGTGCGCGTCGTGCCGGTCGGTGCGGCGCGAGCGGCGGCCCCTGTCCGTGGTCGTCGACGACAACGCCCCTCTCGACGGCTACGAGCTGACCCGGACCGACGACGGCGACATCGTCGTGGGGCCCGACGGGGGCAGTCTGCTGTTCGCCAACGGGCCCGGTGGAGCGGGTCCCGGGCCGGCGTTCGACCTGGTGCTGATCGATCTGCTCGACGACCCCTTCCGGCTCGGGGCGCTGCGCGCGCGGGGCCTGGTGAACCGGGCCACCCAGGTGGTGGCCGTGGGACTCGACCACCGGATCCGGTCGGAGGCCGAGCTCGACCGGCGGCTGGCCTACTGGGGCGCCGTCCAGGTGCCCGACGGGACGGTGCTGGAGACCTCCGGCCGGGCCGCCCACGACCCGGCGGGGCCGCACCGGGCGATCGTGCTCGGCGGGACCCGCTCCGGGAAGTCGGAGGAGGCGGAGCTGCGGCTCGCCGGTGAGCCGGACGTCCTCTATGTCGCCACCGGCGACGCCCACGGCGACGCGGCCTGGGCCGACCGGATCGCCGCCCACCGGAACCGCCGGCCGGCCCACTGGCGGACCAGGGAGACCCGCGACCTGGAAGACGTGCTGGCCGCCGAGGCCGGCGCGGTGCTGATCGACGGGCTCGGCACCTGGCTGGCCGGCGTCTTCGACGACCTCGCCGCCTGGGACGACCCGGGCCGGGTCCGCGGCGCCTGTGACGGGCTGGTCGCGGCCTGGCGGGCGACCCGGGCCAGGGTCGTGCTGGTCAGCGACGAGGTGGGCCTGGGCGTGGTCCCCGGCCACGCGTCGGGGCGGATCTTCCGCGACGCCCTCGGCGACCTGAACCGCCGCCTCGCCGACGAGTCGGAGGAGGCGGCCCTGGTCGTCGCGGGCCGCGTCACCCCGCTGCCATGACCCTGCGGAACTGGGGGAACGCCTGGTGGCTGGCCGTCTCCCTGCTGAGCGTGCTGCCGGTGCCGCGGCATTCGCCGGTCGACTCGCGGACCGCCGGGCGGGCGATGGTGCTCGGGCCGCTCGTCGGGGTGCTGCTCGGGGTGATCGCGGCGCTCGTCTTCCAGGGGGCCCGGTGGCTGGGGCTCGGGGGGACGACGGCCGGGCTGCTCGCCGTCGGCACCCTCGCATCGCTGACGCGGGCACTTCACCTCGACGGGCTCGCCGACCTGGCCGACGGCCTCGGGAGCCGGAAGAGCGCGCCCGAGGCGCTGGCCATCATGAAGCGGTCCGACATCGGGCCGTTCGGGGTGGTCGCGCTGATCTTCTGCGTGGGGCTCCAGGTCAGCGCGCTGAGTCAGGTGGGGCCCCATGCCCTGTGGACGTTGCCCGTGGCCGTGGCGACCGGAAGGCTGGCCGTCACGTGGGCGTGCACGCCCCGTTTCCGGGCAGCGAGAGAGGAGGGGCTGGGCAGCCTCGTCGCGGGAACAGTGCGGGTGCCGGAGGCGTTGGCGTCTACTGGCACCTTGCTGATCGTCGCTATGATCGCGTTTCGCGACGTTCCGGTGCTGGTCAGCGCGGTGCCCATCGGGCTGGCCGTCGCCTGGGTCATCCTCGCCACCGCCGTCGGGCGGCTCGGGGGGATCACGGGGGATGTGCTCGGAGCGCTCGCCGAGGTCGCGACCGCGGCGTGCTTGCTCGCCAGTGCGGTGACGTTCACCGACCTGTAAACATCCCCCAACCTATTGGTAGGACGAACCCGAGTTTATGAGTACGGAGAAAGCACAGCTAGCATCGGCTCACGTGACCACAGTGCGCGTCAATGCATCTGACACGGTCTCCATAGAGACCGATGCCCTCGTTATCGGCATCCACGCCACCCCGCAGGGCCCACAGGCCGCGGCCGGGGCCGCCGGGCTCGATCAGGCCCTCGGCGGACGGCTCGCCGCCACGCTGACCGCGATGGGTTTCGCGGGCAAGCCCGAGGAGATCGCCAAGTTCCCCACGTTCGGCGCGATCCCGGCGCCGCTCGTCGTGGCGGTGGGGCTCGGCGCCCCGCCCGCCGACGGCGAGTCCCTGGAACTGGAGACCCTCCGCCGCGCCGCGGGCGCCGCCGCCCGCGCGCTGGCCGGAACGGCGTCGGCCGCCGTCGCACTGCCCGCCACCACGGCCGAGGAGGTCGAGGCGGTGGCCGTCGGCAGCCTCCTGGGGGCCTACGTCTTCAGCCGCTACCAGACCAACGGGCAGCAGAAGGCGCCGCTGGCCGAGGTGGAGCTGGTCACCTCCGCCCCCGACGCCGAGAGCGCGGTCCGGCGCGCCGCCACGCTGGCCGACTCGGTCACCCTGGTCCGCGACCTGGTGAACACCCCGCCGTCCGACCTGTGGCCGGCCCGGTTCGCCGAGATCGCCGAGGAGATCGGCGGCAAGAACGGGCTGACCGTCGAGGTGCTCGACGAGATCGCGCTGAAGGAGAACGGCTACGGCGGCATCGTCGGCGTGGGCCAGGGCTCGTCCCGGCCGCCGCGGCTGGTCCGGGTGGCCTACTCCCACCCGCAGGCCGCCAAGACGCTCGCGTTCGTCGGCAAGGGAATCACGTTCGACTCCGGCGGGTTGTCACTCAAGCCGTCCGCGTCGATGGACTGGATGAAGTCCGACATGGGCGGCGCGGCCGCCGTGCTCGGAGCCCTGCTGGCGGTCTCGCGCCTCGGGCTCCACGTCAACGCCGTCGGCTACCTGTGCCTGGCCGAGAACATGCCCTCGGGCACCGCCCAGCGGCCCTCCGACGTGCTCCACACCTACAGCGGCAAGACCGTCGAGGTCCTCGACACCGACGCGGAAGGGCGCCTGGTGCTCATCGACGGCATCGCCCGCGCCGCCGAGGACTCGCCCGACCTGATCGTCGACGTGGCCACCCTGACCGGCGCGCAGATCGTCGCCCTCGGGTGGCGCACCGCCGGGGTCATGACCAACGACGACGACCTGCGCGGCGCCGTGGTCGAGCTGGCCGGGGCGCAGGGCGAGAGCGTGTGGGGCATGCCCCTGCCCGCCGAGCTGCGCAAGGGGCTCGACTCGCAGGTGGCCGACATCGCCAACCTCCACCCCGAGCGGTGGGGCGGCATGCTGGCGGCGGGCGTGTTCCTGCGCGAGTTCGTCCCCGACGGGGTTGACTGGGCCCACATCGACATGGCGGGACCGGCCTTCAACAAGGGCGAGCCCTACGGTTACACCCCCAAGGGCGGCACCGGAGCCATCACCCGCACGCTCGTCGCCATCGCCGAGCGCTATGCGGGCTGAGCGCACGATCATCAAAGACAAGTGAAAAGATGCCGTACCACGGCAGTATTCATTAGGGAGCTTTCCAGTGGCTGAAGGCAGCGGCCCCTTCGACATCGTTGTCCTAGGCGGCGGTAGCGGCGGCTACGCCTGCGCCCTGCGGGCGGCCGAGCTCGGCAAGAGCGTCGTTCTCATCGAGAAGGCCAAGGTGGGCGGCACGTGCCTCCATCAGGGGTGCATCCCCACCAAGGCGCTGCTGCACGCCGCGGAGCTGGCCGACCAGGCGCGTGAAGGCGAGTCCTTCGGCGTGAAGACCCGTTTCGACGGGATCGACGTGCCGGGCGTGCTCGCCTACAAGGACAAGGTGATCAGCGGGCTCTGGAAGGGCCTGCAGGGTCTCATCAAGAGCAAGAAGATCACCGTCGTCGAGGGCGAGGGCCGGCTCACCGGTCCCAACCAGGTCACCGTCAACGGCGAGGTCTACACCGGGCGCAACGTGGTGCTCGGCACCGGCTCGGTGCCGAAGTCGCTGCCCGGCCTCGACATCGACGGCCAGCGCGTCATCACCAGCGACCACGCCCTGGTCCTCGACCGGGTGCCGTCGTCGGTGATCATCCTCGGCGGCGGCGTCATCGGCGTCGAGTTCGCCAGCGTGTGGCGCTCCTTCGGCGCCGAGGTGACCATCGTCGAGGCGCTGCCCCACCTGCTCCCGCTTGAAGACGAGTCCAACTCCAAGCTGCTGGAGCGGGCCTTCCGCCGGCGCGGCATCAAGTACGAACTCGGTCAGCGCTTCGAGAGCGTCAAGACCACCGACACCGGGGTCGTCGTCACCCTGGAGGGCGGCAAGACCCTCGACGCCGAGCTCATGCTGGTGGCCGTCGGGCGTGGCCCGGTCTCCTCCGGGCTCGGCTACGAGGAGCAGGGCGTCTCGATGGACCGGGGCTACGTCCTGGTCAACGAGTTCTGCCAGACCAGCGTCCCGGGCGTCTACGCCGTGGGCGACCTCATCCCCACGCTGCAGCTGGCCCACGTCGGCTTCGCCGAGGGCATCCTGGTCGCCGAGCACATCGCGGGCCTGCCGGTCGTCCCGATCGACTACGACGGCGTGCCGCGCATCACCTACTCCGAGCCCGAGGTGGCCTCGGTCGGCATCAGCGGCGCGACCGCGCGCGAGCGCGGCCACGACGTGGTCGAGCTGAGCTACAACCTCGCGGGCAACGGCCGCAGCAAGATCCTGCAGACCCAGGGCGAGGTCAAGGTCGTCGCCGAGAAGGACGGCGGCCGCGTACTGGGCGTGCACATGGTCGGCGCCAGGGTCGGCGAGCTCATCGCCGAGGCGCAGCTCATCTACAACTGGGAGGCGACGACGGGCGACGTGGCGCAGCTCATCCACCCGCACCCGACGCAGTCCGAGGCCCTCGGCGAGGCCATGCTGGCCCTGGCCGGCAAACCCCTCCACGTCCACAACTAAGAGCCCTCTAAGGAAGACGAAGACTCACCATGCCTGTCTCCGTAACCATGCCCCAGCTCGGCGAGAGCGTGACCGAGGGCACCGTCACCCGCTGGTTGAAGTCGGAGGGCGACCACGTCGAGGCCGACGAGCCGCTGCTTGAGGTGTCGACCGACAAGGTCGACACCGAGATCCCCTCGCCGTCCGCCGGCTACCTGACGAAGATCCTGGTCTCCGAGGACGAGACCGTCGAGGTCGGCGCCGAGCTGGCCGTCATCGACTCCAACGCCGCCAACGGCGGCGCGCCGGCCGCGCAGGAGGAGCCGCCCGCGGCCGCTCCCGAGCCGGAACCCGAGCCGGAGCCGGAGCCGGAGCCCGTGCAGGCTCAGGCCGCCCCGGCCCCGCAGCCCCCCGCGCCCGCCCCGCAGCCCGCCCCGCAGCCGGTCCAGCAGCCGGCCCCGCAGAGCGCGCCGATCTCCTCGATCCCGCAGCCCGCTCCCCCGGCCCCGCCGCAGAGCCCGCAGCCGGCCCCGGCGGCCCAGCAGGCCCCGGCCGCCCCGGCGCCGTCGGGTGACACGCCCTACGTCACCCCGCTGGTCCGCAAGCTCGCCACCGAGCACGGCGTGAACCTCGAGGAGCTCAACGGCACCGGCGTCGGCGGCCGCATCCGCAAGCAGGACGTCATCGAGGCCGCCCGCGTGCAGCGCGAGCGCGCCACCGCCCAGGCCCCGGCGGCCCCCGCCGCCGCTCCGGCCGCGCCGGCGCAGCAGGCCCCCGCCGCGGCGGCCGCCCCCGCGCCGGTCCAGGTCGACACCACCCTGCGCGGCACCACGCAGAAGATGTCCCGCCTGCGCAAGGTCATCGCCGACCGCATGCTCGACTCGCTGCAGACCACGGCCCAGCTCACCACGGTCGTCGAGGTCGACGTGACCCGCATCGCGCGGCTGCGCGACCGGGCCAAGGCGGCGTTCGAGGCCCGCGAGGGCGTCAAGCTGTCGTTCCTGCCGTTCTTCGCGCTGGCGGCGGTCGAGGCCCTCAAGGTCCACCCCAAGCTCAACGCCGTGATCAACGACGAGACCAGCGAGGTGACCTACCACGACGTCGAGAACCTCGGCATCGCGGTCGACACCGACAAGGGCCTCATCGTCCCGGTCGTCAAGGGCGCCGGCGACCTCAACATCGCCGGGCTGGCCCGCAAGATCGCCGACCTGGCCGAGCGCACCCGCACCAACAAGATCAGCCCCGACGACATCGCCGGCGGCACCTTCACGCTGACGAACACGGGCAGCCGCGGCGCCCTGTTCGACACGCCGATCCTGAACAAGCCGCAGGTCGGCATGCTCGGCACCGGCGTCGTCGTGAAGCGCCCGGTCGTCGTCGACTCGCCCGAGGGCGAGGTCATCGCGGTCCGCTCGACGGTCTACCTCGCGCTGACCTACGACCACCGCCTGGTCGACGGCGCCGACGCCGCCCGCTTCCTGACGACGGTCAAGCGCCGTCTCGAAGAGGGCCGCTTCGAGGGCCAGCTCGGCCTGGCCTAGCCACCTGTCGGAACCCCCGTTCGGCCTCGTGGCTGAGCGGGGGTTCTCGCGTGTACGGGGAAACGCCGGTCCCTGGAGGGCCACGGCCATCACGGTTCACTCGACGTGCGCAGTGCGGGGCGGGATGAGGCCGAGCACCGGGTGAGACGGCCGGTCGTCCGCCTCGGCACCCCCCGCCAGAGCACCGCTACGCGGGTCAGCCCCCGAGCGCCGATGCGGGTCACCAGCCGGTGCGCTGCCGCAGAGTGCCCGTGTGCCGTCCGACGTCCAGTCCCCTCCCCGCTGCCCACCCGTCGTCGTGACAGGTCGCCAGATGCCGGTGGGCCGCGTCGCCGAGCAGCGACACCACCGTGCCCGTCTCTCCCCTGGCCCGCATGCGCTCCACCAGCTCCAGCGCCGCCCACAACGCGGTGCCCGAGGAGGCGCCGACCGGCAACCCGGTCACCTCGCGGATGTGCCGGGCCGCCGCCACACTGGCCGCGTCGGGCACGGGGACGACCAGGTCCACGAGGTCGGGCCGGAAGCCCGGCTCCACGCGTGGGCGTCCGATGCCCTCGATCCGTGAGGGCATCCCGGTGCCGTAGCCGGGCACGTCGAGGGTCCATCCGGGGAAGTAGGCCGAATTCTCGGGATCCGCCACCGCGACCCGGCAGTCCGCACCGTGGGCCCGGATCCACTGGCCGAGGGTGGCCGAGGTCGTTCCGGTGCTCGCGCCCGTCACCACCCAGTCAGGCCGCACCTGCCCGAACAGCTCCTCGGCCAGGTCGTGCGGCGCGGCCCGCCCGAACTGGTCGAGGAAGTGCCCGTCGATCGCCCGGGCGGCCTCGTAGATCGCCGGCGGCGGCGTCACGAATCGGCATTCTCCGCCGAGTTCCTCCACCGGACGTGCCCGCGCCTGGCTGCGCTCGCCCGGCATGACCACGACGTACGGCAGCCCGAGCCGCCGCGCGAACCAGGCCTGGGCCACGGCCGCGTTGCCACCGGTCGCCTCCACCACGGTCACGCCCTCGGTGACCGACCCGTCGAGCACGGCCTGGCGGAACAGCGCCCTGGCGTGCCGGTGCCGCAGGCTCCCCGTCGGCTGCGCCGACTCGTCCTTCAACAGCAGCCTGATCCCGGGCGCCGGCACCGGTAAGTCGATCAGCGGTGTGGGGTCGCCGATCGCCAGCGTTTCGAGTGCTCGCGTGGTCCAGTTCACCGTTTCACCATGTCAGGCGCGACTCGGAGGACGGCGCCCATTCGCTGCCGGCGATCGCGTCACTGCGTGGATCCAGCGCGCCCTGACGACGGCCACCTCGCCCTTTCCGTGGGGCGTTCGGTGGTCGTGGCGGCGGGGGCGGGAGCGGGGGTGGGCGCCGGTTGCGGTGAGCAGGCGGGGGCGGTGGTCGGGGCCGGGGTGGGCGGGAGCCGTAACGGAGGGAGAGGTGTCGTCTCTTGGTTTTGTCTCGACGACCTTGCGCCGGGGGGTCTCGGGGCTGGTCGCTCCGGTCACCGTCCATCAGGGAACACGTTTGAACGAGTCCGCGTCCGGTACGTCACCGAACGGGGGCGTGCTACGAAGGGGTGGTTATGAAGATCGCGGTGACGGGGGCCTCGGGCCTCATCGGGACGGCGCTGACCGCCTCCCTGCGGCAGTCGGGCCATGAGGTGCTCTCGCTGGTCCGCAGACCGCCCACGGGCCCCGGACAGGTCCAGTGGGACCCTTCGGGCGGGGTGCTCGACCCGGCCGACCTGGCGGGCGTCGAGGCGGTGGTCCATCTCGCGGGGGCGGGCATCGGCGACCACCGGTGGACCGACGCGTACCGGAAGACGGTCATGGAGAGCCGCAGGAAGGGCACCTCGACGCTGGTCAGGGCGCTCAACGCGATGGACAAGCCGCCGTCGGTGCTGCTGTCGGGGTCGGCGGTCGGCTACTACGGCGACACCCGCGACCGGGTCGTCGACGAGACCTCGCCCCGGGGGGCCGGGTTCCTGGCCGACGTCTGCGGGGCCTGGGAGGAGGCCGCGCAGCCCGCCCGCCAGTCGGGCATGCGGGTGGTGACCATGCGGACGGGCGTGGTGCTGTCCAAGCGGGGCGGAATGCTGGGGCAGATCCTGCCGATCTTCCGGATCGGGCTGGGCGCTCCCCTGGGGTCGGGCAAGCAATACCTGTCGTGGATCTCGGTGCCCGACTGGGTGAGCGCCGCGCGGTTCCTGCTGGGGGCCGACATCGACGGCGCGGTCAACCTGACGGCGCCCGAGCCGGTGACCAACAGGAGGTTCACCAAGGAGGTCGCGGCGGCGGTGAAGCGGCCCTCGATGCCGCTGGCCGTGCCGGGGTTCGTGCTGAAGACCGCCGTCGGCGGGTTCGCCGAGGAGGGCATCCTGATGGGGCAGCGGGCGGTGCCGGCGCGGCTGACGGCGGCCGGGCACCACTTCTCCCATCCCACGATCAAGGAAGCCCTGGCAGACGCCCTGCGGTGAGGGGGCGTCTCCCGTAGCATGGGCCCCCTCATTTGGCCCGACGAGACGGGAGTGAAGCATGGGACGCAGCGGGCAGTCGCACATCGTCGCCATCGGTGGCGGGTCGTTCCGCCAGACGGAGCGCTTCGGCACGATGGAGGCCACCGGCCTGCTGCGCTACGTGCTCGACCTGACCGGCGTCGACCGGCCCCGGCTGGGCCTGATCGCCACGGCGGTCGGCGACTCCTCCGAGTGGCTGCTGAAGATGTACGAGGCCTTCCGGTCCTTCGACGTCGACCTCAGCCACCTGGCGCTGTTCCCGATGCCCAACGTCGACGACCCGCGCGAGTGGCTGCTGGAGCAGGACGCCGTCTACGTCAGCGGCGGCAGCGTCGCCAACCTGATGGCGCTGTGGCGGCTCCACGGCCTCGACGAGGCGATGACCGAGGCCTGGGAGAGCGGCGTGGTGTTGTCGGGCCAGAGCGCGGGCGCGCTGTGCTGGCACGTGGGCGGCAACACCGACTCGTTCGGGCCGGAGCTGCGGCCGTGGGCCGAGGGGCTCGGGCTGCTGCCCTACTCGTGCGGGGTCCACTACAACAGCGACGTCCAGCGCCGTGACCTGCTGCAGCGCTCGGTCGCCTCGGGCGAGTTGCCCGACGGTTACGCCGCCGACGAGGGCGTCGCGCTCCACTACGTCGGCACCGAGTTCATCCAGGCCGTGACGGTCGATCCCGACGGATACGCGTACCGGATCGAAAGAGATGGTGAAGAAGGGGTCAAGGAGTTCCGTATCGAACCACGGCGACTCGCGTCTACAGTTGACGTGTGAGGCTGGCGATCGTCCGACTTGGTGTCGATGTCCCCTATGAACAGGCGTGGAGCCTGCAGCGGGTCGTCCATCGGCGCCGGGTCGCCGACGAACTGCCCGACACGGCCCTGCTCCTGGAGCACGCGCCGGTCTACACGGCCGGCAAGCGCACCCGCCCCCACGACCGGCCGTCCGACGGCACCCCCGTCATCGACGTCGACCGGGGTGGCAGCGTCACCTGGCACGGCCCCGGCCAGCTCGTCGGCTACCCGATCGTGAAGATCGACGACGTGATCCCCTACGTACGCCTCCTCGAAGAGGTCCTGATCCAGGTGTGCGCCGACTTCGGCGTGGTCGCCGGGCGGGTCGAGGGGCGGCCCGGGGTCTGGGTGCGCGGCGAGGCCCACCACGGCATCCCCGACCGGCGGCTGGGCGCGATCGGCATCCGGGTGGAGCGCGGCGTGACGATGCACGGCTTCGCGCTCAACTGCGCCAACGACCTGAGCTGGTTCAACCGGATCGTGCCCTGCGGCATCCCCGACGCGGGCGTCACCTCGTTGTCGGCCGAGACCGGCCGGCGCATCACGGTCGACGAGGTCATCCCGTTCGCCGAGAAGCGTCTCGGCGACGCGTTCGGGGCCGAGCCGGTGTCGATGTTCGAAGAGGAACTGCTCGGGCGCCGCTGACGCGACCCGCGACGGATAACGCATCGGAATTGGAACACCAGGCGGCCGCATTCCATGCCTAGACTGCGATCATGACGAACGGCGGACCTCGTCCGGACGCGATGCTGGACCACCTGATCGCCGTGCTCTCCCAGCTCACCACGGAGGCCCCGCCGAGCGACCCGCAGGCCGCCGAAGCGCGGGCCATGCTGGAACTCGGGATCGACGTGGCCTACCTCGACGACCCGGAGGGCGCGGCGAAGGCCGCGGAATGGCTGCAACAGCGGGTGAAGCTCATTCTGGGGCAGCTGGAGGAATGCCGGATGGGATTCGTCGAGTAGAGGGGTACTCAAGCCTTCCGGCCGGAAGACCACGACCGTCGGAGGCATGCCGACCCGTACCCTCCGGGTGGTCCTGGCCCTCCTCCTGACGGTCTCCGGGATCACCCTTCTCACCGCACCAGCACGAGCGGCCACCACGCAGCCGCTCACCGTCCGGGTTCTGCTCGTCTCCTGCGTCGCCGACTGCGACGAGGCGGGCCTGGAGGCCCTGGGCGAATCCACCCCCGACTTCTACGCCGAGATCACCTACGCCGGGTTCCCGGTGCACACCACGCCCCGCGCCCCCGACGACCGGTCGCAGATCGCGCCGTTCTGGACGCTCACCCAGCAGATCCCCACGACCGTCGTCGACCAGGAGATCTCGGTCCTGATCAAGGACCACGACTCGACCAGCGGCGACGACTGGGCCGACACCTCGCCGCGCGCGGGCGACCCGTTCACCCGGTTCACGGTCAACATGATCGACGGCGAGGTCACCGGCGACCTGACCGGCACCGGCTGCGTCGCCGGGAACGGCGAGCCCGGCGGCGGCGTCTTCGGCGCCGACCCCAAGCCGTCGGTGCAGCTCTGCCTGGAGATCAGCCCCGGCCCCGGATTCGACTCCGACGCGGACGGGTTCTCCGACTGGGAGGAGTACCGGGGCCGCGACTTCGACGGCGACGACGTCGTCGACATGACGCTCCCGGACGCCGACCCGAACCGCCGCGACCTCTACGTCGAGCTCGACTACATGGCCGGCCACAAGCCCCTCGACGACGCGGTCGCCGACGTCGAGAACGCCTTCGACGTCGCCCCGGTGACCAACCCGAACACCGGCGCGACCGGGATCAACCTCCATCTCCTCGTGAACGAGGAGGTGCCCGCCGCCGACGAGCTCGACTTCGCCGACTACTCCGATCCCGGCGACCGGCCATCGGGGACCTACGACGACTTCGACGACCTGAAGTCGGGCAACCCGGCCAAGCCGTGCGGCGACGGCAACACCGCCCGCTTCATGACGGCGGCCGACCGGTCGAGCCCCCACTGCCAGGACATCCTGAGCTTCAAGCGGCAGAAGTTCCGCTACGGCGTCTTCATCGACGAACTGCTCGGCGGCGGCACCGTCTCGGGCCGGGCCGAGCTGCACGAACGCGGCGGCAACGACTTCGTCGTGTCGCTCGGCGGCTGGGACGGCTTCGGCGACGTCGGCGGTCAGCGGGCGGCCGAGGCGGGCACCCTCATGCACGAGCTGGGCCACACCCTGGGCCTGGCCCACGGCGGCCGGCGCGACAACGGCACCCTCGACGAGGTCAACTGCAAGCCGAACTACCAGAGCGTCATGAACTACATCTGGCAGTTCCCCCGCTACGACTCGGGCCGCCCGCTGAGCTACTCCCGGCTCACCGGTTCGACGCTGGTGGAGAACCAGCTCGACGAGACGCGCAACCCCGGCATCAGCGGCCTGGTCAGGGACGTCTTCTTCACCACCCCCGACCCCCGGGGCGACGTCGACCGCAACGGCGTCCTCGACGACATGGTGTGGAACCGCGCCAACCCGCAGTTCAAGATCGACTGGAACATGGACGGCGACACGAACGACAACCCCGTCACCATGAACGTCAACCGGTTCCCGTGGCTGGGCGGCGACTGCGGCTTCGCCAAGGTCGACGAGACGATGGTCGGGCACACCGACTGGGACCGGCTCGTCTACGACTTCACGAGCAGCCCGCGCTTCTCCGACGGCGCCCACGGCCCGATGCCCGACGAGCTCGACTACACCGAGATGACCCGGAGCGCCTCCCCCGACCTGAAGGCGGCGCTGGCCTTCGACAAGGCCCAGGCCGCGCCCGGCGAGACGGTCACCGCGACCGCCACGCTCACCAACCAGGGCGCGGTGGCCTCGGAGAACGCGACGGTGACCGTCGACGGCGCGACCCGGCAGCTCCCGCCGCTCGGCTGGGCGGCCGAGGCGCTCACCTCGACGGTGCCGTGTGAGGCCGCCGACGGGACGACCCGCCAGAGCACCGCGACCGTGACCGCCTCCAACGAGAACGCCGCGCTGCGCGCCGACAACACGGCCACGGCGGCCTACACGGTCAGGGCGCCCAAGGTGACGACGTCGGTCGCCGCCACGCCGTCGGTCAAGGCGGGCGAGACCGTCACCTACACGGTGACGTACAAGAACGAGGGAGGCTCCGCCGCGAGCGGCGCGAGCCTGACCTTCACCCCGCCCCCGGGCGTGCACACCACCGGGTCGCTGACCCGCGACCTCGGCACGCTGGCCCCCGGTCAGCAGGGCACAGTCACCTTCACCGGGCGGCCGAGCCTGCTCACCGAGGCGGGCACGCTCCAGGCCGCGGCGAAGATCGCCTACGGCTCCAACGCCTGCGCCTACGAGGCGTCGG
The DNA here is from genome assembly GCF_030269205.1 of Herbidospora sp. NBRC 101105. Lineage (NCBI taxonomy): Bacteria > Bacillati > Actinomycetota > Actinomycetes > Streptosporangiales > Streptosporangiaceae > Herbidospora > Herbidospora sp. NBRC 101105. Next base: position 554,984 of record NZ_BSSX01000001.1, on the reverse strand, counting down.
GGTCGGCGGCGACCACGGTCACGGTCCAGGCGCCGAGCCGCGACCCGATGCCGCCCGCCCTGTGGGCGCTGCGCGGCGACCTGCAGACGGCCGAGGTCCTGGCCCGGGTGCACGCCACCGACCAGCGCTTCGACACCGGCGGCGACGGCACGCTCAGCCGCCAGGAGACGGGGTCGGCGTTCCTGCTCCCGGTGCTGCAGCCCCGGCAGCTGCGGGCCGAGATGCTGGCCACGCTGCTGAACCTGGGCACCCGGCGGATCAACGCCGGCACCCGGGTGGAGACCGTCACGATCAGGAGGCTGGGCCTGAAGACGGTCGGCGACGCCGTCCGGTACGCCCAGGCCACCCTCACCCAATCTCCATCGCTGCAGAACGTGATCCGTTACACCGACGCCACACTGGCGCTCACGGAAATCAACTCGGGTATCGCCGAGCGTTATTGACGCCGGAGGACGCGGGCGCCCCATGGGTGCCCGCGTTTCCCTTTGTTTACATCACGCCGGAAAGTAACTATCTTGCTCCCACATGGGCGGCGCCATGGAGCGCACCCGCATGCGTTCGGGGGCGCTGAACGTCGCTCTGAACGAGACGAGAGCCATGGGTTTCAATCGTGACACGATCAGGTCTAAGGCGTTCTCCCTGCTCGTCGTGCCCCTGCTGGCCCTGACCGCCGTCTGGGCCTACGTCGCCGTCACCTCGGTCGCCGAAGCGACCGGCCTGTTACGGTCCGGCGAGCGCTACACGGCCTATCTGCGGCCCGTGGAGGCCCTGCGCGACGCCCTGCGGCAGGAACGCCGTTTCAGCGTGGCCGCGCTCCGCGACGCGCGCGTGAGCGCGCGCGAGTACCTGTCCCAGCGGCGCGCCGACACCGACCGGGCGGTGGCCGACTTCCGGGAGGCGACGGCGCGACAGGACCCGGCCGACCTGCCGAGCACGACCCGGCTGCTGCTGGCCCGGCTCGACGGGCTGACGGCCGTGCGGGGCTCCGTCGACGGAGGGGTCTCGACGGCGGTGACCACCATCGGCGTCTACAGCGACCTCGTCGACGAGATCTACAACTTCACCTCCAGCCTGGCCAAGGACGGCGGGCTCACCCCCGAGCAGTACTCGCAGGTCCGGTCGCTGAACTCGCTCGACTTCGGGCTCGACCTGCTGGCCCGCGAACAGAGCCTCATCGGTTACGCCATCGCCGACGAGAACCTGGCCCCCTCGATGCACGCCACCTTCGTCGAACTGGTCGTCAGCCGCCGGTTCCTGCTGCGCAACGAGGCGGCGGCGCTCGACCCCGGCGTGCGGGCCGGGCTGGAGGAGCTCTTCGCCAGGCCCGTCTACAGCGCGCTGACCGAGGGCGAGAACCGCATCGCCGCCTTCGTGCCGACCGACGGCGAACTGCCCTACGGCCTGCAGCAGTGGCTCAGGAACGGCACCGAGGTCACCGGCGAGGTCGAGCGCCTGACCGGCGCGGCGATGGACCGGGCACTCGGCGCGGCCGACCAGCGGGTCGGCACGATCCTGTGGCGGACGGCGATCATCACGGGCGTCGGCCTGCTCATCGTCGTCGTGTCGGTGCTGATCTCGGTCCGCTTCGGCCGCCGCCTCGTGCGCGAGCTGGGCGACCTGGAGACCTCCGCCACCGACGTGGCCCGGTCGCGGCTGCCCGACCTGGTCCGGCGGCTGCGCGCCGGCGAGTCGGTCGACCCGGTCCAGGAGACCCCGCGGGTGGCCGAGGGCCGCACGGTCGAGGTCAGGAACGTTTCAGGGGCGTTCAACCACGTGCTCGGAGAGGCCGTGCGGGCCTCGGTCGGGCAGGCCGAGCTGCGGCGCAGCGTCGGCCAGGTGTTCCTCAACCTGGCCCGGCGCAACCAGTCGCTGCTGCACCGCCAGCTGGCCCTGCTGGAGGTCATGGAGCACCGCGTCGACGACCCGGCCACGCTGGAGGACCTGTTCCGGCTCGACCACCTCTCGACCCGCATGCGCCGGCACGCCGAGAACCTGATCATCCTGTCGGGCGCGGCGCCGTCCCGCCGGTGGCGGGAGCCGGTGCCGATCCTCGACCTGGTGCGGGGCGCCGTCACCGAGGTCGAGGACTACACGCGGGTCGTGGTCCAGGAGATGCGGCAGGCGCCGACCGTGCAGGGCTCGGCGGTCAACGACCTGATGCACCTGGTCGCCGAGCTGATCGAGAACGCGACCGTGTTCTCCCCGCCCGGCACCCGCGTCTACGTGCGCGGCGAGATCGCCGCCAACGGCTACGCGCTGGAGATCGAGGACCGCGGGCTCGGCCTCGACCACGCCAAGCTGGAGGCGCTCAACCGGCGGATCGCCGAACCGCCGGAGTTCGACCTGGCCGACAGCGAGCGGCTCGGCCTGTTCGTGGTGGCCCGGCTGGCCGCCCGGCACGGCGTGCGGGTGCTGCTGCGCAAGTCGCCGTACGAGGGCGTGACCGCGATCGTGATGATCCCGCCGGGCCTGCTGGCGGTGCCGGACCAGCGGCAGGTCGGCTACTTCTCCTCGCCCCCGCCGGCGCCCGTCCAGGCGCCCCCGGCCCGGCACACCCCGGCGCCGCCGTCCGCGCCGCCGGTCGTCGTCCCGGACGACCTCGACCTGGAGGGACTGCCGCAGCGCGTCCCGCAGACCCATCTGGTGGCGCCCCTGCGCGGGGAGGCGCCGCCACCAGAGGCACCACAGCAGACCGGCGCGGAAACGGGCTCCGCCGAACGGCGGGCCGGTCTGATGACGTCCATGCAGCGCGGCTGGGAACGCGGCCGGCGCGAAACGGGGATATGGAAGGACAGGACCGATGGCTGATCTCGCCAGGGAACTCGACTGGTTGCTCGACGACCTCGTCCGGCGGGTGCCGGGGGTGCGGCACGCGGTGGTGCTCTCGGCCGACGGGCTCGCGATGGGCGGCTCCCAGGGGCTGAACAGGGAGGACACCGAGCACCTGGCCGCCATCGCGGCCGGGAGCCACAGCCTGGCCCAGGGAGCGGGCCGGCGGTTCGGCGTCGGCAACGTCCGTCAGACGATCATCGAGCTCGACGGGGCGTTCCTGTTCGTCACCGCCGCCGGGGACGGCGCGCGGCTGGCCGTCATGACCAGCCCCGACACCGACCTGGGCGTGGTCACCTACGAGCTCACCATGCTCGTGAAGCGGGTCGGGGAGCACCTGAGCTCGCGGCCAAGGGCGGTACATGGCCGCTGACGAGGACCCGGAGCCAGGACCCCTGGTCCGGATGTTCGCCGTCACCGGCGGACGCGCCCGCCCGGTGGGCGAGGCCTTCGACGTGATCGCCGTGGTGACCACGATCGGCATGCCGTACGACCCGGCCGGCCTCTCCCCCGAGCACCTCGCCGCCCTCCGGGTCGCCACCCGGCCCACCACGGTGGCCGACATCGGCACCCGGTTGCGGCTGCCCCTGAACATCACCCGCGTGCTGCTCAGCGACCTGCGGCGCGAGGGACTGGTGTCGATCGACCCTCCGGCGGCCACGGCCGGAGTCCTGAACGAGCGGATCTACCAGGAAGTGCTCAATGGACTACGCGCGCTCTGACGGCCGGTCCGGCGCGCTCGCGATCAAGATCCTGATCGCGGGCGGGTTCGGCGTCGGCAAGACGACCATGGTGTCGGCGGTCAGCGAGATCCAGCCGCTGTCCACCGAGGAACTGCTCAGCGACCGCGGCGTCCGGGTCGACGACACCAGCGGCGTGGAGACCAAGACGACGACCACGGTCGCCCTCGACTTCGGCCGGATCACCCTCCGCGAGGGCCTGTGGATCTACCTGTTCGGCACGCCCGGGCAGGACCGGTTCTGGTTCATGTGGGACGAACTGGCCATCGGGGCGCTGGGCGCGGTCGTGCTGGCCGACACCCGGCGCCTCGGCGACGCCTTCCCCGCGGTCGACTTCTTCGAGCAGCGGCGGATCCCGTACATGGTGGCGGTCAACCTCTTCGACGGCGCCCGGCGCCACGATCCGGCCGTGATCCGCCGGGCGCTGGCGGTGCCCGAGCACGTGCCGCTCGTGCCGTGCGACGCGCGCGAACGGGAGTCGGTCAAGGAGGTGCTGCTCACGCTGGTGCGCCATGCCCGGGAGATGTCCCGGGTCGGGGCCTGACGCGTATAGGGAATGACAGCACGGCGCCCGGATCCTCACAATGCTGACATGTCTCGTGCGCCGGCCGTTCTGGTCGCCCTCGTGGTGCACCTGTTCACCCTCGCGTTCGTGGCGGTCGGCGTCGCGCTGATCGCCGCGGCCCCCGGTTTCCTGCCCGCCTGGCTGCTCGGCCTCTTCCTGGTCGCGGTGGGGGTCATGCTCCGGCCCCGCCTGGGACGGGTGCCGCCCGACGCCGAGGTCCTCCCCGAGGAGCAGGCCCCTTTCCTGTACGGCCTGGCCGCGCGCGTGGCCGCCGAGGCCGGGGTGCCCCGGCCGCTGGTGGCGGTCCACGACCTGGGCCTGGGGGCGACCTACGAGCGGGTCGGCCTGCGGCGGCGGCCGGTGCTGACGATCGGCCTGCCCGTCTGGCTGGCCCTGTCCCCCTCGTTGCGGGTGGCCCTGCTGGCGACCGCGTGCGCCCAGGACCGGCTCGACGACGGCGTCGTCGTGGGCGGGGCGAAGGCGACGCTGGCCGAGGTCAGGGTGGCCCTGTTCGGGCTCGGCGCCAACGAGGTGCGGCAGCGGGCCCACCTGGAGATGGCCATGACGCTGGGGGCGTGGGCGCCCAAGACGGCCTACGAGACGGCCGGCTGGTTCGGGCGGATGCTGGGCTGGATCGTGGGATGGCCGGCGGTGGTCGCGGGAGCCCTGCTGGACCGGCTGACCCGCGCCCGCACGGCCCGCGCCGAGGCCGGGATCGCCGCCACGGCGGCGGCCGTCGCGGGCCCGGACGCCATCGCCGAACTCGCCGAGGTGATCACCTCCCGGAGCTACCTGGCCCCGATGCAGGCCGCCGCGCTGCGCGGCGAGGACGTGACGACCATCCGCCGGGCCGCCCTCGACCGGGCGGCGGTGCGCGAGATGACCACCGGCGACCCCGGCCCTCCGGTGGCCGTGCTGACCGAGTCGGAACACGTCGATCAGGAGCTGCGCACCCACTACGAACGGGCGGTCAGGGGGCTTGGCCTGCTGTCCTGAGCGAGGGCATAAGCTGTCAAGGTGAGTGTTGCCCCTGACGGCCGTAAGCTCCTCCGCCTGGAGGTGCGCAACAGCCAGACCCCGATCGAACGCAAACCAGCGTGGATCAAGACCCGGCTGAAGACGGGCCCTGAATACACCGAACTGAAATCCCTCGTCCGCCGCGAGGGCCTGCACACGGTGTGCGAAGAGGCGGGTTGCCCGAACATCTACGAGTGCTGGGAAGACCGCGAGGCGACCTTCCTGATTGGCGGCGACCAGTGCACCCGGCGCTGCGACTTCTGCCAGATCGACACCGGCAAACCCGCCGAATACGACCGCGACGAGCCCCGGCGCGTCGCCGAGTCGGTCCGGCAGATGGGCCTGCGCTACGCGACCGTGACCGGCGTGGCCCGCGACGACCTGCCCGACGGCGGCGCCTGGCTCTACGCCGAGACCGCCCGGCAGATCCACGAGCTGCTCCCCGGCTGCGGCGTCGAACTGCTCGTGCCCGACTTCAACGGCAACGCCGACCAGCTCGCCGAGGTCTTCTCGGCCCGGCCCGAGGTGTTCGCCCACAACATCGAGACGGTGCCGCGGATCTTCAAGCGCATCCGCCCCGCCTTCCGCTACGAGCGCTCCCTCGGCGTGATCACCATGGCCCGCGAGGCCGGCATGGTGACCAAGTCGAACCTGATCCTCGGCATGGGCGAGGAGCGGGAGGAGGTCGTCCAGGCGATGCGCGACCTCCACGAGGCGGGCACCGACCTGCTGACCATCACCCAGTACCTGCGCCCCAGCCCGCGCCACCACCCGGTGGAGCGCTGGGTCAAGCCCGAGGAGTTCGTCGAGCTCCAGGCCGAGGCCGAGGCGATCGGCTTCGCCGGGGTGCTGTCGGGCCCGCTGGTCCGGTCGTCCTACCGGGCCGGGCGGCTCTACCAGCAGGCGATCGAGCAGCGCGCCCGCGCCTGACGAGGCGGTTCACGGAACGGCCGGGGGAATGATCCCCCGGCCGTTCGTATGGGCGGCGCAGGGGCGATCCGCGTCGTTGTCAGGGTCCGCCGGCCGATCCCGCCGAGAGGCTCATGGGGTCGTGATCTCCAGGTAGGAGACGCCCGGCATCGGCAGGTCGAAGGCCACCCTGATCTCCCGGCCGCTCGTGGTGACCGGCGGGGTGAGCTCCTCCAGGACGTCGGCCGCCCGCAGCCGCTCCCACTCCTCGCCGGTCGGCCAGTCGGTGGTGCCGTGCCAGTGGGCGCGGATGTTGGAGTGGCGTTCGTCGATGCGGTGGTGGGTGACCGTGTGGTCGCCGTCGGCCAGGTCACTGATGGTCAGCGTCACCGTGCGGGCCAGGTCGGGGTCGCCGTCGGCCTTCGCCTGGTTGAGGGTGCCGTTCCAGAGCAGGACGCCGACCGTGCCGTCGGCGCGGCGGGCGGCCCAGACCTCCACTCCCCCGGCGTCGCCCCCGACCTTTGCGGCCAGTTCCTCGTCGCCCAGGCGGTTGGCGAGTTCGAGCGCCCACCATCGGGGTTTGCGCAGGTTGCCGACGCTCAGCAGGCCGAAGCCGCCGTGGAAGAGCCGGGGTGGGCGGCCGAGTTCCTCGAAGTGGTCGGAGGCCACCCAGTGCGACAGCGCCTCCAGCCGTCCCGCCGCCGACTTCATGCCGTGCAGGAGGAAGGACGCGCCGAAGGGGCCGTCGCCGATGCCGTGGAAGTGGGTGGGTGTCGGGCCCCATTCGGTCCACCAGATCGGGGTGCCCTCGCGGCCGTGCCGGGCCAGCGCCGGGCGCCAGTCGAGCGGGGCGTTGCCGTAGGTGTGGGTGGAGACGAAGTCGACCGGCAGGTCCCGGGCGATCAGCTCCTCGACCCAGCCGTTGGCGGCCGACGAGGGGCCTCCCACCCGCAGGTCAGGGTGCACGTCCTTCACGGCGGCGGCGCTGATCTCGTACAGGCGGAAGTACTCCTCCGGGGTGCCGGACCAGAACACCTCCAGGTTCGGTTCGTTCCAGACCTCGAAGGCCCAGTTGTCGACCAGCTCCTCGAGGCCGTAGCGGTCGGCGCAGTGCTGGGTGAGGGCGCGGACGAGGTCGCCCCAGGCGTCCCAGTCCTTCGGGGGGCTGATGATCGCCTCGTAGCCGAAGACGGTCTTCGACGGGTCCGACGCGAGCTCCTCCGGCATGAACGACAACTCCACGACGGGCCGCAGGCCGATCTCCATGAGGGTGTCGTAGATCTGGTCGACCCGGGAGAAGTCGTAGCCGTCGTCGAGGATCCTCACCTCGTCCAGGATCGCGTGGGCCCGCACGGTCGCCACGCCCAGTTCGGTGTGCGCGAGTCTGAGGGCCTCGACGAGCTCCTTCTCCTCGAACATGTACGACAGATGCTCCGACCCGATCATGAACCGCCACGGCCGGGGCAACTCCCGGGCGACGGTCCCGGAGACCTCGACCGTGGCCACGCCCGAGCCGCCCGGCGACCCGTGCACCGGCGAGCCCGCCGGGCCGCCGACCGCCGACACGCGGTACCAGCACGGGTCCTGGCCCGTGTCGACGTAACGGCACGACGGCACCGCCGCGACGTCCACGTCGGGCTGGCTCGTCACCCCGTAGGGGCCCTCGCGGAACGGCGAGCGTTCGACCGTGTAGCCGGTCGCTCCCGGGACCGGCTCCCAGGTCAGGGTCACGCAGCCGCGGCCGGGGGTGGCGCGCAGGCCCCCCGGCGGGGGGAGGTCCACGGGCGGGACCGTGGTCACCTCCCCCGACGAGCGATGGATGCGCGCCTGCCAGTCACGACGGGCCTTCACGAACGGACCTCCCAGGTCTCCTGCGACAACACCGGCTTCAGGGCCCTCTCGACGTCGCGGGAGGCGAAGTAGCCCCGCAGCCTGTCCCCGGTCAGCCGGTTGCCGAGCGCGATCATGATCATGCCCTGGTCGAGGGCGAGGTACTGCTTGGCGACGGTCCCGCTCTTCACGGCCACCGCGTCGTAGAAGCCGCCGGGGCCGTAGGAGTCGAAGTCCTTCTTGATCTTGGCGAGGTTGGCGAGGGCGTCCTTCTCGGCGTAGCGCAGCGCCAGGAAGGAGGCGTGCGGGGTGACGACGCCGTCGCCGTAGGACGTGGGCTCGGGCTTGGCCGGGCGGCAGTCGCCGTAGCCGTAGTCGACCGAGGTGCGCTCCTGGTCGGAGGCGTAGCCGTCGGTGTCCATGCCGATCGCGTCGACGCCGTACTCGCGGTAGCCGCCGGCCGGGTTGTTCGACGGGGAGAAGCCCCAGTAGCCGTACTTGGCGTCGTCGAGCCCGTGGACCTTCTGGGCCTTCACGTAGACCGGGTGGTTGCGGCCCCACGACTTCGCGCCCCAGACGTCCTCGGGTACGAGCTGCGGCACCATCAGCGCCTCGAACATGCTGCCGCCCCACGTGGGGACCAGCCGCATGCCCTTGTAGCCGTAGGTGCCCTCGAAGACCCGGACCCCCTCGAACGTCTGCCACGACCCCTCGGCCCGCTGCTCGGCCCAGCCGAAGTCACAGTTGTCGTTGGGATGGGTGCGCAGCATGCCGAAGTAGTGCGCGCGGGGGATCTGGCCGAGGACGATGCCGACGTAGGAGGTGATCCGGGTCTCGGTCATCGCGCCGTAGTGGTGGCAGGTCGAGTAGACGGTCGTGCCCGAGTCGTTGTAGTCGCTCGGGGTCGAGCAGCCCTCGGGCCTGTCCGGCCAGAAGCCGCCGCGCAGCAGCCCGGTGCCCTGGGCGGCGGCGCCCTGCGGGTCGTAGTAGGACGAGAAGTCCATGCTCCGCACCAGCTTGTCCGCGTCGCGGGCGACCGACGGCACGGCCGAGCGGATCATGAGTAACGCCGCGCCGAGCCAGCCGTTGTCGACGCTGGAGGCGAACGGGGCGACCGGGTCGCCGCTGTCGGGCCAGGTCGTCACGAGCGCGAGCGTGTGGGGGTCGTACCAGTTGAAGAACTGGCCGGTCGGCTCGTGGCGTTCCAGCTTCTGGACGTTCTGGAGCACCTTCGCGACCCGCTGCTCGGCCTCCCGCTTCGAGATGATCCCGGTGTCGCGGGCGGCGACCGTGCTCCACAGGTAGGTCGCGATGTTGGTCGGCGAGGTCACCTTGGCCCGCGTCGCGGGGTCGAGGGTGCCCTCGATCTTGTCGGCCGGCAGGCCCGTCGCCGGGTCGACCATGGCCACCATGGACATCCAGGTGTCCTTCGCGTAGGTCGTCAGGGTGTTCTCCGCGGGTGCTGCCACCGGGGATACGGCCAGCAGCACGGCCAGCGCCATTCGCATGCGCGGGTTCCTTACTTGAGTCCGGTCGAGGCGATGCCCTGCACGAAGTAGCGCTGCAGGAACAGGAAGAGCAGGAGGATGGGCGCGACCACCACGACGGCGCCCGCGATGAGCAGGCCGTACTGGGTCGCCTGGGCGTTGCTGAAGATGGCCAGCGCGACGGGCAGGGTGTACATGTCCTCGCTCTGGGCCACCACGGCGGGCCACAGGAAGTTGTTCCACGAGGTCATGAACGTGATCAGGCCCAGGGTCGCGAGCGCCGGCCGGCACAGCGGCAGCACGATCGAGAAGAAGACGCGGAACTCCCTGGCCCCGTCGACGCGGGCGGCCTGGATGAGCTCGTCGGGGATGTCGGCGATGAACTGGCGCATCATGAAGATGCCGAGCGGCGCCACCACGAACGGCAACACGATCCCCAGGAACGTGTTGACCAGCCCGAGCTTGGCGATCAGCACGAACTGCGGCACCATCACCACGATCGCCGGCACCATCATCTGCACCATCACCAGGCCGAACAGGGTGTTCCTGAACCGGAACCGCAGCTTGGCGAAGGCGTAGCCGACCATCGAGCAGAACAGCAGGTTCGCCACCACCAGGGCGATCGCGATGACCGCGCTGTTGAGGAACGCGGTGCCCATGTTCATCCGCTCGAACAGGCCGGCGTAGTTGCTGGTCGTCCACTCGGCCGGCAGCAGCGTGGGCGGGTTGCGCCGGATCTCGCTCTCGGGCTTGAACGAGGCGAGCATCGTCCACAGAAACGGGAAGACCACCACCAGCAGGCCGGCGGCCAGCAGCACATAGGTCGACGCACGACGTCTCACGACCGCCTCCCGATCCGGAACTGAAGGAACGCCAGCGCGACGATCACGGTGAACAACACGGTCGCGGCGGCGCCCGCGTAGCCGTAGGCGCCCGCGCCGAACTGGTTGTAGATGGCCAGCGAGGCCGAGGTGGTCGCCCCGGCCGGGCCGCCCCTGGTCATGACGAGGGGCTCCTCCATGAACTGGGCGAACCCGATCGACGAGTAGACGGTGCAGAACAGCAGCGCGGGCTTCAGCATCGGCACGGTCACCGACCGGAACCGCTGCCAGCGCCCGGCGCCGTCGATGTCGGCGGCCTCGTAGAGCTCCTTCGGGATGCCCTGGAGCGCCGCCAGCAGCACGACCATGTCGAACCCGAAGCTCCGCCAGGCCGTCATCACGATGATCACCGGCAGGGCGGTGCGCTCGTCGGACAACCAGGCCGGGCCGTCGATCCCGATCCAGCCGAGGAACTGGTTGACCGGCCCGGCGTCCGGGTCGAGCAGGAACCGCCAGGCCACGGCGATGCCGATGATGCTGGTGATGTACGGGGTGTAGTAGCCCAGCCGGAAGAACGCGGCGGGCAGCCGGGCGATGCCCGAGTTGAGCGCGACGGCGGCGGCCAGGCCGAGCGCGATCGTCAGCGGCAGCGTCGTCACCACGAAGATCAGCGTGTTGAGCGCCGCCTTGCGCATCAGCTCGTCATTGAACAGGCGCAGGTAGTTCTCCACGCCGACGACGTCGACGGCGAGCGGGTCGCGGACGTCGGTGCTGCGCATGTCGGTGAAGCTCATGCCGAGGCCGGCCAGCAGCGGACCGGCCCAGAACACGACGAACACGACGAGGAAGGGCAGCACGAAGATCCACGCCACCCAGGAGTTCCGCGGCTTCCCGATCTTCGGCGCCGGCGCCTTCACGGCGACCGGCCGTTCCAGGGTGGTCGCCATGGCTCAGGCCCCGGTGCCGATCTGGTCGGCCTGCTCCTGCATGCGCTTGGCGGTCGTGGCGGAGTCCTGCTTGCCGAGGGCGTACTTCTCCAGCTCGGTCTCCATCACCCGGGCGACCTGCTCCCACGTCGGCACGGCCGGGGCGGGTTTGGCGTCCTCGAGCTGGGCGCCGAAGACCTTGACCCGCTCGTCGGCGGTCAGCGCGGGCTCCTGCCAGGCGGCCTGGACGCTGGGCAGCGACGACGCCGTGGTGTACCACTCGGCCTGCACCTTCGGGTCGGTCAGCCAGGTCAGGAACTTCCAGGCGGCGGCGCGGTTCGGCTTGTCCTTGAAGACGACCATGTTGCTGCCGCCGACCAGGCTGGTGCCGCCGGACGGGCCCTTCGGGTAGGGCGCGACGGCGAACTTGTCCTTGAAGCCGTCGCCGCCCTCCTGCTCCATCGTGGTGATCATCCACGGCCCGGAGTAGAAGGCGCCGACGCGGCCGGAGACGAACGTCTGCGGGAACGCGCCCGCCGGCTGGTTCGTGGCGGCGAGGCCGTCCTTGAAGAAGGAACCCCAGTGGTCGAGGGCCTGGATCATCTGCGGGGTGTCGAGGGTCCACTTGCCGTCGGCCTGGAAGTCGCCGCCGGCCTGGTAGAGCAGCGGGGCGATCTCCTGCCAGGAGCCGGTCCGGAAGTTCTGCTCCACGCCCAGCTCGGCGCCCTCCTCCCGCAGCCGCTTGACGAAGCCGGTGACCTCCTCCCAGGTGGCGGGGGCCTTGGCGTCCTTCACCAGGTCGGTGCGGTAGTAGAAGGCGCGGGTCTCGACGTACCAGGGGATGCCGTAGGCGGCGCCGTCGACGACGCCGGTCGCCCACGCGCTGGGGAAGAAGGCGTTCTGGTCGACCAGGTCGGTGGGGGTGGGCTCGATCGCGCCGGTCTTCACCATCTCGCTCAGCCAGGTGTTGCCGATCATCGAGACGTCGGGGGTGGCATCGCCGGCGATGGCTGCGGTGATCTTGTCGTGCGCGACGTCCCAGCCCAGGGCCGTCACGTTGACCGTGATGCCGGGGTTGGCCTGCTCGAACTTCTGGGCGAAGGCGTCGAGCTTCTCCCCCTCGGTGCCCATCGCCCAGACGGTGACGGTCCCGCTGGCCTTGGCGGTGTCGACGGCCTCGGCCTCCTCGGCGGCGCCGCCGGAGTCCCGGCCGCAGGCGGTGGCGGCGAGGGCGACGGCGAGCAGTCCTATGGCGTACTTCTTCTTCACTGTTCCTCCGGGGGGTGCACTTGATGGGCGCCACAACTCGCCCGGATGACGAGTTCGGTGGCGAGAACGCGTGTGGTGTCCGTCGGCTCCGCCCCGGCGATCAGCTCGTCCAGGAGGCGGGCGGCGGCGGCGCCGAGCTCCCGCAGGGGCTGGCGCACGGTGGTGAGGGCGGGCCGGGAGTGGCGGGCGGCCATGATGTCGTCCCAGCCGGTGACGGCGACGTCGCCGGGGACGTTCAGCCCGAGCTCCTCGGCGGCCAGGATCACGCCGAGGGCGACCTGGTCGTCGGCGCACATGACCACGTCGGGACGGTCGCGCAACAGGATGAGCCCGGCCTCGTGACCGCCCTCGACCGTGTACGGGCACTCCACCGGCCGCGGCACGGGGATCCCGTGGTCGCCGAGGGTGCGGGCCACGGCCGTCCACCGCCGACTGACGTCGCCCTCGTCGTGGCCGCCGGCCAGCGCGAACCTCCGGTGGCCGTGGGCGATCAGGTGGACCGCGAGCGCCTCGGCGGAGCCCGCGTTCTCACTCCGCACGGCCTCGGTGCCGGGGTGGGCCTCGCGGGCCAGCATGACCATCGGCAGCCCCGAGTCGGCCAGCTCGGTGAGCAGCGCGTCGGGCAGCGTCTGGCCGAACACGACCAGCCCGTCGACCCGGGTGGCCAGGTCTTTGACCGTCTCGGGCACCCCGGCCCGGTCGCGCGTCGACAGGATCAGCACCGACCGGCCGAGTTCGGCGGCGACCTCCTCGTAGCCGAGCAGGACCTCGCCGAAGTAGGGGCCGGACAGGTCGGGGAACACGATCCCGTTGGCGGCGTGGCGGCCCTCGGCCAGCGACACCCCCAGGCGGCTCGGCGTGAACCTGAGCTGCTCGACCGCCTGCCGCACCTTCTCGCGGGTCGCCGCCGACACCGGCCCGGTGCCGCGCAGCGCCCGGGAGACCGTGGCGATCGACACCCCGGCCAGACGCGCGACTTCGTAGATCGTGGAATCGGACACCCGTGGCCCCTCCGCTCTGGGCTGTAAGCGCTTCCACTGCCCGTGCGAAGGGGGATCACACCGAGATTTATTACGGTTTTATAACTACGGCCCCGGCCGGGTCCGGTCTCGTTTTCACGATTGGAGCCCGGGATTTGTATCCTTCAGGGCATGGCGAAGGACTCGGCGAACCCAGGCCGCATCAAGCAACTCCGGATGGTCGCTCAGATCATCAAGAAGGCCAACCCCAAGGGGATGCCGATCGTATACGCGACGGTCGTCGCGGTCATCGCGCTGGCGGTCGTCATCGGCCTGCTGACCGGCGCGTTCTGGTATGCGCTGATCCTCGGCATCCCGGTCGCGCTGCTGGCCGGCATGCTGCTGTTCGGCCGGTTCGCGCAGCGTGCGCAGTACTCGCTGCTCGACGGCCAGCCCGGCGCGGTCTACGCGATCCTCCAGGGCATGCGCGGCAACTGGATGGTCGAGGAGAAGCCGGTCGCGGTCAACCGCGAGCAGGACCTGGTCTTCCGCCTGGTCGGCTACCCCGGCGTGATCCTCGTCTCCGAGGGCCCCGGCACCCGCGTCCAGAAGATGCTGGTGGCCGAGAAGAAGCGGGTCCAGCGGGTCGCCATCGACGTGCCGGTCTACGACGTGCAGTGCGGCGACGGCGAGGGCCAGGTTCCGCTGGCCAAGCTGCAGCGTCACCTGATGAAGCTGCCGCGCAACCTGAAGAAGCCGGCCGTCTCCGAGGTCAACAACCGCATGCGCGCGCTGACCCCGTCGATCCCGATGCCGAAGGGCCCGCTGCCCAAGGGCGCCCGGTTGCCGAAGGGCGTCCGCCCCCGGTGACCACTCCGGACAGCCTCACCTCGTCCCGGGCCAACCGGGGCTACTGGGACTCCGCGGCCGACGACTACCAGGCCGAACACGGCGCGTTCCTGCGTGACGACGGGTTCGTGTGGTGCCCCGAGGGCCTCGACGAGGCCGAGGCGGGGCTGCTCGGCGACGTGCGCGGGCTGACGGTCCTGGAGGTCGGCTGCGGCGCGGGCCAGTGCGGTCGTCACCTCGCCGCCCGGGGCGCCTCGGTGGCGGCCTTCGACGTCTCGCACCGGCAGTTGCAGCACTCCCGCCGCATCGACCTCGATCTCGGTACGGCCCTGCCGGTCGTGCAGGCCGACGCCGAGAAGATCCCCTTCCTCGCCGGCACCTTCGACCTGGCCTGCTCGGCCTTCGGGGCCATGCCGTTCGTCGCCGACGCCGAGAGCGCGCTGCGCGAGGTGGCCCGGGTGCTGAAGCCGGGCGGGCAGTTCGTCTTCGCCGTGTCCCACCCGATCCGCTGGGCCTTCCCCGACGACCCGGGCCCCCGGGGCCTGACCAGTGACCGCTCCTACTTCGACCGCACGCCCTATCTGGAGCGCGACGACGCGGGCGAGGTGACCTACGTGGAACACCACCGCACGATGGGCGACTGGATCGCGGCGATCACCGCGGCGGGGCTGCGGCTCGACGAGCTCATCGAGCCCGAGTGGCCCGACGGTCACGACCGGGTGTGGGGCGGCTGGAGCCCGTTGCGGGGCCGGCACTTTCCGGGGACGGCCATCTTCCGGGTCACGTCACCCTGATCACCGGGCGCGGCCGGTCGGCGCCGCTCGCGGTGACCGGCCCGGGCGGCGGGCGGTGCCAGGGTAGGCGGAGCCGTAACGGAAGAAAGAATTTACTTCTCTTTGAGGACGACGGTTCCGGCGGCGCGGTCGTGGAGGCCGCGCTGGTCCTTGTCGAAGATCAGGGCCGGCACCGCCAGGATGAGCAGGACGGTCCGGATCAGCACCGCCTTCGGCGACGGCTGGCCGCCGTCGAGCGTCGCGACCCTGATGTTGAGCAGGCGCATGCCGAAGGTCATGCCCATCGTGCCGACGAGCAGGACGTATTCGAGGGCCAGGATGCCGATGGTGACCAGGGCGGCGTCGGTGCCGGTCAGCCGGAGCAGCCCCTGACTGATCGCCCACGCGCAGATCAGCCAGTCGATGAACAGCGCCCCGAGGCGTCTGCCGAATCGGGCAATGGAACCTTTACCCTGCTCAGGCAGGCCCAGTCGCTGTCCCGGATAGTCTTGAACGGCAGGCGTGCCGCTCAGCCAGGTCTGCGTCCAGCGGGGTTCTCTGCTCATGACTCCAGAGTAATGGCCGCCCTATTCGGTCGTAACGATGACCTGCGGCGACGCCGGTAGTTACACCCTGCGGTCAGGTTTCGACAGCGTGCTTCCCATTAACACGTGTGAAACAAACGAGACATGGGACGGAAACGGCACAGTCCTACTTTCAGTCTGCTAAGCCAGTGCCCCTGGGAGGTTCGAGAGTGTTTAACTCCGCCGACGACGTCCTGTCGTACATCCGGGACGAAGGCGTGCAGTTCGTTGACGTCAGGTTCACCGACCTGCCGGGGACGACGCACCACTTCACTTTCCCCGTCGAGAACTTCGGCCCGAACGTCTTCTCCGACGGCCTCATGTTCGACGGGTCGTCCATCCGAGGTTTCCAGGCCATCCACGAGTCGGACATGCTGCTGCTGCCCGACCCGTCCACGGCCGTGCTCGACCCGTTCCGCCAGCACAAGACGCTCAACATCAACTTCTTCGTGCACGACCCGCTGACCGGCGAGGCCTACAGCCGCGACCCGCGTAACGTGGCGCGCAAGGCCGAGGAGTACCTCAAGGGCACCGGCATCGCCGACACGGTCTACTTCGGCCCCGAGGCCGAGTTCTACATCTTCGACGACGTGCGCTTCCAGACCAACCAGCACTCGTCGTTCTACTACATCGACTCGATCGAGGGCGCCTGGAACACCGGCACCGCGACCGAGGGCGGCAACCTGGGTTACAAGCCGCGCTACAAGGGCGGCTACTTCCCCGTCCCGCCGATGGACCACTTCACCGACCTGCGTTCGGAGATGGTCCGCCGCCTCATCGACTCGGGCATCGAGACCGAGATGCAGCACCACGAGGTCGGCACCGCCGGCCAGGCCGAGATCGACTTCCGCTTCGGCACGCTGCTCAAGACCGCCGACAAGCTGATGCTGTACAAGTACATCATCAAGAGCACGGCGCTGGAGTTCGGCCACACGGTCACCTTCATGCCCAAGCCCATCTTCGGCGACAACGGCTCGGGCATGCACTGCCACCAGTCGTTGTGGAAGGACGGCGAGCCGCTGTTCTACGACGAGGTCGGCTACGCCGGCCTGTCGGACATCGCCCGCTACTACATCGGCGGCCTGCTCAAGCACGCCCCCTCGCTGCTGGCCTTCACGAACCCGACGGTGAACAGCTACCACCGTCTCGTGCCCGGCTACGAGGCCCCGGTCAACCTGGTCTACTCCCAGCGCAACCGGTCGGCGTGCGTCCGCATCCCGATCACCGGCTCGAACCCGAAGGCCAAGCGCATCGAGTTCCGGGTGCCCGACCCGTCGTGCAACCCGTACTTCGCGTTCGCGGCCATGCTGATGGCCGGCATCGACGGCATCCGCAACAAGATCGAGCCGCCGGAGCCGGTCGACAAGGACCTCTACGAGCTTCCTCCGGAGGAGGCGCGTTCGGTGCCGCAGGTGCCGGGCTCTCTGCCCGAGGTGCTCGACGCCCTTGAGGCCGACCACGACTACCTGCTCGAGGGTGGCGTGTTCACCCCCGACCTGATCGAGACGTGGATCGCGTACAAGCGCGAGAACGAGATCGACCCGATCCGGCTGCGCCCGCACCCGCACGAGTTCGAGCTCTACTACGACGTCTGATCGTCGACTCGGGACAGGCCACCGGTGTCCGCCGGTGGCCTTTCTCTTTTCCTCGCGAACCAGGTGGCGATCGAGCGTTTGTAGTTCTCCGGCATCCGTAGCGCGGCGGCCTCCGGTTCGGTGAACAGGCCGATCTCCCGGTGTTCGTGGCTGAGGACCGGGGGCTGGTCGGTGGCGACCGTGACGCCGTAGGTGACGATCAGGACGTCGGCGCCCTCGAAGACGTGGTACTGCCACGAGTCGAGGATCGGGCCGACGTCGGCCTGCCAGCCGGTCTCCTCCCCGATCTCCCGGGCCAGGCAGCCGGCCGGGTCCTCCCCCCGTTCGAGGCGGCCGCCGGGGAGTTCCCATTCGTCCCGTTCGTTGCGGAGCAGCAGGACCCGGTCGTCGCGGACGACGACGCCCTTGACCGAGACGGGGAACCTCGGCGGGCGCTGCCGGGCCGGTATCCCGGCCCGTTCCGCGACCTTCGCCACGTGGGACTCGTAGTCCCGCCGGGGGTCGTCGCTGAAGGAGGCGAGGGCGATGAGGGCGGTGACGGCGACGTCGCACAGTTCGTCCACGACGTCCTGGCGGGTGTGGGCGCGGGCCTTGCGCGGGTTGTGGCGCAGCAGGCCGATCACGGCCTCGGCGGCCTCGCCCGCCTCTTCGGTGATCTTGAGGACGCGGAGCAGCGGGCGTTCCGGGCCGTCGGGGCTCGACCGGTCGAGCCACTCCACCAGACCGGCCAGCCGCTCCCACGAGATGTCGCTCATGCACCGTCTCCCCTCGACGCTTCGTCGGTCACGGTCACCAGGGTGCCCGGCATGAGCGTTGGGGACGATCTCCTTTCCGGGTGTGCGGTTGCCGCCGAGCCACCGCTCGTTCAGCCGAACTGAGTTCCGGCCATCAGCGGCGTGCCCCCGCACGTCGCCGCTGAGCCCGTGCCGGGACCGGGCGTGGCCCAGGGGCCGTAGGTGGTGGAGCGCCAGACCATCCCGCCCGGCCCGGCGACGGTCATGCAGGTGATCCAGGCCCGGTAGGAGCCGTCGCCCGTCGTGCAGGCGACGATGTAGGTCTTGTGGTCGTAACGGCCCGTGCAGCCCGAGGGGGCCGCGGCGGCCGGGGTGGCGGCCAGGCCGAGCACGACCGCGGCGACGGCGAGGCCGGTCAGCGCGTGTCTCACGACGCCCACCTGAAGGCGACGCGGTGCTCGCGCAGGAAGCGGCGGCGGGTCAGGGCCAGGAGGAGCCGGAGGATCGGCCCGCCCTCGGCCAGCGCCTCGCGGAAGGTGTCGGGGGGCACCTCCAGCGCCGTCCACGGCAGGGTGAAGCTCAGGTCGGCGAGCTTGAACTCGGCCTGCGCGGCCTTCTCGCTGTCCTGCCAGGCCGCCAGCGACAGGTGGCGCTGGATGAGCGGCAGCGCCTCGGTCTCCTCGTGGGCGAGGTGGTCTTCGAGCACGTCGCGGAAGCGGGTGACGTCGGCGGCCAGGGTCTCGCGGGTGCGGGCGTCGGGGATCAGGGCCATCCCCCGGAAACCCTCGGCGCACCTGTCGAGCAGCGGGTCGATCAGGTCGTGCTCGGCTTCCATCGCGGCCATCGTCGCCGCCACGTCGGCGCGTTCCCGGACGCGGGGCCAGATCGCGGTGTCCTCGATGGTGTGGTGGTGGTGCAGCGTGGTGGCGAAGGCGGTCCAGCGGCGGGCGAGGGCGGCCCAGGCCTCGTGGTCGGTGAGCGGGGTGGCCGGCACCGCGCGGGACAGGTCGCGCATGTCCCGCCGGAAGGCGTGGTGCATCACGTACATGTTGCCGAGAGGGATCGGGCCCTCGGCCGTGCATGCCTGACCCAGCGAAGGCTGGCGGGCGTCGGCGCGGCCTTCGACGAGGTCGGCCATGCGGTCGAGCGAGCGGGCCATGTCGGGGCGGCGGTCGCGGTGGCGGGGCAGCATCAGGGCGGCCGCGCGCTGCTGGCCCCGCGTCATGCGGCGCACCATCTCGTAGGCGTGGGTGACCCGGGTGCCGCCGTCGGCGGGCTCGAAGCGGTAGCTCCAGATCGTCGAGTCGGTGATCCGGCCGGTCGGGACCGTGCGGAAGGCGAACTCGCGTCCGGGGTCGGCGGCGACGACCTCGCACTCGCGGGTCCAGCGCCATAAGCCGTACACATTGAGCCCCTGGAACCGCGCGCCCACCCCGCGCCCGTCGCCGAGCCAGTCGCACCGGCGGGTCTCGGGGCTCCATTCGGGTGTACGGGTGACGTCGGCCACCCATTCGTAGAGATGCGCGGGGTCGGCCGCGATGACCCGCGACACGCTTCCCTCCGGACGCAGGGCCTGGGGCGGTTCGGTGGTCGTGGCCGCCATCACGTCTCCTTTGCTACAGTATTCGAACCAGTCGAACTTGATTGGATACATGATGACTGTAGCCAAAAAACCCGACGCGTCAAGGCGCTACCGCTCGCCCCTGCGCGAGGAACAGGCCCGGCGCACCCACGCCGCCGTGATCGAGGCCGCCACGGCGTGCTTCGTCGAGAAGGGCTATGCCGCGACGACCATGAAAGACGTCGCCGCCCGGGCCGGGGTGTCGGTGGAGACCGTCTACGGCCAGGGCGGCAAGGCCTCACTGCTGCTCGCCGCCGTCGACCGCACCCTCGCCGGCGACGACACCCCCGTCCCCGTGATCGAGCGCGCCCCGCTGCGCGAGGTCATGGAGTCACCCGACGCGCACGCCGCCCTGCGCCGCTTCCGCGACGTGGTGGTCGAGGGCATGCCGAAGGCCCTGCCGCTCATGCACGCCTTCCACGTCGCGGCGGGCGGCGACGCGGAGATCGGGGCGGCGTACCAGGTCTACGAGCAGCGCCGCCTGACCGACATGACGAAGATCGCCGAGTCGCTGGAAGCGGGGCTGCGTGTGCCGACGGCGGAGGCGGCCGACGTGATCTGGGCGCTGTTCAGCACCCCGGCGATCCACGCGCTGATGGTCGACCGGGGGTGGGGCGTGGAACGCTGGGCCGACTGGGTGATCTCGGTGCTGGAACGGACGCTGCTCGACTAGGCCTGCCGGTAGGGGTCGATGAGCGTGAACGGCTCGCGGGCGATCTCGCGTACCTCCTCGGGAAACCGGGGTCCCACGGTGTAGAAGCGGGCCCTGGTCCGCCCGACCGACTCGATGACGCCCGCGACCGTGAGGTCACGGAGATCCCGCTGCGCCTGCTGCACGCTCAGGGCCTCGGCCTGTTCGTAGCGGCTGCGGCGCACCCGGCCCTCCATGGCGACGTCGTGCAGGGCCGTGGCCATGCGGGAATCGAGGCCCAGCGCCCGGACGAACGCCTCAAGCGCCTCCCACACCCGGCCCGACCGCTCGATCCGCTTCGCCACGGTCTGCGCCTGCTGGTGATAGGCGACCAGGTTGAACCGCACCCACGACGAGACGTCCTGGTCAGGCCGGTAGTCGGCGCCTCGGGCGGCCAGCTCGCGATAGTAGTCCCAGGTGTTTCCCGGGCGGCCCAGCCACGCCTCGATGGAGGAGAACTCCGGCGCCAGCACCCCCTCCCGGCCGATCATGAGCGTCTGCAGCGACCGCGACAGACGCCCGTTGCCGTCGGCCCATGGGTGGATCGAGACGAGATGCAGGTGCGCCATCGCGGCCCGGACCAACGGATGGCTGCCGTCGGGGGTGTTCAGCCAGTCGACCAGCTCGGCCATCAACGCGGGCACGTCCGCCGCGCCGGGCGCCGTATAGGCGGCGATGCTGGGGTCCCGGGCGTCGCTGACGTAGACCGGCCCGCGCCGCCACTGGCCGGCGGGCGAGCGCGGGGTGTGCCGATGGCCCTGCAACATCCAGTGCAGTCCGTTGAACAGCCCTTTTCCATAGCGGAAGTCGGCGGCGTCGTGCAGCGTCTGGACGTAGGTCATCATGCGCTGGTAGGCGAGAGTCTCCTCCCGGTCGACGGCGGAGACGTCGACGTCGCGCTCCCCCGCGAACAGGTCTTCCACGTCGACCGTGGAGACCCGGAACCCTTCGATGGAGTTCGACGCGGCCACCAGATCGGCGGTGAGGTACTTCCGCATCCCCGCCGTCCATTTGGCGGGGGCGGCCCGCACCTGGTGCCGCAAAGCCTCCCGCATCTGGTCGATCTCTTCCAGCACCCTCTCGTCGGAGCCGGTCGGTCGCGGGGTGGGGTACAACATGCGTCCATAATAGGGTGACGCAATCACCGCGTCATGGCTTAGCCCTGGGAGGTGTTCGGGACCTTCGACTTCAGGCCGGTGAGGCGGCGGAGCATGTCCCACCAGAACGACGAGCCGAACAGCAGCGCCACCAGCGTCAGCAGGAAGCCCGGCCAGTGGCTCGGGCTCTTGAGCCGGTCCCACCAGTCGCCGCCGCCCCATTTCCACACCGGGGTTCCCGTGCCGGGGATCTCCACGCTCACCGGGGCGTGAGTGAAGATCTTCACGAAGGCCGGGGTGCTCAGCACCTCGGTCACGCACTCGTAGGTGTCGGCTCCGGGCGCGCACTGGTCTTTGATCGGGGCCAGGGCCTCCTCGCCCTGTTCGGCGAAGGCGGCGATGGCCGAGCGATAGGCGCTGTCGTTGAGCAGGGTCTTGCCGTATTCGAGGGAGTCCATGCTGAACAGCAGGGTGACCAGGAGCGACAGCATGCCGACCGCGACGCGCACGTAGCGGCGGTAGAGCACGGTCAGGCGTGCCATCTCGCCGTCGAACCACTCTTCGACGCCCTTGCGGAACGTCTCCAGGTCGACCCCGGCCTTGGCCCACAGGCCGGCCAGCGGGCGGTAGAGCGGGGAGTCGAGGCGCTTCAGCTCGGCCAGCAGGGCGTCGACGCCGCCGCGTTCGCTGGCGATCTCCAGGAGGGCGACGCTGAAGCGGGACGGGGGGATCTCGGCGATCGAGGTCTTGCCCTGTCGGGCCTCGTCGATCTCCTGGAGCCGCTCGTGGAGCAGGTCGGTGAAGGGTTCGCCCTGGTGGGCGGGGGCCTGCTCGGGGGTCGCGGGGGCGATGTCGACCGGGGCGGGGCTGGGGCTGAACTTGGGGCGGGGGTCCTTGCCGAAGGGGAGTTTCACGAAGACGCCCAGGACGGTCGCCGGCAGGCGGGACCGCGTGGAGTTGCGGACGGGCGGCAGCAGATCGGCGAGGGTGCTGCGGAACCGGCGGCCCAGCACGGTGACCCCGCGCAGGCGGCGGTCGAGCCACCGGAGGAACCCGTTCACCCGGTGGATCTGCTCGCCGCCGTCGAGGGTGTCGCGCAGGTAGGCCCAGAGGAATTTGCTCCGGATGCCGAGTAATCGGACGATGCCCTCGTTCAATCCGCTGACGAGCAGGGATAAGAGCAGGAACGCCAGGATCAGGCCGATGGCCAGATCTACGTAGTACGACACCACTGGACCGTGATACACCCCTGCGGGCGGCACCGCAACCGGGTGATCACCCTTCGTGCCCGCGAAATACGGTCCCCCACCGGAGCCGAACGCCGGACCTGCGGATTTACCCGGTCCTATTCTTGGTCGCCGTTCATTCCCGGGAAACTCCGGGTGGCGATTCGGGGGAATCCATGACGTATTCGGAAGAAACGGCGCGCCCTTCTTCGATTTCCATCACTGTCGACGCCGACCGCGAGACCGTCGGGCCCGGCGACCGGGTCACGTACACCACGACCGTGCGCAATCTCGGCACCGGTGACACCCCGGCCCTCGACGTCAGCCACGCCCTGGCGCCCGGCCTGGTGCTCGTCTCCGCGCGTCCCGAAGGACGGCTCGTCGCCGACGGCGTGCACTGGACGACCCGGATCCCCGCGGGTGCGGACGCCCGGTTCACGGTCACCGTCGACGTGGGCGGGCAGGCGGGGGCCCGCCCGCTGACGGCCGTGGCGTGCGTCGCCCGGGCGGGTGACGACACGCCTCTCGTGTGCGCGACCGGCGCGGCCACGGTGCGGGCCGAGGTGCCGTTCTGGTGGGGGGCCGTCGGGGTGCTGGGGGTGCTGCTGGTCGTCGCCGTGCTGGTCGCCCTGCGCAGGCGGTATCCGTTCGACCGTTTCCGGTGATCAGTCTTCGTAGAAGACCCGCTCCACCACGGCCCGCGCCCGGCGGGTGGTGCGCCGGTAGTCGTCGATGAAGTCCTCCGACCCGTCCGGCGGGTAGCCCAGGGCCCGCGACACCAGGGCCCGTTCGCGCACCAGGCCGGGGATCGAGTCGGCCGACCGGCCCTTCACCAGCATGATCGCGTCGCGGACGCGGGAGGCGAAGCGCCAGGCGTCCGCGAGGGTCTGCTCGTCGGCCGCGTCCAGCAGTCCCTCGCCGACCGCCGAGCGCAACGTGTCGAGGGTGCGCGTGGTGCGCAGGGCGGGGACCGTGCCCGCGTGGCGGAGCTGGAGGAGCTGGGCCACCCACTCCACGTCGGACAGGCCGCCGCGTCCCAGCTTCGTGTGGAGGGTCGGGTCGGCGCCGCGGGGCAGGCGTTCGGCCTCCATCCGGGCCTTCAGCTTGCGGATCTGCAGCAGCGCGTCGGGGGCCAGGCCCTCTTCGCGGTAGCGCAGCGGGTCGATCAGGGCCGTGAACTCGGTGCCCAGGTCGAAGTCGCCGGCGCAGAAGCGGGCCCGCAGGAGCGCCTGGGCCTCCCACGGCGACGACCAGCGTTCGTAGTAGGCGCGGTAGGAGGAGAGCGTGCGGACCAGCGGGCCCTGGCGGCCTTCGGGGCGCAGGCCCGCGTCGACGGCCAGCGGCGGCTCGGGCGTCGGGAGGATCAGCAGGCGGCGCAGCTCCTCGGCGACCGCGTGGGCGGCGTCGGTGGCGTCCTTCTCCTCCGCGCCGGGGAGCGGGGCGTGCACGAACATGACGTCGGCGTCGCTGCTGTACGAGCACTCGAAGCCCCCCAGCCGCCCCATCGCGATGACCGCCATCCTGGTCGGGAACTCGCCCCGGCGTTCCTCGGTCACCTTGCGGACGGCCGCGTTGAGCGCGCCTTCGATGGTCGCGTCGTTGAGCTCCGACAGCGCCTGCCCGACGCCCTCGATGTCGAGGTGGCCGCCGAGGTCGGCGCAGGCCACCCGGAACAGCTCGCGCCGGCGCAGCGCGCGGACCGCCGCCACCGACGACTCGGCGTCCTGGCCGTAGCGGGCGACGGCCGCGTTGGCCTCGGCGTGGAGGGCCTCGACCGGGCGGACGGCCAGGTCGGAGGCCGAACCGAGCATGGCCACCGCGTCGGGTGAGTGCTGGAGCAGGGTCGTGACGTAGCGTGAGGTGCCGAGCAGCCGGGCCAGGCGTTCGGCCACGGCCG
The DNA here is from genome assembly GCF_030269205.1 of Herbidospora sp. NBRC 101105. Taxonomy (NCBI): domain Bacteria; kingdom Bacillati; phylum Actinomycetota; class Actinomycetes; order Streptosporangiales; family Streptosporangiaceae; genus Herbidospora; species Herbidospora sp. NBRC 101105. The sequence continues at coordinate 530,565 of NZ_BSSX01000001.1, read as the reverse complement.
TCTCGTCGCGGAGCATGCGCAGGTACCAGGGGGTGGCGCCGAGCTTGTCGCTGATCTGGCGGAAGCCGAGCAGGCCCGCGTCGGGGTCGGGGGCGTCGGCGAACCAGCCGAGCATGACCGGCAGCAGCGTGCGCTGGATCGCCGCGCGCCGGGAGACGCCGCTGGTCAGCGCGCTGATGTGGCGCAGGGCCCCGGACGGGTCGGCGTAGCCGAGCGCCTCCAGCCGCACGTGGGCGGCCGACGTCGACAAGCGGGCCTCCTCGGAGGGCAGCCGGGCGGCGGCCTGGAGCAGCGGGCGGTAGAAGAGCTTCTCGTGCAGCCGCCGCACTTCCAGCGCGTGGCGCTTCCAGGTCGTGGTGAACTCGCCGACCGGGTCGGTCACCATGCCCAGGCCCCGGCCGATCCGGCGCAGGTCGGCGCTGTCGGACGGCACGACATGGGTGCGCCGCAGCCGGTGGAGCTGGAGCAGGTGCTCGACGTGGCGCAGGAACGAGTAGGCCTCGGCCAGCGCCTTGGCGTCGTCGCGCCCGACGTAGCCGCCGCGCGACAGGGCGGCCAGCGCGGGCAGGGTGGCCTTGCGGCGCAGCAGCGGGTCGGTCCGGCCGTGGACGAGCTGGAGGAGCTGCACCGCGAACTCGATGTCGCGCAGCCCGCCGGGCCCGAGCTTGATCTGCCGCTCGGCCTCCGAGCCCCGTACGTGGGCCTCGACCCGGCGGCGCATGGCCTGCACGTCCTCCACGAAGTTCTCGCGGGCGGCCGCCTCCCACACCATGTCGTTGACGAGCTCGACGTACTCCGCGCCGAGTTCCATGTCGCCGGCGACCGGCCGCGCCTTCAGCAGGGCCTGGAACTCCCAGGTCTTGGCCCAGCGGCGGTAGTAGGTGAGGTGGCTGTCGAGGGTGCGGACCAGCGGGCCCATCTTGCCCTCGGGGCGCAGCCCGGCGTCGACCTCCCACAACGAGCCCTCGGGGGTGCTGGTCGAGCAGGCCCGCATCATGGCCTGGGCCAGCTTGGTCGCCGACTTCAGGGCCAGCGCCTCGTCGACGCCCTCCTTCGGCTCGGCCACGAAGACGACGTCGACGTCGGAGATGTAGTTGAGCTCGCGGGCGCCGCACTTGCCCATGCCGATGACGGCCAGCCGGGCCTGCTCCCAGCCGGGGGTCTCGGCGCGCGCGATGGCCAGGGCGGCGTCGAGGGCGGCGGCGGCCAGGTCGGACAACTCGGCGGCGATCTCGGCGAGGGTCAGCACGCCGGTGACGTCGAGCCCGGCGAGGTGCAGCAGGCGGCCCCGGTAGGAGGCGCGCAGGGCGTCGAGGGCGTGCTCGCCCGAGGCGACCGGCTCGGGCCGCGCGGGGTCGGCGCCGACGGCGAACAGCAGCTCCTCGCGGTGGGTCAGCGGTTCTTCCGGGTCGGGGCCGGTGACGTGTTCGGGGTGGCGGACCACGTGGTCGCCGAGGGCGGCGCTCAGGCCGAGCACCCGCAGCAGGCGGCGGCGCAGGCCGGGGTCGGCACGCAGCGCGCCGAGCACGCTCGGGTCGCGTTCGACCAGCCGGCTCAGCGAGGTCAGGGCGAGGTCGGGGTCGGCGGCGGAGACCAGGTCGTCGAGGAGGTCGAAGTCGGCGACGGCCTCGGGGCCGAGCGCGTCCAGCAGCCGTTCGGCCCTGGCGCCATCGGCGAATCCGAGGCGGGCCAGGCGCCCGGCGGTGGTCTGCATCCGGAACGCGGCGTTCACCGGTCCTTCCTCCGCCTCGATGTCCGCGACGTCAATGCGCAATGGTCTTCCTTTTCCAGGAGGAATCCTCGCGACATGACCACTTGACCTGTTACCCCGCGTTTCTCAGTTTCATGGCCGTGTCGCAAACTTTCGCACACGGTAACCCCACGGCTTGTGCGACGTCGTTAGTGGTTTCGGACCGTAATCGAGCCACTACGCGCGTTTTCCGCGACGACCGCCGCGAACGCCTCGGCCAGCGGCCTCCATGCGGCCACCAGACCAGCTTCGGCCGCACTGACCTGCTCGTTCAACTCTTCGGCGGGGTGTGTTGTCAACTCCGTCGTCCATTGCGCGAAAATGGCCGGAGTGGCCTCCGGGTGGAATTGCACCCCCCACGCGTTATGCCCTATACGGAACGCCTGGTGGGGATACTGGGCGCCTGTGGCGATCAGCACCGCTCCGTCCGGAAGGACGGTCATCGCGTCCTGGTGATACTGGATCGCCGGGGCCGGGCCGGTCAGATGGCCGAGCAGCCGGTCGTCCGCCACCGGCACGATCTGGCCGAGCCCGACTTCGAGGCCGTTTCCGCCGCGCGTAACCTGGCCGCCACATGCGAGGGTCATGAGCTGGGCGCCCAGGCAGACGCCGAGGGTCGGCACCTCGTGCTCGACCGCGGCGCGCAGCAGCGCCCGGGTGGCGGGCAACCACGGGTGGTTCTCGTCGTCCCACGCCGACGCCGCGCCGCCGAGGACCAGCAGGCCGTCGCCGGGGTCGTCGGGCAGGGCGTCGCCCAGGTAGGGCCGGTGGACGACCACGTCACCGAGCCACCCGGCGAAGTAGCCCAAACCGGCTTCGGCCTCGTGTTCGATCACGGTCACGCGCGCACTCACCCCCCGAGCATAAACAGGCGCGTTCGTGGGACAGGATGGCGGGATGTACGTAGAGAACGTCCCCGTGCCCGGCGGCGAACTCCGCCTGGCCCGGTTCGGCGCCGGCCCCCGCCTGATCATCGCCGTGCACGGCATCACCGCGTCGCTGATGGCCTGGGCGGCCGTCGGAGAGTCCCTCCCCGAGGGCTGGACGCTGGCCGCGATGGACCTGCGCGGCCGGGGCCACAGCCGCGACGTGCCCGGCCCCTTCGGGCTGCGGGCGCACGCCGACGACGTGGGGCGCGTCGCCGAGCATCTGGGCGCCGACGAGACGACGGTGCTGACCGGCCACTCGATGGGCGCCTATGTGGCCGTGCTGCACTCCGTCCAGCGGACCTACGCGAAGACGGTGCTGGTCGACGGCGGCCTGCCGCTCCCCCTGCCGCCCGGCCGGGACGTCGACCAGACGCTGGAGGCGACCCTCGGCCCGGCCCTCACCCGACTTAGCCAGATATTTCCCGATGAAGATTCTTATGTCGCCTTTTTTCAACAACACCCTGCCTTGCAGGATTGGTCGCCGGCCGTCGAGCGCTATGTCCGTTACGACGTCCTGCCGGTCGAGGGCGGGGTCCGGTCGCGCGCGGTCGAGGAGGCGGTCCGCACCGACGGCCGCTGGTTGTTGTCGGAGACGGACGCCATCAGCGCGGCCCTGCACGCCATCGCCCACCCGTTGTCGCTGATCAGAGCCCCTCGCGGGCTGCTGAACCAGGAGGTGGGCCTGCTCCCCGACCCCCTGACGGAGGCCTGGCGCGCGGAGTTGCCCGCGCTCACCGACGAGGTGGTGCCCGACTGCAACCACTACACGATCGCGTTCGATCCGCGCTGTGTACGGGTTCTGGTCGAACGTCTCACCGATATACGGCAATAGCCATTTCTGTTGCGCGCCGCAGGAAATTTCCTGAAACTGTGGACGGCGCCAGGCCTCCGGATCACATGACGGGATTCGCATGCTTCCTGAGCACGACCTCACCTCCGATCTCGCGGCGACCCTGGCGCGACTCACGGAGGAGGTCGGACGGGAGCACGAACGCGCCGCCCACCGCGAGCAGATCATCGACCGGCTGCACGCCGAGAACCAGGAACTGCGCCACGGTCTGCTCCAGGAGGCGCTCACCCCGGTCCGCAACGGCCTCTACCGGCTCCACGACACGGTCACCCGCGAGGCGGCCCGGCTGGAGCCGGGCCATTCGCGCGCCCTGCTGGAGGCCATCGCCGAGGAGGTCGCCGAGGTGCTGGCCCGGACCGGCGCCGACCGGATCGAGGTGGCCGAGGGGGACGCCTACGACCCCGCGCTCCACCGGCCCGCGGGCACGGCCGAAGGTCCGCCGAACACGGTCGTGAGCGTGGTCAGCGAGGGGTTCCGCTCCGGGGAGCGGGTGCTGCGCAAGGCGGGGGTCGTCATAGGAAAAGAGGAGATCGACTGATGGCCGTGCACGGCATCGACCTGGGCACCACCTACTCCTGCATCGCGAGCGTCGACGACGTGAGCCGGCCGACGGTCCACCGCAACGCCGAAGACGCCGACACGACCCCCTCGGTGGTGTTCTTCGAGACCCCCGACAACGTCGTGGTCGGCCAGACCGCCAAGGACAGCGCGGTCCTCGAACCCGATTTGGTGGTCAGCCGGATCAAGCGCGACATGGGCCTCGACGTCACCCGCACCATGCACGGCCGCCCCTACACGCCCGAGGAGATCTCGGCCTTCGTGCTGCGCAAGCTGGCCGCCGACGCCGAGATGGCCACCGGCTCCCGCGTCGAGGACGTCGTCATCACCGTCCCGGCCTACTTCGGCGCGGCCGAGCGCGACGCGACCCGCAAGGCTGGGCGGATCGCCGGGCTCAACGTGATCGACATCATCTCCGAGCCGATCGCCGCCGCGATCACCTACGGCGTGCTCAACCCGGGCGAGGACTGCCGGATCCTCGTGTACGACCTGGGCGGCGGCACCTTCGACACCACCGTCATCACCCTGACCGGCGGCGACATCGAGGTCGTCTGCACCGACGGCGACCACGAGCTGGGCGGCGCCGACTGGGACGACCGCCTGGTCGAGCTGCTGGCCGAACGGTTCCGGCTGGAACACCCCGACGTGACCGACCCGCTCGACGACAAGCAGACCGAGCAGCAGTTACGCCGCGACGCCGAGGAACTGAAGAAGTCCCTCACCTCGCGCACGAAGCACACCGTCCGGGTCATGCACGACGGCCGGGTGGCCAAGGCCGAGGTGTCGCGCGAGGACTTCGAGCGGCTCACCCGCGACCTGCTCGACCGCACGGTCGAGATCACCCGCCGGACCCTGGCGACCGCCCGGACGAAGGGCGTGGAGTCGTTCGACCACCTGGTGCTGGTGGGCGGGTCGGCGAAGATGCCGTCGGTGGCCGAGACGCTGGCCAAGGAGCTCGGGGTGCAGCCCCGGTTGCAGGACCCCGACCTCGCGGTGGCCAAGGGCGCGGCCCTGTACGCCTTCGAGGAGACGTACCGGCGACTGCTGGCGGGCGGAGCCCGCGAACAGGCCGAGGAGATGGCCGCCCGCGCGGGCCTCAGCTCGGGCGAGCGGCAGCGCATCGCCGGGCGCACGATCAAGACCGTCGCGTCGCGGGCCTTCGGCATCAAGGCCGTCTCGGTGAACACCCGCCGCGAGTACGTCGCCCACCTGGTCCAGGCCAACGACCCGCTGCCCGCCGACGTGACCGAGGGGTTCGCCACCCTCGACGACTTCCAGACCCGGGTCGCCATCGAGGTGATGGAGCAGGCCGGGGCCGAGGCGTCGGAGGCGGTCGAGGACAACAACCGGATCGCCGAGGGCGACCTGGCCATCCCGCCGGGCAAACCGGCCGGGTTCCCGATCGAGGTGACGTTCACCCTCGACACCTCCGGGCTGCTCCACGTGACCGCGCGCGAGCACGAGACCGGCCGGCAGCTCGACCTGAACGTGCAGATCGGCGGCATGACGGAGGAGGACGTCGCCGAGTCGCGGGCGAGCCTGTCGCACCTGACGGTCAGCTGACCCGCCGATGCCCTTCGACGAGGCCCGCTACGTGCGGGAGGTGCTCGATCCGGCCCGCGCGGCGGGCGCTCCGCCTGAGGACCTGCTGGTCCGGTACGCCCTGGGCCACGACCTCGCCGACGTCGGCGACACGGTCAGGGCCGTGCGGCAGTGCTGGCGGCGGCAGCGCGGCCAGCTCAAGTTCCGGCGGCTCGTCGACCGGCTCGAAGCCGACCACGCCCGGCTGGCCCCCGTCTTCGACGCGGCGGCGGGCGGCGACCTCGGACCGCTGCGCGGCGCGCTGGCCGAGGCCGGGGCCCGCGACCGCGCCAGGCTGGAGGAGGCCCGGCGGCGGCTCGACGACGCGGCCGGGCGGTTGCGGATGGTCACGCCGGAGGTGGCCGACGGCATCGCCCGCTCGACCGGCTGCGACCTGGGGCCGCTGGCCCGGGAACTGGGCATCGCCGTCGGCGCACCGGAGGCGCTGCCGGCCGTCTCGCCCTATGCCGCCTACGACCGGGTCAGGGACGCGCTCGACACGCTGGGGGTGCGGCACCTGGCCGCCTTCGTGCTCGGCGAGGCGGGGCCCTACCGGGTGCTGCGGCCGGCGAGCCTGCCGCTCGCGGCGGTGGAGGCCGACTGGCGGCGGCGGACGCGGGGCCCGTGGACGACGGCGGCCGACACGCTGCTGACCGCGCTGAGGTCCGACCCGGCGGCGCTGATCCGCTACGACCTGGTGACCCGGTTGCGCGAACGGGTGCGCGAGCACCCCTACGACGACACCCTGCTCCGCCACGCCGTCGACGACCTGGGGCTCGACGCCGCCGAGGCGCGGCGGCTGGTGTTCGCGGTCCGGCAGGAGACCGGCGTCGCGGGCGGCCCCTTGGCCAGGCTGCGGGAGCTGGCCGACGCCGGGGAGATCCACGCCGCCGCCGACCTGGCCGCGACCCTGACCGGGCTCGACGGGCCCGGCGCGGAGCTGGCGGCCGAGATCCGGGCCCGGCTGGCCGCCGCCGAGGCGCTGCGGGACAAGGCGCTGGCCGCCCGCGACCCCGACGAGGCCTGGCTCGCGCTGGCCGACGCGCTCCGCCGGGTGCCCGACCTGCCCGGGGCGGCCGACCTGCAACGGAGGCTGGCCCCGCTGCCCGCCGAGGACGTGAGCGCCACGGCCGACGACGCGTCGGTGGTCGTGACGTGGCGGCCGTCGAGGTCGAAGGCGGGCGAAATATCGTACGAAATCCTGAGAAATGGTGTTCCCATCGACGGCGGCGAGCCGTTCCGCGTGACCGACCCCGCGCCGCCGGTCGACGAGCCGGTCGTCTACGGCGTGGTGGCCCGCCGGGGCGCCGCCGCCGCCCGCGTGACGACCGCACCGCCCGTCACGGTGCGGCCCGAGGTCGCCGACGTGCACGTGCGGGCGGGCGACGGCGTGGTGACCGGCCGCTGGACCCGGCCTCCCCTGGCGGCCGGAGTCGTGGTGACCCGCGACGGGACGCCGATCGACATCGACGGCGACGGCTTCGCCGACCGGAGGGTGCGCAACGGCACCGGATACGTCTACCTCGTCAAAGCGGTCTATTCGGGCGGCGTGACGACGGCCGGGGTCCGCGCCCGCGCCACCCCGCACGCCCGGCCGGTGCCCGTCGAGACGTTCACCGTCGAGCCCGCGCCCGACGGCCAGGTGCTGCTGCGCTGCGCGCCGCCGCCCGCCGGGCACGTGGAGTTCCGGCTGCTGGAGACCGCTCCGCCCTGGCCCTACGGCACCACGGTCTCCCTCGCGGAGGTCCGCGCCACCGGCCGCCCGCTGGCGGTGCTGCCCGCACCCGACGGCCACCTGGTCAGGGCGGGGTCGGGGGTGCTGCTGGCGGTGACCGTGGCGGGCGACCTGGCGACGATCGGCGGCGCCAGGGAGCACGTCAACCTGACCCCGCCGCGCTCGGTGACCGCCGAGCGCCTCGGCCGGACGGTCCACGTCGGGCTCGACTGGCCGGCCGACGTGCCCGAGGTCGAGGTGGTGGTGAACGGCACGGCGACGCTGGTCAGCGCGGCGTCCTACCGGGCGCAGGGCGGCATCCGGGTCGACGTGGCCGAGGACGAGCCGGTGACGGTCGAGGTGGTGCCGACGGCGCTGGTGGGCGGGGTGCGGCTGCGCGGGCCGGGCCTGTCCCGGTCGCTGGAGGCCGCCACGCCGGTGCGGTACGACCTGTCCCGGACCGGGCCGTTCTGGCGGCGGCGGCTGGTCGTCGAGGTCGACGCGGAGCGGCCGGTCACGCTGGCCCGGCTGGCGCTGGTGCTGCGGCCGGGGCGGGTGGAGCCGCTGTCGGAGGACCAGGGCACAGTGCTGGCCGAGTGGACGCAGGTGCGCACCCCCGCCCGGTTCGAGATCGCCGCGCCCCGGCGGGCGAAGCCGTACTGGCTGAAGTGCTTCGCCCCCGGCGTCGAGCTGGTCGGGCCGCCGGTGCGACGGCTCAAGGTGGGGTCATGATCACCTGCCCCTACTGCTTCGCCCGGGTGGCCGAGGACCGGATCGCGTTCCGGTGCTCCGGCGGCTGCGAGCCCGTGGCCGACGAGCTCCTCGGACGGCTGCGCGGCGGCGCTCCCCCGTCGTTGCCGCCGGTCTTCCAGGTGCAGCGGCCGGGACGGCGGGCCGACTGCCCCACGTGCGGGCGCGACACCGGGCGGCGGGTCTGCCCCGAGTGTCACAGCGGGCTGGCCGCCGAGTACTGCGCCAACCCCGGCCGGATCGTCGCCCTGGTGGGCGCGAAGGGGTCGGGCAAGAGCACGTACATCGCGGTGCTGCTGCACGAGCTGATGAACCGGGTCGGCGCCGAGCTCGACGCGTCGCTGGTGCCGTGCGACGACCGGACGATCGAGCGCTACCGCCGCGACTTCGCCCGCCCCCTCTTCGGGGAGCACCGGCTGTTGCGGGCCACCCAGTCGGCGGTCACCGACACCCTGCGCGACCCGCTCGTCTACCTGCTGACCCGGACCGTGAAGGGCCGGTTCCGGAGCCGCCGGGCGGCGCTGACGCTGGTGCTGTTCGACACGGCCGGCGAGGACCTGCGCAGCCGCGAGGTGACCGAACGGCATCTGCGCTACCTGCGGGCCGCCGACGCCGTGGTGTTCCTGGTCGACCCCTCCTCGTTGCAGAAGCCGTCGGACGACCCCGACAGCGACCCGGTGAACGTGATCGCCCGGGTGACGGAGCTGCTGCGTACCGGAGACGGGCCGTTGAGGATCCCCGTGGCGGTGGCGCTCAGCAAGATCGACGCACTGCGGCGCGAGACGTCCTCGGCGCTGCACCGGTCGCGGACCCCCTCCGGGGCCTTCGACCTCGACGACCACGAGGGCGTGCACGAGCAGGTCCGGGCCCTGCTGGAGAGCTGGCAGGCCGGGGGGCTCGACCGCTACCTGCGGCAGAACTACGCCGACTTCGCGTTCTTCGCGTTGTCGTCGCTCGGCGAGGTGCCCGGGGAGGCCGAGGTCGGTCCCGGCGGCATCCGCCCCTATCGGGTGGAGGATCCGCTGCTCTGGCTCCTGCACCGGTTCAAGATGCTCGACGGCGTGCGGAGGTAGGTCATGGCCTGGCAGCTCCACTACACGTCGGCCGAATCGGGGCCCTCGGGCCGGTCGGGGTTCCAGGTGACCGCCGAGACCCCCGGCCTGCCGCCCGTCCTGCGGGAGCGCAGCGCGCCCTACCTGGTCTACCAGCCGCCGCCGGACGCCCCGCTCGCGCCGACCCCCGCCGAGATCGCCGCGCTGCCGGTCGCGATGTCCTACGGGTCCGGGGTGCTCGCCCGGTGCGTCTACCTGGGCCAGGACTATTCCGGACGATATGGGAACTTCCTGGCGCACGCGGTGGTGCCGGGCGAGGGAGAGCTGGTCGGGCTGCGGCCCATCGAGTGCTGGGAGGCTGATTGGTGGGCCTCCGCGCCTGCCGAAAGCTTCGAACTGCCGGCGCTGGAGCCGTCCGCCGGTCCTTTCCTCGACCCCGAGGGGCTGGTGGCGTGGCTGGCCGCCCTCGGCCCTGACGCCTATGTGCGGCTCGGCGGGCTGCTGGAGGCGGTGCGGCTGTTCCTCACCCGGGGGCACGGGCGGCTGGTGCTGGTCAGCGCCGACGTGGCCGAGGTGGTGCGGTGGATCGCGGTGATCTCGTTCTCGTTGCCGTGGGCGTCGGCGATCCGGTTGTCGTTCACGACGTACACGGCCGACCCCGCCTCGTCGGGGCAGGTCATCGCCGGGACCACCCCCGGCGTGTGGATCCCGCCCGACGTCGACGCGACCGTCGTCCGGCTCGACGAGCCGCCCGCGCCGGTGCGCACCGGGCGCTTCGCCGGGACGGTCGCCGGGTTCTGGCGGCGCGGCGACCTCGACGGGCTCGACGCGCTCGGCGAACTGGGCGACGACCCCGAGACGGCGGCGGCGCTGCTGGCGCTCTGCCGGGGCGACCACACGGTCTCCCCCGAGGAGCAGAGCGCGATCGCCCGGCTCTCCGCGCCCGGCCTGCCCGACTGGGCGTGGCAGCGGCTGGCGTCCCAGGCCGGGCTGCTGACCTACGACCTGGCCGCCGCGGTGGCCGTGCACGCCGCCGAGGGCGCGGCCCGGTGCGTGTCGCTCGCGCTGCGCGACCCGGCACTGCCGCTGCCGGTACGGCTCCCGCCCCCCGGCCACGCGTCCGCGCTCGGAGCCGAGGCCACCGCCGCGTTGCGGTCGGCCCTCACCCCCGCCCAGGTGGCCGGGATCACGCGGGTGGCCGACGCCTGCGACCTGCCGGTCGACCCGGCCGAGGTCGAGTCGGCGGCGGCGCGGGCCGTGCCCGGAAACCAGGAGGAGGCGGCGGCCGAACTGGCCCGCGTGCCCTCGTCCTGGCGCGAGGTGGTGATCGCCGGATACGTGGCCGGGCTGGAGGCCGCCCCCGGCGAGGTGAGCACCACCCTGTGCGGCCTGCTCGCCGGGGCCCGCCGCGACTGGCGCCGCGCCCCCCGCACCGGCGTCGCCGTGCTGCGCTGGCAGACGCTGCACGGTGGCCGCGACCGCGTCGAGACCACGGCCGAGCTCATGGACCGCGCGTTCGACGGCTTCCGCGAGCAGGTCCTCCCGTCGCTCTGGACCACGCAGCCGACGCCGGGCGAGATCGGCCGCCTGGTCGACCTCCTCGGCCCCCGCATGGACGCCAGCCCGACCCTGGGCGAACTCCCCGGCCGCGCCTTCGTGAAGGCGGGCCTGTCCAGCGGCGAGACCCTGGCGCTGGCCGAACGGGTCCGCGACGGCCTGCCCGGCTACCCCGCCGACGACGCCGAGGCCACCCTGATCGCCGCCCGCCTGCCGTCGGCCCCCACCCCGGTGGACGCCGCGAGCGCGATCGACCGCCTCACCGACCTGACCCGGGAGGGCAACGCCGAACTCGCCGAACTGACCCGGGCGACGGCGGCGAAGGTGCTCGCCACCCGCGACCCCCGCTTCCGCTCGACGGTCGCCAAGGCCGTCACCGACGCCACCCGCCGCTGGCTGATCCCCGAATGGCTCAAACCCCGCCGCAACCGCGACCAGCAGATGGCCCTCCTGGAGATCGCGATCAGGATGCGCGTCGCCGGGGTGATCGAACCCCGCCTGGACGCCTGGGCCCGCTCGGAGGTCAACAACTGGGGCCGCTTCGGCTCGATGGAGGCCCGTTTCAAACAGGACGCCGAACTGGCCGCCGGCCTGCGGGAACTGGCCGGCCAGCGGCGACGGCTGTTCGGGCGCGGAGAACGGTAGATGTGGTGGCTCGTCCTCGCCGGCTTCTGGCTCCTCGCCATGTGGGCGGCCTTCGCGTTCGTCTTCCCGGTGGTCTTCGCCGTGACCGTGGCGGTGGCGGTGCTGGGGGCGCTGGGGGCGTACTTCACGACGGCGGCCCGCGTCCTGCTGCCCGACCGGGGGGTGCGCGCCCCGCCTGAGGGCGCCGAACCCGCCTACCGGCACTACCTGGTCTCCCAGGTCTGGCAGGACTGGTGGTCGGTCCTGTCCGGGGCGGTCCCCCTCGTCGACGGGCGGGTCCGGCGGCTCGTCCGCGCCCTGACCAGGCTGCTGATGTCGGACGAGCGCCGCTACGTGCTCTTCCCCCTCTGGCTCGCGGTCATGGCCGGCCTCCTGGCGGCGCTGCTGCCGCTGACCGTGGTGGCGCTGCTGGTCACGGCCGCCTACCTGGTGACGGTGGTGACCGGCCTGCTGGCCTGGCTGGCGTTCGCCGGCGTGCTGCGCGGCCTGGAACAGTCGGTGATGCTGCTGCGGCGCATCCTCCAGGCCTGCCCCTACCCAGGCTGCTACGCCCGCATCGACCGGCCGGTCTACGCGTGCCCGTCGTGCGGCGCCCGGCACCGGGCACTGCGCCCCGACCGCAACGGCGCGTTCCGGCACGTCTGCCGCTGCGGCGCCCGGCTGCCCACCACGATCCTGCTCGGCCGCCACCGGCTGCGGGCCCTGTGCCCCCACTGCGGCCGGACGTTGCCCGGCAAGATCGGAAAAGTCCGCGTGGAGCCCGTCCCCCTGGTGGGAGGACCCGACGCGGGCAAGACGACCTTCCTGGCGGTGGCGGTCGACGCCCTGCGGGAGACGGCCGGGGCCCGGTTCGTCGACCACGGCGACGAGCAGACCTTCCTCCGCCTGCGTGACCAGCTGGCGGCCGGGACGATGACCAAGACCGGCACCCAGCTGCCGAAGGCGGTCATGCTCGACGTCTCGGCCCGCATCCTGTACCTGTTCGACCCTTCAGGGGAGCACTACACCGGGGCAAGCCGGGTCGAGGCGATGGGCTACCTGGCCCACGGGGAGACGATGGTCCTGCTGATCGACCCGTTCGCGCTGCCCGCCGTCCAGGACAGCCTGGTCCCGGCCGACCGCGACGTCCTGACGGCCGGCGGCGTGGTGCCCTCACGGGAGGACCCGGCCGACACCGTCCACCGCGTCCGCAACGAGCTGTCGACGCGCGCGGACGGGGGCCGTCAGCGGCGGATCGCCGTGGTGGTGACCAAGGGAGACCTGCTGGACCGGACGACGACCGGGCAGGGGGCGTCGGAGGACCCGCGGGCGTGGCTGACGACGATGGGCATGGGGAACCTGGTCCGCGACCTGTCGAACCGGGGGTCGGAGGTGCGCTACACGACCTCGGGCCTGCCCCCGAAGCCGGACGAGATCGCGGGCCTGCTGACGTGGCTGACCGGCCTGAACGGCGAACGTCGAGCCGACGGGGCGGCGGGGGAACCGTGGCGGCCCCACGCCAGGCCTGAAGGGCGGCCGCCGCTGAGCTACACGGTGGTGCGACGGCTGCTGTTCGCGGCCAGCGCGCTGCTCAGCGTAGGCACGGTCGCCGGTTCGATCCTCTGGTATATCAGCACGATCAGAGCGTGAACTATCCCTATGCGAGGGCCTGAGGGTCTGGCTGGCCGACCGAGGGCGTCTCGCGGACGTAGGCAAAAGGGCTCCCCGCCGGTGTCCCGTCACCGCGAACCAGGCACTCGACGCAGCCCTCTGCTAGGCCGCCCACGACACGGTCCCGTTCTTGCTTTGGATGGCATGATCTCGGCCTCACCTCAGGTCACCCTGTCTACCGAATGGATCGCCACCCGTAGCCATTACTTGAATACCCAGCCCCATAGCCAGCGTGCCATTCTTTTCGGCCTGCACATAATCACAAAATTGCCCATAGCGTCACAACGCCGACAACACTGAGTACTGCCACCCCTGTAGCCTCTCGAGCAAACCTAAATGTATCATTTGGGATATTTTCTGCCATCTACCCATCGGACAACAAAGAGAAAAGTATGCCTTTTGACACCGACCAAAAATCGTATATAGCACTGAGAAACATTATCAGCGAGCGCACTCGCCCCATCATCGCCTGGGTCGGAGCCGGACTGAGCGTCGAAGCCGGCCTTCCTTCTTGGGACGGCCTGAAGGAATTACTCATCGAAGCGGGAAGAAGCAAGGCCCGGGACCTAACACCCGACGATGACGCCAACCGCCTGCGTGACCTTCTCATTTCCGTCGAACGCGAGAAGAGTCCATGGGTGGCGTTTCAGCAATTGGAACAAATTCTGGGCCCCACCACCTATCGAGAAGTGATCCGAGACGCACTTCAACCAAGCCAGAACGCCCCCACACCCGAAGCCTACAGATACCTTTGGCAACTTCCGATCCGTGGAATATTCAGCCTTAACATCGATGGGCTCGCAGCACGCGCGGCGGTCGAGAAATCGATCAACGCCACCGAGTTCTCCGCCAGTCAGGCCGGAAACATCATGAACCTCCTCGCGACGAAACGTCGTTTCGTCGCGAACCTGCATGGCACCGTCGATGACGTCAAGACATGGGTCTTCACACACAAAGAACTAAAATACTTGATGAAGAGCGGCTCCTATCAGCTGCTTCTCAAGAGCACACTCAGTATGTTCACGAACCTGTTCATCGGAATGTCCGCCGACGACGTCGCCGTCGGCGGACATCTGGAAACCTTGGGTAAGTTGGGAATCGAAGCACCCAGCCACTTCTGGCTTACCTCCCGCAGGGATGCCCAGACGGACGCATGGGCCGAGTCCGCTGGGATACGTGTCATTCGCTACAAGGACGACGACGGTAAGCATGGCCAGGTCCGAGAGTTCTTCGAGGACATCATTGGGCACGTCCCGGAGGAGCCGAAAGAGGCTCCCCCAGTGTTGCTCGACCGCGGAAACCCCGGCGCCACCGGAGAACTCCCCACCCCGCGCGACATGGCCCGCTGGGACTCTGAGAACGCGCGGAAGACCCTGAACTCCCATGCCCTGGAACTGGTGAACTCAGCAGGCGGGGAGATAACTAAGGAGTACGAGACTTTCCTACGTGAATACGAAGAGGCCATTCATCGTGCCTGGTTCGTGACTCACCGGGAACCGAACAACAAACTCTTCGGATACACGATCACGGGCAAGCTGACACGCGGCGCGTTCGGCAACGTCTTCACCGCTCACGACCCGGAAGGAAACCTCGTCGCCATCAAGGTCCTCCTGGAGGACATCCGGGACGAAAGTGAACTCCTCAAAAGTTTTCGCCGGGGCGTCCGTTCCATGTCGATCCTCCGGAAGCGGGGAATCCGTGGCATGGTCGGCTACATCGAAGCCTCGGAGATACCGGCGTTCGTCGTGATGGACTTCATCCCCGGGGCCAACCTTGCGCAAGCGAAAAGTTCGGGTGGGCTGGAGGAGTGGTCCGATTGCCTGAAGTTCGCCTCGCAGCTCACTGGGGTCATTCTCTCGGCACACCGACTTCCTGAACGGGTACTGCATCGGGACCTCCGTCCGGCGAACATCATGCTGAAGGATTTCTGGGACGGCGACGGACAGTGGGAGGTCGTGGTCCTCGACTTCGACCTGTCCTGGCATCGAGGCGCCGGGTCCGACGAGAAATCCGTTCTGCATGGCAGTACATCGGCGGGCTACCTGGCACCGGAGCAGATCGAGAAGATCGCATCCACCAGGCACGCCGGGGTCGACGCCTACGGCCTGGGGATGACCTTTCTCTACCTCTGCTCAGGAAACGATCCGTTACCCGGTGCCCACCAGCACAGAGACTGGCTGGAGCGAGTGCACGCGGCGACCAAGGAGATCAGAGCGCCACACTGGAAATCCATTCCCAATCGATTCGCACGGCTGATCATCGGCTGCACGCGTCACACCCAAGGAGAACGCAACGACATAGCGCAGGTCAGCCTCGAACTCCACCAGCTCTGGGAAGCGGAGCTGAACCCCGATGCCGTCACCTCGGTCGAGCTTCTCGTCGAGGAACTCGCCATAAGAACCGACTACCTCGCCAATTACACCTGGGACGAAGACAAGTCGTCGGCCTTCCGCGAGATGCCCAACGGCCTTCGGGTCCAACTGTCCGCGCAGGACGCGGAGGATCGGATCTCTCTCGACATCGAGTGGATGAGCACGGGCATCGAAGAGCGGCGAACGCTCCGCAAGAACGCTTACGAAGCCGGAAATCGGGTGAAGGACAAGCTCAAGCGATACGGCTGGACCGTGGTCAACACCTCGTACGAGGCGGGCGCCTTCCTGGTCAGCGCCAACATCCACTCCAGAGCGATCGCGGGCGACGTCGCGTCCAACGCGAAACAGCTCGACGACGTCCTGAGCCAGCTCCGGATCTAAGGTGTCGGGCGGGACAGGTCTCTCCCACCCGACACCATACGACGCGGACCGGCCTGCTACAGCACCGGCAGGTAGCGCCCCAGCTCGAACTCCGTCACCTGGCGCCGGTACTCCCGCCACTCCGACCGCTTGTTCCGCAGGAAGTAGTCGAACACGTGCTCCCCGAGCGTCTCCGCCGCGAGCTCCGAGTGTTCCATCGCCGAGATCGCCTCGTCGAGCGACTGCGGCAGGGGGTGGATGCCCAGTGCCCGCCGCTCGCCCGAGGTCAGCGCCCACACGTCGTCTTCGGCCCCGGCCGGGATGTCGTAGCCCTCTTCGATGCCCTTGAGGCCGGCCGCGAGGATCATCGCGTACGCCAGGTAGGGGTTGCAGGCCGAGTCGAGCGAGCGGAACTCGATGCGGGTCGAGCCGCCCTTGTGCGGCTTGTACATCGGCACCCGCACCAGGGCCGACCGGTTGTTGTGCCCCCAGCAGATGTAGGAGGGCGCCTCGCCCCCGGCCCCGGCGATGGCCTCGGTGTCGCCCCACAGCCGCTTGTAGGAGTTGACCCACTGGTTGCACACGGCGGTGATCTCGGCGGCGTGCTTCAGCAGGCCGCCGATGAAGGAGCGGCCGACCTTGGAGAGCTGGTAGTCGGAGCCGGGCTCGTAGAAGGCGTTGCGGTCGCCCTCGAAGAGGGACATGTGGGTGTGCATGCCCGAGCCGGGGTATTCGGTGAACGGCTTCGGCATGAACGAGGCCCAGACGCCCTGTTCGAGCGCGACCTCCTTCATGACCAGCCGGAACGTCATGATGTTGTCGGCGGTCGACAGCGCGTCGGCGTAACGGAGGTCGATCTCCTGCTGGCCGGGGGCGCCCTCGTGGTGGCTGAACTCCACGGAGATGCCCATGGCCTCCAGCATCATGATCGCGTTGCGGCGGAAGTCGTGGCCGGCGCTGTGGGGGGTGTGGTCGAAGTAGCCGCCGTCGTCGATCGGCTCCGGACGCACGCCCTTCTCCGGGCGGTTCCTGAGCAGGAAGAACTCGACCTCGGGGTGGGTGTAGAAGGTGAAGCCCATGTCGGCGGCCCGGGCCAGGGTGCGCTTGAGCACCCAGCGGGGGTCGGCGTGGGACGGGGAGCCGTCGGGCATCAGGATGTCGCAGAACATCCTGGCCGCGCCGGGGGTCTCGCTGCGCCACGGGAGGATCTGGAAGGTCGACGGGTCGGGCTTGGCGAGCATGTCCGACTCGTAGACGCGGGAGAACCCCTCGATGGCGGAGCCGTCGAAGCCGATGCCCTCCGCGAACGCGCCTTCGAGCTCGGCGGGCGCGATGGCGACGGACTTCAGGAAACCGAGGACGTCCGTGAACCAGAGCCGGATGAACCGGATGTCGCGCTCTTCTAGCGTGCGGAGGACGAATTCCTGCTGGCGGTCCAAGGCGACTACCTCACGAAAGTTCCAAGTCTGGGCACCTACCAGTGTGCCCCTTGTGTGTTTCACATACGTTACGCACCTGCCGTGAGGACACCCCGTCGCGCCTCAGGGACAAGTGCCCAACCCTCACCTACCGTGTCATCTTATGACCCCTGAGCTGCGCATACCTTCGGCTGCGGCCGTTCTGGCCCCGCTCGCGTACGCCCTGCCGCCGGCCCATGGAGAGCCGGTCGAGTGCGACACGCGCGCGCTGGGGGCCTGGGCCGGGCTGTACGGGTTGTCGATCTCCGCCCGTCCGCAGCGGCTGGCCGCGCGGGTGCTGCCGGGCAACGAGCTGCTCGCCCGCTGGGTCACCTGGCAGCTCGCCTACGACGACTGGTGCGACGAGGGCAGCGGCAGCCGGGACACCACCGTGCTCGACCAGATGCAGGGCCGGCTGCGCGACGCCGCCCGGACCGGCCGGGCGACCGACGAGCCGCTGGTGGCGGCGTTCGGCGACCTGTGGCGGGTGACGGCGCCCGCCATGAGCCCGGCGTGGGAGCAGCGGTTCGCGGCGCGGATGGAGGCGCAGGCGCAGGCGTGCCGGATGCAGGCGGTGAACCGGTCGATCGGGCGGGTGCCGTCGGCCGGGGAGTACCCCTCGCTCCGGCGGGACGTCTTCGCGGGCCCCGGCGCCGAGATCGTCGAGGGGTGCCTGCGGATCGAGGTGCCGGGGCGGCTGCACACCACACCTCCGTGGCGGACGCTCGTGGAGGCCGTGGTCGACGTGACGGCCTGGTGCAACGACGTGGCCTCGCTCGGCAAGGAGCGCGGCGACCCGCACAACTACCTGCGGGTGGCGGCCTCGCGGATCGGGGTGCCCGCCCCGGCCGAGTGGGTGGCCGACCGGATCGTGGAGCGGGCCGAGGACCTGACCGACGCGGCCAAGGCGCTGCCGGAGGCGTACGCGGAGCTCGGGGTGCCCGACGACGTCGAGAAGGTGGCCGCGGCGCTGTTCGGGGCGCCCCGGGGATATCTGGAATGGCTGCTGGAGTCCCCGCGCTACCAGTGAAGATCTACGTAACGTAATCACCGCGTGTCTCTATGTATCCGACATGAGGCACGCGAGACGCCGTAAGAGGCCCTGGGTGGCGGCCGCCGTGGCGGCGCTGGTGGCGGCGGTGGTGTTCGTCCAGCTCACCGGCCCGGTCTGCGCCTCGCCCGACCGGCGCGGGCGGGCCTACTTCTACGAGGCGCGCACGCCGGGGAACTGCTCACTGCCCCGCCACGGCATGTTGTTCGCCTCGGTGTCGACGGCCGAGTACGCCGGGTCGGCCGCCTGCGGCGGCTATCTCGACGTGACGGGGCCGACCGGCACGGTCCGGGTGCTCGTGGTCGACCGCTGCCCGGCCTGCGGGCCGGGCGACCTCGACCTGTCGGAGGAGGCGTTCGTCAGCATCGCCGACCGCGGCGACGGCAGCGCCGCCATCGCCTACCGGGAGGTGCGCGACCCCGAACCGGCCCGGCGGCTGGCCTTCCGGCTCAAGGCGGGCTCGACCGCCCACTGGGCGGCGCTGCAGGTGCTCGACCACGGCAACCGGCTGGCGCACGTGCGGGTGCGCAGCGGCCCCCACTGGCGTGATCTGCGCCGGGGGGCCGACAACTACTGGGTGTTCCCGGAGGAGCCGGGGCCGGGACCGTACACGATGAGGATCTCCGACGTGTACGGCGGGGAGGCCACCGTCACCGGCGTGCGGCTGCGGCCGGGCGCGACCCAGCGGTTCCCCCAGCGTCTCTACGGCACGCCCCCGCCGATCGTCCGGGCCATCACCACCCCGTCTGACAAAGCGTCACCCGAAATGCCGGAAGTCTGCTGAACTTTCCCTCACCAGGCCCCGTCTCAGAAGCCGTGGAGCTGCCCGAGGAAGAGACCCGGCCCCGATGGATGCGGCTGCCCGACCGGGCGGCCCGGATCCTGGCGGCGGGCATCGCGGGCGCGGCGATCCTCCTGGTCGTGGCCGACCTGGTGCTCGGCGAGCGGCTGCCGCGCCCGGCCGACCAGCCGCTGCCGGTCGCCCCGGAGGACGTGATGGGGGTCGCCTTCTCCGTCTTCGGGGCGCTGCTGGTGCAGCGGCGGCCGAAACTGGTGATCGGCTGGTTGCTGACGCTGGGCGGGCTCGGCGCGGCGGCCAGCGTCGCGTCGGTCACCCTGGCCGCGCTGCTGGTCCAGACGGGCGACCCCGCCCCGGCCGCGCCGCTGGGCCTGTTCTCCCACGGGGTGTGGAACCTGACCACCTACGCCCTCGGCGTGCTGCTGCCGATGCTCTACCCGACCGGGGCGCTGCTGTCGAAGACGTGGTGCTGGCCGGGCGGCTTCGCGGCCGCCGTGCTGGCGGCCGACTGGATCGTGCCGGGCACCGGCGTGCTGCCGCCCCTCATCACGGTGGCGCTGCTGGTGGCGTTCTCGTCGCTGGTGATCAGGTTCCGGCGGGCGGAGGGCGACGAGCGGCGGCAGATCCTCTGGCCGCTGCTGGCCATCGCCTGCCTGAGCGTGCCGTGGATCATCGGGGGGTCGGTCTGGTGGATCACCGCGATCACGATCCCGCTGATCCCCGCCGCGATCACCCTGGCCGTGCTGCGCTACCGGTTGTTCGGCATCGACACCCTGATCACCCGCGCGCTGGTCGGCGCGGGGATGGTCACCGTGTTCGCCTGCGCCTACGTGCTGGCGGGCACCGCCTCCAGCCTGTTCCTGGCCGAGGTCGACCGCTACTTCGGGCTGGTCGTGGCGCTCGGGGCCGGGGTGTTCTTCCACCCGATGAAGCGGGTGCTGCACCGGCTGGCCGACCGGGCCCTCTACGGCACCCGGGGCGACCCGGTCTCCCTCGCGGCCGACCTGCGGCGGCGGCTCCAGCAGAGCGACCCCGTCCACGGCCTGCTGGCCACCCTGGAGACCATCAGGGAGGGCCTGGCGGTGACCGGCGCGGCCCTCGACCTCGACGGCGCCCGCACCCAGTGGGGCGAGTTGCCCGTGGTGGCCCGCCGGGTCGATCTCGTGTGGCACGGCGAACCCGTCGGCACGCTGCTCATCGGCCCGCCCGGACGCCGCCGTTTCCCCGCCGCCCACGACGAGCGGGTGATCGCGGGGCTGACCCCGTACATCGCCGACGCCGCCCACACCATGCGGCTGACCACGGCGCTGCGCCGGTCGCGGGAGCGCATCCTGACCGCCCGCGAGGAGGAGCGCCGCCGCCTCCGCCGCGACCTCCACGACGGCCTCGGCCAGACGCTGAGCGCGATGGCGATGCGCATCACGATGGCCCGCATGAGCCTTGCGGGCAGCCCCGAGACCGCCGACACCCTGCTCGCCGACCTGCGCTGCGGCATGGACGCCGTCTCCGGCGACATCCGCGAACTCGTCTACGGCCTGCGCCCGCCCGCCCTCGACGAGCTCGGCCTGGCCGGCGCGCTCAAGGACCTGGGGCCCGACGAACTGGTCGTCGACGGCGACCTGACCGGCCTCCCGGCGGCGGTCGAGGTCGCCGCCTACCGCATCACCCAGGAGGCCCTCACCAACATCCGCCGCCACGCCGCCGCGACCCGCGCCACGATCACCGTCAGACGCGAGGAGGACCTGGTCCTGGAGATCCGCGACGACGGCACCGGCCTGCCCGCCCGCACCCGCCCGGGCGTCGGCCTCGCGTCGATGCGCGAACGCGCCGCCGAACTCGGCGGGACGTGCGAGGTGCGGAGCTCCCCCGGCGGCACCACGGTCACCGCCCGCCTCCCCCTGTGAATCTCCTTCCGTTACGCTCCGCCCCCCGGCACCGTCCGCCGCCCCCGGCCCCCGCCGCATCCGGCGCCCAGCACCGCTCCCGGCCCGCGCCGCGACGACTAGTGGTGGCCACCCACCAGGGCGTCGCCGATGGCCGTGCGCTGATAGAGCACCTCGCGCCCCAGCCGCCGGCGCGACACCAGCCCGCCGTCCGACAACACCGTCAGGTGCTGCGAGACCGCCCCCGGGGTCAGCTCCATCACCCGGGCCAGCCCCGACGTCGACGCCGGCAGCTCCAGCGCCGTCAGGATGCGGGCCCGGGTGCGCCCGATCAGGGCCGACAACGCGCCGGGCACCTCCTCCGGGTCGCGCTGCCAGAGGTTGCCCATCCCCCGGGCCGGATAGACGAGCATCGGCCGGTAGGGCTCGTGCATGACCGACACCCGGTCGAGCGGCTGGAACACGCTGGGCAGCAGCACCAGCCCGGCGCCGCCCAGCTCGCCCCAGTGGATGCAGCCCTTGTCGGCGATCAGCCGGTCGCCGTGCCAGGTCACCGACGGGTGGAGGGCGGCGAACAGGTCGCGCACCCCGCCCTCGGCCAGCCGCCGCGACCGGTAGAGCACGTCGGCCTCCAGGATGCCGCGCACCTTCGGCCAGAAGTCCTGGAAGACCAGCGTCCAGTACGCCTCCAGCGCGTCACTCACCCACGCGAGCGTCCCGGCCGGGTCGTGGTCGAAGCGGGCGGCCATCCCGGCGCTGCGCGGCGCCGAGCGGGCCACCTCGGCCCGCGCGACCCGGGGGTCGGTGGCCCGGACCCGGGCGAGTTCGGCGGCGAAGTCGGGCTGGTGGGTGTCGGGCGTGGGGGTGAGGAAGTCGGGCACGTATCCGGCGGCCGGCACCAGGCCGGTCAGCTCGCCCAGGCCGAGCGCGCCGA
The DNA here is from genome assembly GCF_030269205.1 of Herbidospora sp. NBRC 101105. Taxonomy (NCBI): domain Bacteria; kingdom Bacillati; phylum Actinomycetota; class Actinomycetes; order Streptosporangiales; family Streptosporangiaceae; genus Herbidospora; species Herbidospora sp. NBRC 101105. The sequence goes on along the minus strand of NZ_BSSX01000001.1, from coordinate 508,673 downwards.
GCCGGTCGCGCACCGCCCGCGACCACGGCGCCTGCGCGGTGTGCAGCGCGGCGCCCTGGACGGCCCGGAGGCTGGCGACCACCTCCCACATGGGCGAGAAGGCGAACCGCGACCGCGCCACGTCACCGGGCGTGAACAACCACTCCACGGCCATGTGTCCCCACCCCCGAAAGTTTGCCCATTTCAGACCATGTTTTAGCAGAGCCTAAATCGATCGCGCCCGCCCGTCCCCGGTCACGACCCTTGTCCCCATGGCCGCACCTCCCGTCCACCGCTCCCCCGTCCGTCAGTTCGTGCACTCCCGCGTCGGCGGGCTGCCCCGAGAGTTCTGGGTGCTGTTCGCCGGGACGGCCGTCAACAAGCTCGGCGCGATGGCGCAGCCGTTCATGGGCATCTACCTGACCCAGTCGCGCGGCGTCTCGGTCGCCATGACCGGGTTCGTGCTCATGTTGTGGGGCTGCGGGTCGCTGCTGTCGCAGCCGGTGGCGGGGTTCCTGGCCGACCGGATCGGGCGGCGGGCGACGCTCACGGGCGGGATGGTCGCCACCGCCGCGACCATGATCTTCCTCGGCTACGCCCGCGACCTGACCGCGATCGCCGCCGGTATGTTCGTGCTGGGGATGGTCGTGGACACCTATCGGCCGGCCTCGCAGGCGATGCTGGCCGACCTGGTGTCGCCGGAGGACCGGCCGCGGGCCTACGGGCTGCTCTTCTGGGCGATCAACCTGGGCTTCTCCGTCGCCATGGTGGCCGGGGGGCGGCTCGCGTCGGGCGGGTTCCTGCTGCTGTTCTGGATCGACGCGGCGGGCTGCCTGATCTTCGGCTTCCTGGTCTGGCGGCTGATCCCGGAGACCCGGCCGCCCGCGGCGGAACGGCTGCCCGGCGGCTACCACGACGTGCTGCGCGACCGGACCATGGTCGCGTTCGTGCTGATGAACCTGGCCTACACGTGCACCTATCTGCAGGCGTTCCAGACGCTGGCCATCGCGATGACCCAGCGGGGGCTGCCGCCGGAGGCGTTCGGCACGGCCATCGCGGTCAACGGCGCGCTGATCATCGTCGTCCAGCCGGTCACCACGGCCTGGCTGACCCGGTTCTCGCCGAGCCTGGTGCTGGCGTCGGGCTTCGCCGTGGTCGGCGTGGGGTTCGCGCTGCAGGCCTTCGCCACCACGACCCTCCAGTACGCCCTGGCCGTCGCCGTCTGGACGTGCGGCGAGATCCTCACCGCCGGGATGCCCCTGGCGATCACCTCGGCGCTGGCCCCGCCCCATCTGCGCGGCCGGTACAACGGCCTCTACGGCCTGTCGTGGTCGGTCGGCGCGGCGGTCACCCCCGTGCTCGGCACCCGGCTGCTGGAGCTCGGGCACGAGGCGCTCTGGCTGACCACGGGCGCCCTGGGCCTGGTGGCCGCGGCGGGGCAGGTGCTGCTCGTACGATCGATCCGTAATAGGACCAGGACACAACAGTCATAATTCGGCAATACCCTGGCCCGAAATGGGAGACAGAGGTTCGGGTCCGGCACTGGTGATCGCGGCCGTCGTCGGCGTGGCCTCCGCCGCCGCCGTCGCCGCCGCGCTGGCGATCCAGTTCGGGCTGCCGCCGCAGAGCCAGGTCGCCTTCGAGCCGACGCCCGACTACACGGCGGGGGTGATGTTCCCCGCTCTCGGCGCCTACATCGCGGCCCGGCGGCCCCGCCTGCCGATCGGCTGGCTGATGATCGCCGGCGGCGTGTTCGAGGCGGTCAGCGTGCTCACCTCCGCGTTGCTGGTGCAGGCCGAGAACGGCGGTGACCTGGACACGGCGGCCCTGTACCGCATCGTGGGCGCCGGCACCTGGTCGCTGGGCGGCGGCTTCCTCGCGATCCTGGTGCCGTTGTTCGCCATCGGCGGGCGGCGGCCCTCCAAGGGCTGGGGCGTCTTCGGTGTCGTCGCCGCCGTGATCATCGCAGCGCAGACGGCGCTGCGGGTCGGCCGCCCCACCCCGCCCGCGCCGACGCGGGGCATGTCGTCGGTCATCCCCAACCCGCTCGACTTCGGCATCCCGCGCGAGGTCTGGGTGCCGGTCACCGACACGCTGTGGCTGGCCGAGCAGGGGTGCATCCTGCTGGCGCTGGTCTCGATGGTCGTCCGGATGCGCGGCGCCGACGCGGAGACCCGGCGGGCGGTCGCCTGGCCGGCGCTGACCTTCGCGGTCTACGCCGTGCTGGTGGTGACCGGCGACCCGGCCTTCCACGCCTTCCTCGTGGGCTGGGTGGCGCTCATCCCCGTGTCGATCGCCTTCTCCGTGCTGCGCCACGGCCTGTTCGGCATCGACGACGTGCTCAGCCGGACCGTGGTCGTGGCCGGGACGGTGGCCGGGGTGAGCGCCGTCTACTTCGCCACCGGCGCGGTCTTCAGCCTCATGGCCGCCGAGTACGACATCCTCGCGGGCCTGGCCGCCGCCCTGTTCGCGGGCGCGTTCTACCAGCCGCTGCGCCGCCTGATCCAGCGCGGCATGGACCGGCTCCTCTACGGCCCGGTCGGCGACCCGAGGTTACTGACCGCGCGGCTCGTCGAGGAGGTGCGCAACGCCGACCCGGCGGAGGCGCTGGCCGCCGTGGTCGACGTGGTCCGCGACGGCCTGGCGGTCGGCGGGGCCGCCGTCGAGGTCGTCAACGGCCTCCACGTCACGTCGGGCCAGGTCGGCGCCGCCCCCCGGGAGCTGCCGCTCGTCTGGCACGGCGAACCGGTCGGCCGCCTGCTCCTGGGCGCGCCCGGGGGCGGCAGGTTCGGCGCCGCCCACGACGAACGGGTGGTCGCCACCCTGCTCCCCTACGTCGCCGACGTCGCCCACGCCGTGCGCATGGCCAGCGACCTGCAACGCTCCAGGGAGCGCATCCTGGCGGCCCGCGAGGAGGAGCGCCGGCGGCTGCGCCGCGACCTGCACGACGGGCTCGGCCAGACGCTCGGCGCGATGGCGATGACGCTCAACATGGCCCGGCTCAACATCAAGGGCTCCCCCGCCACGGCCGACCACCTGCTGCGCGACCTGCGCTCGGGCATGGACGCGGTGGCCGGCGACATCCGCGAGCTCGTCTACGGCCTGCGCCCGCCCGCCCTCGACGACCTGGGCCTGGTGGAGGCGATCCGCACCCTGGCGGCCGACACCCTCGACGCGGGCACGGCCACCCACGTGAGCGCCGCCGGGCCCATGGACGACCTCCCGGCGGCGGTCGAGGTGGCGGCGTACCGGATCGCGCAGGAGGCGCTCACCAACGTGCGGCGGCACGCCCACGCCAAGCGGGTGTCGATCACGCTGGCGCTGGAGGGCGGGCTGCTGACGGTCCGGGTCGCCGACGACGGGATCGGGCTGCCCGAGGTGCGCCGGGCCGGGGTCGGCACCGCGTCGATGCGGGAGCGGGCGGCCGAACTCGGCGGCTCGTGCGCGATCACCGCGCCCGACACCGGCGGCACGGTCGTGGCGGCCCGGCTGCCGTTGACCGGCGCCATGTGACGTTGCTCTACGCTTACCACCACCATGGTGATTCTTCGGGCCCTGGGGCCGTTCCAGGCCATTTCCGACGGGCGGCCGCTCGACCTGGGAGGTCAGCGGCAGCAGGCCGTCCTGGCCCGCCTTCTGGTGGCGGGCGGGCGGGCCATTCCCGTCAGCACGCTGATCGACGAGTTGTGGCCGGGGCGTCCGCCCGCCCAGGCCCTGTCGACGATCCAGGGCTACGTGTCCCGCCTGCGGCGGGCGCTGGAGCCCGGCCGGGCGCCCCGTGAGGAGGCCGGGGTGCTGGTCTCGGCCCCGCCCGGCTACGCGCTGCGCGCCGACGTCGAGAACGTCGACGCCTGGCACTTCGAACACCTGGTGAAACGCGACGACGGCGACGACCTGGCGGCCACGCTGACCCGGCTCGACACCGCGCTCGCGTTGTGGCGGGGCCCGGCGCTGGCCGAGTTCGGCGACCTGGCCTGGGCCCAGGCCGAGGCGCAGCGGCTCGACGACCTGCGGCTGATCGCGGTCGAGCGGCGGGCCGACGCGGCCGTCCGGCTGGGCCGCAGCGCCGCGCTCATCCCCGACCTGGAGGCGCACGCCTCCGCGCACCCGCTGCGCGAGGAGGCCTGGCGGCTGCTCGCCCTGGCCCTCTACCGGGCCGGCCGCCAGGCCGACGCGCTCGGCGCGCTGCGCCGGGCCCGCGACGTCCTGCGCGACGAGCTCGGGCTCGACCTGGGCCCCGCCCTCCAGCGGCTGGAGCAGGACATCCTCGGGCAGGCCGCCCACCTCGACGGGCCGGTCGCGCCGCCCGTGTCCGCGCCGAGGCCGGCCGAGGTGCTGCGGGTGGTCGTGGCCGACGACCAGGCCCTGGTGCGCACCGGACTGAAGGTGGTGCTCGACAGCGAGCCCGGCCTGGAGCTGGTGGCCGAGGCCGAGAACGGCGAGCAGGCGATCCAGCAGGTCCACCTGACCCGCCCCGACGTCGTGCTGATGGACATCCAGATGCCGCGCCTCGACGGCCTCGCGGCGGCCCGGCGCATCCTGGCCGAGAACGACCCGCCGAAGGTGATCATGATGACCACCTTCGGCACCGACGACAACCTCTACTCGGCGCTGCGCGCCGGGGTCAGCGGCTTCGTGCTGAAGACGTCGGCCCCCGAGCAGCTCATCGCCGCGATCCGGGCCGCCGTGGCGGGCGACGCGCTGATCGACCCGGCCGTGACGACCCACCTGATCGCCGCCTTCGCGGGCCGCCACAACCCGGCCGCGCCCGGCGGGCTCAGCGACACCGAGGTCGACCTGGTCCGGCTCATCGCGCGCGGCTTCACCAACCGCCAGATCGCGGTCACCCTGGCCGTCGACGAGCCGGAGGTCGCGGCCGAGGTGACCGGCCTGCTCAAACGCCTCGACCTGATCGACCGGGCCCAGCTCGTCGTGCTCGCCTACGAGACGGGACTCGTCAGCCCCGGAACGTGACAGGGGTGCTTATCGTCACATTGATGAAAATTGGGGGCGCCCCGTAGGCTGGTGCCGTGGCCCAACTCCGCATCGCACTCGCCCAGACCAACCCCGTCGTCGGAGACCTCGCCGGGAACGCCGACCGGCTCGTCGAATGGACCGGCAAGGCCCACGCGGGCGGCGCCCACCTGGTGGTCTTCACCGAGATGTTCCTGACCGGCTACCCGGTCGAGGACCTGGTGCTGCGCGCCTCCTTCGTCGACGCGTCCATCGCGACCCTGGAGAGCTGCGCCCGCCGCCTGGCCGACGCCGGTTACGGCGACCTCCCCGTCGTCGTCGGCTACGTCGACCGCGCCGACCGGGTGGCCCGGGTGGGCCAGCCCAAGGGCGCGCCCCTCGACGCCGCCGCCGTGCTCCACCGGGGCCGCGTGGTCGTCCGCACCGCCAAGCACCACCTGCCCAACTACGGCGTCTTCGACGAATACCGCTACTTCGTGCGCGGCGACCGCCTGCCGGTCTTCCGCCTCCACGGCGTCGACGTGGCCGTCGCGATCTGCGAGGACCTGTGGCAGGAGGGCGGCCCGGTGTCGGTGGCCGGCGCGGCCGGCGCGGGCCTGCTGGTGGTGCCGAACGCCTCGCCGTACGAGCGGGAGAAGGACGACGTGCGCCGCGACCTGTGTGCCCGCCGGGCCCGCGAGGCGGCCTGCGCCCTGGCCTACGCCAACCAGGTCGGCGGCCAGGACGAACTGGTCTTCGACGGCGACTCCCTCGTGGTCGGCGCCGACGGCGCCCTGATCGCCCGCGCGGCCCAGTTCACCGAGGAGCTCCTCTTCGCCGACCTCGACCTCCCCCTGGGCTCGGGCGAGCCCGGCGAGTCGGTGTACGACGCCGGCGACGGCACCACGATCACGGTCGAGCGGGTCGTGCTCTCGGAGGAGCCGGTGACCTTCGAGCCGCAGGAGCCGGTCGTCGCCGACCGCCTCGACGACGCCGCCGAGGTCTACGGCGCGCTCGTGCTCGGCGTGCGCGACTACGTGGAGAAGAACGGCTTCCGCTCGGTCATCCTGGGCCTGTCGGGCGGCATCGACTCGGCCCTGACCGCCACCATCGCCGCCGACGCCATCGGCGCCGACCGCGTCCACGTGGTGCTGATGCCCTCGCGCTACAGCTCCGGCCACTCGATCGCCGACGCCGAGGAGCTGGTGCGCCGCCAGGGCGTGCACTCCCGGATCCTGCCCATCGCCGACACGGTCGCCGCCTTCGAGAAGGAGGTCGAGCTGACCGGCCTGGCCGCCGAGAACCTCCAGGCCCGGGTCCGCGGCATGTTCCTCATGTCGCTCTCGAACCAGCACGGCCACCTGGTGCTGACGACCGGCAACAAGAGCGAGCTGGCGGCGGGCTACTCGACCCTCTACGGCGACTCGGCGGGCGGCTTCGCGCCGATCAAGGACGTGCCGAAGACCCTGGTCTGGGAGTTGTCGCGGTGGCGCAACACCCAGTCCGACCCGCCGCCGATCCCGGAGAACTCGATCACCAAGGAGCCCAGCGCCGAGTTGCGCCCCGACCAGCGCGACACCGACTCGCTGCCGCCCTACGAGGTGCTCGACCGGCTGCTCGACGACTACGTCGAGAAGGACATGGGCCGCGACGCGCTGATCGCGGCCGGCCACGACCCCGAGCTGGTGCTGCGCGTCATCCGGCTGGTCGACTTCGCCGAGTACAAGCGGCGGCAGTACCCGCCGGGCCCGAAGATCAGCCCGAAGAACTTCGGGCGCGACCGCCGCCTGCCGATCACCAACAAGTGGCGCGAGATGCCGTCATAACGTCTCCGTCCCGGGCTCCCTCAGGCCTTGGACGTGCCCGCGCGTTCCAGCAGCTCGGCGGTCGCCTCCCATAGGCGCCGCTCCCGGCCCGGGTCGCAGGCGACCGGCCGCACCTCGGCCGGCCGGGTCTTCACCACGAACGCGCCCTCGCGCAGGTGCGCCCATCTGTCGTCGAGGGCCAGCGCGGCCAGCAGCGGCCCCGAGCGTCGCGGCGTCGACACGCCGGGCACACGGCCCAGGACACGGCTCATCACCCGAAACGCCCTGGGCGCGCCGCGGCCCAGCGCGGTGCCGGGCATCCAGCCCGGTTCGAACACCGACACGTTGATCCCGTCGCCGACGCGTCGCTGCAGCTCATGGGCGTAGTACAGGATCGCCAGCTTGGCGTTGGAGTAGGCGACGCCGGACGCTGTCATGCCGGGGGCCCGCTCGCCGGCGGCCGGGCGGGCGAGCTCGACGGGATCGGCCCACTCGGCCTCGGGCACGCCCAGCAGCCTGCGCCAGAAATTGGCGTGATAGGTGTTCGAGCCGAGCAGCACGACCCGCGCCGGGGTGGTGAACGAGCCGAGCAGGTCGCCGATGAGCTGGGCGTGGGCGAGGTGGTTGACGGCGAAGGTCATCTCGTAGCCGTCGGACGAGGCCCGCCGGGTGTCGGCCGACATGGCGCCGGCGTTGGCGACGAGCGCGCGGAGCGGCCGGACGGCGCCGGCGGTGAGCAGGGCGCGCACGGTGGCCGCGGCGGCCCGGACGTCGGCCAGTCGCGACAGGTCGCAGCCGATCTCGTGGACGACGGCGCCATGCGCGCGGGCCTCGTCGGCGACCGCGGTCAAATCCGGCCCGGCGCGGCCGACCAGCAGCAGGTCGGGCCGCCGCCCGGCCGGGCGTCGAGCCATGGCCAGCACGGCGTGCCGGCCCAGGTTGCGGGTCGGGCCGGTGATCAGAACGGTTCCGGGTTCGGTCATGGCCCCAGCCTGCGAGGCCGGCCGGGCCGCAGCCATTCGTCCGGTTCTCGTAGGACTACCAGGGCCAGGACAACCCCGCGCGGGCAGGCGGAGAATGGAGGGCGTGGAAGCGTGGGAGTTCGGCCCGACGGTGCGCCGCTGGCGCGACCGGGTGTCGCCGTCGGCCGTCGGCGTGCGGGCGGGCCCACGGCGCCGGGCCACCGGGTTGCGCCGCGAGGAGCTGGCCACGCTCGCCGGCATCTCGGCCGACTACCTGACCCGCCTTGAGCAGGGGCGCGCGACCGCGCCGTCGGCGCAGGTAGTGGAGTCGCTGGCCCGGGCGCTGCGCCTGTCCGACCCCGAACGCGACCTGCTCTACCGGCTGGCGGGGCACGCCGCGCCCGGTCCGGACGTCGTGCCGTCGCGAGTCACCCCGAGCGTGCAACGGCTGCTCGACCGGCTGGCGAACACCCCGGTCGTCGTGTACGACGCGAGCTGGACACTCGTGCTGGCCAACGAGCCCTACGACGCGCTCATGGGCGAGACGGGCACCTGGCGCGGCCTGGAACGCAACGCCGTCTGGCGCAACGTCGCCCGGCTGCCCACGCGGGTCGTGCACACCCCGCGGGAGCAGGCCGAGCACGAAGCCCGGCTCGTGGCCGACCTGCGCCTGACGGCCTCGCGCTACCCCGCCGACCGCGACCTGCGGCGTTTGATCACCGATCTGGCCTCCGGCAGCCCGCGCTTCGCCGAACTGTGGGACGCCGGGACACCCCCGGCCCCGGCCGACACCTCCCGGCAGAAGACCATCGACCATCCGGCGACCGGCCCGATCACCCTCGACTGCGACACCCTGTTCGTCTCCCGCGACGACCTGCGCATCACCGTCTACACCGCCGAGCCCGGCACGGAGGACGCCGACCGCCTGGCCCTCGCCATCGTCCTGGGCACGCAGTCGCTACAGCCGGACGCGCCCGTGTAAGTTTCACCGGCGCGGCGCACACGACCCGGCCCGCTTCCCCGCGAGTCCAAGGCAGCGGGGCCTCGTGTCCGCGACCGCCGGGGTGCGCCGGGACGGCGCGTTGACGCCCGGTCCGGCGGCCGGATACTCACCGGTACACCCCCAGGGGATCGCTCACCCGCGAATGTTAGCGATAACATCCCCAGAAAGGACGCTCCCGTGTCCCTCAGCCGCAGGCAGTTCGGCAGAACCGCCCTCACGACCGCCGCCCTGGCCACCGGCGTGGCCGCCTTCCCCCGCGCCGCGTGGGCGGCCAACACCGCCTACGTCTTCGCCTACTTCACCGAGACCCCCAACCAGTCGGCCTCCAACTACGGCCTGCACCTGGCGGTCAGCCGCGACGGGCTCAACTGGTCGCCCCTCAACCAGAACAACCCCGTCGCCACCCCCACCGCCGGAGAGCAGGGGTTACGCGACCCGCAGGTCTACCGCAAGGCCGACGGCGCCTTCGTGGTGATCGCCACCGATCTCAAGGGCACCGACTTCAGCTCGGTCAGCCAGTATCTGCACGTCTGGGACTCGGTCAACCTGACGGCCTTCACGAACTACCGCCGCCTGCGCATGCACACCACCGGCGGCCACACCTGGGCCCCCACGGTGTTCCGCGACGACTCGCGCGGCCAGTACGGCATCGTCTACTCGTTCAACACCGGAGGCCGCGACGTCCTCGCGGTCAACTACACCGCCGACTTCCAGACGGTCGGCGCCCAGCAGACCTTCTTCAGCCCGAGCTTCAACGTCCTGGACGGCGACATCGTCGTGGACGGCAACACGACGTACCTCTACTACAAGAACCTCAACGACGGGCTGCTCTACGGCGCGCGGTCGTCGACCGGCCAGCCGAACAGCTTCACCACCTACACGAGCGGCCTGCGGCAGGGCAACGCGATCGAGGCGCCGCTGCTGCTGAAGACCAACGAGGGCGGCTGGCGGCTCTGGGGCGACTCCTTCAGCCCGGTCAACAACGACTACTACCTCTGGACGTCGTCGACCATCGGCGCCAACGCCTGGACCGCCGCGAACCAGCGCGACTACACCCCGCCGCTCAACGCCAAACACGGCTCCATCGCCGGCATCACCGACGCCGAGTACACCGCCCTGGTCTCCCGGTGGGGCCTGCCCGGCTGGGTCAGGCTCAAGTCGTACAACTTCCCCGACCGCTTCGTGCGGCACGCCAACCTGGTCGGGCGCATCGACGCCTACCCGTTCGACCCGCACCAGGACCAGCTGTGGCGCATGGTGCCCGGCCTGGCCGACTCGGCGGGGGTGTCGTTCGAGTCGGTGAACCGGCCGGGCAGCTACCTGCGCCACTGGGACTACGCGATGCGCCTGGACGCCAACGACGGCACGGCCGTCTTCCGGGCCGACGCCACCTTCCACCGGGTGGCCGGGCTGGCCGACGGCAGCTGGTCGTCGTTCCGGTCGTACAACTTCCCGACGCGGTACCTGCGGCACTACGACTACCTGCTGCGCATCGACCCGATCAGCACGGCGACCGAGCGTCAGGACGCCACGTTCCGGGTCACGTCGTAGCGGAAGCCGCGCAGCGCCTCGTCGACCAGCCGCTCCGGAAGGTCGCCGGGCACCGGGTAGTCCGGGCCCGACATCTTCGTGTGGAAGAGCATCGCCCCGACCAGCATCGACATCGCCACCTCGATGTCGAGGTCGGGGCGCAGCTCGCCGGTCGCCACGCCGCGCCGCAGGACCTGCCGGAAGGCCTCGCGGCGCGGCTCGATGACGAGTTCGCGGAAGCGGCGGTAGAGGTCGGGGTAGCGGTCGGCCTCGTTGAGCGCGATGTTGGTGATGCACCGGTTGCGCAGCTCGCTCGACTCCGACCGCATGATCTTCAGATATTCGATCAGGTCGGCCCGCACGTCGGTGCCGCCGGGCTCCGGCATGGGGAGCCGGAGCGTGGCCAGTGAGTCGACCACCAGGTCTTCCTTGTTCGCCCAGCGCCGGTAGATCGTCGTCTTGCCGACCCCGGCGCGGTTCGCGACCGCCTCGATCGACAACTCCGACACCGTGACGCCCTCGCCGATCATGTCGAGGGTGGCGTCGACGATCGCCTTCTCGGCGCGCTCACTGCGGGGACGCCCCCGCCCCGCGGATTCCTGAATGGTCGTCATGGCAGTCTTCTATCCTACGGCGCTTTCGGCCTTCACAAGGTCGGGGACGACCGTGGGCGCCGACTTCCCGGGCATCCAGCGGGCCACCACGAAGACGCCGATCAGGGTCATCAGCGCGGCCCCGCCCGACGCCCAGTGGACGCCCGTCACGAACGCCTCGTTGGCGGCGTGCAGCAGCGAGGTGCCCTGCGGGCCGAGGGCCGAGGCGACCCCGGCCGCGCCGGCGATCGACTCCTGGGCCACGTGGCCCACGTCGCCGGGCAGCGCGGCGGCCACGCCCTCCATGTCGCTGCGGTAGCTGGCCGACAGGATCGCGCCCAGGACCGCGATGCCGAGGCACGAGCCGACCTGGCGGAACACGTTGCTCATCGAGGAGCCGACGCCGGCCTTCTCGCGCGGCAGCGCGTTCATGATGGCGGTCGTCGCGGGCGGCAGGATGTTGGCCATCGCGCCGCCCTGGACGAAGCCCAGCACGAGCAGGATCCAGATCGGGGTGTCGACGCCGACGAAGACGTAGGCGCCCAGCACCAGCGTGATCACGGTCATCGCGACGGTGCCGACGAGCTTGGCGCCGTAGCGCTCGACCATGGCGGCGCTGCGCGGGGAGAAGAGGAGCTGGCCCGCCGCGAAGGGCAGCACGAGCGCGCCCGACTGCAGCGGGGAGTAGCCGCGCACGATCTGCCAGTAGAAGGCCATGAAGAACATCACGCCGATGGCGGAGAAGAACGTCAGGCCGACCGTGGTGATCGCGGTGGTGAAGGCCGGGTTGCGGAAGTGGCGCACGTCGAAGGCCGGGTGGTCGGTGCGGGCCTCGTACCAGACGAACCCCGCGAGGATCGCCACGCCGACCGCGACCGGCACGATGACGGTCACGTCGGCGACGGTGCCGAGGTCGCTGATCCGGACGATGCCGTAGACGAGCGAGATCAGGCCGAGGATCGACAGCACCACGCCGATCGGGTCGAGCCTGGCCTTGTGCGGGTCCTTGGAGTCCGGCACCAGCACGGCGTTGAGGACCAGTCCGATCAGCACGATCGGCACGTTGACCAGGAAGACCGAGCCCCACCAGAAGTGCTCCAGGAGCAGGCCGCCGGTGATGGGGCCGATGGCGACGGCGATGCCGACCCCGGCCGCCCAGATGCCGATGGCCCGGCCGCGCTCGTGGAAGGGGAAGACGTTGGAGATGATCGCGAGGGTGGCCGGCATGATCGCCGCGCCCCCGACGCCCATGAGGGCCCTGGCGGCGATCAGCTGGTTGGGGTCCTGCGCGTACCCGCTGGCCACCGAGGCCAGCAGGAACAGGGCCATGCCCGCCATCAGCATGCGCTTGCGGCCGAGCCGGTCGCCGAGCACGCCGAAGGTGAACAGCAGGCCGGCGAAGGCCAGGGTGTAGGAGTTCATGGCCCATTCGAGCTCGCTCTGGGTGGCGCCCAGTCCGTGAACGGGATCGGCGATCGTCTTGATCGCCACGTTCAGGATCGTCTGGTCGAGCACCACCGCGAGCAGCGAGAACACCATCACGCCGAGGATCTGCCAGCGGCGCGGGTGTCCCGAGTGTGCATCCACGGATGCCCCCGATAACTTTCGATACGATGTCGTTTCGTATCGAAATGTACACCCGGCGAATAACGATACGCAACGGTCGCGTTTCGAAAACTAGGCGGGCACCTCAACGGGTTCCGCCGCCTTGACCGGCATCCGCCAGAACGGCACCGCGACCAGCACCAGCACCAGCCCGATGAGCCCCGCCCCGGTGAACGCCCACTTCGGGCCCCAGGCGTCGATGATCAGGCCGGCCACCGGGCCCGCCAGCGAGACGCCGATGGTGAGGAACGTCCCGTGCATGCCCATCGATTCCCCGCGCGCGGCGGCCGGGACCGATTTGTTGACGTAGTCGACCGTCGTCGACAACGACGGGGCGCAGAGCAGGCCGCCGGGGATCAGCGCCGGGATCAGCCACCACCAGCCGCCGCCGACGAAACCGACCGGGATGGTCAGCGCGCACAACCCGCCGATCATGACGAGCGGGGAGAAGCCGCGCGGCAGCACACCGTAGACGAACCCGCCGACGAGGGAGGCGAAGCACCACAGGCCGATGACGAGCCCGATCCAGACGGTGTCCCCGGAGCGCTGAAGGGTGGCGACGATCGCCAGGTCCGTCGCGGTCAGCACGAAGGTCAGCGCGGCGGTCACCCCGAAGATGGTCAGCACCCGCACGTTCAGCCAGTGCCGCGTCGGCACCTTCCGCTGAGGCCCCTCGGCCAGTTCCTCGGCCGACCGGCTCGGCGGGTCGAGCAGGTAGAGCCCCAGCCCCGCCAAAGCGAACCCGACGCCGACGGCCCGCATGGCCACTGTGCTCGACAGCAGGCTCACCGCGGCGGCCCCGACGGCCGGCCCGATCATGTACGACAACTCGACGCACATCGAGTCGAGCGCGAACCCCGTCCGGTGCTGCTCCTTGGGCACCATCGCGGCCACGCACTGCCGGATCAGCCCGAAGACCGGCAGCATCAGCAGCCCGCCCACGAAGGCCGCAGCCACCAGCGCCTCATAGGGCAACGAGGGCGCGGCCAGCCAGAACACCACCTGCGCCAGAGTGGTCACCGCCACGACCGGCCGGACGCCCCGGCGGTCGACCACCCGCCCGAGCAGCGGCGACCCCACCGCGATGCCGACGGTGGAGGCGGCGCTCACCACCCCCGCCTGCAACGCGGAGACCTCCAACGTGTCGGCCGCGTGCAGCCAGATGGTGAGCCCGGTCGCGGTCGCCGGGATGCGGGTGACCAGCCCCAGGGCCACCAGTGAGGGGACGCCCGGGAGCCGGAAGAGCCTCCGGTAAGGTTCAATCGCCGTTTTCATTACTTACGACCTCCGCACGGCATTGTGCCAAGCGGCGGGCTTCTGACAGAACCGGATTACGGGTAGTGGGCGGGGTGTTCTATCCCGATGTCGCATGCGATGATGCGACTGTCCGGGGACGCCACAGGGGCGCCACGAGACCAGGAGGTAGCCATGTCCTCTGCACTTTACGGTGGGGCCGCCGGCCGCCGGGTGACCGTACGCGACATCCAGGCAGCGAAGTCGAGCGGCGAGAAGTGGCCGATGGTGACGGCCTACGACGCCATGACCGCCCGCGTCTTCGACGAGGCCGGCATCCCGGTCATGCTCGTCGGCGACTCGGCCGCGATGGTCGTCTACGGCTACGACTCGACCCTGCCGGTCACGGTCGACGACCTCATCCCGCTCACGGCGGCGGTGGTCCGGGGCTCCTCGCGCGCCCTCGTCGTCGCCGACCTGCCCTTCGGCTCCTACCAGGCGAGCCCCGCCCAGGCGCTGGAGACCGCGGCCCGCTTCATGAAGGAGGCCGGCGCCCACGCGGTCAAGCTCGAAGGCGGCCACCGGGTGCTCCCCCAGGTCGAGGCCCTCGTGTCGGCCGGCATCCCGGTCATGGGCCACCTGGGCCTGACCCCCCAGTCGGTCAACGCGTTCGGCGGCTACCGCGTCCAGGGGCGCGGTCAGTCGGGCGACGAGCTGATGGCCGACGCCAAGGCGCTCGAACACGCCGGGGCCTTCTCGCTGGTCCTCGAATGTGTGCCGACCGACCTGGCCGACCGCGTGACCGCCGCCCTGTCGATCCCCACGATCGGCATCGGCGCGGGGCCCGGCACCGACGCGCAGGTGCTCGTCTGGCAGGACCTCATGGGCCTGACCGAGCGCCCGGCGAAGTTCGTGAAGAAGTACTTCGACCTCCACGGCGAGATGGACCGCGCGGTCCGCGCCTTCGCCGACGAAGTGAGCTCCGGGGCCTTCCCGGCCAAGGAGCACAGCTACAGCTAACCTCACCGGTCACCCCCGTCGCGACACAGACTCCGCCGGGGGTGACCGGGAGGTCCCTTCCTCCGTTACGGCTTCGCCTACAGCGGCCCCGGCCGCCGTAGGCCCGCCACGCCGTATCCGGCGCCGACCACCCGCTTTCGCAACCGCCGCCACGACGGAACACGTCGGCGTCAAACCCGTCTGGCCCGCTCAGACCGGCTTCGAGCAACGACAGGGTCTTGAGCGGCCACGAGGCTGGGCTGGCGCCGAGTTAGGCCAGTGTCGCCGGGTCGGTGTTCGAGCCGCACACCACGATCGCCGTCGTGCTCCCCGGCGGGGGCGTCCACCGGCCCGACAGCAGCGCCGCGTAGGCCGCCGCGCCCGCGTGCTCGGCCGCGACGCGGTGGTCCCGCCACAGGGTGCGGCGGGCCTCGGCGATCGCCTCGTCGCTCACCAGCACGCTCGTCACCCGATCCTGGAGCACGTCGAGCGCGATCTGACCGGCCCTGCTGGCACCCAGCGCGTCGGCACCGAGGCCGGAGACGTTCACCTGGACGGGCTCTCGCGCCGCGAGCGCCTCGTGGATCGTCGGGATGAGTTCGGGTTCGACCACCACGACCTCGCCGCCGAACGCCGCCCGCACTCCCCCCGAGAGGCCGCCGCCGCCCGCCGCGACCACGATCGTGTCCAGGCCCGGGACCTGCTCCTCCAGTTCCAGGGCCAGCGTCCCCTGACCGGCGACGACCTCGTGCTGGTCGTAGGCGTGCAGTTCCAGGGCGCCGGTCTCGGCGGCGCGCTTGCGGGAGGCGCCGAGGGCGTCGGCGTAGATGGCGCCGGTCACCACGACCTCGGCGCCGAGCGCGCGCAGGCCGGCGATCTTGACCGGCGCGCAGACCTCGGGGACGAAGATCTCCGCCCTGATCCCCAGCGCCCGCGCCGCGTGGGCCACCGCCAGGCCGTGGTTGCCGCCGCTGGCGGCGATCACCCCGGCCGCCGGGAGGTCGGCGGAGAGCATGCGGTTGAAGGCGCCGCGGACCTTGAACGAGCCCGCGTGCTGGAGGCACTCCAGCTTGAGCCAGACCCCGGGGGCGGCCTCGACGACCGGCGTGCGCCGGACGCGCCCGCCGATCACCGAAGCGGCCTCGATCACGTCGTCACGGGTGAGCGTCATCGGCCCATCATGGCGCAGCTCCGGACGGACCACTCAGCCGAGGGCCTGGGCGAAGTCGGCCCACAGGTCCTCGGGGTGTTCGATGCCGACCGCGATCCTGACCGTGCCGGGGTTGATGCCCGCCGCCGCCAGCGCGGCGTCGGAGACCGAGCGGTGGGAGGTGGACGCGGGGTGCAGGACCAGCGTCTCGACGCCGCCGAGCGAGGGCGCGAGCAGCGCCACCTTCAGCGACTTCATGAACCGCACTCCGGCCTCCCGGCCGCCCGCGAGGTCGATGGAGAAGACGCCGCCGAAGTCGGGCAGCAGCTTGACGGCCAGGGCGTGCGACTTGTGCGTGGGCAGCCCCGGCCAGTGGACCGCCGCGACGGCCGGGTGCTCGGCGAACCGGGTGGCCAGCAGGCGGGCGTTCTCGTTGTGCCGGGCCATCCGCAGCGGCAGCGTCTGGAGGCCGCGCAGCGACAACCACGACGCGAACGGGTCGGGCGCCGCGCCGAGGCCGCAGTGGAACTTCCAGACCTTGCGGTGCAGCTCGTGGTCGGCGAAGACGGAGATGCCGCCGACGATGTCGGCGTGGCCGGACAGGTACTTCGTCGAGGAGTGCACGACGATCGAGGCGCCGTGCTCGATGGGCCGGCACACGACGGGCGAGGCGAAGGTGTTGTCGACCATTACCGGGACGCCCGCCTCGCGGGCCACGGCGCACATGCCCGGCAGGTCGGCGACCTGGGTCATCGGGTTGGCGATGGTCTCCAGGTAGAGGAGCCTGGTCTCCGGGCGGAAGGCCGCGCGGGCCGCCTCGGGGTCGTCCTCGGGCACGTACGTGACCGAGATCCCGAACCTGGCCTCCAGTTCCTCCAGCATGTGGCCGGTGCCCCCGTACAGGGAGTGCTGCGCGACCACGTGGTCGCCGGGGCTGAGCAGGGCCAGGAAGACGGTGTTGATCGCGCCCATGCCCGTCGCGGCGGCGACGGCGGCGACGCCGCCCTCCAGGCCGGCGACGGCCTCCTCGAACACCCGGGTGGTGGGGTTGGAGTAGCGGCCGTAGACGAAGGCGCCGTCGGGGCGGTCCATGCCGTCGGCGAACACGGCCGGGTCGTCGAACAGGAACCCGGAGGTCTGGTAGATCGGCGTCGAAATCGGCGCACTACCTTCTGGCTGAACCTTGGGAAGGTGGACAACTCGTGTATCCGGTCGCAAATCAGTCACACAGCTAAGGATGACGGGTCACGCGGACTGGTTGGAGAGCCAATCACGGTGAATTGGCTCGCATCGCGATCCAATGTCACCATGGCGGCATGACGGAGGAGGATCGCCTCGTCGGCTGGCTCGGGCGCTGGGCGTCCGGGCGGGGCCCGCTCTATCTGCTGCTGGCCGCCCGATTACGCGGCCTCGTCGACGACGGGCTGCTCGCCCCCGGCTCCCTGCTGCCGCCCGACCGGGTGCTGGCCCGGCGGCTGGCGGTCGGGCGGGGGACGGTCGTCGCGGCGTACGACCTGCTCCAGCAGGAGGGCCGCCTGGTGCGGCGGCGCGGCAGCGGCACGCGTGTGGCCGAGGCGCAGCTGCCGGTCAGCCGCTCGTCCGGCGCGGTCGCCAACCCGCTGCTGCTGCACGTGCTCGACCCGCCCGACGGGGTGACGCTGCTGACCTGCGCGGCCCCCGTCGAGCCGCCGCCGGAACTGGTCGAGGCCTACCGCGAGGCGGCGACGCGGCTGCCCCGCGACATCGGCTACCACCCGGCCGGGCTGCCGGAGTTCCGGCGCGCGGTGGCCCGCCACTTCACCCGGCTCGGCCTGCCGACCGAGCCCGGCCAGATCCTCGCCACCAACGGCGGCCAGCAGGCGATCTCCCTGCTGGCGAGCCAGTTCGTCAGCCCCGGCGACACGGTACGGCTGGAGTCGCCCACCTACACCGGGGCGTCGGAGATCCTGCTCGACGCCGGGGCCAGGATCGACGCCTGCGACCTCGACGAGCTGCACGAACGGGGCGTGTTGTCACCCCGTGGCCGGTCGGCGCCGGTGCGGCCCGCGCTGGCGTACACGATCCCGACCGCCCACAACCCCACCGGCCGGGTGATGCCGCCCCTGGCCCGGCGCCGCCTGGTGGCGTGGGCCGAGGAGGCCGACGTGCCGCTGATCGACGACGCGGTCCCGGCCGAGTTGTGCTTCGACGGCGAGCGCCCGCTCCCGCTGGCCGCCTACGCCCGGGGCGAGCAGGTCCTCACGGTGGGCTCGCTGAGCAAGCTGGTGTGGGGCGGCCTGCGGGTCGGCTGGATCAGGGCGGCGGAGCCGGTGATCTCCCGCCTGGCCCGGCGGCGGGCCGTCCACGACCTGGGCGGCGACGCCGTCGGCCAGCTCGCGGCGGCGATCCTGCTCGACCGGGCCGACGAGGTGCGGCGGGCCCGGCTGGAGACGCTGAAGCGCCGCCACGACCACCTGGTCGCGCTGCTGCGCGAGCACCTGCCCGAGTGGTCGGCCCGGCCGGTGGCGGGCGGGCAGACGTTGTGGGTGCGCCTGCCCCGGGGCGACGCGGGTGCGTTCGCTCAGGTCACCGCCCGCCACGGGGTCGCGGTGCCGCCCGGAACGGCCTTCGACCCGGCCGGGACCGGCTACGAGATCATGTTGCGCCTGCCGTTCGTGCACCCCGAGCCCGAGCTGACCCGCTGCGTCGAGGGCCTGAGATCGGCCTGGCACGACTACGACGGCACGCGCCGCCGGCCGGCTCTCCCGACGCTCGTGGTCTAGAAGATTGTTCACGGGCAGCGGACAAGCCATCCAAAATCGCCGCCGCGGGTGAATGCTTGTGCTCATGGACGCCACCTTCCTCCTCGTGCACAGCCCCGCGGTCGGACCGGCCACGTGGACCCCGGTGGCGGCCGAGCTCCGCGCCCGCGGCCGGCACGCCGTGGTCCCGTCGCTGACCGACGTGACGGCGGGCCCGCCGCCCTACTGGCCGCGGGTGGTCGACCAGGTGTCCGTGGCGGCCCCCGACGGCCCGGTGGTGGTCGTCGCCCACAGCAACGCCGGCCTCTACGTGCCCCTCGTGGCCGAACGCCTGCGCGGCCAGGTGACGGCGGTGCTGTTCGTGGACGCCGCCCTCCCGCCCCGGCGCGGCTCGATCCCGGCGGCCGAGTCCGACCACCTGACGTTCCTGGGCGCGATGGCCGACGAGAACGGCGTGCTGCCGCGCTGGACCGACTGGTGGCCCGAGGAGATGGTGTCGGCGCTGGTCCCCGACCGGCGCACCCGCGACGAGATCGTGGCCGAGCAGCCGCGCCTGCCGTTGCTCTACTACAGCCAGCACATCCCCGTCCCGCACACGTGGGACCACGTGCGCGGCGCCTACCTGTGGTTCAGCGACCCCTACGAGCGCCCGGCCAAGGAGGCCGACGAGCGGGGCTGGCCGGTGACCCGGATCCCGGGCGACCACCTGCACCAGGTGGTCGCGCCGGGAGCGGTGGCCGACTGGCTCGTCGCGAACGCCTGACTAGACGTCGGTCACCCGGATGCCCGCGTGCGCCTTGTAGCGCCGGTTGATCGACACCAGGTTGGCCGTGAACGCCTCGACCTGGTGGGCGTTGCGCAACCGCCCGCCGTAGATCCCCCGCACCCCCGGGATGCGGGCCGCGAGGGCCTGCACGAGGTCGGTGGCCTCGCGGTCGTCGCCGAGCACCAGCACGTCGAGGTCGATCGCCTCGACCGCGGGGTCGAGCAGCAGCTTGGCCGACACGTGGTGGAAGGCCCCGACGACCCGGCTGCCGGGCAGCACCGCCGCGGCCTGCTGCGCCGCGCTGCCCTCCTCGACGGGGAGGGCGTAGGCGCCCTGCTTGTCGAACCCGAGCGGGTTGACGCAGTCGACCACGATCTTGCCCGCCAGCACGTCGGCCAGGTCGGTGAGCAGCGCCTTGTGGCCGTCCCACGGGACCGCGACGATCACCAGGCCGGCCTCGGCGGCGACGTCGGCGTTGGCGCCGCCCTCGACGCGGCCCGCGTCGGCCAGCGCCTCGGCCGCCGCCTGGGCGCGCTCGGCGCTGCGGGAGCCGATGAGCACGCGGTGCCCGGCCAGGGCGAACCGGCGAGCCAGGCCGTTGCCCTGGTCGCCGGTCCCGCCGAGGATCGCGATCGTCACATCTTCAAGTCGGTCGGCCATGTTCTCGATCATGCCAGGGACAACACCCGGTCCGGCGCACGTCATCCCCGGCACGGGTCAGCAGTTGCCGAAGGCCGGCAGCCCGAGCACCCGCCCGGCCAGCCACGCGACGGCCAGCGGCCCGCCCTCGACCGCGCCGAGCACGTGGCTGGGCGCCGGGACGCTCGTCCAGGTGACCGTGCCGCCCTTGGCGCACCACTCGGAGCGCAGTGTGCGGCCGACGGCGATCGGGATGATCTCGTCGCCGGTGCCGTGCCAGACGAACACGGGCACGGCGGGCCGGGTCGCGCCGAGGCGGTTCTCCTGGAGGCGGGCGCTCCAGTCGGGCCGGTTCATGACGTCCTGGGTGGTGAGGTCGGTCAGGGTACGCCCGGCGAGCTTGTCGCGCAGCTCGTCGACGCAGTCGTCCCGGGCGTCGGCGAACAGGGCGGCCCCTTCGGGGGTGAGGTAGTCGGCCAGGCGCAGTTCGGGGTAGGCCGCGTCGAAGCCGAGCCCGGCCGCCGCGGCCAGGCCGAAGTCGCCGCCGCCGTCGACGTTCTCGGCGACCTTCCTCAGGTCGGCCGGCACGCCGCCCGCCGCCACCCCGCGCAGCCGCAGCTCGGGGGCGTACGACGGCTGGAGCTGGGCCGCCCACCCCGCCGACGCGCCTCCCTGCGAGTACCCCATGATCACCACGGGCCCGCCGGCCGCCAGCCCCGCGTCGGGCACCCGGGTGGCCGCCCGGATCGAGTCGAGCACCGCGTGCGCCTGGGATCTCCCGGCCATGTACGTGTGGTCTCCCGGCGTCCCCAGCCCCTCGTAGTCGGTGACCGCCACGGCCCAGCCCTTGAGCAGCATCAGGCTGACGAAGGCCAGTTCGAGCTCGGTCCCGTTCGCCATGGCGGCGCTGGGCGCGCACTGGTCGCCGAGGCCGTGGGTGCCGACGGCGTACCCGACGATGGGCCGTTTACCTGAATATCCGGACTTGGGGACGAGCAACGTCCCGGAGACGACGTTCGACCCCCCGATCGCCGAGGTCGACCGGTAGCGAAGGTGCCAGGCCCGGACCGGCACCTCCAGGAGCCGGCCGGGCGCGAGGTAGACGGTGGTCGGGGTGGCCTCGACGACGTCGCCCGGCGCGGCGGCCTGAGCACCCGACGGCACGAGGAGAGGGAACACGAGGGCCGCGATCGCGAGCACGGTCGCACGGACTCGAAGACGCATGGGGACATGCCGCCCTTCACGGGATCACTTCTCGGGGGACGGCGCCGTGAGCCGATGGTTACCCGCGAGTAGACGCGAGTCAAGTACCGAGTCAGGCGAATTGTCCCGTGCCGGAAAAACCGAAGCCCCCGGTGCGCCCCCACCCCCTGGGGCACGATGAACACCATGGACGCCGAAGCGGTCAGCCTCCTCCGCGAGGCCCTCGACTCCACCGAATGGCCCGACCGGGCCCGCGCCCTCGGCAGGGCGATGCGCACCACCCGCTCTCCCGGAGGCCTGCTGATCGCCGGCACCCCCGACGACGAACCCTGGCACCTGACCGCCCACCTGGCCGACGAGGCCCGCTTATCGGGCCTGACCCAGCTCACCCCGACGCTGGTCCGCTGGTCCCCCGACCTGACGGCGCCGCCGCACCTACGGGTGGGCGTCGACCGCCTCTCGGAGGCGCGGCGGGGCGAGACGCTGGTCGTGGTGGCGGAGAGCCAGGCCCCCGTGCCGCTGCTCGAACGGGTCTCCGACGCCCGCAAGACGGGCGCGACCATCCTCGCCATCGACGGCGGCGACCCGGAGCTGGAGGCCCTGGCCCACGACGCCTTCGCGGTCCCCCGGCTGACCGCCCCGCTGACCTTCGACGGCGCCCAGCACCTGGTCAGCATGGCCGCCGGGGAGGCCCCCCGGAAGGGCCTGCGGGAACGTCTGGCCAGACTGGCCGACCGGATCACCGGCCCGCGCGTGCCGGATTGAGGGAACCGGCCCGCACCCGGGCGGCCTGGGGTTCAGTGGGCCTCCAGGGAGGCGCTCAGCACCGCCACCCGCTCGGTCAGTTCCTCGGCCGCCTCCCGCAGGACCTCGATCACCACCGCCTGGACCGGGTCGGGCTCCCCCGACCGCGTCCGGCTCACCCGGGTCAGGGCCTCGATGCGCCGCGACCCCACCCCGTGGATGCCGGTCACCACGACCTCGCCCCGGGGGAAGTCGAGCAGCGCCAGCGACGGCACGATCGCCACCCCGTGGCCCGCCGCGACCAGGCTGAGCACGGGCGGGAACTCCGAGATGATGTGGGTGCGCCGCGGCTCGAAGCCGTGGAGCTGGCTGAGCCGCTCCAGGGCGGCGCCGCAGGCCTGGAACGGCACGCCCGCCACCCACGGCAGGTCGGCCAGCTCGCCGACGTCGGCGGGGATGCGGTCGAGGGTGGGCGGGGCCACGATCCGGTATTCGTCGTCGTAGAGGCGGTGGCGGGTCATCGACGGGAGCGACGGCGCGGGGGTGCTCATGTCGCGCTCGGTCACCACCAGGTCGACGGCGCCCAGGCGGAGTTCCTGGAGGGCGTCGCTGCCGTACACCTCGTGGATCACCGGGACGATCCGGGGATGCCGCTCGGCGAGCACCCGCAGGGCCGGCACCAGCAGGTGCCTGATCACCGTGGGGAAGGCGGCGATGGTCACCGGACCGGACAGGCGTTCGGTGAAGCGGTTGAGCTCGTCGCGCGCCTCGGAGAGCTGTTCCTCGATGCGCTCTGCGTACGCCGACAGCACCCGCCCCGCCGGGGTGAGGGAGATGCGGCGCTGGGAGCGGTCGAGCAGGGCCAGGCCGACCTCGCGTTCGAGCTGGGCCAGTTGCTGGGAGACGGCCGACGGAGTCAGGTGGAGCGCTTCGGCCGCCTTCATCACGCCACCGCGACGGGCGACCTCATGGAGGATCCGCAACCGCCGGGGATCGATTTCCATGTAGAGAAGCTTATTGGCCGATTAAGTTTTCTTCACTTGCCCTTCAAATGGACATACCGCGAACATGAGGGGCAAATGTCAACGTTCATCACCGCGATCGGCACACTCGGCGCGATCGCCCTGCTCATCGCCTACGGCCTCGTCTCGGCGTCCAAGATGTCCGGCGACAGCCTCGCCTACCAGGCCATCAACCTCGGCGGCGCGGCCGCCCTGGCCGTCAACAGCGGGTATCACGGCGCCTGGCCGTCGGCGATCCTCAACATCGTGTGGAGCGCCATCGGCGTCCTCACCCTCAGCCGGTTCATCGCACGGAAGGCGGCACGGAAGTCATGAGCCTCATCGAACTGAGCCACCGCATCGTCGAAGGGATGATCACCTACCCGGGCATCCCCGCGCCGGTCATGGGGGTGCACCTGAGCCGGGAGGCCTCCCGCGACCTCTACGCCGAGGGCACCGAGTTCTTCATCGGCACGATCACCATGGCCGCCAACACCGGCACCTACCTCGACAGCCCCAACCACCGCTTCGCCGACGGCGCCGACCTGTCGGGGCTGCCGCTGGAGAAGCTGGCCGACCTCGACGGCGTGGTCGTGAAGGGCGTCGACCTGCCCGGCGACCTCGACGTCGCGGGCAAGGCCGTGCTCTTCCACACCGGCTGGGACGCCAACTGGGGCACCGACGCCTACTTCACCGGGCACCCCCACCTCACCGCCGAGACCTCGGCGGCCCTCGTGGCGGGCGGCGCGGCCCTGGTCGGCATCGACTCGTTCAACATCGACGCCACTCCCCCGAAGGGCGAGCGCCCCGCCCACACCACCCTGCTCGGCGCGGGCGTCCCGATCGTCGAGCACCTCACCAACCTGGGCGCGCTCCCGGCGTCGGGCTTCCGCTTCCACGCGGCCCCGCCCCTGGTGGCGGGGATGGGCACCTTCCCGGTCCGGGCCTACGCGGTGGTCTGACCTTCCGTTCCCCGTACGCCCACACGTGACGTGCGGGATCGGCCGTCGCGGCGGCGACGCGGCGCGGCCGGGGAGCGCCGGGTGCGGTGTTGCGGATGGACGGCGGCCGGGGCCGAGGTAGGCGGAGCCGTAACGGAGATTCGGCTTCGAGAACGATCCCGCGCCGCCGATCTAGTCGTCGTCCCAGTCCTTGTCCTGGTCCTTCCAGGCCTTGTTGCGGGCCGAGGCCGTGGCCAGCGCGTTGGCCGCCTCGGCCTCGGTGTCGTAGGGCCCCATGCGGTCCTTGTTGGGGCACCCCTGGTCGCCCTCGACGCGCATGTGCTTGAGACAGAACCACCAGTGTCCAGTTTGCTCGCTCACAACGGCCATCTTGCCCCTTCCGCGCGCACATAGACTTGCGCGCATGACGACACTGCTCCGGCCCGGGCGGATCTCGCCCACCCGCAAGGTTCCCGCGCACATCGAGCGTCCGGAATACGTGGGGAAGAAGGAGCCGAAACGCGGCGCGTCAGACGTGCAGACCCCCGAGACGATCGAGAAGATGCGGGTCGCCGGGCGCATCGCCGCCCAGGCCCTCGAAGAGGTCGGCAGGCACGTCGCGCCGGGCGTGACGACCGACGAGCTCGACCGGATCGGCCACGAGTTCCTGCTCGACCACGGCGCCTACCCCTCGACGCTCGGCTACCGCGGCTACCCCAAGTCGCTCTGCACGTCGATCAACGAGGTCATCTGCCACGGCATCCCCGACGACACGGTCCTCAACGACGGCGACATCGTCAACGTCGACATCACCGCCTTCATCGGCGGCGTCCACGGCGACACCGACGCGACCTTCCTCTGCGGCGACGTCGACGAGGAGTCGCGGCTGCTCGTCGAGCGCACCCGCGAGGCCACCAACCGCGCGATCAAGGCCGTCGCGCCGGGCCGGCAGCTCAACATCGTCGGCCGGGTCATCGAGGCCTACGCCAAGCGCTTCGGCTACGGCGTGGTGCGCGACTTCACCGGCCACGGCATCGCCGAGTCCTTCCACAGCGGCCTGATCGTCCCCCACTACGACGACCCGTCGCTCACGGTGACCCTGGTGCCGGGCATGACGTTCACGATCGAGCCGATGCTGACGCTCGGCACGATCGACTACGAGATCTGGTCCGACGGCTGGACGGCCGTGACGAAAGACGGCAGGCGCACCGCCCAGTTCGAGCACACGGTGCTGGTCACCGACTCGGGCGTGGAGATCCTCACGCTCCCCTGAGCGCCCGCTTCGGCACGACGCCGCTCAGCGTCGTGCCGGAGCCCAGCACGCTGTTGATCGACAGGGTGCCGCCGATCTCGACGAAACCGGCCTTCATGGCGGCCAGCCCCCGGCCGGTGGTGCCCTCGGAGAAGCCGACGCCCTCGTCGCTGACGGTCATGCGCAGGCCCGTGTCGCCGACCGTGACGGCGATGGCGACGTGGCGGGCGCCGCTGTGGCGTTCGACGTTCGCGAGCGCCTCGGTCACCACGGCGTAGACCCCCCGCACGACGGCCGACGGCAGCGGCGCGTCGGGCAGCGCCCACGTCTCGACCGCGATGCCGGTCCGGGCCGACCAGTCGCCCAGGTATTCCTCAAGGGCGGGCTTCAGCCCGGTGCCCTCACGCAGCCGCAGTTCCTCGGACAAAGCTCTCCAACTCCCCTGATCTTCACCGGCGACGCTAATGGGTGAGGCTCAAGGAACGGTTGCCGTTTGCTTAGGGTTTGCCGAACCCAGAAGATGATGCCCGTTACCGCTTTTGGTCACGCTTGTTGAGCTTTGCCAGATAGTCGTTGTAGGCGTCGAGCTCGGTGTCACCGGTGCCGCCCGTCCGGGCCGCGACCAGGTCGGCCTTGCGGTCCTGGCGGCGGGCCACCCGCTCGTCGGCCCGCCACCACTGGATGGCCAGCGCGATGAGCACGATCAATGTCGGGATCTCGCCGAAGCCCCAGGCGATGGCCCCGCCGGTGTTCTGGTCGGACAACGACGACGCGCCCCACGTCCGGCCGAGCTGCTCGTACCAGTCGGCGGCCAGCACGCTGCCCATGCTCATGATCGCCATCGCGAAGAACGCGTGGAACGGCATCGTGACGAACAGCAGCAGCAGGCGGCCGAAGTAGGGCAGCTGGTTCGGCGCCGGGTCGACCCCGACGATCACCCAGAAGAACAGGGTGCCGACCAGCAGGAAGTGCAGCGACATGGCGATGTGCCCGAGGTGCTCCTCCATGGCCGACTCGAACAGCGGCGTGAAGTAGAGCGCGTACGTCGACACGACGAACAGGGCGGTCGCGATGGCCGGGTGGGCGACGAACTTGGCGACCCGGCTGTGCAGGACGACGGTGATCCACTCACGCGGCCCCCGGTCGCCCCGTCGCGCGGCGGGCTTCAGCGCCCGGAGCGCCAGCGTCACCGGGGCGCCCAGCACCAGGAAGATCGGCACCAGCATCGAGAGCACCATGTGCTCGGTCATGTGGACGCTGAACAGCACCGGCGCGTAGCGGGCCACGCCGCTCTGGGTGGTCAGGACGAGGATCAGGATGCCCAGGCCCCACGCGATCGACCGCCCGATCGGCCACTTGTCGCCGCGGCGGACGAGGCGGACGACCCCGGCGACGTACAGGCCCCCGAGGACCGCCGCGATCACCGCGAAGAAGAGGTCGAACCACCAGAGCCTGAGCAGGTTGGTGAACGAGATCGGCGGCGGCATGACGTAGCCGAGCAGGTCGAACGCCCGGTCGGTGGGCAGCGTCTCGACGGGCGGCGGCGCGGTCTGCGCCAGCGCCACCGCGATGCCGACGGTGCCGGCCATGAGCATGATCTCGCCCAGCGCCAGCCTGACGAACGCCCCCGGCTTTCCGGCGGCCAGGTCGGGCAGGGTGCGCCTGCGGTGCCACCAGCCGACGCCGCCCAGCACGCCATAGGCGACGATCTTGAGGAGCAGGATCACCCCGTACGCGGAGGTGAACAGATCCGACACCGACGCGAGCCGGGCCGCGACCGACGCCAGCCCCGACAGGCCGACCCCGACGAAGCACCAGAACGCCATGCGGGAGAACCGGTCGGCGGCCGTCGGGAGCCGGTCGTGGCCACGCAGGGCGTGGTAGCAGAGCAGCCCGAGCCCGCCGACCCACAGGGCCAGGAAGAGCAGGTGGAAGGCGACCGACGTGGTCGCCAGCCCGTGGTTGGGCGCACTGGAGGAGTGTCCGGTCAGCGCCGGCGGCAGCAGCGTGGCCAGCGAGAACACCAGCAGCCCGCCGGCCGCGCCGACGGTGATGGCCCCCCGCGCGAACAGCGCGATCGAGACCGAGAAGAGCACGACGAGTGTCAGCGCGATGCCCTGCGGCGTCTGCCCGGCGTAGCTGGTCAGCTGATTGCCGTCGAGCACGACGCCGACCGGCTGGCCGAGCGACTGCGACAACCCGAAGACGAGGTTGAGCGCCGCCGCCCCGCCCCAGACCAGGGCCGACCAGCTGGCCGCCTTGGCGTAACCGAGGGCCGTCTTTCCGAGCAGCCCCTTGTCGGAGGGCAGCAGCGCGGCGGCCATGAGGAGGAGCCCGACGGTGACCAGCCCGGCGACGTCCATGCCGAGCTTGGAGACCGGGACCATCCACCGGGTGAGCGTGCCCTCGTCGGGCAGCCCCGGGATGACCCGCGGCGTGGCCGCGCCTCCCGCCACCATGCCGACCACCAGCGCCCCGGCGGCGGCACACCCGCCCGCGATCGCGAGCCGGACCGTACGGTTCATCCGGGCGGCCTTCCCATCGGACATTCCGGCCATTATGGCTTCTTACGCATGCTGAAGGCCATGCCGATCCCGATGCCGGCGATCCCGAAGACCACGATCCAGACCCAGGCGGGGATCTGCCTGCTCTCCTCGGGCCCGTCGGGGTTCGCGGTGGCGCTCGGAGTGGGCGCGGCGGCGGCCTGCACCACCGGCTGAGCCGGCTGGCTCGGCGCGCCCGGCTGGGCCGGCTCGTAGGTGAACGGGATCTCCCCCTCGACGGGGTGCCCGTCACGGGAGACGACGCGGTAGGCGATCGTGTAGGCCCCCGGGGGCAGCGCCGACGGAGGACCGACGTCCTGGACGATCTTGCGGCCGTCGACCCGCGGCTTCCCGTTCTCGTAACGCTCGCCGTCGGGCCCGGTCAGCACGACGGCCGGGAACCGCACCGACTCGCTGAACTCGAGCGTCACCTTGGGCAACGCGGTGACCTGCGCGTTCTCGGCGGGGTCACTGCTCCGCAGAGAGGTGTGCGCGGCGGCCGGCGCGGAGGGCAGCAGAAGGGCCGCGACGACGGCCAGAACGGCGACGATCGGTGAACTCTTCATGGCGCCCTAAGGCTACCGACGCGAGCCGGTGGTCTCACCGCGAGCCCGTTCCCGGGCCGCGGGGACCACCGGTCTCGCCGGGGTCACAGGCCGACGCAGGCCAGGGCCTTCTGGGCGGCGAGGATGCTCTGGTCGTGGTCGTGGAGGCGGTCGTAGGCCTCGGCCACGGTCATCCAGCTCTGGGCCCTGCGGCGCATCGGGGCCGGGTCGAACGACTCGTTGGCGTTGCCCAGCGCCACGGCGGCCTCTTCGTCCTCGTGGAGGAGAAGGAGGGCCTGGCCCTGGACGAGGTTGGCGTCGGCCCAGTGTTCCCCGCCCGACTCGCGCAGCGCCTCGTCGGCGACGCGGGCGTACTGGACGGCCTCGCGCGGGTGGCCCAGGGCCAGTTCGGCGCGGGCAAGCTCGATGTTGCAGCGGGCCTTGTCGAGCACCGAGGCCGACGACTCGCCCAGCTCGCGCAGGGCGCGCAGGAGCAGGTCGCGGCCCACCTCGACGTCGGTGGCGCGGGTGCGGACGATCATGGTCGCGTAGGCCACGCGGAGGCGGGCCAGGTTGCGGGGGTCGCCGCCGTTCTCGGACTGGATGGCCATGGCCCGCTCCAGCAGGCTCATGCCCTCTTCGCCCCGGCCGGTCTCCTGGGCGACGAACGCCGCGTTCCACGAGGCGGCCACGATGGCGCGGGGGGTGCCCAGCAGCTCGGCGGCCGACAGCAGCTCGGAGGCGAAGTGGCGGGCCCGCAGCAGGTCGCCGCGGGTGCGGTAGACCGAGAGCAGGGTCG
The DNA here is from genome assembly GCF_030269205.1 of Herbidospora sp. NBRC 101105. Taxonomy (NCBI): domain Bacteria; kingdom Bacillati; phylum Actinomycetota; class Actinomycetes; order Streptosporangiales; family Streptosporangiaceae; genus Herbidospora; species Herbidospora sp. NBRC 101105. Next base: position 479,687 of record NZ_BSSX01000001.1, on the reverse strand, counting down.
AGCCGAGCTCGATCAGGGCGTCGGTCCAGGCGGGGCGGGAGTTGCCGCCGAGCAGCGCCTCACCCACCCGCACGGCCTCGCCGAGCTCGCCCTCGTCGCGGTAGCAGCGGCAGAGCGCGACCGCGACGGCCACCTGCCACTCGACCGACATCGGCCGCTCGGTGTCGGCGCGCAGCCCCTTGAGCAGCCGGATCGCCTCGGCCCGGTCGCCGCACGCCTCGGTCGCCAGGGCGCAGCCGTATTCGGCCTCCTGGCGGAGCTGGGCCAGGCCGGTGAGACTGGTGTCGGTGAGGAGCTCGGTGTAGCGGCGGCGGGCCTCCTGCGCCTCGCCGTTCTCCAGCGCCAGCCGCGCGAATCGCAGGCCGACCTCGATCTCTTCCATCTGTTCGGCGGTGACGCCGTTGACCAGATAAGTGAGAGAACAGTCGAGTTTTTGAGCCAGGAGCTCCAGAACTGCCGGAGTAGGGGTACGCTTACCGCTCTCAATTAGGGAAACATAGCTGTCGGACAGCTCAGGATGTGCGAGTTGCGCTTGAGAGAGCCCCCGCTGTCGGCGGATGGTCTTGATGCGCTGACCCACTAGATCTTGACCGGTCACCAGCACCCCCTGGAAAAATGCAAGAACCTCTAGACCCGACGGGAGCCCCACCGTGCGACGCCGCCTGATCATGCTTGCTCTTACGACCCTAGTTGCGGTTACCACCGCCGCAGGGATCAATGCTACGGCCGCCAGCGCCGCTTCGTCCCCCTTGCGCCCTTACAGCCTGGAATGCTGCTGACTCGTTACGTGAGTCAGGAAAGTCAAGGGAAATTTCCTAGCGTGAACCCCATGTGAGCCTCCCCCACCCACTCCCAGGCACCGGGAGCGGATCCCCCCGGCCACAGCATGTACTCGGAATCGCGGCACTGGCCAGTGCCGCGATTCTTTCTATTTCACCTGCGGTCATCACCTAGCGCTTGCATATCATCACGGAATGCGATCTCCGGAAACCGGAGTCCCGGCAACCATCCGACCGGCCGGCCACTGAAGCCACCTCAATTACTCGCGTCGCAGGTCGATCGCCTCCAGAGGCATGGTGAGAGACACATCGGACAGTCCTGACATCGTGGGTGCGGAGTGACTGGGGTGACGCCAGATGCACGTGCAGATGAAAGGGAGCACCCCCGACGCGAGGAACCTCCCTTGAAGACCGTTCTGTCCCGATCGACACTCACGGCCGATCGCGAAACCCTCGGGCGAAGGGAGGACAGATGATCAATGAGGCGCCGGTTCTTCCGTCGGACGCCGCCGCGAGCCCTATCGGCGCACAAGGTGATTCATCGGAAAGCAGCGCAAGGGTCGATTCCGAATGTCCTCCCGTGCGTGAGTGAATCGATTCACCGAGAGAATGGCCGGAAAATCCGGTCTGCCAATTCCGTCGATTTCGCCGGGCGCCCACGACTCACGTGCTCCGGTGACCCTTTTCACCAGTGGATTCGGCGACCGCGCCATCGAGACGGAGTTCCGCGGCGCCGGTTCAGAAAAGGCGCGCGGGCCTCACCCGACTGTTTCCGCTGACGGCCAGGTGCGATCACGAGGCACGGAGGGCCAAATACAAATCCACACGGTCGGCCATCGTGGTCAGATTCCGCCCCGTCAACTCCTCCACCCGCCTGATGCGATAGCGCACCGTGTTCACGTGCACGTGCAACCGCTCGGCGCAGACGTTCCACGAGCCTGCACAGTCGAGGAAAGTCGACAGGGTCCGCACCAGGTCGGCCTGATGCCGCCGGTCATACCCGAACAGCGGGTCGAGCAGCCGTGAAGCGAACCCCCGCCGGATGTCGTCGGGCACCGTAGCCAGCAACAATGCGTGGGTGTAGATCTCGTCGCTGGTCACCAGGCCGCCGTCGCGGGCCTCGGCCATCCGCCGGGCGTACCCGGCCTCCTCGATCCCGCCCCGGATCGCCGCCGGACCGGTCAGGGCGGCGCTGACGCCGAGCGAGAGGCGGACCCCCGGGGTCGCCACGACCGAGAGCCGCGCCGTCAACCGGCCGGTCAGCTCCTCGACGGAGCCGGGCAGGGGCACCACGGCCAGTCCGGTGTCGGCGGCGGCCACGGCGACGACCGAGCGGTCGAGCATCTCCTCCAGGACCAGCCCGCCCAGGGTCGCGGCGTCCGGGCCGTCGGAGGCGCCGGCGCGCAGGGCGGTGCAGGCGACGATCGCGAACGGCGCCGCCACGTCGAGGCCGCAGGTGCGCATCCGGGCCGACAACTCCGGCAGGTCGGCGCTGCCGGCCAGGCCGATGAGCTGCTCCAGCAGCCGCCGTTCGACCCGGCGGCCCTCTTCCATGCGGGTGCGTTCGAGGGCTGCGCACGCGGCCAGCTCGTAGCCGATCTCGGGGTTGACGTCGCCGTCCAGGACCAGCGCCCAGCCGGCCACGCGGGGGCTGCGGTCGACGGTGAAGATCGTGCGGGGGTCGGCGGTGACGTGCGGGAGGCGGACGGCGCGGAGGAACTCGGCGGCCATCCTGGAGGCGTCGGGGACCTCCCCGGCGATCACCCGCCCGGTCGAGGAGACGACGCCGCCGGTGACGCCGAGTTCGTCGTGGGCCATCCGGAAGAGTTCCGGGAGGCCGGCGCCCTCGGCCACGGCGGCGAAGATGCGGCGGTGGCGGCCGAGGGCCAGGCGCTGTTCCCCGGCCATGCGGCGGTCGACCACGTCGATGACCGCGCCGAACGACACCTCGATCGGCACCTCGATCAGGGCCAGGCCGCGTTCGCGGCAGGCGTCCACGAGGTCGTCGGGCACGTGGCCCAGCCGGGCGTCTCCGGCGGCGAGGGCGGTGACGCCGGCCTCGACGAGATGGTCGACGAAGACCTCCGAGTCGGACGGCCGGTGCCGCCACATCATGCCGGTGAGCACCAGTTCGCCGCCGGTCAGATAGCGGCCCGGCCGGGGCAGGTCGGTCACCACGACGCCGGTGATCTCGCCGACCGGCTCCCCGGTCAGCAGGATGAGCCGCAGCGTCTCGTGGGCCAGCAGCTCACTTATCTGCACAAGACCCACCTTATTTGGATGAATCTACAAGCGCCGCCCTCTACGGCCCCGGCGTTTCATGGGTCAGCCGATAGGTCCGGAAACAAAAGGTTGGTCTACTGGGCGTCTATGAGCATCGCCACCGGACGCACCCAGGGAATCGGCCAGGGAATCGGGCAGAGCCTGCTCCGCCCCGACGGCACGCTGAAGGTCACCGGGGAGTTCGCCTACTCCTCCGACCTGTGGCTCGACGGCATGCTCTGGGGCGCGACGCTGCGCAGCCCCCACCCCTCGGCGTGGATCAGGTCGATCGACGTGGGGCCCGCGCTGAAGGTCCCGGGCGTGTACGCCGTGCTGACCCACGAGGACGTCCCCGGCGAGAAGTTCTACGGCCTCGAACACAAGGACCAGCCCGTCCTCGCCATCGACCAGGTCCGCTACCAGGGGGAACCGGTGGCGCTGGTGGCCGCCGACCATCCGGAGACGGCCCGCCGGGCGGCCGATCTCATCGAGGTCGTGTACGAGGCCCGCGAGGCCGTCACCGACCCGCGCCGGGCCGCCTTCGACCCGGAGTGCCCGCAGGTCAGCGTGCACGGGAACCTGGTCAGACACCAGCCCGTCAGGGTGGGCTCGACCTTCACCGCCGACGTGGTCGTCACCGGCGAGTACGAGGTCGGCATGCAGGACCAGGCCTTCCTCGGCCCCGAGTCGGGCCTCGCGGTCCCGGCCGAGGACGGCGGCGTCGACCTCTACATCGCCACCCAGTGGCTCCACGTCGACCAGGACCAGATCGCGCCCTGCCTGAACCTCCCGAAGGACAAGGTCCGCCTCACGCTGGCGGGCGTCGGCGGCGCGTTCGGCGCCCGCGAGGACCTGTCGATGCAGATCCACGCCTCGATGCTGGCCCTGCGCACCGGCAAGCCGGTCAAGTTCGTGTACGGCCGCGAGGAGTCGTTCTTCGGGCACGTCCACCGCCACCCGGCCTGGATGCGCTACGAGCACGGCGCGACCCGCGACGGCAGGCTCGTCTACGTCAAGGCGGAGATCGTGCTCGACGGGGGCGCGTACACCTCCAGCTCGCCGGCAGTGGTCGGGAACGCCGCGTCGCTCGGCGTCGGCCCCTACGAGGTGCCCAACGTCTTCATCGACGCCTACGGGACCTACACCAACAACCCGCCCTGCGGGGCGATGCGCGGGTTCGGGGCGGTCCAGGCCTGTTACGCCTACGAGTCGCAGATGGACCGGCTGGCCGAGGCGTGCGGTCTGTCGCCGGTCGAGATCCGGATCCGCAACGCGGTCTCGCAAGGGTCGCTGCTGGCCACCGGCCAGGTGATCGACACCCCCGCGCCGCTCGCCGACATGCTGCGGGAGCTCGACGCGATGCCTCTTCCGGGGCCGTCGTCGCGCGACCTGCGCGAGCTGCCGGGCGGCGTGGCGCAGACCACCCACGGCGAGGGGGTCAGGCGCGGCGTCGGCTACGGCGTCGGGATCAAGAACATCTGCTTCTCGGAGGGCTTCGACGACTACTCGACCGCCCGGGTGCGGGTGGAGCTGCTCGGCGACGAGCCGCACGTGCTCGTGCACACGGCGGCGGCCGAGGTCGGGCAGGGCCTGATCATGGTCAAGACCCAGATCGCCCAGACCGAACTGGGCATCGACCGGGTCACCATCGTGCCCGCCGACACCACCGTCGGCTCGGCCGGCTCGTCGTCGGCCTCCCGGCAGTCCTACGTCACCGGGGGCGCGGTCCGCGCCGCGAGCCTGGCGGTGAAGGAACGCCTCGACGCGCTGACGGCCGACGGCCGGAGCGTGGCCGAGGTGCTGGCCGCCGAGGGCCCGATCGAGGAGACCCGCGAGTACCGGCACCGCCGGACGTTCCCGATGGACCCGCTGACCGGCCAGGGCGACTCGCACACGCAGCTGGCGTTGTGCGTGCACCGGGCGGTGGTGGACGTCGACGTGGAGCTCGGCTTGATCAAGGTGGTCGAACTGGCCGCCGTCCAGGACGTCGGGAAGATCCTCAACCCGCTCGCTCTGGAAGGCCAGATCCACGGCGGCACGGCCCAGGGTCTCGGGCTGGCGCTGATGGAGGAGATCCAGGTCCGCGACGGGAAGGTGCTGAACCCGTCGTTCACCGACTACCTGATCCCGACCATCCTCGACATGCCGCCGATGAAGTTGTCGATCCTGGAGAACCCCGACCCGCACGCGCCCTACGGGCTGCGGGGAGCGGGCGAACCCCCGACGTTGTCGTCGACCCCGGCCATCGCGGCGGCGGTCCGAGCCGCGACGGGCCTTCCCTTGTCGCGGGTGCCGATCAGACCCGACGACATCGCCTTGAGCACCGTCCCGGCCTAACCGGCCATCACGGCGCCGACGGGACCCCTGTCACGCGTGTCTATCCAGCCCAAGGACATCGCCCTGAGCGGCGTCCCGGCTAACCGGCCATCGCGGCGGCGAGGGATCCTTGCCACGCGTGTGGATCCCGCTCGGCGGCATCGCCCTGACTAGGATCCGGCATAACCGGCCATCGCGGCGGCGACGAGACCCTTGTCGCGCGTGTCGGTGCCGCCCCGAGCATGGTCCCGGCATAAAGCGAAATAGCCGGCCGAGGTTCGAGTCTCCCTCGATCACCTCGATCGCCGCGTCACCCTCTGCGAGGGTCGCCTGCGGCGTCGCCCAGGTCGTACACGACCGGAATCAGGACACGTCGTCGCGGTCGCACGCGACGCCGTCGTTGTCGACGTCGATGTACCACTCGTATTCCTCGTGGATGCCCTTCGTGTATGGGCCGGCCGCGGCCGCGATGGCCGCCGCGCAGGTCGGGTAGCGCTGGGAGGTCGTGCCGCCCTGGTTGTTCGCGGAGGGCTGCTGGTTGGTGCCCGGCTGCTGGTTGGTGCCTGGCTGCTGGTTCGGGTCGGTGCCGCCGGGCTGCTGGTTGGGATCGGTCACGCCGGGCTGGTTCGTGGCGGCCGGGTCGCTCGTGGGCTGGTTCGCGGGCGGCTGGGCGGGCGGGGCGCCGGTGCCCTTGAGGCGGGCGAGGAAGGCGTCGGCCTCGTCCTTGGTGAAGCCGCCGACGATGCTCAGGCTGTCCTGGGTGATCTCCTGGGCCACACGCGGGGTCGAGACGACCTTGTCGCCGACCACGATCGCCAGCAGGCGCTTCACGGTGTCGCGGGTCAGGTCTTCGATCTGGGCCCGGTTGTCGGGGGCCAGGACCACGCGGATCGAGTAGCTGCCGTCGGACTCGGTGAAGGTCTCCAGCTTCTGCACCGACGTCAGCGTCACGCCCGGTTCGAGCTGGTAGCAGGTGGTGCCGGCGTCGTCGAGGACGGCCTCGGTCTCGGCCGGGCAGGGGGCGGTGCCCGACGCCTCGACGGGCGCGAAGTGGATGGGCACCGCGAGCTTGGTCACGACCGGCTGGGTCAGCGGCGGCGAGTCCTGGTTGTTGGTCATCAGCACCGCGACGGTGCCGAGCACCCCGGACATGATCACCACGAAGACCAGCGCGACGCTGAGGGCGATCGTGGCGCCCTTGGTCGCCTGCGGCGGCTGCGGCGGACCCGGCTCCTCCGCAACGGGGGTGTTCTGCATCCCGGCCTCAATCCCTGACATCGCCCGCAGAGCCTATCGACATGGGACGGCCCGTGGCCCAAGCGAGACACGGTCGGCCGAAGGCTGACCGTGTCTCGCGCCCTGAATCTTCCTCAGGGACGGGCGCACGGGCCGTCCTGAATCTCAAACCGGTTGTTACTGGGCGGGCGCGTCCGTCGACATGGACGGCGCGCCCGACGGCTGCGGGGCCGGCTGGGAGCCGGCGGGGGGCAGCGGGGCGTCGGCCGCGGAGCGGGTCTCGCCGCCGTCGCAGCTCGCGCCGAGCTCGGGGGTGTCCTCGCCCTGGCGGAACTTGAGGATGAAGGCGTTCAGGTCGGGGGACGAGGCGCTGTCGAGCTGGATCTGGTGGTTCCACGACGAGGCGACGATCTTCGACGGGAGGCCGGGGTAGGGGCTGAGCAGCATGTAGGGCTCGCCCGCCAGCGCCTTCAGCTTGTCGACCTCGGCGGCCGGCAGGTCGGGCTGGTAGGTGATCCAGACCGCGCCGTGCTCCATCGAGTGGACCGCGTTCTCGTTGTTGATCGGCTGGTCGTAGATGCCGCAGGTCTGCCAGGCGGGGTTGTGCTCGCCGCCGGCCGGCGGGGTCTCCTTGTAGGCGACCTTCGTGTTGACGTGGCCGGCGCCCTTGTACTCGAAGTTCTTGACCTTGGGCAGCATCGCCTCCTGAGCGGCGAGCGCGGCCTTCTCGGCCTCCGACTTGTCCATCTCCTGACGGATGATGTAGAAGGCGACGCTTCCGACGAGAAGCAGGATGACCAGGCCGCCGATACCCCACATGAGGACAGCGGCCCGCCGTTCCTTGGCCCGCTGCTGCGCCCTCATCTGGGCGATGCGGTCACGCCGTGCCTGCGCTTTCTCCTTGGTCATCGACCCTCCATCACGCGGTCACATATGGACAAGGAGAATAGTGGGTATAGATAGCCGTTTGGCCCATCGCGTCCCGGCGGGAAGTAATCTGAGGGCGATGAAGAACCCCCGTTCGCTTCTGCTCCCGGTCGCCGCGGCCGTCGTCGTGGTCGTCGCGATCGTCCTGCTGCTGGTCAACCTCACCCGGCCGGGCACCCCCGGCGACCTGTCTCCCGAGGCCGGCTTCGCCCGTGACATGGGGGTTCACCACGCGCAGGCGGTCGAGATGTCGTTCGCGGTGCGCGACGAGAGCACCGACGACAAGGTGCGCACGCTGGCCTACGACATCATCACGACGCAGTCGGCGCAGCGTGGAATGTTCATCGGCTGGCTGCAGCAGTGGGACCTGTCGCAGGCCTCCAGCGTGAAGCCGATGACGTGGATGGCGGGGCACGGCCACGCGGCGGCGGCCGGGGTGACGCCGGGCGTGATGCCCGGAATGGCCACCGCCGAGGAGATGAAGCGGCTCGCCGACGCGAAGGGGCAGGCGGCCGAGGTGCTGTTCCTGCAGCTGATGATCCGCCACCACGAGGGCGGCGTCGAGATGGCCAAGGGCGCGCTGGAGCTGGCCGAACGTCCGGAGGTCCGGAACATCGCCCAGCACATCGTCGACGGCCAGACCGCCGAGATCGACCTGATGAAAGAGATGCTCGCGACGCGCGGCGCCCAGCCGCTTCCGTCGATCCTCAAATGAACAGGACGTGTCGGACGCGGGAACGCTCCCCCGACAGGGCACCATGGAGGCGACCCGGAGGGATGAGGATTTGACCAACGAGCCCGAGAGCCGACTCGAAGTGAGCATCACCCCCGAAGTGGAGGCCGGCCAGTACGCCAACTTCGCCTCCGTCTGGCATACCCAGGACGGGTTCGTGCTCGACTTCGCGGTGATCACCCGCCCGCCCGGCCTGGCCGACAACGGCGACGGCCAGCAGTACATCAGCGTCCCCACGCGGATCGTGAGCCGGGTGCGCATTCCCCCGGCGCAGGTCTTCGAGCTGATGAAGGCGCTGGAGCAGCAGCTCACCGCCTATGAGAACGAGGTCGGCCACAAGATCTAGACGGTCACGACGTCGCCTTCGCGGGCGAACCGCACGTCGGGCCACTCCTTGGCGAGGGCGTCGAGCTGGTCGTCGGTCCGGCCGGGCGCGTGGTGGGTCAGCAGCAGCCCCCGCGCGCCGCAACGTTCGGCGAAGGCCAGCGCGTCGGTGACCGAGGCGTGCCCGTAGTCGTCGGCCAGCGCCTGCTCCTCGGGCCGGAACTGGCCGTCGTGCACGATCAGGTCGGCGTCCCGGCACAACTCCTCGGCCGCCGCCGAGCCGAGCTGGGGTGCGTGGTCGGGCAGGTAGACGACGGCCACGCCGTCGCACTCGACCCGGGTCCCGACCGTGGTCCCGCCCTTGTGGGTCACCTCCGCCTGGATCAGCTCGAAACCGTCATATTTACGGCTCCCGCCGGAAGAGGTCACCGACACGGCTCCTCGCAGGCCTCCCGGCTCGATCGGGAAGTGCGGCGGCGAGAAGGCCCGGGTGAGCAGCGCGAGGGGCTGCGCACCGGGCACGATCAGCTCCACCGACGCCTCCGGGTGGTCGACCGCCCGGCTGAACGGCAACCCCTGCACGTGGTCCCAGTGCAGGTGCGACAGCGCGATCACGCCCCGGAAGGGGACCGGCGCGAGGTTCCTGATCCCGGTCCCCGCGTCGAGGACCAGCGGCGGCGCCGCGTACCCGTCGGGGAGCACGGCCACGCACGAGGTGTGGCCGCCCCACCGGGTGAACTCGGCGCCGGGCGCGGGCGTCGACCCGCGTACCCCCAGGAAGTGCAGTCTCACGCGAACTCCTCGCGGCGGTGGCCCTGGGCCAGGTGTTCCAGGGCGGCCCGGTCGATGGTGTCGGCGCCGGCCTCGGCCACCCTGATCGGGGTGAGCGCGGTCAGCGTGGCGGTGCGGTGGCCGTTCTCCAGCAGGGCCCGCTCTCCCAGCACCGCGCCCGGACCGACCCGGCCGAGCTCGCGGCCGTCGACGTCGACGGTGACGACGCCGTCGAGGAGCAGGAACAGCGACGCGCCGGGCTCGCCCTGGCGGACCAGCGCCGTGCCCTCCTTGAGCTCGCGGACGACCGGCTTGCGGGTGCCCCGCATGATCAGCCGGGACAGTTCGCGTTCGAGGGCGGTCTCGGCGGCCGTGACGACGACCGGGGAGTCCTCGGCGCCCCACGGGGTGGCACGCTGGGCGGCCCACGCCCGGAAGTCGGTGACGCCCGCCTTGAGGATGAGCTGCCCGTCGGCGTCGTACACCCAGTGGCGCGGGAACGGGCTGGCCCCCGTCAGCGTGACCTCGGAGGTCCCGTCGGCGCGCACGGTGATCGAGAGCGTGGTCCAGACGAGCGGGGAGCGCCAGCGCGGGATCCCGGCGGTGGCGCGCGGGAACGGCAACGAGGTACGGCCGCCGGCCGACCGGGTGACGGTGACGAAACCGTCGCCGACCGTCTCGGTGAGCAGGTCGGGCAGGCTGATCGCGGCCAGGGTGAGGCCGAGCGGGCCCAGGCGGACCGTGGTGGAGCCCATCACCCCGCCTCCTCCGGCGCCGTGGGCGAGCACCCGGCCATCGTCGCCGAAATCGGCCCAGACGCGAAGCACGTTGGCGAACCGGAACCGGTCGGCGCGGCGCAGCGCCTCCAGGTCGTCGACGCGCCCGGGGGGCGGCTCGTCGTAGTGGGAGATCCCGACCTCGAACATCGGCCGGGTGTACCCCTTGACCGCCTCCGAGGGGATCCAGGAAAGGGACGTGGCCTGCGTCTCGACGCGCATGTCGGCCTCCTCTGGTCGTATCCGACGCTAGGAATCGGGGGCCGGGAGACACAGGGGGATGTCCATCCGGGTGCAGGAGGGCTAACCCTCTGTTCCCCGCCACGCGCGGGAGGGACATTTACAGCGTGGACCGCATCACCGACCGCATCACCGTGCTGCTCGCCGACGACAACCTGATCGTCCGCGAGGGCGTGCGCGCGCTGCTGGCCCGGGATGAGGCCCTGGAGGTGGTCGGCGTGGCCGCCGACTACGACGAGCTCGTCGCGCGCGCCGAGGAGCTGCGCCCTCAGGTGCTCGTGACCGACATCCGGATGCCCCCGACCTTCCAGGACGAGGGCATCGACGCCGCCCGGGAGGTACGGGGGCGCCTCCCGGGCACCGGCGTCGTGGTGCTGAGCCAGTACGACGACCCCGACTACGCGGTGAAGCTGCTGTCGGAGGGGGCCGACGGGTACGCGTACCTGCTGAAGGACCGGATCGCGGACGCGCGGCTGCTGGGCCGGGCGATCCGTGAGGTGGCGGCGGGCGGGTCGATGGTCGACCCCCAGATCGTCCAGGACCTGCTCTCCCCGGCGCGGTCGCCGGAGCTGAGCGCGGCCGAGGAGGCGCTGCTGCGGCAGGTCGCGGAGGGGCGGTCGGTGAAGGCCATCGCGGCGGCGGCCAGCGACAGCCCCGAGAAGGTGAACGCCCTGGTCGAGCAGCTCTTCCTCAAGCTGGCGCGGGGCGCCTCGGCCGGGCGGCAGGGCGCGCTCAAGCGCCTGCGCATGCTGCACACCGCGATCCTGCGCCGCGACGAGCAGGGCGAACGCCTCTCGCGGCTGTTACCGGGCGGCCTGGCCGACAAGCTGCTGGCCGACGGGCTCGACCGGACCGAACGGCTCACGGTGACCGTGCTGATGAGCGACGTGCGCGGTTACTCGGCCATCGCCGAGCACACCGACCCGGCGGTGCTGGCCGGTCGGCTCAACGCCCACCGCCGGGCCATGAACGCGGCCATCCTCCGCGAGGGCGGCACCGTCATGCAGTACGTCGGCGACGCCGTCATGGCCGTCTTCGGCGCCCCCGACCCGCGCCCCGGCCACGCCGCCTCGGCGGTCGCGGCGGCCCGGCAGATGCACGCCCGCCAGCGCCGCCTCAACGACGAGTGGGAGACCCCGTTCCGGCTCGGCATCGGCCTGTGCACGGGCGAGGTGGCCGCCGCGCTGCTCGGCAGCGAGGAACGCGTCGAGTACACGCTGGTCGGCGACACGGTCAACCTGGCGGCCCGGATGCAGGACCTGGCCCGCCCGGCAGGGACGGTCGCCGCCGCCAGCACCCTCGGCGCGCTGCCCGAAGGGCTGCCCTGGATCCCCCTCGGACCCCGCGCCGTCAAGGGCCGGTCCACCCCCGTCACGGCCTTCCACCTCCCGGAGGAACACTGATGTCCGACACCGCCGTCCGGGTGCGCGGCGCCCGCCGCACCTTCGAGGCCGAACTCGCGCCGGTACGCGCCCTGCGGGGCGTCGACGTCGACGTCGCGGAGGGCGAGTTCGTCGCCGTGATGGGCCCCTCCGGGTGCGGCAAGTCGACCCTGCTGAACGTCATCGCCGGGCTCGACGGCGTCGACGACGGCACCGTCGAGGTCGCCGGGGAACGCGTCGACGGCCGCGACGAAGACTGGCTGGCCCGGTTCCGCCGCCACCACATCGGCTTCGTGTTCCAGTTCTTCAACCTCCTCGACGGGGTGTCCGCGCTCGACAACCTCGTGCTGCCCGGCGTGCTGGGCGGCATGAAGCGGCGGGCCGCCGAGGCGCGCGCCCGGGACCTGCTCGACCTGCTGGGACTGGGTGACAGGTTGCAGCAGGTCCCGGCCGTGCTCTCCGGAGGTCAGCGGCAGCGCCTCGCCATCGCGCGGGCGCTGGTCAACCAGCCGAGCCTGCTGCTGGCCGACGAGCCGACCGGCGCGCTCGACAGCGAGGGCGGCCTGGAGGTGCTCGAGCTGTTCCGCCGGCTGCACGAAGACGGGCAGACGATCATCATGGTGACGCACGCCGCCGAGGTGGCGGCCGGGGCGTCGCGGTCGATCCGGATGCGTGACGGCCGGATCGAGTCATGACCGGGATGTGGCTGCGCCTGGAGTGGCGCCGCCGTGGGCGTTCGGCCGTCGTGCTGGCGCTGCTGATCGCGTTCGCGCTGGCGACGGTCCTGACGGCGGTCGCGGGGGCGCGCCGTGGACTGTCGGCCTACGACCGCCTGTCGGCGCTGACCCGGCCCTCGACGATCACGGTGCTGCCCAACGAGCCGGGCTTCGACTGGGACCGGGTCAGGGCGCTGCCCCTGGTGGAGGCGGTGACCACCTTCGTGGTGACCGGGTTCTCCCTCGACGACCCCGCCTCGTCGGCCGAGGTGTCGGCCTTCCCGCCCGGCGACGACCACATCTTCGAGGGCATCGAGGAGCCGGTCGTGCTGGCCGGACGCCTCTACGACAAGACCCGGGTCGACGAGGTGCTGGTCAGCCCGGCGTTCTCCCGCCACTTCGGCCGCGGCGTCGGCGACCAGGTCACCCTGCGGCTCCCGACCCCCGAGGAGGCGCGGCCCGACTCGGCCCCCGTGCCGTTCACCGGCCCCCAGATCCGGGCCACCGTGGTGGGCGTCATCCGGTCGCCCTGGTACGTCGACCCGGCCGGCTCCAGCCGGGGCGGCGTGCTCGTCACCCCGGCCCTGTTCGAGGCGTACGAGAAGAACTTCGTCGGCCCGAACCAGGAGGGTTACGTCAACGCGCTGGTGCGGCTGCGCGGCGGCACCGGCCAGATCGAGCCGTTCAAGAGGGACCTGGCCGCGCTCACCGGGCGGCCGGACATCGACGTGTGGAACAACGTGGCCGAGGGCGACCGGCTGCGGCGGCTGATCGCCTTCGAGTCGGTCTGCCTGCTGCTGTTCGGGCTGGCCGCCTTCGTCGCGGCGGTGGTGCTCATCGGCCAGTCGGTGGCGCGCTACACGGCCGCCGCGGCGGGTTCGCTGAAGACGCTGCGGGCGCTGGGCCTGACGCCGCGCGAGGCGCTGCGCGCGCTGCCCGGCCTGCCGGTGTCGTCGGCCGCCGCGGGGGCGGCCGTCGCCGTGGCGGTGGCGCTGGCGGCCTCCTGGTGGACGCCGATCGGCTCGGCCTCCCTGGTCGAGCCGGCGCCCGGGTTCGACGCCGACTGGCCGGTGTTCGGCGCGGGCGCCGCGCTGACGGTGCTGCTGGTCGCGGCCGGGTCGGCGGCGTCGGGATGGCTGGCGCTGCGGCGGACCCGGGTACCGGCGGCCCGCTCGTCGCTGGTGGCCGCGGCGGCCCGGATGGGGCTGCCGGTGCCGGTCGTGGTCGGCGCCCGGTTCGCCCTGGAGCGCGGCCGCGGTCCCGACGCGCTGCCGGTGCGGCCCGCGCTGGCCAGCGCGGTCGTGGGGGTGCTCGGCGTGGTCGCCGCGTTCACGTTCGCGAACGGCGTCCAGGACGCCGGTTCCCATCCCGAGCGCTACGGCCAGAACTTCCAGCTCATCGGGTACCTGGGCTACTCCGGGCAGGTGTTCGCCGACCCGGCCGCCACGCTCCGGGCGGTCACCGCCGACCCCGGCGTGACGGCCGGGACCACGGCGACCGTCGGCGTGGCCCAGGCGGGCGCCACCTCGATCACCCTGTTCGGCCTGCACGACAGCGACCGGCCGTGGCGGCCGGTGATGACCGAGGGCAGGGGGCCCCGGGCGCCGGGTGAGATCATGCTGGCCGTCAGCAGCGCCCACCGCGCCGGGGTGGGTGTGGGCGACGTCCTCGCCCTGGCCGGGCCGCGCGGCGAGCACGGGTTCCGCGTCGTCGGGCTGGGCTTCATCCCGGCCGGGCCGCACAACGACTACGACGAGGGCGGCATCGTCACCGCCTCCGGGTACGAACGGCTCCTGCCGCCCGGCGGGTTCAAGTTCCTGGTCGCCTTCGCCGCCGTGACCGGCGACCCGGCCGCCGTGATGGCCCGCGTCAACGCCGGCTTCCCCGCGGGCATGGGTCTCCTCCCGCCCGATCCGCCCGTCCAGCTCGCGCAGATGCTCGACGCCGAACCGCTGCCGCTCGCGCTGGCCGTCTTCCTGGGCCTGCTGGCGGTCGGAGCCGTCGCGCACGCCCTGGTCACCGCCGTCCGGCGGCGCAGGCACGAGATGGCGGTGCTGCGCGCCTGCGGCATGACACGCGGGCAGGCGCGGGGGGTGGTGCTCACCCAGGCGACCATCCTGGCGCTGACCGGGATCGTGGCCGGGGTTCCGCTCGGTTTCCTCGTCGGCCGGGCCCTGTGGGGCGTGGTGGCCGACACGATGCCGTTCTTCTACCGGCCGCCGCTGGCGGTGCTCGCGCTGCTGCTGATCGGCCCGGTCACGCTGCTGGCCGCGAACCTGCTGGCCGTCTGGCCGGCCCGGCTGTCCACCCGGTCGCGGGTGGGCCACGTGCTCAGGACCGAATGATGATCGCCGTCCAGTGGCTGAGGCTGGAGACCCGCTCCCGGTGGCGGGCGCTGGTCGTGCTGGCCCTGCTGGTCGCGGTCGCGCTGACGGCCACCCTGGCGGCGGCGGCCGGGGCCCGGCGCGGGGCCGGGGTGGTCGACCGGCTGCTCGCGGTCACCCTGCCGGCCGACGCCATGGTGCTGCCGAATGAGCCGGGCTTCGACTGGGACACGATCCGCGCGCTGCCCTCGGTGGAGGCGGTGTCGGTTTTCCCGGCGACCGGCATGTGGTTCTTCGAGGACCCGCCCGGCATGACGGGGAGCCTGCCGCCGCCGGCCGACGACGACATCTGGCACACCGTCGAGAAGCCGGTGGTGCTCGCGGGCCGGCTGCCCGTGGCCGCCGACGAGGCCGCCGTCACCGCCGCGTTCACCGAGAACTGGGGCAAGGGCGTCGGCGACACCGTCACCATCCGGCTGTTCACGCCCGAGGAGGTCGACCGCGGCATCGGCGACCCGACCCTGTGGGACCGGCTGACCCCGACCGGCCCCCGGCTGGTGACCAGGATCACCGGCGTGATCAGGTCGGGCTGGTTCTCCGACTCGATCGAACGGCCGACCGGCGACGTCTTCCCCTCTCCCGCGTTCTTCCGGGCCCACGAGCACAACCTCGCGGGCGGGCGGGACGTCGCCTTCTACAACGCGATGATCCGCCTGCGCGCGCCGCTGCCCGAGTTCACCCGGCAACTCGCGGGCGCGACCGGGCGGACCGACATCGACGTCTGGGACATGCGCCAGTTCGCCGACCACCAGAGGGAGCTGACCCGGTTCGAGGCGATGTCGCTCCTGGCGTTCGGGGTGGCGCTCTTCGCCGCCTCGGCGGTGCTCCTCGGCCAGACGATCTCCCGGCACGCCGCCGCCTCGGCCGGCGCGCTGGCGGTGCTGCGCCCGCTCGGGCTGACCCGCCGCCAGGGCGTGACGGCGGCCGCGGCCGGGCCGGTGCTCGCCGCGTCGGCCGGCGCGCTGCTCGGGGTGGCCGGCGCGGTCGCGCTGTCGCCGCTGCTGCCGATCGGCGCGGCCGCGTTCCTCGAACCCGCCCCCGGCCTCGACGCCGACTGGGCGCTGCTCGTCCCCGGCGCGCTGCTGACCGTGCTGCTGACCGGGCTGGCGGCGGCGTTCCCGGCCTGGTGGGCGCTGTCGCCGCGCCGGGTGAGGGAGGGCCGGCCCAGCGTGCTCGCGACCGCCGCCGCGCGGGCCGACCTGCCGCCCGCCGTCGTGACCGGGGCCCGGTTCGCGCTGGAGCGCGGGCCGGGGGTGCCCACCCGGCCCGCGCTGCTCGGCTCCGTGGTCGGGGTGCTGGGAGTGCTGGCGGCGTTCACCTTCCACGCCGGGGTCACCGACGCCGGCTCCCACCCCGAGCGGTTCGGGCAGACCCACCAGGCCGAGATCTTCCTCGGCGGCGACGGCGCGGCCGTCGACCCGTCGGCCGCGCTGGCGGCCCTGCGCGCCGACCCGAGGGTGACCGGCGTGACCGACGACCGGACCGCCGTCGCGGAGACCGGCCAGACCCGCGTCGCCCTGCACACGAGGGGCGACCTGCCGCTCGTCCTGCTGTCGGGACGCCCCCCGGACGCTCCCGGCGAGATCGCGCTCGCCCTCAGCACCGCCCGGGACCTCGGGATCGGCGTCGGCGACGAGATCCCGCTGGCCGGCGAGCCCGGCACGGCCACGTTCACGGTCACCGGCGTCGGCTTCACCACGATCGGCAGGCACAACGCCTACGACCGGGGCGGCACGGTCACCCCCGAGGGCTTCGCCCGGCTGTTCGGCACGGGCTACAAGTTCCGCTCCATCCTCATCGGCCTGCGCCCCGGCGCCGACCCGGCCACGCTCGCCAGCGCCGGCCTGCCGGCCTGGCCCGCCACGCCGCCGGTCGAGGTGGCCGAGCTCGACGAGCTGGCCGTCCTCCCGGTCGCGCTGGCCGCCTTCCTGGCGCTGCTGGCCGTCGGCGCGGTGGGGCACGTGCTGGCCACGGCCGTCCGCCGCCGGACCCACGAGGTGGCGGTGCTGCGCGCCCTCGGGCTGACGCCCCGCCAGGCCCGCCGGATCGTCGTCACCCAGGCCGGGGTGCTGGCCGTCGCCGGGCTGGCGTTCGGGGTGCCGATCGGGGTCGCGCTCGGCCGGGCGTTGTGGCGGGTGGTCACCGACCTGTGGCCGATCCACCACCAGCCGCCGGTGGCGTTCTGGGCGCTGGTGCTCGCCGCCCCGGTCGCGCTGCTGACCGCCGCCCTGCTGGCCGTGTGGCCGGGCCGGGCGCTGACCCGGCTGCGGGTCTCCGACGTCCTGAGAGCGGAGTGATCGACATGAACCGCGTCCTGAGAGCGGAGTGATCGACATGAACCGCGTCCTGACCGCGACGATCGGGGGCGCCGCCGCCCTCGTGACGCTCGGCGCCGGGTTCAACGACGCCGCCGACACCGCCAGCGCCGTGGTCGCCGCCGGATGGGTGATCGCGGCCGCCGGGTGCCTGGCCTCCGGACGGCCCGCCGTCGCCCGCTGGGCGGGCCTGGTGGCGGTGCTCCAGGGCGCGGCGGCGATCTGGCCGCAGGCGGTGCCGCTGGCCATCGCCGGGTGGCTCGGGTTCGCCCTCGCGCTGCCCGACGGCGACCTGAAGACGCTCCCGAGAAGAATCGTCACGGGCCTGGGCACGCTGGGCGGGCTGGCGCTCACCCTCCTCGTCGAGGTCTCCCCCGGCGCTTACGCCACCGCCGCCGTCGTCGCGGCCGGGACCGGCACCGTCGCGATCGTGGCGCGCTGCGGCCCGGCCTCGCCCCGGCAGCGGGCGGCTTTGCAGTGGACCGGCGCCGCGCTGCTGCTGGCCGCCGCGGCGGGCGCCGTCATCATCGGGCTCTACCTGCTGCTGGGGGTGCCGCAGACGCCGATGGCGTGGCTCGTCGGGGCGCTGGTGATCGTGCCGGTGGGGGCCCTGTTCGGGCATCTGCCGCCGACCGCGCACGTCGGGGAGAAGGCGCTGCTGGAGGCCGTGGTGGTGGCCGGGTTCGCGGTGATGATCGCGAGCGTCTACCTGGTGGTGGTGCTGGGCCTGGGCCGCCTCCCGGCCGAGAGCGAGCGCGACCTGCTGGTCTCCTCGATGGCGGCGGCGCTGGTGGTGGCGATCCTGGCCATCCCGGTACGCAACCGCCTCCTCCACACCGCCCGCGCGATCACCGGGCGGGGCGGCGTGCCGCCGGAGGAGATCCTGGCCACCTTCGGCGCCCGCATGAGCCGTGCCGTCCCCTTCGACGAGCTGCTGCTCCAGCTCGCCGAGTCGCTGAAGGCGGCGATGGCCCCGGCGGGCGCGGAGATCTGGGTCGGCTCCGACGGTGTGCTCCAGCGCACGGTCAGCGTGCCCGACCTGCCGCCCGAGCGCATCACCCTGAACGACCGCGAACGCGTCATCGTCGGCCGCACCCGGATCGGCGGCCCGTCGTGGCTGGCCATCTGGTTGCCCGGCATGCTCCCCGAGGGCGGCGGCCTGGTGCGCGTCGCGCCCGCCGCCCACCTGGGCGAGCTGCTCGGCATGATCGTGGTACGCCGCCCGCCCGACGCCCCGCCCTTCTCCGAGAACGACGACCAGGTGCTCGTGCAGCTCGCCCGCCAGGTCGGCCTGGCCCTGCACAACATGCGGCTCGACTCCGCGCTCCAGGCCAGCCTCGACGAGCTGCGCCGCCGCAACGAGGAGCTCCAGGCCTCCCGGCTGCGCATCGTGACCTCGGCCGACGCCGCCCGCCGCGCCATCGAACGGGACCTGCACGACGGCGCCCAGCAGCACCTGGTCGCCCTGTCGGTCAAGCTCAGCCTGGCCGGGGAGATCATCGCCGAGGACCCCGACGTCGCCCGCACGATGATGGGCGAGCTCCGCGAGGACGTGCAGGGCACCATCGGGGCCCTGCGGGAGCTCGCCCACGGCGTCTATCCGCCGCTGCTGCGCAACCACGGCCTCGACCAGGCGATGCGCTCGGCGGCGCGGCGGTCGGCGCTGCCGTGCGCGGTCTCCGTCGACCTGCCCCGGCGGTTCTCCGAGGAGACCGAGGCCGCCGTCTACTTCTGCTGCCTGGAGGCGATCCAGAACGCGGGCAAGCACGCCGGGGCCGACGCGGCGATCGATGTGGAGATCACCGCCGACGACAAGGTGCTGCGGTTCACCGTGACCGACGACGGCGCCGGGTTCGAATCCGCTGGTGAGGGGCACGGCTTCGTCAACATGCGCGACCGGCTCGGCGCGATCGGCGGCACTCTGACCGTCGACTCGGCGATCGGCGCCGGCACCACGATCCGCGGGGAGATCCCACATGCCTGAGTTCGATGCCGTCGTCGTCGGTTCGGGCCCCAACGGCCTGACCGGCGCGCTGGAGCTGGCCGAGTCGGGCCGCCGCGTCCTGCTGCTGGAGGCGGCCGGCGCCTTCGGCGGCGGCCTGCGCAGCGCCGGGCTCACCCTGCCCGGCTTCACCCACGACGTCTGCGCGACCGTGATCGCGACCGCGCTGGCCTCCCCCGCGCTCCGCGACCGGCTGCCCGGCCTGGGCGTCGAGCCGCTCCACCCGGAGATCCCGGCCGCCCACCCGCTCGACGACGGCCCGGCCGTGCTGTTCCACCGCTCGGCCGAGCGGACGGCGGCGGGCCTGGGCCGCGACGGCGCGGCCTACCTGGCCACCGTCGGCGCCGCCGCGAAGGCGGGCTTCCCCCTGGTCGACAGCCTGCTCGCGCCCCTCGGCCTGCCGAAGGCCCCCCTCTCCCTGATCCGGTACGGCCTCACCGGCGCCCTCCCCGCCACGACGGCCGCCGGCCTGCTGTTCCGCGGACCCCGGGCCCGCGCGGCGCTCGCCGGGATGGCCGCCCACTCGATGCTCGACCTGGGCGGCCCCATCTCCGCCGGATACGGCGTGCTGCTGGCCGCGACGGCCCACCTGGTCGGCTGGCCGGTGGTGAAGGGCGGCTCCCAGGTGATGGCCGACGCGATGGTGGCCCGGCTGCGGGACCTGGGCGGCGAGGCCGTCACCGGCCACCGGGTGACCGCGCTGAAGGAGCTCCCCGACGCCGAGACGGTCCTGCTCGACGTCACCCCGCGCCAGTTCCTGGAGATGGCCGACCTGCCCGAGGCCTACGCCCGGAAGCTGCGGCGCTACCGCTACGGGCCCGGCGTCTTCAAGGTCGACTGGGCGCTCGGCGGCCCGGTCCCCTGGCGCGACCCGGAGGTCGCGAAGGCGGGGACGGTCCACCTCGGCGGCACCCTGGAGGAGATCGCCGCGAGCGAGCGGGCCGCCGTGCGCGGACGGGTCTGCGACCGCCCCTACGTCCTCCTGGTGCAGCCTCCCGACCCGTCGCGGGCCCCCGAGGGACACCGCACCCTGTGGGCCTACTGCCACGTCCCGAACGGCTACGACGGCGACATGACCGACGCGATCGAGGCCCAGATCGAACGGTTCGCCCCCGGCTTCCGGGAGGTGGTCCTGGCCCGCCACACCATGGGCCCGCGCGCCCTGGAGGACCACGACGCCAACTACGTCGGCGGCGACATCGGCGGCGGCGCGGCCGACCTGCGCCAGTTCCTCGGCCGGCCGGTGGTGTCGCCGCAGCCGTGGCGCACCCCTCTTGAGGGCGTCTACCTCTGCTCGTCGTCGACCCCGCCGGGAGCGGGCGTCCACGGCATGGGCGGGTTGATGGCGGCCAGGTGCGCCCTCAGGCGGGCGGGCGTCAGGTCCTCCTTGCGGATGTAGCCGGCCGCCCCGCAACTGCAGGCGTCGGGCGGCAGGTCCTCGGCCGCGTACGTGGACACCAGCACCACGGTGACGCCGGGTTGCCCGGCCAGGATGCGCCGGGTGGCCTCGATGCCGCTGATGCCGGGCAGGTTGATGTCCATGACGACCACGTGGGGCCGCAGGCGGGCGGCCGCGGCGACGGCCTCCTCCCCCGACTCCGCCTCGCCGGCCACGCGCCAGCCGGCGACCAGCGCGACCAGCCGCCGCGCGACGGCCCGGAACGGCGCCTGGTCGTCGACGATGAGAACTTCGACGGACCCCATGGCACTCCATGGTGCCGGGTGGGACGCCCGTCGCTAAGGGTGTTACCCCTCCTGTTCCGACAGGTAGAGCAGCACGGCCAGCACCCGCCGGTTCACGTCGGGGGCGGCCTCCAGCCCGAGCTTGGCGAACACCACGCTGATGTGCTTCTCCACCGACTTCTCGCTCAGGTAGAGGGTCTCGCCGACGGCCGCGTTGCTCTTGCCCTGGGCGATCTGGGCCAGCACGTCGCGCTCACGGGGAGTGAGCGCGGCGAGCGGAGAGGCACGCCGCCGCAGCGAGTCGGCCAGGATGCCCTCGACGACGACCGGGTCGATGACCGACCCGCCGCGCGCCACCGCGCGGACCGCCTCGACGAGCTGGCCGGGCTCGCCCACCCGCTCCTTGAGCAGGTAGGCCCGCCCGGCGCTGCCGCCCGCCAGCAGCATCGTGGCGTAGGACGGCTCGGCGTACTGCGAGAGGACCACCACGCCCGTCGAGGGCGACCCGGCGCGCAGCTTCGTGGCGGCCTGGATGCCCTCGTCGGTGGACGTCGGCGGCATGCGGACGTCGGTGACCACGACGTCGGGCCGGTGGTCCGCGACGGCGGCGAGCAGCCCGCCGAGGTCGGCGCACGCGGCCACGACGCTCAGATCGGGATCGCGCGAGAGCACACGTTCCACGCCCTCGCGCATCAGCAGGTTGTCTTCGGCGATCACGACCCGTAACGGCACGGGGACAAGGTTATCTACCCGTCGGCGAGCGCCGCGACGAAGGCGTCCACGTCCTCCTCGGTGGTGTCGAACGAGCACATCCACCGCACCTCGCCCGTCTCCTGGTTCCAGGTGTAGAACGGGAAGTCCTTGCGGACCCGGTCGGCGACCTCACCGGGCAGGGTGGCGAAGACCGCGTTGGCCTGGGGCCGCCGCGACAGCGTGACGTGGGGGATCTCGGCGGCCTTCTCCGCCAGCCGCGCGGCCATGGTGTTGGCGTTGCGGGCGTTGCGCAACCATAGGTCGCCGGCGAGCAGCGCCTCGAACTGCGCCGACACGAACCGCATCTTGGAGGCGAGCTGCATGCTCGTCTTCCGGATGTACGGCAGCCCGCGCACCGCATCGGGGTTGAGCACGACCACGGCCTCCCCGAGCATCAGCCCGAGCTTGGTGCCGCCGAACGACACCACGTCGACCCCCACGTCGGTGGTCAGCGCCCGCAGCGGCACGTCGAGCGCGGCGGCGGCGTTGCAGAGCCGCGCCCCGTCGACGTGCACGACCATGCCGCGCGCGTGGGCGTGCTCGGTCAGCGCGGCGATCTCGTCGGGCGTGTAGACGGTGCCGAGCTCGGTGGCGTTGGTGATCGTCAGCACCCGGGGCTGGGCCCGGTGGACGTCGCCGAACCCCCACGCCTGGGTGCCGACCAGGTCGGGGGTGAGCTTCCCGTCGGGCGTGCGGACGGTGTGCAGCTTGAGGGAGCCGGTGACCTCGGGCGCGCCGCCCTCGTCGACGTGGACGTGGGCGGTGTCGGCGCAGACGACCGACTCCCACGGCTGGCACATGGCGCGCAGCGAGACCACGTTGGCGCCGGTGCCGTTGAAGACGGGGTAGGCCTCGGCCCGCTCGCCGAAGTGGCGGCGGAACACGTTCCGCAGCGCGGAGGTGTAGACGTCGTCGCCATAGGCGACCTGGTGGCCGCCGTTGGCGAGGGCGATCGCCTCCAGGATCTCGGGGTGGACGCCGGCGTAGTTGTCGCTGGCGAAGCCCTTCAGCGCCGGGTCGTGCCGCCGCACCGCGTCAGTTCCCATGGGCCGTCAGGTCCACTCTGAGGCCGTTGGCCTCGGTCACGGGCAGGTCCCACAGACCGGCCAGGGCGTCGGCGAGGTCGGCGACGTCGGTGAAGCCGCGGAACGGCTTCTCCGGCGCGGCCCGCCGCATCGCGTCGTGCACCAGCGCCATGACCACGACGATCGAGGCGGCCGCGTTGCTGCCCTTGAGCGCGTCGGCGAAGGCCAGCGTCCACGCCTCGGCGGCGGCCTTGGCGGCGGCGTAGCAGGCGTTGCCCTGGGTGGGGGCCTCGGCGGCCTTGGCCGACACGATCGCGAAGCGGCCGTCGTCGCCGGCCTTCAGCAGCGGCTCGAAGGCGAGCGTGACGTGCTGGAGGGTGCGGACCAGCAGGTCGTTGAGGTCGGCCCAGTCGTCGAGGCGCGTCTCGGCGAACGTCTTGGCCCCGCGCCAGCCGCCGACCAGGTGGAGGATCCCGTCGACGCGGCCGTGCTCGGCGCGGACGCGGGCCGCCAGGTCGCGCACCTGGTCGAGGTCGAGGAGGTCGACCTTGAGGCAGCCCTCGGCGCCCGAGCGGTCGACCCCGATGACGGTGTCGCCGAGGTCGGTGAACTTGCGCACCACGGCCCGCCCGGCGGGACCGCCCGCGCCCAGCACCAGAATGACGCGGCTCATCGTCAGCGCACACCCTTCGTCGATTCGATCACGTCGGCGAGCTTACGGCGCAGCGCCTCGTAGAACATGCTCAGGGGGAACTCGTCCGGCAGCACGGCGTCGACCATGGCCTTCTGCTCCTCCGGCAGGTCCCGCACGGCCCACTTCGAGGCCGGGTGGGGCGCGACGTAGGCGGCGACGAGGTCGTGGGCGGCCATCCAGTGGGCCAGCTTCGAGCGGTCGATGCCGTCGCGGTAGAGCTTCTCCACCTCGGCCCGCAGGTCGGCGACGCCGCCCGCGACCCGGTCCCAGGCGATCGACAGGCGGTTGTCGGTCCACCGGACGATGTCGTTGCGGTGCAGGTAGGCGAACAGGAGCTGGCCGCCGAGCCCGTCGTAGTTGCGCACCCGCGCGCCGGTGATCGGGAACCGGAACAGCCGGTCGAACAGGATCGCGAGCTGCACGTAGCGGGCGTGCGGCACGCCGTCGGCCTCCAGCTTCACGGCCTCGCCGAACGCGGTCAGGTCGCAGCGCAGCTCCTCCAGGCTGTAGAGCCAGTAGGGCATCCGCTGCTTGATCATGAACGGGTCGAACGGCAGGTCGCCGTGGGAGTGGGTGCGGTCGTGCACCAGGTCCCACATGGTGAAGGTCTCCTGGGCGAGCTCCTGGGAGGCGACCAGCCGGGCGGCGTCCGGCGGCAGGTCGAGTTTCAGGGTCGTGGCGGCGGCGCCGGTCACCATGCGGAAGCGGGCGGCCTCGCGGTCGCAGAAGATGCCGCCCCAGGTGAAGCGCGGCGGGGTCTCCCGGACCACCACGGTCTCCGGGAACAGCACGGCGGAGTCGGTGTCGTACCCGGCGGTGAAGTCGACGAAGGCGATCGGCACGAACATCGGGTTGTCGTAGCCCCCGGCCTCCAGGTCGGCCAGCCACTGCGGCCAGACGGTTCTGATCCAGACCGCCTCCAGGTGGCGGTTGGGGTTGCCGTTCTGGGTGTACATGGGGAACACCACGAGGTGCTCCAGCCCGTCGACGCGCTGCTCGTCGGGGTGGAAGGCGTTCAGCGAGTCGAGAAAGTCGGGTCTGCCGCCGGTCTCGGCCCACTTCGCCAGGTCCTTGCGCACCTCGGACAGGTAGACCTCGTCGTGCGGGAACCGGGGGGCCAGGGCGGCGACCTCCTCGGCGACCCGGGTGATCAGCGCGGTGTCGCCGGTGAAGGTGCCGTCCTTCTCCGTGTACGGCCTGAGCGCCTCGACGGCCTCCTTGAGCGCGGCGAACTCCGGCCGTCCGGCCGCGGCGGCCGTGCCGGCCTCGGGCGAGCGGGCCGCCCAGGTCACCAGGTTGCCCCACAGGCGGGCGTGGTCGAGGTCGCCGATCGAGTCGTCGCCGAACAGGTCGGAGTCGGCGACCACGACGACCCGGCCCTTCTTGAACGGCAGCGCGACGGCGAGCGCCGCGTTCGCCGGGGTGGCGCTGCCCGAGGTCCGGAACAGGGCGCTCGCCTCGGGGGCCTCCAGCACGCCGGCCCGGTAGAAGCAGGCCCGCTGAACCCCCGCCAGCACGTCGGCCCCGTCGATCGAGACGCGCACCGGCTCGCCGAGCACCCAGGAGGCCACGTTGTTGAACCGGTTGGCCGGGTCCTGGACGGTCGTATGCACGACGCTCACGCCGAAGCGGGACAGCAGATCACCCAGATTGGTGCCGTACTTCTCCTGCTCCTCCTCCGCGAGGACGACGAGCCCTCCCCCGGCCGCCACGAAGGCCTCGACCGCGTCGATCTCCTCGGTCGTGAACACAGGGCTGCCCAGACCGGTGGTGCGTTCCCAGCGCTGCGCCGACGGGTGGGCGATGACCAGCACGTCCTGCCCGTCGAGGACGAGCGGCCCGTCCGTGTGGGCGGAAACCTGGTGTCCCAGCCGGCGGAGAAGATCGGCCGCCCGGGCGTAGGAGTTGTCGTCGGGGTGGCCCGGGTTCATCGCCTGGGCGACGTCGCGCCGGATCGTCCATGCCTCGCTGTGACCCTCGTCGAACAGCACCTTAGGGAACGCAGTCATGAAGATTCTCCTGCTATCGATACCTCTTGACGAAAAATATATGCCAATGTCCGGATGTAACCGCAAGTCACTCTACGGAGTGACGGCGGATCACCCGCCTGACGGACGAAACCCCCGCCCCCGCGTCCGTAACGTCCGCCCCGTTGAGAGATACCCGAGGGGGAGACGAGAGATGTTCACGAGTTCCACCGGCTTCCGGCGCTGGGCCACCGGCCTGCTGCTGATCGTTTCGCCGTTGCTGCAGTTCGTCGCCGTCGTGGTCGACCCCGGCACCTGGGGCGACATCCGCGAGTCGGTCAGCTACCAGGACAACCCGGCCATGGCGCAGCTCCAGTCGGCGCTCTACCACTGGTCGTGGATGCTGCTCCCGGTCGCGCTGATCGGCGTGCTGCACTTCGCCCGCAAGCGGGGTGCGGTGCTCGCCCACATCGGCGGCACGATGGCCGTGGTCGGCTTCCTGGCGCTGTCGGCGCTGCTGATGGTCGACCCGGTCGAGTGGTACCTGGGGCAGCACAACACCCCCGAGCAGGCCGCGAAGATCTTCGACGAGATGTTCAACCTGCCCGGCGTGGTCTTCGGCTTCCAGATGCCGTGGTTGTTCTTCGGCCCGATCGGGGCCGGCCTGGTCGCCATCGCCCTGTGGCGGGCGAAGTTCGCCCCGCTGTGGACGACCATCCTGATCCTGATCGGCTGGTGGATCGGCTTCGTCCTGGAGTACGGCCCGGTCACGCTCGTCACCTGGGGCGTTCCGGTGATCGCCTTCGGCTACTGGGGAGTCAAGATCCTGCGCATGTCGGACGCGGAGTGGATCTCCTACTACCCGACCGCGCCGGGCGTCACCACGCCCGACTCGTACGCGAACACGACCGCCTGAGCGCGGTCGCGCAGGTTCAGCTTCATCAGCACCCGCGCCACATGGGTCTTGACCGTGGCCTCACCGACGAAGAGCGCGCTCGCGATCTCGGCGTTGGTGAGGCCCTTGGCGAGCATGCGGAGCACTTCCAGCTCACGCGGCGTCAGCTCGGCGAGCTGCGGCGGCCGGACCGGCTCGTGGCGGCCGGCGAAGGAGGCGATCACCCGCGTGGTGACCGCCGGGTCGAGCAGCCCGTCGCCGGCGGCGACCACCCTGATCGCCTCCACGAGCTGCTCGGGCGGCGACACCTTGAGCAGGAAGCCGCTGGTCCCGGCCCGCAGGGCGGCGTAGAGGTTCTCGTCGGTGTCGAAGGTGGTCAGCATGATGACCTTGGGCGGGCTGGGCGCGTCGAGCAGTTGGCGGGCGGCGGTCAGGCCGTCCATGCGCGGCATCGAGATGTCCATCAGGACGACGTCGGGCCGCACCCGGCGGGCCACCGCGACGGCCTCCACGCCGTCGGCGGCCTCGCCCACGACCTCCATGCCCGGCTCGCTCTCCACCACCATGCGGAGCCCGGCCCGGATCATGGCCTGGTCGTCGGCGAGGACGATCCTGATGCTCTCGCTCATACCAGGACGACCCCGGGAGACGTGGGCAGCACCGCGCAGACGCGGAACCCGCCCTCTTCGCGCGGCCCCGCGTCGAGCGTGCCGCCGAAGAGCTCGGCCCGCTCGCGCATGCCGATGAGGCCGTTGCCGGTCGACAACCCGGCGGCGCCGGCGGCCTTCCCGTTGTCGGTCACCTCCAGCGTGACCGAGAGCGGGTGGTACGTGATCTTGATCTGGACGTCGGCCTCGCCGGCGTACTTCACCGCGTTGGTGAGCGCCTCCTGCACGATCCGGTAGGCCGACAGGTCGAGGCCCGGCGCCAGCCGGACCGGCTCGCCGGTGACCGTCAGGGTGACCCGCAGGGCGGTGTTGCTGACCGTGGAGATGAGGTTCCGCACCATGTCGAGACCGGGCTGGGGCAGCGCCTCGTCCTGCGGCATGCGCAGCGCGCCCAGCATCACCCGCAGTTCGTTGACGGCGTCGCGGCCGGACTGCTCGATCCCGGCCAGCACGGGGTTCTCGCCGCCCTGCGCCCGCCGCAGCGCGGCGGCCTGCATGACCATCATGCTGACGCTGTGGGCGACCACGTCGTGCAGCTCTCGGGCGATCCGGCTGCGCTCGGCGGCGACCGCCTCGGCGGCCCGGCGCTCCCGCTCGACCTCGGCCAGCGCGGCCTGCCGGGCGGCCTTCTGGGCTCTGACCAGCCAGGCGCGCAGGCCCACGCCGGTCAGGTAGGCGAAGCCGAACAGGACGGTGAGAAAGATGATCTCGTCGACGGGCAGCGGCCGCATGTCGACCGCGCCGATGTCGAAGACGAAGATCCCGCCGAGCCCCCAGACGGCTCCCCGCTTCCACGACAGGTGGGCGCCCAGCGAGTGGAACGCGATCAGCAGCGCGATCTGCTGGTGCACCTGGCACATCTCGTAGCCCTGCCGGTGCCAGAGGAACTGGATCACCACGGTCGCCACGAAGACGATCACGGGCGACGTCCGGCGGAAGCAGAGCACGGCCCCCGCGATCAGGGCCTGCGGGATCCACCAGAGCTCGGGATTCTGGGCGGCGCCGTAGGAGGTCGCGGAGGTGAAGGCCTCAAGTATGCCGACGGCCGCGACGGCGGCGCCGATGAGGAGGTCGCTCCGTGAGGGCGCGGGGATGCGGAGGGCCATGGTGGCAGATTAGTGTGTCCCGGTCGCCCCGCGAAGCGGCAGGTCGCCACCTTCGATCCGATTGCAAGTGAAATGCAAGCCTTGGCGTGATCCTTGGCCGGTATCAGATGAGTTTCGGTGACCGTGTGAACTCTTGCCGGGGTTTCCGGCCACTGAGACGCTGGAATTCGTCGTCATCGGTAAGGAGGCGGACATGCCCCGCCTGGCTGTCATCGCGGGGCTCGGTGCCCTCGGTGTCCTGGGCATGCCCTTGTTGCATCCCCACCCCAGCGGATCGACCGACCGGGTCACCCCGGGAGCGGTCCGGGTGGAGTCCGAGTCCACGGTCTCCGTCACCCTCATCGACGACCGGGCCCGTCTTCAGCGCTTCGAGCGCGAATACGAGGTCGAACTGGCGACCGGCAGCGGATTCACGGTGACGCCCGACGGCGTGATCGTGACGGCGACCCAGGTCGTCCGGCCCGACAAGGACCTGCAGGTGTACGCCGCCAACCGAGTCTTCGCCGAGTACTTCAAGGTCGACATCCCGGCCGACTTCGACCGCCACACGGTCGACGACCCCGACCTCAACATCCGTCTCCAGGCCTGTTATCCGCCGCGCACCCAGAACTCGACCTGCAACGCCACGGTCGACACGAAGGTGACCGCCTTCCCCTATCTCGACCCGCCCCTGCCCGAGGGCCTCGACGCCGAGGTGCTCTCGGCGGGCGACGCACCGTCGGCCCCGGCGGTGCTGAAGGTCAACGCGGGTCCGAAGAACAACCTGCCGACCGTGCCGATGGGCACCACGATCAGCGCCCAGGTCGAGTCGGTCGACGTCATGACACTGGCCGCCCGCCCGTCGGCCAAGGCGCCGCCGAAGATGGACACGGCCCACTTCGACCCGCCGGGCAGCCGCAACTTCAAAGCGGCGGAACGTGACAAAATCGACAAACTCATCGAAGCAGGCGCGATCGGCGCGGCGGTGATCGACGACGGGAAGAGCGAGGTGGTCGGGGTGCTGTCGGGGGGCGGCAGCCTGCCCGCGACCGTGACGCCCGTCGACGAGATCCGCACCGCCCTGGTGGCGGCCGGGGTGACGCCCCGCCGGGGACCCGTCGACGTCGTCTACGAACAGGCGCTCGCCGCCTACCACAACAAGCTCTACGGCAACGCGGCGCCGGTGCTCCAGCAGGTGCTCACCCTGCGGCAGGACCACGCCGTGGCGCTCGAGTACCTGCGCATCTCGAAGGCCAAGGCGAACACCGCCGAGGACGCGGCGAAGAAGCAGTCCGCGCCCGTCCCCGTCCCGGCGCCCAAGCCGGGGGTGGCGTCGTGGATCTGGATCACCGGGGGTGTCGTGCTCGTGGGGGCCGTCGTGGCCGGGTCGGTGCCGTTCCTGCTGCGGCGCCGGCGCAACGGGGTGGATCAGCAGGACACATCGGGGGAGAACCACGCCTTGGTCACGTCATGGCCGGCCCAGACGGAGGTCTACCGCACTCCGAATCCCGGGCAGCCCGTCATGGACATCTCGCCTGCGGGAGGCCGGCCGCACGTCTCCGACCCCGGCTCGAACCCGGGCGGGGCGTCGAAGAAGTTCTGCACCCAGTGCGGCATGCGGCTGGGTCACGCCCACCGGTTCTGCGGCTTCTGCGGTCATCCGTCGGACGCGCCATGAGCGCTGAACTGCCGGCGCTGGTGGGTCAGCGGATCGGCGACTACACGATCGAGGCGGTGGTCGGCCGGGGCGGCATGGCCACCGTCTACCGCGCGCGCGACCAGCGGCTCGGCCGCGCGGTCGCGCTCAAGGTGCTGGCCCCGCAGCTGGCCGAGGACAGCCGGTTCCGCGACCGGTTCGTCCGCGAGTCGCGGCTGGTGGCCTCGATCGACCACCCGCACATCATCCCGATCTACGAGGCCGGCGAGCACGACGGGATGTTGTTCATCGCGATGCGCTACGTCGACGGCGGCAGCGACCTGCGCAAGCTGGTGCAGAGCAACGGCCCGCTGCCGGTGGCGCGGGCCAACCACCTGTTCTCGCAGATCGCCTCGGCCCTCGACGAGGCCCACGCGAACGGGCTGGTGCACCGCGACGTGAAGCCGGCCAACATCCTGGTCACCGGCAACGACCACGTCTACCTGACCGACTTCGGCCTCACCAAGAGCTCCTCGGCCGACACCGGCCTGACCAGCCACGGCCACTTCATGGGCACGCCGCGCTACGTCGCGCCGGAGCAGATCCGGGGGCTGCCGGTCGACGGCCGCGCCGACGGCTACGCCTTCGCGTGCGTCGTCTACGAGGCGCTGGCCGGGCTGCCGCCGTTCCAGCGCGACACCGAGCTGGCGCTGCTCTACGCGCACGTCTCCCACGACCCGCCGCCGCTGACCCCCTACCGTCCCGACCTGCCCCACGCGGTCAACCAGGTGCTGTCGCGGGCGTTGTCGAAGTCGCCGCTCGACCGCTACCCGACGTGCACGGCGTTCGTGTCGGCCCTGCGCGACGCGATCAGCGGCACCGAGGGCGACCTGCCCAGCCCGATCTCGGGCCCCCGGCAGTCGTGGCCGTCGCAGCCTCCGGGCACCGTCTACCAGAACCCGGTCTCCAACCCGCCCTACACGCATCCGTCGCACCCGTCGTACCCCTCGCGGGTGTCGCAGGTGGCGACGGCCCCGGCCGGGGTGCCGCAGAACAAGAGGTTCCCGCTGGTCCCGGTGATCGGCGGGGTGCTGGCGCTGGGCCTGATCGCGGCGGGCGCGGTCTACGTCGTGAGCCAGAGCGGCGGCGACGGCCAGGCGTCGTGGGACACCTTCCCGGGCAACGTCGCGGCCCCCTACAGCTTCGACCATCCGTCGACCTGGACCCGCAAGGACTACTCCGACCAGCACGTCACCATCGCGGCCTCGGCCGACGCCTTCGACGCGCTGTTCAGCGTGCCCGGCAACCCCGACTGGTCGGGGGTCAACCCGATCATCACCGGCTCCCCCGACAAGTCGAGCGGCGTGGTCGCCCAGACCACCGACACGATCTCGGCCAGCGACGCGCTGGAGTCGGTCCAGGCGGGCCTCCAGGCGACCCTGCCGGGAGTGGTGTCGATCCCGGCGCCGCCGTCGCCGACGACGGTGGGCGGGCAGCCCGGCTTCAAGGTCAGCGGCTTCCTGAGCGACGCGTCCGGCGTGGGGCGGCTCGACTTCCGCACCTACCTGGTGACCCGCACCGGCCAGCCGTCGGCGCTGATGACGTTCTTCTGCCCGACGGCCAAGTGTGACGACACGACGATCACGACGATCATCAGCAGCGTGAAGTTCACCCAGTAGGACGGCGCAGGTGCACGACCGGCCGTCCGGCCGGGCCGGCGCCGATGGTCACACGGGCGCCGAAGTGGCGGGTGACGAGGTCCTCGGTGAGCACCTCGCCGGGCCCGCCGGCCGCCACCGCCGTGCCGCCGCTCATCAGGAGCAGGTCGTCGGCGTACTGGGCGGCCAGGGTGAGGTCGTGGAGGGTGCTGACGACGGTGAGGCCGTCGTCGCGGCGCAGCCGGTCGACCAGCTCCAGCACCTGCTGCTGGTGGCCGAGGTCGAGCGCGGTGGTCGGCTCGTCGAGCAGCAGCACGGGCGCCTCCTGGGTGAGCGCGCGGGCCAGCACGACCCGCTGGCGCTCGCCGCCGCTGAGCCGTTCCAGGGGCCGCGCGGCCAGGCCGGTGAGGTCGAGGCGGTCGAGCACCGCGCGGACCGTCTCGGTGTCGCGGGCGCTCTCCCGCCCCCAGTAGGGGATGTACGGCGTGCGCCCCAGCAGGGCGTACTCGTGGACGGTCATGTCGGGCGGCAGCAGCGGGCTCTGCGGCGCGTAGGCCAGCAGCCGGGCCCGGTCGCGGGGCGCGAGGTCGCGTACCGGACGGCCTGCGACGGTGATCAGCCCCGTGCAGGGCAGCAGCCCCATGACGGCCTTGAGCAGGGTCGACTTCCCGGCCCCGTTGGGCCCGATGACGGCCAGCCAGCGGCCCTCGCGGGCGGTGGCCGTCACGCCGCGCAGCACCGGCCGCCCGCCGAGCTCCACGCCCACGCCGGTGATCTCGACGGTCACGTCTCCACCTTCCGGGTGGCCCGCAGGATGGTGACGAAGAACGGGGCCCCGACGAACGCGGTGACCACCCCGATGGGCAGTTCGGCGGGGGCCAGCACGGTCCGGGCGATCAGGTCGGCCGTCACCAGGAACGCCCCGCCCGCCAGCAGCGACAGCGGCAGCACCACGCGGTAGGACCCCCCGGCGAGCCGCCGGACCGCGTGGGGCACCACGACGCCGACGAACCCGATCAGCCCGCCGGCCGACACGGCGGCGGCGGTCGCCAGCGAGGCCGCGACCAGCACGACCAGCCGCACCCGCCCGGCCCGCACGCCCAGCGAGGAGGCCTCGTCGTCGCCGACCGAGAGCACGTCGAGCAGCCGCCCGTGCAGCAGCAGGATCGCGGCGGCCACCACGGCGTAGGGCGCGCACATGACGACCTGCTCCCACCCGCCGCCGACGTCGCCGAGGATCCACGCGTAGACCCGCTGCAGCTCCTCGACCTTGAGCTGCTGGAGGAACGTCTGGACGGCGGTCAGGAACGACGTCACCGCCACCCCCGCGAGCACCAGGGTCGCGGTGCCGCCGCCCCGGGTCGCGGTGTGCCCCAGCCCGTACGCGAGCAGCACCCCGCCCGCCGCCCCGCAGAAGGCCGCGAGGGGCACCGCCGCCCCGTCGCCCACGGCCACGATGACCAGCGTGACGGTCAGCCCGGCCCCGGCGGCGGCCCCCAGCAGGTAGGGGTCGGCCAGCGGGTTGCGGAACACGCCCTGGTACCCGGCGCCCGCGACGGCCAGCAGCCCGCCGACCATGGCGCCGAGCAGCACCCGGGGCAGCCGCAGCTCGAACAGCACCCCGGTCTCCAGCGGCGTCAGCCCGGAGTGGGCCGACACGAACGGCAACCGGTCGGCCAGCGCTAGCACCACACCCTTCAGGGGCAGCCCGGCCGCGCCGACCATGAGCCCGGCGGTCATACAGGCCGCCAGCACGACGGCGGCCCCCGCGAACATCACGCCCCTGCGCATCAGCGGGCAGCTCTGAAGGCGGCTGCGGGAAAGCCCCGGCAGAGACCGGCGCGACCGGCCGGCGCCCCCGCCCTGCGGAACCTCCGGAACAGGGCCGCGCGATCAGTTCGCCCTTCCGGAGGCAGTCCTCGGGAAAAAGCCCCGGCCGTGGAGATGATCTCGGCCATCAGCCCGCGGCCTTGGCCACCCCGGCGCCGATGGCCCTGGCCAGGTCGACCACGCGGGGGCCCCACCGGGAGGCGACGTCGTCGTCGAGCTCGACCACGTCGCCGTTCTCGACGGCCTTGAGGCCGCCCCAGCCGGGCCGCTCCGCGAGGGCCTTGGCGTTCTGCCCGCAGCACTTCACGTCGGCCAGGAAGATCAGGTCGGGGTCGGCCTTCGCGACGAACTCGGCCGACAGCTTGGGGTAGCCGCCCGCCGCGTCGGGGGCCTCGTCGGCGATGTTGACCAGGCCGAACAGGGCGTAGACCTGGCCGATGAAGGTGGTCGAGGTCGCGGCGTAGGGGGTGACGTCGAGCTCGTGGTAGTAGGTCAGCTCGGCCTTGGGGGCGGCGGCGGCCAGCGCGGCGAGCTCGCGCTTCATGCCGGCCACGACCTCGTCGGCCTTGGGCCGGTTGCCGGTGGCGGTGCCGAGCTTCTCGATCTCGGCGTACGCGTCGTCGATCTTGGTGGCGGCGGTCAGCACCAGCACCGGCACGCCGAGTTTGCCGAGGCCGGCGACCACGCCTTCGAGGTCGTTGGAGACGACCACCAGGTCGGGGTTGCGCGCGGTGATGGCCTCGACGTTGGGCTTGAAGCCCGACAGGTCGGTCTTGGGGGCCTCTGCGGGGAAGTTCGACTGGTCGTCGACCGCGGTGACCTGCGGCCCGGCGCCGATGGCGAACAGCGACTCGGTGGCCGTCGGCGACAACGACACGATCCGCTGCGGCCTGGCGGCGATCGTCACCGCGCCGTTGGCGGCCTGGACCGTCACGGGGAAGGGGCCGCTGGGGGCGGCGGACGCGGCGGGGGCGGGGGTGGCGGTGTCACTGCTGCCGCAGCCGGACAGCAGGGCGACACCCAGCAACACGCCCGCGAGGGCCGTGCGTAGGGGCCTCACGAGTTTCCTCCGAAGGGAGTTGCCGGAAACGAGAGACCCGGGGACGGATCACCCTTTCCACGAGGGCGGACGACGTCGGCGACGACGCAGGCGACCTGGCTGACCCTCGGAGGAGGGATCACAGTTGCGGGAACAGCGCCGGGTTCACACCGGACTTCGCTGCGGCGTCACGCGTCCCATACGTTACCAACAGCCTTTTCGCCGGGAACGTGAGGCTATGCTGACCGCATGGTGCGGCGGACCGTCACGGCGACCGGGCGGCTTCTGCTGGGACTCCTCCTGGTCCCCCTGTGCCTGCTGGCCATCGCCGTCACCGTCTTCACCCTCGTCGTCTCCGCGACCTACCTCGGGCTGCTCCTGCTCCCCTACGCCATCCGGCTCAACCGGGGCGTCGCGTCGCTGGCCCGGCGGAACGCGGGGGCGTGGCTCGGCCGGCCGGTCACGGCGTCGTACCACCCGATCAGGGGCGGCGTGCTCACCCGGGTGCGCGTGGTCATGGGCGACCCGCAGACCTGGCGGGATCTGGCGTTCCTCGCCCAGCACGTGTTCACCGGCCCGTTCGGCGCGATCCCGGCGGTCGCGTTGTGGGGCGCGCTCGGCTGGGCGCTGTCGCTGCCGCTGTGGTGGGACGCGCTCGGGCCCGGCCACCACATCTACCTGCCGTGGGCGCTCGACTCGTGGGCGACGGTGGCGGTCACCGTCCCGTTGTTCATGGCGCTGGTCGCGGCCGTCGGGTTCCGGGTCGTGCCGCTGGTCGCCGACGGGCTGGCGCAGCTGGCCCGGTCGCTGCTCGCGACGCCGCAGCACGTGCGGCTGGCCGAGCGGGTGGCCGAGGCGCTCGACGCCCACGGCTACGAGCTGCGCCGCATCGAACGCGACCTGCACGACGGCGCGCAGGCCCGGCTGGTCTCCATCGCCATGCGGCTCGGCATCGCCGAACGTGTCCTGGCCACCGACCCCGGCAAGGCCGCCGCCCTGATCACCGAGGCCCGGCTGAGCACCGAGGAGACCATGACCGAGCTGCGCGGGATCATCCGCGGCATGTACCCGCCGATCCTGGCCGACCGGGGCCTGCCGGGGGCGGTCGCGGCGCTGGCGGCCCGCTCGCCGGTGCCGGTCGAGACCGAAACGGCCGACGTCGGGCGGCTCCCGGCGGCGGTCGAGGCGGCGGCCTATTTCGTGATCGCCGAGGCGCTGACGAACGTCGCCCGGCACAGCTCCGCCGGCAAGGCGAGGGTGCGCGTCCGGCGTACCGAGAACAGGCTGACCGCCGAGGTCACCGACGACGGCCGGGGCGGCGCCGACGAGAACGGCGGATCCGGGCTGGCCGGCATCCGCCGCCGGGTCAGCGCCTTCGACGGCGTGACCACACTGACCAGCCCGCCCGGCGGGCCGACGACGCTGCGGGTGGAGCTGCCGTGCGAGTGATCATCGTGGAGGACAGCGTGCTGCTGGCCGAGGGCCTCACGCTGCTGCTCAACACCGAGGGCCACGAGGTCGTCGCCACCGTGGGCACCGCCGCGGAGTTCCACACGGCCGTCGACGAGCACCGCCCCGACATCGCCGTGGTCGACATCCGGCTGCCCCCGACCTTCCGCGACGAGGGGGTGCGCGCCGCCGTGGAGGTCCGCCGCGTCCACCCCGGCCAGCCGATCCTGGTGCTCTCCCAGTACGTCGAGCAGACCTACGCGACGGAGCTGCTGGCCGGGGGCGGCGGCGGCATCGGCTACCTGCTGAAGGACCGCGTGGCCCGGGTGTCGGAGTTCGTCGACGCGCTGGAGCGGGTGGCCAAGGGAGGCACCGCCATGGACCCCGAGGTCATCGCCCAGCTCCTGGTCCGCCGGCACGCCCACCCGATCGACTCGCTCACCCCGCGCGAGCGCGAGGTCCTGTCGCTGATGGCCGAGGGCCACTCCAACACCGACATCGCGGCCTCGCTCGTGGTCACCGAACGGGCCGTGCACAAGCACGTGGGCAACATCTTCGCCAAACTCGGCCTGCCGCCGAGCGACAGCGGCCACCGCCGCGTGCTGGCGGTCCTGGCCTATCTGAGCGGGGTGTAGCCAGCACCACCATCCGCGGTGGCGGAGACCCGTCGATCAAGTCGGGTGCCCGCGGGACCGACTTCGACGGCCGTTCTCGGGAGGCTCAAGGGGAACCGATTCCCCCCGAAGGCGGCCCCCCATGTCGATGACCCACCCCCATCCCGTCCATCCCGTCGCCTCGCCGCGCGACCCGTTCGTCGACGTCCTGCGGGTGCTGGGCATGGTGCTCGTCGTGGTGCAGCACTGGACGATGCCGGTGCTGCTCGACCGCGGGGGCGACCTGGTCACCGGCAACGCGCTGGCGTCGGTGCCGCTGGTCACGTGGGTCAGCCAGGTCATGCCGCTGGTGTTCTTCGCCGGGGGCGCGGCCAACTACCTGAGCTGGACCGCCAAGCCCCAGAGCGCGGAGAAGTGGATCGGCAGGCGGGTGGTGCGGCTCGGCTGGCCGGTGCTGCCGCTGATCGCCGTGTGGTTGCCGCTGCCCTATCTCCTGGGCGCGCTGGGTGTGCCCGCGCAGCCGCTGGAGGTGGCGTCGCGGCTGGTCGGCCAGCTGCTCTGGTTCCTCGCCGTCTACCTGCTCGCGGTGGTGACCACGCCGCTGCTGGCGCGGGTGCGGGCCGGGGTGCTGGTCCCGGCGTTCGCCGCCGGGGCGCTCGCCGTCGACGTCGTGCGGTTCTCCGGGTTCGAGGCCGCCGGATATCTGAACGTCGTGTTCGTCTGGCTCGCCGTCCACCAGATCGGGTTCCTGTACGCCCAGGGCAGGCTCGCCCACCTGACCGGCCGCAGGGCTCTGTGGTTGGCCGTCGCCGGGTTCGCGATGACGGCGGCCATGGTGCTCGCCGGCCCCTACCCGGCCAGCATGATCGGAATGCCCGGGATGCCGTCGAACATGGCCCCGCCGAGCGCCGTGATGCTCGTGGTCTTCGCCGGTCAGCTCGGCCTGGCGTTGTGGGCGCGCGAGCGGCTGAACCGGGCGCTGCCCGCGCCGGTGCTGGCCTGGCTGGCGCCCCGCATGATGACCTTCTACCTCTGGCACATGACCGCGCTCATCACCGTCGGCGGCGTCGCCTTCGTCGGGTTCGGCGTGGCGACCCCCGAGCCGTGGTCGCCGGCGTGGTGGCTGCTGCTGCCGATCTGGCTCGGCTGGTTGTCGCTGGTGCTGGCCGTGCTGACCGCGCTGCTGGCCCGGTTCGAGGCGGCGCCCCCGGCGAGCCCGACCCGCGCGAGGACCGTCGCGGCGGTGGGGCTGTCGGCGGCCGGGCTGCTCACCCTGACCGTCACCGGGTTCACGCCGGGCACGTTCGTCCCGGCCGCCGGCAGCGCCGCGCTCGCGCTGGGCCTGGCCCTGCTGCTCAGGCGGAGAGCTGCCGCTCCGCTTCCGCGATGATCCGCTGGAGGCGCAGCCCGTGGGCGGCGTCGAGCGGGTGGCCGCCGCCGTTCCTGACCGTCTGGGCGAACTGCGCGACCATCCGCTCGAAGGCGTCGTCGCCCAGCATGGCCCCGAGCAGCGTGGCCGAGCCCTTCCGGCCGAACACCTCGACGCGGGCGTCGGGCAGGTCGCCGGTGGCGGCCATGGTCAGCGACACCTCGCTGACCGCGCCCGTCTCGTGCTCCAGCAGCAGCCCGACCCAGCCGAGCGTGTCGCCGTGGGCGCGCACCGAGGCGATCGGGCCGAGCGCGGCGTCGAGCAGGTCGAGCATGTGCGGGCCGACGTCGAGGATCGCGCCGCGCTCCAGCCGCCACGGCGTCGCGAACGGGCCGCCGTGCAGCGCGCCGCCGATGTTGGCGGCGTATCCGCCGAACGGCTCGATCCCGGCGGCCTTCTCCAGGAAGGCGGTGGTCGCGGCGGCGTACCGGAAGGAGAACACCATCTGCGTCGCCACGCCGGTCTCGGCGACGGCGTCGGCGAGCCGCCGGGCGCCGTCGAGGCTGTCGGCCAGGGGCTTCTCCAGCAGCAGGGCCTTGCCGGCCTGTGCGGCCAGCACCCCGAGTTCGGCCTGCACGCCCGGCGGCACGCAGAACGCCACCGCGTCGCAGTGGTCGAAGAGCTCGTCGAGCAGCTCGAACGCGCGGGTGCCGTGCCTGGCGGCGAGCTCGCGCGCGGCCTCGGGGCGGCGGGCCCAGATCCCGGCCAGCCGGGTGTCCGGCCCGGCGGCGAGCTTGGGCGCGTGGATCATGCCGGCCCACGGCCCGGCTCCGATCAACCCCACAGATACCGGTTCCATCCGCCAACTCCCCTTTGTCGCGACACGTCCGCGATCAGAGACTATCGACCGGGCACCGGCCATCATGGGTTCGGTGAACATCATCCTGCTGCGCCACGGCGAGACCGAATGGAGCAGAGTCGGCCGCCACACCGGACGGACCGACATCCCGCTGACCCCCCGCGGCGAGGCGCAGGCCCGTGCCCTGAACACCCTGGTCGGAGACAAGGACTTCGAGCTGGTGCTGGTCAGCCCGGCCCAGCGGGCGACCAGGACCGTCGAGCTGGCCGGGCTCGCCGACTGGGAGACCGACCCCGACCTGTGGGAGTGGGACTACGGCGGCTACGAGGGCGTCACCACGGCCACCATCCGGCAGTCGATCCCCGGCTGGTACATCTGGCGCGACGGCGTCATCCCCGGCGACTCGGCCCATCCGGGTGAGAGCGTCGACCACGTCGGCGAGCGCGCCGACCGGGTGATCACCCGGGCCGTCGACGCGCTCACCGGTGAGGACAGCTCGGTGCTGCTCGTGGCGCACGGCCACTACCTGCGGGTGCTGGCGGCCCGCTGGCTCGGCCTGCCCGCCTCCGAGGGGAGGCTGCTCCGGCTCGACACGGGCACCTACAGCTCACTGGGGTACGAGCACGGTGAACGGGTCGTCCTGAGCTGGAACTCGCCGATCTAGGAGTTGACGGGCGCGGGCTGCGGTCCGCGCCCGGTGAGCCATTCGAGGACCTTGCGGTGTCCCCGGCGGGCGTCTTCGAAGTGCCCCCAGCGCCAGTAGCGGGGCTGGTCGCGGACCCCGGTGACCCAGGTCCGGTACGCCACCGGCCGCGGCTTGCCGTCATGGGGATCGGCCGCCGAGGCGACACCGTAGGTCCTGATCACGACCCGGCCGCCGGGTGCGAAGAGCACGTCGTCGGCGACGGGATACAAGGTCATCTGGTCCAGCATGGGATCCATGCTGCCGGACCCGTGTTACACACCTGGCCCAAAGCCGTTAAGTGCGTGAACCTCGTGTTAAAAGTCGTGGTGAAACGGCGTCACGCGACCAGGCC
This sequence comes from Herbidospora sp. NBRC 101105, assembly GCF_030269205.1. Taxonomy (NCBI): domain Bacteria; kingdom Bacillati; phylum Actinomycetota; class Actinomycetes; order Streptosporangiales; family Streptosporangiaceae; genus Herbidospora; species Herbidospora sp. NBRC 101105. The sequence continues at coordinate 440,263 of NZ_BSSX01000001.1, read as the reverse complement.
GTCGAACTCCCCGTCCTTGACACCCAGCACCAGTGCGCGGATCTCGTCCCGCGTGTAGATGAGCGCCGGCCCCTCGGGGAACCGGGAGTTGCGGACGGCGACCCCGCCGTCGGGCAGCTCCGCGAGTTCCACGCAGTTGCCCGTGGAGTTGCTGTGCAGGCTCTTCCGCCACTGAACGCCGGAAAGGGCGGTGGCGGGCATCCCGTTATAAGTCTGCATACACTTTCTCTCTGAGAAGATCATCGAGCAGGTCCCTGGTCCCGCCCGGCGTGGTGCTCTCCACGCAGAGCTGTTCCATGGCCGTGAGGTACGGATCGATGTCCTCGCGTTTGTCGAGGTACAGAGCGCCCCAGAGTTGCTCGACGTAGACCACGTCCGAAAGGTCGGACTCCGGAAACCGCAGGATGGTGAAGGCCCCGCCCTCGGCGGCGTGCATGCCGAAGCGGAACGGCATCACCTGCAGGGTGATGTTGGGCAGCCGGGCCACGTCGAGCAGATGCTCGATCTGCTCGCGCATGATCTTGGGCCCCCCGATGGGCCGGCGAAGCGCCGCCTCGTCGATGACCGCCCACAGGCGCGGGCCGCCCGCGTGGGCCAGCCGCTCCTGTCGCTGCATCCGCACATGCACGCGGCGTTCGATCTCGTCATCGGCGGCGTCGGGGAACCCGAGCCGGATGACCGCGCGGGCGTACGCCGACGTCTGGAGCAGGCCGGGCACGAACTGCACCTCGTAGGTGCGGATCACGCTGGCCGCCTCCTCCAGTCCGATGAAGGTGACGAACCAGTTCGGCAGCACCTCGCCGAACTTGTGCCACCAACCGGGCGTGTTGGCCTCCCGGACCATCTCCAGGAGTTGCCGTCGCTCCGCGTCGTCGACGACGCCGTACAGGGTGAGCAGGTCTTCGACGTCTCGTGTCTTGAATCCGACCCGGCCGAGTTCCATCCGGCTGATCTTGGATTCGGAGGCCCGGATGTGGAATCCGGCCTCTTCGCGGGTGAGGTCCCGCTCCTCGCGCAGCCTCCGGAGACTGGCGCCGAGCATGATGCGCCGGACGGTGGAGCCGGAACCTGGCGGGTCGATGGACACGAGTCATTCCTCCGGTATGTGGACTGAACTACAGTCTGTCAAAGATCGCCCCTTTCGTCCCAGGGTCGTTTTGGGTAACGGTAGCGCCTGCAACGACCATCTGCACGTGCATCCGCTGTTGCACATGCACGAGACCGTGCCCCATCATGATCTCGTGCACTCGGTCCTCGAATGGTCGGCACTCGATTGGTGGCCCCCGGTCGGCTGGTGGCCCGAACCCGCGCGCGACCTTCCGCCTGCCGTCTCCCCCACGCAGGCCGCCACGTTCGTCCTGCCGCCCAAAGCCGATTCGGTCCACAGCGCCCGCAGCTTCGCGACCGGCACGCTGACCGGCTGGGAACTCGGCGAGATGTGCGACGGCATGGAACTGGTCGTCTCCGAACTGGCCACCAACGCCCTGCGCCACGGCCTGGAGATCGGCGGCCGGCACCGGCGCGAGGTGATCAGGCTGGCCCTGATCAGGCGCGGCGGCTTCGTCACCTGCGCGCTCACCGACCCCGGCTCGGCCACCCCGGTCATGCGCGAGGCCAACCCCTTCGAGCCCGGCGGGCTCGGGCTCCACATCGTCGAGTCGATCAGCGTGCGCTGGGGCTGGTCGCCCCTCGCCCCGCACGGCAAGGCCGTCTGGGCCGTCCTGAACTAGTTCCCCGCCCGATCTCTCGCCGGCCGAGGGGTGCTCCCGTGTAGCCCGGACTACGCGGGGGCACCCCTCGGCCGACGGGTTCCCCGGCAGATCCCCCACGCGAGACACGCCCGGCCTCCGGCCGCCCACGTTTCGCTCTTCTGATGCCTCTGGGGCCTCTGTTAACGCCCGGCCAGGAATTCCCCATCGAGTATCCGGGATCGCCTTCCGATCGCGTGATCCTGTGCTGAGGTGGAGTTCAGCACGCTCGCGGGGAGGAGGGAGAACAGGAGAATGACCTTTTCGTCGCCCAGAGTGCCGAATATCTTGATCTCACGTGCGTCTCCACCACCGCGGCTTCCCGAGGCCCTGAGAGATCTGTGATGGACGATCACCTAATCGCCTGGCTGACAACTCTCGACGAAGACCGGCTCGCGCGTGTCCTGGCCAACCGGCCGGACGCCATCGCCCCGCCCTGGCCCCGGCGGATCGATGCGCTGGCGCAGCGGCTCGGCAACACGTTCGCGGTCATGGAGGTCATGCGCGGCCTCCCTCTGCCCCCTCTGGAGCTCCTGCAGGCGTGCCTGGTCATCGGCGGCCGCCCGACGGAGGACGAACTGGCCCGGTTCCTCGGCGTGTCCACCTCCGAGGTCATCCCGTGGCTCGACCGGCTCTACGACTGCGCGCTGGCCTGGCCCGGCCCCGACGGCCGCATCCACCTGGCCGAGGCGGTGGCCCGCTGGTGGACCGCGCCGTGCGGCCTGGGCGAACCGCTGGCCCAGTACCTGGAGTCGTGGGCGCTGAACGTTGAAGGGCTGCGGCGCATGTGCCGCACGCTGGGCATCCCCCCGGCGGGCGGCAAACGCCAGATGACGGCGCGGGTGACCGCGCTGCTCAGCGACCCCGACAAGCTCGGCGACCTGCTCTCCACCGCCCCCGAGGGCACCGTCGGCCTGCTCGACGACTTCGCCTGGGACGGCCCGGTCCGCAGCGTCGACGGCAACCGCTTCGTCAACCCCGGCACCCCGGAGAAGTGGGCCCAGGACCGGGGCCTGCTGTTCCGCACCCAGTGGGACGTCGCCGAGATGCCCCGCGAGGTCGCCCTCGGCCTGCGCGGCCCCGAATACCACGGCCCCTTCACCCCCTATCCGCCCGACCTGGCGACGATCCCGGTCGACCGCGAGGCCGTCGACCTGGCGATGGCGCTGGCCGCGCCCCACCTGCTCGACCGCGCCACGGCGCTGCTGGAGAACACCGACAAGACCACGCTCCCGCTGCTGAAGAACGGCGGCGTGGGCGTGCGCGAGATCCGCCGCGTGGCCAAGGAGACCGGCACCTCCGAAGAGGAGACCCGGCTGCTGATCGAGGTCTGCGCGGTGGCCCGGCTGCTCGCCCTCGACGAGAAGGCGGGCGGCTTGGTGCCGACCGACCGCTTCGACGCCTGGCGGCTCGACGACGCCCCCCACCGGCTGCGGGTGCTGCTGGCGGCCTGGTGGCGGATGGAACGCTCGTCGCTGCGCCGCGTCGACGGCCGCTATCCGGTGGTGCTCGGCGACGACCCCGCCGGTGAGACCCTCGCCCGCATCCGCCGGGCCGTTCTCGGCGCCCTGACCGACGTCGAGCCCGGCCAGGGCTTCGCCACGCTGCAGGAGCTGGTGCAGTCGGTGCATTGGCGGGCGCCGCTGCTCGACCGCGAACTGCTCGCCGAGTCGGCGCCCGGCCTCCTGGAGGAGGCGCGGCTGCTCGGCCTGACCGCCTGCGACTCCCTCACCGACCTCGGCCGCGCGCTGGCCTCCCTTTCGGCGGTGGCCGGAGACGAACACGACGACTCGGTCCCCGAGGTCGAACACGACCCGGCGCTGGCCGAGTGCTCCACCCGGGCGCTGGCCAGCGCGCAGCGCACCGCCCTGTTCGGGGCCGACCTGACCGCGGTGGTCACCGGTCCCCCGGCGGTCGAACTGACCTCGCTGCTCGACCGGGTCGCCACCCGCGAGGCCAAGGGCGCGGCGTCGATCTGGCGGTTCAGCCCCGCGACCGTGCGCCGCGCGCTCGACGCCGGGTCGACCGCCGACGAGCTGCTCGACGAGCTCGCCCAGGTCGGCACCCTCCCCCAGCCGCTCGTCTACCTCATCAACGACGTCGCCCGCCGCCACGGCGAGGTGACCGTGACCTCGGTCGGCTGCATCGTGCAGGGCTCCGACCCGGGCCTGCTGGCCGAGATCGCCGGGCACCGCAAGCTGGCCAAACTGGGCCTGCGCCAGCTCGCCCCGACGGTGCTGGCCAGCACCGCACCCGCCGACCGCACCCTCCGGGCGCTGCGCGAGGCCGGCTACGCCCCCGTCCCGGTGAACGACACCGGCGACATCGAGATCCGCCGCGAGCCGCAGGGCGGGCGGCTGATCCTGCTGCCGGGCGGCCGGGTCGCCGAGCTCGAACCGCCGCCCCTGCTGACCGAGCCCCCGCCCGATCCCCACGAACACGCCAAGCGCCTGATCAAGAGCCGCGACGACGGCCGCCAGAGCGGCCACACGTGGGCGCTGATCGGCCGCCTCGCCAGCCGCCTGCCGACGGCCCAGCAGTCGCTCCTGGGCTTCGTCGTCGACCGCGGCGTCCGCGCCCTGATCACCCTGTCCGACGGGGTGACCGCTACCGTCAGCCACGGCGAACTGCACAGTGGCGTCCTCGACGCCTGGTGCGAGGAAGCGGGCGACTACCTGGAGTTCCCCCTCAACGAGATCGCGTCCGTAACGGCTTCTTAGTTACGGCTCCGCCCACCCCGGCCCCGCCCGCCGCCCCGGTCGCGCGCCGTGTCCGGCGCCGACCGGCCGCGCGCGTCGGCGGCCGTCACGACAGAGCGCCCACCGACTTGGAGGACGGACGCAGCGTGGCGTCCTGACTGGGTGGCGTCCCGAACTGGCGGCGGTACTCCCTGCTGAACTGGGACGGGCTGTCGTAGCCGACCCGATGCCCCACCCCGGCGATGTCGCCGGGGCTGGTGGCCAGCAGGAGCCGGGCCTCCTGGAGCCGGATCTGCTTCTGGAACTGGATCGGGCTCATCGCGGTCACCGCTTGGAAGTTGCGGTGGAACGCCGACACGCTCATGCCGGACAACCGCGCCACCTCCTCCACCCGGAACGGCTGCGCGTAGTGCTCCCGGATCCAGCGCACCGCCCGCGCGACGTGGCTGAGCCCGCTGTCGGCCAGCCCGAGCTGCCGCACCGCCGCGCCCTGCGGCCCGCTCGCCACCAGCCAGAGGATCTCCTTGATCACCAGCGGCGCGAGCACCGCCCGGTCCCGCGGGCGTTCGATGAGCCGCAACAACCGCACCACCGCGTCGAGCAACTCGGCGGAGACGTCGCTGACCGCCAGCCCCGGCGCCGCACCGCCCGGCTCCCGGGGCACGTCGCCGGCCCCGGCCGACAGCAGCACCTCGGCCACCGCCTCGGGCCGCAGCACCAGCCCGAACCCGAGCGCGGGCCGCTCCCGCGTCGCGCCGACGAAGTGGCCGGTGACCGGCAGGTCGACGGAGGCGACGAGATACTGCCCGGCCCGGTAGTCGTGGACGCGGTCGCCGAGCGCGAGCCGCTTCTCCCCCTGCGCGATGACCGCCAGCACCGTCCCGGACATGGAGGTCTCCGGCGGCTCCGACCGCTCGACCCGGGAGATGAGCACCCCGTCGATGGGGGTGGTCATGTCGGGACGGGCGTGCCGGTTCAGCAGCCCGCGCAGCTCTTCCATGCTCATCGCCCGATTACACCGTCCACGAGAGGATCAGGCAAGAGCAGGCGAGCATCGTGCTACCTCCGAACTGGGCGAGGGCGTGTAATTGAGGCAACGGAAACACCCCCGACGAGAAGGAATGAGCATGACCGCCGCCTATGGTTTCACCGCCACCATGACCGCCCACCCCGGCCGCGGCGACGACCTGGTCGCCCTCCTGCTGACCGGCCTCGACGCCGGCTCCCCCGCCGCGAGCGAGCACTGCCTGGTCTACCTGGTCAGCCGCTCGGCCGCCGACCCCGACGTCGTCCAGGTCACCGAGGGCTGGACCACGGAGGCCGACCACCACCGCCTGTTCGCGGGCGAGCCGGCCCAGTCCATGGTCGCGAAGATCGCCCCTCTCCTCGCGGGCGAGTCCACCTACGCCGACCTCACCCCGGTGGGCGGCAAAGCCACCCTCTGAACCGCCCCCAAGCCCTCCTGCTCCTCCGCGTACCACCGAAAGGACCCCTGATGACCCCCGTCCGGCCCGCCGTCGACGCCGAACTCCGTGCGCTGTCCGCCGACCTGCCGCTCATGCCCGAACTGACCCCGGAGGTGGTCGCGACGCTGCGCGCGATCCCGTCCGCTCCCCTCGGCACCCTGCTCGGCGGCCGGGCCGTCGAGCGGCGGGAGGTCACCGTGGCCGCCGAGGACGGCGCGGAGATCCCGCTGACCGTGCTCGTCCCGCCCGGCGCGGTGAACGCGCCCTGCGTCGTCTGGATCCACGGCGGCGGCATGATCATGGGCGACCGGTTCGCCAACCTCGACATCCCGCTGGAGTGGCTCGACCGGTTCGGCGCGGTCGTCGTCACCGTCGACTACCGTCTCGCCCCCGACGTCACCGGCACGACCCTGGCCGAGGACTGCTACCGGGCGCTGACCTGGGCCGCCGGGAACGCCGCCGAGCTGGGAGTCGACCCGGCGAGGATCGTCGTCGCGGGCGTCAGCGCCGGCGGCGGGCTGGCCGCCGGGGTCGCCCTCATGGCCCGCGACCGGGGTGGTCCCGCGCTCGCCGCGCAGGTGCTGATCTGCCCCATGCTCGACCACCGCGACGCGACCACGTCCACCCACCAGTTCACCGGACCGGGAGTGTGGAGCCGCGAGATGAACGCCTACGGCTGGCTGGCCGTGCTCGGCGGCCTGACCGGCGACGACGTCCCGGCCTACGTCTCCCCCGCCGTCGCCGACGACCTGTCCGGACTCCCGCCGGCCTACGTCGACGCCGGCTCCGCCGAGGTCTTCCGCGACGAGGACGTCGCCTACGCCACCCGCATCTGGGCCGCCGGGGGCCGCGCGGACCTGCACGTGTGGGACGGCGGCTTCCACGGCTTCGACGCCCTCTACCCCGGCGCCGCGCTCTCCCAAGAGGCCCGCCGCACCCGGACCGAGTGGCTGGACCGGCTGCTCTAGTCCCGGAGCACGGCCACCATGTCGATCTCCACGAGCTTGTGGTCGAGCGTCGAGCCGACGGTGGTCCGCGCCGGGAACGGCCGGGCCATCGCCGACTCGTAGACGGCGTTGTACGCCTCGTAGTCCCGCCCCAGATCGGCGAGGTGGACGGTCACCTTGACGACGTCCGAGAAGTCGAGCCCCCGTGCGGCGAGCAGCGCCCGCAGGTTGCCGAGCACCTGCCGCGTCTGGGTGGCGACGTCGTCGCCGACGACCTCCCCGGTGACGGGGTCGTGCGGCCCGGTGCCGGCGGTGTAGAGGAACCCGCGGGCGACGACGGCCTGCGAGTAGGCGCCTCCGGGTGCGGGCACGCCGTCGGCGCTGATCACTTCCCTGCTCATGGGTCCGTTGTAGAACGCGGCCGGGCGGCCGGGGCGCGCGCCGCGCCCGCCACAACCTCTACGGGGTGAGCGTCAGTTCGTCGGCCGTGGCCCGCCCGACCGCCTCCTCGGTGAAGGGCCAGGGGGTGGTCCTCCCCTCGGCCCACAGGTCGGCCTGGTCGGCGTAGTTGCCGTTGAAGGCGTGGCCCGAGGCGCCGGTCAGGTTGACCCAGGTCGAGGCGTCGAGGTCGGCCAGGTCGACGACCATGCGCATCGACGGCACCCAGTTCACCTCGTAGTTCCCCGACGCGGCGTCCCAGCCGGTGGCGTCGACGGCGTCCTTGCCGCCGGACAGGCGGTAGGGGCCGCGGTTGAACAACCACTCGATGGGGCCGATGCCGCTGGTGCCGAAGGTCTCGTTGACGAGTTCCAGGGTGTGCAGGTCGCCCCACGTCCACGCCTTCGGGTCGTCGCCCAGCGTGCCGCGCAGTTCCGTGGAGGCCGCGGCGAGGGCGGCGCGCAGGATGTCGTCGCGCTGCTCGGCGGCGGGCGTCTTCACGTCGTCCCACCAGGTGTCGGACGGGTCGTCGAGGAGCCGCCGGACCACCTCCCACCAGCGGTCGTTGCCGCCGGGGCGCAGGTCCTCGGTGAGTTCGTCGTCGAAGGTCAGCGTGAGGAGGTGGCGCCAGACGGCGTTGAAGTAGGCGGCCGGGGCGCTGTCCTTCCCCTGCGTGAAGTCCCAGCCGGCGAACAGGGCGGTGTCGGCGCCGCCGACCCTCCTCAGGTGCGGGACGAGGATGGGCGCCAGGCCGTTGAAGGAGTCCTGGTGGATCGCCGACATGACGTCCTTGGTCACCTTGCCGGCCGACACGGCCTGGGTGATGCGGTCGGCGATGCGCTGCGAGCGGTAGCCGTAGGCCCAGTCGTCGGTGAGGAAGTGGCTGTACCCGGGGCCGACGACCGCGTTGTTGGCCGTCGCGATGAACCCCTCGTCGGGGTTGAACGCCGTCGGCAGTTCGTCGAACGGGATGAAGCCGGTCCACTCCTGTTCGCCGGTCCAGCCCTCGGCGGGCCACTTGCCGTCGCCGCCCGACCGGACCGGGATCTTCCCGGGGGCCTGGTAGCCGATGTTGCCGGAGGTGTCGGCGTACACGAGATTCTGGGACGGGACCTCGAACTGGGCCGCGGCCTTCCGGAACTCGTCCCAGTCAGTGGCCCGGCCGAGCATGAAGATGGCGTTGCCGGTGTTGCCGGGGTCGAGCGCGGTCCAGCGCAGCGCGACCTCGACGCCCTGCGTCTTCAGCGGGGCGACCGGCCCGAAGACGTCGGAGACGATCGGGCCGTGCCGGGTGGTGCGCACGGTCAGGTCGACCGGCTGCCCGCCCGCGACCTCGATGCGCTCGGTGCGGGTCTCCAGCGGGGCCCAGGTGCCGGAGATCTCGTAGGTGTTCTCGCGCACCCGCTCCAGATAGAGGTCGGCCACGTCGGGGGCGAGGTTGGTGAAGCCCCACGCGATCGTGCGGTTGTGGCCGATGACGACGCCCGGCAGGCCCGAGAAGGTGAAGCCGGAGACGTCGTAGGGGCACTCGGCCGACAGGGTGCGGCAGTGCAGGCCGGCCTGGTACCAGATCGAGGGCATCTTCGGCCCGAGGTGCGGGTCGTTGGCCAGCAGCGGCTTGCCGGTGTCGGTGTGCTTGCCGGACACCACCCACGAGTTGGAGCCGATGCCCTTCGGGTCGCCCCCGCTGCCCAGCAACGACGGCACGGCGTTCAGCGTGGCCGAGACGCGCCGCAGGGCGTCGGCCGCCGCGGTCGTGGTCTCCCGGTCGCCCGAGGTGAACGCGCCGTCGCGGACGCCGCCCTCGCCGACGATGGGCCGGTGCCGGTCGTAGGGGTAGGGCGGGAACAGCTCCTCGACCCGTTCCCTCGGGAGGGTCGCGGCGTCGACGGCGCGCTCGATCTCGTCGTCCATGTTCGACCGCAGGTCCCAGGCCATCGCCTTCAGCCACGCCAGGGAGTCGGCCGGCGTCCACGGCTCGGGTTCGTAGGCGCCGTTGGTGAGCTTCAGGACGGCGTACTCAAGGCTCCTGGACGTGAAGCCCGCGTTGTCCTTCATCCAGGCGTTCACCCCGGCGGCGTAGGCGTCGAGTCCCGCCTTCGCCTCCGGGGTGAGGAGGTTGAGCTCCTGTTCGGCCACCCGGCGCCAGCCAAGTGTCCGGACCACCTTGTCGATCTCCAGGGTGGAGCCGCCGAACAGCTCCGACAGGCGCCCGGCCGTGGTCTTGCGCCGGAAGTCCATCTCCCAGAACCGGTCCTGGGCGTGGACGTAGCCCTGCGCCCGGAACAGGTCGGCGGCGGTGTCGGCGTAGATCTGCGGCACGCCGAACCCGTCGCGCCGCACGGTGACCGCCTTGGTGAGCCCCGGCAGCCGCAGCTCACCGCCGGTCTGCGGGAAGGACGCGCGGACCACCCAGACGATCCCGCCGGCCGCGACGAGCACGAGCACGAGAAGCGTCGTGAGGATCCGCAACGCCCAGCGGAGCGGCCACGAGAACCTCTTGTACGGAGCGAACCTCACCATTCCCGGACCTTCCCGCTCATGTGCGCATCACAGTATGCGGGTCCGGAAGGGTGTTCTGGTACCTAGCCGGTGATCACGACTTCGGAGAAGTCGACCTGGAATCCCTTGCCGACGGGGGCGGCCGCCATCGCCCCGGCGAGCGCGGGCACCCCCGGCGGGAAGTAGGCCAGCCGGAGCAGCGTGGCGGGCTCGCCGCCGTTGACGCCCCAGTTGATGTGCACGGCGTCGCCCTCGCGGACGAGCTCGAACGTGACCGAGGTGGTGCCCTCGGGGGCGAGCATCACCGACCAGTCGGAGAAGTCGCGGGTGACGACGGCGCTGATCTGGAGGGCGCCGTCGACGAACTCCACCCCTGCCTTGATCCAGTTGTTCTCGTCGGCGCGCAGGATGGCCCCGGCCTGGTCGTACTGCTCGGCGTAGTCGGCCGTGAAGGTGACCCGCACCTTGGCGTCGCCCTCGACGGTGCGGCCGTACATCGGCGCGGTGTCGTAGGTGTAGCCGTAGTGGGTCTGCCGCCACAGGTCGGTCTCGCCGGTGACGGAGAAGGTCAGGGTGTCTCCGTCTGCGGTCCAGCTCGCAGGCTCATTGATCCACGTCATATGGGCTATTTTGCCGCTTCCCGGGCTCGCCGGGCATCCCTTCGCTCCTCGAATCGCTTCGCGGTGACTTCGAGGTTGTCGAGGAACTCGGCGAGCTCCTGGCGGGCCTTCTCGCCCTCGGGGTCGAGGCCCTCCTTCTCGAAGACCTTCCACTGCCGCAGGACCGGCATCAGCACCTCGTCCTTGTGCGAGCGCAGGTCGTAGATGCCGGCGTGGGCGATCTGCATGGACATGCGGGCGAACCCGGCCATGCCCGCGCCGGGCATCTGGAAGCTCTTCACCACGTCGGTGATGGCGCGCATGGTCTGGTTCGGGTCGAGGTCGAGGGCCGCGCCGAGGAGGTTGCGGTAGAAGAGCATGTGCAGGTTCTCGTCGGCCGCGACGCGGGCCAGGATGCGCTCGCACGTCTCGTCGCCCGACGCCCTGCCGGTGTTGCGGTGGGCGATGCGGGTCGCCAGCTCCTGGAAGGAGACGTAGGCGAGCTGCTGCAGCATGGTGCCGTATTCGGTCTGGAACCCGGCCTCCATGTGCGCCATGCGGGCCCGCTCGAGCGCCTTGGGGTCGAGGGCGCGCGAGGCGATGAGGTAGTCGCGGATGACGATGGAGTGGCGGCCCTCCTCCGCCGTCCAGCGCCCGACCCAGGTGCCCCACGCGCCGTCGCGCCCGAAGGTGGTCGCGATCTCGTGGTGGTAGCTCGGCAGGTTGTCCTCGGTCAGCAGGTTGACCAGCAGGGAGGTGCGGGCGACCTCGGGGATCGTGGAGTCCTCCGGCCGCCAGGCGGTGCCGCCCAGAATTCCGTCGAAGGTCCGCGCGTCGTCCCACGGGACGTACTCGTGCGGGAACCATTCCTTGGCCACGCCCAGGTGCCGGTTGAGATTCTCCTCGACGACGGGTTCCAGCTCGATGAGGAATTCCGTCTGCGTCAGTGTGCGCGCCATCTCAGCTCCCCACTTAACTTACGTTTTCGTAACCTACGCTAGCGTAGCTTTGTGGTGAAAGGTTCGAGCCCGCGCACAAGCCGACGCCCCAGTTCTTGTAGATACCGGCGCTTGCCGAGGTAATGTGCGGCTCATGCCCAAAGGTGCCCGCGTCTGGATCGGTCTGTCGGTCGGCCTTCAGCTGATCTGGACCCTGCCTCTGACGGTCTTCATGTACGTCCTGTGGACGAACGGCGGGCCGCAGGTCAATCTGACCATGTCCATCGTCTTTGGAACGCTCTCCCTCGCCGTGGTCGTGGCGCTCGCCCTGACGATCGCGGCGTGGCGGCGCACCGACGCCCGCGAACGCGCGCTGCGCGAGAACGGCCTGCGCGCCGAGGCGGTGGTGACCGACGTGGTGCCGACCGGCGTGCGCGTCAACAACCAGCTCATGTACCGCCTGGTCGGGCACGTGCCCGACGTGCCGGGCATGGAGCTGCGGCAGTCGACCATCTGGCCGGTGCCGCCGGGCACCCGCCTGACCGTCGCCTACAGCCCCGACCGCCCCGGGAAGCCGCTCATCCTCGACGACCTCAAGTCGCTGGCCCACCGCATGCGCGTCGGGCCGGTGCCGCCGCTGGCGACGGGCGCCGACGCGGTCATCCAGCGGCTCACGCAGCTCGACCGGCTGCGGCAGTCGGGCGCCATCTCCGACGAGGAGTTCGACCGGCTGAAGTCCGACGTCATGGACGGTCAGTAGCCCCCGTGTGCGCGCGGATCACCGAGATCACCAGGGCGGTGGTGCGGGCCAGGTGGGTGCGGCCGTCGGGCAGCCGCGCCGCCGGGCTGATGTAACCGCGCCGCCCCATGTGGGTGGCCGGGTCGAGCCGGTGCACGGTGACCTTCCCGGCCCGCACTGCCCGGTTCCAGCCGCTGCCGCGCAGCAGCCGCCAGCGCTGCGGGAACATCCAGACGGACACCCGCTCGATGACGTCACCGCCGCTGGTGACGCGGTGCAGTTCGCAGGCCCGGGTCAGGTCGTTGGCGCCGTTGTGGAACCCGCCGATGGTGATCACCAGGATCGGGACCCGAAGCCGCGTGTGCAGCTCCTCGACCGCACCGGTCGCGACCTGCGCGCCGCCGCTGTAGCCGAGCAGCACCACCGGCGTGCCGCTCCCGGGCCGGTGACCGGCGCGGCGCAGGTGCCCGGCGATCTGACCGCCCACGGCGCGGTTGTACAGCGGACGGTAGCGGCGGTCGGCGGCGACGAAGACCTGCATGACGTTGTGCAGGAACAGCAGCAGCCCGGCGTGGTGCCGGATCCACTCCCACACGGGCCGGTCGGCGAGCGGGTCGGCCAGCGGCGAGTAGGGCTGCACCTGACCGAGCACCCGCAGCTCCGGCGCGCCGTCGAGCAGGGCCTGGACGAGTTGCCCCCCGTCTCGCGTGTCGCGGAAGCGCCGTTTCCCGATGCCGTCGAGATAGACCAGGTAGGCGGCCGGAGGACGGGCCGGGTCGGCGCCCCGGGCGTAGGGCATGCCGGGCGGGAGGTCGGTGACGGGCGTGCGCCAGCCGGCGGTGTAAGCCAGCACCTCGTAGCGGGCGAGCAGCGCCTCCGCGAGCAGGACCGGCCCGAGCACCAGCACGAACAACGGGACCTCGATCATGCGGTCACCGGCCGCGCGACCAGCCGCCGGACGGCCTCGATGGCGGCCCCCAGCCCTGCTCCGGCGACGGCCACGCAGCCTGCGGCAGCCCACCAGCCCAGTCCGGTCGTGGCGGCGAGCGGACCGACGAGGCCGGCCCCGACCTTCACGAAGAGCAGCAGGTGCAGCAGGGGCCCGAGCAGCGGGAACGCCAGCACGGCGGCCAGCAGCAGCGGGGCGACCAGGCCGGGTGTCCAGGTCAGCGCGGCGGCGTCCGGCACCGGCCGCACCACTCCGGCGAGGGTCCAGGCGGTCAGCGGCCACAACGCGAACGCCGTGCCCTCGACCACGGCCCCCGGCAGCAGCAGCACGACCGCGTGCGACCGCGACCCGCCGGGCCGGCGGGCGACCATGGGCAGGATCCGCCCGGCGGCCTCCGACAACCCGGCGAGCAGCAGCAGGACGACGACGGCGGGGGACATGGGTCAGCGCTCCCGTCGCGCGTCGGCCCGGCGCAGGTGGTGTTCGAGTTCGTCGGCGGCGCGGCAGTGGCCGCCGGCCGCACGCTGGGCGGTGCGCAGGGTGGCCACCGCGGCCCGGAAGCGCGGCTCGCCGAGCAGGCGCCGGGCGAGGCCGCGCACGGCGTCTTCGGTGGCGTCGCGGGGATCGATCGCCAGGCCCGCGCCGAGTTCGGCGACCCGGCGGGCCACCAGCGGCTGGTCGGCGCCCTGGGGGACCACCAGCATCGGGACGCCGGCGTACAGGGCCTCGTTCACGCTGTTCATCCCGCCGTGCGTGACGAACAGCGCGGCGCGGGCCAGCACCTCCGGTTGCGGCACGAAACGGCGGGCGAGCACGTTGCCCGGCAGCGGGCCGAGGGCGGCAGGGTCGGTGGCCCCGGTGGCGACGACCACGGTGCCGCCCAGCGGCGCGAGCGCGGCGGCGAAGGCGCGCAGCAGGTCCGGACCGGCGTCGAACACGGTGCCCGGCGAGGCGTACAGCACCGGATCCCGCAACCGGTCGGCGGGGAACGACGGGTCGGGCGGACGGGCGCCCACGCTCGGGCCGACGAACCGGTAGGACCGGTCGAAGGCGGCGGCGCCGGGCTGGAACGCGCGCGAGGTGAAGACCAGGTTGAGCGGCTGCCGCACGTCCGCCAGGTCGAGCAGGGGCAGCCCGCGGGTGTCGTGGCGGCGGCGCAACGCCCACCGCGACCGCAGGTAGCCGCGGGCGTCGGGCAGCCGGGCCGCCGCCGAGGCCAGCAGCTCCCGCGACGCGCGGGTGGGGCTGGGCGCCTGACGGTTGAACGCGAACGTGGTGAACAGGGACGCCGCCGGTACCCGCAGTTCGCGCGCGGCGACCGCGCCCCACGGGCAGGCCGCGCCGTGCACGATCAGGTCGGGCCGCAGCCCGCGCAGGTCGGCGAGCACCCCCGGCAGCAGGTCGAGGGTGGCGCGCGCGAGCGCGCCGAGCATCGTGAGCGGGATCGGCGGATCGGGAGGCGGCCGGTCGCCCCCGGAGTAGAGGAACACCTTCGCGCCGGCGGCCCCCGCACTCTCCGCGAACGCGGGCGAGGTGTGGTAGCCGACGGAGTGGCCGCGCCGGACGAGCTCGGCGACGACCGGCAGCGTCGGGTTGACGTGCCCGTGCATGGCGAGGTTGACGAACGCGACGGTGCCATCGCGCGACCTTCGAACGGGCGGACGCGGCCAGGCCGTAGAGGCCGCCCCGCGAGGACAGGGGGCCGGACGGGAACACCCGGCGCCGCCGTCCCGCGCCCTCGACGAAGGTGACGGTCTCGTCGAGCGGGGCCCGGCCCGTGCGCGGGTGCCGCACCGTGACGTCCTCGTAGCCGATCGACAGGCCGCAGAAGAGGACGAGCCCCTCGGGGGGCGACAGCACCTCCGCGACGGTCGTGCGGTAGACCGACCAGGCCATCTGCGGGCAGCTGTGCAGCCCCTCGGCGCGCAGCAGCAGCATGACGGTCTGCAGGTACATGCCGACGTCGGCCCATTGGGGCGGGCCCATGCCGGCGTCGATGTAGCAGAACAGGGCGGCGGGGGCGCCGAAGCACTGCCAGTTCGCGGCGGCCGCCCGCCGGCGCGACTCCCAGTCGTCGCGCGGCACGCCGAGCGCGCCGTAGCGCTCCTTGCCGAAGGCGGCCCGGCGCTCCCGGTAGGGGGACTTCAGGTCGGCCGGGTACATCGGGTATTCGCGCTCGTCCCAGGCGTCATCCGCGGCCACGCGCGCGCCCGCCCGCTTCTTGAGCTCGGCCAGGGGCTCGCCGGTCAGCACATAGACGTGCCACGGCTGGAGGTTCGACCCCGACGGCGACCACGCCGCGGCGGCCAGCACCCGCTCCAGCACCTCTCTCGGCACCTGCCTGCCGGTGAATCCGCGCACCGCCCGTCGGCTGGTGACCGCTTCGTAGACGTTCACGATCACACCCCCAATTCGTTACATATACGACGGTATCACATGTAATGGTATCAATCGATACTATGTGACGAAGGCGACTCCGCCGGATAGGCGAACCGGGTCAGCAGATCCCGCAGCACCTCGGCCTCTCCGGGCCCCAGGTGGGCGACCAGCCGCTCGGCCAGCGGCTCCGCCGCCGCCTGGGCCGCATCGAAGAGCTCCCGGCCCTCGGGGGTGATCTCCACCGCCCGCACCCGCCGGTCACCCGGGACGGGCCTGCGCACGGCCAGCCCCATCCGCTCCAGGTCGTCGACGACCCGCATGATCCCGGCCTTGTCCGAGCCCGTCGCCGGCGCCAGGTCGCGCTGCACGGTGGGCCCGCGGTCGACCAGCACGACCAGCACGGCGAAGTGCCGCAACTCGATGCCGAGAGGGCGGAACGCCTCGGTCATCACCGCGGCCGCACGCCAGTGGGCCTGGCGCAGCAGGAGGCCGAGGGCGAACGGTCCCGAGGCGGAAGTCTCATGAGTCATGAGACGATATTAATCATTACATTCTCATTCGATACTATTTGGCGGGGACCACGACCGTGCCGGTCGCCGTGGTGACCACGAGGGGCGGGTCGAGCACCTCGCTCGCCGACGGCGACAGATCGGGCCGGGCCCGGCAGACCACCCGCGCCTCGAAGGCCAGCGTCCTGCTGCGGGTGCCCACGCGGGTCACCTCGGCCGTCACCTCGACCACGTCGCCCGCGACGACCGGGGCCCGGAACTGCACGTCCTGGTAGGAGGCGAACAGGCCCTCGTCGCCGTCCATCCGGATGCAGACCTCGGTCGCGACGTCGCCGAACAGGCCGAGGACGTAGGCGCCGTCGACCAGCGAGCCGCCGTAGTGGGCGTGGGAGGCCGGCACGTAGCGCCGGTGGGTGACCCTCATTCGCGCACCAGCGCGTGGACGAGGTAGCTCGCCACCTCACCCGGTGTGGTGCCCTTGCCGAAGATGCGGTCGACGCCCAGGTCCGACGGGGTCACCGTGTCGAAGCGGGGGCCGCCCACGATCAGCAGGGGACGGCCGAGGCCGCCCGTCAGGGAGGTCGGGTAGGCCTCGGTGAAGGCGGCGGCCATCTGCTTGGTGTTGTGGATGTGGGCGCTCTTCTGGGTCACCACCTGGGAGACGAGCACCGCGTCGGCGTCCACCGCCTTCGCCCGTGCCACGAGGTCGCCGACGGCCACCTGCGCGCCCATGTTGTGGACCTCGATCTCCCGGTAGTACTCCAGGCCCTTCTCCCCCGCGAACCCCTTCACGTTGAGGATCGCGTCGATGCCGACCGTATGGGCGTCGGTGCCGATGCAGGCGCCGACCACGACCAGCCGCCGGCCCAGGCCGGCCTTGACGGCGGCGTTGACCTGGGCCGGTGTCAGCAGCTCGAACTCCCGGCCCTCCGGCACCTCGATGCCGGCGTAGTCGATGAGGTGGGTCGCCTTCCCGTACACGATGAAGAAGGTGAAGTCGGGGCCCATGGCCTTGCTGTGCACCACGCTCGCCGGGTCGAGGCCCATCTTCCCGGCCAGTTGCAGCGCCGCCAGTTCGGCGCGCGGGCCGTGCGGGACCGGCAGGGTGAAGCTGACCTGGATCATCGCGTCGCCCGTCGTGTCGCCGTACGGGCGGATGATCTGTTTCATCGTCTCGACGGTCACGGGGCCGCCTCCAGGATCTCGGTCGCGGGGTTCACGTAGCCGGCGGCCTTCTCGATCACGCCGTCGAGGCCCCGGCCGCCGTCGGCGGGGCGCTTGGTCACCCCGAACACGCCGTCGGCGATCGCGTTGAGCAGGCCGTCGTCGGCGACCCGGTGCAGCAGGTCGACGGTCTCCGACAACACCCGCGCGGCGCGCTCGCGGATGAAGGGGCCGGGGGTGAAGTCCTCCGACAGGTCGCCGGCCGCCCGGCGGACGTACCGGACGTTCTCCAGCGCGAGGTCGCGGTCGGAGAGCCAGGGGGTGTGGATGCCCTCGGTCATCATGCCGATGAGGATGATCGACTGGCCGGTCATCACCCCGGCCAGGTTGAAGAACGCGTCGAGCAGGTACCCGGCGAAGATGTTGCCGGTCATGTGCTTGGTGGGCGGCATGTACTTCAGCGGCGCGTCCGGGAAGAGCTCCCGCACGAGCTGCGCGTGCGCCAGCTCCAGGCGGAACGAGTCGGGGATCTGCGGGTTGATCTCGAAGGCGTGGCCGAGGCCGAGTTGCCGGTCGGCCAGGCCCGCCTCGTGGCCGAAGCGCTCGTTCAGCAGTTGCGAGGCGACGACGGTGTGCGCGGCGTCGATCGCGTCGGCGGTGGTCAGGTAGTTGTCCTCGCCGGTGTTGATGACGATCCCGGCGCGGGCGTGGATCTGGCGGGAGAACCGCTGGTCGACGAAGGTCCGGCGGGGGTTGATGTCGCGGAAGATGATGCCGTACATGCAGTCGTTGAGCATCATGTCGAGCCGTTCGAGCCCGGCCAGCGTGGCGATCTCGGGCATGCACAGGCCGCTGGCGTAGTTCGTCAGCCTGACGTAGCGGCCCAGTTCCGCCGACACCTCGTCGAGGGCGGCCCGCATGAGGCGGAAGTTCTCCTGGGTGGCGTACGTCCCGGCGTACCCCTGGCGGGTCGCGCCCTCGGGCACGTAGTCGAGCAGCGACTGCCCGGTCGAGCGGATGACCGCGATGACGTCGGCGCCCTCGCGGGCGGCGGCCTGGGCCTGCGGGATGTCCTCGTGGATGTCGCCGGTCGCGACGATGAGGTAGATCCAGGGCTGGTCCGGGTCGCCGTGCCGGGCGAGCAGCCGGTCGCGGTCGGCGCGGTTGCGGTCGATCCGGGCGACGCCCGCCCCGACCGCCGCGCGGGCCCGGGCCAGGGCCCGGTCCCGCTCGGCCCCCGTCGGCAGCTCGAATCGCATGGAGCGCCAGTTCGCGGCCGCGAAGAACGGCAGCGCGACACCGTGTTCCAGGCCTGTCTGGTCGCGTACGGCGTCCACGATCCGGTTGACCCACGGGATGCCGTCGGCGTCGGCGCCGGTGACGCCCGCGAGCCGGAGCACGGCCCGTTCGACCGAGACCGTCGTGTGGGTGCGGGCCATCTCGATGACCGGTTCGGCGGCGCGGGCGGCCAGGTCGCGGGCCCTGCGCACCACGGCGGGGTCGAGGCCGAGCTTCATCGCAGCCGCTCCTCGAACGCGGCCCGGACGCCGGGTTCCTCGCGCAGCAGTCTTAGCGCCAGCTCCGCGTGGCCAGGGGCGTAGCCGTTGCCGATCAGCATCGTGACGTCGGCGCCGAGCCCTTCGGCGCCCAGCGCGGCGGCGGAGAACGAGGTCGCCATCGAGAAGAAGACCACGGTCCCGCCGTCGCGGGTGGCCAGGATCGCGGCGTGCTCGCAACCGGGCACGTCCACGCAGACGACCGTGACGTCGGCCCTCAGGTCCGACAGCGCCACGGCGTCGCGGGCGTCGGCGACCAGCACCTCGTCGGCGAGCCCCTCGACCGTCGCGGCCTCCCGGTCGTTCACCACCACCCCGATCGTCCGGCCTCCGGCCCGGCGCGCGGCGGCCAGCGAGAGCGACCCGCTCTTCCCCGCCGCACCCAGCACCGCCACCACCGGATCCCGATATCTCCGGACAGCGCGTTCCGCCTGGGCAGGCTCGACATCACGAAAGTCCGCGACAGCGCACCCTGCCTGCCCGGAGGCCATCTCCATGTCCCGATATTTCTGGACAACGCGTTCGGTCAGCGCGGGGGCGCCGCAGACGTCCATGACCGCCAGCGCCAGCGGGACCGGCAGGTCGTCCGGCAGCTCCGCCGCGACCGACCGTTCAAAAAGAATGGCGTGGCCGTCGCACGGGACCTGTTCCGACAACCCGTCCCAGGTCGTCGAGGTGATGACCAGCGGGGTCAGGGTGAGGGAGACGAGCGTGGCGACCCGGGTTCCGGCCGGGAAGGCCGGGCCCTCCTCGACCACGCCGACCAGCATGCCGCCCGACCCGGTGACCGGGTTGTGCATCTTGCCCCGGGTGCGGATGATCTCCAGCACCTCGCCGCGCACCGCCGCGCCGTCGCCGTGGTGTTTGCCGTGCAGTTGGCGGTACGACGCCGCGTCGAGGTTCAGCCGTTCGACCCGCAGGCGCGTCTCCCCCGGCCACAGGCCCGGCGAGGCGTCCAGCCGCCGGGCCGCCTGAGGGAGCACCCCCGGTGGCGACAACACCCGGTGCAGCCCGATCGGAGAGGCCGTCGGCAATGGTCCCACCACCCTTCCCTGAGTCTCGACTCAGGAAAGCATCTTGTCCCGCCCCGGAACAAGGGGGCAATATCCGGATATGTCCAGCACCCTCATCACCGTCGCCCCGACCGGCGCGGAATCGGCCAAGGCCGACGTGCCCGCCCTGCCGGTGACCCTCGGCGAACTGCTCGCCACGGCCAGGGCGTGCGAGGCGGCGGGGGCCGCGGTGATCCACGTCCACGTCCGCGACGCCGAGACGCGGCCCACGCTGGACCCGGGGCTGCTCAGGGAGACGGTCGCCGCGCTGCGGGAGACCGATCTGGTGGTCCAGCTCTCCACCGGCGGGTCGGTGCACGACCCGTACACCGACCGGCTCAGGGTCTTGGACGCCGCCCCCGACGCCTGCTCCCTCACCTGCGGCACGGTGAACTTCGGCGACGACGTCTTCATGAACCCGTGGGGGTTCGTGGCCGAGCTCTACCAGGAGACCCAGGCCCGGGGCATCGTGCCGGAGTTCGAGCTGTTCGACCTCGGCCACGTCGCCACCATGAACCGGCTGCTCGACCGTTACGGCCCGCCCGCCGGCGGGCGGGTGCACTGCGACCTGGTCATGGGCGTGCCCGGCGGCTTCACGGGCGACCTGCGCACGGTCGCCGCGGCGGTCGGCCAGTTGCCACCGGGGGCCACCTGGTCGGCGACCGGGATCGGCCGCGCCGCGCTCCCGGTCATGTTCGCCGCCCTCGCCGGGGGCGGCCACCTGCGGGTCGGCATGGAGGACACCCTCACCTACGCCAAGGGCCGCCCGGTGCGCGGCAACGAGGAGCTCGTCGCCCGCGCGGCCGAGGCGGCCCGCCTGGCCCAGCGGCCCCCGATGACCACGACCGAGGCGCGCGACTTCCTGGGGGTCAGACCCGCTCCGGCTCCCGGTCCGACGGCGCGGCCAGCTCCGTGACGGTACGCCGGGTGCGCATCAGCAGGTAGGCCGCGCCCCCGGCCCCGGTCAGCGCCATCAGCAGCGCCACCACGCCGAGCAGGCTCCAGTCGCCCCTGACCCCGATCATGTCGATGTCGCTCGCGCACACCTCGGGCCGCGTCGGGTTCTCCAGGTAGACGCAGGCCGTGGCGGCGACGGCGTCGGACGGCCGCCCGCCGTCGGCCCGCCCGCTCAGCCGGAACGTGCTGGTGCCGGTCGGCAGCAGCGCCTCCCAGCCGGCGTGGTCCGCCGAGAGGGTCGCGCCCTCGGCGCGCAGGTTCGTCAGGCCCGGCGGGAACGCGAGCCGCACGTCGGCCTGGACCGGCCGGGGCTCCCGGTTGACCACCTGGACCGCGTATTCCACCCGGCCCGACAACTCGGTCACGCCGTTCTCGATGGTGATGGAGACCCCGCCGGAGAGCAATTCCGAGAGCAACACGGTGAGAGCGAGCGGAACGAGCATGATTCCTCCCGGCGACGACGACAGAAAGTAATCACAGAATCACAGTCGGCGACGGACTGTGGTCGAAAAGGCGCGCCGCGTTGAAGACGATCCGCGACCCGGTCGAGGATGAGACATGACCTTTCAGGACGAGCTGGAAAAACTGCGGCGAGCCATCCACCGGGAGCCCGAGATCGGCCTCGATCTGCCCCGAACCCAGGAGAAGGTGCTGGCCGCCCTCGACGGGCTGCCCCTGGAGGTCACCACCGGCCAGAGGCTCACCTCCGTCACCGCCGTGCTACGCGGCGGGCGGAGCGAGGGGAGGAGCGTGCTGCTGCGGGCCGACATGGACGCCCTCCCGATCCGGGAACGCGTCCCGGTCGACTACCGGTCGGTGATCGACGGCGCGATGCACGCCTGCGGCCACGACCTGCACACCGCCATGCTCGTGGGCGCCGCCCGGCTGCTCGCCGAACGCCGCGAGCACCTGACGGGCGACGTCGTCTTCATGTTCCAGCCCGGCGAGGAGGGCCACGAGGGCGCCAAGCTGATGATCGACGAGGGCGTCCTGGACGCCTCGGGCAGCCGCGTCGTCGCCGCGTACGGCCTGCACGTGTTCTCGGCCATCGTGCCGAGCGGCTGGTTCGTCACCAAACCCGGCCCGGTCCTGGCCGCCGCCGACACCTTCGACGTGACCGTGCGCGGGCGGGGCGGCCACGGGTCCACGCCGCACCGGGCGCTCGACCCCGTCCAGGTGGGCTGCGAGATCGTGAGCCAGCTGCAGACGTACACGACCCGGGCCTTCGACGTGTTCGACCCGGTCGTGATCACCGTCGGGCAGTTCCACGCCGGCACGGCCGACAACGTGATCCCCGAGGAGGCCTGGTTCCAGGCGACGATCCGGGCGTTCTCCGCCGAGACGCGGGAGAAGGTCAAGGAGGGCGTGGTCCGGCTGGCGACGGGCATCGCGGAGGCCCACGGGCTGCGCGCGGAGTGCTCGTTCGGGATCGGCTACCCGGTGACGGTCAACGACGCCGCGGAGGCCGCGTTCGCGGCGGAGGTCGTGCCGGAGATCGTGGGGGCCGGCCGCTATCTGACGATGCCGCGCCCGGCCACCGGGTCGGAGGACTTCTCGTTCGTCCTCGACGAGGTGCCGGGCGCGTTCCTCGTGCTGGGCGCCCACGCGAAGGGGGCCGACCCGGCGACCTGTGCGACCAACCACTCCCCCGAGACCGAGTTCGACGACTCGGTGATGGCCGACGGGTCACGCGTGCTGGCCGCCCTCGCGGAGCGGCGCCTGCTCAACGCCTGAGGAAGTTCAGCCCGAACTCGACCATGTCGAAGCCCAGGGTGAGCTTCAGGCATCCCCACACGATCGCGAAGGCCACCGCGAACGTCAGGACGCCGGCGATGATCCGCACCGCCCAGTTCTGCCGCTTCAGCCAGTCGGTCGCGATGGTGACGTAACGCTTGGCGAACTCCAGCACCCGGTGGGCCCAGCTGAACTCGGTCGCCAGGACGGCCAGCCCGGCGAACACGACCAGCCAGCCCGGCCCCGGGAACGGCACCATGATGAGCCCGCCGATCACCATGGCCCCGCCGATCGTGCCGATCACGATCTTCAGGGTCAGGGCGCCCGTGCGGGTCGCGCGGAAACGGTCGAGCCGTCCCTTGATTCCACTGTTGTCCACCGCGACCGGCGTCTTCGGATCGACGTCGGGATCGGTGGGCCCGGCCATAGCCATATAGGTGTCACCCCCACGGCCAGCATAACCAGAGCCCTTGCAGCGGACTTTCAGCCAGATGGACCATTCGACCTGATCCGTGGGTCGTACACCGACATTTCGGGGTCCGCCCCAAGGAGGGCTCCCGGCGCCCGCCAGAATGCGGGAAAGCGATTCGGGCCTGCGGCGGAGTGCAGATGTCAGATGACCGCTTCGCCCGGGGGGCACCCATGACGGCCGATATCGGCGAGCAGGTGGGAGACGCCGAGCTCGTCGCCGGATTCCAGCGGGATCCGGAGGCGTTCACCCGCGTCTACGACCACTACTTCCGAGACGTCTACCGCTACGTGGCCGGACGGCTCGGCACCGACGCCGCCGACGACCTCGCGGCGGAGACCTTCCTCACCGCCTTCCGGCTGCGGGCCAGGTTCGACCCCGCACGCGGCGGCCTGCGGCCCTGGTTGTTCGGGATCGCCACCAACCTGGTCGCCCGCCACCGGCGCAAGGAAGCACGGCACTACCAGGCGCTGGCCCGCACGGGCGCCGAGCCGGACGCCGAGAGCCACGAGACCCGCGTGCTCGCCTCCGTCGCGGCCGGACGGCTGCACGCCGACCTGGTGCGGGCGCTGGCGTCGCTGAACCGCGGGGAACGCGACGTGCTGCTGCTCGTGGCGCTGGCCCAGCTCTCCCATGAGGAGGTCGCCGAGGCGCTCGGCGTCTCCTACGGCACGGTCGGCTCCCGGCTGAGCCGTGCCCGCACCAAGCTTCGCAAACTGATCGGCAAGGAGTCGTTCAATGGATGACCTTGAGTCGCTGCGCGTCGCGCTGGCCAAGGACCCCTCGCAGGACACGATCGACCAAGGCCGGCACCGGCTCATGAACGCCGCCCGCCGGCCCGCCCCCCGGAGGCGCGGCCTGCTGGCCGCGGGGGTGCTCGCCCTCGGCGCGTCGGCCGCCGCGGTGATCACCCTGCTGCCCTCGGCCACCCCCCAGCCGGCCCCGGCCGAGGCGCGGCCCAGCGTGAGCGCGCCGGTCCAGCTCACCGGCCGCCAGATCCTGCTCGCCGCCGCCGACACCGCCCAGCGCGTGGCCGAGGAGCCCGGGAAGTACTGGCACGTCGTCATCGAGCACACCGGGTCCGACAAGATCGTGAAGGGCCGGAAGGACGAGTCGTGGCGGGCCGAATGGTGGTACCGCCGATCCGACGGGCACCTCTTCGGCGGCACCCCTGACGGCAAGGCCATGGACAACCCGAAGTCCGGCGACTTCTGGGTGCTCGACCATTCGTTCACCTACCAGGAGCTCCAGGAGCTCCCGACCGATCCGGACGCGCTGAAGGAGCTGGCCCTCAAGGGCATGCGCGAGGGCCTGAAGGGCGAGAGGCCCCGGGTCGGCGAGGACGGCTACGTCGCCCTCTCGATGTCCTACCTGCTCTATGACGTGCCGATCCCGCCGCAGGTCAGGGCGGGCGTGTTGCGGGCCATCGCGGCGCTGCCGATCGTGTCGAGCACCGGCGACGTCGACGGCGGCCACGGGGTGACGGTGGACGTCAAGGACTCGTCGTTCACGCTGGTCGTCGACCCGGAGACCGGGCTGCTGCGCAGCATCGTCACCTCACCCGGCAACACGATCGACATCACCACGGCCGAGTGGACCGACGACCTGCCCGAGGTGGTTCCGCCACCCGCCGAGTGAGGTCCGCGGACCGGCCAGGACGAGAAGCGTCCTGGCCGGTCGTCTCGGGGTCAGGCGGGCGTGCAGGTCACGCTCGGGATCGGGTTCGTGCCGGACTGACTGGCGTTGAAGCCGAACGAGGTCGTGCCGTTCGGGTTCAGGTTGCCGTTGTAGTTCATGTTCACGACCGTCTGCTGCGCGCCGCTCGCGGAGTGCACGCCGTTCCAGAGCTGGCTGACGGTCTGCCCGTTGGCCCAGGTCCAGCGGACCGTCCAGCCGGTGATCGCGCTGGTCCCGCTGTTCCTGACGGTCACGCTCGCGCCGAACCCGCCGGGCCAGGAGTTCGTGATCGTGTACGTCGCCGCGCAGGCCTTACCGGCGTTGGGCGACGGGCTGGGACTAGGGGAGGGCGACGGCGAGGGGCTGGGACTCGGGCTCGGCGACGGACTCGGGCTGGGCGACGGGCTGGGGCTCGGCGACGGCGAGGGCGACGGCGAGGGCGACGGGTTGGGGCCGGTGCGGTCGGCGTACAGGATGCCTCTGCCGTTGGTGCCCAGGTAGACGCGGCCGTAGATCCTCGGGTCTCCGGTGATGGCCTCGCCGATGTTGCCGTACTGGTGCTGGTCGTCGTTGATGCGCACCCACGTCGCGCCGGCGTCGTCGGAGCGGAAGACGCCGCGCACGCCGTCGATCTTCGCGACGAGGAAGATCGCCATGTACGACTGCCCGGGGGCCGCCTTGCCGAAGCCGACGTTGTCCGACTCCTCCACGCCGGCGATCTTCGTGAACGACGTGCCGGAGTTGGTCGACCGCCACAGGCCCGCGCCGCCGGCCAGCCAGATGTCGCCCTCGCGCCCCGGCACCGCCTTGAAGCGCGCCGTCGTGGGCAGGCCGGTGGCCGCCGAGGCGGTGAAGGTCTGGCCGCCGTTGGTGGAGACGTAGAAGCGCCCGTCGGCGAAGGCGTAGAACTTCTGCGGGTTCACCCGGTCGGACTCGACCCGCGCGCCCGACGGCACCCCGCTCGCGGTCTGCCACGTGTTGCCGTAGCCGACCGAGTAGACGACCGAGGCCCCGGCGTCGCCGGGCGCCCACACGAAGCGGCTGCCGTCGGCCGCCGCCGCGACCGTGCCGCCGTTGTTGATCCCGCCGGGCTCCTGGCCCTGGAACCAGTTGGCGCCGCCGTCGGTCGAGAAGGCCACGTGGTTGTCATTGGGCCGGTCGGCCTCGGTGAAGTTGCCGACCCTGACCATGGTCGAGGGGTTGAGCTCGGCGTAGTCGAGCGAGGTCGTCGAGGTGAAGTTGGGCTGCAGGAACATCATCGGCGGCACGGCGTCGAGGTTGGTGTGCCGGAACCCGCCGATGTCGCCCAGGCCCGAGATCAGCGGCGCGCTGCCGGTGGGCGGGCTGACGAGGTCGAGGACGGCGGTCTCCTCCAGGCCCTTGACCATGGGCTTGATGGTGAGCTGGCCGCCGGTGTCCCACAGTTTCAGGTCGGTCGAGCCGTAGATGGTGGCGCCGGTGCCGTACATGAAGCGGTTGCCGTCGAAGGGGTCGATCTCCATCGACTCGGTCATCCAGCCCAGCTTGGGCGTGACCTCCGGCGGTTGCGGGTTGGCTCCCCAGCTCAGCCAGGGCGCGGAGCTGATGTCCATCTTGTAGCGGAAACTACGGTTCGGGTACGAGGTGAAGTCCCAGATCCGCGTCCAGGTGGCCCCGGAGTCGGTCGACCGCCAGAAGATCACGTCGGGCCACCAGGAGATCTGCGTGGCCACCATGATCGTGCTCGGGTTGGTCCGGTCGATGGTCAGGCCCGAGTAGCCGAAGTAGGCGTCGCCGCTGCTCGACGGGATCGGCGAGATCTGCGTCCAGGCACCGGTCGCGGTGGCGTAGCGCCAGACGTCGCCCTTGGCCCCGGAGTAGGGCCCGGCGGTGTCGGAGGTGGCGATGTAGAGGTAGCCGTTGACGTGGTCGAGCACGCCCTTGTGGGCGATGTAGCCGGTCGGGGTGCCGGGCAGCCGCTCCCAGGTGGTGCCGCCGTTGGTCGTCCGGTAGACGGTGTTGGCCTTGTCGGCCACGCCGACGTAGATCGTCTGGGTGGCGTTGCCGGACGTGCCGGTGCGCTTGTCGAAGGTCACCCACACGACGCCGGGCTGGTGGCTGGTGTAGCCGTTGGGGTCGCTCGGGTCGTCGCTGTAGTTCCCGGCGTTCGGGAAGCTGGTCACCTTGGCCCAGGTCGCGCCGTAGTCGGTGCTCCGCCACAGGCCGTTGCCCATCGGCGCGCCCAGGTAGAGGGTGGAGTTGCGGTTGGGGTCGACGGCCAGCCGCTCCCCCATGCCCCGGCCGGGCATGTTGCCGCCCATCTTGAACGGCAGCGGGGTGACCGACCAGGAGTCCCCCTTGTTCGTCGACCGCAGGATCGCCCCGTTGTTCGGGTCCCACGAGTTGGTGTACATGCCCACGGCCGCGTAGACGCGGTTGGTCTGCACCGGGTCGGTCGCGATGCTGTCGACCCCGTTGTAGCCCCAGTTGGTGAACCCGACCCAGTCGAGCAGCGGCTTCCACGACGTGGTCGACTGCTCCCAGCGGTACATGCCGCCGATGTCGGTCCGGGCGTAGATGAGGTTCCGCTCGGTCGGGTTGAACACGATGCCCGGCACGAACCCGCCGCCGTCGATCCGCACGTTCTTGTACGTGTACGGATCGGAGGCGACCGCCCCCGCCGGGGCCATCCGCACCACCGCCGCGACCAGCACCAGGGCGGCGATCGCGAGCATGCTGACGATCTTTCTTCGCATGGACGGTTTCTCCTCCGTAAATGGATAACCGGCCATGCACGATCAGGTGGGGACCCTGACCGTCCGCCCAGCGCGTGCATGGAACTTGGTTTGATTACCAAACCAACTATCTCAGGTGGAGACCGCTGCGACAATGGACCACATGAGACCCATCACGATCGTCGGGACGCCGGTCCTGCACACCCCGTGCCGCCCGGTGGAGAAGTTCGACGACGAACTCGCGGCCCTGGCCGACGACATGTTCGAGAGCATGTACGCCGCCGAAGGCGTCGGCCTGGCCGCCAACCAGATCGGCGTCGACCTGCGCGTCTTCGTCTACGACTGCCCCGACGCCGACGAGGTCTTCCAGAAGGGCGTGGTCGTCAACCCGACCCTGGAGCTGCCCCCCGCCGACGAGCAGGAGTTCGACGTCGGCGGCGAGGGCTGCCTGTCGGTCCCCGGCCCCCGCGCCGCCCTGGGCCGCCCCAACGTGGCCACCGTCCACGGCTTCGACCTGCGCGGCGAGCCCGTCACGGTGGTCGGCACGGGCGTCCTGGCCCGCTGCTTCCAGCACGAGACCGACCACCTGAACGGCATCCTCTACATCGACCACCTCACCCCCGAGGCCAGAGAGGCCGTCATGACGGAGTTCCGGGAGCTGCACCCGCAGTGAACTGGGACGACCAGGCGGCCACCTTCGACGACCAGCCCGACCACGGCCTGCGCGACCCCGTCGTACGGGCGGCCTGGGCCGCCCGGCTGGCCGCGTGGCTCCCCGGCGCCCCCGCCGACGTCTTCGACGCGGGCTGCGGCACGGGCTCACTGACCCTCCTGCTGGCCGAACAGGGCCACCGGCCCGTCGGCGTCGACCGGTCGCCCGAGATGGTGAGGCGGGCCAGGCGCAAACTCGCCGAGGCGGGCCACGACCCCGAGATCACCGTCGGCGACGCCGCGGAGCCTCCGGGCCACTTCGACGTGGTGCTCTGCCGCCACCTGCTGTGGACCTTCCCCGACCCGGCCGCGACCCTGCGGGGATGGATCGCGAGCCTGCGCCCCGGGGGCCGGCTCGTGCTGGTCGAGGGCCGCTGGGGCGACTCGGGCCTGACGGCCGCGGAGGTGGCAGGAACGCTTCGCCCCATGGTCCGGGAGATCGTCGTGGAACCTCTCCCCGACCCGGCGTTGTGGGGCCGCCCGATCGACGACGAGAGATACGCCGTGGTCGCCCTCCCGTAGCGCGCGCCGATAGAACATAATTCGGTATATGACGAGAGCATTGGTCCTGGGTGGCGGAGGCATCGCCGGCATCGCCTGGGAGGCAGGGATCGTGACCGGCCTGCGGCGCGAGGGCATCGACCTGGGGGCCGCCGACACGATCATCGGCACGTCCGCCGGTTCCGTCGTCGGCACCCTCATCGCCACCGGCGCCGATCTGGAGCGGGCCGTCGCGCGGCAGAGCACGTCCGACCACGGGCCCCGCCCGGCCGTCGACATGGCGCCGGTCATGCAGGCGTTCGGCATCCTCTTCGATCCGAGCATCGACCCCAAGGAGGCCCGCCGGAGGGTCGGCGAGCTGGCCCTGGCCCTCCCCGTGGTCGACGGCATGGCCCGGATCGAGTCGGTCGGCGACCGGCTGCCGGTGAAGGTGTGGCCCGAGCGCGACCTCCAGGTCACCGCCGTCGACGCCGCCACCGGCCAGTTCGTCGTCTGGACCCGCGAGTCGGGCGTCGAGCTCACCCTCGCCGTCGCCTCCAGTTGCGCCGTCCCGTGCGTCTACCCGCCGGTCGAGATCAACGGCGCCCGCTACATGGACGGCGGCGTGCGCAGCGGCACCAACGCCGACCTGGCCAGGGGCGCCGGCACGGTCGTCGTGCTCGAACCTCTCACCGGCATGGTCCCGCCCGAGCGCCTGGCCCGGGAACTGGAGAAGACCGGCGCCTCGAAGACCGCGTCGGTCGGCCCCGACGAGGCCGCCAAGGCCGTGTTCGGCACCAACGTCCTCGACCCCGGCCTGTGGGCCCCCGCCTTCAAGGCCGGCCTCGCCCAGGCGCCGTCGGTCGCCGCACGGGTCGCCGAGGTGTGGGACTGAGAGCCTCTTTTCCGGCAAGTATGAGGCGCATGAGCAACCCGATTGACGGCGACATCCGTGAGATCAACCGCAGGACGATCGAGGAGTTCCGCGCCCACAAGGGCGGCGGCCCCTTCGAGGGCCGCGCCCTGCTGATCCTCACCACCCGCGGCCGCGTCACCGGCCGCCCCCACACGACCCCGATGATGTACGTCATCGAGGGCGACCACCTGCTGGTCATGGCCTCCGCGGCCGGCGCGCCCGAAGACCCGGAGTGGTACCGGAACCTGCTGAAGACCCCCGAGGTCACGGTGGAGGTCGGCGACCAGGTCTACGTCGCCACGGCCCGGCCGACGGAGGGCCCGGAGTACGACGCGTTGTGGTCGCAGATCAAGAAGAACTACCCGTTCTTCTCCGAACACGAGAAGGCGGCCGGCCGCAAGATCCCGGTCGTCGCACTGGAGCGTACCTGAGACGCCATTCCCACGCACCGCCACCGAGCCATAGCGTATGGTTACGGCCATCGCCCAGATAAATCAGAACATCCATTCGACGGCACGGCGGGGAGGCACTGGCCATGGCTCAACCGGTCCTTAAACTGGACCTCGTGTCGGCCCCTGCGCCTCTCCGAGGCCCTGCCGCCGCCGTCGCCTACCTGCTCGCGACGGCTCGCAACGGCGGCATGCGCGTCAATCGCACGAAACTGGCGACGATTCTCTATCTGGCCGATCTCCGCGCCGTCGAACACGGCCTCCCCCCGGGGTCCGGCGTCGAATGGCGCCGGCACCACTACGGCCCCCACAGTCTTCGCCTCGCGGAAGTCGAACGCGACCTTTCCGAAGCCGAGGTCATCGAGGTCGAGGAGAGCGCCGACCCCTTCGCCGGGCACCGCGAACGCGTCATCCACCTGATCGACGCACCACAGACCATCATCGACGCGGGGTTCGCGAAGATCATCGACGACGTCCTGACCGAATACGGGCGATTGTCCGCCGGCCAGCTGAGAAGCCTCACCCACCAGACGCGCCCGATGCAGATGGCGATCGAGCGCGATCAGCCCGAGGTGCGGCTCGATCTGACGGGCGGGGCGCCGTTCCCCGACCTGGGCTCGGGCCTTGACCGGCTCCGCCAATGGGTCGCACGCAACCCTCTGCCCGGAGACGAACCGGGCGGTGTCGACGATCTCGACGACGACCTCTCACAACTCGCCGATCACCGCGCCGAGGCGACACGGCAGCTCATGGAGGACTGAGTGGCTGGTCCCTATGTGACCGGCGGCGTCTATCTCGTCAGCGACAAGGCGCTTCGCCTGATCCCCGAAGAGGAAAGGGTCGTCCACGACGAACGCCGTCCGGTCGTCGTGGTCACAGGGGGATACTCCAACGGTGATCCCGCCTGGCCGTTCGTCCTGGTCTGCCCCATCTCGGGTTCGCCGTCCAGCTCGCCAGGGGCCAGGGCGGGGTCGTCAAGAAGTGCTGGATCAGGATTCCGGCGGTTCAGCCGCTGACGAAGCCGGTCCTGGAAGACCGGACCGGCATCCTGGACGAAGACGTGCTGACCCAGGTGCAGGCGCGGCCGGCCCAGTACCTCGGTCTTCTCGACTGAGCTTCCGGCCCGCACCGTGACCCGCGTGAGGCGGTGAGGTTCGGGGGTAGCGGGGGTCCGTGCTCGCTCTTGCTCCCCAGGACCTGCGCCTGGACGTCAACGCGCTGGACTATCTGATCCTGGCGCTCTACTTCGCCGTCGTGGTGGGCATCGGATTCGCCGCCCGCCGCGCCATCCGCTCCTCCAGCGACTTCTTCCTCGCCGGGCGTGCCCTGCCCGCGTGGATCACGGGTCTCGCGTTCGTCTCCGCCAACCTCGGGGCGATCGAGATCCTCGGCATGGCCGCCAACGGAGCCCAGTACGGCCTCATGACCGTGCACTACTACTGGATCGGCGCCATTCCGGCCATGGTGTTCCTCGGCGTCGTGATGATGCCGTTCTACTACCGGTCGAAGGTGCACAGCGTGCCGGAGTTCCTCCGGCGGCGGTTCAATCCGGCCACGCAGTTGTTCAACGCCATCGCGTTCGCCGTCGCGCAGGTGCTGATCGCGGGGATCAACCTCTACGCCCTCGCGCTCGTCATGGAGGCGCTGCTCGGGTGGCCCCTCTGGTTGTCGGTGATCGTGTCGGCGGCGATCGTGCTGGCGTACATCACCCTGGGCGGGTTGTCCTCGGCGATCTACAACGAGGTCATGCAGTTCTTCGTGATCATCGCGGGGCTCGTTCCCGTGGTGGTGCTGGGGCTGGTCCGGGTCGGGGGGTTCGAGGGGCTCGGGCAGAAGGTCCGCGAGAGCGTGCTCGGGGAGGGCGGGCTGCACACGTGGTCGACGACCGCGTCCACGGACAACCCGCTGGGGGCGAGCTGGATCGGGATCGTGTTCGGGCTCGGGTTCGTGTTGTCGTTCGGGTACTGGACGACCAACTTCGCCGAGGTGCAGCGCGGCCTGTCGGCGCGCAACACCAACGCGGCGCGGCTGACGCCGATCGTGGCGGCCTATCCGAAGTTGCTGATCCCGGTCGTGACCGTGATCCCGGGGCTCGTCGCCCTGGTGCTGTTCTCGAACCTGGGCAAGGAGGGCGGGCCCGCGTACAACTACGCGATTCCGCTGCTCATGAACGAGTTCCTGCCCAACGGGGTGCTCGGGGTCGCGGTGACCGGTCTGCTGGCCTCGTTCATGGCCGGCATGGCGGCGAACATCTCCGGGTTCAACACCGTGTTCACGTACGACATCTGGAAGGGTCACGTGAACGGCGACAAGCCCGACGAGTTCTATGTACGTCTCGGGCGCGTCGCCACCGTCGGCGGTGTGGTGGCCGGCATCGGGACCGCGTTCATCGCGGCCGGGTTCTCGAACATCATGAACTACCTCCAGGCGCTGTTCGCGTTCTTCAACGCGCCCCTGTTCGCGACGTTCATCATCGGCCTGTTCTGGAAGCGGATGACCCCGTGGGCGGGCTTCTGGGGCATCATCGCGGGCACCCTGGCGGCGTTCGCGGTCTACATCCCCTACCGGGCGGGGGTGCTCGACCTCGGCACCGACCTGAACGCCTCGTTCGTGGCCGCCGGGGCGGCGTTCGCCGTCGACGCGGTCGTGTCGGTCGTGATCACGCTGGTGACCACGCCCAAACCGGAGGAGGAGCTGCGGGGTCTGGTGTACGGGCTGACCGACGTCGACCTCAAGGACGACTCCCTGGCCGGGGACCGGGCGTGGTACCGCTCCCCCGTGATCCTCGGATCCGGCGCGCTGGTCCTGGCCGCCGCCTTCTACCTGCCGTTCCTGTAAGGGGGACCCGATGTTGTTCGACATCCGCCGCATCCTGGGCGGCCTGTTCGCCGTCTACGGCGTGATCCTGGTCGTCGCCGGGCTTCTCGACGGGGCCGAGGAGATCGCCAAGGCCGAGGGGGTGCGCATCAACCTGTGGACCGGGGTCGGGATGCTGGTGCTGGCCGGGGTGTTCCTGGTGTGGGAGCGGCTGCGGCCCAAGGACGTGCCCGACCCCTCCGACGAGTCGTCAGGTGATGCCTAGCTCCGCGCACGTCGGCTTCATGGCGGCCGGGTTGCAGACCTCGTTGACCGTCCAGAAGCCGTCCCTGACCACGGTGTCCTTGATCGTGTCCCGGGTGACCACGATCGCCTTGGTGATCATGGCGGGGATCTCCTGCTCGGTGTCGTTGCTCACCGTGCTGGTGCCCCGGATCGGCCGGCCGGCGCCCAGGTCGACGGCCAGCTGCGCGGCGTTCTGCGCCTCGGGCTGGATGGGCTTGTAGATGGTCATGGTCTGGGTGCCGAGCATGATGCGGTGGATGGCCTCCAGGTCTGCGTCCATGCCGGTCAGCGGGGTGTCGGGGGGCATGCCCGAGTCGCGGATCGACGACGCGGCGCCGCCGGCGAGGCCGTCGTTGGCGGCGTACACGCCGACGATGTTGGCGGGGCCGATGCGGTCCATGGCCATCTCCGACTCGCGTTCGGCGTCCTCGGGGCTCCAGCCCGGGGTGTCGTACTCGGCGCCGATGCGGACCCGCCCGTCGAGGGCCGCGTGGGCGCCGGCCTTGAACTCGGCGGAGTTGGGGTCGGTGGTCGGGCCGTTGAGCATGACGATCTGGCCCTCGCGGCCGCGGGCCCTGATGGCGTCGACCAGGGCCTGGCCCTGCAACCGGCCCACCTCGACGTTGTCGAAGGAGGTGTAGGCGTCGATGGCGCCCTCCGCGAGGCGGTCGTACGAGACGATCCGGACGGCCCGCGCGGCGGCGCGGTCGACCGACGGCTGGATGCCGCGGGCGTCCACCGGGGTCAGGATGACGGTCTTGATCCCCTGGGCGGTGAACTGGTCGAGCTGGCGGCGCTGGGCGACGGGGTCGCCCTCGGCGTTGACCGAGACGATCTCGCAGTTGGGGCAGAGCTGGGCGACCGACGAGGTGATGTACGGACGGTCGAACTTCTCCCACCGGGGGGTCGTCAGGTCGGGGAGCATGAGTCCGATCTTGAACCCGCGGGCGATGATCTCGGCCGGACCGGTCTGCGGAGGCTTCTCGGGGCCACAGGCGGCCACGGCGACCAGCAGCGCCAGCGCGAGAAAGATCCTCACTCATGCCCCCCGTTCGTCTGGGGAGGCCTACCCTGCCCGTTGCCGGGGGGTAACGGTGGTGACGGAGTCTTGATAGACCTTTTCCGACATGACTAGTCAGAATGTGTGACAAATCATCATTGCTGGAGTTATTCGGGGGTCATACCTTCACGTTATGGACCTGGAGCTCCGCCATCTCAGAATCGTGCGTATGGTCGCCGAGACCGGCAGCGTCACCAAGGCGGCCAGTGCGCTCGGGCTCGCGCAGCCCGCGCTCACGGCACAGTTGAAGCGGATCGAACGGGCACTCGGGGGCACCCTGTTCGAGCGGGACCACACCGGTTCCCGTCCGACCGCACTCGGGGAGCTGGTGCTCGCCCGCGCGCAGGTGCTGCTGCCCGCCGTACAGCAACTGCAGGAGGAGGCCGCCCGGCTGGCCAACGGCGAACCCGACGGCCGCCGCTACCGGATCGGCGCCGCCAACGGGCCGATCCTCGGCGGCCTGGTCGACCGGCTCGCCGCCGCCGAGCCCGGCGCGGTGATCACCACCGCCACCTCGTGGTCGACCGGGGAACTGGCCACCAAGGTGATGCTCGGGCGGCTCGACTTCGCCCTCATCGGGGTCTGCGGCGACTCCCGGCCCCCCGGCGACGAGGCGCTGTCGTGGGCCATGGTCGCCAACGACCCGGTGTTCGTGCTGGTCGCCGACTCCCATCCGCTGGCCGGCGAACGGGAGGTCGAGCTCGGCGACTTCGCCAGGGAGCAGTGGGCGGTCACCCCCGGCGACGGCTGCTTCGGCGAGTGCTTCGCCGTGGCCGCGTCGCGGTCGGGGTTCGCCCCGTCGGCGATCTACGAGACCGACGTCGCGACCTGCGTCCACCTGGTGCGGGTCGGCCGCGCCGTGGCGTTGTGCCAGGCCACGTTCCGCCGCAGCGAGGGGATGGTGGCCTTACCCGTACGCGGGGCGCCGCTGCGCTGGCGGCAGCTGCTCGGCTGGCATCCGGAGACCACGGCCGCCCAGTCGGCGCCGGCCGTGGTCAGCCACGCCAAGTTCTCCCACCTGGACGCCGTCCGGCAGAGCGCCCCCTACTCGAACTGGCTGGCCCGGAACCCGGGATACGGAACCATGCCGTAGCCGGGCCATAACACGGTGGTAGGGGGCAAACGACGGCTCCTCGGGGGGCGTGCCTGCAGATTACGTTCAGGGCACTCCCAGCCCCCAAGGAGAATCGATGCGCAGCAGGCACATCCTGAGCGCGGCGAGCGCCCTCACCATGGGCGTCGCCCTCGTCCTGTCCTCCGCCCCGGCCGCCGTCGCGGCGCCGGCGAAACCGGCACCCTCGATGTTGGAGGCCCTCCAGCGCGACCTCAACCTCTCCGCCGAGCAGGCCCAGCTCCGTCTCGTCAACGAGGCCCGGCTCGGCAAGCTCGAGGGCAAGGTCCGCACCGACCTCGGCTCGGCCTTCGGCGGGTCGTGGCTCAGCGGTGACACCGCGAACGCGCTGACGGTCGCGACCACCGACGCGTCCAAGGTCGGCGCCATCGAGGCCGGCGGCGCCAAGGCGCAGGTCGTGACCCGGTCGTTGGGCGACCTGACCACGCTCAAAGACCGGCTCGACGCCGCCACCGCCCCGCAGACCGTGCCCGTCTACTACGTCGACGTGAAGTCGAACTCGGTCGTCGTCGAGACCCGCGACCAGGCCGCCGCCGAGGCGTTCGTGGCCTCCGCCGGGGTCGACAAGGCGGCCGTGACCTTCGTCGCGTCCAGCGAGCAGCCGGTCCCCTACTACGACCTGCGCGGCGGCGACGCCTACTACATCAACAACTCGGGCCGCTGCTCCATCGGCTTCTCGGTCACCCGCGGCAGCACCCCCGGGTTCGTCACCGCGGGCCACTGCGGCACGACCGGCAGCTCGACCCAGGGCTACAACCGGGTCGCGCAGGGCACCTTCCAGGGCTCCTCGTTCCCCGGCAACGACTACGCCTGGGTCGCGGTGAACTCCAACTGGGTGCCGACCCCCACCGTGGCCGGCACCTCCGCGACCGTGTCGGGCTCGACGGCGCAGGTCGTCGGCGGCTCGATCTGCCGCTCCGGCTCGACCACGGGCTGGCACTGCGGCACCGTCCAGCAGATCGGCACGTCGGTCACCTACCCGCAGGGCACCGTCTCGGGCGTGACCCGCACCAACGTCTGCGCCGAGCCCGGCGACTCGGGCGGCTCGTGGATCTCGGGCACCCAGGCCCAGGGCGTCACCTCCGGCGGTAGCGGCAACTGCTCCGTCGGCGGCACCACCTACTTCCAGCCGGTCAACGAGATCCTGTCGGTCTACGGCCTGACCCTGACCACCACGGGCACCCCGCCCGGCGGCGGCACCTGCAGCGGCTACGCCAGCACCACCACCGGCTCGGTCAGCAGCGGCGGCAACGCCTACAGCGCCCAGTTCACCGCCAACGCGGGCACCCACCGCCTGTGCCTCGACGGCCCGAACGGGGTCGACTTCGACCTGTACCTGCAGCGCCTGAGCGGCTCGACCTGGACCAACGTGGCCAGCGGCACCAGCTCCGGCCCGGACGAGACCGTCACCTACAACGGCACCGCGGGCACCTACCGGTACCGCGTCCACGGCTACAGCGGGTCGGGCAGCTTCACCCTCGCGTACACCCGCCCGTAGAACGTAAAACTTTCGGTTGATTCAGCACCGTCGGGCTTTATTTGCGGCCCGGCGGTGTTGACCGTTCTGAGACCTTTTAGCAGAACTCGTATGGGGGACTTCAATGTCAGGCACCAGTCGCCGGATCCGGGCACTGGCGGGTTGTGTCGTCGCGGCGCTCGCCGGTCTGCTCCTGATCGGCACGGGCCTCCACCTTTCCGGCGCCGGCTGGCACCTCGCGCGCTGCCTGTCGGGCGGCGAAGCCCCCTTCGACGCCGCCGTCCTCCCGGTGGGATATCCGGGGCTCGGGACGATCCCGTCTCTGCCTGAGACGTCGGTCGCGCAGATCCGCGCGGTGCCGGGCGTGGCCTCCGCCGTGCCCGTCCAGGGCGGCGAGGTGGGCCTGGTGGGCTTCGGTTCCCTGGTCCCGCTGGAGGCGGTCGCGCTGGACATGGCGCTGCTGTCGTCCTCGGGCATGGAGGGCGACGCCCCCCGCGGCGCCTCCGACGCCGTCCTCGACCAGCGCACCGCCGACCAGCTGCATCTGGAGGTCGGCGAGACGATCACGGTGCACGGGAACGGCGCCGACCGCTCCTTTGAGATCACCGGCGTGACCGAGTCCCAGGGCAATCCGACGCTGGACGTGCGGGGCACCCTGGGGGTGCTGCCGATGACGGCGGCCGACCTGGTCGGGTCGCTGGAGACCGAGGTGGTGCACGTCCGCGCCGCCGACGACGTCGACCCCGGCGAGCTGCGCAACCGCCTGCAGGCCACCCTCGGCGGCGAGTACGACGTGCTGACCCACGCCGAGATGCTCGCCAGCGGCGACGTGACGGCCGAGACGCTGCCGCCGGTGCTCGGCGTGGTGGGCTCGCTGCTGGTCGTGGGGGCGGCGCTGACGGCGTACATGGGCCGGCAGTCGACGACCACCACGAGCCTGCTGATGGCGACGGCGGTGCTGAGCGTGGCCGCGACGGCCGCGGTGATCGTGGCGTCGGCGGGCGTGGAGATCTCCACGCCGACGATCCTGGCGGTGGCGGGCACGACCGCCGCGGCGGCCCTGGCGGCCATGCTGATGCGCCCGAAGATCGTCAGCCACATCGGCTGAGCTAGTGGAGCAGGTTCGTCACGGCCGAGGCAGCCGTCCGCAGGGCCGGGACGAACGCGAGCAGTTCCTCCCGTGACAGCAGGGGCGCGACCGTGGAGACGCTGAGACCGCCCGCGACGTGCCCGGCCCGGTCGAATACCGGAGCCCCCAGGCAGCGGATGGCCGTCTCGTTCTCCTCGTCGTCGACGGCGTAGCCCCGCTCGCGGATCCCGGCCAGTTCGGCCGCCAGCAGGCCGGACGAGGTCAACGTGGCAGGCGTCCTGGCGGGCAGCCCGGCGGCGGCCAGGACCGCCGCCAGTTCGTCGGGCGGGAGGTGCGCGAGCACGCACTTGCCGATCGCGGTCGAGTGGAGCGGCAGCCGCATGCCCACCCGTGAGGCCATCCGGTAGGGCTGGTTCCCCTCGACCTTCTGCACGTACACGGCGTGGTCCCCGCTGCGCAGCGCGAAGTGCACCGTCTGCCGGACCTCCGCCGAGAGCCGGGTCAGCACCTCGCCGACCCCGCCCGCCCCCGCCGCCTTGACCTCCTCGGCCAGCGCGAACATCCGGATCCCGGCCCGGTAGCTGCCGCCGCCCTCGGCGGCCACGAAGCCCAGCTCCACCAGCGTCGACAGGATGCGGTGCACGCTCGCCTTCGGCACCC
Organism: Herbidospora sp. NBRC 101105; assembly: GCF_030269205.1. Classification (NCBI taxonomy): domain Bacteria; kingdom Bacillati; phylum Actinomycetota; class Actinomycetes; order Streptosporangiales; family Streptosporangiaceae; genus Herbidospora; species Herbidospora sp. NBRC 101105. The sequence goes on along the minus strand of NZ_BSSX01000001.1, from coordinate 401,950 downwards.
CGGCGTCCGCGCAGATGTCGGCGAACCGGCGCGGGCCCGGACCGGCGACCGCCGCTTCCAGCACGGTCAGTGCCTTGGTGACCGCATTTCCCGTTTTGGGGTCCATTGACAGGTTGATCCCTTCAACTTAGCGTCTCATCCATTCCACCACGCAGTCCAGCGTTCCGCCAGACGGAACATCTTGAGAGGACCCCTGTGAAGAACCGCGCCCTCTTAGCCCTGGCCCTGGCGATGACCTCAGTGGGAACCACGCTCGTGGCGCTCCCCCCACCGGCCGCGGCCGCGCAGCGGCAGCACGCGCCGCTGCGGATCAGCCAGGTCACCGCGGTCGACGACCGGTCGATCGACATCACGTTCAACACCACCCTCGGGCCGGACATCCTGCAGTTCACGGCGGCGAACCCGGCGTACGCGGGGCAGTTCGTCAAGATCAGCGGCGGCGCGCTCGACGGCCGGCCGGTCGCCCAGATCGCCGGCACGACCGTTCGTCCCGTCGACACCCCCGGCCACCGGACCCTGCGGGTGGTCCTCGGCCCCGGCGTCACCCTCGACGCCGGGACCTACGAACTCTGGTTCGACGGCGGCGCCGACACGCTCGGCGACCTGTTCTTCCGCTCCGCGGACGGCCGCGCCCTGCCCGGCACGTCGACCACGCCCGTCGGGTTCGCGGGCACCGCCGACGACGCCGCCCCCGCCCGGATCGCCTCCGCGAGGCGACTGGACACCCGCACGGTCGAGGTCACGTTCGCCACCACGGTCTGGTCGGGGGTCCCGACCGGCGCCTACACGGGCGCGGACATCACCCTGACCGGCGGCGACGCCGTTTCCCGGCCCGTGTACGTCGAGAGCGTCCCCGGCACCGCCCAGCGCGTGTACCGCCTCTACTTCGGCGCCGACCTCGCGGCCTCGTACCGGCTGGCACTGGCCCCGGCGTTGCGCCTGACCACGAACGCGGGCCAGACCACCACGGAGGTCGCCGCCGACGTGACCGGCGGCGGCGGCGCCTACGAGCCCCCGAGGATCACCGGGGCCGAGGTCGCCGACACCGGCGACCGCATCCAGATCCGCTTCAGCCGCCGGATCGCCTCGGTCGGCGCGCTGCCCGTCAAGGAGACCCGGACCGGCGTGAGCGGCACGAACGTGACCGCCGCCCAGGTCCGCGCCCTGCTGCGGTTCTCCGGCCTGCGTGCCACCTCGGGCCGGGACGCCGCCGAGGCGCTCCGCGACGACGCCGCCTACTTCTCCGACGCCTCCACCCTCGTCGTCAAGCTCGACGACCCGCTCAAGCCCGGCTCACGCGGCACGGTCGCCCTCGTCGAAGGCGCGCTGAAGGACGTCACCGGCACGGCCGGCACCACCGCCGCCGTGCCCGTGCAGGCCCCCCGGCACCCGAGGCCGCCCGGCTCCGGCTTCAACCCGCACGGCCCCGACTACCTGAAGGTGAACACCCGCGCCACCACGGTCTTCCAGCGCTACGACCACCGGGTCAGCGACGACGGCGTCTCGGTCCGCCGCGACGGCGTGGCCGACAGGGTCAGCGGCCAGACCATCAAGACCATCGAGGTCGACACCAAGTACCTGAAGGCCGTCTTCGCCCCCGAGTACGGCGGCCGGCTGGTCTCGATGATCTACAAGCCCACCGGCAACGACCTCTTCTACACCAACCCGGTCGGCACCCCCTACGGCTTCTCCAGCGCCGCCCCTGGGACACCCGGGAACTCGCCGTTCTACCAGAACTGGCTGATGGTCTGGGGCGGCGTGTTCCCCACGCTCACCGAGGCCGAGCACGGCAAGTTCTGGAACGTCCCCTGGGACTACTCGATCAAGCAGGAGAACGGCCGCTTCGCCCTCACCATCACCAAGACCGACGACGTCGACTACCCGTACAAGCCCAGCCGGTACGTCTACGGCGCCACCGGCCTGAAGACCTCGGTCACCTACACGATCGACGCCCGCAGACCGACGCTGGACATGACGGTCGGCATCGAGAACCCCGGCGCGGAGGACAGGCGCTTCGAGTACTGGACCTGCACCACCCTGGCCCCCGGCGCCCCCTCGGACCAGGGGTCGCCGACCATGTCGGTCGTCTCCCCCGTCAAGACGATCTACCGCGACCCCGGCTACCGGTGGATGGAGAGCGTCGAGGAGCCCGCGGGCCCGGCCGGCTCCGGCCTGCTCAAGCTCGACAAGCTCAACCAGATGTCCAACTGGACGCGCGACGGCATCGCTTACGGCCAGGACCTCGCCACCCTGCCCCAGGGCGACTGGTGGGGCGTGATCAACCACGAGAACAACGAGGGCGTCATCCGCGTCGGCGACAACAAGAAGACGCCGGGCATGAAGTTCTGGGAGTGGGGCCAGAACAACTCCTTCGACACCAACGTCTACACCAAGGGCAACTCGGCCCGGCCGTACATCGAACTGTGGGCCGGCGCGTCGCCGAAGTTCTTCACCCCCGCCGTCCTGAAGGCCGGCCAGACCCTGTCGTGGACGGAGACCTACCTGCCCACGATGGACCTCGGCGGCGTCACCAACGCCAACGCCAACGGCGCGGCCGAGGTCAAGGTCGACGCGTCGGGCACGGTCACCGGCCGCCTGTTCGCCACGGCGATCGGCAAGCGCCTGCGCGCGACCCTGGTCGACGCGTCGACGGGCGCGACCCTCGACTCCGAGACGTTCACCGGTTCGCCCGACACGGCGGTGCGGCTCGGCGGCACGGTCGAGCCGGGCGTCCAGGCGCGCCTGATCCTGACCGAGGGCGACACGACGCTGCTGACGGCCGAATCGGGCCTCTGACCCTCATCGGAACGGCCCGGCGGCACACCGGGCCGTTCCCGGCACGGTGCAATGATCATCTTGCGTTGATCACCGGATATCCTGTGGAGGGCCGTCCGCTTTCCACGATGTGGCCTGGGGTTGTGAGTAGGGCGGGTGGGACTTGAACCCACGACCCACGGATTATGAGTCCGATGCTCTGACCGGCTGAGCTACCGCCCCGCTAAAAGCGTGCCTGATCTGGGAATTCGTCAAGCTGTCGGAACGTACCACAAGCGCATATCTAAGCGACAGCATAGGATTCGCAACGTGGCCGAACGGAGACAGCGTATCTCACCACCCTTGATCAACATGGTCGCCTCGTATCGACTGGCCCTGGAATCGGCCAATCGCAGCGAGGGCACGATCCGTTCATACGAAGACACGATCAAGCTATATCTGCGTCACGCGGACGTACATGCCCTCCCCATAACGGTTGATGACGTGGACGCCGACGCGATCCGCCGCTTTCTGCTCGCCACCCGCGCCGGTTGCTGGATCGACGACGACGAAGTTCGCACCCGGTGTGAATGCGGACTGAACGCCACCTCCCCCGGCAACGCGCACAAGCACTACCGCAATCTGCGGGCGTTCTTCGGATGGCTGATCAAGGAGCAGGAACTGCTCGGGCCGCACCCCATGGCGGCCGTCGTCGAGCCGGAGGTGCCCGACAACCCCGAGGACGTCTTCACCGACGACGAGCTGCGGGCCCTGGTCAAGGTGTGCGACGGCGCGACCTTCGAGAGCCGCAGAGACCTCGCCATCATCCGGATCTTCATGGACACCGGCATACGCGCCGGCGGCCTGACCGGGCTCCGCTACCACCCCACCGACCCCGACCTGTCCGACGTCGACCTCGGCGGCAAGCAGCTCACCATCCACCTCAAGGGCGGACGCACACGGCGAATACCCCTCGGGGCCAAGGCCGCCGCGGCCCTCGACCGATATCTGCGGGCACGGGCCCGCCACAAGGACTTCGCGGAGCCGTGGCTCTGGCTCAGCGTGAAGGGGCGGTTCACCCAATCGGGTGTGCGGCAGATGCTGGAGCGCCGGGCGAAGGAGGCGGGCGTGCACAACGTGCATCCCCACCGGTTCCGGCACACCTTCGTGGACGACTGGCTGGAAAGCGGCGGCACCGTCCAGGACGTCATGGAGGTGGGGGGATGGAAGAGCGCCCAGGCCGCCCTGCGGTACGGCCGGGCGGCCGACGAACGCCGAGCCCACACGGCGCACGCCCGCCTGTCGCCCGGCGACCGGATATAACTCAGTGGACCTCGCGGGTCCGCCCGCCCGGGTCGAAGCGGAGCCGTATCAGGGCGGGCAGGCGTTCCAGCCCCAACGCGGTCCGCAGGTCGGGGAGCGCCTCGTCGTGCAACCGGGTGATCAGGGTGTCCGGATGCGCCGGATCCTGTGAGGTCACCCGCAGGTCGAGGGCGGGCGCGTCCGGCTTCCCGCGCAGCGAGGCCCGTGCGCTCCGCACGCCCTCGTAGGCGCTGACCTGACCGGCCAGCGTTTCGCCGGCCTGCCTGCCGCCGATCTCGGTGACCCCGGACGGACCGGCCTCCAGCCGCACCCGATCCAGACGGTCGAGCCGGAACTGGGCGATCAGCCAGCCGAGTCCGATGGCGCCCACCACGGCGCCCGCGGCGGCGACGGCCGGCCAGAACCAGGAGGTGGAGGCGGCGAAGGCGGAGACGGCACCGGGCAGCAGGGGCGCCCGGGCCGCGTTCGCGCCGAAGAGTCCCAGGCCGCACAGCAAGGCGGCGGCGCCCGCCGCGAGAAGGATCAGACCGAGCAGCACCAGGCCGGTCCGGTTGCCCCACGCGATGCCCCGGCCGAAGGCCCTACCTGCTGTCATGGCGCACCTCTCACCTTGGTCTTGACCGTGTAACGGCCGACCGGCGCGAGCTTGGCCAGCTCGTCCTCCACGGCGACCCGCACGCGCTCGCGCACTGCGGCCGTGTCGCGCAGGTCGGTGCCCGCGTGTACGGTCACCCGCCGCCCGCGTACCCGCGCCCGTGCCCGGCGCACCCCGTCCACCTGAGCCGCGACCGTGCCGAGCACCCGGGCCAGCATGCGCCGCGGCGTACTGATGATCATGTCGGGGTCGCCGCTGCGCAGCGCCACCAGCCGGGGCCGCCCGGGGACCGTCCCGATCAGGATGAGCAGCACGCCCACGATCGCCACCGCCCCGGCCGACGCCATGACCGCGTTGTCCTGCCAGGTCGCGGCACGCGCCCAGTCCGCCACCCGGTCGTAGGGCACGATCCGCGCCGGGTGGCCGAACAGCGCCGAGAGCGCCTGCACCGCGATCAGCAGCCCGGCGGCCAACAGGACGAGCGCGGCGATCGCCGCGGGCACCTTCCGCTTGGGACGCAGGAAGCGCGCCCCGCCCCTCCCTCGTGCGGACACGCGGGAAGCCGGTTCCGGACCTTCAGCCCCCGTGTGGAGAGTCGTCATAGCCGCTCCTCGGTTCTGACGAGCCGGACGATGTCGACGTCGACGTTCTCAACGGTGATGCCGGTCAGGTCGCCCATCCGGCTCATGAGCCGCTCGCGCGCCTCCGCCGCGACCTGAAGCAGTGGCGCCGGGTAGCGGACGGCGAGGCCGAGGCGCACGGCGGCGACGGCTCCGCTGACGGACGCCGCCACTCGCGGCGTTCCCGCGAGCCGGTCGTCGTCGGCGGCCACCTCTGTCGCGATCTTCACGAACGCGCGCTCCGAGACCGTGGTGGCGCCGTGCCCAGCCATGGCCGTCACTGCCGCCTGGCCCGAAGCCTGGGGATCTGGACGCCGCCCTCGATCATGAGCCCGACGAAGAAGCCGACGACTCCCAGGACGAGCACGATGAGGAAGGCGTTGAGGCCGCCGAAGGCGCCCACGATTCCGAGGATCGTGCCGAACACGAGCCCGACGATGGACCAAACTGGGAACTGGTTCATGATGAACCTTCCTTCCTGGCTTCTTCGGTGTCGGTGACGTCTTCGACCATCACGTCCACCCGCCTGTCGCCGGACAGCGGGCTTACGGCTTCGCGAACCTCGTCCACGATCTCGGGTATCGGCCTGCCGTACCGGACCGCCACATGAATCTCGACCGCCTCGTCGCGCAGGGACACCCCCGGCACGAATCCGCCGGGCTGATACGTGGCGACCGTCCCGAACGGACCACGGGTGAGCCCGGCGACGCCCGGACACGAGACCACCGTCTCGGCGATCCGCCCCGCGTCCGGAGCGGTCCGGGGCCGCGTGACCCCCGGGTTCGGCGGAGCCGCCGGATCGAACCGGGGGGCCGTGCGGCCCCTGCCCCTGGTCATTGGACCCGCGCACCTTCCCTCATGCCCGAGGACTCGTCCTGACTCGGCAGGTAGACGTCATCGACCGCGACGTTCACCTCGGTCACCTCGAGCCCGCACATCTGCCCGACGGCCGTCGTCACGTGTTCTCGGACCGCTGCCGCGAGGTCCGGAATGGCCACGCCGTAGTCGACGACCAGATCGATGTCCACGGCCGCCTGGCGCTCGCCGACCTCGACCGCGATGCCACGCGTGACGCCGTCCTCGCCGACGAGTCTGCCCTTGAACGCGCCGAACGCGCGGGCCGGCGCGGTGCCGAAGTCGTGGACCCCGGAGATCTCCCGGGCGGCCACGCCGGCGATCTTCGCGACGACGTCCCCCGCGATGGTGGTGCGTCCGTGGTCGTGGGCGCGATCTCGCGGGACGGGCGCACCCTGGGCAGATGGCGCATGGGTCTCCGTCATATGAATCCCCCACTTTGACCGTTTTGACGGCCTTATCGGTTTCTGGCCGCCTTCATCCCTTAGTACCCATTTCGATGAAGGAAGGGATGAAAATCAGGGTTAGGTTGCGTCATGGGCCTGCCTCGACTTGCCAAAGCGCCTTTCTCGGGTGTCCGCACCGCTGGGCCGTGTTTTTGAAGTGATCTAGGTTGTGCGGGATCAAGGGCGGACGATTCGTCGTCATGACCTGACCGATAAGGAGTGCGACGCGCTCAAGAGTTACTTCCACCCCGGGCGGACGAGGCGTGCGAACGGTCGGCGGGCGCCGAAGGGGATCGTGTGGAAGATCCGCACGAGCAGCGCCTGGCATGACGTCCCCCCGAACGGTATGGACCGTGGTGGACGCTCTACACCTGCTTCCGGCGAAGCCCTGGGCGGCGGACGGCCACCATCCTTCGACCGGGACATCAACGACAAAGTCGTGACTCCAACAGGTAATTGTCCTGTTACGGGATGACATTTACCTCTACCGTCGCCACATGTCGGCTTCCACAGTTCTGTCCAACAGCACGCGTTATCTGTCAGCGGGCGCGTACATCGATGCCGAGTTCCGAGACGCCGTCATCGACGAGCTTCTCGGCGACCGATATCGGGCCGTGGCACCGTCACATGGCCGAACCGACGCTCGCACGGTGCTGATGCACTGCCTGCGAGCCAGGCGGGTGACGCTGATCAGGGACGGAGTGATCACACTGCTGCTCGTGCTGGCACTCGGCCTTGACATCGGGACGACGCTGGGGCTGCTGATCGGCATCGTGCCGTTGGCCTTGTTGTCGCGGCGGACGGCTCGCGGCAACCCGGTTTTACGAGCACTCTTGATCATTTGGGCGGCACTGGTTGTGTTCGGCTTCATAGCCCAACTGATGATCATCCTGCTTTATCAGGCAGTAGTCACCGGCATGGGTCTCCCTCAGACAACCAGCGTAGGAGTCGTTCGGCCGGGATACGTTCTGCTGCTGTTGGCGCTCATCGTGGCGGTCTCCTACTGGGTCTTCCAGTACATCCAACTGTCCACCACCTTCGACTTCGGCCGCCCACATACGGTCCCGCAAGAGTCCATCCCCGCCGAGCGTGACTGGTACATCGACCAGGCGCAGCGAGGCAACCTAGCGCTTTACGGTGGTGAAGACCCTTTCATCGGGGCGGGGCAGCCTCACCAGACCTGGTCGATCGTGGTCGAACTCGACCGGAGGCCGCCCAATCCCGGAGCGGCGGCGGGGGAGCGCCGCAACGCCACCATCGACCCGATCGAACTGCATGCCTTCATTCGCGAGCGGTTGGAGCAGATGCGCATCGGCGTCCTGAACGAGCGGGAGAGCATCGCCAAACTCACCGTCTCCGACCATTTGACCGCGCCAGGAACGCTTCATCTGGGCATGGGAACGCATCCACTACTCGGGCCTGCCGGTATGCCGATCTTCTCGCTCGACCCGATGGCCGTCGACGCGGTCAAGCAGAATCCGCAGGGCGCTATGCGCTATTACCAGCGGGTGACCGTGGGGACTGAAGGACCTCCCATCATCTCCAGCGCGGGAGCGCTCGTCGTACCGGCCTCGGACCGCGAGATCGACATCTCGGCGTTCATTCACCTGGCCGTCGAGGGCCGCATGATGTACACCCAGTGCCTGATCACCGCGTTGCCGCCGTGCCGACGGAGTTTCCATGTGATTGACGTGCTGCCGGCGCTGTCCCCCGTTGCCGTCGTCGGCAAGGCGTTGGCGGCGTTGCGTTTGCGGCTGTTCGAGGAAGTTCTCTTCGCGCCCGTTCGTCTGGTCAAGATGGTGTTCGAGCAGAACCGCCAGCAGCGCCCCGGCCGATTTCTCGCCTACCCCTTTGGTGCCCGCGCCAGCGTCCGGGAGCTCGGGGCAGAATCCGAGCCGACGTCGTTCATGCAGGTGCTGGACATCGACAAGTACAGCAAGCTGATCTCGCAGCGGCTCAACGAGGCGGTTCTCGACTACCTGGAGGCCCGCGACATCGACACCACGTCCTATCGCCAGCAGGCGATCGTCAACTACGGCGCGTGGGTGAGCGGGGGGACGGTCAACGGACCGATCGCCGCCGGTCATCAGGCACAGGCGACTCAGCAGGGAGCTTCGTGAACAACAACTACGGCATCCACATCACGGGGGGCACCGTGTCAGGGCCGATGGCGGCGGGGCCGAACGCGAAGGCGGTGCAGGTCAATGAGCTCGCGAACCTCCTCGAGCAGCACGATCTGCCGCCGGAGGCCCAGGCTGACCTGGTCGCCGTGACCGAGGAACTGGCCCGGCCCGAGCCTGACCGGGAGATACTGCGGGCCAAGCTGGAACGACTGGGCTCCTACGCGGTGCTGGCCGAGTCGGCGGCGGCGCTGGCATCCCTGATCTTCGGTTAGCAACCGTCCCATTGTTCGGTCAACTCTTCCGGAGTCACCGACCAGATCCGTTTAGGCCGCGCACCAGTTCCGGCGAGAAACCACGAGACGATCAGACATCCGAGCGCCGGAAAGGCGAGCCGACCGGCCGCCTTCGGCGGGAGTTCCGTCAATGACCTCTTCGTCTTGGACGAATGCTCGCCCTCAGCGAAGATTCGTCCCGCGAAGTCGAGTATGTTCTCGCGCATGCCGCTGCACCCGCAGTCCCAGTTCTTCCTCGACCGTTTCCCGCCCGTCGCCGGGGCCGACCTCGACGCGCTCACCGACGACGAGGTGGCCGTGCTCCGGAACCTCGACAACAAGACCGCCGAGCGCGGGGCCCCCGTCGAGGTCTTCTCGGCCGTCGACACGACGGCCGCCGGAGTTCCCGTACGCGTCTACCGCCCCACCGGCGAGGAGTCGCTTCCCGTCGTGGTCTACCTCCACGGCGGCGGCTGGGTCTACGGCACCCTCCCCCAGCTCGATCCTCTCGGCCGCGACCTGGCCGTTCGCAGCGGGGCGGTGGTCGTGATGGCCGACTACCGGCTGGCGCCCGAGCACGTCTTCCCGGCCGCCGTCGACGACGCCTGGGCGGTCGTCCGCGACGTCTTCGACCGTCCCTCCTTCTACCACGCCGTTCCGGGCATGGTCGCCGTCGCGGGCGACAGCGCCGGGGGCAACCTGGCCGCCGTGGCCGCCTGGCTGGCCCGCGACGCCGGGTTGCCGCTCGTCCATCAGGCCCTGATCTACCCGGTCACCGACGTGGCCATGGACACCCCGAGCTACACCGAGTTCGCCCACGGCTTCGGCCTCAGCGTGACCGACATGGCATGGGTCGTCCGCAAGTACGCCCCCGGCGTCGACCCCCGCGACCCCCGCCTGTCCCCTCTCCACCTGGCCGACAAGTCGGGGCTGGCCCCCGCGACCGTCATCACCGCCGAGTACGACGTGCTCCGGGACGAGGGCCGGGCGTACGCCAAGGCGCTGGCGGACGCCGGGGTGCCGGTCGACCACCACGACTACGCGGGCGCGCTGCACGGGTTCGTCTCCTACCCGGGGTTCTTCGACGTGGCCGACGAGGCCAGGGAGCACGTCGCGCGGAACCTGCGGGCGGCCTTCAGACGTCCCTGAGCTCCCCGAGTTCCTCCGCCGTCACCGGCCGGATCTGGGCGAAGCCGCGCACCAGCACCTCTTCCGGCACGTCATGGGCGATCATCTGCATGGTCGCCCCGCCGGCCCGGCCGAGCGCCCGGGTGAAGCCGCCAGCGGTCCTGACCCACACCCCCGGCGCGGCCTGGCGGCAGGCGGCGTCCGCGTCGATCGGATATCGGGGGACCGGGTCGAGGCACATCTCCTCGGGATCGCTGGCCCCGGGATGGAGGTAGACCTCGACCTCGGTCCTCCCGTCGGGCGACGCGTAGGTCAGCGCGATCTCCCCGTCGACCGGGAAGCTGCTCGACGAGACCAGGTCGTGCCCGGGGATGACCGGCGCGACCAGCGGCACTCCGGAGGAGGCGATCATCTCCTCGAACTCGCGGTCGTACTTGAGCTCCTCCACCGGGCCGGTGGCGGCGAACCCCGCGATCAGGAGGGCGCTCACGCCGATCTTCGGCCATGGGAACCCAGGGGAGAAGAACCAGGAGACGATCAGGAAACCCAGCGCCGGATACGCCATGAGGACCGGCCACGGCACGTCATGGTCGAGCAGCACGTGCCAGTCCGCCGCAGTGGACATGAGCACATAGGCGGCGGGGAAGGCGAGCAGGCCTGCGGGCAACCACCAGGGCAGACGCGCCAGCCAGCCGAGGATCAGACCGAGCGTGAGGGGAGCCGCGAGCACCAGGACCAGGTCGCCCGAGTCTTGGTCCATCAGCGCCCACATGCTGAACGCGAACGTGGCGACCCAGATCGCCATGGCGACCAGCAGGCGTCTCCCCCATAACGGCATGCGCCTAGTCTGGCAGCGCCGTCCAATCCCGCCATAGATGTACGTCAATCACGATGAACGGCCCGGCAGGCGGAATTTCCCGATATTGCGGATATTTTGCCGTCAACGCGTCGACCGGCCATTCATCGACGACCCGGGCGGTCCCGTCCGCCCGTACCCACCACAACCTCTCCCAGTTCTCCTCGTAGTGGTCGGCGAGCACGCTCACCCGGGGATCGGCCGCGATGTTCTCCAGGCGGCGCAGCCGCCGGGTCGTCTTGGGCTTGTGGTCGACGGCGGTCACGATCACGTCGCCCTCCAGGGCGAACGTCACCGGCACCACGTGCGGGCCCGCGGTCGCCAGCCGGGCCACCCGGGCCGCCGCGAAGCGCTCACGCGGTGATGACGATCTTGCCCTGTGCGTGCCCGTTCTCGACCTCCCTCAACGCCCGGTCGGCCTGGTCGAGCGGATAGGTCGCGGTCACGTGCGGGTCGAGCACGCCGTCGGCCACCAGGTCGGCGACCGCGCCCAGCACCTCCTTGGTGCGGGCCCGCGCGACCGGCTTGCCGCCGAGGTCCCTGGCCGTGGTCTGGTCTCCGGCGGAGATCAGCTTCGAGTGGTCCTTCAGCACCGGCGCGACCTCGCGGAGCGCGTCGCCGCCGACCAGGTCGTAGATGCCGTCGACGCCCTGCGGGGCCACCGCGCGCACCCGCTCGGCGACGCCGGGGCCCGGTTCCACGTACGCCGCCCCGAGCGACTCGACGAACCCCCGTTTGGCCGGGTCGGCGGTGCCGATCACGCGCACCCCGGCGTGCCGGGCGATCTGCGCGGCGGCCGTGCCGACGCCCCCGCCGATGCCGGTGATCAGCAGGGTGCCGCCACGCGGCAGGCCGAGCTGGCGGACGCCGTCGTAGGCCGTGGCGGCGGCGACCGGCAGGGTGGCGGCGTCCTCGAACGAGACCACGTCGGGCTTGCGGGCCAGGCCGGACGCCGGGAGGACGGCGTACTCGGCGTAGCCGCCCTTCAGCGGGCTGCCGAAGACGGCCTCCCCCGGCTTGAGCCCGGTGACGCCGGGGCCGATCTCGGCGATGACCCCGGCGACCTCGTTGCCGAAGACTGCCGGGAAGTGGTCGGGGTTGACGCCCGGCCCGCGCCAGCCGGTGCGGCGCTTCCAGTCGGCCGGGTTGACCCCGGCGGCCTTGACCCTGACGACGACCTGGCCCGGTCCGGCGGTCGGTTTGGGCAGGTCGGCGAACTCCTCGACCTCGGGGCCGCCGTACTCCCGGTACACGTAGGCTTTCGGCATCTCGCCCTCCTCGGCTTACCGTTCCTGCTCCGTCGGCCGGATGAGCACCTCGTTGATCGCGACGTGCCGGGGCCGGGTCACGACGTACACGATGGCGTCGGCGATGTCCTCCGGCTGCATGCGCTCGACGTCGCCGAAGGTGCTCCTGATGCCCTCCAGCACCTCGGGCCGGTTGTGCCCGGCCAGCTCGGTCTCCACCGCGCCTGGCTCTATCAGCGAGATCCGCACGTGCTTGCGGGCGACCTCCTGCCGCAGCGCCTCGCTGAACGCGCCGACGCCGTGCTTGGTGAGGTTGTAGACGCCGCTCCCGCTGCGGGCGATGCGCCCGGCGACCGAGGAGACGTTGACCATGTCGGCCACGTAGCGGGGCCCGTCGTCGGCGGCCCTGATCAGGTGCGGCAGGGCGGCGTGCGCGCAGTAGAGCAGCCCCAGGACGTTGACCTCGACCATCCGCTGCCATTCGGAGACGGGCGCGTCCTGCGCGGGCCCGAGCAGCATGACGCCGGCGTTGTTGACCAGGGTGTCGATCCGGCCGAGCTCGGAGGCGGTGCGCTCGACGGCCGCGCGGGCCTGCGCCTCGTCGGTCACGTCGGCCTCGATGACCAGGACCCGGCCGCCGTCCTTGCCGATCCGGGCGGCCAGGTCCTCAAGACGTTCCCGCCGCCGGGCGACCACCGCGACCGCGGCGCCCTGGTGGGCGAGCGCCACAGCGGCGGCCTCCCCGATTCCGCTCGACGCCCCCGTGACCAGGGCGACCGTGCCGTCAAGGCGCATGACTTACCCCTTTCGTCCGTTCCCCAGTCTACGGACAGGGTGTTTTCCGCCCCCGCGAGCCCGGGCACAGGACGATCATGAAACTGAGTGCACGGAACGCGATCCCGGCCGAGGTCACCGGGGTCACGCGGGGCGAGGCCACCGCCAACGTCGAGTTGTCGGCGGGTGGCCTCCGGCTGGTCGCGTCGATCACCGCCGAGGCGGCCGAGGAACTCGGACTGGCGGTCGGCAGCCGGGTCACGGCGATCGTGAAGGCCTCCGACGTGATCCTGGCGACCGGCTGACGCCCCGTGGGCGGTCAGCCTCGTGAGGAGATCTGCTGCACCGCCCACCCGTTCCCGTCGGGGTCGTCGAAGAACACGAACCCGACGTTGTCGAGGGGATCGGCCACCGGATCGGGGTTCTCCCCGATCGTCTGTACGCCGGTCACCTCGACCCCTCGCTCCACCAGCAGCGCGTGCGCCTTCCGGATGTCCGGCACCACAAGCTGGAGCCCCCGCAGCGACCCCGGCGGCATCTGCGGCACCGCCCCCTTCCCGATCACGATCGAGCAGCCCGACCCGGGCGGGGTGAGCTGCACGATCCTGACGTCGTCGCCGAACGCCGTGTCGTGGTCGACGGCGAAGCCCAGCCGGTCGGCGTAGAAGGCCTTGGCCCGGTCGACGTCCGACACGGGCACGACGACCACTTCGAGGGTCCAGTTCATGCCTGTCCTTCCAACAGCAGATCGATTCTCGTGTACGCCTCCGCCATGCCCCTGGCCATCGGGTAGCGCAGCGCAGTGGCCCGGCCGGCGGGGGTGGCGTAGCGGATCGTGGTGGTGAGCAGGGTCGCGGCCCCCTCCTCGGCGAGGTCGTGGGTGATCACGGTGACCCCGGGATACGACTGCTCGTCGAAGACCTCGCTGATCGTGATCGAGACGGGCGGCTCGACGGCCCGCACCTCCCCGCGCTGCGTCATCCGCGCCCCGCCCGGCCCTTCGGAGACGAACAGGTAGGCGGCCCCCACAGCGGCCTCGAACGAACACTCCACCAGCCGCCACCCCCCCGCCCCGTACCACTGGACGAGCAGGCCGGGCACGGTGAGCGCGGCGAACACCCGGTCGCGGGGCGCGGCGAACCGGCGGGTGACCACCAGCTCCCGGTCGCCCCGGGTGACGACGTCGGTCATTCCATGCCCTTCAGCAGGGCGTCGAGCCGCTGGAAGCTCTCCTCCCAGTAGTCGCGGTAACCGGCCAGCCATTCGGTCGCCTCACGGAGCGGTTCGGCGGCCAGGCGGCAGGGCCGGCGCTGGGCGTCTCTCCCGCGGGTGATCAGGCCCGCCTTCTCCAGGACCTTGAGGTGCTTGGAGACGGCCGGCTGGCTCATCGCGAACGGGGCGGCCAGTTCGGTCACCGTGGCCTCGCCCTGCGCGAGCCGGGCCAGGATCGCCCGGCGAGTGGGGTCGGCCAGGGCGGCGAACGTGGCGTCCAGCATGGGCAGATAACCTTCCAGTTATTTAACAGGATGGTTTTATACCACTCCGTCGACGGGGCTTGCCAGGGTCGCCGCCCATGTTCTGCCGGCCGCGGTGGTGCCGGCCGCAGCGGCGACTACCGGATCAGGGCCCGCTTCCGGCCGACCGACGGCTACCAGCCGCAGCTCCTGCTGCTGATGATCTCCCCGGGAAGGGCGGCCGCCGCCGGGAGTTCCCTGTCCGCCGCCACCGCTAGATTGTGCGCCCATGTCCTGGAGATCCCTGATCTACTTCGCCCTGGCGTTCTGCGTGTCGATGGCCAACCTGGTCGCGGGCGGGGGCACGCTGACCGGGCCGCTCGCCTACGTCGACCCCGACGGCGAGTGCGCCTACACCCCGGAGGAGACGGGTACCGGGCCTTCCGCCGATCAGGTGGTGTCCGTCTCCGCCGCACCCGCGATCGTGGTGGTCGGCCTCCTCGTCCTGGCCCTGGCCACCACCCACGGCCGGGCCCGGCTCGGCCGGGTGACGGTCCGGGCGCTGGCGGGGGTGCTGCTGCTGACGGGCGGCTACGGCACCGTGACCTTCCTCGTCAATGTGATCGCCTACTCCGACTGCTACTACGGCCTGGGCGGCGACGTGAGCGAACTGGTCTACTTCGTGGCCCCGGCAGTGCCCCCGGCGGTCGCCGCGACCGCCATGTTCCTGGCCGCCGCCCGCGACGAACGGGCATGAGCGTCGCCCTGTCAGGCCCCCGAAGTGCCCCGGCAGTCACCGCCACAGCCATGTGCGTGGCCTCGACCCGCGACGAACGGTCGCGAGCGTCGTCCTGTCAGGTCCCCGCACCGGGGGTGAGCCATCTATCTCGCGCCAGCCTTCGTCGTGCCGGAACCTTAGTTCAACCCTTTGACATAAGCATCAACTGGCGGCGTGCAGCCGCAGTGGAGCGCTCGCGTCGAGGAACTCCTCCAGCACCAGCGTGGCCGCCCCCATGGCGACCGCGTCGGGGCCCAGTTCGCCCAGCACGATCGAGGTCGCGTTGTAGGGCTGGGTGAGGGAGTTCTCCCCCACCACGACGCGGATCTGGTCGAGGTGCCGTTCGCCGATCATCAGGCCGGCCCAGCCGCCGATCAGTATGCGCTCCGGGTTCAGCATGTTGATCAGGTTCGCCAGACCGGTCCCCAGGTAGGTGAGCGTCTCGTCGACGACCGGACCGCCGTCGGCGAGCACCCGGCCGAGCGCCGACGGCCAGTCGGTCGTCTGGGCCGGCACGCCAGCCCTGGCCAGCAGTCCTTCTGCCCCGATGTAGGCCTCCAGGCAGCCGCGCGAGCCGCAGCGGCACGGGCGGCCGTTCATCTCGATCTTGGTGTGGCCCCATTCTCCGGCGGAGTTGGAGGTCCCGCGCACGGCCTGGCCGTCGGCCACCACCGTGGCCCCGACGCCCGAGCCGATCAGCACGATCACCGCGTGGTCGGCCCCCCGGCCGGCCCCGAACCACAACTCGGCCTGTCCCATCGTCTTGGCGCCGTTGTCGATGAAGACGGGCAGGGAGGTGCCGGCCCGCATCAGCGCGCCCAGCGGGACGCCGTCCCAGCCGAAGGTCTTGGCGTGGATGAGCGCGTCGGAGGCGCCGCGCTCGACGATCCCGGGCACCCCGATGCCGACGCCGAGCACCTGGGCGGCGGTCACCTGGCCGTCGGCCAGCACGACGTCGATCCCGGCCAGGATCCGCCGCGCGACCAGCTCGATGTCGTGGTGGGAGGGCCGGAGGGTGTAGTCAACCCGGGCCTTCTCGGTCATCTCCAGGTCGAAGAGCTCGACCCTCACGTGGGTCTCGGCGACGTCGACGCCGATGAGGTAGGCGTACACGGGATTGACCCGGAGCAGCACCCTCGGCCGGCCGCCGTCGCTGTCGACCTGACCGGCCTCCATGAGGATCTTCTCGGTCAGAAGGTCGCCGGTCATGGTGCTGATGGTGGCCGCGCTCAGGCCGGTGAGGCCGGTCAGCTCATGTCGGCTGCGGGGTCCGCCGAAGTACAGCGTCCGCAGCAGCATGCCGCGGTTCCCCTTCCGGACGTCCCTGACCGTCTTGCGCTCCGGCCTTGCCATGGGCCTGTCCTCCCGTTTTCTGCCGACATGTTAGTTCAATGCGTGAACGAAACGGCTACCAGGCAAGTGCCGCCGCACAGGGTAGCGGGTGCCGCGTTACCAAAGCGTTTCCGACGAGGGACTGATCTTTTTTTGCGTCTTACATTATCGTCTGTTCAACCCCCCGAGAAGGAGATGGAAATGATCAGGAGAGTCACTGGGGCGGCTGCCGCAGCGGTGCTGCTCGCCGGGCTCGCCGCCTGCGGCGGCGGCTCCGAGGAGGGCGGCGCGGGCTCTGCCACGGAGTTGACCTACTGGATGTTCCAGGACCGCACCCCTCAGGCCGGCGAGGTGGTCGAGAAGATCCGCACGGACTTCGAGAAGGCCAACCCCGGGGTCAAGGTGAACATCGTCAAGATCCCCAAGGACGACTACAACACCAAGCTCGGCTCCGCCCTCGCCGGCAACACGGTCCCCGACGTCGGGATCCTCGACCAGCCCCTGGTCTCCCGCTTCGCGCAGGAGGGCACCATCAAGGAGGTCCCGGCCGGCACGCTCAACGAGGCCGACTTCTGGGAGGGCGCGCTCAACACCAACAAGGTGGGCGGCAAGCTCTACGGCTTCCCGATCGACCACACCGCGGTCGCCCTCTTCTACAACAAGGCGCTGGTCCCGACCCCGCCGAAGACGTGGGACGAGCTCAAGTCGATCAGCGCCGCGATCCACCAGAAGGACCCGAAGGTGGCCGGCATCGTGGTGCCGAAGGGCGACGGCTACGGCGCCTGGATGTGGCCGGGCGTGGTCGGCGGAGCCGGCGGCCAGATGGTCGACGAGGCGAACAAGAAGATCCTGTTCGACCAGGCGCCGGCGGTCGAGGCGCTCCAGCTCTGGGTCGACCTGCTGCCGTCCTCGCCCCGTGAGATCACCGACTCCGACCAGGCGTTCGCCAACGGCCTCGCGGGCATGATGATCTCCGGTCCGTGGGACGTCGCCACGATCAAGGACCAGTTCCCCGACCTCGACTTCAACGTCGCCCCGCTGCCGTACAAGACCACCCCGGCGGGCAACATCGGCGGCGAGAACGCGGTCGTGTTCACGAAGGGCAAGAACGAGCAGCTCGCGTGGAAGTGGCTGCAGCACCTGACCAACTCCACCAACAACACCGTGCTGGCCCAGGCCCTGGGCGGCTTCCCGGTCAACAAGGAGGCCGCCGAGCGCGACGCCGCCACCTTCGGCGAGCAGCAGCAGGCCTTCCTGGAGCAGCTCAAGGTGGCGCAGGCCCGTCCGGCCCTCCCGCAGTGGATCCAGATCAACGACGAGATCATCGCCCCGGCCCTGGAGTCGGCGCTGAGCGGCAAGATGACCGCCCAGGAGGCGCTCACCGACGCGGCCAACAAGACCCGCGCCCTGCTCGGCTGGAACAGCTAGCCCAGTCATCACGGAAGCGAGGCAACCGTGGCATCTCCGGTCGTGGCCCAGCGGCCCGCCGAGACGCCGGCCAGGCCCGGACGGCGCCGCCGTCCGGGCATCGGCAGGCGTGACCACCTGATCGGGTGGCTCCTCATCGCCCCCGCGCTGGTGTACTTCATCATCTTCCTGCTCTATCCGGCCCTGGCCGCCCTGTACTACAGCTTCACCGAGTGGGACCTGCACTCCGCGCCGATCTGGGTGGGGCTGCAGAACTACACCGACCTGTTCTTCGACGACGTGAAGTATCCGCACTTCTGGAAGTCGATCCAGGTCACCCTGCAGTACACGCTCGTCGCGGTGCCGCTGACGCTGGTGGCGGCGCTGGGCCAGGCGCTGCTGATCAACGCCATCCGGCGCGGCTCGAACCTGTTCCGGCTGCTGCTGTTCCTGCCCGTCGTGACCGCGGAGGCGGCGGTCGGCGCCATCTGGCGCTGGCTCTACGACCCGCAGTACGGCCTGGTCAACGCCGTGCTTGGCCTGGTGGGCATCCCCCGGCAGAACTGGCTGAACACCCCGGAGCTGGTCATCCCGGCGCTGGCCTTCATCGCCGCCTGGCAGTGCGGCATCTCGATGATCATCTACCTGGCCGGCCTGAAGAGCATCCCCCAGTCGATCAGGGAGGCGGCGGTCATCGACGGCGCGGGCCCGGTGCAGCGCTTCTTCAAGGTGACGGTCCCGATGCTCCGCCCGACCACGTTCTACCTCGTCGTGACCGGCATCATCGCCGCGCTCCAGGTCTTCGGGCTCGTGTACGTCATCTTCAGCGGCGGCGGCAACCGGAGCGTCACCGGCGGCCCCGAGCAGTCGGGCCTGGCCTACGTGCTGCACATCTACCTGTACGCGTTCCGCTACAACGCGATGGGCGCCGCCTGCGCGATGTCGTTCATCCTCCTGGTCTTCATCATGATCATCACGTTCGTGCAGTTCAAGTTCATGAAGCAGGAGGCGTCGTGAACCAGAAGACGGTGCGCCGCCTGCCCATCTACATCGCGCTGATCCTGCTGGCGCTGGTGTCGGTCGTCCCGTTCGTGTGGATGCTCGCGACGTCGTTCAAGAACGGCCCCGACGTCTACACCCAGGTGCCGCAGCTCCTCCCGCTGGACAAGAAGACCGGCGAGTGGAACCCCACGCTGGGGAACTACGAGTACGTCTTCACCATCAGCGGCCTGGGCACGGCGTTCTGGAACAGCGTGTGGATCACCTGCGTGCTGGTCCCGCTGAAGCTGCTGATCGACGCCCTGGCGGCCTACGCGTTCGCGCGCATCCCGTTCCCGGGCCGGGACAAGATCTTCGTCCTGATGCTGGCCGGCATGATGGTGCCGACGATCACCCTGCTGGTGCCGCGCCTGCACGTCACGCAGCTGCTCGGCGTCTACGACTCGCCGTGGGGCATCATCCTGCCCAACGTGGCCTCGGTGCTGGACATCTTCCTCATGCGCCAGTTCTTCCGCACACTTCCGGTCGAACTGGAGGAAGCCGCCCGCATCGACGGCGCGGGCCGGATGGCCATCTTCTGGCGGGTGATCCTGCCGCTGTCGAAGCCGGTGCTGGCCGTCGTGACGATCACCAGCTTCATCTTCCACTGGAACGACCTGGTGTGGCCGCTGATCGTGCTCAACAGCCCCGACCTCTACACGCTGCCGCTGGCGTTGCAGCAGCTCGCGAGCACGGAGTCGGGCCGGGCCTACTACATCATGGCGGGCGCGGCGCTCGCGGTGATCCCGGTCATGGTCGTGCTGCTGATCTTCCAGCGGCGCATCATGCAGGGCATCGCGTTCTCGGGCCTGAAGAGCTAGCGGCTTCTCAGACGTGCGGAGGGTGTCCGGCATCGGGTCGTGACCACCGAAACAGACACCCTCTCAACGCCCGTCGGACATCCGGCTCCTTTGGAACACGACATCGGCGGCCCGGCCAAGATATCCGGAAATATCCCGACGGGGCTCGTTCACGCTCCCGGGGAGACCCGGTGGAGGGTCCGGGTCGTCGAGAACCAGGGCCGGTCGATGAAACGGCCGGTTATCCGTCCCATCATGACCAGGAAGCGGTCGAACGTCTCGGCGTCGCTCAGCTCCCCCAGGAGTTCGAGCCCGCGTCCGTGGGCCGCGAACTCCTCGACCTCCACCTTGCCTCCCGGCTCAGACGGTGGGTACACGTCTCCGATGTAGTCGCCGTCTCGCAGGTAGATCAGGTGGCCGCGGTGGACGACCTCATGGAAATAGGCCTCCAGGACACGCCGCCCACCCGAACTCAACGCCTCGACGATCTCCGGCGGCACCGACCCACGGTTGACGGTGAGGACGACCGACCAGCCCGGCGCGTGCTCCCCGACCCAGACGACCAGCGTCTTCCGGCCTACGCCGGACGCCCGCATGGCCGTGGGGAAGTCGCACGGCGTGCCGGAATCCGGCTCGGCACCGAGGCGGCGGGCGATCTCGCCGACGTCTTCGGTGTCCACCCACAGGCAGTTGAACGACTCCAGACAGTGCTCCACCAGGAGGTCCCACTGGCTCTCCTCAGGAAGAGCATTCTCTGCGATCTGCATCGTCATCCTTTCACTCGTATTCGACGGAATGACGACGGTGCGGCACACCTCGTCCGGGAGAGCCGCTGCTGAGGGGTCGATGTCCGGATGGTTCAGCGGATCCTGGCACCGACCTGCGCGATCTGGCAAAACCGCAGCGGAAACTACTCGTCTAGGCCTGACGCGACAGCACGCGCGGGTCCACCTCGTACCTGAGGGCGACACCGCGCCTCAGCCGTGCCACCTCCTCCAGCGCCGTCCGCCCCAGCCGCCCGACCTCCGACCCCAGGGCCCCCGCGACGTGCGGGGTGAGCACCACGTTGGGCAGGTCCCAGAGCGGCGAGTCGGGCGCGGGGGGCTCGGGATCGGTGACGTCCAGGATCGCGGAGATCCGGCCGGTGCGGAGCTCCGCGATGAGCGCGGCCTCGTCCACGAGAGAACCCCGGGCGGTGTTGATGAGGGTCGCGCCGTCCTTGAGCGCCCGCAGGCGCTCCGCGCCGATGAGCCGGTACGTCTCCGGCGTGGCCGGGGCGTGGATCGACACCACGTCGCTGCGGCCGATCACGACGTCGAGGTCGTGGGTGACCAGGTCGTCGGCGTAGGGGTCGGCGACCAGCACCTCCAGGTCGAACGGCCGGAGCAGCTCGATGACCCGCCGGCCGACGCGGGAGGCGCCGACGACGCCGACGGTCTTGCGGTAGTTGCCGAGGTCGTTGTCCTGCGTCAGCAGGCCCAGGTCGCTACGGGCCGCGCGGTAGTCGCGGGCCAGTCGCGGCACGGCCTTGTTGGCCAGCAGGATCATCGCGAGGGTGTACTCGGCGACCGGGATCGCGTTGGCGTCGGCGGCCGAGCTGACCACGATGCCGCGCGCGAACACCTCGGGCGTGACGTGCCCCTTGATGCTCCCGGCGGCGTGCACGACGGCCTTCAGGTTCGGCGCGGCCTCCAGCGCCCCGCCGTCGAGGACGGGGCAGCCCCAGCCGGTCACCAGGATCTCCGTGCGGGCCAGCCGGGCCCGGGCCGCCGCGCTGCGGAACTCGGTCAGCGGCGGCTCGGGCAGGTCGAACAGCCGGACCGCGAGCTCCGGGTACATCGCGTAGTCGACGATCACCGCCGGGTCCATTCGGGCAGGTCGAGCGGCCCGCGCTGCACCCCGATCCACTGGCGGCGGGTGAACCCGGGCATCTGGTTCTCGGCGCCGTGCCGGGCGTGCGCGTCGTTGACGTGCACCTCCCCCGCGTTCAGCCGTTCGGCGACGGCCATGCCGCGCATCAGGTCGCGGCTGAAGACGGAGTTCATCAGCATCGGATAGCCGTTGACCAGCCCGATCGCCTCCTCCTCTGTCGCCGCGACGGTGACCGGCAGCACCGGCCCGAAGATCTCCTCGGCGAACGCCGGCATGTCCGGGGTGACCCCGGTGAGCACGGTCGGCCGGTAGAACAGCCCGTCGTAGGTCGCGCCGGTGGCGACCACCGCCCCCTTCTCGACGGAGGGCAACACGATGCGCTCGTGCACGCGGTCGCGCTGCGCCTCGCTGATCAGCGGCCCGAGGTCGACGCCGTCGAAGGGGTTCCCGACGGTCAGCGCGGCGGCCTTGCGGGTGAGCGCGGCGACGTAGGCGTCGGCGACCGGTTCGAGCACGATGTGGCGGCTCGCGCTGATGCACGTCTGCCCCTGGAACTCCAGCGACGCGATCAGCGCGCACGACGCGGCCAGTTCGACGTCGGCGTCGTCGAGCACCACGAACGCGTTGCTCCCGCCGAGCTCCAGCCGCACCGGCCGCAGGTCCCGCGCGGCCGACACCGCGATGGCCGTGCCGACCTCGCGTGACCCGGTGAAGTCGAGCAGGTCGAGCCCCCGGTGCTCGGCCAGCGCGTGCCCCGCCTCCGGCCCGTCGCCCTCGACGACGTTGAAGACGCCCGGCGGCAGCCCGGCCGCGTCGGCCGCCTCGGCCAGCACCCGCCCGCCGATGATCGGCGTCAGCTCGGCCGGCTTGAGCACGATCGTGTTCCCGAACGCCAGCCCCGGCGCGACCGCCCGCATGGCCAGATTGACCGGATAGTTCCAGGGCGTGATGATCCCGAGCACCCCGAGAGGCACCGCCCGCGACAACGACAGCTTTCCTGCCTTGTACGGCTGGAGGACGTCCCCCGCCGTCCCGCACGCCTCCACAGCGGAGATGGCGAGCTGCTTCAGCCCGGCCGACACCTCGTCGACGGCCTTGGCCCGCACTCCCCCGGTCTCCCGCATGGACAACTCGACGAGCTCGTCGTAGCGCGACCGCAGGTGGTCGGCGAACGCCGTCAGGTAGGCGGCCCTCTCTGGCGCCCCGAGGGCGGCCCATCCCGGCTGGGCCCGGCGGGCGGCCGCGACGGCCCGGTCGACGTCGGCGGCGGTGCCGAGGGCGTATCGGCCGATCTCGGCTCCGGTGGCCTTCTCGTGCACGGGAGCGGTCTCAACGGCCGGGACGAAAGCCCCATCGATGTAGTGCATAGGCTATATTCTATACTTAAGCGTATATATAAAAATAAGTATTGACAGGAGCGAGATGGCAGCGGATCGTGCGTCGATGGCCCAGCTCGTCCGGGATCTCGTCACCCCGCTCCACCCCTTCTTCAGCCCCGGCCGGGCCCGCCTGAGACTCGGCGTCAACACCGCCCACTACGACGACGCCGCCGCCGAACTGGAGGCCTTCGCCCGCCCCCTGTGGGGCCTGGCGCCCTTGGGTGAGGACCTGGACCCGTGGCGCGAGGGCCTGGCGAACGGCACCGACCCCGGCCACCCCGAATACTGGGGCGACATCGCCGAGGTCGACCAGCGCCTGGTGGAGACGGCCGCGCTCGGCTTCGCCCTCGCCCTGGCGCCCGACCGGTTGTGGGACGGCCTGAGCGGAGCCCAGCGCGACCGCGTGGCGACGTGGCTCTCCCAGGCCTTGGCCCGCTCGGGCGTGGACAACAACTGGCAGTTCTTCCCCGTCCTGGTCGGCCTGGGCCTGCGCCGTGTCGGCGTGCCCTTCGACGAGCCGCCGGTCGAGGCCCGGCTCGACCGGCTGGAGTCGTTCGCCCTGGGCCGCGGCTGGTACTCCGACGGCCCGACCGCCCAGCGGGACTACTACGTGCCGTTCGCGATGCACTACTACGGCCTCATCTACGCCGGTCTGAGCGACAACGCCCGAGCCGAGCGCTTCCGCACCCGTGCGGGGGAGTTCGCCCTCGACTTCCGCCACTGGTTCGCCGCCGACGGCGCGGCCGTGCCCTTCGGCCGGTCGATGACCTACCGGCACGCCCAGGCCGCGTTCTGGGGCGCCCTGGCCTTCGCCGGGGTCGACGCGCTGCCGTGGGGCGAGACCAAGGGCTACCTGCTCCGCCACCTGCGCTGGTGGGACGGCCGCGACGTGGCCACCCGCGACGGCGTCCTGACGATCGGCTACGCCTATCCGCAGCCGCTGCTCGCCGAGCAGTACAACGCCCCCGGGTCGCCCTACTGGGCCATGAAGGCGTTCCTGCCGCTGGCCCTGCCGGACCACCACCCGTTCTGGACCACTCCCGAAACCCCCGCGCCGATGCCCGACGGCGTCGTCCACCAGCCCGAGGCCGGCACGGCCGTGATCCGGTCGGACGAAGGCCGCCACGTGATCGTGCTGAGCACGGCGCAGCACAACATGTGGGCCCGCGGCGGCGCGGCGAAATACGCCAAGTTCGCCTACTCGACGGTCTTCGGCTTCAGCGTCCCCGCCGGAAGCCACGGCCTGGACCAGGGCGCCTTCGACAACACCCTGGCGCTGAGCGACGACGGCGTGCACTGGCGCTGCTGCGAGGTCCCGGAGTCCGTCGGCGACCTCCAGCTGCGCTGGTCCCCGTGGGACGACGTCGAGATCGAGACGTGGCTGATCCCGGGCGTAGCCGACCACCTGCGCGTCCACCGGGTCGTGTCGGCCCGCCGCCTTTTCACCGCGGAGGCCGCCTTCGCCGTGAACCGCGACACCGAAACAGGCCGTGACAGCGGCAAGGGCTACGCGTGGGCGATCTCGGACCAGGGCCTGTCCCGCATCGAGGACGTGACGGAATCCGAATGGCCGACGGGGGTCCGGCGGGAGGGGGAGGTCGTGCAGCCGCACCCCGGGACGAACGTCCTGGTGCCGCGCACGATCCTCCCCACCCTGCGGGGTGAGCACGACCCGGGCGAGTTCTGGCTGACCGGCAGGATCACCGGCTCGCCCGGTCGATGACCTCCTCGGTGGTGAGCGGCGCCCGGGGGTGGTGGCTCAGGCACAGGGGTGTCCGCACCTTCGCGAACCCCGCCCCCTCGGGGGCGACGTAGAACTGGCCGCTGCGCAGCGACCCGATGTCGTCGGCCCTGCCGCCCTTGACCCGGGCCATCTCCTTGGCCGCCTCGATCTGCACCTGCGCGTTGAGCAGCCCGTAGAACTGGGTGGCCGCGTTGCCGGGGATCCGGTTGTGCAGCCCCTTGGGCGCCTGCGTCGCGAACACCAGCCCCAGCCCGTACTTCCGGGCCTGGGAGGCGAGCGCGAGCGTGCTCTGCGTGCACACGGTGGAGGCTCCGGAGGGCGCGAAGTTCTGCGCCTCGTCCATGACGAACAACCCGCCCAGCGGCCGGTCACCCGCCGGGTTCTTCTTGATCCAGGCGAACAGCGCCATCTGCAGCTGGTTCACGAACGACTGCCGCTCGGAGTCGCTCTGCAGCCCCACGAACGAGATGACCGAGACCCGCGCCCGCTTGCCGGCTGCCGGGGTGAGCAACCGCCCGGGATCGACCGGCTGCCCCTCGCCGCCGAACAGCGGATCGTTGACCATCGCGGCCCTGAGCACCTGCGCCAGCCCATCGGCGATCTTGACCGCGCCGCTGATCCGGCTGATGTCCTCGGGAAAGTCGGCCAGCAGCCCGACGAGCCCGTTGAGCCCCCCGCTCCCGTATCTCCCGAAGTGGACGACGGCCTCCTTGAGCACCGCCCGCGCCACTTCGGCCTTGCTCGTGTTGCCCTCGGCCTTGGCCCTGGGAACCAGCGCCGCCACGGCGGCGTCGACGGCCTCGTTGAACTCGTCGACGTCGTCCCGGACACCGGCGAAGTCCGGCAGCGGCCGGAACGCCAGCGGCCGCCCCTTCTCCCGGCGCGGGGTCCAGATGACGACGTCGGTGTCGGCGATGTAGCGTGCCGCCCGCGCGGCGTCGCCGGGCCCCCAGGCGGAGGGCTCCTCGGGCCAGGCGTCACCGAGCCGGGCGAGGTCGTTGTTGGTGTCGAGCACGATCGAGGAGACGCCCTGCAACGCGCACTCTTCGATGATCCGCCTGATCAGGACGGTCTTGCCCGAGCCGGAACCGGCGAAGATCGCGGTGTGCTTCCGCAGCGCCTCCAGCTCGACCGAGACGGGCAGCCCACGCTCATAAGACCGGCCGACGACCAGGGTGGGCGCCTTGGCGGGCAGGTCCACCGGCCCGACGAGGGTCACGGGCGAGTGCCCCGAAGTGCCCGCCTCGCGGGTCGGCAGTGCGGGCGGCTCCTCAAGGATGTCGCCCTCAGGTGCTTTTGGGACGTGGTGCACCTGCGGAGCGGCCTGCGGCTCGTCGGACCAGCCTTCGAGGACGTCCCTGAGCAGCTTGATCGCGCTGGCCGGCCGCTTGAGGACCAGCCACTTGTTGAGGCTGGGCGGGTTCTGCGCCATCAGGTCACGGAGAGCGCTGAGGGTCCTCAGGTCGTCCTCGTCGACGGTGACGACCCGGCCGCCCCGGGCCCGGAAGTCGGCCAGGGCCTGCTGGGTCTTCGGCCCGGCGGCCCACGGAACGTTCCGGAGCACGATGAGCCTGCGCTTGGGCGTCTCGGCTTCGAGACCCGCCGCGATGGCCGCCCGCTTCAGCCGGGTCAGCGCCGCGTTCGGATGCTTGGCGCTGATGCCGCGGATCGCCCAGTGGATCTCGTCCTCCCTGGCCTCGTCGAGGATCTGGCGGAGCCGCGCGTGCAGGGAGGTCTTCTGGCCGAAGGTCGGGTCGACCTTGTAGGTCGTCGAGTCGTCGCCCTTCTCGATGGCCCAGGCCTGCAGCCCGGCGGCGAGCAGGCCGGGCAGGACGGCGTCCTCCTGCGTCGCGTCGAGGGCTCCGGTGACGTGGGCGGCGTCTTCCAGCAGGGCGAACTTGGTCTCGATGCCGTGGACTTCGCTGAGCGTCGTCTGTATCGCGGTGACCGGTTCGACGTGGTGCGTCTCGACCCCGTCGAACCGGAAGAGCTCTTTCACCTCGCCCCGCGCGACGCAGGCCCCGATGTGGTCGGTGAGGGCGCGGAGGATGTTCCGCGGCGTGTAGAACGGCGCTTCGGCGAACGCCTCCGGCCGGACCGGCCACGTCGGGTAGGGCGGCTCGAACCCGATGCTCTTGAAGTGCTCCGCGAGCCG
Source organism: Herbidospora sp. NBRC 101105 (assembly GCF_030269205.1). Classification (NCBI taxonomy): domain Bacteria; kingdom Bacillati; phylum Actinomycetota; class Actinomycetes; order Streptosporangiales; family Streptosporangiaceae; genus Herbidospora; species Herbidospora sp. NBRC 101105. Next base: position 374,998 of record NZ_BSSX01000001.1, on the reverse strand, counting down.
CCGGATCACCAGCTCGCGGCCCACCTCGGGCGACGGGACGCGCTTCAGGACGGTGGTCTGCTCGAACCGGTCCTTGAAGCTGGCGACCGACAGTTGCCTGAGCAGGATCCACGTGTCCGGGAGGCATGACACGACCGAGAGGGTCCTGCTGGTCACCTCGCGCAGCGAGGTCAGCCCGTGGGCGATCTGCAGAGCCGTGGCCCGCGTGCGAGGGTCGACCTCGCCGTTCCCGAACAGCGCCATCGAGTTGATGAGCGGGTCGAGCTGGTCGAAGGCCATGACGCTGGGCCCGGTCATCGCGAGCAGCCGGGAGATGTCCCGGACCAGCTCCTGGGGGGTCCGGATGACCGGCCGGAATCCCCAATCCCGGCGGCTTCCGTCGAAGTCCTCCATCCCGTACATGTAGCCGTCGCCCAGGCTGGCCAGGTTGTAGTCGCTGGAGGCGAGCAGGACCAGCGCGCGAGCGGTGTCCTGCGCCTCCATGAACACCCGGGAGTCCCGCTTGTGCAGCCCCTGCAGGAACTCCTTCAGGTGTTCCTTCTCCAGAGGCTGGTTGCCGATCACGGCCTGCTGGGTCCGGCGGGGCAGTGACATCGGCTCTGTCAGGTTGCGGAGGAAGCGCTTGAGCTGGCTCTCCTCGTCGGCCCCGATCCTGGCGAGACCGTCCTGGATGGACACCAGGGCGCTCTCCCAGAAGTTGCGCGCGTCGAGCACGCTCATCAGGAAGAAGTAACCGTCGCGCCGGATGACCTGCTCGCGCAGCCAGCTCATCAGGTGCGTCTTGCCGCTGCCCGCCGTCCCTTCGAGGACGACGCCGATCGGGCTGGAGGTGCCCACGCTGAGGGCGGCGGCGTCCAGGCCCGAGGTGAGCGCCTTCGACGCCTGGGGATGCATCCCCTCGACGTGGAACGGCACCGGGTGCCACACGTCCTCGGCGCCGTTGACCGTCGAGATGATGTTCAGCGAGCTGATCGCGTACCAGTCTGTGATCATCAGCGGGCGCCGATCCGCAGCTGATGGTTCGGCTCGTTGCCGATCATGACGGCGGCGGCGTGGTCCTCGGGCGACAGGTGGCCGACGATCGCCGCGGCGAGGATGTGGACCTCGGGCGCGTTCAGCAACATCCGGCGCAGGGCGTTGTCCTGCTCGGACCGGTCGATGTCGCTCAGCAGCGGCCGCAACTTCGTCAGCGACACCCACTCCCCCACTCCGGGAGTGATCTTCGCGTAGGCCTCGCGGATGCGGTCCTCCACCTCGTCGTCCGTGCGCCCGGCCGGAGCCGCCACCGGTTCGGGCACCGACTCCACGGCGACCGGCGTCTCGGGCCTCAGCAGGGTGCGCAGGTAGAGCAACGCCAGAGTCTTGCCCGACCGCGAGGTCACCGCGACCCCCTTCTGCACCTCTTCCAGCGCCCTCTCCTCACCGTCGGGCGTGACCGAATACCAGATGGTGCCGCGCTCCCGCTTCTCCGACTCGATCAGCTTGGCGTCGACCAACCCCGCACGGTTCTTGGCGTCGAGGTCCAGGCCCCAGTTCTCCTTCAAATCCTTGTGACCCACGGCGGTGCCCAGCTCCTTGAGCACAAGGAGGGCCGCAACCTGCCGGTATGTGAGTCTTTCTTCGGACATCAACCTGCTCCTTCGTTCAGTCCGAGGCGTCGCCCCAGGAGGAATTCCTTGATCCGGCGGAGCACCGCCGGCAGATCGTCGAGCACCTGCTCGTTGGTGAAGCGCAACACGGTGAACCCGTCACGTTCCAAACGCCGGTCCCGAATTCGGTCCATCTCGGCCTTGGCCGCTGTCCGGTGCTCGGGACCGTCGAGTTCGACGACGCACTTCTCCCGCGCCCACATCAGATCCGTGCGGATCGTCACGAACAGCGAGTCGGTCGACGCGTAGGTCTGGTTCCATTCGCGCCCGTGGGCCCAGGGGCAGTCGAGCAGGGCCTTCTCCACGGCCTGCTCGACCTCGCTGTAGCGGGCGGGCTCACCACGGAGCGGCGGCACCCGGAGGACCTCGACGGGCGTCTCGGACGGCGGAAGTTCGCGGGCCAGCCGGGCGACCGCCTCCGGGACCTTCAGGTGAACGGTCTCGACCCGCTTCACCTCGGGGCCGACCAGCCAGACGCCCATCCCGCTCTGATGGGCCAGCCATTCAGATCCGGCGACCAGCACCGTCTCGCCGTGGGAGCTCAGCTTCTCCGGCACGTGGACGACGAGCGCCACCTCACAACGCCGGAAAGCGGCCCCGACGACCCGGGCCAGCCCGGCCGCGCGGACCTCCGCGGGAAACGCCCGGCTCCGTGTGGACCGGAGCCCGAGGGCGAACGGGTCCCGGTGCTGAATCGCGTGCGCGGCGAGTTCCGCCAGGAACGGTCCGAAATGACGGGTGCCTGTCGCCATGCGCATCGCGAGAACACGCGCCGCCGCCATTCCGCCGCCACCCGGGCCGTCGAGTTTCCCGCCCTCGGGCAGCCAGTCGGGAAAGAGCTTGACGGCCAGCGTCTCCAGTTCCTGGAGGATGGATCCGACCAGCTCAGGCACCGAGTCGCACTCCGCGGCCGCATACGTGACGACCGCCGGCCCGGTCTCCGGTAAAGGGTCCAGCAACAATTCCATGACATTGGCGTCAATAGTGGAATCGACTCCGGCAATGCGGAGCACCCTCCCCACCGGGAGATCGCCCCACGAGAATGGCATGCCGGTTCCCTCTGGACAGTCATCTGAAAACGTGACGCCGCAGAGGGTATAGGGCACACCGCATGATGCGCAGGAATTCCAGAGATATCACTGTTTCCGGAGTAACAAAACCATCGAAACAGTCATCCTGACAATCCATCAAATCCCGCTATATCCGAACAAATCCGGGTCGCTCCCGTACAGGAAAACCCACACCACCCCGGACCGCCATCAGATCCGACCTATGTCCGATTTCGAGGCACTCGAACGTGTACTTTGTCACGTTCCCAACGCCCAGACATCCAACCTATCTGTTGACGACAAAGACCTGTCAGCTTAATCTCGCCCTGATCACGAGCGTGGTCTCGTACAGGCAGAAGGACACGATGCAACGGTTAATCCGGGCGCTCGCCGCCGCTCTCGTCGCGGTTCTCGTCGCGGCGAACCTCCCCGCCCCGGCCTCCGCCGCCACCTGGCTCGGCACGTGGGCGGCCTCGCCCCAGAGTGGAAGCCGCGAGTTCAACAACCAGACCCTGCGCCAGATCGTCCGCACCAGCATCGGCGGGTCGGCCGTGCGGGTGCAGCTCTCCAACGCCTTCGGCACCCGTGCCATCACCGTCTCCAACGTGCACGTCGCCAGAAGGACCACCGGGTCGTCGGTCGACCCGGCCACCGACCGGACGCTGACGTTCGGCGGGCAGAGGTCGGTGACCATCCCCATCGGGGGGCTGGCCGTCAGCGACGCGGCGAGTGTGCCGGTCGCGGCCTCCTCCGACCTGGCGGTGAGTTTCCACCTGCCGTCCGCCACCGGGCCGGCGACCTATCACCAGACGGCGCTGCAGACCAGTTACATCGCGAGCGGCAACGTCGCGGGCAACGCATCAATCACGCCGACCGGGGAGACGGGAGACACCTTCGTCCTCTCGGGCGTCGACGTCGACAACGCGGCCGGGACCGGCACCGTCGTGGCGCTGGGGGCCTCGATCGTCGACGGGGTCGCCTCCAGTCACAACGCCAACCGGCGGTGGCCGAACCTGCTGTCGAACCGGCTCAACGCGTCCGGACGGACGGTCGGTGTCGTCAACCAGGGCATCAGCGGCAACCAGCTGCTCCGTGACGGCGCGGGGCAGAGCGCCATCAACCGGTTCGAGCGCGACGTGCTTAATCAGACCGGGGTGAAGTGGGTGGTCTTCGCCGACAACCCCATCAACGACGTCGGTTCGAACCGGCCCGTGCCCACGGCGCAGCAGCTCATCACCGGGGCTCAGAACCTCATCGACCGGGCGCACGCCCGGGGCATCCAGTTCATCTGCGCCACGCTCACCCCCTTCCAGGGGGCGAACTACTGGACGCAGGAAGGCGAGAACAGCCGCGCCGCCTACAACGCGTGGGTGCGCGGCGCGGGCAGCGGGTGTGACCGGGTCGTCGACTTCGACGCCGCCACGCGCGATCCCGCCAACCCGACCCGGTTCCTGCCGGCCTACGACCCGGGCGACCACCTCCACCCGAACGACGCCGGGTTCCAGGCCATGGCCGACGCGTTCGACCTCGCCTGGTTCGGGGCCACCAGCGGGACCCCGGGCATCCAGCTCCGCTCGCGCGCCAACAACCAGCTCGTCAACGCCGGGCCGACCCTGGTCGCGAACGGCAACGCGACCACGTTCGACCGCGTCGACCTGGGCAACGGCACCATCGCCCTCCGATCGCGGGCCAACAACATGTACGTCGCCGCCGAGGCCGCCGGGGCGCAGCCGCTCGTCGCCAACCGGACCGCCGTCGGGCCGTGGGAGACCTTCCAGGTGATCAACAATCCCAACGGCACGATCAGCCTCCGTGCCCAGGCCAACGGCAACCTGGTCTGCGCCGACGGCGGGGGCGCGCAGCCCCTCATCGCCAACCGGACCGCGATCGGGCCCTGGGAGCAGTTCGACGTGGTGAACGTCTGACCCCAGCGGGAACAATGCGGCCATGCGGATCATCGTGGTCAAGGGTGACATCACCGATCAGCGGGCCGACGCGATCGTCAACGCCGCCAACTCCTCATTGCTGGGAGGGGGCGGCGTCGACGGCGCGATCCACCGGAAGGGCGGCAGCGAAATTCTGGAGGCGTGCCGCAGGCTGCGGGCCTCCGCCTACGGCAAGGGGCTGCCCCCCGGGCAGGCGGTGGCCACCACGGCGGGGCGGCTTCCGGCGAAGTGGGTGATCCACACCGTCGGGCCGGTGCACAGCAGGAGCGAAGACCGGTCGAAGACGCTGGCGTCGTGTTATCGCGAGGCGCTGCGAGTGGCCGACGAGCTGGGGGCCACGACGGTCGCCTTCCCGGCGGTGTCGGCGGGCATCTACGGCTGGCCGATGGACGACGCGGCCCGGATCGCCGTCGAGACCGTCAGGGGGACCCCCACGAAGGTGGAGGAGGTGCGGTTCGTGTTGTTCACCGACGAGGCCTACGAGCACTTCCAGGCTCAGATGTGAGGGGCGATCCCGTCGACGATGGCGCGCTTGGGGCGGGCGCCCTTGATCTGGTGGACGACCTCGCCGTCGCGGTAGAGGTTCAGGGTGGGCAGGCCGATGACGTCGTAGCGCAGCGCGATCGACGGGTGCTCGTCAGCGTTGATCTTGGCGATGACGACCTTGTCGCCGTACTCGCGCTCGATCTCCTCCAGGATGGGGGAGATCATCTTGCAGGGCGGGCACCACTCGGCCCAGAAGTCGAGCAGCACCGGGCGGTCGCTGCCCAGCACGTCGCGCTCGAACGTCTCCGCGGTGACCTCGATCATGTGTTCCTCCGTAGCATCTCGTCGCGGCGGGCCATCAGGTCCCGGATCTCGGTGTCGATCTCGGCGAGCTTGCGGCGGACGACGTCGACCGACTCGGGGCAGACCCCGCCCGACTCGTTGCCGGCGCGCAGGCAGGCCACGAACGGGCGGGCGTCCTCCAGGGTGAAGCCGACGGCCATCAGCGCCCGGATCTCCTGGACGAGCCGCACGTCGGCCTCGTCGTACTCGCGGTATCCGTTGGCGCCCCGGCGGGCGGCCAGCAGGCCCTTCTCCTCGTAATGGCGCAGCGAGCGGGTGCTCACACCCGATCGCCGTGCCAGCTCACCGATCCGCATATCCGCAGGCTAAACCTTCACATCAGCGTCAGGGTCAAGCCCGGCAGAGGACTTCGCCGTGCACGATCGTCAGGAAGCCGTCGGGGTCGGCGGCCCAGGTGAGCCAGCCGTCGGCGATGCGCCGCAGATCCTCCGGCGTGGCCAGCCCCGCGTCCAGGGCCTGGCGGCCCAGCGACGACTTCACGACGCGGTCGGCCCACATGCCGCCCCAGAACGCCCGGTCGTCGGGGGTGGCGAAGGTCCAGGTGGAGGTGGACACCTCGATGTCGGCGAACCCGGCGGCGCGGGCCCACGAGAGCATCCGGCGGCCGGCGTCGGGCTCGCCGTCGTTGCGCCGGGCCACGGCGTAGTAGAGCGCGAGCCACTCGTCGAGCTCCGGCAGCGCCGGAAACCAGGTGAACGCGCCGTAGTCGCTGTCGCGGGCGGCGACCAGCCGGGCGACCCTGCCCATCTCGCGGAGCGCCCCGACCGGGTCGGCGAGGTGCTGCAGGACCTGGTGGGCGTGCGCGACGTCGAAGGCCTTGTCGCCGTACGGCAGCGCGTGCGCGTCGGCCACCTCGAAGGCGATGTTCGGCGTGCCCCGCCGCTCCGCCTCGGCGCGGGCGAGACCGAGCTCGCCGGGCCCGATCTCGGTGGCGGTGACGTGGGCGACCCGGGCCGCCAGGTCGGCGGTGATGGTGCCGGGGCCGCAGCCCACGTCGAGCAAAGTGGTGTCGGGGGTCAGGTGCGGCAGCAGGTGGGCCGCGGAGTTCTCGGCGGTGCGCCAGCGGTGGGACCGCAGCACGCTCTCATGGTGCCCATGCGTGTAGTGCATGGGCACGAGAGTAGTACCGTCTCGCGATACGAGAAGATACGTATCGAATAGTGAGACTAGAACGTCTTGCCGAGGTGGAACCCGCCGGGCAGCCGCACGGTCACGTGGCGACGCCCGTCAGGGGTGCGATAGACGTGGAAACGACGGCCCCCGTAGCTGCGGGAGACGCCGTGACGTGAAAGGTGAAAGCGCAGCGGTCCGACTTTTACCGACTTCCGGTAGTCCCATCCCATGCCCGGAGAACGAGCGGAATCGGGGGGAAAGTTCCTAGCCGAGCCAGATATAGGCCCCGAAGCGCCCGGTCTGCCCTTCGCGGCGGTATGAGTAGAGATCGCCGGATTCGATGGTGCACCGGGCGTCGTGCCGGACGTCGCCCACCCCGGCCCGGGAGAGCTGCGCCGAGATGGCCGCCCGCAGGTCGACCGACGGGGTGCCGCGCGATGTCGTGGCCCAGGCCTCGGGGACGACGGCGGCGACCTCCTCGCGCATCTCGGCGGGCACCTCGTAGCACCGCCCGCAGGCGGCCGGACCGACCAGCGCGACCATCCGGCCCGGGTCTCCCCCACGCCCGGCCATGGCCTCGACCAGGGCGGGCACCACTCCGGCGAGCGTGCCGGGCCGCCCCGAGTGGGCGGCGCCCACCAGCCGGGCGACCGGATCGGCCACCAGCACCTGGGCGCAGTCGGCGGCCAGCGAGACCAGCGCCAGCCCTTCCTCTGCGGTGAAGATCGCGTCGAGGCCGGGCGGGTCGTCGCCGAACGGCCGGTCGACGTAGGCGACCTCGCGCCCGTGGACCTGGCGCATGAGCACCACACGCGAGGGGTCGACGCCGACCTCGAGAGCGGTCATCCGCCGGTTGGCCGCGACGTTGCCGGGGTCGTCGCCGACGGCCCCGCCGAGGTTCCGGCCGCCGAACGGGGCCGGGCTCACGCCGCCACGGCGATCGGTGATCACGGCGTGTACGCCCTCGGCCAGCAGCACCCTCACACCCTACCGGTGATCACCGCGACGGCCGTGGGACCGAGGCCGAGGGCGCGGATGCCGTACATCATCTTGGCTGTGTAGACGTGGTCGAGCCGGAGGCCGTGCCGGGTCTCGAAATCACCGATGAACGCGCTCAGTTCCGGTGTGGTGCGGGCGTAGCCCCCGAAATGGAACCCGGTCTCGACGCGCCAGTTGGGTGTGACGTGGCCGAGCGCCTCGGTCTGGAGGCGGGCGACCTCGTCGTACAGGAACGAACCGCCTTTCAGCACGGAGAACCCGACGGCCGTGAACCCCGGCGGCAGCCCGGCCGCGAGGCCGGCCAGCGTGCCCCCGGTCCCGACGGGGCAGCACACCACCGCCTCCCCGAGATGGGCCAGCTCGGGCCCGATCTCCATGCACCCGCGCACCGCCTCGGCGTTCGACCCGCCCTCGGGCAGCACGCGGTGGCCGGGGAACTCCTCGCGCACGAGCCGCAGCACCTCGGGCGAGGTCTTCGCCCGGTAGCGCGTGCGGTCGAGGAACATCAGCCGCATCCCGCACGCCACCGCGAAGTCGAGCACCTCGTTCCTGACCGGCTCGCCCCGGATCACCCCGCCGGTCGGGAAGCCGAACTCGCGCCCGGCCGCCGCGACGGCCCTGATGTGGTTCGAGTAGGCCCCGCCGAAGGTCACGATCGGCTCGCCCGTGAGGTTGTACTTGAGCTTGCGCCACTTGTTGCCGGGGATGTCGGGATGCAGAAGATCGTCGCGCTTCAGCAGGACCCCGTCGGCGCGGGTGAGAGGCGAGACCACAGCGATAACCTAACGGCCATGCGGGTCGTTTCCTCCTTTGAGACCGCCTTCGGCGGCACCCCCGAGGGCGTCTGGCACGCCCCCGGCCGGGTCAACCTGATCGGCGAACACACCGACTACAACGACGGCCTGGTGCTTCCCTTCGCGGTGCCCTGGGGCGTCTCGGCGGCGGTCGCCCGGCGGTCCGACGACCGCGTGCGGGTCGTGTCGGCGCAGGCGGGCGGCGGCCCGGTCGAGGAGGTCGCCGGGTGGGCGGCCTACCCGATCGGCGTGGCCCTGACCATGCGGAAGGCCGGTCTCCCGGTCGGCGGCGCCGACATCGCGATCGACGGTGACATCCCCCGGGGCGCGGGCCTGTCGTCGAGCGCGGCCCTGGAGGTCTCGGTCGCGCTGGCGCTGAACGACCTCTACGACCTCGGCCAGAGCCCGATGGAACTGGCCCTGCTGGGGCAGCGGGCCGAGAACGAGGTCGTCGGCATGCCGTGCGGCATCATGGACCAGGCCGCCTCGGCCCTGTCGGAGGAGGGTCACGTCCTCCTGCTCGACTGCCGCTCCCTGGGCAGCCGCACGATCCCCTTCGACCTGCCCTCCCAGGGCCTCGAACTCGTCATCATCGACACCGGCGTCCACCACGAGCTGGCCGACGGCCAGTACGCCCGGCGCCGGGCCGACTGCGAGAGCGCCGCCGCGAAACTGGGCGTCGAGGCCCTGCGCGACGTCACCGACCTCGCGGCCGCCCTGTCCGGGTTGAGCGGAGACGAGCGCAAACGCACCCAGCACGTCGTGACCGAGAACCACCGCGTGGAAGCCGTCGTCGGCCTCCTGCGGGCCGGTGCGGTGGCCGAGATCGGCGCGCTGCTGAACGCCTCCCACCTGTCGCTGCGCGACCAGTTCGAGGTGAGCTGCGCCGAACTCGACGTGGCGGTCGAATCGGCGGTCAGGGGCGGCGCGCGGGGCGCCCGCATGACCGGCGGCGGCTTCGGCGGCTCCGCCATCGCCCTGGTCGCGGCCGACCGCGCCGACACGATGCGCCGGACGGTGGCGGAGGCCTACGAGGCGAAGGGCTGGCAGCCCCCCGTCTTCCGCACCGCCACGCCCTCGGCGGGAGCCCGCAGGCTCAGCTAGCGCCGCGATCCCCGGGAACCGCGCGCCGGTAGCGGTCGGCCAGCGCGCGGAGCTCCGCGACGAGCTCAGGCGGCCCGGTGACCTCGAAGTCGGCGTCGAGCAGGCCGAGATGGCAGGCCAGCGTCTGGGGCGTGTCCGAGCCGACCTCGGCCACGCAGGCGTCGTCGCCCAGGGGTTCCACCGGGACGCCGGGCGGCAGCCGCTCGCGCACGTGCCCGGCCGGCGCGCGGACCGTCACCCGCGCCCGGTACCGCCAGGTGGCGGTGGCCAGGCCGGTGGCGACATGGCCCGCCAGGTCGCCGCCGGGAGGCTCGCGCGGGGTGAACCGGGGGCCGTTCGGGCTGCGCAACCGCATGCGGTCGACCCGGAAGGTGCGCCAGTCGGACCGGGCGACGTCCCAGCCGACCAGGTACCAGCGGCCCCGGCTGTGCGCGAGCCGGTGCGGCTCGACCTCGCGGCGGCCGGCCGCCCCGTCGTGGCCGACGTAGTCGAACCGGAGCCGCTCGTGGTCGCGCGCGGCGGCCGCGATGGCGGTGAGCGTGTCGGCGTCCACGCGGGGGCCCGCCTGCGGAAGCGGGACGAGGTGCGCGCGCAGCCCGTTGACCCGGCGGCGCAGCCGGGCGGGCAACATCTGTTCGAGCTTGGTCAGGGCCCGCAGCGCCGCCTCCTCGATGCCGGTCACCGCGCCCTGGGTGGCGCCCACCCGCAGCCCGACCGCGACGGCGACCGCCTCGTCGTCGTCGAGCAGCAGCGGCGGCAGCCGCGCGCCCGACCCGAGCCGGTAGCCGCCGGTGACGCCCCTGACGCCCTCCACCGGATAGCCGAGGCCGCGCAGGCGTTCGACGTCGTTGCGCACCGTGCGCACGGTGACGCCCAGACGCTCGGCCAGTTCCGGTCCGCTCCAGTCGCGCGGCGTCTGCAGGAGGGAGAGCAGCCGCAGCAGTCGTTGTGCCGTGTCCGACATGGGATGAAGTCTGCCGCGATACAGGAACGGTATGTTCCGGTATCGATCCTAGATTTTCCGTCATGGACGACAACACCGACATCCGCCCGTTCCGCGTCGACATCCCGCAGGCCGATCTGGACGACCTGCACGACCGCCTCACCCGCGCCCGCTGGCCCCGGCGGCTCGGCGGCGCCGGCTGGGAGCGCGGCGTCCCGGTGGACCACCTCAGGGAGCTGGCGGCCTACTGGGCCGACGGGTTCGACTGGCGCGCCCAGGAGAAGGCGCTCAACGAGCACCCGCAGTTCGTCACCACGATCGACGGCCAGGACATCCACTTCCTGCACGTCCGCTCCCCCGAGCCCGGCGCGCTGCCGCTGATCCTCAGCCACGGCTGGCCGGGCTCCTTCGCCGACTTCCTGGACGTGATCGGCCCCCTGACCGATCCCCGCGCGCACGGCGGCGACCCGGCCGACGCCTTCCACGTCGTGATCCCGTCGCTGCCCGGCTTCGCGTTCTCCACCCCGGTGCGCGAACCCGGCTGGGGCGACCTGTTCCGGGTGGCCACCGCGTTCGGCGAGCTGATGCGCCGGCTCGGCTACGAGCGGTTCGCCGCGCAGGGCGGCGACATCGGGGGCGGCGTCACCACGCTGCTGCCCATGGCCGCCCCCGGCGGCGTGGTCGCCACCCACGTGAACGGCCCGTCGCCCTACCCGTTCGGCCCGCCCGTCGAGCTCGACGGCCTGTCGGACGCCGACCGGGCCCGCGCCGAGCGGTTCAACACCTTCCGCCAGGACGGCCTCGGCTACCTGCACCTGCAGGCGACCCGCCCGCAGACCGTCGCCTACGCGCTGAACGACTCGCCGATCGCACAGCTGGCCTGGATCGTGGAGAAGTTCAAGGAGTGGACCGACCCCGCCGCCGACCTGCCCGAGGACGCGGTGGGCCGCGACCGGCTGCTCACCACCGTGAGCCTGTACTGGTTCACCGGCTCCGGCGCGTCGTCGGCCGGCATCCTGTACGACGGCATGCGCGCCTACCGCGAGATGGCCGCCGCCCCGGCGGACGGCGGCCAGGCCGGGTGGCCGTCGGCCCCGTTGCCGCCGCAGGGTGTGGCGGTGTTCGCGGCGGACATGACGATCCGCGCCCTCGCCGACCCGGCGGGCGCCGTCGGCCACTGGTCGGAGTTCGACCGGGGCGGTCACTTCCCGGCGATGGAGACGCCCGAGCTGCTGGTCGGCGACCTGCGCACGTTCTTCCGCGTCGCGCGGCTCACCCAGAGATAACCGTCTTCCACGTCCGGTCGAGGAAGTTCGCGATCAGCGGCGCGATCTCCGGCAGGTACTCCTCCAGGGCGAAGTGGCCCGTCGGGTAGACGTGCAGCTCGGCGTCCGGGACGTCGCGCAGGTAGGCGTGCGCGCCCGGTTCGGGGAAGAACATGTCGTTCGCCCCCCAGGTGATCAGCATCGGCGGGCGCCGGGTGCGGAGCCACTCCTGCCACTCCGGGTAGTGGTCCAGGTTGGCGTGGTAGTTCAGCAGCAGGTCGAGCTGCGGCCGGGCCCGTTCGGGCTTGTCGAGGAAGTACTGGTCGAGCACCCAGCTGTCCGGCGAGACCAGCTGGACGTCGCCGGTGCCCGCCTCGTACTGCTTGCGGGTGACCGGGAGGGTCAGCATCTCCCGGGCCGCCTCCTCCCCCTCGTGGCCGGGCCGCAGGGCCACCAGCTTGCGCATGGCCTCGCCCAGGCCCTCCTCGTAGGCGTTGCCGTTCTGGACCACCAGGCCGGCGATGCGTTCGGGGTGGCGCAGGGCCACGCGGAAGCCGACCGGGGCGCCGTAGTCGAAGACGTACATGACGAAGTGGTCGAGGCGGAGCCGCTCGACGAAGCCCGCCATGACCTCGCCCAGCCGGTCGAAGGTCAGCGGGCTCGCCGGGACGTCGCTGTGGCCGAAGCCCGGCAGGTCGGGCGCGATCAGCCGGTAGTGGGCGCCGAGGGCGTCGACGAGCCGGCGATATTGGTGCGAGGCCGACGGGAAGCCGTGCAGCAGGAGCAGCACGGGCGACTGGTCGGTCTCGGGTACGGATTCGCGGTAGAAGACCCGGAGGCCGTCGATGTCGATGTGACGGTGCAGGGTCCGTGTGACGATCGGGAACGCCATTTCGCATCACCTCCCCACGGGCCCTACCCACTGAAGGGCGGGAACTCCGGGGGGCGTTTCTCCAGGAAGCTGGCCACGCCCTCGGCGAAGTCGGCCCGGCCGAACGACTCGGCCATCAGCTTCTCGGCCGTCGTCCGGGAGGCGTCGAGGGTCCGGTCCCAGTCGCCCCAGACCTGCTGCTTGATCACCGCCATCGAGGTGGGCGAGCTCATGGCGGCCAGCTCGCGGGCGTAGGCGGCGACCTCGCCCATGAGCGCCTCGCCCGGCACCGCGCGCAGCGCCAGGCCCAGGCCGGCCGCCTCCTCCCCCGTGAAGGTGCGGCCGGACAGCAGCAGGTCGAGCGCGCGGGCCTGGCCGACGAGCTTCGGCAGCACCCACGCCAGGCCGTATTCGGCGATGAGGCCCCGCCGGGAGAAGGCGGTCGTCCACTTCGCCTCGGCGGCCGTGAAGACCAGGTCGCAGACGAGGGCGTGCACCATGCCCAGCCCGGCGCAGGCGCCGTTCACGGCCGCGATGACCGGCTTCCCGATCGTCGTGGGCAGGGTGTTCGGCCGGGTGTCGGCGGCCCGTTCGAGCGTGCCCTCCTGGAGCGCGGTGAGCGTCTGGAAGTCGGCCCCGGCGCAAAAGCCTTTCCCGGCCCCGGTCACCACGATCACCCGCACCGCCGGGTCGGTCTCGGCCTGGGTGAGCAGGTCGAAGTAGCGTGTGCCGAGCGCCTCGGTCCAGGCGTTGAGCCGCTCGGGGCGGTTGAAGGTCAGCGTCAGGACACCGTCGGCGAGGTCGCTCAGCACCAAGTCACTCACGAATATTGTTCTACTACAGCCCCCGGTGGTGGGTGAAGGACGGCCGCAGCGCCACGTCGTCGTAGTAGCGGTGGAACACCGGCGTCAGCGCCCCCGACAGCGGCGGGACGATCCACGACCAGTCGGCCGGGCAGACCCGGCCCGAGCGCTCCTCCTTCTCAAGGTGGGTCATGAACCGCTTCGCCTCGGTGTGGTGGTCGGTCATGGTCACCCCGGCCTCGGCGAAGGAGTGCAGCACGGCCACGTTGAGCTCGACGAGCGTGTGGTCGCGCCACAGGGTGCGGTCGCTGGAGGTGTCCATGCCGAGCCGCCGGGCGATCACCGGGAGCTGGTCGTAGCGGCCGGTGTCGGCCAGGTTGCGGGCGCCGATCTCGGTCCCCATGTACCACCCGTTGAACGGCGCCGCCGGGTAGCAGACGCCGCCGATCTCCAGGCACATGTTCGAGATCGCCGGGACGGCGTGCCAGCGCAGCCCGAGCTCCCCGAACCACGGGTAGTGGGGATGGGTGATCGGCACCTCCAGGATCGCGTCGGCGGGCAGCTCCCGCATCTCCACGTGGTCCTTCACCTCGATCAGCAGCGGCAGCACGTCGAACCGGCCGCCCCGCCCCTCCCAGCCGAGCGCCGCGGCCTCCCGCGTCAGCCCCAGATGCGACGGGTCGCCCACGATCTCGCCGTCGCGCTCGTAGCCGGCGTACCGGACGAGCTGGTCGTTGCGGATCCGGGGGGCACGCTGACCAGGGCGGTCGGGGGCGAACACGGTGATCGTCGGCCGGATGCGGCCGCCGTTGGTCGCCTCGCGCAGATGGGCCACGCACTCGTCGGCGATCGCGTCGGCCGTGTCGACCTCACGCCGGTCGCGGACCCGCAGCGACTGCCAGTAGAGCCGGCCGATGCACCGGCCGCTGTTGCGCCAGGCCACACGCGCGCCGAACGTCAGTTCGTCGAGCGTGTGGGTGTAGGTGCCGGTCTGCTCGATCTCGGCCGCGATCTCCCGCAGCCGCGCCTCCACCGGCCCGGCCGAGGGCACCTCGGCATGGTGCAGCCGGACGAATTCCTCCGCCTCCCGCCAGTCGACCCCCTCACCGGTTCGTGCCTCGTCGGTTCTCTTCCACCACGTCCGCATCGCGACTTTCCCCTCGCGGATCGCCGGTGGCCGTTCCGGGCGGCGACGACGACCCTCGTTGCGGTGGCCCTCTCCCCACCGCCGGTGCGTAGTTGGTCCGCGGCGACCACGCCTGCCGTCGGGCGGCATCACGGCGCGAGCACATTTTCTGCGCTTGCACCCTGATTTGTCATCTATATCTGTGCATCTTTCGCCACAGAGCGTCAGGAGAACGGGAGTGTACGCGCACACGAAGAAGCCCCGGTCTGATCTCTCAGACCGGGGCTTCGGGCAGCTCCCGCGATAGGACTCGAACCTATAACCTGCCGGTTAACAGCCGGCTGCTCTGCCGATTGAGCTACACGGGATCGTGCGGTGCTCCGCTGCCTTGCGGCTTTCCTTGCGGCGCGGAACTAGATTAGCGCACTCGGGGGGTGCTCTGTCACATCCATTGGCGCGCCCTTTGACGGAGCCCGGTTTGGATAGATGCACACCCATTGGGTAGGGGCCGGTGTAGCGAAGCGCGGAGGTGGAAGATGCGGTACAAGGTGATGTTCGCCGCCGGGCTGGGTCTTGGATACGTCCTCGGCACCCGCGCCGGGCGTGAGCGCTACGAGCAGATCGTGCGGGCCACGAAGAGGGTGTCCGACAGCCCCGCCGTACAGGAGGCGGCCGGACTCGTGGGTGCCCGCGTGTCGAAGATGACCGTGGCGGCCAAGGACAGAGTCCCGTTCCTGCGTAGGCCTGACCCCTGGGACGGGGAGACCACAGCCGGCCCGACAGGCTGGCCGGACCCAGAGGTCAACCGGATCACCTGACAGTCGAGACGACGAAGGCCCGCCCCGCACAGGGGCGGGCCTTCGTGACGTTCAGACGCCGAGGCTGCGGCGCACCTGCTCCAGAGCCTGTTCGGCGGCGGCCAGCACGCCGGGGTCGCTGCCGTCGAGCCCGTCGTCGAACGCCAGTTCCCATTCGATGGTGTCGGTTCCGGCGAGCCGCCGGGCGATGAAGCGCACGCCCGCGTTTGTGGTGAGTTTCACATAGCGGTTGGCGACGATGGAGTTCTGCACCCTTTCCCGGATGGTTTCCGGCAAGAAGCCGGGGTCCTCGATATCCACCCGATAAACGCCGCCCGTAACCGTTGTGATGTTCATCCCGGTTTCGTCCCAGGAGGCCTTGTCGACGGTGTGCCACGGCACCCGCTCCCCGCCGGGCAGGTGCAGCGCCACGAAGGTCGCGACGGCGTAGCCGCCGGACGGCGTAGGGGCGAAACTCAGCACCCGCTCCCCCGACAGACGGGAGCGGACGTCGGCGGGCAGGCGGTTCCCGAACAGAGGCATACCTGGGAATGTACAAGCGGACGGCCCGTGTCCCGGGTCCGGGGCACGGGCCGTGTCCGGCGAAGGGTCAGTCGAGGTAGTCGCGGAGCATCTGGGCGCGCGTCGGGTGACGCAGCTTGGCGAGCGTCTTGGACTCGATCTGGCGGATGCGCTCCCGGGTCACCCCGAACTCCCGCCCGACCTCCTCCAGCGTGCGCGGATGCCCGTCGGCCAGGCCGAACCTGAGCTGGATGATGCGCTGTTCCCGCTCCGACAACGTGGCCAGGATGTCGTCGAGCTGGTCTTGCAGCATGATGAACGCGGCGGCCTCGATCGGCACCACGGCGTCGGCGTCCTCGATGAAGTCGCCGAGGTCGGAGTCTTCCTCGCCGATGGGCGACTGGAGGGAGACCGGCTCCTGGGCGATGCGCTGGATCTCGATGACCCGGTCGATCGGCAGGTCCATCTCGGCGGCGATCTCCTCGGGCGCGGGCTCGCGGCCGAGGTCCTGGTGCAACTGACGCTGCACGCGCACCAGTTTGTTGATCGTCTCCACCATGTGGACCGGAATTCGAATGGTCCGCGCCTGATCGGCGATGGCCCTCGTGATCGCCTGCCGAATCCACCACGTCGCATAAGTCGAGAACTTGTAGCCCTTGGTGTAGTCGAATTTCTCGACCGCGCGAATCAGCCCGAGATTGCCCTCTTGAATGAGATCGAGGAATAACATTCCGCGGCCGACATATCTTTTCGCGATGGAGACGACGAGCCGCAGGTTCGCCTCGATGAGGCGCTGCTTGGCGCGCACGCCCTCCCAGACGAGATCTTCGAACTCGGGCCGGGCCACCCGGATCGCGGGGCTCTCACAGAGCTTGTCCTCCGCGAAGAGGCCGGCCTCGATGGCCTTGGCGAGTTCCACCTCCTCCTCGGCGGTGAGCAGCGGAACCCGGCCGATCTCCCGCAGGTAGATCCTGACCAGGTCGCTGGTCGGCGCCCTCTTACCGACGTCTTCCTCGTCGGGCTTGGACGTCTCCTCGTCGCCTTGCGGCTCGAGGACCTCCACTCCGTTCTCGGCGAGCATGCGCACGACGCGCTCCAGCGCGTCGGCCTCAAGCCCGGATCGGTCGAGCGCGGCGGCCACGTCGTCAACCGTGACGCTCCCGCGCTCCCTTCCCTTCACGACGAGCTCGGCCACCTGGTCTACCGATGGCGGCCCGCTTGGCAGCACCGATGCACCCACGGAACACAGTCTGCGGTATAACCACAACAAAACGGCAGGCCTATTTTTGTCACCGAAGGTTAGATCCGCGTCATTACCGAATCGATATCAAACCCGTGTTTCGCCTCTGTGAGGTGCGGAAAGGAATTGATATTCACGCCCCGGCCAGACGTTCTCGCAACATGCGCCGCTGCGCTTCGAGCGCGGCCAGTTCGCCGAACATCCGGTTGTAGTCCTGAGCTTCGTCGACGGGGTTCAGGCGCTGCATCCGGGACTTCAGGGCGTCGAGCCGGCGACTCACCGTGACCTCCTGGAGCCGGGCCAGCAGCCCGACGCCATGGCGCTCCTCGCCGTTCGTCTCCACTCTCAGCGGGTCGACCGCCAGACGGGTCACGAAGGGCCTGAGTTCCTCGGAGGCCCCCGCGAGGAGCCGTTCCACCCATTCCCTCCCGCCGGCGCCCCCGGCCGCCGTACCGCCGCAGGAGACGATCAGCTCGTAGAGCGCGGCGTGTTCCGCGCGGGTGAAGGCGCCGGCGCCGAGGACGTCGAACTCGGGGCCGAGCAGCGCCGGCCGCTGGACCGCCAGTTGCAGCGCCTCGAACTCGTAGCGCTGGTGCGGGTCGAGCGGGGCCGCCTTGGCGGGCTTCTTCTCCGGCCGGGCCTCGACCGGCCGGGCGGCGATCTCGGTGACCCGTTCGACGACCAGGCGCTCGTTCATGAAGCCGAGCCAGCGGTCGAGGTCGACGGCGTACATGTGGCGCAGGGCCTTGTCCTTGATCGAGGCGACCACGGGGGCGGCGGCGTCGAGCGCCGACAGGCGGCCCTCGTTGGTGCTGGTGTCGTAGCGGCCGATCACGCTGCGGATGGCGAAGGCGAACAGCGGCTCGCGACTGGCCACCAGGTCGCGGACGGCCGCGTCGCCCTTCTGGACCCGCAGGTCGCAGGGGTCGAGCCCGTCGGGCTGCACGGCCACGAAGGTCTGGGTGACGAACTTCTGCTCGTCCTGGAAGGCCCGCAGGGCGGCCTTCTGCCCGGCCGAGTCGCCGTCGAAGGTGAAGATGACCTCACCCTGCCCCTGGTCGAACAGGATGCGGCGCAGCACCTTGATGTGGTCTTCGCCGAAGGCGGTGCCGCAGGTGGCCACGGCGGTCGGCACCCCGGCCAGGTGGAGCGCCATCACGTCGGTGTAGCCCTCGACCACGACCGCCTGCGACCGCTTGGAGATCTCGCGTTTGGCCAGGTCGATGCCGTAGAGCACCGAGCTCTTGTGGTAGATCGGGCTCTCGGGGGTGTTCAGGTACTTCGGGCCGTCGTCGGCCTCGATGAGCTTGCGGGCGCCGAAGCCGATGACGTCGCCGGTGATGTCGCGGATCGGCCAGATCAGCCGCCCGCGGAACCGGTCGATCGGCCCCCGGCGGCCCTCCCGGGCCAGCCCGCCCTTGATCAGCTCCTGGACGCTGAACCCGCGCCCCATCAGGTGACGCGACAGCGCCTCCCACTCGTTGGGGGCGTACCCCACCCCGAAGTGGTCGGCGTCGGCCCGCTCGAACCCGCGCTCCGACAGGAACCGCCGCGCGACCGCGGCCTCGGGCGAGGTCAGGTGGGAGACGTAGAACTCGGCGGCGGCCCGGTGGGCCTCGATCAGCCGCGACCGCTCCCCCTGCTGGCGGCCCGGCACGTAGCCGCCCTGCTCGTAGCGGAGCTGGACGCCCGCCCGCCCGGCCAGCCGCTCGACCGCCTCGGCGAAGGTCAGCGCGTCGATCTTCTGGAGGAAGGAGATGACGTCGCCGCCCTCGGAGCAGCCGAAGCAGTAGTACATCCCCCGCGCGGGGGTCACGTTGAACGAGGGCGACTTCTCGTCGTGGAACGGGCACAGGCCCTTGAGATTGCCGCCTCCGGCGTTGCGGAGCTGGACGTATTCGCCGATCACGTCGGCGATCGGGGAACGCTCCCTGACGAGGGCGATGTCGTCATCGCTGATCCGGCCTGCCACGCCGTGAGTCTAGTCACCCACGCCGGGCACCTCGACGTCCAGCGGCCCCACCTCGACGGGCTGCACGGGCTTGCGGGTCGGCTTCGGCCGCTCGGGCCGCTCGACGCCCTTCACCTCGGGCTTGGACGAGCAGGCGACCGAGCACGCCGGCAGCGGCCCGGTCTTCTTCCGGACCGCCTTCATCTCCTGCGCCGGAGAGTAGGTGCGGTTGCCGTTGCGCCACGCGTCGAGGTAGTCCCACGGCTCGACCATGCCGCGCCTGATCCACCACTCGTTGGCGTCGGTCTTCCAGGTCACCGCGAAGTAGAGGTTGCTGGCGGTGTCGCGGGCGTTGCCGGTGTTGCCGACCGTCCCGAGCTGCTGCCCCGCCTTCACCTTCTTCCCCGGCACGATGCCCTCGGCCACGGTGTCGAGGTGCCCGCCCAGGTAGAGCACGCCGTCGTCGCCCAGCAGGGTGACGTAACGCCCCTCGCGGTCGCCTCCCCGGTCGGTCGAGGGCACCCACCGGTTCTGCACGTTCACCTCGCGGACCGTGCCGGAGACCGGCGCCACGAAGGCGCACCCCCGGTCGGCCCAGATCGTCGTCTTGGGCAGCACGAGCAGCTTGCGCGCGTAGGAGACCTTGCAGCCCTTCACGGGGAAGGTGTAGGTGAACTTCGACAACTTCGGCGGCGGCAGCAGCACGGGCTCGTCACCCGTGGGAGGCACCGCCGCCGAGATGAACGCCGGCTCGGGCGTCGGCCCCGCGTCGTCGAGCGGCGTGCCCGTGTCGGGCGCGGCGGGCGGGTGGGTGCTGACGCCCGCGACACCCGCCGGACCGCTGCAGGCGGCGGTCAGAAAGGCCAGCACGAGGAGGGCCGAGGTCCCGGGTCGCATGATCTCCACCCTGGTGACGTTATCTGACGTGACATGACCCAACGGCCGGTTTGGACCGAAGGTGAGGTCATCCTGCCAAAGGCGTCTCGGGGTCGGCCAGTCGCTTCGGGTTGACGATGTCACCGTTTCTGATCAGTTTCTGGATGTCGCCGACCACGTCCCACACGTTGACGTTCATGCCCGCGATCACCCGGCCCTCGCGCAGCCAGAAGGCGATGAACTCCAGGTCGGAGCCGCGGATGACCAGGTCGTCGGCGCCGGTGACGTCGCCGGAGAACTCCATGCCGATCTCGAACTGGTCGGTGTAGAAGTAGGGGACGCGGTCGTAGACGACGTCCTGGCCGAGCATCGACCTGGCGGCGACCGGGCCCTGGTTGAGGGCGTTGGCCCAGTGTTCGACCCTGATCCGGCGGTTCAGCAGGGGGTTGACGGCCTCGGCGACGTCGCCGGCGGCGTAGATGTCGGGGTCGCTCGACCGGAGGGCGGCGTCCACGAGGATGCCGGTGCCGATCTCCAGGCCGGCGTCGCGGGCCAGTTCGACGTTGGGGGCCACCCCGATGCCGCCGATCACGTCGTCGGCGGGGATGGCCTCGCCGCTCTCCAGGACCACCTCGCGCACGTGGCCGTCGCCGGTCAGCCGGGCGACCTTCGCGCCGAGGCGCAGGTCGACGCCGTTGCGGCGGTGGACGCCGGCGAAGACCTCGCCCATCTCGGGGCCGAGCGCCCGGTGGAGGGGGGTCGGCTCGGGCTCGATCACGGTGACGTCGCAGCCGGCCTTGCGGGCCGCGGCGGCGGTCTCCAGGCCGATCCAGCCGCCGCCGATCACGACCACGTTGCCGCCGTGGGCGAAGGCGGCCCGGAGGGCCTGGCTGTCGGCGACCGTGCGCAGGTAGTGGACGCCGTCGAGGTCGGCCCCCTCGACGGGCAGCGGGCGCGGGGTCGCGCCGGTCGCGATCAGGAGCTTCTCGTACGCCACCCGCTCGCCCGTGCCCAGCACCACCTGGCGCGACGACCGGTCGATCGCGGTGGCGGCCGTGCCGAGGCGCAGGTCGACGTCGTGCTCGCGGTACCAGCCCTCCGGGTGGACGTACACCTTCTCCAGTTCCGTGGAGCCCTGGAGGTAGCCCTTGGACAGCGGCGGCCGTTCGTAGGGGCGTTCGTGCTCGGCGCCGAGGAGCGTGACGCCGCCCTGGTAGCCCTCCTCGCGGAGGGTGGCGGCGGCTTTGGCTCCGGCCAGGCCGGCTCCGATGATGACGAACATTCGGGCTCCTTTACGCGCTCCGGGCGGACAACATCCGGTGCATCGCGGTGGCGGACGCGTCGGTCAGCGACGCGATCTGGTCGATCACCGCCCGCAGCCGTCCGGCGTCGTCCCTGGCGTTCTCGAAGGCCGGGCGCAGGGCGGGCTGGAGGGTGTGGGGGGCGCCCAGCATGGTGAGCGAGGTGAGCTCGGCCAGCAGTTCGCGCTGCCGGGCCCGGACCGTCTGGTTGTCGGCCTCCCCGATCACGAACCGGACGGTGACGCCCTTGAGCAGGGCGCACTCCAGCCGGGTGACGTGGGGCACGACCAGGTCGGCGTCGTGGCGGCCGGCCTCGTCGAGGACGTAGGCCTCGCGGGTGGCGTCCTGGGCGCGGCGGCAGAAGCGGCCGATGAGCGTGCTCGTGAGCTGCTTGAGCGCGGCGAGGTCGGGGAAACCGCCGTCGAAGCGGCCGGGCCACAGGGGCTCGCCGATCAGGCGGGTGAAGGTCTCCTCCAGCTCGCCCAGGTCGGCGTCGGGCAGGTACCACTCCTGGGTGAGCTTGCAGACCTCCAGGCGCTCGGCCGGGTCGCGGAGCATGCTGGGGGTGACGTAGCCGCTGTGCAGGGCGTCTTCGAGGTCGTGGATCGCGTAGGCGACGTCGTCGGCCCAGTCCATGATCTGGGCCTCGAAGCTCACCGAGCCGGGCGGGGCGCCCTGCCGGACCCACTCGAAGACCGCCATGTCGTCGGGGTAGACGCAGAACTTGTCCCCGCACGAGCGGTCCCACGGGTACTTGATCGCGGCGTCGAGGGTGGCCCTGGTCAGGTTGAGGCCGGCGTTGATGCCGTCCTCGGTGATGACCTTGGCCTCCAGCCGCGAGAGCAGCCGGAGGCTCTGGGCGTTGCCCTCGAAGCCGCCCGCGCGCTCGGCGATCTGGTTCAGCGCGAACTCGCCGTTGTGGCCGAACGGCGGGTGGCCCAGGTCGTGGGCCAGGCAGGCGGTCTCGACCAGGTCGGGGTCGCGGTTCAGGGCCTTGCCCATCTCGCGGCCGATCTGGGCGCACTCCAGGGAGTGGGTCAGGCGGGTGCGCGGGCTGTGCATCATCTGGTCGACCGGCGCCACCACCTGCGTCTTGCTGGCGAGCCGGCGCAGGGCGTCGCTGTGGAGCACCCGGGCGCGGTCGCGTTCGAACGGGCTGCGTTCCGGATTCCCCGGCGGCTCGGGAACCCAGCGTGCCTCGTCGTGCTGGTCATATGGCCTCACGGCTCCCCCTTTCGTCGCGGCGAGGGAGCTAGAAGGTACCCGCAAATATCGGCCTTCACGACAAACGCGCTGGAAACATCTGATTGCCTGAGTCGCCGGGGTCTGTTACATAAGCGCCGCGCGTCCGGCTTCCAGTCGGGCCACCGGGACCCGGAACGGAGAGCACGAGACGTAGTCGAGGCCGATCTCGTGGCAGAACCGGACCGAGGCGGGGTCGCCTCCGTGCTCGCCGCAGATGCCCAGCTTGAGGCCGGGCCGGGCCCTGCGGCCCTCCTCGACGGCGACCCTCATCAGGCGGCCGACGCCGTCGCGGTCGAGCGACTCGAACGGCGAGACCCCGAAGATGCCCTTGTCGAGGTAGGTGCCGAAGAACGCCGCCTCGACGTCGTCGCGCGAGAAGCCCCACGTCATCTGGGTCAGGTCGTTGGTGCCGAAGGAGAAGAACTCGGCCGCCTCGGCGATCTGCCCGGCGGTCAGGGCCGCGCGCGGCACCTCGATCATGGTGCCGATGAGGGCGTCCACCCCGACCTCGGCGAGAATGCGGCGGGCCTCCTCACGCACGCTCTCCAGTTCCTGTACGGCCCCCACGAGCGGGATCATGATCTCCGGCTTGGCGTCGTCGGCGGCCTTGGCGGCCTCGGCGATGGCCCGCACCTGCATCGCGAACAGGCCGGGCACGACGAGCCCGAGGCGGACCCCGCGCAGGCCGAGCATCGGGTTCTGCTCGTGCAGGCGCTGCACGGCCTCCAGCAGGCGGCGGTCCTTCTTGGTGCCCTTGCCGGTGGCGACCTTGACCGACAGGTCGATGATGTCGGGCAGGAACTCGTGCAGCGGCGGGTCGATGAGCCGGATCGTCACCGGCAGGCCCTTCATGGCGGCGAACAACCCGGCGAAGTCGGCCTTCTGGAGGGGTTCCAGCGCGTCGAGGGCGGCCTGCCGCTCCTCGGCGGTCCCGGCCAGGATCAGGTCCTCGATCAGCACCCGGCGGTCGCCGAGGAACATGTGCTCGGTGCGGCACAGGCCGATGCCGCTGGCGCCGAACCGGCGGGCCCGCGCGGCGTCGTCGGGGGTGTCGGCGTTGGCGCGCACGTCCAGGCGGCGGCGGGCGTCGGCGTGCTTCATGACCAGGTCGACGGCCCGCACCAGCTCGTCGTCGGAGGGACGGCCCTCGAAGTACTCCACGACCGGGGAGGCCACCACGGGCACCTCGCCCAGGTAGACGCAGCCGGTGCCGCCGTCGATGGAGATGACGTCGCCCTCCTGGACGACGACGTCGCCGACGGTGAAACGGCCGGCCTTGGCGTCGACCTCGATCTCCTCGGCGCCGCAGACGCACGTCTTGCCCATGCCGCGGGCGACCACGGCCGCGTGGGAGGTCTTGCCGCCGCGCGAGGTCAGCACGCCCCGGGCGGCGATCATGCCGGCCAGGTCGTCGGGGTTGGTCTCGCGGCGGACCAGGATGACGTCCTGGCCCTCGGCGGCCAGCTCGGCCGCGCGGGCCGAGGAGAACACGGCCCGGCCGACGGCCGCGCCCGGGGAGGCGTTCATGCCCCGGGTCAGCACGGTGTTGCCGTGGTCGGCCGCGAAGCGGGGGAACATGAGCTGGGCGAGCTGGTCGCCGGTGACCCGCCGGACCGCCTCGTCGAGGTCGATGAGGCCCTCGTCGACGAGCTGGGTGGCGATGCAGAAGGCGGCCCCGGCGGTGCGCTTGCCCACCCGGGTCTGCAACATCCAGAGCTTGCCGCGCTCGATGGTGAACTCGATGTCGCACAGGTCGCGGTAGTGGCCTTCGAGCTTGGCCATGATGTCCATGAGCTCGGCGTAGGAGTGCGGGTCGATCTCCTGGAGGTGCTGCAGCGGGACGGTGTTGCGGATGCCCGCCACGACGTCCTCGCCCTGGGCGTTCTGCAGGTAGTCGCCGTAGACGCCCTGGTGGCCGGTGGCGGGGTCGCGGGTGAAGGCGACGCCGGTGCCCGAGTCCATGCCGAGGTTGCCGAAGACCATCGCGACCACGTTGACGGCCGTGCCGAGGTCGGCCGGGATGCGCTCCTGGCGGCGGTAGAGGATCGCGCGGGGGGCGTTCCACGAGTCGAAGACGGCCTTGATGGCCAGCTCCATCTGCTCCTTGGGGTCCTCGGGGAAGTCGCGGCCCTTCTCCCGGCGCACGATCTCCTTGTAGGTGCCGACCAGCGCCTCGAAGTCGCCGGCGGTCAGGTCGAGGTCGGTGCGGCCGGCCTTGAGCTCGTCGATGGCCTCCTCGAAGAGGTCGCCGTCGATGTCCATCACCGTCTTGCCGAACATCTGGATCAGCCGCCGGTAGGAGTCCCAGGCGAACCGTTCGCTTCCGGACTGGCGTACCAGACCCAGCACGGAACGGTCGTTCAGGCCGATGTTGAGGACGGTCTCCATCATGCCGGGCATCGAGAACTTGGCCCCCGAGCGGACCGACACGAGCAGCGGGTCGTCGGGGTCGCCGAGCTTCTTGCCCATCGCCGCCTCGAGCTTCTCGAGGTGGGTGCCGATCTCATCGGCGGGGATCGACCCGTCCGCCATGTACGACCGGCACGCGTCAGTGGTGATCGTGAAACCGGGCGGGACCGGCAGCCCGAGGTTGGTCATTTCCGCGAGATTGGCGCCCTTGCCCCCGAGGAGGCCCTTCAGGTCTTTGTTTCCTTCGGTGAAGTCATAGACGAGCTTCGGCACGACAGTCTCCTCCAGGGGCCCAATTAATCGCGGAACCACCCCGCGAGCGGGACTCTACCGATTAAGCAGAGCACGAAACCTCACGGCTGTCACACATAAGTGTTCCCGCAGGTGAGGTGGGTAGAACCGGTCTAATCCAATTCCCCCGAACGTAAAGAACGGCCGTTTTTTCACAAGACCATGATTGGTCTGAACCAATTCGTCTGCGCGCATTGTTTCGGCCCCCGCCAATTGGTAGAGACCAATGCCCTGTTATCGTGGAAACACCCTCCGACAAGATCCCGATCCGGAGGGTGACGAATGAGCCGAGCGAAGTTGGTCGTCATCGCCCTGGTGGCGATGACCGGGGTCGGCGGAGGGGGCGGCCCGGTCGACCCGGCCGGGCTGGCGTGGGCGACGTGCCCCGAGGCGCCGACGGCGCCCTTCCAGTGCGCGACGCTGACAGTGCCCCTCGACTACGCCGACCCGGGCAAGGGCACCCTCGGCCTCGCCGTGGTCCGCAGCAAGGCGACCGGGCCGAGGATCGGATCGCTGGTCCTCAACTTCGGCGGCCCCGGCGGCTCGGGGGTCACCACCCTGCTCGCCTCGGGCACCGCGTTCGCGTCCCTGAACCGGAGCTACGACCTGGTCAGCTTCGACCCCCGCGGGGTCGACCGCAGCAGCGGCATCCAGTGCCTGCCACCCAAGGAGTTCGAGGAGTTCCTGGAGGCCGAGCCGTCGCTCGACGAGACCACCGAGCGGAACCTGTCGATCGAGTTCGTGCAGGGCTGCCAGAAGAACGCCGGGCGCATCCTGCCGTACGTCGGCACCGTGAACGCCGCCAAGGACATGGAGCTGCTCCGGCAGGCCCTCGGCGACCCGAAGCTCAACTACCTGGGCTTCTCCTACGGCACCCACCTGGGCGCCACCTATGCCACGCTCTTCCCGCAGAAGACGGGCCGGATGGTGCTCGACGCGGCCCTCGACCCGACCGTCGGCCTGCTCGAACAGTCGCGGACGCAGGTGCTGGGCTTCCAGAAGGCGTACGAGAACTACCTGGCCGACTGCGAGAGGCAGGGCTGCCCGTTCGGGGGCAACGCGGCGGTGGTGCGCCTGCTCGACCAGCTCGAGAAGAAGCCGCTGGTCGTGAACGGCCGGAAGGTGACCGACGACACCGTCCGCGCGGCCATCGGCGAGGCCCTCTACAGCAAGCTGAGCTGGCCCCTGCTGACCCAGGCGCTGACCGCCGCCATCGCGGGCGACGGCACCGGCGTGCAGGTGCTGGCCGACCAGTACGCCGGCCGCCAGCCCGACGGCACGTACAACACCCTGCTGTCGTCGCTGAACGCGGTGCTCTGCGCCGACACCACCGAACGGCCGACCTTCGCGCAGGCCGAGGCGCTGGCCAGGGACCTGACCAAGGTCTCCCCGATCTTCGGCCCGGACGCCGCCAGCGCCGGCATCTGCAGCGTGTGGCCGACGCCGGGCGAGGACTCCAACAAGCGGGTGAGCTCCCGCGGCACCCAGTATCCGGTGCTGGTCGTCGGGGCGGTCAACGACCCGGCCACGCCGTTCGTGTGGGCCCCGCGGCTCACCGCGGAACTCGGCAACGCGGTGCTGCTGACGTTCCAGGGCGAGGGCCACGGGGCCTACGGCCAGACGCTGTGCGTGACCGGGATCGTGGACGCGTACCTGCTCAACGGGACGGTGCCCGCGAAGGGCACCGTCTGTCCGGCGACCTAGTCGTTGAGGTGCTGACGGAGGTAGGACTCGACCTGGTCGAGCGCGATGCGCTGCTGCGCCATCGTGTCGCGCTCGCGGATGGTCACCGCCTGGTCGTCGAGGGTGTCGAAGTCGACGGTGACGCAGAACGGGGTGCCGATCTCGTCCTGTCGGCGGTAGCGGCGGCCGATCGCGGCGGCGTCGTCGAAGTCGACGTTCCAGCGGCGGCGCAGCTGGGCGGCCAGGTCTTTGGCCTTGGGGGTGAGGTCGGCGTTGCGCGACAGCGGGAGCACCGCGACCTTGACCGGCGCGAGCCGGTGGTCGAGGCGCATGACCGTGCGCTCCTCCATCACGCCCTTGGCGTTGGGGGCCTGGTCGACCGTGTAGGCGTCGAGCAGGAACGTCAGCGTGGCGCGGTCGACGCCGGCCGCCGGCTCGATGACGTAGGGGATGTAGCGCTCGCCGCTGTCCTGCTCGAAGAACGACAGGTCGGTGCCGGAGGCCTTGCCGTGGCTCGACAGGTCGAAGTCGGTGCGGTTGGCGATGCCCTCGAGCTCGCCCCACTCGGCGCCGGTGAAGTTGAAGCGGTATTCGATGTCGACGGTCCGCTTCGAGTAGTGGGACAACTTCTCTTTGGGGTGCTCGTAGAGCCGCAGGTTGTCCTTGGAGATGCCGAGGTCGACGTACCAGCGCAGGCGCTCGTCGATCCAGTACTGGTGCCACTCCTCGTCGGTGCCGGGCTTGACGAAGAACTCCATCTCCATCTGCTCGAACTCGCGGGTGCGGAAGATGAAGTTGCCCGGGGTGATCTCGTTGCGGAACGACTTGCCCTGCTGGCCGATGCCGAACGGGATCTTCTTGCGGGCCGACTGCTGCACGTTCAGGTAGTTGATGAAGATGCCCTGCGCCGTCTCGGGACGCAGGTAGGCCAGGCCCGACTCGTCTTCGACCGGGCCGAGGTAGGTCTTCAGCAGGCCGCTGAACTGCTTGGGCTGGGTGAAGGCGCCCTTGTTGCCGCAGTTGGGGCAGGTGATGTCGGCCAGGCTCGTGGGCGGGTTGCCGTGCTTCTCGGCGTAGGCCTCTTCGAGGTGGTCGGCGCGGTAGCGCTTGTGGCAGGCCTGGCACTCGGTCAGCGGGTCGGTGAAGGTCTCGACGTGGCCGCTGGCCTGCCAGACCTCGCGGGCCAGGATGACGCACGAGTCGAGGCCGACGACGTCGTCGCGGCCCTGCACCATGGCCTTCCACCACTCGCGCTTGACGTTGTTCTTGAGCTCGACACCCAGCGGTCCGTAGTCCCAGGACGCCCGCAGACCGCCGTAGATCTCGCTGGACGGGTAGACGAGCCCGCGGCGTTTGGCGAGACTGACGATGGTGTCCATGACGTCGGCGCGACGTGCCATGAGTAGTGCTCCATCCGGCTGGGTGTCGGCGATGGGAAAACGGGAATGGCGCAAGCTTAGTGGGCTCAGCCCTTGGGATAGACCTGCTCGAACGCCCCGGGCTCGTTGATCATCAGGGTCATCAGCGGATACATGGTCATGCGGGCCGCCGACAGGGCGCGGCGGTAGAACCCGGCGCCCTCCCACTCGCTCACCAGAGCCCACAGGTTGGGCTCGTCGACCGAGCGGCCGACCTGGCCGCGCAGGAAGCCGCTCTGCGCCGAGAAGAGGTCGATCACCTCGCGGGCGTGCAGTTCGAACTCCTCGGCCCTGGCTTCGGGCACGGAATAGCGGATCACGGCCAGCATGAGCCCAAGCATGCCATCAGCCGGGGGTCTTCCACCTGCGAGTAACCTCGACGGGTGGCCAACCGTCGACCCCGCCATCCGCTCGCCCAGTCTTCGAACCAGCCGCAGAGGAAGAAGAAGGCCCCGCGGCCGCTGCCGCCCGGCGAGCAGTTCTTCACGCCCGGCGCGACCGGGCTGCGCAAGACCGTCGAGACCCGCAGCGCGCCGCTGCTCGTCTACCTCTACCAGATGCCGAAGTGGCTGCTGCCGGTCGTGCTGGTGGCCTTCTTCATCGGCGGGTTCGCCCTCCCCGACTGGCGCGGCGGCCTGTGCATGCTGCCGGTGATCGCCTTCACGGGATGGCTCGCCTACCTGTCGTGGCCCTCGCTCCGGGTGGGCGCGCGGGTGCTGCGGCTGGCGCTCCTCGCGTTCCTGCTGGCAGTGGCGGTGACACGGTTCGGAGCCCTCTAGACCGTTTTGACAATCATTTTCATTTTCTGGCACACTCTGTCGGGTGATGCCCGGAAATGTTGTGCGCTTCATCGCCGGATCCGCCCTCGTCCTGACGGCCGCCTGTGGAGGTTCCACGGCGGCCGAGACAGGCAAGCCGGTGGTGGACGCGGCGTTCTTCCCCCTGCAGTGGCTCGCCGAGAAGGTCGGCGGCCCCGACGTGACCGTCGAGGGCCTGACCAAGCCCGGGGTCGAACCCCACGACCTCGAACTCACCCCGCAGCAGGTGGCCGGGGTGGCCGAGGCCTCTCTGGTCGTGTACGTCAAGGGCGTGCAGCCCGCCGTCGACGAGGCGGTGGCCCAGCACGCCGCCGACCGGGGGTTCGACGCGGCCTCGGCCGTGCCCACCCTTGCGGCCGTCCACGACGAACACGCGGAAGAGGAGGAGCACGGCCACGAGGAGGAGGAGCTCGCCTACGACCCCCACCTCTGGCTCGACCCCTCCCGTATGGCCACGCTCGCGA
The DNA here is from genome assembly GCF_030269205.1 of Herbidospora sp. NBRC 101105. NCBI lineage: Bacteria > Bacillati > Actinomycetota > Actinomycetes > Streptosporangiales > Streptosporangiaceae > Herbidospora > Herbidospora sp. NBRC 101105. Next base: position 345,472 of record NZ_BSSX01000001.1, on the reverse strand, counting down.
ACGCGCTCGGCGGGCGGCTCGCCGAGGCCGATCCGGCCCACGGGGCGGCGTACAAGGAACGGGCGAAGCAGACCGCGGCGGCGCTGACCACCCTCGACGCCGAGTTCGCCAAGGGCCTGGAGACCTGCGCCAACCGCACGATCGTCACCGCCCACACCGCGTTCGGCTACCTCGCGAACCGCTACAAGCTCGAACAGGTCGGCATCGGCGGCATCGACCCCGACGCCGAACCGTCTCCTGCCCGTTTGGCCGAGGCCGCCCGGATCGCGAAGGAGAAGAAGGTGACTACCATTTTCACCGAGGAGCTCGTCAGCCCGAAGGTCGCCGAGGTCCTCGCGAGCGAGGTCGGGGCCAAGACGGCGGTTCTCAATCCGCTGGAGAGCCCTCCCCAGGGTGGTGACTACGTCTCCGGCATGACCGCCAACCTCACCGCGCTTCGCACCGCACTCGGCTGCCAGTGACCGGAAGGCGACCCATGAGCACGGCTTTCGACATGACCGCCGGTCAGGTGACGATCGACGGCAGGAAGATCCTGCGCGGCATCGACCTGACCGTCGACGAGGGCGAGGTCGTGGCCGTGCTCGGCGCCAACGGCTCCGGCAAGTCGACCCTGGTCCGCGCCCTGCTCGGGGTCCAGCCGCTCTCCGGCGGCAGCACGCTCCTGTACGGCCGCCCGCCCGCCCGCTTCCGGGAGTGGTGGCGGATCGGCTACGTGCCCCAGCGGCTGTCGGTCGGCGGCGGCGTCCCGGCGACGGTCCGCGAGGTCGTCGCCTCGGGCCGGATCGCCCGGCAGCGGCGCGGCCGCTTCACCAGTTCGGCCGACCGCCAGGCGGTCGCGGCGGCCCTCGATGAGGTCGGCCTCTCCGGCCGCGCGGGCGACCCCGTGTCGTCGCTCTCGGGCGGCCAGCAGCAGCGGGTGCTGATCGCCCGCGCGCTGGCCGGTGAGCCCGACGCGTTCGTCCTCGACGAGCCGACCGCCGGCGTCGACGCCGGCAGCCAGCGCATGCTCGCCGACACCCTGCGCGGCCTGGTCGAACGCGGCCGGACGGTGGTCCTGGTGGCCCACGAGCTGGGCCCGCTCGAACCCCTGATCAGCAGGGCGGTCGTGCTCAACCAGGGGTGCAAGGTCCACGACGGCGCCCCGCCGACGGCCGTCGGAACCCACGCGCTGCCCGGCCACGACCACGTCCACCCCCACGAGCCGGCCCCGGCGGAGAGCCCCGTGCCGAGCTGGGTCCTGGCGCAGGAGAAGGCATGACCATCTTCCACCTCGACTTCATGCGGTACGCCCTCGTCGCCGCCGTCATGGTCGGGCTGACCGCCCCCGCCGTCGGCACGTTCATCGTGCAGCGGCGGCTGGCCCTGCTCGGCGACGGCATCGGCCACGTCGCGCTGACGGGGGTGGCGCTCGGTTTCCTCACCGGCACCGCCCCGGTCGCGACCGCCGTCGTGGTGGCCGCGCTGGGGGCCGTGGCGATCGAGATGGTCCGGGCGCGCGGCAAGACCAGCGGCGACGTCGCGCTGGCCCTGCTGTTCTACGGCGGCCTGGCCGGCGGTGTGATGATCATCTACCTGACGCCGGGCGAGAGCACCGCGTCCCTCAACTCCTACCTGTTCGGCGCGATCACCAGCGTCGACTCGACCGACCTGTGGGTCATCGCGGGCCTCGCGGTGGCCGTCCTGGCGTTGCTGGCGGTCTTCGGCCGGGAGCTCTTCGTGCTCTGCCAGGACGAGGAGGTGGCCCGGGCCAGCGGCCTGCCGGTCAGGTTCCTCGGCCTGCTCATCGCCGTGATCGCGTCGGTCACCGTGGTCGTCGCCATGCGGGCCGTCGGCCTGCTGCTCGTCAGCGCGCTTATGGTTGTGCCGGTGGCCACCTCACAGCAGCTCACCCGGAGCTTCCGGACCACCATGGCGTTGTCGATGGTCTTCGGTGTGCTCGCCACCGTGGGCGGTCTGACGTCGTCCTTCTACCTCGACGTCCCCTCGGGGGCGACGATCGTGCTGCTCGCCCTCGCCGGGTTCGCGGTCGCGCTCGGGATCGGTAGATTCGTGAGGCGGAGCCGTACAGGGGAGTCGACAGCATGAGCAGAAGCCGCGACGCGGTGCACGAGATCCTTCGCCAGAGCGCCGCGTTCCGCAGCGCGCAGGACATCTTCACCGAGATGCGCGCCGACGGCTCGAAGATCGGCCTGACCACCATCTACCGCGCCCTCCAGGCGCTCAACGACGACGGCCGGGTCGACGTCCTGCGCACCGACGACGGCGAGGCCGTCTACCGCGCCTGCGCCACCGCCGCCCACCACCACCACCTGGTCTGCCGCGGCTGCGGCCGCACGGTCGAGGTCGACGGCCCCGACGTGGAGGTGTGGGCCGAGCGGGTCGGCGCCGAACACGGCTTCACCGCCATCACCCACACCGTCGAGGTGTTCGGCACCTGCGGAGCGTGCGCGAAGGGTTAGAGTTCCTGGACACGCGACACAGGAGCTGCGATGCCGTTCAGTCACGACATGGTGCACTCTCTGGCCACTGCGGTCGATCTGGTCAACTCCCCGCCCGGCGACCTCGACGAGCTCGGCGCCCTAGTGCTCCGGCGCCAGGTGAGCGGCGTGGAGTTCGTCAACGCGACCGACCTGGCCGAGGTCCAGGCCCTCTCGGCCGCCTTCCACCAGGTCTTCACCGCCCCCGACGAGGACACGGCGGTCACCCTGCTGAACACCCTGCTGGGCCGCACCCGCATCACCCCGAGCCTGACCAGGCACGACGGCTTCGCCCTCCACGTCCACTACTTCGCGCCCGGCGCGTCGCTGGCCGAACACCTGGCCGCCGACTGCGGCGTGGCGCTGGCCCACGTGCTGGTCGAGGGCGAGGGGGAGCGCCTGCGCACCTGCTCGGCCCCCGACTGCGCGAACGTCTTCGTCGACGAGTCACGGAACCGGTCCCGGGTCTACTGCGACTCGCGCACCTGCGGCAACCGCATGCACGTCGCCGCCTACCGCGCCCGCAGACGCGCCTAGACCGGGTTCGGCACCGCCCCGCCGTAGCGGCGGTCCCGGCTGGCGTAGATCTCGCACGCCTGCCACAGGTCCCGCCGGTCGAAGTCGGGCCACAGGCGGTTCAGGAAGACCATCTCCGCGTACGCCGACTGCCAGAGCAGGAAGTTGCTGGTCCGCTGCTCCCCCGACGACCGGATGAACAGGTCGACGTCGGGGATCTCGGGCTGGTGGAGGTAGCGCGCGAAGGTCTTCTCGTTGACCTTGCCCGGCTTCACCCGCCCGGCCTGGACGTCGGCCGCCAGCTTGAGCGCGGCGTCGACGATCTCGGCCCGGCCGCCGTAGTTGACGCAGAACTGCAGCGTCAGGGTCGAGTTGGTCCTGGTCATCGCCTCGGCCTCGGTGAGCTCCTGGATGACCGACTTCCACAACCGCCCCGGACGCCCCGACCAGCGGACCCGCACCCCCATGGCGTTCAGCTCGTCGCGGCGGCGGCGGATGACGTCACGGTTGAACCCCATCAGGAACCGGACCTCGTCGGGCGACCGCTTCCAGTTCTCCGTGGAAAAGGCGTAGGCCGACAGGTAGGGGATGCCCATCTCGATGGCGCCCTCGATGACGTCGAACAGCGACGCCTCCCCCATCTCGTGACCCTTGGTGCGCGGCAGGCCGCGCTGCTTGGCCCACCGGCCGTTGCCGTCCATGACGATCGCGACGTGACGGGGGACCAGATCCGCGGGCAGGGCGGGCGGGGTGGCCCCGGAAGGGTGGGGCGACGGGGGACGAACCATGGTCCCTGAGCGTATTCGGTCCAGGACGGTCCTCGTTCCGCCTCAGTTGCGGTTGAACAGGCGCATGAGGCCGGCGATCACGGCGGTGCCGAGACCCCAGCCGAACAGGATGAGTGCCCACGCGAACCAGCGGGTGCCGTCGACGGGCTGCCAGTAGGGCTCCTGTTTCAGGTCGGCGACCGGGAGGAGCAGATCGAGGGTGTAGACGACCGGCTCGAAGTGGCGCGGCGTCTTCGGGTCGACGGCTGCGGGCGGCCAGACGGAGAAGATCGTGGCACCCGTCGCCAGCAGGGCGGCCAGCCAGATTCCCGCGAGCCACGTCCGGTAGCCGAATCCCACGGTCACCTCGGAGAACCAGCTCATGGCCCTGCCACCGGCCGTCAGAGTCCTCCGACGGCGGCGGTGACGTTCGAGCGCGACCCGGCGGGCGGCGGCCTCGTCGCCGCGGGCCCGGTACACGGCGCTGAGCTGTTCGAAAGGGTGCGGAGAGAAGCCGCCCTCGTCGCGGTCGAGCCATGTCAACCGGTCGCGGACACCGATCCCGCCGTCGTCCCTGATCGCGCCGTAGGCGCAACCCTCCAGACGGATCCGGCGCGGCCACGCGTCGCGGTCGTCTTCGATCACGCCGAACTTCGCGCCTTCGAGGTTCAGGGAATCCGGTCCCTCCGCGAACCTGACCCTGACGGCTCGCGCCTCGGCGAAGGAGAAGTCGACGCAGGAGTCTTCGGCGAAGACCGTCTTGTCAAGGTCGATGTCACCGCCGACCCGCGCTCCTGATCCGTCGAACCCGCCGTTCAGTTCGGCGCCGTGGAAATACACGTTGCGCCCGATGGCGGCGCGGGTGATGTTGACGCATTCACCGGAAGTCCCGGCTATCCGGCTGTGCTGCGCTCCGATGCCTCCGCCGATCTCCGCGGCGCGCAGATAGATCCGGCCGGTGGCACGGAATCCGCGGTCGACGAATACGCTCTCACCGACCTTCACCCGTTCGGCGTGAATCGCCGACACCTCTACCGGCCGGAAATCCGATCCGCGTGCGGTGAACAATCCGCCGACGTGCGCGCTGATCACGCGGAGCTGCCCGCAGACCAGCGAGTCGCGGACGAACAATCCCCCTTCGATCCTCGCGCGGCTGAGATAGACCGCCGTCTTTTCGCCGGGGTGCAGGTGCACCTTCGACACGCGCAGGTCGCCGCCGATCCGGGCGCCCTGCAGGTCGATCGGACCCATCACCGCGGAGCCGTCGGTGATCTCCAAGTCTCCTTGTGTACGCAGGTCAGAGCCGTACAGGAAGGCGATCCTGCAGTCGTGGAGGCGGATCGTGACGGCGGTGGCGTCGGCCAGGTTGATGCCGCCCTCGAAATCGCATCCCGTCATCGACACGGGTGCGGTGATGGCGCCCGCTTCGAGCACGAGTTCCTCGGTTATCCGGGCTCCGGTGACGCGTAATGCGGGACGCGCGCCCCGTGGAAGGTCACACGCGCCGAAAAGGACCGCGGCGATGACGTCGGCGCGTACCCGGCGGTCGAAGAGTCGCGTGAGATCGACAGGCGCTCCCACGGGAAACGCGGCGACGATCTTCTTTTCGGCGATGTTGAGATCGGCCGGCAGGAGTTCCACCGCCCGAAATGTAGCGAACTCAGGACGGCGCGAGGCCGCGTTCGACGTGTTTGAGTGACCTGATCCCGTGCTCCAGGTGCCACTGCAGGTAGGCCGCCACCAGCCCGCTGCACTCCACCCGGTTCCGGGCCTCCGAGGCGTCGGCCGCCTCCCAGTCGCCGCGCAGCAGGGCGATCATCAGTGCGATCGTCTCGGCCGCCGGGACCGCCGCGCCCGACGGGCGGCAGTTGGCGCACACCACGCCGCCGGCCACGATCGCGAACGCCCTGACCGCCTCCGCGCCGCAGCGGGCGCATTCCGACAGGGCGGGGGCGTAGCCCGCCACCGCCAGGGAGCGGAGGAAGAAGGCGTCGAGGACCAGGCGGGGTTCGTGGGAGCCGTCGACCAGGGTTCGCAGGCCGCCGACCAGCAGGAGGAACTGGCGGAGGGCGGGTTCCTTCTCGCCCAGGGTCAGGCGGTCGGCGGTTTCCAGCATGGCCGTGCCGGCCGTGTAGCGGGGGTAGTCGGAGACCAGGGGTTCGCCGTAGGGGCGGATGGTCTCGCACTGGGTGACCATGTCGAGGGAGCGGCCGGTGTGGAACTGGACGTCGACGTGGGTGAAGGGTTCGAGGCGGGCGCCGAAGCGGGACTTGGTCTTGCGGACGCCCTTGGCGACCGCTCTGACCTTGCCGGTGCGTCTGGTCAGGATCGTGATGATGCGGTCGGCCTCGCCCAGTTTGTGGGTGCGCAGGACGACGCCCTCGTCACGGTAGAGACTCACGGCGTCAGCCTACTCGGGTCACGTTTGGTGAAATTTAGGTAAGTAACCTCGTGGCGCTGTCTATACGTCCGGTAAACCTGTGGTGCGACGGGTTAACCGAAAGGTCACTAAGCTTTGGCCTCTGCGTGGGTTTCCTCCCCCCGCCGCATGAACCAGAGAAAGGGTGCCATGACCCGCGTGGTGCTGCTGGGCTCCGAAAACGGAGCGCCCCCGCTGCCGCTCACCGGCCTGCCGGGCTCCCCCATGGCCTTCCAGCGGCTGATCGACCAGGCCGCGGCTTACGACCCCGAGCCGGTCATGATCGTTCGGCCAGGTCAAGCCGCATTTTACCCGGGCGCCCGGACGGTGGAAAGCGCCGACCGGGCCGGGGACCTGCGGGCGATCGCCGAGGTGGCCGCGGGGCTGGACGAGGACCTGCTGGTCCTCCCGGCCGATTCGCTGATCCACGACGAGCTGATCTACCAGCTCGTGAAGTCCAAGCGGGGCGCCGTCGCCCTGGTCGTCCGCGAGGAGCGGGACCCCGACGCCCCCGAGCCGCCGCCCATCGAGGAGGCGGTGCCCGAGATCGGGATGAACGTACTGGAAGGGCGTCCCCAGCGGGCCCGCATCAGCAAGACGCGGGTGATCTCGCAGGGCAGCGCCTACCACCAGGTGACCCGGCCCAACGCGGCGCTGCTCGGGCCGCTGCACCTCAAGGCGAGCCAGGTCGCCAACCTGGCCGAGGCGGCCCGCGACGTGGCCGAGTTCGCCTCGCTCACCGGGCCGGAAGACGGCGTGACCGAGCTGCTGGTGCTGGGGCTGGTCCGCCGCGGCGTGTCGGTCGGCATCCGGGGCCGCCGTGACCTGTTCTACCGGCAGGTCGACGCCGGGAACGTGGACGAGGCCGTGCGGGAGTTCCTGACCTTCGACGAGGACCGGGCCCGGCTCGACAACGCCGTGAAGGGCGCCGACGGGTTCTTCACGACCTACTTCGTCAGCACGTACTCGCGGTTCATCGCGCGCTGGGCGGCGCGGCGGGGGCTGACCCCCAACCAGGTCACGCTGATCTCGATCGCGCTGGGGCTGCTGGCCGCGGGCGCGTTCGCGACCGGCGGGCGGCCCGGTTACGTCGCCGGCGGCGTGCTGATCTACTTCGCGTTCGTCTTCGACTGCGTCGACGGGCAGGTCGCCCGGTACGCCCGCAAGTTCGGCGTCCTCGGGGCCTGGCTCGACGCGACGTTCGACCGGTTCAAGGAGTACGCCGTCTTCGTCGGCCTCGCCGTCGGGGCCACGGTCTCCGGGCAGTTCGGCGACGGCGAGGAGATCTGGACGCTGGCCCTGGTCGCGCTGGCGCTCCAGTCGGTCAAGCACCTGCTCGACTTCTCCTTCGGCGCGGCCAACCGCCGCAAGCCGCCGAACCCGCTGCCGACGCTCGACCTGGCCGTGGCCGACGACCGGCCGCTGCGCGACGCCCTCGAGGTGCGCAAGGCCACCAGTGGCGGCGCGGTCAAGAACCTGCTGCGGTTGTGGACGAAGGCCGGGAAGTTCCGGACCGTCCACTGGGCCCGCAAGATGATCGTCTTCCCCATCGGCGAGCGGTTCGCCGCCATCGCCGTCGTCACCGCGTTCTTCGACCCCAGGGTCACGTTCCTGGTGCTGATCACCTGGGGCGGCATCGCGGCCACGTACACCCTGACCGGACGTCTCCTGAGGTCGATGGCATGATCACGCACCCCCAGCCCGAGCCCGAGGTCCTCGACCCCCACCTGGAGCGGCAGCGGGTGCAGACCGCGCGCCTGGTGGCCTACCGCGACGACGGCCCGCTGGTCACGCTGCTGAAGCCCCGGCTGGGCCGCGGGCTGCCGCCGGTGCCGATGACGCTGGCGGCGCTGCTGGCGATCGTCGCGCTGGCGGTGACCGGGTCGCTGACCGAGGGGCCGATGCTGCTGGTGCCCGCGGTGGTGCTGACCGTGCTGGTGCTGCCGACGGCCTCGCACGACCACCTGGGGCGGTTCGACTGGCTGACCCCGCCGCTGCTCCGGGCGGCCGAGTTCCTGACGATCATCCTGATCGGGCTGGCCTCCGGCACCCCGAAGTGGCTGCTGTTCGTGCTGCTCTACATCGTGGGCTACCACACCTACGACACCGTCTACCGGACCCGCCAGAGCATCTGGCCCCCGGCGTGGATCTTCCAGGCCGGTCTCGGCTGGGAGGTGCGGCTGCTCGTGCTCGGCGTGGGCGCCGCGATCGGCACGCTGACCTGGGTGGCGGGCGCGCTGACCCTCTACCTGGTGGTGCTGTTCTCGGTCGAGAGCGTCAACAGCTGGGTGCGGCTCGACAAGCAGTCGGCGCTGGCGGTGGCCAACGCCGAGCAGGATCTTGAGGCCAGCCCCGAGGACGCGGTCGAGGCCGCCACGGGCGACGCCGAGGCGAACTAGCCCTCGCAGGCGGACGGGCCGGTTCAGCCGCGCACCAGCGCCTTGCGCGTGGCGTAGAAGCGCCTCCCCGCCAGGTTCCACGCGAGCTTGGCGGGGGCGGGCAGGTTGCCCATGAAGTGGGCGCGTTCCTCGGGGGTGGCGTCCTCCAGGATCGCGCCCAGCACGATCAGCTGCTGCTTCAGCGAACCCGCCGACGCCTCCTTGACGCCGCGTTCGCCCATCTCGTTCCACTCGGCCACCGTGATGTGCTCGGTGACCAGTGGCAGGATGTGCGTCTCCTCCTCGCGCAGGTGCTCGTCGAGGGCCTCGTGGTGGTCGGTGAGCAGGTCGGCGAGGCGGTCGCGGGTGACCGGGTCGGCGGTGCGCTCGAACTCGGGCAGCAGGTCGCCGATCCGGCGGATGGTGTCGGCGATGTACTCGTGCTGGTGCTCCATCCGGTTGACCAGGTCGGCCTCCAGGGTGACCCGGGCGAGCAGCTTCGGCCACAGGAGGTCGTCCTCGCCGGTGTGGTGGGTGTGCAGGCCCTCGGCGTAGCCCCGGTAGTGCTCCGCCATGAGGGCGGCGCGGGCGACGTCACCGGGCCTGACCCGGCGGAACAGCTCGGGCATCATCTTCGACTCGCGCCGGAAGACCCGGTGGATCATGACCATCTCTTGGACGTAGGGGCGTTCGTTCGTCATGCGCTCCAGGGTGGGACGGGGCACTTGGAGCTGATTGGTCAGCGTCTTGAAGGGCCGCGTACCAGCGCCACCTGGCGCGCGTAGCGGCGGCGGCCCACCAGGAACCAGGCCAGCCGGGCGGCCGGGGGCAGGGTGCCGAGCAGGTGGGCCCGTTCGGCCGGGGTGGCCTCCTCCAGCAGGGCGCCGAGGAACAGCAGCAGCTTGTCGTTGGGGGTCGCGGTGGCGAACCGGGCCCCGGCGGCGGCGTACTCGGCGGCCGTGAGGTGCTCCTCGATCAGGCTCAGGATGTGTTTCTCCTCGTCGTCGAGGTGTTCGAGGAGGGCGGCCCGGTGGTCGGCGTACAGGCCGGCGAGGTGGTCGCGCAGGGCGGGGTCGGCGGTGCGCTCCCATTCGGGCAGGGCCGCGTCGATGCGGTCGAGCCCGGACTGGACGCGTTCGTGCTGGTGTTCCATGCGGATCACCAGGTCGGCCTCCAGGTCGACCCGGGCCAGCAGTTTGGGCCAGATGAGGTCGTCCTCGCCCTTGTGGTGGTGGTGCAGGCCAAGGGCGTAGTCGCGGTGGTGGGCGGCCAGGATCCGGGCGCGCGCCACGTCACCGGCGGCGACGGCGGGCACGAGTTCGGCGAGAATCCGGGACTCGCGGCGGAACACCCGGTGGACCACGAGCATGTCGTGGGTGTCGGGCCGATCGGCAGACATGATTGACTTCCCTTTCCGTCGAGGTCAGGCCCTTAATGTCCGCCATGCGGCTTGAAGGTCTCTTGGGATGTTCTGGGGGGTATAACCTGGCCGCGTGACCGTTCGTGTACGGGTGCTTGGTCCCCTCCAAGCGGACGTCGACGGGCGTTCGGTGCCCCTCGGCGGGCCACGCCAGCGCGCCGTGCTCGCCCTCCTGGTCGCCTCACGCGGAGACGTCGTCTCCGTCGACCGCATGATCGAGGACCTGTGGCGCGGGGAACCCCCGGCCAAGGCCATCGCGTCGCTCCAGTCCTATGTGGCCAACCTGCGCCGCCTGCTCGAACCCGGCCGGCCGCCGCGTGCCCCCGCCTCGGTGCTGGTGAGCGCCGCCCCCGGATACGCCGTCCGGCTCGACGCCGACGCCGTGGACGCCTGGCGGTTCGAACGTTCCGCCGCCGAGGCCCGCGCCCTGAGCGCCCGTGATCCCGCCGCCGCGCGCACGCTGCTGAGCGACGCCCTGGGCATCTGGCAGGGCCAGGCGTTCGCCGAGTTCGCCGACGAGGACTGGGCCGTCGCCGAAGCCGCCCGGCTGACCGAGGTGCGCCTGGTCGCCCAGGAACTGCTGGTCGAGACCACCCTGCGGTCGGCGCCGCCGGCGGACGCCGTACCGGCGGCCGAGATGCTGACGCGGCGCGAACCACTCCGCGAGGAGGGCTGGCGGCTGCTGGCCCTGGCCCTGTGGGGCAGCGGACGGCAGGCCGACGCGCTCGCGGCGCTGCGCCGGGCCCGCACCACCTTCGCCGACGAACTCGGGCTCGACCCCGGCCCGGCGCTGACCGACCTGGAAGACGCCGTGCTCGCGCAGCGGCTCGACCTGCTCCACGCCGCCACCCGCGTGCCCGGACCGGCCGAGACCGCGCAGGTCACGATCGCCGCGCCGCGCGCGGCCGAAAACTGGACCGATCCCACGGGCCCGCTGTTCGTCGGCCGCGACCTCGAACTGGCCGAGATCGCCGACGCCGCCGCCCGCGCCGCCGCCGGAGAGGCGGGCGTGGTGCTGATCAGCGGCGAGCCGGGGGCCGGGAAGTCGACCCTGATGGCGCGCATCGCCGACGACCTCGACCCCGCGGTCTGGCTGGTCGCGACCGGGCGCTGCCCCGAGACCGAGGGCGCGCCGCCCGCCTGGGCGTGGATCGAGGCGCTGGCGCCGCTGACCCGGACCACCCCGCTCGGCGAGCACGCCGAGGCGCTGGCCCCGCTGCTCGGCGACGCGCGCCCGCCCTCCGACGACGGCGCCGCCGGCCGGTTCCGCATGCACCGCGCCGCCTGCGCCTGGTTGCGCGCCATGACCCAGAGCACGGGTGCCCGGAAAGGGCAGGCGCTGGCGATCCTTCTCGACGACCTCCACCGGGCCGACGCCGAGACGCTCGGCCTGCTGGTCGCCGTGGCCCAGGAGCTGACCGCAGCGCGGGTGCTGCTGGTGGCCGCCTACCGGCCCTCCGACGTGACCGACGCCCAGGAGGACGCGCTGGCCGCGCTGGCCGCCCGCTCCCCCACGCGGCTCCACCTCGACGGCCTGTCCGAGGGCGACGTCGAGCGGCTCGTGACCTCGGTCTGCGGACGCGAGGTCGAGGCCGGGACCGTCGCCTGGATCGCCGAGCGCACCGGCGGGAACCCCTTCTACGTACGGGAGAGCGCCCGCCTCCTGGCCTCGGAGGGCAGCCTGGCGGGGGTGGCCCGGAGCGTTCCCGAAGGGGTGCGCGACGTCCTGCGGCGGCGGCTGGCCCGGCTGCCCGCGCCCGCCGTCACCGTGCTCCGGCTCGCCGCCGCCGTCGGCCGGGAGGCCGAGGTCGAGGTGCTGGTCGGCGCCGCCGACGCCGACGAGGACGGGGTGCTCGACGCCCTGGAGGCGGGCGTGCTGACCGGCCTGCTCACCGAGCCGTCGCCGGGCCGGGTGCGGTTCACCCACGCGCTGGTCCGCGACACCCTCTACCACGACCTCTCGCAGGTGCGCCTCACGCGCATGCACGCCCGCGTCGCCGACGCCCTGGCCGCCCTGCACCCCGACGACCACACCGCCCTGGCCCACCACTACGCCCGCGCGGGCACCTCGGCGACCGCCGAACGCGCCGTCGCCCACTCGGTCAAGGCCGCCGAACTGGCCACCCGCCGCTACGCCTACGACACCGCCACCGAACTCTACGAACAGGCGCTTGAGGCGTTCGAACGACTGCCCGCCCAGGCGATGGCCGACCGCGACGCCGCCAAGGTCGAACTGCTGGCCGCGCTGGTCCGCGCCCAGGTGCAGGACGGCGCGGTGGCGCACGCCCGGGTGACCCGCCAGAAGGCGGTGGAGATCGCCCAGGCGGCGGGCCGCGACGACCTGCTGATCGCCGCGTTCTCGTGCTGGACCGAGGCCACCCCGTGGCTCATCCGCCCCTACTCCTACGTCGACGAGCGCACCGTCGGGTTGATCACCCGGCTGCTGAGGCGGGGCGACCTCGACCCGGTCGTGCGCTGCCGTCTGCTGGAGATGGTCGTCTCCGAACTGGAGAACGAGGGCGACCCGCGCAGCGCCGCGGCCGCCGCCGAGCTGGAGGAGCTGGCCGCCACGCTCGACGACCCGGCGATGACGGCGCTGGCCCTCATCGTCCGGCTCAAGGAGACCCCGTTCGAGCTGGCGCCGCGGCGGGTCCTCGACCTGGCCGTGCGGCTGGCCGAGCTGGCCACCCGCCACGACCACCTGCTGGCCTACCGCTGGTACGGCGAGTTCGTCGCCGCCCGGGCCTGCTGGATGGTCGGTGACCTGCCCGGCATGCACGCGCACCTGAAGGCGGCCGGCGACCTCGCGGCGGCGTACCAGATGATCGAGGCGCGCGAGGTCACCAACGTCGCCCACGCGACGCTCCGCCACGTGGCCGGCGACCTCGACGGCGCCCTGGCGGCCTACGCCGCCGCCTTCGGCCTGCTGCACCGCAAGGGCTCGATCAACGCCGAGGGCGCCCACGCGCTGGCGGTCTTCTCGATCCGGCTGACCCAGGACCGGCACGGCGAGTACGCCGACATCGCCTGGGCCCTCCAGCAGGAGCACGGCGCGATCGTCAACGACCTGCTCGCGGTGGCGCTCTGCCGCGAGGGCCGCCTGAAGGAGGCCGCCGAGATCCGGACCCGGCTCGCCCCGATCCGCAAGGACTTCTACTACTCCCTCTACCTGGGCCTGCGCGCCATGGCGGCGACCCAGGTCGGCTCGCTGGAAGAGGTCAGGGAGATCCGCGAGCAACTGCTGCCGCTGCGTGACAGCTTGCCGGGCGCGGCCTCGTTGTCGGCCTCGCTGCGGCCGGTCGCCCACCTGCTGGGCGACCTGGCGGTGCGCCTGGGAGACCTCGCCGAGGCGGCCGACCACTACCGGCACGCGGCCGAGGTGGCCCGGCACCGGGGCGCGCCGCTGTGGGCGGCCGACGCGGAGAAGGCGCTGGCCGGGCTCCCGCAGGTGTGACCTTCCGGTCTCCAAGCCCACCCCAAGAGGCGGCCAAGCGGCCGGGTCCACCGTGGGGGTGTACCGATCACGAGAGGACACCCCCGATGTCACGCTTGCTCGGCCGCCTTGGTGGCGCGGCCGCCGCACATCCGTGGCGCACGCTCGCCGTCTGGCTGGTGGCGCTCGTCGCCGCGACCGGCCTGTCGATGGCGGCGGGCGGCACCACCCACGACGACTACGACGTGCCCGGCATCCCCTCCCAGGAGGGCAGCGCCTTCCTGGAGGAGCACTTCCCCGCCATGGCCGGCGCCGGGTCCCGGGTCGTCGTCCACGGCGACGGGGCGGTGCCGCCGGACCTGCTGGCCACGCTGGCCGACCGGCTCGCCGCGCTGCCCCACGTATCGCGCGTCGCCCCGCCGCGCCTGTCGCCCGACGGCGACACCGCCCTGATCGAGGTCGGCTACTCCGTCCCGGTCACCGACTTCAAGGGCTCCGAGGCCGTGGACGCCCTCACCGGCGCCGCCGCCCCCGCCGAGGAGGCCGGGTTCACGGTCGCGTTCGGCGGCGAGGTGCCGGAGAACGTCTCCGCGCCCAGCGGCACCGCCGAGGTGGTCGGCATCGTCGCCGCCCTGGTCATCCTGATCGCCGGGCTCGGCTCGCTGGTCGCGGCGGGGCTGCCGATCCTCGTCGCGCTGATGGGCCTGGGCGTCGGCACCGCGCTGGTCACCCTGCTGGCCGCGCTGACCGAGATCTCCACCATCGCCCCGACGATCGCCACGATGGTCGGCCTCGGGGTCGGCATCGACTACGCCCTGTTCCTGGTCAGCCGGCACGTCGAGGCGCTGCGGGCCGGGCTGCCGCCCGTCGAGGCGGCGGCCCACGCCACGGCGACCGCCGGGACCTCGGTGCTGATGGCGGGCCTGACCGTGCTGGTCTCGCTGTTCGGGCTGAACCTGTCCACGCTGCCGGTCTACGCGTCGTTCGCGTACGCCACCTTCGCCACCGTCGGGGCCGTCATGGTCGCCTCGGTCACGCTGGTGCCGGCGATGCTGGGCCTGGCGGGGCGGCGGGTGCTGCCGCGCAAGGAGCGCCTCGGCCTGGTGAAGCCGGTGGTGAAGGCCACGCGCACGGCCCGGTGGGCCGCGTGGGTGGGCGAGCGCCCGGTCCGGTCGGCGCTGGTCGCGGTCGTGGTGCTGCTGGCGCTGGCCGCGCCGACGCTGGGCATGCGCACCTGGCCCCAGGACGCCGGCACCCAGCCCGAGAGCACGACCACCCGGGTCGCCTACGACCTGGTCGCCGAGGAGTTCGGCCCCGGCGCGAACGGCCCGGTCGTGCTGGCCATGGACGCCTCGCTGGCCGCGGAGGTCGCCGCCCGGCTGCCCGGCGTGCCCGGCGTCAAGGCGGTGGCCCCGCCGGTCACGCAGGGCCGGGCAGCCGTGATCGCCGTCGAACCGGAGACCGGGCCGCAGGACGAGCGCACCACCGAGCTCGTCCGGCACCTGCGGGCGACCCTCCCCGACGGGGTGATGGTCACCGGGGTGGTGGCGGTGTTCGGGGACATCTCCGACCGCCTGGCCGACCGGCTCTGGGTGGTGGTCGCGTTCGTGGTGGCGCTGTCGCTGCTGCTGCTGACCGTGCTGTTCCGGGCGCCGGTCGTCGCCCTCAAGGCCGCGGTGATGAACCTGCTGTCGGTCGCGGCGGCGTACGGGGTGATCACGGCGGTGTTCCAGACCGACGCCGGGGCGGCCCTGGTCGGGCTGCCGCACGGCGGCGCGGTGTCGAGCTGGGTGCCGATCCTGATGTTCACCGTGCTGTTCGGCCTGTCGATGGACTACGAGGTCTTCCTGCTGTCCCGGATCCGGGAGGACTACCTCGCCACCGGCGACGCCAGGGGCAGCGTGATCCGGGGCCTGGCCTCGACCGGCCGGGTGATCTCCAGCGCCGCCGCGATCATGGTGGCGGTGTTCGTCGGCTTCGCGCTCGACCCCGACGTGACCGTCAAGACGACCGGGGTGGGCATGGCGGCGGCCGTGCTGATCGACGCGACGCTCGTGCGGCTGGTGCTGGTCCCGGCCACGATGGCGCTGCTCGGACGGGCCAACTGGTGGTTGCCGCGCTGGCTCGACCGGCTGCTGCCGGAGGTGCGCCACCACGACGGGGCCCCGATTGTCAGCCGGTCTAACGAATCAGTACTAATCAAAAAATAACTGCATATGCACGTGCAGGTGGCGGCTCTTGGCATTTTCCCATGAATGCCGCACTGTTTGCCAAGGGCCGCTGATGCGACAATGATGCACTGGTTAAGGAAATGCCCGACCTGTGACGTAACGCGTGTGGAGACTGTCGTGACCGCTGAACCGCACCACCCCGGCGTGCTCTCGTACTCCCGTGGTGGCCCCACGGTGCTGCGCATCCTCCTGGGCGCCCAGCTCCGGCGGCTCCGGCGGGCCAAGGGCATCTCGCCCGAAGACGCCGGTCACGTCATCCGGGCCTCCCACGCGAAGATCAGCCGCCTGGAGCTCGGCCGGGTCAGCTTCAAGGAGCGCGACGTCGCCGACCTGCTCACCCTCTACGGCGTGACCAACGCGGCCGACCGCGACGCGATGATCAACCTGGCCCGGCAGGCCAACTCGCCGGGCTGGTGGCACAAGTACAGCGACCTGCTCCCCTCCTGGTTCGAGATGTACGTCGGCCTGGAGGAGGCCGCCTCGGTGATCCGGGCCTACGAGGTCCAGTTCGTCCACGGGCTCCTCCAGACCCCCGACTACGCCCGCGCGGTCATCCTGCTCGCCAACGCCGGCGCCCCCCAGGAGGAGATCGACCGCCGCGTCGCCCTCCGCATGACCCGCCAGGCCCGCCTGCAGGGGCCCGACGCGGTCAAGTTGTGGACGGTCATCGACGAGGCCGCCCTGCGCCGCCCGCTCGGCGGCCGCGACGTGATGCGCGCCCAGATCGACCACCTGCTGGAGATGAGCGAGCACCCGAACATCACGCTCCAGATCGTGCCGTTCGAGCGCGGCGGCCACGCGGCGGCCGGCGGCCCCTTCACGATCCTGCGCTTCGACGAGCGCGAGCTGCCCGACGTGGTCTACCTCGAACAGCTCACCAGCGCCCTCTACCTGGAGAAACTCGACGAGGTGGACCGTTACATGCAGGTCATGAACAGCCTGTGCGTGGAGGCCCACCAGGCGCGGAGGACACAGGAACTCCTGACGGAGATTCGCACCTCTCTGTAATCTCCGATGCACGTGCAGATGACCTACTAGGGTGGCCCTCTGAACCGATGAGAGGGTGCGATGGGATACGTTCCGAATTCCGGCCAGCTGCGGCACGTCGTCTGGAAGAAGAGCAGTCACAGCAACCCGAACGGCAGCTGCGTGGAGTTCGCCCGCCTTCCCGACGGCACCACGGCCCTGCGCAACTCCCGCGACCCGGAGGGCCCGGCGCTGGTCTTCGGCGCCGAGGCGCTGACCGCGATGCTCACCGAGATCAAGTCGGGCCGCCTCGACCACCTGCTCGGTTAGGCGTTCTCCCGGCCGAACACGCGCGTCGCCAGGGGGAGCGCGACCGCGAGGAACAGCGCCACCCCGATCACCGCCTGCCCGACCCCTTCGGCCGACCCGGCGAAGAGTGACCGCAGGGCGTCGACGACATGGCGGAACGGGGTGGCCTGCGAGGCGGCGTCCAGCCAGCCGGGGGCGCCCTCCATGGGGAGCAGCGCTCCCGACAGCAGCAGGAGCGGCACCACCGCCGTGCCGGCGACCGGCGGGAACAACTCGTCGCCGAGCGTGAGGGCCGCCGCGTACGACAACGCCGCGAGCCCCAGCGACATGACGATCACCAGCGCGAGCCCGGCGGCCATGCCCGGGACCGAGGCCCGCAGCCCGAAGGCGACGGCGAGCGCGAGCAGGACGACCGCCTGCACCAGCAGCAGCACGGCGTCCTTCATGACCCGTCCGACCAGCAGCGCGAACCGGCTCGCGGGGGTGACCCGGAGCCGTTCGAGCACCCCGAAGCGATGGTCGAAGACGATGTTGAACCCGGTCAGCCCGCAGGTGAGCAGCGCGAGCTGCATCAGCAGGCCGGGGACCAGGACGTCCCAGGTGCCGACGCCCGACCCGGTGAACACCGGCCCGAAGAGGACCAGATAGAGCGCGGGCTGGACCACCCCGAAAACGATCACAAAAGTGTTACGGAACGTTTCGCGCAGATAATGCGCCGCCACAACAAACGCAGTCATCCGATGACCCCCTTCTTGTCACCCTGCTTTTCCGGACGTTTCCCAACGAAGATCGTTTGCGTCTCGGGGATCCGTCCGATGAAGGCGTCCGGCAAAATCCGGACACATATTTCCGCACAGAACCGGCCCTTTTTTCTCACCGGTCAGGCCGCCGCCTCCGCGGCGTCCTCCATCGGGCGGCCGGTCACCGTGAGGAAGACCTCGTCGAGGGTGGCCGCCGCGTGGTCCCGCTTGAGGTCGGCCGGCGCGCCGGAGGCCACGATGCGGCCGCCGTCGATGATCAGCACCCGGTCGCACAGGGCGTCGGCCTCGTCGAGGTAGTGGGTGCTGAGGAAGATCGTGGTCCTCAGGCCCCGGATGTACGTCCAGAGCTCGGCCCGCGCCCGGGGGTCGAGGCCGTTGGTCGGCTCGTCGAGGAACAGCACCCGAGGGGCGTGGACCAGGCCCAGCGCCAGGTCGGCCCGCCGGGCCTGGCCACCCGACAACGAGGCCGGGGTGCGTCTGTCGAAGCCGGCCAGGTCGAGCCGTTCGAGCACCTCCCCGGCCCGCCGCCGCGCCTCGCGCGCCGAGTGGCCGTGGAGCCGGGCCTGCAGCCGCAACTCCTCGCCGATCAGGGACAGGGGCGTGAACATGCCGCCCTGGGCGACGTATCCGATGGACCGGCGCACCCCCGCCGGGTCGGCGACGAGGTCGTGGCCCGCCACGGTCGCGGTGCCGGAGGTCGGCCGGAGGAGGGTGGTCAGCATACGCAGCGTGGTCGTCTTCCCGGCCCCGTTGGGCCCGAGGAAGCCGCAGATCTCGCCTTCGTGGACGTCGAGGTCGACGCCCCGCACGGCCGGGACGCCCTTGAAGGTCCTTGTCAGTGCTCTCGCTTGGATCACTTCGGTAGAGTAACCACAAATTTGGTGTCACTACAAGTTTGGTAGGATTCCCGCCATGGAGACCCTGCGTGAGCGCAAGAAGCGGGAGACCCGGCTCAAGATCTCCGACATCGCGATGGGCCTGTTCCTGCACCACGGCTTCGACAACGTGACCGTCGCCGAGGTCGCCAGAGTCGCCGACGTCTCGATCAACACGGTCTTCAACTACTTCAGGACCAAGGAGGACCTCTGCCTCGACCGCCTCGACGAGGCAGAGCAGCTCCTCGCCGTCGTGGTCCGCGACCGGCGGCCGGGCGAGACGGCCGTCGAGGCGCTCCGCCGCGACGTCCTCGACGCCCTCGACACCCGCGACTGGCGGTACGGCACCTCCGAGGGCAGCGAGCTGGTCGCCAAGATGATCAACGACGCGCCGTCGCTGGTCGCGCGCATCCGGGAACTGCACGAGCGCCGCGAGCAGATCCTCGCCGAGACCCTCGCCGACGAGGCCGGGACCGAGCCCGGCGACATCACGCCCCAGATCCTCGCCGCCGGGGTCTGCGCGGTGGTCCGCCTCACCGCCTCGTCCTACTTCGCCCGCCGCACCGCCGGCGAGACCCCGGACACGATCCTGCCCGACCTCAGGAGAGAGGTCGTCAGGGCCTTCGACCTCCTCGAACGCGCCGCTCCCGGCTTCGCCCGCGCCCCGCTTCCGGCCGGCTGAGCGCCCTCCCCCACAACCACGCCCGGCATTTCCGATATGCGCTCACGCGAACCGATCAACACCGCCGAAGACACCGCCGAAGACCAGGTGCCCGGTCCGGCCTGACGCCTCTCGTGACGGCGCGGTCCGGGCGCGACCGGTCGGCGCCGGGTGGCCGCCCCGCCGGAGGCGGCGGGCGGGGCCGGGCGGGCGGAGCCGTAACGGAGCCGGAAAGGCCGCCCGCCCGGTGCGGCCGAACGGAGAGAACAGAGGTGAGCGCGCGTCCCGCCAACGGTGGACGCGGTTTCAGGCGGTATACAGATGCTCGTGAAGCTGGACGAGCTAGACCGGGCGATCATCGGGGCCCTCGTGGACGATGCCCGGGCGACATATGCGGAAATCGGCGGCCAGGTCGGGCTGTCGGCCCCGGCGGTCAAACGACGGGTCGACCGGCTGGTTCAGCAGGGGGCCATCACCGGGTTCACCGCCCGCGTCGAACCCTCCGCCCTCGGGTGGACGACCGAGGCCTACGTCGAATTGTTCTGCCGGGGCAAGACCTCGCCAGCCGAGATCGGGCTGGCCGTCTCCCGGCACCCGGAGGTGGTGTCGGCCTGCACGGTGACCGGCGAGGCGGACGCGCTGCTGCACATCCGCGCCACCGACGTCCGGCACGTCGAGCAGGTCATCGAGCGGATCGCCGCCGAGCCGTTCGTCACCCGGACGAAAAGCGCGATCGTGCTCACCCGGCTGATCACCTGAGCAACAAATCACCGCCGAGCACCGCAAAGACGCAAGAGACCGCGTTAAGGACGCAATGTCGCCGCATTGGAGCCCAGGTCGCCTGTTCCTAGTCTGAGAGCAGTTGCCCCAGCTCACCGCCGGAGACGTGCGTGAACACACCCGCTTACGAGACGACGACCACCACCCGCGAGCGGGTGGCCACGACGCGTCACTTCCTTATGTGCCGGCCCGAATTCTTCGCCGTCACGTACGCGATCAACCCCTGGATGGATCCGGCCGCCGGGGCCAGCGCCGGGAAGGCCCTTGAGCAGTGGGACGCCCTGAAGGCCGCCTACGAGTCGCTGGGCCACCGGGTGAGCCTGATCGACCCGATCGACGGGCTGCCCGACATGGTGTTCGCCGCCAACGGCGCCCTCGTGGTCGACGCCCACGTCTACGGCGCGAAGTTCGCGCACGCCGAACGGGCCGACGAGGGACCGGCCTACGCCAAGTGGTTCGCCGAACTCGGCCTGCCGGTCAAGGAGGCCAACTTCACCAACGAGGGCGAGGGCGACTTCCTCACGCTCGACGAGGTGATCCTGGCCGGCACCGGCTTCCGGACCGACGTGGCCGCCCACATGGAGGCGCAGGAGTTCCTGGGCCGCCCGGTCGTCACGCTGCGCCTGGTCGACCCGCGGTTCTACCACCTCGACACGGCGCTGTTCCCGCTCGACGGGCACAACGTCGCCTACTACCCGGGCGCCTTCTCCGAGGGCAGCCTGCGCGTGCTGCGGCGGATGTTCCCCGACGCGATCATCGCCTCGGAGGAGGACGCGCTCGTGCTGGGGCTGAACGCCGTCTCCGACGGCAAGAATGTGATCGTCAACGCCGAGGCCACCGGGCTCAGCGCCGAGCTGGAGCGGAACGGTTACTCGGTCATCCCGGTCGACCTGTCGGAACTGCGCAAGGCCGGCGGCGGCCCCAAGTGCTGCACCCTGGAGATCCGCCTTTGAACACGCGAGACATGATCGAGCTGGCCGAGAGCCGGAGCGCGCACAACTACCACCCGCTGCCCGTGGTGATCGCCTCCGCCGAGGGCGCCTGGGTCACCGACGTCGAGGGGAGGCGTTACCTCGACTGCCTGGCCGGATACTCGTCGCTGAACTTCGGCCACGGCAACCCGGTGATCCTGGCGGCGGCCCACGCCCAGCTCGACCGGGTCACCCTGACCAGCCGCGCCTTCTTCAACGACCGGTTCGGCGCGTTCGCGGCCGGGCTGGCCGAGTTGTGCGGCAAGGACATGATCCTGCCGATGAACACCGGCGCCGAGGCCGTCGAGACCGCGATCAAGGTCGCCCGCAAGTGGGGCCACGACGTGAAGGGGATCACCGACCCCAACATCGTCGTGATGGAGGACAACTTCCACGGCCGCACCACCACGATCGTCAGCTTCTCCACGGACCCCGACGCGCACGACGGCTTCGGCCCCTACACGCCCGGGTTCCGGATCGTGAAGTACGGCTCCGCCGAGGCGATCGCCGACGCGATCGACGAGAACACCGTCGCCGTGCTGCTGGAGCCGATCCAGGGCGAGGCCGGGGTGCTGGTCCCGCCGGACGGCTACCTCCGCCAGGTCAGGGAGCTGTGCACCGAGCGCGGCGTGCTCATGATCGCCGACGAGATCCAGTCGGGCCTGGGCCGCACCGGCGACACCTTCGCCTGCGACCACGAGAACGTGGTCCCGGACATGTACGTCCTGGGCAAGGCGCTCGGCGGCGGCGTCGTCCCGGTGAGCGCGGTCGCGGCCGACGCCGGCGTGCTGGGCGTGATCAAGCCGGGTCAGCACGGGTCGACGTTCGGCGGCAACCCGCTGGCCTGCGCCGTCGGCGAGACCGTGGTCAACCTGCTGAAGACCGGCGAATACCAGGCCCGCGCCCGCGAGCTCGAATCGGTGCTGTTCGAGGGCCTGCGGGCGCTGCCGGGCGTCACCGCCGTACGCGGCCGGGGCCTGTGGGCGGGGGTCGACGTCGACCCGTCGCTGGCCACCGGCCGGCAGGTGTGCGAGCGCCTGATGGCACGCGGCGTGCTGGCCAAGGACACCCACGGGAGCACGATCAGGCTGGCCCCGCCCCTGGTGGTCGAGGCCCACGAGATCGAGTGGGCGCTGGCGCAGCTGGAGGAAGTGCTCAGCGGAAGCGAGCTGCGGGCGGCCGAAGGCCGGCCGTAGCTCGCGTTGTGAATCTGCCTCAACGAATAGGAGTGAGCTCCACCCGGGAGACCTCCTTGAGTTTCGGTGGGTCGTCGAGGACGGTCGGCGTCTCCCACCGGACCACGTGCGTGCCGTTCTCCTTGGTGAGGGTGGCCAGCGCGTTGGGGAACCAGGGGCCGTCGGTGATGCGCCACTTCACCGGCGGCCTCGGGAGCTTGGCCGTCCGGGCGATCAGGGCGCCGATCACCGTGGCCACCCCGAACTGGGCGATCACGTTGGCCAGGCGCAGGGTGCGGCTGAGCGGGTTGCGGATCGGCGAGCAGACGAGCTGGTAGATCGGCAGGCCCTTGACCCGGGCGACGTAGGAGTAGTGCACGTCGCCCGACAGCAGCATGACCGTGGTGCCCGAGCCGGCCAGCATGGTCAGCAGGCGGTCGAAGGAGCGCCGGAAGGCCGCCCAGTGTTCCAGGTCGACGGCCTGCCGGGCCCTCTCCATGAACCGGGCCACCGTCTTGCCCCAGGCCCCGTCGCACAGGGCCTCGTTCCAGGTCTCGATGTGGTGGATGCCGGCCGGGAGCAGGATCGGCACCGATGACCCGACCAGCACCCGCTCGGGCGGGTCGGCCAGCGCCTCCTCCAGCCACGCCCATTCGGTCGCGTCGAGCATCGACCGCTCGCGGGGCTCCAGGTGGCGGGCGCACCGCGAGTCGAGCATGATCAGCCGGGTGTCGCCGAAGTCGCGCGCGTAGCTCCACCGGCTGGTCGACGGGTCTTCGTCGGCCTGCTGGGCGAAGGCGTCGAGCACCGCCGCTCCGTCGCCGTCGCCCGCGCGGATCTTCGTGTAGACCTCGTCGGCGGCCCGTTCGGCCGGGGACAGGTTGCCCAGGTGCTGGTAGACCCAGTAGGCCCCGAGCCCCGCCACGACCCGGCGCGGCCACCACGGGACCTTCGCCATCTTGGCCCGCCAGTCCTTGCTGGTGTTCCAGTCGTCGCGCAGGTCGTGGTCGTCGAAGATCATGGTCGTCGGCACGGTCGACAACAACCAGCGGATCTCGGGGTCGTTCCACGCCTGCCGGTAGAGCTCGGCGTACTCCTCGAAGTCGGCGATCTCGCCGACCGGCTCCTGGTCGCCCCGGCGGGCCTTTATGTAGTCGAGCATCTCCCGGGACGGCTCGTCGGCGTACACCTGGTCGCCGAGCATGATGAGCAGGTCGGGGAGCTCGTCGTGGACGGTCAGGGCGTGCCCGAAGGCGAAGAGGGTGTCCACGCCGTGGGTGATCGTGTGGGCCGTGTCATGGGGGACGCTGGTCCGGCACGAGCCGAAGACGACCTTTTTCAGCCGGTCGACGGGACGGATGACGCTGGGGTCCATCGTCTCCAGCGGCCACACCGCCTCGTCGCCGAGGTGGATCTGGTAGGGGACGGGTTCGCTTACGGGGACGTCCACGATCGCGTAGTGGTGTCCGTGCACCGTGAAGGTGCGTTCTGTCGACTGTTCGGCGCCCGCAGTGACGGTGACCGTGCAGGGGTCGCTGGTCTCCACCCAGATGGACGCGGTCGACGCGTCGACGTGGCGGAGGAGGGGGCCGATCACTAGTTGTGCCACTCTCCTAGTGATACCGCCTATCTCGGGATGGATGCCACCAGGGCCTCGTCGATCGGCGTCGGCGTCATGCCGAAGGTCTTCTCGAAGTCGCTCGAGTCGAGCAGGAACGGCGCCTCGAACTGGTAGAGGGTCTCGCGCAGCTCCCTCATCTTCGGCGAGCCCCAGCCCATGGCGTGGAAGACCGCCTTGGGCACCCGCACCACCCTCGGCCTCCGGGCGCCCGCGAGCGCGGCCGTCCGCTCGGCGACCTCGCGGAAGGTCAGCGCCTCCGTGGTCGGCACGTGCCAGGGCCGTCCCCAGGCACGTTCGTCGGCGCCGGCGATCAGCAGGGCGCGGGCGACGTCGGGCAGGTAGGTCCAGGAGTGCGGGACGTCGGGGTCGCTCAGCACGACCACCGGCCGGTTCTCGGCGGCGGGCCGGATGACCTGCATGGTGAGGTAGGCCTCGCCGGTCGAGCCGGGCCCGAAGTAGTCGGAGCCGCGGATCTCGGTGGTCCTGATCCCGGCGGCCAGCGCCTGCTCCCACATCCGCGCCCGGACCCGCCCCTTGACGTGGGTGGCGGCCAGCGGGAGGTCCTCGGTCATGGGGCCGGTGACGGGGCCGTAGGCGTAGAGGTTGCCGAGGATCACCAGCACCGCGCCGGTCTCCCGGGCGGCGCGCAGCATCGCGGCGTGCATCGGCGGCCAGTCGGCCGGCCAGCGGTGGTAGGGCGGGTTGACGCAGTTGTAGATCACGTCGGCCCCCTCGCAGGCCCGCAGCAGCGCGTCGGCGTCCGCCGCGCTGGCGGCGACCTTCACCGCCCCCGGCGCGCCCGAGCCCGAACGGGAGACCTGGACGACCTGGTGCCCCTCGGCCAGCAGCAGCCCGGCGAGCTGACCGCCGACCTGACCGGCCCCGATGACGACGTGCCTCATTTCTCGGCCTCCTTCTTGATGGCGTGCAGGAAACGTTCGTGTCCGGCGCGCAGCTTCGCGGCCGGGTAGAGCAGCCCGGCCAGCGGCCCGGCGAGGGATTCGGAGATGGTGAGGCGGGTGCGCCCGCCGGGCAGCGGCTCGACGAGGTTGCGGTCGACCGCCCGGTAGAGCCCGAGCGCCACCCCGCTCCAGGTGAGCTCGCGGCCCTCGGTCACGACGGCGAACCGGGAACTGATCCGGACGCCGCCCAGCCGCCACCGGTACCGCTCGCCGGGGGCGGTCTCCCCCAGTTCGAGCACCCGGTGCTCGGGCCACCAGCGCTGCCAGCCGCGCAGGTCGGACAGCAGCGCCCAGACCTCGGCGGGCGTGGCGTCGATCTCCGTCGACGAGGTGTTGCGCACCGGAGCGCGCTCCTCGAAGCTCTGCAGGTCTCTCATGAGAGCAATGCTCTCTCTTCAGAGCATCGCTCGTCAAGAGCACTGCTCTCTTTTCTGTACGCCGCTCTGTTAAGCTGCGGAGATGAGCGCAGCCAAGACCGCGCGGGAGCGCGTGAGAGCCGAGATGGTCCGCGAGATCACCGACATCGCCCGCACCCACCTGGCCAGGGAGGGCGCGGCGGGGTTGTCGCTACGGGCGATCGCCCGGGAGATGGGCATGGCGTCGTCGGCGATCCACCGCTACTTCCCGACCAAGGACGACCTGCTCACCGCGCTGATCGTCGACGGCTACAACGCCCTGGGCGAGGCGGCCGAGGCGTCCCAGCGCGACCAGGACCCCGCGGCCCGCTGGCTGGCCCTCTGCCACGCCGTCCGCGACTTCGCGCTCGACCGCCCCCACGAGTACGCCCTGCTCTACGGCTCACCCGTGCCCGGATACCGGGCGCCGGCCGACACCGTCGCCCCCGCCCTGCGGGCGACCCTCGTCTGCGGCCGGATCATCGCCGACGCCGACCCGGCGCCGCCCGACTCCACCCCGCCGCCGGCCCTGCTCGGCCCCGACCTCGAGGCCCTCCGGCAGGTCATGCCGGGCGTCTCCGACGTCGCGGTCGCCCGCGCGGTCACCGCGTGGACGGCCCTGTTCGGCGCGGTCAGCTTCGAGTTGTTCGGCCAGTTCGACAACACGATCACGCACCGCCGCGAGTTCTTCGACCACGGCATGCGATCGCTCGCGAGATACCTCGGTTTGTAACACCCCGTTCACGATAAGTGACAAAACCGGTGCGATAGTGGACAGCAGGATCCGCGAAAAAACGGCGACATGCCCGCAAAACAGGGCATCGCCGTGATCCACGTTCACGACAATGGTGGACATCACCGTCAATGGCGACGGTGATCGATCCGAGAGGCACCACCACTATGACCGTCACGGACATCCCGACAGCGCCGTCGGCCCCGCTGGCCTCCGCCCAGCACCACCTCGCCGAGGCCGCCCGTTTCCTCGCCCTCGACGAGGGCCTGCACCAGATGCTCGCCACACCCCGCCGGTCACTGACCGTCTCGGTCCCGGTCCGCCGCGAAGACGGCCGGATCGACGTGATCGAGGGCTACCGGGTCCAGCACAATTTGTCGCGCGGCCCGGCCAGGGGCGGCGTGCGCTTCCATCCCGCCACCGACCTCGACGAGGTCACCGCCCTGGCCATGGGCCTGACCTGGACGTGCGCCCTGGCCGGGCTGCCCTACGGCGGCGCGAAGGGCGGCGTGGCCGTCGACCCGGCGGGGCTGACCGAGCGCGAGTTCGACCGGCTGACCCGCCGCTACACCCACGAGATCCAGCCGCTGGTGGGCCGCGACGTCCCGCTCACCTCCGCGCGGCCCGACCTGACCGAGGCGGTGGCGCTCGGCGTGCGGGTGCTGCTCGGCGCCGGCGGGGGGCGGACGGTCGCCGTCCACGGGTCCGGCGCGGTCGCGGCCATGGTCACCGCCACGCTGGCCGAGGCCCGGTTCACGGTCGTCGGCGGCGGGCTGGGCGCCGACGCCGACGTGCTCGTGCTCACCACCGGCACGGTCACCGCCCACAACGCCACCGAGATCCGGGCCGGGATGGTCGTCGAGGCCGCGAACGGCCCGGTCACCCCGGCTGCCGACCAGATCCTGGCCGGGCGGGGCTGCGTGGTCGTGCCCGACCTGCTCGGGAACGCCGGCGCCGTGATCGCCTCCCACAACGAGTGGACGGTCGGCGATCTCGGCACCCGGCTGCGCGAGCACCTGGAGCCCGCCTACCGGCAGGTCACCGCGTTGTCACGGGACAGGGGCCTGACCCTGCGCCAGGCCGCCCACGCGATCGCCGTCGGCAGGGTGGCGGACGCCTGCCAGTCGAGGAGCTGCTGACCGGCCGGGTTACCGGCCGACCTCGTCGAGGATCCGCTCGCACAGGCGGTGCGTCTCCAGCGCGTCGCCCGCGTCGAGCAGCCTGCCCTCGCCGACCGCTTCCAGGAAGGCGAGGCAGGCCCCGCGGAACCCGCGCTGGATGCCGACGGGCACCCAGTCGGGCCGCCGCCGGCGCACCTCCCCAGCCTCGGTGAAGGCGATCTCCTCGCCGAGGTCGAGCACCTTGCGCTTCTCGCCCCGGCCGATGACCTCGCAGGTCTCCTCGGTCTGGCCGCTCACCCGGGACATGATCCCGAGGGCGGTGAACCCGTCGCCGGACAGTTCGAGCACGACGTGTTCCAGCAGGCCGCCGGTCTTCCGGAACCGCACCGACGTCGTGGTGACCTCTCCTGGGGCCAGGAAGCGGAGCGTGTCGGCGACGTGGATGAAGTCGTCGTAGACCATCGTGCGCGGGTCTTCCGGCCGGGTGTGCCGGTTCTTCTGGAGGATGACCAGGTCGCGCGGGAGCTCCCGGAGGGCGAGCAGGCCGGGGGCGTACCGCCGGTTGAAGCCGACCATGAGCGGCACCCCGCGCTCGCGCGCCAGCTCCACGAGCCGTTCGGAGTCCTCCAGCCGGTAGGCGAGCGGCTTGTCGACGAAGACGGGCACGCCCGCCTCCAGCAGCTCGGTCACGATCGCCGGATGGGCCCCGGTGGCGGCGTGCACGAACGCCGCGTCGGCTCCCCCCTCGACGACCTCGGCCACCGACGTGTGCCGCCGGGTCACCCGGTAGGCGTCGCCCAGCTCGCGCAGCGTCCCGGGATTGCGGGTGCAGAACACCAGCTCGGCCCCGTCGACGGCGCTGAGCACCGGCAGGTACGCCTTCCGGGCGATGTCGCCCAGGCCGATCACCGCGATCCTCATGGCCCGAAGGTTACCGTCCGGAAACCGGCGGGCCACATGGGGGCAATGTGGCACGTGTTCACTTCCCGCCATGAGCTCCCACGCCGTGGTGATCATCGGGGGCGGGCTGGAGGGTCTGTCGATCGCCGCCGCGCTGACCGCCCGAGGGCAGCGTGACGTGCTCGTCCTGGAGCGCCGGACCACCGGCTCGGGCGGCACCGCCAAGTCGAGCGGGCTGGTCCGCTGCCACTACGAGAGCGCCACCCTGACCTCGATGGCCTGGGAGGGCATCGGCTTCTTCGAACGCCACCCCGGCCTCGGCTTCCGGCAGACCGGGCACGTCGTCGGCGTCGGCGCGGAGTCGGCCGCCGCACTGCGCGCCAACGTGGCCCGCCGCCAGGACCTCGGCATCGACGTCGCGATGGTCACCCACGACGACGTCGCGGCCCTGTGGCCGGGCCTGGAGACCAAGGACTTCGCCGCCTTCGCCTTCGAACCCCGCGGCGGCCACGGCGACCCGGTCGCGGCCTGCCGCCACTTCGCCCAGGCGGCCCAGCGCGGCGGCGCGCGCATCCTCGAACACACCAGGGTCGCCGCCCTCCTGGGCGACTCCTCCTCGATCACGGGTGTCCGCCTGGCCGACGGCCGCGTGGTCGGCGCGCGCGCCGTGATCGTCGCCGCCGGAGCCTGGACCGCCGAACTCGTGGCGCCCCTCGGGGTGGCCCTGCCCGTCGGCGCGATGCGCGAGCCCATCGTGATCGCCGCCCCCGGCGCCCCGGTCGGCCCGGTGCCGGCCTTCACCGACCTGGTCGGCATGCAGTACGTCCGCCACGAGAACAACGGCCGCCTGCTGATCGGCTCCCACACGGGCGCCGAGCTCACCACCCCCGACGGCTACCTGAACCGGGCCACCGACGTGGAGCTCGAACGCGCGGCGGCCCGGTTCACCACCCGCTTCCCGGCCTTCCCCGATGTCGTCTTCCCGCAGTCCTACGCGGCCTGCTACGACATCACGCCCGACCTGGCCCCGCTCGTCGGCCCGGCGGGGCCCGAAGGGCTCTACGTGGCGGCCGGCTTCAGCGGCCACGGCTTCGCGATCTCCCCGGCCGTCGGCCGGATCTGCGCCGAGATGGTGCTCGGCCGGTCCGCGCCCCCGCAGGACCTCTCCCCGGGCCGGTTCACGACACCGGGTCCGTGACGGCGGCGCCGTGGCGCGGCCGGTCGGCGCCGGATGCGGGGCGGACCGGCTGCTGCGGGCGGTGCCGGGGTGGGCGGAGCCGTAACGGGGAAGAAGGCGCGGGACCATGGACGGCCCCGCGCCCTCGCACTTCTAGCGGTTCGCGCGGTTGACCGCCGAGATGATCGCCTTCAGCGAGGCGGTCGTGGTGTTGGCGTCGATGCCCACGCCCCACAGGACCTGGCCGTCGATCTCGGTCTCGACGTAGGAGGCCGCCTTGGCGTCGGCGCCGCCGCTCATGGCGTGCTCGGTGTAGTCGAGGACGCGCACGTCGATGCCCACCGAGCCCAGCGCGTCGCAGAAGGCCGAGATGGGACCGTTGCCGGTGCCGTGGATCTCGCGGATCTGGCCCTCGATCCGGACGTCGGCGCTGATGGCGTCCTTGTCGTCGACGGCCGAGGTGGTGCGGTGGGCCAGCAGGCCGATGCGGCCCCACGGGTTGGCCGGGTTGGGCAGGTACTCGTCGGTGAACGCCTCCCACATCTGGGCCGGGGTCACCTCGCCGCCCTCGGCGTCGGTGCGGGCCTGGACCGCGCGCGAGAACTCGATCTGCAGCCGCCGGGGCAGGTCGAGCTGGTGGTCGGCCTTCATGATGTAGGCCACGCCGCCCTTGCCCGACTGGCTGTTGACCCGGATGACCGCCTCGTAGGTGCGGCCGATGTCCTTCGGGTCGATCGGCAGGTAGGGCACCGCCCAGGCGAACTCGTCGACCGGCACGCCCGCCGCCGCGGC
This sequence comes from Herbidospora sp. NBRC 101105, assembly GCF_030269205.1. NCBI lineage: Bacteria > Bacillati > Actinomycetota > Actinomycetes > Streptosporangiales > Streptosporangiaceae > Herbidospora > Herbidospora sp. NBRC 101105. Next base: position 315,632 of record NZ_BSSX01000001.1, on the reverse strand, counting down.
GTCGCGCTCCAGGTGCTCGAAGCCCTTCTTGATCGCGTCTTGGTGGGAGCCGGAGAACGCGGTGTAGACGAGCTCGCCGCCCCACGGGTGACGCGGGTGGACGGGCAGCTGGTTGCAGTATTCGACGACCCGGCGCACCTCGTCGATGTCGGAGATGTCGACCTCGGGGTCGACGCCCTGCGAGAACAGGTTCATCCCCAGGGTCACCAGGCAGACGTTGCCGGTGCGCTCGCCGTTGCCGAACAGGCAGCCCTCGATGCGGTCGGCCCCGGCCATGTAGCCCAGCTCGGCGGCGGCGACGGCGGTGCCCCGGTCGTTGTGGGGGTGCAGCGACAACACGATCGAGTCGCGGTAGCGCAGGTTGCGGTGCATCCACTCGATCGAGTCGGCGTAGACGTTGGGCGTGGCCATCTCGACCGTCGCCGGCAGGTTGATGATCACCTTGCGGTCGGGGGTCGGCTGCCACACGTCGTTGACGGCGTCGCAGACCTCGACGGCGTACTCCAGCTCGGTGCCCGTGTAGGACTCCGGGGAGTACTCGAAGTAGATCTCGGTCTCCCCCGCCATGTCGTCGGCCAGCTTCTTGCACAACTTGGCGCCCTCGACGGCGATGGCGGTGATGCCCTCCTTGTCCAGCCCGAACACCACGCGGCGCTGCAGGGTGGAGGTGGAGTTGTAGAGGTGGACGATGGCCTGCTTGGCCCCGCGCAGCGACTCGTAGGTGCGCTCGATCAGCTCGGGCCGGGCCTGGGTCAGCACCTGGATGACGACGTCGTCGGGGATGCGCCCCTCTTCGATGATCTTGCGGACGAAGTCGTAGTCGGTCTGGGACGCGGCCGGGAACCCGACCTCGATCTCCTTGTAGCCCATCTGCACCAGCAGCTCGAACATCTTCAGCTTGCGGGTGGAGTCCATCGGGTCGATCAGGGCCTGGTTGCCGTCGCGCAGGTCGACCGCGCACCAGCGGGGGGCCTTGTCGATCACCTTCGACGGCCAGGTGCGGTCGGTCAGGGCGACGGGGGTGAAGGGCTGATAGCGCCGGAAGGGCATGGGACTGGGCTGTTGCCGGGGGTACATTTCTAGGGCTCCTCGTAGGTGGTCACATCACAGGACGTGGCCGACGCGCATGACTCGCACCGCGACGAGGGAGCCGGCCTGTTACAGGCCCTCGACGCGGCGGCTAAGGAGGAGCAGCCCGCGCAGCATAGGTCCGAGGCTACCAGAGCCCCCGGAGTGGCCTCCCCGAGAGGACCAATAGAGTGGGGATCATGCAGGACAACGAGATTCTCGGCCGCATCGGCGACCTCATCGACGAGGAGCACCAGCTCCGCGCCCGCATCTCCTCCGGGCAGGCCACCACCGACGACCGCGGCCGCATCAAGCACCTCGAAGAGTCCCTCGACCAGTGCTGGGACCTGCTCCGCCAGCGGCGGGCCCGGCGCGGCGTGGGCGAGAACCCCGACGGCGCGGTGGCCCGCCCGATCTCCGAGGTCGAGGGCTACCAGCAGTAAATCCGGTCGCTTTCGGGCGGCCTCCGGGGGTGAACTGTCCTGATGGACATCGTCCCCCTCGATTTCGCGGCCGAGCCCGGGAGGCTGGCCGAATACCACGCGCTCACGGCCGGCGTCTTCGCGCCCGGCCCGCGGATTCCCGCCCACCTGTTCCGGCTGGTGGCCGAACGCGGCTGGCGCCTGACGCCCGCCGAGACCTGGCTCGCCGTCGACGGCGGCCGGGTGATCGGCGGCGTGACGCTCCACCTGCCCGACGACGCGAACGCCCACGTGGCGCTCGTCCGGTACCTCTCGGTGGACGCCGCGCACCGCCGCCGGGGCGTGGGCAGCACGCTGCTGGCCCACGCCGCCGACCGGGCCCGCTCGCAGAAGCGCACGATGGTCCTGATCGAGCTCGCCGCCGGGAGCCCCGGCGCGGCCTTCGCGCGGGCCAAGGGGATGCGCGAGGTCGCCGCACAGGCCCGGCGGGTGCTCGACCTGACCACGTTCGCCCCGCCGGAGCGGGAGATCCCCGGCTATCGGCTGGAGTTCCTGCGCGGACGCAGCCCCGAGGCGCTGACCGGCGACATGATCACGCTCATGGAGGTCATGAACGACGCGCCCCTCGACGACCTGGCGATCAACGACGAGAGCTGGACCCCCGCCTCCATGCGGCAGATGGAGGAGGCCTGGGACCTGGCCCGCCAGGACGTCTTCACCGTCGTCGCCCGCGCCGCCGACGGCTCGCCCGCCGCCTTCACCCGCCTGTTCGCCGACATCCAGGAAGCCGACGGCTGGGGCCGGCAGACCGACACCGCCGTGCTGCGCGCCCATCGGGGCCGGGGCCTGGGCAGGTGGGTCAAGGAGGCCAACACGGCCTGGCTGAAGCGGGCCCGCCCCGACCTCACCCGCGTGATCACCTGGAACGCCGTCTCGAACGGCCCCATGGTCGCGATCAACGAGCGCCTGGGCTACCGGCTGCTCGACGTCTGGAACGAATGGGAACTGCGCGTATGACGATCGACGTCGTCCCCCTCGACTTCGACGCCTCCCCTGGGCTGGCGGCCGGCTACCACCGGGTGGCGGGCGGCCTGCACGCGCCCGGACCGCCGCTGTCACCCCGCCTGTTCCGGTTGTGGGTGGAGCGCGGCTGGCGCTCGGTGCCTTCGGAGACCCATCTGGCGGTGGCCGGCGGCGAGGTGATCGGCGGCGTGACCCTCCACCTCTTCGACCGCGACCGCCTCGGCGACGCGCTGATCCGCGTCCTGGAGGTGGCTCCCGGGCACCGGGGCCGGGGCGTCGGCTCGGCGCTGCTCGGCGTCGCCCGCGAGCGCGCCCGCGCCCACGGCCGGTCGAAGCTGGTCGTCGAGGCGAAGGACGACGGTTTCCTCGCCCGCCACGGCTTCCGCAGCGTGTACACCGAAGCCAGGCGGGTGCTCCACCGGTCACGCCAGGCCGGGGAGTCTCCCTGCCCGCCCGGCTACACCTTCGAGACGACCGTCGGCCCCACCCCGCCCGGCCGCCTGGCCGAGATGGTGCCGCTGCTGGACGCGATGAACGACGCCCCGACCGACGACCACGAGGTCGACGCCGAGCGGTGGACCACCGGCCTGATCCGCGTCTACGAGGACACCTGGGAGCCGGCCGGCCAGACCGTCTACACCACGGTCGCCCGCGCCGCCGACGGCGAGGCGGCGGCGTTCACCCGGGTCTTCGTCGACGCTGACGAGCCCGAAGGCTGGGCCCGGCAGACCGACACGGCCGTGCTCAAGAGACACCGGGGCCGCAACCTGGGATTCCACGTCAAGCTGCGGAACACCACCCGGATGTTCGCGGCCGAACCCGGCGTCGAGCGCGTGATCACCTGGAACGCGGTCTCGAACCGCCACATGATCGCCATCAACGAGCGGCTTGGCTACGAGTTCCTGGACGTGTGGCGGATCTGGGAGCTGCGCGCCTGACGGGAGAAAAAGGGGGACCCGCCGGGCCGGCCCGGACTGTGCCACCAAGTCCGGGAGAGGCCCGACGGGTCCTGACTTAGACGCTACCCTTCTTCTGGCCGTTGAGCTGCGCCGTTACTGAGAACTGTCAAGAACGGTCAGACGGCCAGCAGTTTACGGGCCTCCTCTCCCTGGAGGTCGGCGGCCGTCCCGGCGTGGACGACGTGACCTCCGTCGAGGATCAGGTAGCGATCGGCCAGCCGCATGGCCAGGTCGAGATATTGCTCCACGAGAAGCACGGCGATTCCCGAGGCGTGCAGCGTCTCGATCGCCTCTTCGATCTCGATGATGATCGACGGCTGGATGCCCTCGGTCGGCTCGTCGAGGATCAGGAGCTTCGGCTTGGTCACCAGGGCCCGCGCGATGGCGAGCTGCTGCTGCTGGCCGCCCGACAGGAAGCCGGCCCGGCGCTTCAGCAGCGGTTTGAGGCGGGGGAACACGTCGAGCGCCTCGTCGAGCGCCGACTGGGGGTTCCCCGACGCCTCCAGCGTCACCAGCAGGTTGCCGAGGACGCTGAGCTGGGGGAAGGTCTCGTGGCCCTGGGGGACGTACCCCATGCCGAGTTTGACCCTCTCGTGGGGTTTCATCTTGGTGACGTCGTGGCCCTCGAAGGTCACCGTCCCGCCGGTCGCCGGGATGACGCCCATGATCGTGTTGAGCAGGGTCGTCTTGCCGACGCCGTTGCGGCCCATGACGCAGACGAGCTGCCCCGGTTCGACGGCCAGCCCGACGCCGAAGAGCACCCGGGCACGGCCGTATCCGGCCTCCAAACTGTCAACTGACAACATCGTGTGCGGCCTCCTCGCGCGCGCGACCCAGATAGACCTCTTGTACCCGCGGATCGGCCCGCACTTCGTCGACCGAGCCCTCGATCAGGAGTTTTCCCTCGTGGAGGACGGTGACGGTGGACGCGTACCGCCGGAGGAAGTCCATGTCGTGCTCGATCACGATGACGGTGTGGTCCTTGGCGATCTCGGTGAGCAGGTCGCCGGTGCGGGCCCGTTCGTCGGCCGACATGCCCGCCACCGGCTCGTCGAGGAGCAGCAGGCGGGGTCCTTGCGCGATCAGCATGCCGATCTCCAGCCACTGCCGCTGGCCGTGCGAGAGCACCCCGGCCTTGCGGTGGGCCAGGTCGGTGAGCTGGGTCGTCTCCAGCGCCTGGGCGACCTTCTCGGTCACCCCCTTGCGCCGGGCCAGCAGCGAGACCAGCGGCCGGCGGAACGAGGCCGCCAGGTCGAGGTTCTCCAGGACGGTCAGCTCCTCGAAGACCACCGAGGTCTGGAAGGTGCGCCCGATCCCGAGCCGGACCCGCTGGTGCTCCCGCTTGCCGTTGATCACCGCGCCGTCGAAGCTGACCGTGCCGGTCGTCGGTCTGGTCAGGCCGGTGATGATGTCGATCAGGGTGGTCTTCCCGGCGCCGTTCGGGCCGATCAGGAAGCGGAGCTCGCCGTGGTCGACGGTGAAGTCGACGCCGTCGAGCGCCCGGAACCCGTCGAAGACCACCGAGACGCCGCGGACCTCCAGCAGGGCCGTCATGCCGCCACGTCCTTCCTGCGGAAGAAACCGATGATCCCCTTCGGCGCCAGGCCGATCACCAGGATGAACAGCGCGCCCTGGAGATACAGCCACGCGTCGGGCAGTTCCTCGCTGAAGTAGGTCTTGGCGTAGCCCATCAGGACCGCGCCGAGCACCGCCCCGGCGAGCGCGAACCGCCCGCCGACGGCCACCGCGACCACCAGTTCCAGCGACGGCACGACCCCCAGCAGCGCCGGCGAGATGATGCCGACGACCGGCACGAACAACGCGCCCGCGATGCCCGCCATGACCGCCGAGATGGTGAACGTGATCGTCTTCACGGTGGCCGGGTTGTAGCCGAGGAACCGCACCCGGTCCTCGCCGTCGCGCACCGCCAGGAGGAGCCGCCCGAACCGGGACCGCTGGAGCTGCCAGGCCCCGAGGAACAGGACGCCGAGCACGATCGCGACGGTGAAGTAGAGCCCGCGCTGGGTCGAGTCGGCGGCGACGTCGCGGCCGAAGAACTCGAAGAAGTTGGTCAGGCCGTTGGTGCCGCCGGTCAGCCCCTGCTGGCCGACCAGGAGGATCACCATGGCCGCCGCGAGGGCCTGGGTGAGGATCGCGAAGTAGGCGCCCCGCACCCGTTGCCGGAACACGAGCGTGCCGAGCAGCCAGGCCACCGCGCCGGGCACGACCACCACCATGGCGATGGCGAAGACGGGGTTGCGGAACGGCTCCCACAGGGCGGGCAGCGTCTCGACGCCGCTCCAGACCATGAAGTCGGGCAGGCCGTCGCCGGCGTCGTTGAGCTTGAGGTGCATGCCCATCGCGTAGCCGCCGAGGCCGAAGAACACCCCCTGCCCGAGGGTCAGCATGCCGCCCTGGCCCCAGGCCAGGCCGATGCCGAGGGCGACGATCGCGTAGGTGAGGTACTTGGCCAGCAGCCCCAGCCGGAACGGCTCCAGCACCAGCGGCATGACCACGAGCCCGATGACCGCGACGAGCGCGAAGAGGGCCGGGCCGCGCCAGTCGCGCGGTTCCTTGACGGGGGCCTCGGTGACGGGGGGCTTCTCGAGTGTGGCTGTCATGTCAGCGCCCTTGAACGGAGGACGAACAGGCCCTGCGGCCGGAACTGGAGGAAGGCGATGATCACCGCGAACACGATCACCTTGGCCAGGCTGGCGTTGGTCCAGAACTCCGCGTACGAGTTCAGCAGCCCCAGCGCGAGCGCGGCGATGACCGCGCCCCGGAGCTGCCCGAGGCCGCCCGCGACGACCACGAGGAACGCGTCGACGATGTAGTAGGTCCCGAGCGTCGGCCCGACAGGGCCGATCAGGGTCAGCGCGACCCCGGCGATCCCGGCCAGCCCCGACCCGATGAAGAAGGTCCGCTGGTCGACCCGCCCGGTGTTGATGCCGCTGGTCGCGGCGAGCTGCCGGTTCTGCATCACGGCCTGCATGCGGCGTCCCTGCGCGCTCCGGTTCATGTAGACCCAGATCGCCACGACCGAGCCCACGGCCAGCAGCAGGATGAACAGCCGGTTGTAGGGCATCGGCCCGAGCGCGCCCTGCAGCCACGTCGGCGACAGCACCTGCACGTTCGGCGCCCCGAACAGGTCCCGCGCCACCTGCTGCAGCACGAGCGAGACGCCCCAGGTCAGCAGCAGCGTGTCGAGCGGGCGCCCGTAGAAGTGCCGGATCGCCGTCCGTTCGAGGATCAGCCCCATCAGCCCGGCCACCAGGAACGCCACCGGCAGCGCCACCAGCACCGCGTTCCGGTCGGCGAAGTCCTGCAGCAGGTAGGCCGTGTACGCCCCGGCCATGATGAACTCGCCGTGGGCCATGTTGATCACGCCCATCTGCCCGAACGTGAACGTCAGCCCGAGCGCGATGAGCAGCAGGACCGCCCCGATCGACAGTCCGATCGGCAGCTGGTTGAGGATTCCCTCCACCCTGCCCCCTTTCTGGAAGTACGGTCCCGGGGCGCGCGCGGGCGCCCCGGGAGGTCGGCGTCAGGAGGCGAGGCTCCCGGCCCACGGATACGACTTCAGGTAGGGGTCGGGCTTGATCGGCTCGCCCGAGTTCCAGACCTCCTTGATCAGCCCGTCGGGCTGGATGATGCCGATGCGGGCCGTCTTGTACATGTGCTGCGTCTCGCCGTCGATGGTGACCAGGCCCTCGGGACGCTCCAGCGCGATCCCGCCGGAGGCCTTCTTCACCGCCTCGACCTCGGTGGTGCCGGCCTTCTTGACCGCCTCGGCCCAGAGGTAGACCGCGTTGTAGCCGGCCTCCATCGGGTCGGAGGTGACCTTGGCGGCGCCGTACTTGGCCTTGAAGGCGGCGACGAACTTCGTGTTCGCCGCGTTCTCGGTGGTCTGGTAGTAGTTCCACGCCACCGGGTGGCCGACGATGTTGTCGACGCCGATTCCGGTGACCTCCTCTTCGGCCACCGAAACCGAAAGGACCGGCATCGACTCGGCCGTCACGCCGGCGCTCTTCAACTGCTTGAAGAAGGCCACGTTGCTGTCGCCGTTCAACGTGTTGAAAACCGCGTCGGGCTTCGCCTGAACGACCTTGTTGGTCAATGTGGAGTATTCGGTGTGACCGAGCGGGGTGTATTCCTCGCCGAGGACCGTCATTCCGTTCGCGGCGGCGTAGGCCTTGATGATTTTGTTGGCCGTGCGCGGGAAGACGTAGTCGCTGCCGACCAGGAAGATCTTGGTCTTGCCCTGTTCCTTCAGGTAGTCGAGACCCGGGATGATCTGCTGGTTGGTGGTCGCGCCGGTGTAGAAGATGTAGGGCGAGGACTCCAGGCCCTCGTACTGGACCGGATACCAGAGCAGCGCCTTGTGGCGCTCGAAGACCGGGAGCATCGCCTTGCGCGACGCGGAGGTCCAGCCGCCGAAGACGGTGGCGACCTTGTCCTGGCTGATCAGCTTGTTGGCCTTCTCGGCGAAGGTCGGCCAGTCGGAGGCGCCGTCCTCGACCACCGGTTCGAGCTTCTTGCCGAGCACGCCGCCCGCGGCGTTGATCTCCTCGATGGCGAGCAGCTCGGCGTCGCGGACCGTGACCTCGCTGATGGCCATCGTGCCGCTCAGCGAGTGGAGCAGGCCGACCTTGATGGTGTCGCCGCCCGCCGCGGTCCCGCCACCGGTCGTGCTCTCGGTCGGCTCACCGCCACAGGCGGCCAGAGCCAGCACCAGACCCGCGCCCACCGCGGTCCGTAAGAATGCGTTGCGCAATGAATTTCCTCCTTGCCGATACGGCCCCCGCACCGACCCATCTGCCGCAAAGGTGATCGAACGCGATTTCCCGGGAAAATCGGTGAGGTTAATAGCCGATTACCGAAACTTCACTCAATCAATGAACGCGGCGGACGGCGCTATCATTGACCGAGAGCGCCGGAAAACTAGGAAACGCGTCCGTCATCGCGCGGAAACGCCATTGAAACCGATCTTTCTTAGGGTCCGGCCATGCGGCTCACCCCACACGAGCAGGAACGCCTGCTCATTCACGTAGCGGCCGGCGTCGCGCGCGACCGGATGGACCGAGGCCTGCGCCTGAACCATCCGGAGGCCACGGCGATCATCGCCTCGTTCCTGCTCGAAGGGGCCCGCGACGGCCAGTCGGTCGCCGAACTCATGGACGCGGGCCGCAAGGTCCTGCGCCGTCAGGACGTCATGGAGGGCGTGCCGGAAATGCTGGACTCCGTCCAGATCGAGGCGACCTTCCCCGACGGCACCAAGCTCGTCACCGTCCACCACCCGATCTCATGACGGTTCCCGGAGAGATCGTCCCCGGCGCCGAGCCCGTCCCGCTGAACCCGGGGCGTGAGCGGGTGACCGTGCGTGTGGTGAACACCGCCGACCGGCCCATCCAGGTGGGCTCCCACTACCATTTCGCCGCCGCCAACCCGGGGCTCGACTTCGACCGCGAGGCCGCCTGGGGCCACCGGCTCGACGTGCCGGCGGGCACCGCCGTCCGGTTCGAGCCGGGCGTCGAGCGTGACGTCACCCTGGTGCCCATCGCCGGGAAGCGGGTCGTGCCCGGCCTGCGCTCCGAATGGGCCGGCCCTCTCGACGGGAAGCCGCATGCCTGAGATCTCCCGCGCCCGCTACGCGGCGCTCTACGGCCCGACGACCGGCGACCAGATCCGGCTGGCCGACACCGACCTGTTCATCCAGGTCACCGAGGATCTCGCCATGGGCCCCGCCGGGGCCGGCGACGAGGCGGTGTTCGGCGGCGGCAAGGTGATCCGCGAGTCGATGGGCCAGGCCCGCGCCACCCGCGCCGAGGGCGCCCCCGACCTGGTCATCACCGGTGCGGTCATCCTCGACCACTGGGGCGTCGTCAAGGCCGACATCGGGGTGCGCGACGGCCGGATCGTCGCCATCGGCAAGGCCGGCAACCCCGACACGATGGACGGGGTCCACCCCGACCTGGTGATCGGGCCGTCGACCGAGATCCTGGCCGGCAACGGCAAGATCGTCACGGCCGGGGCGGTCGACTCCCACGTCCACCTGATCTGTCCCCAGATCGTCGAGGAGGCGCTGGCCAGCGGCGTCACCACCCTGGTCGGCGGCGGCACCGGCCCGGCCGAGGGCACCAAGGCGACCACCGTCACCGGGGCCTGGTACGTCGGCCGGATCCTGGAGGCGATGGACGGCATGCCCGTCAACGTCGCCCTGCTCGGCAAGGGCAACACCGTCAGCAGCGAGGCGCTGCTGGAGCAGCTCAGGGCCGGCGCGTCGGGCTTCAAGCTGCACGAGGACTGGGGCACCACCCCCGCCGCGATCGACGCCTGCCTGGCGGTCTGCGACGTGACCGGGGTGCAGGTCGCCATCCACACCGACACCCTCAACGAGGCCGGTTTCGTCGAGTCGACCCTGGCCGCGATCAACGGCCGGAGCATCCACGCCTACCACACCGAGGGCGCCGGAGGCGGGCACGCCCCCGACATCATCAAGGTCGCCGGGGAGCGCAACATCCTGCCGTCGTCGACCAACCCGACGCGGCCCCACACGGTCAACACCCACCACGAGCACCTCGACATGCTCATGGTCTGCCACCACCTGAACCCGTCGATCCCCGAGGACCTGGCCTTCGCCGAGTCCCGCATCCGCCCCTCGACGATGGCGGCCGAGGACGTCCTGCACGACATCGGCGCCATCTCCATGATCGGTTCGGACTCCCAGGCCATGGGCCGCGTCGGCGAGACGATCATCCGGACCTGGCAGACCGCCCACGTCATGAAGAAGCGCCGCGGCACGCTGGAGGGCGTGGCCGACAATCTCCGGGCCCGCCGGTACGTCGCCAAATACACCATCAACCCGGCGATCGCCCACGGCCTCGACCACGAGGTCGGCTCGGTCGAGGTCGGCAAGCTCGCCGACCTGGTGCTCTGGACCCCGGCGTTCTTCGGCGTGAAGCCCGATCTGGTGGTCAAGGGCGGCATGATCGCCTACGCCCAGATGGGCGACGCCAACGCGTCCATCCCGACCCCGCAGCCGGTCCTGCCCCGCCCGATGTTCGGCGCCTACGGCGCGGCCCCGTCCCAGACCTCGGTCCACTTCGTCGCGCCGCTGGCCCTCGAAGGCGACCTCGCCGACCGCCTGCGGGTCGACCGGCGCCTGGTCCCCGTGGCCGACGTCCGGTCCCGGGGCAAGGAGTCGATGCCCCTCAACGACGCCCTGCCCGACATCGAGGTCAACCCCGACACGTTCGCCGTGAAGGTGAACGGCGAACTGATCGAACCGGCCCCGGCCGAGGTCCTGCCCATGGCCCAGCGCTACTTCCTCTTCTAGGACGACGGCGATGGACGGACCGGCCACCGGAGCACCCGCCGTGAACGGCGCGACCCTCGGGCTGCCGCCGACACAGACGGCGGCCTCCGAAATGCCGCCGACACAGACGGCGGCTTCGGGGGTGTCGCCCACACAGGCGGCAGCCTCCGGGATGCCGCCAACACACGGTCTGGCCGGTCTTCTGCTGCTCGCCGACTCGCGGTTGCCCGCGGGCGGCCACGCCCATTCGGGCGGTGCGGAGGAGGCCTGCCGCACCGGCGCGATCTCCGGCCCCGGGGACCTGGCGCGGTTCCTCCGGGGCCGGCTCGCGACGGCGGGCCGGGTGGCGGCGGCCCTGGCGTGGTCCGCATGCGCGGCGGCCCAGGCCTTCGGCCGCCCGGACAAGGAGTTCCAGGAACCCGGCACGGGCGGGCAGGCACGCGAGGCCGAGACCGCGTGGCGGCTTCTGGACGCCGAGGCCGACGCCCGGATCGCCTCGCCCGCCCAGCGGCTGGCCGGCCGCACCCAGGGCCGCCTGCTGATCCGGACCGCCCGGAGGATCTGGCCATCCCCAGCGCTGGAGACGCTGGCCCGGGCCGTCCCCGACGGCGCCCACCACCCGATCGCCCTCGGCGTCGCCGCGCAGGCCGCCGGGTGCACTCCGGACCAGGCCGCCATGGCGGCCGCCTACACGTCCGTCACCGGTGCGGCCACGGCCGCGGTCCGGCTGCTGGGGCTCGACCCGGTGACCGTGCACCGCCTGCTGGCCGAACTCCCCTATGACTCGGTCATCGCCGAACAGCACGACTGGTCAGCGCTACCCGCGCACGCCGCCCCCGCTCTCGATCTGCTGGCCGAACAGCACCTACGTACGGAGGTAAGGCTCTTTGTCAGCTAACCACGATGACCACCACGACGCGCCCGACGGGCACGGCCGGGCGCTGCGCCTGGGCATCGGCGGCCCGGTGGGGAGCGGCAAGACCGCTCTGACCGCGGCGCTCTGCCGGAGCCTCGGCCCGTCGCTGCGCCTGGGCGTGGTGACGAACGACATCTACACGACCGAGGACGCCGACTTCCTGCGCAGGGCCGGCGTCATCGACCCCGACCGGATCATGGCCGTGCAGACGGGCTGCTGCCCGCACACCGCGATCCGCGACGACATCGCCGCCAACATCGACGCCGTCGAGACCCTGGAGGAGCGCTTCGGCCCCCTCGACCTGGTCATCGTCGAGTCGGGCGGCGACAACCTGACCGCGACGTTCAGCCGGGGCCTGGCCGACCGCCAGATCTTCGTCCTGGACGTCTCCGGCGGCGACAAGGTCCCCCGCAAGGGCGGCCCCGGCGTCACGTCGGCCGACCTGCTGGTGGTCAACAAGACCGACCTCGCCCCGATGGTCGGCGCCGACCTCACGGTCATGTCCCGCGACGCGGCGGCCGTCCGGGACGGCAAGCCGGTGCTGTTCACCTCGATCCGCGAGGACCGGGGCGCCCACTCGGTGGCCGAATGGGTGGCCGGCGTCGTCGACTCGTGGCGGCACCAGCACTCCCACAGCCACCTGTGATGACCAAAGCGCTGGTCCGGGCCCGTGCGATCCTCCGCACGGGCCTGGACGACCGGGGCCTCACCCGCATCGAGACCATGCGCTCCGACCCGCCCCTGACCCTCCGCCAGACCGCGCCGGGCGAGGTCCACCTCGTCTCCACGGGCGCCGGCCCCCTGGGCGGCGACCACCTCCGCCTCGACGTCGAGGTCGCCGAGGGCACCTCCCTGACGGTCCGCTCCATCGCCAGCACGCTGGTGCTCCCCGGCGCCGGCCGCTCCCTGATGGAGATCCACGTGTACGTGGCCTCCGGCGCCACCCTCGTCTTCGCCCCCGAGCCGACGGTCCTGGCGGCCGGCTGCGACCACCGGATGACCACGGCCGTCACCCTGGCGACCGGCGCGTCCCTGTTCTGGCGCGAGGAGATCGTCTTCGGCCGCCACGGCGAGCGGCCCGGCCGCTGCCACTCCCGCTTCGACGCGACGGCCGGCGGCCGTCCCCTGCTGCGCCAGGAGTTCGTCGTCGGCGACCCCGAGGCCGACGGCAGCCCAGCGGTGTTCGGTACCGCCCGTTGCGTCGGCAGCACCCTGATCACGACCGAAACCCCGGCGGAGGGGCCGAAAAGCGAGCCGCGGGAGGCGGAGGTCGCCGAAGGGGTGGCCGTGCTGCCCCTGGCCGGTCCCGGCACGCTGGTCTCGGCGCTCGCCGCCGACGCGGTCGAACTCCGCAAGCGGCTCTCCTGGGGAGAGAGCCGCGTGTCCGTTCAGGCGGGTTCGCCGGCGCGAGCCACCGTCGGTCTCCGGCCGCCGGCGTCTCGCTTCCCCTAGGGTGGAGAGGTGGCAACCGCACATCCCCCCAGACCGGATCGAAGCGGGACAAGCGCCTTATTGGGCCTGGCCGTCGTCGCCGCCGGGCTCGCCCTCGCCGTCACCGGCGTGCTGCCCTGGGCCGGAATAAGCGCCACCTTCGGGGTCGTCAACGCCGACCTGACCTCCGTCCACGGAACCGAGGACGGAGCCGGATGGTGGGTGATGGGGTCGGGCGTCGTCGCCGCCGGCCTAGGGGCGCTGGGCATCTCGCGCAGCCGCATCATCACCGGCCTGGCCATCCTGCCGGGTGCGGTCGCGGCGTTCTCGCTGGCCATGTTCCTGACCCGGCCCCATGGGTTCGACCGGCTCACCATGGCCATCCCGGGCCTGGTCAGGGTCGAACCCGTGATCCTCTACGGCTGGTGGGCGGGCCTGGGCGCCTCGGTCGTGCTCGCGGCGCTGGCCTGCCTGGCGCTCACGAGGCGCCGCCTGCCGGATCAGTCGTAGAAGCCGAGCCGGCGCAACTGCTTCGGGTCGCGCTGCCACTCCTTGGCGACCTTGACCCGCAGGTCGAGGTAGACGCGGCTGCCGAGCAGCGCCTCGATCTGCTTGCGCGCCCTGCTGCCCACGTCTTTCAGCCGCGAGCCGCCGGGGCCGATGACGATGGCCTTCTGGGAGTCGCGCTCGACGAACATGAAGGCGTACACGTCGAGGAGGTCGTCGCGCCCCTCGCGCGGGCCCATCTCCTCGACGACCACCGCGATCGAATGGGGCAGCTCGTCGCGCACGCCCTCCAGGGCCGCCTCGCGGATCAGCTCGGCGACCAGCACCTGCTCGGGCTCGTCGGTCAGCTCGCCGCCGGCGTAGAGGGGCGGCGACTCGGGCAGGCGCTCGATCAGCAGGTCGGCCAGCACGTCGAGCTGGTCGTCGCCCTTCGCCGACACCGGCACGATCTCGGCGAACTCGGCCAGCTGCGACACCGCGAGCAGCTGCTTGGCGACCTCCTCGCGGGAGGCCAGGTCACACTTGGTGACCACGGCGACCACGGGCGTCTTCTTGACCGCGCCGAGCTTCTCGGCGATGAACCGGTCGCCCTTCCCGATGGGCTCGTTGGCCGGGACGCAGAAGCCCAGCACGTCGACCTCGGTCAGCGTCGAGAGCACCAGGCTGTCGAGCCGCTCCCCCAGGAGGGTGCGGGGCCGGTGCAGGCCGGGGGTGTCGACGATGACGAGCTGCGCGTCGGGCCGGTGGACGATGCCGCGGATCACCCGCCGGGTCGTCTGGGGCTTGGAGGAGGTGATCGCGACCTTGGTGCCGACCAGGGCGTTCATCAGGGTCGACTTGCCCACGTTGGGCCGCCCCACGAACGCGGCGAACCCCGCGCGGAACTCAGACCCCGGCCGATCAGACATAGCGGCCTTTCAGCGAGCCGTCGGCGCCCGCGTGGAACAGGATCGCGTTGCCCAGGTCCTCCACCGCCGCCAGGTCTTCCCGCGCGGGCTCCTCGGCGTCGTTGACGAGCGCCGCGGCCTCCAGGCCCTGCGCCCCGCTCGACACCGCCGTCGCCACCGCGACCTGCACGGCGGTCAGCCGCAGCGAGGGCAGGTTCACGTCGGTCGCGACATAGGTCCGGCCGGTCTCGTCACGGACGGCGGCGCCTTCGGCGGTGCCGTTCCTGGCCCTGGCCGACCGCGCCAGGGTGAGGATCTTTTCGTCTTCAGGGTCGAGCGTCACAGGTCAAGGGTAGCGACCTTGCGGGACACCAATCGGGCCAGTTCCTCGGTCGTGCGGGCGTCGGCGCCGCTCATGCCGGAGTTCACCAGGCCGATCACCGCCCCGCCCTGGCGGACCACGACGAGGTGCATCTCGTAGGGGTAGCCGCCGACCCGCCCGACCAGGCGGCGCGCGACGCCCCCGCCTTCCAGGACCTTCTCCGACACCGCGAGCGGGGCCACGGTCAGCCGGTTGACCTCGCCGGGGGTCTGGTCGCGGGCGGTGGTGCAGGCGCGGGAGGCCTTGGCCAGCTCGTCCATCTGCTCGGCCGCCTCGCCCGAGCCGTAGAGGGCCAGCGAGACGGCGGCCGTCTGGCCGACGCCCTCGCCCAGGTAGCTGGCGGTGGTGGCGGCGGTCAGGCCCTCGCGGGCGGGCCGGCCGGCCATCAGGTTGAACAGGCGGCGGCACTCCTGGACGACCGGTTCGAACGGTTTCTCCCAGCCGGGCCGCGACCGGGTCGCGAAGCCGCGCGGGATCTCGTCGAGGTCGGCGAACAGCGCCTTGATCTTGAGGGCCTGCGGGGTGGAGCGGACGTCTCCGACGGGGGCCGAGCCGCACCCGGCGACGGCGGCGGCGAGCAGACAGCAGGCGACGGTCAGTTTCGCCACGCGCATTTTCAAGGTCCCCCCGTCGACGTCCTTCGGGCTACATTCCCGGATGGCGACGGGCCTAAAAACATCATTAGGGGGCTCTCGCCGGACGAGAGCCCCCTAATCGATGATCCCCCTCAGATCAGCCGGTGCGCCGCGAACCCCTCCCGGCGCACCGATCGACCCCTTGTTCGGCGCCCCGAACCCCTCCCGGGCGCCTTGGAAGAAGAATGCCGGGGATGACTTGCAAGTCGCTTAAAGAACGCTTGCGGAGAAACTCCCCGTCGGATGCAAGACACACCCAAGCAGGTGAGAGCATCCTTGGCACGTGACAACCGCGCCCGTCCAGCACCGACGCCTCCTGCAGGAGTACGTCGGCAGCGCCCGGCTCATGTCCCTGTCCGCCGTCGACGGCGACGGGGCACCGGCGCTCCTCCCCCTGCCCTTCCACGCGGCCTTCGCGCCCGACCGGCTCATGTTCATCGCCCACCGCGAGCGCCCTCTGGTGGCCGGCCTGGCCGCCCGGCCGAAGGTGGCGGGCTCGATCATCGCCGGCGCGGGGCGCGGCGTGACCTTCGCCGGCCTGGCGACCGCCGCCGAGTCGCCCGACCCGGTCCGGCTGGCCCCGGGCGAGCAGCTCTACCGGATCGACGTCACCGAGTGGTTACTCTTCGACGAGCACGCCTACGAGTACCGCGTCCACCCGATCAGGGCATGAGGCCGATTCACGGCTGATACACGGCCGAGGCGGGACGGCCGTCCGGTCCGCATATTCTGCATCGGACCTGTTCCTGCGTCATTGGAGATCAATGTCGGTTTCGGTGCTCCTGGTCGAGGACGACGAGGTGATCCGCAGAAGCGTCGGCATGGCCCTGGAGCGCTACGGCTACCGCGTCTCCTCCGCGGCCGACGGCCTCACCGGCCTGGAGCGCTTCCACGCCGGCGGCCACGATCTCCTCCTGCTCGACGTGATGCTGCCCGGCCTCGACGGCATCGGCCTGTGCCGCCGGGTGCGCGAGACCAGCCTGGTGCCGATCCTGATGATGTCGGCGCGCGGCGACGCCCTCGACGTGGTGTCCGGGCTGGAGGCCGGGGCCGACGACTACGTCGTCAAGCCCGCCGACACCTCCGTGCTGGTGGCCAGGATCCGGGCGCTGCTGCGCCGGGCCACCCCCGCCCCCGGCGGCACCCCCCGGCTCGTCTTCGGCGACCTGACCGTCGACCCCGAGGCGCTGGAGGTGTACGTCGCGGGCGAGCAGGTCTCCCTGGCGCCCACCGAGTTGCGGCTGCTGCTGGAGTTCGCCGCCAATCCCGGCATCGTCCTGGACCGCCAGACGCTGCTGCACAACGTCTGGGACTACGGCTGGGACGGCGACAGCCGGGTCGTCGACCTGTGCGTCCAGCGGCTGCGCCGGAAGATCGGGGCCGACCGCGTCGAGACGGTCCGCGGTTTCGGCTACAAGCTGCGGCGCTGAGATGGCCCCCTGGAGATCCCTGCGCTGGCAGATCGCCGCCCTGGTCGCGGTGGCCTCCGGCGTGGTGGCGCTGGCCGTGGGCCTACTGGTCCACCGGAGCACCCTGGAACGCTCGCTGAGCCTGGGCCGCGACCGGGCCGTGACCGCCCTGCTGACCGACTCCCCCGGCACCGCCGACCCGGGCCCGCTCCCGGCCGCGCTGGCCGCCCGGATCGGGGCGCCGGGCGCCTACGCCACCTGGTACGACGACCGCGACCCCGACGTCCCGTGGATGTGGGCGGCCACCGGAACCAGGGCCGTCAAGATCGACATGGGCGGGGACCTGCGCAACGTGCGGGCCCTCGACCGCCACATCGTGCTCGCCTCGCTGGGCGTGCTGGGCCTGGTGGTCCCCCTGGCGGCGCTGGCCGCCGAACTGCCCAACCGCCGTCTCAGGCGGGTGGCCCGCACCGCCCGCCGCGTCGCCGACGGCGACCTGGAGGCCCGCACGTCGGCCGGACGTGGCGGCGACGAGATCACCGGCATCGCCGCCGCCGTCGACACGATGGCCACGGCCCTGCACGACCGCCTGCGCGTCGAGCAGCGGTTCACCGCCGACGTCGCCCATGAGCTGCGCACGCCGCTGATGGGCCTGGTCACCTCCGCCGAGCTGCTGCCGGAGGGAGAGGCGACCGACCTGGTCCGCGACCGGGTCGGGGTGCTGCGCGTCCTCGTGGAGAACCTGCTGGAGATCTCCCGCCTGGACGCGGGCGCCGAGTCCGCCGACCGGGTGGAGGTCCCGCTGGGCCGCTTCGCCGGCGACTGCGTGCACCGCACGGGCCTGGCGGCCGAGGTGACCGTGCACGGCGACCCGGTCGCCGTGACCGACCCCCGCCGCCTCGACCGCATCCTGGCCAACCTGGTCGTCAACGCCCACCGGCACGGGAGCGCCCCCGTCGAGGTGCGGGTGGCGGACACGACGATCACCGTCCGCGACCACGGTCCCGGCTTCCCCGAATCGCTGCTGGCGGAGGGGCCGCAGCGGTTCCGGACCGGGGCGAGCGAACGCGGCCGTGGGCACGGCCTGGGGCTGACCATCGCCGCCGGGCAGGCCAGGGTCATCGGGGCCCGGATCGGCTTCGCCAACGACCCGGACGGCGGCGCCGTCGCCACCGTGCGGCTGAGCTGATACACGGCCGAGCGGCGGCTCCCGCGGCACGGACATCTGGGCCGACCAGCCTGAACGCATCGATGCGATGCCGATCAGGAACGGACGTGCACTCATGTACCGGTGGCTGGTGCCCCTGCTTTTCACCCTCACGACGGCCTGCGCCCCCGTCGGCGTGGCAGACGGATTCGTGGCCGACGGGGCGCACATCTCCCCGTTCGCCACCGGCCTGCCCGCGCTCACGAACCTGGACCCCGCGCTCCTGCGGGCCGTGCGGGAGGCCGCCCGCGACGCCGCCGCCGACGGCGTCCCGATGTTCCTGACCACCGCCTGGCGCAGCGAGCGCTACCAGCGGCGGTTGTACGAGGAGGCGATCACCAAATATGGGAGCGAGCAGGAGGCCCGCCGCTTCGTCAGCACCCCCGGCCGCTCCCGGCACGTCACCGGCGACGCCGTCGACGTCGGACCGACCGACGCCGACGACTGGCTCAACCGGCACGGCCGCGCCTACGGCCTCTGCCAGACGTACGCGAACGAGATCTGGCACTTCGAGCTGGCGACCACGCCGGGCGGCGACTGCCCCCCGATGCGGCCCGACGCGAGCAGCTGAGCCGACGCCGCGTCTCGTCGCAGGTCGGCGCGGTCAACCGGGACACGGACACGGCGGCCGACATGCTGCCCCCGGCCTGACGGCAGGCCGCTCGACCATCGCTAGTGGCGGGCCACCGCGTCGTCGTCGACCCGCCGGACCACCACAGTGCTGATGCGGTTGCGGCGCCCCGCGAGCTCGTCGGCCGTCAGCCGCAGCCCGGCCACGGTCGCCTCGGAGCCGGCGATCGGCACCCGGCCGAGGGCGTGGGCCAGCAGGCCGCCCACGGTGTCGACGTCCTCCGACTCGATCTCGGTGTCGAACAGCTCCTCCAGCTCCCACACCGCGAGGCGGGCGGTGACCCGGACCGCGCCGTCGTCGAGGTGCTCGACCCGGGGGGCCTCCTGGTCGTATTCGTCGGCGATCTCGCCGACGATCTCCTCGATGACGTCCTCGATCGTGACGAGCCCGGCGGTGCCGCCGTATTCGTCGATCACGATCGCCAGGTGGATCTGCCGGGCCTGCATGTCGCGCAGCAGGTCGTCGATGGGCTTGCTCTCCGGGACGTAGGTGGCCGGGCGCATCAGCTCCTCGACCGCGCCCTCGCCGTCGCCGGTCTCCTGGATGCGGCGGACGATGTCCTTCAGGTAGGCGATGCCGATGACGTCGTCCTCGTTCTCGCCCGTCACCGGGACCCGGGAGAAGCCGCTGCGCAGTGCCAGCGACAGCGCCTGTTCGAGGGTCTTGTGGCGTTCGATGAAGACCATGTCGGTGCGGGGCACCATGACCTCGCGCACCAGCGTGTCGCCCAGCTCGAACACCGAGTGGATCATCTCGCGCTCGTCGGGCTCGATGACCCGCCGCTCCTCGGCCAGGTCGACCAGGTCGCGCAGCTCGGCCTCGGAGGTGAACGGCCCCTCGCGGAAGCCCTTGCCGGGGGTGACCGCGTTGCCGAGCAGGATCAGCAGCGTCGGCAGCGGCCCGAAGATCCGGGTCAGCCCGTAGACGACGGGCGCGCTGGCCAGCGCGATCGGCTCGGCGTGCTGCCGCCCGAGCGTGCGCGGGGAGACGCCGACGATGACGTAGGCGATGACGATCATGGCCCCGGCCGCCGCGGCGTAGGCCTGGCCGGTGTCGCCCAGCCAGTCGATGAACAGCAGCGTGGCGATCACGGTCGCGCCCAGCTCGCAGGTCATCCGCAGGAGCAGCAACAGGTTCAGGTAGCGGGGAGGGTCGGCCACGATCGCCTGGAGGCGGTTGGCGCCGCGGCGCCCCTCCTTGACGAACTCCTCGGCGCGCACGCGCGAGATCCGGGTGAGCGCGGTCTCCGCGCTCGCGAGCAGGCCGCCGCCGATGATGAGGGCGACGGCCGAGATCAACCAGCCGTTACTCATGGTTCCTAAGGGGCTGTTTTACGCCACGACTCCAGCAGCTCGCCCTGGAGGCCGAACATCTCGGCGTGCTCCTCGGGCTCGGCGTGGTCGTAGCCCAGCAGATGGAGGATGCCGTGGGTGCACAGCAAATCGAGTTCGTCCTGCGTCGGATGGCCCGCCTCGGCGGCCTGCCGGGCCGCCACCGTCGGGCAGAGGACGACGTCGCCGAGCAGCGCCGGGTCGGGCGAGGCGTCGTCGTTGCGGCCCTGGCCGGGCCGGAGCTCGTCCATGGGGAAGGCCAGCACGTCGGTGGGGCCGGGCTCGCCCATCCACTGTTCGTGGAGGGCGGTCATCGCGGCCTCGTCGACGACCAGGATGGACAACTCGGCCAGGGAGTTGATGCCCATCTGGCCGAGGACGTGCCCGGCGAGGGCGACGAGGCGGTTCTCGTCGACCTCGGTGCCGGACTCGTTGTTGACCTCGATCGTCATCGCCGCCCCCTGGGCCGGTTGGTGCCGTTGGCGCGCGGGTCGGACGCCAGCGCGGCGTCGTAGCGGCCGTAGGCGTCGACGATCTGCCCCACCAGCTTGTGGCGGACCACGTCGGCGCTGGTCAGACGGCTGAAGTGGATGTCGTTGATGCCGTCGAGGATGTCCTGGACCACCTTGAGGCCGCTCTGGGTGCCGCCCGGCAGGTCGACCTGTGTGACGTCACCCGTGACGACGATCTTGGAGTTGAACCCCAGACGGGTCAGGAACATCTTCATCTGCTCGGGCGAGGTGTTCTGGGCCTCGTCGAGGATGATGAAGGCGTCGTTGAGGGTGCGGCCGCGCATGTAGGCCAGCGGGGCGACCTCGATCGTGCCCGCCGCCATCAGGCGCGGGATCGAGTCGGGGTCGATCATGTCGTGGAGGGCGTCGTAGAGCGGCCGCAGGTAGGGGTCGATCTTCTCGTAGAGCGTGCCGGGCAGGAAGCCCAGCCGCTCGCCGGCCTCCACGGCCGGACGGGTCAGGATGATGCGGTTGACCCGCTTCTCCTGCAGGGCCTTCACGGCCTTGGCCATCGCCAGATAGGTCTTGCCGGTTCCCGCGGGGCCGATGCCGAAGACGATCGTGTGCTTGTCGATCATGTCGACGTAGTTCTTCTGGTTGACCGTCTTCGGGCGGATCGTGCGCCCGCGTGAGGAGATGATGTCGAGCGAGAGCACCTCGGCCGGGCGGCCGTTGCTCTGGCGCAGCATGGCGATGCTGCGCTCGACCGCGTCGGGGGTCAGCTGCGCCCCCGAACGGGCCAGCTCGACCAGCTCCTCGAACAACCGGACGACCACACCGCTCTCGTCGGGGGACCCGGTGATGGTGATCTCGTTGCCCCGCACGTGGATGTCGGCCCGGAAGCTCTTCTCGATGACCCGGAGGAGCTCGTCACGCGAGCCCAGGATGCTGATCATCGCGTGCTCGTCGGGGATCACGACCTTGGCGTGGGTCTTCTGTGTTTCGCGCGTCTCGGACATGGGCGGCCTCGTCGGGCCTGCTCGCCTCCCTATTAACCGCTGTCAATGGTAGCCGTCCGCTACCCCATCTGGAGCGTCAGAGGCGCCCCGCCCAGCAGGTGGAGATGGGCGTGGAAGACGCTCTGCCCCGAGTCGGGCCCGGTGTTCAGGACCAGCCGGTAGCCGGACTCGGCGATGCCCTCGGCGACCGCGACGGCCTTGGCCGTCTTGATCACCTCGTCGGCGAGACCAGCCTCCGCCAGTTCCCCCGCGTCGCGCACGTGGTTTTTCGGTACGACCAGAACATGCGTGGGGGCATGGGGGTTGATGTCACGGAAGGCAAGTGTGGTGTCGGTCTCGTACACGACCGTCGCGGGTATCTCACGAGCCACGATTCCGCAGAACAGGCACTCATTCTTCACGTGGGAAGCCTAGCGTTGCCAATCGGTAATCCCCGGAATGTCCCGTGCAAAGATCTGCCCGGATAGGGTTTATGTGCGAGACTGCACCGTCAACCAATCCCCTGTGTCGGGCGAGGACACAACTGGGTCATGCCCCCTAATGATTCGGAAGAACGTAAACCCTCCGGCAAGGACGAGCGTCCTACTGATGTGACCACCGAGACCCTCGTGGCCGACAGGTCGCTGGGCACGGTGCCGGTCGGGTGGGATGCCGACATGGCCGTTACGGCGCTTTACAGCGCCCACTATCGGTCACTGGTGCGTCTCGCGGTGCTGCTGGTCCGCGATGTGGCCAGCGCCGAAGAAGTCGTGCAGGACGCGTTCGTCGCCATTCACGGCGCCTGGCGCAGGCTGCGCGACCCCGACAAGGCACTTGCCTACCTGCGACAGTCGGTCGTCAACCGTTCGCGCTCCGTGCTGCGCCATCGGGCCGTCGTGGAGAAGTACGCCCCCAAGGGCCTCCCCGACGCTCCGAGCGCCGAGAACGGCGCCATCGGCGAGCTTGAGCGCACCGCGGTGATCGAGGCGCTGCGCGCCCTGCCCCAGCGGCAGCGCGAGGCGCTGGTCCTGCGCTACTACGGCGACCTGTCCGAGGCCGAGATCGCCCACGCCATGGGCATCTCCAAAGGCGCGGTGAAGAGTCACACCGCAAGAGGCATGGCCTCACTACGTCAAGTGCTGGAGAAGTTCTCATGACCATCCCCCCCGACGAGCACGGCGACCTCCTCCGCCGTGCCATGCGCGCGGAGGCGGACTCGGTCGTGCCGTCTCCCGACGGACTGGAGATAATCCGTCACCGCATCGAGAACCGCGGGCTCCGCGGTCTGCTGTGGTGGCGCATAGGTGCGTCCGTGGCCGCCGCCGCCCTGGTGGCCGGAATCGTGGTCGTGTCCGTTCCCGGGATCCGCGACAACGTGGGCATCATCGACGTCAAGACCGAGCAGACGCCGGCGGGAGAGCTCCCGAGCGCCGACTCGACCGCCCAGCCGCCGCCGCCGCGCGACCAGCCCGGGATCTCGATCACCACCCAGAATCCGACCCGGCCGGCCGAGACGACGCCTCCGACGGCGACGTCCGCCCCGTCGCAGCCCGCCGCCGCGCCGCCGCCCGAGCCCTCGTCCGAGCCGTGCGTCACCCCGGAGCCGACCCCGGCCCCCGACCCGGCCACCGCGGCGAAGTGCCCGACGCAGGAGGCCAACCCGAGCTCCGGCCCCACGACCAAGCCGAACCCGGGCGGCACCAAGTCCCCGTCCAAGCCGTCTCCCACCCCGACGGCCGACGCCCCCAGCCCGACCCCGACGGGCTGCGGCGACACCTGCCCGACCTCGACGCCCGACCCCTCTCCCGCGGAGACGCCGTCGACGACGGTGGAGGTCTCGGCCCCGGCGTCCTGAGCATTTCGCGGCGGGCCTTCTCGGAACGTGCCAAGCGGCACCCCGAGAGGGTCCGCTTTCGTTTTTCGGTACGTTTCCACCAATTCGGCGACGTCGATTAATGGCGGAAATGCCGTCGAATATCCCGAAAGGGCTACCAGCGGCCGGTGCGGGCCAGCAGAACCGCCGCCGCCGCGACCCCCGCCGTCGACGTGCGCAGCACCGTCGGCCCCAGCAGCGCCGGAAGCGCCCCGGCCGCGCGGAAGCGGGTGATCTCGTCGTCGGACACGCCACCCTCAGGGCCCACGACCAGGACGATGTCGCCCTTGTCCGGCAGTTCCACCCGGGACAGCGGCTCGCTCGCCTCCTCGTGGAGGACCACGGCCAGGGCGGCCGATTCGAGCAGCGCGGCCACCTGGTTCGTGGAGGCCGGTTCCCGGACCTCGGGCAGGTGGAAGCGGCGGGCCTGCTTGCCCGCCTCACGCGCCGTCGAGCGCCAGCGGGCCAGGGACTTGGCCGCGCGGTCGCCCTTCCACTGGGTGATCGACCGGGAGGCCGACCAGGGCACGATCGTGTCGACCCCGGCCTCGGTCATCATCTCGACGGCCAGCTCGCCCCGCTCGCCCTTCGGCAACCCCTGCACGACCACCAGGCGCGGGGAGGGCGGCGGGATCTCGTACACCCGGAGGACGGTCAGGTCGAGGTGGTCCTTGCCGGCCGCATCGACGGTGCACTCGGCCACCCGCCCGGCGCCGTCGGTGACGTCGACGCGCTCGCCCGCCGTGATGCGGCGGACGGCCGCGGCGTGCCGGCCCTCGGGCCCGGCCAGGGTCAGGCGCGGGCCCGGGGTGACCTCACCCAGGAAGACGGGGACGGTCATCGGCCGTTGAAGGCGTCCTTGAGGCGGGAGAAGAAGCCCTGCTGGCCCGGGGCGAACTTGCCGGGCGGGCGCTCCTCACCCCGCAGCTGGGACAACTTCCGGAGGAGTTCCTCCTGCTCGGGGTCGAGCTTCATGGGGGTCTCGACGTTGACGTGGATCAGCAGGTCGCCCCGGCCGCTCTCGTTGAGGCGCTGGACGCCGCGCGCGTAGAGCGGGATGACCTGGCCCGACTGGGTGCCGGGGCGCACGTCGATCTGTTCGGCGCCGTCGAGGGTCTCCATGGTCAGGGAGGTGCCCAGGGCGGCGGCCGTCATGGGGATCGAGACGGTGCAGTGGAGGTCGTCGCCGCGGCGTTCGAAGGTCGGGTGGGGGCGCTCCACGATCTCCAGGAACAGGTCGCCGGGCGGGCCGCCGCCGGGGCCGACCTCGCCCTCGCCCGCGAGCTGGATGTGGGTGCCGTCTTCGACGCCCGCCGGGATGCGGACCTTGATGGTCCGGCGGGTGCGGACCCGGCCGTCGCCGGAGCACTCCTGGCAGGGGTGGCGGATGACGCTGCCGAAGCCGCCGCACTGCGGACACGGGCGCGACGTCATGACCTGGCCCAGGAACGAGCGGGTCACCTGGGAGACCTCGCCCCGGCCGTGGCACATGTCACAGGTGTCGGGGTGGGTGCCGGCCGCCGCGCCGGAGCCCTGGCAGACCTCGCAGAGGATCGCGGTGTCGACCACGAGCTCGCGGGTGGTGCCGAAGCCCGACTCGGCCAGGTCGAGCTCGACCCGGATCGTCGCGTTGCGGCCCCGGCGGGCCCGCGAACGGGGGCCGCGGGAGGCGGAGGCCGTGCCGAAGAAGGCGTCCATGATGTCGCTGAACGGGAAGCCCGCGCCGAAGCCCGCCCCGCCGCCGCCCGCGCCGCCGAAGGGGTCGCCGCCCATGTCGTGCATCTGGCGCTTCTGGGGGTCGGAGAGCACCTCGTAGGCCGCGGTGATCTCCTTGAAGCGCTCCTGCGTCGCCGGGTCGGGGTTGACGTCGGGATGCAGTTCACGTGCCAGCCGGCGGTAGGCCTTCTTGATCTCTTCCTGGCTCGCGTCGCGGCGTACGCCGAGGGTGGCGTAATAGTCCTTGGCCACTTATGACCCCGCCAGGATCTGGCCGACATAGCGCGCGACCGCGCGCACCGCACCCATCGTCACCGGATAATCCATTCGCGTCGGGCCCAGCACTCCGAGCCGGGCCAGTTCCTTGTCTCCCGAGCCGTATCCGGCGGCCACGATCGAGGTGCCGCGCAGACCGGTGTAGGGGTTCTCCGAGCCGATCCGGACGGTCAGCTCGGACAGGTCGTCGGTCTCGCCGAGGAGGCGCATCAGGACGACCTGCTCCTCCAGGGCCTCCAGCACGTCGCGCAGGCCGATGGTGAAATCGGCGGCGGCGAGGTTGGCGGCCCCGGCGAACACGATCTTCTCTTCGTGCCGTTCGACCAGGGTCTCCATGATCACCGAAAGGATCGTGGCGGCCACCGGCCGGTCTTCGGGGGACAGCCGTTCGGGCAGCGCGGCCAGGGTCTCGGGGACCTGGGCCAGCCCGCAGCCGTCGAGCGCCGTGTTGAGCACGGCGCGCAGGTGGGACACACGGTCGTCGGCGATCACCTGGGGCAGATCGACCACCCGCTGCTCGACGCGGCCGGTGTTGGTGATCAGGACCAGCATCACCCGCGTGTCGGCCAGCGGCACGATCTCCACGTGGCGGACCGTCGAACGGGTCAGGGACGGGTATTGGACGACGGCGACGTGCCGGGTCAGCTGCGCGAGCAGCCGGACCGTCCGCATGACGATCTCGTCGAGGTCGACGGCGCCGGCCAGGAACGTCTCGATCGCCCGGCGTTCGGCGCCCGAAAGGGGCTTGACCTGGGACAGCCGGTCGACGAACAGCCGGTAGCCCTTGTCGGTCGGGACGCGCCCCGCGCTGGTGTGGGGCTGGTGGATGTAGCCGCCGTCTTCGAGGGCCGCCATGTCGTTGCGGATGGTGGCCGGCGAGACTCCGAGGTTGTGCCGATCGGCCAGCGCCTTGGAACCCACGGGCTCGTTGGTGGAGACGTAGTCTTCGACGATCGCCCGCAGCACCGCCAGCTTCCGGTCGTCAAGCACGGTCTCACCTCCCTGGCACTCTGTGTTCCCGAGTGCCAAGTGTACGGCCACCGCTCCCAGGGTGCGATAACACAGCCGGGCACGGGGAGAACAAGCCGACTGCAAATACGTCGCAAGTCGCCTTTCACACAATGTCCCCTATGACCGCTCAATATGGCCAGCACTACGGCCAGCAGCCCCACCCTTACTACAGCGCCCCGCCCCCTCAGGGCCCTGTCCGCCCGAGGATCCTCTGGATCGTCCTGGCCTGGCTTCTCTTCATCGTGATGTCGGTCGCGGGGGTCTTCGCCTTCGCCGGCGGCGTCTTCTCCTCCATCTCCGACGTGGCCCCCACCACGACCTTCTCCTCCGGCGAGACCGTCAAGGTGAACCTCGACCCGGCGCAGAAGCCGGCCATCTGGGCCGCCGCCGACCAGCCGACCGACGTGCAGTGCCAGGTCACCGGGGGCAGCCCGGACGACAAGATCACCCTGTCCAAGGCGATCGGCGAGCAGACCGTCACGGTCGACGGCACCAAGTGGGAGATGTTGTTCTCGATCGGCGTCCCGTCCGCCGGTGAGTACCAGGCCGCCTGCGACGGCGAGGGCGTGCGCTTCGGCGTCGGCAAGGAGCTGCTGGCGGCGGCCGGCGGGCTGGTGGGCGGCACCGCCCTGCTGCTCGGCCTGCCCGCGCTCGGTTTCCTGATCGCCGTGCTCACCACCGTCGTCGTGCTTGTGCGGCGCTCCCGCGCCCGCCGCCGGATGATGGGGATGTACTAACGTTCGCGGCATGTACGAGCGGGACGTGCTCTCCGGAGACTGGCGGCGCCCCAAGAAGGGGACGATCCCGCAGATCCCAGCCGAGCTCGACCTCGTGGTCGAGTGGGCCGACGACGGGTTCTGCGGGGCGGTGGTGGCCTGCGACAAGGAGGCCGTCACCCTGGAGGACCGGTTCGGGCGGCGACGGTTGTTCCCCCTGGAACCCGCCGCCTTCCTCCTGGAGGGGAAACCGGTCACGCTCGTCCGTCCCCAGGCGGGGCCGCGGGGCCCGAGGCGCAGCGCCTCGGGTTCCATCGCGGTCGAGGGCCTGAAGGCCCGGGTGGCCAAGGAGAGCAGGATCTACGTCGAGGGCGTGCACGACGCCGCGCTCGTGGAGAAGATCTGGGGCCACGACCTCCGGGTGGAGGGCGTGGTCGTCGAATACCTCGAAGGCGTCGACCACCTGCCCGAGATCGTCGCCGAGTTCGCGCCGGAGCCCGGCCGGCGGCTCGGCGTGCTGGTCGACCATCTCGTCCCGGGCTCCAAGGAGAGCCGGATCGCCGCCCAGGTGGCGGGCCCTCACGTGCTGGTGGCGGGCCATCCGTTCGTGGACGTCTGGCAGGCCGTCAAGCCCGCGGTCGTGGGCATCCGGGCCTGGCCGGAGGTGCCGCGCGGGGTGCCGTGGAAAGAGGGCGTGATCGCCGCCCTGGGCTGGCGGATGGAGCCCCCGGACGCGTGGCGGCACATCCTCGGGCGGGTGAGCAGCTACGCCGACCTGGAGCCCGAGTTGCTGGGCCGGGTCGAGGAGCTCATCGACTTCGTCACGTCAGATCTCTGACGACCGCGTCGGCCAGCAGGCGGCCCTGGAGGGTGAGCACGGCGCGGCCCCTCTTGAACGCCTCGACGTCGAGCAGCCCGCCGGCCAGCGCCTTGGCCGCCGCCGGCCTGACCTCTTTGGCCAGGTCGTCGAGGGGATAGCCGTCGACCAGGCGGAGTTCGAGCATGACCCGTTCGAGGGTGCGCTCCTCGGCCGTGGTCCGCTCCCGCGCGTAGGCGGGCGAGTGGCCCTGGGCGAGGCGGGCGGCGTAGGCCGACGGGTGTTTGACGTTCCACCAGCGCACGCCGCCGACGTGGCTGTGGGCGCCCGGACCGGCGCCCCACCAGTCGGCGCCCGACCAGTAGAGCAGGTTGTGGCGGCAGCGGGCCTTCTCGCTGGTGGCCCAGTTGGAGACCTCGTACCAGGAGAAGCCGGCCTTGGTCAGGAGCTCGTCGGCGATCAGGTAGCGGTCGGCGGCGACGTCGTCGTCGGGCATGGGCAGGTCGCCGCGCCGGATCCGCGCGGCCAGGCGGGTGCCGGTCTCGACGATCAGGGAGTAGGCCGACACGTGGTCGGGGCCGGCCGCGATCGCCGCTTCGAGCGAGGCCCGCCAGTCGTCGTCGGTCTCGCCCGGGGTGCCGTAGATGAGGTCGAGGTTGACGTGGCCGAACCCCGCCTCCTTCGCCTCCTGGACGGATCGGGCCGCGCGCCCCGGCGTGTGCCGCCGGTCGAGCACCTGGAGCACGTGGTCGCGGGCGCTCTGCATGCCGAAGGAGATCCGGTTGATGCCGCCCTCGCGAAGGACGGCCAGCTCGCGCGGGCCGACCGACTCGGGGTTGGCCTCGGTGGTGACCTCGGCGTCGTGGTCGAGCCCGAACTCCTCGTGGACGGCCCGGAGGATGCGTACGAGATCGTCGGGAGGCAGCAGCGTCGGGGTGCCGCCGCCGAAGAACACCGTCGAGACCGGCAGGTCGGCGTCGCCGAGCACCCGGCGGGCCAGCCGGATCTCCTGGATCGCGGTCTCGGCGTAGGCGCTCTGCGATGCCCCGGACCCCAGCTCGGCCGCGGTGTAGGTGTTGAAGTCGCAGTAGCCGCAGCGGCTCGCGCAGAACGGGACGTGCACGTAGAAACCGAACGGGCGCTCGCCCAGGGCGGCGAGCGCCGCGGACGGCAGTTCACCGGACGTGGGGACGGGTTCGCCGTCGGGGAGCACGGAGGGCATCCGCCCAGTCTGCCCGATGCCGGGAGGTTCATTGACGCGGTCCCGTGGCCCCATTTATGATCCCGGCAAACTTACAGGAAACTTTCCTATAAGAAATGCCTCCTAGCAGCGGAGACAACAGTGCCGAGACTTCGCACCCCCCTCCTGTTAGCCCTGGTGGCCGGCCTCGTCGCCACCGCCGCGCCCGCTCCCGCCCAGGCCTCGACCGGCAGCTCGGGGTACAAGCGGGTGGCCTACTTCATCCAGTGGGGCATCTACGGCCGCAACTACCACGTCAAGGACATGGTGACGACCGGCGCCGCCGCCAAGCTCACCCACATCAACTACGCCTTCGGCTTCGTCAACCAGGGCGGCGAGTGCTACTCGGCCGACCCGTGGGCCGACTGGCAGCGCCCCGTCCCCGCCGAGCAGAGCGTCGACGGCGTGGCCGACGACGGCACCGGCGCCATCGCCGGCAACCTCAACCAGCTCAAGAAGCTCAAGGCCAAGTTCCCGAGCCTCAAGGTCCTCATCTCGCTGGGCGGCTGGACCGGCTCCAAGTGGTTCTCCGACGCCGTCCTCACCCCCGAGGCCCGCACCAAGCTGGCCGCCTCGTGCATCGACCTGTGGCTGAAGGGCAACCTGCCCGGCGCCGCTCCCGGCGCGGGCGCGGGCGTCTTCGACGGCATCGACCTCGACTGGGAGTGGCCCGGTTCGTCCGGCGAGGTCGGCAACGTGATCCGCCCCGAGGACAAGCAGAACTTCACGCTGTTCCTGGCCGAGCTGCGCCGCCAGATGAACGAGCACAACAAGAAGCACGAGCTCACCGCCTTCCTCCCCGCCGCCGCCGCCAAGATCGACGCCGGCTTCGAGGTCAAGAAGGTCTTCTCCTACCTCGACTTCGCCACCATCCAGGGCTACGACCTGCACGGCTCGTGGGAGCAGGTGACCGGCCACAACGGCAACCTGTTCACCGACCGCAAGGACCCGAACGAGGTCAAGTACAGCGTCGACCAGACGGTCAAGGACTACCTGACCCGCGGCGCCCCCAAGAAGAAGATCGTCGTCGGCGTCCCGTTCTACGGCCAGGGCTGGACCGGCGTCACCGCCGGCGGCAACGGCCTGTGGAAGCCCGCCACCGGCCCCGCCCCCGGCAAGTGGGCCCCCGGCACCGAGGACTACAAGGACATCGTCACCAAGCCCGGCAAGCGCCACCGCGACCTGCTGACCGGCGCGGTCTGGCTGTACGACGGCAACGAGTTCTGGTCCTACGACGACCCGATCTCGCTGGTCGAGAAGGCCGCGTACATCCGCCTGAAGGGCCTCGGCGGCGCGATGATGTGGTCGATCGACCAGGACGACAACAAGGCGTCCCTGACGTCCGCCCTGTACAAGGTCCTGCGCTGACCTGAACGACGAGGGCCGGAGCGCAACTGGGTCGCGCTCCGGCCCTTTCTCGTTCGTGTTAGAGCTCGACCGGAAGTAGGTCGAGCGCGTCAACGTGGCAGGGCCGCACCACGGTGAAATGGCGTCGATCGAGGGTCGCGACGGTGGGGACGTCCAATCGCTCGGCGACGGCGATCACCGAAGCGTCAGCCGCTCCTAGCGGGAGGCTGGCGTATCGCCGGACCAGAGCGCTCATCCGGCGCAGATCATCTTCGACGAGATCGACCAGAGGGAAACCCGTGTCGCTGAAGACCTCGAGAAACCTGGCCTCGGCCTTGTGCCCGACTCGCTTCTCAAGGACCTGGCATACCTCTAGGAGCACGGTCCCAGGGACCAGCAGCGGGCCAGGGTGGCGTTCCAGAAGATGGGTAGAGACCGCGTGGTACCGGTCGAAGCGATTGAAAAGCGCGACCAAAGGTCCCGTGTCAACGACAATCACAAAGAGTGATTGTCTCCTGACTTCAGGAAATCTTCCGACCGTTCGGCGAAATCGGGCTCGGCGTCCATAAGCCCGATCAACGCTGAAAGGTCCCGGACCTTGGGCGAGTCGTCAAGTTGATCGCGGACAAGCCGTAGCACCGGCGCGACCTTCTCCTCAGGCAGCGCGTCGACCAGCTCGTGGAGTTCATCCCGCATGACGCTCATACCAGGCATTGTATGAGCGTCCCGCAGCCGTTCACGGCAGCTCCGGCGTCTTGTCTGCCTTTACTTGCCACAATCTGTCGCGACATCTGCCACAAGTCGCCGCAATCTGCCGCTACTTCTTGGCCTTCTCGGCGCCGCTCGAGTCGGTGCTGAGCGCGGCCACGAAGGCCTCCTGGGGGACCTCCACGCGGCCGACCATCTTCATGCGCTTCTTGCCCTCCTTCTGCTTCTCGAGGAGCTTGCGCTTGCGGGAGATGTCGCCGCCGTAGCACTTCGCGAGCACGTCCTTGCGGATGGCGCGGATGTTCTCGCGCGCGATCACGCGGGCGCCGATGGCCGCCTGGATGGGGACCTCGAACTGCTGCCTCGGGATCAGGTCTTTGAGCTTCTTGGCCATGTCGACGCCGTAGGCGTAGGCCTTCTCGCGGTGGACGATGGCCGAGAAGGCGTCGACGGCCTCGCCCTGGAGGAGGATGTCGACCTTGACCAGGTCGGAGTCCTGCTCGCCGGAGGGCTCGTAGTCGAGGGAGGCGTAGCCGCGGGTCTTCGACTTGAGCTGGTCGAAGAAGTCGAAGATGATCTCGCCGAGGGGCAGGGTGTAGCGGATCTCGACACGGTCTTCGCTCAGGTAGTCCATGCCCTGGAGGGCGCCGCGGCGGCCCTGGCAGAGCTCCATGATGGCGCCGATGAACTCGGCGGGGGCCAGGACGGTCGCCTTCACGGTCGGCTCGTAGATCTCGGCGATCTTGCCCTCGGGGAACTCCGAGGGGTTGGTCACCGTGTGCTCGGTGCCGTCTTCCATGATGACGCGGTAGATGACGTTGGGGGCCGTGGAGATCAGGGCCAGGTTGAACTCGCGCTCCAGGCGCTCGCGCACGATCTCCATGTGGAGCAGGCCGAGGAAGCCGCAGCGGAAGCCGAAGCCCAGGGCCGCCGACGACTCGGGCTCGTAGACCAGGGCGGCGTCGTTGAGGCGGAGCTTGTCGAGGGCCTCGCGCAGCTCGGGGAAGTCGTCGCCGTCGATCGGGTAGAGGCCCGAGTAGACCATCGGCCGCGGGTGCTCGTAGCCGCCGAGCGCGTCGTCGGCAGGCTTGGCGGCCGAGGTGACCGTGTCGCCCACGCGGGACTGGCGGACGTCCTTCACGCCGGTGATCAGGTAGCCCACCTCGCCGACGCCGAGGCCGAGGGCCGAGGGCAGCGGCTCGGGGCTGATGACGCCGATCTCCAGGGTCTCGTGCTGGGCGCGGGTCGACATCATGAGGATGCGCTCGCGCTTGCCCAGGTGGCCGTCCATCACGCGGACGTAGGTGACGACGCCCCGGTAGGTGTCGTAGACCGAGTCGAAGATGAGGGCCCGCGCGGGGGCGTCGGCGTCGCCGACCGGGGCGGGGATGGTGTCGACCACGTGGTCGAGCAGCTCCTTGACGCCCACGCCGGTCTTGCCCGAGACGCGCAGCACGTCGGAGGGGTCGCAGCCGATCAGGCCG
Source organism: Herbidospora sp. NBRC 101105 (assembly GCF_030269205.1). Classification (NCBI taxonomy): domain Bacteria; kingdom Bacillati; phylum Actinomycetota; class Actinomycetes; order Streptosporangiales; family Streptosporangiaceae; genus Herbidospora; species Herbidospora sp. NBRC 101105. The sequence goes on along the minus strand of NZ_BSSX01000001.1, from coordinate 282,871 downwards.
GCCAGCTCCTCGGCGTACTTCTCCGGCTGGGCGGCCGGGAGGTCGATCTTGTTGAGGACCGGGATGATGTTGAGGTCGGCGTTCATGGCCAGGTAGAGATTGGCCAGCGTCTGGGCCTCGATGCCCTGGGCGGCGTCGACCAGCAGGACCGCGCCCTCGCACGCCTGGAGCGACCGCGACACCTCATAGGTGAAGTCGACGTGGCCGGGCGTGTCGATCATGTTGAGCACGTGGCCGTTCCAGGGCAGCCGGACCGCCTGGGACTTGATGGTGATGCCGCGCTCGCGCTCGATGTCCATCCGGTCGAGGTATTGGGCGCGCATGGACCGGTCGTCGACCACTCCGGTGATCTGGAGCATCCGGTCGGCAAGCGTTGACTTGCCATGGTCGATGTGCGCGATGATGCAGAAGTTGCGGATCAACGCGGGGTCGGTCTGGCCGGTCTGAGTGCGCACCGAAGTCCGTTTCAACTGGGATTGAGGCGATCGACGGCTGGCGGAGCAGCCACCCTCCATGGTCGCATGTCCCCATGCTTGCCTCGACCACCCGCCGCCGTGTGCTGCTCGGCCTGTCGGTTCTCGTCGCCGTTCCGCTGGTCCTGGCGGTGACCGGGATGGCCGTCTTACGGCTCGACTACCTGGGCACCCCCTCGGCCACGGCGCGTTCCGCGGGCACCGACGCGTTGTGGATGGGGCACATGTGGGTCGACGGGCGGCGTACCGAGAAGGATCTCGAAGCGCTGAAGCCGCGGCTCACCCACATGCGGGACCTGTTCGTGCACACGGGGCCCTACGGCGCCGACGGGCGGCTCGATCCGGGCCTCCACCCGAAATCACGCGATTTCCTGACCTGGGCACGCACGCACCTGCCGGGGGTGCGGGTGCTGCCGTGGCTCGGGCAGACGGTCAACGAGGACGACGCGGGCTTCCTCGACCTCGACGACCCGGCCACCCGGGCCAACGTCATCGCGGGGGCGCGCGAGATCGTCGCGCTCGGCTACGACGGCGTCCACTACAACTTCGAACCGGTCGTGGACGGCGACGCGTCCTACCTCAAGCTCCTGGAGGAGACGCGGCGGGCGATTCCGAACGCCCGCATCTCCATCGCGAGCCACCAGATCGAGCCCTTCCCCGGCGCGGTGACCGGCTGGAACGCGGTGGTCGGGCACGGGAAGTACTGGTCGGAGGGCTATTTCAGGAAGGTGGCCGAGCGGGTCGACCAGGTCGCGATCATGACCTACGACTCGTGGACGCCCCTCCAGACCGTGTACGGCGGCTGGGTCGCCCGCCAGGCCCGCAAGGCGTTCGCGCTGGCCCCCGAATCGACGGGCGTGCTCATCGGCGCCCCGGCCTACCACGACCACAAGGTCGGCGTGAGCGACTACGCCGAGAGCGTGGAGATGGCCGCCGAAGGGCTGCGACTGGTGATCAGCGAGACTCCGCGCTCGGACACCGGCCTGGCCCTCTACGTCGATTTCGCCGCCACGGAGGAGGATTGGAGGGAGTACCGCGAGTCATGGGTGCTGGTATCCTAGACAACTGCGTATGGCACGCCCTCTCACCGAGCCAGCGCGACCCATACCGAAACCCAGACTTCATTTCGAGGCTTCTTCGTGGCGAACATCAAGTCCCAGATCAAGCGCAACCGGCAGAACGAGAAGGCCCGGCAGCGCAACAAGGCCGTCAAGTCGTCCCTCAAGACGGCTGTCCGCAAGTTCCGCGAGGCCGCCGAGTCCGGTGACGCCGCCGCGGCGACCGCGGCGATGCAGGCGGCCAGCCGCCAGCTCGACAAGGCCGTGAGCAAGGGCGTCATCCACAAGAACCAGGCCGCCAACCGCAAGTCGGCGATCGCCAAGCGCGCCGCCGCCCTCGCGGCCAACTGACGGTCTGCGTTCAGCGACATCCGGAAGCCGTGCCCCGATACCATCGGGGCGCGGCTTTCGTCGTTGTCGGGATTCAACCCGTAATATGTCACGTTTTCGATATCACATTGGCATCGCCGCAGCGTACCGGCTAGGTCACCGTCTTCCCTGACCGGCCGTCAAGAGTGCCCGCTCCCCTATCGTGTGCCGCACAACGGCAAAGACGATGGGAGTCGGTACATGCGGGGGCGTATTCCGCTGGTCCTGCGGCGCGCGCTCAGCCAGCCGCTTCTCCTCGTCGCCGCGTTCGGTTCGATCCTGCTGGCCACCACGGCGCTCGTGGCGCTGATCATGTACGCCGTCACCGTCGCCGAGGTCGGCGTCCGCCGGACCATGGAGACGGCCCCGATCAGGACCACCTCGGCCAAGATCACCACGCCGGTCGACGCGACGACCTTCCCCCAGCGCGACGCCCTCGTCCGGGGGCGGCTCGCCGCGACCTACGGCGACGTGCCCGCCGAGGTCACGGTCGGCATCCGGTCCGACTCCTACGCGATGCCCGGCCAGGAGAAGCGGGAGCAGCCCGAGCTGACCCGGTTCGCGACCTACGAGCACCTCGACCGGCACGCCCAGCTCGTCGAGGGCGCCTGGCCGGCGGCCTCCGCGTCCGGGGCCGTCGAGGTCGTGGTGTCGCAGCCGGCCGCCCAGACGATGAACCTGACCAGCGGCGCGACCTTCACGATCACGGGGCGGCTCGACGACAAGCCGGTCGACGTCAGGGTCAGCGGGATCTTCCGGCTCACCGACCCCTACAGCGACCGGTGGAACGGCGACGAACTGCTGCGCCGGGGAGCGGAGATCCGCAACTACACGACGTACGGGCCGCTGATGGTTGCGCCGGAGACGTTCGTGCAGCGGTTCGCGACCAACGTGACGGCGACCTGGTTCGCGGTGCCCGACCTGCGGGACCTGCCGCGTGAGGAGCTGCGGCCGTTCGCCGACGCGGTGGCCGCCCTCAACGACGACCTCAAGCGCGAGTGCTCGGGCTGCGCGGCGGTCAGCAACCTGCCCGAGATGCTGGCCCAGCTCGACCAGGCCGCGCTGGTGGCCCGCTCGACGATGCTGGTGCCGGTGCTGCAGCTGCTGGTGCTGGCGGCCTACGCGCTGATGCTGACCGCGCGGCTGCTGGCCGACCACCGGCGGATGGAGGTCGCGCTGCTGCGCTCGCGCGGCGCCGGGTCGCTGCGGCTGGGGCTGCTGGCGGGGGCCGAGTCGCTGCTGGTGGCGCTGCCGTGCGCGATCGTGGCGCCGTTCCTGGCCCCGCCGGTGCTGACGCTGGTCGGGTCGCTGCCGTGGTTGCGGGCCACCGGGGTGCGGCTGACGCCCACGCCGGACCTGTCGACGTTCCTGATCTCCGCGGGGGTCGCCGTGGCGTGCGCCGTGCTGCTGGCGCTGCCGGCCTGGCGGGGGGCGCGGCGGACGTACGTCGAAGAACAGTCGGCCCGCGGGCGCGGCGAGAAGCAGGGCATCGTCCAGCGCGCCGGGGGCGACCTGGTCCTGCTGGTCGTCGCGGCGCTCGCGGTATGGCAACTCCAGCGGTACGGCTCTCCGGTCACCTCCACGACGAGCGGCGCCCTCGGCATCGACCCGCTGATCGTGACGGGACCGGCACTGGCCCTTCTGTGCGGGGGCATGCTGGGCCTGCGGCTCGTTCCGATCGTCTCGGGCATCGCCGAGCGGTGGACGAGCCGCAGGTCCAGTCTCGCGCCGGCGCTGGGCGCCTGGCAGGTCAGCCGCCGCCCGCTGCGCTACTCGGGGCCGGTGCTGCTGCTGACGATGGCCATCGCGATCGGCGTGGTGTCGATCGCGACCGCGGCGACCTGGCGCGGGTCGCAGGAGGACCAGGCGCGCCACATCGCCGCCGCCGACCTGCGGGTCGCCGGGCCGGTCGGGGACGTCGAACTCGGCCCACTCGGCCGGGCGGGCGCCTACGCCGCGCTGCCCGGCGTCACCGGGATCAGCCCGGTCTACCGCGGCACGGTCGAACTCGGCGGTGACGACGCGGTGTTCCTGGCCGCCGACGCCGAGCGCCTCGACGGGCTGCTGCACCTGCGTCCCGACCTGACCCCGATGACCGTGCCGGAACTCGCGGGCGAGTTGTCCTCGGCCCGCCCCGACCCCGCCTCGATCACGATCCCCGGCGAACCCGGGGCCCTGACGCTCGGCACCCGGCTCACCCTCGGCGACCCGGCCCGCGCGGACGACTACCGGGGCATCCCGCTGCGCCTGGTGGTCCGCGACCGTCTCGGCACCCGGACCGAGGTCTGGACCCCGCTGCTCACCCCCGACGGCCGCGACCACCGGATCACGGCCGACCTGAAGGCGCTGGGCGGGCGCTCCGGCGCCATCGCCTACCCGCTGACGATCGAGGGCGTGCTGCTCGACGTGCCGATCCCGCCCGAGGGCAGCCCGATCACGCTGACCGTCGACACCGTCACCACCGACGCCGGGACCACGCTGGAGGCGCCCTCCTGGACGGTCGCGCAGCGCGGCAAGCAGAACCTCGACAAGCCCTCGGTCACGCCCGGCGGGTTCCTGACGCTGGCGACCGGCCGGCCGGCCCCCCACCCGGCCGACGCGCCGCTCGAGTGGGAGCACTTCGCGCTGCTGCCCGGACCGGCGGCCACGACCCCGCTGCCGGTCGCGGTCACCGCCGACCTGGCCGCCGGCTCGAAGCTGGTGATCGGCAAGACGACGACCATGGCGATCGACGGCACGCCGACCCCGGTGACGCCCGTCGCCGTGCTCGACGCGATGCCCGGGACCGAGGGCGAGCAGCCCGCCGTGCTGGCCGACCTGGAGACCGTCCAGGCGCGGGACCTCGCGGGGGCGTACACCCCCCATGCCGCCACGGAGTGGTGGCTCGCCGCCGACGGCCCGCGGGCCGAGGCGGAGATGCGGCGGCACATCGACTGGGACCAGACGATCGTGTCGCGGGCGGCGCTGACCCGTCAGCTCCAGGACGACCCGCTGGCCAGCGGCCTGCAGGGCGCGCTGATCCTGGGCTTCGCGGCGGCGCTGGTCTTCGCGGTGCTCGGCTTCCTCGTCAACGCGGCCGTCGCGGCCCGCGAACGCACCACCGAGTTCGCGCTGCTGCGCGCGCTCGGGGTGAGCTTCAACCAGGTCTTCGGGCTGCTCGCCGTCGAGCAGACCTTCATCATCGGGTTGTCCCTGGTGGGCGGTACGGCTCTCGCCGTCGCCGTGGCCACCCTCGTCGTGCCGCACATCGTGCTCACCGGGCAGGCGACCGCGGTGACGCCCGGGGTGCTGCTGGACATCCCGTGGGGCGCGACGGCCGCCCTGCTCGCGGCGGTGGCGCTGTTGCTGTTCGCGGTGGTCGGCGGCCTGGCCCGCACGCTCCGCCGCCAGGGTCTCGGCCGCGCGCTGCGCATCGGGGAGGACTGAGTGAACGTCTGGCAGCTCGTCAAGGTGCACCGGGGCACCGCCCTGGTGCTGGCGCTGCTGAGCCTGTCCGCCTCGCTGCTGCTCGCGGCGCTGCCCCGGGGCTACGAGCGGGCCTACGACGACGCCGTCCACGGCATGCTCGGCGACGTCTCCGCCCAGACGGCCGACCTCGGCGTGACCGGGCGGCCGATCGTGTCCGAGGCGCTGCTCACCCACCCGGCCGAGTTCCGCAACCGGTACGAGGAGATCGCCAAGGGTCTCCCGGCGCAGCTGCGGAAGGTGGTCGTCCCGCTCGGGCAGGGCACCTCCCACTTCGGCGCCAAGACCACCGGCACCCCGGTCAGCGACCGCATCGGGGGTTCCCGGCGGAGCAACCAGTACGTCGACTTCGCCTGGTTGCCCGACGCCGCCTCCCGGGTGAACTGGGTCAAGGGCGTACCGCCCGGCGCGTCGTCGACGCTGGCCGGGGTGCCCGGCCGGCCCGAGCTCAAGGACCTGACGGTCATCGAGATCGGCCTGGTGGCCGAGGTCGTCGACGAGATGGGCATCGACGTCGGCGCGACCCTGCTGCTCGGCAACAGCTACCCGGTCGCGGCCAGGGTCACCGGCCTCTACGAGCTCACCGACGCCGCCGACCCCTACTGGGAGCACAACGGCGAGGTCACCCGGGTCGTCGAACGGCCCATCCCCGGCTCGACCGACACCGAGTGGCTGACCGCCGGCCTGATCAGCGACGAGGGCCTCGCCAAGCTCGACGAGCGCCGCGAGGTCAGCTACTGGTGGGTCTACGGCGTCGACCGGAACCGCGTCGAGGCGGCCGTCGCCCCGGCGATGATCACCGAGATCGCCGACTACCAGCGTTTCCTGGGCGACCTGTCGGGCGGCGGGGTGGGCAACCCGCTGGAGCTCCGCTTCCAGCTCTGGACCGGCCTCGACCGGGTGCTGGGCGACTTCCTGGTCGTGCTGCGCACCGCCCAGACCCTGCTCTACCTGCTGCTGGGCGGGCTGGCGGTGGTGGCGCTCGGCGTGCTGGCGCTGGCCGTGCAGCTGCTCACCGAGCGGATGCGCGCGGGCTTCTCGCTGGTACGCGCCCGCGGCGCCTCCCTGCCCCACGTGGTGCGGACCGGGGTGGCGGTGGTCGCGCTGGCGGTGCTGCCCGCCGCGCTGGCCGGCTACGGCCTGTCGTACCTGGTGCCCGGCCCGTCGACGCCGCTCGCGCACGTCGTGCCGGTCGTGCTGACCCTGACGACGCTGCTGTTCGCGGCCGGGCGGCTCGCGCTGGCGCACCGGCGTCCCCTCAAGGACACCCGCTCCGACCTCGTGTCGGCACGTCCGTCGCCGCGCCGCATCGCCCTGGAGTTCCTCGTGGTGCTGCTCGGCGTGGGCGGGGCCTACCTGCTGCGCACGCGCGGAGTGGCGACCGAGGCGCAGGAGCTGGGGGCCGACCCGTTCCTCGTGCTGGCGCCCGCCGGGCTGGCGCTGGCGGCCGGCATCCTGACGCTGCGGCTCTACCCGCTGCCGCTGAAGCTGTTCACGCGGCTGGCCGGGCGGCGTCCGGGGGCGGTCCCGTTCCTCGGCCTGACGCTGGCCGCCCGGTCGCGCGGCGGGGCGGCGCTGCCGGTGCTGATCCTGCTGCCCGCACTCGCCGTGTCGGTGTTCGGGGCGCTGGTGTCGGGCGCGATCGGCGACACCCAGAGCCGGGCCGCGTGGCGCGACGTCGGCGCGCCGGCCCGGATCGAGCGGTCCGCCGAGATCCCTGAGGACGTCGTGGCCAAGGTCGAGGCGCTGCCCGGGGTGACCTCGGTGCTGCGAGCCGGCAAGGGCAACGTCCAGGTCGGCGTCGGCGGCATGCGGGCCACGGTGCTCTCCATCGACCTGAAGGACTACCGCGAGCTCGTCGACGGCACGCCCCTCACGGTGCCCGACCCGCCGCGCGGGCTCGGGGTGCCGGCGCTGGTGTCGGCGACGCTGGTGCCGTACAAGGAGATCGAGGTCGGGTGGCACACCCGGATGACGATCCGCAACATGGGGCGGCTCGACGAGCTGCCCGGACTGTCGTTCCCGGGCGAGAACCTGATCGTCATGCCGTTCGACGGGCCGAAGCGGGCCGGGCTGCGGACGTACACGAACATCCTGCTGGTCGACGGCGACGTCGACCGGGCGACACTGGAACGCACGGTGGGCCTGGCCGACGCCGAGATCGAGACCTACGCGACCGCGCTGGACGACATCCGGGACACCCCGCTGACCGGCGCCATCACGGTCGCCTTCACGGTCGCCACCCTGGCCATGGGCTCCTACGCGCTGATCGCCGTGATCGTGGCCCTGGTGATCGGCTCCGCCGACCGCGCCAAGGCGCTGTCGTTCCTGCGTACGCTGGGCCTGTCCCAGCAGCAGGCCCGCACGCTGACCGTGCTGGAGGTGGCCCCCCTGATCGTGCTGACCGCCGTGGCCGGCCTCGCGCTCGGCCTGGTGCTGCCCCTGGTCATCGGTCCGGGCCTCGACCTGTCGTCGTTCGCCGGGCTGGCCGTCACCGACTTCCCGCTGACCTTCACCACGCCCGCCCTGCTGGCGGCCGCCCTGACCGCCGTCTCGATCCTCGGCGCCTTCGCCCACGCGACCGCCGGCCGCCGCGTCACCACCGCACTCCGAGTGGGGGAATCCTCATGACCACACTGTCCGACCTGGAGGCCCAGGCGACCCGGCGCGCGCCCGCGTTCGGCGAGCACGCCCACATCCTGTGCGACAACCTGGTCCGCATCTACAAGACCGAGGGTGTGGAAGTGGTCGCCCTGCAGGGCCTCGACCTGCTGATCGAGAAGGGCGAGCTGATCGCGATCGTCGGCGCGTCGGGCTCGGGCAAGTCGACCCTGCTGAACGTCCTGTCAGGCCTGGACGTCCCGACCGCCGGCCTGGCCCGCGTCGCCGGGATGGACCTGCTGTCGATGACGGCCAAGGACCGCCTGCGCTACCGTCGGTCGGTGGTCGGCTTCATCTGGCAGCAGACCGCCAGGAACCTGCTCCCCTACCTGACGGCCCGCGAGAACGTGCTGCTCCCGATGAAGCTCGCCGGGAAGAAGGCCGCCCCCGGCAGGGCCGACGACCTGCTCGAACTCCTCGGCGTCGCCGACTGCGCCCCCCGGCGGCCCGGCCAGATGTCCGGCGGCGAGCAGCAGCGCGTGGCCATCGCCGTCGCCCTGGCCAACTCCCCCGAGGTGATCCTGGCCGACGAGCCGACGGGCGAACTCGACAGCGACACCTCGGAAGAGGTCTTCGGCGCCCTGCGACGGGCCAACCGGGAACTCGGCGTGACGGCGGTGATCGTCACCCACGACCCCCTGGTCTCCGAGCAGGTCGACCGGACCGTCGGCATCCGCGACGGCCGCACCTCCAGCGAGACCCTGCGGCGCACCTCCGAGGACGGCGACGTGATCGCCGAGGAGTACGCCGTGCTCGACCGGGTCGGACGGCTGCAGCTGCCGCGCGACTTCATGAACGCGCTGGAGATGGAACGGCGTGTACGTCTCGAACTCGAACGCGACCACATCGGGGTGTGGCCGGCCGGCGCTGGCGAGGAGAACGGCGAATGAGCTCACCGCTTGTCGTGGTGGAAGGTCTGCGGAAGGTCTATCCGCGTGGCGTGGAGGCGTTGCGGGGGGTGTCCTTCACCGCCTCCCCCGGGGAACTGATCGCCATCCGCGGCCGGTCGGGGTCCGGCAAGACGACCCTGCTCAACCTCCTCGGCGGCCTCGACGCGCCGACCGAGGGGCGGGTCTTCGTCGACGGGAAGGAGGTCACGGCCCTGCCCGAGGCGGGCCTCCTGGAACTGCGGCGGGACGTGATCGGGTTCGTGTTCCAGTCGTTCGGGCTGATCCCCGTGCTGTCCGCCGCGGAGAACGTGGGCGTGCCGATGCGGCTGAGCCGGACGGCGCCCGCGGAGCGGGACGAACGGGTGAAGGCGCTGCTGGCGCTGGTCGGGCTGGAGCAGCACGCCAACCAGCGGCCTTACGAGCTGTCCGGGGGGCAGCAGCAGCGGGTGGCGATCGCGCGGTCTCTGGCCAACCGGCCGAAGCTGCTGATCGCCGACGAGCCTACGGGGCAGCTCGACTCACAGACGGCGCGGCAAATCATGCAGCTGCTGCGGGCACTGGTGCGGAGCGAGGGGGTCACCGCGGTGGTGGCGACGCACGACCCGAGTCTGATCACGCTGGCGGATCGGGTGCTGGAGCTGCGGGACGGGGTGTTCCTGGAGGCGGAGACGTCGGCGGCCTGAGGGCTGGCGGGTGGGCGAGATACCGGCGGGGGCTGGGCGTATCGGTCGACCCGGGCGAGTACCGGGTTCTCCCGGATGACCGGGCCGTCGACGTCCAGGAACAGGATCGGGAGACCGCCGGGCATCGGTGGAGCATAAGCGGCATCCGGCTGGAAATCGGCGCGCTTGCGCGCTTGGCCACGCCGGGGGTCAGCGGCCGTTTCGGCTGCGGACGATCGTCTGGACGGTGTTCTCCAGGGCGTAGGCCGCGTCGGTGCCGCCGCCCTTGACCTGTTCGTCGGCCGTCGCCACCGCCTGGATCGCGCGGGCCAGGCCCTCGGGGCCCCAGCCGTTGAGCTGGCGGCGGGCGTTGCGGATCTTCCAGGGGGGCATGCCCAGCCGCCCGGCGAGCTGGTTCTCGTTGGCGTTCCTCGGCGCGCCCGACACCTTCGCGAGGCTGCGCAGGCCACCCGCCAGGGCGCTGACGATCAGGACGGGGGCCACGCCGGTCGACAGGGCCCAGCGCAGTTGCTCCAGGGCTTCGGCGAGTTTGCCCTCGACCGCCATGTCGGCCACGTTGAAGCCGCTCACCTCGGCCCGGCCGCGGTGGTAGCGGGCCACGGCGGCCTCGCCGACCGTCTTCTCCTGGGTGTCGAACGCGAGCTGGCTGCAGGCCGCCGCCAGCTCGCGCAGGTCGCTCCCGACCGCGTCGAGCAGGGCGTGGGCGGCGGCGGGCGCGATCGTACGGCCGAGACCGCGGAACTCGTTGCGGATGAAGTCGATGCGTTCGCCCGCTTTGGTGAGCTTGGCGACCGTGACCACCTGCGCGCCGGCCTTCTTGAGCCCGTCGACCAGGGCCTTGCCCTTCACCCCGCCCGGGTGGACGAGCACGAGGGTCACGTCGTCGGACGGATGGGCGGCGTACTTCACCGTCTCGGTGATGACGTCTTTCGTCAGGTCCTGGGCGTTGCGCACCACCACGACCGACCGGTCGCCGAAGAGGGAGGGCGACATCAGCCGGGTCAGCTCGCCGGGCTCGACCTTCCCCCCGACGAGGTCGTGAACTTCGGCGGTGGGCTCCTCGGCGCGTACGGACGAGACCACCGACGCGACCGCCCGGTCGGCGAGCAGTTCCTCGTCACCCGACACGAGCGTCACCGGCGCGGCGTTCCCCATCCCGGCAGCATGCCACATCACGGCCCCCGCGCGACCACGGCCAGCGTGCCCTCCCTGGTCACGACCGCGATGTCGCCCTGTACGTCGGTGCGGTGGATCCGGGCCCCGAGCATGGTCAGCGTGGCGAGGGTCGAGTCGGCCGGATGGCCGTAGTCGTTCCCGGCGCCGACGCTGATCAGGGCCAGCCGGGAACGTGCGGCGGCCAGGAAGGCGGGGTCCTGCCGCGCGCTGCCGTGGTGGGGGACCTTGAGGATGTCGGCCTGCGGGAGAGTGCGTACAAGAGCGGACTCCGCCTCGGTCTCCAGGTCGCCCGCGAGCAGCGCGGAGGTGCCCGGCCACTTGGCGTGCAGCACCACACTGGCGTTGTTCAGCACGGACCCCTCGCCGGCGCCCTTGGACGGCGCGTCCGGCGCGGGCGCGACGACGGTGAGGACGAGATCGCCGAACCTCCAGGTGGTGCCGGGCGTGACGACCCATTCGGGGATGCGCCGCGCGGCCAGCTCGGGACTGACGACCCGCTTCGGGCTGACCACGACCGCGCCGACCGGCCGGTCCCGCAACACCCCGGTGAGCCCGCCGGTGTGGTCGGCGTGCGGATGGGTCAGCACGAGCAGCGGCACCGCGTCGATGTCCAGGCGGTCGAGACAGGCGTCCACGAGATCGGGCTCGGGCCCGGTGTCGACGACGACCCCCTTCCCCTCCCCGGCGTGCAGCACGATCGCATCACCCTGCCCGACGTCACACATCACCATGAGCCACCCACTGGGCGGCCAACCGGACACCACCGGCCCCGCCACGAGCGTCGCGACCAGCACCCCGCCCGCGACGGCGAGACTCACCCGCCTGGCCCCCCGATGCCAGAGGGCGATCCCCAGCGGGACGAGCAGCGCCACCCCCAGCAGTCCACCGGGCCACCCGATGGTCGCGGCCGGTACGTCGGCGGCCCGGTCGGCGACCAGGATGATCCACCCGACGGCCAGTCCCGCCGGCCGGGTGACCAGCTGGGCGACGTCCATGCTGATCGGGGCCGTGACCGCCGCGAGGAAGCCGATGATCGTGGCCGGCGCGACGGCGGGACCGGCCAGCAGGTTGGCGGGGATGGCGACGAGCCCGATCTCCCCCGACATGAGCACGAGGATCGGCGTGACCGCGACCTGCGCCGCCGCCGGCACCGCGATCGCCTCGGCGCACCAGAGGGGCATCCTCGTGGCCATACGATCCCGCCAGTAGGGGGCCAGCAGGATGATCCCGGCGGTCGCCGAGACGGAGAGGGCGAAGCCGTACTCCCTGGCCAGGCCCGGGTTGAACAGCAGCAACAGCAGGACGGCGACCGAGAGGGCGGACACGCCGTCCTTCTGCCGGCCGGCGCCGAGGGCGAGCGCGGCGACGGTGCCCATGACGAGGGCCCGCAGCACGCTGGGCGAGAAACGGGCGACGAACGCGAACGCGACCATGGCGACCACGACGAGCACGGCCCGCCAGACGAGGGTGAGACCGACGAGCCGCCCGAGGAGCAGGACGGCGCCGCCGATAATTGCAAGGTTCGCCCCGCTCACTGCCGTCAAATGGGAGAGACCGGCAGTCTTGAAGTCGGCTTTGACGTCTTCGCTCAGGTTGGTGACGTCGCCGACGACCAGGCCGGGGAGGAGTCCGCGTTCGGCGGGTGCCAGGACGGAGCTGGCCTCTCTCAGGCCTGACCTGATGGCGCCCGCCATGCCGTGGGAGGTCGACGGCGGGGCGAGGACCACCGGGTCGCCTCGGGCCATGAAGACGGCGGCGAGCAGTTCTCCGGGTTCCGCTACGCCTAGACGGCCGGAGACTTTGACGTGGTGGCTGGGGAGCAGGGTGGGCCAGGTGTCGCCTCGGGCGAAGACGAGGACCGGGGCGTCGAGCCGCAGCCGATCGACGGCGACGATGCGGGCCTCGACGAAGACGAGGTCGCCCTTGACCCTGGGGTCGGCGGAGATGACGAGTTCGGCTGAGACGGTGGCGTTCCGCTGCGCCATCTCCGCCAGCGGGCCTGAGGTGACGCCGTGGACTTTGACGCCGACCACGACCGAGACGGCGCAACCCGCGATGGCGACCGCGACGAGGATCCGCTTCCTGAAGAGGGCGATCAGGGCGAAGATTCCGGCGGCGAGGAAGGATGCCCAGGCGGGGAGGCCGACGAGAAGGAGCGCGGCGAGCCATGCCGCCATGGCGGGGACGACGAGCTCGACGGAGTGGCCTTGCCAGACGTTGGCGGGTGGGGTGAGGAGTTCATCGTCGTCTCTTGGACGTTTGGGGCGGTAGCGGTCGGTTCGCTGCTGGATTCGCGCTTTGACCCTTTCGCGCAGGTCGACGGCCCTGCGAGGGTGCGGGCGACTGCTCATACGAAGCGGACCTGTCGTGAGAACCGGTCGCGGGACGAGCGGGCTGCCGGTCTGGCGTGAGACGAGCTGGACCCACGCTCGCGCCAGTACCGGGCGCCGGCCCAACGGGCTGCGGCTTCAGCGGGAACCCTGGCGAGCCCGGCTTTTTGCAGAAACCCGCCACGAGCGGGTCCCTCGTGAGACAGGCCAGCACCGCTCTCGCCCACAAACCGGCCACCGACCCCACGCGCTACGGCTACACCGCCAAACGGGCTAAACATGGCCTCTTGCAGGAACCAGCCACTGGACGAAGAGACCGCAGCTCTCGCATGAGGCAGGCCGACACCGCTCTCGCGCACGAACTGGCCACTGACTCCACGGACTACGACCCCCTGCAGGAACAAGTCACCAGCCAAACAGACCGCAGTTCTCACACAAGACAGGCCAACACCACCCTCGCGCGCATACCGGCCACCGACCCCACGCGCTACGGCTTCAACGCCAAGCGGCCCGAAATCGACCCCGTTCAGGAACAACGGACCAGCCGGACGGACTGCGGGTCCATCATTGACCGGGCTGAAACCGAGCTCTTGCAGGAACCGTCTACTGACCCGACAGGCTCCAGGTGCGACATAAAAAGGGCCGATCTCTTGCCGAAACCGGTCACGCAACGGGAAGGGCGTCGATCTCAACCCGCCGATCCCATGAAACCGGCAGCTCACTGGAGACTCCTTCATCGAGACCTCGGCCCACAGCTCATGAATGGCCGGACCTCATGTGGAATGGCCAGCCCGCAGTTCGTCAAAGACGACATTCCGCCAAGCATTCGTCGTATCGGCAGTCGGAATCGTCACAACGTGACCTGGTCTTTCAGGTCGGCGAACTTGGCCTCGCCGATTCCCTCGACCTCGCGTAGCTGCTCGATGCTCTGGAATCCCCCATTGGTGTCGCGGTATTCGACGATCCGCTGGGCCAGCACCTCTCCCACGCCGGGCAACTGGTCGAGTTGTTCCACGGTCGCCGAGTTGAGACTGACCACACCCGACTCCGCGACCCCGGGCGGCGAGGCCACCGACCCAGGTTCACCGACCGCGATCTGCTCTCCGTCGATCACCCGGCGGGCGAGGTTGAGCCCTACCGGCTCGGCGCCCTGTTTGAGCCCACCCGCCGCCATGATCGCGTCGACCACACGCGACCCCAGCGGCAGCGCGATCACGCCAGGGCGCTTGACCTTGCCAGTCACGTAGACCGTCACCTCAGCGACGGCGGCCGACTGCACCGGACTCGGCGCGACGGACGACCCGGCCACCGGAGTCGGCGGCGTCAGCGGTTCCTCACGTGGACGCGTCCAGATCGCGATGGCCACGGCGACCAGAGCCGCCACGACCCCCACCACGATCAGCCCCTTGATGCCCCGCCGCCCGGGATCGAGCGGGCCGTCGAGGTCGTCGACCAGTTCGTCCTCATCGAGAAGCGGCCATTTCGGCAAGGGTGGCGCCTTTCCGAACGAGGGAGGTACGCCACCGGGTGAGAGGGAAGCGCCGAGCTGAGAATCGGACTCGGCCAGGTAGGGATCACGTCCTCTGGGACGGGCCGGCCTCGCCGATCGGGAATCCGACTGCACGGGATACTTCGGCGGCGAATGACCAACCCCGAATGAAGGAGACTCACCGATCTGCTCGGCCTGAGCGCTACGCGAGGAAACCGCACGCTCCTGCGAATCAACCTGGTTAGGGTCACCTCTTCCCATCAGCCGGGAATCAGAATGATCCGGATACCTCGCCTGTGAATGACCATCGCCACGCGGAGGAGAACCGCCCCTCCCGTCAGGCCGAGCGCTACCCGAAGAAAGCACACGCTCCCGCGAATCGACCTGGAAAGGATCAGCCCCTCCCGTCAACCGGGAATCAGAATGAACCGGATACCTCGCCTGTGAATGACCATCGCCACGCGGAGGAGAACCGCCCCTCCCGTCAGGCCGAGCGCTACCCGAAGAAAACGCACGCTCGCGCGCATCGGCCTGGTAAGGGTCAACCCCTCCCATCGACCGGGAACCAGAATGCAGCGGATAATCCCTGGACGAATGAGATTCGCCCATCTGCTCGGGCGGATCGCCACCCAAGGATGACGCACGCTCTCGCGTATCGGCTTGGTAAGAATCAGCGCCTCCGGTTGGCCGGGAACTCGACCGCACCGGATACCTCGGCTGCGGATGGCCATCGCCGAATGGAAGATGATCGCCGATCTGATCAGGCGCAGGGCCAAAAGACGACGCGGGCCCGCCGTCCCGCCAACCTGCTGAGGGCTCGACTTGATAGGGGTCACGCCCTCGGAGGCCTTCTGGCCTCTCAGGTTGGGCACCCGGCCGCACCCGAGACTGCGACGGAGGCTGAACCGCGCCGAATGACGGCGGAGGCCGGTCGACGATCTGGTTGAGACGCGCCTGCGCCACGGCTTGGTGACTCTCCCGCTCCCTGCTACGCACCCGGAGAAGGTAAAGCCTCACGCGATGATCCCGTCGACCCAGAATGCGATTCTGTGGATAAACCTCCGAGAACAAAAGCCGGAATCCGCAGCAGTCCGGACTTAACGCTCCAGTTTTCCCCACCTGTGATTCCACACAGAAATCACCACAGCCCGTCGAAAGCCGGGTACGAACTCCGCGACGGCCACCATCTTCGGGCGAGCCCGCTGAAGGAACCGCAACGTGTCAACCGAGCGTGGACGGCGGGCGACACCGATTCCGCCCGCCTCGCCCTCCACACCGCCGGCGGGGAACTGACGCCCGCCTGGAGCGCGGGTGGTCACCGTAGACCCAGCCGCATCCCGCACCAGGCCACACCGAGTTTTGTCGGTAACCCGTCCTAGTGTGGACCCGCACCGAACCGACACCGAAAGCCCCTCGCCAAGACACCGCCGGCTCACCCCTACCGTGCGCGTCACCGTTCATACGGCCCATCAGGAGGTCCTCGTGACGACCCTGCCCAACCGCCCGAACACCGCACTGCTCGTCATCGACGTGCAGAACGGAGTGGTCGAGGGCGCACTCCGCCGCGACGAGGTGGTCGCCAACATCAACAGCCTCATCGGCAAGGCCCGCGCCGAGAAGGTCCCCGTCGTCTGGGTCCAGCACTCCGACGACGGCCTCAAATACGGCAGCGAGAACTGGCAGTACGTCCCCGAGCTGACCCGGGAAGACCCCGAGCCCCTGGTCCACAAGCTCTACGGCGACTCGTTCGAGGACACCGACCTCGACAGCCTGCTCGCCGAGCGCGGCGTGGGCCGCCTGATCGTCACGGGCGCCCAGACGGACGCGTGCATCCGATCGACCCTGCACGGCGCCTTCACCCGCGGCTACGACGTCACCCTCGTCGGCGACGCCCACACGACCGAAGACCTCACCGCCTACGGCGCCCCGCCGGTCGACCAGGTCATCGCCCACACGAACCTGTACTGGAAGTTCCAGACCGCCCCCGGCCGCGAGGCGAACGTCGTCGACACCGGCGACGTGATTTTCGCTTAGCCGGAGAAGAACTGCTCACCACAAAGAGACGGTGAGAGCGTCACAACCCAAGGGGCACGCAGACCGAGGAGCGCGCCAACCACCTCGAAGGTCATTGGCGAAGCATCCAGCGTCCGCAAGGAGGAAACCGGGTTCTTCTCGGAATGAGATAGACCTCGCTGGAGCCTCCACATGTGGGCAACGCATCCGCTCTTCATCGTGCCCGGGTTTCCGGTGCAGCCGCGATGCCGACGGTGATTCCCGCAGGTGGCGCGAAGCGACACTCGGCCCGCCCGGGAAGGTCCCCACGTGGGATGCATGTCAGGCGCGAAGCGACACTCGGCCCGCCCGGGAAGGTCCCCACGTGGGATGCGCGTCAGGCGTGAAACGACACACGGCACGCCCGGGAAGGTCCCCCACGCCAGGTGCACGTCAGGCGCGAAACGACACTCGGCACGCCCGGAAAGGTCCCCCCGTGGGATGCGCGTCAGGCGTGAAACGACACACGGCACGCCCTGGAAGGTCCCCACGTGAGGTGCATGTCGGGCGCGTGAAACGACACTCGGCCCGCCTGGACAGGTCCCCCACGCCGGGGGCGTCTAAGTGGGGTCAAACACTTCCGGAACGTGTCCACCCCTCACGACAAACCCGGCAAATGATCCTCAGCACGGCAACCATCGTGCCCCTGATCAGCCGGCTCCGCACAAGATCAAACGAACACGCCACAGGGCGTCCACCCCGCCAACGACCAGCCCCTCAACCGCGATGCCCTCAGCCCGCGCCACCCGACGGCGACACCGTAACCCCCACCACCCCAGGCCCCGTATGCGCCCCGATGGCCGCCCCGATCTCCCCCACCCAAACCTCCGCCACCTTCGGCACCCGCCCCCGCAACCGCTCCACCAACCCGGCGGCCCGCTCAGCGGCCCCCATATGCTGCACCCCCAGGTTCACCACCTCATCCCCCGCGGCGACAACCGCCAGATCCTCCAACCGGGAAAGCGCCCGAGAAGAAGTCCGCACCTTCTCCAATACCGACACCGCCCCACCACTGACATGCAGAAGAGGCTTGACAGAAAGCGCACTCCCCAACAGCCCGGCAGCGACCCCGATCCGCCCACTCCGCCGCAGATGATCCAGCGAATCCACGTAAAAGAACGAGAACGTCCCCCCGGCACACCGCCGAGCCGCCGAAGCGACGGAAAAAGGGGACTCCCCCAGAGAAGCGGAAACCGCCGCCGCGAGAACGGCGAAGCCGAGCCCCATCCCCACCGACCGGCTGTCGACGATCTCGACGGGAACGGGAGCCGACTGGGCCGCGAGCCTGGCCGCGTCCACCGTCCCCGACATCGCCCCCGACAGGTGAACCGACACCACTCCGGTCGCCCCGCCGGCGGCGGCGGCCTCGTAGACGCCCGCGAACCGCTCAGGAGACGGACGTGAGGTCGTCACCTTCGACGACACCCGCAGCGCCGACGACACGGCCTGAGCAGAGATCTGGGATCCGTCCAGGAACTCGCGGTCGCCGACGACGACGGTCACCGGGACCACGGTGATCCCGTACCGCGACGCCTCGTCGGGAGGAAGGTAGGCGGTCGAGTCGGTGACGACGGCGACCGGCATCTACTGCACGGGCGTGCCGCCGCGCCAGACGCGGCGGGGCTTGAGGCCGAAGGCCCAGGCGAAGGCGCCTTCGTGGTCGGCGTCCCACTGGACGATGTCGGCCAGGCGGCCGGGGGCGAGGATGCCGCGGTCGGGGGCGCCGAGGACCTGGGCGCCGCCCAGGGTGGCGGCGCGGAGGGCGTCGCCGACGCTCATGCCGAAGGCGGCGACGGCGAGGCTGATGACCAGGGACATCGAGGTGATGCCGCAGTGGCCGGGGTTGTGGTCGCTGCCGAGGGCGACGGGCACGTGCTGCGACAGCAGGCGGCGGACCGGGGGCAGGGAGCCCTGCTGGAGGGCGGTGCCGGGGCAGACGACGGCGGGCACGCCGTAGCGGGCCATCAGCGCGATGTCCTCGTCGGTCACGTGGTGGAGCAGGTCGGCCGACGCGCAGCCCATCTCGGCCGCGAGTTGCACCGCGCCGCGCTTGGCGTAGGCGCCGGCGTGGACGCGGGGCAGCAGGCCGACGTTGCGTCCCGACGCGAGGACCCAGCGGGCCTCCTCGGCGGAGAAGTGGCCGTCGTCGCAGTAGACGTCGACGGAGTCGGCCCCGGCCGCCGCGGCGTCGGCGCACCAGGCCGCGACGGCCTCGACGTAGTCGCGCTGGCGGCCGAAGTACTCCGGCGGGACCACGTGGGCGGCCATGAAGGTCACGTGGACGCGCGGCATCATCGGTTCCTTCTCCAGCTCACGGAGAAGGCGCACGTCGGCGAGTTCGCCGTCGCGCGTCAGGTGGTAGCCCGTCTTCGCCTCGACGGTCGTGGTGCCGCTGAGGAGCCACTCGCGCAGGCGTTCGCGAACGCCGTTGCACAACGTCCAGGGGTCGGTGCCGCGCGTCACGGTGACGGTGGAGCCGATGCCGCCGCCCGCGGCGGTGATGGCCGAGGCGGTCGAGCCGCCCGAGCGCATCGCCAGTTCGGCGTAGCGGTTGCCGGCGTACACCGGATGGGTGTGGGCGTCGATGAGGCCGGGGGTCACCAGGGCCCCGCCCAGGTTCTCCACGTGGTCGACGTCGGTGATGTCGTCGACGACGCCGGGGACCGACTGCGGCAGGTCGGCCGCGCGGCCGACCCAGGCGATGCGGTCGTTGTGGACGAGAATCGAGGCGTTGCTGCAGACATCGTGGCCGGTCCAGAGGCGGCCGATGTTCGTGAGCAGCCTAACGGTCATCCGACCACCACCAATGAGGACGCCAATGTCGTCACCACCGGTGGACCCGCCGGGTCCGCTCCGTGTCCGGACGTCATTGGGGGGTCTCCTGCTCTCATCGCGCACCGGGTTGTGCGATGGACCGATCGCCGGGGATCGCCTCGGCGATTTCAGTCCAGTTACGTTATTTCACAGGTCGCCTCGCTGTACAGGGTTATTGAGAAGAACGCCGGTTCGCCTCCTGGGCATCCGGTTGGCCCGTCCTGCTCTCCTGTCACGCCCGAGCCCATTCCCCCAGGTTGGGCCCGGTAAAGCGCGCGTCCCCCACGCGTAACGGCACTCACGGCGAAATTCGCCGTGAGGTTCGCCATATCGTACCAACGGCGAAGCATGCTAGCCACCGCCGCTTTCCTGCCGGTTTACGGAAAAGGTCGGAATTAGACGGTTTCCACCGGCTTGGCCACCCTGTCCAGCTCGTGGTGCAGGGTCGACGGAACGCGTGCGTGCAGAATCGTGCCGTCGCCGGTGTGGTCGACCGACAGCACCTCGCCCTCCTTGTGGGCCCGCGCGACCAGGTCGCCCCGGTCGTAGGGGATCAGCACGTGGACCTCGTGGTCGAGGTGGGGCAGCTCCTGCTCGATCAGGTCCATCAGCTCGGTGATGCCCTGGCCGGTGCGGGCGCTGACCACGATGCTGTGGCGCTCGCGCATCGTCAGCCGGTCGATGACCTCGCGGCTGGCGGCGTCGGCCTTGTTGATCACGACGATCTCGGGGATGTCGCGGGCACCCTCGATCTCGGCGAAGACCTCGCGGACGGCGGCCAGCTGCGACTCGGGGTCGGGGTGGGAGCCGTCGACCACGTGGAGGATCAGATCGGCGTCGCCGACCTCCTCCAGCGTCGAGCGGAACGCCTCGACGAGCTGGTGGGGCAGGTGGCGCACGAATCCCACTGTGTCGGCCAGGGTGAACAGCCGGCCTTCGGGGGTGCGCGCGCGGCGTACCGTCGGGTCGAGGGTGGCGAACAGGGCGTCCTCCACCAGCACGCCCGCGCCGGTGAGGCGGTTCAGCAGCGACGACTTGCCGGCGTTGGTGTAGCCGGCGATCGCCACGGCCGGGACCTCGCGGCGGCGGCGCGAATGGCGCTTGGTGTCGCGGGCGGTGGACATCTCCTTGATCTGGCGGCGGAGCTTGGCCATGCGCTCGCGGATGCGACGGCGGTCGAGCTCGATCTTCGTCTCACCGGGGCCGCGGCCGCCGATGCCGACGCCGCCGGCCGCCCGTCCGCCGACCTGGCGGGACAGGTTGCCACCCCAGCCGCGCAGGCGCGGCAGGAGGTAGGAGAGCTGGGCCAGTTCGACCTGGGCCTTGCCCTCGCGGCTCTTGGCGTGCTGGGCGAAGATGTCGAGGATCAGGGCGGTGCGGTCGATGACCTTGACCTTCACCACTTCCTCAAGCTGGCGCAGCTGGCCCGGGGTCAGCTCACCGTCGCAGATGACGGTGTCGGCCCCGGTCGAGGCGACGATGTCGCGCAGCTCGATCGCCTTGCCCGAGCCGATGTAGGTGGCCGGGTCGGGCCGGTCGCGGCGCTGGATCAGGCCTTCGAGGACCTCGGAGCCGGCCGTCTCGGCCAGCAGCTTGAGTTCCTGGAGGGAGTTCTCGGCGTCGAAGGAGGTGCCGCTGGTCCACACCCCGATCAGGACCACCCTTTCGAGGCGGAGCTGCCGGTATTCGACTTCGGTGACATCTTCGAGCTCCGTCGAAAGACCCGCGACCCGCCGTAGCGCCTGACGCTCTTCGAGTTCGTAATCGCCGATGTCTTCTGGCTCGTTAGGCATATACGTCATTTCTCCTGACAACAATGCGACACCACCGTGTCTTCCCATCGATGGTGGCACGACACGGGAATCCCGCGCATCACGTTAAGCTCCCAGCTCAGTGAGGACCCGGCGGCTCTCCGCCGCCCAGTGGGCCAGACCGAGGCGTTCGTGCAGGGCGAGGGCGGCCTCGGCGTGTCGCCGCGCGAGGGCGGGATCGCCCATGGCGCGGGCCAGCCGGGCGAGCGGCAGGTGGGTGCTGCCGAGCGCGGCCGTGCCGGTCCCGTTCACCACGATCCTCTCGCCGTACGGCCTGAGCCGGGCGTACAACGAGCCGGGGTCGGGGGTCGAGAGGTGGCAGGAGATCTCGGCCCAGAGCGCCGTGAGGAAGCCCGTGCTCCAGTTGTCGGGGATCTCGGTGCCCCATTCGGCGACCATCCGGCGGGCGCCGTCGACGTCGCCGACGTCGAGCGTGGCGAGGATCGCGGCGGGGCGGAGGGGGATCATCTCGGGACGGGCGGCGTACGCGACCAGTTCGGGGAGGATCTCGGCGGTGCGGCCCTGGGCGCGGCGCGAGACGAACACGGTGACGAGGCGGGGGTAGTCGCGGCCCCACATGGTCGTGGCGCCGAGCAGGCCGCCGAACTCGGCGGCCAGGCGTTCGGCCTCGTCCCACTCGCCGCGCAGCACCCGCATGGCCGACTCGGCGTTGAGCACCATCGCGGTGAGCTCGGGGCGGCGGGCCTCGGCGAGCAGGTGGCGGCAGCGGGCCAGTTCGTGCTCCCACTCGGCGAGCCGTCCGCCGCGCAGCAGGTTGGACATGCGGAAGACGCGGGCGACGATCTCGGTGCGGGCGGGCAGGCCGGGGATGGCGAGCATCTCGTCGGTGACGGCGGTGCGCTCGGCCTCGCGGGCGGTCAGGTCGGCGATCACGAGGTAGCCGTTGATGGTGCGGACGAGCAGGTCGTCGTCGCCGGTCCGCCTGGCCAGTTCGATGGCCTCGGCGGCCATGGCCTCGCCTTCGGCCCGGCGGGGCGAGTAACCGAGTTCGAGCCCGAGCACGCCCAGCACGGCGGCCCGCTCGGCGACGTCGAGCGGCTCGCGCAGCAGCCCGTCGAGCACGCCGACGAGGCGTTCGTCCACCCAGCCGTAGGGCTGCCAGTTCCAGACGGTGGCGCCGCCGAAGACCGACACCGCGCGGATCACCGCCGCCCGGTCGCCCAGGTCGGCGGCCAGGCCGATGGCCTCCACCAGGGCGACCCGGGCCCGTTCGGGGTCGCCGACGGCCCGCAGCGCCTGGCCGTGCTCGATGAGGAGCTCGCAGCGGCGGGCCGGGTCGCCGGCGCCCAGGGCCGCGAGGGCGCGGGCCCAGAAGGCGGCGGCCTCGTCGTAGGCGTGCCGGGCGGCCGACTGGCGGGCGGCCCCGATGGCGTGGTCGACCGCCTTGGCGGCGCCCCCGACCCGGGCGGCCAGGCCGAAGTGGTGGGCCAGCGTGGAGACCTCGACCGAGGGCAGCCCTTCCAGCGCGAGCGCGGCGCGCAGGTGCAGCCGGGCGCGGGCCAGCCGGGGCAGCCCGGCGTAGAGGGCGTCGCGGACGAGGGCGTGGGAGAACCGGTAGCCGTCGTCCGACTCGACCAGGAGACCGGTGCCGACGGCCGGTTCGAGCTGCGACATCACCTGTTCCGCGTCGGTTCCGGTGACCCGTTCGAGCACGTCGACCTCGGCCTCGCGGCCCAGCACCGCGACGGCGCGCAGGGCCTCCTGGGTGGCCTCCGGCAGCCGGGCCACCCGCCGCCCGATGACCTCGCGCACGCTGTCGGGCACGCCTTCGGCCGCCGTCCCGAGCCGGTGTTCCGAGTCGAGCAGGCGCAGCAGCTCGCCCAGGTAGAAGGGGTTGCCGCCCGTGCGTTCGTGGAGTCGTCCGGCCAGCGCCGGATCGTCGAGGTCGCGCCGCCGCAGGTAGGCCGACACCTCGGCGGGGCTGAACGGCCGCAGCGGCACCCGGTCGGCCCCGATCTCCCTGCTCAGCGAGCCGAGGGTGTCGCGCAGCAGGTCGCCGGGGTCGGGCCGGAGGGTGACCAGCACCAGCACGGGCCGCCGGGCCAGCTCCCCGGCGGCGAACTGGAGCAACCGCAACGAGGCCGCGTCGGCCCAGTGGAGGTCGTCGAGGACGACCAGGGCGGGCACCGGCCCCCCGGCCAGGTCGTCGACCACCCGGGCGTGCAGTTCGAACAGGGCCGCGCCGGGGTCGCCGGCCAGCGCCTCGTCGCCGGTGAGCAGCGAGCGCGCGGTGTCGCGGCCGAGGTCGCGGAGCACCTGGAGCCAGGGCCAGAAGGCGGGCGCGCCGGTGTCCTCCGCGCAGCGTCCCCAGCCCACGGCGAGCCCGCGGGCCGCGGCCTCCTCGGCGGCGGCCTGGGCGAGCCGCGTCTTGCCGACCCCGGCCTCCCCGGTGACGATCAGCACGCCGCCCCGGCCGCGCCGGACCGCCGACAACCGCTCGTCGATCCGGGCCAGCTGCTCGGTCCGGGCGATCAGCCGCTCCCCGGCCACCCTCGGCGCGGGCGGCGCCGGGGCGACGGTCACGGCGGCGGGCATGTCGAGGTCGGCCGACTGGCCGAACACGGCCTGTTCGAGTCTGCGCAGCTCGGGCCCCGGTTCGATGCCGAGGTCGCGGTCGAGGACGGCGCGCACCTGGCGCAGCGCCGCGAGCGCGTCGGCCTGGCGGCCGGCCCGGTAGAGGGCCAGCACCAGCAGCCCCCACATCCGCTCGCGGTAGGGGTGGTCGTTGACGAGCGACTCCAGGCCCGGGACGCACGAGCCGCTCTCGCCGAGGGCCAGCCGGGCCTCGAACCGGTCTTCGGTCGCCGACACCCGCAGATCGGCCAGCTCGGCGATCACGGGCTGGGCGAACGGGTAGGCGGCGAACTCCTCCAGCGGGCCGCCCCGCCACACGGCGAGCGCCTGGTCGAGGACCCGGAGGGCACGGGCGTGCTCCCCCTGGGCCAGCACCCGCCGCCCGTCGTCGGCCAGCGCCCGGAACCGCGCCAGGTCGACTTCGCCCGGCGCGACGGCCAGCAAGTAGCCGGGCTCCCGGGTCAGCAGGACGCGGGGCGGGGTGCGCGGCGCCCTGTCCGGTTCCAGGGCCCGCCGGAGCTGCGAGATGTACGCCTGGAGCGTTCCGGTCGCACTCGACGGGGCCTCGCCCGACCACAACTCGTCGATCAGCCGGTCGAGGGAGACCACCCGGCCGGGCTCGATGGCCAGCATGGCGAGCACGGCCCGCTGCTTGGGGGTGCCGAGCTCGACCTGGCGTCCGCCGGCGTCCCGCACCTCCAGGGGACCGAAGAGGCGAACGTCCATGGCCGTCACATTACGACCACTAGTGGGCCACTAGTCACCCCCAGCCCTGCCGCAAACCCCTTCGCCCACTGTGTGGCCATGGACGACTTCACCAGTGCGATCCGGGGCCGGGTGCTGGCCCCCGGAGACGAGAGTTTCGAGACGGCCAGGCTGCCCTGGAACCGGGCCGTCGACCAGGGCGGCGTGCGGCTCGTCGTGGTCCCCGAGGACGCGGCCGACGCGGCGGCGGCCGTGCGCTGCGCGCGGATGGCCGGGCTGACGGTGGCGGCCCAGCCCAACGGGCACGGCGCGGCCGGGGGCCTCGACGGCGAGGTGCTGCTGCGCACCCGTCTGCTGCGGGGCGTGGAGGTCGACCCGGTCCGCCGGACCGCCCGCGTCGAGGCGGGGGCGAGCTGGGGCGAGGTGCAGGCCGCGGCGGCCAAGCACGGCCTGACCGGCCTGTGCGGCAGCTCCCCCGTGGTCAGCGCGACCGGCTACCTGCTCGGCGGCGGCCTGAGCTGGTTCGGGCGGCGGCACGGGTTCGGCGCGTCGAGCGTGCGGGCGTTCGAGGTGGTGGACGCCGACGGGCACCCGGCGCGGGTGACGGGCGGCTCCGACCCCGACCTGTTTTGGGCGCTGCGCGGGGGCGGCGGCGACTTCGCCCTGGTCACGGCGGTGGAGATCGAGCTGTTCCCGGCGCCGTCGATCTTCGGCGGGCGGTTGTCGTGGCCCGCGCGGCACGCGCCCGAGGTCCTGGCGGCCTTCCGCGAGGCGACCGGGCAGGCTCCCGACGAGCTCAGCCTGTGGTTCGCCCTGCTGGAGTTCCCGCCCTTCCCCGAGGTGCCGGAGCCGATCCGGGGCCTGTCGGCGGTCGTGCTGGACCTGGCCTTCCTGGGCGGCGAGGCCGAGGGCCGGGCGCTGACCGACCGGCTGGCGGCGATCCCCGGCCTGCTGATCGACTCGCGGCGGCCCCTGCGCGCCGACGAGATGGGCTCGATCTGCGCCGAGCCGACCGATCCGGGCGCGTCGGTGTTCTCCGGCGAGATCCTGACCGGCCTGCCCGACGACGCGGCCGGGACCATCCTGTCGGCTCCGGGCGGCCCCATGGTGTCGGTGCAGGTCAGGCATCTGGGCGGAGCCATCGCCCGGCCGTCGGACGACCACGGCGCGCACGGCCACATCGCCGAGCCCTACCTGCTCGGCCTGCTCGGGGTCGCCCCGGCCCCGCCGGTGGCCGAGGCGGTCAGGCGGCGGCAGGCCGAGATCTCCCGTGCGCTGGTGCCCCACACGACCGGACGCAAGCCCTTCACCTACCTCGCGCCCGGCGAGCGGGCGGCGGCGGCGTTCCCGGCCGACACGCTGGCCCGGCTGCGGGAGATCAAGCGGCGGCGCGACCCCCACGGGACCTTCCGCGGCAACTACCCGGTGCTGGCGTAGCGGTCGAGGAGCTCGCGGCTGCGCCGCGTGAGGTGCGGGAGGCCGAGGCGGGAGTGGACGTCGAGCGCGGCGGCGGCGTGCTCGGCGGCCAGGGCGGGACGGCCGGTGGCGGCGGCGAGTTCGGCCAGCACCAGGTGCATCGAGCCCCAGCAGGTCACCGAGCTGCCCATCTCGACGAACTGGCCGGCGAAGGGGGCGAGCTCGGCGTACTTGGCGGCCGGGTCGGGGACGCCGATGCGGGCGGCCACCAGGCCCCAGCTGCGGGTGATGAAGTCGTGGCTCCAGTCGAGCGGGGTCCAGCCGCTCCAGCGTTCGGCCAGCCTCCGGGCCTCCTCGGTCCGGCCGGCGTCGATCGCGGCCAGCACGGCGACGGTGCGCAAGGGGGCGTGCACCGGCTCGTGGGCCATCGCGATCAGTTCGTCGGCCAGGTCTCCGACGCGGCCTTCGGCCTCCTTGGCGACGTACAGGGCCAGGACCCGGCAGTCGTCGAGGCCCCACATCGTGGTCGAGCCCAGGAGGCGGGCGGTGTCGGCCTCGTAGTAGCGCAGGGACTCCTCGAAGCGGCCCGCCAGGGCCGCGCCGGTCGACTCGGCCACCCAGACCATGGCGGCCAGGTCGGGGCGGTGGACCTCGCCGAGCAGGCGGCGGCAGCGGCCGAGGTCGGCGTGCCAGGCGGGCAGGTCGCCGCGCTGGAGGGTGACGACCATGCGCATGATGCGGGCGACCAGTTCGGTCGACTTGGGCAGGCCGGGCAGCGCCAGCATCTCGTCGCACCAGGCCGCGCGGCGGGTCATGCCGTCTTCGGTCCAGAAGGCGGTGAGGGCGTTGTTCAGCGTCTGGGCCAGGAGTGCGGGGTCGCCGAGGCGGCGGGCGATCTCGACGGCCTCCAGCGCGTGGGGACGGCCCTCCAGGACCCTCGGCCCGTAGTGGAGTTCCAGGCTGAGGGTGCCGAGGAGCGCGGCCCGCTGGTGGTCTTCCAGCGGGCCCGCGAGCAGGTCTTCGAGCCGGGCGACCATGCGGTCGTCGACGACGCCGTAGAAGCGCCAGTTCCAGACGGTGACGCCGCCGTAGACCATGGCGGCCTCGGCCATCGCGCCGCGGTCGCCGAGGATCTCGGCCAGCTCGATCGCCTGTTCCAGGGTGGCGTGGGCGCCCGCGACGTCGCCGGTGGCGCGCTGGGCGCGGCCGAGCTCGGTGAGCAGTTCGACCCGTTTGGCGGGGTCGGCGGCGCCGTGGGCGGCCAGCGCCCGCCGGTAGAGCACGACGGCCTCGTCGTAGGCGAGCTGGGCGCAGGCCCTCGCGGCGGCGCGGGCGGCGTACTCGACGGCCCTGCGGGCGCCGCCGACGCGGGCGGCCATGGCGAAGTGGTGGGCCAGCACCGGCAGGCGGGCGGTGACGTCGCCGCCGGGCAGCGACTCCATCGCCTCGCCGACCCTGAGGTGGAGGCGCGCCCTGGCGAGCCGGGGCAGGCCGGCGTAGAGCGCGTCGCAGACCAGGACGTGGCTGAAGCGGTAGTCGAACCCGTCGGACTCGGCCAGCAGTCCGACGGCGACGGCCGGTTCGAGGTCGGACATGACCGCCTCGGCGGAGTCTCCGGCGGCGATCGACAACACGTCGAGCGACACGTCGCGGCCGAGCGCCGAGGCGACCTGGAGCAGGTCGCGGGTGCGGTCGGGCAGCCGGGCGACCCGGCGGCCGATGACCTCACGCACGCCGTCGGGCACCTCGGTCAGCCCGTGTTCGCTGTCGGCCAGGCGCAGCAGCTCGCCCAGGTAGAAGGGGTTGCCGCCGGTCCGCTGGTAGAGGGTCTCGGCCAGGGCGGGGTCGTCGCGGCCGAGGAAGGCGGCGACGTCGGCCCGGCCGAAGGGCGGCAGCGGCAGCCGTTCGGTGCCGGGTTCGCGGGCCAGCCGGGCCAGGGTGCCGCTGAGCTGCTCGGGCTCCCGGCCGGGCTCGGGCCGCAGGGTCGCCACGATCAGCACCGAGCGGCGGTGCACCTGCCCGGCGGCGAATTCCAGCAGCCGGAGCGAGGCGATGTCGGCGGCGTGCAGGTCGTCGAGCACGACCACCGTCGGGCCGCCCGCCGCGAGCGCGCCGAACACCGTGTCGTGAAGGTCGTAGAGCGCCGCGCCCGGGTCGGCGGCCGGCCCGGCGACGTCGCCGGACAGCAGCGCGGCCGCCTCCCGCCCGTCGTCGCCCAGCTCGCGGACCGCCTGCAGCCAGGGCCAGAACGCGGGCGCGGTGTCGCCTTCGGAGCAGCGCCCCCAGACCACCCGCAGGCCGAGCGCGCGGGCCTCCTCTCCGGCGGTCCGGGCGAACAGCGTCTTGCCGATCCCGGCCTCGCCGGTGACCAGCACGATGCCGCCCCGGCCGCGCCGGGCCTCCGTCACCCGTTCGGCCACCCGGGCGAGCTGCGGGCCGCGCGCGATCAGCCGCGGCGCGGCCAGGGCGGGCGCGGCGACGGCGACCGGGGTCTCGGGTGCGGGGCCGGGCAGGTCGGCCGACTGCTCGAAGACGGCCTTCTCGATGCGCCGCAGCTCGGGGCCGGGTTCCAGGCCGAGCTCGTCGGCCAGCAGGGCGCGCACCCGCCGGATGGCGCCCAGCGCGTCGGCCTGGCGGCCGGACCGGTAGAGGGCCAGGGTCAGCAGCCCCCACAGGCGTTCGCGGTAGGGGTGGGCGACGACCAGCCGTTCGAGGTCGGCCACGCACGAGGCGGCGTCGCCCAGCGCGAGGCGGGCGTCGAAGCGGTCCTCCGACGCCGAGGCGTGCAGTTCGGTGAGCCGGGCGGCGACGGGGCGGGCGAAGCCGTAGTCGGCGAACTCGGCGAGCGGCTCGCCCCGCCAGGCGCCGAGCGCGTCGTCGAGGGTCTCCAGGGCGCCCCGGTGGTCGCCCCTGACCAACATGCGGCGGCCGTCTTCGGCCAGCCGGGCGAAGCGGGCCAGGTCGACCTGGCCCGGCGGGACCGCCAGCAGATAGCCGGGTTCGCGGGTGAGCAGCACCTTCGGCGGGGTGCGCGGGGCGCGGCCCGGTTCCAGGGCCCGGCGCAGATGGGAGATGTACGCCTGGAGCGTCCCCGTCGCGCTGGAGGGCGCCTCGTCGGCCCACAACTCGTCGACGAGCCGGTCGAGCGGCACGATGTGCCCGGCGGAAAGGGCCAGCAGCGCCAGGACGGCCCGCTGCTTGGGCGGTCCCAAGTCGAGGGGCCCGCCGTCTCCCGGCCGGACCTCGAACGGCCCGAACAGGCGAAAGAACAGCGGCTGCACGGTTCTCCTTGCGTCGATCGACGCCCACCTTAAGCCGCTTCAAGTCGCTTTCCAACTGCACGCCAACCCGGTCACAAATGGCCCGATCGATCCTCGACGCAGACGAACGAGGAGGAATCATGATCAACGACTTGCGGCAGGTGGTCCGCGGCCGTGTGCTGGCCGCCGGTGACGAGGGGTTCGACCGGGCCCGCGAGCCCTGGGACGGCGCGGTCGACCAGCACGTTCTGGCGGTCGTCGAGGCCGAGGACGCCGCCGACGTGGCGGCCGTGGTCCGGCACGCGAGCCTGTACGGCCTGTCGATCGCCACCCAGCCCAACGGCCACGCGCCGTCGGCCGGGTTCGAGGGGGCGATCCTGCTGCGCACCTCCCGGATGCGGGCGGTGCACGTGCGCCCCGAGGAGCGGGTGGCCCGGGTGGAGGCCGGGGCCTCCTGGCAGGAGGTGCTGACCGCCGCCGCCAAGCACGGCCTGACCGGCCTGGCCGGCAGCACGGGCGCGGTCAGCGTGACCGGGTTCGTGCTCGGCGGCGGGCTGAGCTGGTTCGGCCGCCGCCACGGCTTCGCGGCCGACAACGTCGTGGCCTTCGAGCTGGTGGACGCCCAGGGCGACCACCAGCGGGTGACCGCCGAGAGCGACCCCGACCTGTTCTGGGCGCTGCGCGGGGGCGGCGGCGACTACGCGATCGTCACCGCCGTCGAGATCCGCCTGTTCCCCGCCCCCGAGTTGTTCGGCGGCCGGATCATGTGGCCCGCCGCCCGCGCCGCGGAGGTGCTGGCCGCCTTCCGCGAGGTCACCCGTACCGCCCCCGACGAGCTGACCGTGTGGTTCAGCCTGCTCCAGCTCCCGCCGTTCCCCGAGCTGCCCGAGCCGCTGCGCGGCCTGTCGGCGGTCTGCCTCGACGCCACCTACCTGGGCGGCGAGCAGGAGGCGCGGGAACTGCTGGCCCGCTTCGACACGATCCCCGGCGCGATCATGGACACCCGGGGCATGCTGCCGGTCGACCGGCTCGGCGAGATCTGCATGGAGCCGACCGACCCCACCCCCGCGCTGGTCACCTCGCACCTGCTGACCGACCTCGACGACCGGGCCGCCGCCACGCTGCTGGCCGCGACCGGCCCCGGCACGGTCGCCCCGCTCACGTTCGTGATGATCCGCCACCTCGGCGGCGCCCTGGCGGTGGCGCGTCCCGACGGGGGCGCGTGCGGCCACCTGACGGAGAAGTACCAGGTCCACGCCGCCGGCATGCTGCCCTGGCCGGAGCTGGCCGGGCCGATCAGGGAGCGGCAGGCCTCGATCGCCCGGGCCCTGGGCCCCTGGACGTCGGACCGCAAGGTGTTCACGTTCCTCGGCCACGACGAACCGGCCGAGGCGGCCTTCCCCGCCGGGACGTACGCCCGCCTGCGCCGGATCAAGGCCCGGCGCGACCCCCTGGGAACGTTCCGCTCGAACCACCCCGTGGTCTAGAGCTTGAGGACCTTGCTGTCGCCCGAGCCGGTCTGGATGACGATCTTCTTGGGGGAGGCCGGGTCGTTGGTCACTTCGAGGGTCTGCTCGCCCGAGCCGGTGTGGAGGGTGGCGTGGTAGGCGCCGCCGGGGACCCACGCGATGCCGTCGCCCGAACCGCTCTCGATGGTGACCGAGTCGGGGGCGGCGCCGAACCTCGCCTCGACGCTGCCCGAGCCGGACTCGGCGACGAAGGTCTTGGCGAGCAGGTCGCTGGCGTCGACCTCGCCCGAGCCGGTGGAGACGTCGACCGGCCCGCTGAGGGCACGCAGCGTGATCTCGCCGGAACCGGTGTCGACCTTGACGTTCAGGCCCTTGGGCACCTGCACGTCGTAGTCGATCGAGCAGTCCTCGCACGTGTAGGCGAGGGTCAGGGTGCCGTTCCCGACCTCGTGGCCGTCGGCCGGCTTGTCGCCCCGGTAGTGGAGGGTCTCGGTCACCGCGATGCCGGTCCGGGCCGACTCGGTGACGACCACGTCGCCCGACCCGCTCTGGATGCGCAGGGTGGAGACGGCGTCGGTGACGTCGTACTTCTCGACCGCCTGGCTGCGGGGGCCGAAGTCGAGGCCGAGATCGCCGCAGGCGGTCAGGACCAGCGCGGATCCGGCCAGCAGGCCCGCGGCCGCGATGCTCTTCATTCTCATGCCCACAGTCTGTGAGCCCGGGGCCCGCCCTCCCATCGGGGATGGCCCCCAGGGCTCCCTGAGAGGACCCTCAGGAACGCCCTCTGATAATCTTCCATTGGATAGAAGACGATTTCCACATCATGGAAAAGAGTGGGCGATGACCAACGGAGTTGAGATCCACGGCCCGATGTCCGACCGGTTCGACGAGATCCTCACCCCCGAGGCCCTCGCCTTCGTGGCCGATCTCCACCGGGCCTTCGACGGCCGCCGCCGCGAGCTGCTGGCCGCCCGCCAGGCCCGCCAGGCCGAACTGTCGGCGGGGGGCATGCTGGGGTTCCTTCCCGAAACGGAGGAGATCAGGCGCGGCGACTGGCAGGTGGCGCCCCCGGCGTTCGGCCTGGAGGACCGCCGGGTCGAGATCACCGGCCCGGTCGACCGCAAGATGACCATCAACGCGCTCAACTCCGGCGCCAAGGTGTGGCTGGCCGACTTCGAGGACGCCAACTCCCCCACCTGGGAGAACAACGTCAACGGGCAGCTCAACCTGCGGTCGGCGCTCGACCGCGAGATCGACTTCGAGAGCGGCGGCAAGACCTACGCGCTCCGGCCCGACGACGAGCTGGCCACGATCGTGGTCCGCCCGCGCGGCTGGCACCTCGACGAGAAGCACCTGACCGTCGACGGGCGGCCGGTCTCGGCGTCGCTGTTCGACTTCGCGCTCTACTTCTTCCACAACGCCCGCCGCCTGCTGGCCAAGGGCAAGGGCCCCTACTTCTACCTCCCGAAGATCGAGTCCCACCTGGAGGCCCGCCTCTGGAACGACGTGTTCGTCGCCGCCCAGAACACACTCGGCCTCCCGGTGGGCACCGTCCGGGCCACGGTGCTGATCGAGACCTACCCGGCGGCCTTCGAGATGGAGGAGATCCTCTACGAACTGCGCGACCACTCCGCCGGGCTCAACGCCGGCCGGTGGGACTACCTGTTCAGCGTGATCAAGAAGTTCCGCACCCGGGGCCGCGAGTTCCTGCTGCCCGAACGCAACACGGTGACGATGACGGCGCCCTTCATGCGGGCGTACACCGAACTGCTGGTGCGGACCTGCCACAAGCGCGGCGCCCACGCCATCGGCGGGATGGCCGCCTTCATCCCCTCGCGGCGCGACCCCGAGGTGAACGCGGTGGCCCTGGAGAAGGTGCGGGCCGACAAGACGCGCGAGTCGGGCGACGGCTTCGACGGCTCGTGGGTGGCCCACCCCGACCTGGTGCCGATCTGCAAGGAGGTCTTCGACGGCGTGCTCGGCGACCGGCCGAACCAGCTCGACCGGCTGCGCGAGGACGTGAGCGTCACCGCCGAAGACCTGCTGGCGGTCTCCAAGACCCCCGGCGAGATCACCGAGACCGGCCTGCGCAACAACGTCGACGTCGCGCTGCGCTACCTCGCGGCCTGGATGGGCGGCAGCGGCGCGGTGGCCATCCACAACCTGATGGAGGACGCCGCCACCGCCGAGATCTCCCGGTCGCAGATCTGGCAGTGGATCCACAACGACATCGAGCTCGCCGACACCCGCGAGGTGGTCACCAAGGAGCTGGTCGAGCGGATCATCGACGAGGAGCTCGCCAAGATCAGGACCGAGCCGGTCTGGGACGAGGCCCTGTTCGCCCAGGCCACCGCGCTGTTCAAAGAGGTCGCTCTTGACGACGACTTCGCCGAGTTTTTGACTCTTCCGGCGTATTCTCAGATGCCGTGACGGTGTTCGACCGGCTCGAAGCGATCTTTCCGCCTGACCGGGTCATCACCGACCCGGTCCGGCTGCGCACCTACGAGTGCGACGGCCTCACCTACCATCGCGCGACCCCGATGGTCGTGGTCCTGCCGGAGACCGCGGCGGAGGTCGCGGCGGTGGTGAAGGCGTGCGCCGAGTTCGGCGTGCCGTTCGTGGCGCGCGGCTCGGGCACGGGCCTGTCGGGCGGCGCGCTGCCGCGCTCCGACGGGGTGCTCATCGTGACGTCGCGGATGCGGCGGATCCTGTCGGTCGACCTCGACCGGCGGCAGGCCGTCGTGGAGCCCGGGGTGACCAACCTGGCGATCACCGAGGCGGTCCGCGACCAGGGCTACTACTACGCGCCCGACCCGTCGAGCCAGCAGATCTGCTCGATCGGCGGCAACGTGGCCGAGAACTCGGGCGGGGCCCACTGCCTCAAATACGGGTTCACCGTGAACCACGTCCAGGCCCTGGAGATCGTCACGCCCGACGGGGAGATCGTCGAGATCTCCGAAGACGACTTCGGCTACGACCTGCTCGGCGCGTTCGTGGGGTCGGAGGGCACCCTCGGCATCGCCACCAAGATCACCGTCCGGCTGATGCGCGCACCCGAAGCGGTGACGACCCTGCTGGCCGCGTTCGAGACCATCGAGGCGGGCGGCCAGGCGGTGTCGTCGATCGTCGGCGCGGGCATCCTGCCCGCCGCGATCGAGATGATGGACGCCCTCGCGATCGAGGCCGCCGAAGCGGCCGTGGCCTGCGGCTATCCCGCCGACGCCGGGGCGGTGCTGATCGTCGAGCTCGACGGGCCCACGCCGGACGTCGAGTCGCAGCTCGCCGAGGTGATCGCCATCTGCGTGGCGACGGGCTCGTTCGAGCAGCGGGTGGCCGCCTCGGCGGAGGAGCGGGCCAAGATCTGGAAGGGCCGCAAGTCGGCCTTCGCCGCGGTCGGCCGCATCAGCCCCGCCTACATCGTCCAGGACGGCGTGGTCCCGCGGACCTCCCTCGGCGAGGTGCTGGCCGGGATCGACGCGCTGCAGACGGAGTTCGGCATCCGGGTCGCCAACGTCTTCCACGCCGGCGACGGCAACCTCCACCCGCTGGTGCTGTTCGACGACACCGCGCCCGGCGAGGGCGAGCGGGCCGAGGTGGTCAGCGGCCGGATCCTCGACCTGTGCATCCTGCACGGCGGCTCGATCACCGGCGAACACGGCGTGGGCGTCGACAAGGCGCGCTACATGCCGAGGATGTTCACCGACGCCGACCTCGACACCATGCAGCGGGTGCGCTGCGCGTTCGACCCCGGCGGCCGGTCGAACCCGGGCAAGGTGTTCCCGACGCCGCGGCTCTGCGGCGAGGTGCCCCGCGTCCGCAAGGGATCACCCGGGGAGATCTTCTGATGCTGGGCCACACGAGGGTGACGGTCCGCGACGGCGGCCCCGCCGACGCGGTGGGCGGGGTGGTCCCCCGCTGGGTCGCGCTGCCCGAGACCCTTGAGGAGGTCTCGGTCGTGCTGGGCGCCTGCGCCGACGGCGGGCTGGCCGTGACCCCGGCCGGGGGGCGCACCAAGCTCTGCTGGGCGGCCCCGCCGGAGCGCCTCGACGTGCTGCTCGACCTGTCGGCCATGCACGAGGTCCTCGAACACGTGGCGGGCGACCTGGTGGTCCGCGTCCAGGCGGGCATCACGACGGCCCGGCTGGCCGAGGTGCTGGCCAAGTCGGGGCAGGAGCTGGCGCTCGACGTGCCGTTCCCGGGGGCGACCATCGGGGGCACTCTGGCCGCCCCGTCGCCGGGCCCGCGCGCCTTCCGCTACGGCAACGCCCGCGACCTGCTGATCGGGGTGACGGTCGTGCTGGCCGACGGCACGATCGCGCGGGCCGGCGGCAAGGTGGTGAAGAACGTCGCCGGCTACGACCTCGGCAAGTTGTTCACCGGCTCCTACGGCACCCTGGGCGTGATCGCCGAGGCGACGTTCCGGCTCCACCCGCTGCCCGCCGACCGCCGGTGGCTCACCTTCGAGTGCGAGGGCTGGGAGGACGCCGGGGCGCTGCTGCGGTCGCAGCTCGAACCGAGCGCCGTCGAGATCGACCACCCGGCCGAGGGCATGTCGACGGTGGCGGCCCTGTTCGAGGGCTCGGCGGCCGGCGACCGCGCCGAGGCCGCCCGTGAGGTGTTCGGGGGCGGCGAGGTGCACGTCGGCGCGCCGTCGTGGTGGGGCCGCCCGCCGGGCCTGCCGCTCGCGTCGCTGCGCTGCCGCGTGGCGCCCCACGTGCCGGAGGGGGTGTCGGTACGCGGCTCGCTCGCCACCGGCGTCTACCTGGCCTCCGGCGTGACCGATCTCGACGCGTGGCGTTCGCGGCTGCCCGCCGACGCCCGTCTGGTGGGCCTGGCCGGTGACTTCACCGGCGACCGGTGGGGCCCGATCCCGTCGCTGCCGCTGATGCGGCGGGTCAAGGAGCGGTTCGACCCCGAGCGGCGCATGTCGCCGGGCCGGCTCGCGGGAGGCGTCTGACATGGACCCAGAGCTGATCAAAGACTGCGTGCACTGCGGCTTCTGCCTGCCGACGTGCCCGACCTACGTGTTGTGGGGCGAGGAGATGGACTCCCCCCGCGGCCGCATCCACCTGATGGCCCAGCACAACGAGGGCGTCCCGATGTCGCCCGAGATGGCCGGCCACTTCGACGCGTGCCTGGGCTGCATGGCGTGCGTGACGGCGTGCCCTTCGGGGGTTCAGTACGACCGGCTCATCGAGCACACCCGCCCGGTCGTCGAGCGGGAGCACACCCGCGAACCCCGTGACCGGGCGGTCCGGGCGCTGGTGTTCGCCCTGTTCCCCTATCCGCGGCGGTTGCGCCTGGTCAAGCCGTTCACCCGGCTCAACCGGCGGCTGGCGCCGTTCCTGGAGCGGGTGCATCCGACGCTCGGGGCGCTGGCCGAGCTCACGCCGCCCCGGTCGCGCACCAGGCCGCTGCCCGCGCTCGTCCGGGCGCGGGGGCGGCGGCGGGCCCGGGTGGGGTTGCTGACCGGGTGTGTGCAGGGGGCGTTCTTCCCCGACGTGAACCGGGCGACGGCTCGGGTGCTCGCGCTCGAAGGCTGCGACGTGGTGATCCCCCGAGGTCAGGGGTGCTGCGGGGCGTTGTCCCTGCACTCCGGGTACGACGCGCGCACGTTCGCCAAGAAGACCATCGCCACCTTCGAGAAGGCGGGCGTCGACACCG
The DNA here is from genome assembly GCF_030269205.1 of Herbidospora sp. NBRC 101105. Classification (NCBI taxonomy): domain Bacteria; kingdom Bacillati; phylum Actinomycetota; class Actinomycetes; order Streptosporangiales; family Streptosporangiaceae; genus Herbidospora; species Herbidospora sp. NBRC 101105. The sequence goes on along the minus strand of NZ_BSSX01000001.1, from coordinate 246,491 downwards.
TCGTGGTCAACGCCGCCGGCTGCGGGTCGTCGATGAAGGACTACGCCGACGTGCTGGCCGACGACCCCGACTGGCGGCTCCGGGCGTCCCGGCTGAAGGTCCGCGACCTGGCCGAATACCTGGTCGAGCTGGGCCCGGTGGCCGAACGCCACCCGCTGCCGCTGACCGTGGCCTACCACGACGCCTGCCACCTGGCCCACGCGCAGGGGGTGCGGGCGCAACCGCGTGAGCTGCTGGGCGAGATCCCCGACCTGAAGGTGCGGGAGATCTCCGAGTCGGCCATCTGCTGCGGGTCGGCCGGCACCTACAACCTCTTCCAGCCCGCCCCGGCGCGGGAGCTGGGGGAACGCAAGGCGGTCCGGGTCGAGGAGACCGGCGCCGACCTGCTCGTGTCCGCCAACCCCGGCTGCACCATGCAGATCACGACCGCCATGCGGCGGCTCGGCCGCCCGCCCATCCCCGTCGCGCACACCGCCCAGGTCCTCGACGCCTCGCTCCGGGGGCTGGGGACGGTGCGGTGAGCGTCCAGTCGGTCGAGCGCGCGCTCGACGTGCTCGAAGCCCTGGCCGACCACGGCGGCGAGGCGGGCCTGTCGGAGATCGCGGCCCGGACCGGCCTGCCCTACGGCACCATCCACCGCCTGCTCCAGACCCTCCTCCTGCGCGGGTATGTCCGGCAGGAGTCCGACCGGCGATACGCGCTGGGCGGCGCGCTCGTCCGGATCGGCGGCGCGGCCGAACGGCTGGTGGGTTCGTGGGCCGAGCCCTACCTGGCGAAGATGGTGGAACTGTCCGGTGAGACGGCCAACATGGCCGTCCTGGAGGGCGACTTCGTGGTGTACGTCGCCCAGGTCCCCTCCCCCCGGCGGCTGCGGATGTTCGCCGAGGTCGGCCGCCGGGTGTTGCCTCACAGCACCGCCGTCGGCAAGGTCCTGCTGGCCGACCACCCGAACGCGGCGGCGGTGTTCGAACGGACCGGCCTCCCCCGGCGGACCGACCGCACCATCACCACCGTCGGGGCCATGATGACGGAGTTGTCGCTGGTGGCCGACCGGGGATACGCCATGGACCTCGGCGAGGAGGAGTCGGGCGTCCATTGCCTGGCGGTCCCGGTGGCCGACGGCGCGCGGGTGGTGGCGGCCATGTCGGTGTCGGGCCCGGCCGAGCGCATCTCCGCCCTCGACCGCGACGAACTGGCCCGGGGCCTGCGGAAGATCGCCGACGACTTCGGCGCGGAGGTCTTCGCCCCCAGGTCCGGCTGATCTGTCGGGGGACGGGGCTAGGTTGAGGGCATGTGCCGAAGCATCAAGACCCTGCGCCCGCCCTACGCCGACGACGTGACCGACAACGACATCGAGGCCGCGGCGCTCCAGTACGTCCGCAAGATCAGCGGCTTCCGCGCCCCCGCCGCCCACAACGCGGCGGCCTTCAACGACGCGGTCGCCGAGATCACCGCCGCGAGCGCGAAACTGCTCGCGGCGCTGGAGGTGCGAGGCGGGAGATGACTAGGCACCCCGTGGTCAGGCACACTGCGTGAGCATGATGTCCTTGTCGGCCGTGGTGACCGGCAGGTCATACTTGAGCGCCACCTGGGCGAACCTCACCACGTAGGAGCAGCGGATCTTCCGCACCGGCGGTAACCACGACGCCGGGCCCGAGTCGCTCTTCGAGCCGTTCGTCGAGCCGTCGACCGGGATCAGGTTGAGCGGATCGTTGGCCAGCCGCTTGCGCTCGGCCTCGCTCCACCGCGAGGAGCCCATCTGCCAGCTGTATGACAGCGGGATCACGTGGTCGATCTGGACCTCGGCCGCGTCCTCCTTGCGCCAGTCGATCGTCTTGCCCGTGTAGGGGTCGTCGAGGGTCATCGACACCACCACGCAGTCGGAGCCGCTGCGGAACTCGACGTCCTCGCCGTCGCGCTGGAGGAGGTCGTTGCGGGTGTCGCAGCCGTTGCGGGCGAGCGGGATGCCGTCGGCGTTGTCGGCCCAGGCGTAGCCGAAGTCCTCCCGGTCGTAACCGGTTCGCGGGCCGCGCCCCTTGGTCTCGACCTTCTCGATGAGCTCCCGGGCCTCCTTGCGGTCGGCCTCCGAGGTGATCGCCGCCAGACCGGGCTTGGTGCCCTCGGGGTTGTCGAGGGGGTTGGTCCCGGACGACGACCCCCCGTCCTTCGTGTCGCCGGGCGGCGCCGCCGCCTCGATCGCGCCGCAGCCCGACACGAGTAATCCCGCCAGCACGAACCCGGCGCCCAGTCTGCGCAGCACCGCCCACCCCCAGGTCATGAAATTGCCTGCCCAGGTATAGCAAATGCCCAAATTTCCGGCTTTAAGAGGTCAGGTGATCAGGATTCCGCCGTCCACCGGGAGCACCGCCCCGGTCACGTACGATCCGGCGTCCGAAGCCAGGAAGATCGCCGCGCAGACCAGCTCCTCGGCCTCCCCCACCCGCCCGGCGGGCACCCGCAGCGCCAGCGCCTTGTCCAGGTAGCCCTCGGGGTACTGCGACGTCATCTCCGAGGCGAAGAACCCCGGTTCGAGGCAGTTGACCCGGATGCCCCGGCGGCCGGTCCACTGCTGCGCCAGATCCCGGGTCAGCCCGGTCAGCGCCGCCTTGGACGCCGAGTAGGCCGCCTGCGGCAACCCCCCGGTCGTCTCGCCCAGGATGCTGCCGATGTTCACGATCGAGGAGCCGGGCCGCATCACCCGGGCGCAGGCCTGCGCCATGTGAAAGGCCCCGTTGAGGTTGACGTCGACGACGGCGCGGAACTCCTCGGCCGTCTCCTTGAGCGCGGGCACGGCGGTGCCGACCCCGGCGTTGTTGATCAGGATGTCGACGCCGCCCAGCTCGGCGACCGCAGCGGAGACCAGCGCGGCGCAGTCGTCGGGCGAGGTCACGTCGGTGGCCACGGCGACACAACGGCGGCCGGTCTCCTCGACCAGCCGCCGTGTCTCCTCCAGCCGTTCGGCCCGCCGCGCGCCGATGGCGACGTCGGCCCCGGCCTCGGCCAGGCCCCGGGCGAAGGCCACGCCCAGGCCCGACGAGGCCCCCGTGACGACCGCGACCTTCCCGTCCAGACGAAATCGTTCGAGAATCACGGCCGCCACGATACCGAACCAAGTTCTAGAGGCCGTACTCCTTCACGATGTGCTCGTGGCGCTCGGCCTCGACGCCGACCTCGCGGGCCAGGTCGAGCCAGGCCAGCGGGTGGACCCACGTCTCGGTCACGTCGTCGAGCACGGCGTCGAGCTCGGTCGGGCTGGCGTCGGGCGGGATCGCGATCCAGCCGAACACGCCCGGGAGCTGCTCGCCGGTGCCGGGGTGGGTGACCGTGTAGTTCTTGTCGGAGTAGACCCACATCGGCCAGCCGCGCTCGGCCATCAGCTCGTCGAACTCCGACCACTCCTCGTCGGTCGGGGCGGCGCCGTCGAAGAACCAGCTCGTGTAGCCGCCCGGACGGAGCATCGTGACCCCGGCGAACGGGATGACGAAGTTCTCCTTCTCCTCCTCGGACTCGGGCACCGGCTCCAGCGGGCGCGGGTCGATGACCACGATGTCGCCGGCGTTGTATTCCATGCCGCGCGGCTGCGGGATGGCGAGCCGGGCGGTGGCGGGGCCGGTGCGGACCGCGAGGACCTCGCGCTGGCTGCCGTCGGGCGCGGGGAGGATGGCGCGGATGAGGTGCCACTCCTCCTCGATCGGGCCCTCGGGCGACTGGATCGGCATGCCGAGCCGGGCCGCGCCCTTGCGGACGGTCACCCAGTCTTCGGCGGCCGTCGCCAGCACGATCACGCGCCAGATGTCCTCTTCCTCGCCCTCGACGTCGCCGTCGATGATCGGGCGGAGGATCTCGGCGGCGCGCACGTTGTCGCCGAGCTGCTGCACGGCGCCCGACCACAGGCGCAGCGACTCGAGGCCGGCGCCGCCCTTGGCGGCCTTCTCGGCCTCGTCGGCGGTCTCCTCCCAGCGCTCGCGCGCCCGGTGGAGGCGGGCCAGGGCCAGGTGGGAGGCGGGCGCCTTCAGGCGGGCCGCGAGGTCGTGGACACGTTCGTCCTGCCCCGCCTCGATGAGGAGGCCGGTCAGGTAGGCGATGTCTTCGGGGTCGGCCTGCGCCGGGTCGCCCTGGACGGCGGCCATCTGCCAGTAGACGTCGGCGCCGGTGGGCGCGTAGCCCAGGAAGCCGAGGGTGGTGGTGTGGCGGCGGGTCGCCTCGAGGTCTTTGCCCGACAGGGGCCACAACCAGCCGACCCAGCGCTCGGGGTCGGCGGTGCGGCCGTCGGCGGCGTCGAAGTAGGCGACCAGCTCGGCCTCGGGGCCGGGCGGGGGCAGCTCGACGGCGGCGTCGCACTCGGCGCGCAGCTCGGCGATCCGCTCGGCGACGCCCTCGGCCGACTTCAGCTCGCGCGAGGCGGCCTCGGCCAGGTCGGCGAGCAGCCGGGCCTGCCAGACGCCCTGGCGGCGCAGCGCCAGCCGGGCGCCGGTGAAGGCCAGGTCGACGCGGGCGCGCGGGGAGCCCATGGTCTCGAAGTAGCTCATCCACTGCCGGACGATCCGGCCGAGCTGCCAGGAGTTCTGGATGGCGTCCTGCTCCGACAGCCGGTGGACGACCTGCGCCCACTCGACCCAGTCGCGCGGGTGCTCGCCGACGACGTCGAGGTCGGGCAGCGACTCGACGGCGTGCTGGACCTGGCCGAGCTCGACCAGGATGCGGGAGTGCAGGATGCCCTCGCGGCGGGCCTTGGCCACCGGGTCGTCGGGCTTGAAGCCGTTGGCCGCGTGGAGCGCCTCAAGGGCGTCCTGCGCGCGGCCGGCGGCCAGCAGCGCCCGCGCCGACATGGCGGCGAGCTCCCAGGAGGCCTCGCGCCCGGCGCCGCGCAGCCGCTCGACGGCGGCCTCGGCGTAGGCGACGGCCTCGGCGGGCTTGCCGGCGTCGAGCAGGGCCAGCACGTATTGGGTGGTGAGCCCGGAGAAGGCCAGCGAGTCGGGCCCCACGGTCTGCAGCGCGCGGCCCAGCGAGCCGAGCCGCTCGTCGGCGTAGCCGGGCCCGTCGGTGTTGGCCTGGGCGATCGCCAGCACCTCGACGGCCCCGGGGGCCGCCGGGCAGTCGGCGACGTCACCGCGGGCGGCGAAGCTGACGAGCTCACGCGCGTCGTCGATGGCCACGGAGCCGTTCGCGCGGTCGCCGACGCGACCGATCAGGTGCCAGTAACGGGCGAACAGCTCGAGCCAGGGCTGCTCCATGCCCTCGGCCTGCTGCGCGATCGCCGGGGCCACGACGTCGAGCTGGCCGTAGCGGCCTTCGAGGGCCTGCGCGGGAACGTCGCCCAGCGCCATCGCCAGCCCGACATTTCCCGCCTCGTGCAGTTGCCGCTGGGTGCCGCCGACCCACGACCAGATGTCCACGTCCATGGGCAGCCAGTCTGCCAGGTCAGCAGGGCTGCCCCAAACGTCCGCACGGCTGTGCGCACTAATTCACGGCGGCCTGTGCCTCGCGCAGCAGTTCGCCCAGCTCGGCCGCCTCACCATCGGTGAGCACGTCGTATGCGGGCGCGACCAGCGCGTCGGTCAGCCGCTCGGCGTGCGCGCGCTTCGCCAGATCCTCCTCCGCGGGTACGGGATAGGGCTCCGGCCACGACAGAAACCTGGCCACCTCGGCAGTGCTCCGGTAGTCGAGCGGCGCGCCGGACTCGTCGCTGCCGACGATCGTGGCCATGAGAAGGTCGAGCCCCGCGGCGGCGACCGCGACGGCGTGCATGCCGCCCCGGTGCTCCCTGGCCACCTGGAGCGCGTGGGCGGCGCGGCCCGGGCCGTCGTCGGGCAGCGGCAGCGCCCGCCAGCCGGCGAACAGCGGCGCGGCCGCCGGGGAGGCCGCCGCGGTGGCTTTGGTGAGCAGGTCGGCGAGCCGCCCGGCGCCGTCGAAGGCGAGGTTGCGGCGGCCCCAGTCGGCGCACGCGCCGGCGAACAGGACGGCGGCCTTCTCGGCGGGCAGCGACCGGCCGCCCTCCCACGTGGCGCGCACGAAGCCGGGCTCGAAGAACGGCGCGGCGGCCAGCACCACATCGGGGTGGACCTCCCCGAGGACGCCGCAGCGGCCCCGGAAGTACATCTCCCACCGGCCGAGCCCGTGCTCGTCGCAGAGGGCCTTGACCTCGCGGGAGATCATGAACCGGCCCCCGAGCGCGCCGATCGCCTTCTTGTACATGTCCGCCTCCTGGGTCTGCTCAGCGCACCCAGCATGGAAGACAGAACAATATTCGGCAACCCGGTCAGCCGTGGTAGTCGCCCTCGGCCACCAGTTCGGCCGGCCCGGCCAGATAGCTGGTCTCCCCGTCGAGGGTGATGGTGAGGGTACCGCCGAGCACGCGTACGGACCAGACCCCCTCGTCCTCTCCCGCCGCGTGGGCGGCGGCCACCGCCGTGGCCACCGCGCCGGTGCCGCAGGAGCGGGTCTCGCCGGAGCCGCGCTCGTAGACGCGCATCGAGACCGAGTGGTCGCCGATCGGGTTGATCAGCTCGATGTTGACGCCGTCGGGGAAGGCGTGGCGGTCGAAGGACGGCTGGGCCGACAGGTCGAGCTCGGTGACCGGGTCGGTGATCACGCAGGCCAGGTGGGGGTTGCCCACGTTGACCCGCAGGCCGCGGTATTCGCGCCCGTTCAGGACCGTCCGGCTCTCGCCCGAGACGACCGGCCGGCCCATGTCGACCCGCACGTCGCCGGACGCGCCGAGGCGCACCCTCCGGACCCCGGCCCGGGTCGCCACGCCGAACTCGCCCGGCTCGGCCAGACCGGCGTCGACCAGGTAGCGCGCGAACACCCGCACACCGTTGCCGCACATCTCGGCGAGGCTGCCGTCGGCGTTGCGGTAGTCCATGAACCACTCGGCCTCGGGGGCCTGGGACTCCACCTCGGGGACCAGCTTGGCCGGGACCACGTGGAGGACGCCGTCGCCGCCGATCCCGGCCCGGCGGTCGCAGATCCGCGCCACGAGCGACGCGGGGAGGTCGAGACGCCCCTCGGGGTCGGGAAGCAGGACGAAGTCGTTCTCGGTCCCATGACCCTTCACGAAGCGCATGGGACAACCTTAATCGCTTGAGCAGGCAGGTCCGGGGCGTCGTAGGGCAACCAGACCACCCGGGGATCGCGGCGGAACCACGACTCCTGGCGGCGCGCGAAGCGCCGGGTGGCCCGGACCGTCTCCTCGACGGCCTGTTCCTCGGTCCACTCGCCGTCGAGGTACTTGATCACCTGGGCGTATCCGAGCGCCCGCGAGGCGGTCAGGCCCATGCCGGCCTCGTGCAGTTTCCGCGTCTCTTCCACGAAACCGGCCGCCCACATGCGGTGAACCCGGAGCTCGATGCGCTCGTCGAGCACCGGCCGGGGGATGTTCAGCCCGATCTGCACCGATCGGTAGACCGACTCGTAGGACGGCATGGTGGCCGAGAACGGCCGTCCGGACAGTTCGATGACCTCCAGGGCGCGCACCACCCGCCGCCCGTTGCTGGGCAGGATCGCGGCGGCGGCCACCGGGTCTTCGGCCTGGAGGCGGGCGTAGAGGGGCGCGACCCCCCTCTCGGCCAGTTCGGCTTCGAGCCTGGCCCGGATCACGCTGTCGGTGCCGGGGAACTCCAGGTCGTCGAGGATCGCCCGGACGTACAGGCCCGAGCCCCCGACGACCACCGGGGTGACGCCCCGGGCCAGCAGCCCGTCGATCAGGGGACGGGCGAGCCGCTGGTATTCGGCCACGCTCGCCGTCTGGCCGACGTCCCAGACGTCGAACAAATGGTGGGTGACACCTTTTCGTTCGGGGATGGTCAACTTGGCCGTGCCGATGTCCATTCCTCGGTAAAGCTGCATGGAGTCGGCGTTCACCGCCTCGCCCCGGAGACGGATCGCCAATTCCACGGCCAGATCGGACTTTCCGGCCGCCGTGGGCCCCACGACGGCGATGACTGGTAGCTGCCCCACGCCATCCAGTGTCCCAAGCCCCCGGGTAAGAATGGGACGAGTGGCGCCCGTCAGCGTCACGATCGGGGGATACGACATGTCCATGTACGACAAGGCCAAGGACAAGCTCGGCGAACACTCCGACAAGGTGGAGGACGCCGCCAAGAAGGGCGTGGACAAGGCCTCCGAGGCCGCCCGCCACAAGACCGGCGGCCGCCACGACGACAAGATCGACAAGGTCGCCGACAAGGCCAAGGACGCGGCCGACAAGATCGACGGCAAGCAGTAGGGGGAACTCCGATGTCGTTCTTCGACAAGGTCAGGGACATGTTCGGCGGACACCACACGCAGTCCGCCCCGACGACTCCTCGACCCCAGCGCATGCCCGGAACCGAGCAGGACGGCCTCCGTGACAAGGTGGAGGACTCCGTGAAGAGCGGCATCGACTCCGCCGCACGGAAGGCCGACGAGATGACCAAGGGCAAGTACCGCGACCAGATCAACCGCACGGCCGGCTCCGCCAGGAACGCCGCCGACAAGATCGACGGCAAGCAGGACTAGGCTCCTCCGCCCCGCCCGCCTCTCGTGTCCGCGAGGGCGGGCGCGCGGCTGATCAGAAGAGGGTCGGCGGCAGGTGGCCCTCCATGGTCAGCAGCCGGCGCTTCGACTCGACGCCCGCCCCGCCGGAGAACCCGCCCAGCCCGTCGCCCGCCACGACCCGGTGGCACGGCACGATGATCGGGATCGGGTTGCTCCCCATGATCGACCCGATGGCCCGTGCCGGGATGCCCGTCTCGCGGGCCAGATCGCCATAGGTCACCGCCCGCCCGTAGGGCACGCTCTCGAACAGCAGGCCCAGCACCCGGCGCTGCGTCGTGGACATCAGCCGCCAGTCGACGGGCACGGTGAACCGCGTCAGCTCCCCGGCGAAGTAGGCCGTGAGCTGACGGCCGACCTCGCCGGTCTCGGGCTCGCCCGGGTCGTCGGGGAACGGGCTCATCCGCTCGCGGACGCGGTCACGGAACTCCGGACCGTCGTCGAACGAGGTCGCCACCACTCCCACGGGGGTCACGGCCGCCACGACGAGCCCGACGTCGGTCGGCACCGACACGAATTGCAGCCCCATTCACCCGACCCTAGCCCCCGTCGCCGACCGGACCGGACCTCCTACCATGAGGCGATGTCCAACCGTGAGCTGATCGTCCTCGGCACGTCGAGTGCCGTGCCGACGCGGTCGCGCAACCACAACGGCTACTTCCTCCGCTGGGACGACCAGGGCTTCCTCTTCGACCCGGGCGAGGGCACCCAGCGGCAGATGCGGCTGGCCGGGGTCAGCGCCCACGACGTCACGACGATCTGCGTCACCCACTTCCACGGCGACCACTGCCTGGGCCTGCCCGGGGTGATCCAGCGCATCGCGCGCGACGGCGTGCCCCACGAGGTCAGGGCCGTCTACCCCGCGAGCGGCGAGGACTACTGGCTTCGGCTCCGCCACGCCACCCCCTTCGCCGACACCTCGGTCGTCACGCCGTGCCCGGTCGGGGGCGAGGTCGTGACCCTGCCGTCCGGCGGGCTCACGCTGACCGCCCGGCCGCTGTCCCACCCGGTCGACGCCTACGGCTACCGGCTCGACGAGCCGCCGGGCCGCCGGATGATCCCCGCCGAACTGGCCCGCCACGGCATCAGCGGCGCGCAGGTGGGCGAAATCCAGCGGGAGGGCCGCCTTGGTCCGGTCACCCTGGAGGAGGTGAGCCGACCGCGCCGGGGCCAGAGCATGGCGTTCGTCATGGACACCCGGTTGTGCGACGCGGTGCACGCCCTGGCCGAGGGCGTCGACCTGCTAGTCATCGAGTCGACGTTCCTGACGCCGGAGTCGGCCCTCGCCCGCGACTACGGCCACCTGACCGCCGCCCAGGCCGGGCAGGTCGCCGCGGAGGCGGGCGTGCGGCAGCTGGTGCTGACCCACTTCTCCGAACGCTACGGCCGCGACGACGAACCCCGCTTCGCCGAGGAGGCCGCCAAGGCCTATTCGGGCGACATCGTGGTGGCCCGCGACCTCATGCGCGTGCCGGTGCCCAGACGCGGCGCTCCGGGCTAGTGTCCCGCGTCTGTGCGCGGACCGGACGGCCCAAGACCCGGGTGACGCTTTCCGCTGACGAGCGGGCCACGCCGGGGCACTGGGATGGACGTCCCGCGACGTGGCCAGGCACGCGGACGTGGTCTTGTCCCAGCGTGTCATCAGAACGACTTCGCCGAGGGGGCCGGGCGGACGCCCAGCGGCGGAACTCGTCGACGGTCCAGTCCTGCTGGTCGGCACACGTCAGCTCGCACCGGGCGTCGAGGTCGCCGGTGGCGCCGAGGACGAGCGGCCGGTCGATCAGGCCGTGGTTCCTGTTTCCGCTCGCGCCAGGTTGACGCCGCTGGCGATGATCCCGATGTGGCTGAACGCCTGCGGGAAGTTGCCCATGAACGCTCCCGTGGACGGGTCGATCTGCTCGGGCATCAGCCCGACCGGGCTGGCGCGGGCGCACAGCGACGCGTACAGATCACCGGCCCGTTCTCGATGGCCCTGCAGGATCAGGTTGTCGACCAGCCAGAAGCTGCACAGCAGGAAGGCGCCCTCGTCGCCGGGCAGGCCGTCGGGGGATTGTTCGTGCAGGTACCGGTAGAGCAGGCCGTCACCGGCCGACAGGCGTTCGGCGATGGCCGCGGTGGTGGCGGCCATGCGCGGATGGTCGGCGGGTACGACCTTGCGCAGCGGCAGCGCGAGCAGGCTGGCGTCCAGACCGCCGCCGCCGTCCAGGTGCTCGCTCAGGCACTGCGCCCGCTCGTCCCAGGACTGTTCCAAGATGAGCCGGCGCAGCTTGTCTGCGGTGGCCCGCCAGGTGGCGATCGGCCCGGACAGGCCGAGCCGCTCGCCGATGGCCGCGGCCCGGTCCAGGGCCACCTGGCACATCCCGGCCGAGTAGGTGAAGACCCGGCCTTCGCTGCGTACCTCCCAGATGCCCTGATCCGGCTGCCGCCAGGTGTACGCGGCGGCATCGGCCAGTTCCGCCAGACCGGACCACAACGCCGGCTGGAGTTCGCGGCCGGGGAGCAGCCACTGATCGGCGCAGTCCAGCACCTCGCCGTAGACGTCGTGCTGGCGCTGGTCGGCCGCGTCGTTGCCCCACCGCACCGGCGCGGAGCGCCGGTAGCCCTCCAGTTCCCCGTCATGGATCTCCTGGGGTACGGGGTCGCCGTCGAGGGTGTACATGATGCGCGGGTGGCGGCTCTGCTCGAAGGCGTCCAGCACCCAGCCGAGGAAGGCGTCGGCCTCCTCCTCGAAGCCGACCCGGCGCAACGCGAACACGGCGTATGCGGCGTCGCGGATCCAGGTGTAGCGGTAGTCCCAGTTGCGCACTCCGCCGATCGGCGCGGGCAGGGAGGAGGTGGGCGCCGCGACCAGTGAGCCGTTGCTCCAGTCGTCGCACAGCTTCAGCGTGATCACCGAGCGCCGGACCAGCGCTTCCTGCGGGCCGCGGTAGCTGCACCTGCGCATCCAGCGCCGCCAGGCCTCGGTGGTCTGTCGCAGCATCGCCTCGGGGTCGAACCGGTGATGGCGGTGGATGCGGCCCCAGGACAGCACCAGATCGAGGCGGTCGCCCTCCTGAAGGTCGTACACGGTGTGCAGGCCGGTCAGCGGGCGGCTGGAGCGCAGATGCAGCCGCAGGTCGGGCCTCCGTGAGACGCGCACCTCCAGCCCGCTGCAAAGGGCCCGCGCCTGCCCGCCGCCGCGCGGCTCCAGCTCCGCCCGCAGGCGCACGGTCCCGGCCCGCACGACCACGGATCGGACCAGCTCGCCCCGCCCGCCGCCCGCGTCATCACTCAGGTCGGCGCCGGCCCGCAGGGCCAGCGCGTCGGTGATCCGGACCAGGCCGGTCGGGCCGCGGAGCTCGGTCACCAGCACCGCGGTGTCCGGCTCGTAGAACTGCCGGGCCTCGCGCAGGTCGTCCACGCTGAGCGTGAAGTGGCCGCCGCGCTCATGATCCAGTAGGCCGCACAGCAGGGGCTCGCTGTCGAAGCGAGGCAGGCACAACCATGGGATCGAACCGTCCACGCCGACGAGCGCCGCCGTCGTGCCGTCGCCGATGAGGCCCAGGTCCTCCAGTGGCAGGTAGCCCTCCTGCCGGCGCACCGGGCGGAAGGGCGGATCGAGATCGAGCATGCCTGGCCTTCTCCTCCGTGCTGACGCGCGCCGGCGCAGATGGTGATCGGCTTCCGTCACGACGGTCGCGGAACAGGCTTCTCCATGAAACCGACGTGTCCGGTCTCCTTCGTCACGAAGGTTTTCATGGCGCCCCTGTCAGGTCGCTCTCCGACGCGCCGCCGGCGCTGCCGAGGGGCCGTAGAGTCGGCGCCGCCGATGACCTGCCTACCCGCGTGGTCTCATCGCTCAACGTCGTGGTGGCGAAGGCCGGGCGCCGGCTTTCGGGGCCTTCGTCGTCAGGCGGTGGGGGTGGATGGGGCCAGTGCCGCCGTGACGTAGTAGGCCACCCCGTAGGGCGCGTCCGAGTAGAGCAAGGCGAACGGCCAGGCGGGCAGGGTCTGGAAGGCCGCGCGTCCCGCCGCCCACATCTCGGCCGCCTCGCCGGGGTCGAGCTCGGCGGTGCGGCCCTCGACGAGGGCCGCCTCCAGCCGCTCGGAGTAGGCCGCCGCGCCGGGGTGCAGGTAGCCGGGCGACTTCTCGGTCAGCCGGGCCGAGCCGTCGCCCATGACGAGCAGCGCCACCCGCGGGGCCAGCGCCGCCACGCGTTCGCCGACCGCGCGGCAGCCGCCGGGAGGGGTGTCGTGGCGGAGGGATTCGAGGTGGAGCGGCGCCTCGGAGGCGGACGACAACCACCGCCCGATCGTGAGCGACAGCGGCAGGACCGGTGTCCCGCTCCCCACGGTCACGTCGCCGCCCCACGGCCGCAGCGTCCCTGCCGCGGACGGCGGGTAGACCCGCCCGTCGTCGGCGCCGCCGACGATCGCGACCAGGTCGGGAGAGGCGGAGTGGAGCACCGCCACGGCCTCGGCGCAGGCGGCCCGCAGGTCGTCGAGCTCGGCCGCCGCCCCTCCCGCCAGGGAGGGGACGATCAGCGGTGGATTCGGGCACACGGCGGCGGCGACGAGCACCGCCTCAGCGTATCCACCGCTGATCCGTCCTTCGTCCCCCGAATCGGCCTAGTAGCCGCCGACCGGCTCGCCGGGCTCGACCGCGCCCGCGTCGCCGCCGCGGTCGATCGCGTCGGGGTCGTCCTGCGCCGACTGGGTCGGCCTCGTCGCCGGCTTCTTGGTGGGCTGGGTCGCGGGCCTGTTCTGGCCGCTGTTGCCGCCGCTGCCCTGCTCCTCCCGGGCCGGCGCGTCGCCGGAGGCGACGCCGGTGTCCACCTGGGTGTCGTCCTGGACGTCCTCCTGCACCGCGGGCGCCTGGCCGTCGTCGGCCACGGTCTCCTCCTGCGGCGACTCCGCCTCAGTGGTCTCCGCCACGTCGGCGTCGGCCGCCGGGGGCGCGGCCGAGGTCGCCGCGGGGGCGGGGGCCGGAGGGGTCGAGCCGCTGTTGAGGGCGACGCCGATGCCGGCGCCGCCGACGACCGCGACCAGCACGCCGGCGACGATCGCGATCGTCCTGGTGTTGCCGCCTGATCGTGCGCGGCCCGGCGGAGGTGCCTTTCGCGCGGATCGGTTCATGAGGGTGACTCCATGCTGCTTGGTTGAGGGTGCCCAGCAGCCTAACGAGAAACCCGAAATCCAGGCTCATAAATGCCGATATAGGCACAAATCAGCGGTATCCGAAGTCCTGCGTCCACCACGGCCCGTCGACGCCCTGCTTCAGGCCGACCCCGATGGCCTCCAGGTCGCAGTTGACGATGTTGGCCCGGTGGCCGGGGCTGTCGAGCCACGCCTGCACGACCTGCCGGGGAGTGGTCTGACCTCGGGCGATGTTCTCGGCGGCGGGGTAGTCGTAACCCGCCGCCTCGATGCGGTCCCACGGCGAGCGGCCGTCGAGGGAGTCGTGGCTGAAGTAGTCGCGGGCGGCCATGTCGGCCGAGTGGAGCCGGGCCGCCCGGCGGAGCCGTTCGTCGATGCGCAGCGGCTCGCACCCCTCGGCCCGGCGGGCCACGTTGGTCAGCCGGACCACCTCGTCTTCGGCGGTCTTCAGCGCGTTCGCCGGAGCCGTGGCGGCGACCGGGGCGGCCCCGGCGCGTTCCCTGGTCGTCTTGCGGGCGGGCTTGTTGGTCTTCACCCGGACCGTCGGCTTCTGCTTCGGCGGCTTCGGGGTGGCCTCCGGGCTCGGCACCGTGTAGGAGTCGACCGGCACGGGAGGCTCGCTGGCCATGTCGAACGCCCCGGTCTGCCCGCTCCCGCAGGCGGTCAGGAGCGCGGGCACCAGAAAAAGCCAGCCACGCTGCCGGAACGAGGGCATCCGGGACCTTCCTATGTCACTCAGCGAACGGGTGACACACTAATCCCAGTAACGATTTCGGCGCTCGCGAATCACGAAAGAATCACGACATCTCGCCTCGTGTCGCAGCAGGCGACAAACCCCTACTTTCCGTTACGGCTCCGCCTACCCCGGCCCCGCCCGCCGACCCCGGCCCGCGCCGCGTCCGGCGCCCACCGGCCGCTCCCGGCGCGGCGCGCGACGGCTAGGAGACCTCACATCCCGAGACGACCGGCAGCGGCGCGGGCCGCCCGATCGTCGGCATGCCGAGACTGACCCCCTTGGCGGCGGGACGTCCCTGCCGGGCCTCCCACGCGTCGCCCGAGCGGGTGCGGCGGACGCCGACCACCTTGTCGGCCACCAGGTGGTGGGGGGCGGCGTAGGTCACTTCGGCGGTGACGACGTCGCCGGGGCGGGCGTCGGCCCAGGCCACGTGGACCAGCCGGTTGTCGGGCGCGCGGCCCGACAGGCGCCGGGTGGCGTCGTCTTTCCGGCCCTCGCCCTCGGCGATCAGGACCTCGACGACCCGCCCGGTCTGCTTCCGGTTCTCGGCCCAGGCGATCTCCTCCTGGACCTCGATGAGCCGGTCGTAGCGCTCGCGGACGACCTCCTTCGGCACCTGGTCGGGCATGGTCGCGGCCGGGGTGCCGGGGCGGATCGAGTACTGGAAGGTGAAGGCGTTGGCGAACCGCGACTCGCGCACCACGTCGAGCGTGGCCTCGAAGTCGTCTTCGGTCTCGCCGGGGAAGCCGACGATGATGTCGGTCGAGATGGCGGCGTCGGGCATCGCGGCGCGGACCCGGGAGATGATCCCGAGGTACTTCTCGGCCCGGTAGGAGCGGCGCATCGCCTTCAGCACCCGGTCGGACCCCGACTGGAGCGGCATGTGGAGCTGGTGCATCACGTTGGGGGTCTCGGCCATCGCCGCGATCACGTCGTCGGTGAAGGCGGCGGGGTGGGGCGAGGTGAACCTGACCCGCTCCAGGCCCTCGACGTCGCCGCAGGCGCGCAGCAGCTTGCCGAAGGCGAGCCGGTCGCCGAACTCGACGCCGTAGGTGTTCACGTTCTGCCCGAGGAGGGTGACCTCCATGACGCCCTGGTCGACCAGGGCCCGGATCTCGCCCAGGATGTCGCCGGGGCGGCGGTCCTTCTCCTTGCCGCGCAGGGCGGGCACGATGCAGAAGGTGCAGGTGTTGTTGCAGCCCACCGAGATGGCGACCCACGCGGCGTAGGCCGACTCGCGCTTGGTCGGGAGGGTCGACGGGAAGACCGACAACGACTCCTCCAGCTCGACCTGCGACTCCTGCGCGATGCGGGCGCGTTCGAGGAGGACCGGCAGGGAGCCGATGTTGTGGGTGCCGAAGACCACGTCGACCCACGGCGCGCGGCGCACGATCTCGCCCTGGTCCTTCTGGGCCAGGCAGCCGCCGACGGCGATCTGCATGCCCTCGCGGGCGGCCTTGACCGGGCGCAGGTGGCCGAGGTTGCCGTAGAGGCGGTTGTCGGCATTCTCGCGCACGGCGCAGGTGTTGAACACGACCACGTCGGGGGTCTCGCCCTCGGGCGCGCGTACGTAGCCGGCGTCTTCGAGCAGGCCGGAGAGGCGCTCGGAGTCGTGGACGTTCATCTGGCACCCGTAGGTCCGTACTTCGTACGTGCGGGTGCTCTCCTCTGTCGCAGTCATCTCAATCCACAAGCGTAGGCGCTTCGGCGAGCCCGCTGAGCCCGGGACAATGTCCCGGTTGTCCGGGCATCGCCGTCTATATCCTGACGTGCGATGACAACACGATGGGCCGTGGGCGTGACCGGGCTCGCGGCCGGGGCCGTGGCGCTCGTCCTCGGGCTGGTCAACGGGCTCAGCCTGGTCGCGCTCAGCCATCTGCTGTACGCGGCGGCCGCCGTCCTGATCGGCACGATCATCGCCGTCTACCGGCCAGGGAACGCGGTGGGCACCCTCCTGCTGACCGCCGGGCTCTCGTTCACGGCCCTCGACTTCTTCGGGCTGCTTGCGCTCTGGCGGCCGGAGTTGTCGCTGCTGGCCTGGCCGCAGAACTTCCTGTGGGTGCCGGCCAACCTCGCGATGGCCGCGATCCCCTGCTGCTTCCCCGACCGGCCGCTCCCCGCGCCCAGGTTCGTCGTCCCGGCCGTGGCGCTGGCGGCGCTGCCCTGCGCGTTCGCGCCGGGCGCCAACCAGCAGCTCGGCTACGGCGTCCCGCTGTCCAACCCCTTCGGCGTCGAGGCCCTGAGGGGCGTCACGGCGTTCATGGAGCCCGCGATCACCGTGGCCGCGGCCCTGCTGTTCCTGGCGGGCTCCGCCGACCTCGCCCGCAGGGCCCGCCGGATCGAGCGGGCCCAGGTCCAGTGGCTCGTGTACGCCGTCTCGGTCGCCGGCGTGGTCGTCGTGCTGCGGCTGGCCGCCGGCCTGACCGACGACCTGCCCGGCACGGTGTGGCCGCTCGACAGCGGCCTCTGGGAGATCGCCGGGACGGCCGCGATCACCCTCGTGCTGGCCGCCATCGGCATCGCGATCGTGCGCCACGGCCTGTTCGACATCGAGCTGGTCATCAACCGCACGCTCGTCTACGCCGTCCTCACCGCGTTCGTGACCGGCGGCTACATCGCCGTCGTCGGCTATCTCGGCGCCGTCTTCCAGAGCCGGGGCCTGCCGCTCTCCGTCGCCGCCGCGGCGGTCGTCGCCCTCGTCTTCGCCCCGCTCCGGGCCCGCGTCCAGCGCGCCGTCAACGTGCTCATGTACGGCCGCCGCGACGACCCCTACGCCGCCCTCGCCCACCTGGGCCGCAGCCTGGAGGCCCGGCCGGACGCCCACGCGGCGGCCGAGTCGGTGGCCGAGGCGCTGAAGCTGCCCCACGCGGCGGTCGAGCCCCCCGGCCACGCCGGAGACCCCGGGCTGGTGCGGCTGCCGCTGACGTACAACAACGAGCTCGTCGGCCACCTGGCCCTCGCGCCGCGCCCCGGGCAGAAGGGGTTCGGCGCCCGCGACCTGCGGCTGCTGCGCGACCTGGCCCGGCAGATGGGCTCGGTCGTGCACGCCGAACGGCTGGCCGCCGACCTGCGCGCCTCGCGCGAGCGCCTGGTGGTGGCCCGGGAGGAGGAGCGGCGGCGGCTCAGGAGGGACCTGCACGACGGGCTCGGGCCGACGCTGGCCGCGCTGACGATGCGGGCCGAGGCGGTGCAGGACCTGGTCGACGACCCCAGGGCGCAGGACCTGCTGGAGGAGATGATCGGCGCGGCCCAGGCGGCCACCGCCGACGTGCGGGCCCTCATCGACGGGCTGCGCCCGCCCGCCCTCGACACCCTCGGGCTCCTCGGCGCGCTCCGGGCACACGTCGCCGGATTGCCCGGCGAGCCGCGCGTAGGTCTCGATCTGCCTGTCGACCTGCCCGAACTGTCGGCCGCCACCGAGGTGGCGGCATACCATATCGCTGTCGAGGCGATCAACAACGCCCGCCGCCACTCAGGCGCGGACACCGTCACGCTCCGGCTCGTGCCCTGGAAGAACCTGCTGGTCGAAGTCGTCGACGACGGCCGCGGGGCTACAGGGCCACCGGGCATCGGCCTTACTTCTCTGCGCGAAAGGGCCGTCGAACTGGGCGGCTCCTTCGTGGTCATCACTGCGCGGGGCACCACCGTCCGCGCGCAGCTGCCGATGGGAGCCTGAATGGACCAGATCCGCGTCCTGCTCGTCGACGACCACCCCGCCTTCCGGGCGGGCCTGTCGGCGCTGCTCAAGCCGGTCCGCGAGATCGTGATCGCCGACGAGGCGTCCACCGGCGAGCAGGCCCTGGCGCTGGTCGGCGGGGTGCAGCCCGACGTGGTGCTGATGGACCTCGCCATGCCCGGCATGGGCGGGGTGGCCGCGACCGAGCGGCTGGTGCGCGACCACCCGCACATCCGGGTGCTGGTGCTGAGCATGGCCGACGACGACGACTCGGTCTTCGCCGCCCTCAGGGCAGGGGCCCGGGGATACGTGCTGAAGGGGGCCAGGAAGGCCGAGCTGGTGCGGTCGATCGTGGCGGTGCACGGCGGCGAGGCGATCTTCGGCCCGGCCATCGCGTCCCGGCTGACCGGCTACTTCACCGGTCTGGCGCGGCGCGAGCAGGGCTTCCCCGAGCTGACCGCCCGGGAGCGGGAGATCCTCATCCTGATGTCCAGCCATCTGACCAATCCGGTGATCGCCGAACGGCTCGGGCTGAGCGGCAAGACGGTCCGCAACCACGTGTCGAGCATCTTCGCCAAGCTGCACGTCGCCGACCGCGCCGAGGCGATCATGCGGGCTCGCGCGTCGGGGTTCTGAGCAGCTCGCGGGCCGTCCACCCGAGCGCCACCAGTTCCAGCAGCGCCCCGATCGACTGGACGGCGGGCGAGGAGCCCGCCACGACGAACGGCACCGCGATGCCGGCGACCACCGCCACCGGCACCCACCACGGGGCCGCCTTCTTCACGGCGAGGCCGACGAGCAGGACCAGCGTGCCGACGTGGGTGAGGAAACCGGGGAACAACATGCCGAACAGGAAGCCCGGCAGCTCGTTCGCGACCGCGGTGACCCGCACGGCCGTCTCGGCGGGCACGGTCTGGGCCAGCGCCAGGTCGTAGAAGTCGGTGGTGAACAGGGTGCACGCCGCCGCCGTGCCGAACAGGCCCAGCGTCAGGCCGGTGTTGGCCAGGCCCCGGGACCTGGGGTAGAGCAGCGCGGCCAGACCGAAGAACGCGGGGATCATCGCGAGGGTGGCGTACAGGAACAGCAGGCCGCTGACCTGCACCTGGCCGGGCATGGCGGCGAAGACGGCGGGGTCGTGCTCCTCGCCGGGCGGCGAGGTGAGGAAGGCGGCGAACAGCAGGACGGGCCAGGCGACGAGCGCGCCCACGGCGACGGTGCGCCGATAGTTATCGGTCATGCCCTCAGCCAACCGACGACCTGCCCCGAATCTCATGAGTCAGGCTCGGGAAAAATGTCCCAACCAGCCGGGATGACCAGGACAGTCGTGATGTGATCGGTATAACTCCGCTGCTGACTTGGAGATATAGCCCCCTTTACGTTGACTCCCATGACAGAAGCCGTCGGATCGACTTCTCTCGTCAGACTTGAGAACGTCAACAAGCACTTCGGCACCCTGCACGTGCTGAAGGACATCGACCTCAACATCGCGCGGGGTGAGGTCGTGGTCGCCATCGGCCCTTCGGGGGCCGGCAAGTCGACCCTCTGCCGGGTGATCAACCGGCTGGAGACCATCGACTCGGGCACCATCACCTTCGACGGCAAGAGCCTGGCGGTCGAGGGCCGCGCGCTGGCCCAGCTGCGCTCCGAGGTCGGTATGGTGTTCCAGTCGTTCAACCTCTTCGCCCACAAGACGATCCTCGAGAACGTCACCCTCGGGCCGATCAGGGTCCGCAAGATCGCGCGTGACCAGGCCGAGAAGCGCGGCATGGAGCTCCTGGAGCGGGTCGGCATCGCCTCGCAGGCGCAGAAGTACCCCGCCCAGCTCTCCGGCGGCCAGCAGCAGCGTGTGGCCATCGCCCGCGCCCTGGCCATGGACCCGAAGATGATCCTCTTCGACGAGCCCACCTCCGCGCTCGACCCCGAGATGGTCCAGGAGGTGCTCGACGTCATGATCGCGCTGGCCAGAGACGGCATGACCATGCTCGTCGTGACCCACGAGATGGGCTTCGCCCGCCGGGCCGCCAACCGGGTGGTCTTCATGGCCGACGGCGCCGTCGTCGAGCAGAACACCCCCGACGAGTTCTTCACGAATCCGGGCACCGACCGTGCCCGCGATTTCCTCAGCAAGATCCTCACACACTGAAGGTGGCTGTCATGCGTGTCCGTCGAATTGGTGCCCTCCTGATGACCGCCGCCGCGCTGGCGGCGTCCTTGACCGCGTGCAGCGGTGGCGACGACAAGTTCGTCATCGGCGTGAAGTTCGACCAGCCCGGCCTGGGCCTGAAGCAGACCGACGGTTCGGTGAAGGGTTTCGACGTCGACGTCGCCGCCTACATCGCCAAGGAGCTTGGCTACACCCCTGAGCAGATCGAGTGGAAGGAGACCGTGTCGGCCAACCGCGAGCCCTTCATCCAGCAGGGCCAGGTCGACATGGTGGTGGCGACGTACTCGATCACCGACAAGCGCAAGGAGGTCATCTCCTTCGCCGGTCCCTACCTGGTCACCGGCCAGGACATCCTGACCCGCGCCGACGACACCTCGATCACCGGCCAGGACAGCCTCCAGACCAAGAAGGTCTGCGGCGCCCAGGGCTCCAGCTCCCCGCAGCGCCTGGTCGACAAGTTCGGCGAGGAGTGGAAGGCGCAGTACCTGACCGAGCAGCAGGGCTACGGCGCCTGCCTGCCGCTGCTGGAGCAGGGCCAGGTCGACGCGATCTCCACCGACGCCACCATCCTGGCCGGCTTCGCCGCCCAGAGCCCCGGCAAGTTCCGCCTCGTCGGGCAGGTCTTCTCCGAGGAGAAGTACGGCGTCGGCCTCAAGAAGGACGACAAGGAGACCCGCGACAAGGTCAACGCGGCCATCGAGAAGATGTTCTCCGACGGCTCGTGGAAGAAGGCCGTGGACACGAACTTCGGCGAGTTCGCCCCCAACTTCGCGACCCCGCCCGCCCTGGAGAAGTACTGATCTGACCGGCTCCCGGCCCTCCCCTCGGGGAGGGCCGTTTCTCATGGGGAGGTGGGCGCGTGGGCGCCCTCGTCGAAGAGTTCCCGGTCATCCTGGGCGCGTTCTGGCTGACCATACGGCTCACGCTGGCCAGCGCCGCGGCGGCGCTGGTGCTGGGCACCGTCCTGGCCGCCATGCGGGTCAGCCCGTTCGCCGTGCTGCGCGGGGTGGCCACGGTGTACGTCAACACGCTGCGGAACACGCCGCTGACCCTGGTGATCGTGTTCTGCGGGCTCGGCCTCGGGCTGGTGCTCGACGTGTCGTTCTCCGAGTCGTTGTCGACCAACTACCTGTGGTTGTCGATCATCGGGCTGTCGGCGTACACGGCCGCGTTCGTCTGTGAGGCGATCAGGTCGGGCATCAACACCGTGCCCGTCGGCCAGGCCGAGGCGGCGCGGGCGCTCGGGCTGACGTTCACCCAGAACCTGCGCTTCATCGTGCTGCCGCAGGCGTTCCGGGCGATCATCGCGCCGCTCGGCAGCCTGCTGATCGCGCTGACGAAGAACACCACGGTCGCCGCCGCGATCGGCGTGGCCGAGGCGTCGCTGACGATGAAGTCGCTGTTCGAACGGCACCAGGACTCGGTGGTCGCGATCTTCTTCGGGTTCGCGCTGGCCTTCCTCGTGCTCACCCTCCCCACCGGCCTGTTCTTCGGCTGGCTGTCCCGACGGCTGAAGGTGGTCCGATGAGCACCGTCCTGTACGACACCCCCGGCCCCCGCGGCATTCTGCGCAACCGCATCCTGACCTTCGTCTTCGCCGCCGCGCTGCTGGCCGGGCTCTACTTCGCCTACCTGAAGTTCGACGAGAAGGGCCAGTTCGACGCGGCCCTGTGGGAGCCGTTCCTCCAGGGCGACGTGTGGGTGAACCTGATCATCCCCGGCCTGCTCAACACCCTGTCGGCCGCCGCCGTGGCGGCGCTGATCGCGGTGCCGTTCGGGTTCGTGTTCGGCATCGCCCGGTTGTCGGAGCACAAGTGGATCAGGGTGCCCGCCGGGGCGGTCGTGGAGTTCTTCCGCGCCATCCCGCTGCTCATCATGATCTTCTTCGCCCAGTACGGCGGCTCGGCCGTGCTCGGGCTCACCGTGACCTCGTTCACGGCCGTCGTGTTCGGGCTGGTGCTCTACAACGGGTCGGTGCTGGCGGAGATCGTCCGGGCCGGGATCCAGTCGCTGCCGCGCGGCCAGACCGAGGCCGCGCTGGCCGTCGGGCTGCGCAAGGGGCAGGTCATGCGGCTGATCCTGCTGCCGCAGGCGGTGACCGCGATGATGCCGGCCATCGTCAGCCAGCTCATCGTGCTGCTCAAGGACACCGCGCTCGGGTTCATCGTGGCGTTCGAGGACCTGCTGAACGCGGGCGCCCGCATCCTGCCCGCGAACTTCCGCAACCTGATCCCGGCGGTCATCGTCGTCGCGATCATCTACATCATCATCAACGTCCTGGTCGGACTGCTCGCCAACTGGCTGGAACGCCGCTCCCGCCGCAGCCGCAAGACCACGATCAAGCCCGTCGAGGCCCCCCAGTCGGTCGGCGTTGGGTAGGCCTTTACGTGTCGGTTCGCCGAGATCGGCGATCAAGATCTCATCCTGATCCCGTGTGGCGCGTCGTCTCCGCGGGTATCGCGGCCCTCTCGATGGCGGCCGGGCTCACGGGTTGTTCGGGCACCGGCCTTCTGATCGGCGTCCGGGCGGGCCAGCCCGGCCTGGCCGAGATGCTGCCCGGCGGCGGCTGGTCCGGTTTCGACATCGCCGTGGCCCGTTATGTGGCCCGGCATCTCGGCTACCGCAGCGACCAGATCCGGTACACCACCGATCTCGACTCGGCCGACCTGGTGATGGGTCCCGCGCGGGAGCCGTACGTCGGCCCCTACCTGGTCGCGGCCAAGGACATCCTGGTCCGGGCCCGCGACCGCGACCGGTCGCTCAAGGAGCTGGCCGGAGGGCTGGTGTGCGGCACCCGGGCCGACACCCTCGGCCTGGCCGGCCGGTTCGGCGCCGAGTGGCGGGCCGCCCACCTGGCCGAGGCCAACGTGCCCGCGGCGTGCGGGCCGCTGCTGGCCGACCGGCGCACCGACGCCATCATCGCCGACGCGCCCGTGCTGGCCGGCCTGTCGGCCCAGTATCCCGGCCGGTTCCGGCTGGTCGGACGGCCCCTCGCGCAGGAACGCTACGGCATCGGCCTGTCGGAACGGACCGAGTCGTGGCGCGACGAGATCGAGGACGCGCTGCGCCGGATGTACGACGACGGTTCGTGGCACCGGGCCGTCATCGACTACCTGGGCGAGCTCGCCACCCAATACGAGATGCCGCCGGCCCTGGAAAAGCGCTAACCGCACGACATCTCCAGCCGGGTTCGGGCAGGATGCCGTCCATGCTCCCCGAGCGCACGCCGTTGCCGTACGCCGCCCGCATATCCACCGCCGACGTGGCCCGGTCGGGCCTCAACCTCGGCTTCCCGACCGTGATCGGCGACGAGGTGTGGTGGGAGGAGGACCGGCCCGCCCAGAACGGCCGCCGGACCGTCGTCCACCGCGCCGCCGACGGGCGGCGGCGTGAGATCCTGCCCGCGCCCTGGGACGCGCGGACGCGGGTGCACGAATACGGCGGACGGTCCCACCTCGTCATCCCCGAACTCGGGGTCGTCTTCGCCGAACACTCCGACCAGCGGCTCTACCTGATCTCCGACGGAACGCCGCGCGCCATCACCGACGAGGGCGACTGCCGCTACGCCGACCTCTCCTGGGCGCACGGGCGGATCTTCGGCGTACAGGAACGCCACCACGACGACGGGAAGGTGGAACGCGCCGTCGTGGCCGTCTCGCTCGACGGGTCGGTCTCGGTCCTCGCGTCGGGGGCCGACTTCTACGCCTCCCCCACGGTCTCCCCCGACGGGGAGCACGTCGCGTACGTCTGCTGGAACCACCCGCGCATGCCGTGGGTCGGCACCGAGCTGCGCGTCACCCGCATCGACGACGGCTCGTCGTGGACGGTCAAGGGCGGGCAGACCGAGTCGGTGCTCGCGCCCGCGTGGAAGGACGACCGCAACCTCTACCTGGTGTCCGACTGGTCGGGCTGGTGGAACATCTACCAGATCGGCATGTTCGGCACCTCGCCCCGCGCGCTCTACCCCGCCGAGGAGGAGTTCGCCGGCCCGCTGTGGCAACTCGGCGGACGGCCCTACGTGCCCCTCGGCCACGACCGGCTGGCGGTCCTGCACGGGCAGGGCAACCTGCGGCTGGGCGTGCTCGACGTCGAGTCGGGCGTGCTGACCGACCTCGACGTGCCCTACGACGGCTTCTACCCGGAGCTGTCGGCCGACGGCCGCATGCTGGTCGGCCTCGGCTACGGCTGGGACGTGCCCCGCTCGGTCGTCCGCGTCGACACGGTGACCGGCCGGGTCGAGGGCCTGCGCCGGGACATCGCCGAACTCCCCGACGTGGCCTACCTGCCCCGTCCGGCGGAGGTGATGATCGACCACCGGGTGCCCGCCTACCTCTACGCCCCCCTCGACGCGACCGGCCCGTGCCCCTTCGTGGTCTTCGCCCACGGCGGCCCCACCGCCCACGTGACGACCGAGCTCAGCCTGGCCCGCGCCTTCTTCACCACCCGCGGCATCGGCGTGCTCGACGTCAACTACGGGGGGTCGACCGGCTACGGGCGCGCCTACCGCGAGAAGCTGCGCGGCCAGTGGGGCGTGGTCGACGTCGACGACGTGATCGCCGCCGCGGAATGGCTGGCCTTCTCGGGCCACGCCGACCCCGACCGCATCGCGATCCGCGGTGGCAGCGCCGGCGGGTGGACGGTCCTGGCGGCCTGCGCGGCCTCCGGCGTCTTCGCGGGCGGCGTGTCGATCGCCGGCGTCACCTCACTGGGCCCCCTCCGCGAGGCGACCCACGACTTCGAGTCCCAGTACGCCGACTGGCTCGGCGGCCCCGACGGGTCACGCCGCGAGCCGCTGGCCCGGGTCGGCGAGATCGACTGCCCGCTCCTGCTGCTGCAGGGACAGAACGACCCGGTGGTGCCGCCGTCACAGGCCGAGACCTTCGTCGCGGCGCTCACCGCGCGCGGCGTCGCCTGCACCTACCTGGCCTTCGAGGGCGAGGCCCACGGGTTCCGCCGCATCGAGACCAAGACCGCCGCCCTCGCCGCGGAGCTCTCGTTCTACCTGCAGATATTCGGCTGAGCCGGAGATCAGCTCCAGCGGTCGCGCACGACCTCGCAGGCCGCGATGATCCGGTCGACGTCGTCGTCGCCGAGCCCCGCATGCAGCGACAACCTGACCAGCGCCCGGTCCTGGGGCGTCGCGGGCGGCGCGAACACCGAGCCGAACACGCCGTGCTCCTCCAGCAGCTCGCGGACCTCGATGGTGGCCCGTTCCGTGCCCGTCTGGAGCGCCACGATGTGGCTCGCCGAACCCTCCAGGTCGAAGCCGAGCGCCGCGACCTCGTCGCGCACCCACTCCGACACCTGGTGGAGCCGGTCGCGCCGCCACTCGTCGGTCCGCACCGCCTCCAGCGTCGCCGCCAGGCCCGCCAGGTCGTGCGAGAGCAGCGCCGAGGAGAACACGGCCGGGAAGGACTCCAGCCGGAAGTAGGGCACGAAGGCCGGGTCGGTGGTGGTGACGAACCCGGCCCGCCCGGCGAAGGCCTTGGAGAGACTGGCGATCCGGAAGTGGACACGGCCGGCCAGGCCCAGCTCGACGACCATCCCGGCGCCCAGCGGACCGGTCGTGCCGAGCGAGTGCGACTCGTCGACCACGAGCACGCAGCCCGTCTCCTCGGCCAGGTCGCACAGCTCCGGCAGGGGGCAGTGGCTGCCGTTCGTGCTGTAGAGGGCCTCGACCGCGACGACGCCGGGGCCGTGCCGGTCGATCCGCGACCGCAGATGGTCGAGGTCGTTGTGCCGGAACACACGCAGCGGCGCGCCCGCCAGCCGCGCCCCGGCGGCGAGGGACATGTGGGCGATCTGGTCGACGTACACGGGGGTGTGCGCGTCGGCGATCGCCTGCAGGAGGCCCAGGTTCGCGTCCCATCCCGACTGGCAGAGCACCCCGGCGGGCGCGTGCATGTGAGCGGCCAGATCCCGTTCCAGGACGAGCTGGGCGTGGCCGCCGTGGACATAGCCGTCGGCCAGGCTTTCGGCGATGCGTTTGACGACCCGGTCGTCACCGGCCAGCGCCAGGTAGTCGTTGCTGTTGACCAGGACGTCGTCCGCCTCCGGCGCCCGTCCGAAGAGGAGCTCCCGGCCATCCCACTCCCCGGCCACCCTGACCTCGTGGAACCGTTCGACCCGGGCCCGGACACGAGCGGCGGCGGGCTGGGAAGACGTGGTCATCGCACCAAGCTTTCTCTGAGCCGGAAAGTGATCTTTCAACAACACAGAGTGATACAACGCGCCGGGTATCGAATGCCACCCGGGACGGGTCAAGATCGCCCCAGCAAGCACGGAAGGCCCGCCTGGCAGGCGGGCCCTCACGGCCGGGCGTCAGCGCGCGGCGGCCTTCACGATCAGCGAGGTCACCGTGTCGGGGTGGCTCATCATCGGCACGTGTGAGCTGTTGATCTCGACGATGACACCCTTGGCCCGCTTGGCCATCGCCCGCTCCGCCACCGTCGGGATGATGTTGTCCTGCTTGGCGACCACGAAGTAGCTCGGGATCGTCTTCCAGGCCGCCGGCCCCGACGCGGTCACCAGCGCCCCCAGCGCACCCGGCCGCTGCGTCGCCGCCATCACCGCGGTGACGCCGCGGGGCAGGTCCTGGGCGAACAGCCGGTGGAAGTGCGCCGGGTCGATGTAGGCGTCCTGGTCGCCGCCCTGCGCGCCGGGGAAGGGCTTGACCTTCAGGTGGTTGGTGACCTCCGTCTCGCCTCCGGCCAGGTGGTTCGCGTCGGACACGCTCTCGCCCTCGTCGAGCGCGTAGGCGGCGACGTACACCAGCGACTTCACGTTCGGGTTGCCGGTGCCGGCGTTGGAGATGACGGCCCCGCCGTAGGAGTGCCCGACGAGGACGACCGGCCCCTCGATCGTCGACAGGAACAGCCGCAGGTACTCCCCGTCGGCCACCGGCCCCCGCAGCGGGTTGGAGAACGCGATCACCGGATAGCCCTTGGCGATCAGCCGCCCGGCCACGTCGTTCCAGCCACTGGAGTCGGCGAAGGCCCCGTGGACCAGCACGATCGTGGGCTTCGGCTTGGGCGTGACGACGGCCTGCGCGGGGGCGGCGAAGGTCAGGCCGGCCAGGAGGAAGGCGGCCATGAGCGATTTCAACAAGCGGGACATCATGCTCCTTGGGTCGTGATGACCCGCTCATCGTCAGCCGGACTACGGGGGCGGCGAATCAGGTGGTCTTCGTAGTCTTTGTACGAAATACGCGGAGCCCGCCACGCGCTTCCCTCGCTCGGCCACGGTCAGTCGGGTGGATGGGTGGGCGGAGCCGTAACGAAAGAAGAGCCCTTTCACCAGCGACGACGCACACCATGAGCGGCCGGGGACCACGACGGCGCGCAGCTCTTGCGGAACTAGCACGAAGCCACGAACTGAGGCCTTACGTTCGCCTGAGCCTATGTCCAGCACGTCTCCTACTTCACGAACTGAGACCCTCGCACTCAGCCGGGCCAGTACCCCGCTCTACTCCTCACCGGCCAAGGCCATCCGGCTCCACGTTGGCTTCCTGCTTCACCGGCTGAGGCCTTACGTTCGCCTGAGCTCATGTCCAGCACGTCTCCTACTTCACGAACTGAAACCCTCACGCTCAGCCGGGCCGGCACCCCTCTACTCCTCACCGGCCAAGGCCATCCGGCTCCACATTGGCTTCCTACTTCACCGGCTGAGGCCTTCGATCGAGCCGCGCCAACACCTGCAACCCGGTGTCTCACCTCAACGCTGACGCCTACCAGCTCAACCGGCCCGACGCCTGACCCTGCTACCTCACGAACCGAGGTTCCCTCACTCAGCCTGGCTGACTAGCTCACGAACTGAGCCCCTCGCTCAGCCGGGCTGAGTACCTCGCCGACTGAGCACTTCTGGACTCGCCGGACCGATAACTCGCATGTTTTACCGCACCGGCTCAGCCGGGTCGAACGCCCCAACGGTTCCGCATTACGGATGCCTTCAGCTTCATCTGGCCGGCGCCGCACCGGGCCGGAAAACTGAAACCTTCAGCCGGCGCGCACTCAGCCGCCGGTCGCCCTTCGGGTCAGCGGGCGAACTCGGTCGCTCTCGACTCCCGAACCACCGTGATGCGGATCTGGCCCGGATAGGTCAGTTCCTCCTCGACCTGCTTGGCCACGTCGCGGGCGATGACCTGGGCCTGGATGTCGTCGACGTTGTCGGGGCGGACCATCACGCGGATCTCGCGGCCCGCCTGCATGGCGAAGACCTTCTCGACGCCCTCGTGGGCCTGGGCGATCTCCTCCAGCCGCTCCAGGCGCTTCACGTAGGCCTCCAGGCTCTCCCGCCGCGCCCCCGGGCGGCTGCCGCTGATCGCGTCGGCGGCCTGGGTGAGGACCGCTTCGACGGTACGCACCTCGACCTCGTTGTGGTGCGCCTCGATGGCGTGGACGACGTCGTCGTGCTCGCCGTAGCGGCGGGCGATCTCGGCCCCGATGAGGGCGTGGCTGCCCTCGACCTCGTGGGTGAGAGCCTTGCCGATGTCGTGGAGCAGCGCGCAGCGCTTGACGAGGTCGCGGTCGAGGCGCAGCTCGGAGGCCATGATGCCGGCGATGTGGGCCGACTCGATGAGGTGCTTGAGCACGTTCTGGCCGTAGGAGGTGCGGTAGCGCAGCTGCCCGAGGAGGGTGATCAGCTCGGGGTGCATCTCGGTGATGCCGAGTTCGACGAGGGCGTCCTCACCGGCGCGAACGCACAGGTCCCGGACCTCGGCGCGGCTGCGCTCGTAGGCCTCTTCGATGCGCTGCGGATGGATGCGCCCGTCGAGGACCAGCTTCTCGAGCGTCAGCCGGGCGGTCTCGCGGCGCACCGGATCGAAACACGACAGCAGCACCGCCTCGGGCGTGTCGTCGATGATCAGGTTCACCCCGGTCGTCGACTCGAAGGCCCGGATGTTGCGGCCCTCGCGCCCGATGATGCGCCCCTTCATCTCGTCACCGGGCAGGTGCAGCACGCTGACGACCGACTCGGCCGTCTGCTCGGTCGCGACCCGCTGCACCGCCAGCGTCACGATCTTGCAGGCCCGCTTCTCGCCCTCCTTGCGGGCCTCGCTCTCGATCTCGCGAACGATCAGCGCCGCCTCGCGCTTCGCCTGGTTCTCGATCTCCTTGACGAGCTCGCCCTTGGCCTGGTCGGCGGTCAGCCCCGCCAGCCGTTCGAGGATCTCCCGCCGCTGCTCCCCCAGCTTGTCGAGCTCGGCCCGCCGATCGGCCAGTTCGGTCTCGGTCTCGGCCAGCCTCCCGGCCCGCTCGATGTGCGCGCGCCCCTCTTCGTCGAGCCGCCGCTCCCGCTCCGCCAGCCGGCTCTCCCGCCGTTCGAGGTCGGCCCGCAGCTCCTTGAGCTCGTTCTTCAGGACGCGCGCCTCCTCCTCGACCTCCCGCCGCATCAGCGCCGCCCCCTCGACGAGCGCCTCGGACCTCCGGATGATCTCCCCGGCGTCGTTCTCGGCCTTGTCGCGGATCTCCGCCGCCTCTTCGCGCGCCCTCTCCAGCTCCTTCTCCCGGAGGCTCTCGCTGAGCTCCGAGCGGATCTGGTCAAGCTGCTCCTGACTCGGACCGAGCTCTTTCGGGGCGGTACGCCGGAGCAAAATGATCAGGAGGGCCGCAATCGCCGCGAAGGCAAGCAGCAGCACCGCCACTGCCAGCACGATCACGATCGTCATGTCCACGCGCACCCACCCCTTCTAGCGTCAAGCCGACAAGGGGTCACCAGCACAGCACGAAGAGACCTGGTGGCACCACCAGGGCATATATTCGTACCCCGAAACGATCGGGGCCGTGGTTCACCGTTATGGCAATCCGCGCTGCGCGGAGTAACTCCTCACTGCGGTCGAGGTTAAGCGTCATTCGGGTAACGAGCAAGCAAAGACGCGGCAGGTGGCGAGTTTTTCTCGATCATCATTTCCCGGTTTCCGGACGAGCCGGACGGGGCACCCGATGACGGAACGGGTTTGATCCATTTCGCTACGTCATGGGCGATGCGGCTTGGATGCCGCGAAGACGGCGGTATGACGAGGGTCCAGACGGGGCCAGGAAATGCGATCAGGATCATTTCAGCACGGGGGCGGTCATACTCGGCGTCAAGACACGCGGGGACCGGATGCGCCCACACATCCCGAAGGGGACGAGCTGACTGGGTTCGGCCGCAAGACAACACGCCCCAACCGCCCCGCCCCGGTTACGGGGGTTCAACCACAGGGGCCGACGGCAGGAGCGGATCGTGGGAACCGAGCGTCCGCCTCTCCAGGGACCCACGCCGGCATTCTGGTCAAGGGCGGCAGCCGAGGAGAAAACTGCTCGCTGGCCGAACGAACTACACCCGGCCGAACCAACGTAGGAACCAACCCCTGGAAACCGACCCCGGGAAACCGACTGCGGGCACCGACCGTCCGCATTCCCAGCGGCCCTTGCCGGCGATCCGGCAAGGACAGCGGCCAAGCAGGAAAACCGATCACTGGCCGAACGGACCGACCGCAGCGAAACACCACAGGGACCGACCTCACGGACCGACCTCACGGACCGACCTCACGGACCGACCTCACGGACCGACCTCACGGACCGACCTCACGGACCGACCTCACGGACCGACCTCACGGACCGACCTCACGGACCGACCTCGGGAACCGACTTGAGGGGAACCGACCTCAGGGATCCGACCGTCCCCTTCCCAGGGGCCCTCGCCAGCGATCTAGTGAACAGCTGCGAAGCAACGGGCACGATCGTCTGGCTCAAGAGACCGAACCGCATGGGACCCAACTACTGCGGCAACCGACCGTCCGCTTCCCCAGCGGCCTGCGCCAGCGATCTGGTCGAGGACAACCAAGCAGGAAGGCCGATGACCGCCCGAACGGACCGAACCGATGGAAACAATCGCAGCAACCGACCTGGGAACCGACCGTCTGCTTCCCTGCGGTGCCTGCCGGCGATCTGGTCGAGCGCAGCAGTAAGGCGGGACAGCCGACCGCCTGGCCGAACAGCCCAAACCCGATAGAACCAGCCGCAGGAACCGACCCGCGGAGACCGCGTGAAGGGCACGAGAGCACCAGAGACACACCGGAAGGCCGGGGCGGCCGGGGCCTGCCAAGGGCGTGGACACCGCGCCGAGCCGCGTTCCGACGCCGTCACGGAGAATCCAGGTAACCGCCCTCGTCCGACGCCTCCTCCCCCTCGGCTTCCAGTGCCTCCCTGACGATCCGAAACGCCAGCCCCGCCGGGTAGCCCTTCCGCGCGAGCATGCCGACCAGCTTGCGCGTCCGGGCGCGCGGATCGGCGCCCCTAGTCGAGCCCAGCTTCCGGGCGACGAGCCGCCGGGCCGTCTCGACCTCCTCGTCGGGATCGAGTTGCTCGACGGCCTCCTTGACCATCTCCTCCTCGACCCCGCGATGCCGCAACTCCTGCGCCAGCGCGCGGCGCGCGAGCCCCCGCCCGTGGTGACGCGAGCTCACCCACATGGCGGCGAACGCCTGGTCGTCGATCAGCCCGACCTCGGAGAACCGTTCGAGAACCCGGTCGGCCACCTCTACCGGGATCTCCCGCTTGAGCAGGGCCTCGGCGAGCTGGGCCCTTGTCCGGGGGGCGAGGGTCAGCAGCCGTAGACAGATCCCGCGCGCCCGCGCTTCGGGGTCGGAACTCTGCTCCTCGGAGAACGGCCCCCGCCGCCTCGACCGACCCCGCGAACCGCCGTCACCGAAGCCGCTGCCACCACCAACACTGGAGCCATCGGGACCAAAAGCGTCACCACCACCGGAGTCGCCATCGCCGAAGCCACCGCCGATGCCATCACCGGAGTCACCGCCACCAAAACCCCTGCGAACGCCGCCACGAGAGCCGCGGCCGCCGAAACCGTCGGCAACGCCGCCACCGATTCCGTTGCTCCCGAAGAGCCCATCGCCTTCGACAGAGTCGCCACCGTTGAAGTCGTCACGGCGTGAGGCACGCCGGCCTCCTCTGCCGGTCTTGGACCGGCGCCCACGTCGGCCACGCCCGGAGGGTTCCTCGTCCGGCAGGCCACCCCAGTCAAGTGGATTGGGGTGATCTTCCGCTGTCGCGCGGGAATCCGAAGAGCCCGCCACGCCATCGCGCCCTTCACCACCGGGGAACGAATCCGCATGATGCGGCCCACCCGATTGGCCTACTGCCCTGGAAGACGCACGCGACGACTCTCCCCGTTGCCCCTCGTCACCAGACAGGTCACCGACACGGCGGCCCTCAGGCGACCAGCCGAATCCCCCACGCTCTGGTTCCTGGTCATCCGGAGACTTGCTCTGGTCGCGGCGGTCGGAAACCGAGGCGGTCCGCCCGTTCTCATCGAAAGCCGAGTCGTCGGGCCCATCCCCGGCCGGGTCGTCGTCGAACGCGCCACCTGGCCGTGCCCTGCCGTCTCCCCGTACCCTCTCCAGGCCGGTCTCCGACCACGCCGAGCCATCAGACTCATCCACGACCGGATCGCCGAACGCGCCGCCCGGCCATGACCCGCCGTCTCCCCGTACCGCCTCCGGGTCGATCTCCGACCACGCCGAACCACCCGACGCCCACTCGGAGCGCGAATCCGGGAAGCCCCAGCCCGGAGGGTCGGACTCGCGCTCGTCGGACCATCGGTCGTCGTCATACGGCCACCCGGGGCGGCCCCAGGCGCCCCGGTCGTCGTCCCAGGAGTCGGAAGGTCGCACCGGATCGGTCAGACGTCACCCGGCTTGGGGGTGGCTGACGCCTTCGAGCCTCGGCCGGTCGGGGCCGGGGCGGCGACGGGGACCGCGGGGGTCTCGGGAGCGGCGTCGAGGCGGGGGCCGACGCCGAGCTTCTCCTTGATCTTCTTCTCGATCTCGTTGGCGATGTCGGGGTGGTTCTTCAGGAAGTTGCGGGCGTTCTCCTTGCCCTGGCCGAGCTGGTCGCCCTCGTAGGTGTACCAGGCGCCGGCCTTGCGGACGAAGCCGTGCTCCACGCCCATGTCGATCAGGCCGCCCTCGCGGCTGATGCCGAAGCCGTAGAGGATGTCGAAGTCGGCCGTGCGGAAGGGCGGGGCCATCTTGTTCTTGACGACCTTCACGCGGGTGCGGTTGCCGACCGGCTCGGTGCCGTCCTTCAGGGTCTCGATGCGGCGGACGTCGAGGCGGACCGACGCGTAGAACTTCAGCGCCTTACCGCCGGTCGTGGTCTCGGGCGAGCCGAACATGACGCCGATCTTCTCGCGGAGCTGGTTGATGAAGATGGCGGTGGTGCCGGTGTTGTTGAGGGCGCCGGCGACCTTGCGGAGGGCCTGGGACATCAGGCGGGCCTGCAGACCCACGTGGCTGTCGCCCATCTCGCCCTCGATTTCGGCCTTGGGCACCAGGGCCGCCACCGAGTCGATGACGATGATGTCGATCGCGCCGGAGCGGATCAGCATGTCGGCGATCTCCAGGGCCTGCTCACCCGTGTCGGGCTGGGAGACCAGGAGGGCGTCGACGTCGACGCCGAGCTTCTTGGCGTATTCGGGGTCGAGGGCGTGCTCCGCGTCGATGAACGCGGCGATGCCGCCCTGGCGCTGGGCGTTGGCCACGGCGTGGAGGGCGACGGTGGTCTTACCGGAGGACTCGGGGCCGTAGACCTCGACGATCCGGCCGCGGGGGAAGCCGCCGATGCCCAGGGCGACGTCGAGGGCGATCGCGCCGGTCGGGATGACCTCGACGGGGGCGCGCGCGTCTTCGCCGAGGCGCATGACGGAGCCCTTGCCGAACTGCCGCTCGATCTGGGCGAGGGCGGTCTCGAGGGCCTTGTCGCGGTCGTTCACTGCCATTGGGGTGCCCCCTGTGAGGGTCGTGGGTTGTTCCGGTCAACGGAACGCTATGGGGTGCCACTGACATTTTCTGGAGACGCTGCCTCCAGGGCGGCAGCACAAATATAGCCGAACGGCTGTTCGATCACACCTCGAACGGGCCATCGGTTCAGGAAAGGGAACCCATCCGGAAGGTCACATTCCCGGGCATTGTGATCAGGGTGTTGCCATGCCGTTGACCTGCGGCGATCCTGGAGGAGACGGGCGAATCAGCCAGAAGAACCGCGAGTGAGAAGGCGGCGCCGTGTCGACCGAAAACGAACGCCGTACTCTCCTTGAGGCGCTCGCCGAACGGCTTCCGGGGCGAGGGCTCCAGGGGCGGATGCTCGGCGGGGGCGAGCCCGTGTTGTGGATCTGGCATCCCCGTACGAACCGGCAGACGATCGTCTTCGCCACCCAGTCGGCCGGGGGGTGGCTGTTCCTCTGGGCGCCCGACGGGCAGGAGGACGCCGCCGATCCCGACGTCGCCGCCGACACCCTCGGGAAACTGCTCTCTCAGGCCGCTTGACACCCCTTCTCCACAATTGTGTGGCACGCTGATCCGTTGAGCCCCACGCGGTGAGGAGATGACACATGGGCGCACTGGAGGCGAAGGCGGCTCTGGTGACCGGTGGTTCGCGGGGGATCGGGCGGGCCGTCGTACAGAAACTGGCCCGTGAAGGCGCCCATGTGGTCTTCAGCTTCAACGAGAACCGTTCGGCGGCCGAAGAGGTCGTCGCGCAGGTGGCCAGGTTCGGCGGCACCGCCCACGCGGTGCGGGCCGACATGGGCTGTCCCGACGACGTGAAACTGCTCTTCGAGCAGACGGTACGCCGGCTGGGCGCCCTCGACATCCTCGTCAACAACGCGGCGATCAACCCGATCAGGCGCATCATCGACGCCACCGCCGACGACTTCGACCGCGTGATGGGCGTGAACGCGAAAGGGCCGTTCCTGGCGATCCAGGCGGCCTCCCGCATTCTGCGCGCGGGCGGACGGATCGTGAACATCTCGTCGTTCGGCACCCGCGCGCCCGCCGAGGGGCTGTCGCTCTATCTGGCCAGCAAGGCCGCGCTGGAGTTGCTGACCGCCGTGGCCGCCCGGGAGCTGGGGGCACGCGGGATCACCGTCAACGCGGTCTCGCCCGGGGTGACCGACACCGAGCTGATGCGCGAGTCGTCGGGGGCGAGCGCCGACGAGACGTTCGACGGGATCACCGCCAAGACCGCCCTGCGGCGGCTGGGCGAACCGGCCGACATCGCCAACGTGGTGGCGTTCCTGGCCGGGCCCGACTCACAGTGGATCACCGGGCAGAACCTGCGGGCGACCGGCGGGCTCATCGTCTGAGACCGGTGCCAGACCTATCACGAAGTCTCGGCAGGCGGCAGGGCGTCTTACCGGCTCACCGGTCGAGAGGCGGAGCGACCGCGCTCGTCAGCTCCGTCGGCTCCGCGAACGTGATCACCATGTATCTGCCGTTGGCGTAGCTGGCCACGGGCCGCCCCAGCAGTTCGCCGACCGAATGGGCGACGTTCTGGAACATCTCCACCAATTCGGGGGTGTCGGCGCTCACTCTGAAGCGGCCGCTGGTTGTCAGGTGCTCGGCGACCAGAGGCACGAAGTTGGCCTCGGCGCGGAGCTTCTCGTCGGACGTGAGGGGGGTTCGCGCGGACATGTCTCTCCTGGTCAGCGGAGGCGGGGGTCGACGTCGACGACCTGGCAGACCGCCTGCCAGACCTGTTTCGCCGCGAACCCGTCGGCCAGTGCCTGCTCGACCGTCCGGCCGCCGAGTCCTGCGATCACGTAGTCCTTCGCCCAGGACTCGGCGTACGTCTCGCCGAAGTGGCGGGACATGCGGTTCCAGAATTCCGTGAGTCGCATGGCCCCCAGTATGGCCGTGCCGGGCGGGTGGTCAGAGCACGCGCGAGCCGTACATCTCGCCGAGGGGGTCGGCGAGCAGCTCCAGTCGGGCGCCGTCGGGGTCGGAGAAGTAGATGGAGGCGCCGCTCTCCATGATGTACGGCACTCCGGCGGCCTCCAGCTTCCCGCGCAGGCGCTCCCACGCGACGGGGTCGACGGAGATGGCGATGTGGTGGAGGCCGCCGAGCACCTCCTTGTAGGGGCCGAGGTCGAGGCCGGGGAAGTCGAAGAAGGCCAGCAGGTTGCCGTTGCCGACGTCGAAGAAGAAGTGGTTGGAGCCCTTGTAGTCGCGGTTCTCGAAGATCTCGGTGAGCGGGAACTCCAGAAGCCCCTGATAGAATTCGATCGTGCGTTCGACATCCGACGACAGCAGGGCGAAGTGGTGGAGGCCGCGCGCACTGCTCGGGGGGCGGCGCTCGTTGAGATGACGTTCTTTTATAGAGGCGCGGGTTGCTTCGATGGCCTCGTAGTCGATGTCCATGGTTCTCATGATTGTCCCTTTACCCGCAGCTCAATCACATCGGCCGCGGCGAGAACTGTCGGTCGCCGGAGGCATGATGTGCGGAGGAGGTGGCCAGACATGGTGAAAGGCGCGCTGAGCAGGTTCGGAGCGGTGACGCGCGAGTGGTTCACCGGCGCCTTCGCCGAGCCGACCGCCGCCCAGGAAGGGGCCTGGAACTCCATCGCCGACGGCGACAACACGCTGGTGGTGGCGCCGACCGGCTCGGGCAAGACGCTGGCGGCCTTCCTGTGGTCGATCGACCGGCTGGCGACCCGGGAGGATCCCGAGCGCAAGTGCCGGGTGATCTACGTGTCGCCGCTGAAGGCGCTGGCGGTCGACGTCGAACGCAACCTGCGGGCGCCGCTGACCGGGGTGCGGCAGACGGCACGGCGCACGGGGGTGACCGTGCCGGAGATCTCGGTGGCGATCCGGTCGGGCGACACCCCGGCCGAAGACCGGCGGCGGTTCGCGTCCAAGCCGTCCGACATCCTGATCACCACGCCCGAGTCGCTGTTCCTGCTGCTCACCTCGCAGGCGCGGGAGGCGCTGCGCGGGGTCGAGACGGTGATCGTCGACGAGGTCCACGCGGTGGCGGGCACCAAGCGGGGGGCCCATCTGGCGCTCAGCCTCGAACGTCTCGACGCCCTGCTGCCCAGGCCCGCGCAGCGGATCGGATTGTCGGCGACGGTGCGGCCGGTCTCCGAGGTGGCGGCGTTCCTCGGTGGGGCGCGGCCGGCGAAGGTGGTTCAGCCTCCGTCCGAGAAGCAGATCGAGATCGACGTGGTCGTCCCGGTCGAGGACATGGCCGAGATCGCCTCGCGCGACGACGGCGAGCCCAACCGGCGCAGCATCTGGCCCCATGTGGAGGAGCACCTTCTCGACCTGATCGAGGCCCACCGGTCGACGATCGTCTTCGCCAACTCGCGGCGGCTGTCGGAGCGTCTGTGCAGCCGTCTCAACGAGCTCGCATATGAGAGGAGCACCTCCGAGTCGATGCCCTCGGGGGTGCCGGCCGAGCTGATGGCGCAGGCGGGGGCGTCCAAGGGGGCGATCCCCGAGGTCGTGCGGGCCCACCACGGGTCGGTGTCGAAGGAGGAGCGGTCGCAGATCGAGGAGGCGCTGAAGTCGGGACGGCTGCCGGCCGTCGTGGCGACCTCCAGCCTGGAGCTGGGCATCGACATGGGGTCGGTCGACCTGGTCGCGTGCGTGGAGGCGCCGCCCAGCGTGGCCAGCGGGCTGCAGCGGGTCGGGCGGGCGGGCCACCAGGTGGGGGCCGTCTCGCGCGGGGTGATCTTCCCGAAGTACCGGGGCGACCTCGTGCAGACGGCCGTGGTGGCCGAGCGGATGAAGAGCGGCCGGATCGAGGAGATGCGCTATCCGCGCAACGCGCTCGACGTGCTGGCGCAGCAGATCGTCGCGATGACCGCCCTCGACGAGTGGACCGTCGAGGAGCTGGAGACCGTGGTCCGCCGGGCCGCGCCCTATGCCACGCTGCCGCGCTCGGCCCTGGAGGCCACGCTCGACATGCTGGCCGGGCGCTACCCGAGCGAGGAGTTCGCCGAGCTGCGTCCCCGCCTGGTGTGGGATCGGGTGACCGGCACGCTGCGCGGTCGTCCGGGGGCCCAGCGGCTCGCCGTCACCAACGGCGGCACGATCCCCGACCGGGGCCTGTTCGGCGTGTTCCTCGTCGGGGAGAAGGCGTCCCGGGTCGGGGAGCTCGACGAGGAGATGGTGTACGAATCCCGCGTCGGCGACGTCTTCGTCCTGGGCGCCACCTCCTGGCGGATCGAGGACATCACGGCCGACCGGGTGCTGGTCTCTCCCGCTCCCGGCCTGCCGGGGAAACTTCCGTTCTGGAAGGGCGACCCGCAGGGGCGTCCGGCCGAGCTGGGCCGGGCGATCGGCGCCTTCGTCCGTGAGCTCGCCGGGGCCGGTCCGGCCGCCGCCGAGCGCGTCCGCGAGGCCGGGCTCGACGAGTTCGCGACCGGCAACCTCATCGGCTATCTCGCCGAGCAGCGGGAGGCGACGGGATACGTGCCCGACGACCGCACGCTGCTGGTCGAACGTTTCCACGACGAACTGGGCGACTGGCGGGTGGTGATCCACTCCCCGTTCGGCGCGCGGGTGCACGCGCCGTGGGCGCTGGCCATCGGGCGGCGGTTGCGGGAGCGCTACGGGATCGACGTCCAGGCCGTCCACTCCGACGACGGGATCATCCTCCGGGTCCCCGACACCCTCGACGAGGCGCCGAGCGACGTCGCGGCGTTCGACCCCGAGGAGATCGAGCAGATCGTCACCGAGGAGCTCGGCGGGTCGGCCCTGTTCGCGGCCCGGTTCCGCGAGTGCGCCGGGCGGTCGCTGCTGCTGCCGCGCCGCACCCCCGGGCGGCGCAGCCCCCTGTGGCAGCAGCGGCAGCGGTCGGCCTCCCTGCTGGGCGTGGCCGCGAAGTACGCCGGGTTCCCGGTCGTGCTGGAGACCATGCGCGAGTGCCTGCAGGACGTGTTCGACGTGCCCGGCCTGGTGCAGCTGATGCGCGACATCTCGGCGCGGCGGATCCGGGTGGTCGAGGTGGAGACCCGGCAGGCCTCGCCGTTCGCGGCGTCGTTGTTGTTCAACTACATCGGCGAGTTCATGTACGAGGGCGACGCGCCGCTGGCCGAGCGCCGGGCCCAGGCGCTCGCGCTCGACACCTCCCTCCTGGCCGAGCTGCTCGGGCAGGCCGACCTGCGGGAGCTCCTCGACCCCGACGTGATCGCCGAGACCGAGCGTGAGCTGGCCCGGCTCGACCGGCCGCTGCGCGACGCCGAAGACCTGGCCGACCTGCTCCGGTCCCACGGGCCGCTGCTCGCCGAGGACGT
Source organism: Herbidospora sp. NBRC 101105 (assembly GCF_030269205.1). Taxonomy (NCBI): domain Bacteria; kingdom Bacillati; phylum Actinomycetota; class Actinomycetes; order Streptosporangiales; family Streptosporangiaceae; genus Herbidospora; species Herbidospora sp. NBRC 101105. Next base: position 207,167 of record NZ_BSSX01000001.1, on the reverse strand, counting down.
CGCCATCCGCGAGGGCGATCCCGGCTGGCTGGCCGAGCTGGAGCGGTCGCGGCGGGCGATCCAGGTGCGGGTCGCGGGGGTGACGCAGTGGGCGGCGATCGAAGACGCCTGGCGGCTGCGTGACGCGCTGGGGGCGCCGCTGCCGGTGGGGGTGCCGCTGGAGTTCCTCGACGCGCCCGAGACCTCCGCCCGGCCCGACCCGCTGGGCGACCTGCTGTCGCGGCACGCTCGTACGCGCGGGCCGTTCCCGGCCTCGACGGCCGCGGCGCGGTTCGGGGTGGGGATCGCGGTGGTGGCCGACGCGCTGGCCCGGCTGGGGGCGTCCGGCCGGGTGGTGTCGGGTGAGTTCCGGCCCGGCGGGCGGGGCGAGGAGTGGTGCGACGCCGGGGTGCTGCGGCTGCTGCGGCGGCGCTCGCTGGCCCGGTTGCGCAAGGAGGTCGAGCCGGTGCCGCCCGAGGCGCTGGCGACGTTCCTGCCCCGGTGGCACGGGATCACGGCCTACGAACCGCCGGGCGGCGCTTCGGGCGACGGGCGGATCACGCGGTCCAGAGGCCGCTCCGACGCGCCCGACCCGTGGGCCCGGTCGAGTTCCCCGGGACCGGCCGCCTCGCACCGCGCGATGGATTCGCTGGTCGCCGCCGTCGAGCGGTTGCAGGGGGCGGCCGTTCCCGCCTCGGCGCTGGAGACGCTGGTGCTGCCGGGGCGGGTGCCCGGATACTCGCCGTCGCTGCTCGACGAGCTGACCTCGTCGGGCGAGCTGCTCTGGGTGGGGCAGGGGGCGCTGCCCGGGGGCGACGGGTGGGTGTCCCTCTACTTCGCCGACACCGCGCCGCTGCTGATGCCCGAGCCGGCCGAGATCACCATGACGCCGGTCCACGAGGCGGTGCTCGACGTGCTCGCGGGCGGCGGGGCGTTGTTCTTCCGCGACCTGTCGAACCGGGTGGTGCACGACGGCATGCCCGACGACGCCACGCTGGCGGCGGCATTGTGGGACCTGGTCTGGTCGGGCCGGGTGACCGGCGACACGCTCGCGCCGCTGCGGGCCACGCTCGGCACGGGCAAGCCGGCGCATCGTCCGGCGTCGCCGTCGCGGCGTCGCCGGGCCGTGCTGCCGACACGGTCGGGGCCGCCGACGGTCGGGGGCCGGTGGTGGCTGCTGCCCGAACCGTCGTCCGAGGTGACGCTGCGGGCCCAGGCGCAGGCCGAGATGCTGCTCGAACGCCACGGCGTGGTGACCCGCGGCGGGGTGACCGCCGAGCGGCTGCCGGGCGGGTTCGCCGCCGTCTACCAGGTGCTGCGGGCGTTCGAGGAGAGCGGGCGGTGCCGCCGGGGCTACTTCGTCGAAGGGCTGGGCGGGGCGCAGTTCGCGCTGCCGGGGGCCGTCGACCGGCTGCGGGCCTCCGACCGGAAGGACGTGGAGGTGGCGGCTCCGGCTCCGGCAGAGGGTGACTACGTCGACCCGTGGACGGCCTGGCGTCCCCAGGCGGCCGAGCGCGAGGCGCCCAAGGCGACGGTGATGGCGGCGGCCGATCCGGCCAACCCGTTCGGGGCGGCGCTGCCGTGGCCCGACCGGGGCGGCGACGCCGGGCACCGTCCGGGGCGGAAGGCCGGGGCGCTCGTGGTGACCGTGGCGGGGAAGCTGGTGCTCTACGTCGAACGGGGCGGGAAGACGCTGCTGTCGTTCGGGGAGGACGACCATCTGACCGTGGCTGTGGGGGCGTTGGCGGGGGCCGTCCGCGAAGGAGCCCTGGGGCGGCTCACGGTCGAGCGGGCCGACGGCACGGCGATCAACGACTCACCCCTCGCGGCGGCGCTGGAGGCGGCGGGTTTCCACCCCACCCCGCGAGGCCTGCGGATAAGGGGGTGATCGCGGCCTATGGTGAGGAATGAGGCGGGCCGAGGCGAGGAGACGTAATGGCATGGACGGCTGCGGACATCGCCGATCTGTCGGGCAAGGGCGCGATCGTGACCGGCGCCGGCAACGGCCTCGGGCTCCTCGCGGCGGGTGAGCTGGCCCGGCGCGGCGCGAAGGTCGTCTTCGCGGTGCGTGACGTGACCAGGGGCGAGGCGGCCGCGGCGCGGGTGCGGTCCTCCTTCCCCAAGGCCGAGGTCGTGGTGTCGCGGCTGGACCTGTGCGATCTGTCGTCCGTGCGCGACTTCGCCGGGCGCATGCCCGAGGTGTTCCCCAACGGGCTCGACATCCTGATGAACAACGCCGGCGTCATGGCGCCGCCCCGGCGGTTGTCGGTCGACGGCTACGAGATGCAGTTCGCGACCAACCACCTGGGGCATTTCGCGCTCACCGGGCTGCTGCTGCCGTCCCTGCTGCTGCGCCCCGCTCCCCGGGTGGTGACGGTGAGCTCCAACATGCACCGGCGCGGGCGGATCGACTTCGACGACCTGCAGGGAAGCCGGCGATACTCGCCGTACGGGGCCTACTCGCAGTCGAAGCTGGCGAACCTGCTGTTCGCCTACGAACTCCAGCGGCGGGCGGCGGCCACTCCCCTGTTGTCGCTGGCCGCGCATCCGGGCTATTCGGCGACTGGGCTGCAGGAGGCCGGGGCCCGGATGACGGGGAGCCGCGTCCAGGTGCTGGTCCATCGGGTGGCGAACGCGGTGCTGGCGCAGCGGGCCGAGATGGGCGTGCTGCCACAGCTCTACGCGGCCACGGCGCCAGGGGTGCCGCGCGCGGGATACGTCGGGCCCGACGGGCCGGGCGAGATGCGGGGCTATCCCAAGCTGGTCTCCAGCAGCGCGGCGTCACACGACGAGGCGGCGGCCCGGCGGTTGTGGGACGAGTCGGAGCAGATGACGGGGGTGCGATACAGCTTCGCGGGGTGAGCGGGGCAGCCCGTTCGCGCCATCGCGAGCCCTGACGCGCTCCCGCTGCAACTTCGCGAAATCAGCTGAGGGCCCCTCGTCTGCGACCGTTCACTCCCCCGCGAAACTCGGAGCAGATGACAGGCGTGCGATACAACCTCACCACTCCTTCGCGCCATCGCGAGACCTGACGCGCTTGCGCTACAGGTTCACGAAGACTGCTGGGCACCACTCGTTTGCGCCGGTTCACTCCCCTGCGAAAGTCGGAGCAGGTGACGGGCATGTGACACCGCCCGTTCGGACCATCGCTAGATCCGCGCGCTTCTGCGACAGCTTCGCGAAAATCAGCTGAGGGCCCCTCGTCTGCGACCGTTCACTCCCCCGCGAAACTCGGAGCGGGTGACAGGCGTGCGACACCGCCCGTTCGCGCCATCGCAAGGCTCGCAACAAAGGACAGGCCTGTGATGCGGCGTCGCGGGATGAAGGCCGGCCTTCCCGGCGCAGCCGGTTCGCCCCATCGCCACACACAGCCCTTGACCTGGGCACACACCCCCGATTGACTGCCATGGGTGAAAGCCAATCGCTCCATTCCATCAGCCGCGGTCATCCCCGTCCTGATCTATCCCGACGTCCGGGAAGCCGTCGCCTGGCTCACCGGGGCGTTCGGTTTCGAGGAGCGGGTGCGGATCGGTGACGGTCACCGTTCCCAGCTGCGTTACGGCGACGGGGCGCTGATCGTCGGTGACGTGCACGGAGAGCGAAGGCCGCCACGCCACGGCGAGGTGACCCATTCGGTGACCGTCCGCGTGGAAGACGCCCGGGCGCACTGTGAGCACGCCCGGGCCTTCGGTGCGCGCATCCTCATGGAGCCCGCCGATTTCGAGTACGGCGAGCGGCAGTACGCCGCCGAGGATCTCGCCGGTCACCGGTGGACCTTCTCCGAGACGCTCGACGACGTCGCTCCCGAGGAGTGGGGCGGGCAGACCGTCACTCCGTAGCGGCCAGCGCCTTCGTCTCCCGCTGGAGGGCCTTCAGGAAGAGCGCGGCGTCGCGGCCGTTGATCAGGCGGTGGTCGTAGGCCAGGCCGATGTGCGCCACCTGCCGCGCTCTCACCTCGCCGCCGTCCAGGTAGAGGACCTCCTGGGGAGCGGTGACGGCCAGTGCGCACGCGGTCCCGGGGAAGATGAACGGGATGGCCAGCGTGATGCCGCCGTCGTGGTGGAGGGTGACGGCGATGTTCGCGTCGGCCAGGTCGGCGGCGCTGAAGTCGCCCTTCATCGCGGCCACGCGATACTCCATCAGCCTGGTCGCGACCTGCTGCAGGGACTTGGAACCGGCGTCGTGCACGACCGGGACGTACAGGCCATCACCGGTGTCGAAGGTCACGCCGACGTTGGCGGTGTCCGAGAGCACCGCCTTGGTGCGGTCGTCGCCGAGGGTGGCGAAGAACAGCGGGAACTCGGCGTGCAGCCGTGCCACGGCCATGACGAACAGCTCGGCCAGGCCGACCGGGCGGCGGACCTGTTTGGTCAGCCGGCGGGTGGCGGCGAGTTCCTCGTCGAGGGGCATGTCGAGGACGGCGTAGGCGGCGGGGATCGTGGCGTGCGAGAGCGTGACCGCCCGGCCGACGGCCTGCTGGACCTTCGACAGCGGGGCGGTGGGGGTGGCGGTCTCGGCTGCCAGCCGCTCCACGTCGGCCCGCCGGACGACGTTGACGCCCAGGGTGGCGACCTGCTCCTCGGTGACGCCGAGTTCGTCCATGGCCGCCCTGGCGGGCGCGGTGATCACCGGGCCGGAGTGACTCTCCGGTGTGGCGGGAGAATCGATCGGCGCTGGGACGGGGACGGACGCGCCGATGGTCGCCAGCAGGTCGCCCGGGGCGCAGTCGGCCATCAGGGCGACCTCCTGCCGCAGCACTCCCGTCGCGTCGGCCGTCACCTCCTCGGCCGACTTGGAGGTCTCCAGGACGGCCACCGGGTCGCCCTCCTTGACCTCGGTGCCCGTCTCCACCAGCCATTCGACCAGGACGTAGGTGTCGTCGTTGTTGTTGAGCTTGGGGACCTTCACTTGAGGGACTCCAGGACCGTGTCGTGGATGGTGGTTTCGGTCAGCAGGACGGCACGTTCCAGGTGGCCCGCCGTCGGGATGATGCTGTCGGCCGAGTGGGCCAGCGCGACGGGGTTGCGCAGCACGCCCCACAACTCCCGGTGCAGCACGTGGGCGACCTCGGCGCCCCATGTCCCCCCGGCGGTGCTCTCCTCGGCGACGACCACCGACTTCGCCTCCCGTGCCACGGCGACCAGCGGGGCGGCGTCGAGGGGGTGGAGGCGGGAGGGCACGAGCAGGGTGCAGACGATCTCCTGTTCCAGCAGGAGGCGGCGCATGGCCGCGAGCGCGCGGTGGGTGACGCCACCGGGGGCGATGATCACGCAGTCGGGCGGCGTGTCGACGTGGACGCGGGCCAGGCCGTCGGTGAGGTCCCAGGTGAAGAGGTCGTCCACCTCGTGCATGCGCTTGGTGTAGAGGACCTTGTCCTCGAAGAAGACGCAGGGGCGTTCGGCGGCGATCATCCGGGTGAGGACGTCGCGGTTGTCGTGCAGGGGCGACATCTCGTAGACGTCGAGGCCGGGCACGCCGATGAAGTGTTTCTGCAGGCTCTGGCTGTGGGTGGGGCCGTAGCCGCGGCCGCCGCCGGTGGGCAGGCGGACGATGAGGCGCATCGGGACGCGGGTGCCGTACATGGAGACGGACTTGGCGGCGAAGTTCACGATCTGGTCGAACGCCAGCGTGACGAAGTCGCTGAACATGATCTCGACGATCGCGGTGTCGCCGCACAACGCCAGGCCCGCCCCGACGCCGGTGATGGCCGACTCGCTGATCGGGGTGGTGATGACCTGCGACGGGAAGCTCGTCGACAGGCCCCGCGTGGCTTTGAAGGCGCCGCCGTAGGGGTCCAGGACGTCCTCGCCCAGGAGGAAGGCCCTCGGGTTCGCGGCGAGCACTTCGTGCAGCGCCTGGTTGAGGTTCTCCACGACTCTCATGCGTCCCGCCCCACGGCGTGCCGGCCCCACGTCGACAGGGGGCGTGCCTTGACCTCACGGACGACCGATCCGACCAGGTCGCGGGCGCGGGCGTCCGCCTCCGCGAAACCGGCCACGTCCGACATCTCGCGATACCAGTCGCGGAGCTCGGAGACGCCCGACCGGGTGTCGTCGCCCTTGCTGTGCGGGCCCAGCCGGTTGACGGCGAACTCCACCACCAGCGGGGAGCCGGTGCGCACCGCGGAGACCAGCGGGGTCAGCACGGTCCGGATCTCGGAGACGTCGTCGGCGGGCAGGGCCGTGTGCGCGACCCCGAAGGCCGCGCAGCGTGCCGCGATCGTGCCCGACATGGCCAGCTCGGTCAACGTGGTCTGGGCGATGCCGTTGTGCTCGACCACGACCAGCAGCGGGAGCCCCCACAACGCGGCCAGGTTCAGGGATTCGTAGACCGCGCCCTCGCCCCACGTGCCGTCGCCGATGTAGGCGCATGCCAGCGCGCCCGAACCGCGCAGGTGCAGGGCCGCGCCGACGGCCACCGGCAGGCTCTCGCCCTGGACGCCCGTCGACAGGTAGCCCTCGCGCAGGATGTGCTGGCTGCCGCCGACGCCGTCGCAGACCGCGCCCTCGCGGCCCATGATCTCCGCCAGCAGGCCGGCCGGGTCGTCGAAGCGGGCCAGGTAGTGGCCGTGGCCGCGATGGTTGCTGAAGACACGGTCGTCCGGGCCCAGCAGCGGCGCCAGTGCCACGGGGACGATCTCCTGGCCCAGGCAGGTGTGCGTGGTGCCGTTCAGCTCGCCCTTCGCGAACAGGTCCAGCAGGGCGTGCTCGAAGTGGCGGATGAGCAGGAGCCGGTCGAGGTCGGTGGTCACCTGACGGCCGGTTCCGCCTCGCGGACGGCCTGGACGACGCCCGCGATGGTCGGGGTGTCGAAGAAGACGTCCAGGGGGACCTCGACGCCGAGGCGCTTGCGCATGCGGGCGATGATCTGGGTGATGGTCAGGGAGTGCCCGCCGAGGTCGAACAGGTCCTCGTCGTCGCCGATCTCGTCGATGCCCAGCACTTCTTGCCAGATCTCGCGGACGGCGTCGTCGAGGTCGGCGGCCGGTGAGGTGCCGTCCACAGGGCTTTCGGGGTTGTTCATGATGGTGAGAAGGTCCTCCGCTATCCGGGCGACGTCCGACTCCGTGCCGGAGCCGGCGCCGTATTGCATGATCACGTAGAGGCCGTCGGGGTGGTCGACGGCCTGGAGGTGCAGGACGCTGCGTACGGAATGGTTGAAGACCGCCCAGTCGACGGTGGTCTTCACGCCGGTGAAGACGGGGTCGGGGCGGCGTTTGCGGTAGCTGACCGAGACCTGGGCGAGGGCGGTGCGCGGGCGCACGCCCCTGACGGCGCGGGCGTAGGGGACGTGCCGGAAGCGGTACATCTCGCGCAGGTCGCGGTGGAGGGTCCGGGCGACGTCGGCGACGGTGCCCTCCGGCGTGGCGGTGACGGGCAGCTCGTTGACGAACAGGCCGACGTTGTCGCGCACCTCCGGCACGCGGGTGGACAGGTCGACGGCGACGGTCGGGGCCGGATCGCCGTAGCGGTGCAGCAGCGTGTGGACGGAGGCCAGGAACAGCTCGAAGCGCGAGACGCCCGGCACGTCGGGCATCCGGGCGCGGAAGGTGCGCACCGCCCCCTCGGCGGCCCCGCGTCCGGCCGAGGTGAGGCCCGGCAGCGGGGTGGGCTCCCCGGGAGGCCGCGCCGACCAGTAGGCCCTGGCCTCGTCGAGGTCGTCGCGGACCCGCTCCCGTTCCCCGTCGGCGAAGCTCGCGTACGACGTCCCGAGCCGGGGCCGCGACTCCCCGTTGTAGAAGTCGGCCAGGTCTCTGACCAGGATGTCCTTCGACTCGCCGTCGAACACGAGGTGGTGCGCGACGAACACCAGGACGTGCCGGTCAGGGCTCAGCTTGGCCAGCGTGAACCGGGCGAGCGGCCCGTTCTCGACGTCGAAGGGCCGGAGGGTCTCCTCCCGGACGAGCTCGTGCAGGTCGCCGGCGGTGGTCAGCCGGATCGGCGGACGTTCCCCGGGCACCATCACGGGCAGCCCGTCGACCTCGGCGACCGCGCTCGACAACACCGCGTGCCGCCGGATCACCGCCTCGCAGGCCGCGTGCAGCGCGCACACGTCGAGCTCTCCCTCGAAGTCGGCGACCAGCGGCATGTGGTAGGCGGTCCGAGCCCGTCCCATGCGCTCGGTGATCCACATCCCGGTCTGCGCGAACGACGCCTCGGTCATGGCAGCGCCTTCTTGTCGACCTTGCCGCCCCGGTTGCGCGGCAGCGCGTCCATCGTGGTGACCTTGGCCGGCAGCTCGTGCGGGGCGAGCCGGTCGATCAGGAACGCCCGCAGGTCCGCGAGGGGGATCTCCTCCCGTACGACCAGAGCCGCCGCCACCACCGTCCCGAGCACCGGGTGGGGCACCCCGTAGGCGGCGGCCTCGGTGACCAGCGGATGGGCGTGCAGCGCCTCCTCGACCTTCAGGGTGGATACCTTGTGGGCGCCCGACTTGACGACGTCGCCGGTCCGGTCGACCAGGTACAGGTAGCCCTCCTCGTCGAGGTAGCCGAGGTCGCCCATGCGCACCCAGCCGTCCCGGAAGGTGTCGGACACGGTCTCGCCGAGGTAGGCGCGGGGCGCGGCGGGCGAGCGCATCCACACCTCGCCGACCTCCCCGGGGGCGGTCACGGCGCCCTCGGGCGTGGTGATCCGGACGGAGCCTCCGGCCGCCGCCCGGCCCACCGATCCGGGGCGTTCGGGGTCGAAGACCATGATCGTCTGGGCGGGGGCGGCCTCGGTGGAGGTGTAGTAGTTCGTGATCATCGCGGCCGGGAAGAGGCCGGCCAGCTTCACCGCCACGGCCGAGGGCAGCGGCGCGGCGGCCGACCCGAGCAGCAGCACGCTGTCGAGGGGCTCGACCCCGGCCGCCAGCAGCTCGATGGCCATGGCGGGCACCAGGAAGACCGTCCCGGCCTGGTATTTCGCGATGAGCGAGGCGAACCGCCGGGGGGTGAAGGCGGCCGTCGTGACGACGGCGGGGTGCGCGGCGACGGCGTTCACCAGCATCATCTGGCCCGCGTTGGTGCCGATGGGGAAGGCGTGCGCGAGGTGCTTCGAGTGCCGGAAGGCCCGGCGGCGCGGGTCGCGGTGGAGGCCGAAGGCCAGGTTGGCGTGGGTGGCGGTGACGCCCTTGGCCACGCCGGTGGTGCCGGAGGTGAAGAGGATCTGGGCGGGGTCGGCCGGAGACACCTTCGGGAGCGGGGAAACCGATCGGTCCGTGAAAGTTACATCGCGCAGAATCCGGCTGATTCCAGCCCGTTCCGCAAGATGTCGGATCTCTCCCTCCGGGGTCCGGTCGGAGATCGGCACCGCGACGGCCCCCGCCCGCAGCACGCCCATGAAGGCCACCGCGTAGTCGAGCCACCCGGCGTGGGGGAACACCAGCCCCACCGGCTCGCCAGGGCGCACACCTTCGGTGATCAGCCAGTTCGCCAGACCGCCGGCGCGGGAGTCCCAGTCGGCGTAGGTCAGTTCCCCCACGCCGTGGACGATCATCGCGACGCCGTCAGGCTCGGCGGCGGCGCGGGCCGCCAGCAGATCCGAGAGCGTCATTGGACTCCCCAAAGATCGGATGAATACTGCCCGAGCACTGCGTTACTGAAAAGATTCTTTCCAGTTAGCCCAGTCGCCAGTGTGGCACGCTCCCGGCGCTCGTCACAAGTGGTCCCCGGCCCCCACAAGCCAATGGGTTGGGCACGTTTAGAGCTTGTGAGCGGGCCCGGGGCATGCCAGACTGACGCCGTCCGCTAATTGCAAAGAACCTTTCCAGTTAGCTTCCCCGGCTGAGGCGTTTGGCCTCTTTGTGCTGCATTCGTCCGATCACTTGAGGGAAGATGCTCGCCGTCACACCGGCCAATCCGCTCTCGCTCGGACAGGAACGGCTCTGGTTCCTGCACGAGCTCAACCCCGACGACGCGTCGTACAACATCTGTGTGACCGAACGGCTCGTCGGGGATCTCGACGTGGCCGCGCTGCAGCGGGCACTTGACACGGTCATGCGGCGGCACGAGGTGCTGCGGACCCGCTATCCGGCCGTCGACGGCAACCCGGTCGCGCTGGTCGAGGACCGTGCGCTCCCCCTCGAACGCGTCTCCGGCGTGCCGCTGGCCGATCTCACCAACCGGCCGTTCGACCTCGCGAACGGGCCGGTCGTCAGGGCCTTTCTGACCGACGACCAGACGCTCGTCATCGTGTTGCACCACATCGCCGGCGACGGCTGGTCCCTCGGGCTCCTGTACGAGGAGATCGCCACCCTCTACGCCGGCGGCGACCTGCCCGACCTGCCCATGCAGTACGGCGAGCACGCCCGCAGGCAGCGCGAACAGCCGGTCGACACCTCCTATTGGCGCGACCGGCTCGACCGGGTGCCGGTGCTCGACCTGCCCGCCGACCTGCCCCGCCCGAGGGTCCGCACCGCGAAGGGCGCGGTCGTCACCCGGCGGCTGCCCCGGGAGCTCACCGACCAGGTGAACGCGCTCGCCCGCAAGGAGCGCGTCACCCTGTTCATGCTGCTCATGGCGGCCTTCCAGACCCAGCTCCACCGCTACACGGCCGCCGTCGACTTCGCGGTCGGCACCCCCGTCGCGGCCCGGCCCGACGAGGACGTCGAGAAGCTCATCGGGTTCTTCCTCAACACGGTCGTGCTCCGCGCCGACCTGAGCGGAGATCCGACCTTCCGGGAACTGCTCAGGCGCACCCGCCGGACCGCGATCGACGCGTTCACCCACGCGGAGACGCCGTTCGACCGGGTGGTGCAGGACCTCGGCGTGGCCCGCGACCTGAGCCGGACGCCCGTCTTCCAGACCCAGTTCAGCCTGCGCAGCGAGGCCGGCACCCGCCTCCACCTCGACGGACTGGTCGCCGAACCGGTCGACCCCGACTTCCACCAGGCGAAGTTCGACCTGTCGCTGGAGATCACCCCGACCGGCGACGGCCTGGACGCCTTCTTCGTCTACTCGGCCGACCTGTTCCACCACGAGACGGTCGAACGCTTCGCGGCCAACTTCGAGACGCTGCTGCGCTCGATCGTCGCCGACCCGGAGCGGCCGGTCTCCCGCCTCGGCCTCGTCTCGGACTCCGAGCGGGAGCTTCTCACGAGCTGGTCGACCACGCCCGGAGAACGGGTCACGCCCGCGCTGGAGACCCTCGCCGAGGTCGTCTCCACCCGGTCGCCCGACAGGGTGGCGATCCGGCACGGGGACGAGGCGATCACGTACCGGAAACTGCACCGGCGGGTCGCCGGCACCGCGCGGGCGCTGCGCGAGCGGGGCGTCGGCCCCGGTGTGCGGGTCGCGGTCTGCATGGAGCAGTCGATCGACCTGGCCGTCGCGCTCCTCGCGGTGCTGAAGGCGGGCGGGGCCTACGTGCCGATCGACCCCGAGTACCCCGGCGAACGCCGCGCGTTCATGATCGAGGACTCCGGCGCGGCGGTCGTGCTCACCGAGATCGGTGACGCCGAGGCCGACGACGTCGAGCCGCTCGGCGACGGCGACGACCTCGCCTACGTCATCTACACCTCCGGCTCGACGGGGCGGCCGAAGGGCGTCGCGGTCCAGAACCGGGAGATCCTCCGCTACCTCGCCGACGCCCGGCGGCGCTTCGCGGTCGAGGACGAGTCGCAGTACGCCCTGCTCCAGTCGCTCGCCTTCGACTTCGGCATCACGATCCTCTACCTGTGCCTCAGCACCGGCGGCACCCTGCACCTGCTGCCCGCGCGCATCTCCGGCCCCGAGCTCGCCGGGCACATGCGCGGCATCGACTACGTCAAGCTCACCCCCTCCCACCTGGGCGCCCTCGCCGCCGACACCGACGACGTCGCCGCCCTCCTGCCGCGCAAGCTGCTCATCTTCGGCGGCGAAGGGTCGAGCTGGGAGTTCGCCCGCGACCTCGCCACCCGGGTGCCCGTCGTCAACCACTACGGCCCGACCGAGGCCATCGTCGGCGTCTCCACCTACCGCGTCTGCCCCGACGTGACGCCGACGGGTCCGATCACCCCGATCGGGAGGCCTCTGGGGCATTCGTCGCTGCACGTCCTGGACCGGCACCTGTCGCCGGTGCCGGTCGGCGTGCCGGGTGAACTGTGCATCGGCGGCCGGCTGGCCCGCGAGTACCTGGGCCGCCCCGACCTGACCGCGGAGAAGTTCGTCGACCACCCCCTGTACGGCCGCCTCTACCGGTCCGGCGACCTCGCCCGCTGGCTGCTGACCGGAGACCTGGAGTTCCTGGGCCGCCGCGACCTCCAGGTCAAGATCCGGGGCTACCGCGTGGAGCTCGGCGAGATCGACGAGGCGCTGCGCCTGCTGCCCGGCGTCTCCCACGCCGTCACCGACGCCCGCGACGGCGAACTGGTCGGCTACGTCGTCGCCGACCCCCGGCCCGCCATCGCCGACCTGCGCGCGACGCTGGCCGGACGGCTGCCGGAGTACATGGTCCCGACCCGCTGGGTGTTCCTCGACGAGCTCCCGCTGAAGGGCCACGGCAAGGTCGACCGCGCGGCCCTCCCCGCCCCCGAGGACACCCGGCCGGAGGACGTCCCGTTCGAGCCCCCGGCCGACGCGTGGGAGGAGGCCGTCGCCGCCGCCTGGTGCGAGGTGCTGGGCCTGCGGCAGGTGGGCGTGCTCGACGACTTCTTCGACCTCGGCGGCCACTCGCTGCTCGCGACCCGGGTCGTGGCCAAGCTGCGCCGGACCCTTCCCGAGGGCTCGTCGCCGATCGCGCTGATGGACCTGTTCCAGCACCCGACCGTCCGCGCCCTCGCCGCCGTCGCCCGATCGGCGTCCGGCCCGAGGCCGCTCCTCTACCGGCTGACCGGGCAGGGGACCAAGGCCCTGGTCTGCGTCCCCTACGGCGGCGGCAGCGCGGTCGTCTACCAGCCGCTCGCAGACGCCCTGCCGCCGGAATGGGAGCTCTGGTCGGTCGCCGTCCCCGGCCACGACCTGGGCCTGCCCGAGGAGTCGCAGCCCCTCGAAGAGGTGGCTCGCCGCTGCGTCGAGGAGATCCTGCGCATCGAGGCCCCCGTCACCCTCTACGGCCACTGCGGCGTCGGCGGCGCCCTCACCGTCGAGATCGCCCGCCGCCTCGAAGCGGCCGGACGCACGGTCGACACCGTCTACCTGGGCGGGATCTTCCCCTTCGCCCGGCCCACCAAGGGCCTGCTCGGGCGCTGGGCCCGGCTGGCCCGGCTGGAGCGGTTCCGCAGCGACAAGGGCCAGCTCAACTGGCTCACCGCGCTCGGCGCCGACCTGTCGGACCTGGACGACGCCCAGAAGGCGTTCGTCATCGGGAACATGCGCCACGACGCGCGCGCCGCCGAGGACTACTTCACCACCCTGATGGAGAGCGGCGCCCCCAGGCTGAAGGCGCCGGTCGTCTCCGTCGTCGGCGAGTACGACCCCGCGACGGACTACTACGAGGAGCGCTACGCGGAGTGGGGCTTCATCGCGGAGCGGACCCGGCTGGTCGTGATCGACGAGGCGGGCCACTACTTCCTGAAATATCGCCCAGACGAACTGGCCGAGATCGTCACCTCGGACCCGGCCTCGGGCGCGAGCGACCCTGACCACGTCTCGCGCGCCGACGCCGATCCGGCCGGGCCGCCCGCATCAGGCCCGGCCGGATCACCCCCCCGCAGGCGGTCCGTGGCCGGATCGGCCGGACCGGCGCCCTCGGTCCGGCGGTTCCTGCTGGTCGCGTTCGGGCAGATGGTCTGCCTGGCCGGGTCGACGCTGACCGAGTTCGCGCTGCCCCTCTGGGTCTACCTGCAGCACCAGTCGATGACCCAGCTCGCCGTCCTCCAGGTCCTGGCCGTCATCCCCGGCGTGCTGGCCGCGCCGCTGGCCGGGGCGCTGGTCGACCGGTCGTCCAAACGCGCGGTGATGATCGGCGGGAACGCGGCGGCCCTGGCCGTGCAGACCGTGACGGGCGTCCTCGTGTGGACCGGCGGCCTGCACGTCTGGACCCTCTACGTGCTGCTCCCGCTGCTGTCGGTCGCGCTGACCACACAACGGCTGGCCTTCACGGCGGCCGTGCCGCAGCTGGTCCCCAAGCGCTACCTCGGTCACGCCAACGGCATCGCCCAGACGGCGCTCGGCATGGCCCAGTTCGTCGCGCCGCTCGCGGCCGTCGGCCTGATGGCGGTCTGGGGCCTGCACGGCATCCTCGTCCTGGACGTCGTCGGCCACGTCCTCACCATCGTCGTGCTGGCCCTGGTGACCTTCCCGGCCGCGCTGGCGCTGCGCCGCCGGGAGACGGTCGGCCGGGAGATCGCCGAAGGGTTCAAGATCTCCTTCGGCAACCCCTACTTCCGGGCCATGGTCGTCTTCTTCGCGTTCCTGTCGCTCGGCCTGTCGCCGGTCTTCATGATGTACTCGCCGCTGGTGCTGGAGTTCGGCACCGTCCAGGAGGCGGGTGTGATCGCGCTGGTGGCCGGGTCGGGCGCCGTCGCGGGCGGCCTCACGATGGGCCTGTGGGGCGGCCCGTCCAGACGCCGGATGCGCGGCATGCTGCTCCTCACCTTGGTCATCGCCGTGTCGTGCGGCGTCGTGGCGCTCCGCGACGACCTGGTCGTCGTCGGCGTCGGCGCGTTCGGCGTCAGCTTCGGCCTGGCCCTCGTCAACGGCGTCTACAACACGATCATCCAGGTCAAGGTCCCGCAGCGGTTCCACGGCCGGGTGTTCGCGCTCAACCAGATGGTCGCCTGGTCGACCATCCCGATCGGCGTCGGGATCATCGCTCCCGTGGGCACCGAACTCCTCGGCGACGTCTCCCTGATGTACGCCGTCTTCGCCGGATTCATCCTGCTGGTCGTGATCGGGGCGCTCCTCACGCGGCGACTGGCCCGGTTCGACGACGCGGTCCCCGACGCCACCCCCGACGACCTGGTCGGACTGGAACGGAAGGTGCGGAATGAAGGAAAGACTGGCCGAACTGGTGTCGGAGTCGTGTGACGGCGAGCTCACCCCGGCCGACGTGCTGGCGGCGACCGTGCCGCTGGCCTACCTCGGCGTGACCTCGCTGGCGCAGATGCGGCTCATCGACGCCATCGAGCGCGAATACGGCGTCGAGGTCGACCTGAGCGGCGACGTGACGTTCCTCGACAGCGTCGACGGGCTGGCCTCCTGGGTCGAGGCCGCCCGGTCGCCGGCATGACGGAGCGGGCCGCCTTCTCGGGCGGGCGTACGGGGGCCGCGTCGTTCACGTGGGGTCAGCGCGCGATCTGGGAGGCGATCGAGCGCACCCGGCCGGACGACCACTACTTCAACTTCGGCCGGGTGCTGCCGCTCGGCGCGCGCCCGGCGTCGGTGTCGTCGGCGTTGTGGGCTTTGGGCCGTCTGGTCGAGCGGCACGAGTCGCTGCGCACCCTGGTCGCCGTCGGCGGCCAGTCGCTGAAGGCGAGCGGGGAGCTGACCGTCCGGACCGGCGACGACCCCCAGGCGCTGCTGGCCGAGATGGCGGCGACCCCGTTCGACTACGCGGGCGAGTGGCCGCTGCGGGCCGGGCTGGTGCTGTCGGGAACGGGCGAGGTCACCCATCTGGTGCTGGTGTTCTGCCACCTGGCCGCCGACGGCCTGGGCGCCGAGCAGGCCATCCGGGACCTGCGCCTGCTGCTCCTGCGCGGCGGCGCGCCCGCCTCGCGGCCGCCGCAGCCCATGGACATCGCGCGCTGGCAGGGGTCGGCGGCCGGCCGCCGGGTGGCGGCCGACGCGGCGGCGTACTGGGAGGACGCGCACCGGCGCATCCCGCCGACGATGTTCCACGTGCCGTCGGGCGCCGGGGAGTCGCCGCCCGTCTGGCGGGCGTCGCTGCGCTCCCCCGCCGTCGACCTGGCCGCCCAGCGCATCGCGGTCCGGCACGGCACGAGCACCTCGACGGTCCTGCTGACGGCGGTGACGGCGCTGGTGTCGGAGATGACGGGGCACGAGACGGTGGCGATGCTGCCGATCGTGGGCAACCGGTTCCGGGCCGACACCCGGACGGCGGTGACCACGATGTCGCAGGAGGGGCTGTTCGTCCTGGACGTGGAGAAGGTGCGGTTCGACGAGCTGCTGAGCCTGGCGGGTCCGGCCGCGCTGCGGGCGTACCGGAGCGCCTACCACGATCCCGCCGACCGGTCGGCGGCGCTGGAGAGGGTGGCGGCCGACCGGGGCACGCTCGTGCATCCGTGGTGCTGCTTCAACGACATGCGCTTCGCCGACAACCCCGTCTACCGCGACGAGGCGCTGATCCGCCGGGCGCTCGGCGAGAGCACGCTGAGCTGGCCGATGTCGCAGGACCAGCTCAACTGCCGGTTCTGCGTCCACCTGAGCGGGACCATGGACGTGTCGGTGACCGCCGACACCCGCTGGTTGTCGAAGGCCGACATGGAGCGGTTCCTGCACGGGCTGGAGACGATGCTGGTCGAAGCGGCGCTGCGGTGATCGCCTACGCCGAGGCGACCTCGTGCCCCCAGGGCCGCCCGCTGACGTTCCGGCTCGACGGCGACAGCGGCGTGCACGTCCACGACGCCACCACGGGCGCCCACGTGCTGACGACCCGCGCCACCGGCCCCGTGTGGACCCTCGACGTCCCCGGCGACTGGCCGAGCTCGCTCTACCGCGCCCACTTCACCGACGCGCCGTCGTCGGAGGTGCCGAGGGCGACGGGTGAGCTGCCCGGCGTGAATGTCTCCGGCGACGACGAGGTCTACTTCGTCGTGACCCCGTCCGGGCCGAAGAAGGACATCCTGGTGTCCATCCCGTTCGGCACCTGGCAGGCCTACAACCGCGCCGGGATCCCGGGTGAGGGCCTCTACTGGACGGAGGACCCGTCGCGCGCGACCGAGGTCACCTTCGACCGCCCGGGCGGCGGCCCCTCCCCCGAACGCTGGGAGGACGGCTTCCTGCGCTGGCTGCGCCCGGCGGGCTTCGAGGCCGACTTCTGCGACGGCCTCGACCTGTCGCCGGACCTGCTCGACGGCTACCGCCTGCTCGTGGTCAACGGCCACGACGAATACTGGACCCGCGAGATGCGCGACGCCTGCGAGGAGTTCGTCCGGCGCGGCGGCAACATGGCGATCTTCGCCGGCAACACCGCCTGGTGGCAGGCCCGCCTGGAGGGCCGCACCCTGGTCTGCCACCGCGACCCCTTCACCGACCCGGTCGACGACCCGTCCCTGGTCACCGCCGAGTGGTCGGCCGTCGGCCGCCCGGAGAACAGCTTGACGGGCGTGTCGTTCCGCGCGGGCGCGGGCACGTGGGGCCCGTCGATGCCGCTGATGAACGAGGAGTCGTACGTCACCCGTTTCGCCGGCCACTGGGTCTTCGAGGGCACCGGCCTGACCGAGGGCGACAAGTTCGCCCAGGGCGCGCTGGGCTACGAGACCGACGCGGCCGAGTTCGTCGAGGTGGGCGGCGTCCCGAGGGTGACCTCACGCGACGGCACCCCGTCGTCGTTCACCGTCCTCGCCACCGCCGACCTGCGCCACTGGCGCAGCGGCGGCCAGGGTGGCTGGGCCACCATGGGCGTGTTCACCTCGGGCCGCGGCACCGTCTTCAACGCCGCCACGGTGAACTGGGGCAACACCCTCCACGACCCGGTCGTCGACCGCATCACCCGCAACGTCATGACCCGCCTCAGTTCCGTATATGACGGCTGGGACGTGATCGGCGAGCCGTCCGACATCCGCGCCCTGGCCGCCGACGCCCGCGTCCTCTACGGCGTGACCTCCGACGGCGCGCTGATGAGCCGCGAACTGTGCGCCCAGAACCTCCCGTGGCGCCCCATCGGCTGGGCCGGCGACGTGACGTGCCTCGACACCCCGCGCGAGGCGGCGGGCACCCGAGGCGTCCTCCTGTACGGCGTGACCGCCGACGGCGTCCTGCGCTCCCGCGCGGCCGTGGAGGTCCCGGCCCCCTGGACCGACGAGGCCCGCTGCCCGGAGGGAACCGTGGCCCTGGCCATCGCCGACTGCACGTTCTGGGTCGCGACCGCGGACGGCCGCCTGTGGGCGATGCCCTTCACGGGCGAGGAGTGGCTCGACCGGGGCCCGTGCGACGCGGTGGCGATGAGCGGCATGAACGGCCGCCTCTACGCCCTGACGAGCAGGGGAGAACTGGTCACCCGCCGCCCGGACGCGACGGACGACTGGCACCCGGCGGGCGACCTCCCGGAGGGCACGACGACGTTCACCGCCCACGCGGGCCGCCTGGTCGCCACCACCCCGGGAGAACCGCTGCGCTGGCGGGCGACCCCGAGGGCCGGAGGTCAGAGCTCGACCGGCCCGTAGACCGCCGCCTCCCGCCCCCGCGTCATCGCCCAGTAACGGTCGCCGTAGGACCAGTGCCACCACTCGGTCGGATAGTTGACCAGCCCGACCGCTT
This sequence comes from Herbidospora sp. NBRC 101105, assembly GCF_030269205.1. Lineage (NCBI taxonomy): Bacteria > Bacillati > Actinomycetota > Actinomycetes > Streptosporangiales > Streptosporangiaceae > Herbidospora > Herbidospora sp. NBRC 101105. The sequence continues at coordinate 188,848 of NZ_BSSX01000001.1, read as the reverse complement.
CCAGCGCCGTCGCCAGCACCTTCCGGTTCTGCACGGCCTCGGCGGAGATGTCGGTCGACGCCGTGTAGCAGGCCCCGTCGCTCTGCTCCGGCGTCGCGTTCACCTCGGTCCCCATGTCGAGCTCGACGCCGTCGTCGTCGCACAGGGTCAGGTCGACGGCGGCCCCGGCCGTGTGGGGCGCGACCTCGACGGGCGAGACGAACCGGCTCGCCGCCACGTGCAGCTCGTCACTCGACATGTCCGGAAACGTCGTGCGCAACGTCTCCCGATACTCCTCGAACCACTTCCGCTGCAGCGCCACCGGCCGGTAGCCCTCGACGACCATGAGGTGCACGCCCAGCGGCAGCACCACCCGCCGCAGCCGCTCGGCGACCCCCTCCCGCAGGTGCGCGAACGCCCCCGCCGGGTCGGCCAAGCGCAGGTCGACCCGCAGGAAAGCGCGCACGTCGACGAGCGGCTCAAGGCAATCGATCACCGGTATGGAGGTCACCCGGGGGTCGGAGATCAGAATGACGTCACCCATCATGATCTCCACGCCTCAAGCGATGAGGGGACCGGGAACGGGAGGGTCGTGTGGGCCTGAGCGTGCCCTGACCTGACAGGTTGGCGCATCAGATCTCCGTTTCTCGCTTTGCGGACGCGTGGTGCTGTTAAAAGGATCCTGTGACTCGTCAGTGCGCACTCCCCCGGGCTGCTTCCACGCCGATGCGACGGCCGTCCACTCGCGGCATCCGTGCGTAGGTCGTTCAAGTACCTGCTGCGACCCACCTGTAAGCAGGCCGTCGCACTCGCCGCGTGCCTGGAGGACCACCGGCAGCTTTACAACGCCGCCCTGGAGCACCGCCGCACCGCCTACCGCAGGGCGGGGGTGACGGTTCGCTACGCCGACCAGTCGGCGGAGTTGAAGCACATCCGCTCGGACGATCCTGAAGGGCAGGGCCGCTGGTCGTTCTCCTCCCAGCAGGCCACTCTGCGCCGTCTGGACAAGGCGTACCGCGCGTTCTTCGCCCGGGTCAGGGCCGGGCGCACGCCGGGCTTCCCCCGGTTCAGAGGCCGGGGCCGCTTCGACTCCGTCGAATGGCCCAAGGACGGTGACGGCTGCCGGTGGAACTCCCAGCCCGACCACCCCACCGCCACGTTCGTACGGTTCCAGGGTGTCGGGCATGTCCGCGTCCACCGGCACCGTGCGGTCGAAGGCCACGTGAAGACGGTCAGCGGGAAGCGTGAAGGTTCCCGCTGGTACGTGGTGCTCTCGTGCGACGACGTACCGGCGCGACCACTGCCCGCGACGGGTGCGGCGGCCGGGATCGACATGGGCGTCGCCTTCTTCCTCACGACCTCCGACGGCGACCACGTCGTCAACCGGCGCCACCTGGTCACCTCCGCCGACCGTCTGGCCGAGGTCCAACGAGACCTGACCCGCAGGCAACGGGGCAGCGGACGCCACCGGAGAACCGTCGCGCGCATCGCCGCGCTGCACGCCAAGGTGCGACGCCGACGACTGGACGGCGCCCACAAGGCGGCGCTCACGCTGGTCCGCGCATATGACGTGATCGTCCACGAGGACCTGCGCATCACCGGCATGACCCGCTCGGCCGCCGGCACGATCGAGCGCCCTGGGCGGAACGTGGGAGCCAAGTCGGGTCTCAACCGAAGCATCCTGGACGCGGGCTGGGGGGTGTTCCTGAGAATCCTGACGGACAAGGCTGAAAGCGCCGGTCGCACGCTGATCTCGGTGAACCCTTCCGGCACCTCCCGCACGTGCGCCCGCTGCGGGCACAGCGCGAAGGAGAACCGCCCCACGCAGGCAGAGTTCGCGTGTACGGCGTGCGGGCACACCGCGCACGCCGATGTCAACGCGGCGATCAACATCCTCAGGGCAGGGCTTGCCCTTCGCACGGTCGTCAACGCGGCTCAGCGAGAAGCCGCCTCGTCCGGGGGGCGGAGGAGTCACATCGTCAGACCGTATCCGAGAAGACCTGTTCCCTCGCCTCCTCCAGGGCGGCCACCAGCGCCCCCCGGAGCACCGGGTTGCCGTCGACTTCCGTCACCGCCACCCGAGGCCGCGACGGACACACGCGGGCCACCTCGTCCTCCACCCGCGCGGCCAGCTCGTGGCCCCCCGCCCGCCCGACGTCGCCCGACAGGACGATGAGCCCGGGGTCGAGGACCACCGCCACGGCCGCGACGCCGACGGCCAGGCGGCCGGCGAGTTCGTCGAGGAAGCTCCCGTTCCCCTCGGCGACGGCCTTGGCGACCAGTTCGGCCACGGGCGCCTCCCCCGGTCCCACCCCGTGGGCGAGCGCCATGCCGTGCAGAGCGTCCCCGCCGACCAGGCGCTGGAAGGAGCCCGACTGGGGGTCGCGCACGTTCGAGGGCAGCGGCTCGCCCGGCACGGGCAACCAGCCGATCTCGCCCGCGCCGCCGGTGATGCCCCGGTGCAGCCGGCCGCCGAGCATGACGCCGAGGCCCTGCCCTATCCCGGCCCACATGATGACGAAGTCGTCGAGGCCGCGCGCGGCCCCGTGGGCCTGTTCGGCCAGGGCGGCGAGGTTGACGTCGTTCTCTATGCGTACCGCCCGGCCCAGGTCGGCGCGGAGTTCGGCCAGCACGCCGAAGTGCCACGCGGGCAGGTCGAAGGAGTAGCGCACGTCCCCGCTGCGGGGGTCGACGACGCCGCGGGTCCCGATCACCAGGCCGCTGAGCTGGTCGAGGACGATCCCGGCGCACTCGCAGGCGCGGAAGAGGGCGTTGTGCACCAGCTTGACGGGGTCGCGGGCCTCGCTGGGGTCGACGGTGACCTCGGCGATGGCCCGGCCGGTGATGTCGGCGACCCCGGCGGTCACGCTGTCGGGCGAGACCTCCAGGCCGGCGACGTAGGCCGACTCGGGATTGACGGCGTAGAGCGCCGCGTTCGGACCGCGGCCGCCGGCCCGTTCGCCGGCCGTCGTGACCAATCCGCGATCTTCCAGCCGGGCCAGCAACTGGCCTGAGGTGACCTTGCTCAGTCCGGTGAGTTCGCCCAGCTCAGCACGGGTGAGGGGGCCCTGCAGGAGAAGGAGCTCCAGGGCCGATCTGTCGTTTATCTGCCGGAGCAGCCGGGGCGTGCCGGGGCGTCGGGCCACCGCTGTCTCCCTTCTCGTCACGATCCGCTAACGCGGGTTTTTTTTAAGAAAGTTTCTTGTTAGTTTAACGGCAGTCACCCCATAGGCAAGCGATCAAGCCTCTGAGGTGCCACAAACGCCGACCGTCAGCAACCCCAAGGTGCCTGGCCCGCCGACACCTCAACTTGCCTAGACGAGAAGCCGGGAAGGGAGAACCCCCAACGTGAAGATCGTGAAGATCGCCGGCATCACCGCCGCCCTCGCCCTGGGTGTCGCCGCTTGTGGTGGTGGCGAGACCGCCGAGCCGGCCCCCGCCGCCTCCGCCGCCGAATCGGCCCCCGCCGCCTCCGGTCCCAAGTTCGCCGGTCAGACGCTGACCATGTGGCGTCTCGGCGACTCGAACCCGCCGGCCCAGGCCTACATGGATGACCTGAACGCCGAGTTCCAGAAGGTCACCGGCGCCACGGTCAAGCTGGAGTGGATCCCGTGGCCGCAGGTGAACGACAAGTTCACCGCCGCCGCCGCGGGTGGCGCCGGCCCCGACGTCACCGAGATCGGCAACGACCAGGTGCCGCTGTGGGTCAGCCAGGAGGCGCTGAGCCCGATCACGGCGCTCACCAGCGCCGGCGACCAGGCCCAGATCCCGAAGAACCTCTTCGGCCTGGAGACCATCGACGGCGAGGTCTACGCCGTCCCGTGGGGCGCCGGCACCCGCGCGGTCCTCTACCGCAAGGACTGGTTCGACGAGCTGAAGATCGAGGTGCCGAAGACCTGGGACGAGGTCGTCGCCGCCGCGAAGAAGATCCAGGAGGAGAAGGGCAAGGACGTCGACGGCTTCGCCTTCAACGGCGGCTCCGACGCCAACCACCTCCTCGGCGCCATGGCCTGGTCCGAGGGCGGCGACTACGCCGTCAAGGAAGGCGACAAGTGGGTGGGCAAGCTCACCGACCCGACCTTCAAGGCCGGCTTCGAGACGTACACGAGCCTGGTGACCAGCGGTCTGTCGGGCAAGTCGCGGCTGACCCAGAACACCGTGGACATCCGCACCCGCTTCGCCAACGACAAGGTCGGCATGTACCTGACCGCGTCGTGGGACATCCCCGGCATCGAGACCGACTCCAAGGGCAAGGTGAAGCCCGACCAGCTCGCCTTCTTCCCGCTCCCCGCCAAGACCGGCGGTGAGGCCCCGGCCTTCTTCGGCGGCAACGACATCGCCGTCTGGGGCACCACCAAGAACGCCGAGCTCGCCCAGGAGTACGTCAAGCTCGCCACGAGCAAGCAGTGGGCCGACCGCTACGCCAAGGACGGCGGTCTCCTCCCGGTCTACCCGGACACCCTGGCCTCGCTGTCCAGCGACCCGGTCCAGGCCCCGTTCGCGGCGGCGTTCGCCAAGGCCCGGTCCTTCCCGGCCGACCCGAACTGGACCGAGGCGGGCGAGACCAAGGCGGTGCTGCAGAACGCGGCCCGCTCGGTCATCGAGGGCAAGGCCTCGGCCGATGAGGCGCTCGCGACGGCCAACAAGGAACTCGAAGACATCCTCAACCAGTAGCGACGATGACCGACACGTCGATCGCCCGCCGGGGCGGAGGCCACGCCTCCGCCCCGAGCGGGCGCCCCCGCCGCTCTCACCGTCCGCAGAAGGCCTCCGGCCTTAACCCCAAGCTCATCCCGTACGTCCTGCTGATCCCCGGCGTCCTGGTGATGGCAGCGCTGCTGCTCTACCCGATGATCCAGGCCGGGATCATGTCCTTCCAGAAGGTCGGGCTGCCGCAGATCCGGGACGTCAACCCCAAGCCGGCCGAATGGCTCGGCTGGGAGAACTACACCAAGGTCTTCGAGAACGAGATCTTCTGGTCCTCGCTTCGCAACACCCTCGTCTTCGCCTTCGTGGCCGTCTCGCTCACCCTGATCGTGGGTACCGGGGTCGGGGTGCTGCTCCAGCAGCTCAGCAAGCGCATGTCGACCATTCTGATCGTCGGCATCATGTTCGCCTGGGCGGTCCCGCCGGTCGCGCAGGGCGTGATCTGGCGCTGGCTGTTCGACGCCGAGGCCGGGATCGTCAACTGGGCGCTCAACCTGCTGCCCGACTTCCTGTCCAACGCCCTCTTCGGGCGGGCCGACTGGACCGGCGAACCGTGGCTCAACGAGGCGTTCACCGTCTACATCGCGCTGATCATGACGGTGGTCTGGGCCTCGTTCCCGTTCGTCGCGGTCTCGGTCCTGGCCGGGCTCAAGAGCATTCCGAACGAGCTCTACGAAGCCGCCAGGGTCGACGGGTCGAGCCCCTGGAGGACCTTCCGCAAGATCACGTTCCCGCTGCTGAAGCCCGTGTTCGCCGTCCTGACGATCCTGTCGATCATCTGGGACTTCAAGGTCTTCTCGCAGCTGTACGTGCTGCTGAACGGTCCCACCAACCGTGAGGCGTTCAACCTGTCGATGTACTCCTACGCGGAGGCCTTCCGGCCGCCGCCCAAGATGGGCTCGGGCGCGGCCATCGCGGTGATCCTCACGATCATCCTGCTGATCGTCACCGCGTTCTACGTCCGCCAGATGATCAAGTCGGAGGAGGTGCAGTGACCACTCTGACGACCTCCCAGGCCAGGCGCCCGCGCGACGCCGCCAAGACCCGTAAGACGCTGCGGAAGATCGCCCTCAACGGGACCGCCGTGGTGGTGTTCGTCATCGCGATGTTCCCCGTGTACTGGATGGTCTCGACCGGGTTCAAGACGAACGACCAGATCTTCACCACGGAGTTCATCCCGTTCCCGACGAGCTTCACCTTCGAGCACTTCGACCGGGTGCTCGACCAGGGCGTGGCGGGCAACTCGATCTGGCTCTACCTGCGCAACAGCGCGATCGTCGCCCTCGGCACGGTGGCGGTGGGCGCGGTCTTCTCACTGCTGGCCGCCACGGCGGTCTCGCGGTTCCGCTTCAAGGGCCGCACCTCCTTCCTCATCACCCTGCTGATCGTGCAGATGGTGCCGGCGGAGGCGCTGCTCATCCCGCTGTTCCTGAGCGTCAAGCGCCTGGGCCTGTACGACCAGCTGCTCGGCCTCATCGTGGTCAACGTCGGCCTGACCCTGCCCTTCGGCATCTGGATGCTGCGCACGTTCGTGGCGGCCGTGCCGAAGTCGCTGGAGGAGGCCGCGTGGATCGACGGCGCGAGCCGGTTCACGACCTTCTGGAAGGTGCTCTTCCCGCTGGTCGCGCCGGGTCTCGTGGCGACCAGCATCTTCAGCTTCATCACCGCGTGGAACGAGCTGATCTTCGCGCTGGTGCTGATGAGCGACCCGTCGGGGTACACGATGCCCGTCGCGTTGCAGTACTTCTTCGGACAGCGGGGCACCGACTGGGGCGCCATCATGGCCAGCTCCACCCTGATGACGATCCCCGTCGTCGTGTTCTTCCTCCTGGTGCAGCGGCGCATGGTCTCCGGCCTCGTCGCGGGCGCCGTCAAGGGCTGACCGTCCAAACCCTGAGCGGGTACGGCCCCGGGACCCGGGGCCGTACCCTCCCATGTCCATGATCGGAGTCATGAATCCCCATGCCTGAAGTACCCGCGAGCCACAGCGATCGGGGGCTGCGCCGTCTCGCGGCCGGCACGCTGCTCGTGACCTTCCGAGGCCCGGCCGCGCCCGATTGGGTGCTGGACGGCCTGGCCGGAGGTCTCGGCGGCGTCTGCCTCTTCGGCTTCAACGTCGAAGGCCCCGAACAGGTCGCCACGCTCACGTCGAGCCTGACGAACGCCGGCGACCCGGTGATCTCGCTCGACGAGGAGGGCGGCGACGTCACCCGGCTCGCCTACCACGTCGGCAGCGAATACCCGGGCAACGCGGCGCTCGGCGCCGTCGACGACGTCGACCTGACCGAGCGGGTCTACCGCTCGATCGCGGGCGACCTCGTGAAGGCCGGCGTCAACCTCGACATGGCCCCGTCGGCCGACGTCAACACCGCCGACGACAACCCGGTGATCGGCACCCGCTCCTTCGGCTCCGACGCCGCGCTCGTGTCCCGCCACACGGTCGCCGCCGTCCGCGGCCTCCAGTCGCTCGGCGTGGCCGCCTGCGTGAAGCACTTCCCCGGCCACGGCGCGACCACGGAGGACTCCCACCTGGCCATCCCGGTCGTGGACGCCTCCCTGGAACTGCTGCGCGAGCGCGAGCTGGCCCCGTTCCGGGCCGCGATCGAGGCCGGCACCCGGTCGATCATGACCGCCCACGTGGCCGTCCCGGCGCTGACCGGCGACACCCCGGCCACGCTCAGCCCGCGCGCGCTGACCACGCTGCTGCGCGGCGAACTCGGCTACGACGGCGTGGTCGTCACCGACGCCCTCGACATGCACGCCATCACCAAGAGCGTGGGCCTGGGCGGCGGCGCGGTGTTGTCGCTCAAGGCGGGCGCCGACCTGCTGTGCATGGGGTCGATCCCGACGCAGGCGGAGACCGAGGCCGTCATCGGCGCCATCGTGGCGGCGGTCCGGGCGGGCGACCTGGCGGTCGAGCGCCTGGAGGAGGCCGTGGCCCGTGCGCAGCGCCTGCGCGACTGGGCGCGCGAGACCCGAGGCCAGCACGCCGAGGACACCGTGGTCGGCCTGCAGGCCGCCCGCCGCGCGGTCCGGATCAGCGGGGCCACGCTGCCGCTGCGCAACCCGTTCGTGGTCGAGGTCGACACCCCGCCCACGATCGCCGTCGGCGACGTGCCGTGGGGCGTCGCGCCGTGGTTGCCGGAGGCGGAGATCGTCCGGGTCAAGCCCGAGGAGGCGCACGCCGCCGACCTGCTCACGCGGGCCCGGGGCCGGTCGCTGGTCGTGGTCGTCAAGGACGCCCACCGCTACCCCGCCAGCCGCGACCTGGTGACCGAACTCGTCTCGGCCCGCCCCGACGGCGTGGTCATGGAGATGGGCCTGCCGATCTGGCGCCCCGACCACGGCGTGCACATCGCGACCTACGGCGCCGCCCGCGCCAACGCCCAGGCGGCGGTCGAACTCCTCACCGCCTGACTAGGACGCGAAGATCTCCTCGCGCGCCTGTTCCAAAGCGGCGATGACCGCGCCGCGCAGCACCGGATTGCCGGGCACCTCGGAGGTCACGACCTGCGGCCGGATCGGGCAGATGCGGGCCACCGCCTGTTCGACCCGGCCGGTCAGGGACACGCCCCCGGCCAGCCCGACCTCTCCGGCGAGCACGACCAGCCCCGGGTCGAGCACCACGCACACCGACGCCACCCCGAGTGCCAGCCGGGAGGCGATCTCGTCGAGCAGCCGGTCGCCCTGGTCGCCCGCGTCGACGGCGGCGGTCACGCACTCGGCCGCCGTGGCCCCCTCGAACCCGAGGTCGCGGGCCAGGTCGAGCACCGCGACGGAGCTCACCAGCGACTGCAGACCACCCGCGAGCGAGGGCAGCCGCCCCGGCTCCGACCGCACGTCCTCAGCCAGCGGCACACCCGGCACCGGCAGGTAGCCGATCTCGCCCGCGCTGCCCGAACGCCCGCGGTGCAGCCGCCCGCCCAGCACGACGGCCAGGCCGATGCCGCGCCCGACCCAGAGCAGCACGAAGTCGTCGGCCCGCCGGGCCGCGCCGTTCGACCGCTCGGCGATGGCGGCGAGGTTCACGTCGTTCTCGATCCGCACCGACCGCTTCAGGTCGCGCGCCAGCGCCTCGTGGATGCCCTCGTGCCAGTGGGGCAGGTCGAAGGAGAACTGCACGTCGCCGGTGCGCGGGTCGACGACGCCGGGCGTGCCGATCACGACGCCCTTCAGCCGCGACAAGGCGACCTTGGCCGACCGGCAGGCCTTCACGACCGCGTTGTGCACCATCGAGACGGGGTCGTCGGAGCCGTTGGGCGTGGCGGTGACCTCGGCCACCACGTCGCCCTTGATGTCGGCGATGGCCGCGGTGACGTGTTCGGGCCCTACGTCGAGCCCCGCCACGTAGGCGCACGAGGCGATCACGCCGTAGAGGGCCGCGTTGGGCCCCCGGTTCCCCGCCTGCTCTCCGACGACCTCGACGAGCCCCCGCTCCTCAAGTCGCGACAACGTCTGGGAGGCGGTCACCTTGGACAGACCGGTCAGGTCACCGATCTGGCCGCGCGTCAGCGGCCCGGAGGCCAGCAGAAGTTCGAGGGCGGCCCGGTCGTTGATCTCCCGGAGCAACCTGGGCACGCCAGGACGTCGCTCCATGCTCCTGCTTTCTATGATCGCCCCCGCGACAACTGTCAACAAACTTTTCCGGCCAGCTTAGCGACTATACGGGCTCCCGGAAATCGACCCTTGATACCGCTCCCACCCGGGCGAAAGGATCACTTCATGCGTCCGGTGGCGGCAGTGACTCTGGGTCTGCTCCTTTTCATGGACGCCGTGCGCGTCCTGTTCCCGTCCCTGATCACCATCTACGGCCAGGCCGGCGACACCCCGCCGGAGCAGCTGGGCCTCTTCGCGGCGTTGTGGTTCGTCCTCCCGCTGGCCGCGCTGCTCTTACCGGCGAGATGGGCGCTGCTGGGCGGCGGCGCCGTCCTGGCGGTGGGCCGCCTGGCCCTCCAGGCCACCGACGGCGGTCTCCCCCAGCTCTATGTGAGCGCCGTGTCGGTCACCGCCGGCATCGTCTTCCTGTACGGCGCCGCCAGGCTCGTGGCCGCCCCCCACGCCCGCCTGGCCCTCCCCCTCGGCCTCGCGCTCTCCCAGGCCCTCCACCTGTCGATCGGCCACCTGGACCTGGTCTGGCGCGACGGCCCGCTGCCGTGGATCCCCGCCGTACTGGCCGCCGCCGCCTTCGTCTGGGCCGCGCTGGGCGTCACCGGGACGACCGAGCCCGCCCCCGGCCGCCTGTGGTTCGCCTTCGGCCCCGCGCTGCTGCTGACGGGGATGTACCTGGGCCCGTCCGCGCTGATCGGCAACGGCGTGACGCCCCATGACCGCCTGTGGCCCACGCTGGCGCTGCTGGCCGCCCTGGCGGTGCTCGCCCTGGCCGGGGTATACGGCCACCCGGCCCAGCTCGCGCCCATTCTCATGGTCGTCGCGGCCTGGATCGCCCACGACGACGGCCGTCTCCACGTCGCCACGCTGCCGATCTTCGCCCTGGGGTTGGGATGGTGCCTGCGCGTGGCCGGGACCTGCCCGGCGGGCCGCCACGCCGGGGGCGCGCTGCTGGCCGGCATGATCCTCTTCTTCGTCGGCACATTCGTCTACTACGCCGCCTATGACATGGTCCTGGGCTTCGACAACGCCTACGTCCCGCTGGCGTTCGGCGTCGTGATCGCCGCGACCGCCGTGCGGCTGCCCGACCTGCCCGGGATCCGCCCGGCCATCGCTGCGGCGCTGGCGGTGATCGCCCTGTGGACGTTCCCCAGGCCGTCGGGCGTCGAGAGCCCCGGCGTGGCCGTCGACCGCGACGAGTTCACGCTGATCACGTACAACATCCGGATGGGTTTCGGCCTGTCCGGCACCCTCGACCTGGACCGGATCGCCGACTGGGCCGCCTCCAAGAAGCCCGACGTCGTGCTGCTCAGCGAGGTCGACCGCGGCTGGTTCCTCAACGGCGGCCACGACGACCTCGACCGCATCGCCACCCGCCTGGGCATGCACTACCACTTCGCCCCCGCGGCCGACGAACTCTGGGGCGACGCGGTGCTGACCAACCTCCCCGTCCGGAACGTCTACTCGGTACCCCTGGTCACCGAGGGGTACCCGACCGGCGCGCAGGCCCAGAGCGTGACCGTGGAGATCGGCGGCAAGCCGGTCGCCATCGTCAACACCCATCTCCAGGAACCCGAGATCCAGAGCGCCGCACTGTCCAGCGTGACGCCCCGCCCGCCGGCCGTGGTGGCCGGCGACCTGAACCTCGCCCCCGGCGACCCGGCCTTCCACCGCCTGCTGACCGAAATCGGGCTGACCGACCCGCTCAAACTGTTCGGCGACCCGCCGACCTCACCCGCCGACGATCCGGTCAGACGCATCGACCACGTGCTGCTCAGCCCGGGACTCACGGCCGTGTCCGCCGAGGTTCCCCGGGTGCCGTTCTCCGATCATCTGCCCGTCGTCGTGCGGATCCGCGTCGGCTGAGATGGGGGACCCAGGCCAACCAGTGCCAACCAGGCGGGATAATCGTTTACATGCGACTTTCTGCGCGTGTCGACTACGCCCTGCGGGCGGCGGCCGAGCTGGCCGCGTCCGGCGACGGCCCGACCACGGTGGGCGAACTCGCCAAGGGCCAGGAGATGCCGCCCAAATACCTGGAGAACATCCTGCTCCAGATGCGCCGGGCCGGCCTGGTCCGCGGCCAGCGCGGCCCTGAGGGCGGCTACGTGCTGGCCCGTCCGGCCAGCCAGATCTCCCTGGCCGACGTGATCCGCGCGGTCGACGGCCCGCTGGCCAACGTCCGCGGCGAACGCCCCGAACACGTCGGCTACACCGGCGCGGCCCAGGCCCTCCAGCAGGTCTGGATCGCCCTGCGGGCCAGTGAACGGGCCATCCTCGAAGAGGTCACCCTCGACCAGATCGCGACGGGCGACCTCCCGAAGCGGGTCACCGACCTCTCCGACGACCCCTCGGCCTGGGACTCCCCCAACGCGCCCGTCTGATGCCTCAAGGGCCGACGCCCGGAGCCCCGACACCGGAAAGCCCGGTGCCTGAGAGCCCGATGCCTGAGAGCCCGGTGCTCAGTAGGCCGGTGCGCGATCGTTCCCTGCTCGGGTGTCCGGTCACCGGAGGCGCAGGTGCCTGAGGGCGACGCCGTCTACCGCACCGCGAAGCGGCTGCGGGAGGCGCTCGACGACCGGGAGCTGACCCGCTCCGACTTCCGGGTGCCCCGCTACGCCACCGCCGACCTGCGCGGACGGCGGGTGCTGACCACGGTGAGCCGGGGGAAGAACCTGCTCACGCGGGTCGAGGGCGGCGTGACGCTGCACACCCATCTGCGCATGGACGGATCGTGGCGGGTCACCAGGGCGGGCGCCCCGCTGAGGGGTGGCGACGTCGTCAGGGTCGTGCTGGCCAACAGTGTTTGGCAGGCCGTCGGCATCAGGCTCGGCGTGGTCGACCTGCTGCCCACCGCGAGGGAGGACCAGGTCGTCGGGCATCTCGGCCCCGACCTGCTCGGCTCCGACTGGGACACGGGGAAGGCCGTCGCCAACCTGCTCAAGGATCCTGACCGCACGATCGGGGAGGCGCTGCTCGACCAGCGCAATCTCGCGGGGATCGGCACGATATGGCGTGCGGAGACGCTCTTCGTCACCCGTGTCGGGCCGTGGCGGCGCACCGGGGACGTGGCGGATCTGGCGGGGCTGGCCGAAACGGCCCACCGCCTCCTGGTGGAGAACAAGAACGAACATGGACCGGTCACGACCGGCGACCCGAGACCGGGTCGTGCGTTGTTCGTCTACGGCAGGGCGCACCTTCCCTGCCGCGTCTGTGGAACGATCATTGAACGTGGAGAAATGGGATCACAACCGCAGGAGCGGGTGATCTACTGGTGCCCGCGCTGCCAGCCGGGCTAGGCGGCCACCATGTCCTTGACTTCGGGGAAACCGTCGAACTCCGGACCGGAGGGCACGGTCTCCGTGATGGGCAGGCGCTCACGCTCGGGCACGTCGGCCAAGACAGGCGCGTGCTGAAGCTCGGCGAGCGCGAACTGATCGGAGACTTCCCGCAACACCTGCGAAAGCGGCACACCCAGGGCACCGCAGATCGAGGCGAGCAGCTCGGACGACGCCTCCTTCTGACCACGCTCCACCTCGGACAGATAGCCGAGGGAGACCCGTGCCAGCGTGGAGACCTCGCGCAGTGTGCGGCTCTGCCGCACCCGTAGCCGCCGCAGGACGTCGCCGAGAAGCTGACGCAGCAGGACCATCTGTCGCTCCCTTCCCGGCGCGGGAGCCGTCACGACGCTCCGCGCTTTCGGTTCATATCGCCCGTTCTTTCCACGCCCTTCGTACATACTCCTCGCCGTCATCATTGGCTCGCTCGGCCCCTGCGCCGGGCGCGCCGTGGACTTGCTCCTCGCCGATGGCTCACGGACCTCACTCACAGCTCCACCGTACCTGTATCGAGCGACACCACGGCAGACCATGGTGAGCATGTTCGCTGGGGACGTAACGCGGTAATCACCCCGAATGTTCCCCCGAATTGGCCAGCAGCACACCTAGAAGTAGATCCAAAGCCATCTCACACGTATGGATACGGATGGATGAGCGGTCTCCGGTCAATCGCAGGTCAACGACTTTCGAGACGTCTCCGGGACCACTCAGGCCGCAGAAGACGGTGCCGACCGGCCTGCCGTCCTGGGGCTCGGGGCCGGCCACGCCGGTCACCGCGACCGCCCAGGTCGCGCCGGTGAGCTTCCGCACGCCGGCGGCCATCGCGGCGGCCACGTCGGGGTGGACGGCGCCCTCGCGGGCCAGCAGATCGGCCGGCACGCCGAGCAGCCGGGTCTTCAGATCGGTGGCGTAGCTGATCACGCCGCCGACGAAGGCGGCCGAGGAGCCGGCCACACCGGTCACGGTCGCCCCGATGAGCCCACCGGTGAGGGATTCGGCCACGGCGAAAGTCTCACCCCGCTCCGCGAGCAGGGAGATCACCTTCGCTGCGGTCGAGTCGATCACACCTGTTCCCTCCGGGCCACCTGGCGCAGTCTGACTGCCCGCACAACGTAGTCGACGCCGGTCGCCACCGTCACGAGGACGGCGGTTCCCATGGTGGCCCAGCGCACGACGTCGAGCAGGTCCGGCACGAGGAAGAACCCGACGGCGAAGATCTGCAGGACGGTCTTGATCTTCCCGCCGGTGCTGGCCGGGATGACGCCGAACCGGATCACCACGAACCGCAGCGCCGTCACGCCCAGCTCACGGGCGATGATCACGACGGTCACCCACCAGGGCAGCTCGCCGAGGAGAGACAGGCAGACCAGCGCCGACCCGATGAGCGCCTTGTCGGCGATCGGGTCGGCGATCTTGCCGAAGTCGGTGATCAGGCCGTATCTGCGGGCCAGGAAGCCGTCGAGCTGGTCGGTGATCGAGGCGAACATGAAGACGCCGAGCGCGGCCAGCCGCCAGCCGTCGCCCTCGAGGAACAGGAACACGATGAACGCGGGAACGACCAGCAGCCGCACGACCGTGAGCGCGTTGGCGATGTTCCAGGCGCTCACGGGAGGCGCGGCCGGCTCGACCGGATCGGTCACCACCAGCCGCTCGGGGGCGGCGTCGGCCATGACCGACGGGGCCGAGTCCCGTGGCTGGTCGTTGCTCTGGGTCACGTCGTGGCCTTGATCCTCGCGATCAGGTCAACCCCTTCCGAGTCGACCGCGACGGCGCGGACGATCTGCCCCGGCACCAGGCCGATGCCCTGGACCGTGACCGAGCCGTCGACCTCGGGGCCCTGGTGGGCGGCGCGGCCCTCGTAGCCGCCGTCGCCCAGGTCGTCTTCGACGAGCACCGACAACTCGGTGCCGATGCGCTCCTCCGCCCGCTGGGCGGTGAGCTCCTCGGCCAGTTCGGTGAGGATCGCCACCCGCTCGTCGACGACGTCCTGGTCGAGCTTGCCCTCGAACCCCGCGGCCTCGGTGCCGTCTTCGTCGGAGTAGCCGAACACCCCGATGACGTCGAGACGCGCCTCTTCGAGGAACGCGACCAGCTCGCCGAACTGTTCCTCGGTCTCGCCGGGGAAGCCGACGATGAAGTTGGACCGCACGCCCGCCTCGGGGGCCCGCTCGCGGATCTGCTTCAGCAGCCCGAGGAACTGGGCCGGGTCGCCGAACCGCCGCATGCGGCGCAGCACCGCGTTGCTGGCGTGCTGGAACGACAGGTCGAAGTAGGGCGCGACGCCCTCGGTGCCGGCGATCACGTCGAGCAGGCCGGGCCGGAGCTCGGCGGGCTGCAGGTAGCTGACCCGGACCCGGTCGATGCCCTCGACGGCGGCGAGCTGCGGCAGCAGCTTCTCGAGCGCCCTGAGGTCGCCCAGGTCCTTGCCGTAGGAGGTGGAGTTCTCGCTGACCAGGACGAGCTCCCGCACGCCCTGACCGGCCAGCCAGGCGGCCTCGGCCAGCAGGTCGTCGGGGCGGCGCGAGACGTAGGCGCCGCGGAAGGCCGGGATCGCGCAGAAGGTGCAGCGCCGGTCGCAGCCCGAGGCCAACTTCAGCGAGGCGACCGGCCCGCCGGTCAGCCGCCTGCGCAGCGTGCGCGGGCCGGAGGCGGGCGCGAGCCCGGCCGGCAGGTCGCCGTGGCCGGGCACCGCGACGGGCGCGGCGTGCCGCTCGACCGGGCTGATGGGCAGCAGGGCCCGCCGGTCGCGCGGCGTGTGGGCGGTCAGCGCCCGCCCTTCGAGCACGTCGTCGAGGCGGGCGCCGATGTCGGTGTAGTCGTCGAACGACAACACCGCGGCGGCCTCGGGCAGCGCCCCGGCCAGCTCGGTGCCGTAGCGCTCGGCCATGCACCCGGCGGCCACGACCTTGGCGCCCGAGTCGGCCGCCGCGAGGATGGTGTCGATCGAGTCCTTCTTCGCCGACTCGATGAACCCGCAGGTGTTGACCACGATCACGTCGGGGTCGTCGTCGCCCAGCGCCCAGCCTGCGGATTCCAGCCGCGCGGCGAGCTCCTCTGAGTCGACCTCGTTGCGGGCGCAGCCCAGCGTGATCATGGAAACGGTTCGGCGTGAAGACATGATGAAGCTACGGTATCGGGGATCGGCCACTAGCGGGGACGCGGGACCTCGACCCCGTAGGTCCGCTTGACGGTCTCCCCGGGGCGGCCCGGGGCGCCCAGGTCGCGGCCGTTCACGTTGAGCTGCACCGACCCCGCGTTGCCGAAGGTCAGGCGGGCCTTCTCCTTGACCCGGAAGCTGCGGCTGTCGCCGGTCGGGATCACGCCCATGAAGACGTTCTTGTTCTTGGCGTCGCGGACCTGGATCCAGGCCTCGCTGGTGGCGGTGATCTTCACGGTGACGTGGGTGGCCGCCTTGGCCGGGGCCGCCGGAGCGGCCGCCGGAGGCGCCGCCTTGGCCGCCGCCGGCGCCGAGTCGACCTTGACCGACTGCTTCTCGGGCGTCTTGATCGCGCTGCCCATGATGCGCCCGACGCCGAAGACGGCCACGATGGCGATCGCGACCGCCATCGCGAGCGTCCAGTTGGGCGTTCGGCGTTCGCGCAGCTTGATGCCCTTGTCGATCGGGTACATCGCGCCCACGCCGGGGCGCGGGCCGCCTGTGAGGGCGTCGTACTCGCGGACCAGGGCGTCGCCCTCCAGGCCCAGCTCGCGGGCCAGGGCCCGCAGGTGGCCCCGGGCGTAGAAGTCTCCGTTGCACGCGGAGAAGTCGTCGCGCTCGATCGCGGCGATGATCGCCTCGCGGATCCGGGTGCGCCGGCTCAGGTCGGCTACGGACAGCCCCCTGTGCTCGCGCGCATCCGAGATCGTTCCACCGATGGACATCTGCGGCCCCCCGCCCATCCCGACGCTGAGTAGTGAGTTACATTCAATCAGTAACATCACTATGTTGTAGCGCCGGGGTCACCACCCCGGAGATCTGCGAGCAATCCGGCGAGTTCGTCCGGCTTCACCATCACCTCACGGGCCTTGGAGCCCTCGCTCGGGCCGACGACGTTGCGCGATTCGAGCAGGTCCATCAGGCGGCCCGCCTTGGCGAACCCGACGCGCAGCTTGCGCTGCAACATCGAGGTCGAGCCGAACTGGGTCGTCACGATCAGCTCGGCGGCCTGGATCAGCAGGTCGAGGTCGTCGCCGATCTCCTCGTCGATCTCCTTCTTGGCGGTCGCCTGGGCGGCCACGTCCGAGCGGTATTCGACCTGCATCTGGGCCTTGCAGTGGCCGACGACCTCGGCGATCTCCTTCTCCGAGACGAACGCGTTCTGCAGGCGCATCGGCTTGCTGGCGCCCATCGGGAGGAACAGCGCGTCACCCTGGCCCACCAGCTTCTCGGCGCCGGGCTGGTCGAGGATGACCCGCGAGTCGGCGAGCGAGGAGGTGGCGAACGCCAGCCGCGAGGGCACGTTGGCCTTGATCAGGCCGGTGACGACGTCGACCGAGGGCCGCTGGGTGGCGATCACGAGGTGGATGCCGGCCGCGCGGGCGAGCTGGGTGATACGCACGATCGAGTCCTCGACGTCGCGGGGGGCGACCATCATCAGGTCGGCCAGCTCGTCGACGATCACCAGCAGGTAGGGGTAGGGCTGGTAGACCCGCTCGCTGCCTGGCGGGGCCACGAGGCTGCCGGCCCTGACGGCCTTGTTGAAGTCGTCGACGTGCCGGAAGCCGCTGGCGGCCAGGTCGTCGTAGCGGCGGTCCATCTCCCCCACGACCCATTCGAGGGCCTCGGCGGCCTTCTTCGGGTTGGTGATGATCGGGGTGATGAGGTGGGGGATGCCCTCGTACGCGGACAGCTCCACCCGCTTGGGGTCGACCAGGACCATCCGGACCTCGTCGGGGGTGGCCCGCATGAGCACCGAGGTGATCAGGCCGTTGATGCAGGTCGACTTGCCCGCGCCGGTGGCGCCCGCGATGAGGATGTGCGGCATCTTGGCCAGGTTGGCCACGATGGTGCGGCCCTCGACGTCCTTGCCGAGGCCGACGATCATCGGGTGGTGGTCGGCCTGGGCCACCTGCGAGCGCAGCACGTCGCCCAGCGACACCAGGTCCTTGTCGACGTTGGGGATCTCCACGCCGATCGCCGACTTGCCGGGGATCGGCGACAGGATGCGCACGTCGGCCGACTTGACGGCGTAGGCGATGTTCTTGGTGAGCGCGGTGACCTTCTCGACCTTCACCGAGGGGCCCAGCTCGATCTCGTAGCGGGTCACGGTCGGGCCACGCGTGAACCCGGTGACCTGGGCGTCGATGGCGAACTGCTCCAGCACGCTGGTCAGCGCGTTGACGACGGTCTTGTTGGCCTTGGTCTCGGCCTTCGGCGCGCTGCCGGGGCGGAGCATCTGGGTGTCGGGGAGCGTGTAGGGACCGGCCTGCGGCGAGAGCATGAGCTGCTCGACCTTGCGCGGCGCGGGGGTGGGCTCGGGCGGCAGCGTCTGCTGGGGCGCCGGCGGCTCGTCGGCCGGAGGCGGCAGCGGCACGTCGTCGACGAGGCCCGGCACGATCTCCGGCGAGTGGTCGGTCGGCTTCTCCCGCAGTATCGGCGTGTCGTAGGGCTTGACGTGCTCCCCCGGCTCGGGACGCGCCGGCTTCTTCTTCGGCTTCCTGTCGGAGGAGTTCTCGAAGGGCTTCTGGAACAGCAGCACCTTGATCTCACCCAGCCGCTCGGGCACCCGGTGGATCGGCGTCGCGGTGACCACCAGCGCGCCGAACCCGGCCAGCATCAGCAGCAGCGGGATCGTGATGAACGACGGCAGGATGCTGTCGGGCGGCGCGGCCACGATGAACCCGAGCATGCCCCCGGCGGCCGATACCTTCTCCATGCCGTCGTCGGCGGTGCCCGCCGGATAGGGGGTGCCGTGCGCGACGTGCACGATGCCGAGGATGCCGGCCGCCAGCGCGGTGAAGCCGATCAGCATGCGGCCCGTCTCGCCGTTCTGGTCGGGGTGGCGCAGCAGCCGCCAGGCGATCAGGCCCATGATCAGCGGCACCGACCAGAAGAGCGACCCGACCGTGCCCCGCACGACCGCGTCGACCACCGTGGCCACCGAGCCCTTGCTGGTCCGCCACGTCATCGCGGCCAGCACGATCGCGCCCGCCAGCACGGCCAGGCCGAGGCCGTCGCGCCGGTGGGCGGGGTCGAGGTCGCGGGCGCCGTTGCCGATGGCCCGCGCCGCGCCGCCGATCGCGTTCGCGATCAGGGTCCAGATGCCGACGACGAGCTTGCCGATCATCAGGAACACCCACGACAGCGGGTCGTTCCCGGTGCCGACCGGCCGCCTGGGCGGGGCCGGCTTCCGGCGGGGCGGTGGCGCCTTCTTCTTGACGGTCGGGCGGGGGGCGGGACGTGGCGTCTGCCGAGACGTCGGCCGCTTCCCACCGGAGGACGCACGGGTGGCCATGATGGTCACGGTATTGCGCAACCGCCACATAAACACGTAAGCGCGCCGCCCAACCGTGCATCGCCGTCGTGGGTCTCGAAGTTCCTTTCCGTTACGGCTTCGCGTGGCCGGCCATACGACCGGCTCTGGCCGCAGGCCCGCGCTGGTGCGCGCACGCGGGGATGTCCCCGTGGTGGAGCCCGAACCGCCGGCCCGGCGCAGGAGCTCAGGCCGCGGAGAGGCGCCGGCCCCCGTGAGGGCCGGCGCCTCCTGTTCCGTGTCGCCCGGTCAGGTCAGGGGACCGGGTGACGTGCTAGAGGTTGATCCGGCCCGCGCCCGCGCCGGAGGTCACGATGGACTTGACGCTGGAGGCGGTGTCGAGGGAGTAGGAGTACGGGATCGACGCGACGCTGCCGCCGGCCTGGCCCGTGCCCGAGTTGACGAAGTGGTTGTTGCGGGCCACCAGGGTGCCGGGGCCGGAGTCGCCCTCGCCCAGGTGGTAGGGGTCTTCGGTGTTCTCGAAGTAGTTGCCCTCGACGAGCACGCCCGCGCCCTCGGTCGAGGCCACGCCGTAGCTGGTCACGCCGCCGTAGTAGTTGTTGTAGACGTGGACCGGGTTGCCGAACCGGACGCGCGGGTGGCGCTGGCCGGTGCCGTCGAACCAGTTGTGGTGGTAGGTCACCCGCAGGTGGCCGCGGTCCTCGGAGCCGTTGCCGTCGTCGTGGCCGAGCAGCATCGACTTGTCGTGGTCGTAGATGCGGTTCCACGAGATCGTCACGTAGTCGCTGGCCCGCTTGACGTCGATGGCGCCGTCGTAGCCGTTGGACAGGGTGTTGTGGTCGATCCAGACCCGCGTGGAGTACTGGACGTTTATCGCATCGTCGTTCCAGTTCCGGAAGGTCAGGTTGCGGATGATCACGTTGGTGGCCTCCGCGACGTTCAGGCCGCAGCCCTGGATGACCGCCCCGGAGTTGCCGATGATCGTCTTGTTCGAGCCGACGCGGAGCATGCCGGAGCAGGAGATCGTCCCGGAGACCCGGATCACGGCCGCGTTGGTCCCGGACATCGCCGTGGTCAGCGCGCCCGAGCTGGTGACGGTGGTGGCCGAGGCGTTGCCGCCGCCGGTGGTGCCGCCGCCCTGGGTGGCCCAGCCGACCAGTCCGCCGGGCGGCGGGCCGACCGTCGGGGTGACCGTGGGGGTCGGGTTGGGGGTCGGGGTGACCGTCGGCGTGGGCTGCGGGCCGCTCGACGGGGTGAACGTCCAGTGCTTGGTCACCACGTTGTCGCAGGAGTTCTGCTGGATGACGGCGTTGGAGGCGGTGGAGTTGTCGCGTGTGTTCACGCACTTGCCGCCGTTGCCGTTGACGATCCGGGTGCCGCTGGAAGCGTCGGAGAACGTCCAGGTCTGCGAGGCGGACCCGTTGCAGGTCTGCTGGACGATCGCCTTGCCCGCCGAGCTGCTGTTGTCCTGGACGCCCAGGCACTTGCCGCTGTGCCCGGCGGTGATGCGGTAGCCGCCGTTCTGGGCGGTCAGGGTGAAACGCTGGTTGGTGGTGCCGGTGCAGGCGTACTGGATCAGCCCGGCGTTGTCGGCCGTGCTGAAGTTCAGCACGTCGAGGCAGAGGTTGCTGCCCCGGTTGACCACGGAGTACGTACCGGCGCCCGGGGCCGCGTGGGCGCTCGTGGTCAGCGGGACCACGACGCCGGCGACGGCCAGGACGGCGGCGCCGAAGACGGCGAGCAGCCGTCTTCTGACACTCAATCTGGACACGTGTGAAGCTCCCTTCTCAAGGTCGCTGCACAACATAAGCGCCTGTTTCATGTAGTGAAACGATGAGGTCAGATCGATCTTCGCGACATGGGCGTACACAAAAAAGGCCTTGAAAGTTTCATGTGGCGGAACGCTTTTCTATGTGTTGACACGCCGTTCTGTGTAGTGGAATCTCCAGGCATGTCTGCTCTCGATTGGTCGGTCCTGGCCGCCTACTTCGTCGTGATGATCGGCATCGGCGTCTGGTCCAAGGGCCGCGTCCACACCGTCGTCGACTTCTTCACCGCGCGCGGGCGCATTCCCTGGTGGCTCGCCGGGATCTCGCACCACATGTCCGGCTACAGCGCGATCATGTTCGTCGCGTTCGCGGCGGTCGCCTACAACTACGGCCTGGCCATGTACGTCTGGTGGGCCCTCACCATCGGCATCGGCGTCGGCATCGGGGCCTTCCTGTGGGCGGCGCGGTGGAACCGGCTGCGGGCCGCGCACGGCGTGGCCTCCCCGCTGGAATACCTGGCCCGGCGCTACAACCTGCCGGCCCAGCAGGTGCTCGCCTACAGCGGCGCGCTGCTCAAGGTGGTCGACATCGCGGCCAAGTGGGTGGCCATCGCGATCCTGCTGCGCGGGTTCGCGGGCATCCCGATCTTCTGGGGCATCCTGGTCACCGGGCTCGTCACGATGGTCTACATCACGGCCGGGGGCCTGTGGGCCGACGTGCTGACCGACTTCGGGCAGTTCGTCATCCAGGGCGTCGCCGGGATCGCGATGTTCTTCGCGGTGCTGAGCCACCTCGACGGGCTGCCCACGTTGTGGACGATGTGGGACCGGCTGCCCGAGGGCCACGGCGACCCGTTCGCCGGGCCGTACACGGTGACGTTCTTCCTGGCGCTGCTGTTCATCAAGACCTTCGAGTACAACGGCGGGATGTGGAACCTGGCGCAGCGCTACATGGCCGCGCCGAGCGGCAGCGAGGCGAAGCGGTCGGCGCTGCTGTCGAGCGCGCTCTGGCTGGTCTGGCCGCTGATCCTGTTCATCCCGATGTTCGCCGCGCCGCTCATCGTGCCGGGCCTGGCCAACGCCGAGGAGGCCTACGTGAAGCTGGCGCAGACCCTGCTGCCGCAGGGGGTCGTCGGCCTGGTGCTGGCGGGGTTCTTCTCCCACACGATGGCGATGGTCTCCTCCGACGCCAACGTGATCTCCTCGGTGATCACCCGCGACATCGCGCCCGTGCTGATGCCCCGGTTACGCCGCCTGGCCGACGCGGCGCAGCTCACCTTCGCCCGCGTGACCACCTTCGTGTTCGTGCTGATCAGCATGGTCATCGCGATCACCACCGAGGGCCAGGGGATGGTGCTGAAGATCGTGGTCGACCTGGTGGCGGCGACGATGGGCCCGATCTCGATCCCGCTGATGCTCGGCATGCTGCCCTGGTTCCGCCGCAGCGGCCCGCTGGCGGCCATCGTGTCGTGGGCGGCCGGCCTGTCGGTCTGGGCCTACGTGAAGTGGATCGCCGGCTCGACCGACCAGGCCGTGGTGGTCGGCGTGCCCCTGGTGACCTCTCTGGTCCTGTACGTCGCCGTCGGCCTCCTGCGGCCCGAGCGCACCCGCGACCGCGACGAACTGGTCGACTCCCTGAACGACGACCACGACCCCGCGCGTACCTGAGGAAGGAAGGCCCCCATGGCGCGGTGGGGGCCTTCGCACGTCTAGCGGTCGGACTCCAGGACGCCGCCGTTGGCGACGTCGGACTTCTCGATCTCCCAGTACACGATTCGCACCGCCTCGGGGCGGGCCTTCAGAATGTCGACGGCGGCCTCGGTGACGGCGGCGACGAAGTCCCTGCGCTGGTCCATGGTCCGGCCGGACAGCAGTTCCACGGTGATGTTGGGCATGACGTCCTCCCTAGGCGTTGCGTAAAATAAGACCATATTCCACTACATGGAACAACAGAAGAAGGTGCGCATGGATGTGGTCGTGGCAGGCGAACCGCTGGTCGAATTCTCCGCCGACCATCCGCTGACCGAGGCCGAGACCTTCCGCCTGTCCTTCTCCGGCGACGCCCTGAACGTGGCGGTCGCCGCGGCCGCCGCCGGGGCCCGCACCGCCCTGGTGTCCCGCCTGGGCGACGACGAGTTCGGCGAACGGCTGATCCGCTTCGCCGCCGGCCACGGCGTCGACACCCGCTGGCTGACCCCGGGCACCGGCCCGACGGGCGCCTACGTGGTGGGCGCCGACCCGTCGGGCGAACGTGCCTTCGCCTATCTGCGGCAGGGGTCGGCGGCCTCCCGCCTGACACCCGCCGACCTGGCCGACTCCCCCGCCGCCCTGGCCCGCGTGCTGGTGCTGAGCGGCATCACCGCCGCGTTGTCGGAGACCTGCGACCAGGCGGTCAGATCCGCCTCCGCGAACGCCACCGGCCAGGTCGTCTACGACGCGAACTTCCGGGCCCGCCTGACCGCCCCGGAAGCCGCCGCCGCGACCCTGCGCGCCGTCGCGCCCCACACCGCGATCGTGAAAATTTCATCCCCCGCCGACAGCGTGGCCCTCGTGGGCACCGCCGATCCGGTCGAGACGGTCCGCCGCGTGCGCGACCTGGGGGCCCCTTCTGTGGCCGTGACGATGGGGGCCGAGGGCGTGCTGCTGGCCGAGGGCGACCGGCTGCACGAGATCCCGGCGGTGCCCGCACGGCTGGTCGTCGACCAGACGGGGGCGGGCGACAACTTCACCGGCGCGATGGCGGCCTGGCTGGCCCGAGGGGCGTCGCTGCCGGACGCGGTGCGGGCGGGCACGGCGGCGGCGTCGCTCTCGCTGGCGGGCCGGGGCGGAACGGGCCGGGTCGCGGCGGCCGCCGAGATCGAAGACCTGCTGGGAGACCCGGTCAGCGGCGGGTGAGGGTCGTCGGGGCGCCGAGCGCCAGCGACACCTCGCGGGCCGCCGACACGATCTCGGGGGCCAGTTCCCGCAGCGCCTCGGGCTCCAGGTCCATCGCCAGCGTCGAGATGGAGATGCCGCCGAACACCTGGCCGGTGTGGTCGAAGACGGCCGCGCCGACGCAGCGGATGCCCGGCACGTTCTCCTCGTCGTCGACGGCGTAACCCGCCGCGCGGACGCCGACCAGGTGGGCGAGCAGTTCCTCCTCGCCCACGACGGTGTTGGGGGTCAGCTTGACCGGCTGGGTGCGGGCCACGATGGCGCGGACCTCGTCGTCGTCGAGCTGGGCCAGCACCGCCTTGCCGATGGCCGTCGAGTAGAGGCGCAGGCTCATGCCGACGCGCGAGGGCATCTGGTAGGGGCGGCGACCCTCCAGCTTCTCGACGTAGACGGCCTCGTCGCCGCTGCGGATGGCGAAGTGGGTGGTGAAGCCGGTGCGTTCGTGGAGGGCCCGCAGGGCCGTGGCGGCCTGGCGGGCCGGGTCGAAGCGGCTCATCACGCGCCCGGCCAGGGTGAGGATGCGGGGGCCCGGTTCGTAGCCGCCGTTGCCGTCGGTCCGGGCGAAGTCCCACTCCACCAGCGACTGGAGGATGCGGTGCACCGTCGACTTCGAGACGCCCGTGGCGGCCGCGATGTCGGTGATCCGGTGATGTTCGGCGATCGCCTCGAGGACCGCGAGCGCCTTGTCGATGGAACTGCCTTCCCTGACCACGCCCCGAGCCTACTAGCGGGCCAGCCAGCCGCCGTCCACGGCCAGAACGTGACCGTTGACGTAATTCGACGCGGGGCCGGCCAGGAACACGGCGGCCCCGGCGACGTCCTCGGGGGTGCCCCACCGCCCGGCGGGGATGCGTGCCCTGATCGCGGCCTCGCGTGAGGGGTCGGCCCGGAGGGGGGCGGTGTTGGCGGTGGCAACGTATCCGGGGGCGACGGCGTTGACCTGGACCCCGGCCGCCGCCCATTCGCAGGCCAGCGCCTTGGTGAGCCCGGCGACGCCGTGCTTGGCGGCGGTGTAGCCCGGGACGGTCACGCCGCCCTGGAACGACAACATCGAGGCCAGCATGACGATCTTGCCGCTGCCCCGGGCCAGCATGGGCGCCCCGAACGCCTGGCACAGCAGGAAGACGGCGTCGAGGTTCACCCCGAGCACCTCCCGCCAGTCCCGGTACGCGTGCCCCGCGGCCGGGGCCCGCCGGATGACGCCGGCGTTGTTGACCAGCACGTCCACCCGCGTGGAGGCGAGCAGTTCGGCGGCGGCCTCCGGGATCGCCTCGGGCGCGGACAGGTCGAGCACCCAGCGCCGGGCCGCGCGGCCGAGTGCCGCCACCTCGGCCTCCACCTCGTCGAGGTCGTCGTGGTGACCGTGCAGGACGAGATCGGCCCCGGCGCGGGCCAGCCCGACGGCGACGGCCCGGCCGATGCCGGTGCGCGCGCCGGTGACCAGGGCGGTCACGCCCTCCAGGGAGAAGGGGTTCACCGCAGGTCGCCGATCGCCACCGGCACCATGTCCTGGTAGTCCTGGTTCTCGCCGCCCATGGCCCAGACGAAGGCGTAGCCGCGGGTGCCGAAGCCGCAGTGCACCGACCACGGCGGCGAGACGACCGCCTCCCGATCGGCCACCACCAGGTTGCGCGTCTGCGCCGGCTCGCCCATCAGGTGGATCACGCGGTCGTCGGGACCGAGGTCGAAGTAGAGGTAGGCCTCGGTGCGGCGGTGGTGGGTGTGGCAGGGCATGGTGTTCCACATGCTGCCGGGGGCGAGCACCGTCACGCCCAGCACGAGCTGGCAGCTGCGGATCCCGCCCTCGTGGATGTGCTTGTGCACGACCCGCTCGTTGGCGCCCTCCCGGCCGCCGAGGGCGAGCCGTTCGGGGTCCGTCGACAGCGTGGTCGGGTGGCTCGTGTGGGCGGTGGTGGAGACCAGGTAGAAGGCGCCGCCCTCGAACGTCACGTCGCGAGCGCCCCGGCCGACGTAGAGGACGTCCCGGCCACCCAGCTCGAACGCCGAGCCGTCGACCGTCACCGTGCCGGGCGGGCCGACGTTGACCACGCCCAGCTCACGGCGTTCGAGGAAGGTCGCCGAACCCAGCGCCGACGGGTTCGGCAACGTCAGAGGCCCGGCGGCCGGGAGCGCGCCGCCGAGCACGAGCCGGTCCTCGTGGGAGTAGAGCAGCCGGACCACCCCCGGCCGGAACAGGCCGTCGGCCAGGAACCGCGCCCGGAGCTGCTCGGTCGTCATGCCGGGGATCTGGTCGGGGGCGGTGGCGTACCGGACGTCCATCTCTCAACCTTCCCGTAAGACGGAAGTGCGTACCGCTACATAGAACAGGCTAGCGCATGGGAAAGCGATACTCCGTCCACGACCGGAACTCCTCGCCCGGCCGGAGCACGACCGAGGGGAAGCCCGGCTGGTTGGGCGAATCGGGGAAGTGCTGGGTCTCCAGGCAGAGGCCGGCGTGGGGGCCGTAGGGCGTGAGCTCGGGTGAGAGCATGCCGCCGGCGTAGAACTGCACGCCCGGCTGGTCGGTGGCCACCTCCATGACCCGGTCGCCGCACTCGACCCGGATCAGCCCGCCGAGGTTGAGCACGTAGTTGTGGTCGTACACGCCGCCCATCCGCGCGCCGACGGCAGCGGGCGAGCGGAAGTCGAACGGGGTGCCCTCGACCGGGGCCAGCTCCCCCGTGGGGATCTTGTGCTCGTCGACCGGCGTGTAGGCGTCGGCGTCGATCGTCACCACGTGGCCGAGCACGTCGCCGCCCCCGGCCAGGTTGAAGTAGCTGTGGTTGGTCAGGTTGAGCACGGTCGGGGCGTCGGTGACGGCGGCGTAGTCGATGCGGAGGGCGCGGTCGGCCAGGGTGTAGGTGACCTGGACCGACAACGTGCCGGGGTAGCCCTCCTCGCCGTCGGGGCTCATGTGCCGCAGCACGATCGTGTCGGCCGCCGCCGAGGCCGACCAGACCCGTTTGTCGAACCCGCGCACGCCGCCGTGCAGGGCGGCCGTGCCGTTGTTGCGGGCCAGCCGGTAGGTCGTGCCGTCGAGGTCGAAGCGGCCGCCGGCGATGCGGTTGCCGTAGCGGCCGACGACCGCGCCGAAGTAGCGGCTGCGGGTCAGGTAGTCGCCGAGGGTGTCGCAGCCCAGCACGACGTCGACGCCGTCGACCTCCAGCGACTGGATCACGCAGCCGTAGGTGAGCACCGCGGCGGTCAGGCCGCCGCCGGTCAGGACATGCCGTTCGACCTTCTCGCCCTCAGGGGTCTGTCCGAAGTTCACGCCTCACCGGTCCCGTCGAGTCGCGGATGATCAGGTTGGTGGCCAGGGTGGCGAGCGCCGGAGTGGCCGTCTCCCCCGCGCCGACGAGCTGGAGCAGCAGGTCGACGGCGGTCCGCCCGGCGGCCTCGGCGGGCATGGCGACCGTGGTCAGCTTGGGCCGGCTGACGCGCCCGGCCACGATGTCGTCTATGCCGACCACGCTGACCCGGCCGGGCACCTCGACGCCGAGCGCGGTCAGGCCCTCGACCAGGCCGATCGCCATCAGGTCGTTGTAGGCCAGCACCCCCGTCACGTCGGCCGACGCGACCGCCTCGGCCAGCGCCAGGCCGCCGTGCTCGGTCGGGGAGTTGGGGCCGAAGACGGTCAGGTCGATGCCGGGCACCGCGTGGGCCGCGTCGGTGATCTCCCTGGACGTCCACGACCCGGCCGGGCCCGCCAGCAGGGCGATCCGGCGGTGGCCGAGCGACACCAGGTGGCCGATGGCCTCGCGGGCGCCGCTGCCGACGTCCATCAGCACGTTGGACATGCCCTTCATGCGCCGGTTGACCACGACGAACGGGACGTCCTCGCGCAGCTTCTCGATGACCCGGTTGGACAGACGCGGGGAGCACAGCAGCACACCGTCGACCTGTTTGGCCAGCGTCTGGATGAGCTCCTCCTCGACCTGCGGGTCCTCGTCGGTGTCAGCGACGAACACGTGGTAGTCGCGGGTCCGGGCGTGGGCCTGGGCGCCCTTGATCAAATGGGAGAAGAACGGGTTGGCGATGTCGGCCACGATCAGGCCGAGGTTGTGAGTGCGCCCCGTGGTCAGGGCGCGGGCGGCCCGGTTGGGCCGGTAGCCGAGATCCTCCGCCGCGGCCAGGACCCTGTTCCTGGTCTCGGTGTTGACCAGGTGCGGCGCCGAGAACGTGCGCGAGACGGTCGACACATGCACCCCGGACGCCTGCGCCACGTCACGGATCGTCGCTGCCACGGAGCTCCTCTCCTCCCTGTCTCCAGGGCAGGTCCCAGACGCGGACCACGGTCGCCCGCGTCCCGCTCTGCCGAGAATTAATGCAAACGGTTGCATCAGTGTCAAGGCGGAAAGGCCTTCTCCAAATTGACCCCTTGACGTTTCCGACGAGTGAAGGGAATGTTTCGTGCAACCGGTTGCAGTATCACGTGTCTCGCTCCCCCGGCCCCTCTTCTAAGGAGTCACGGCCATGCGTGTCGCACGGTCGCGCACCCCCTATGTCCTGATCGCCCCGGCGGTGATCGCGATGCTCGGGTTCCTCGTCTACCCGATGGGCAGCGTGATCTATTACAGCCTGCAGCACTACGACGTCACCCAGCCCTGGGACAACGGCTTCGCGGGCCTTGCGAACTTCCGCGTCCTGCTGTTCGAGGACCCGCTGTTCTGGCAGAGCCTCGGGTTCAGCGTGAAGTGGGTGGTCGTCGAGGTCGTGCTGCAGCTGCTCTTCGGGCTGGCGCTGGCCCTGATCGTCAATGAGACGTTCATCGGCCGCGCGATCTCGCGGGCCCTGGTGTTCTCGCCGTGGGCGGTGTCGGGGGTGCTCACGACCGGGATCTGGATCCTGCTCTACAACCCCTCGACCGGGATCTTCCGCTACCTCGCCGACATCGGCATCGGCGGCTACGACACCGCGCCGCTGGCCGACCCGTCGACGGTGTTCGCGGCCGCGGTGGTCGCCGAGTTGTGGCGCGGGGTGCCGTTCTTCGCGATCCTGCTGCTCGCCGACCTGCAAACGGTCTCAGGCGAGCTGTACGAGGCCGCGTCGGTCGACGGGGCCAGCCGGATCCGCCGGTTCGTGCACATCACGCTGCCGCACCTCAAGGACGCGATCATCCTGTCCACCCTGCTCCGCGCGGTGTGGGAGTTCAACAACGTCGACCTGCTCTACACGCTGACCGGCGGCGGTCCCGCCCACCAGACGACGACCCTGCCGCTCTACGTGGCCGCCAAGGCCGTCCAGTCGCACGACTTCGGCTACGGCTCGGCGCTGACCACGGCCGCGTTCCTGGTGCTGACCTTCTTCTCGATCGCCTATCTGAGGCTGAGCAAGTTCGGAGCCCGCTCGTGACCACGACCCTGATCCGGCCCGTCGCGCAAGCGGCGCCGCCGATCACCCGAAAACCCGCGAACCGGGTGAGCCGCTGGCAGATCTACCTGCCGCTGGGCCTCTACCTGCTGTTCACGCTGGTCCCCTTCTACTGGATGGTGGTCTTCGCGTTCCGGCCGCGCGGCTCGGACTCGCTGCTGCCGTGGCCCGTCACGCTCGACAACTTCGAGCACGTGTGGGCCGGCATGGGGTTCTCGGTCTTCTTCCAGAACTCGCTGCTGGTCGGCGTGGCCTCGCTGATCTCGACCACGGTGATCGCCCTGGCCGGCGGCTACGCCCTGGCCCGCTACGACTTCCGGGGCCGGCAGGCGTTCCTGGTCGGCATGCTCTGCACCCAGTTCATCCCGGGCGCGATGATGCTGATCCCGCTGTTCGAGATCTTCCGGACGCTCGGGCTGGTCAACTCGCTGTGGGCGCTGGTGATCGCCGAGACCGTCTTCCAGCTTCCGCTGTCGCTCATCCTGATCAGCGGGTTCGTCAAGAACATCCCGATCGAGCTGGAACAGGCGGCCTGGGTCGACGGCTGCTCGCGGCTGCGCGGCTTCTTCGCGGTCGTGCTGCCGATGTTGCGGCCCGCGCTCGTCGCGGTCGGGTCGTTCGCGTTCATCCACTCCTGGAACAACTTCCTCTTCGCGCTGATGTTCGTGAACGAGCAGGACAAGTTCACCCTGCCGGTCGGGCTGGCGTTCACGATCGGCGAGTTCAGCGCCGACTTCGGGGCGCTGGCGGCCGGCGGCGTGGTCGCGGCGGTGCCGGTCGTGCTCGTCTTCGCGGTCATCCAGCGCTATCTCGTGCAGGGCCTGTCGGCGGGGGCGGTGAAGGGCTGATGAGAGTTCTGGTCACGGGCAGCGCCGGCCGGTTCGGGCGCAGCGTGGTGACGGCGCTGGCCGACGCGGGCCACGAGGTGGTCGGCATCGACACGGTCGCGGGCACTCCCCCGCAGGCGCTGTGGTTGCCGGCCGACCTGACCGATCCCGGTGAGGCGTTCGGGGTGATGAGCCGGTTCCGGCCCGACGCCGTCGTCCACCTCGCCGCCGTCGCGACGCCGTTCTCGCGTACGGACGGGCTGACCTTCCGGGTCAACACGCAACTGGCCTTCAACGTGTGCGACGCGGCGACGGCGCTCGGGGTCGGCCGGGTGGTCGTGGCCTCCAGCCCGACCGTCATCGGCTACGGCGCGCCCGGAGGGTGGACGCCGTCCTACCTGCCGATCGACGAAGACCATCCGACCCGGCCGTGGAACGCCTACGCGGTGTCCAAGCTGGTGGCCGAGCAGGTCATGGCCTCGTTCGCGCGGTCGGGCGCCGACACCCGCTTCGCGGCGGTGCGGCCCTGTTTCGTGGTCGCGCCCGAGGAGTGGGAGGGCGCGCCGACGCAGTCGGGGCACACGATCAGGGAGCGGCTCGACCGGCCCGGCGTCGCCGGGGTGTCGCTGTTCAACTACGTCGACGCGCGCGACGCCGCAGGCCTGGTGCTGACCCTCGTCGACCGGATGCACGAGGTGCCCAGCGGCGAGGTGTTCTTCGCCGGGGCGTCCGACGCGCTGGCCAGGGAGCCGCTGGCCGACCTGCTCCCCCAGGTGATGCCGTCGACGGCCGGCCACGCCGCCGTGCTGACGGGCACCTCCCCCGCGTTCTCCGCGGCCAAGGCCGGGCGGCTGCTCGGCTGGCAGGCCAAGCGGAGCTGGCGTACCGAGATGGGAGACATCTGAATGGACCTCAGCGGGGTTCTCTTCTTCCCCGTCACCCCCTTCGACGCCGATGGCCGGGTGGCGGAGGGCGTGCTGGCCGAGCACCTGCGCGGCGGCCTGGCCCACGGACCGGGCGCGGTGTTCGCGGCCTGCGGCACCGGCGAGTTCTCCTCCCTGTCCGAGGAGGAGCACGCGCGGGTCGTCGCGGTCGCGGCCGAGCAGACGGCCGGGCGGGTGCCGCTCTTCGCCGGGGCCGGCGGGCCGCTCGGGGCCGCGCTCCGGCACGCCCGCACCGCGCGGGAGGCCGGGGCCGACGGGGTGCTGCTGCTGCCGCCCGCCGCCCGGGGCCCCCGCTACGCCGACTACGTGCGGGCGGTGGCGGCCGAGGGGGTGCCGGTCATCCTCTACGCCCGCGACCACCTGGTGCTCTCGCCCCAGGAGGTGCTCGACCTGGCCGCCGTCCCGGGCGTCGTCGGGCTGAAGGACGGCGTCGGGGACATCGACCGGATGCAGCGGATCGTGCGGGCGATGGACGGGCGCGACTTCACCTTCTTCAACGGGCTGCCGACGGCCGAGCTGACCATGCCGGCCTACCGGGCGATCGGGGTCGGCCTGTACTCCTCCGCGGTGTTCGCGTTCGCGCCGGAGATCGCGATGGCGTACCTCGCCGGGAACGAGCGGCTGCTCGGGGAGTTCTACGTGCCGCTCGTGGAGCTCAGGTCGAAGGTCGCCGGGTACGCCGTCTCGCTGGTCAAGGCCGGGGTGCGGCTGCGCGGGCTGGACGCCGGGCCGGTCCGGCCGCCGCTGGCCGACCTCGCGCCCGACCACCTGGCCGAGCTCGACCGCCTCATCAAGATCGGGCTTGAGCTGACATGACGCGGATCGCGGGCCTGCACACGCTCCCGCTGCGGGCGGACCTGCCCCGGCCGTGGGGGCCCGACGTGCCGTACAACCACGTGATCGCCTGCACGCTCGTCCTCGACGACGGGCGGACCGGCACCGGCTTCTCCTGGACCCCCTCGATCGGGGCGGCGGCGGTGACCGCCCTGCTCGACCACGACATCGCCGCGTTCGTGAAGGGGCTGCCGCCGCATCCCGAGGTCGTCTGGGACCACCTGTGGCGGCACCTGCGCGAAGCGGGCGGCGGCGGCGTCACGACCATCGCGATGGCGGCGGTGGACATCGCGTTGTGGGACCTGCGGGCGTCGGGCCAGGGGCTCGGGCTCGCCGACGCGATCGGCCGCCGCCGCGACACCGTGCCGGTCTACGCGAGCGGGGTGAACCGGCACCACCCGCTCGGCGAGCTCGTCGAGCAGGCCCGGCGCTGGATCGGCTACCCCGCCGTGAAGATCAAGGTGGGCCGCGACGACGACGTCGAGCGGGTGGCCGCCGTCCGGGAGGTGCTCGGGCCGGGCACCTCGCTGATGGTCGACGCCAACCAGCGCTGGGACCTCTTCCGGGCCCGGACGATGATCCGGGAGCTGGAGCCCTTCGGGCTCACCTGGGTCGAGGAGCCGCTGCCGGCCGACGACCTGCACGGGCTGCGGCGGCTGCGCGAGTCGGTGGACGTGCCGATCGCCGCCGGCGAGAGCCTCTCCACGGTCCACGAGTTCCGCGCCCTGCTGGAGGCGGTCGACGTCGTGCAGCCCAACGTCGTCAGGGTCGGCGGCGTCACCCCGCTGCTGCGCATCGCCGAACTGGCCCGCGTCCACGGCGTGCCCACCTTCCCGCACCTGCTGCCCGACCTGTCGGCGCAGCTCGCGCTGGCGCTCCCGCTGCCGTGCATGGTCGAGGACGTCGAGGACGCCTCCCTGGCCGCGCTCGGCCTGCTCGACGGGCCGCCGCCGGTCGAACTCGGCCCCGGCGGGGCCCGGGTCGGCGCCCACTTAGGTCATGGCCTGCGCTTCGTTTCCAGGCGGATTCCGAGCGCCTCGCTTCCCACCCTGGAGGGCCGATCATGAACGGCACCACCACACGAACCGTCCCGGTGGTCCTGGCCGGGGCCTACGGCCACGGCTGGTGGCACCTGGAGAACCTGCGGCGCCTGACCGGCGGCGGGCAGGTCCGGCTGGCGGGCGTCTGCGACGTACGGGAGATCGAGCCCGGCCTGCTGCGCGGGCTCGGCGACCCCGAGCAGTCGGCCGACCTCGGGCGGTTGATCGAACGGACCGGCGCCGAGGTGACCATCCTCGTCACGCCCATCCACACCCACCGCGACCTGGCGATCCGCGCGCTGGAGGCCGGGTCGCACCTGCTGCTGGAGAAGCCGCCCGCCGCGACCCTGGCCGGGTTCCACGAGATCGGGGCGGCCGTCCGGCGGACCGGCCTGGCCTGTCAGGTCGGGTTCCAGAGCCTCGGCTCGGCGGCGATACCCGCGATCCGCCGCCTGGCCGCCGAGGGCGTCATCGGCCGGGTGCGCGGCATCGGCGTCGCCGGCGCCTGGGAGCGCCCCTCGGCCTACTTCACCCGCTCGGCGTGGGCGGGCAGACGCCGCGCCGGGCGGGTCGACGTCATGGACGGCGCCCTCACCAACCCGTTCGCGCACGCCGTCGCGACCGCCCTGGCCGTGGCCGGGAAGGGCGCGGCCGACGACGTCGCCGGCATCGACGCGGAGTTGTTCCACGCCAACCCGATCGAGGCCGACGACACCTCCTGCCTGCGCATCCGCCTGTCGGACGGCCCGCCGATCACGATCGCGGTGACCCTCACGGCCGACCGCAGGCACGAGCCCTACGTGACCGTCCACGGCACCGAGGGGCGGATCACGCTGACGTACACCCTGGACCGGGTGCGGGTGGAGAGCCGGGCGCGCGGCGTGTCCACCACCACCTACGCCCGCGCCGACCTGCTGGAGAACCTCGTCTCCCACGTCCGCGACGGCGTGCCGCTGCTGGTGCCGCTGCACCGGACGGGCGCGTTCATGCGGGTGCTGGAGGAGATCCGGCTCGCGCCCGACCCGCTGCCGATCCCCGACGCCCACCAGGAGATCGAGCACGAGAACGGCGTCGTGGTCCGCCGCACCATCCCCGGCGTCGCCAACCTGACCGCGCGCAGCGCCGAGCACCTGGCGCTGTTCTCCGAGCTCGACGTGCCGTGGGCGGCCCCGCGCGCGGTGCTGAAGGCGGCCGGGCGGGTGGTCGCCGAGTACAACTGGCGGCCCGAACTGGCCACCACGCTCTCGCCCCGCCCCTACCTGCATCCGGTGCGGACGCTGGCGGGCGTCCCGGTGACCGAGGTCAACCCGGCCGACCACGTCCACCACCTGGGGGCCTCGATCGCGGTCGCCGACGTGTCGGGCCGCAACTTCTGGGGCGGCCGGACCTACGTCCGGGGCCGCGGCCCCACCTGGCTGAACAACCACGGCGTGCAGAACCACGTCGCGTTCACCCGCCGCGACGAGCACGGCTTCACCGAGACCCTGCGCTGGACCGGCGTCGACGGCCTGGACCTCATCGAGGAGACCCGCCGGGTCGAGGCCCGCCCGCTGCGCCGGGGCTGGGCCCTCGACGTGGAGTTCACGCTGGCCAACCTCACCCGCGAGCCGCTCACCATCGAGAGCTCGGCCACCAAGGGCCGCGCCGGCGCCGGGTACGGCGGCTTCTTCTGGCGGGCCCCCGGCGCGTCGGCCGACCGGACCGCGTTCACCGCGTGGGACGACGAGCCGCACGGCAGCCGCGCGCCGTGGCTGGCGATGTCGGCGGACGACTGGACGCTGATCTTCGTCCAGGACGCCGACCCGTGGTTCGTGCGCGTCGACGAGTATCCGGGCGCCGGACCGGCGCTGGCCTGGGAGGTCCCGCTCGTCGTCGAGCACGGGCTGACCCGCCGGATCGTCACCATCATCGCCGACGGCCGCCTCACCCCAGCCGAGGCCGCCGATCTGGTCACAGACATCGGGGACATCCAACGAGAAAGGTAGACACGATGGCCAGACGCCTGCTGTGTGCCCTGTTGATAGGCGCCGGTCTGACCATGACCGGATGCGGCGGCGACCCCGCCCCGTCCGGCGACGGCACGACCACCATCACCTTCTGGGACGACAACGGCGGCCCCGCCCGCACGCCGGTGTGGCAGCACATCATCGCCGAGTTCCAGAAGGCCAACCCGAAGATCAAGGTCGAGTACGTGGGCATCCCGATCGCCCAGGTCCAGCAGAAGTACGACACCGCCATCGCCGGCGGCGGCCTGCCCGACGTGGGCGGCGTGTCGACGGCAATGCTGGCCAACCTCGTGGCGCAGAAGGCGCTCGACCCGGTCGACCTGACCGGCCTGCCCCTGAACGAGCAGGTGGTGAACTCGGTCAAGTCGACGGTGCCCGACGGGAAGACGTACATGGTGCCGATGTCCACCAACATGGGGGTCTTCTGGTACCGCACCGACTGGTTCAAGGAGAAGGGCATCACCCCGCCCGAGACGTGGGACCAGTTCTTCGACGCGGTCGCCGCGCTCACCGACAAGCCGCAGAACCGCTACGGCTTCACCATCCGCGGCGGCGCGGGCTCGATCGCCCAGGCCATGGAGGTGCTGTACGGCCAGTCAGGCATCCCCGCGATGTTCGACGCGAACGGCGTCTCGACGGTGAACGACCCCAAAAACGTGGCCGCGCTGGAGCGGCTGGCCGGCCTGTTCAAGACCAGCACGCCCGAGGCCGACGCGACCAACGACTACGCCAAGATGGTCGCCCAGTTCGACGGCGGCTCGATCGCGGTCATGCAGCACAACCTGGGGTCCTACAACGACCACGTGAAAACGCTCGGCGCCGACAAGGTCGCCGCGCTGCCCGTCTTCCGCCCGGCCGACGGCGCCCCCCGCGCGGTGTTGTCGAACCCGATCGCCGGCATCGGCCTGTTCGCGAGCGGCGAGAAGAAGGACGCCGCGCTGGCGTTCGCCACGTTCGCCGCGAGCAAGGCGATGAACAGCTACTGGGCCGACAAGACGGGCGTGCTGCCCGCCAACACCGAGGTGAACTCCGAACCGTGGATCAAGGAACGCCAGCACGTCTCGGCGGCTCTGGACGTGCTGAACGACCCGGCCACGACGGTCGTGCAGATGCCCTACCACCTGCCGGAGTTCAACGCCATCACCAAGACCGACGCCGAGCCGAACTTCCAGAAGGTGCTCCTCGGGGAGCTCTCGGCCAAGGAGTTCCTCGACGGCATGGCGACCGCGCTGACCGAGGCCCAGGCCAAGTGGAAGCAGCGCAACGGCGGCTGACCCCGTTCTCCCGTACGTCTCCCGCCCCCTGACCTGGCGGGAGCCGTACGGGCTCTCTCTTTCCTTAGGAGACACCCGTATGCGCAGCATGCTCGTTTTCGCCCTGACGGCCGGCATTCTGGCCGGGCCCGGCCCCGATCCGGGCCGGCAGGTGCTGGGGCCCGGGGACGGCTGGGGCTCCCACGGCGCCGGCACCACCGGCGGTTCGGCGGCGCCCGCCGCGAACGTCCACACCGTCTCGACCCGCGACCAGCTCGTGGCGGCCCTTTCCGCGCCCAGCCCGAAGATCATCAAGATCAGGGGCACGATCGACGGCAACCTGCCCTGTTCGTCGTACACGACCGGCGGCTACTCCCTCGACGCCTACCTCCAGGCCTACGACCCCGCGACCTGGGGCCGCGTCGACCCCTCGGGACCGCTGGAGGAGGCCCGCGCGGCCTCGGCCGCCCGGCAGACCGCCCACATCAAGCTCAAGGTCGGCTCGAACACCACGATCGTCGGCGAGGGGAGGACCGCCCGCATCAAGGGCGTCAACCTGCACGTCGACAAGGCCGACAACGTCATCATCCGCAACATCACGTTCGAGGACGCCCACGACTGCTTCCCCCAGTGGGACCCGCTCGACGGCGCCGAGGGCAACTGGAACTCCCTCTACGACAACATCTCGCTGACCGGCTCGACCCACGTGTGGGTCGACCACAACACCTTCACCGACGGCGCCAACCCCGACAGCGCCCAGCCCGTCTATTTCGGCCGCCCGTGGCAGGTGCACGACGGCCAGCTCGACATCACCAGCGGCAGCGACCTGGTCACCGCGTCGTGGAACCGCTTCACCGGCCACGACAAGACGATGCTGATCGGCTCGACCAACAACCCGTCACAGGACCTCGGGAAACTGCGGGTGACCGTCCACCACAACCACTTCGAGAACACCCTCCAGCGGCTGCCCCGGGTCAGGTTCGGCCAGGTGCACGTCTACAACAACTACTACGAGGTGTACGACCCGGCGTCCTTCGTCTACGCGCTCGGCGTCGGCGTGCAGTCGCAGATCTACAGCGAGAACAACTTCTACCGCCTGGGCCGCGGCGTCGACCCGGCGAAGATCCTCTACAACTGGGGCGGCACCACGCTGACGGCCAGGGGCGACCTGCTGCGCGTCGGCGGCACGGTCACCCCGTTCGACCCGATCGCCGCCTACAACGCGGCCAACGACCCGGACCTGGGCGCCGACGCGGGCTGGACCCCGACGTTGCACACGGGCGTCGACCCGGCCTCGAAGGTGCACAAGGACGTGTCCCGGCACGCGGGCGCGGGCGAGATCGCCTAGACCGGCGGTTCCACGCCTCGACTTGCGGGAGGCGTGGAACCGTCACCGGCATGCCCTACCCGGCCGACAGAACCCCGTCGACCCGGCGCGGGACGCCCAGCGGGTTGTCCTCGCGCAGTTCGAGCGGCAGCAGCGCGTCGGGCAGATCCTGGTAGGCGACCGGGGTCTGCCAGCGCCGGATCGCCGTCGCGCCCACCGAGGTGTGCATCGGGGTGGTGCTGGCGGGCCACGGCCCGCCGTGGTGCATGGCCCACGTCACGGCGACGCCGGTCGGCCAGCCGTTCCAGATGACGCGGCCGGCCAGCCGGGCCAGCTCGGGCACCAGCGGGGCCGCCTCGACCGGGTCGGCCGAGTGGACGGTGGCGGTCAGCGAGCCGGGCAGGGCGCGGAGCACCTCGGGGAGGTCGGAGATCTCCTTGTACGTCACCACGATCGCCGACGGCCCGAACGTCTCCTCGGCGAACTCGGGCAGGCCCATCGAGAAGGTGGTCAGGTCGGCGGTGTGCACTCGCGGCGCGACGGCGCCCTCGGCCGGTCCGGCCAGACCGCGGGCCAGCTCGGTCAGGCGCCCGTCGAGCCGGGAGACGCCCGACTCGAAGCCCTCGCAGATGGCGGGGGTCAACATCGGGCCGCCGGTGGTGGCCGATACGGCGGCCGTGATGGCCTTCAGCAGTTCGGCGTCGTCGGGCACGAACAGCAGGCCCGGGTTGGTGCAGAACTGCCCGACCCCGAGGGTGAGGGAGGCGGCGAAGCCCTCGGCGAGGCGGACCGGGTCGGACAGGGCCGACGGCAGCACGACGACCGGGTTCACGCTGCCCAGCTCGCCGTAGAACGGGATCGGGTCGGGGCGCTCGTCGATCAGCGCCTGGATCGCCTTCCCGCCGCGCAGCGAGCCGGTGAACCCGACGGCCGACACGAGCGGGTGCTGCACGAGCTCCTTGCCGGCGTCGAACCCCTCGACCAGCCCGAGCAGGTCGGGGTCGGGCAGGGCGGCGCGGATCACCTCGGCGACCCGCCGCGACAACACCGGGTGCCCGGGGTGGGCCTTGACGACGACCGCGCAGCCCGCCGCCAGGGCGGAGGCGACGTCGCCGCCCGCGACCGAGAACGCGAAGGGGAAGTTGGAGGCGGCGAACACCCCGACCACACCCGGTACCGGCTGGAACATGCGCCGCACGTCGGGCCTGGGCGGGGTCGCCGACGGGTCGGCGTGGTCGATGATCGCCTCGACGTGCCCGCCGTCGCGCAGCACCCCGGCGAACAGCCGGAACTGGATCGCCGAGCGGGCGATCTCGCCGCGCAGCCGCACCTCGCCGAGCGAGGTCTCCTCGGCCGCGACCGGCCAGAGGTCGTCTTCGGCGGCCAGCAGCGCGTCGGCGACCCGGTCGAGCACGTCGGCCCGCTCGGCGGCCGGGCGGGTGCGCCAGACCTCCCCGGCACGGGCGGCTTCGTTGATCATCGAAATCCTCCGGTTTGTACTATGTAACATTTTTATACAGGGAGCCGGAAAAATCTTCGGGGCGGGTTGTCGATTTCGCGAACCTCCGGTCGTCGGATAGGCGAGGGTAGCGAAAAAACGATCAAGGAGATCCCCATGCCCCAGTACGCCGTCATCATCCACTCGCCCGCTCCGGCCGACCCGATGGACCTCACTCCCGACTACCTCGCCCTCCTCGAAGGCTACGGCCAGAAGGTGGCCGAACTGGGCGGCACCATCGTCACCGGCTTCGGCCTCCAGCCCAGCACCACCGCCACCTCGATCCGCGGCGACGTCGTCACCGACGGCCCGTTCACCGAGGCCAAGGAGGTCGTGGCCGGGTTCTTCATCCTGGAGGCCCCCGACCTCGACGTGGCCCTGGCCGTCGCCAAGGCCAACCCGGCGTGCATCGACGGCGGCGTGGAAGTCCGCCCGCTGTTCACGCCGCCCGCCGAGTGAACGGGTGAACGACGTCGAAGAGGCGGTCGCCGACGCGCACCGACGCGAGTGGGCCTTCGTGCTCGCCGCGACGGCGCGCGTCACCGGCGACCTCGACCTCGCCGAGGAATGCGTCCAGGACGCCTACATCGCCGCCCTGGACGCCTGGGCGCGCGACGGCGTCCCGAGGAAACCGGGCGCCTGGCTGACCCAGACGGCCAAACGCAAGGCGCTCGACCTGCTGCGCAGGGACAAGGTCTTCCGCGCGAAGATGCCCCTGCTCGTCGAACCGGACGCGGATATGAATGTGACGACCGACGAAACGGACGAGATCCCCGACGACCGGCTCCGCCTGATCTTCACCTGCTGCCACCCGGCGCTCGCCCGCGAGGCCCAGGTGGCGCTGACCCTGCGGCTGGTGTGCGGCGTCGCGACGCCCGACATCTCCCGCGCCTTCCTGGTGTCCGAACCCACCATGGCCGCCCGGCTCACCCGGGCCAAGAAGAAGATCGCCGCGGCCCGCATCCCCTACCGGGTGCCCGCCGCGGCCGACCTGCCCGAGCGGCTCGACGCCGTGTTGTCGGTGATCCACCTTCTCTACACGACCGGCCACACCGCCCCCTCGGGCGCCGACCTGGTCCGCGCCGACCTGGTCGAGCGTGCCGTCGCGCTGGCCCGCATGCTGCTGGCCCTCATGCCCGACGAGCCGGAGGTCCGCGGCCTGCTGGCGCTGCTGCTGCTCACCGACGCCCGGCGGGCGGCACGGACCGACGCCCGGGGAAGGCTGGTCGTCCTGGAGGACCAGGACCGCTCGTTGTGGGACCGGGCCGCCGTCGCCGAGGGCCGCGACCTCGCCGTGGCCGCCTTCCGCACCGGCCGGGTGGGACGGTACGCCGTCCAGGCGGCCATCGCCTCGCTGCACGCCGTCGCCCCGAGCACCGAGGCGACCGACTGGAGGCAGGTGGTCGGGCTGTACGACGTCCTGCTGAGAATCTGGCCCTCCCCCGTGGTGGCCCTGAACCGGGCGGTCGCGGTCGCCATGGTCGACGGCCCGGAGAAGGCGCTGGAGGAGGTCGACCTGCTCGCCACCGACGACCGGCTGGCCGGATACCACTACCTTCCGGCGGTCCGGGCCGACCTGCTGCGCCGCCTGTCGCGCTTCGGCCAGGCCGCCGACGCCTACCGCGCGGCCGTCGCGCTGGCCGACAACGACGCCGAAAGGGAATTCCTCGAAATCCGTCTCGCCGAGGTTGTCGATTCGGCGGAGGGGCGTTCGTCGGGAGGGTAGACGACACGAAGGAGACCCCCGATGAAGGCGACCCGCCGCGAATGGCTCGGCCTGACGGTCCTGGCCCTGCCGACCCTGCTGATGTCACTCGACGTCAGCGTGCTCTACCTGGCGCTCCCCCACCTCAGCCGCGACCTCGGGGTCAGCGGCACCGAGCAGCTCTGGATCCTGGACGTCTACTCGTTCATGCTCGCCGGGTTCCTGGTCACCATGGGCACCCTCGGCGACCGGATCGGCCGCCGGAGGCTGCTGCTGATCGGCGCGGCGGCCTTCGGGGTCTGCTCGGTGGCGGCGGCCTACGCGAGCAGCCCGGAGATGCTCATCGCGGCCCGCACGCTGCTCGGCGTGGCCGGGGCGACGCTGATGCCGTCGACGATGGCCCTGATCAGGAACATGTTCCGCGACCCGAAGGAGATGGCCGCCGCGATCGGCGTCTGGTTCTCCTGCTTCATGGGCGGCATGACCCTCGGCCCGCTCGTCGGCGGCGCGCTGCTCGACCACTTCTGGTGGGGGTCGGCGTTCCTGCTCGGCGTGCCGGTGATGGTGCTGCTGCTGGTGGTCGGCCCGGTCCTGCTGCCCGAACACCGCGCCCCGCAGGCCGGCCGCCTCGACCTGACCAGCGTCGCCCTGTCGCTGGCCGCGATCCTCCCGGTCGTCTTCGGCCTGAAGGAGATCGCCCGGACCGGCGTGAGCGCCGCCTCCCTCGCCGCGGTCGTCGCGGGGCTCCTCGCGGGGTTCGCCTTCGTCCGCCGACAGGGACGCCTCACCAGCCCGCTGCTCGACCTGAAACTCTTCCTCAACCGCTCGTTCGGCAGCGCGCTCGGCACCTCGCTCGCCCTGGGCGTGGTGATGGCCGGCATCACCCTCGTCACCTCGCTCTACCTGCAGAGCGTCGCGGGCCTGTCGCCGCTTGAGGCCGGGATGTGGATGATCCCGCAGGCCGTCGCGATGGCCGCCGGCATGACGATCGCGCCCCGCCTGGCGGCCCGCGTGCGGCCCGCCCACCTGATGACGGCCGGGCTGCTGGTGGCGGCCGCGGGCATGTTCGTCCAGACGCAGACCAGCGTGGCGACCGTGGTCGTCGGCCTGTCGCTGGCCGGGATCGGCATCGCCCCCACCATGGCCCTGACGATGAACCTGATCATGGCCTCGGCCCCGCCGGAGAAGGCCGGTTCGGCGGCGTCCCTGTCGGAGACCGGCGGCGAGTTCGGCGTCGCCATGGGCATCGCCACCCTGGGCAGCCTGGCCACCTACGTCTACCGCTCGTCGATCACCGTCTCCGACGAGCAGGCCCGCCAGGGCATCACCGAGGCCGCGCTCGCCGCGCAGCGCATCGGCGGGGCCGCCGGGGAGCAGGTGCTGGAGGCGGCCCGCGCGGCCTTCACCTCGGGCCTGGTCGTGGTGGCCGGGACGGGGACCGTGGTCTTCGCCGCCCTGGCCGTGCTGGTCGGCGTGGCCTTCCGGCACCTGCCCGCCATGAGCGCGCCGGCCGCCGAGGAGGAGCAGGCGCGGGAGCTCGTCAGCGTGTGACGAGCCCCTCCAGCTTGTCGAGCCAGCCCCGATGGACGCGCCCGAAAGGCTCCCGCCTCTCGGTGACCGCGTCCATCAGCCATTCGGCGGTGCGTTCGGCCTGCTCGACGACGTCGGGCGGGTAGCCGAACCGCACCTGGTGCTCCTGGAACTCGTCGGCGTCGTCGAGGAAGATGCGCCCGTCGGTCTTGCGGATCACGTCGAGGTCGAGG
Source organism: Herbidospora sp. NBRC 101105 (assembly GCF_030269205.1). Taxonomy (NCBI): domain Bacteria; kingdom Bacillati; phylum Actinomycetota; class Actinomycetes; order Streptosporangiales; family Streptosporangiaceae; genus Herbidospora; species Herbidospora sp. NBRC 101105. The sequence continues at coordinate 146,513 of NZ_BSSX01000001.1, read as the reverse complement.
TCGACCATCGTGATGTCGACGTCGGAGACGACCGGGACGGTGGTCACGTCGACGTAGACCTCGGTCTGGTGGGGGTAGGCGTTGAACGAGGCCGTCCACCAGGCGTTCCGCGGGAACAGCATGACGAACGGGAAGTCGTAGACGAACTTCGGCTCGTGCCCCTTGCGGCCCACGATGCCCTTGCGGTGGCCGGTCCAGACGCCGTGCTCGTCTTCGCCGAGGAGGACGCCGGGGAAGTTCCAATGGAGGGATTCGTCGTACTTGCGGTAAACGATCGCCAGGTCCGTCACGCCATCCGACCCTAACGGAAGGTGCGACAGAATCGGAGGTATGCGTTTCGGCATTCTGGGCCCTCTCGACGTGCGCCGCGACGACGGCACCCCCGTCGAGCTCACCGGCCCGCGCGGACGCACCCTCCTCGCCACCCTCGCCCTCGACGCCGGCAAGGTCGTCCCCGCCTCCCGCCTCATCGACGTCCTCTACGGCGCCACGCCCCCCGCCGGGGCCGCCAACGCGCTCCAGGCCCAGGTCAGCCGGCTCCGCACCGCCTTGGGCGGCCACATCGCCCACACCCCCGCGGGCTACCGCCTCGACACCGACCCCGGCGACGTCGACGCCCTCCGCTTCGAGCGCCTGACGGCCGAACGCCGCTTCGCGGAGGCGCTGGCGCTCTGGCGCGGCCCGGCCCTCGACGGCCTGCCCGAGACGCTGCGCGGCGCCGCCGCCCGCCTGACCGAACTCCACCTGACCGCCTACCTGGGCCTGGTCGACACCGAGCCGGCCTCCCCCGCCCTGCTGACCGGGACCGGTTCCGTCCCGGGCCTGCCCGAGATGATCAGCCGCCACCCCCTGCACGAAGGGCTGCGGGCCCGCCACATCCGGCTCCTGGCCGCCGTGGGCCGCCCCGCCGAGGCGCTGGCCGCCTATGAGGAGGCCCGCCTCCTCCTCGACGAGGAACTCGGCACGATTCCGTCGGCGGAGCTGACGGCGGCCCACCTGTCGGTGCTGCGCGGTGACGACCCACCGGCGGCGCCGGGACCAGCGGCACGACCGGTCCGAGCGGCCCCCGGCCGCGACGCATCCGGCCGTTCCACCGCCGAGGAGCCGCGCCCGTCCCCACCTGGCGCGGCATCTCGTGACACCACGCCCGAGCGTGTCGGGGTGCCCGTGCAGTTCACCGCGCTGGTCGGCCGGGAGGCCGAGCTCGCCGCCATCCGCGAGACGATGTCCGCCGCCCGGCTGGTCACCCTGACCGGCCCCGGCGGCACCGGCAAGACGCGGCTGGCCGCCGAGGCGTGCGCCCATGCCCCCGGCCCCGTCTACTTCGTCGAGCTCGCCCCGCTGGCCGACGCCGCCGAGCTGCCGCAGGCCGTGCTCAGCACCCTCGGCCTGCGGGAGGGACGGCTGCTCAAGCAGGGCGCGCAGCCCGTCGCCGACCCGGTCGACCGCATCGTGGCCGGGATCGGCGACCGCCCGATGCTCATCGTGCTCGACAACTGCGAGCACCTCGTCGAGGCCGCCGCCGGGTTCGCCGGACGGCTGCTGGCCGCCTGCCCGGGGCTGCGCATCATGGCCACCAGCCGCGAGCCCCTCGCCATCGCCGCCGAGCGGCTCTGCCCGATCCCGCCGCTGGCCCTCCCGCCGTCGGGGGTCGATCCCGCCGACGCCCTCTCCTATCCCTCGGTACGCCTGTTCGCCGAGCGCGCCGCCGCCGTGCGACCGGGCTTCTGGGAGTCGGCCGACCCCGGCGAGCTCGACGCCGTCATCAGGATCTGCCGCGCCCTCGACGGGCTGCCGCTCGCGATCGAGCTCGCCGCGGCCCGGGTCCGCACCCTCCCCGTGACCGACATCGCCGACGCCACCGACCCGTTCGCGGTGCTGGCGCGCGGGAGCCGTACCGCCGAACCCCGGCACCGCACCCTGCGCGCCGTGATCGCCTGGAGCTGGGACCTGCTCGACGACGACGAACGCACCCTCGCCCGCCGCCTGACCGTCTTCCGGGGCGGCGCGACCCTCAAGGCGGCGCAGGAGGTCTGCGGGCTGCCCCGGCACGACGTGCTCGACCTGCTCGCGGGCCTGACCGACAAGTCGCTCATCGAGGTCGCCGGCACCCACTACCGGATGCTCGACACCATCCGGGCGTTCTGCGCCGAACAGCTCGCCGAAGCGGGTGAGGAGGAGCGGTTCCGGCAGGCCCACGCCGCCTGGTTCCGCGACTTCGCCCTCGCCGCCGACCCCCACCTGCGCACCGGCGACCAGCTCGAATGGCTGCGCCGCATGGACGCCGACCACGAGAACATGCTGGCCGCCCTCCGCCACGCCCCTCCGGCCGACGCGCTGCTGCTCTACTCCGGCCTGACCGGCTACTGGTGGCTGCGCGGCCTGCGCAGTGAGTCGATCGCCTCCGCCCTCGAACTCCTGGCCCGGCTCGGCCCGCGGCCCGAGATGTCCGAGGAGTTCGCGGTGTGCGTGCTGAGCGCCGTCGTCGGCGGCGTCGCCGACCCCGTGCTGCGCGCCCACCTCGACCGTGTCGGCGACTGGCTCGACGGCTTCCGGGCGCCGCACCGGCAGCCGCTGCTCTGGGTGCTCTGGTCACAGGCCGTCGGCCCGCCCGACCCGGCGGCGGCCGACGACCTGATCGCCGTCCAGGCCACCTTCGAGCTCGACCCGTGGACCCGCTCCCTGTCGCGGTTCGGCTGGGGCCTGCTGGCCCTGTTCGAGGGCGACCACATGCGGGCCGAGGAGAACCTCCTCCCGGCCCTGGCCGGGTTCACCACGATCGGCGACCGCTGGGGCATGTCGATGACGACGACCGGCCTGGCCGAGATCGCCGAGTGGACCGGCCGCCGCGCCGAGGCCCTCGACCTCATCGAGCGGTCCCTCGACCTCCTCCAGACGCTCGGCACCACCGTCGACATCGCCGAACTGCTGTGCCGCCGGGCCCAGAACCGGCTCGTGTTGTCCGAACGCTCGGACCCGGCCCAGTACGCCGCCATCCACGCCGACTTCACCCGCGCCGCCGACCTGGCCCGCGAGGCCGGCGCGGTCGAGATGATCGGCCGGGCCCGCATCGGCCTGGCCGACCTGGCCCGCCTCCACGGCTCCCTCGACGAGGCCCGCGAACTGGCCGAACAGGTCCTGGCCGAATGCGGCGGCGACTGGTTCAGCCTCGACGAGATCCGCGTCGCCGCCAACCTCACCCTGGGCTGGATCTCCTACGCCGAAGGCGACCCCGACCGCACCGAACACCACCACCGCCAGGCCCTGTCGTCGGTGTACGTCCAGCGCAACCGCCTCCAGGCCGCCCGGGTGACCGCGGGCCTGGCCGGCGCGGTCTTCCTCCGCGACGACCCGGCGGGCGCGGCGGCCCTCCTCGGCATCAGCACCGCTCTGCGCGAGGGCCTGCCCAGCGACGAACCCGACCCGATCCGCCTGGCCGCCCGCTGCCGCGCCGTCCTCGGCGAGGCCACCTACGCCGCCGCCCACGCGCGGGGCCTGGCGATGCCGAAGGACCGGCTCATCCCGGTCGTGCTGGAACTCGCCCCGCCCGGCTGAGCGGTCGTCAGCGACCGGTCAGCGTGCCGTCAGCGTTGTCAGCGGGTGGTCAGCCGCAGGTCAGCGGCCCGGCCCACCCTGATGTCATGACTTCCACCACCCCCGCCGCCGGGAAGAAGTGGGGCACGCTGGTCATCTCGTGCCTCGCCATGCTGCTGCTCGCCCTTGACGTCACCGTTCTCCACCTGGCCACGCCCAAGCTGGTCGAGGACATGACCCCGTCCGCGACCCAACTGCTCTGGATCCTGGACGTCTACGGCTTCGCCCTGGCCGGCCTGCTGATCACCTTCGGCAACATCGGCGACCGCATAGGACGCAAGAAGCTCCTGCTGATCGGCACGGTCGCGTTCGGCGCCGCCTCCGCGCTGACCGCCTACGCGCCCACCCCGGAGTTGCTGATCGCCGCACGGGCGCTGCTGGGCGTGGCCGGGGCGACCATCATGCCGTCGACCTTGTCGATCATCCGGAACGTCTTCACCGACCCGAAGGAGCGCACCGCCGCCGTCGGCATCTGGAGCAGCGTCTCGGCCCTCGGTTTCGCCATCGGCCCGGTGGTCGGCGGCGCCCTGCTCGACCACTTCTGGTGGGGCTCGGTGTTCCTGATCAACGTCCCCATCACGGTCGTGCTGGTCGTGGTCGGCGCCGTCGTCCTGCCGGAGTCGCGCAACCCGAACCCCGGCCGCCTCGACGTCGTCAGCGTCCCCCTGTCGATCGTCGGCGTCATCTCCTTCGTGTACGCCTTCAAGGTCGCCGCCCACGACGGCATCGCCGAGCCCGCCGTCTGGATCTCCGCCGCGCTCAGCCTGATCACCATGATCGTGTTCGTCCGCCGCCAGACCCGGCTGGCCGAGCCCCTGATCGACGTGCGGCTGTTCAAGGTGCGCGCGTTCTCCGGTGCCGTCGGCGCCAACGTCGCGGTCATCTTCGGCACGTTGTCGATCTCGGTGGCCTTCGCCCAGTACTTCCAGCTCGTGCGCGGCTGGTCTCCCCTGATCGCGGGCCTGGCGGGCCTGCCCGGCGGCATCGGCGCGGCCATCGCCGGCGGCCTGGCCGGCACCCTGATCATGGCGGTCGGCCGGGCCAAAACGGTCGCGCTGGGCCTGTTCCTGACCTCGGTCGGCTTCTTCCTCTACGGCCTGATCGACGTCGACACCAGCTACGGCTTCATGCTGCTCCCGATGATCATCGCCGGTCTCGGCATGGGCTTCACCTTCGCCGTGACCAACGACACGATCATCGCCTCGGTCCCCCGCGAACGCGCCGGAGCCGCCTCGGCGATCTCCGAGACCGCGACCGAGGTCGGCGGCGCGCTGGGCATCGCCGTTTTGGGCAGCGTCCTGGGCGGCCTCTACACCGGAAACCTGACCGTCCCGGCAGGGATCCCCGCCGAGGCGGCCGACGTGGCCGGCGAGTCCCTGGGCGGCGCCGTCCACGTGGCCTCCCAGCTCCCCGCCCCACTGGGCACCCAGCTCCTGGACGCCGCCCAGCGCACCTTCGTCGACTCGATGCACACGACCCTCGTGGTCGGCGCGGTCTCGATGATCGTCCTGGCCGGAGCGTGCCTGTGGGCCCTGCGCGGCACCCCGAAGGAGATCCCCGAGGTCATCCTCGACGACACCGGCCGCGTCGAGGAACCGGTCGCCTGACCCACCACCCGAGAACGGCCCTCCCACGGGGGAAGGGCCGTTTTCGTGTACGCCCAACTTTTTGAGATCTGGCCGAGTCGACTTGCCCATGGGGACCGGCCCTCGCTGAGTCACCTGCCCTCGCGGTCGGCCCGTTCGAATCGGACCGGCTACGGCTGAGCCACCTTGCCCTCTCCGGCCCAAGTCGGGCCAGAGTTCGGTCGTCGCGAGGTCGGGCGGTAGCGGCCGAGGAGCGCCGGTTGCGGGGCGAGGCGGGGCGGCGGGCGGTGCCGGGGTGGGCGGAGCCGTAACGGAGCAGAAGAAAGGCCCTTCCCGGGCGGGAAGGGCCTTGCGCGCGTCAGGCTTCGACGACCACCGGGATGATCATCGGCCGGCGGCGGTAGGTGTCGCTGACCCAGCGGCCGACCGTTCGGCGGACGACGCGGCGGATCTGCAGCACGTCGGCCACCCCGGCCGCGGCCGACTCCTGGAGCGCCTTCTCGATCTGGGGGATCACCGCGTCGAGCGAGTCGGGGTCGATGCCCGATCCGCGCGCGGTGATCTCGGGGCCGCCCGTGAGGCGGCCGGTGGTCGAGTCGACGACCACCACGATCGAGATGAAGCCCTCGTCGCCGAGGATGCGCCGGTCTTTCAGCGCCACCTCGGTGATGTCGCCGACCGAGGTGCCGTCGACGAAGACATAGCCGGCCGGGACCGCGCCGACCACCTTCGCCTGCCCGTCGACCAGGTCGACCACGACCCCGTCTTCGGCGATGACGACGTTCTCCTCGGGCACCCCCGTGAGCCGCGCGAGCCGCGCGTGCGCCCGCAGGTGCCGCCATTCACCGTGAACAGGCATGAAGTTCGACGGCTTGGTGGCGTTGAGGACGTAGAGCAGCTCCCCGGCGGCGGCGTGACCCGACACGTGGACCAGCGCGTTGCCCTTGTGGACGACCTTCGCGCCCCACCGGGTCAGCCCGTTGATGACCTTGTTGACGGCCGTCTCGTTGCCCGGGACCAGCGACGACGCCAGCAGCACCGTGTCGCCCTCGGCGATGCGGATCGGGTGGTCGCGGTTGGCCATGCGCGACAGCGCCGCCATCGGCTCACCCTGGGAACCGGTGCAGATGAGCACCACGTCTTCCGGCGGCCACTCCTCGATCTCGCGTGAGTCGACCAGGATCCCGGCCGGCACCTTGAGATAGCCGAGCTCACGCGCCACGCCCATGTTGCGCACCATCGACCGCCCGATCAGGGCGATCTTGCGGCCGTGTTTCTGGGCCGAGTCGACGACCTGCTGAACACGGTGGATGTGGGACGCGAAGCACGCCACGATGATGCGCTTGTCGGCCACCCGGATCACGTCGTCGATCACCGGCGCGATGTCACGCTCGCTGGTGACGAACCCGGGCACCTCGGCGTTGGTCGAGTCGGACATCAGCAGGTCGACGCCCTCGGCGCCGAGCCGGGCGAACCCGCCCAGGTCGGTCAGCCGGCCGTCCATCGGCAGCTGGTCCATCTTGAAGTCGCCGGTGTGCAGCACGATGCCGGCGTGGGTCCGCACGGCGACCGCGAGCGCGTCGGGGATCGAGTGGTTGACCGCGAAGAACTCGAGCTCGAACGGCCCGAACCGGCGCCGCTCCCCCTCGACGACCTCGACCGTGATCGGCTGGATGCGGTGCTCGGTGAGCTTGGCCTCGATCAGCCCGAGGGTCAGCTTCGCCCCGACGAGCGGGATGTCGCGCCGCTCGCGCAGCAGGTAGGGCACCGCGCCGATGTGGTCTTCATGGGCGTGGGTCAGCACGACGGCCTCGACCTGGTCGAGGCGGTCGCGGATGTATTCGAAGTCGGGCAGGATCAGGTCGACTCCGGGCTGGTCGACCTCGGGGAACAGCACCCCGCAGTCGACGATCAGCAGGCGGCCTTCGTGTTCGAAGACCGCCATGTTGCGGCCGATCTCCCCGAGCCCGCCCAGGGCGACGATCCGCAACCCTCCTTCGGGTAGCGGCGGAGGCGGGCCGAGTTCCGGATGGGGATGACTCATGCACGCACCCCGTGATCATGGGGTGTAGCCAGCAGCACTCAATCTCCTATGACCTTCAGGCCGCCCGCGACGAGGTCGGCGCGGAGCAGCGCGATCTGTTCAGGTGTTGCCTCGACCAGCGGCAGCCGGCTCGGACCGGCTTCCTGGCCGACAAGTCTCAGTGCGGCCTTCGCCATGATCGCCCCACCGGCCTGGTTCATGATCCCCGAGATGACGGGGGTCAGGCGCAGGTGGATCTCGCGGGCCCCCGCGACGTCACCCTGGCGATACCGCTTGATCATCTCCGCGAGGTCGGCCCCCGCGACGTGACCGATCACGCTCACGAACCCGGCCGCCCCGATCGACAACCACGGCAGGTTGACCGCGTCGTCGCCCGAGTAGAAGACCAGGTCGGTCGCGAGCATGACCTCGGACGTGGTGTGGAAGTCGGCCTTGGCGTCCTTCACCGCGACGATCCGCGGATGCTGGGCCAGCCGGATCAGCGTCTCACGCCCGATGGGGATGACCGACCGCCCGGGGATGTCGTAGAGCATCACCGGCAGCTCGGTCGCGTCGGCGATCGCCGTGAAATGGCGGTAGACCCCCTCCTGCGGCGGACGGCTGTAATAAGGCGTCACCGCCAGCAGCCCGTGGGCGCCGGCCCGCTCGGCCGCCTTCGCCGCCTTCACGCTGTGGGCGGTGTCGTAGGTGCCGACGCCCGCGACCACGAAGGCCCGGTCTCCGACGGCCTCGACCACGGCCCGGACGAGGAGCTCTTTCTCCTCGTCGGTGGTCGTGGGGCTCTCGCCCGTGGTTCCGCTCACGACGAGGCCGTCATTGCGCTGCTCGTCGACGAGGAAGCCGGCCAGGCGCTGCGCCGCGTCGTAGTCGACGGCTCCGTCGACGGTGAAAGGGGTCACCATCGCGGTCAGCATGCGGCCGAAGGGGGCGTCAGAGGTTCCAGTTGGCGATGCCATAGACCGAACGGTACCCGGATCCGCCCAAACGGTGGACCCCGCCACCCCGCCTGTGGATAACGGCGTGGGCCTCCGGGCACGAAAGAGGCCGCCGATATGTGCTCGGGGGTACACACATCAGCGGCCTCTATCCCTCAATCGAGCCGTCTTACGGCCGCGTTACAGACTCTTGGAACTTATTTTCCCGCGTTGACATGCAGCCATTTGGCTGCCTATCGTGCGATGGCGTGGACGACGAGGTTTTCCGGGCGCTGGCCGACCCCAGCCGCCGCCTGCTGCTCGACCGGCTCAACACCGCCAACGGCCAGACCCTGCGTCAGCTGTGTGACGGCCTGACGATGGCCCGGCAGTCGGTGAGCAAACATCTGGCCGTCCTGGAGTCGGCCGGACTGATCACCACGACCCGGCGCGGCCGCGAAAAACTCCACTACCTGAACGCCGAACCGATCAACGCCATCGCCGACCGCTGGCTCGGCCGATACACCAGGGCAAGGGCGAGCGCCCTGGCCGACCTCAAGACCGCATTGGAGCACCGGCCCATGACCACGACCGAGTTCGCCTACACGACCTACATCAAGACCACCCCCGAACGCCTCTGGGAGGCTCTGACCACGCCGGAGTTCACCCGCCGCTACTGGGGCGTGTCGCTGGAGTCGACATGGGAGGTCGGGGCGCCGGTGACGTGGGGCATGGGCGAGGTCCGCATGGACGACCCGACGCAGCAGGTGGTGCTGGAGTCCAAGCCCTACGAGCGGCTCTCCTACACCTGGCACACCCTGACCGACGAGTTCGCGGCGGCCGTCGACCTGACCGGGGAGAAACTGGCGGCATGGCGGGCCGAACCCCGATCGAAGGTGACGTTCAGCCTGGAGCCGATGGGCGAGCTGGTGAAGCTGACGGTGATCCACGACGACTTCATGGAGGGCTCGGCGATCCTGCCGGAGATCGGAAAGGGATGGCCGGCGATCCTGTCGAACCTGAAGACCTACCTGGAGACGGGCGAGACGTTGCCCACCCTGAGCTGAGTCTCCGACCCCGGGGTGCACGAAGAGCGAACGTCGTCCCGATTCAGCGCACCCGAGCCGAGTCCCCCTGGGATGCACGAAAGCCCAGCGCCGCCCCGAATCGGCGCACACCCTGCCCACCCCGAGCCGAGCCACCGGCCCAGCCCATGAAGGCCGAGCGTTGTCCCGAATGAACGTGGCAGAAGGTCCGAAAATCCGTCTCATCTACCCTTCTCGCGGCGGGAGCCCGCGCAGCAGGTCGCCCGGGGAGAGCGGCCCCACCGCGGTCAGCGGCAGGTCGCGCACGGGCGTCGATGGGGACGGCCACCAGCCAGGCCCGATCTCCGGGAGGAGACGGAGCCGGGCCCCGGGGTCGTCGAGCTGGGCCCACGAGGTGACGTACACATCCGCCAGCCCTTCATGTCCCCACGCCGTGGCCATCGTGCGGACGATCCCCAGGCCCCGGCCGTGTTCGTCGCCGGGCGACGGGCGTTTCTCGCGGGGCACCGTGACCCCGCCTCCAGAATCCGTCACTTCTATACGAATGGAGCGTTCCATCTTAATAACGCATACGCGGACAATACCGCCATTAGGGCTTCTGCTATAGCGAATGGCATTCGAGAAGAACTCGGAAACGACGACCTCGGCATCATGGACAAGCGGGTGCCCATCGAGGTAGCGGCGGACGAATAGCCTGGCCACGGCGGCCATCGAAGCTCGTCCAGGCAGGGACAAAGCATGACGATCCACGACAGGATCCTCCACAGGTCAAGAGTAAAGTTGGAATCACAACTGATGGCCATTACTCTGGGTTGTGCATCGGATACGGGAGGATCGGAATTAACGCTTTACAGTCCAAGGATGGATAAGTGGCCAACTCCGATCCGGTTTACCTGCGTGTTGTCGAAGACCTCCGCCGTCAGATAACGGAGGGCCTGTTGCAACCCGGAGCGCCGATTCCCTCACGGCACCAGATCACCCGGAAGTACGGCGTCGGCGAAACCGCCGCTCGCCACGCGCTTCGAGTGCTGGCCCAAGAAGGGTTGATCATCGGCCGCGTCGGGTCGGGCCATCGGGTCCGTCAACGGCCGGACCTGCTCCCGCTCCACCGTGCACAGGCCCACTTCTCGACCGACATGCACGCCGTCGGGCGCCGCCCGACGTGTGACGTCAAGACCGATTCCGCCGAGGCCAGGCCCGACATCGCCGTACGCCTGCGCATCGCCGCCCAATCCCCCGTCACGAGAACGCGCATCGTCTATCGCAGCGACGGCAAACCCGTGCAGCTCGCGGTGTCGTACGAACCCATCGTCTACAACGACGGCACCGACGACATCACCCAGGTCGCCCACCGCCTCGGCGGCAACGGCCTGAAGCTGACCGAGGTGACCGAACACGTGTACGCGCGGGTGCCTCAGCCCGTGGAAAGCGACGTCCTGGACCTTCCGGCCGGCGTTCACGTGCTTCACGTGGAACGCACTCACTGGGCCGGGGACAAACCCGTGGAGACCAGCGATGTGATCATTCCATGCGACCAGTTCCGGCTGGTTTACACCCTCCCTGCTCCTTACGGGGAGCAGACCAACCGCTGAGGCCCTCCCTCCAACGGGCTTCTCTGTTATCTGTACGAACGGGTCGCGGGAACCTTCCTTCTGGTGGGTTCCCGCGGCTTGTTGTATGCGGGGGTTGGGCGGTTCGGGGAGTCGGCATGTGCCGGCTTCGGGATGGCGGTTGTCGCCGGCCGCTTGATGTCCGAGGCGAGGTGCTATCTGTCCTGTCCTTGAGGTCACTCCGCTTCTGCTGGCCGCCCTCCTGGCGTAACTCGGCGCATGTTCTGACCTTGAAGCCAAGCTCCCCTCCTGTCACCGGACCACCGAGCGCAAGTCGGCACATGTCCCGACGTCGATGCCATGCTCCCCACCTGCCACCGGACCACCGAGCGCAAGTCGACGCATGTCCCGACGTCGATGCCATGCTCCCCACCTGCCACCGGACCACCGAACGCAAGTCGACGCATGTCCTGACCTTGCAATGAGGTTCCACGCTGGCTGCTCACCGTCAGAGGGCAGCTACCGCTCGAGCCTTCCCTCGGAACCTGTTCGCGAGATGGCGAATGGCCCGCTTGCGGGAGCCTTCGGAGGGCGACCAATTGCGGCTCAAGCACTGCGGCAGGCCGCCAACGATGGAGGCGAGCACCTACGCCAGTCTTTTCACATCGTTCAGAGCGCCTGTTCGTCGCATGCATGGCGAGGCTCTACCGAGCAAGTTCAACCCGACGGCAGTCCGACGCGCGCTCGTGCGCGTTCAAAGGGTTCTACTGGGCTTTCGGGCGAATCTACGCATTCCTCACTTGGGTGGATTCGCATGCGAAGTCGTAAGCTGCCCATCACTCAGCAGGACTGGAACGCTAAACTACGCGCGATGACCGAGAACTCCTGCGACGAACTCCGGCCTCGCTGCGCTCTGCAATACAAGCCAACGAAACTTCACTGTGACCGGCTCAGCCCTTCTGTCACGCATGCACGGAAACGCAGCCATCCAATGGCACGTACCGAGCCTTGGTAGGCAACCGTTCCGTGCCGGTACCTCACGCCTTCAAGCACCTACTCGATTCGTCTCGCCCGAGTTCTTGAACGACCAAACAACCCAGCCAGCTTAAGCCGACGTGCTGGGTGTGGCCGGTCGCCGGAGCCGCCCGATAGGCACCAGCGACCGGCCCCCTCGCCGCTCAAGCGAACCGATCGCGAACAGCGAGAGATCAATGGGGCATCGGGGCCCCTTTATCAGCGCCCAGCAAGCCCGGCAAACCGGGCGCAGGTCCGTGGGGTGGCCGGAGTCTCAGTGACGCGTTCGCATCCAGCCCGCCAACTTGGGCCAAACTCCTCTTCGATCAGATCACGAAGCCTTCGTCTCGAAACAAGACCGCACATCAGGCCAGACGTGAACTGAACCGGCGAATACCCACGCGAGGCGCCTACCTCGATGCCGCGCTCGCGCCGTACAGCCCGCGTCGCGGCGAAGCTGAGATTTGCCCTCCACCAGTTGTGCGCCGCGTTTTCCACTCCACCAGATTCAAGCTCAAAGAACTCGCAGCCACTGCAATCCACCGACCGGCAGACGAAGCACCGACGCCTCGAAATGGAGGTCAACCGGCCGCTGGAAGCTGCCGCGCGTTCCAGCGGCCGGCCCCTCACCACCTGGCAAGGCAAGGCAGGTGGTGAGTGCCTGTGGGACCTCGTCTTCAAGTACCGCCGAACAACTCGACGACACCAGAAAGCCCGCGCCGACGGCGCGAGAGGTGTGCCGGTCGCTGGAACTCTCCCTCGTTCGTTCCAGCGACCGGCCGCTCGCCGCTCCACTAGTGGGGGCGATGTGGGGCGGCGAGTGTATTGGGGGCGATTCGACGCAGGCGGTTGACCGCCTTGTCGAGGAGCTGGGAAGGCGCTTGCTGTGCCGTCGTTCAATCATCCGAAGCGGGCCGGGGAACCCAAGGCGGCGACCATTCTCTGTAGTCAAGCGGAACCCGTCGCTCGAGACCCAGCCACATCCCCACATAGCAGGATGGCGGTCAATTCAGCCCTGCGGAAAGCATCCACATGCTCTCAACGCCGGCGCACAACAGGCTCCCCGGCCTGGCAGCCAGGTCGTACAGGAACAACCAGAGAACAGCGCATACACGCCCAGACGGTAGCGACGCAGACATACTCTCGCGAACGAGGCAACAGGACATCCCGATGGGACAATTACATCCCAATCAGGGAAATCGCGTCACAACCATGCCTGGGACATAAACCACTTCCAGCCCCAAATCGGATGGACAAATGCGGGCACCGAAAGAACGTCGGTGGGTGATGGTAAAACGTGGCCCATGGGGTTGCGGGTCAAGGACATGGCGGCTGGCGATCAGCCTCGTGAGCGTTTGCTGGAGAAAGGAGGAAACGCCCTGGCCGATCGGGAATTACTGGCCATACTCCTCGGATCGGGCAGCCGCGGCATGAGTGCCGTCGAGCTCGCCTCGCGGGTGATCTCCCACTGCGGTGATCTCGGCGAACTCGCGCGTTCCGAGCCGCATCGGCTGCTCAGCGTTCCGGGGGTCGGGCCCGCCAAGGCCGCCCGCGTCGCCGCCGCCTTTCATCTTGTACGTCGCTCGCAAAGCGGCCCCGGTCCATTGCGCATCACCTCCTCGGCCGACCTGGCCGCCCTGGTGGCCCCGCTCCTGCGGGAGCAGACGAAGGAGCGCCTGGTCCTGGTGGTGTGCGACGCCGGCGGCGGGGTGGTGCGCCAGCTCGTGCTCACCGAGGGCGGCAGCGACCACACCTCACTGCCGGTCCGCGATGTGATCACGGCGGTGCTGACCTCGGGAGGGGCGGCGTTCGGGGTCGCACACAACCACCCCAGCGGCTCCACCGAGCCCAGCCCCGCCGACCTGGCCTCGACCGACCACTTGCGACACGCTTCCGACATCGTTGGCCTCACCTTCCTCGATCACCTTGTCGTCACCGACACCAAGTGGCGCCGCATTTCTTGATGGTCAATCTACCTATAGGTCTAGTCGCCGTCTATAGAGACTTAGTAAGTGTCTGGTTTCTGGGTATACGTACTGTTTGGTCTAGGATACGAAGATGCTCGACCGAGAGGGACCCGTGCCGGTCTACAAGCAGATAGCCGAGGAGCTCCGGCAGAAGATCGCCGACGGCGAGCTGAGCCCCGGCGACGCCATCCCCAGCGAGGCGGAACTCGAAGCCGAATACAACGTCGCCCGCATGACCGCCCGCCGGGTGGCCCGCGAACTGCGCGACCAGGGCCTCGCCTACACGATCCAGGGAGAGGGCACCTTCGTGGGCACGCCCGACACCCCGCGATCGGAGCTCCCCGTCTACCAGCAGATCGCCAAGCTCCTGGCGGAGAAGATCCGCTCAGGCGAGTTCCCCGCCAACCGCGCCCTGCCGAGCGAGAAGGTCCTTATGGCCGAACACGGCGTGGCCAAGGCGACCGTCCGCCAGGCGATCGCGACCTTGCGCAAACAGGGCTACGTGTTCACGGTCCCCTACCGGGGGACGTATGCGACGGCCCGCGAGAAGTGGCCCAAGTCGAAGCGCTCGACTCCGGCATCCCGCCAGAACGGTCTGTGACGAGGAGGCGCTTCGAGACGCCGCGCGGCCACCCGCCATCAGCCTGACACGCCTGGGCAGACGCATCCGCGCGTGCCCAGGCTGAGCGGATGGCGACGCCGCGCGGCCGGGCTGGTCGCCGCATGCACCGCCCGACGGCCAGGTGCGTGACCACGCCGGCTACCCGCTGAAGATGTGACCACACAGCCCGACCGGGTGAGTGGGTATCCAACCGCACCGCCTCACTGGCCAGAACGTGACCCGACCGCCTCACTGCCCGAGTCCGGGACCACACCGCCAACCGAACCAGCAAGCGACCGCACCGCCTCAGTGGACCAGAAACTGACCGCACCGCCTCATTGTGCGAAGACGTGACCCGACCGCCTCACTGCCCGAATGCGTGACCACACCGCCAACCGAACCAGTAAGCGACCGCACCGCCTCACTGGCCCAGAACGTGACCCGACCGCCTCACTGGCCCAGAACGTGACCCGACCGCCTCACTGCCCGAGTCCGTCACCACACCGCCAACCGAACCAGCAAGCAACCGCACCGCCTCAGTGGACCAGAAACTGACCACACCGCCGCACTGTGCGAAGACGTGACCACGCTGTCTGACGGAACGCATGGGTGACCGATTCAGGTGGGACTTCCCTTCTCCGGCGTCGGGTTCGAGCACGGCGTGAGGCGGCGCGGTACAGGACGGCATCGCCGCGCATGACGGCCAGTGTCAACTTGTCCGGCACCCCCGGCTCCCACCCGACGACGACCCCGACGGTCCTCACGTCGGGCGACACCGGTACGACCTCCTGGTCGACCTTGGCCTCGGGCAGCAACTGGTAGGTCCCGGCGCTGGTCATCGCCGACCTGTAGACGCAGTCGGTGTCATGGAACTCCGATGGCAACTCCCACCGCTTCGAGGTTGTGGGACAGCGCGTCGTCCAAGGGCGACGGCCGCGACCGCGCCGGGGACATCCAGCGCGCCCTCTCCGTATCGGCCACCACCGCAATGCCGATCAGCAGTGCAGTGGGCCGCAGATCGCCATGGTCAAGGCGATGTCACCGGCTTTCTCGTCGCCAAATCCGGCAGACGTATAACCGCCGAGACGTGGACGCGTCTTCGTCGGCGAATCCTCACGGCATACGTGAGTCAGCAGATAACACCATTCGTCTGCCCGTGAGGCCTGACCCGGAAAGTTTCAGGGCCACGCCACCCCGCACCTGCGCCGACACCCCGCCCCGTTGACAGCCGCGACCCCCCGGGTTAGCCATGAGATCCCAATGTTAGCGATAACAGATGGACCTCCCATGCTCCGAAGGTCGTTGCTCCCCCTCGTCGTCCTCATCGCCGCCCTCCTCCACCCCACCCCCGCCGACGCCGCCGGTCCCGCCCCGCACTACCTCATGACCGCGTTCACCAACGCCAGCGAGTCGAACATGTACGTCTACGACTCCAGCAACGCCACGAACTTCAACCTCATCAGGTCGAACGCCTACACACCCCCGTCAGGCCTGATCCGCGACCCCAGCGTCATCAAGCACACCGACGGCTACTACCACCTCGTCTACACGACCGGCTGGACCGGCAACACGATCGGGTTCGCCCGCAGCGCCGACGCCGTCACCTGGACGTTCCAGCGCAACGTCACCGTCGGGCTGAACGGCTCCACGGGCAGCACCTGGGCGCCCGAGTGGTTCCGCGACTCCGACGGCAGCGTGCACGTCGTCTTCTCGGCGTCCACGACCGGGACCGCGGGGCAGTTCCGGCCCTATCGGATCACGGCCACCAACTCCGCGTTGTCGGCGTGGTCGGCCCCGACCGCGCTCGGGATCCCGGCCAACTACATCGACAGTTTCCTGGTCAAGGTCGACGGGACGTACCACAACTTCCTGAAGAACGAGACGACCAAGTACATCGAGCATGCGACCGCCACGAGCCTGAACGGGCCCTGGACGTTCGTCGGCACGGGCAACTGGGCCGGGTGGGGGTCGGGGCTCGAAGGGCCCGCGCTCGTGCGGCTGCCCGACAACCGGTGGCGCATCTACTTCGACAACTACTCGGGCGGGCGGTACTACTACGCCGACAGCTCCAACCTGTCGAGCTTCTCGGGGCGGACCGAGCTCTCGGGGCTGTCCGGCACGGCGCGGCACTTCACCGTGATCCGGGAGGACTCCGGTGACACCACCGCGCTGCCGACGGGCAACCGGTCGTTGCGGGCCGGGTCCCTCTACGTGCGGCACCGCGACTACCAGGCCTATCTGGAGAACGTGAGCTCCACCAGCCCGCTGCTGCAGCGGCAGGACTCGACCTTCACGATCGGCGTGGGGCTGGCCCACTCCGGGTGCTACTCGTTCCAGGCGATCAACTTCCCCGGCTACTACCTGCGCCACTACAACATGCAGCTCGTCCTGCAGCGGAACGACGGGTCGGCGATCTTCCGGGGCGACGCCACCTTCTGCGCGCGGGGGGCGCTGCTGGAGTCGTACAACCTGCCTGGGAAGTTCCTCAACGGCAGCCTGCGTCTCGATCCGACCGGCACGGCCTTCACCGTGACCGCACCGCTCGCCTGAGAGGACCTCCGATGCGCCTGTTACGCCTGGTCGTCGTCGTGGCGACGCTGCTCCTGCTGACGCCGCTGCCGGCGCAGGCCAGTCCGGCCGTGCAGTACACCAACCCGATCGCGGCGCAGCGCGCCGACCCGCACATCTTCCGGCACACCGACGGCTACTACTACTTCACCGCCACGGTGCCCGAGTACGACCGCATCGTGCTGCGCCGCGCGACCACGATCTCGGGCCTGGCCACCGCGCCCGAGACCGTCATCTGGCGCAGGCACACCTCGGGCGAGATGGGCGCGCACATCTGGGCGCCCGAGATCCACTTCATCAACGGCCGCTGGTACGTCTACTTCGCCGCCGGCCGCGCCGACGACGTGTGGCGCATCCGCATGTACGTCCTGGAGAGCAGCGCGGCCAACCCCCTGACCGGCACGTGGACCGAGCGCGGGCGCATCGTCACCCCCTGGGACACCTTTTCGCTGGACGCCTCGACCTTCACGCACAACGGTGTCCGCTACCTGATCTGGGCGCAGCAGGAACCGGGCATCTCGACCAACTCCAACCTGTACATCGCCCGCATGGGCGCCAATCCGTGGCAGATCACGGGGGCCACCACCCGCCTGACGATCCCCACCCTGGCCTGGGAGACCAGGGGCTACCGGGTCGCCGAGGGGCCGTCGGTGATCCAGCGCAACGGGCGGTTGTTCATGACCTACTCGGCCAGCGCCACCGACGCGAACTACTGCCTCGGGCTGCTGACCGCCTCGGCGTCGGCCGATCCGCTCAACGCCGCGTCGTGGACCAAGAGCCCCAACCCGGTCTTCGCCTCCAGCGCCGCGACCAGCCAGTTCGGGCCCGGCCACAACTCCTTCACGGTCTCGGAGGACGGCCAGAGCGACCTGCTCGTCTACCACGACCGGTCGTACCAGAACATCTCGGGCGACCCGCTCAACGACCCGAACCGGCGGACGCGGGTCCAGAAGATCTACTGGCGGGCCGACGGCACGCCCGACTTCGGGCTTCCCGTCCCGGACGGCGCCACCCCGGTGCGGCTCATGTCCGGGAGTCTGGCCGTCCGTCACTGGGAGTACCGGGTCCGGCTCGAAGCCAACGTCACGCCGCTGGCCGACAGCCAGTTCCGGCAGGTCGCCGGGCTGACCGGATCGGGCACGGTGTCACTGGAGTCGACCAACTTCCCCGGCTACTTCCTGCGGCACCGCAACCACGAGGCCTGGGTCGAGCGCAACGACAACTCGGCCCTGTTCCGCTCGGACGCCTCGTTCCACCGCCGCACCGGGCTGACGGGCAGCGGCGTCTCGTACGAGTCGGTCAACTTCCCCGGCTACTACCTGCGCCACCGGTCGGGCCTGGTCTGGGTCGAGCAGAACGACGGCACCGCCGCCTTCCACGGCAGCGCCACCTTCACGCTCGAATAGCGCCGGCCCTGGTGCGCTGCGTGGCGGCCACGCAGACCAGGACCGCCATGGCCGCCACGATCGTCCAGGGGTCGAACGGCTCGCCGAGGAGCAGGACGGCCCAGGCCAGCGTCAGCAGCGGCTGCGCGAGCTGGGTCTGCCCGGCTCGCGCGATGCCGCCCCGGGCGAGGCCGGCGTACCAGGGGATGAAGCCCAGGTACATGGACACCAGGCTGGTGTAGAGGAATCCCGAGACCGACTCGGCCGTGAACACCGGCTCGGTCGTCAGGGCGAGCCACACGGTCAGCGGAACGGTCAGCGGGGCGGCCACGACGAGCGCGTAGGAGATGACGCGCCAGCCGGGGGTGGTCCGGGTCAGCCGGGCCCCCTCGGTGTAGCCGACGGCGGCGGAGGCGAGGGCCAGGACGAGCAGCAGGTCGGCCGTGGTCACGTGCCCGCCGCCGCGCGACAGGGTGAAGACGGTGATCGACAGCGCCCCCAGGGCGGACGCGGTCCAGAAGGCCGCCCGGGGGCGCTCGCCCGCGCGCAGCACGGCGAAGACCGCGGTGGCGGCCGGGAGCAGGCCGATGACCACCGCGGAGTGGGAGGTGGACGCGCCGCCGTACAGGGCCAGGCCGCTGAAGACGGGGAAGCCGAAGACCACGCCGAGGGCGATGACGGCGTACGACCCGAGGTCGCGGCGGGGCGGCAGCAGCGGGGCGCGGGCGGCCAGCAGGAAGACCACGGCCACGACCAGGGCGAGCACGGCACGGCCGATGGCGACCAGGAAGGGGTCGAGGCCGCGCATGGCGTACACGGTGGCCGGCATCGAGCCGGAGAAGGCGAGGACGCCGACGGCGGCGAGCGCCGTGCCGAGACGGGCCGGTGTGACAGCGCTACCAGGGCGATGAACTGACGCGCTACTCACTACCCGATCGGCGATGATAGCGCTACTCTGGTCTCTCATGAACGACGATAGCAGTATCGCTCGTCTCACCGACAGCCTGAAGGCCCAGGCGGCCTCGCTGCGGCCGGGCGACCGGCTTCCCTCCAGCCGGGAGATCGTCCGGGCCCACGGCGTCTCGCCCGTCACCGTCTCCAAGGCCGTGGCGCGGCTGGTCGCCGAAGGGGTGGTCACCACCCGGCCGGGCGCGGGCGCGTTCGTTGCCGCGCCGCCCCGTCCCCGGGAGACCGACCCCTCCTGGCAGACGGTCGCCCTGGGCGAGCGGGTCGTCGACGAGGCGCCGCTGACGTCGATCCTCCAGCAGCCCGCCGAGGGGGTCATCCCGCTGACGGGCGGTTACCTCAACCCGGTGCTGCGGCCGACCAAGGAGCTCGGCGCCGCCGCGATCAGGGCGGTGAAGCGGCCCGACGCCTGGTCGATGCCGCCGCGCGCGGGCGTGCCCGAGCTGCGCAGCTGGTTCGCCGGCGAGACGGAGACGACCCAGAACGACGTGCTGATCGTCAGCGGCGGGCAGGCCGCGCTGACCCACGCCTTCCGGGGGCTGGCCGCCCCAGGCGATCCGGTGCTGGTCGAGACGCCGACCTATCCGGGGGCGCTGGCGACCGCGCGGGCGGCGGGGCTGCGGGTGGTGCCGGTGCCGGCCGACGGCGGCGGGGTGCGGCCCGACCAGCTCGCGGAGGCGTTCGCGCGGACCAGGGCCAGGGTCTTCTACTGCCAGCCGACGCTGCAGAACCCGACCGGGGCGACGTTGTCACTGGAGCGGCGGCGGCAGGTGCTCGCCGTCGCGCGGGCGGCGGGCGCCTTCGTCGTCGAGGACGACTTCGCCCGCTATCTCACCACCACTCCCCCGCCGCCCCCGCTGGTGGCGCTCGACACGCACGGCACGGTCGTGCACGTGTTGTCGCTCAGCAAGATCACCGCGCCCAGCCTCCGGGTGGCCGGGCTCGTCGCCCGTGGACCGGCCGCCGCCCGGCTGCGGGCCGCGCAGATCGTCGAGTCGTTCTTCGTCGCCCGGCCGCTCCAGGAGACGGCGCTGGAGTTCGTGTCGGCCCCGGCCTGGCGGCGGCACCGGGCCGCCGTCGCCGGGGAGCTGGAGGAACGGCGGGCGATCCTGCTGGAGAGCCTGCGGCGGCACCTGCCCGGCGTGCGCGTGGAGCTGGTGCCGAAGGGAGGGCTGCACGTGTGGGTCCGCCTCCCGCCCGCCCTCGACGAGGCGGCGCTCGTCGAACGCGCCCAGCGGGCCGGTGTGCTGGTCAGCCCGGGGCGGATCTACCACGCCGCCGAGCCGCCGGGGCCCTGGTTGCGGCTCACCCACACGGCCGCGTCCCATCGGGCCGAACTGGCCGAGGGGGTCATTCGGCTCGCGACGGCTTACGGGGAACTCGCGGCTGACGCTCACGGCGCTTCTTCTGCTGGAAGGCCAGGTAGGCGAGGTAGCTGACGTGCATGGTGATCCCTCCAAGGAATGTTCAACACCGGCTAAAGCGTTTCGGGGGTGTCTGGTTATTCCCGGCTAGAGTGCCTCGGAAGGGGTGATCAACCTGTCCGGCCCGGCTGAACTGCTGCGCGACTTCGTCAACACCTACGACGTCGAGACCGATACCGACGACCTGACCTCTCCGCAGGTGTTGCGCGACTGGCTGGAGGCCCGCGGCCTCGAACCGGCCGCCGATCTCGTGCTCGCCAGAGAGCTGCGGGAAGGTCTCAGGGCCGGCCTGCGGCACAACCACGACGGGGTGGCGTACGCCGCCCCCGAACCCCTGGAGACGGCGCTGGCGGCGCTCTCGCTGCGCGTCACCGTCGACGGCGGGACGCCCCGGCTCGTGCCGGCCGACGGCGCGCCGCATCGCGGTCTCGCACAACTCGCCGCCATGATCGCTGCGGCGCACGCCGACGGGACGTGGCCACGCCTTAAGGTGTGCGTCGAGAGCACCTGCCAGGCCGCCTTCATCGACGCGTCGAAGAACCGGTCGCGGGCGTGGTGCTCGATGCGCGTGTGTGGAAATCGCACGAAAACTCGGACATATAGGGCACGACGTCAGGCTGAAGGTCCGGGGATGCCCGCCTGACCAGTACGGTGTCATAGGCACAGAAAGGAGCCGGCCAAATGGGTGTCAGACCTGCCCGTCTCGAAGATGTCGACGCGGTGACGAGCACCCAGATCAGGGCGTGGAAGCACGGCTACCGCGATTTCCTGCCCCCCGGCCCGCTACAGCAGATGACCGGCCCCGCCGCCGAGAAGATGTGGCGGCGCCAGTGGGACGAGGCGATCCTCTCGCCGCCCTCCCCGCGCCACCGGGTGCTCGTCGCCGTGGAACGTGTCGTCCCCGACACCGAAGAGTGGCACGCGCTGGGCCCCGGCGGGGTGCTCGCGGCGCTGCCGACGGCGGCCGAGCGGGCCAGCGACCGGGTCGTGGGGCTCGCCTCTCACGGGCCCGCCGAAGACCCTGATCTGCATCCCGGGTTCACGGCCGAGCTGCTCACGCTGCTGGTCGACCCCAACCACATCCGGCGCGGCCACGGCAGCCGACTGCTCAACGCGACCGTCGACCACCTGCGCGACGACGGCTACAGCTCCGTCGTGACCTGGGTGTTCGCCGAGAACTACGCGATGCTCGGGTTCCTCGAGTCGGCCGGGTGGGGCGAGGACATGGCCGAACGGGTGCTCGACATGGGCCGTCCGATCCGGATGGTCCGCATGACGACGGACATCTCACGCGCGTGACCACCATGGCTCAATGGGTCGCCGGCGCGCGGCCCCGCACTCTCCCCGCGGCCGTCGTCCCGGTCGCCGCCGGCACCGGCGTCGCGATCGGCGAGGGCGGCTTCGTCTGGTGGGCGGCGCTCGCCGCCCTGTTCGTCGCGCTGGTCCTGCAGATCGGTGTCAACTACGCCAACGACTACAGCGACGGCGTCAAGGGCACCGACGACGGCCGCGTCGGCCCGATGCGGCTCGTCGGCTCGAAGGCGGCCACGCCCAAGGCGGTGCTCACCGCCGCGCTCGGCTGCTTCGCCGCCGCCGCCGTGGTCGGCCTCGCCCTGGTCGTGGCGACGTCGGCCTGGTGGATGCTGGCCTTCGGGGCGCTGTCGATCCTGGCCGCCTGGTTCTACACCGGCGGCTCCCGCCCCTACGGCTACCGGGCGCTCGGCGAGTTGTCGGTGTTCTTCTTCTTCGGCCTGGTGGCGGTCATCGGCACCGCCTACGTCCAGGTCGGCTGGTCGTGGACGTCGGTGTGGGTGGCGGTGCCGGTCGGCCTGCTGGCCATGGCCCTGCTCGTGGTCAACAACCTGCGCGACCGCCAGACCGACGAACCGGCCGGCAAGCGCACCCTCGCGGTGGTCCTCGGCGACCGCCGCACCCGCTTCCTCTACGCGGCCTGCCTGCTGGTGCCGTTCGCCTGCCTGGTGCCGCTGGTGTTCTCCCACCCGTTCGCGGCGTTGGGGCTGCTGGCGCTCCCGCTGGCGGTCCGGCCGGTGCGCGAGGTCATGAACGGCCTCCAGGGCCGGGCGCTGATCGCCACGCTCCAGCAGACCGGCCGCCTGCAGATCGTCTTCGGGCTCCTCTTCGCCATCGGCCTCTCCGTCAACCTGGCCTGAGAAGCGGATTTTTCCGTTACGGCTCCGCCCACCCCGGCACCGACCACCGCACCGAGCGGGCCACCGCAACCGGCGCCAACCGGCCGCGCCGGCCCGGCCCTCGACGAGCGAAGGCCCACCCGCCCGGGGGTGCCATCATGCCCCGGGCGACCGACGTTTTCGCGGTGGGCGTCTAGAGATCGAGCAGCGCGTCCAGACCGACGGTCAGACCGGCGGGCAGGTCGCGGACCTTGCGGACGCCCAGCAGCACTCCTGGCGTGAACGACGCCCGGTTCATGGTGTCGTGGCGGATGGTGAGGATCTCGCCGTCGCCGCCCAGGATGACCTCCTGGTGGGCGATCAGCCCGGCCAGCCGGACCGCGTGGACGCGTACCCCGTCGACGTCGGCCCCACGGGCGCCGGGGAGCTCCTGGGAGGTCGCGTCGGGCATCGGGCCGAGCCCGGCCTCGGCGCGGGCGGCGGCGATCAGCTCGGCGGTCCGGCGGGCGGTGCCCGAGGGCGCGTCGGCCTTGTTCGGGTGGTGCAGCTCGACGATCTCGGCGGAGTCGAAGAAGCGGGCCGCCTGCCGGGCGAAGTGCATCATCAGCACGGCCGCGATGCCGAAGTTGGGGGCGATCAGGGCGTTGGTGCCGGGGTTGGCCGCCAGCAGGGCCCTGACCTCGTCGAGGCGGGCGGGGTCGAAGCCGGTCGTGCCGACGACCGGGTGCACCCCCCGCTCGATGCACCAGCGGAGGTTGCCCATCACCACGTCGGGGTGGGTGAAGTCGACCACCACCTCGGCCTCGGCGATCGGGTCGAGGGCGTCGTCCTTGTCGACGGCCGCCACCAGTTCCAGATCGTCGGCCGCGTGGACGGCCTTGCACACTTCCACCCCGACGCGGCCACGCGCGCCCAGCACACCTACTTTGATCACGTGCTAAGGCTAGCGGTCAGCCCACCGCGGCCGAGAAGTCCTTCCCGGCGAACGGGCCGATGACGGCCAGCGTGAGCGGCCGGGTCAGCACGTCGGAGGCGACCTCGGCGATGTCGGCCGCGGTCACGGCGTCGATGCGCTCCAGGACCTCGTCGACCGACATGAGCCGGTCGTAGACCAGCTCGCTCTTGCCGATCCGCGACATGCGCGAGCCGGTGTCCTCCAGGCCGAGCACGAGACCGCCGCGCATCTGGCCCTTGCCGCGCAGGATCTCCTCCTCGGTGAAGCCCTCGGTGACCACCCGCGCGATCTCGTCGCGGCAGATCTTGAGGACGTCGTCGATCTTGGAGGGGAGGCAGCCGACGTACACCCCGAACTGGCCGGTGTCGGCGTACTGCGAGGTGTAGCTGTAGGCGCTGTAGGCCAGGCCGCGCTTCTCCCGGATCTCCTGGAACAGGCGGGAGGACATGCCGCCGCCGAGCGCCGCGTTGAGCACCCCGAGGGCGAACCTCCGGTCGTCGGTGCGGCTGACGCCGGTCGTGCCCAGCACGAGGTTGGCCTGCTCGGTCGGCCGGTCGACCACCTTCACGCCGCGGTGGGCCGGCAGGCCCTCGCCGCCCACACGGGGCGGGATCGGCGCGGCGTCGCCGCCCAGGGCCCCCGCGCGCTCGTAGGCGCGGGCGACGAGCTCCACCACGTGTTCGTGGGAGACGTTGCCGGCCACCGAGACCACGGTGTGGGTGGGCAGGTAGAAGCGCTGGTAGTACTCGTCGATGCGGTCGCGCGTCAGGGCGTTGATCGTCTCCTCGTTGCCGAGGATCGGGCGCCCGATCGGGGTGTCGCCGTAGAGCTGCTCGGAGAACGCCTCGTGGACCACGTCGGAGGGGTCGTCGTCGTGCATGGCGATCTCCTCCAGGATCACGCCCCGCTCCGACTCGACGTCGTCGGGGGTGATCAGGGACGAGGTGACCACGTCGGCCAGCACGTCGATCGCCAGCGGCAGGTCCTCGTCGAGGACCCGCGCGTAGTAGCAGGTGTACTCCTTGGCGGTGAACGCGTTGATCTCGCCGCCGATGCCCTCGATCGACGCGGAGATCTCCATCGCGTCGCGTGTGGGCGTGCCCTTGAACAGCAGGTGCTCAAGGAAGTGGGTGGCTCCGGTGTGCTCCGGGTCCTCGTCGCGCGAGCCGATGCCGACCCACGCGCCGACCGCGACGGAACGCACGGTCGGCATGGTCTCGGTCACCACGCGGAGCCCACCGGGCAGGACGGTGCGGCGGATGACCCCCGCACCGTCCTTTCCGTCGTACAGGGTCGTCGTGATCACGAGTTGCGGTCGTCCCGTCCGGAACGGCTGCGGGTGCGGCGGCGGCGGGGCTCCCCACCGTCGTCGCCACGGGCTTCGCCACGGGCCTCGGACTGCTCGGCGGCCGGGGCCTCCTCGGGCTCGCCGGCCTCGGCGCGGGCCGCCTTCTCGGCGGCCTCCTTCTCCACGACCTCGACCGGGACCAGGGAGAGCTTGCCGCGCGAGTCGATCTCGGCGATCTCCACCTGGATCTTCTCGCCGACGCCCATCACGTCTTCCACGTTCTCGATGCGCTTGCCGCCGTGCAGCTTGCGGATCTGGGAGACGTGGAGGAGGCCGTCCTTGCCGGGCATCAGGCTGATGAACGCGCCGAAGGCGGCGATCTTGACGACCGTGCCCAGGTAGCGCTCGCCGACCTCCGGCATGTGCGGGTTGGCGATGGCGTTGATCGCGCTCCGGGCCGCCTCGGCCGAGGGGCCGTCGGTGGCGCCGATGTAGATCGTGCCGTCGTCCTCGATGGTGATCTCGGCGCCCGTGTCGTCCTGGATCTGGTTGATCATCTTGCCCTTCGGGCCGATGACCTCGCCGATCTTGTCTACGGGGACCTTGATCGTGATGATGCGCGGCGCGGTCGGGTTCATCTCCGCCGGGGAGTCGATCGCCTCCTGCATCACGTCGAGGATGGCCAGGCGGGCGCCGCGCGCCTGCTTGAGCGCGGCGGCCAGGACCGAGGCGGGGATGCCGTCGAGCTTGGTGTCGAGCTGCAGGGCGGTGATGACGTCCTTGGTGCCGGCGACCTTGAAGTCCATGTCGCCCATGGCGTCTTCGGCGCCCAGGATGTCGGTCAGGGTGACGTAGGTGTCGCCCTCGCCGATCAGGCCCATCGCGATGCCGGCCACCATCTCCTTGAGCGGCACACCGGCGTCGAGCAGCGCCATCGTGGACGCGCAGACCGAGCCCATCGAGGTCGAGCCGTTGGAGCCCAGGGCCTCGGAGACCTGGCGGATGGCGTAGGGGAACTCCTCGCGGCTCGGGAGAACCGGGATGAGCGCCCGCTCGGCCAGCGCGCCGTGGCCGATCTCGCGGCGCTTGGGCGAGCCCACGCGGCCGGTCTCACCGGTCGAGTAGGGCGGGAAGTTGTAGTTGTGCATGTAGCGCTTGGTGCGCTCGGGGTTCAGCGTGTCGATCATCTGCTCCATGCGGAGCATGTTCAGCGTGGTGATGCCCAGGATCTGGGTCTCGCCGCGCTCGAACAGGGCCGAGCCGTGCACCCGCGGGATCACGTGGACCTCGGCGTTGAGCTGCCGGATGTCCTTGGTGCCGCGGCCGTCGATGCGGATGCCCTCGTTGATGACGCGCTCGCGCATCAGCTTCTTGGTCAGGCTGCGGTAGGCGGCCGACAGTTCCTTCTCGCGGCCCTCGAAGTCGGCCAGCAGCTTCTCACCGACCAGGCCCTTGACCCGGTCGATCTCGGCCTCGCGCTCCTGCTTGCCGGCGATGGTCAGCGCGGCGGCCAGCTCGGCGCGCACGGCGCCCTCGACGGCCTGCAGGGCGTCTTCCTGGTAGTCGAGGAAGATCGGGAACTCGGCGGTCTCCTTGGCGGCGACCTGGGCGAGCTTCGACTGGGCCTCGCACAGGACCTTGATGAACGGCTTGGCCGCCTCGAGGCCCTGGGCCACGGTCTCCTCGGTCGGCGCGACCGCGCCCTCGGCGACCAGCTTCAGCGTGTCCTTGGTCGACTCGGCCTCGACCATCATGATCGCGACGTCGCCGTCGGCGAGCACGCGGCCGGCCACCACCATGTCGAAGGTCGCGCCCTCAAGCTCGGTGTGGGTCGGGAACGCCACCCACTGGCCGCTGATCAGCGCGACCCGGACGCCGCCGATGGGGCCCGAGAAGGGCAGCCCGGCGAGCTGGGTCGAGAGGCTGGCGGCGTTGATCGCGACGACGTCGTAGAGGTGCTCGGGGTTGAGCGCCATGACGGTGGCGACGATCTGGATCTCGTTGCGCAGGCCCTTGACGAACGAGGGGCGCAGCGGCCGGTCGATCAGACGGCAGGTCAGGACCGCGTCTTCGGACGGGCGGCCCTCACGGCGGAAGAACGAGCCGGGGATGCGGCCCGCGGCGTACATGCGCTCTTCGACGTCGACCGTGAGGGGGAAGAAGTCGAGGTTCTCTTTGGGGTTCTTCGAGGCGGTGGTCGCGGACAGGACCATCGTCTCGTCGTCGAGGTAGACGACGGCGGACCCCGCCGCCTGGCGGGCGAGACGGCCGGTCTCGAACCGGATCGTCCGCGTGCCGAAGGAGCCGTTGTCGATGACGGCTTCCGTGCTGTGGACACCCTCCACGGGGGACCTCCTTTTTCGGGTCGGTCACCCCACGTCGCCGGCTCCCGGAGGTGCGGCGCCGGTCTTCGATCGAAGCGCCCGGTCGCGTCGACCGGGGGCCACTACCGAGGACCGGCCCTCTTTTTCCGCGGAATGACGCGGGGCACTGGTTTCACGGGTGGTGTGTGGTTTGTTCAGTTGTGGGGTTATACGGAAGGGAGCGGCATGAGTGATCGCCGCTCCCTTCCTGACGCGTTATCGGCGCAGACCCAGCCGCTCGATCAGCGAGCGGTAGCGCGTGATGTCCTTCGCCTGCAGGTACTTGAGCAGACGGCGGCGGCGGCCGACCAGCAGGAGCAGGCCGCGGCGGCTGTGGTGGTCGTGCTTGTGGGTCTTGAGGTGCTCGGTCAGGTCGCTGATGCGCTTGCTCAGCAGCGCGATCTGCACCTCGGGGGACCCGGTGTCGCCCTCGCTGGCGCCGTATTCGGCGACGATGGCCTTGGTCGTGGCGGTGTCGAGCGACACTGCTTCTCCTTTGTTCCATGGGCACGCGTAGCCATTGCGATCCCGCGAACGACCGTGCGTGCCTACAGTCGCCGTGACGAGAAGCCGGTGATTACTCAGCCGACATACAAGGCTACCACCGCCCGTTAACCAGCCGAGACGGTCAGTCTCCGGGCCTCGTCGACGTCGGCGCGCATCTGTTCGACCAGAGCGTCGACCGAGTCGAACTTCAGGGTGTCGCGCAGCCGGGCCAGGAAGTCGACCGAGACGTGGAGGCCGTAGAGGTCGAGATCGTCGCGGTCGAGGGCGTAGGCCTCGACGGTCCGGACGACGCCCTCGAAGGTCGGGTTGGTGCCGATGGAGATCGCCGCGGGCCAGCGCTCGTCGGGCGACTCGAGCCAGCCGGCGTAGACGCCGTCGGCCGGGATGGCGGTGTGGGGCGCCGACTCGACGTTGGCGGTCGGGAACCCGAGCGCCTTGCCGCGCTGGTGGCCCCGGACCACCACGCCCTCGACCCGGTGGAGGCGGCCCAGCTCGTCGGCGGCGGCGGCCACGTCGCCGTCGGACAGGTGCTGACGGATCAGCGAGGAGGTGATGTCTTCGAGACTGCTCACCAGGGGGACGCCGACGGCGACGAAGTCGTACTTCTCGCCGAGTTCGCGCAGGGTGTCCAGGTTGCCGGCGGCCTTGTGGCCGAACCGGAAGTTCTCCCCCACCACGACCCCGGCGGCGTGGAGCCGGTCGACCAGCGCGATCTGCACGAACTCCTCGGGCGAGGTGCGCGAGAACTCCAGCGTGAACGGCAGGATCAGCACCGCGTCGACCCCGAGGGCGCCGAGCAGCTCGATGCGCCGGTGCGGGGTGGACAGCTGGGAGGGGTGGCTGCCGGGCCGCACGACCTCGTCGGGGTGGGGGTCGAAGGTCACCGCGACCGAGGCGACCCCGAGCTCATGGGCGAGGTCGACGGCCTTGCGCACCAGCGTCTGGTGACCCCGGTGGACGCCGTCGAACACCCCGATCGTGACGACGGACCGGCCCCAGTCCGCGGGCACGTCGTCAAGTCCGAGCCAGCCACGCACGTCGACCCCCAACAGGCAAGAAGCTAAGTCGTCCTAAGCGTCCCACACCCCCCGGCACCCGAGGACGCCGAGGGGCGGCCCTGTGGCCCGCCCGCCCGGGGCCCGGCCGTTCTCCTCGCCACGACCGGCGTTTCCGTGCCACACGTCACCCCGGCGGGCGGGAGCGACCGGGAGGCGCCGGATGCGGCGCGCACCGGAGGCGGCGGGCGGCGCCGGGGTGGGCGGAGCCGTAACGGAAAGAAAGGACATCAGCCGTTGAAGAACGGCCAGAGGACATCGGCCGACGAAGACGGCCGAACCGAGACGGCGCCGTGGCGGAGAGTAAGAGATCAGCCGGCGAAGACGGCCAGGGGTCTGGCCGCGCCGCCCTTCTCCTCGACCAGGGCCAGCAGTTCGCCGTCGGGCGCGAAGACGCCGATCGGCCCCTCCCCCAGCCCGGCCGCCTTCAGCCGGCCGCCGTGGGAGACCAGGCGGGCCTCCTCCTCGGTGACGTCGCGGCGCGGGAAGGCCTGGGAGACGGCGTCGGCGATGGGCAGGATGACGCACCCCTGCTGGAGCGCCTCGATGCTCAGCGCGTTCTCGACCGCATAGGGCCCCACGCGGGTGCGGCGGAGCGCCGTCAGGTGGCCCCCGACGCCCAGCCCGTCGCCCAGATCCCTGGCCAGCGAGCGGATGTAGGTGCCGGAGGAGCAGGTGATGGTGGCCGTGACGTCGACGGACTCCCCCAGGACCACGGAGGTCACCTCGAAGGCGTGGACCGTGATCGGCCGGGCCTGGAGCGCCACCTCCTCGCCCTGGCGGGCCAGCTTGTAGGCCCGCTCGCCGTTCACCTTGATCGCGCTGACCTGCGGCGGGACCTGCATGATCCGCCCGGTCAGCGCCGCCACGCCCTTGTGGACGTCGTCGGCGGTCACCGCGGCGGCGGAGGTCCGGCCGGTCTCCTCGCCCTCGGCGTCGTCGGTGTTGGTCGAGACGCCGAGGCGCATCGTGGCCTCGTACACCTTCTCGGTCAGCGCCAGGTGGCCCAGCAGGCGGGTCGCCTTCTCGACCCCGACGACCAGCACGCCGGTCGCCATCGGGTCGAGGGTGCCGGCGTGGCCGACCTTGCGGGTGCCGGCGATGCCGCGCATCTTGCCGACGACGTCGTGGGAGGTCCAGCCCGAGGGCTTGTCGACGATGATGATCCCGCTCGGCGGCGGGGGGCGTCTGGTCACGCGAGCAGCTCCGTGAGGCGGGCGACGGTCTCCTGCGGGGTCTCGCGGGAGGAGAACCCGGCCGCGCCGGGGTGCCCGCCACCCCCCAGGACGGTGCAGGCACGGCCCACGTCGGCCGTGCCCTTCGCGCGGGTCGACACGTTCCAGGCGCCTTCGTCGTCTTCCTTGAAGACCACGGCCACCTCGGCGTCGTCGACCTTGCGCAGGACGTCGATGATCCCTTCGACCTCGTCGTAGGGCAACGCGTTCAGGGCGCGGTCCTCCCTGGTCACGGTCGTCCAGACCAGCCCGGCGCCGCCGACGGCCGACCGGTCGAGCTGGGCCCGCGACAGGGCGGCGCCGAGAACCCGCAGGTATCCGAAGGGTGAGCGGTCCCACAACTCCCGCGCGATCGCGTCGGGGTTGAGGCCCGCGCCGAGCAGCCGCCCGGCCAGGGCGTGGACGGCGGGGGTGGTCGAGCTGTAGCGGAACGACCCGGTGTCGGTCACCAGGGCCGTGTAGAGGCAGGTCGCGATGTCCCGGTCAATCTGGAGCCCCAGCCGCTGGATCAGCTCCTCGGTCAGCACGGCCGTGGCCGCCGCCTTGGGATCGACGAGCTGGACGGTCCCGAAACCGGTGTTGGACGCGTGGTGGTCGAGCACCACCAGCTCCCGCGCGGCCTTGGCCGCAGGGACGAGCAGGCCCAGCCGCTCGATCGTGGCGGCGTCGAAGGTGATCATCAGGTCCGGCTCGGCCGGGAAGCGCGCGGATTCGACCAGGAGGTCCTGGCCGGGCAGGAAGCGCAGCAGCCGCGGCACGGTCAGCCCGTCGTCGCCGAAGGAGGCGACCACGTGCCGGCCGGCCCGCCGCAACGCCTGGCCGAAGGCCAGCATCGAGCCCAGGGCGTCGCCGTCGGGGGTGACGTGACAGGCCAGGGCGATCGAGTCGTGCGAACCGATGAGCGCGACCGCGCGCGCCCATTCGGCCTCGGGAGGGAGCGTCACTTCGTGCTTCGCTCGGACACCTCGTCGGTGTCGTCCTCGAACTCGTCGTCGAGCTCGTCGTCGTCCTTCTTGTACGGATCGGCGTCGCCCGCGTAGGCCGCGCCCTCGGCCTTGCGCGCGATCTCGGCGTCGCGCGCCCTGGCCTCGGCGAGCAGGCCGTCCAGGTGCCGGGCCGAGTCGGGCAGGGGGTCGTGGGTGAACGTGAGCGTGGGCGTGTGCCGCAGCCCGGTCTGCCGGCCGACCTCCGAGCGGATGATGCCCCTGGCGCTCTCCAGCGCCGCGGCGGTGTCCTTGCGCTCGGCGTCCGACCCGAAGACGGTGTAGAAGACCGTCGCCTCACTCAGGTCGTTGGTGACCCGGGTGTCGGTGACGGTGACGAACCCGAGCCGCGGATCCTTGATCCGCCGTTCCAGCATCTCGGCGACGATCTGCTGGATTCGGTCCGCCAGTTTCCTGGCTCGCGCGGCGTCCATGGGCGCGCTCCCCCTTCTTCCGGATGTACGGCTGACGCTGCGACCTGGCGGTCTATTCCTCGTCGTTGAACAAACGATGCCGAGCCGACAGCAGCTCGATCTCGGGGCGGAAGGCGACGGCCCGCTCGCACGCGTTCAGGACCTCATCGACGTTCCCGGCCGAGCCGGAGACGACGGCGACGCCGATCTCGGCTCTTCGGTGCAGCTCGTGATGGCCGGTCTCGGCCACCGCGACCGCGGGGAACCGCCGGCGCAGCTCGGCGATGAGGGGACGGACAACGGACCGCTTCTCCTTCAGCGAGTGAACGTCGCCGAGGAGGATGTCCAACGTCAGAGCACCGACATACATGTGTTGTTGTGGCGCCAATAGACCCTGGCGCGTGGGTCGTGTTCCTACCGGAACCGGTTCCCGGCCGCGTCGGCCGGGAACCGGATGGTCAGCACCCGCTAGTCGCGGGGCTTCTCCCGCATCTCGAACGTCTCGATGACGTCGTCGATCTTGATGTCGTTGTAACCGACGCCGATACCGCACTCGAAGCCCTCGCGGACCTCGGTCGCGTCGTCCTTGAACCGGCGCAGCGACGAGACGGTGAGGTTGTCGGCGATGACGACACCCTCGCGGATGATCCGCGCCTTGCTGTTGCGGGTGATGATGCCCGAACGGACCAGCGCACCGGCGATGTTGCCGATCTTCGGCACCTTGAAGACCTCGCGGACCTCGGCGGTACCGGTCTGGATCTCCTCGAACTCCGGCTTGAGCATGCCCTTGAGGGCCGCCTCGATCTCCTCGATCGCCTGGTAGATGACCGAGTAGTAGCGGATGTCGACGCCCTCGCGCTCGGCCAGGTCGCGCGCCCGGACCTCCGGCCGCACGTTGAAGCCGATGATCACCGCGTTGTCGTCGGCGATCGCCAGGTTGACGTCGTACTCCGTGATCGCACCGACGGCGCGGTGCAGCACGCGGAGGTTGACCTCCTCGCCCACATCGATCTTGAGCAGCGCGTCTTCCAGTGCTTCCACCGAACCGGACACGTCACCCTTGATGATGAGCTTGAGCTCGTCGATCTTGCCCTTCTCGTAGTCGCTGAACAGCTCTTCGAGCGTACGGCGGCGACCGGCCTTGGCCATCTCCGCGATGCGCTGACGAGCCGCCCGCTCCTGGGCGATCTGGCGGGCCATCCGGTCGTCGCTGACGACCAGGAAGTTGTCACCCGCGCGGGGCACGGCCGTCAGACCGAGCACCCGGACCGGACGCGACGGGTCGGCCTCTTCGACCGGCTGCATGTTGTCGTCGAGCATCGCCCGGACGCGGCCGAAGGCCTCGCCACAGACGATCGACTCGCCGACCCGCAGGGTGCCGCGCTGGACCAGCACGGTCGCCACCGGGCCGCGGCCCTTGTCGAGGTGGGCCTCGATCGCCAGGCCCTGGGCGTCCATGTCGGGGTTGGCGCGAAGGTCGAGCTCCGCGTCGGCCGTCAGGATGATCGCCTCGAGCAGGTTGTCGATGCCCAGGCCCTGCTTCGCCGAGATGTCGACGAACAGGGTCGAGCCACCGAACTCCTCGGCCACCAGGCCGTATTCGGTCAGCTGGGCCCGGACCTTGGTGGGGTCGGCGCCCTCCTTGTCGATCTTGTTGACCGCGACCACGATCGGCACCTCGGCCGCCTGGGCGTGGTTCAGCGCCTCGATCGTCTGCGGCTTCACACCGTCGTCGGCCGCGACCACCAGGACGGCGATGTCGGTGGCCTGCGCACCACGGGCACGCATGGCGGTGAACGCCTCGTGACCCGGGGTGTCGATGAAGGTGATCTTCCGGTCTTCGCCCTCGTGGGTCGCGTGGACCTGGTAGGCGCCGATGTGCTGGGTGATGCCACCGGCCTCCCGCGCCACCACGTTGGTGTTCCGGATGGCGTCGAGGAGCTTGGTCTTACCGTGGTCGACGTGACCCATGACGGTCACGACCGGCGGACGCGGCGCGAGGTCGGCCTCGTCGCCCTCGTCCTCACCGAACTCGATCTTGAAGGACTCGAGCAGCTCGCGGTCCTCCTCCTCGGGCGAGACGACCTGCACGACGTAGTCGAGCTCGGCGCCGAGGAGCTGCAGCGTCTCCTCGTTCACCGACTGGGTCGCGGTCACCATCTCACCGAGGTGGAGCATGATCTGGACCAGCGCCGCCGGGTTCGCGCCGATGCGGTCGGCGAAGTCGGACAGCGAGGCGCCGCGCGGGAGACGGATCGTCTGACCGCCGCCACGGGGAGCCTGCACGCCGCCGATCGCCGGCGCCGACATGTTGTCGAACTCCTGGCGCCTCTGGCGCTTGGACTTGCGGCCACGCGTCGGACGGCCACCCGGACGCCCGAAGGCGCCCGCCGTGCCGCCGCCACGGCCACGGCCACCCGGACCGGGACGACCGCCGCCGAAGCCGCCGCCGCCACCACCGGGACCGCCGCCACCCGGACGACCGCCGCCACCGCCACCGGCGGCACCGGCACGCGGCGCGAAACCGCCGCCACCCGGACGACCGCCACCGCCACCGGGACGGCCACCGCCGCCACCGGGACGACCGCCGCCACCACCGGGACGGCCACCGCCGCCGGGCCCGCCACCGGGACCGGCAGGACGACCCTGCGGCATCATCGACGGGTTCGGCCGGGGACCACCCGGACGAGGACCACCGGCACCGGCCGGCGGACGCGGGCCACCCGCACCGGGCGGACCCGGACGAGGACCGGCGCCGGCGGGACGGGGACCGCCCGCACCGGCGGGGCCGGGACGCGGACCGCCGGGACCCGGACGCGGACCGCCCTCACGGCGCGGCTCGCGGGGCCCGCGGTCGCCACGGTCCTCACGAGGACCGCGGTCGGGCCGGTCACCGCGGTGACCGGCGTGGTCGCCCCGCGGACCGGCGTGGTCGCCCCGGTCGGGACGGTCACCGCGGTCGGGACGGTCGCCGGGACGCGCGGGCCGCTGGCCCATGCCGCTGGCGTTGGAAGAGAACGGGTTGTTGCCCGGACGCGGGCCGCGCGGACCCGGCTTGGGACCGCGGTCGCCACCCGGACGCGGCGCACCGCCGCCGGCCGCGGGGCCGGAGGCCGGGCGAGGACCGGGGGTCGGGCGCGGACCCGGCTTGGGACCGGGCGTCGGCCGGGGGCCGGACGGCGCCGACGGGCCACCGGCCGCGGGCGCGTTGGAAGAAGAAGCCGCCGGACGGGGCGCCTCGGGGCGCGGAGCCGGGGCGGGCGGAGCCGCGGGACGCGGGGCGGCCTCGCTCTGGGGAGCGGGCTGCGGCGCCGGATGCGGCATGGGAACGGGACGCGGCGCCGGCCGCGGTCCCGGCTTCGGAATCGGCCGGTTGCCGAAGTCCGAAGGCGATGCGGGCGCCGGAGCGCCGTTGCCGGCCTGGTCGTTGCCGACCGGCCGGGGTGCCGGCCGTGGGGCCGGACGGGGGGACTTGCCCCCCTTGGAGTCGCCCTTACCGAACGCCTCCGTCAGTTTGCGGACAACCGGCGCCTCAATCGTTGAGGACGCCGATCGAACGAACTCGCCCATCTCGGTGAGCTTGGCCATGACGACCTTGCTCTCAACACCGAACTCCTTGGCGAGCTCGTATACCCGGACCTTCGCCACTGCACTCCCTAACTCGGCCCGGGAGGCTGTGCCGCCGGACCGTCGCTACCTGGACGTACTCATTGCCGCGTGCTCATCAGGCGCTCATAGCAATCTGACTCCGCCCATCAACTCGGCGTCCTACGAAACAGTTGGTAACCATTCACCCGGCGGCTTTCCTCGTCAAGTCCTCCAAGTAGGCCCGCAAGCGCGTCTGATCGAGCGTTCCCTCCGCGCGGAAAGCGCGGGTGAACGCCCGGCGACGATCTGCGAGCTGCAGGCAGGCCAGGGAGGGGTGCAGTGAAGCACCGCGTCCCGGGAGCCGTTTCTGCAGGTCAGGGATGATCACATCCCCGGCCACCACCAGTCGGAGTAGCTCGGACTTGGCCGTGCGAACCCGGCAGCCCACGCACGTTCTCAGCGGGGCGGCCTGGTCACCGTATTCCAGCTTACCTTGCCGACGCATCTGCGGGATCGGCCGGTGCCTCATGAGTATCCGGCTTGATGTCGATGCGCCACCCGGTCAGCCGCGCGGCCAGCCGGGCGTTCTGCCCTTCCTTCCCGATCGCCAGCGAGAGCTGGTAGTCGGGGACGGTCACCCGGGCGACCCGGCCGTCGGCGTCGACGACCTCGACCCGTGAAACCCGCGCCGGCGACAGCGCATTCCCGACGAAGTCGGCAGGTTCCTCCGACCAGTCGATGATGTCGATCTTCTCGCCGTGCAGCTCGGTCATCACGTTGCGCACCCGGGAGCCCATCGGGCCGATGCAGGCGCCCTTGGCGTTGACGCCGGGCTTGCGGGAGCGGACCGCGATCTTGGTGCGGTGGCCGGCCTCGCGGGCGATGGCGGCGATCTCGACGGTGCCGTCGGCGATCTCCGGGACCTCCAGCGCGAACAGCTTCTTCACCAGGTTCGGGTGGGTGCGGCTCAGGGTCACCGAAGGGCCCTTGTTGCCCTTCTTGACTTGGACCACGTAGCAGCGGATGCGCTCCCCGTGGACGTACTCCTCCCCCGGGACCTGCTCGTTGTGGGGCAGGATGGCCTCGATCTTGCCGAGGTCGACCAGCACGACGCGGGGATCCTTGCCCTGCTGGATCACGCCCGCCACCAGCTCGCCCTCGCGGCTCGCGAACTCGCCGAAGTTGATCTCGTCTTCGGCGTCGCGGAGCTGCTGCAGGATGACCTGCTTGGCGGTGGTCGCCGCGATGCGGCTGAAGTTGCCCGGGGTGTCGTCGTACTCCCGGAGGATCTCGCCGTCTTCGCCGATCTCCGCGGCCAGGATCGACACGTGCCCGGAGACGCGGTCGAGCTGGGCGCGGGCCTTCTGCGCGGCGCCCTCGGTGCGGAAGTAGGCGATCAGCAGCGCGTCCTCGATGGCCTTGACGACCAGGTCGAACGAGATGTCCTTCTCCCGCTCCAGGCTGCGCAGGACGCTCATGTCAATGTCCACAAGGCTCCCCCTCAGCCCTCATCGCCGTCTGCGATGTCTTCTTCATCTTCGTCCTCGTCGTCCAGATGACGGAACTCCACCTGGACCTTGCCCTTTGCCAGATCCGCGTACGCGAAACGGCCGGCGGTCTCGATCTCGACGCCGTCGTCGTCGGCTTCCAGGATCCGGCCCTCGACTCCGGTGCCGTCGGTCAGCGCCGCCTTGACCAGCCTGCCTCTCGCACGGCGCCAGTGGCGCGGCTCGGTCAGCGGGCGGTCGACGCCGGGGGAGGTGACCTCCAGCACGTAGGGACCGCCGCCGAGCGCGTCGGTCGCGTCGAGCCGGTCGGAGACCGAGCGGCTGACCTCGGAGACGTCGTCGAGGCTGATGCCGCCGTCACGGTCGACGACCACCCGCACCAGCCGGCGCTTGCCGGCGGGGGTGACCGTCACGTCTTCGAGGTCGAGACCTTCGGCCTCGACGACCGGGGCGAGCAGCGCCACGAGGCGGTCGCGTCGGGCGGATTCACCCATGGTGACCTCCTTACCAATGGCCATCGGGGGCGTACCTCGCCCAACGTGCCCACAGCCTATCGACAGACCGGCACCGCTCGCCGCGCCGCGCGAACGCGAACCCACCGGCGCGGCCGACTCTGAAGCGCTTTCCACACCCCGGGGGCCCGAACCTGACGCGAGAGCGCGAACCCGTCCGTGGGGCGCGGGTTGGGTGGAGTCGGGAGCGCTCTACGCCACGCGAGAGCGCGAACCCGTCCGTGTGACGCGGGTTGGGTGGAGTCGGGAGCGCTCTACGCCACGCGAGAGCGCGAACCCGTCCGTGTGACGCGGGTTGGGTGGAGTCTGGAGCGCTCTACGCCACGCGAGAGCGCGAACCCGTCCGTGTGGCGCGGGTTGGGTGGAGTCTGGAGCGCTCTACCATGGGCGGGTGCCTGTGGGAGAGTCCGGTATGAACCTGTCCCGGCGTGCCCTGCTGGGTGCCGGGGCCGGCCTGGTGCTGGTGGGTTGCGCGAAGGGCCAGGAGGCCGCGCCACCGGCGGCTTCGCCCTCACCCGATCCACACGCGGCGCTGCTGGCCGGGCTCATCGGCGGCAAGGAGAAGCTGGTCGCGCTCTACCAGCAGGCCGCCCTGTCCGACGCGAAGCTGGCGCCCGCGCTGCAGCCGTTCCAGCAGCGCCACCTGGCCCACCTGGCGGCCCTGCGCAAGCATCTGCCCGAACCCGGTTCCCCCGCCGCGACCCCGACCCCTGTGGTCAACCCGGAGGTGACCGTGGAAGCGCTGAAGGAGGCCGAGCGGGCCGCGGCCGCCGCGCGCCCCGAGCAGGCCGCCGCCGCCAAGCCCGTCGTGGCGCAGCTGGTGGCGAGCATGGGGGCCTGCGAGGCCGTCCACGCCCAAGCCCTCGGGCGGCTGAAGTGAGCGCCTCGGTCGGGCTCTCGAAGGCCCTGGCCGCCGAACACGCCGCCGTGTACGCCTACGGCGTCATCGGCGCCAAGACGACCGGCGCGCTCAGGACCCGCGCGACGACCGGGTTCGACGCCCACCGGGCCCGCCGCGACCAGCTCCGCGCCCTGATGCGCCGCCGCGGCGAGACCCCGGCCGAGCCGGGCACCTACCAGCTCCCCTTCGAGGTGACCACGGCCGCCCAGGCCGCCCGCCTGGCGGCCTACATCGAGGAGCGGGTCTGCGCGGCCTACGTGGAGCTGTCGGCCGACACCGATCCGGGCTTGCGGCGGCTGGCGGTGCTGGCGACGCAGGAGGCCGCCGTACGGGGCTTCGGCTGGCAGCCGCAGATTCCGGCCTTCCCGGGCATGCCGGGCCAGGAACTCGCCGTCTCCAGCCCCGCCGTGACCGAACCGACGCCCCTGCCGCCGAACTCGGGCCGGCCCGTCGCGCCGCCGCCGTCCCAGGAACCGTCCACGCTGCCGGCGCCCGAAGCGGGCGCGACGCCGTAGTCCGGGCGGACCCTGATTCAGGACGGCTCCCGTTTATTCCCGATTTCTCGGGTAGTTCAGGACGTCATGAGTTGGGGCTTCCGAAAAACGATCAAGATCGGTCCGTTCCGGATCAACTTCTCGCGCGGCGGAGTCGGCCACAGCGTCGGCAAGGGTGGCGTGCGGTACACGAAGCGCGCCGACGGTGGAAAGCAGGTCAGCGTCGACCTGCCCGGTGGGTTCTCGTGGCGGCGTTCGCTGAGACGCCGCTAGATCGGATAGCTCCCCTCCGCAGAGGCGGAGGGGGCGTGAGCGGGCGGTTCGTCACACTCCCCCCATGGTGCCGAACCGCCCCTCGCTGTGTCTGATGGCCGCGCCTCCGGCGCGGCGGGCGTGGCCGCCTTCAGTCCGCGCCTTCCCTCGTCGCTCCGGCTCGCTTCGCTCTCCTGCGCTCCTCAGTCCAGGCACGGACGCGGCCCCGCCGCACCGGGCACGCGCCCCATTACGGCGGATCCTCTACAAGCTCTTAGGCGCAGGCCTCGAGGACCTTCTGGACGGCCTCGTCGAGCGGGATCTCGGCGCGGTCGCCCGTGGCGCGGTCGCGGAGTTCGGCCACGCCGTTCGTCACGCCTCGGCCGACGATCAGGACGGTCGGGAGGCCGAGGAGTTCGCTGTCCTTGAACTTCACGCCCGGTGAGACCTGGGGGCGGTCGTCGAGGAGGACGCGCAGGCCCTTGGCCTCGAGCTCTTCGGCGATCTTCGTGGCGATCTCGATCTGGTTCTCCTTGCCGGTGCCGACGATGTGCACGTCGGCGGGCGCGACCTCGCGGGGCCAGGCCAGGCCGAGGGCGTCGTGGCGCTGCTCGGCCATGACGGCCACGGCGCGGGAGACGCCGATGCCGTAGGAGCCCATGGTGATGCGGATGGGTTTGCCGTCGGGGCCGAGGGCGTCGAGCTGGGCGGCGTCGGCGTACTTGCGGCCGAGCTGGAAGATGTGGCCGATCTCGATGCCGCGGTCGATCGACAGGTCGCTGCCGCAGACCGGGCAGGCGTCGCCGGCGCGGATCTCGGCGGCCTCGATGGTGCCGTCGGCGATGAAGTCGCGGCCCGCGACCACGTGGGCGGCGTGCTTGCCGGGCTCGTTGGCGCCGGTCACCCACTCGCTGCCGTCGACCACGCGGGGGTCGACGAGGTAGCGGATGCCGAGCTCCTTGAGGATCTGCGGGCCGATGTAGCCGCGGACCAGCCCCGGGTGCCTGGCGAAGTCGCCCGCCTCGAAGATGGCCGGCTCGCCGGGGGCCAGCGCGGCCTCCAGGCGCTTGAAGTCGACCTCGCGGTCGCCGGGCACGCCGATGACCAGGGTCTCGGCCTCTTTCACGCCGGGCGTGACGACCTTGACGACCACGTTCTTGAGCGTGTCGGCCGCGGTGATCTTCAGGCCGTGGTGCTCGTTCATGTAGGAGACGAGCGTCTCGATGGTCGGGGTGTCGGGGGTGTCGAGCACCGTCAGGGCCTCGCGCTCGCCCGCTACCGGGTCGGGGGCGGGGGTGGTGACGGCCTCGGCGTTGGCGGCGTAGCCGCAGGTGCGGCAGGCCACGAAGGTGTCCTCGCCGGTGGGGGCGGGGGCGAGGAACTCCTCGGAGGCCGAGCCGCCCATGGCGCCGGAGGTCGCGAAGCAGATCTTCACGTCGATGCCGAGCCGCTCGAAGATCCGGATGTACGCCGCCCGGTGGTTCTCGTAACTGCGCTTGAGACCCTCGTCGTCGAGGTCGAAGGAGTAGGAGTCCTTCATCACGAACTCGCGGCCACGCAGGATGCCAGCGCGGGGACGGGCCTCGTCGCGGTATTTGGTCTGGATCTGGTAGAGCGTGACGGGATAGTCCTTGTAGGAGGAGTATTCGCCCTTCACCATGTCGGTGAACATCTCCTCGTGGGTGGGCCCGAGGAGGTAGTCGTTGCCCTTGCGGTCCTTCAGCCGGAACAGGGTGTCGCCGTATTCGGTCCAGCGGCCGGTGGCCTCGTAGAAGTCGCGGGGCAGCAGGGCGGGGAAGAGCACCTCCTGGCCGCCCATCGCGTTCATCTCCTCGCGGACGACCCTGGCGACGTTCTCCAGGACGATCTTGCCGAGCGGCAGCCACGAGTAGATGCCGGGGGCGACGCGGCGGACGTAACCGGCCCTGACCAGGAGCTTGTGGCTCGGGACTTCGGCGTCCGCCGGATCCTCACGCAGGGTGCGCAGGAACAGGGTCGACATCCGCAGAAGCACGGCTACTCCTCTATAGGGCTGCTGTAGTCGTCAAAGGCTACCGAGTATCACAGCGATTGAAGCACCATCCCGTACCCGACGCTGTAGGCGAGTCCGATGGCGACGCCGAAGAGGCGGTCGGCGAGGCGGCGGCGGAACAGCAGCAGGAAACCGATGCCCAGGACGGCCGACGTGGCCAGGGCGTAGGGCCACTCCTCGGTCAGGGTCAGCATCTCCTCGGCGGCCATCGACAGCAGCAGGCCCGAGGCGAAGCCGTAACAGACGCCCCCGACCCGGTCGCACCGGGTCGCGCCGTAGCTCAGCGGGCCCAGTACGGCGATGATGGTCAGGCCGGCGACCAGGCCCCCAGGGGCGGAGCCGAGGCCGGAGAAGGGCGCGTCGTGGTGGATCGCCGCGCCGGCCGTGATCTGGCCGACCAGCGCCCCGAACGCGGCCATGCAGCCGTTGAGCAGCGCCCAGCCGAAGCCGGCCGCGCCGGCTCCGACGACCACGGCCAGCACCATGATCAGGTAGGGGTCGTAGACGGCCATGAGCCAGGAGGGCGCGGCGCCCGAGAGGCCGGCGCCCACGAAGCCCACCACGGCGCCGCCGAGCAGCGCCGCCAGCAGGTACCACTGGCTGCGCCGATCTCGCCGGTCGAGTGCGATGAAGTCCTGTTCAGGGCCTAGCGGGCCGTGTCTGCTCCAACTGAAAGCCCAGACCATCGATTCCCCCGAGCGATGTCCGCGTACAGCGCTTTCAGTCTATAAGCGGACAAAAAGGATCACCCACCCAGGAGCTCCTCCCACGGCTGGCGCGACCCCGTGCGCCGGGCCGGGTCGAGCGCCTCCGACAGGCGCCACACGCCGGGCCGGGCCCGCATGCGGTCGAGCCCGAGGGGGTCGATGGCCCGCAGGTCGAAGCTGACGCCCATCACGTCGAGCCGGGCGCACAGCGGGGTCACGGGGGCGAGCGGGCCGACCAGCGGGCCGGGGAAACCGGGCTCGCGCACCCGCTCGATGAGCAGGTCGGCGACCTCGGTGGCATAGGGGCCCTCGCGCCACTCGATCTCCCAGCCGTCGGTGCCGGGCCACCAGCCCAGGTCGCGGCAGGTCTCCATCATCTCGGGCTCGGTGGCGAAGGCCGCCATCACGCGGCCGAACGCCTCGTAGCGCCGCGCGCCGATCTCGTCGCGGTGGAATCTCATGTCGGGGAGCGTTTCATCTCCCGTGCCATTCGCACCCGGATTTACGCCGGTGCGCCGTCGCCGTTTCCCCGCTCCGCCCACGAGGTCCAACTGTGATCGCGGAACAGATGTGGCGCAACCCCCAATATCGCACTGGCTACCGGGCCCCCGATGGGTAAAGAATCCGGAGAGCGGCTTCTTTGCAAGGAGGCATCCCCGTGGCGCTGCGTGTCGCTGTGGTGGGCTCCGGCCCGGCCGGGATCTACACCGCCGAAGCTCTGACCAAGCAGTCCCCCGGCCCCGTCGAGGTCGACGTCCTGGAGCGCCTGCCCACGCCCTACGGGCTGGTCCGGTACGGGGTGGCGCCCGACCACACCTCGATCAAGTCGATCGCGACCTACCTGCGCCGGGTTCTGGAGGCTCCGGGGGTGCGGTTCCTCGGCGGCGTCGAGCTCGGCCTCGACCTGTCCGTCGACGACCTGCTGACCTGCTACGACGCGGTGGTCTACTGCACCGGGGCCATGGTCGACCGCAGGCTGGGCGTACCGGGGGAGGATCTGCCCGGGAGCGTGGCGGCCACCGACTTCGTGAACTGGTACTGCGGCCACCCCGACGCCCCCGACTTCACCCTCGACGCCGAGGACGTCGTGGTGATCGGGGTGGGGAACGTCGCGGTCGACGTGGTGCGCATCCTGGCCAAGACCGCCGACGAGCTGCGCTCCACCGACGTGCCCCACAACGTGCTGACCGCGCTGGCCGAGTCGAAGGTCAGGCGGGTCCACATGGTGGGCCGCCGGGGCGCCCAGCACGCCAAGTTCACCCTCAAGGAGCTGCGCGAGCTCGGCGACCTGCTGAACGCCGACATCCTGACCTTCCCCGACGAGGTGGCCTGCGACGACCTGACGGAACTCACCCGCCAGATCAGGGGCAACCTCGACGTGCTCCAGTCGTGGTCGGCGCGGGTGCCGGAGAACCGGCCGCGCCGCCTGGAGGTGCGCTTCTGGTTGCGGCCCGTCGAGATCCTCGGCGTCAGCCACGTCGAGGGGGTACGCCTGGAGCGCACCCGCCTCGACGGCAGGCGCGTCGTGGGGACGGGCGAGTTCGAGACGATCCCCGCCGACATGGTGCTGCGCTCGGTCGGCTACCAGAGCGTGGCCCTGCCCAGCGTGCCGTTCTCCGAGGAGACCATGACCGTGCCCAACGTGGCCGGGAGGGTCCGCGACCGCGAGTTCGTGGCGGGCTGGCTGAAGCGCGGCCCGACCGGGGTGATCGGCACCAACAAGTCCGACGCGGCCGAGACCGTCCGCACCCTGCTGGCCTCGGTGACCGAGGGCCCCCGGGAGCGCCGGGTCGACGACCTGCTGCGGGAGCGCGGCGTGCGGCCGGTCACCTATCCCGACTGGCTGGCGATCGAGCAGGCCGAGGAGAAGCTGGCCCGCACCCTCGACCGGGGCGAACGGGTCAAGCTTGTGGGGCGGGCGGCCATGCTGGAGGCGATCGGCCGGGGTTAGGGTCGGTTCGTGGAGATCAACGTCGCGGGCTTCGACAACGTCTACCGGACCCAGCAGGCACGTTTCCCGGCCCGGGAGATCGCCTGGCAACCCGTCCACACCGTCTACGTGCCGGCGAACCTGCTGACCGCCTCCACGGTCGCCGACTGGGGCGCCGAGGCGGCCGGGCTGCTGAGCCTGACCACGCCCGGCGAGTTCGCCGCCCTGTTCGGCGGCGACGTCCACGACCGCGTGGCCCGGACGCTGGCCCGCGAGCCGGTCCAGGACCTCCGGATCGACTTCGAGGACGGCTACACCGGCGCCGACGAGGACGCCGACATGGTGCGGGCCGCCGAGGCGGTGGCCGCGATGCCGGCGCTCCCCCGGCGCTGGGGCCTGCGGGTGAAGTCGTTCGCCGACGGCGACCCCGGGCGGTCGCTGCGCACCCTGCGCGGGTTCCTCGAACGCCTCGTCGAGCTCAAGGGCGGCCTCCCGGACGGCTTCGTGATCACCTTCCCCAAGGTGCTGATGGAGTCCTACCTGGGGATGTTCGCCCGCTCGCTGGCCGAGCT
This sequence comes from Herbidospora sp. NBRC 101105, assembly GCF_030269205.1. Classification (NCBI taxonomy): domain Bacteria; kingdom Bacillati; phylum Actinomycetota; class Actinomycetes; order Streptosporangiales; family Streptosporangiaceae; genus Herbidospora; species Herbidospora sp. NBRC 101105. Next base: position 102,409 of record NZ_BSSX01000001.1, on the reverse strand, counting down.
CGAACACGACCTGGGCCTGCCGACGCTGGGCTTCGAGATGCAGGTCGAGGCCCCCCAGACGATCCTGTTCCTCCAGCGCTCCCCCGACCTGGTCGCCAATCTGCGCGGGCGGCTGAAGGCGGCCCACTTCGGCGTCTTCGACTACACCGCCGCCTGCGGCCTGCCGCCGCACGAGCAGCGGCTCGACCATCCGGCCTGCGACCACGCCCGCCACGTCATGCAGACCGTGCTCCACCCCGAGGGCGTCGAGCTCTCCGACGGCTCGCTGGCCGCCGCGCCCGCCTCCGCGTCCAGAGACGACGTGCTGGCGCTGTGGCGGCGGCACGCCGAGACGGTCCGCCACTCGCTGGCCCACGGCTTCTACCAGGGCTGGGACATGCACCCGTCCCACCTGGTCAGCCGCTTCGCCGTGGTCTACGCCCACCACCTGGCGACCTACGCCGAATACCGGGCCAGGGTCGACGCCTGGCAGGCCAGACGTCAGGAGGGCGGGGTGCTCGACGAGCCCGCCACGATCAAAACCCTGGTCGCCGCGCTGCGCCGGGCCGATTTCGCCCTCGGACTTGACACGCCTCCGACAGGAAACCTATAACTGGAGTTGTAGGTTATCTCTCAGACAGGAGACAGGTTGACGGGAGCCGCAGAGGTCTCCCGGATCTTCGGAGGTGATGCACGATGCTGCTGACGTCGATCGACCCGTTCGTGCAGGAGTTCGAGCGGCAGTTCAACCAGCTGACCCGGCAGTTCGCGAAGGACGAGACCAGCGCCGTCATGCCGATGGACGGCATCCGCCGCGCCGACGACGTCGTCCTCCGCTTCGACCTTCCCGGCATCGACCCGGGCTCGGTCGAGGTCACCGTCGACCGGGGCGTGCTGACCGTCTCGGCCCGCCGCTCCGAGGAGTACGCCGAGGGTGAGCGGGCGTTCGTGCGGGAGCGGGTCATGGGAACCTTCACCCGGAGGGTCTACCTCTCCGAGCACCTCGACGCCGACGCCATCGAGGCCGCGTACGACAACGGCGTCCTGGCCGTCCGCATCCCGGTCCTGGAGAAGGCCAAGCCGCGGAAGATCGCCATCCACACCGGCGGCGAGGGCCACCGGGCCATCGACGGCTGAAGCGGAAAGGGGGCGGATGAGCGCCGAACCATCGGGGGGCTACCCCGTCGGCCTGTCGGCCATGGACGACGAGTTCGCCCCCATGTTCAGTGTGGGGCAGGTCGCCTCGATGCTGGAGGTGCAGCAGGCGTTCCTGCGCCGCATCGACCAGCAGCAGGTGGTCTCCCCCCAGCGCTCGGCCGGCGGCCAGCGCCGCTACAGCCGGCACGACATCGGTCAGATCCGGCAGGTGGTCGTCCTGATGGGCGAGGGCATGACCCTGGCGGCCATCCGCCGGATCATCGAGCTCGAATTCGAGGTCATCCGGCTCCGTCGCGAACGCGACGAGCTGCTGGCCCGCCTGCGGGAGCTAGGCGTCGAGTAGCGCCCGCCAGCGGGCCACCCGCCGGGGGTCGACCGCCGAGAGCCACGACTCACGGGCCGCGCTGCCGATGTGGAAGGCCTTGACGCCGTAGTCGAGCAGCACCGGGACGTGGTCGAACGACAACCCTCCCCCGGCCATGATCAGCGCCGCGTCGCCCGCCTCGGCCCGCGTGCGCAGCACCGGCAGTCCCTCGCCGACGCCGCGCGGGGAACCCGAGGTCAGGATCGTGGCCAGGTTGGGCAGCAGCCGCACGGCCCGCCAGGCCGCCTGGACGTCGGCCGCGTGGTCGACCGCGCGGTGGAAGGTCCACGGCAGCGGGGCCGCCGCGTGGATCAGCGCCTCGGTGGCCGCCAGGTCGACGGCCCCCTCGGCGGTGAGGAAACCGAACACGAAACCGGCCGCGCCCGCCTCGGCCATCTCGCGCACCTGGGCGCGCAGCCGGGCCAGCTCCTCGTCGCCCGCGGTGAAACCGGCGTCGAGCCGGACCATCACCATCTGCGGCAACGTGCACTTCTCGGCGATGGCGGCGACCGTCTCCGCCGGCGGGGTGAGCCCGCCGGCGGACATGTCGGCCACGACCTCAAGGCGATCCGCGCCGCCCTCTTCTGCGGCCACGGCGTCGCGCACGTCGAGAGCGATGACTTCAAGCAACGGTCCGGTCATGGGGGAACAGTAGCGGGTCCTGTTGCGCCTCTTCAGTGGGTCAGCAGGACCTTTCCGGCCGCGGTGAGGTCGCGCACCTTCACCTCGGTCCGGCCGCCGCGCAGCCCCGCCGGCCGTTCGAACAACGCCCCCGAGGCGCGGTGCGGGAGGTCGACCGTGCGGACGTGCCGGAACCGCTGTCCCAGGTAGTAGCCCTGGAGGCGGCGGTTCTCCTTGGAGCAGTCGAGCCGCACGTGCCGCCGCCCGGCCGCCAGGGCGCGCAGGCCCGCCCAGTCGAGCAGCACCTCGCCGAGCCCCCGGCCCGAGTGGGCCCGGCTCACCGCGAGCTTGTGGACGTAGAACGCCGATTCCGGACGGTCGGACGGTGTCCAGAACTCGGCGTCGGCGTGGTCGTCCAGCGCCATCACGGCGGCCGTTTCGTCACCCACGGTCAGGACGTAGAGCACGCCCTCGTCGATGAGCGGGGTGATGCGCGCGGCCGGGAAACCGCCGCTCGGCCACTGGCGCACGCCGAGCTCCTCTAGCCACCGCGCCGCGTCCGCGAGAAGAGTGAGCACGTCGGGGAGGTCGGTGCCGTCCGCCCGGCGAAGCACAAGTTCTGCGGAGAGGTTAAGGGTGTCGATGCGCATGGGGGATCCCTTCGTTGCTGCGGGTTTACCTGTGATTACTGAGAGTGACCAATTAGGTGCGCACGGCAGCCGTCGCCCCTAAAGCGCGACCTGATTGGACGAAATGGGGGACTAACCGTCCGTAATTAACGGCCCAGCGCGAGAAGGCAGGCCTGATACCTGCGGTGGCGGCGTTTGACGCACAGGCTGGCGCCACCCCGAGCGCGGCCCGGGGGGCGCTCGCGGCGCGACCACAGGTGAGGCGGTCCTAGACGGACGGCCTGAGTTCGGTCAATGACGTTCCAGCTCGTACCTGATCAGATGCTTGTCGGCGGGGAGCACCGACACGGCGACCCGGACGGGTGCTTCGTCAGGGTCGTACCCAACACGGACATAGACGACAACTGGTGTACCGGGTTCTAGCTGTAGACGTGTCGATTCATCCGGAGTTGGCATACGTGCCGAAATATCGTCGACAAAGCGGACCTGAGGGTGTCCCAGTTCCTCCAGGACCCGGTTGGCCCCGCGGGTGATGTTGCCGGGACGCACGATCTCGGAGCCGGCGACCAGCTTGAGCGGGTAGTACGAGTCGTTCGTGTTGTACGGCTGGCCGTCCACGTAACGCAGCCGGCGGCGCACCACCGTGTGGGCGTCCTCCTCGACCAGTTCGAGGCGGGTGGCGACGTCGGGGGGCGGCTGCACGATCTGCACTTCTATGTTCTGCTCGGCCACCCGCCCCTCGGAGGTGACGGCGTGCACGAAGGCGTCGAAGCGCGGCAGGTCGCCGCCGAGGGGTAACAGCTCGTCCTGCGGGCGCATGAGAAGCGGCCGGCGTTCCCGGACGAAGGTGCCGCGCCGGCGCATGCGGAGGATGAGGCCCTCGTTCTCCAGCTCACCCAGGGCCAGGCGGACCGTGTTGCGGCTGACCTGATGGCCGTCCATGAGCTCGGTCTCGGTGGGGATCTGATCACCCGGGCGGAACTCACCCGAGTAGATGGCCTTCCGGAGTTCGGCGGCCACCTGCTGGTAGAGCGACGATCGTGCCATCTTTCCTCAATCCACCCTTTTGTGCCAACAAATCTAGACGATCTCGGTCTAACTTGGAACAACCACTTGACCCCACGGCGTGAGCGCCGCATTATCCAAACGTTGGTACAAATCCATCCAATGGGGGTGGGCCGGTGTTGGCGGTCCGTACGGGTAGGCCCTACCTGCCCTGGCGCGATCCCTGTGAGGCGACGCGACTCCTGAGGTACGCGCTGCATCGCCAGGGCTTCACCCACACCTACCAGAGCAACGGAAATGGGATGTCCGTTCTGTCGGTATCGGCCGATCTGACTGTTTGGTGCAAGCACGGGTCGTTCGTCTGGAATGAGGATGGTCACGAGATGACGCATCCGTCCGACGACCCGGTGGGCGCGGCCCGGTTGATCGAACGCCACTACCGCGCACCGCTCGAAGAGGACGACGGTGCCCCAGTGACTCCGCGCGATTAGCGGCGCCTACGACCCCATCCCTCGCCGGGGTCGTCGGCATCCTCGCCGCGCCGCGCGGAGCGGTGCGTGTCCTGGCGGGTCCCCCACGCCCGCCAGGACACGCCACCGTTAATCCACACCTTGACTCCACCGGCCGACGAAGGCCCGTCCTGACCTGCCGGGACCGTTCCAAGACGGGAATTCGGCCTACACGCCATTGTCATTTGGCGTGGTCAGAAGTTCATATACTTAACTTCTCTACAGAAGTTCTCGCTAGCTATAGTTCACGCTGCGATAACGCCACTCTTCCGCGCATGTCATGAAACTTCATGACGCTTGGCACGTACCAATCCGCGATCACCAGGCACAAGCCGTGGGGGACGAGTGGCGATTGTTCCGGATTATCACTTACGTGTGGTGCGATTTCTCCTGGTGGGTGGTTTCTGCTTCGGAGTCCAGTACCTCGCGATGACCGCAATGGCATCGGCCGGCGTCCCATGGACCCCCGCCGATGCCATCGGTTTTCTCCTGTCAGCCCAGCTCAACTTCGTGTTGAGCTCGAAGTTCACCTGGGGGGACCGCCGCTTCCCGCTGACCGTCAGGCGATGGTCGGGCTACAACGGCACGGCGCTCCTGTCGCTCGCCGTCAATACCGGCGTTTTCGCCCTGGTTCACCCATATCTGCCCACTGTCATTTCCGCTGCGACCGGTGTCCTGATCGGCACGATTGTCACCTATCTCATATGTGACAAGTTCGTATTCGCCACCCGTGAGAAGGCCCGAGAGAAGGCCGAGGCCCTCGCGTGACCCTCGAGATTCCCAGCGCGCCGCCCCGGGCCGCGCGCCTGTACACCGAGGGCGTGACCGTCGTCATGCCCGCGTACAACGAAGAAGAGAACCTCCGGACAACGGTCGAGGACTTCCTCGGCACGCTGGCCGGCATGGAGCACCGGATCGTCGTCGTCAACGACGGCTCCCCCGACGGGACCGGACGGGTGCTCGACGAGCTCGCCGAGCTCTACCCCGGACGGGTGCTCGCCGTCCACCACCAGTTCAACCAGGGATACGGCGCGGCGGTCCGCACCGGCATCGCGACCGCCCTCGACCAGACCGACATGCGGCGCATCCTGCTCACCGACTCCGACGGCCAGTTCCGGGCCGACGACCTGCTGACCTTCCTCCAGGTGCAGCGCGACGAGCGCGCCGACGGAGTGATCGGCTACCGCAAGCACCGCGCCGACCCCGCCATGCGGAAGGTCAACGCCTGGATCTGGACCCAGCTGAGCCGGGTGCTGCTGCGCACCCGCAGCCGTGACGTCGACTGCGCCTACAAACTGCTCGACCGCAAGCTCCTCGACGACCTGACGCTGACCGGCGAGGCCGCGGCGATCTCGCCGGAGCTGCTCGCCAAGATCGGCGCGGGCCACACGCGCATCGTCGAACACCCGGTCAACCACTACCCGCGCCAGCACGGCCACCAGACCGGCGCGTCGATCAGGGTCATCCTGCGCTCGCTCACCAGCCTCGCCGGCGTCTACCGCGACCTGGTCAGGGACGGCCTGAAGTGGCGCCGCACCCGCCGGGCGCTCACCCCCGCCGACCCGCTGCTGGCCGTGGTGACCGGCCTCGCGGCCGTCCTGTCGGTCGTGGCGGCGGTCTACTACTTCAACCAGGGCGTCGTCCTCAGCTACAAGGACGCGGTCTCGCACGTCCTGATCGCGGCGCGCGTGGTCGACAGCCCGACCGCCGGCGTCGCCCAGCTCGGTGGCGTGTGGCTTCCGTTGCCGCACGTCCTCGCGGTGCCGCTGGTGTGGATCGAGTTCTTCTACACGACCGGCCTCGCCTCCAGCATCGGCTCGATGATCTCGTTCGTCATCACGGTGCGGTACCTGTACAAGATCGCCGACGGCATGGCGGGCACCCGCTGGGCCGGCGTGGCGGCGGCCGCGGTGTTCGCGCTGAACACCAACGCCCTGTACCTGCAGGCCACCCCGATGACCGAGTCGCTGCTGTTCGCCTGCATCGCGGGCGCGGTCTACCACCTCCAGGAGTGGTGCCGGACCGGCCGCTACGGCCAGATCGCCCTCTCCTCGATGTGGACCGTTCTCGCGACGCTCACCCGGTACGAGGGCTGGGTGCTGTGCCTGGCGGTCACCTGCGTCGTGGGCTACACGGCGCTGCGCCGGTGGCGCGGCTACACCCACATCGAGGCGAACCTGATCTTCTTCTCGGTGATCGCCTACAGCGGCATCGCCGCCTGGTGCGGGTGGAACTGGATCATCTTCGGCCACCCGCTCTACTGGCAGGTCGGCGAGTACGCCAAGCCGTCTCTCTGGGTCACCGACGGCGACCAGACGGTCGGCGACCTCGTCGTCTCGGCCCAGACCTACCTGATCGCGATGGCCGACGACATCGGCTACGTGACGCTGGGCCTGGCCGCGCTGGGCGTGGTCCTCTACTTCGCCCGCCACCGGATCCACGCGGCCACGCTGGCGCCGTACGCCCTGCTCGGGTTCCTGCCGTTCTACGTCTTCACCCTGTACGCCGGGCAGCGCCCGCTGCACGTCGCCGAGATCCACGGCGACCTCTACAACGTGCGGTTCGGCATGGTCATGGCGCTGGGCGCGGCGGTGTTCGCGGGGTTCCTGGTGGCGTACGTCAAGCAGGCGCGGCCGTTCCTGGCGGTCGCCGTGGCGGCCACGGTGCTGGCGGTGCCGGGCACCAAGACCCTGGAGGAACCGGTGGCCTACCTGAACTCCCCCGGCGGCCGGATCGACGTCGGCTCGGCCACCTGGCTGAAGGAGAACTACGACGGCGGGCGGGTGCTGATGCAGAACTTCGGCAACGAGCTCGTCACCTTCCAGTCGCAGCTGCCCCTCGGGGAGATCATCTACGAGGGCTCGTTCCGGATGTGGGAACCGGCGCTCGAAGACCCCGTCACGAGCAAGGTGCGCTGGATCTACATGCGCTCGTCCAAGGGCGCCGAGGACGGCGTCTACAAGTCCCTGCACGGCACCCCGGTCCTCAACGAGAACTACCAGCTCCTCTACCAGGACGCCGACCGCCTGATCTACCGCGCCATCCGAACGGAGCCCGTGCGATGACCCCCACCGCCGTCATTCCCGACGAACTGAGCGCGCGCCGCCTGCTCAGCCGGGGCCAGGCGGTCACCGGCACACTGGTGATCGCCCTGCTGGCCGGCGCGCTCGCGCTGCACGTGTTCACCGGCTGGGGCCCCGGCCCGGTCTGGTACGGCCAGGCCGCCGTCGCGCTCGTCACCGCGGTCTACGTCGCCGTCATCGCCTTCAAGCTGGCCATGGTGCTGGGCGCGTGGGGCTCGCCGGTGCTCCGCTTCGAGCCCTCCGACATCGACACCATCCCCCGGGAGATGCTGCCGGTCTACACCGTCCTGGTGCCGCTGCACCGGGAGGCGGAGGTGCTGCCGTTCCTGCTGGAGCGGCTGTCCCAGATGGACTACCCGCCGGAGAAGCTGCAGATCCTGCTGCTGATCGAGGAGGACGACGACGCCACCCGCGGCGCCCTGGCCACCATCGACCTGCTGCCGCAGTTCGAGGTCGTGATCATTCCTCACTCCAACCCGAAGACGAAGCCGAAGGCGTGCAACGTCGGGCTGGAGAAGGCACGCGGGGAGTTCTGCGTCATCTACGACGCCGAGGACCGGCCCGACCCCGACCAGCTCCGCAAGTCGGTGCTGGCGTTCCGGCTGCTGGCCGACCGCGTGGTCTGCGTGCAGGCCGAGCTGCAGTACTGGAACCCGTGGACGAACTGGCTCACCCGGTGCTTCGCGGCCGAGTACGCCACCAACTTCTCCCTGTCGCTGCGCGGCCTCGACCGGCACCGCCTGGCCATCCCGCTCGGCGGCACGTCCAACCACTTCCGCACCGACGCGCTGCGCGCGCTGGGCGGCTGGGACGCCTACAACGTCACCGAGGACGCCGACCTCGGCATCCGCATCGCCCGGCGCGGCTGGGACGTGCGCATGATGGTGTCGGTCACCGAGGAGGAGGCCAACAGCCACCTGGGCAACTGGGTGCGGCAGCGGTCGCGGTGGATCAAGGGCTACATCCAGACGTGGCTGGTGCACACCCGCCACCCGGTCAAGTTGTGGCGGGAGCTCGGCACCCGCCGCTGGATCGCCTTCCACCTGACCCTCGGGTTCTCCACGTTCACGACGCTGGTCAACCCGTTCTTCTGGCTGATGACGCTGGTCTACGTCTTCACCGGCACGCAGTACATCGAGGCGCTGTTCCCCGCCGTGGTGCTCTACCTCGGCGTGCTGACGATGATCCTCGGCAACTTCCTGATGATGTACTGCCTGATGACCGGCTGCATGGAGCGGGGGCTCCACCGCGCGGTCCGGGCGATGCTCACCGTCCCCCTCTACTGGGGCCTGATGAGCGTCGCGGCGTACAAGGCCTTCTTCCAGCTCCTGCGCCCGTCGCGGCGGCACTACTGGGAGCTCACCGAGCACGGGCTCGTCGACCACGCGTCGGCGCACGAGGAAGAGACCGCCGGCCGCCCCGCCAAGGCCCCGTTGCCTGCCCTCACCGACTAGGTACCACCATGCGCACCCTCACCGCCTTACTGCTCCTCCTCGTGCTCGTCGTCGTTCCCGCGCCGGCGGCCCAGGCCGCGCCGCCGGTGGAGTTCGACAAGACCCTGCTCGCCGACGGCCTGGACATGCCGACGGCCTTCCGGTTCGCGCCGGACGGCCGCATCCTCATCGGCGAGAAGAACGGCGCCATCCGCCTCATCAAGAACGGCGTGCTCCAGACGGCGCCGATGATCACCCTGCCCACCGCGAACGCCGACGAGCGCGGCCTGCTCGGGCTGGAGCTCGACCCCGACTTCGCCACCAACCACCACGTCTACGTCGCCTACACCCGCAGCGACAACTTCAACCGGCTGAGCCGCTTCACCGTCACCGGCGACACCATCGCGGCGGCCTCGGAGCTGGTGCTCATCCAGTCGAACCAGCAGTCGAACGTGTTCCACCACGGCGGCGAGCTGCGCTTCCTCCCGGACGGCAAGTTGTACTGGTCGCTCGGGATGAACACCTACAACCCCAACTCGCAGAACCTCGGCACGCCCCACGGCAAGATCCTGCGCGTCAACAAGGACGGCACGATCCCGCCCGACAACCCGTTCGCGGCCACCCCGGGAGCCGAGCGCTCCATCTGGGCCTACGGCCTGCGCAACCCGTTCCGCTGGGACGTGGTGCCGGACGGCCCCAACGCCGGGAAGATCCTCACCGGCGACGTCGGCGGCTCGGAGTGGGAGGAGATCAACCTCATCGAGAAGGGCGCCAACTACGGCTGGCCCCTCGCGGAGGGCTTCTGCGCCGGATGCGGCTACGCCAACCCCGTCCACACCTACCCGCACACCGCTCCCCCGGCCGCGGCCGGGTCGGTGACCTCGCTGGAGATCTACACCGGAGGGACGTTCCCGGACGAGTACGACAACGCGGTCTTCTTCGCCGACTACACGCTCGGGTTCATCAAGTACCTGAAGATGGACGAGGAGTTCAAGAGCGTCATCTCGGTCAACGACTTCGACCTGAACGCCGGCACGCCGGTGCAGCTCTCCACCGGCCCCGACGGGAACCTCTACCAGCTCAACATCTACCCGGGCGCCTTCTACAGGATCGCCCCCTCGGGCGGCAACCGCGCGCCGGTGGCCAAGGCGGCCGCGACGCCCTCCGACGGCCTCGGGCCGCTGGAGGTGCACTTCTCGTCGCTCGGGTCGGGCGACCCCGACGAGGGCGACGACGTGACGTACCTGTGGGACTTCAAAGACGGCACCACCTCGACCGAGCCGAGCCCGACGCACACGTACACGGCCAACGGCGTCTACGACGTCACGCTGACCGTCAGCGACGGCGCGAAGTCGACGCAGGCGACGGTCAAGGTCACCGTCGGCAACCGGCGGCCGACGGGCACGATCACCGCCCCGGTCTCGCTGTCCACGTATGACGCCGGCGACGTCATCACCTACGCGGCCACCGGCACCGACCCCGAAGACGGCACGCTCCCGGCCTCGGCGTTCTCGTGGTCGGTGGTCTTCCACCACGCCGACCACGTGCACCCGTTCCTCGGGCCGGTCAACGGCGTGCGCGGCGGCACGTTCACGATCCCGCGCGTCGCCGACAACGTGGCCACGACGTGGTACCGCGTGCAGCTCACGGTGACCGACGCGGGCGGGCTCCAGCACACGTCGTTCGTCGACGTGAAGCCCAACCTGGTCGAGCTGACCTTCACCTCCGATCCGCTCGGGCCGACGTACACGGTGGACGGCGTGCCGTTCACCGGGACCAAGGTCGAGCAGGCGGTCGTGGGGGTCGAGCGGGTGCTGAGCGCCCCGGCGACCCAGTTCCACAACGGGAAGCAGTACGCCTGGCAGGGCTGGTCCGACGAGGGCGAGCTCACCCACACGATCGTCACGCCCGGCGAGGACACCGTCTACGCGGCCGACTTCCTCGAACTCACCCAGCCGCCCGCACCGTGGGCCAGCGCCGACATCGGCCCGCGCACCGTCGCCGGGACGACCTACTACGACGCCGGCTCGTTCACGATCAAGGGCGGCGGCAACGACGTCTGGGACCAGACCGACGAGTTCCGGTACGTCTTCCAGCCGCTCCAGGGCGACGGCACGATCATCGCCAGGCTGACCGAGCAGACCGACACCCATCCGTGGGCCAAGGCCGGCGTCATGATCAAGGAGTCGGCCACCCCGATGGCGAAGTACGCCGCCGTGGCGCTGACCCCCCAGAACGGCATGCACTTCCAGTACGACTTCCAGGGCGACGGCGGCGGTTACCCGTCGCTGGGCGGCTGGATGAAGCTGACCAGGACCGGCGACGTCTTCACCGCCTTCCGCTCCGCGGACGGCGTCGTGTGGACGGCGATCGGCACCACCACCCTGCCCATGGCCGCCCAGGCGACCATCGGCCTGTGGGTCAGCTCCCACGACATGACCGCCCTGAGCGCGGCGACGTTCGAGAACGTCCAGGTCACGCAGGGCTCGACGGTCGGCCCGGTGCCCGCGCCGTGGACCCGCGCGGACGTCGACGGCGCCACCCCGGCCGGTTCGGCGACCTACGACTCGGCGAACGGGACCTTCACCGTCAACGGCGGCGGCACCGACGTGTGGGCCGACACCGAGGAGCACTCGTTCCTCAACCGCCCGCTGACCGGCGACGGCTCGATCACCGCCCGCATAACCTCGCAGTCGGAGACCGCGCCGTGGGCCAAGGCGGGCCTGATGATCAAGGGCCCGGAGTCGTACGCCGACCTGTTCGTCACCCCCGAGAACGGCATGCACTTCCAGACCTCCGACCCGTCGTCGGTGGTCGGCGGCCCGTTCACCTTCCCCGACGCGTGGGCCCGCCTGACCCGCGAAGGCGACGTGATCAAGGCGTACCGCTCGCCCGACGGGGAGAACTGGACCCTGGTCGGCCAGCACACCCTGCCCGGCCTGCCGGAGACGGTGGCGGCGGGCATGTTCGTCACCGCTCACCGCGACGGCACCGTCCTGGGCACGGCCACCTTCGACCACGTGACGTTCGAGTCGGCCGACGACCCGGGCCTCCCGGCGTTGTGGACCGGCGGCGACGTGGGCAACCCGGTGCTGCCCGGCTCCTCCGGCGAACTCGGCGGCGTGTTCAGCATCACGGCGGGTGGCGACGACGTCTGGGGCACCACCGACCAGATGCACTTCGTGCGCCGCCCGCTCACCGGCGACGGCACCATCGTCGCCCGGGTGAACTCGCTGACCCGGGCCGAGGCGTGGACGAAGGCCGGAGTCATGTTCAAGGAGACCTCGGTCTCCGGTTCCTCGTACGCCGCCCTGCTGCTGAGCGCCGACCACGGCGTCCACCTGCAGACGACCGGGGAACAGGACGTCACCGGGACCGACCTCGACCCTCCGGGCGTGTGGCTGAAGCTGGTCCGCGCCGGGAACACGTTCACCGCCTTCGACTCCGGCGACGGCGTGACGTGGACCCGCGTCGGCGCCCGCACGGTGACGATGGCCGCCGCCGCCCAGGTCGGCCTGTTCGCCGTCTCCCACGACGGCAGCCAGACGACCACGGCGACGTTCTCGGACGTGACGGTGACCCCCGCCAACACCACCGGCCTGCCCGCCGGATGGAACTCCGTCGACGTCGGCGGTCCCGCCCTGGCGGGCACGGCCAGCGTCAACGGCCGGACCTTCACGATCTCCGGCGCGGGCGGCGACGTGTGGGGCACGGCCGACCAGATGCACTACGTCTACCGCGACCTCCCGGCGAACGGCACCATCGTGGCCCGCGTGATCAGCCAGGAGAACACCGACGACTGGGCGAAGTCGGGCCTGATGATCAAGTCCGCCGCGACGGCGCTCTCCCCCTACAGCGGGGTGTTCCTGACCCCGGCGCACGGCATCCACCAGCAGGCGAACTTCAATTCCGATGCGGACGGCGGAGCCGCCACGGCACCCGTGTGGTTGCGGGTGTCCCGGGTGGGGTCGACGGTGACCACCTACCGGTCGGCGAACGGCGAGGACTGGACGGCGATCGGCACGGCGACCCTCGCCGGGCCGGCGACGATCGGGCTCTTCGTCTGCTCCCATGAGGCGGGACAGCTCAACACGACGGTCTTCGACCAGGTGCTGGTGAGCTGAACCGCTCGCTATATGGCCGGGCGTCTCCCCACGGGAGGCGCCCGGCCCCTTTCGCGACGGCGCGGGAACACGGCGCTGACCTGCGGATTCCGTAGTTTTCTGGCATGCGAGTTCTCGTCACTGGAGGAGCCGGGTTCATCGGCTCGCACATCGTCGCCGCCCTCAATGCCGCCGGTCACGAACCGGTCGTGTACGACGCCCTGCTGCCCGCCGCCCATCCCCGTGAGCCGGAGATCCCGGACGCCGAGTTCGTCCGGGGAGACGTGCGCGACGCCGCGGCGCTGGAGACGGCCCTGCGCGGGGTCGGCGCGGTCTGCCACCAGGCCGCGATGGTCGGGCTCGGCGCCGACTTCGGCGACGCGCCCGACTACGTGTCGTGCAACGACCACGGCACCGCGGTGCTCCTGGCGGCCATGGCGCGGCAGGGGGTGTCGCGGCTGGTCCAGGCCGGGTCGATGGTCGTCTACGGCGAGGGCCGCTACGTCTGCCCCGGCCACGGCGTCGTGCGGCCCGGGCCCCGGGACGTCGCCGACCTCGACGCGGGGCGGTTCGAGCCGCGCTGCCCGCTCTGCGGCGCGGAGATGGCGCCCGGCCTGGTCACCGAGGACGCCCCGGTCGACCCCCGCAACGTCTACGCCACCACGAAGCTCGCCCAGGAGCATCTGGCCGCCTCGTGGGCGCGGGCGACCGGCGGGCGGGCGGTGTCGCTGCGCTACCACAACGTCTACGGGCCCGGCATGCCGCGCGACACCCCCTACGCGGGGGTGGCGTCGTTCTTCCGGTCGGCGCTGGAGCGCGGCGAGGCGCCCCGGGTGTTCGAGGACGGCGGGCAGCGCCGTGACTTCGTGCACGTCAGAGACGTCGCCATGGCGAACCTGGCCGCGCTGGACGCGGTCGGGGACCTGCCCGGGGGGCGGCACACCGCCTACAACGCCGGGAGCGGCCACCCCCACACCGTCGGCGAGATGGCGACCGCGCTGGCGACCGCGTTCGGCGGCCCGATGCCGGTCGTGACCGGCGAATACCGGCTGGGCGACGTGCGGCACATCACGGCCGACTCCGCGCGGCTCCGCCGTGACCTGGGGTGGAAGCCCTCGGTGGAGTTCGGCGACGGGGTGGTGGAGTTCGCGCACGCCCCCCTCAGGTCATGAGCGCGCATAACCCGCGTTGCGCGGAGATCCACCGGGGCCGGTCCTTCCTACGGTGGCAGGGTGATCGAAACAACCGTGGACGTCGTGCTGCCCTGCCTGAACGAGGCCGAAGCCCTGCCGTGGGTGCTGGAGCGCGTCCCGCCGGGCTGGCGGGCGCTGGTCGTGGACAACGGCTCGACCGACGGGTCGGCGGAGCTCGCCCGCTCGCTCGGCGCGACCGTGGTGCACGAGTCCCGGCGCGGGTTCGGGGCGGCCTGCCACGCCGGGCTGCTGGCGGCCGAGGCCGACGTCGTCTGCTTCTGCGACTGTGACGCCTCGCTCGATCCGGGGCTGCTGACGGAGTTCGTCCAGCTGCTGCGCGGCGGAGACGACCTGGTGCTGGGGCGGCGGCGGCCGCGGTCGCGCGGGGCGTGGCCGGTGCACGCGCGGGCCGGGAACTGGGCGTTGTCGAAGATGGTGCGGCGGCGGACCGGCCTGCGCCTGCACGACCTCGGGCCGCTGCGCGCCGCGCGGCGGGAGGCGCTGCTCAAGCTCGACCTCACCGACCGGCGCAGCGGCTACCCGCTGGAGATGGTGGTGCGCGCCGCCGACGAGGGCTGGCGCATCCGCGAGATCGACGTGCCCTACCTGCCCCGCAGCGGGAAGTCCAAGGTCACCGGCACCTGGCGGGGAACGTTCCAGGCCGTCATGGACATGCGGAAGGTGCTGGCCCGATGACGACCCTGCTCGTGATCGCCAAGGAGCCGGTGCCCGGCCGGGTCAAGACCCGGCTCACCCCGCCGTTCACGCTGGGGGAGGCCGCCGCGCTGGCCGAGGCGGCGCTCGCCGACACGTTGACGGCGGCCCTGGCCACCCCCGCCGACCGGCACGTGCTGGTGCTCGACGGCTCCCCCGGCCCGTGGACGCCGCCCGGCTTCGAGATCCGGCCCCAGTGCGGCGGCGGCCTGGACGAGCGCCTGGCCGCCGCGTTCGCCGCCTGCGCCGGCCCGGCCCTGCTGATCGGTATGGACACCCCGCAGGTCACCCCTGACCTGCTCGAACCGGCACTGAACTTCGGCCGGCACGACGCCTGGTTCGGCCCGGCCGACGACGGCGGCTTCTGGGCGCTCGGCCTCGGAGATCCCGATCCGGCGCTGCTGCTCGGCGTGCCCATGTCGGTCGCCGAGACCGGCGCCGTCCAGCTCGCCCGCCTGCGTGACAAGGGCCTGCGGGTCGGCGGGCTGCCGGCCCTGCGCGACGTCGACACGGCGGCCGACGCCCGCGTGGTGGCCGAGCAGGCGCCGTGCACCCTCTTCGCCGATCTGCACGCCCGGCTCCGGACGCCCGCCCGATGACGGCAACGCCACCTGACGAGACGTCGGGGCCCGGCCCGGCGAGGCGCACCGTCGCCCTGCTGGCCGCCCTGGTCGCCGCGCTGGCCGTCACCGTCACCCGGACCGGGCAACTGGCCGACCCCGCCGGGCTGATCGGCTGGTACGCGGTCTGCTGGGCGCTGTTCGCGGCGGCGGCGTGGTCGCTGCGGCGGGTGCCGCCGAAGAAGGCGGCCGTGCTGGTGGTGGCGGGCGGCCTCGCGGTCGGCGCGGTGGGGCTGCTGGAGCCGCCGCGCACCAGCACCGACTCCTACCGCTACGCCTGGGACGGGCGGGTGCAGGCCGCCGGGATCTCCCCGTACGACCACCCGCCGATCGCCGAGGAACTGGCCGGGCTGCGTGACGACTGGTTGTTCACCGACGGGCCGATCTGCCGGACGGCCTACATGTCGTGGTTGTGGGGCGGCGGCTGCACCCGCATCAACCGGCCGCGGGTGCCGACCATCTATCCCCCGGTGTCGGAGGCCTGGTTCCTGGCCGTGCACACCCTGTCTCCGCCGGAGTCGCGTCACAAGCCGTTGCAGGTGGGCGGCCTGCTGCTGGCCACGGCGACGACCCTGCTGCTGGTGCGGCGGGCCGGCGCCAGGGCCTGCCTGTGGGCGTGGTGCCCGGCGGTGCCGGTCGAGGCGGTCAACAACGCCCACGCCGACGTGCTGGCGGTCTTCCTGGCGGTGGCGGCGCTGGGCCTGGTGGCGCGGCGGCGCCTCGCCGGAGGGGCGCTGCTCGGCGGGGCCGTCGCCGCGAAGTTCTTCCCCGCCGTCCTGCTGCCCGGCGCGCTGTCGGGGGTACGCCGCCCGCGCGACGCCATGGCCGTCCTGGTGCCGGCCGGTCTCGTGGTGGTCCTCGCCTATCTGCCGTACGTGCTGGCCTCGGAGGCGTCGGTGTTCGGCTACCTGGGCGGGTACGCGTCCGAGGAGGGCTACTCGACCGGGTCCGACGGGCGGTACGGGCTGATCCGGCTGCTGGTGCCCGACGCCTGGGCGCTGCCGGTGGTCGTGCTGGCGATGGGGGCCGTGGCGGCGTACACGATCAGGAAGGGGGATCCGGCGCGGCCCTGGCAGGGTGGGCTGGTCGTGACCGGGACCGCGTTCCTGCTGCTCACGCCCGGCTACTCCTGGTATGCCCTGCTGCTCGTCGCCCTGGTCGCCCTCGACGGGCGCTGGGAGTGGCTCGGCGTGGCCGCCGCCGGGGCGGTCGCCTACGTGACCGGGCTGGGCACGATCGCCTACGCGCTGGCCGGGCTCGGAGTGCTGGCGGGCTGGGCGGCGCGGACGTCGGCCCGCACCGCCCCGGCCCTCGCCTACTGAGCCAACGCCTCGCGCAGCGTGACGGGCGGGCGGCCGATGAGCTTCGCCAGGTCGTCGCCCGACGTCGCCAGGTTGCCCCCGGCGATCCCGAGGTCGATGCCGACCACGAAGTCGGCGACCTGGCCGGGCAGCCCGGCGCCCGTGAGGACCTCGCGGTACTGCTCGCCGGTCAGCGGCGTGTACCCGACCGGTTTCCCGGAGACCTCGGTGACCAGCTCGGCCAGGCCGGCCAGCGTGAACACCTCGGCGGCCAGTTCGTAGACGCCCTTGTCCGGCTCGCCGGTGAGCACCGCCGCGGCGGCGTCGGCGAGGTCGGCGCGGGCCGCCGCGCCGATCGGCCCGTCACCGGCCGCCCCCGCGACCCCGTGTTCCAGGTAGGCGGGCAGCTGGGCGGTGTAGACCTCGTAGTAGAACCCGTTGCGCAGGAAGACCGGCCGCAGCCCCGAGTCGGTCAGCAGCTTCTCGGTGGCCCGGTGGTCTTCGGCCAGGTCCATCGTGGAGGTGGCGGCGTTCAGGATGCTCGTGTACGCCACCAGCTCCACCCCCGCGTCGACGGCGGCGGCCACGACGTTGGCGTGCTGCGCCTGCCGCCGTCCCGGCTCCGATCCCGACACGAACAGCAGCCGCGACGCCCCGGCGAAGGCCTCGCGCAATGCGCCGGCGTCCTCGTAGTCGGCCCTGCGGATCTCCACGCCCAGGTCGGCGGCCTTCTCGATCTGGCGTCCGGTGCCCCGGATCTCCCCGGCGGGCACCCCGCGGCGCAGCAGGCTCTCGATGGCGAGCCGCCCGAAGGGTCCGGTGGCGCCGGTGACGACGTAGGTCATCTCGTTCCCTCTCATTACGATGTAACGGGGGCAACAGGGCAGGTCAGGTCATGCTTCCCGATCGATAGAGGGCACCTTGAAGTGCAGTACTCACCTGGAGGATAGTTAGCAGGTGGACAGCCTGAGAGACTGCGCGAGCCGCCAGGTGCTCGACCGGATCGGCGACGCGTGGAGCGTGCTGATCGTGACCCAGTTGCGGACCGGCCCGCTGCGCTTCACCGAACTGGCCCGGAAAATGGACGGCGTCACCCCGAAGATGCTCACCCAGACGCTGCGCGGCCTCGAACGCGACGGCCTGGTGACCCGGACCGTCTACGCGGTGGTGCCGCCCCGGGTCGACTACGAACTGACCCCGCTCGGGCGCAGCCTCGAAGGCGTGGTCGACGCCATCACCGCGTGGGCCGACTCGCACATCGGCGACGTCCTGGCCGCCCGCGGCTCCTACGACTCGAAGCTGTCGACGGCGAAGAACTGATCGTGACCGCCACATCCTGAGGAGATGTCGGCGCCCGCGAGCCACGAACCGCCCTGCTTGAAGGTGTCGCCGTCGAGGATCTCGCCCTTGCCCGGGACGCGCACACCGCGCCGTCCGTCTGAGGCGCGGACGGGCGTGGTGTCCTTCGGCCAGACCGGGACGACGGTCGTGTCACGGGTGACGGCGACGAGGCACGACTCCTTCTCCAGCCACGTCAGCCGGGCCTTCAGCGAACCCAGATTCGACGATTCCAGGTCGTGGACGACAATCGCCGGATCAGCGCCGACATGACAGAAGAACGACGTACACGAAAGCGCTGAATTCGGGCGCTGCACCGGCACTTCAACGGCGGAATCAGCGGCACTACAGGCCGAAACGCCCATTACACCGGCGAATGCCGCGATTAGTGTCGGCCTCATTGGTAGCGCCTCCCGCTGCTCGATTAGCGCCACCTTAACGGGCGGTCCGCCGAATGCGGCCGAATTCGAAACTGTCATTGGCGAAGAATCCGTCATGCCGGCCTCGACGTCCGGCAGAGCCCTCGTCGCCGCCCGCGCCAAAGGTCTCAATTCCATCATTCAGCGTCAAACCGACGCGGGCCCTGCTTACGCTCTGTCCGCAGCTGATGGAGCTCACGGCGAGGGGCGACGGAGTCCATGAGTCCTTCGGGGGACGCAGAGCCCGGCACCAGAGAGGGCGCACGCGACGGCTCCGACGCCCGGATCGCCGCCGTGATCGCCCTGCTCGGCATCCTCCCCGAGATAGCGCTGGCGGTGACCGGCGCCGAACTCGCGGCCCGCTGGTTCGTCCGGATCGCCATCGGCGTCATCCTGGTCGCGGCGGTCTACCGTCCGGTGCGCGACCGGTGGCGGCGCAGGGCCGCCCGGCTTCCGCGCTGGTGGCCGCGCGGAGAGGGATCCCGCAGGTCGCGGCGGCTGATCGCCCGGGTGTGGCCGTCGGTGCGGATGGGCGCGGCGGGGGTCGTGGCCGGGGGCATGGTGCTGGCGGTGGCGCAGACGGCGCCCGCCGGCGGGCGGCTCTTCCAGGCCTACTTCGGGTCGTGTCCGATGCCGCGCGAGCTCGTGCTGAGCGTGCCGTCGTACGACGTCCCGGCGTTCGGCCTGCTCGCGCGGGAGTTCACCGACGACCGGGCCGTGAACCGGTGCGCCGAGACCCGGCTGAAGGTCGTCGCCTCACCACCGGTCACCGGTCTCCTGGCCGCGCTGCGCAACGGCTGGCGCAGCCCCGACGGCGTCCGGCTGATCGGCCCCCGCCCCGACCTGGTCGTCGTCGAGAGCCGGGACATCGCCACCCTGCTGGTCGCAGGCGGCGTGGCCGCCGAGGACGTCGGCCAGGTCGGTCACGCGGAGATCGCGGTGGGCATTCCTGAGACGCTGCGCAATCAGGTCGAGCGCGAGACCGGCGGCGTCTCGCTCGATTCGGTGCTCCGGTTCTACGCCGGGCCGGGCCGGAACTTCGCCCGGCCCGATCCGCTCATCACCGGAATCGGGCTGACGGCCACGGCCGGGCTGAACGCGCGCCGCGTCTTCCCGAATGCCGAGGCGGCCGAGGACAGGATGCGGGAACTGCCGGAGGAGATGGGCGACGCCTTCTGGAAGGACCAGTCGGATCCCGTTTCCCTGCTGTGCAATCTGCAGCGCGAATACGAATCTCGGCGCAACAGCCTGCTGCGCCGATCCGCATTCCTGCTGCCGCGCCACATCATGGAGGACTACAACAACCGGACCGGCCAGATCTGCCCGGGCGGCGACCAGAATCGCGGCCGGTTGTGGATTCCCGACATTCCGTCCTTGGCCGTGCTCGACTACCGGGCGATCCGGCCGGCCTGGCCCGACCGCGAGGGCGCCGGGAGGAACGCGGCCGTCCGCGAACTGGCCGCGTGGTTGCGGTCGCGCGTGGCCACGCCCAGTCCCGGGGCGGGTCCCGCGCCGGGCGGCGGCGCGCTGGCCGCGACGATGGCGGCGATCGGGCGACGGGAGCAGCGGCTCGACCTGGCCCTGGTGCTCGACGGGTCGGGCTCGATGCAGCGGCACCTGCCGGTGACGGTGCGGTCGGTCGGCGAGATCGTCGACGCCCTCCGCCCCACCGACCGGATCTCGGTGGACATCGCACGCCGGCCGTCCAGAGACGGCCGCCCGCAGATCTACAACGCCTACCCCTCCGACCTCGCCGGCTCACAGGGCGACCAGATCGTCGGCTACCTGGGACAGTGGACGCCGCGCGACTGGGACCTCGACGCGGCCGCGACCATCGCCGCCATGGGGAACCGGCCCATGGACGTCATGGTGATCGTGACCGACACCAGCCCCGGGAAGCAGGCCGACCTCCGCCGCATCACCGCCGAGGTCGTCGAGCAGGCGACCGGCAAACCGAGCGACGCCCCGGTCTACATCGTCAACGTCGGCGACACCGCCTGCCCGCCCGCCCTGCGGTCCGGCGACGGCGCCGTCTTCTGCGTGGACGCCGCCGCCTTCGACGTCACCACGGCCCTCGACCGCCTCAGGGAGCCCCGATGACCCGCCGCAGGCATCCCGTGTGGCCGTTCGTCATCGGCTTCACGCTGACCGTCGCCTTCAGCGCGGCGACGTCGCTCGTGAACCAGGCCCCGGCCACCGGCTGCCCGGGGAACGCCGACGAGATCACCGTGGCCGCGGGCTACGACGACAGCATGGACCGCACCCAGCGCGGCGTGGTCAACGCGTGGAACGACCAGGGCCACACGGCCCGGTATGTCGAGATCTCCCGCATCCCCGACGAGGCCCGCGCCGAGATGGCCGCCACCGACCAGGACGGCGCGTGCCCCTACGACGTCCTGATCCTCGACGTCGCGCACCTCGCCGAGTTCGTCGCCAACGGCTACGCCTCCCCCGTCGAACTGCCCCACCAGGCCTTCATGGCCAAGTCCGTCGCCGCCGGCCGGATCGACGGGACGCAGTACGGCGTCCCGTTCGCCGCCGACGTGCCGCTCGCCTACTCGATCGGCGCGACCGACACGCTGGTGTCGCGGATCTGGGGCGACGGGACGACCGGCGGGAAACCGCCGGGCAGGGCGCTGACCCAGCTCGCCGACTACGAGGGCGCGATGGTCAACCTCGTGGAGGCGATCGGCCCCGGGGTCGTGCCGCTGCTGTCCGACCCCGGCGACATGCCCGGCGGCGCCGACCTGCGTGAGGTCGTGGGCCCCCGCCTGGAGGCCTGGCGGGAGGCGCTGAAGACCGGCCTGATCGACGGCGGCTCGCTGGACCATTCCGAGAGCGACACCCTGCGCGCCTTCCGCAGCGCCCGCCCGTCGGCCCCGATGGTCATGCGCCACTGGCCGTCGGTGTTCCGTTCGCTCTGGCTCGACGGCCGGTTCCGCGACGCCGACGGCAAGCTCACCTTCTCCTACCGGCCGCTGCCCCGGGGCGGCGTGCTCGGCGGTTCGGTGCTGGTCATCTCCCCCAAGACGCGCAACCGGGCCGCCGCGGAGCGCCTGGTCGAACACCTGACGACCCCGGCGGTCCAGGCGAGGCTGTTCGCCTGCGGCAGCTACGCGCCCGTGCTCGCCGCCGCCTACGAGGTGCGCGAGTACGAGACCCGCCAGTTCACCGAGGCCCTCACGTGCCTGCGCGGCGACGCCGAGCAGCCGGAGAGTCTCGTCGCGGAGTTCGGCGACTTCGCCCTGACCGTCCGCCGCGCGATGGACGGCGCGCTGCTGCGCCCCCAGGTCCCCTACTACAGCCGCCTGAGCGAGGTGTTCCGCGCCTGCGCGCTGACCGTTCTGCGCTCGGCCGCCCCGCGTGAGGCCGCCTTCTACGACGAGTTCGCCGACCGCCTCCGGGCCGCGGCGGCGGGCCGGCTGCCCGGCGGGGACTCCAACTGCGGCTGATTCGCCGTCAGTAGGAGCGGGGCAATCCGAGGACGTGCTGTCCGAGGAAGGCCAAGATCAGATTGTTGTTGACGGGGGCGACCTGGTAGAGCCGGGTCTCGCGGAACTTCCGCTCGACGTCCCAGGTGTCCACGAACCCGTTGCCGCCGTGAATGTCCAGGCAGACGTTGGCCGCCTGCCAACTGGCCTCGCTCGCCAGGAACTTGGCCGTGTTCGCCTCGGCTCCACTGTGCTGCCCGCCGTCGAAGAGGTTGGCCGCGCGGGTGCGCATCTGGTCCGCCGCGGCGACCTGGGTGTAGGCGCGGGCCAACGGGAACTGCACCCCCTGGTCGGCCCCGATGGGATGACCGAAGACGTCACGCTCCCTGGCGTAGGCGACCGCCCGGTCGAGGAACCAGTACCCGTCGCCGATGGCCTCGGAGGCCAGGAGGATGCGTTCGGCGTTCCAACCGTCGATGACGTAGCGGAACCCGTGCCCCTCCTCGCCGATCAGGCTGTCGGCGGGAATCCGCATGCCCTTGTACCAGACCTGGTTGGTGGCGTAGTTGAACATGGTGCGGACCGGTTCGACGACCAGCGTGCCGGGCTGCTCCGCACGAACCCGCCGCAGATTGACGAGGAAGAGACTGATGCCCTCGGTCCGTTCGGCGGGGTCCTCCGCCGGTGGACGGGTGCGGGCCAGCAGCATCAGCAGGTCTGACTGGGCGATCCGGCTGGTCCAGTTCTTGTGGCCGGTCACCACGTAGTCGTCGCCGTCGCGCACCGCCATGGTGTGGATCTGGGTGGTGTTGGACCCGGCCTCCGGCTCGGTGATGGAGAACGCCTGCAGCCGTAGCCGGCCCGTCGCGATCTCGGGCAGATAGCGCCGTCTCTGCTCCTCGCTGCCGTGCCGTAGCAACGGGGCCATGGTGTACATCTGGGCGTGGCAGGCGGCGGAGTGCCCGCCGGAACGGTTGATCTCCTGCAGGATGATGCTTCCCTCGGTGACCCCCATGCCCAGCCCCCCGTACTTCTCCGGGATGAGGACCGACAGGTACCCGCCCTCGGTGAGGGCGCGGACGAACTCCTCCGGATAGGCGCGCTCGCGATCCCGGGCACGCCAGTATTCGTCGCCGAAACGCTCACAGAGTTCGTGAACCTCCGCGGACAACCGCTGGTGGGCCGTGTCGGTGTCGTGAATGGCGATATCGGTCATGCCCGGTCCCTTCTCCGCTGTGGACGCGTTCAGTGCAGCAGCCCGGCGTGGCGGGCCTCGTAGGCGAGCCGGTCTCGGTGATCGGGGTGGGCTATGGCGATCAGCGCGGCGGCGCGCTGGGAGATGCTGCGGCCCCTCAGCTCGGCGATGCCGTACTCGGTGACGACGTGGTCGACGGTGTTCTTCAGCGTGGTGACCGGGGTGGCGTGACCGAGCTGGACCTTGATTCTGCTGGTGCCGTCACCGGTGGCGGCGTGAGTGACGAGGAACGCCTGCCCTCCGTCGGAGTACATGGCGCCGCGGGCGAAGTCGGCCTGCCCTCCCGACCCTGACCAGTAACGACCCGCGATGGTCTCGCTGGCCGCCTGGCCCAGGAGGTCGACCTCACTGGTGGCGTTGATCGAGATCATCGCGGGTTCGCGGGCCACCACTCGTGGGTCGTTGACCCAGTCGACCGGCAGCATGGCCACGGACGCGTTGCCGTCGAGCCAGTCGAAGAAACGCCGGGTGCCGACGCAGAAGGCGGCGACGTGTTTGTTGCGCTGGTGCTTCTTGCGCGTGCCGGTGACCACGCCCTGTTCCGCGAGGTGCATGACACCGTCGGACATCGCCTCGGTGTGCACACCCAGATCACGGTGTCCCGACAACTCGGCCAGCAGCGCGTTGGGGATGCGGCCGACCCCGATCTGCAGGCACGCCCCGTCCGGCACCCGCTCGACCACCAGTTCCGCGATGCGCTTGTCCCGGACGTCGGGTGCGGCCGGCATCGTCTCCTGCAGCGGGTAGTCGGCAGAACACCAGCCGGCGACCTGGCTGACGTGGATCTGGTTCTGTCCGGACGTGCGCGGCATCCGCGGATTGGCCTCCAGGAAGAACGGCACCTCACCGATGAACGTGGCCGCGTAGTCGGCATTGGTGCCCAGGCTGAAGTAGCCGTGCTCGTCGGGCATGGTCGAAGCGGCCAGGACGAGGGAGTGCCGGGTGTACTCGCGCAGCAGCCGGGGCACCTCGCTGAAGTGCGCCGGAACGAGCTCACACGTGCCGTTCCAATACGCCTGCCGGCTTCCCGGTCCCAGGTAGTAGCTGACGTGGCTCAGCCGCCCCGGGTATTGGCCGTTGATGTAGGCGCGTTCGCGGGCGGGATCCATCTGATGGATCCGGACGTCGGTCAAGCGGTCGGCATGGGCTTCCAGAGCGTCGATGACGGTGTGCGGTTCGCCGTGGTGGATCGGCACGATCAGGTCCGCGCCGTCCCGTACCAGGTCCAGCACATCGGCCGGTGCGTTCATGACACCTCCTGTTGGACGACGCCGGAGCGCCGCGATCCGGCGGTCAGGCGTCCTGCCGGCTTCCCGACTTCAGCAAGCGGCGCGCGGCCTCCAGCCTCGGCTTGTCGATCATCTGCCCGTCCACGCGCACGGCCCCTCCATCGGCGGCGGCCGCCACCACGCGCCGGGCCCACGCCAACTCTCCCTCTGTGGGGGAGAACGCGTCGTTGACCGGGCCGACCTGCCGAGGATGCAGGCACATCTTGCCGGCGAAGCCGAGCGCCCGTCCCCTGCGAGCGTCTCGCGACGTGCGGTCGGAGTCGTCGAGCGCCGTGGTCACCCCGTCCACGGGAGCGCCGATGCCCTGTGCTCTGGAGACCACCACCAGACGCGAGCGCGCGTAGAGGAAGTCATCGTCGGTCGCGCCGACGTCCAGGGCGAAGTCCACGCTGCCGAAGGCGAGCCGGACGACATTGGGCCGGGCGGCGATGAGTGCGGCGTTCTCCACCCCTGCGGCCGACTCGACGAGCGCGACCACCGGCACGCCGATGCCGTCGACCATGTCGGGAGTCTCTGTCTTGGGCAGCATCACGCCCAGCAGGCCCGGTCGTCCGGCGACCGCGCAGAGGTCCTCGTCGTGCCAAGGAGTATCCACTCCGTTGACGCGCACGTAGCCCTTCACCTCGCCCAGCGCCCCGGCGACGGCGGTCCGGGCACGGATCTTGTCGGCGGGCGCGACGGCGTCTTCGAGATCGAGTACGGCGACGTCCGCCCCGGCGACCGCCGCCTTGCCGAACCGATCGGGACGGTCACCAGGCGTGAAGAGCCACGACCTGGCCCTCACGGCCCCTGCACCGCCCGCCGGGCCCGCTCGTCCCACACCGGCCGCACGGCGGTCACGTCGGGCCCGTGGCCTCGCCGGTAGACCATCATGGTGCGCTCGAAGACGATGACGATCTCACCGTGCTGGTTGAAGCCGATGGTGCGGACCGCCACGATGCCCACGTTGCGCCGCGAGTGCGACTCCCGGACGGACAGCACCTCCGACTGTGAGTAGATCGTGTCGCCCTCGAACACCGGGTTCGGCAGCCGCACCTTGTCCCAGCCCAGGTTCGCCATCACGTGTTGTGAGACGTCCGTGACACTCTGGCCGGTGACCAGCGCCAACGTGAACGTCGAGTCCACCAGACGCCGGCCGAACTCGGTCTGGGCCGCATAGTGCGCGTCGAAGTGCACCGGCATGGTGTTCTGCGTGAGAAGTGCCTGCCATACGTTGTCCGTGGCGGTCACTGTTCGTCCGAGTGGATGCCGGTACGTGTCACCCGCCGAGAAGTCCTCGAAATAGCGGCCCGACCACGAAACCCGCTCTACCGATTCGGTGGTCATCTGACCTCCCCCTCGGGTCGGCTTAGATCTCGTCTCCCTCTACCCGATGGGTTTCGGGCGACACATAAACCATCTTTTACCGCTTGTCTCCGGTCAGTGGTGGAAGCCCATCGCCTTCATGTCCCGGTGCATCGGATGCGGCTGCGCCTCCAGCTCCGGCAGCACCCGCTCCAGGTCGGCCAGCAGCAGATCGGCCAGGTCGTGGGTGAACCCGTTGCGCACCACGATCCGCAGCACCGCAAGGTCCTCCCGGTCCTTCGGGAACGTGTACGCCGGCACCAGCCACCCCCGCTCCCGCAACCGCCGAGACACGTCGAACACGTCGAAGGCGGTCACCGAGTCGGCGGTCGTGAACGCGAACACCGGCAGCTGGTCGCCCCGCGAGATCAGCCGGAACACCCCCATCTCGCCGATCTTCCGCGACAGGTGGGTGGCCACCGCCCGTGAGATGCCCTGGACCTCCTGGTAGCCCCTCCGTCCGAGCCGCAGGAAGTTGTAGTACTGCGCCACGACCTCGGCCCCGGGCCGGGAGAAGTTCAGCGCGAAGGTCGGCATGTCCCCGCCGAGGTAGTTGACCCGGAAGATCAGCTCCTCCGGCAGGCAGGAGGTGTGCCGCCACAACACCCAGCCGACCCCCGGGTAGACCAGCCCGTACTTGTGCCCCGAGGTGTTGATGGACGCCACCCGCGGCAGCCGGAAGTCCCACACCAGCCCGCTGTCGAGGAAGGGCGCGACCATCGCGCCGGAGGCGCCGTCGACGTGCACGGGGATGTCCCACCCCCGGGCCTCCTGCAGGGCGTCGAGGGCGCCGCAGATGTCCGCGACCGGTTCGTAGGACCCGTCGAAGGTCGAGCCGAGGACGGCCACCACGCCGATGGTGTTCTCGTCGCAGTACGTGACGGCCTCCTCGGCCGTGAGGTGGAAACGCTCCCCCGACAGGGGCACCAGCCGGGGCTCGACCTCCCAGTAGCGGCAGAACTTCTCCCAGCACACCTGGACGTTGGCCCCCATGACCAGGTTGGGCCGCCCCGGGCCGGACCAGCGGCGCTTCAACGCCATCCCGGCCAGCATGCAGGCCTCGCTCGACCCGGTCGTGGAGGTGCCGATCACGTCGGACGGCGAGGGGGCGTTCCACAGGTCGGCCAGGATGCAGACGCAGCGCCGCTCGAACTCCGCCGTCTGCGGGTATTCGTCCTTGTCGATCATGTTCTTGTCGGCGCACTCGGCCATCAGCCGGGCGGCCTGCGGCTCCATCCACGTCGTCACGAACGTGGCCAGGTTGAGCCGGGCGTTCCCGTCGAGCATCAGCTCGTCGTGGACGAACTGCCACGCCGCGTCGGCGGGCACCGGCGTGTCGAAGAGCCGGTGGGTGGGGGCGGTCAGGTCGAGACCCAGCGCCGGGACCGGGTTGACCGATCGCGACGCCGGGTGTTTGTGGTGCGCGTGTCCGGAGTGCAACGCCATGCTCGATGTCTATCAGTCATCGAGCGCTCACTTCCGGTAAGGCGCGCTCAGGCGCGCTCGGCCGCCACCAGCCGCACGCAGACGGCCAGGCCGCTGATCGCCGCTTCGAGCTCCGCCAGGTCGGGGAACGTCGGGGCGATGCGGATGACCGAGTCGGACGGGTCCTGCCCGTAGGGGTGGGTGGCCCCGGCCGGGGTCAGCGCGATGCCGGCCTCGGCGGCCCGGCGCACGACCTCCTTGGCCGTGCCCTCGGGCACCGAGAGCGAGATGAAGTAGCCGCCGAGCGGCGACGACCAGGTCGCCAGGCCCGACAGCTCCTTCGACAGGATCCGGTCGACGGTCTCGAACTTGGGCCGGATCAGGTCGGCGTGGGCGCGCATGTGGGCCCGCACGCCGTCTTCGTCGCGCAGGAACTCGACGTGGCGGAGCTGGTTGACCTTGTCGGCGCCGATCGTGCCCTTGCCCATGTAGCCGAGGAACCAGGCGATCGTCTCGGGCGAGCCGCCGAAGAACGAGACGCCCGAACCGGCCAGAGTCACCTTGGACGTCGACCCGAACACGAACACCCGGTTCGCGTTGCCGGCCTCGGTGGCCAGCGCCAGCAGGTCGGCGAGCTCGGCCTCCTCGTCGAAGAGGTGGTGGATGGCGTAGGCGTTGTCCCAGAAGATCCGGAAGTCGGGCGCGGCCGTGGTCATGGTGGCCAGCCGCGCGACGGTCTCGGCCGAGTAGGTCGTGCCGTCGGGGTTGGAGTACTTCGGCACGCACCAGATGCCCTTGATCGCCGGGTCGGCGGCGACGAGGCGCTCGACCTCGTCCATGTCGGGACCGGCGGGGGTCATCGCCACCGGGATGAGCTCGATGCCGAAGCGCTCGCAGAGCGCGAAGTGCCGGTCGTATCCCGGGACGGGGGCCAGGAAGGCCACCCGCTCCTCGTCGGCCCACCGGCGGGCGGCGCCGAGCGGCACCCCCAGCAGGCAGTGGACGATCGCGTCGTGCATCAGGGCGAGGCTGGAGTTGCCGCCCACGATGAGCTGCGATGCCGGGACCTGGAGGAACCCGCTGAACAGCGCCCGGAGCTCGGCCAGGCCGTTGAGGCCGCCGTAGTTGCGGGTGTCGGTGCCGTCGGCGGAGCGGTAGGACGTCCCAGGCAGCGAGAGCATCGGGGTGGACAGATCGAGCTGGGCCGAGGCGGGCTTGCCCCGGGTCAGGTCGAGCTTCAGTCCCCTGGCCTTCAGCTCCTCGTACTCGGCACGCACGTCGCTCATCGCGGGTTCCCTCGGTAGTAATGGGCGGTCATCGAAAGCTTAGTCACCACAACCCGGTCTCCCGCCGCGAGGTGATCTCCGCGATCCTCCCGAGCGCCTCGGCCACCGGCAGGGCGGCGAGCTTGCGCCCGTCGCGGAGCCGGACCGACACCTCGCCGGCCGCGACCTCCCGGGACCCGACGATCAGCTGGTACGGCACCAGCCGCGCCTCCCGGATGCGCGCCCCCAGGCTGCCCTTCTCCGGCCCCGAGAGCTCGGCGCGCAGCCCGAGGCCGGCACAGCGCGAGACCACCGAGTCGGCGAACGCCGCCTCGTCCTCCCCGAGCGGCAGCACCACCACCTGCACCGGCGCGAGCCAGGCCGGGAACGCGCCGCCATGCACCTCGATCAGGTGGGCGACGGCCCGCTCCACGCTGCCGACGATGCTCCGGTGCACCATGACCGGCCGGTGCCTGGCCCCGTCGGGGCCGGTGTACTCCAGGTCGAACCGGGCGGGCTGGTAAAGGTCGATCTGGACGGTCGACAGGGTCGACTCCCGCCCGAGGTTGTCGGCGATCTGGATGTCGATCTTCGGCCCGTAGAAGGCGGCCTCGCCCTCGACGGCCTCGTACTCGACGTCGTGCAGCACCTCCCGCAACATCTCGCCCGCGCGCTCCCAGAGGCCGGGGACGGCGACGTACTTTCCCGAGGACCCCGGCAGCGACAGGCGGTGGCGCACCGGCCTGATCCCCATGGCCGCGTGGGCGGCCGCGATCAGTTCGAGGGCTCCGCGGGCCTCCTCGACGGCCTGGTCGGCGGTGCAGAAGATGTGCGCGTCGTTGAGCTGGATGGCCCGGACGCGGGTCAGCCCGCCCAGCACGCCCGACAACTCCGACCGGTACATGCCGCCGAGTTCGGCCAGCCGGAGCGGCAGGTCGCGGTAGCTGCGCCCGCGTGAGCGGTAGATCAGCGCGTGGTGCGGGCACAGGCTGGGCCGCAGGACCACCTGCTCCTCGCCGATCGACATGGGCGGGTACATGTCGTCGCGGTAGTGGTCCCAGTGGCCGGAGATCTCGTAGAGCTCGCGCTTGCCCATGATCGGCGAATAGACGTGCCGGTAGCCGTTGCGTCTCTCGACGTCGCGGACGTAGTCCTCCAGCGCCATCCGGACCGCCGCGCCGTCGGGCAGCCAGAAGGGCAACCCCGCGCCTATCAGCGGATCGCCGTCGAACAGGTCGAGTTCGCGGCCGAGCTTGCGGTGGTCGTACACGATGCGTCTCCCTTGGTGAGAAAGGGACGCACACACACCGAAGCCCGGGGCGATGCGCCCCGGGCTTCGAAGTAAGGCAGTGATCAGCGCGCCGGGACGGAGTCCGGCGTCGTCGTCAGATGGGCGCGCTGCATACCCGAACGCTAACACGAAGGGCACGCGGAGATCTCCCGGAAATCCGGCCGCCCGGCTCATGGAGGGGGTCACGCACTCTATGGGAGACGGCCCCCGTTCCCTACAGACCGACCGGTCGGTACCCTCGGCCCCATGACTCTCTTCTCGGTCGAAGGAAAGATCGTCGTGGTGACCGGCGGGTCCCGGGGGATCGGGCGGATGATCGCCCAGGGGTTCGTGGACGGCGGCGCGACCGTCTACGTCACCGCCCGCAAGAAGGACCAGCTGGAGGAGACCGCCGCGGCGCTGGGGTGCGGGTCGGTCCAGGCCGACCTGTCCACGCGTGAGGGGGTCGAGGCCGTGCACGACCTGGTCGCCGCCCGGCACGACCGGCTCGACGTCCTGGTCAACAACGCCGGCGCGGCCTGGGGCGCGCCCCTCGACGACTATCCCGAGTCGGCCTTCGACAAGCTCTGGAACATCAACGTCAAGGGCGTCTTCGCGCTGACGCAGCGGTTCCTGCCCCTGCTCAGGAAGGCCGCGACCCCCGACGACCCGGCCCGGGTCATCAACATCGGCTCGGTCGACGGGCTGCGGACCCCGGCGATGGAGAGCTACGCCTACTCGGCCACCAAGTCGGCCGTGCACATGCTGACCCGGCACCTGGCCGACCGCCTGGCGAAGGAGTCGATCACCGTCAACGCCATCGCCCCCGGGCCGTTCGACTCGAAGATGATGTCGTTCGTGCTCGACGACCCGCAGGCCCGCCGGATGGTCGCCGACAGCGTCCCGCTCGGCCGGATCGGCCGTCCCGACGACATGGCCGGGACGGCGATCTTCCTGGCCTCACGGGCCGGTTCCTACCTCACGGGGACCGTCATCCCCGTGGACGGCGGCATCACCGCCCACGGTTAGGCGAGCATCTCCTTCAGCGCGCGGGCGAAGAAGCCCGGCGCCTCCAGCTCGGTGTCGAGGTAGAGGAACGGCTCGGTCAGCTCCAGCTCGATGAGCACCGGCTCACCGTCCGGCATCCGGACGAGGTCGATCCGGGCGTAGAGGAGCGGCTCGGCCACCTTGCCGAGGATCTCTTCGGCCAGGTCGAACTGGTCGTCGTCGGGGTCGCGGAGGGTCGCCTTGGCGCCCGCGTCGTTGAGGTCGCCGATGCCGGGGATCAGCAGCGGGGTGCGCCGGACGGCGTGGCTGAACTGGCCGTTGAAGTAGTGGAGCGACATTTCGCCCTCGTGCTCGACGCTCTCGACGTAGGGCTGCACCATGATCGGGCGGCCCTGCGCCTCGAGGGAGGCGGCGAACGCCGCGGCCTCCTCGGCGGAGGCGGTGCGGATGGTGTCGCGGGCGCCGGCGGAGACGGTCGGCTTGACGACGTATTCCGGCCAGTCGGGCAGCGCGAGCGAGCTCCAGTGGGTCGGCACGGTCGGCACGCCCAGGTGCTTCAGATAGGTCTTGTCGGTGTTCCACGCCAGCACCGACGCCGGGTTGAGCAGCCGGGTGTGCTGTTCGGCCCGCCAGGCCCAGTCGATGAACTCGTCGCGCCGGCCGACGTAGTCCCACGGTGAGCGGACCACGGCCGCGTCGAACTCCGACCAGTCGGCCTCGGGGTCGTCCCACCGGACGGGTGCGCCCTCGATCCCCTCGGCGAGCCACGCCGAGAGCACGGTCTCGCGTTCCGGATCAGGGCCGTCCCAGGTGACATACGCGGCCTTCATCGATGTTTCCCCTTGCATGTGCGGCAGACGTACAGAAACCCATCATGGCCGCAACGCGCGACGGCGCGCGCCGGGCCCGGAAGGAGAGCCCGGCGCGCGCCGGAGTCGACGACTAGTCGTCGAAGCGGTAGGCGAGGCCCGCCACGCTGTTGCGGGCGGTGACCGAGACACCGTTGATGGTGTTCGAGTTGGTCGAGGAACCGCCGCCGATGTTGGTGGCGGCCACGTTGCCGAACACGTTGCCCGACTGGGCGGAGCCGCGGTTCACGCTGCCGTTGCTGATCCAGGTGTCGGCGTGGGCGGGCGCGGCGATCAGGCTCGCGCCACAGGCGGCGGCGAGGACGGCACCGGTCATGGCAAGCTTCTTGAACATGATCTCTCCTTCGGGTGGGGTGAGTGCTGGGGACGTGACCGGCGGTCTACTTGAAGATGTAGACCACGGTCACGCTGCCGCCGGTGGCGGTAGCGGAGATGCCGTTGATGGTGTTGACGTTGGTCGAACGGCCGGAGCCGGCGTTGCGCGCCGCGACCCAGCCGAAGTTGTTGCCCGACTGAGCCGAACCGATGTTCGCGCTCCAGTTGTCGGACCACGTGTCGGCGTGGGCCGGGGTGGCGATGAGGCTCGCACCGGCGGCGGCCGCGAGCATCGCACTGGTCACGCAGATCTTCTTGATCACTACGGCTCCTTCTCGCGCTTTCCTTGACGGTCTGTTTGACTGGCCGGTCAAAGCACTGCCGAGCATATAGCTCTGCGTAGTCGATTGATAGCACTCTGTGATCAGAATTTTGGTCTGGAAATGGAAACGGCCCCGCGGCTGCGCCCGCGAGGCCGTTGCTTATGGGGATTTCACGGCAAACGGCCGGTCAACGTCTCGGCCGCCGCCTGGCCGCAGACCCGCGACGCGCCGTGTGTCGCGATGTGCACGGAGCCCAGGTCGGTGCGTCCCGGCAGGCCCATCTCGACCACCACGCCGTCGGGGCGGGCGGCGAGCATGTGGCCGAGGGCGTCCATCTGCCAGGCGTGGCGGTGGGCGTCGCGCACGACCACGACCAGCGGCCGGTCGGCGGCCCGGTCGAGGAGGTCGGCGGGCACCCCGTCGGCCAGTTCGGCCTCGCCGAGGCGGGTGACCGTGGTGCCCGGGAGGAGCGCTCCCAACGGGTCGGCGACGCCCCACGGCTGGTGCTTGTCGATGGCCAGGTTGGTGTCCGGCGCGAGCTCGACGACGTGCGGGGCCGCGCTGAGCGGCAGGCGGGCGCCGTCGTGGTGGCTGACCCTGATCGCGCGGCGGGCGGCGGCCAGGCCGACCGGGACGCCGTTGAGCACGCGGTCGCCGGGCGTGAAGCGCCAGGCGGCCAGCTTGGCCACCCGGGCGCACGCCTCGTGCAGCCTGGCCTCCGGCAACTGCCCGTTGGCGACGGCGTCGGCGATCGACTCGCGGATGTGGTCGAAGGTCGCCTCGTCGGCGTGCTCGCCGCCGACGCAGATGGAGTCGGCCCCGGCCGCGACCGCGCGGGCGGCGGCGCCGCCGATGCCGTAGACCGCCGCGACGGCGGCCATCTCGATGGCGTCGGTGATCACCACGCCGTCGAAGCCGAGCTCGCCCCGCAGCAGGTCGGTGAGGATGCGCGAGCTCAGGGTGGCCGGCATCGTCTCGTCGTACGCCGGCACGACCAGGTGCCCCGTCATGATCGCCCGCACGCCCTCCTGGATGGCGGCGCGGAACGGCCACAACTCCACCTCGTGGAGCTCCTCGCGGCTGACCTGGACGACCGGGAGGCCGTGGTGGGAGTCGACGGCGGTGTCGCCGTGTCCCGGGAAGTGCTTGGCGCAGGCCGCCACGCCGGCCGACTGCAACCCCCTGATCCACGCCGCCGTGTGGCGGGCGACCAGGCCCGGATCGGCGCCGAAGGAGCGCAGCCCGATCACCGGGTTGTCGGGGTTGGAGTTGACGTCGGCGGCGGGCGCGAAGTTGATCGTCACCCCGGCGGCGGCCAGGTCGTGTCCGACGTCTCTGGCCACCTCCTCGGTGAGATGCACGTCGTCGACCACGCCGAGGGCGTAGTTCCCGGGGCGGGAGCTGCCCGTACGGGCCTCCAGCCGGGTGACGTCGCCCGCCTCCTCGTCGATGCCGACCAGGAGCGCGGGGTTCTCCGCGCGCAGCGCGGCCGTGAGGGCCGCGAGCTGGTCCGGCGTGTCGACGTTCCGGGAGAACAAGACCACCCCGGCGAGTCCGTCGGCGAGACGCCGGCGGAGCCAGTCGGGGGGCGAGGTCCCGATGAAGCCGGGGAGGATGACCGAATCAGCCAGACGCAGCAGCTCCGTGCTTCGCGTCATGCGGCACCGCACTTGGGCATGCCCGAAATCTAATAGGAAAGTTTCCTATTCGCTAGAGGTCTTACCTGCAATTTCACAAGTCGATTCGTTCGAGCTTGTTACCGATGGCGCGGAAGGAGGCTGCCGTGGACACCGGGGCGCCGGGGCGGTCGACGTACGCGACGGCCCGGTAGTCGGCCGTGAACTCCTCCATCGAGACGTTGGCGACCAGGTAGCCGCGCCGTCCGTCGAAGAACGCGAGGTGCGGGTTGCGCTCCAGGGCGTCGTCGCGCACGGCGGGCGGCGCGCTGCTGATCGCGGTCGCGACGAATTCCACGCCCCTGTCAAGGCGGGCCGCCCAGGCGTTGTGGACGTCGCCGCTCAGCACCACGAAGTTCTCCGGCGCGGCGTCGAGGACCTTCCGGCGGCTCTGCGGGTAGGCGTCCCAGGCGTCGGTGCTCGGGGGGTTGCGGGGCGCGAAGAACAGCGCCTGGGCGAGCACGGTCCAGCGGGCGGTGGAGGCCTTGAGCCGGTCGAGCAGCCACGTCGTCTGGGCCGGGCCGAGGATGTCGCCCGCCACGCGGTACTGCCGCGCGTCGGCCACCAGCAGGTCGAGCACCTTGCCGAACGGGCGCCAGCGGTAGTACTGCATCGCGTCGCCGGACGGCTTGACGCGGTAGGGCAGGTGTTCGGCGTTGGCCTGGTAGGCGGCCTTCCTCCGCTTCGGGTCGCCGGTGCGGCCCCCGTAGTTGTTCACCACCTCGTGGTCGTCGGGGATGGTGATCCAGGGCGCGGCGGCGTGGGCGGCCTGCAGGTCGGGGTCGAGGCGGTAGAGGGCGTACCGCTCGCGGTAGGCGTTGAGGGTGGTGCAGGCGGCGGTCGAGTCCTTCAGCGGCCGCACGTAACGGCCCGGCTCGGGGACCGCGGGTTTGCCGTACTCGTAGATGTAGTCGCCGAGATGAAGGATGACGTCGGGCTCGTCGGCGACCACGTGCCGGTAGGCGGTGAAGTGGCCGTGCTCGTAGCGCTGGCAGCTCGCCACCGCGATGCGCAGCGGCGCCGTCGAGGTGGATGCGGGCGCGGTCTTGGTACGGCCCACGCGCGAGGTGTGGCCGTCGGCGCGGAACCGGTAGAAGTAGACCGACGCCGGGCGTAACCCGGTGACCTTGACGTGCACGCTGTGCGCGCCGGAGGGCTGGGCCTTGGCCGTGCCCGACGCCGTGAGCTTCGCGAACGTGTCGTCCTCGGCCACCTCCCACCGCACGTCGAACGTGCTGGCGGGCATGCCGCCGCCGTTCAGGGGGTCGGGGGCGAGCCGGGTCCAGATGATGACGCCGTCGGGCGCGGGCTCCCCCGAGGCGACGCCCAGCGTGAACGGGAATTTGATTTTCGCCATCCTCGATCATCGCCGATTCCGCGCTCTGAATGGCCCGTCGGCGCCAACAGCCCATAATGGGTGGGTGAACCAGCGCAAGAGCACCGCGACGGCGCGCAGAAACCATGGGGTGACCGCCTCGGAGCGCCGCGACCACCTGGTCAAACTGGCGGCTGAACTGTTCGCGCGCAAGGGCTTTCAGGCCACCACCGTCCGGAACATCGCCGACGAGGCCGGGATCCTGTCCGGCAGCCTCTACCACCACTTCGACTCCAAGGAGTCGATCGTCGACGAGGTCCTGCGCACCTTCCTCGACGACCTGACCGCGCGCTACCGGGTCATCCTCGACTCCGGGAAGGGCCCGGCCGAGGTGCTCGCCCAGATGGTCCGCACCGGCTTCGCCACGCTCGAACCCCACCGGGCCGCGATCACCGTCATGCAGAACGACTGGAACTACCTGCGCTCGCTGGAGCACCACCGCTTCGACTACCTCGTGAAGGCCGAAGAGGAGATCGAGCGCATGTGGATGGAGCAGATCAAGAAGGGCCAGGCCACCGGTGAGCTGCGGGCCGACGTCGACCCCAAGCTGACCTACCGCATGCTCCGCGACTCGATCTGGGTGGCGGTGCGCTGGTTCCGCCCGGGCGGGCGGCTCAACACCACCGCGCTCGCCGACCACTACATCACGGTCCTGTTCGACGGCCTGGCGACCGGAGAGCGGACCAGCCAGCCGAAATGAGCCTCGTCGACGCGGTGCGGGCCGCTCTGGGCGACCTCGCCGACCCCGAGAAGGCGCCGGTGATGCGGGCTTACATGAAGTCCGAGATGCCGTTCCTGGGCGTGCAGAGCGGGCCGCGGCGGCTGGCGCTGAAGAAGGTGTTCGCCGACCACCGGCTCGACTCCGCGCCGGTGTGGCGCCGGGCCGTGCTCGAACTGTGGCGCGAGGCGAAGTACCGCGAGGAGCGCTACGCGGCGGTCGACCTGACGGGCTTCCGCTTCTACCGCCCGTGGCAGACCCTCTACACCCTGCCCATGTACGAGGAGATGATCGTCACCGGCGCCTGGTGGGACCTGGTCGACGAACTGGCCGTCCACCGGGTGGGCGGCCTGCTGCGCCAGTTCCCCGAGACGATGCGCCCGACGATGCTCGACTGGGCCCACAGCCCCGACCTGTGGAAACGCCGCACCGCGATCCTGTCGCAGAACACCTTCAAGGAACACACCGACAGCGCGCTCCTCTACGCCTGCATCGAGCCGAGCCTGTCCGACACCGACTTCTTCGCCCGCAAGGCCATCGGCTGGGCGCTGCGCGAATACGCCAAGACCGACCCGCGCGAGGTCGTGCGCTACGTCGAGCACCAGGGGCTCAGCGGGTTGTCGCGGCGCGAGGCCCTGAAGAACGTGCCCGGAGGCGGCTGAACGGCTCGCGCGCCCCGAATGCGCGCGAGCCGCCGGTCAGTCTGCGAGCGTCAGCTCGCCGGGACGGTGTCGACCCAGCTCGTGCCCGCGGTGCGGTAGTTGTTCACGCGCTGGATGACGGTGGCGGGCGCGACCACCTCGTTCTTGGCGTGGTAGAACCAGTCGACCTGCTGGATCCACTGACGCTGGGTGCTGCTGCCGACGAGGCCGCCGCTGATGAACCACAGGTTGAAGTTCACCGACTGCACGGTCTCGGGGTAGTAGTCGCCGCCGTGGGTGGCGAACAGCTGGCCGTCGATGTAGTACTTGATCTCGCCGCCGGAGACCTGGAGAACCAGGTCGTGCCAGCCCGCGTAGCTGATGCGGTTGGCGGTGTGGGTGTTGACCGCCAGCCACGGCTCGTTGCGGTAGGTCTCCCACGAGGTGGCGTACATGATGTTCGCGGGCTCGCCCCAGCCGCCGTTGGGGAGGTACTCGAAGTCCTGCTCGCTGTAGTTGGGGTCGAGGTCCTGGTTGAGCGGGGTGATCGTGAAGAAGGTCTGCACGATGTGGTCGCCGTCGGGGCCGGTCGTCGGGGTGTCGGTGAAGAAGACCCGCGCGGCGTAGGTGCCCTCCAGGAACTTGCGCTGGTGCAGCACCTCCGACTGCTGGGTGCCGGCCGAGGTGCCGTCGGTGACCGACTTGAGCTGGAGGGCCTTGTTGGCGCCGCTCACGGTCGGGAAGGTGATGTTGGACGCGGGCCAGGTCGCGCCGGGGATGCCGGGGCCGCCCTGGTTGGTGCGGATCGTCCAGTTGTGCGCGTTGATGTTCGGGTCGGTGTGCGAGGTGTAGCTGAAGTCGTCGAACACGACGCCGTTGTTGCCGCCCGGGTTGTTCGGCGAACCCGACGGGCTGGGCGAGGGCGACGGGGACGGGCTGGGGTTGCCGCCCGCCGGGGCGTTGCCCCACAACAGGACGCCCGACTGGTAGACGGTGATCTTGTTCCAGTCGGCGTACGAGGTCTGCGCGCCGAACGAGTAGTCGTCGCTCTGCGTGATGCGCTGCCAGTCGGCCCGGTAGAACCGCAGCTGCATGTCGCTGGTGGAGGCGCCCGGGGCGAGCGAGCCGCCGGTGAAGCCGATCTCCAGGTAGCGGTCGGCGGTGGCCGTGCCGGGCGAGATCGTGCCGAAGGTGCCGGTGATCGTCGAGCAGCCGACGACCGCCCACGAGCAGGCGAAGCGGTACTGCTGCGACGCCGAGTCGGCCTTGAAGTAGTAGCGGATCTTGACGGTGTTGAGCGCCACGGCGGTGGTGCCGGTGTTGACCAGGTTCAGCCACGGCTCGACCTGGTCGGCCTGGGCCCCGGAGGCGCTGGTCTTGTACTGGACCTTGACGGCGGTCGCGGCCTCGGCCGGCAGCGCCACCAGTCCGATGGCGGCGAGGGCGGACATCAGTCCGCCGGCTAACCACTTCTTGCTGGACACATCTGTCCTTTCTGTTACGGGATGAGCGGACCCACCGAGACGCCTTGCGCGGCCAGGCGGGACAGGTGGGGGTCGAGACGGCGCAGGAAGTCGGAGTAGTCGCCCGCCGAACCCCAGGCGACCTCGGCGAAGGCCAGCAGCCGGGGGAAGGCCTGGCGTTCGACGTCGGCCGGGGTCGGCATGTACTCGGTCCAGAGCTGGGCCTGGACGCCGATGATCCCCGGCGCCGACGGGGGCGTGAAGTGGTAGGTGTTCGACAACGACAGGACCCGGTCGGGAAAGAACGGACCGGCCTCCTGCTCGGGCGGGTAGTCGAGGTAGGTGCGCAGGTGCGGGGCCAGCACGACGTCGCGGCCCTCAAGAGCGGCCAGCTCGCCGCTCTCCTCGTCGAGCCAGGTCATGGTGGTGGCGCCGGGGGGACCGTCGGGCTTCTCGTACCAATAGACGAGTTTTCTGTCCTTCTTCGCCAGGTGCTCGGCCATCCGGGCGGTGATCCAGGCCCGGCACGCGTGCGCGCCGGGCAGGCCCAGCTCGCGGATGCGCTCCTGGGCGCGCGGGGTGCGCTCCCACTCGGTGTTGCGGCACTCGTCGCCGCCGACGTGGACGTACTCGCCGGGGAACAGCTCGCAGACCTCGTCGAGCACGTGGTGGAAGAAGGTGATGGTCTCCTCTTCCAGGTTGAGGGTGTGGTCGCTGATGCCCCAGTCGGCCCAGACCTCGTAGGTCCGGGACGGGTCGTTGCCCAGCTGCGGGTAGGCCGCCAGCGCCGCCTGCACGTGCCCCGGCAGGCCGATCTCCGGGACGACGCGGACGAACCGCTCCTGCGCGTACCGGACGATCTCCCGGATGTCCTCCTGGGTGTAGTGGTCGCCCGAAACCTCGGTGAGACGCGGGTAGCGCCGGATCTCCAGCCGCCAGCCCTGGTCGTCGGTGAGGTGCAGGTGCAGCACGTTCAGCTTCAGCTCGGCGATCAGGTCGATCAGCCGCAGGATGAACGCCTTCGGCATGAAGTGCCGCGCCACGTCGAGCATCACCCCGCGCCACCCGAACCGGGGCGCGTCCTCGATCACCCCCTCCGGGAGCCGCTCGCCGAGCTGGCGGAGCGTCTGCCGCCCGTAGTAGGCCCCGGCGGGCCCCCCGGACGCCAGCTCGATGCCGCCCTCGCCGAGCGTCAGGCGGTAGCCCTCCTCCGGCAGGCCCGGATCGGGTCGGTGCCGGACGAGATCCTCGGAGAACGTGACGGAGCCCCCGAGGACGGCCAGGTCACGTGGCCGCGGAATGATCACGTTGGGTTTCCTTTCTCAGCCCTTGACCGCGCCGGCGATGATCCCGGAGGTCACCCGGCGCTGGAGGATCAGGAAGATCAGCAGAACCGGCAGCATGAAGAGCGTGGCGGCGGCCATGGTGGCGCCCCAGTCGGTGCCGAAGACGTTGGAGAAGGACGAGAGCCAGACGGGGAGCGTGCGGTCGTCCTGGTTCTTGATGATGAGCGCGTTGGCGAACGCGAACTCGTTCCACGCGGTGATGAACCCGAACAGCGACGTCGACATCAGCCCCGGCGCGAGCAGCGGGAGCACGACCTTCCGGAACGCGGCGGCCCGGCCGGCGCCGTCCATCTGGGCGGCCTCCTCCAGTTCCTCCGGGATCGCCGCGAGGAACCCGCGCAAGGTGACGATCGTGAAGGGCAGCGTGCTCATGAAGTAGATGAGCGTCAGCATGGAGAGCTTGTCGAGCATGCCGGTGTCGCGGGCGATGATGAACATCGGGATCAGCAGCGCCTCCCACGGGGCCATCTGCGCGATGAACACCATGAGGATGAACGCCTTGCGCCCCCGCCACCGCATCCGGGCGACCGCGAACGCGGCCAGCAGCGCCACGACCAGGCTGAGCAGGACCGCCCCGAGCGACACCAGCAGCGAGTTGCGCCAGAACAGCACGAAGCCCTCGGCGTTGATGGCGGTCTCGAAGTGTTCGAGCGTGGGGTGGAGCGGGAGGAACTGGGGGGTGTCGGCCTGGATGTCGCGGGTGGGCTTGAACGCGGTGACGACCATCCAGTAGACGGGGAACACCGAGACGACCAGCACCGACAGGGCGGCCAGCGTGATGGGCAGGCGCTTGATCACTGGTCGGCTCCCTCGTGCTTGTACATGCGGCGCAGGTGCGGGACCAGCACGACCAGGAGGATCAGCACGGTCAGGGTGGAGATGGCCGAGCCGAGGTCGTATTTGTGCAGCGACTGGGCGACCTGGTAGGCGTACACCGGCAGGGTCGTGGTCGCGCCGTCCGGGCCGCCCTGGCTGATCGCCCAGATCTGGGCGAAACACTTGAAGACCCAGATGATCTCCAGCGACGTGATCAGCCCGAACAGCGGCCGGAGCATGGGGAAGGTGACGTCGCGGAACACCTGCCAGGCGGTCGCCCCGTCGATGCGGGCCGCCTCGAACAGCTCCTGCGGGATGGTGGTCAGGCCGGCGTACAGGGTCAGCGCCGCGAACGGCACCGACTGCCAGACGACGAGCAGCACCATGATGACGAACGTGGCGGTGCCGTCGGCGAACCACGTGTAGCCGTCGAACCGGGTGAGACCGATGCTGGTGAGCAGCCAGTTCACGACGCCGAGCTTCGACTGGAACAGCCACTGGAAGATCGTGGTCGCCGCCAGGACCGGCGTGGCCCAGGTCAGCACCAGCCCGAGCAGGACCGCGAGCCGCAGCCTCTTCCCCAGTCGGGCGACCATCAGCGCGATCAGCGTGGAGATGACCATGATCAGGACGACGTTGATCCCCGTCCAGGCCAGCGTCCGGCGCACCACCGCCCAGAACTCCGCCGAGCCCAGCGCCTCGTGGTAGTTCTCCAGCCCCACGAACGCGGCCCCGCCCCTGATGAGCTCACCGGTCCTGAAGTGCTGAAACGAGATGATCACACTGCGGATCAGCGGATAGAACAGCAGGTAGGCGGCACCCGCGACGGTCGGGATCACCAGCAGGTACGGCCACAGGGCCGGGAGGCCGCGCCGCCGCCTCGGTGGAGGCGGGGCCGCCGCGGCGACGGGCCGCTCGGGAGCCTGCGTGACCACAGAAGTCCTTCCTTCTCTGTACGAACTGAGCGAGACGCGAGGCCTGCGCATCCGGCCTGGGGACGGGCCCGTCCGCGCGGCCCCGGGAATTGGGAGACGCGGCCGACGCGGACGGGTCCGAGACTGGGTGGGAGGGGCGGCCGGTCGGGCGCCGCCGATCGGGCGTCCGGCCGGCCGGGCTTCGGGCAGCGACCGTCAGGACTTGGTGTTGAGGATGTCCGCGATGACGTGGGAGGCCTTGGCCGCCTCCGCGGGGCCGTCGGTGCCGGTCAGGTAGGTCGTCATGTATTCCTTGATGACGTTCTTGGCCTCGACCGCCGCCCAGTTCGGGGAGTTCGGCGTCGCGTGGCCGTTGGCGGCGCCCTTGGCCATCGCGGCCGCGCCCTCGCTGGTCAGCACGCCGCCGAGCGAGACCCGGTTCGGCACGTAGGACATCTCCTTGGCCATCTCCGTCTGGAACTTCTCCCCGGCGAGGGCCTTGATGACCTCGTACGCGAGATCGGGGTTCTTCGACGCCTCGGGGATGATCAGGTCGCTGCCGCCGGTGAAGACGGCGCCGGGCTTGTCGGCGGTCTTTCCGGGGATCGGGAAGAAGCCGAGCTTGCCGGCCAGGTCGGGGTTGGCCTTCTCGATGGCCACCGAGCCGCCGGGCGAGGAGATGAGCTGCGCCACGTTGCCCTTGGCGAACACGTCGGCCTGCGGCGGGTTGGCCTCGTCGGAGTCCTTCGGCCCCTCGCCCAGCGCCTGGAGCTTCTTGTAGAAGTCGATGCCGGCCAGCGCCTGCGGACTGTCGAGGCCGCCCTTCCAGGTGCCGCCCTCGTTGACGGCCAGGTCGCCGCCCTCGTCCCAGATGAACCCGGCCAGGGTGTACCAGTTCTGGCCCGGCAGGTAGATGCCCTGGTTGCCGTCGGCGTTGAGCTTGGTGGTCACGTCGATCCACTCGTCCCGCGTCGTGGGCGGGGCCGTCACGCCGGCCTTCTCGAACAGGTCCTTGTTGTAGATGACGACGCGGTTGGCGGCGTACCAGGGAATGCCGAACTGCTTCCCGTCGATCTTGCCCGGGTCGGCCAGACCGGGCAGCCAGTCGGCGCCCTGGAGCTCGGTCACCTTGTCGGTGAGGTCCTTCACGCCGCCGCTGGCGGCGTACTCGGCGACCTGGGTGTTGCCCACCTCGATGACGTCGGGGGCGTCGTTGCTGGCCAGGGCGCTGGTGACCTTCTGGCCGATGCCGTCCCACTCCTGGATCTGGATGTCGAGGGTGACCCCTTGGTGCGCGGCCTCGAAGTCGCGCTCGAAGGTGCTGAGCAGGGTGTCGGACATGCTGTCGCGCATGATCCAGACGGTGAGCGCGGTCGCGGCGGGCGCTTCCGGAGTGGTGCTTTCTGTGGGCGAAGAGCCGCATGCGGTGAGCCCGGCGGCGAGCGCCAGAACCGCGGCCGCGGCGAGGAACCGGGGGGCCATGGGTACTCCCAGTGGTCAGATATTGGTAAGCAATCTGCCTGCTGGCGCTAGAGTGGTCTTAACCAGTAGACCCGTCAAGACCCGTTATTCAGTGTTTACATTCGACAACTGGTAAGACGCTGGTAAGGTCGGGGACGTGACTGTCAACATGCGGGCGGGGCTGAAGCGCGACCGGGTACGCGACTTCCTGCTCGACTACGTGGCCGACAAGAAACCCGGCGAGGCCATCCCGTCGGAACGCGACCTGTGCAAGGAACTGGGCGTCTCCCGCCCGACACTGCGCGCGGCCATAGACGACCTGGTGCGCTCGGGCGTCCTGGTCCGCGAACACGGCCGCGGCACCTTCACGGGCCCCCAGCGTGTCACCCAGGCGCTGTCGGCGACCCAGACTGGATCGTTCTACGCGCCGCCGGCCGAGGGAAAATGGCTGAGCGCGATCCTGGAGTTCGCCTCCTCCCCAGCAGGCCCCCAGCTGACCAGCCGCCTGCAATTGGCCCCCGCCACCCCCGTTCTCCGGGTGGTCCGGCTCCGCGTCGTCGACGACGCGCCGATGGCGATCGAACGCCTCCACCTGCCACACGAACTGGTGGCCGGGCTGCAACCGGCCGACATGGAGACGGGGTCGTTCTACAAGGTCCTGCGGGAACGGTTCGGGGTCGACGTGCGCAGCGCGGTGCAGACCATCGAGGCGACCGTCACCGACGAGACGGAGGCGGAACTGCTGGGGGTGCCGGAACACTTTCCGGCGCTGCTGGTGGAGCGCACGACGCGTGACGTGAACGGGCGGATCGTGGAGT
This sequence comes from Herbidospora sp. NBRC 101105, assembly GCF_030269205.1. Classification (NCBI taxonomy): domain Bacteria; kingdom Bacillati; phylum Actinomycetota; class Actinomycetes; order Streptosporangiales; family Streptosporangiaceae; genus Herbidospora; species Herbidospora sp. NBRC 101105. Next base: position 58,918 of record NZ_BSSX01000001.1, on the reverse strand, counting down.
TCACGCGGTCGATCTACCGGGGGGACCGCTATCGGGTGACGTCGGAGCTCTACTTCGACGCCGAGTCGGGCTGACCTGGCGATCAGAAGCCGACGAACCTCCGGGCCAGCGCCCGCATCCGGGACCTCTCTGGGGTCGCGTGCCGCAACCACTCGTGCGCGGGAGCGATGATGTCCTGGGTCCGCTCGTACACGTCACCGGCCGCGTCCGAGTAGCGGATGGTGACCACCAGAGAGTCCAGCTCGCGGAGGAGCTCCCAACGGTAGGCGATGAGCGCCACGCACTTCTCCGTCGATGCTGGAAGGGTCACCCCGGGACCGATGTTGGCCAAGTGGTAGTGCGTACCCAGGCGTAACCCGCGCTTGCCGAAGAATTCGACGACCTCCAGCCAGCCGATCGCGGTTTGGGATCGGCCGTCGGAGGTCGTGTATTCGTATCGGACACTCTCCACGACACAACGGCCAGGGCCGCGATTGCTCACGCTCTCGGTCCACACCGAATCGAGGTATCTGCTCCGCTCCGCCGGATCGCCGACGAAGACGAGCGCGGCCGACGTCGACTTGGCGAACTGCTCCCGGGCGATGATGAAACCGGCGATCAGGACAACGAGATTCGCACTCACCGTCGAGTCCACCACGCTGAACCTCCACGGCCATTGCGTGTTCAACCCTGGATCAAGGTTCCTCCGGACCACCTCCCAAACGAGATTGCCGACAATCAACACGAGCGCGGACACGGGAATGGCGAAGTTGATGAAATTCCGTTTGATCCGTTTGAGCGATGAGGTGTTCCGGCTGTTCACGAGCACTCCCGAGACATGCGGCCAGACTTTCGTGAGGAAACTTCATCCCTGCAACGAAAGGAACTGCCGGATTTCTCCTATCTAGGTAGTTGTCGCTCTAAGCCGGGCGGAAGGAGTCGCGTTCTGCGGGGGCGGCGTGTTTGATCATCAGGTGTCTCGTCACCGAGTACTCCCCGACCGCCTCCTGGCTCATGTCCTTGCCGAACCCGCTTCCCTTCACCCCGCCATGAGGCGCCTCCGACGCGATCGGCAGGTGGTCGTTGACCCAGGTCACCCCCACGTCGAGCCGGTGCGACACCCGCAGCGCCCGCGCCACGTCGGTCGACCACACCGAGGACGCCAGACCGTAGGGCGTGTCGTTGGCCAGCCGTACCGCCTCGTCCTCCCCGTCGAACGGCAGCGCGACCAGGACCGGCCCGAACACCTCCCCCTGCACGATCTCGGAGGACTGGTCCGCGTCGGCGACGAGGGTCGGCGCGTAGTAGTAGCCGGGAGCGTCGAGCGGGTCGCCCCCACGGACGACCCGGCCCGACGCCCGCGCGACGAAGCCGTGCACCCTGTCCCGGTGCTCGGCGGAGATGAGCGGACCGATGTCGGTCCCCTCGGCCCAGGGATCGCCCGGACGCACCTTCTCCAGCGCGGCCGCAAGGGCGTCCACGGCCTCGGCGTAGCGTGATCGCTCCACGTAGACCCTGGTCGCCGCTGTGCAGTCCTGTCCTGTGTTGTACGTGGCCCCCATGGTCACGCCGAAGGCCATGGCCTCCAGGTCGGCGTCGGCGAACACCAGGGCCGGGGCCTTGCCGCCGAGTTCCAGGTGGACGCGCTTGAGGCCGTCGACGGCGCCGCGCATCACGGCCTTGCCGGTCGCGGTCGAGCCGGTCACGCTCACCATGTCGACGCCCGGGTCGGTCACGAGGGCCTGGCCCACGTCGCCGCCGCCGGTCACCACACCCAGCAGGCCCTCGGGGGCGCCCGCCTCGGCCATCAGCTCGGCCAGGCGCAGCGTGGTGCGCGGGGTGCGCGGGGCGGGCTTGATGACCACGCCGTTGCCCGCCGCGATCGCCGGGCCGACCTTCCAGACGGCCATGATGAACGGGAAGTTCCACGGCGCGATCGAGCCGACCACGCCGACGGGCCGCCGGATCAGCACCGACGTGTAACCGGCGCTGAGCACGCCCGCGCCCGTCCCGTCGAGCGAGCGGGCCGCGCCGGCGAAGAAGCGCAGGTTGTCGGCGGCGAACGGGAGCTCGCCGTCGCGGAAGACCGCCGCGGGCTTGCCGGTCTCCTCGACCTCCAGGCGGGTCAGTTCGTCGGCGTCGCGTTCGACCAGGTCGGCCAGGCGCAGCAGCACCCGCGCCCGCTCCGACGGGGTGGCCTCGCGCCACTGCTCGAAGGCCGCCCGCGCCCGCGCCACCTTCGCCGGGACGTCGGCGCTGTCGGGGATCTCCTCGATGACCTGGCCGGTCGCGGGGTTGATCAGAGTCGTCATGTGCACGTCTTCTAACTGTCGAAACCGATGCCGAAGCGGTCGAGCACGCGGAGCCACGGCCCGCGTCTGCCCTCGTTCGCGTCGGCGCGGGCCAGCGCCCGGCGGGTGAACTCGACCACCGGCCACCTGATGGGCTCGGGCGGGAACGGCACCGGGCGGCGGCGCACCATCTTCAGCCGGGTACGCCGGGTCTCCCGGCGCGCCAGCAGGTCGAGCCCGGCGAGGGCGCCGAAGCGCGAGGCGCCCACGCCGAGCCCGGTGTAACCGAGGGCGTAGGCCACCCGGCCGCCGAGTGCGGTGCCGAAGAACGGGGTGAAGCGGCTGGTCGAGTCGATCAGGCCGCCCCAGCGGTGGGTCGCCCGCACGCCTTCCAGCTGCGGGAAGGTCTCCAGCAGGTGGCGGGCGAGCAGGGCGTGGGATTCGGGGCGCTGGTCGGTGCCGCCGCCCGCGAAGTTGTAGACGGCGTCGTACCCGCCGAACAGCAGCCGGTCGTCGGCGGTCAGCCGGTAGTAGTGGAACTGGTTGCCCGAGTCGGTGATGCCCTGCGCCTCGGCCCAGCCGAGCGAGGTCCGCCGTTCCGTGTCGAGCGGCTCGGTGACCAGCACGTAGTCCCACACCGGCAGGACGTAGTTGCGCAGCCGCCGCAGCGGCGACGGGAACGCGTTGGTCGCGATGAGCGCCTGGCGGGCCTCGAACACGCCCTGGGGCGTGGGGAGGCGTACCGACGAACCGGAGCGTTCCATGCCGGTCACCGGTGTGTGCTCGTAGATCCGCACGCCGAGGTTCTCGGCGACGCGGCGCAGGCCCCAGGCCAGTTTGACCGGATCGACGAGCCCGCCGGTGCCGCGCAGCCGCAGTCCGCCCAGGTAGGTCGGCGAGTGTACGTCGGCCCGCATGTCGCCGGCGTCCAGGAATGTGGCGTCTTCGCCATGGTCCCGATGGCGCTTTTCGGCGGCCCGCAATTCCGCCACGTGATGGGGCGCGACGGCGACCGACGTCTTGCCGACCAGCCGCAGGTCGGCGTCGATGTCGTGGTCGGCCACGAAATCGGCGATGGCGGCCAGGTTCTCCCGGCCGATCGCCAGCAGCAGATCGATCTCCCCAGGCCAGCGGTGCGCGCCGTGCGTCAGGCCGTGGGTGATCGAGTCGGCGATGAAACCCCCGTTGCGGCCGGTGGCGCCGAACGCGATACGTTCGGCTTCCACCAGAACGACGTCGCACGCGGGGTTTTCTTGTTTGGCCAGCACAGCAGCCCAGAGGCCGGTGAAGCCGCCGCCCACGACCAGCAGGTCGGCCGTCGTGGCGCCCGACAGCGGCGGGTACGCGGCCGGACCGGGCCGGTCGGTCCAGAAGACCCGCGGCAGTGCGTCCGTAATCACGATCCCCTCCGACCGATATTTGTTGAATCGTGATTCAAATACTTATCGAGCAACCACGTCAAGAGCTGCGACACTAGTTGTGAGATCCTCCATACGGGGCGGGGTGCGATGACTCAGCGCAAGAGCAGGGCAGACCGGCGGGTCGAGCTGATCGACGCGGCCAGGCGGGCGATGATCCAGCACGGTGCCGAGGGCGTCCATCTGAACCAGATCGCAGAAGAGGCGGGTCTCACGTCGGGCGCGGTGCTCTACCACTACCCCGATCTGCGCGACCTGCTGATCGAGGCCCACCACGCCGGCATGGAACGCTTCTACGAGCAGCGGGTCAAGAAGATCAGCGGCATCGCCGACCCGGCCCAGAAGCTCATCACGACGATCCGCTCGGGCCTGCCCGAGGGGCCCGACGACGCGGGCGTGCGCCTGCTGTGCGAACTGGGCGGCGCGGCCGGCCGCAACCGCGTCTACGGCACCCTGCTGACCACGCTCTACGACCGCCAGGTGGCGATGTACCAGACCATCCTGGAGATCGGCGCGGCCCAGGGCGTCTTCAAGCTGGCCGGCGACTCCGAGCAGATCGCCCGCAACCTGGTCGCCCTCGAAGACGCCTACGGCTACCGCATCATCGCCCGCCACCACTCGATCGGCCCCGACGAGGCCGTGGGCCTCATCCTCGACTTCGCCCGCATGTCGACCGGCCACCCGCTGAAGGAGACCCCGGCGGCCCGCCCGAAGACGACCCGGACCCCCCGCCCCAGAAACGGCGGCCCGGCCCGCCGCGCCACCACGACCCCGCCCCCAAAGGACGCCTCCTGAAACCGGCGGCAAGCCCTGTCGCGCCGCCGGAGACCTCAGGCCCAGGCAGGCCCGCCCGGGCCGCCACCTGGTTCGGGCCGCCGGACACCTCACGGCGCGGAAGGGCCCAGGCAGTCCCACCCGAGCAGCCCCTGGTTCGGGCCGCCGGACACGTCACCGCGCGGCCGCGGCTTGGCGTCGCAAACCGCCGCAGTTAAGGCGTGCACGGCCGGAAAAGAACCGCCGCGTCCCGGAACGACCGGAACGCGGCGGTGGTGGATCTGAAGCGGTCGTCAGTTCGTGATGAGGACCGCGTCCTCCGGGCGCCACGTCACGCCCACGACGGTCCCGGGGGTGATGCGGGCCGAGCCCTGCGTCGCCGCCAGGACCTTGCGGCCCAGGCCCGTGACCTCGACCGCGATGTGGGAGACGCCGCCGTAGAAGCTCACGTCGACGACCACGCCCTGCACCATGCCGGGGGTGGGTTCGGTCAGCCGGACCCGCTCGGGGCGGATCGCCAGGGCCGCCGAGCCGTCGGCCGTGGTCGCCTTGGACGGCAGCGGGCCGAGACCCTCGGCCGAGAAGACGCCGCCGCGGATCGCGCCCGTGAACAGGTTGTTCGCGCCGATGAAGTCGGCCACGAAGTAAGTGCGGGGGCGGTCGTAGAGGGTCACCGGGGCGTCGACCTGCTCGACCCGGCCCTGGTCCATGACCGCGATGCGGTCGGCCAGCGACATGGCCTCCTCCTGGTCGTGGGTGACCACGACGAAGGTGATGCCGACCTCGTGCTGGAGGCGCTTGAGTTCGAGCTGCATCTCGGCGCGGACCTTCTTGTCCAGGGCCGAGAGGGGCTCGTCCAGGAGCAGCAGGCGGGGGCGCTTCACGATGGCGCGGGCCAGCGCCACACGCTGCTGCTGGCCGCCCGACAGCTGGGCCGGACGCCGGTTCGCCATCGGCTCCAGGCCGACCTTCTCCAGCACCTCGCCCACCCGCGCCTTGATCTCGGCCCTGGGGAGGTTCTCGCGCTCCAGCCCGTACGCGACGTTCTTGGCCACCGTCATGTGGGGGAACAGCGCGTAGGACTGGAACATCAGGTTGACCGGGCGCTTGTGCGGGGCCAGTTTGAGCAGGTCGGCGCCGTCGAGGCGGACGCCACCGCGGTCGGGCGTCTCGAACCCGGCCAGGATGCGCAGCAGCGTCGTCTTGCCGCAGCCCGACGGGCCGAGCAGCGCGAAGAACTCCCCCTGCTGGATGTCGATCGAGACGTCCGAGAGGGCCGTGACGTTCCCGAACTTCCGGGATACCCCCTCGATGGAAAGCAGTGTCATTTGAGGGACTCCGTGATTCGGGTCATGCGCTGGACGGCGAGCACCGCGACGACGCTGACGGTCAGCAGGAGGGTGGCCAGGGCGTTGATGTCGGGGGTCACGCCGAACCTGACCATCGAGTAGATCACGATGGGCAGCGTCGGGTCGGTCGGGCCGGCCGAGAAGAAGGCCAGCACGAACTCGTCGAGCGAGAACGTGAACGCCAGCAGGGCGCCGGCCGCGATGCCGGGGGCCAGGCCGGGCAGGGTGATGCGGAAGAACGTCTGGAGCGGGCTCGCGCCGAGGTCGGTCGAGGCCTCCTCCAGCGAGGTGTCCATCGAGGCCAGCCGCACCCTGACGACCACCGCGACGAGCGGGATGCCGAAGGTCAGATGGGCCAGCAGGATCGACGTCAGGCCCAGCGTGAAGTCGATCGCGGTGTAGAAGATAAGCAGGCCGATGGCCAGCATCAGCTCCGGCAGGATGGCCGGCATCGTGGCGATGGCCTCGATCACCTTCGAGCGGGTGTGCCGGGCCAGGCCGACGGCGAGGAGTGTGCCGACGACCGTCGAGACCAGGCAGGTGCCGACCGCGACGATGAGGGTGTTGCCGAGCCCCTGGAGGATGGTCTCGTCCCCGGCGAGCTTGCCGTACCAGTCGAGGCTGAAGCCCTTGAAGACGTAGGGGTTGTCGCCCGAGTTGAACGACATGAAGACCACGACCGCGATGGGCACGTAGAAGAACACGTAGACCAGCCACAGGGGCAGGAAGACGATACGCGACGGCTTCTTACGCACTGCGCGTCCTCCGCGAGACGACCGCCTGGGCCAGCAGCAGGATCACCGTGACCACGACCATGACGAGCGCGATCGTGGCGCCGAAGGGCCAGTCGCGGGCCTTGAGGAACTGGTCGCGGATCAGGTTGCCCACCATGATCGCCTTTCCGCCGCCGAGGATCTCCGGCACGACGAAGTTCCCGAAGCTGGGCACGAACACGAGCACGGCCCCGATCAGCGCGGACGGCAGCGTCAACGGCAGCGTGACGCTGAAGAACGTGCGCACAGGAGAGGCGCCCAGGTTGGCGCTGGCCTCCCGCAGGCGCGGGTCGAGCCGCTCGACCGCCGAGTAGATCGGCAGGATCATCAGCGACAGATAGCCGTAGAGCAGGCCGACGACCACGGTGCCCCGGTTGTAGAGCAGTTCGAGCGGCTTGTCGATCAGGCCGATGCCGGTGAGCGCCTCGTTGACCAGGCCGGGACCGCTGAGCAGGATCGTCCAGGCGTACATGCGGATCAGGAAGTTCGTCCAGAACGGCAACATGATGGCCAGCAGCGCGATCGTCTTCCACTTCGGCGGAAGCTGCGCGATGGCGTAGGCCGTCGGATAGCCGATCAGCAGCGCCAGCACCGTCACCAGGCCCGCGACGACCAGGCTGTCCTGGATCACGTTCAGGTAGAGCGGCTGGAACAGCCTGCTGAAGTTGGCGGTGGTGAACTCGTAGACCACCCCGCCGAAGCGACCGCGCTGGAAGAACATGGTGCTGAGCATCAGCAGCATCGGCACCACGGCCAGCAGCGTCAACATGATCAGCCCAGGTCCGAGGAAGATCAACCGCGCGAGGTTCGAACCTCGCCCACGCGACATATCGGGCCCCCCTTCTGATGTTTGGCGAGTGTTGCAGGAGACATCAAATTAGACAAGACTGTGCCGCGCGGGGTGAGCTCTGAGTTTGTGCTTCCAGTTGAACCGACATTCAGGAGATCGCGGTGGAGTCCGCAGACTGGGCGTTGCCGGGGAACGTCGTGCTGCGCCTCGGCGAGGAGCTTGAGGCGGGTCCCGGGGTGACCGAGCAGGTCCTCAGGAACCTGGGCGCCGCGCCGGCGCCCTTCAGGGTGCGCGAGATGCGCCCGCTGCCGGACTTCCCGGCGGGAGAACGCGCGATCACCGTCGACCAGACCCACCGGTCGGTGGTCGTCGGCGAGAAGGTGATCGTGAAGTGGTTCCCCCGTCCGTCGGAGGGCCCGCATCCCGGTCTGGAGATGCTGACCCATCTGGCGAGCACGGGGTTCACCCGCACGGCCGAGCCGTATGCGGCGATCTTCTGCGGGGCGGCGCTGGCCGGGCTGGCCACGGCGTACCTGCCGGGGGCGCGCGACGGCTGGGAGTGGTGCGCCGAGCAGGCCGCCGCCGGACGGACCGCCTTCGCGGCCGAGATCGGCGCCCTGGCCGCCGACCTCCACCTGGCCATGGCCACGCCCTCGGAGGTCGTGCCCGAGCCGGTGCGCCTGATGCCGGCCACCGACGGCTGGGCGGAGCGGGCCGGGCGCGCGCTCGACGAGGCGCTGGCCCTGACGACCGACGAGACCGACGGGCGCTGGCTCGCCGACCACGTCGCCGACCTGCGGCGGGAGCTCGCGCCGTTGCAGGTGGCCGGGGAGACGCAGGTGATGCGCGTCCACGGGGATCTGCACGTGGGCCAGATCCTCGAATGGGAGGGCGGCTTCTCGCTGATCGACTTCGACGGCAACCCGACCGTGCCGGACGCCTCCCCCTACCAGCCCGCCGCCCGCGACCTGGCCCAGCTCGTGATCAGCGTCGAGAACGCCGGGCAGGTGGCGATCAAGCGGCGCGGCGCCGATCCGCAGGCGGTCTCGGCCTGGGTGTGGGGCGCGCGGGAGGGGCTGGAGAACGCGTACACGAGACGGCTGGAGGAGGCCGGGCGGGGCGACCTGCTCGACCGTTCGCTGCTGCGGCCGTTCGAGGCCGAGCAGCTCTGCCGGGAGCTCATCTACGCGGGCCGGTTCCTGGAGCGCTGGCGCTACGCCCCCATGGGCGTGCTGCGGACCTGGTTCTGAAAGGCTGACGAGATGGACGCCGGAAAGTTCCTCGACGACCTGCTGAAGAAGCCCGAGTCGCTCGACCGGCTGGCCGCCGCGCTCGACGCGGGCGGCCTGTTCGACGGCCTGCCCGCCGACCCTCGGCGGGTGTTGTTCCTGGGCATGGGCAGTTCCCGGTACGCCGCCCGCGTCGCCGCCCTGCGCCTGCGCGCCCTCGGGATCGACGCCGCCGCCGACTACGCCTCGACGGCCCTGGGCTACCCGCCCGACCCGGCGACCCTGGTCGTGGCGATCTCCGCCACCGGCGGCAGCCGCGAGACCCTCGCCGCGGTGGCCCGCCACCAGGGCGTGTCGTTCGTGACCGCGCTGACCAACAAGGACGGGTCGCCGATCACCGAGGGCGCCGACCACGTCGTCCCGATGCTGGCCGGCCCGGAGGAGGGCGGGGTGGCGTGCCGGACCTTCCAGCACACCCTGGCCCTGCTGCTCGCCCTGACCGACCGCACCATGGACGGTTCCCTGGTCAGGCGGGCCGCCGAGGCGACGCAGGATCTGCTCGACCGGCGGGCCGACTGGCTGCCGGGGGTGCTGGAGCTGCTCGACGGCCCCCACGGTGTCTACACGATCGCCCCCGCCGAGCGCCTGTCGTCGGCCGACCAGTCGGCGCTGATGGTGCGCGAGGGGCCGCGCCGCCAGGCCACCGCGTGCGAGACCGGCGACTGGGCCCATGTCGACGTCTACCTCACCAAGACCTACGACTACCGCGCCCTGCTGTTCCCCGGTTCCCCCTACGACGACCAGGCGATGGAGTGGGTCAGGGAGCGCGGCTCGACGGTCGTCGCCGTCGGCGGCGAGGTGGCCGGGCAGGCCGGGAGCGTGCGTTACCGGCATGACGACGATCCCGGCGTCGCGCTCCTCACGGAGACGCTCGTGGCCGAGCTGGTCGCCGCGTCGTGGTGGGCGCACGGGTAGGAAAGCTACCGGTGTTCCGGCTCCGCCCGGACCCTAAGTGGCTCAATAGTGACATTCCACACCAATTCATAGAGGCCCACCGGGGCGGGGCGCGATCCGTCCCGGTGGGCCCAAATCACGCTAATCCCGGACGATTTCCCACTCAAGTGCCGGTTGGCGTGATGCGATATTTCGCCATACCAGTGAGTCTGATGCGGTTTAGGATCGCGGCGTGACCCTCGAAAAGGCACCCCCCGGCGTCGACCCCCTCACGCCGAGTGTGGCCCGGATGTACGACTACTTCCTGGGCGGCAAGGACCATTTCGCGGTCGACCGCGAGGCCGCGGAGGCGATCGACGCCATCTCCCCCGACGCGAAGGACCTGGCGCGGGCCAACCGCCGGTTCCTCGGCCGGGCCGTCCGCCACCTGGTCGACCAGGGCGTGCGGCAGTTCCTCGACGTCGGCGCGGGCCTGCCCACCCGCGACAACGTGCACGAGGTGGCCCTCCGGCACGCGCCCGACTGCAGGGTCGTGTACGTCGACAACGACCCCATGGTGCTGGTGCACGCCCGCGCGATCCTGGCCGACAACCCGCAGACCATCGTGACCGAGGGCGACCTGCGCGAGCCCGACTGGATCGTCGGCCACCCCGGCGTGCGCGCCCACCTCGACTTCTCCCGGCCGGTCGCGGTGCTGATGGTCGCGGTGCTCCACTTCGTCACCGACGACGAGGAGGCCCGTCGGCACGTCGCCGGGTTCCGCGACGCCCTGGCCCCCGGCAGCCACCTGGTGATCTCCCACATGAGCCCCGGCACGGCCGGCGGCGACGACCTGGCGGCGGGCCGCGAGATCTACGCGAGGAGCACGGCCGGCGGCCTCGCCTTCCGCACCCACGACGAGGTCCTGTCGCTGTTCGACGGCTTCAACCTGGTCGAGCCGGGGCTGGTCGAGGTCGCCGACTGGCGCCCCGACGACCCGGCGGCCCGGAGGCCGGCGACGCCGTCCAGCGGCGCGATCGGGCTCGCCGGAGTGGGCCGCTTGGATAGCTAACATATCCAGCGTGCGGATCTCCCAGCTCAGCGAAACGACCGGCGTGCCCATCCCGACCATCAAGTACTACCTGCGAGAAGGGCTCCTGCCGCCGGGCGAACAGGTCTCCGCGACCCGTTCGGTGTACGGCGCCCCGCATGTGCGGCGGCTCCGCCTGATCAGAGCCCTCCTCGAAGTGGGCAAACTGCCCATCTCCGCCATCCGGGCCGTGATCGAGGCCGTCGAGGACGAGACGATGGGCGTGCACGAGATGCTCGGCACCGCCCACTACGCGCTGTCCCCGAAGACCGAACCCGAGGACACCGAGGAGTGGGAGGCCGCGCGGGCCATGGTCGACGAGCTCATCCGCGAGCGCGGCTGGCGGGTCGAACCGGCCGCCCCCGGCCGGGCCGAACTCGCCCAGACCATCGTGACCCTCCGCCGCCTCGGCCAGGAGGTCACCCTGCCCGACCTGCGCCCCTACGCCGCCGCGGTCGGCGGCCTGGTGCGCGACCACGAGATGGCCCGCATCCCGTTCGACGGCCCCCGCGAGACGGCGGTCGAGGCCCACGTGATCGGCACCGTGCTCTACGGCCGGGTCCTGGACGTCGTGCGCCGGCTGGCCGAGGAGTCGGAGTCGGCCCGGCTACTCGCAGATGCCGACGGGCTGGCGAAGTAGCCACTGGGCCGCACGGCACAACAGCGTGCGGTGGACCGGCGAGTCGTAGGAGCGTGTGTCGTGGCCGAGGGCGTCGTACACGAGCCGCCCCCTTCTGACGTTCCGCGCCCACAGGACGGGCTGGCCCATCGACGTGGCCAGCGGCGTGACGTCGGGGAGGACGTCGAGGTCGCTGTAGACCTCGTCGACGACGTCGAAGTCGCGCAGCCCGTCGGTGATGACGTGGTCGCGGTTGACGTGGACGGTGGTCCAGCCGATCGGCGGATGATGCGACTTGCCCCACTTCCACGAGGCGCCCAGCACCCGCGGCCAGCCCTGCCAGTCGTCGAAGCAGATGGAGGCGGTGTGCATGGCGAGCAGGCCGCCGCCCTTGTTCAGGTGGTCGAGCAGGACCGCGCGGGCGTCCTGGCCGAGCGGCAGGTGCCACTGGTCGCGCTGGTCCTCGAAGTGACCACGCTGGTTGCACCAGCGCATGGCGTTGAGGGTGATCAGGTCGACCTGCGGGGGTTCGGAGAGGGCGCCCGCGATGTCGTCGGTGATCTCCGACTCGACGCCCGCTTCGAGGAGGACCTCGGCCAACGTCCGGGACGTGGCCGCGAAGTCGTGGGCCACACCTCCGGAGAGAATGAGATTTCGCGCCATACCCGCAACTGCATCACACGTCCCTAGGATCGGGGAATGGCCAAGCGGGTGACCTACGCCGACGCGGTTGAGTTACTGGGCGGCGATTCGAAGGTGATCAGAGCCCTCGACAACGCGCTGGGGGTGGCCCTGTTCGCGGGCGGCCCACTGACGCTCAGCCTGTTCGACGCCAAGACGGAGGCCGTTCGGCTGGCGAACCAACTTCTGGGGAGCCTGCGCGAAAAGCTGGGCCGGGCACCCCGCGCGACCCGGACCGAACGGCTGGTCGCCGCCCACGAGATCATCATCACGACGGCCTTCTTCGAAGCGCTCGACGACGTGAAGCTGCCGGTTCGGCTCGAAGACCTGCGGATCGACGAACCAGCCGCCGAGTCGCTGATGAGCAGCGTTAGAACGTTGCGTTCCTGCCTGGTCGAACGCGATCCGGTGACACCGACATCGGTCCATCTCGACGAACTGCGGCGGACCTACGCGCTCGCCGGCAGCCAGATGAACATGATCATCGAGGTCGTCGACCCGGGCCAGGTCAGCCCCGGCCGGTGGGAGCAGTTAATGTACGCCTTCTCCAGCCGGCTGCCCGACGCCGCGACGCGCCGTTACGAGGACCTCTATCACCGGCTCGCCTCCGACTTCCCCGAGTTCGCCTTCTGGGCGCAGATGCGGGCCCACGAATCGACCCAGACGGCGCTCGCCGGCCTGGAGCAGATGCTGATGGAGGTGACGGCCGGGCGGACGCCGTCGGCGAAGGTGCGGAGCATCCACGCGCTCAACGCCGGGGCGCTGATCCGGCCGATCACCCGAAGCGACGAGCAGGTCGGCGACCTGCGCATCCCCAGCCTCGGCGAGGGCTACGTCGTGCCGCTCTTCCGGCGGGTCGGCGACCCGAGCGGCAGCGACCTGAGCCTCGAGTCGACGTGGGAGCAGGAGGAGGTCCGCGGCGACCTGGGCCGGTTCCTGGCCGGGCACCTCACCTCGTTCGAGGCGTTGCGCGCGCCCCTGCTCGTGCTCGGCCAGCCCGGGGCGGGGAAGTCGGTGCTGACGCAGATGCTCGCGGCCCGGCTGCCACCGAGCGACTTCCTGCCGATCCGGGTGCCGCTGCGGCAGGTGCCCGCCGACGCGGGCATCCAGGAGCAGATCGAGGCGGGTGTCCACGTGACGACCGGCGAGACGATCTCGTGGCCCGAGCTGGCCCGATCGGCGGAGGGCGCGCTGCCCGTGGTGCTGCTCGACGGCCTCGACGAACTGCTCCAGGCGACCGGCGTCAACCGGGCCGACTACCTGCGGCAGGCCATGGAGTTCCAGGACCGCGAAGCGTCGCTGGGCCGCCCGCTCGCGGTGATCGTGACGACCCGGACCGCCGTCGCCGACCGGTGCCGGGTGCCCCGGGAGTCGGTGGCGCTCCGGCTGGAGCCCTTCTCGAACGAGCAGGTCGAGGCCTGGGTGGATTCGTGGAACCGCAGCACCGGCTCTCGCCTGTCGTCGCACGACGTGCTCTGCTATCCCGACCTGGCCCGGCAACCGCTGCTCCTGCTGATGCTCGCCCTCTACGACGCCGACGGCGCCGCCCTCACCGGCCGGTTGCGCCAGTCCGAGCTGTACGAACGCCTCCTGCGACGGTTCGCCGCGCGGGAGATCCGCAAACACGAGCAGGACCTCGACGACCCAGGCCTTGCCGAATCGGTCGAGTTCGAGTTGCTGCGGTTGTCGGTCGCCGCGTTCGCGATGTTCAACCGGGGCCAGCAGTGGGTCACCCACGACGACCTGAACCGCGACCTGTCCGCGCTCATGCCGCAGGGCACGGTCGCGACGACCGGGTTCCAGCGGTCACTGACCGCCGCGCAGAAAGTGCTCGGGCGGTTCTTCTTCGTCCACCAGGCACAGGCACAGCAGGACACCGACGCCTTCAGCACCTACGAGTTCCTGCACGCCACTTTCGGCGAATATCTCATCGCCCGCCTGATCAGAAGTCAGGTCACGGAGGAAGCCGAGCAGGAGGGACGCCGCAGGGCCTTCCAGCAGAGGTCACAGACGATTCTGGCCGATCTCCTGTCGTTCGCCGTCCTCGCCGTCCGGACGCCGATTCTGCGTTTTCTCAGCGAGATGCGCGAGGACGATCCGCGCGAACGACTGCTCCTTCTGCGCCTCTTCCGAGACGCCTATTTCGATGCCACCGTGACCGTCGGCGACTACCGCCCGAGTCCGGTCTCCGCAGCGCAGAACGTGGCCCGCCGCACGGCCAACCTCGTGCTGCTGCTCAGCGTGCTGAGCGGGCCGACCCGGGCCGGCGAGCTGTTCGGCGCGCCGCCGGCGCACATCCACCACTGGCAGAACCTCGTCGACCTGTGGCGGGCGGGCATGGCAGGCGAGGAGTGGCACGCGCTCAACGACTGGCTGACCATCGTGCCGACGTGGGAGGAGGGGAACGAGCGGGAGATCACCGTGATGCTCGGCGAACCCCTTGTCGAGGCCACCATGCCCGACGAGATCGCCAGATGGACCTATGAGATACCTCCAGGCGACCAAGAGGCGGCCTGGGTGGTGCGACCGGCTCGCACGTCTCTGGACACCGGAAGCGGACGCCACCTGATAAACGCCCTCGCGGGCGCGGTGCTCCGCCACCGGCCGATGCTTGCGAGGACCTTCGTGAGCACTTCCGCCCAGTCCGCCGACTCGCTGATGGGCGCGCTACTCGACGCGTGGCTCAGGATCTCTCCACGCGCACGTCACCTCGGTTTCCCTTTCCAAGACGACCCCTGGATGAATCGTCGTCTTCTGCAGCTTGTCCAAGGTGAGCGACAGCACCTGTCCGTCGATTTCATCGCCACGATCTGCAACCGGTACTCGGATTTCGAATACTCGGCCGAGCTGCTCGACTGCGTTTTGTATGTGATCGCCCACGACAGGAGGAATCTCGACCTCGTCGACCAGGTGCTCCGAAAACACCAGGCCACGCCCTCGGGCGCGTTGCTGGCGGCCGTGACGTTGATGGAACTCGATGTCGACCCCTCGCAGATTCCGGTGGTGGCGTTCGACTGGGTGCGGCAGATGACGCCCGAAGACTTCGAGGAGATCGCCCGGTCCGACCCGCACCTGTTCGCCCGCGCCCGCCGTGTCATCCGCGCCGAAGGCGGTCGCTACCGCCTCATCTGGCCTGGACCAAGCCCATCACCTTCCGGATGACCGTCTCCCCCGACACCCGCAGCCCGTCGTGCTCGAACTCGTTCGTGACCCACGTCGTCACGTTCGCGACCTCGCGGGCCGTCTGTGCCGACAGGCCCTCGTCCACGTACATGTCGTCGTAGTAGACGACCGCGCCGACCGGCACCTCGTTGGCGGCCAGGCGGGCGGGGTCATACAACGCCGGCCAGGTCATCCGGGCCAGGCATTCGGCCGTCTCCCGGAACGGGCGCAGCGCGCGGATCTCGTCGAACATCCAGGGATAGATCATCTCCCCGGTCAGGGGCAGGTCGAGGGCCAGGCGGGCCGCCGACCAGTTCGTGGGGGCGCCCTGCGAGTAGATGGACTCGTGCATGACCGCGTACAGGGGATTGCCGGCGAAGGACGTCTCGGCCATCACCTGGTAGAGGAACTCGTCGGACAGTTCGCCGCCGACCCATGCCTCGGTCAGGAGCCAGTGCAGGGACTCGGCGCCGCTCGCGGTGCCCAGTTCCATGCCGAGGAACTTGAGGCGGTGGGGGGTGAGGCGGTCGCCGTCCGGGAGGCGGACGTCGTTGGCCGCCAGGTGGGCGAGCAGGCCGTCGAGGGCGGCGCGGTCGTCGGGGTAGCGGGTGAAGTAGCGGCGGAGTTTGTCTTCGACGCGGCGGTAGGTGCGGCTGTAGACCTCGTCGGCGTCGGCGTGCAGGCCCGCCAGGCCGCCCGTCACGTAGCAGGCCGACAGGGAGCCGGGGGCCTTGGACAGGTAGGTCAGCGTCACGAAGCCGCCGTACGACTGGCCCAGGGTCGACCACCGTTCGACGCCCAGCGCGCGCCGGATGTGCTCGGCGTCGTCCACGATCGCGTCGGCGCGGAAGTGGCGCAGGTAGGCGGCCAGTTCGGGGCCGTCGGGGGCGGGGAGGGACTTCGCCGTCACGGGGGTGCTGCGGCCGGTCCCGCGCTGGTCGAGCAGGAGCACACGGTGGGTCAGCAGCGCGTGTTCGAGCCAGGCGTCTCCCGACATCGGGCGGGGGGCCTTGCCGCCGGGGCCGCCCTGCAGGAACAGCAACCACGGCAGGTCGTCGCCCGCGCGCCGGGAGTCGGCCGCCTCCCGGGCGAACAGCTCGATCGAGCCCCGGGAGGGGTCGGAGTGGTCCAGCGGGACGGTGAAGACGTGGTCTGTCAGGGAAACGGTCACCGCGTCACGATAGCGACTCGGCCTCGGCGGCCGCCGCGTCGGCTTCGGCGGGCCGTCCGGCCGCGCGGAGCACCCGCGACAGGGTCGCCAGGGAGACGATCAGCGACGGGCCGCCGAGGCCGCGGGCCAGGGTGACGGCCTCCTCGGCCAGGGGCAACGCCATCGCGGGGCGGCGGATGAGGGTGTCGGCGCCCGACCGGAGGGCGCGTACCAGCGTGCCCTCGTGTTCCTCGGCGTCGTGTTCGCAGAGCAGCCGGGCCGCGCGGATCGCGCCGTCGACCGAGGCGGGGGAACGGGCGACCCGGGCGTGCGCGAGGAGAGCGTCGACGACCTCCGGGCCGGCCGCTCTTCGGGCTATCGCCGCGAGGTGCAGGCGGATCTGCTCCTCGTACTCGTTCGGTTCCACTCGGCCCAGCGTCTTCCCGACGCCGAGTCACACGCAACCCTCAGAGCCTTTGGAGTCCCAGGTCTTCTGTCACGCGGCGGAGGTCGCGGGGGTTGCCGAAACCCAGTTTCACCTGGATGCGGACGACCAGTTGGTCGACCGAGAGCTCCTCGATGTTCATCGCCTTGGCCGTCTCGGGATGGGTGCATCCCTTCGCGATGAGCCGCAGCGCCTCGGTCTCGCGCGGCGACAACGCGGGGCGCAGGCAGAGGGTCGAGGTGGCCGACGCGAGCTGGCCGCGCAGCACCAGGGCCAGGCCCTGGCCGAGCACGAAGCCGCCGGAGGCGACCTGGAGGACGGCCTGGCGGAACTCGTCGGGCGTGGTGTTCCTGGGGAGATAGCCGGACGCGCCGGCCTGGAGGGCCTCGACGACGTCGGAGGGATCGCCCCCGGCGGCGGTCACGAGGACGCGGGCCCGAGCCGTCCACCCCTCGATCGCGGCGATGGCCGGGCGGCGGTCGTCGCCGTAGAGGGCCAGCAGGACGACGTCGATCTCGGCGTCGGCGGGCGGGGCGGCGACGATCGACCCCACCTCGGGCATCCGGGTCAGCAGGCGGCGGATCCCGGCCTGCGCGTGCGGGTGATCGTCGGCAACGGCGACTCTGATCATGGTGTCCCACCCCCAAAATTAGATTCTGGACACGCGATACGGTCCTGGACAAGGGGATATCCGGACGAACTTTTTCGCTAATTGCGCACGTCCGCGATACGGACCGGGCATACCGGTCACCTCTGTCTTCCAGTATCCCCAACGGACATCCATGCTCGGGCCGAGTTCGCCAAGGTCGCGCCAACTTCGCAGGTCAGCGGCTCGCGACTGTCGGTTACGCCCTATGCCCAACCGGTTTGCAGCGACAAGGTGACATTTCTAGTCCGGTGACAAGCTGACGATGCGGTGAGACCTTCGTATGAGTACGCGGCGTTAGGTGACATTTCGCGCCGGGTGCCCGATGGAGGGGGCTTCGCAGTTGAGCACGTGGACGGTCCCGGGCTACCGGGAGGTACGCGAACTCGGCGCCGGGGGTGGCGGCCGGGTCGTGCTGGCGACCTACGAGACGACCGGAGCTTACGTCGCCATCAAGTATCTGAGCGAGACGCTGCGACGTGACCCTGGCTTCCTGGCCAGCTTCCAGCGTGAGGCCCGGCTCATGGTCGAGCTGGAGAACCCGAACGTGGTGCGGCTGTACGAATACGTGCAGTCGCCCCAAGGCGACGCGGCCATCGTGATGGAGCTGGTCGACGGGGTGTCGCTGCGGAGCATCCTGGCCGAGCACGGCAACACCTCGCCCGAGGCGGCGCTGGTCGTGCTGAAGGGGTCGCTGCTGGGCCTGTCGGCGGCGCACGCCCACGGCGTGGTGCACCGCGACTACAAGCCCGAGAACGTGCTCGTCCAGGCCGACGGCACCAGCAAGCTGGCCGACTTCGGCATCGCCAGCCACGTCGGCGAGGCGGGGCAGGCGACGGGCACGCCGTCGTACATGGCCCCGGAGCAGTGGGCCGGGAACCCGGCCAGCCCGGCGACCGACGTCTACGCGGCGACCTGCGTGTTCTTCGAGTGCCTGACCGGCCACCGGCCCTACCACTCGCTCGACGTGGGCACCCTGCGGCGGCAGCACCAGGGGGCGCCGATCCCGACCATGGAGGTGCCCGGATCGGTCCGGGCGCTGGTCGGGCGGGGCATGGCCAAAGACCCGATGGCCCGGCCGCCGACCGCCGACCAGTTCGTCGCCGACCTGGAGCTCGCGGCGCTGGCGGCCTACGGCCGCGACTGGGAGGAGCGCGGCCGGCGGCACCTGGCCGAACTCGCCACCCTCATGGCGCTGATGTTCCCGCTGGCCAAGCCCTCGTCGCCGACGCCGCAGGTGAACACCTCGCTGGCGCGCACGATCCTGAGCCAGCGGCTGACCCGGTTCGCGCCTCGCTTCGCCATCGCCGGGTCGCTGGTGGCGGCGGTGGTGATCGCGATCGTGGTGGCGGCCAACGGCCAGACCCCGGTCGCGGGCGGCACCACGTTACGCCCGCCCACGCAGACGCCGGCGCAGGAGCCGGCCCAGGAGCCGCCGCCGGTCGTACCGGACGAGGAGACCACCCCCCCGGCCACCCCGGACGAGCAGCCGACGACGGAGGAGCCGTCGGAGGAGGCCACCACCGAGCAGCCGTCGACGGTCCAGCCGCCGGGCGCCGTCACCCCGACGGTCACCGCGACCGCCACGGCCACCGCGACCCCGGCCGCTCCCCCGCCGCTCAAGGTCTCCGGCCTGAACATCCAGTCGTTCGACGGGCAGTCGGCCACGGTCCGCATCGTGACCAACACCCCGGCGCAGGTCACCATGACGGTCCGGTTCGCCCAGGGGACCGAGAAGGACGCGCTCGACACGCTCCCGCCGCAGGTGGTCCCGCTCGCGGGCGCGACCGCCTACGCCCCCGTCGTGCAGCAGGCCTTCACCCCGCCCGCGTGCGGTACGACCTCCTACCGGCGCATCACCGTCGAGACCTCGCCGTCGGCGGGCAGGACGGCGTCCAGGACCGTCTCGGTCAAGGGCGGCCCGTGCCCACCGCCGACGGTCGAGAACGTCACGATCACCGGCTGGGACGGCAAGGCCGCCGGGGTGCGGCTCAAGGCCGACGGCACCGGCCGGGTCAAGGTGCTGGCCCGGTTCGGCCGCGACGGCGAGCTGACCAAGTCGTCGAGCACGACCCTGTCCGGGCACCGGGAGTACTCCTTCACCGCCCGCACCGACCTGGGCGAGCCGGCCTGCGGCCAGACCTCGACGTACGTCGTCCAGATCACCACCGAACCGGCGGCGGGCAACGGCCCCCAGACCAGCCGGAAGCAGGTCACCGGGCCCGACTGCGCGCCGCCCGCGGTGAGCCTGCAGGGATGGGACGGGTCGCTCGCGACCGTGAAGGTGACCTCGGGAAGCACCGCGCCGATCACGCTGACGGTGACGTTCACCCGGACGGTCCGGGTCGGCGAACGGCAGACCAGCCCGATTGTGACGAGCTCGACGGCCGAGGTGAGCGGCGCGAAAGACTACACCCGCACCTTCCAGACCGGCTACAAGCAGGCTCCGTGCGGGGCCCGGGACATCCGGCAGGTGAGCGTGACGGCCTCTCCGGGAGGAGACACGGCCACCCGCGAGGTCACGCTCGACTCTCCGGCCTGTCCGGTGGAGGAGGAGCCGGAAACCCCGACGCCGTCGGACTCGGGGCCTGGCCGGATCACCTGACCTGGGACTATCACGTATGTCCCGTTTGGTCATGTTTGAGTAAAGTGAGTTGACCTGCCCCTTAAAGGTCCATGAACATCCCATTCACGCAGATTGACCCCGAAGCGTAATGGATGTCACATATGACCCCAGAGATGCAGAAGCTCATCACGTTGCTGAGGAAGGAGATCGGATACCAAGAGCAGTCCGGCGGCTACACCAAGTTCGGGGACTGGTACAACGCCGTCGAGACGGACGCTGACTACTCGTACCAGCCGTGGTGCGACATGTTCCTCTCGTGGGGGGCGAACAAGCTCGGCTACAGCGACTGGTTCGGAGAGTTCTCCTACACGGTCGCGCACGCGGAGTGGTTTCAGGCGCAGGGGGCCTGGGGCCGCGAACCGGAACCGGGTGCGGTCGTCTTCTTCGACTGGGACGGCGGAGGAAGCGTCGACGGTATCGATCACGTAGGACTCGTGACCGAGGTGAACGGATCGCAGTTCACCTCGATCGAGGGCAACACCAGCAACATGGTCAAGGAACGAACCCACGACGAGGGGACGGTCGTCGGGTTCGGCTACCCGGAGAAGATCCTGGAGAAGACCACCGGCTCCTCCGAGACGAGTACCGACACGGGCCGGGACAGCGCCTCCGACACCCAGACCGACACCGGCACGAGCACCGGCCCCGGAACCGGCACCGACGGCCGACCCGGCACCCTGCCGGGCACGGGCCACCACCCCCGGCCGTGGGACAGGCCGGACACCAGGTCCGGCGGCGGCTCCGAGGACAAACCAGGCATCGGCCACGAGGGCAGGCCAGGGATCGGCTCCCACCCCGGCTCAGGCCCAGGACAGGGAGCCGGCCCGGACACGAACTCCGGCACCGGCCCGGACACGGAGCCCGGCTCCGACAGCGGCACGGGCACCGACCACGGATCCGACACCCGGCCGGGCACCAGCCCCGGAACCGACACCGACACGAGCACCAGCCCCGGCACCCACACCGGCACGAGCACCAGCCCCGGCACCCACACCGGCACGAACACGAACCCGAGCACCGGCCCGAACACCGAATCCGGCTCCCACAGCGGTGCAGGCACCAACCACGGAACCGACACCAGACCAGGCACCAGTCACGGAAACGACAACGGCACGGGCACGGGCCCTGGAACCGACACCAGCACGAACACCGGCCCCGGAACCGCCACCGGCACGGGCACCAGCCCCCGAACCAACACCGACACCGGCACGGACCCGAACACGAACCCGGGCACCGGCCCGGACACCGAATCCGGCTCCGACAGCGCTGCGGGGACCAACCACGGAACCGACACCGGTGTTGGCACGAGCCCTGGAACCGACACCGACGCGGGCGCCAGCTCCGGAACCCACATCGGTACGGAAACGAACCCGGGCACCGGCCCGAACACGCAATCGGGTTCCGACAAGGGGGCGGGCACCGACAACGGCTCGGAGACCGGGACCGGCAACGGCTCCGACACCGCGACCGACAACGGCTCCGATGCCACGAACGGGACCACGTCCGGCACCGACTCCTACGGTCCCGGATCCCAGTCCGGCATCGGATCGCACATCATGCCCAAATTCGGGATCGGCGCGCGGCCGGCCGACCGCCCCGACACCCGCTCCGGTGGCGGTTCCGAGGACGGGCCCGGGTTTCACGTCTGGTCCGGCATCGGCGTCGACGGCACTCCTGGGATCTCCTCCGACTCCGGCTCGCGTGCCGGTGTCGGCCCCGGTGGGTGTACCGGCAACGACGAGAACGGCTGTCCGGACCGTGGTCCGCTGGTCTGGGCCGACACCCCCGCCTTCGTCCAGCAGGCCCAGAAGGCCCCCGAGGCTCCCCGGGGTCCCAGCCCCAAGGCGCTCCTCCTCAAGGAGATGGCGGCGGAGACGTCGCTCGTCCACGTCGAACCGGCCCCGGAGATCAGCACGCTCCCGGTGGCCGCGAGCCGGCCCGCGCCCTCCTCCGTCCCGCACGCGCTGAGCGCGCAGGGGCTGGTGGCGCCGCTGCTGGTGGTGCTCCTGGCGATGGCCTTCCTGGTCAGCCACCGGCGCCCGGCGTCGTCGGCGCCGAAGGACTACCAGGGGCGTCACCGCCGGTAGAGCTCCGGATTCCCCAGGCGCGCGGCCCTGAGCCGCGCCCGGTGCAGGCCGGTGTCTCCGTACGCCGACCCGAGTGACCACACCCGTGCCACCCAGAGGTCGTGCCCACGCGGTCCGTGCCGCAGGATCGTGTGGGCCGCCTCGGCGGCGGCCTCCCCCGCGGCGGCCTTGGCCGCGCTGACCGCGCGCACTATTTCCCCTTCGGGCAGCGAATGGTCGCCGGCGACGACCGCGGCCTCGTCCACGAGGGAACCGGCGCACTCGGCCGCGCCGGACGGCAGGTCCGCGACCGCGCACAGGTGCCGGGCCAGGCCGACGAGCTGGGCGGCCACCGCGACGGTCGCGATGCGCAGCGCCGGCAGGGCCGCGACCCGCGTGCCCAGCGGGATGCCGGGACGCTCGGTCGACACGCTGAACAGGCGGCGGGCGGGGTCGAGGCCGGGGCGGGGCGTCAGCCGTACCGAGGAGGGCGGGTGCGCCTCCAGCACACCGCCGGGGCGTTCGACGATCAGCAGGCCGGCGGCGTCGGCGTCGGGGGCGTACACGGTGTCGCCGATGCGGGCCGAGACCCGCAGCTCGCCGCGGGCGAGCGGCCCCAGGAAACGTTCCGGCAGCAGCAGCGCGCCGAGCACGCACGTCTCCACCAGCGGGCCGGGCAGCGCCGCGCGGCCGGTCTCGGCGAACGCGGGCACCGTGTCGGCGAACCGCAACCCGAGCCCGCCCGAAACCGGCGATACCAAACACCCGAGGAATCCGGTCGCGGCGAGCGTGTCCCAGCCGGGCGGCCGCGGGTCCCCGAGCGACGGCAGGAGGGCGGCCCGGACCAGGGCGGCCAGGCCCAGCTGCTGATCGGTGTAAGCCACGATCTGACATGTACGTTCCGGTGCATCCGTTGGCCATGTCACTAATCGCCGAATCTGACGGTGAGGCCGCCGGTCTGGTCACGACCGCCGTGGCAATCTACGATTTCTGCACACATCGGGTGAACGTGCAACCGGATCAACGCGTCAGCTCTGTGACGCACGTGAAGGGGGTGACGTCCCGTCGACAGGGGCCTCGGCCGTGTCCGGCTCCTGCGTGAGCTGGAATCGGCTCTCCGGGAAACGCCGCGCACCATCCTGATCACCGGTGCCGCGGGGCTCGGCAAAACCCATCTGCTGGGTGAGCTGACCTCCCAGGCGGCGGGCTTCCGCGTGCTCCGAGGCCGGGCCCGCGAGCTCGACGAGGGCCTGGCCTACGCGCCGCTCGTCGACGCCCTGGACTCGCTGGGCCGCGAGCCGAAGGCGCAGCCGCGGTTGTGGGAGCTCTACGACGCCATCGACCGCGCCGCGCTCGGTCGTCAGGCGGGCCGTTCGGTGGCCGCGCCGGGAGCGCTGGCCGCGCAGCTCATCGCCGATCTGCCGGGACGCACCCTGCTCGCCGTCGACGACGTCCACCACGCCGACGCCGACACGCTGCGACTGCTCAAGACGCTGCCGCGCACCTGCCCCGGCCTCGCGATCGTGCTGACCGCGCGGCGGCCGCCGTCGCTCGAGGTCGACCTGGCGGTACGCCTCGACCCCCTCTCCCGCGCCGAGGTCAAGAACCTGATCACGTCGCTGCTCGACCGGGCGCCGAGCGACAGCATGGTCGACCGGGTGCTGGCCGAGAGCCAGGGCAACCCGTGGTTCGTCCAGGAGGCGGTGCTCGCGCTCGTCCAGGGCGGCGCGGTGCGCTCCCCCGACCCGGGGGCCCGCCGGGGCGCGATCCTGAGCCGCATCTTCCAGCGCGACAAGGCCGGCCGCGACCTCGCGCGGGTGCTGGCCACGCTGGGCCGCACCCGTGACACCACCGCGATCGACACCCCGGGCACCCTGGAGGAGGTCGCCGAGCTGGCCGGGCTCGACAAACGCGCCGCCGAACGCGCGCTGGTCGCGCTCGTGCGCGACGAGGTGCTGGTCGACACCGGCGACGGCTACGCCTTCGCCCACCCGCTGGTCGCCGAGGCGCTGCACGCCGACCTCAACGCGGGCGAGCGCCGCCGCCTGCACGCCCGCATCGCCGCGATGCTCCAGCGGCAGGGCCTCAGCGGGGCCCGCCGGGTGCTCGAATGGGCCACCCACATGGCCGAGGGCGGCGCTCCGCAGGAGGCGCGGGCGGCGATGTTGCGGGCCGCCGAGGTGACCCGCTGGACCGCCCCGCTGTCGGCCGCCCACTGGTTCGGCCGGGCCGCCGAGATCAGCGAGGACAAGGGCGAACTGCTGGCGTTACAGGCGCTGTCGTACTGGAAGGGCTCCCGCCCCGCGCTGGCGCTCAACTCCGCGCAGCGGGCGCTGGCGCTGCTGCCGCCGGGCCGCCGCCACACCCGCACCTCGTATGTGGCCGTCGGCGCCGCCCACGCGATGGGCTGGTACGACGTCGCCCTCGCCATCCTGGCCAAGCAGCTCCCCCGCGTCGACGACCCGACCGCGCTGCTGGCCCAGCGGGCGCTGCTGCTCGGCGAGCTGCGCCGCCCGCCCGACGACGCCGCGCGCCTGGCCTGGGCGGGCCTGCCGAGCTGCCCGCCGGAGGACCGCGTCATCACCGCCGGCGCGCTGGCCATGTGGGCGCTGGTCGAGGGCGACTGGCAGCAGACCGAACGGGCGGTGTCGTTCCTGCTGACGTTCGCCGCCGCGATGCCGCCCGGCGCGCGGCTGGCCGCCCTGGAGTCGGCCGCCCACGTGCTGGCCACGGGCGGCGAGCTGGCCCGGCCGCTGAAGCTGCTGGAGGAGGCCGAGCACATCCACCGCGGCCTCGGCTGGCACGACATCGCCGGGCAGAACGCCCGCACCACGGCCGTGGTGCGCCGCCTGAGCGGCGAGTGGGAGAAGGCCCTGGCCGACATCCGCGCCTCGGCCGGACCGCTGACCGAGGCGGGCCTGCTGGAGAACCACGCGCTGCTGCGCAACGTCGAGGCCGACATCCTGCTCGACCAGGGCCGCTACGACGAGGCGCGGGCGATCCTGGCCGACCCGCCGCCGGCGAGCGCGACGCAGACGGGCCTGCGCCACATGTACACCGCGCGGCTCCTGCTCGGCACCGGCGACCGCGCCGCGTCCCTGCGGTCGATCGAGCTGGCCAAGGCGACCGGGGTGCCCGAGGTGCTCCACCGGGTGCTGGCGGTGGAGGTGATCTGGCACGCCATCGCCGGTGAGACGGTGGGGGCCCGTCCCGCCGCCGAGCAGCTCGACGACGTCGCCCGCAACGGCACCCCGCGCGCCAAGATGGCCGCCGACCTGGCCATGGCGTGGGCGTTCGGCGACGCCGGCCGCGCCCACGCCGCGCTGGAGAAGGCCCGCGGCCTCCCCTACGAGGAGGCCCGCGCCCGTCTCATGATCGGCCTGTACGCCGACCCGGCGCAGCTCGCCAAGGCCCACACCCTGTTCACCGCCCTCGGCGCCGCCCCCTGGCGCGACCGCACGCTCCAGCACATGCGCGAGGCCGGCATCGCCCCCGCCCCCTCCGCCACGCTCACCCCCGCCGAACGCCGTGTCATCGAGCTGGTCGCCGAGGGCCGGTCGAACCCGCAGATCGCCGACGAGCTCCACTACAGCCGCAAGACCGTCGAGGTCTACCTGAGCCGCGTCTACGCCAAGACGGGCCTGCGCTCCCGCCTCGAAGTGGCCCTCGCCGTGGAGCGCGGGGAGCTGTAGGGAGTTCCCTACTGCGACAACCGAAGTCAGCACGGCACCATCGGCTGCATGGGGATCCTGGAGTACGCCGACAAGGTGTGGCGCGGAGCGGTCAGGGCGCACGAGGTGCCGCTCGCCGAGCTCCGGGCCGACGGCGTACAGGAGGTCACCGAGGGCGTGGCCATGTGGCCGGCCTTCGGCAACGTGTACGCGGTCAAGGGGGAGGCCGGGCTGGCGCTGTTCGACACGGGCAACGCCATCGACGCCCCCGCGATGCACCAGGCCATCCGGGCCTGGTCGGACGAACCGGTTCGCTACGCCGTCTTTTCTCATGGGCACTTCGACCATGTGGGGGGAATGGAGTGCTTCGACGACGAAGAGGGGACGCGGCCCATCGTCGTCGCACATGAGGGCGTGGCGAACCGGTTCGCCCGTTACGCCCGCACCGCCGGCTACAACTCGGTCATCAACCAGCGGCAGTTCGGGTTCGGGCAGATGCAGTGGCCGGCCACCTACCGGGTGCCCGACCTGACCTACCAGGACCGGCTCACCCTGACACTCGGGGACGTCACCTTCGAGCTGCACCACGCGCGCGGCGAGACCGACGACGCGACGTGGGCGCACATCCCCGAACGGAACATCCTGCTGACCGGCGACCTGTTCGTCTGGGTGACCCCCAGCGCCGGGAACCCGCAGCGGGTGCAGCGCTACCCCGACGAGTGGGCCGTCGCGCTGCGGACGATGGCCACGCTCGACGCGGAGATCCTGCTGCCCGGCCACGGCCTGCCGATCACCGGCGCCCTGCGGGTGCGCCGGGCCCTGATCGACACGGCCGACTACCTCGACAGTCTGGTCGAGCAGACGCTCGACCTGATGAACGCGGGGGCGCGCCTCGACGAGATCCTGCACACCGTGAAGCCACCGCTGGAGTTGTCGCAGCGCCCCTACCTGCAGCCCTACTACGACGAGCCCGAGTTCATCGTGCGCAACATCTGGCGCCTGCACGGCGGCTGGCACGACGGCAACCCGGCGAGCCTCAAGCCCGCCCCGGACGCCGTCTTCGCCAGGGCCATCGCCGACCTGGCGGCGGGCGCCGGGACCGTGGCGGGGCGCGCGGTGGTCGCCGCGGCGGAGGGCGACCTTCGGCTGGCCTGCCAGCTGGCCGAACTCGCCGTCCAGGCGGAGCCCGACGACCACAAGATCCACGAGATAAGGGCGCGGGTGTACGCCCTCCGCGTCCAGCAGGAGCCCGGGGCGATGGCCCGGGGGGTCTACGCCTGGGCCGCGGCCGAGTCGCGCAGCAAGGTGACCGGCTGCGACCTGCTCGACGTGTACCACGAGGTGTCCGACGGCCGGATGTGGTGGATCCCGGCCCACGACCGGTGACCACAGCCGGGTAACCTGTCCGGCGTGCTGGAACGGATCACGGCGACGCGTTACGTCACGCCGCTGCGCGAGGGCGGCTCGCTGCCCGGTGTGATGGAGGCCGACGACCTCGGCACCTACGTCGTCAAGTTCCGGGGCGCCGGGCAGGGCCGCCGGGTGCTGGTGGCCGAGGTGATCTGCGCCGAGCTGGCCCGGGGCCTGGGTTTCCCCACCCCCGACCTGAAGGTGGTCGGCCTCGACCCGCAGCTCGGCCGCCGCGAACCCGACGAGGAGATCCAGGACCTGCTGAACGCCAGCGCGGGCGACAACCTGGCCATCGACTTCCTCCCGGGCGCGCTCGGCTTCGACCCGCCGGTCTGGAACCCCGACCCGGAGTTCGCCGGGAGGCTGATCTGGTTCGACGGCCTGATCCACAACGTCGACCGGTCGTGGCGCAACCCCAACCTGCTGGTCTGGCACGACTCGATCTGGCTGATCGACCACGGCGCGGCCCTGTGGTTCCACCACAACTGGCCCCGCGCCGACCCACTGCGGCCCTTCGACGCGAGCGACCACGTGATGACCAGGTTCGCGACCGAGGTGATCCCGCTTCCCGTGCCGGAGGACCTGCTGCGCCACGCCGTGGACCAGGTCCCCGGCGAGTGGCTCGGCGACGACTCCCGCGACGCCTACGTCGACCACCTGCTGACGAGAGCCGCCTCGACGGCCTGGCATCCCGACCTGACCGCGGCACCCAAGACTCCCGTGCGGACCAACACGATCGGCGGCTTCTGGCGCACATGACCCGCGACGTCTACGAGTACGCGCTCATCCAGGTCGTCCCGGACATCGAGCGCGGCGAACTGATCAACGCCGGCGTGATCGTCTACTGCCAGCCCCGCGGCTACCTGTGCGCCCGCACCGACCTCGACGCCGCCCGCCTCCAGGCGCTCTGCCCGTCGGCGAACCTGCCCGGGGTGCTGCACTCGCTCATGGCCTACGAACTGAGCTGCTCGGCCGAAGACGGGCCGCTGCGGGAGGAGTCGCTGGGCAGCCGGTTCCGCTGGCTGACCGCGCCGCGTTCGACGATCGTGCGCACCGGGCCGGTGCACGCGGGCCTGACCGACGATCCGGAGGCCGCCCTGAACCGGCTGCTCGACCGGCTCGTCAGAACAGCACCGAGGTGAAGGTGTCGACCTCGGCGAAGCCCACCCGGCGGTAGGCCGCGCGGGCGGGGGTGTTGTAGTCGTTCACGTAGAGGGTCACCACGGGCGCGAAGTACTTGAGGGCCTGTTCGACCACGGTCGCCATGCCCGACGAGGCGTGGCCTCGGCCCCGGTAGAGGGGGTCGACCCAGACGCCCTGGATCTGGCACGCCTGCGGCGTGACCGCGCCGATCTCGGCCTTGAAGACCACCCGGCCGTCGTCGATGCGGGCGTAGGAGCGGCCGATGCGGATCAGCTCGGCCACCCGGGACCGGTAGAGCGCGCCGCCGTCGCCGTTGTCGGGCGAGACGCCCACCTCTTCGGTGAACATGGCCACGCACGCGGGCAGGACGGTGCCGAACTCCTCGGGCCGCACCCGCTTGACCAGCGGATCGGGCGCGACGAGCGGGGCCGCGCTGATCGACATGACGGGCTGGGCCCAGCGGATCGCCCGCGCCGGGCCCCAATGGGGCTCCAGCCTCTCCCACAGGTGTTCGACGGCCGCGGAGGGCCCGACGATCGAGGAGCAGCGGCGGCCCTGCTTGCGGGCCCGGTCGGCGAAGGCGTGGACGGCCTCGCGTGAGGCGTTGACCGGCACCAGGTTCGCGCCGGCGTAACAGAGGGAGGTCAGCCCGCCGCGCGGGCCGAACCCCCACATCTGGCCGCCCAACCGGGAGGGACTCAGGCCGACCGACCTGACCCGGGAGGCGACGAAGACGTTGGCGACCGGATCTGCGTCGAGGATCCGGAGCACCTCGTCGCGATCGTTGTCGTCCAGCACGCGCGACGCCGACGTACGCAGCATCACCCGCCCAGCCTACGCCAGACCCCCCGATTGGTCAGCGACCGAGGAGGACTTGGGTCAGCCTCTCGTGGGCCGGTTTCCCTCCGGTGGAGGCCATCCGGGTCGCCGCCCGCGCCCCGGCCGACGCGCAGGTGAGGTCGGGCTCGCTGCCCGTGCGGCGCCGCTCGGGCAGCAGGCCGTCCTTCAGGTAGGCCGAGACCCGCCGGTCGACGCACGCGTTGCCGCCGAAGCTGACCCCGTGGTTGCCGCCCCCGACCAGCATCAACCGGGCCGACGGGAACCGGTTGCGGACGGTCAGCGCGCCCCGCAGCGGGGTGGCGGCGTCGTAGCGCGACTGGAGGATCAGGATCGGCGGGAGGCTCCGGCCGCCCCCTACGGTGACGGGGGTGCCCCCGGCCTGCGGCCAGAAGGCGCAGGGCAGGTTGTAGACCGTGTTGCTCCAGGTCATGAACGGCGAGTGGGCGTAGATGCGGCGGGCGTCGGCGCGCCAGCGGCTCCAGTCGCGGGGCCAGGCGGCGTCGCGGCACTGGGTGGCCAGGTAGACGGCGTAGCCGTTCTCGTCGGCGGCGTCGGTCTCGCCGTGCTGGCGGTAGGCGTTCACCAGGGCGGTGACGTCGCCCTTGCGGACGTAGTCGGAGAAGGCGCGGGCGAAGGTGGGCCAGACCGCGTCGCTGTAGCCGCCCACGGTGAAGGTGTCGTCGAGCTCGCTCGGGCCCACGATGCCGCCGGCGGGGCGTTCGGCCAGGCGCCTGCGCATGCCGTACCAGGCGAAGGAGACCTCCTCCTCGGTGTCGCCGAGGCGGAAGGCGGCGTTGTGGTCGGACACCCATTCGAGGAAGTCGCGGTGGCGGTCGTCGAAGGCGACGTTCTGGTCGAGGTTGGCGTCGTACCAGACCTTGGTCGGGTCGACCACGCTGTCGAGCACCATCCGGCGGACCCGGTCGGGGAACAGGGTGGCGTACACCGAGCCCAGGTAGGTGCCGTAGGAGTAGCCGAGCCAGCTGATCTTCTCCTCGCCGAGGGCGCGGCGCAGCGCCTCGACGTCGCGGGCCGCGTTCTCGGTGGTCATGTACGGCAGCAGCCACGCGAACTTGTTGCCGCACGCGCCGGCGTAGGCCTCGGCGCGGCCCAGCAGCACCCGCTCGGCGGCCTCGTCGGCCGGCACGTTGTCGGGGCGCGGCGGCGCGTAGAAGCGCTTGGGGTCGACGCAGGTCAGCGCGGGCCTGCTGGCACCGACGCCGCGCGGGTCGAAGCCGATCACGTCGTAGCGGGCGGCCACCTCGGGCGGCAGCGAGGCGGCGACGTGGCGGGCCAGCGTGAGCCCGGAGGCGCCCGGCCCGCCGGGGTTGACCAGCAGCGGCCCAAGGTGGTTGCCGTCACGCGGCGCGCTGCCCTTGAAGCGGTTGAGCGCGATGGTGATCTGCTGCCCGCCGGGCTGCGCCGGGTCGAGCGGCACCCGGACGTTCGCGCACTCGGGGGTGGCGGCCCGGCGGGCCGCCACCGCCTGGCCCAGGCCGCGGCCGTTCCCGGTGAGTTCCTTGAGGATCTCGGCGAGGGTGGCGGGCGGAGCACTCTTGGGGCTGGCCGTGGGGCACGCCCCCCAGACGATCCGCTGCGCCGGCACGACCTGCGCGGCATCGGCCCCTTCGGGCTCTGCCACCAACCCCGTCACCATCCCGGCGGACAGGATCGTGACCCCGGAGACCACTCCGACGACTCGCTTCACGCGCTCTCTCCTCTGCTCACACGACAGAGGCCAGCTTCCCGTAAGTGACGGGGCGATCACACGGAGTCGCCGGGGTGGATTACCGAATCATTAGCGGACGATGACCTGCGGCCCAGGGGCGTCGTCGTCGTCGAGGTCGACGTCGACGCCCATCTCCTCGGCCAGGCGCAGCGCCTCTTCGATCAGGGTCTCGACGATCTGCGACTCGGGCACGGTCTTGACGACCTCGCCCTTGACGAAGATCTGGCCCTTGCCGTTGCCGGAGGCGACGCCGAGGTCGGCCTCGCGGGCCTCGCCGGGGCCGTTGACGACGCAGCCCATGACGGCCACCCGCAGCGGCACCTTCAGCCCGTCGAGCCCCGCGGTGACCTGGTCGGCGAGGGTGTAGACGTCGACCTGGGCCCGGCCGCAGGAGGGGCAGGAGACGATCTCGAGGCCGCGCTGCTTGAGGTTGAGCGACTCGAGGATCTGGTTGCCGACCTTGACCTCTTCGACCGGGGGCGCCGACAGCGAGACGCGGATGGTGTCGCCGATGCCCTCGGCCAGCAGGGCGCCGAACGCGACCGCCGACTTGATCGTGCCCTGGAAGGCCGGCCCGGCCTCGGTGACGCCCAGGTGGAGCGGGTAGTCGCACTTCTCGGCCAGCAGCCGGTAGGCCTTGATCATGACGACCGGGTCGTTGTGCTTGACGGAGATCTTGATGTCGCGGAAGTCGTGCTCCTCGAACAGGGAGCACTCCCACAACGCCGACTCGACGAGCGCCTCGGGGGTGGCCTTGCCGTATTTGGCCAGCAGGCGGGGGTCGAGGGAGCCGGCGTTCACGCCGATGCGGATCGGCACGCCGTGGTCCTTGGCGGCCCGGGCGATCTCGCCGACCTTGTCGTCGAACTTCTTGATGTTGCCCGGGTTGACCCGGACCGCCGCGCAGCCGGCCTCGATGGCGGCGAAGACGTACTTGGGCTGGAAGTGGATGTCGGCGATGACCGGGATCTGGGACTTCCTGGCGATCGCCGGGAGGGCGTCGGCGTCGTCCTGCGAGGGGACGGCGACGCGGACGATCTGGCAACCCGACGCGGTGAGCTCGGCGATCTGCTGAAGCGTGGCGTTGACGTCGGCGGTGAGCGTGGTGGTCATGGACTGCACGGAGATCGGGGCGTCACCCCCGACCGGCACCGAGCCCACCATGATCTGACGCGAGCGGCGCCGGGGGGAGATCGGCTTGACCGGCAGGGAGGGAATCCCGAGATCAACAGACATTTCAGCACCTTGCGCTAAGAGTCGTCCTTGACGTCCATCAGTCTAGGCAGGCGCCGGATCACCCACACCCGCGCGGCCACCCGCTGCCCCAGCTTCTGATGAATCATTCATCCCCGACCTGGGCAAAAGCCGCGAACGACCGCTGTGACCTGGGCACCCCGGAAACCCCGGTTTACATTCCGAATCGCGTGAGCGCTCCCGCAGCAGTGCGGCGTTTGGCCGCCCCGTAACGAGGCTGGCAGCAGCCACGGCCAGGTGAAAGGGACATCCGTGGTCGGACCACGTAGTAGAACGCTCAGATTCAGGATCACCGCCATCGCCACCGCAGTGGTCGCGATGGCGGCCACGGCGGTGACCGTGCTGGTCGCCAGCCCCGCCCAGGCACATGGCGCGATGATGATGCCGGGCAGCCGTACGTACCTGTGCTGGAAGGACGGCCTGAACTCAAGCGGCGCCATCCAGCCCAACAACCCGGCGTGCGCCGCGGCCGTCGCCCAGAGCGGCACGAACTCGCTCTACAACTGGTTCGCGACGCTGCGCTCGGACGGCGCGGGCCGGATGTCCGGGTTCATCCCCGACGGCTCGTTGTGCTCCGGCGGCGCGGTCGTCTACAACTTCAGCGGCTTCGACCTGGCCCGCAACGACTGGCCGGTGACCCACCTGACCTCGGGTGCGAACATCCAGATCCGGTACAACAAGTGGGCCGCCCACCCGGGCACGTTCCGCCTCTACATCACCAAGAACACCTGGTCGCCCACCCGGCCGCTGGCCTGGAGCGACCTGGAGTCGACGCCGTTCGACTCCTCGACGAACCCGCCGAGCGTCGGCAACCCGGGCAACGAGAACGCCTACTACTACTGGAACGCCAACCTGCCGTCGGGCAAGAGCGGCCGCCACATCATCTACTCGGTGTGGCAGCGCTCCGACAGCAACGAGACGTTCTACGGCTGCTCCGACGTCGTCTTCGACGGCGGCAACGGCCAGGTGACCGGTGTCGGCCCGGGCGGCCAGAACCCGGACCCGAGCCCCACGCCCAACCCGACGCCCACCCCCACGCCGACCCCCACGCCCACTCCCACGCCCACGCCGACCCCCACGCCGACGCCGACGCCCAACCCGGGCGGTGCCTGCTCCGCCACCTACACGGTCTCCAGTAGCTGGCCGGGCGGATTCCAGGGATCGGTGACCGTCAAGGCCGGCAACTCCGCGATCCAGGGGTGGACGGTCAAGTGGAACTACGCCAACGGCCAGTCGATCAGTCAGATCTGGGGTGCGGCACAAACCACCTCAGGCGGACAGGTGACGGCCACACCGGTGGACTACAACCGCAACCTGGCCGCGAACGCCACCGCGACGTTCGGCTTCCTGGCCAGCCAGTCGGGCACCAACCCGGTCCCGACCCTGACCTGTACCTCTCCGTGACCTGAGACGACCTGAAGGGCCCGGGGCGCCGACCGCCCCGGGCCTTTCGGCTGCTCAGGCGGTCAGCTCTGCCGCCCGCGTCCGCGCCCAGGCGTCGGCGGCCAGGACCTCCTCGATCGACTCGGCCCGGCCGACGGTGTGCTCCCCGACCACCTCGGCCACCGTGTCGACGATCGCGAGGAACGGCAGCGCGCCCTTCATGAACGCCTCGACGCACACCTCGTTGGCCGCGTTGTAGACCGCCGGGGCCGTGCCCCCCTGCTCCCCCACGTGACGGGCCAGCGGCACCGACGGGAACGCCTCCACGTCGAGGGGTTCGAAGGTCCACGTGTGGGCGCGCGTCCAGTCGACCGGCGACGACACGTGGGGCAGCCGCCCGGGGTGGCTCAGCGCCAGGGCGATCGGCAGCCGCATGTCGGGCGGGCTCGCCTGGGCCACCGTCGAGCCGTCGACGAACTCGACCATCGAGTGGATCACCGACTGCGGGTGGACGACCACCTCGATCCGGTCGAACCCGATGTCGAACAGCAGGTGGGCCTCGATGACCTCCAGGCCCTTGTTCACCAGGGTCGCCGAGTTGATCGTGATGACCGGCCCCATGTTCCAGGTCGGGTGGTTCAGCGCCATCTCGGGGGTCACGTCGGCCAGGTCGGCCCGCCGCCGCCCCCGGAACGGCCCGCCGCTGGCGGTCACGACCAGCTTGCGCACGGCCTCGGGCCGGTAGCCGGTCGGACCGGAGGCCCACAGGCACTGCGCCAGCGCCGAGTGCTCGGAGTCGACCGGCAGCAGCTGGCCCGGCGCGGCCAGCCGCTTGACCAGCGGACCGCCGATGATCAGCGACTCCTTGTTGGCCAGCGCGAGCGTGGTGCCGGCCTTCAGCGTCTCGAGCGTCGAGGTCAGCCCCAGGGCCCCGGTGATCCCGTTGAGCACGATGTCGCACGGCCGCCCGGCCAGCTCGGCCACCCCCTCGGGCCCCGCGAGCACCTCGGGCGCGGCCCCCAGCGCCGAGAGCGCCTCGCGCACGGCGGGCAGCGCGGCCGGGTCGGCCACGGCCACCACGGGGGCGCCGGTCTCGGCCGCCTGCCGGGCCAGCAGGTCGGGACGGCCCCCGCCGGCGGCCAGCCCGGCCACCCGGAACCCGTCGCGGGCGAGGACGTCGAGGGCCTGGGTGCCGATCGAACCCGTCGAGCCGAGCACCATGATCGAACGTGGGGGGATTTCCGGTCGGTTCACCGCACCATTGTGCGCCACGCCCCGGTACGCCTGAGCCTCGGGTTATTCCACGCTATCTATGCCCGTATCCCGCTATATCCATATGTGCATAAAGGAGAAAGGGGCACAGCGGGGTCGCTAATTTCGCGCGTCAGGACATCCGATAACGGAGGTACGCATGCATGGCTCGGCGCCCCGCCGCCTGACCCGTTTGGCAGCCTTATTCACCGTCCCGGTCGTGGCCGCGCTGCTGCCCGCGACGGCCGCCGCCGCCCAGGGCGCGGAGCCCAAGCCGGTGGTCGTGGCGGCCGCCGACAGCAAGAGCGAGCAGCGCGCGGTGGAGAACTTCTGGACCGAGGCCAAGATGGAGGCCGCCAAGCCGCTCGACGCCCCGGCGGCCAGCGTCCAGCGCTTCGCGAGCGGGGCGGCCGCGTTCCTCGACCTGCCGGACGCCAAGCCCGCCTCGGTCCGGCCGACCCTCACCGCCGAGGCCGCCGCCGGGGAGCCGGCCGCCGCCTCGGCCACCTCCGACGGCGCCCCCTGGAAGGGCGGCGGGGCCGTGGTGACGACCTCGGGCCGGGTCTTCTTCACCGTCGCCTCCGGCTCCAGCGCCGGGAAGAACGCCTCCTGCTCGGGCAACGCCGTGACCAGCGCCAACAAGAGCGTCGTCATCACCGCCGGGCACTGCGTGCGACTGGGTGGAGCGTTCCACAAGAACTGGGTCTTCGTGCCCGCGTACGACAACGGCCAGCGCCCCTACGGCACCTGGGTGGCCACCACCCTGCTGACCACGCCGCAGTGGAGCCGCAGCGAGGACATGAACCACGACGTGGCGGCGGCCGTGGTGGCCCCGCTCGACGGGGAGTACCTGACCGACGTGGTCGGCGGCCAGGGCATCGCCTTCAACCAGCCCCGGGGCCGCCAGATGTACGCCTTCGGCTTCCCCGCCGCGGCCCCCTACAACGGCTCGACGCTGACCTACTGCAGCGGGCGGGTCTTCGACGACTTCCTGCTCTCCGACGACCTCGGTTTGAACTGCGACATGACCGGCGGGTCGTCCGGCGGCCCCTGGTTCTCCAGCTTCAACGAGAAGACCGGCGCCGGGCTGCTCAACTCGGTGAACAGCTTCAAGTACAACTTCGCCAGTTTCTGGATGTTCGGTCCCTACTTCGGCGGCGAGGCCCAGGCGCTCTACAACACCGCCCAGCGAACCGCGCTCACCTGATTTACCAAAAGTAGTCATACGAACACGGATAGTGGTCCACAATCTGGGGCCATGACCCCCGTCCTGACCGCGCTGACGCTTGCCCTCGCCTCCCTGCACCCGGCCGCCGTGCCGCCGCCGCCCGACGTCGTCCACCACTGGGCGGCGGCCGCGCCGGCCGGCTACTGGACCGCGGAGCGCATGGCGAAGGCGCTGCCCATCGGGCTGCTGGAAGTCGTCCACACGCTCACCACGGGCCTGGGCCCGAAGAGCACGCCGAGCCCCGGCGCGACGGGGCCAGAGAGGCGGCGGCACGGCCGGCCGGCGGCGCCCGCGAAGGTGCGGCAGCGGGGTCCGGTGTCCTCGGCGCGGTGGCAGTCCGGCGGCCTGGTGGGGCGGGCGGCCGGACGGGTCTTCCTGACCATGGACGGCGTCGACTTCGTCTGCTCGGCCGCCTCGATCCGGTCGGCCAACCGCGACGTGGTGGTCACCGCCGGGCACTGCGTCAAGGACGGCACCGGCGTGTGGGCCCGCAACTGGGTGTTCGTGCCCGGCTACGACGAGGGCGCCCGCCCGCTGGGCACGTTCTCGGCCCGCCGCATGTTCGTCGCCGGGCCCTGGTCACGCGCCGCCGACGACAGCTACGACGTGGGCATGGTCGCCCTCAACGCGCAGCTCGGCCGCCACGTCAACGACGTCGCGGGCGCACTGGAGATCGGCTTCGGGGTCAAGCGCGGCCAGCAGACCCACGGCTTCGGCTACCCGGCCGACCCGCCCTACGACGGCGAGCGGCTCATGTACTGCGCGGGCGCGGCCCGCCCCGACCCCCACAGCCAGACCCACGACCAGGGGCTCCGGTGCGACCTGACGGCGGGGGCGAGCGGCGGCCCGTGGCTGACCGGCTTCGACGCCGCCACGGGGCGCGGCACGGTGACGTCGGTCAGCAGCTTCAAGTACAGCGACGACAACTCGATGATGTACGGCCCCTACTTCGGCAGCGCCGCCAAGCAGGTGTTCGACATGGCCGAGAAGGCCTAGAGGCTGAACTCGGCCGTGTCGTCGGAGAGGTCCTCGTCGACGATGTCGGCGGCCTTCCGGACGATCAGGGGATCGGGGGTGCCGACGATCGTGGTGTCCTTGTCGTCGTAGTCGAACAGGCTCAGCACGTAACGCATGGCCTCGACGCGCCCGCGCTTCTTGTCGTTGGACTTGATGACCGTCCAGGGGGCGTCGTCGGTGTCGGTGCTGACGAACATGCGCTCCTTGGCCTGGGTGTACTCGTCCCACTTGTCGAGGGAGGCGATGTCCATCGGCGAGAGCTTCCACTGGCGCACCGGGTCGACCTGGCGGATCACGAACCGGGTGCGCTGCTCGGCGCGGGACACCGAGAACCAGAGTTTCACCAGCTTGATGCCGTCGCGGACGAGGAGCTTCTCGACCAGCGGGGCCTGGATCATGAACTCCTCGTACTGCTCGTCGGTGCAGAAGCCCATGACCCGTTCGACGCCGGCCCGGTTGTACCACGACCGGTCGAACAGGACGATCTCGCCGGCGGCCGGCATGTGGTTGATGTAGCGCTGGAAGTACCAGGAGGTGCGCTCGCGTTCGCTGGGCTTCTCCAGCGCGACCACGGTGGCGCCACGGGGGTTCAGGTGCTCCATGAAGCGCTTGATCGTGCCGCCCTTGCCGGCCGCGTCGCGGCCCTCGAACAGGATGACCAGGCGGCCTCCGGTGTCCTTGAGCCAGTACTGGAGCTTGAGCAGCTCGATCTGGAGCAGGCGTTTCTCGCGCTCGTAGCTGGGGCGCTCGAGGCGCTGGTCGTAGGGGTAGTGCTCACGCCAGGTGTCAACCGGGCTGCCGTCCGAACGCAGCAGCACCGGATCGTCGTCGCCGTCTTCGTCATTGACCCACAACCCCGGGGTGCGGCCCAGGAGGTCCACGACATCGTCCGCCTTCATGGCCGAAGCCTTTACCTAATCAAGGAGACCCAATCCCCTATGCCCGTTTTTGTCACCCAAAATTCGTCAGAGTGTCAGGCCCGTAAGGACCATCACCTTCTCGTACGTGTAGTCGTCCATTGCCGAACGCAGGCCTTCCCGGCCGACGCCGGAGTCCTTCACACCGCCGTAGGGCATCTGGTCGGCCCGGTACGACGGCACGTCGCCGATGATCACGCCGCCCACCTCCAGCTCCCGGTTGGCCTTGAAGGCCAGGTCGAGGCTGCGGGTGAAGACGCCCGCCTGGAGGCCGTACGCCGAGTCGTTGACCTCGGCGAAGGCCGCGTCGGGGCCGTTGACCCGCTGGACCACCAGGACCGGCCCGAAGACCTCCTCGCGCACGACCTTGGCGTCCTTGCGCACGTTGGCGAGCACGGTCGGGGCGTAGGTGGCGCCGTCGCGGGCGCCGCCCGCCAGGACCTTCGCGCCGGCGGCGACCGCCTCGTTCACCCAGGCCTCGACGCGCTCGGCGGCCTCGACCGAGACGAGCGGCCCGACCTGGGTCTTCTCGTCGGCGGGGTCGCCGGTGACCAGGGCGTTCACGGCCTCGACGAGCCTGCCCTCGAAGGCGTCGGCGACGAGTTCGTCGACGATCACCCGCTGGACGGCGATGCAGCTCTGCCCGGCCTGGTAGTTGGAGAACAGCGCGATCCGGGTGGCGGCCCAGTCGAGGTCGGCGTCGGCCAGCACCACGGCCGCCGCGTTGCCGCCGAGTTCGAGGGTGACGTGCTTGCGGGGGACCTGGTCCATGATCGCGTACCCGACGGGGCTGGAGCCGGTGAAGGACACCACCGGCAGGCGCGGGTCGTCGACCAGCGCGGCGGCCCGGTCGTTGGGCACCGGCAGGATCGAGAACATGCCCTCGGGCAGGTCGGTCTCGGCCAGGATCTCCCCCAGCACCAGCGCCGACAGCGGCGTCTTGGGAGCCGGCTTGACGATCACCGGCGCACCGACCGCGATGGCCGGGGCGACCTTGTGGGCGACCAGGTTGAGCGGGAAGTTGAACGGTGAGATCGCCAGGATCGGCCCGCGCGGCACTCGGGAGACGTAGGCCATGCGGCCGGTGGCGGCGGCCTCGGTGTCGAGCCGCACCACCTCGCCGTTGAATCGGCGGGTCTCCTCGGCGGCGAAGCGGAAGGTGGAGACCGCCCGGCTCACCTCTCCCCTGGCCCAGAACATCGGCTTGCCGTTCTCACCGCTGATCAGCCGGGCCAGCTCGTCGGCCCGCTCGGCGATCCGCCGCGACACGTGGGCGAGCGCCTCGGCCCGCACGTGGATCGGCAGCGCCGCGGCCTGGCGGGCCACGGCGTGGGCGGCGGCCACCGCCTCCTCGACCTGCTCGGGGGTCGGGACGGACGTCACCCCGACGGTCCGGCCGTCGTGGGAGTTGGTGACGGTCAGCTCGGCCTCTCCCGTCGCGGGACGGCCGGCGATCCAGAAAGGCATGGCAACGCTCATGCAACCGACGCTATGCCACTATCGTGTAACGGGCCTTACTCCGCATCGCACAATCGGCTGCAATCTTCTGGCCATTGCGGACAAGTCCCCATGCTCCAACCCCATGTCACGGTTGCGCCGCAATTTCGGGATGTTTTCCATTGCGGTGCGGTTTGAACGCTGAGTGGCGTGGTTAAGTCAAGGTTCGGGTCCGATGCGAGGGCCCCTTGATGAGAAGGGCTCGTCGCTCATGGCCACGCCGGTCCCGCTCGGATTGCAGGGCGCGTACGCTCTCGGCCAGCGGAGTACCTACGACGAGCTGCGCACCAAACTCCTCGACGTCGCCAGCGAACTGCTGATCAGCGCGGGGCCCGAGAGCCTGACCGTGCGGCGCATCGCCGCCGAGGCCGGGTGCGCCACGACCGTCATCTACACGATGTTCGGCAGCAAAGAGGGCCTGGCCGAGGCGCTCTACCTCGAAGGCTTCGAACGTTTCCGCCGCCGCCTGGCCGCCGTGCCCGCGCGCACCGACCCGTTCGAATATCTCCAGTCGCTCGGCCCGGCCTACCGCGAGGCGGCGCTGGCCGAACCCGGCTACTACAGCCTCATGTTCGAGCGGGCCATCCCGGGCTTCGTCCCGTCGGAGCGGGCCCGGACCCTCGCCCGCGCGGCGCTGAACCTGTTCGACCGGGTGATCGCCGACTGCATCTCGGCCGGCTACCTGACGCCGACCCAGCCCCGCAAGATCGCCGACGCGTTGTGGGCCGCCGCCCAGGGAGCGATATCACTGGAACGTGCCGGTCATCTGCCCGACGCCCAGACCTACACCGTGGTCACCAACGCCACGATCAACCAGTTCGTGGTGGCGAGGGAACACTGAGGGCGATCCACAGTTCAGCTCGCGTGGCCGGATCGTCGAGGTCGCGGCCCAGCAGTTCGGCGGCCTTCTTCATGCGGTAGCGCAGGGTGTGCCGGTGCACGCCCAGGCGTTGCGCGGCTGCGTCCCAGTGGCCGTTGCAGGCCAGGTAGGCCTGGAGAGATTCCCGCAGGTCACCCCGCTGCTCGTCGAGCGGAGCCAGCAACACCTCGGCGTAGGCGCGCACCGCGCCCGCGTCGAG
Organism: Herbidospora sp. NBRC 101105; assembly: GCF_030269205.1. Lineage (NCBI taxonomy): Bacteria > Bacillati > Actinomycetota > Actinomycetes > Streptosporangiales > Streptosporangiaceae > Herbidospora > Herbidospora sp. NBRC 101105. Next base: position 18,478 of record NZ_BSSX01000001.1, on the reverse strand, counting down.
CAGGCCGAGCAGCCCCTGGCCCGCCAGGTCGGCGAAGCTCAGCTTGCCCCGCCCGGCCCGGTAGGCCCGGACCGCCTGGTCGACGGCCGTCGCGACGCGGCTCAGCGGGCCGGGGAGGCTGATGCCCACCGGTCCGTCGAGGGCGTCCCGCAGGGCCGGTGCCTCCGCCTCGGCGCAGATCACGACGGTCAGGTCGCCGTGGGGGGCGTGGAAGGCCCTGATCGGGCCGCTCTCGGCGACCGCCAGGGCCACCACGGGGTCGTCCGGCAGGGTGACCCCCACGTCGGCCAGGACCTCGCGGGCCGTCTCGGTCTCCCCCGCGATCAGCAGCCGGAGGACCGCCGAGCGCAGCCGTTCGGGCGCGGCGCCCTGTTCGAGCGCCAGGGTCAGCAGCGAGGCCGCCGCGTTGACGATCGTGTGGGCGATCGGCGTGAACGGATGTCCCGCGCCGACCGCGAAGAAGCCGCGCCCGCCGAGCGGCTGGACCACGACGTTCTCCTCGGGCCCGGCCAGCGCGACGGCCGCCGCGCCGCTCCTGAGCCGGGCGAACTCGCTGCGCAGCCCGGCTGCGCGCTCCTCCGCCTCGGGCGGGGTGGCGTGCCGGACCGTGCCGGTCTCGTCGAGCAGCACCACCCAGCCGCCGAGCTCCCTGGCCAGCCGGTCGGCCACCGACGCCGCGCCGTCGCCCCGCAGGGCGGCCCTGGTCAGGCGGCCCTGGGCCTCGAAGGCCCCGGTGATCTCCTCGTAGTGTTCGGCGGCCAGCAGGTCGCTGACGGTCTTCCCGATGGCGATGAAGGGCGTCTCCCTGGCCACCTCGACCAGGGGCAACCCGGCGTCGGCCGCCGCCGCGACCAGCTCGTCGGGCACCCGCGCGTGGCTGAGGCCGATGCCGAACCCCAGGCCCGCGACGCCGCGGTCCACGAGCCGGGTGATGTACGGTCGCCACGAGGCCGTCCGCATCCCGGTGGTGAGCACCAGCTCGTCACCCTCCAGGAACGGCGTGGGGTCCTCCAGCTCGCTCACTGCGACCCAGCGCACCGGGCGGTCGAGCGCGGCCCGTCCGGCCAGCACCCGCAACCCGGCCATGCCGGTGACCCTGCGCAGGGACGGCGCCACCTATCGGCCCCCTCATTGTCCATTCCGGCACGTGGCGAACCCCGATTCTGCCACGTCGGAGCATCGAGACTTCGCACCGGGGGACGTAACGTCGACCACATGACCACTACAGCCCACGGCGGCCCGGGGCTTCCCCAGGAGCGCCGCCTCGTCACCGAGATCCCCGGCCCCAAGTCGCGCGAGATGTTCACGCGCAAGCAGTCGGCGGTGCCCGCCGGCGTGGGCACCACCCTGCCGGTCTTCGTGACGAAGGCCGGTGGCGGCGTGCTGGTCGACGCCGACGGCAACTCCCTGATCGACTTCGGTTCGGGCATCGCCGTCACCAACGTCGGCAACGCCGCCCCCAAGGTGGTCGAGCGGGTGCGGAACCAGGTGGCCGACTTCACCCACACGTGCTTCATGATCACGCCGTACGAGTCGTACGTCGCCGTCTGCGAGAAGCTGAACGCGATCACCCCGGGTGACCACGAGAAGCGCACGTTCCTGGTCAACAGCGGCGCCGAGGCGGTGGAGAACGCCGTGAAGGTGGCCCGCCTGGCGACCGGCCGCCCGGCGGTGGTCGCCTTCGACCACGGCTACCACGGCCGCACCCTGCTGACCATGACCCTGACGGCGAAGAACATGCCGTACAAGCAGGGCTTCGGGCCCTACGCCCCCGAGGTCTACCGCATGCCGCTCGCCTACCCCTTCCGGTGGCCGGGCGAGAACGTGGCCGAGGAGGCCGCCGCGCAGGCGATCGACCAGATCACCAAGCAGATCGGCGCCGAGAACGTGGCCGCGGTGATCATCGAGCCGATCGCCGGCGAGGGCGGCTTCATCGTGCCGGCCAAGGGCTTCCTGCCGCGGATCGCGGAGTTCTGCAAGGCCAACGGCATCGTCTTCATCGCCGACGAGATCCAGACCGGCTTCGCCCGCACCGGCCAGATGTTCGCCTGCGAGGACGAGGGCATCGTGCCCGACATCATCACCACGGCCAAGGGCATCGCGGGCGGCCTCCCGCTGGCCGCCGTGACCGGCCGGGCCGACCTCATGGACGCCGTGCACGCCGGCGGCCTGGGCGGCACCTACGGCGGCAACCCACTGGCCTGCGAGGCGGCCCTGGGCGTGCTGGAGACGATCGAGGAGGAGGGCCTGGTCGAACGGGCCCGCGCGATCGGCGACGTGATGCTGCCGCGCCTGCGCGGCCTTCAGGAGCGGTTCGGCATCATCGGGGACGTCCGGGGCCGGGGCGCGATGACGGCGATCGAGCTGGTCGTCCCGGGCACCAAGGACCCGAACCCGGCCGCGGCGTCGGAGATCGCCAAGCGCTGCCACGCCGAGGGGCTCGTGGTGCTGACCGCCGGCACCTACGGCAATGTGCTCCGGTTCCTCCCGCCGTTGGTGATTCCGGACCACCTGCTGGAGGAGGGTTTGACCATCCTCGAGAAAACCGTCAGCGAGGTGTGATTCACCCCAAAAAGGGCACCCGGCTTGTTGCCGAGTGCCCTTTTTGTTGTTGTTCGACCCGTCGGATGTCAGTCATTTAACCCTGACTTGGCGTCGTGCTGGTCGATCACACCAGGTAGTCGCGTTATAACGGTTCCGACACATGACCGAGGAGGCGGACAGGTTTGCTGACGTTCGACCCGGCAGGTCTCACCTCGCTCCAGCGCGACGGAGACGCCTGTGTGGTCTGCCACAAGAAATGGCCTCGCCCCCGCGTCCGAGTCGGCCGGTTGCCCGACGACACCACCGTCCACGCGTGTGACGAGTGCGCCGAAGCCCTGTTGCCGGTCGTGCCCAGACGCCGTGAGCGACAGCTCACTGCTCGCGGAGCGCCCAAGGAGAGCCGTAGTCGTTGAGCAGGTCGAGGAACGGCACCGCGTCGAAGGCCTCCGGGCCGAGCACGCCCTTGCCCTTCCACACCCCGTTGGCGAGCAGTTCCAGCGCGACGACCGGGTGCACCGCGGTCTGCCACACGACGGCCTGACAACCGTACTCACGCATCGACCACTCGTTGTCGACCACGTGGTAGAGGTAGACCTCGCGCGCCCGGCCGTCCTTGCCGACGCCCTTGACCCAGGTGCCGGCGCAGGTCTTGCCGCGCATGCGGTCGCCGAGGGTCGAGGGGTCGGGCAGCGAGGCGGCCACGACGTCGCGGGGTGACACGTCCAGGCCCTTCACCTTCACGGTGCCGGGCGAGTCGAGGCCGAGCTTGCGCAGCGTCTTCAGGACCTCGATGAACTCGTTGCCGAGGCCGTACTTGAAGGTCACGCGGCGGGTGTCGACCCACCGGGGCACCAGCAGCACCTCTTCGTGCTCGACGTTCACGCACTCCACCGGGCCGATGCCCTCGGGGAAGTCGAACACCTCCGGCTCGCTGAACGGCTCGGTGGTGTGCCAGCGGCCGTCCTCCCAGACGATCGGGGGGTTCAGGCACTCCTCGATGGTGGTCCAGATGGAGAAGGTCGGGGCGAAGTCGTAGCCGTCGACGCGCAGGTTGGAGCCGTCGCGGATGCCGATCTCCTCGATGGTCTCGAAGAGGTGGTCGGCGGCGTAGCGGGCGAACACGTCGGCCAGGCCGGGCTCGACGCCCATGCCCACGAGGGCGAGCTGGTCGCGCTCCTCCCACTTGCCGGCGAGGGCGAACTGGTCGTCGCCGAGCTTCACGCCGGGCACTTCGTAGGGGCGCTGGGGGTGGCGGGCGCTGAGCGACATCGCCATGTCGAGGTAGGTCACTCCGGCGTTCAGCGCGGCCGTGAACAGCGGCATGTCGAAGCGCGGGTCGACGGCGTTGAACAGCACGTCGCACTCGTGGGCCCGCAGGGCCGCCTCGACCTCGGCCGCGTTCGAGGCGTCGAGTCCGATCGCCGAGAAACGGGGGTCTTCGATCCGGGCACATGCGGAAACGGCCCGGTTCACGTCGTAATCGGCAACAACGATGTGGTCGTAGAAACTGCGCCGGGAGGCGATGGCCACCATGGCCGAACCCACGCCACCAGCGCCGACAAGGAGGATCCGCATGGAGAGCAGGCTAACAGCTGACTGACTGACCATTCAATAAGATGGACGAATTCGACTGGTCCACCAATCAGCGAACCGGACGGCCCTACTCCTCCTTGAGGGAGTCCCAGGCCTTGATCCAGTCTTCGTAGGCGGTGCACGACCCCGCCTCGCCGCCGCAGTCGAGGGCCGGGAAGGTGGCGAACACCACACCCTTGTCCCGGTGCTCGTCGCACAATCTCTCGACGCGGTCCTGCTTGGCGGCCTCGCCGGGCGGGGCGTCGTCAGAGATCTTGTACGTGCACGCCTTCGGGTTCGCCGGAGCAGTGCCCGTCCACCACGCGACCTCGCGCTGCACGTCGGGCCGCAGCGACCATTCGAGCCAGCTCTCGGCGCACGAGGGATGGGCCGCCCGCGCGGAGACCATCCACGACATGACCCAGCCGGTGGCCGGGCCCGCGGCCCGGGTGACGCCGAGCCCCGCCTCGGCCATGCCGGCCAGCACGTAGGGCGTGGCCTGGGCCATCGTCGCCCCGCCCGCGAACCCCTCGATCACCTGGATCGGGTCGCGCCAGTAGGACCGGCCGTCCTTCTTCTTCTCCAGCAGCGCCACGGCCTCACTCAGCTGCGCCGGGCTGAGCTGGTAGGGGTTGTCGAAGCCGAGCGACAGGGCGGCGTCGGCGATGGTCAGCGGGGTGTCGCGGAGCAGCACCGGCCCGTCGGCGTCGAAGACCGACCCCTTCGCGCCGTCCTTCACCGCCACGACGGTGGTGTCCCACACGTAGGGCACGCCGTGGTCGCCGACCAGCTCGCGCGTCCACTTCGGCAACCCGGAGTATCCGGCGACCTTCCCGGTGTCGATCCGGGCCGCGCCCCCGTCGGCCACCAGCTTCCCGGCCAGGTCGGGCCCGGCCGCCACCACGTCGAAGGTGTCGACGTTGACGGGGTTGCCGGCGACGTACTCCCACGGCCGGTAGGTCACCCGGCAGCCGCTCTCGCGCTCGAACGGCGCGACCCAGTTGACCTTCCGGTCGTTGCCGCCCCACTCGACGAAACCCCGGGGCGCCAGGACGGTGAGCGCTCCCTCACCGCCGCCGGACGCGGTCGGCGACGGCGAGGCGCTGCGCGACGGCGACGGGGTGGCGGACGGCGTCTTCGACGCCGCGTTCGCGGAGGCGGAGGAGGACGGGGCGGGCGCGGAGGCGACCTGATGACCACACGCGGCCAGCAGCAGAACGGCGGCCCCGGCGAGGGCGGTGAGACGACGCGACGCCAACGATCCTCCACGGCCTGGAACCGGACTCCCCGGAAGCCTACTCGCAGGTCCTAGGACCAATATCCGAGTGAGTTCTGTCGGCGGGCGTCCGTAGAGTCGAGCCCATGAGCTCCACCCTGTTCCCGCCACCCTGCTCCACCGGCGCCGTCCATCGGCGGCCCCTCGCATGAGCGCGCCCGCCTCCGCACCCTCCGGCGTCGTCGAAGACGCGCCGCTCGACCGCACCGCGATCACCGTCATCGTGCTGGCCTGTCTCGGCCAGTTCATGGTCGTGCTCGACGTGTCGATCGTGAACGTGGCGCTCCCCGCCATGCGCGCCGAGCTCGGCTTCACCGAGACCGGGCTCCAGTGGGTGGTCAACGCCTACGCGCTCACCTTCGCCGGGCTCATGTTGCTCGGCGGCAGGGCGGCCGACCTGTTCGGCCGCAAGCGCGTCTTCCTCACGGGCGTCTCGGTGTTCGCGCTGGCCAGCCTGCTGGGCGGGCTGGCGGCCGACCCCGGTCTGCTGATCGCGGCGCGGGTGCTGCAGGGCGTCGGCGCGGCCGTGCTGGCCCCGACCACCCTCACGATCCTGACCACCACCTTCTCCGAGGGGCCGCGCCGCACCGCCGCCATCTCGGCGTGGAACGCCGTCGGCGCGGCCGGGGGCGCGGCGGGCGGCATCCTCGGCGGCACCCTCACCGAGCTGCTGTCCTGGCGCTGGACGCTGCTGATCAACGTGCCGATCGGGCTGGCCATCGTGGTCACCGGCCTGCGGGTGATCGCGCGCGACCGGCCCGAGGGCTCGGCCCGGCTCGACCTGCCCGGCGCGGCGCTGGTCACCGCCGCGCTGACGGCCATCGCCTACGGCACGGTCGAGACCCACGAACACGGCTGGGGGTCGCCGGTCGCGCTGGTGCCGCTGGTCCTGGGCGTGCTGGGGCTCGGCGTGTTCGTCCTGGTCGAGAAGAGGACCGCGAGCCCGCTGGTGCCGCTCTCGCTGCTGGCCCGGCGCACGGTCGCCGGCACCACGATCATCCAGGTGCTGTCCGGGGCGATCTTCTTCGCGATGTGGTACTTCCTGTCGATCCACATGCAGGGCGACCTCGGCTACACGCCGATGACGGCCGGGCTCGCGTTCCTGCCCCACGCGCTCACCCTCATCGCCACCGGGCGGCTCGCGCCGCTGCTGCTGCGCCGCATGACGCCGCGCACGCTCCTGATCGGCGCGACGGTCGTCGGCATCGCCGGCATGCTGCTGCAGTCGGCCGTGCTCGACGGCTACGTGCTGGGCATCCTGGTCCCCGGCGTGCTGATGTGCGCGGGCGCCGGCATGGCGTTCACCCCGCTGGTCGTGCTGGCGACCAACGGGGTGCAGCGGTCGGAGTCGGGCCTGGTGTCCGGCATCCTCGGCGCCTCCCGGCAGGTGGGCGGCTCGCTCGGCCTGGCGGCCCTGGCCACGGTCGCGGCCACCATGGCCACCCCTGAGGCCGGCTACGGCGCCGTCTTCCTGATCGGCGCCGTGCTGATGGCGGTCAGCATCGTGGTGGCGCTGGTCGTCCTGCCCAGCCGCGCGGCGACGAGGCGGGCCGACCAGGCCGCGGCGTCGTCCTAGCCGTTCGTCGGGAAACCCAGGTTCACGCCCCCGTGGGAGGGGTCGAGCCACCGTGAGGTGACGACCTTCCCGCGGGTGTAGAAGTGCACGCCCTCGACGCCGTGCACGTGGGTGTCGCCGAAGAGGCTGGCCTTCCAGCCGCCGAAGCTGTAGAAGGCCATCGGGACCGGGATCGGCACGTTCACGCCGACCATGCCGACCTCGACCTCGTTCTGGAAGCGCCGGGCGGCGCCGCCGTCGTTGGTGAAGATGGCGGTGCCGTTGCCGTACTCGCCCTCGTTGATCAGGGTCAGGCCCTCCTCGTAGGAGGCCACCCTGACCACCGAGAGGACCGGGCCGAAGATCTCCTCGCGGTGGGTGCGGGAGCCGGGCGGCACGTGGTCGATGACGGTGGGGCCGAGCCAGAAGCCGTCGCCGTCGGGGAGGTTCTCCCGGCCGTCCACGACGATCTTGCCTTCGCCGAGGTCGAGGTAGGAGGCGACCTTGTCGCGGTGGACCCTGGTGACCAGGGCGCCCATCTCCGAGGCGGGGTCGTCGCCGGGGCCGATCTTGATTCTGCGAGCCCGCGACGCGATCTTCTCGACCAGTTCGTCACCGATCGGGTCGACGGCCAGCACGACCGAGATGGCCATGCAGCGCTCGCCCGCCGAGCCGAAGCCGGCCGACACGGCCGAGTCGGCGACCAGGTCGAGGTCGGCGTCCGGGAGCACCAGCATGTGGTTCTTCGCGCCGCCCAGCGCCTGCACGCGCTTGCCGTTGGCGGTGCCGGTCTCGTAGACGTACCGGGCGATCGGGGTCGAGCCGACGAAGCTGACGGCCTTCACGTCGGGGTGCGCGAGCAGCCGGTCGACGGCGACGTTGTCGCCCTGCACGACGTTGAAGACGCCGTCGGGCAGCCCCGCCTGCTTCCACAACTCGGCGATCAGCAGCGACGCCGACGGGTCGCGCTCCGACGGCTTCAGCACGAACGTATTGCCGCAGGCGACGGCGACCGGGAACATCCACATCGGCACCATGGCCGGGAAGTTGAACGGGGTGATCCCGGCGACGACGCCGAGCGGCTGGCGGATGGAGAACGAGTCGACGTTGGTCGAGACGTTCTCCGAGAAGCCGCCCTTCAGCAGGTGCGGGATGCCGCAGGCGAACTCGACGACCTCCAGGCCGCGCGCGACCTCGCCGAGGGCGTCGGAGTGCACCTTGCCGTGTTCGGCCGAGATGAGGGCGGCGAGGGCGTCGCGGTTGGCGTACAGGAGCTCCCGGAATTTGAAGAGCACGTGGGCGCGCTTGACCAGCGAGGCGTCGCGCCAGGCGGGGAAGGCGGCCTTCGCGGCGGCGACGGCGGCGTCGACATCGTCGACGGAGGCCAGCGCCACCTGGGCGCTCACCGAGCCGGTCGCCGGGTTGTAGACGTCGCCGGACCGGTCGGAATCGCGCGGGACTCCGCCGATCCAGTGGGTGATGCGCTTCATGACTTCTCCAGTGCGGTCACGACGGCTCCCGGGCGGATCACAGGTTCTCCAGGGCCGTCACGATGATGCCCAGGCCTTCGCGGGCCTCCTCCTCGGTCAGGGTGAGAGGCGGGGCCATGCGGATGGTGTGGCCGTAGAGGCCGCCCTTGCCCGCGAGCAGGCCGAGCTTCTTCGTCTCTTCCATGAACGCGGCGGCCAGCTCGGGCGACGGTGAACCGTCCGGGCCGACCAGCTCGACGGCGAACATCAGGCCCTTGCCGCGCACGTCGCCGACCACCGGCAGGCGCGGCGCGGCCTCGCGCAGGCCCTCGATGATGATGGCGCCGGTCTTCGCCGCGTTGGCCTGGAGGTCGTGGTCGAGCACGTAGTCGAGGGTGGCGTTGGCGGCGGCCATGGCGACCGGGTTGCCGCCGAAGGTGGCCAGGCCGACGGCGTGCAGGTTGTCCATCAGGTCGCCGCGCGCGACGACGCCGCCGACGGCGAAGCCGTTGCCCAGGCCCTTGGCGAAGGTCATCATGTCGGGGGTCACGCCGTGGTTCTGGATGCCGAAGAACGCCGATCCGGTACGCCCCCAGCCCGTCTGCACCTCGTCGGAGATGAACAGGATGCCCTGCTCGTCGAGCACCTCGCGGTAGGCGCGGAACAGCCCGTCGGGGGCCATGGTGAACCCGCCGACGCCCTGGATCGGCTCGGCGATGAGCGCGGCGACGTCGCCGCCGACGGCGGTGGCCAGCACGTGCCGGAGGTCGTCGACGCAGGCCGCGATGTACTGCTCGTCGTTCATGCCCCTGAACTGGGTCAGGTGCCGGTCGGCGCCGTGCAGGAAGTGCACGTTGAGCGGCGACAGCGAGTTGTTCTTCCACGACCGGTTCGAGGTGACCGCGACGGTGCCGAACGACCGGCCGTGGTAGCTCTGCCGCATCGCGAGGACCTGGTCGGTCTTGCGGGCGTAGGTGGCCAGCAGCAGGGCGGTCTCGTTGGCCTCGGTGCCGGAGTTGGTGAAGAAGACCTTGGCGTCCGGGATGCCCGACAGGCGGGCGATCTTCTCGGCCAGCTCGACCTGGCCGCGCAGCAGGTAGACGGTCGAGGTGTGCACGACGCCGGTGGCGATCTGGCGCTCCACGGCGTCGCGGACCTCGGCGACGTCGTACCCGATCATGTTGGTCAGGATGCCGGCGAAGAAGTCGAGGTAGGACTTCCCGTTCGCGTCGACGACGCGGTTGCCCTTACCGCTGACGATCTCGATGGGCTCGTTGTAGTAGAGGGCCAGCCAGTTGGGCATCACCGCGCGGTGGCGGGCAAGAAGGTCCGACATGCCTTGAGTATCCCGGCTCACAGGGGCGAGCCATACCCACATCATGTCGGACCATCCACACGTTCCCTTACATTTTGACGGGCTCGGCGACCGGCTCGGCGGCAGGCGCCTTCCTGGGCAGCACCAGCACCGCGACGAGCGCCGCGAGCAGCGAGAACCCGGCTCCCACCCACGAGCCGATCGACATCGCCGACAGGAACGACTCCTTGCCCTGCCGCACCAATTCGGCGACGCCGCTGTCGAGGGCCGCGCTGATCGACTCCCGCGCCGCGGCCGGCGCGTCGTCCGGCATCGCCGCCGTGTACGCCGCCGCCAGCACACTCCCCAGCACGGCGATCGACAGGGCCGCCCCCACCTGCTGCACCGTGTCGTTCAGCGCCGAGCCGACCCCGGCGTGCTGCGGCGGGACCGCCCCCATCAGGGTCGCGTAGGCCGCCGGACCGGCCAGGCCGCCGCCCACCCCCATGATGATCAGGCAGGCGATGAGGAAGCCGTAGCCGTCGTCGACGTCGAGCGTGGAGAGCAGGCCGAAACCGCCGGCCAGCACGATCAGCCCCGACACGATCAGGGCCTTGTTGGACGCCTTCTTGCCGAGGGCCGCCCCGACGCCGCTGAACACCAGGGACGCCAGCACGTAGGGCACGAGGGCCAGACCGGCGGTGAGGGGCTCGTACCCGAGGACGAACTGCAGGTACTGCGTGAGCGCCAGCATGAGCGCGCCCGCGCCGAACGCGAGCAGCACGATCGAGAACGACGCCCCGGAGAACGCGCGGTTGCGGAACAGCTCCAGCGGCAGCAGCGGATGCGCGGCCCGGCGCTCCCAGAGGATGAATCCGACGATCGCCAGCACCGCCACCGCCGACATCAGCGGATCGAAGCCGTGCTGCGGCAGCATGATCACGACCCAGACGGCGGAGCTCAGGCCGATGATCGAGAGCAGCACTCCGACCGGGTCGAAGCCCCGCGGCTCGCCCTTGGACTCGGGCATCAGCACCAGCGCGGCGGTGATCGCGACGATCGCGATGGGGACGTTCAGGAGGAAGACCGAGCCCCAGTAGTAGTTGTGCAGCAGGAAGCCGCCCAGGGTCGGGCCGGCGATCATGCCGATGGTGGCGACCGCGCCCCAGGCCGCGATGGCGGTGCGGCGCTCGTCCTCGTCGAAGACGGTGATGAGGATCGACAGGGTCGACGGCATCATGAACGAGCCGCCCACCCCCATGAGCACCCGCGCCCCGATGAGGTGCCAGGGCTCGGTCGACACCATGGCCAGCGTGGAGGCCGCGCCGAAGATCACCAGGCCGAAGACGAGGGCCTTGCGTCGTCCGTAGCGGTCGGAGAGGGATCCGGCGGTCAGCAGCAGCCCCGCGAAGACGAGGATGTAGCCGTCGATGATCCACTGGACGTCGGCGGGCGTGGCGCCGAGGTCGCGCATGAGCGCCGGGATGGCCAGGTTCAGCACGGTGTTGTCCACCACCAGAACCAGCACGGCGAGACAGAGGGCGACGAGAATCCACCAACGCCTGGGGTCTCGTACAGTGTTCGAGGTCACTCGCACACTGTACGACGATTCTCGAACGGTGTGCGAGAGATTTACTGTGGAGGGATGCCGGAACAGCGCTTCACCAGCGTGTGGACGCGGGAGCACAAGCCGCGCCGCGCGCAGCAGGGCCTCAGCCGTGAGCAGATCGTGCGGGCGACGGTCGAGCTGCTCGACGCCGAGGGCATGGAGTCGCTCAGCATGCGCAAGCTCGGCGCCAAACTCGGCGCCGGGGCCACCAGCCTCTACTGGCACGTCGCGAACAAGAACGAACTGCTCGAACTGGCCATGGACGAGGTCTTCGGCGCAGTTCGCATCCCGCAATCGGACAGCTGGCGGGAGGTGGTCGGCAACGTGGCCTGGGGGCTGCGCGCCGCGATCCTGGCCCACCCGTGGTTCACCTTCGTGCTGGGCTCGCTGCCCGCGCTCGGTCCCAACGCCATGAACTGCTCGGCCACGCTCTGCACCGCCCTGGCGCGCGCGGGCTTCCAGAAGCACGACATCGACTACGCCGGGGCGGCGGTGCTGTCGTACACCGTCGGCGCCACCGCGCCCGAGGCGGCCTACACCTCGGCCCTCAAGAGCCGCGGCATCACCATGGAACAGGCCCAGAAAGATCTGGCCCCGGCCGTCGAGAAGGTCGCACGCGCCCACCCCGAGGTCCACGCGCGTTTCCAAGAGGCCGTCGAGAGCACGATCGATCCGCTCGCGCACCGGCAGCTCGCGTTCGACTTCGGCCTGGTCTCGATGCTCGACGGCCTGGCCATGCGACTGCCCAAAAGCGCCGATATGTCAGCAAATCACCAGACACATTGACACACTGAGCGACTACGCTCGCTGACATGCTCCCCACCGTCGCTGACGTGCTCTCGCTCGACACGGTCCGGCGTGGCGACCCTGCCGTGGTGGCGGGCGCCGACCGGCTGAACGGCCGGGTGCGCTGGGTTCACGTGGGCGAGATCACCGACATCGCCCCCCTGCTGCGCGGCGGCGAGCTGGTGCTCACCACCGGCGTGGCGCTGCCGCCCGAGCCCGACAAGCTGGCCGACTACGTGGCCGACCTCGCCCAGGTGGGCGCCTCGGGCCTGGTCGTCGAACTGGGCCGCCGGTTCGTGCGCGAACTGCCCGCCGCCGTGGTCAGGGCGGCCGAGGACCACGGGCTGCCGCTGGTCACGCTGGCCCGCGAGACGCCGTTCGTGCAGATCACCGAGTCCGTCCACAACATGATCATCGACTCGCAGATCCAGGAGCTGCGGGCCTCCGAGCAGCTCCACGAGATCTTCACCGAGCTCTCGGTCGAGGGCGCGTCGCCGGCCGAGGTGCTCGCCCAGGTGGCCCGCTTCTCCGGCCGCCCGGTCATGCTGGAGAACCTGGCCCACCAGGTGCTCGCCTGCGACTCGGCCGGTCAGGACGTCGGCGCGCTGCTGGCGAGCTGGGAGACCCGCTCCCGGGCGGTCGACCCCGAGGGCCGCACCGCCTACGACGAGGCCGCCGGCTGGCTGGTCACCGTGGTCGGCGCCCGGGGCCAGGACTGGGGCCGGCTGATCCTGCTCGCCGACGGCCCGCCGGGGCCGCGCGACATCGTGCTGGCCGAACGGGCCGCGACCACCCTCGCTCTCGGACGTCTCCTCGAACGCCACCAGCTCTCCCTGGAGCGTCAGGCCCACGGCACGATCCTCACCGGCATCCTCAGCCACGCCTACGCCGACCCCGACGAGGCCGCCGCCCGGGCCCGCGCGGTGGGCGTGCCGCTGACCGGACGCAAGCTCGTCAGCGTCGTGATCAGGCCGACCACACCCGGCGAGGGCACCTTCGACGAACAGGCCCGGCTCGCCGACCTGGCCGACCTCACCGCCGCCGCCTGCCGCGACGCCCGGCTGCCCGCCCTGGTGGGCGCGCTCGACCAGGCCCACGTCGGCGTGCTGCTCCCGCTGCCGCCCCGGGTCGGCGCCGAGGCAGCCCTCACGACGCTGGCCGAGCGGCTCCGCGCCGCCGGGGCCGTGCTCGCCGCCGGTTCGACGGTCGACTCCATCCGCGACGTACGCCGCAGCTTCCTCGAAGCCGAACAGGTCGCCGACGTGGCCGTCCGGCAGCACGACGGCCGCCCGTACTACCGCCTGCCCGACCTGCGCCTGCGAGGGCTGCTGCACCTGCTGCGCGACGACGCCCGGCTGCAGACCTTCGCCGAGCGGGAACTCGGCCCGCTGCTGGCCCACGACGCCCAGCGCAACTCCGACCTGACCCGCATCCTGCGCATCTACCTGGAGGCGGGCCGCAACAAGGCGGTCGCCGCCCAGCGCGCCCACCTGTCGCGGCCGGCCTTCTACGACCGCCTGCGCCGCCTGGAACGGGTGTTGTCGACCGACCTCGACGACGTCGACTCCTGCCTGTCGCTGCACGTCGCGCTGCTGGCGCTCGAATCGTTCAGGGAGACCCGGTGAGGGCCCGCGACTTCGGCATCGTGATCGGGACCTTCCCCACCGGTGCGCACAACGCCGTCACCGACGTGCCGGGGGTGAAGGTCGGCCACACCACACTCGTCTCGGGCGCGTCGGTCCGGACCGGCGTGACGGTCATCCTGCCGCACGACGGCGACACCTTCGCCGAGCCGGTGTTCGCCGGATACCACTGGCTCAACGGCAACGGCGAGCTGACCGGGCTGGCCTACGTACGGGAGCTGGGCATGCTGGCCTCCCCCATCGGCCTGACCAGCACCGGGTCGGTCGGCGTGGTCCGCGACGCCCTGTCGGCCCTCGACCCCGGCGGCCAGGGCTGGTCGCTGCCCGTGGTCGGGGAGACCTGGGACGGCTCGCTGAACGACATCACCGGCCGCCACGTGACCGCCGAGCACGTGGTCGAGGCCTTCACCTCGGCGTCCACGGGCCCGGTCGCGGAGGGCGCGGCCGGGGGCGGGACCGGGATGATCTGCCACGGCTTCAAGGGCGGCGCGGGCACCGCCTCCCGGGTCGCCGGCGGATACACGGTCGGCGTCTACGTGCAGGCCAACCACGGGCACCGCGAGCGGCTCACCGTGAACGGCGTCAACGTCGGCCGTCGTCTCGGCGCCTCGGAGGTCCCCCACGAGGGCGCCGGGTCGATCATCGGCGTCGTGGCCACCGACGCGCCGCTGCTGCCGCACCAGTGCGCCCGCCTGGCCAGGCGGGCCGGGCTCGGCGTCGGCCGCACGGGCGGCGCGGGCGAGAACTCCAGCGGCGACGGCTTCCTCTGCTTCAGCGTGGGCAACCGCAACCTGCCGGTGAACGTGCTCGGCGCGGAGGTCCCGCCGACCTACCAGGTGACCGTCATGGCCGACGACCACCTCGACCCGCTCTACCACGCCGTCATCGAGGCCACCGAGGAGGCCATCGTCAACGCGCTCGTCGCCGGAGACACGATGACCGGTTTCAACGGCCTGACCGTCGAGGGCCTCGCCGGCGCCCGGCTGGCGTCTCTCCTCCTCGCGACAAGGTGAGATAAGGATTCGTTTCCACCAGGTGTAAAACCTGCCCCACCCCACGAACCGGGCATTCCGGGTTCACCCTCCGGGACGTGATTGTCTCGCTACGTGACGATAACCGAGTCCGAGACACCGCCCCGCGCCTTCCCGGCCCCCGACCACCGCGCGATCGTCCGCGCCCTGTCGGCGCGCTTCCCCCACTGGAGCATCTGGTACGGCTCCGCCACCGGCCACTACTGGGGCCTGCGCCGCTTCGACGACGGGCGGATCGGATTCATCGAGGCGCTTTCCCCGCAGGAGTTCGTCCGTCAGGCGACTACCGGGTATTGACCAGGCGAAATACTCAATTCAGTCGAGATTTCTCATACCGATTGGCGTGTTTCGCCCACTTATAAGCGCCAATCTCGCCACGATGGTCACTCACGACCACTATTGGGGAGAGACCATATGAGAGGCCGTCTGACCGTCGCAATTACCGCGCTGGCATCCGTTTTGCCGGTTATGCCGGTTTTTGCCGACAGCCAGAAGACCACGGGACCGCCGTCGTCGAGCTTTCCGCTGGGGGTTCCCGGCCTTGCGAAGACGACCTCGAAGATGGTCATACCGGGCATCGAATACATCACCTTGCGGCACGGCACGAACAAGGACGGCTACACCGTCAGCGTGCTGGCCGGGGCGAACGACGCGTACACCCAGCGCACGGCGGAGAAGCAGGCCCTGGCCGTCCAGATGGCGGGGTTCGAACCGGTGGTGGTGAAGTTCACCCGGCCGGCGATCGCCGACTTCCCCGCGCAGGACTACTGGATGGTCCGCGTCGGCCAGTGGCCCCTGAGCGCGAAGAAGGAGGCCGACAAGGTCGTCAAGGAGCTCAAGGAGGCCGGCATCAGCGCCAAGGCCGACTACACGGGCGACGACGGCTTCGTCACCGCGGGCCCCTGGTCGATGAAGATCCTGATGGTCGACCCGAGGTCGTTCCGCGGCAGCTTCGCCGCCAGCCTCGGCAAGAAGACGGCCGTCCGGGAACGCGTCACCGACATGGCCAAGGGCGCGGGCGCAATCGCCGGCGTCAACGGCGGCTTCTTCGACATCCACACGGGCGCGGCCTACCGGGGCGACCCCACGGGCATCTCGGTCGTCGGCGGCAAACTGCTCAGCGAGGCCGTCGAGGGCCGTACGGCGGTGGTCCTGAAGGGCCGCACCGCCCGCATCACCGAACTCAAGTCGTCGGTGAACGTCGCAGCCGGCGGCGCGATGGCCCCCGTCGCGGGCGTCAACCGGGTCGGCAGGGACGGCGAGCTCGTCCTCTACACCGAGGAGTTCGGCGCCAGCACCCCCAAGGTCGGCGCCACCGAGGTCGTCATCGACCCCGACGGCGTCGTCACGGCGGTCCGCTCACCCGGCGCCAAGATCATGAAGGGCATGCGGGTGCTCCAGGGCGTCGGAGCCGGCGCCGACTGGCTCGCCGCCTACGCCCAGGAGGGTGGCAAGGTCCAGCTCAAGACCACGGTCACCGACCTGCGCAAGAAGCGGACCGTTCCGCTGACCCCCGACACCCACATCGTGGGCGGCGGCGTGGGCCTGGTGAAGAACGGCAAGACCTGGATCACCGCTGCCACTGACGGCATGGCCAACATCAACATGATCGTCCGCCGCCACCCGCGCACCCTCGCGGGCGTCACGAGGAACGGCAAACTGATCCTGGCCGTCGTCGACGGCCGCGCCCCCGGCCAGACGGTCGGCGCCTCCTTCCACGAGGCCGCCCGCGTCATGCAGTGGCTGGGCGCACGCGACGCCATCAACCTCGACGGCGGCGGCTCCAGCGCCATGGTCGTCAAGGGCAAGGTCGTCAACAAGCCCTCCGACGGCGCCGAGCGCGCGGTCGGCGACGCCCTGCTGATCAGGCCGTAGTGCGCAACTTGGCGATCATCTCGTCATCGCACGACGCCCAGAACTGACCGACGACGTCTTCGAGGTGGTCGAACGAGGCCGCCTCGAAGAGCACGTCCTGGTACTTGGTGATGTCGTAGACCGTCGTGCCCATGACGGTGACGTCGAGGGGCCGGATGTCCATCCCCCGGAACTCCTCGATCTCGCCGTACGAGCTGAGGATCCCGGCCCCGTAGGCCTTCAGCTCGCGCCCCTCCCGCATCACCCCGAACTCCAGGGTGAACCAGAAGACCTTCGAGACGAACTCCAGCGCCTCGGCCGTCTCGACCCTGCGCGCCGCCTGCCCCGCGAGCCGGTAGAGCGCCGCGAACCGCTCGGACGCGAGCGTGTTGCCGTGCCCGATGACCTCGTGGATGACGTCGGGCTCCGGGGTGTAGAACGGCACCGAGTGATGCCGGATGTACTGCGTCGAGTGGAAGAACGAGTCCGCCAGCACGCTGTAGAACTCCCGCAGCGGCACCAGCCCCGCGGCCGGGATGTAGCGGAACCCGGTCAGCGGCTTCAGCAGCTCACTGACCTCTTCGAGCTGCGGGATACGGTCCTTCGGCAGCCCCAGCGCCTCGGCGGCGTCGAGGAACTCGGAGACGGCGTACTTCCGGTGCTTGGCGGCCAGCTCCCGGGTCACCAGAGACCAGACCTCGTGCTCCTCCTCGGAGTACTCGGCGTGCGGGATGGGCTCCCCTCGCGTGTAACCCACGGCGAGCCCGGCGATGGCGTTGCGACGCGCCCGATATACGGGGTCGGCGAACCCCGGGTGGCTCTTGGCCAGCTCAACGGTGACGGACCCGTCCTCGTTGGCGGCGACAGGAGCGAAGTACTGCGCTTCCTCAAACATCTACAAATGACAACAAGAGGGGAGGCAGAAGAGCAAGTATCCGCAGCTCAACCTGGACAATCCGGTCAGTTTGCCTGGCGGATGGGGGTGCGGACTGGACAGATTGCCGAGTGCGCGGAGAGTCGGGTTTGGCACGGCTCGCCGGGGAGGCGATCGCCGCCGCGACGGGACTGGTGTTGCTCGTGTGACTCACGATCCATGTGTGCGTTCGGGGCTGTGGACCCCACCGGCCTGGGTCCGGCGGTACACCGCACGAGGTCGGGCGACCGGCGACACGGTGACGTGGGCCACGCCTCCTCGCCACGCGGCCGGCTTCGCCACAGAGCAATCTCGCCACCCGCTCCGTAGACCACGAAAGCCCGGCCACATGGCCGGGCTCCTCGAAAACACTCGTCCAGACGCCACGCCGGCCCGACACCACACACCAGGACAACGACAGCCTGACCACGGCGGCCAGACCCTGAACGGTTGATGTGTGAAATGACGAAGGCCCGGCCGCATGGCCGAGGCACCCCCGGAACACCACGCCGACCGACGTGGACGACCCCTTCCGCCAACAACGACCACCTGATCAGCGCCGCCACGCTAGAACGGTTGGTCTGGAATGAGGCCCGGGCCACCCCCGGCGGGGGCCGGCTCGACGTGGCCGAACCCCCGTGGCCGAACCCCCGTGGCCGAACCCGGTGGCCGAACCCACGCAAACAACAGCCGCAGTCACGCCTCACCGATCAGCGGGTGAAACGCAGAAAGCCCGGCCGAATGGCCGGGCATCATCCCCTGAAACGTCGAAGGCCCCGATCAAATGATCGGGGCCTTCGGTATAAAGATTGTCCGGCGGTGTCCTACTCTCCCACACCGTCCCCGGTGCAGTACCATCGGCGCTGGAGGGCTTAACTTCCGGGTTCGGAATGTAACCGGGTGTTTCCCCTCCGCCATAACCGCCGTAACTC